>NZ_AP029224.1:0-3173178 GCF_055395845.1 Limnohabitans sp. TEGF002 | reverse complement strand
ATAAACCACATCGGCGATGGACGGCGTCGGTAAACACCCGATGTACTGAAAACGGGTTTATTTGCCGAGCGCCCGAAAGTTTGCGATAATCTTGGGTTTCGCCCAACGCTGATTCATGGCATTGGGCACAAAGGAAGAGTTATGAAACGCACCTACCAACCATCCAAGACACGTCGCGCCCGTACCCACGGCTTTCTGGTTCGCATGAAGACCCGTGGTGGCCGCGCCGTGATCAATGCACGCCGCGCCAAAGGCCGCAAGCGTCTGGCTGTCTAATGCCTTTTCAACCGTCTGGCTGTGGCCTGACGCCACTGCAGGCGGTTGATTCCAGGGTTTGGCCATCGTGCAGCGTTTGAAAACACGCCCACAATTTCAGGCCGCCCTGGCGGGTGGAACGGTCTCGCGCACAGCGCATTTTGCGCTGCACCGCCTGACATTGACCAGCCCCTCAGACACCCCCTTGGCTCCAGCCGAACAGGTCGGGCCTGCACCTTCACAGGAGCAGGCCCTTTTTGGCTTGTTCGACGTTTGGCTGGGCGCCATGGTGCCCAAACGCTGGGCGCGTCGCGCCGTCACGCGCAATGCCATCAAACGCCAGATCTACAACGTGAGCGAACGTTTTGTCGATCGCTTGCCTGTGGCCGCCCATGTGGTGCGCCTGCGCACGGCTTTCGATCGCCAACAATTCATCAGCGCCACCTCCGAGCCCCTGAAGCTTGCAGTGCGGCAAGAGCTGGAACAATTGTTTGAACGCGCCGCACGTCCCGAGGTGCGCACATGATCATTCAGCGCTTGTTGATGGGTGTGGTGCGCGGCTACCGCTTGCTGCTGAGCCCATGGCTGGGATCATCGTGCCGCTTTGAGCCCACTTGTTCGGCCTATGCCTTGCAAGCCTTGGAGCGGCATGGCGCAGCTAAAGGCAGTTACCTGACCGTTCACCGCTTGGTGCGTTGCGGCCCCTGGTGCAAGGGTGGCCACGACCCGATTCCCACACAAGCCTTGCGCTTGTTCTCTGATTTGTTATCTCCTACTTCGTCAAAGAAGACCCCATGAACGATATCCGTCGCACCATCCTTTGGGTGATTTTTGGTTTTTCCATGGTCCTGCTGTGGGACCAATGGCAGCTGTACAACGGCAACAAGGCCACTTTCTTCCCCAAGCCTGAAGTGGCCAGCGCTGCTAAAGCTCCCGCGCCCGCAGCATCTGCCAGCGCCAACGGCGTGCCTGCAGCGTCAGCTGCAGTGACAGCAACGCCAGGCCAAGTGCCCAGCTCTGCGCCCGCAGCATCGGTCACACCCCGCGAGAAAATCGAAGTGGCAACCGATGTGCTCAAACTCAGCTTTGACACCGAGGGCGGCTCCTTGGTGCGCACAGAGTTCACCCGGCACGCTGACTTTGTGGACACCACCAAACCATTTGTCTTGCTCGACCAAAGCAGCAGCCGCGTTTACATGGCACAAACAGGTTTGATCGGCGGTGACTTTCCGACGCACAAATCGCCCATGAAGTTCAGCGGCGAACGCAGCTTGAAAGATGGCCAAAATGAATTGACCTTGCGCTTCGAATCCGATGTGCAAAACGGCGTCAAATTGGTCAAAACCTACACCCTGCAACGCGGCAGCTACACCATTGGCGTCAAGCACGAAGTGGTCAACGCTGGCACCACCAACGTGTCGCCTCAGCTGTATTTGCAACTGGTGCGCGACGGCAACAAGCCCACAGGCGAGTCGTCGTTCTACTCCACCTTCACTGGCCCCGCCATTTACACCGAGGCCAAGAAGTACCAAAAGGTCGAGTTCAGCGACATCGAAAAGAACAAGGCTGAAATCGACAAGACATCGCCCAACGGCTATGTGGCCATGGTGCAGCACTACTTTGCATCCGCCTGGCTGCTGGCCGACGGTATCCAGCGCGAGAACTTTGTGCGCAAGGTCGACACCAACCTCTACGCCGTGGGCATGATCACGCCTCTGGCAGATCTGGCACCTGGCCAGTCGAAGTCGGTGAGCACCCAGCTGTTCAGCGGTCCTCAAGAAGAAAAAGTCCTCGAAGCCCTGGCCCCCGGCCTGGATTTGGTGAAGGACTACGGCTGGTTGGCCATGTTGTCTAAGCCTTTGTACTGGTTGCTCGACAAACTGTTCAGCTTCATTCAGAACTGGGGCTGGTCCATCGTGGCACTGGTGCTGCTGCTCAAAATCGCTTTCTACTGGCTCAATGCCAAGGCGTATTCGAGCATGGCCAAGATGAAAGCCATCAACCCCAAAATCATGGAAATGCGCGAGCGCCTGAAAAACGATCCGCAAAAAATGCAGCAAGAGATGATGCGCATTTACCGCGAAGAGAAAGTCAACCCGATGGGTGGCTGCTTCCCGATCATGATTCAGATTCCCGTGTTCATTGCGCTGTACTGGGTGCTCTTGTCCAGCGTCGAGATGCGCAACGCGCCTTGGGTTCTCTGGATCCATGACCTGTCGGCACCCGATCCGTATTTCATCCTGCCTTTGGTCATGACCTTGACCACCTTGCTGCAGACCGCGCTCAACCCCGCGCCACCCGATCCGATGCAAGCCAAGTTGATGTGGTTCATGCCGCTGATCTTCTCGGTCATGTTCTTCTTTTTCCCAGCGGGCCTGGTGCTGTACTGGATCACGAACAACATCTTGTCGATCGCGCAGCAGTGGATGATCAACACCCGCATGGGCGTGCCACCGCAATTCAACTTGCCCAAGTTCAAGTAAAACAACCCCACCCAAAGGGCCGCGCAAGCGGCCTTTTTTGCTTCACCCCGCCTCCATCCGACAACGCCATGCTCTCCCGCCACCAAGAACCCATCGTCGCCATCGCCACCGCACCCGGTCGCGGGGCGGTGGGCATTGTGCGGGTGTCGGGCCGCCAGCTGTCGTCGCTGATTCAGGCGCTGTGCGGGCGGCCACTCAAACCACGTGAGGCCACCTACCTGCCTTTTGCAGATGCCGATGGCAGCCCGATTGACCACGGCCTGGCACTGCACTTTGTGGCCCCGCACTCCTTCACCGGTGAAGACGTGCTGGAGCTTCAAGCGCACGGCGGGCCGGTAGTGCTGCAGCTGTTGGTAGCGCGTTGCCTGCAAGCGGCGGCCGAAACCGACCCGGCCACGGGTCAGCCGCGTTTGGCGGGTTTGCGTGTGGCGCAACCGGGTGAGTTTTCTGAACGTGCTTTCTTGAACGACAAAATCGATTTGGCGCAAGCCGAAGCGATTGCCGACCTGATCGACGCCAGCACAGAGGCGGCGGCACGCAGCGCCAGCCGGTCTTTGGCGGGCGATTTTTCCAAAGAGATTCACGGGCTGCGCGATGCGCTGATCCACCTGCGGATGCTGGTCGAGGCCACGCTGGACTTTCCGGAAGAAGAGATCGACTTCTTGCAAAAGGCAGATGCCCAAGGCCAACTGAACCGCCTGCAAGCGGCCTTGCAAACCGTGTTGGGCAAAGCCAAACAAGGCGCGCTGCTGCGCGAAGGCATCAAGGTGGTGATTGCGGGCCAGCCCAATGCGGGCAAGAGTTCGCTGCTCAACGCACTGGCGGGAGCCGAGCTGGCGATCGTCACGCCGATTGCGGGCACCACGCGTGATGTGGTGCAGCAAACCATTCAGATTGAAGGCGTGCCGCTGCATGTGATCGACACCGCCGGACTGCGCGAAGGCGAAGGTGTGGACGAGGTCGAGCAAATCGGCATTGCCCGCGCTTGGGGCCAGATCGAAGCGGCCGATGCCGTGCTGTTTTTGCACGACCTGACGCGTGCAGGCCAAGCCGATTACGACAACGCCGACGCCGACATTGCCAGCGCACTGCAAAGCCGATTGCCCGCCAGCGTGGCGGTGATCGATGTGTGGAACAAAGCCGATGCCGCGCAGGCATCAGGTGAGCGCAGCGGCCTGACCCTGTCGGCCCGCACGGGCGAAGGCTTGCAGGCGCTGCGCCAGCAACTGCTGCAACAAGCGGGGTGGCAACAAGCCAGCGAGGGCCTGTTCATCGCCCGCGAACGCCATGTGCAAGCACTGCACCGGGTGCGTGATCACCTGGAGGTGGCCGACGCCCATTTGGCCGCGCAAGCGCAAAACCTGGACCTGCTGGCCGAAGAGTTGCGCCTGGGGCAAAACGCCCTGAACGAGATCACGGGCGAGTTCAGCGCCGACGATTTGCTGGGCGTGATTTTTTCGAGCTTTTGCATCGGCAAGTGAGCGGGCAGCGCGGCCAAACCGCTCAGGGAAAGCCCCCGAAAGGTCACGCCCGTGACTATTTTTAGGCGTCAACAGGCACAAGATGGCTTATTTTCCCACTGCCATTGCCATGACCGCCGACACCCAGCCCAGCCTCAGCCCCGAGCAAGACGCTTTTTTACGCGAACGCTCTGACTGGATGGGTGCGTACCTGGTGCTGCACGCTTGGGGCGTGATTGCGCTGGCAATGGCGTTTTTTGTGATGTGGCCCAACCCCTTGAGTTTCATCGTCGCCGTGGTCGTGATTGGCGGCAGGCAGTTGGGGCTGGCGATTTTGATGCACGATGCGGCGCACCGAGCCCTGTTCAAAAACACGCGACTCAATGACATGCTGGGCGCGTTTTTATGCGGCTGGCCCGTGGGCGCAAGCCTCACGCTGTACCGCCCCTACCACCTGAGCCACCACCGCCATACACAGCAAGCCGAAGACCCCGACCTGATTTTGTCGGCCCCATTTCCCATCTCCAAACAAAGCTTCTGGCGCAAGATGCGGCGTGACATTTTGGGCATCACCGGTTATCAGCGGCGCCTGGAATTTTTCCGCATGGAAATGGGGAACGACCCCAGCCCTTTGCAGCGCTGGAAAAATTTGTTCCAAGCCGAAAAATACTTCTTGCTCAGCAACCTGGCGATCTTGGCCATCACGGCTGCCGCTGGCGTGTGGTGGGCTTACTTTGCCTTGTGGTTGTTGCCTTTGCTGACGTGGTACCAAGTGATTAGCCGCGTTCGCAACATCGCCGAGCACGCGGTGGTGGGCGACAACAACGACCGCCTGCGCAACACCCGCACCACGCTCGCGAATTGGGGCATGCGCATGGTGTTAGCGCCGTACTGGGTGAACTACCACTTGGAACACCACCTGTTTGTGTTCACGCCGTGCTGGAAGCTGCCCGCTGCGCACCGCATGCTGATCGTGCAAGGCTTTGGACCGCGCATGGAGTTGGCAGCGGGTTATGTGGCCGTGCTGCGCCAAGCGTTGTCCAACCCGAACAAGGACCCCGATCACGGCCAGCCAGGCGATCAACGCAAACGCGCTGCACTCATCTGACCGCTTCAAAACAAGGACTGAACATGGCACACCGACTCAACCAACAAGTGGCCATCGTGACGGGGGCCAGCCGTGGCATCGGTCGTGCGATTGCCGAGGCTTATGCGGCAGAAGGCGCTAGCCTGTGCCTGATCGCCACCGACACATCGCGCTTGCAGGAGGTCAAGGACAACTTGGGCTTGCCTGACGAGCGCATCATGACTTTGGGTCTGAACGTGACCGAGCGCGACGCCTGCATTGCGGCCGTGGCGCAAGTGGAAGAGCGCTTTGGGCGCGTCGACGTGCTGGTCAACAACGCGGGGGTGTACCGAGCCAAACCTTTCCTCGACTACGCACCGCAGGACTTTCAGGACATGCTCGATGTGAACCTGTTTGGCGTGCTGCACTTCATGCAGGCGTGCCTGCCGGGCATGCAGGCGCGGCGCCACGGGCGCATCGTCAACATCGCCTCCACGGCGGGCAAATGGGGCTCGCGCAACCAAAGCGCCTACAACGTGAGCAAGCACGCGGTGGTGGGCCTGACGCGCTGCGTGGCCCTGGAGGCCAGCCCGCACGCGGTCACCGTGAACGCCATTTGCCCCGGCTTTGTACAGACCGACATGGTGGAAACACTGAAAGCCCAAGTGGCTCAAAGTTCGGGCATGAGCGGCGACGACATGGTCAAGGCCGCACTGGCGCGGGTGCCGCTGGGGCGGGTGCTGAACCCAGACGAAATCGCGGCCCTGGCGGTCTACCTTGGCTCTCATGAATCACGCGGCATGACAGGCCAGTCGATTTTGCTCGATGGCGGCATGGTCCTGGTCTAGTGGACTGATCGCATCACCTACCTGCCCCATTCACATGAACATCGCTCTCTGGTTGGCGCGCACCGCCGAACGTTACCCGCAACAAGCCGCCATCGCGCACGGCACCGATGTCTGGTGCGATTACGCTGAATTCGCACGCCGCGCTGCCCGCACGGCCAGTTGGCTACACGCACAAGGTGTTCGGCCCGGCGACCGCGTGGTGCTTTTTCTGTACAACACACCCGAGTATTTACCTCTGATATGGGGCATCTGGTGGGCGGGTGCGGTGGCGGTGCCAGTGAACGCCAAGCTGCACGAACGCGAAGCGGCGTGGATCGCTCAGCACAGCGAGGCGCGCATCGCTTTTTGCGACAGCGAACGGGAGCAGCCTTTCACACAAGCACTGCGCGAACTGGGTGTGGGTACAGCTGTCCAGGCCAACACCACTTTCATGCTGCAAGCCGAAGGGCCACAGCTGCCTTTGCAAGAACGAAGCGACGACGACCCGGTCTGGTTGTTCTACACCAGCGGCACCACCGGCAGACCCAAGGGTGTGGTGCTGTGTGCACGCCAACTGCGCGGCTGCACGATGGCGTATTTCGCCACGGTGCAATCGGTGGAACGTGGAGAGACCATGCTGCACCCCGCGCCGCTGTCGCACGGTGGCGGCATGTACCACTTGCCTTATGTGCTGAACGCCGGGCTGAACGTGGTGCCGCGCTCGGACGGCTTTGACCCGCATGAAGCCCTGGCACTGGCCGCGCACTGGCAGAGGGCTTCGTTTTTTGCAGCACCCACCATGGTGCGGCGGCTGGTGGATGCGGCGCGCACCCTGCCCGAGCGGCCGCAGGGTCTGGCCACCATCGTCTATGGCGGCGGCCCCATGTACCTGGCCGACATCGAAGAAGCCTTGCAGGTCATTGGCCCGCACTTTGCGCAAATTTATGGCCAAGGCGAATGCCCCATGACCATCAGCGTACTGCCCAAAAGCGATGTGCTGGACACCACCCACCCGCGTTACCGCGAACGCTTGGCTTCGGTCGGGCATGCGCAGGCCATGGTCGAGCTGAGGATTGGCGACGAAACTGGCGCCCCCTTGCCTGTGGGTGAAGTGGGCGAGATTTGCGTGCGCAGCGAACTGGTCATGGCGGGCTATTGGCGCGACCCGCAGGCCACCGCCAAAGCCATTCACGACGGTTGGTTGCAAACGGGCGATGTGGGGCGGCTGGATGCCGATGGCTTCCTGACCCTGCTCGACCGCTCCAAGGACATGGTGATCAGCGGCGGCACCAACATTTATCCCCGCGAAGTCGAAGAAGCCTTGCTCACGCACCCGCAAGTGGCCGAGGTCTCGGTGATTGGCCGACCCGACCCGGAGTGGGGCGAAGTGGTGGTGGCGTTTGTGGTGTGCCGTCAACCCTTGAGTGCCAACGAGTTGGACGCGCACTGCTTGGACCAAGTGGCGCGTTTCAAGCGGCCCAAGCATTACCACTTTGTCCAAGCTTTGCCTAAAAACAATTACGGCAAGGTGCTGAAAACCGAATTGCGCACCATCGATGCGCTGAACGTGCAAACCAAAACATGACATGCACGGTGAGGTGACAGGCGACACAAAGTTCATGCCCTGCGCGTGACAGACGCCTGCGTGACAAGACATCGGGATAACCATGACGCCAAACTGACTCAGCGGTCTCACAATGACCCACGTTGTCAAGTTCAACAGTCGCCGAAAGAAACCGAGCCCTTCCAGATGTCCAGCAACACCATACTTGAGACCCGAGAACTCATCAAAGAGTTCAAGGGCTTTGTCGCCGTCAATGGCGTGAACCTGAGCGTCCAGCGCGGTCAAATTCACGCCCTGATCGGCCCCAATGGCGCAGGCAAGACCACGGTCTTCAACCTGTTGACCAAGTTCCTGATCCCCACTCGGGGACAGATCCTTTTCAACGGCCACGACATCACGGGCGAGAAACCTTCACAGGTGGCGCGCCGGGGCATCGTGCGTTCGTTTCAGATTTCGGCCACTTTCCCCAACCTCACGGTGATGGAGAACGTGCGCATTGGTTTGCAACGCGCCACCGGCACATCGATGCACTTTTGGCGCTCCGAACGCAGCCTGAACCAGCTCAACGACAAGGCGATGGCTTTGCTCGACCAGGTTGACTTGGGCAACATGGCCGACCTGACGGCGGTGGAATTGCCTTACGGCCGCAAGCGTGCCCTGGAGATCGCCACCACGCTGGCGATGGACCCCGAGCTGATGCTGCTGGACGAGCCCACACAAGGCATGGGCCACGAAGACGTGGACCGCGTGACGCAGTTGATCAAAAAAGTCGGTGCCAACCGCACCATCTTGATGGTGGAACACAACATGAATGTCGTGTCCAAAATTGCTGACACCATCAGTGTCTTGCAACGTGGACAAGTGATTGCTGAAGGACCTTACGCCGTGGTGTCGCAAAACCCCCAAGTGCTCGAAGCCTACATGGGCACGACCGATAACCAACTGGAGGGGGCCCATGGCTGAGTCCAAAGAATTCCTGCGCATCAGCAACCTGCAGTCCTGGTACGGCGAGTCACACATCCTGCACGGGGTGGACATGACCGTGAACGAGGGCGAAGTGGTCACGCTGCTGGGACGCAACGGCGCCGGGCGCACCACCACCGTCAAATCCATTTTGGGTCTGGTGGGCCGCCGCACCGGCTCCATCACCATCAATGGCCAAGAAACAGTGAACTGGGCACCGCACCAGATCGCCAAACTCGGTTTGGGTTATTGCCCTGAAGAGCGCGGCATTTTCTCGGCCCTGACCTGCGAAGAAAACCTGATGCTGCCGCCCGTCATTGCCCCGAACGGCATGTCGGTCGAAGAAATATACGACATGTTCCCCAACCTGCTGGAGCGCCGCAACAGCCCCGGCACGCGCCTGTCAGGTGGCGAGCAACAAATGCTGGCGGTCGGCCGAATCCTGCGCACAGGCGCAAGGTTCTTGCTGCTCGACGAGATTTCCGAAGGCTTGGCCCCAGTGATCGTGCAAGCGCTGGCGCGCATGATCACATCCCTCAAGGCCAAGGGCTTCACGATCATCATGGTGGAGCAGAACTTCCGGTTTGCCGCGCCCTTGGCGGACCGGTTTTATGTGATGGAACATGGTCAGATGGTGGAAACCTTCAGCTCGCAAGAGCTGTCCTCCAAGATGGGCATGTTGAACGAGTACCTGGGCGTCTGATTTTTTTCTAACTGGAGACAACACGATGAAACGCAAACTTCTTTCCCTCGCCGCCATGGCCGCCTGCGCTTTTGCGGGCTCAGCCCAAGCACAGATCTCTGACGGCATCGTCAAAATTGGTGTGCTCAACGACATGTCGGGCTTGTACTCCGACATCACCGGCCCCGGCTCGGTGACAGCCGCCAAGATGGCTGTCGAGGACTACATCAAAGCCACCAAGAGCACACTCAAAGTCGAAATCGTCAGCGCTGACCACCAAAACAAACCCGACGTCGGCTCCAACGTGGCCCGCCAGTGGTACGACACCGACAAGGTCGACATGATCGCCGACGTGCCCACATCGTCTGTGGGCTTGGCGATTGCCAAAATTTCCAGTGACAAGGGCAAACTGCATGTCAACTCGGGCTCGGCCACCGCCGACCTGTCCGGCAAGGCCTGCAACGCCAACACCATCCACTGGGCATATGACACCTGGATGCTGGCCAACGGCACAGGCAAGGCCATTGTCAAAAGCGGCGGCAACACCTGGTTCTTCTTGACCGCTGACTACGCTTTCGGTCACGCCTTGGAGCGCGACACCGAAGCCGTGGTGACCAAGAACGGCGGCCGTGTGGTGGGCAAGGTGCGCACACCCTTCCCAACACAAGACTTCTCCTCTTTCTTGCTGCAAGCCCAAGCGTCCAAAGCCAAGATCATTGGCTTGGCCAACGCCGGTGGTGACACCACCAACTCCATCAAGCAAGCGGCCGAGTTCGGCATCACCAAGGGCGGCCAGAACCTGGCAGGCCTGCTGGTGTTCTTGCCCGACGTGCACTCGCTGGGTCTGAACATTGCACAAGGTCTGATGCTGACAGAAACCTTCTACTGGGACCTGAACGACAACACACGTGCATTCTCCAAGCGTTTTGCAGCTGCACAAGGCGGCAAGATGCCTTCGATGGTGCAAGCCGGTGTGTACTCCAGCGTGATCCACTACCTGAAAGCCGTGGACGCCGCCAAGACCGATGACGGCACCAAGGTCGCCGCCAAGATGAAGGAGTTGCCGACTGACGATCCGATTTTCGGCAAGGGCTCGGTCCGCCCCGACGGTCGCAAGATCCACCCGGCCTACCTGTTTGAGGTGAAGAAGCCTGCCGAGTCCAAGGGCCCATACGACTACTACAAGCTGGTCGCCACGATCCCAGCCAACGAGGCTTTCCGCCCCCTGGCCGAGAGCGAGTGCCCGCTGGTCAAGAAGTAATTTCAACCCTTTGTTCAAGCAAGTCGATACATCACCATGGAAATCTTTGGCATACCCTCGCAAGCCCTGTTCGGGCAATTGCTGATCGGGCTGATCAACGGCTCTTTTTACGCATTGCTCTCGCTGGGCCTGGCCGTGATTTTCGGCTTGCTGAACATCATCAACTTCACCCACGGCGCCCAGTACATGCTGGGCGCCTTTGTGGCTTACTTGGGCTTGACCAAGCTCGGCATCAATTACTGGGTTGCGCTCGTTGTGACCCCGTTGGTGGTGGGTGCCACCGGCATGCTCATTGAGCGTACCATGCTCAAACAGCTGTACAAGCTGGACCATCTGTATGGCCTGCTGCTCACCTTCGGTCTGGCCCTGATCATTCAAGGTTTGTTCCGACACGAGTTCGGCTCTTCGGGCATGCCTTATCCAGTGCCTGAAGTCTTCAAGGGTGCTTACAACACCGGTTTCATGTTCTTGCCCAAGTACCGTGCCTGGGTCATTGTGGCCTCGCTGGTGGTGTGCTTGACCACCTGGTACGTGATCGAGCGGACCAAGCTGGGCGCCTATTTGCGCGCCGCCACTGAAAACCCCAGCCTGGTGCAAGCATTCGGCATCAACGTGCCCCGCATGATCACCTTGACCTATGGCTTCGGCGTGGGCCTGGCCGCTTTTGCAGGTGTGATGGCCGCACCCATCTACCAGGTCAACCCGACCATGGGCGCCGACATCATCATTGTGGTGTTTGCGGTGGTTGTGATCGGCGGCATGGGCTCCATCATGGGCGCGATCCTCACCGGTTTTGGCTTGGGCCTGATCGAGGGCTTGACCAAAGTGTTCTACCCGGAAGCTTCCAGCACGGTGATTTTCATCATCATGACAATCGTTCTTTTGATCAAGCCTGCAGGCCTGTTCGGCACCCAGAAGTAAGACCATGACCACTGTCTCGACCCCCTCACTCAAGACCCAGTCGTTCACGCACCAGTGGGTGGCCTTTGCCATCATGGTGATGGTGCTGGTCATCGCCCCGATCTGGGTGTACCCGATCTTCCTGATGAAGGTCATGTGCTTTGCCTTGTTTGCATGCGCCTTCAACTTGCTGATCGGTTTTGGCGGCCTGCTCTCGTTTGGCCACGCCATGTTTTTGGGCACCGCAGGTTATGCGGCAGCCCACGCGGCCAAAGTCTGGGGCTGGAACCCGGAGCTGGCCGTGTTGTTTGCCACCGCTTGCTCTGGGCTACTGGCGCTGTTGACCGGCATGTTGGCCATCCGCCGGCAAGGCATTTATTTTGCGATGATCACCTTGGCGTTTTCCCAGATGGTGTTCTTCTTCTACCTGCAAGCACCTTTCACAGGTGGTGAAGACGGCATCCAGTCGGTGCCACGCGGCAAGCTGTTTGGCATGTTCGATTTGTCTGAAAACTCGGCCATGTACATGTTTGTGCTGGCGATTTTCCTGGCCGGTTTTGCCCTGATCTGGCGCATCATTTATTCGCCCTTTGGCCAGATCCTCAAAGCCATCCGCGAAAACCAGGACCGCGCCATTTCGCTGGGTTACGACACCGACATGTTCAAGTTGATCGCCTTTGTGATCTCGGGTGCTTTGGCGGGTACCGCCGGAGCCACCAAGTCACTGGTGTTCCAGTTGGCCTCGCTGACCGACGTGCATTGGTCCATGTCGGGTGAAGTCGTCTTGATGACCCTGCTGGGCGGCCTGGGCACCTTGTTTGGCCCCGTGGTGGGCGCAGCAGTGATCGTGAGCATGCAAAACTACCTGGCGCAATTCGGGGCCTGGGTCACCATCATCCAGGGCGTGATCTTTGTGGTCTGCGTGCTGGCTTTCCGCCGGGGCATCATTGGCGAGATTGCCAACTGGATCAAGAAGCCGCTGTGATGCCGCAACACTGAGCTGCGGCTCAACAACAAAAAACCGCTCCTTGGAGCGGTTTTTTTGTGGTCAGCAAATCCGTTCAGCGCATGAAGTTTTTCACGTAATCTGCGCCCAAGCCCACCGCCTCAAAGTGGGCGCGGTACTTCTCGATGCGGGTGAAGACATCGTCATAGCCCGTGGAATTGCCTTGTGTGTCCACGTACATCAGCGCGCCATGCACCGTGAACATCGTCACCATGTCTTGGCAATCGTCGGGCACCACCAAGGTGTGTGTTTCACCCGGGGGCTCGAACACATAACTGCCTTCTTCGGCCACCCAGTCGTGTTCCAGATACAACCACTTGCCGCGCAGCACATGGGCATGCACCATGCCGGAATGGCGGTGGCGCTGCAGCAAGCCAGAGCGCTTGACTTTGAGCAGGTGCACGTAAAAGCCACCCGTCACGTTCAGGTGCAGCGGGCGTGACCAAATGCCTGGGGCCACAGGGGCCCACAAGCGTTCGTCTTCGGTTTGCACGTCGTGCACCACCATGTCGGGGGCCATGCCCCAGGGTTGGGGTTTGGCGTAGGGCACGCGGTCGTCAGCGTCGCTCATGGGTGTATCTCCATTCAATAGCCCCACACCTTAGCGCCAAGATGGCCTTGTGTCTGCACTTTGGGTGACAGCCACTCTGATGGTGCGTGGAACAATGAAGCCATGCACACACCTCACTTCTCCCCGGACAGCGTACAGGTTCTGGCGTTTGACATTTTTGGCACCGTCGTGGACTGGCATGGCAGCATCGTGCGCGAGATGCAGGTCTTGCACCCCCAAGTAGATGGCGATGCTTTTGCATTGGCTTGGCGGGCAGGCTACAAACCCGCCATGCAGCAGGTGATGAGTGGCGAACTCGGTTGGACCTTGATCGATGATTTGAACCGCATGATTCTGGACAGCTTGCTGCCCAAATTTGGCCTGTTGCATTTGAGTGAGGCCGAACGCCAACACCTCAACCGCGTCTGGCACCGGCTGCATGCGTGGCCCGACAGTGTGGAGGGGCTCACGCGTTTAAAGCGCCGATTCACCATCACCAGCTTGTCCAATGGCAACATCGGATTGCTCACCAACATGGCCAAGCAGGCTGGCTTGCCTTGGGACTGTGTGCTCAGCGCAGAAGTGTTTCGCGCCTACAAGCCTGACCCTGCCACCTACCTCGGCGTGGCCAAGGTGTTCGACCTGGCCCCTGAGAAGGTCATGCTCGTGGCCGCACACCATGAGGACCTGGCGGGCGCTCGTGCGTGCGGCTTGCGCACCGCCTACATCGAGCGCGCTTTAGAGTTTGGTGCAGCGCACCCGAAAGATGTCTCGCCCCAAGAAGGCAATGACCTGCATGCGCTGGATTTGAACGCTTTGGCCGATCAACTGGGTTGCTGAAAAACTCAGTGCCCCTCGAAAGACACCAGCGTGAACAGTTTCAGGCCCGCAGCGCGAATCCGGTCAGACCCGCCCAGCTCGGGCAAGTCGACAATGGCCGCGCCCTCGATCACGCTGGCACCGAGTTTTTCGAGAAGCTTTTTGCCCGCCATCATGGTGCCACCGGTGGCGATCAGGTCGTCGATCAGCAGCACGCGCTGACCCGGCTTGACGGCATCGGTGTGCAACTCCACCGTGGCACTGCCGTATTCCAGCTCGTAGGTTTCTTCCACCGTGGTGAAGGGCAGCTTGCCTTTTTTGCGGATGGGCACAAAACCCAGACCGAGCTCGTAGGCCACGACCGAGCCCAAAATAAAGCCGCGTGCGTCAAGCCCCGCCACCACATCTGGCCGCAGGGCGGGGTGCATGTAGCGGTGCACAAAGGCATCGATCAGCACCCGAAAGACGCGCGGGTCTTGCAGCAGCGGTGTGATGTCTCGAAACTGCACACCCGGCGCAGGCCAATCGGGCACCGTGCGGATATGGCTTTTTAAATAATCGTTGACGTTCAGGTCGTCCATGCGTCAGCCTCTGAGGAGTTTTTCTTCGGCCACGGCCAGCGTTTGGGATTTACCCGACAGCACCAGCGTGTCGCCCGCGAACAACTCGGTCTCTTCGCTCACGTTCTCGGGTTGGCCATTGGCGCGGCGCAGGTTCACCACACGCACGCCCATGGCGTGAAAGGCCAGGTCCTTGACCTGTTTGCCCAACCAAGGGGAGGCCATGGGCAAGCCCACGGTGGTCAAGCGCTCGTGATCGATTTCGTCAAGCGTGTCATCGTCGGCGCCATGAAAGTAACCGCGCAGCAGGTTGTAGCGCGCATCGCGCTGGTCTTGCACGATGCGGATCACGCGGCGCATGGGCACGCCCACCAGCGCCAGCGCATGGCTGGCCAACATGAGCGAGCCTTCCAGTGCCTCGGGCACCACTTCGGTAGCCCCAGCCAGCTGCAATTTTTCCAAATCCAGGTCGTCTTGCGTGCGCACAATCACCGGCACTTGGGGTGCGTGGCTGTGGGTGTGGTCCAGCACCTTCATGGCAGCGGGCACATCCAGGTAGGTGATGACCACCGCGCTGGCGCGGGCCAAGCCTGCGGCCATGAGCGATTGCAAGCGTCCTGCGTCGCCAAACACCACCGAATCTCCGGCCGCAGCGGCTTGCCGCACCCGGTCAGGGTCCAGGTCCAGCGCCATGTAAGGGATGTTTTCTTTTTCGAGCATGCGCGCCAGGTTCTGGCCGCAACGCCCGTAGCCGCAGATGATGACGTGCTTGCTGGTGTTGATCGACTTGCGGGCAATCGTCGTCATCTGCAAGGACTGCTGCAACCACTCGCTGGCCACCACCTTGAGCACGATGCGGTCGCTGTGCATGATGATGAAAGGCGTGGCCATCATGGACAGCACCATGCTGGCCAGCACGGGGTTGAGCAAGGCCGGCGGGATGATGTTGCTTTGTGCCCCGAGTGTGAGCAACACAAAGCCGAATTCACCCGCTTGCGCCAGATACAAACCGGTGCGCAGCGCCACCCCATTGGGCGCACCTGTGAATTTGGCCAATGCGGTCACCAAAACCAACTTGAACAAAACGGGCAAGGTGGTCAGCAGCAGCACCAAGGGCCAGCGCTCGACCACGATGTGCCAGTCCAGCATCATGCCGATGGTGATGAAAAACAGACCCAGCAACACGTCGTGGAAGGGCCGGATGTCAAGCTCCACCTGGTGCTTGTACTCGGTCTCTGAAATCAACATGCCCGCAATGAAAGCACCGAGCGCCAGACTCAGGCCTGCCATTTCGGTGATCCAGGCCAGGCCCAGCGTGACCATCAAGAGGTTCAACACAAACAGCTCTTCGCTCTTGCGCCGCGCCACCAAAGTGAGCCACCAGCGCATCACGCGCTGCCCGCCCGTCATGAGCAAGGTGATCAAGACAGTGGCCTTGAGCGCGGCCATCAGCAAGGCGGTGAACATCTCGTCGGCCGGGGCGCTCAGGGCCGGGATCATCACGATCAGCGGCACCACCGCCAAATCCTGAAACAAGAGCACGCCCACCACCCGCTTGCCGTGCTCGGACTCCAGCTCCAGCCGGTCGGCCACCAGCTTGATCACGATGGCCGTGCTGCTCATGGCCATGGCGCTGGACAAAGCCAGCGCGGTTTGCCACTCCATTTTCCAAAGGGTGGGCGCCATCGCGGCCACGAACAAGGAAAACACCGTCACGATCACCAGCGTCAGCAGCACCTGCAGCAGTCCCAGGCCAAACACATGTTTGCGCATGGAGCGCAGCTTGGGCAGGTTGAACTCCAGCCCGATCACAAACATCAAAAACACCACGCCGAACTCGGCCAGGTGTTTCACGCCCTCGGAGTTTTGCGCCAAGGCCAGCGCGTTGGGGCCAATCACCACGCCCACCGCCAGATACCCCAGCATGGGCGGCAGCTTGAGCATGCGGCAGCCCACCACACCCAGCACGGCGGCCAGCAAATACAAGAGGGTCAACTCCAAAGCGCTCATGCTTCAATGGTAACAAGTGCATGTGCAACCCTCGGCGAGGCGGGCCATCCGTTCCCCCCCGATGTGGGCTTGAACACACTTGTTTCGCGACACCACACGCTGCCCGATAAAATGTCTTTCATGCTCGCCCATTCCGCCCACACCCTGCAACTCGCCCGCGAGACCCTCGACATTGAGGCCGCAGCCCTGTTGCAACTCAAAGACCGCTTGGACGAACGCTTTGTCCAAGCGGTCAATCTGGTGCTGGGCGTGCAAGGCCGGGTGGTCGTCACCGGCATGGGCAAAAGTGGGCACATCGGCCGCAAGATTGCCGCCACCCTGGCATCGACCGGTACCCCGGCCATGTTTGTGCACCCCGGCGAGGCCAGCCATGGTGACCTGGGCATGATCCAAGGCATCGATGTGGTCCTGGCCATCTCCAACAGCGGCGAAAGCGACGAGCTGGTGGCGATTTTGCCGTTCCTCAAACGACAGGGCGTGCCGCTGATTGCACTGACCGGCGGCCTGCAGTCCTCACTGGCACGCCATGCCGACGTGGTGCTCGACTGCTCTGTCGACAAAGAAGCCTGCCCCCTGAACCTGGCCCCCACCGCCAGCACCACCGCCCAGCTCGCCATGGGCGATGCCTTGGCTGTTGCCCTGCTCGATGCGCGGGGCTTTAAACCCGAAGACTTTGCCCGCTCGCACCCCGGGGGGTCGCTGGGGCGCAGGCTGCTGACCCATGTGGCCGATGTGATGCGCAAAGGCAGCAATGTGCCACAGGTCGGACCCGATGCCGAGTTCACCGCCCTCATGCGCGAGATGAGTAGCAAGGGCTTGGGCGCAACCGCCGTGACCGACGCCCACGGCCATGTGCTCGGCGTGTTCACCGATGGTGACTTGCGCCGCCTGATTGAAAAGGGCGCCGACTTGCGAAGCCTGAACGCCCATGACGTCATGCATGCCAATCCGCGCACCATCCGGGTGGATGCGTTGGCCGTGGAAGCGGCTGAAATGATGGAGCAATCGCGCATCACCAGCATCCTCGTGATCGACGAAGCCGGGTGTCTGTGCGGCGCCCTGAACACCAACGACCTGATGCGGGCCAAGGTGATCTGAGATGCCGACCCTCAAAGCGCTCACACCGGCCCTGCACTATCCGCCCGAATTGCTGCTGCAAGCGCAAGGCATTCGTGTGGCTTTTTTCGACATCGACGGCGTGCTGACCGACGGTGGGCTGTATTTTTCTGAAAGCGGCGAGACCCTCAAGCGCTTCAACACGCTGGATGGCCAAGGCCTGAAACTGCTGCAAAAAGCCGGCATCACGCCCGTGGTCATCACCGGCCGCGACTCGGCACCCCTGCGCCTGCGCCTGAAGGCGCTGGGCATCACCCACGCCCGCTTTGGCACCGAAGACAAACGCCCAGCGGCCGAGGCATTTCTGAGCGAGCTGAACCTGAGCTGGGCACAAGCGGCCGCCATGGGCGACGACTGGCCCGATTTGCCGGTGATGCAGCGCGTGGCCTTTGCCTGCGCACCCGCCAACGGACACGCCCAAGCCAAAGTTTTGGCACACCACATCACCACAGAGCGTGGCGGCGAAGGTGCGGCCCGTGCATTTTGTGATCTGTTGCTGGTCGCGGGCGGTCACTACGCCCGCTTGCTGGCCGAGGTCGGCGTCAGCGCGCACACAGGCGCATCGGCATGAACCGATTGCGCCAACTGCTCGACAAGTTGAGCATTTACTTGCCCTTGATCGTGATGGCTTTGCTGGCATCGGGCAGCTGGTGGCTGGTCAGGAGCGTGCCAGCGCTGACCAGCCCCGAAGCCAACAAGCCGGTGCGGCAGGACCCCGACTACCGGCTGAGCGATTTTTCCGTCAAGTCTTTCAATGCCACTGGGCGCATGACCCGCGAGGTCACTGGCGACAAAGCACAGCACTATCCGGCCACCGAGGCCCTGCACATCGAACAGGTTCGGATTTACGCCGAAAGCGACAGCGGTGCCAAGCTGAACGCCCGCGCCACGCAGGGCATTGCCACCGACGATGGCACACAGGTCACTTTGATCGGCAACGCCTACGCCATCAAACACCCCCAAGAGACCCGTCCCCAAATTGAACTGCGCGGTGAGCGCTTGGTCGCCTTGCCCGACGAAGACCGCGTGGTGTCTGCTGACCCGGTGCAAATCACCCGTGACCGCGATGTCTTCACGGGCAACACCATGGACTTCAACAGCAACACCGGCGAGCACGTGTTGCAAGGGCGTGTGCGCGGCACCTTGGCCCCCAAGGCACGAAAAACACCCTGACGGTTGCCACTGGCCAAAGACAAAAGACCAAAGGCCTGAGCGGACCCCAGAAACGACAAAGCCCTGCATCGCAGGGCTTTGAGAGGATTCAAGGGCCTGTATCAGACAGGCCGGGTGCGTGAATCAATAACCGCCGCCGTAGCCGCCGCCACCGCCGCCACCACCTTCACGGCGACCGCCACCACCGCGTGGGCCAGCACCGTAGGGGCTGCGGAAACCACCGCCGCCGCCTTCGCCACCACCGTAGCCACCGCCGCCTTCGCGACGACCACCACCGCCGTAGCCACCACCGCCTTCACGGCCGCCACCGAAACCACCGCCGCCGCCTTCACGACCGCCGCCGTATCCGCCGCCACCGCCTTCACGGCGACCACCGCCGTAACCGCCGCCGCCGCCACCACCGAAACCACCACCGCCAGTGCGGGGAGGACGGGCTTCCATGGGACGAGCTTCGTTCACCACCACGTTGCGGCCGCCCAGAGGCTGACCGTTCATGCCGTTGATCGCCGCTTGTGCTTCGTCATCGCTGCCCATTTCCACAAAGCCGAAGCCTTTGGAGCGGCCAGTGTCACGTTCCATCATGACTTTGGCGCTGGTCACAGCACCGAATTCACCGAAGGCTTGTTCCAGATCGCCGTCGCGAACCGAGTAAGGCAGGTTGCCGACGTAAAGTTTGTTGCCCATGAAAGGGACTCCTCAAAACACAAAGAAAAAAGCGATGGAGCTTCGACAACGCATTCGACATACCTGAAAACATCGGAAGGAAAGCGAAACTGATGGGGTCACCGCAAACAAGACCTTGAGGCAGCATGCCCCAAAGTCACCGAATTATGAGAGTGAAAACAAAGCAAAAGGCAAGGGGGAAACCCCCCAATACCTGTTAAAAGCGGAACTTTCACTGGTTTTCTGTTGTTTTACCAACTCACTTCGCGGTCAGGCGTGGCGCTGATTTTGTGAATGCTCAAGTCGGCACCGTCGTATTCTTCTTCTTGGCTGAGCTTCAGGCCCAGCGTGACTTTGAGCAGGCCGTAAATCACCAAGCCACCGAGCAAGGCCCAAGCCACGCCCATGGCGGTACCGATCAACTGCGCCGTCAGGTTGACGCCACCCAGGCCGCCCAGACTGCTGGCCCCGAAAATGCCGGCAGCAATGCCGCCCCAGGCGCCGCAAATGCCGTGCAAAGGCCACACACCCAACACATCGTCGATCTTCCACTTGTTCTGGGTCAGGGTGAACATGACCACAAACAGGGCGCCCGCCACCGCGCCGACGACCAAGGCACCAAAAGGGTGCATAAGGTCAGAGCCTGCACACACCGCCACCAAACCGGCCAAGGGACCGTTGTGCACAAAGCCGGGGTCGTTTTTGCCCAAAACCAAAGCCGCCAAAGTGCCGCCCACCATGGCCATCAGGGAGTTGACCGCCACCAGACCCGAAATCTTGTCCAAGGTCTGGGCGCTCATCACATTGAAGCCAAACCAGCCCACGATCAGGATCCAGGAGCCCAAAGCCAAGAACGGGATGCTCGATGGCGGATGGGCTGAAACTTCGCCGTTTTTGCGGTAGCGGTTGTAACGGGCACCCAACAAGATCACCGCAGGCAGCGCGATCCAGCCGCCCATGGCGTGGACCACCACCGAACCTGCAAAGTCATGGAACTCATCGCCAGTGACTGCCTTGATCCAGGCCTGCACGCCAAAGTGCTGGTTCCAGACAATGCCCTCGTAGAAGGGGTAGACAAAACCCACGATCACCGCCGTGGCGATCAACTGCGGCCAGAACTTGGCCCGCTCGGCAATGCCGCCCGAAATGATGGCGGGAATGGCCGCGGCAAAGGTCAGCAAAAAGAAGAACTTGACCAGGTCATAACCATTTTTGGCGGCCAGCTGCTCGGCCCCCACAAAGAAGGTGGTGCCATAAGCCACGCTGTAACCGACCACAAAATAAACCACGGTGGACACAGAAAAGTCCACCAGGATTTTGACCAGCGCATTGACCTGGTTCTTTTTGCGGACCGTGCCCAGCTCCAGAAAAGCAAAACCAGCGTGCATGGCCAAGACCATGATGCCGCCCAACAATATAAATAGCGCATCTGCGCCCTGTTTTAGTGCTTCCACGATCGTCCTTTGAGGATTTTTGAATTGATTTGGTGCATTTTGGGGGCGATCCACCCCCGCGCACCAAACAAAAGCAAGAAACGCACCCAAAGTAACTCACCCCTGCCCAGCCCCCCTTGCTCCCCCATACCGGTGCACAGGGCCACTCACGTAAGATGCGCACCTCTTACCGAACAGTGTTCAGGCTGACGCCCACACCCCCCATGGAAGCATTTCTCGTCTCTACCGGCATCGTGGCTTTGGCCGAAATGGGTGACAAAACCCAGCTTTTGTCACTCGTGTTGGCCGCCCGTTTTCGCAAGCCCTGGCCCATCGTCTTGGGCATATTTGTCGCCACACTGGCCAACCATGGCTTGGCAGGCGCGGTGGGCAGCTGGGTCACCAGCGTCATGGGGCCTGATGTGCTGCGCTGGGTGCTGGGCGCGTCGTTCATCGCCATGGCGGTGTGGATGCTGATTCCAGACAAGCTGGACGACGAAGAAGGCGACACCGCCCCGGGCATGGGGGTGTTTCTGACCACGGTGGTGGCGTTCTTTCTGGCCGAGATGGGCGACAAGACGCAGATCGCCACCGTCATGCTGGCCGCGCAATACAACGCTTGGTTTGCCGTGGTGGCGGGCACCACGCTGGGCATGATGCTGGCCAATGCCCCCGTGGTGTGGCTCGGCGACGCCATCACCAAGCGTGTGCCACTGCGTCTGGTGCACCTGATCTCGGCAGGCATTTTTGCCGTGCTGGGCGTGATCGCGCTGTCGGGCTGGGGCAGCTGAGCGGCCCTCTTACCCTGAACTGCAGTCACTGGCGCTTGCACAGGTTTGGGGATCATCGGCCTTATACTCGACCCATGCGCCGATTTGAACCCAATTGCGGGCGCCGGAACCTTCATGGTTTCGAAATTCAGCTAAATGGCGTGTGTTTCATCTCACAGAAACCCGGCCCAGCTGACTGCGAAGCCGGGTTTTGTTTTTTGCACACCTGAACACATTCGATGTTGATCGCCGAACCTCAAAGCATGCTGTTTGAAGCCCCTTTGCCTTTGCAAAGCGGCTCGTCCATCCGTGACTATTCACTCAGTTACGAAACCTACGGCACGCTCAACGCCGACAAGTCCAACGCGGTGCTGATCTGCCACGCACTCAACGCCTCGCACCATGTGGCGGGCGTGTACGCCGACCAGCCCAAAAACGTGGGCTGGTGGGACAACATGATCGGCCCCGGCAAGTCGCTCGACACCGACCGCTTTTTTGTCATCGGTGTGAACAACCTGGGCTCGTGCTTTGGCTCCACTGGCCCCATGCATGTGAACCCCGACACCGGCCGCGTGTACGGCGCGGACTTTCCCGTGGTCACCGTGGAGGACTGGGTCAATGCCCAAGCCCGATTGCTCGACGCTTTGGGCATTGAACAATTGGCCGCCGTGATGGGCGGCAGTTTGGGCGGCATGCAAGCGCTGTCTTGGACGCTGCAATACCCCGAGCGGGTGAAACACGCGGTGGTGGTGGCCAGTGCGCCCAACCTGAACGCCGAAAACATCGCCTTCAACGAAGTGGCCCGCCGCGCCATCGTGACCGACCCGGACTTCCATGACGGGCATTTTTATGCACAAGGCGTGGTGCCCAAACGCGGCCTGCGCATCGCCCGCATGATCGGCCACATCACGTATTTGAGCGACGACGTGATGAACGAAAAATTTGGCCGTGAGCTGCGCGAAGCCGTGACAAGCAACGCCACCGGCTACAAATACTCCACACAAGAGGTCGAGTTCCAGATCGAAAGCTACCTGCGCTATCAGGGCGACAAGTTCAGCGAGTACTTTGACGCGAACACCTATTTGTTGATCACCCGTGCGCTCGATTACTTTGACCCGGCCCGCGCTTTTGGCGGCGACCTCTCCAAAGCGCTGGCCCGTGCCCGTTGCCAATTTTTGCTGGTGAGCTTTTCCACCGACTGGCGCTTTTCGCCCGCCCGCAGCCGCGAGATGGTCAAGGCCCTGCTCGACAACCGCCGCGACGTGAGCTACGCCGAAATCGACGCACCGCACGGGCACGACGCCTTCTTGCTGGACGATCCGCGCTACATGAACGTGGTGCGCTCTTACTTTGACAACATGGCGAAGACTTTGAATGAAGGAGGTGCCGCATGAGCGACCCTTTGATCATGCAAGCCATTGCCCGCTTGGTGCCGCAAGGCGCCCGCGTGCTCGATTTGGGCTGTGGCGATGGGGCTTTGCTGGCTTATTTGCAGCAACACAAAGGCTGCACAGGCTACGGCGTGGAGCTGGACGACACCAATGTGCACGCCTGCGTGCAGCGCGGCGTGAACGTGATCCAGCTGAACCTGGACGAAGGCCTGAACCTGTTTGCCGACCAATCGTTTGACGTGGTGCTGCAGATCGACACCCTGCAACACCTGCGCAACGCCGAGACCATGTTGCGCGAGACGGTGCGTGTGGGACAAATCGGCATCGTGGCTTTTCCCAATTTTGCGCACTGGTTCAACCGCCTGAGCGTGCTGCAAGGCCGCATGCCGGTGACCAAGCGCCTGCCTTACCAATGGTACGACACGCCCAACATCCGCGTGGGCACTTACGCGGACTTTGGCGACCTGGCCCGCAAGAACCAGTTGCGCGTCATGGACGCCTTTGGCTTGCAGCAGGGCCAGGAAGTGCGCCTGTGGCCCAACCTGATGGCGGGCACGGCGGTTTACAAATTGCAGCGCGGCTGACGTGCCCGCCGCATTGGTCACGCCAGGCACCCCCGCCCACGGCCCCTGGCTGATTGCCAACCTGTTGGCACAAATCGCCTTTGGCCTGCTGGCCATGACGCTGTGCCTGCCCTCCATGCAAGAGTGGGGCGCGATTTTTGACACCCGACAAGCCGATGTGCAGCTGACCTTCAGCGGCTACGTGATGGCCTACGGGGCCTTGCAACTGGTGTACGGCCCGCTGTCCGACCGACACGGGCGCAAACCCATCTTGATGCTGGGTCTGGTGATCGCGGGGCTGGCCTCGGTCATGGCCGCGCTGGCCACCGACATCGCCACACTCACCGCCGCGCGGGTGCTGCAAGGCGCAGGCAGCGCCGCCAGCATGGTGGTGGGCCGCTCCATGGTGCAAGATCTGTTTGCCGGACCACAACGCACCCGCGTCATGGCCTACATCGGCATGGCGATGGGCATGTGCCCGCCGCTGGCTACGCTGATCGGCGGGCAGATCCATGTGCGTTTGGGCTGGCAAACCAACTTTGTGGTGTTGGCCGTGTTGGCCTTGCTGCTCTTGCTGGCGGCGTGGCTGGGCCTGCCGCGTGTGGCCAAACCTCCACCGGCCCCGGGCCATTGGCTGCGGGCCATGCTCAGTGCTTATGCCCGCTTGCTGAGTGAGCCACGCTATTTGCTCTACGTCGCCATCCTCGCCGCCACCACCGCCACCTTTTACGCCTTCTTGGCCGGGGCTCCGATCGTGCTCAAGGGCTACGGCATCGGCCCGGACGGCATTGGCTGGTTCATCATGGCCGTGCCCGTGTCTTACATCTTGGGCAATTACATGACCTCGCGCCTCATCGCGAAAGCGGGCGAATCGCGCGTCATGGCCTGGGGCCAAGCGCTGACGCTGGGCGGGCTGGTGGTGATGCTGGCGCTGGGCCTGGGGGGCATGCAAACGGCGTTGGCCGTGGCCTTGCCGCTGCTCTTGCTGGGTTTGGGCCACGGCTTGCTCAACCCGCCAGCATTGGCGGGCACGGTGAGCGTGTTGCCTGCACTGGCCGGGTCAGGCGCAGCGGTGGCAGGCCTCATGCAGCAACTGACGGGGGCCACCGGCGGTTATCTGGTGGGCTTGGTGCCACACGAAGGGGCGGTCAACCTGGGTTGGATGATGCTGGGCTTTGCCCTGACAGGCGCGATGGCCCAGTTTTTTTTGCACCGACGTTGAGCTAGCACAAGGTCTGACCCGGTCATCAGCTGGCACAGCGGGCGTTTTCGGTTTAGGCTGAAATCCATGGACACCACAGCTTCCAACGCCGGTATCTTGCCGAACACGTCACACAGCACCACGACGTCCATCCCTGTCAATGAGGCCTCGCCCTTGTCGCTGCGCCGGGTCGCCATCGACACCTACCGCGAAAACGTGGCCTACCTCAACCGCAATTGCGCAGTGTACCGGGCAGAAGGTTTTCAGGCGCTGTCCAAGATCGAAGTGAGGGCCAATGGACGACAGGTGGTGGCCACCCTCAATGTGGTGGACGACGACAACATCGTGGCCTGCACCGAAGTGGGTTTGTCAGAAGAGGCTTTCAGGCATTTGGGCGTGCCCGATGGACACACCGCATCGGTCTCGCAAGCCGAACCTCCGGCATCGATGGAAGCGCTGTTTCGCAAGATCGATGGCGAGCGTCTGAACAAGGACGACTTCCACGCCATCGTGCAGGACATCGCGGGGCACCACTATTCCAAGATCGAACTCACCGCCTTTGTGGTGGCCACCAACCGGGGCGAGATGGACCGCGAAGAGGTGTACTTTTTGACCGAGGCCATGGTCGCTGCTGGGGTCTCCTCGTTTTCAGTGCAATAAGTGACGGTACGCAAAGCTAGCACTGGCGCGGGGGTGGTCTGGGTAGACCGTTGATTTCATTGACTTTCCTGTTCGCTTTGTAAACGGGTATGGTGGCCTCCCACTTTTGAGGTTCACGATGCAGGGTTGGCACACAACGTTTTTGGGGATGCGTGGGCTCCCCCGCGATATCAGCGACTTCGAGATGAAGGCATTTTTCACCTTCGATGGTGCCGAGCGCGACGCAATCAATGCACGCCGAGGTGATTCCCACAAGCTTGGTCTGGCGCTCCATATTGGTTTCCTGCGCATGAGTGGGCGTTTGCTCGGTGCCTTTCGGGTAATTCCAGTAGCCTTGTGGCGCCACCTTGGCAACGAGCTTGGCATTGCAGCACCAGAAGTCGCCTCGCTGAGAGCCATGTATGAACGCGGGCGCACGCTATTCGATCACCAACAAGTAGCCTGCACGGTCCTTGGATTCCAGTGGATGAGCGAGCACCAGCGCCGCTCACTGGTACGTGAACTGCGCGACGAAGTGGCGCGCTGCGCCGACCGCGATCAGCTACTCGTGCGGGCGCGTCAATGGCTGTACAAGAACAAGCTGGTGATCGTGCACGAGCGGGCAATTCGGACACTGATTGCGGCGGCACTTGCCCAGCTTGAAGTTGAAACAGGCACCGCCATCGCCGCCAGCGTTGATCCAGCAACACTTGATCGCTGGCGAGCCTCAGTTTCAGAGCTGCGCCCAGATGGACAAACCCAGCAGAGTTGGCTATGGGCTGCACCGGCGAAACACTCAACCCGCCAAATCAGCGAGGTACTGGAGCGCATCGACCTGCTTTACACGCTGGACGTTCATAAGCACCTGGCAGACATCCCCGATCTCATCTTGCGCCGCTACGCGCGCCGACTTGTCTCCAGGCCGCCCTCAGCCGGAGCCAAGATCAAAGAGCCAGCGCGCACCGTGGAGGTCGCATGCTTTCTTCGGTATTGCCTGTTCACCACCACAGACCAGTTGATCCTTATGGTGCAGCGCCGGATCGCCGATCTGTGGCGTCAGGCTGCCGCCGATGTCCCCGCTACCGTCAATTGGGCCGCAATGTACAAAACGCTGCTCGGCGAACTTGTTGCCTTGAGCGCGCAAGGTGCGGTGCCAGATGCTGAGTTGCGTGCCCGTCTTGAAGCCTTGATCACCGAAACCCAGAAACGCAAACCACCGAGCAGGGCCTCCCTGGTCCGCGAGGGATTGATTGATGGAATTCGCCCCGTGCGGTCGTTGCTCGTCGCCATTGCAAAGCTGCCCTGGCAGGCCACCGGCGAGCATCCTGCCATCGAGTACCTTGCCAAGCTGCAAGCTTTATATCTCAAAGGATCCAGAAAGCTGCCAGTTGAAGTGGTGGCACCAAGTCTGGGAATGATCTGGCAGGTTTCGATCTCCAGCCCAGACCGGGAACGGGCGTTTCAGGCGTTGGAGGTGGCCACCCTGTTTGCCCTGCGCCGCGCGGTGCGCAATGGCTCGGTCTGGATTGAGCACAGCCTGAGCTTTCGGGGTCGTGCGCGCTTGTTCTTCACGGACGAGCGTTGGCAGGCAGAGTCCAAGAAACACTATGCCCGTCTATCGTTACCCAGCAAGGCTGCCACTTTCTTGAAGCCTTTGCTGGCCAGAGTAACTGCCGGTGTCGATGCGGTGGCCGCTGCAGCCCGCAGTGGCGTACTGCGCGTGGATGATGAACTCCATTTGTCGCCATTGCCCGCAGAGGACGAAGACCCAGAAGTGACCAAGCTGCGCGCGGCTTTGGATCACCGCATCGGTGAGGTTCAATTGCCGGAAGTGATTCTGGCCGTTGACGCCCAGGTGCGCTTTAGCTGGATCATGCTCGGACGTGAGCCGCGCTCTACCGACGAGCTGCTGATGGTCTATGCCGGCATCATGGCCCACGGCACCAGTCTGACTGCGGTCGAATGCGCGCGCATGATTCCGCAATTGTCTGCCACCAGCATTCGCCAGGCCATGCGCTGGGCGCGGGACGAACGGCGTCTGAGCCAGGCCTGCCAGGCTGTGCTGGAATTCATGCAGCGACACCCGATTGCCGCCACCTGGGGGCGGTCCGATTTGGCATCTTCTGACATGATGAGCATGGAGACCACCAAACGGGTGTGGCAAGCCCGGCTTGATCCTCGGCGCAACACACCTTCCATTGGAATCTACTCCCATGTAAAAGACCGGTGGGGCATCTTCCATGCGCAGCCCTTTGTGCTCAATGAGCGCCAGGCGGGCGTGGCCATTGAAGGTGTCATCCGCCAAGAAAAGCTGGAGACCAGCCAGCTTGCTGTGGATACCCATGGCTACACCGACTTTGCCATGTCACATGCCCGTTTGCTTGGTTTTGATCTTTGCCCGCGGTTGAAGGAACTCAAACAGCGCCACCTCTTTGTGCCACGCGGCACCAAAGTGCCCGCAGAAATCGCTGCGGTGTGCGAAGCCAATGTCGACGTCGCTTTGATCGAAAAGCATTGGGATAGTCTGGTGCACCTGGCAGCCTCGGTCATGAGCGGACATGCCAGTGCGGTGGCAGCTCTTGCGCGGTTCGGTTCTGCCGCCCAGGGCGATCCAATCTATGAGGCTGGCGTGCAATTGGGGCGGTTGCTGCGTACGGCGTTTTTGGCTGACTACTTTGTCAAGGACGCTTTCAGGAACGAGTTGCGCCGGGTGCTCAATCGGGGCGAGGCTGTTAACGCCCTCAAGCGCGCCATTTATACCGGCCGGATCAGCCCGGCGCAGGCCAAACGTGTCGATGAAATGCAGGCTGTGGCCGATGCGTTGAGCCTGATGGCCAACATCGTGATGGCGTGGAATACCTCACAGATGCAGGCGGTCCTGGATCGCTGGTCGAACCGCCGCCAGGTCATTCCACCGGAACTGATCGGGAAGATTGCGCCCACCAGGCTGGAGAGCATCAACTTGCGGGGTGTGTTTCGCTTCCCGGTTGACCGCTATGCTGACCAAATCCTGCCTTCGCGGCCAAATGCATCGATAACTGGCACCAATGGATGAAACCGACCACGGTTTGACGCCACGAATCGCAGATTTGAAAGTGAACAGGAAAGTCAATGAAATCAACGATCTACCAACACCACCTCCGCGCCAGTGCTAGCTTTTCGTACCGTCACTTATTGCACTGAAAACGAGGAGACCCCACCTGGGGGCGGGCACCTTGGCCGAGTTCCAATTGCATGCGCCTCGCGTGCATCGAGGCCTGATCCTCAGTGGCGACCGTTTTGTTTCAACTTCGGCCGAAAGCCATGCACTGCGCCAAGCGCTGCCCGAGGCTTTGGCGGTGGAGATGGAGGGCGCGGCGGTGGCGCAGGTGTGCCACGATTACGGCGTGCCCTTTGCAGCGGTGCGCACCATTTCGGACCGCGCAGACGACGCGGCGCACACCGACTTTCAGCGCTTCATCCGCGAGGTGGCCAGCCGTTACAGCCTGGCGATTTTGTCCCAGTGGCTGACCTGTCGGCAGCCCGTTGGAGCAGGCCTTATTTGAGCCAACCGCGGTGGCGGAAGTACCACATGGGCACCACGGCGCTGGCGGCCATCAGTGCCAGGGCGTAGGGGTAGCCCCATTTTTGCGACAGCTCGGGCATGTACTGGAAGTTCATGCCGTAAAGGCTGGCGATCAAGGTGGGTGGCAGCAAGGCCACACTGGCCACCGAGAAGATCTTGATGATCTTGTTCTGGTTGATGTTGATGAAACCGACGGTGGCATCCATCAAGAAGTTGATTTTGTCGAACAAAAAGGCCGTGTGCGAGTCGAGCGAGTCGATGTCGCGCATGATCTGACGGGCGTCTTCAAACTGTTCGGCATTCAGCATCTTGGAGCGCATCATGAAGCTCAGGGCGCGGCGCGTGTCCATCACGTTGCGGCGAATGCGGCCGTTCATGTCTTCTTGCCGTGCAATCGCGCCCAGCACTTCGCTGGCCATGGCGTCGGTCACATCGCCTGAGAGCACGGTGTTCCCTACTTTTTCGAGCTGATCGTAAATGCCTTCGAGCGTATCCGCCGAGTATTCGGCGTCGGCGTCAAACAGCTTGAGCAGCACTTCCTTGGCGTCTTCAATCAGGCCAGGCGCGCGGCGTGCCCGCATGCGCAGCAAGCGAAACACCGGCACGTCTTCGTCGTGGATGGAAAACAGCACGCCTTGGCTTTTCAAGTCGGCGTTGTGCTGGTTCAGGATGAAGGCGCAGCGCACGGTGCGGGGCTCGTCATCGTCGGCGATCAAGAAGTCCGAACGGATGTGCAGCTCGCCGTTGTCTTCTTCGTAAAAGCGCGCCGATTCTTCGATGTCCTCGTCCATCGCGTCTTCCGGGATGGACAGGCCAAAGTACTGTTTGATCCAGCGCTTTTCTTCCGGCGTGGGCGACTCCAAGTCAACCCAGATGGGCTGGAAGCGGGAGAGTTCTTCCAACGACTCGATCTCTTCCTGGAAGAGTCGGCCGTTGACGAGGGTGAAGATGTTGAGCATGGCGAATCCGAAAAGTGGCCAGGTGCCAAAAGTTCAAAGGGGCGGCGAAGGGGGTTTTCTGCAGCTTTCGAACGATGGGCCAATGCTCAAGGCGTTCGAAAGCTACCGACTCGGGGTAGTTTCCACGGCAATGTGTCTCCAGAATGAATAGGCGGATTATCGCACCGGATGCGTCCCTGCGGGGGCCATAAATGCCAGGATCTCGTCGGCGCGGGCCTGCACGTCCGCTTGACCCAAAGCCATCAGCGCCGAGATGAACGCCGGCTCGAACAGCAAATAACTGGCCAGGGCTGCCCCACTGCCGCGCAGGGCGCCCAAGCCCTCCAGCACCCGAAGGATGGGCCGGGGCAGGGTGTGGGCGTGCGCTTGCGCCAGGGCGTCGAGCGAGGCGCTGGGTTGCAGTGTCAGCACCCGTACCGGTCGCAGGGGCAGGTCTGCGCGGACCGCTTCGGGCAGGCTGTCCAGGGCTTGGTTGATGCGGGTGATCTGCTCGACATCGGCCTCCAGCGTGTCGTGGAACACGCTGGCCATGGCGTGGCCAGCGATCGTGCCCAGCGATGGGCGTCCCGCGGCGCGGGGGGGAGCCGCCAGGCTGGCCCGCTGGGGCTGGCTCACCCCAATGGCCAAGATCCGGTCAGCCCCGAGGTGCACCGCCGAGGACAAGGGGGAGATCTGGCGCATTGAGCCGTCCCCGAAAAACTCCATGCCGCCGTCGACCCACAGGGGGGTGGACGGGAAAATGAAGGGAATGGCGCTGGACGCCATCAGGTGTTCTATGGTGATGGGTTGCTGCTCGGCGCGTCTGCCTGGGCGGCTCCAGGGGATGGCTTGGCCGTCGCGGGTTTGGCAAAACGTCCAGTGAATGCCACTCGAATAACTCGACGCGGTGACGGCCAGAGCTTCCAACGCACCGCTTTTCAAAGCGGTATCGATCTTCTCGAGGGCAATCGCTTGGTGCAAGGTGTTGACCAGGGCCAGACTGTCCATGGCTGCGGCGTGGGCGCGGGCTGAACTCAGTAAGCCCAATGCTGTGGCCCATCGGCTGAATTTGTCCAGCGGGGTTTGGGGCAGCCGGTAAACCGCTTCCGTGCGGATCTGGGCCCAAAAATGCGCCAGGTCATCCAGTCCACCCAAGCCCTCCATGGCCTTACTGGCCAAAAACGTGGCGTTCAAGGCCCCGGCCGAGGTGCCCGCCAGCACCTGAAAAGGGAAAGCTTGCGATGGGCCTCCAGAGCGACTCAGCAATTGGCCAATGGCCTTCAGCGCCCCTGCCTGGTAAGCGGTGCGGGCGCCGCCCCCCATCAGAACCAGCCCCAGCATGGGGTGAGTGTGTGGCGATTTGGATGGCGCTGTGGAAGACATTGGCGGTGTGGGCGTCGAGGAGTCAATGGGCATGTGAGGGTGAACAAAGGCGATGGACGGCCTTGGGTGTTAGATTCAAAGCATTCAACGGCATTGTTCCATGACCATCCCCCACTTGACCCCGCGCCGTGAGCGCTGGCTGCTTTTCACACTGGCTGGCATCCAGTTCACCCACATCCTCGACTTCATGATCATGATGCCGCTGGGGCCGCAGTTCACGGCTTTGTTCGGCATCAGCAACGCCCAGTTCGGCTTGCTGGTTTCGGCCTACACCTTGTCGGCGGGCTTTTCGGGTTTGATGGCGGCCACCTACATTGACCGTTTCAGTCGCAAGCAGCTGCTGCTCACCATGTACAGCCTGTTCGGGCTGGCCACCCTCGCTTGCGCCTTGGCCCCCGACTATGTGTGGTTGATGGTGGCGCGTGTGGCCGCAGGCTTGTTTGGTGGTGTTTTGTCGGCCCTGTCCCAGACCATCGTGGCCGATGTGATCCCCTTTGAGCGCCGGGGCCGGGCCATGAGTGTGGTGATGACCTCGTTTTCAGTGTCCACCGTGGCGGGTGTGCCCTTGGGCCTGTTTTTGGCAGCGCATTTCAACTGGCATGCGCCTTTTGTGGGCATCGCGGCGTTGGTGGGTCTGCTGGCGCTGGGGGCTTGGCAAACCTTGCCGCGGCTGGATGCGCACTTGCACCACCCCGAGAGGGTGAGTGTTTGGCGCGGCATCGGCCAGGTGTTGGCCGAGCCCAACCACCTCAAGGCGTTTGCCGTGTCGGGCCTGATGATGTTCGCCGCGTTCACCGTGATTCCTTACATCACCATTTACCTGCAGTCCAACGCAGGCATGCAGGCAGCCGAGGTGCCTTGGATCTACCTGTGCGGGGGAGTGGCCACCTTGCTCAGTGCACGCTACTTTGGCCGCCTGACGGACCGGGTGGGCAAGGTCCGGATGTTCCAGCGCCTGGCTTTGGCGGTGACCGTGCCCTTGATGGCCACCACACTCTCGCAAGGGCTGCCCCTTTGGGGCTTGCTGGCCATATCGACGCTGTTCTTCACCGTCATGAGCGGGCGCATGATCCCCGGCATGGCGATGATTTCCTCGGCTGCCCTGCCCCGGTTGCGCGGCACCTTCATGACCCTGAACTCGGCCGTGCAGTCGGCCTCCATGGGCCTGGCAGCCCTGGTGGCGGGGCTCATCATTGGGCGCGACGCTCAGGGGCAACTTACCTTGTATTGGGTAGCGGGCTTGTTGGGGGTGGTGGCCAGCTTGCTCAGCGTTTGGCTGGCTGGGCATTTGCGCTTGCATGGGGCGCCTGCTGCGTCGGCGTGAGTTCGGGATGAGAAAAAGTCCGTCGGTGTGGCGCGACAAGTCGAACGATAGCACCGAAATGGGTCTTTGGGGGCAAAAGCATCGGACGTTACAGGTTTAGTTGCCGCCGCCTTGCTTTTCAATTTCGGGGCGCGCATAGTGGGGTTGAACTACCCCTCAAGGTGGTTTCCGAGCCCAGCTTCGGCGAGGCTTTTTATACCCTGAATCATGGAGGCGACGACTATGAATTTAACCATCAGCGGGCACCATCTGGAAGTGACCCCGGCATTGCGTCAGTACGTCACGGGGAAGCTTGACCGGATCACCCGGCACTTTGACCAAGTGGTTGATGTCAAAGTGCTTTTGACCGTTGAAAAGCAAAAAGAAAAAGAAAAGCGCCAACGCGCCGAATGCAATATCCACGTCAAAGGCAGCGACTTGTTTGCCGAAAGCGCGCATCAAGATTTGTATGCCGCTGTGGATGATCTGGTGGACAAGCTGGACCGCCAGGTCGTCAAGCACAAAGACCGCATCACCGATCACCACCACAGCGCTCCCAAGCGCATGATGTAATGGCGTGCATCTTCTGTTCGCAAAAGGGCCACAAGCGTGTGGCCCTTTTTTCATAGGGCTCCAGCGCCTTTTTAGGGGCACAATGACCGCCTCCCAGCCCCGGTTTGCATGCGCAATGATGGCCCTCCCCGCGCAAGGTGCATAATCCGGCCTCGACCATGAATCGCCTCTCATCCATATTGCCTGTTGCCCAAGTTCTTGTCGGGGTGGAAGCCACCAGCAAGAAACGCGCATTCGAAGAAGCCGGACTTCTCTTTGAGAACCTGCACGGGCTGTCCCGTGCCTTGGTGACTGACAGCCTCTTCGCCCGTGAGCGGCTCGGCTCTACGGGTTTGGGGCATGGTGTCGCCATCCCCCATGGCCGCATCAAAGGGCTGAAGTCGCCCATGGCCGCCGTGTTCCAGCTGGCCCAGCCCATTGGCTTCGATGCGCCCGATGAACAACCGGTCAACCTGCTCATTTTTTTACTGGTACCGGAAGCCGCAACCCAAAAGCACTTGGAGATCCTGTCCGAGATCGCCGAGTTGCTCAGTGACACCACACTGCGCGAAAACATCAAAAGCAGCACGGTTCAGAACAACCTGCACCAATTGATTGCCCAGTGGCAGTCGGCCCAAACCGCTTGAACCGATACAGGGCGCTGTTGTTGCGATGAAACCTTCCGTCATCAGCGCCGACGTTCTGTTCGAAGACCACCGCAGCAAGCTCAAATGGCAGTGGGTGGCGGGATTGGGTGCTTCCGAGCGCCGCTTCGATGAAGTCGCTGTCCGCGAAGCCCGTTCGGGCGCCGACCTGGTCGGTTACCTGAACTACATCCATCCCTACCGCGTTCAGATTCTGGGGCCCCGCGAGGTCGCTTACCTCACCAATTCCACGTCCGAGGACTGCGCCCGTCGAATTGCCCGTATCGTCACACTGGAGCCGCCAGTGCTCGTGCTGGCCGATGGTCAGACAGCGCCTGACGCCTTGTTGTCCATGTGCGAGCGGGCGCAGATTCCGATGTTCTCGACCGAGCAATCGTCGGCCTTTGTCATTGATGTGCTGCGCGCTTACCTGTCCAAGCACTTTGCCGACCGTACCACCATGCACGGTGTGTTCATGGACATTTTGGGCATGGGCGTGCTCATCACGGGCGAATCAGGGCTGGGTAAGAGTGAGCTGGGTTTGGAGCTCATTTCACGCGGAAACGGCCTGGTGGCCGATGACGCCGTAGACCTGTATCGCATCAACCAGACCGCCATCGAGGCGCGCTGCCCTGACCTGCTGCAAAACCTTTTGGAAGTGCGTGGCATTGGTCTTTTGGACATTCGCGCCATTTTTGGCGAGACGGCAGTGCGCCGCAAGATGAGACTGAAGCTCATCGTGCACTTGGTGCGCCGCGAAACTCTGGAGCGCGACTATGAACGCCTGCCTGCGGAGCCGTTGGTTCAGGACGTGTTGGGCATTCCGGTGCGCAAAGTGGTGATTCAGGTGGTAGCGGGCCGCAACATCGCGGTCTTGGTCGAGGCCGCCGTGCGCAACACCATTTTGCAGATGCGTGGCATTGACACTTACCAGGAATTCATCGAGCGCCAGCGCCGGGCGATGGATTAAAGACGCTCGGCCCGCTCAACTTGGGCGGTAGGGGCAAGGTTTTTGGGTGCAATGGGCGTAGAGGCTCAGCGCGTGGTCGGCGATCACAAAACCTTTGGCTTCGGCCACCGCTTGTTGCCTGGACTCGATCTCCGGGTCATAAAACTCTTCCACCCGACCGCAGTCCAGACAAACCATGTGGTCGTGGTGCTGGCCTTCGTTGAGTTCGTAAACAGCTTTGCCACTTTCAAAGTGGTTGCGACTGAGAATGCCTGCCTGCTCGAACTGCATCAGTACCCTGTACACAGTGGCCAGACCGATGTCGGTGTTTTCGCTCAGCAGGAGGCGAAACACGTCTTCGGCCGTCATGTGCCGCTGCTGCCCGCGCTGAAAAACCTCCAAGATCTTCAGGCGGGGCAGCGTGGCCTTCAGACCATTGTTTTTCAGTTCGTCGATTTGGGTCATGTGAAGGGTGTCTGGGTAGAAAAAGCAGTGGTGCACCGTGCTGCCGCTACAATGACCTGATCATATCGGCCAGTCCACAACCATGACAGCATCCCTGAATTTCCCCTTGACAGGCACACGCCTGACCATGCTCTTCATGTGCGCCAGTTTGGCGGGTTGTGCCAACATGTCCAGCTTCACCAGCGACACCCTCAAGCCTTACGTGCCCGAGGTGGTGCAAGGTAACTTCGTCTCCAAAGAGCAGCGCCAGGCGATCAGCACGGGCATGCCCCGAGCGCAGGTCCGTGATATTTTGGGTACGCCCTTGGTGACGAGCCTGTTCCATGCAGACCGTTGGGATTACGCCTTCAGCATCCGCCGCCAAGGTGTCCCGCCTCAGACCTTTCAGCTCACCGTTTATTTCAAAAACGATATGGTGTCCTCGGTTGAAGCTGGCGACTTGCCCAGTGAGTCCGAGTTTGTGGAACGCCTCGTGGTCCAGCGCAAAGTCACCAGCGTGCCAAGTTTGCAGGCCAGCGAGGAAGATCTGAAAAAGTTCCCTGCACCCAAGGCGACGGGCGATGCGCAGCGCACTGCGCCACTGCCTGCGACCTACCCTCCCTTGGAGCCGGCACCCCGCTAAAGGGGTGCCTTGTTCGGGCCGGGTGCCTTATGGCCTGCTCGCCCATCATTGCTTAAACGACATGACTCAATTGAACGACTTGCCCATCACCGTTGCAGGGGCCTCTGGCCGCATGGGGCACATGCTCATCGAAGCCATTCTGGCCTCCAGCGATTGCCGCCTGGCGGGAGCGCTCGACATCCCGGCCAGCCCCGCGCTGGGCCAGGACGCTGCTGCGCCCATGGGGCAGTCCACGGGTGTGCTGGTCACGGCTGACCTGCATGCCGGGCTGAAAAACGCATCCTGCCTCATCGATTTCACCCGCCCCGAGGGCACCTTGGCCCACCTGAAGGTGTGCCGTGAACTGGGGGTCAAGGCGGTGATCGGCACCACCGGTTTTACCGACGCGCAAAAAGCGGAGATCGCTGAAATTGCCAAAGACATCGCCATCGTGATGGCCCCCAACATGAGCGTGGGCGTCAACGTCACGCTCAAGTTGTTGCAAATGGCCGCGCAAGCCATGTCCACGGGCTACGACATCGAAATCATCGAAGCCCACCACCGTCACAAAGTGGACGCGCCCTCGGGCACCGCACTCAAAATGGGCGAGGTGATTGCCGAGGCCATTGGCCGCGACCTCAAAGACTGCGCCGTGTACGAGCGCTATGGCCATACGGGCGAGCGCGATCCGTCCACCATCGGTTTTTCGACGATTCGCGGTGGCGACATCGTGGGGGACCACACGGTGTTGTTTGCGGGCATTGGCGAGCGCATCGAAGTCACGCACAAATCTTCCAGCCGATCCACTTACGCCCAAGGCAGCCTGCGTGCCGTGCGTTATTTGGCCACCCAGCAGCGCGGGCTGTTTGACATGTTTGACGTGTTGAGCCTGCGCTGACACCACGTCCTTTTTCACCATGACCCTCAACGACTTTTTGTTGCACAGCGACCTGGTCAGCCGGGTGCTTGCGCTGGTTTTGCTGGCGCTGTCGGTGGGCAGTTGGGTGGTGATGGTCTGGAAATGGCGTTTGCTCTCGCGGGTGGGCCTGGATGTGCGCCGCAGCGTGGCCGCGTTTTGGCAGTCTCCGGGCCTGGATCAAGCGCAGCAGCGCGTGGCCCAGTTTGACCGCGATACCTGCATCACCCCCATGCTGGAAGCCACTTTGCTCCCGGTCGGCGGCACTCTGGCCTCTGCCGGTGACCGCCGCCAACAACTGACCCGCGCCCTGCGCGACGCGCTGCAGGGCGTGGTGCGCCGTTTGCAATGGGGCCAGGTCTGGTTGGCTACGGCAGGCTCCATTTCGCCATTCGTCGGTCTTTTGGGCACCGTCTGGGGCATCTTCAATGCCCTGACGGGCATGGCCGAAGCCGGGCAGCTGACCATCGACAAGGTGGCTGGCCCTGTGGGCGAGGCCCTGATCATGACCGCTGCCGGGCTGGCCGTAGCCATTCCTGCCGTGCTGGGCTACAACCTGCTTGGCCGAAAAGTGAACCAGATCGAAGCCGAACTCGAGGGCTTTGCCCACGATTTGCGCGGCTTGCTGGCCGACCCGCAGGACTGAGCCATGGCCTTTGGTCGCCTGGAAACCCGCAAGCCGGACGCCCCCATGAGCGAGATCAACGTCACCCCCATGGTGGACGTGATGCTGGTTTTGTTGGTCATTTTCATCCTCACCGCCCCGTTGATGACCAGCGCCATCCGTCTGGACCTGCCCCAGTCCGAGGGCGGCGAGGCAGGAGCATCGCCTCAAGCGCTGTCTTTGGTGGTGGCCGCCCAAGGCACTGTGTACCTGAACGACAAGCCCATCACCCCCGAAACCCTGCGACTGCGCTTGGCCGAAGCCGCCAAACGCAACCCCAATACCGAGTTGGAATTGCGTGCAGACGAGTCCGTCCCCTATGGTCGCATCGTTGAAACCATGGGGCTGGCCCAAAAAGCCGGGCTGTCGCGCATCGGCTTTGTTGCCCAGACCCCTTCCCCTCCCAAGCGCTGAAAGGGTAAAGCCCGCGAACCCCGAGTCCCGATGCCCGCAGGGCGGGTGACCCGGGCAACGATGTTGAGCTTGCGTCTGAGGCGCCCGGGTCACCCGTCCTGCGGGTCACCAACGCCGGTCAATTCACCCAGAACAACACGCGCACCAGCCTACAATTGCAGTCTATGCAAGACAAGTACAACCACCTCGAAGTCGAACCCGCAGCACAGTCCCGCTGGACGGCTCGCGATGCCTACCGCGTCACCGAAGACGCCAGCAAAAAGAAGTTTTACGCCTGCTCCATGCTGCCTTACCCCAGCGGCAAGCTGCACATGGGCCATGTGCGCAACTACACCATCAACGACATGCTCACACGCAGCCTGCGCATGAAAGGCTTCAATGTCTTGATGCCCATGGGCTGGGACGCGTTTGGTCTGCCTGCCGAGAATGCCGCCTTGAAGAATGGTGTACCCCCGGCCAAATGGACGTACGAGAACATCGCGTACATGAAAAAGCAGATGCAGGCCATGGGCCTGGCCATCGACTGGTCACGCGAAGTCGCCACCTGCGACCCGACTTACTACAAATGGAACCAGTGGCTGTTCTTGAAGATGCTGGAAAAAGGCATCGCTTACCGCAAGACCCAGGTCGTGAACTGGGACCCGGTGGACCAGACCGTGCTGGCCAACGAACAGGTGATTGACGGCAAAGGCTGGCGCACCGGCGCACCGGTCGAAAAGCGCGAGATTCCGGGCTATTACCTGAACATCACCCAATATGCCCAAGAGCTGCTGGACCATGTGCAGATTGGCAACGACAAGGCCACGCTGAACGGCTGGCCTGACAAAGTGCGCCTGATGCAGGAAAACTGGATCGGCAAGAGTGAAGGCGTGCGCTTTGCCTTCCCGCACGACATCAAAGGCGCTGACGGCGCTTTGATTGGTGACGGCAAGATGTACGTCTTCACCACCCGCGCCGACACCATCATGGGCGTGACGTTTTGCGCCGTGGCTGCGGAACACCCACTGGCGCTGCACGCTGCGGCCAGCAACCCCGCTTTGGCGGCGTTTTTGGAAGAGTGCAAGAGCGGCGGCACGACCGAGGCCGAAATGGCCACCCAAGAGAAAAAGGGCATGGCCACAGGCCTGTTTGTGACGCATCCCTTGACCGGCGCGCAAGTCGAGGTCTGGGTCGGAAACTACGTGTTGATGAGCTACGGCGACGGTGCTGTCATGGGCGTGCCCGCGCACGACGAGCGTGACTTCGCATTTGCTTTGAAGTACGCCTTGCCGATCAAGCAAGTCGTCGCTCAGCGTGGTGCGGCCTTGTCGTCGCCTGCGTCGGGCGCCTCAGACGCAAGCTCAACATCGTCGCCCAACGCAGGCAACGCCAAGGCCTCTTTTGACGCAACGACTTGGGCAGAGTGGTATGCGACCAAAGACGGCGTGTGCATCAACTCCGGCGAACTCGATGGCCTGAGCCAGAAAGCCGCGGTCTCCAAAGTGGCCGAGTTGTTGGCCGCCAAAGACTTGGGCGAAAAGAAAACCACTTGGCGTCTGCGCGACTGGGGCGTGAGCCGTCAGCGCTACTGGGGCACGCCGATCCCGATCATCCATTGCGACGAGCACGGCGCGGTGCCCGTCTCCGAAAAAGACCTGCCCGTTGTGCTGCCGCAAGATTGCATCCCTGATGGCTCAGGCAACCCGCTGCACAAACACGAAGGTTTCCACGCGGGTGTGACATGCCCCGTATGCGGCAAGCCCGCACGCCGTGAGACCGACACCATGGACACCTTTGTGGACTCGTCCTGGTACTTCATGCGCTATTGCGACCCGACCAACACCGAGAAGATGGTGGCAGAGGGTGCGGACTATTGGATGCGGGACCAGAACAACGCCACTGGCGGCAGCGGCATGGACCAATACATCGGTGGCATCGAACACGCCATCTTGCACCTGCTGTATGCGCGCTTTTGGACCAAGGTCATGCGCGACTTGGGTCTGGTCAAGGTCGACGAGCCTTTCAGCAAGTTGCTCACGCAGGGCATGGTGCTGAACCACATCTATTCGCGTCGCACCGCCAAAGGCGGCAAGGACTACTTCTGGCCGCACGACGTGGAGCATGTGCTCGACGAGACCGGCAAGGTGATCGGCGCCAAGCTCAAGAACGAAGCCGACAGCGGCGATGGCCGTTTGCCTGTGGGCACGCCAATAGACTACGAGGGCGTGGGCACCATGTCCAAGTCCAAGAACAACGGCGTGGACCCACAGGACCTGATTGAGCGCTACGGCGCAGACACGGCGCGCCTGTACACCATGTTTACCGCGCCGCCCGAAGTCACGCTGGAGTGGAACGACTCGGCCGTGGAAGGCAGTTACCGCTTTTTGCGCCGCGTGTGGAACTTCGCTTTCAAGCACAACGAATTACTGCGGTCGGCCACAAGCCAAGACCTGAGCCAAGCCGCCTTGGGTGATTCGGCCAAAGCCTTGCGCCGCGAAATGCACCTGGTGCTCAAGCAAGTCGGTTACGACTACGAGCGCATGCAGTACAACACCGTGGTGTCCGGCTGCATGAAGCTGCTCAACGCGCTGGAAGACTTCAAGCCCGATGGCAGCGCGGGTGACATCGCCGCTCTGTGCGAAGGCGTTTCGCTCTTGATGCGCATGCTCTACCCCGCCTGCCCGCACATCACCGACGAAGTTTGGCAGCAGCTGGGCTTCGCCAAGGCTGTGGGCGAGTTGCTGGATGCCCCTTGGCCCACGGTGGACGAGTCGGCTTTGGAGCGCGACCAGATTGAGCTGATGCTGCAGATCAACGGCAAGCTGCGCGGGTCCGTCTTGGTGCCCGCGTCGGCCGACAAAGCGCAGATCGAGGCTGCTGCCTTGGCCAACGAGGCCTTTGTCAAGCAGGCCGCTGGCGCTGCGCCCAAGAAGGTCATCGTCGTGCCGGGCCGTTTGGTCAACGTGGTGATTTGAGAGCGCACAACCCATGAAACCCTCACGCCGATTCTTTTTGACTGCTGCGAGTTTGGGCGTCATGCCCCTTTGGCTTTCGGGCTGCGGGTTTCAGCTGCGCCAAACCAACGATTTCGCGTTCAAGACCTTGTATGCGAATTTCTCAACCACCTCACCCTTTGGTGTGGAGTTGCGGCGCAACCTCCTCGGCACGGGGCGCATTGACCTTTTGACCGAGCCCAAACAAATGCTCCAGGCCGATGCGATCCTCGACATCCTGAGCGAGACACGCCAGCAATTGCCTGTGGGGGTGAGTGCAACGGGACAGATCCGTGAACTGCAATTGCGTTTGCAAGTGCAATTTCGTCTGCGCACGCCGCAAGGCGTGGAGCTGATCGAGCCCGTTTCATTGGCTTTGCAGCGGGATTTGAGCTTCACCGAAACGGCAGCGCTGTCCAAAGAAATCGAGATGGGCATCCTGTACCGCGACATGCAGACCGACATCGTGCAGCAGATCATGCGCCGTCTTTCAGCGGTCAAACCGCGCAGCTTGGCCAAGCCTATGGGGGCGGCAGTGCCCGCTGCAGCGCCTGCGTCCGAGGCCTCCTCGGGTCCGGCATCCCGCCCCTGATGCCCCGGGACTGAGCGCACCCATGCAGTTGGCCCTTCCTCAGTTGTCTGCGCACCTGCAAAAAGGCTTGCGCAGCCTGTATGTATTGCATGGCGATGAGGCCTTGCTGATTCAGGAGGCAGCCGATGCGATCCGCGCGACCGCGCGTGCCCAAGGCTACACCGAGCGCAGCGTGCACACCGTATCGGGTGCGCACTTTGACTGGAGCGAAGTGCTGGCCGCTGGCGGTTCGCTCAGCTTGTTTGCCGACAAACAAATCGTGGAAGTGCGCGTGCCTTCAGGCAAGCCCGGCAAAGAGGGCAGCACCGCCATTCAGCAACTGGCCGCTTCAGCCCAAGGCAACGACACGACCTTGACCCTGTTTTTGTTGCCGCGCCTGGATGCCGCCACCCGCAAAGGGGCTTGGTTTGCCGCTTTGGAAAACTCGGGCGTGTCGATCCAGGTCGATCCAGTCGACCGCAATGCGCTGCCCCAGTGGATTGCCCAGCGCTTGCAGCTGCAAGGCCAACGCGTGGTGGCCGGCGAAGAAGGCCAACGCACCTTGCAGTTTTTTGCCGACCGCGTGGAAGGCAACCTGTTGGCCGCGCACCAAGAAATCCAGAAGCTCGGTTTGCTGCACCCGGCAGGCGAGCTCAGCCAAGAACAAGTTGAGTCGGCTGTGGTCAATGTGGCCCGCTACGACGTCTTCAAGCTTTCGGAGTCGGTGTTGTCGGGCCAGGTGGCCCGCGTGCAGCGCATGCTGGACGGCCTGCAGGCCGAGGGTGAAGCCGCTGTGCTGGTGCACTACACGCTGGCCGAAGACATTCGCGCCCTCAAACGCGTGAAAGACGCCATCGCCGCAGGCAAGCCCATGCCTTTGGCCTTGAGGGAGCAACGGGTGTGGGGCCCTCGCGAGCGCTTGTTTGAACGGGTGTTGCCCCGAATGACCGAAGCCCGATTGAACGGTTTGCTGCAAGCGGCGCACCAGGTGGATGGCATTGTCAAAGGCCTGAAAGTGTCCGACTGGCCGACCGACCCCTGGCAGGCGCTGCAACGTCTCGCCGTCAGGTTTTCGCGTTTTTGCAACGTCCGCTGACGTTCCTCGGTGGGATCGAGCCCCTCCTTGTGAGTGTCCGCCAGGGCGACGGCCCACATTCGGCCGTGGGGGCAGCCTCTCACAAAGAAGTCACCTCGCCAAGAACCTTGTCTGCATCTGCGAAAATGCCTGAATGACTGATCTGAACACCGCCGAACACGTCCAGGCCTTGGGCCAGCAGGCCAAGCAGGCCTCTGCCCTCATGGCCAAGGCCTCGGCTGCCACCAAAAACAAAGCCTTGCGCCATCTGGCCGCTTTGCTGCGCGAGAACACCGAGGCCCTGCAAGCCGACAACGCCAAGGATTTGGAGCGCGCACGCGCTGCCGGGCTGGCCGAGCCCATGGTGGACCGCCTGAAACTCACGCCCAAAGTACTGGAAACCTGCGCCCAAGGGTGCGAGCAGCTGGCCGCCATGCCCGATGTGATTGGTGAAATCATCGGCATGAAGCAGGTGCCCAGCGGCATCCGCGTCGGCCAGATGCGCGTGCCGATTGGTGTGTTTGGCATGATTTTCGAAAGCCGCCCCAACGTGACCATCGAAGCGGCCAGCCTTTCTATCAAGAGCGGCAACGCCTGCATCTTGCGCGGCGGCTCCGAAGCCATCGAGTCGAACAAAGCACTGGCCCAACTGGTGCAGCAAGCGCTGGCCGACAGCGGCCTGCCGGGCGATGCCGTGCAACTGGTGCAAACCACCGACCGCGCCGCCGTGGGCCAACTCATCACCATGCCGCAGTTTGTGGACGTCATCATTCCGCGTGGCGGCAAGGGCCTGATCGAGCGCATCAGTGCCGAAGCCAAGGTGCCTGTCATCAAGCACCTGGACGGCAATTGCCACACCTATGTGGACGACCCCTGCGACATGGACATGGCTGTGAAGGTGGCCGACAACGCCAAAACTCAAAAATACAGTCCCTGCAACGCCAGCGAAAGCCTGTTGGTGGCGCGCGGTGTGGCGGCAGAGTTCTTGCCCAAAATCGGCGCGATTTACGCAACCAAAGGCGTTGAAATGCGTTGCTGCCCCAAGGCCAAAGCCATTTTGAGCCAGGTTCCCCAAGCCACAATCAAGGATGCGACCGAACAAGATTGGTTTGAGGAATACCTCGCTCCCATCATCAGCATCAAGGTGGTTGAAGGGGTGGATGAAGCGATTGCGCACATCAACCACTACAGCAGCCACCATACCGACGCCATCCTGACGCGCGACCACATGCACGCCCAGCGTTTTTTGCGCGAAGTGGACTCGGCCAGCGTCATGGTCAACGCCAGCACCCGCTTTGCCGACGGTTTCGAGTACGGACTGGGTGCCGAAATCGGCATCAGCACCGACAAATTCCACGCCCGGGGCCCTGTGGGCATCGAGGGCCTGACCTCGCTCAAGTATGTGGTGCTGGGTGAGGGCGAGGTGCGTGGCTGATGGCCGCGCTTTCAGTGCTCCGGCGCACAAGCTGCTGGCGCTGTGTCCGGTAGGCGCTTGCAATGGCACTGCCCGACCCCATATGATTTTTCTGTTTTGACCCGCTTTTTCCCCGATAAAGGATGCCCATGGTTCCCCACCTCATCACTGCCCTGACCGGCCCCATCAATGAGCTGGAACAGCGCATCCTTGACTCGATGCCCGCCATTGAGCGTTGGTTCCGTCTGGAATGGATGGAGCACACGCCCCCGTTCTACACCTCGGTCGACATCCGCAACGCAGGCTTCAAGCTGGCGCCGGTGGACACCAACCTCTACCCCGGCGGCTGGAACAACCTGACGCCCGAGATGCTGCCCTTGGCCGTGCAGGCTGCGCAAGCTGCCATCGAGAAGATCTGCCCCGAGGCCAAAAACCTGCTGATCATTCCCGAAAACCACACCCGCAACACCTTTTACCTGACCAATGTGGCGCAGTTGCAGCGCATCTTTCACATGGCTGGCCTGAATGTGCGCTTGGGCTCGATCAACCCAGAAATCAAGGAGACCACGGTCATTGAGCTGCCCAACGGCGAAAGCGTGACGCTTGAACCTGTGGTGCGCACCCAGCACCGCTTGGGCCTCAAAGATTTCGACCCCTGCACCATCTTGCTCAACAACGACCTGTCGGCGGGTGCCCCGGGCATTTTGGAAGAGCTGCACGAGCAATTCTTGCTGCCACCCCTGCATGCAGGCTGGAGCGTGCGCCGCAAGACCAAGCATTTCCAGAGCTACGAAGAAGTGGCCAAGCGTTTTGGCAAGCTGCTGGGCATTGACCCTTGGTTGATCAACCCGATGTTCAGCCAATGCGGTGACGTGAACTTTGCCGAAGGCACGGGCATGGAGTGCCTGCGCAGCAATGTGGATGCGCTGCTGACCAAGATCAAGCGCAAATACAAGGAATACGGCATCAACGAAAAGCCGTTCGTGGTCGTCAAAGCCGACAACGGCACCTATGGCATGGGCATCATGACCGTGCGCGATGTGTCCGACTTGGACGCGCTGAACCGCAAGACCCGCAACAAGATGAACGTCATCAAGGACGGCCAGACGGTCAACGACGTGATCATCCAGGAAGGCGTGCTGACCAACGAGCGGATCAATGACGCCGTGGCCGAGCCGGTGGTCTACATGATGGACCGCTATGTGGTGGGCGGTTTTTACCGTGTGCACGCCGAGCGCGGTGTGGACGAAAACCTCAACGCCCCCGGTGCCAGCTTTGTCCCCTTGGCTTTTGCCGATACCCCGCACCTGCCCCAGCCGGGCGTCAAACCCGGTGCCAGCGTGCCCAACCGCTTTTATATGTACGGCGTGATTGGCCGCTTGGCCATGCTGGCCGCCAGCTATGAGCTGGAAGCCACCGATCCCGAGGCCGAGGTTTACGACTGAAGTTGCTGCACCGCAACAAAATCTTCGGGTGAGCGGTGACACAGAGCCGCCATTGAGCGCAAAATAGCGAACTTCAAGACTAAGCGCCTGACCCTGGTCAGGCCATTTTTTGTGTCATCAACAAAATCCTCTCTCGCCGCCCTGACACTGGGCGCCATTGGCGTGGTTTACGGCGACATCGGCACCAGCGTGCTGTACGCGATGAAAGAGGTGTTTGGTTCCGGCCATGTACCTTTCACGCCAGAAAACGTCTACGGCATTCTCTCGATTTTCTTTTGGACCCTGACCACCATCGTGTCGGTCAAGTACGTGGTCTTGGTGCTTCGCGCCGACAACCACGGCGAAGGTGGACTGGTGGCCATGTTGGCGCTCGCTTCGCAATCGGTGAAGGACCGCCCGAGAACCCGCAAGGTTTTGCTGATCATCGGTATTTTTGGTACTTGTCTGTTTTATGGTGACGGCGTCATCACACCCGCCATTTCTGTGCTGTCCGCCGTTGAAGGTCTGGAGATCATCTCGCCAACCTTCAAAAAGGCGGTGATCCCGCTCACCTTGGTCATCTTGTTCTTGCTATTTTGGGTGCAAAAGCGCGGTACTGCGGGTATTGGCAAATTCTTTGGTCCGATCACACTGGTTTGGTTTCTCGCCATCGCGGTTTTGGGTGTCTCGCACATCGTGCAGCGCCCCGAGATCTTGTTCGCGATTAGCCCGCATTACGCGCTGGGCTTCATGTGGAATGAGCCCGGCATCACCTTCATCATTTTGGGCGCGGTGGTCCTGTGCGTGACCGGTGGTGAAGCCCTCTATGCCGACATGGGCCACTTTGGCAAAAAACCCATCCGCCTGGCTTGGTTCAGCGTGGTCATGCCCTGTTTGGTGCTGAACTATTTTGGACAAGGGGCCTTGCTGCTGTCCAATCCAGAAGCTGTGAAAAACCCGTTTTATATGATGGCACCGGACTGGGCCTTGGTGCCTTTGGTGGGACTGGCCACCATGGCCACGGTGATCGCCTCTCAAGCGCTGATTTCTGGCGCTTTCAGCGTGACCAAGCAGGTCATCCAGTTGGGCTATCTTCCGCGACTGGAAGTGCAGCACACCAGCGAAACCGACACGGGACAAATTTACATGCCCTTCGTCAACTGGGGCCTGTTTGTGGCCATTGTGCTGGCGGTGGTCATGTTCAAGTCATCGAGTAACTTGGCTGCGGCCTATGGCATTGCTGTGTGTACCGACATGCTGATCACCACTGTGCTGACCTTTTATGTGATCCGTTATGCATGGAAATTGCCTTTGGCCTTGTGCATTGGCGCGACGGGCTTTTTCTTTGTGGTCGATCTGGCGTTTTGGGCCTCCAACATGCTCAAGCTGTTTGACGGTGGCTGGTTCCCGCTGCTCATTGGCGCGGCGGTGTTCACCCTGATGCTGACCTGGCACGATGGCCGTCGTTTGCTCAACGAGTCTTTGCGCTCAGACGCTTTGCGTTTGCCTGATTTCTTGGATGCCGTCTTCATTTCGCCGCCCACCCGTGTGGAAGGCACGGCCGTGTTTCTGACGGCCGAGACCGGTACAGTGCCCAACGCTTTGTTGCACAACCTCAAGCACAACAAGGTATTGCACGAGCGAAACCTGTTCGTCACTGTGCGCAGCCACGAGGTGCCGCGTGTGGGCGTCGGTCAGCGCTTGGATGTGACCTCGCTTGGCCATGACTGCTGGCAAGTCATCGTGAACTATGGCTTCAAGGACAACCCCGACTTGCCGAGCGCATTGGCCGCCATTGAGGACGAAGGCTACAAGCTGGATCCCATGACGACCAGCTATTTCCTGTCACGCGACATCGTGATCCCGACCATTGGCGGTGGCATGGCCACTTGGCGCGAAAAACTGTTTGCGCAAATGCATCACAACGCCAGTGGTGCGGCTGCGTTCTTGAACTTGCCCACCAACGCGGTGGTCGAGCTGGGCTCCAAAATCGAGATTTGATCGGGGTCACAGCCCCATTAATTCAGCGATCCCATCGTCTCGCCCATGACGATAGGGCGAGCGGGTGTCCAGTCTGAGTTGAACTGCATCACCCCTTTGGGGAACAGCATCACCACGGTGGAGCCGAGCAAGAAGCGCCCCATCTCTTCGCCTTGCGCCAAGGTGATGCTGCCCATCTCGTAGGTCCATTCACGCACCGTGCCGGGCCGTGGAGGGTTGACCACGCCGTGCCACACCGTGGCCATGCTGCCCACAATGGTGGCGCCCACCAACACCATCACAAAGGGGCCTTGCGCACCTTCAAACACGCACACCACCCGTTCGTTGCGGGCAAACAGGCCCGGCACGCCGCGTGCTGTGGTCGGGTTGACCGAGAACAAATCGCCCGGCACATAAATCATGCGCGTCAGGCGACCTGCGCAAGGCATGTGGATGCGGTGGTAATCACGCGGGCTCAGGTACAGCGTGGCAAATTCGCCGTCTTGAAATTGCGCCGCCAAAGCGGCGTCGCCACCCACGAGTGCCCGGGTGCTGTAGCTGTGGCCCTTGGCTTGGAAGACTTGGTCACCCGCAATCGGGCCACACTGGCTTATGGCCCCGTCCACCGGGCTCGCGTAGGCGGCTGCGGCCAAAGGGCGTGCGCTGGCTTTGAGCGGGCGGGTGAAAAACTCGTTGAAGCTCTTGTAGCTGCCCGTGTCCGGGTTGGCCGCTTCGCTCATGTTCACGTTGTAGCGCTTGACGAACCAGTCAATGATTCCGGTGGTCGCGCCGCCCCACTGGCTGCCCGCCACCCAACCCGCAAAGGCGGTCAGGGCTTGTTTGGGGATCAGGTACTGCGGCAAAACCGCCAAGCGGTCAGAAAAGGAAGGGGACATGTGGAGGCCGCCAAAGCGGTTCAAGAGAATGCCTTGATTTTATCGGGCTGACCGCAGGCAAAATGCAGCCATGAACTCCCCACTGCTTTCGGTCGAACATCTGGTCAAACGCTACGGCGATGCGACGGTGGTCAACGACCTGTCTTTCCACATCGAGCCCGGCGAATGCCTGGGCGTGATCGGCCCCAACGGCGCGGGCAAAACCACCACGCTGCGCATGTGCCTCGGGTTGTCGCAACCGGATGGGGGTTCCATCCGATATTTCGACGGTTTGCAAATGCCGCGTGACGCGCTGGCCATCAAGGCCCGCTTGGGCGTGGTGGCGCAAATGGACACGCTCGACCCGGACTTCACAGCCGAAGAAAACCTCTTGGTCTTTGGCCGCTACTTTGGCTTGCCCGACGCGGTGATCCGCGAACGCATTCCCCAACTGCTGGAGTTTGGCGCGCTCAGCCACAAAGCCAAAGCCAAGCCCGGCGAGTTGTCGGGCGGCATGAAACGGCGCTTGAGTTTGTCTCGCGCCCTCATCAACCACCCGCAACTGCTCATGCTGGACGAGCCCACCACGGGTCTGGACCCGCAGGCGCGCCACCTCATGTGGGAGCGGCTGCAGGTGCTGCTGCAAGAAGGCAAGTCCATCTTGCTCACCACCCATTTCATGGACGAAGCCGAACGCCTGTGTTCACGCCTTTTGGTACTGGACCAAGGGCGCAAGATCGCCGAAGGCAAACCCCGCGATTTGATCGCCGAGCACTTGGAGCCCGAAGTGGTGGAGGTGTTTGGCCAGGGCGCGGTGGCGCTGGCGCAAGAGGCCAGCTTGAAAGCCCTGGCTGGCCGGGTGGAGGTCAGCGGCGAGACCGTGTTCTTCTACACCCAAGACAGCCGCGCCTTGATGCATGCTTTAGAGGGCTGGCCTGCGCTGCGCACCTTGCACCGCCCTTCCAATTTGGAAGACCTGTTCCTGAAGTTAACCGGACGCCAGATCCGCGAGGAGGGTTGAACATGAGCCAAATTCAAAACAACATCTGGGCCGCCCCCCGCCTGTCCATGCGCTGGTGGCCTGTGTTTCAGCGAAACTGGCTGGTCTGGAAAAAGCTGGCCATCCCCAGCTTGGTGGGCAACATCGCCGAGCCGCTCATGTGGCTGGTGGCCTTTGGCTACGGCTTGGGTTCGCTCGTTGGGCAAATTGAGCTGGGTGGCGAGAAGGTGCCCTACATCCTGTTCTTGGCCAGCGGCAGCATCTGCATGAGTGCCATGAACGCGGCCACCTTTGAGGCCTTGTACTCTGCGTTCTCGCGCATGCATGTGCAAAAAACCTGGGACGGCATCATGAACGCCCCGGTGCGATTGGACGATGTGGTGCTGGCCGAAATGCTCTGGGCCGCTTTCAAAGCGCTGTTCACCGTGACGGCCATTCTGGGTGTGATGATGGCCTTGGGCATCAGCCACAGCTGGAAGCTGTTGGTCGCTTGGCCGGTGCTGCTGGGCGTGGGCATCACCTTCAGCTGCATGGCGCTGATCTTCAACGCCCTGGCCAAAGGCTACGACTTCTTCACCTACTATTTCACCCTGTTCCTCACGCCCATGATGTTCCTCTCTGGCATCTTTTTCCCGCGTGATCAACTGCCCGCCTTTGTGCGCGTGATCGCCGACTGGCTCCCGCTGTCGGTGGCGGTGGACTTGGTGCGGCCCTTGTTTTTGGACCGCTGGCCAGACCAACCGCTGCGCCATGTGCTGGTGCTGGCGCTGTTTGCGGTGGTGTCGTTCTGGATTGCGTTGGCGTTGACGAGGAAGCGGTTCAGGAGTTGAGTGAACATGAGAGAGGATCGACAGCTTTATACATTTGGTCAAAACATTGAATTGCTAAAGCAGTTGAATGCGCACTGCATAAGCTATTTGCTTGTTGGTGGCCTTGCTGTCAGTTGGTATTGCCCGAGCCGTCAAGCACAAGATATGGATCTATTGATTGACCCTAATCCTTTGAATGCAGACAAACTTGAAAAAATACTAAGTCAGTGGGGCATTGTTTCATCGAGATTGGATGGGCCACATCGCCTACTCGTATTGAAATCGGTCCACTATGCAGATCTACTAACCCCGCCAGCGGAGTGGCCAAAGTACGAAGAAATTTCAATGCGTGCAGGAACATGCCGTGTCGCAGGAGAGGTTGTTCCTGTTGTCTCCATTCGAAATCTTATTCGACTGAAAGAAATTGCATGTGTTGCGCAGCCGGATAATTCAGAAAAGCACATGTCAGACATCAAGACGTTGAAAGCGGTGTTGCTTAGCAGTCATCAAATCGAGTAGACCCAATTGATTTGGCCCGGTAAACACCGTGTCTCCAAATCGTAGTTCTCTACCGCAAATGCCCGCGCCTGCGCCCCCAGCCTGGCCCGTTCAGCCGGGTCGTCACACAGCGCAATCACCTGCCGTGCCAGCGTCGCCGGGTCAAAGAAGTCCACCAGTTGTCCGGTCTCTTCATGGCGAAGCCGGCGCTCATGGCTTCGAGCAGGCTTCAGTTGAGTACAAAGGGCTAGGGTCAGTGCGGATGCCATCGTCGATGACCGCGCTGCGCGATGCAAAAGTCTCAGGAAACAGCAACGCCTGCCAGTTTGTGGGCGCAGTGTCAGGGTGGCGAGTTTCGGCCCCGTTAAGATGTCTGCTGAACCCCTTTATTCTGATCTTTACCCCGTTTTGAAAGAAAGAACATGAGCATCCAAACCGTAGGCATCATTGGCGCAGGCACCATGGGCAATGGCATTGCACAGGCGTGTGCCGTCTCTGGCATCAACGTCGTGATGGTGGACATTTCTGACGCGGCCGTGGCCAAAGGCGTGGCTACCGTGGCGGGCAGTCTGGACCGTCTGGTCAAGAAAGAAAAAATCAGCGAAGCCGACAAGGCCGCAGCGTTGGCGCGCATCCAAGGCTCCAGCAATTACGACGACCTCAAGGGCGCCCAGCTGGTCATCGAAGCCGCCACCGAAAACCACGAACTCAAGGTCAAGATCCTGAAGCAGCTCGACGGCATGCTGGCCCCCAACGTGATCATCGCGTCCAACACTTCTTCGATTTCGATCACCCAGCTGGCCGCTGCCACGCAGCGTGCTGACCGCTTCATCGGCATGCACTTCTTCAACCCCGTGCCCATGATGGCGCTGGTCGAAATCATCCGTGGCCTGCAGACCAGCGACGCCACGCACGACGCGGTGCATGACATGGCGCTGGCCTTGGGCAAGACGCCCATCACCGTGAAGAACGCTCCCGGCTTTGTGGTCAACCGCATCTTGGTGCCCATGATCAACGAAGCCTTCTTTGTGCTCGGCGAAGGCCTGGCCGAAGCCGAGGCGATTGACGCGGGCATGAAGCTTGGCTGCAACCAACCCATTGGCCCGTTGGCGCTGGCCGACATGATCGGCCTCGATGTGTGCTTGGCTGTCATGGAGGTTTACCTCAAGGAATTTGGCGACAGCAAATACCGCCCCAGCCCGCTGCTGAAGGAAATGGTGGCTGCAGGCCGCTTGGGCCGCAAGACAGGTCAGGGCGTTTACAAGTACTGAGATGCAAACCATCCCCCACCCCGAAGGCCAGATTGACTGCACCGTGCACGGTGCAGTCCTTCAGATTTGCATCAACCGCCCTGCTAAGCGGAACGGATTCACGCCCAAGATGTTCCGCGAGCTGGGCGAGGCCTACACCCGGCTCGACGATGACTCTGCGCTGCGCGTGGGTGTGTTGTGCGCCACGGGCGACCATTTCACCGCCGGGCTGGATCTGCCCACCATCGCACCCCTCATGCAGCGCGGCGAAAAGGCCGTGCCGCTGGGCTTGGTGGACCCGCTGAACCTGGGCATGGACGGGTATCGCCGACGCACCAAACCCATGGTGGTGGCGGTGCAGGGCATCACTTACACACTGGGCATCGAGCTGATGCTGGCCGCCGACATCGTGGTCGCAGCCGACGACTGCCGGTTTTCACAGTTGGAGGTGCAGCGCGGCATCATGGCCACGGGCGGGGCCACGCTGCGCATGGCAGAGCGGGCGGGCATGGGCAATGCGCTTTTGCATTTGCTTACGGCCGATGTGTTCGACAGCGCCGAAGCGCTGCGCCTTAACTTTGTGCAAAAGGTGGTGCCTGCGGCGGGTCTACTGGCCGAGGCCATGCGCATTGCCGAGTTGATCGCCGCGCAAGCACCGTTGGCGGTGGTGGCCACGCGTCAGAACGTGCTCAAAGCCGTGGAGCACGGCCCGGCTGTGGCGATGCAAGATTTTCTGCCTGTGCAGCAGCGCCTGTCGCGCAGCGATGATGCGGCAGAGGGCGTGCGCTCTTTTGTCGAAAAACGCGCAGCCCGCTTCACCGGGCAATGACGCGATGCACCTGACGGCTACGCGTCAGGGTTTTGTCTCAGGGTTTGGTTTCAGGCGGCTCAGCCCGCGCCTGAAGCTCGCGCCGCAGATCGGCCACATCCTGTCGCAGGTGCCTGATTTCCCGCATCAGGTCTTTTTCAATCTGGCGCTCTTCGTCTTCGACTTCTTTTTCTACAAAGATGGCCGACAGCGAAGCGGTCACCAGCGACAGCACAGCCAGCCCCAGCAGCACCACAACCACCGAAAAAGCGCGTGAGGCGTGGGTGGAGGGCACCACATCGCCAAAGCCCACAGTGGCTGCGGTGGTGAAAGCCAGCCAAAGGCCATCGGACAAGGTGTCGATGCCCGGGTCGATGACCCAAAACCCCACACCGCCAAGCCCCAGGATGGCCAAGGCCAACAAGAGTGAATACACAAGGCCCTGTCGAATCAGGCGGTTAAGGCGTTTGGGAGGTTGTCGCATCCTGTGATTTTCCACCAAAGCGACTGAGTGCTCAGCCCCTGGCGCTGACGCCAGCTTGCGCTGCGCCACAATCGGTGCATGACCGATACCCCCGACAAGCGCCACCCTTATGCCGAACTCACCCCCGACCGGGTGATGGACGCCTTGCAGGATCTGGGCCTGTGGCCCGATGGCCGTTTGCTGGCGCTCAGCTCTTACGAAAACCGCGTCTACCGTGCGCACCTGGATGAGCCGGTGCAAGGCAGCTCGGCGGTGGTGCTCAAGTTTTACCGGCCTGGGCGATGGAGCCGCGAACAAATTCAGGAAGAGCACGACTTTGCCGCCGAGTTGTTGGCGGCCGAGGTGCCAGTGGTACCCCCCATGCGCTTGAACGGGCAGACCTTGCACAGCAGCGCCGGGTTCGATTTTTCGGTCAGTCCCTTGCGCGGTGGCCGCACGCCTGAGCTTGATGACTTTGAGGTGCTGGAATGGATTGGCCGCTTTTTGGCCCGTATCCACACCGTGGGCGCGGCCAAGCCCTTTGCACACCGTCCCAGGCTCGACGTGCAGACCTTCGCGCTTGAACCTGCCCAGTGGTTGCAAACCCACCAGATGATTCCACTGGAGGTTGAGCGCGAATGGCGCGATGCCTTGGTGCCTGCGCTGGCTTTGATCCAGGAAGCTTTTGCCCAAGGCGCTGCAGACCGCCGGCTGATTCGCCTGCATGGCGACTGCCACCCCGGCAACATTTTGTGGACGCCCACCGAGCTGCCCGGCGGTGGCCCGCACTTTGTGGATTTGGACGACGCGCGAATGGGCCCCGCCGTGCAAGACCTGTGGATGCTGTTGTCGGGCGACCGTGCGCAGCGCACGCAACATCTTTCAGCGCTGATGGATGGCTATGAACAGGTGCGCGATTTTGACCGCGCCGAGTTGCGCTTGATCGAGCCACTGCGCACCTTGCGTTTGATTCACTACAGCGCCTGGCTGGCGCGGCGCTGGGAAGACCCGATCTTCCCGGTCAACTTCCCGTGGTTTGGCACGCCCGACTACTGGCGTGGCCAGGTGTTGATGCTGCAAGAACAGGTCGAGCAGATGCAGGAGGCAGCGCTGGTGGTGTGAGGTCAGCGCTGCGCAGGCATCACGCCCAAGCCCATGGCGCAACCGATCAACGCAGGTTGCTCGGCGCGGATCACATAGGTGGGGATGCGCTTCATATAGTGTTCAAAGCGGCCTTTGGCTTCAAACGCAGCCCGAAAACCCGACTGCGCAAAGTAGTCACCCAAGCGTCCGATCACACCGCCACCGATGTAAATGCCACCGCGTGCGCCAAGCGTCACGGCCAGGTTGGCAGCGGCGTTGCCCAGCAGGCGGCACATGCGTTCCAGCGCTTCTTCGCAAGCCACATCCTGGGTGGCCAGCGCACGTTCGGTCACTTGCGCGGCGGCCAGGGGTTCGGCATCGGTGCCGTTGAGTTCGCAAATGGCTCGGTACAAATTTTCCAGCCCCATGCCCGAGATGGCGCGCTCGGCAGAGACGTGCGGATAGGTGCGCCACAGGATGCGCAAGATGTCAGCTTCGCGCGCGCAGGTGGGCGACAGGCTCACATGGCCGCCTTCGCCTGCAATGGGCACCCAGTCGCCACGGCGCGAGCGCACGAGCGATGACACGCCCAGCCCGGTGCCGGGGCCGATCAGGCCTTTGGGCGCATCGGGCACGGGCTCGCCCGAGCCGATCTGTTCCAAATCGCGGCCTTGCAGTGCGGGTGCGGCCATGGCCATGGCTTCCCAGTCGTTGAGCATCAGCAATTGCTCCAGGCCCAGCGCTTGGCGTGTAGCCTCGATGGAGAACTGCCAGTGGTTGTTGGTCATCTTCAGCACATCGCCGTCGATGGGGTTGGCAATGGCAATGCAGGCGTGTTGCACCGCAGGCTGGCCCACGCGTGCCAGATAGGTTTGGACGGCCCCGGCCAAGTCGGCAAATTGCCCCGTGGGCAAAGTGATTTCGTTTGCGATGGGCATGCCGTCGCCGTGCACCAAGGCAAAGCGGGCGTTGGTACCACCAATGTCGCCCAGCAGGCGAGGGGTGGCGATGTGCAAGGTGTTCATGGTCATCAAGGGCGGTTGGACAAAGGCAGTTCAATGCGCACGCACAGGCCTTGGGGCTGGGCTTCGGTCAAGGTGACCCGCCCTGCGTGGCGCTCAGCAATTTCTTTGACAATGGCAAGCCCTAAGCCGCAGCCGTTGCCCGTGTCGGTGGCACGCACAAAGCGTTCGAACACGCGCTCGCGGTCTTGTGGGGGCAGGCCTGGTCCGGTGTCAGAGACTTGTATCAACGCCCGTGGCTGGGCGATGGTCATGTCGGCGCTCACGCGCACGGTGATCTGACTGCCCGTGCCCGCATAGTGGAGCGCGTTGTCGATCAGGTTGGTCAGGGCTTCCCGTATCAGCAGCTCATTGCCTTGCACCCATACCGGATCGTTGGCTGTTTCGTCCATGCCCAAATCGATCTTGGCACGCAGCGCACGCGGCACCCATTCGGCCGTCAGTTTGTTGGCCATGCGCAGCAGGTCAAAGCGTTGGCGGTCTTGCGCCATCACCGATTCAGGCTCGGCCCGCGCCAGCGTGAGCAGCTGGTTGACGAGGTGGGCACTGCGCGTGGCGCTGTCGTGCACCCGCTGCAAGCGGGCGTGCAGCTCGGGGTCGTTGGTCAGTTGGAGGGCGATTTCGGTTTGGCTTTTGAGGCCTGCCAAAGGGGTGCGAAGCTGGTGCGCGGCGTCGCCAATGAAACGCTTTTGCGTGGCCACCGTGTTTTGCACCGCCGACAGCAGCGTGTTGATGGCCATGGCCAGTGACCAAAGCTCGCGTGGTGCAGAGGCCAGTTGCAAGGGGGCCAAGTCGGTGGGGGCGCGGCCTTCCACCTGTTGGCGCAAGCGCGCCAGTGGTGAAAGGCCCGCACGGATGCCCAGCCATACGATCAGCGTCATCAACAGTACCAGGCTTGACATGGGCAGCAGCATGTCCACCAAGATGCGTTGCGCTAGTTCTTCGCGGTTGGCACTGCTGCGGGCCACTTGCACCAGCATGGTTTGCGGCTTGGCTTGGTCATCGCCAAAACTCAGGTAAAGGGCCACCACGCGCAAGGCTTGGTCGGGTGCCAGCGTGGTCGGGTTGGCCGCAAGGCTGCCGTCGTAAAAATAAGGCGTGTCCAGCGGGTAGGGTGATCGGGTGTGGTCGTCTTTGACTTGGCCAGCGCGCAAAGGCGGTGAAGGTAGCGCTTGGTTGCCCAAAATGAATTGACCTGGCGGCGAACTGACCATGTAGAGCAAACGGTCCTTAGGGTCGGCTTCCAGCACGTCTTGCGCTGCTTTGGGAAAGTCAATCAGCAAGCCGTTGCCAATGGGTTTGAGCTGGCGTGCCAAGGAGCGGCTGGCCTGCAGCAAGCTGGCATCAATGGCTTGGTTGGCATAGCTGGCAGCAAACTTATAGGTGGCTACGCCGCCCGCCATCCACAAAACCAACTGGGGCAGTAAAACCCACAGCAAGAGTTGCCGCGCCAGTGAGACGCCTGCTTGGCCTGTGGGCAGTGCTGGGCTGTTCATCGGCAAATCAAGCTTCGGTTTCGAGCAAATAGCCTAAGCCGCGCACGGTGCGAATGCCAAGACGCGCGCCTTCGAGCTTGCGCCGCAGACGGTGTATGTACACCTCGATTGAGTTACCGCCCGCGCTCTCACCACTGTCGTCGGTCCAAGCTTGGTGGATGTGCTCTTTTGTGACTACTTGGTCACGTTGCTGCACCAGCAATTCCAGCAGCGTCCATTCGCGGCCGCTCAGCTCCAGTGGCTCCCCGCCCAAGAGGGCGCGGCGCGTGGCTTTGTCTAAGGTCAGCGCCCCAGCCAATGTCGTGGTGTTGGCCGGTTGGGTGCGCCGCAGCAGGGCTTGCAGGCGGGCCAACAGTTCCGGGAAGTCAAAGGGCTTGGTCACGTAATCGTCGGCCCCCGCCTGCAGGCCCGCTACCCGGTCGTCCAGTGCATCGCGGGCTGTGAGCAAGACCACGGGCAAGCTGGCCTGGGTTTGGCGTACATGCTGCAACACGGCCAAGCCGTCCAGCATGGGCAAGCCAATGTCGAGCACCGCGATATCGAACACGTGCTTGTGCAACAAATAATCGGCCACGGCCCCGTTGGGGGCATGTTCCACCTCAAAACCGGCACGGCCCAGCTGGGTTTGCAGGGCGTCGGCCAGCATGGCATCGTCTTCGGCGAGCAGCAATTTCATGGCGGCAAGCTTAATGGATTGTTCAACTAATGGGCCGGTTGGCCCAGAAATGGGGCTCAGGGTTTAACCTAGTGTTAATAAATTAATGGGATATTAATATTCGCTCGTCGAGGATCAAACCAGGCCGATCCGCCCCCTCGCACATCAACACTGGGCCTTGTGTGCCCCAACTGGGAGACTCTCTTGAAAAGCTTAAAAATGTTCCAGCGCTCGATTTTGGCCACAGCCGCTGTCTTGGCCGTGGCGGCCCATGCCGGTGAAGTCGAAGTGCTGCACTACTGGACCAGCGGCGGCGAAGCCAAATCCGCCGCAGCCCTGAAGGCCACTTTGCAAGGCAAAGGTCACACCTGGAAAGATTTCGCCGTGGCCGGCGGCGGCGGTGACAACGCCATGACCGTGCTCAAGTCGCGCGTGGTCTCGGGCAATGCCCCAGCGGCGGCTCAGATCAAGGGTCCCGCTTTGCAAGAGTGGGCCGGTGAAGGCGTGTTGGCCAACATCGACGATGTGGCCAAGGCTGAGAAGTGGGACAGCCTGCTGCCCCCCGTGGTCGCCAACGTCATGAAATACAAGGGCAACTACATCGCCGCGCCCGTGAACGTGCACCGTGTGAACTGGCTGTGGGCCAGCAATGCCGCGTTCAAAAAGGCTGGTGCCAAAGTGCCGACCAACTGGGACGAGTTCTTTGTCGCTGCTGAAGCCCTGAAAAAGGCCGGCATCATCCCCGTGGCCCACGGTGGCCAAAACTGGCAAGACTTCACCACGTTTGAAAGCGTGGCCCTGGGCGTTGGCGGTGCCGACTTCTACAAAAAGGCCTTGGTGCAACTGGACCAAGCCACTTTGACTGGCGCCACCATGACCAAGGTGCTCGACACCTTCAAGAAGGTCAAGACCTACACCGACAAAAACGCCCCTGGCCGCGACTGGAACTTGGCGACCGCCATGGTCATCAAGGGCGAAGCTGGAATGCAGCTGATGGGTGACTGGGCCAAGGGCGAATTCGTCGCCGCTGGCAAAAAGCCCGGCGCTGATTTCTCTTGCGTGGCAGCCCCTGGCACCGCCAAGTCCTTCACCTTCAACGTGGACTCGTTTGCCATGTTCAAGCTGAAAAACGATGACAACACCAAGGCTCAGAAAGACCTGGCCTCGGCCATCATGTCCACCGACTTCCAGGAAGTGTTCAACCTGAACAAGGGTTCGATCCCTGTGCGCCTGAACATGAACCTGGCCAAGTTTGATGACTGCGCCAAGCTCAGCTCCAACGACTTCGTGTCCACCGCCAAGAGCGGGGGTTTGGTGCCCTCTGTGGCGCACGGCATGGCCATTGGCTCGGCCACATCGGGTGCGATCCAGGACGCGGTCAGCCAGTTCTGGAACGACGACAAGATGAGCACCAAAGACGCTCAAGCCAAGATCGCTTCGGCCGCCAAGGTCAAGTGAGTCTTTGAGTCGGCCATGCGGTCGGCTCGCACAAGCCTCTCGGGCTTGTTGTTTCTTTAGCCGCCGGGCTGCAGGTCACGAGCTTGCAGCCCGAGCCGGTCTCGATTGGATCACCCATGTCTGCATCATCTCCCCAGCAAGCCTCGTGGCTGCCCAAGCTGGTCATTGCGCCCAGCTTTGTGCTGTCGCTGCTTTTCATCTATGGTCTGATGGCCTGGAACGGCTATTTATCCGTGTCCGCCTCGCGACTGTTGCCCAATTACGACTTTGTGGGCCTGCAGCATTACGTCAGCTTGATGGACAGCGATCGCTTTCAGGTGGCCATGCGCAACATGGCGGTGTTTGGCCTGTTGTTCATTGGCGGGGCCATGGTGCTGGGGGTGCTGTTGGCCATACTTCTCGACCAGAAGGTACGTGGTGAAGGCGTCTTGCGCACCATTTACCTCTATCCCATGGCGATCTCCTTCATCGTCACCGGCACCGCATGGAAGTGGATGCTGAACCCAGGTCTTGGGCTGGAGCACTTGATGCGCAGCTGGGGCTTTGAGAGCTTCAGTTTTGACTGGCTTGTTCAGCAAGACATGGCGATTTATTGCGTGGTGATTGCGGGCGTGTGGCAAAGCGCGGGCTTTGTCATGGCGCTGTTTTTGGCAGCGCTGCGCGGCATCGACGACTCGATCATCAAAGCCGCACAAGTCGACGGTGCGAGCTTGCCACGCATCTACTGGCGCATCATTTTGCCCAGCTTGGGCCCGGTGTTTTTCAGCACCTTGTTGGTGGTCTCGCACTTGGCCATCAAGAGCTTTGACTTGGTCATGGCGCTCACGGCTGGCGGACCAGGTTATGCCACTGACCTGCCAGCCACCTTCATGTACGCCACCGCCTTCACCCGTGGCCAGATTGGCGTGGGCGCTGCCAGTGCCACCGTGATGCTGGCCACCGTGGCGGCGATCGTGGTGCCCTACCTTTATTCTGAATTGCGGAGCAAACGATGAACCGCTTGAATTTTCATCGCCTCGTTCTGTGGACCATATTGCTGCTGTTCGCGGCCTGGTTTTTGGTGCCGCTGTATGTGATGCTGACCACCTCGCTCAAAGATGCCGAACAACTGCGCACAGGCAATTTATTGAGCTTGCCCACCGCGCCCACGTTGGACGCTTGGTTCAAGGCCTGGGGCAGCGCTTGTACCGGGGTGCAGTGCGAAGGTCTTAAGCCCTTCTTCTGGAACTCGATGGTCATGGTCGTGCCCGCGGTGCTGGTTTCGACCTTGATCGGCTCGCTCAATGGTTACGTTTTGAGCAAGTGGAAGTTCCGTGGCAGCGAGACCCTGTTTGCCTTCATGCTCTTTGGCGTATTCATGCCCATGCAAGTGGTGCTTTTGCCCATGAGCCAGGTGCTGGGCTGGCTCGGCGTGGCCAGCTCCATCTGGGGCTTGATGTTGGTGCACGTCGTGGCGGGCATCCCGTCCACCACGTTGTTTTTCCGCAATTACTACATCGGCTTGCCAGACGAGTTGATCAAAGCCGCGCAACTGGATGGCGCGGGATTTTGGATGATTTTCCGGCGCATTGTGTTGCCGCTGTCGCTCCCGATTTTGGTGGTCACGCTGATCTGGCAGTTCACCAACATCTGGAACGACTTTTTGTACGGCGTGGTGTTCTCGGGTGCTGACAGCAAGCCGATCACCGTGGGTCTGAACAACCTGGCCAACACCTCGAGCGCCGTCAAGGAATACAACGTGGACATGGCCGCCGCGCTCATTGCGGCATTGCCCACCCTGTTTGTGTACGTGGTGGCCGGTAAATATTTTGTGCGCGGCCTGACGGCTGGTGCGGTCAAGGGTTAAAGGGAAAACATCATGGGCGCACTCGCCATTCGCAACATCCACAAGACCTACAACGAGACGGTCCACATTCTTAAGGGCATTGATCTGGAGATCGATGCCGGTGAATTTTTGATTTTGGTCGGTCCATCCGGCTGCGGTAAATCGACGCTGCTGTCGATGATCGCGGGTCTGGACCACCCTACCAGTGGCAGCATCCACATCGGTGAGCGCGAGGTGACCAACTTGCCCAGCAAGGACCGCGACATCGCCATGGTGTTCCAGAGCTACGCGCTTTACCCCAACATGACCGTGGCGCAAAACATCGCCTTTGGCCTAGAGATCCGCAAGGTACCCAAGGCCGAGCGCAAGGCCGCTGTGGACCGTGTGTCGGCCATGCTGCAAATCGGCCACCTGCTGGACCGCAAGCCGGGCCAGTTGTCGGGTGGTCAGCGTCAGCGCGTGGCCATGGGCCGTGCTTTGGCGCGTGACCCCAAGCTGTTTTTGTTTGACGAGCCGCTGTCCAACCTGGACGCCAAGCTGCGCGTGGAAATGCGCGCCGAGATCAAGCTGCTGCACCAGCGCACCAAAACCACCACGGTGTATGTGACGCACGACCAGGTCGAAGCCATGACCTTGGGCGACCGCATCGCGGTGATGAAAGATGGCCTGGTACAACAATTCGGCACGCCCGCGCAGATTTACAACCACCCGGCCAACCGCTTTGTGGCAGAGTTCATCGGCTCACCCGCCATGAACATGGTGGATGCCCAGCGATCAGGCCAGGCCCTGACGGCGCACGGTGTCGAACTGCCCCTCACCGACATTCAACGCGCCGCCCTGCACGCCCACGGCAGCGTCGAGCTGGTTTATGGCTTGCGCCCTGAGAGCATCAGCTTTGCGGCGCAAGGCCTGCCTGGCACGCTCAGCATGATCGAGCCCACCGGCCCCGAAACCTATGCCACCGTGGACACAGCTGCGGGCAAACTGACGGCCCGCGTGCCGGGCGTGTTGCAAGCGCAAGTGGGCGATGCCGTGCATCTGCAATGGTCGGCCGAATCATCGCATTTGTTTGGCCGCGCCAGCGGCGTACGGGTGGGTTGATCGTTGAAGAAAGTGCATGTGAGCGCAGCCTGAAACTGCGCCTGCATGCTCAGTGTGTGTTGATGCGTTCGGCCCGCCGCACCCGCATGAACAACCAGCTGGCAATGCACAGGTTCAGCAGGTTCCACGCGATGCCATTCAAAAAAGCTGCGTGGTAACTGCCTGTCAGGTCAAATACCCAGCCCGACATCCAGCCGCCCAGCGCCATGCCGAGCAAGGTGGCCATGATCACCGATCCCACGCGGGCACCGGCTTCTTTGGGGTCGAAGTGTTCGCGGATGATGATGGCGTAGGCGGGCACGATGCCGCCCTGAAACAGCCCGAACATGGCCGAGACGATGTACAGCGGTATCATGCCGTCAAAGGGCAAAAACATCAGCAGCGCCACGCCTTGCAAAAACGAGCCCAACAACAAAGTGCGTATGCCGCCAATGCGGTCGCTGATCACGCCAAACACCAGCCGGCTCACGATGCCGCAGGCCAGCATGAGGGAAAGCATCTCGGCCCCGCGTGCCGCGCCAAAACCCAAGTCAGAGCAATACGCCACGATGTGCACTTGCGGCATGGACATGGCCACACAGCAGGCCACACCCGCCACGAACAGCAGGCTTTGGGCATGTGCTGGTTTCAGGCCAAAGGGGCGGCTGCGGTTGACGGGGGTGGCACTGGCGTTGGCCGGTGCTAGGGTCACCAGCGGCGGGCGCTGGCGCATCAACATGGCCAGCAAAAACATGCCTACGCCGCAAAAGACACCCAGCATGATGTAGGTCTGCCGCCAGCCCACCGTCTCCACGCAGTGTTGAACAATGGGCGGCCAAATGGTGCCCGCGATGTAATTGCCGCTGGCGCAAATGGCCACCGCAATGCCGCGACGTCGATTCCACCACAGAGCGGTGTCGGCCATCAGTGGCGCAAAGGTCGATGAACTGCCAATCAGGCCCATCAAGCCGTGCGCCAGACCAAAGGCCCAGATGCTGCCTGACATCCCGGCCCAGATGAAGCCACCACACACGGCCAAAGCGCCTACCCAGAGCACCGGCGTCAGGCCATGGCGGTCGGCCAAGCGGCCTGTGAGCAGGCCGCCCAGGCCTAGGCAAATCATCATCAAGGTGTAGGGCAGTGAGGCATCGGCGCGGCCCACGCCAAACTCGGTTTGCACCGCAGGCAGCACCACCGAGACGATGTACATGCTGCTATTGCCCAGCACCACCAGCCCCAGCGTGGCCAGCAAACGCCAAGCCGCTTGGCGTGAATCAATGAGGGACGGGTCTGCAGGTGTGGTGTTCATCGGGGCAATTTAGCCGATGAGTGGGTGGTGGTGTTGTCTTGTGGGTTACTGGTCTTGGATGATTGGCTGGCACCCTTGAGATGTCACCCAGCACTGTTGATGTGCCACTGGGGGCTGCTGAAGTGTCTGCCAAGTCTGTTGAAGTTTCAGCCAGGGCTGTTGATATGTCACCCCGGGCCTGACCCGGGGTCCATCTTCTCTGTCTTGGTTAAGACACTGTGCTGCATGTATCCCGGAACAGGTCCGGGATGACAGGGTGCGATCAGCTCAGCAAGGCATTCACCCGCTTCACATAAGCCGCAGGGTCTGCGGGCAAGCCGCCTTCGGCCAGCAGGGCTTGGTCGAACAGGATGTGGGCCAGGTCGTGGAAGTGCACCGAGCCATCGAGCTTTTTGACCAGCGCGTGCTCGGGGTTGACTTCGAGCACGGGCTTGACTTCAGGGGCTTGTTGCCCGGCTTGCTTGAGCATGCGGGCCAGTTGCATGCTCATGCCGTCGTCGGTCACCACCAGGCAGGCAGGGCTGTCCACCAGGCGGCTGGTCACGCGCACATCTTCGGCTTTGTCTTTGAGCGCTTCTTTGAGTTTGGCCAGCACGGGTTTGAAGGTTTCGGCCGCGTCTTCGGCGGCTTTCTTTTCTTCTTCGTCTTGCAGCTTGCCCAGGTCAAACGCGCCCTTGGCCACGCTTTGCAGCGGTGTGCCGTCAAACTCGTGCACAAAGTTCAGTGCCCACTCGTCCACGCGGTCGGTCATCAGCAGGACTTCGATGCCTTTTTTCTTGAAGACTTCGAGTTGTGGACTGTTCTTGGCGGCGGCCAGGGTGTCGGCGGTGATGTAGTAGATGGCGTCCTGGCCTTCTTTCATGCGGGCTTTGTAGTCGGCAAAGCTGACGCTCACGGTGTCGCTGGTGGTGGATGCAAAACGCAGCAGCTTGGACAGACGGTCTTTGTTGCCAAAGTCTTCGCCCAAGCCTTCTTTGAGCACCGCGCCGAACTCGGCGTAGAACTTGGAGTACTGGCCCAGCTTGGCTTTGTCTTCGTCACTCAGAACGTCTGTGACGCCTTCTTGGGCTTCTGGTTCTTTGTCGTGTTTGGCCAGGTCTTCCAGCATCGACAACACACGTTTCGTGCAACCTTCGCGTATGGCTTTGACATCGCGGCTTTCTTGCAGCAGTTCGCGGCTCACGTTCAGGGGCAGGTCGGCCGAGTCCACCACGCCTTTCACAAAGCGCAGGTAGCTGGGCATCAGTGCTTCGGCTTCGTCCATGATGAACACGCGCTTCACATACAGCTTGATGCCCGCCTTCTTGTCGCGGTTCCACAGGTCTTGTGGGGCTTTGCTCGGGATGTAGAGCAGCTGGGTGTATTCGGTGCTGCCTTCCACGCGGTTGTGCGTCCAGGTCAGCGGGGCTTCAAAGTCGCGGCTGATCTGTTTGTAGAAGTCGGCGTACTGCTCGTCGGTGATGTCTTTTTTGGGGCGGGTCCACAAGGCGCTGGCTTTGTTGATGGTTTCCCATTCGCCGGTCTTGACCATACCGCCAGGTTTGCGGCCGGCTTCTTCGTTGCTCGGGTCGATCAGTTCGCCGTCTTGCCACTCTTCCTTTTCCATCAGGATGGGCAGGCTGATGTGGTCGGAGTATTTGCCGACGATTTCCTTGAGCTTCCAGGTGTTGGCGTACTCCAGCGCTTCTTCGCGCAGGTGCAAGATCACGCTGGTACCGCGTTCGGCGCGGGTGATGGTCTCGACCTCAAAGTCGCCGGTGCCACCGCTGATCCAGCGCACGCCTTCGGCCGCTGCTGCGCCCGCACGGCGGGTTTCGACGGTGATTTTTTCAGCGACGATGAAGCCCGAGTAAAAGCCCACACCGAACTGGCCAATCAGCTGCGCGTCCGACTTCTGGTCGCCGCTCAGCTTGCTCATGAAGTCCTTGGTGCCGCTCTTGGCGATGGTGCCCAGGTGGTCAATGGCTTCTTGCGCCGTCATGCCGATGCCGTTGTCGGTGATGGTGAGCGTCTTGGCGGCTTTGTCAAACGACAGGCGCACTTGCAATTCGGGCGCATCTTCGTACAGGCCGTTGTTGTTGAGCGCTTCAAAGCGCAGTTTGTCGCAGGCGTCCGAGGCGTTGGAGATCAGCTCGCGCAAAAAGATCTCTTGGTTGGAGTACAGCGAATGCGTGACCAAGTGCAGCAGTTGTGCGACTTCGGCCTGAAAGGCATGGGTTTGTTTGCTCATAGCGGTTCAACAGTTAAAAAGATCAGAAAACAAGAACGCCCCACAGCTTGGGGCGTTGTGGGTGAATTTCAAGAGGTCAAAAAGACTCGTTCGGCCCCAAATACCGCCACGTTCCTGCAGGCATTTGCCCCAATTGCACGCCGCCCATGCGGATTCGCTTGAGGCCCACGACTTTCAGACCGACTTGTTCACACATACGCCGGATCTGGCGCTTCTTGCCTTCGGTCAGCACAAAGCGCAGCTGTTCGGGGTTTTGCCAGTCCACTTTGGCAGGCTTGAGGGGTTTGCCGTCCAGGCTCAGGCCATGGCGCAGGCGCTCGAGCAGCGCTTTGGGGAAGACGGATTGCACGTTGGCGCTCACGCGGTCGAAGTCGCCAATGGCGGTGAGCTGGTTGGCTTTGCCGCCATAAGTGGCGGAGGCGGCAGTGGCGGCGGCGGTGTTTTCGTGGCCGGTGTAGGCCACGCGTACCAAATACTCTTTTTCCATCTCCGAGTCTTCGCCGATCAGCTGACGCGCCACGCGGCCGTCTTGCGTCAGCACCAACAAACCGGTGGAGTCGATGTCCAGACGTCCGGCCGGGGCCAAGCCGCGCAGGTGGGGCGGGGTGAAGCGCAGCTTGGACGGGTCACCGCCCCAGTGGCTGCGCGGGTTGATGAGGGTGATGGCAGGTTCGTGCCCGTCTTCGGCCTGGCCGCTCACATAGCCCATGGGCTTGTGCAAAAGAATAGTCACTTGCCGGTCTTGCTGTTGCTCGGCAGCTTTGTCGATGGTGATGCGGTCCGACAGCGTGACCTGCTGGCCCATGCTGGCGGGCAGGCCGTTGACCATCACCCAGCCTTGCTCGATCCAGGCGTCGGCTTCGCGGCGCGAGCACATGCGCAGCTCGGCCATGCGTTTGTTCAGGCGCGAGGTGCCGCTGGGCGCGGCCGTTTCGCCTTTGCCTTCGGGTCGAGGGGCGCGTTTGAATGCGGGGGGCTGTGTCATGTGCGGTATGAAGAGGGGCGGAAATGGGCCGAATCGGCCGGAGGCCAATTGTCCCTCTTTTCAACTCAAAACTGCGCAGTGCGCAGCCCTTGCAAATCCAGGATGCGCAGCCCGCCGTATTCGATGCGAATCAGCTGGCGCGCTTCCAAGACTTTCAGTGCTTCGTTCACGCGTTGTCGCGACAAACCTACCAAGTAGGCCAGCTCTTGCTGCGTGATGCGCAGCACTTCGCCCACACCAGAAAACAGCACGGGGTTGAACAAGGTGGCCAGGTGCCGGGCCAAACGCAGCTCGGGGTTGTTCATGCGGTCGAGTTCTCGGGCCGCGATGAACTGGCCCAGCCGCTCGTTGAGTTGCTGCATGATGAAGCGGTTAAAACCCAATGAGTGGTCGATCAACCAGTGAAAAGTTTCCAGCGGCAGGCCTGCCACCACGCTGGGACGCAATGGCTGAATGTTGTAACGATAAACCTCGCGTTTCAGTGCTGTTCCTTCTCCGAACCAGCCGCCGGGCGGCACCCCGGTGAAGGTGATGCTCTGACCGCTTTCGCTGTCACTGCTCATTTTGAGCAGCCCGGAAATCACGCCAAACCAGAAAGTCACGGGTCGACCGATGCGGCATACATAGTCGCCGACCTGTGGGTCGCTGACCACCAGTTGCGGCACGATCTCCAGTTGCTCTTGCGTGCTCAGCAGGTGCAGCCAAGGGATCTCTTTGAGTTCGGCTTCTGTCGGTGCGCGGCGGCGCTGGTAAACACTGTTTTCTTTGGCCATGGCGTTTGTTTGAGTGTCAGCTGACGGTCAGTTGGGCTAGGGGTCTTCCCTGAATTGTCGTCCAAACGACAACTTGGCGTCAAATGACTGCCTACGATCCGCTTCAAGTTCAGTCGCATTGCATTCAATGCGCCGTTTTTTTGAGACAGGTCAGGTCATGCAAACAACGTTTCCCCGTTTGATGCTCAAGCACGCTGCCGAGCGCCCCACAGCGCCCGCACTGCGCGAGAAAGAATATGGCATTTGGCAAACCACCAGCTGGTCGGATTTGGCCAGCCTGGTCCAGTCTGTCGCCTGTGGCTTGCACCAGGCAGGCCTGCAGCGCGGCGAGCACCTGATCGTGGTGGGCTCTAACCGTCCGCGCCTGTACGCCACCATGTTGGCCGCGCAGTCGCTGGGTGCGATTCCGGTGCCGCTTTACCAAGATGCCGCCGCTGCCGAATGCGTGTTCCCCATCACCAACGCCGAAGTGCGGTTTTGTGTGGTGGAAGACCAGGAACAGGTCGACAAGATGCTGGAAGTGCGCGAGCAATGCCCGCAGCTGACCCACATTTACTACGACGACCCACGTGGTCTGCGCAAGTACACCGAAGACGGCTTGGGCTCGCTCGAAGAACTGATCGCAGCCGGTGGCGTGTTTGCCCAGCAGCATCCGCAGTTTTTCAGCGAGGAAGTTGAAAAAGCGGCCCACACCGATGTGGCGGCCATGTTCTTCACGTCCGGCACTACGGGCAACCCCAAGGGTGTGGTGCACACCCACAGCTCCTTGATTGACCGCGCCGATGCCGGTGCCGAATTCGACAAGCTGACCAGCGCCGAAGACGTGCTGGCCTACATGCCGCCCGCCTGGATCGGCCAAAACATCTTCAGTTACGCGCAGTGGCTGGTGTGTGGCTACGTGGTCAACTGTCCCGAGTCGGCGGCCACCGTGACCATCGACTTGAAGGAAATTGGCCCCACTTATTACTTTGCGCCACCCCGTGTGTTCGAAGGCATGCTGACCAGCGTGATGATCCGCATGGAAGACGCGGGGGCATTCAAGCGCAAGCTCTTCCACCACTTCATGGGGGTGGCCAAAAAAGTGGGCCCCGCCTTGATGGACGGTCAGTCGGTCGGCCTGATGGACCGCTTGGTGTATGGCTTGGGCAACCTCATGGTCTACGGCCCTTTGCGCAACAACATGGGCTTCAGCCGCGTGCGCGTGGCCTACACCGCTGGCGAGGCGATTGGCCCCGATCTGTTCACCTTCTTCCGCTCGATCGGCGTGAACATCAAGCAGCTGTATGGCTCGACCGAAACGGCCGTGTTCGTGTGCCTGCAACCCGACAACGAAGCACGCGCTGACACGGTGGGCGTGCCGTGCAAAGGTGTGGAGATCAAGGTGGCCGACAACGGCGAAATTTTGGTCAAGTCGCCTGGTTTGCTCAAGGGTTACTACAAAAACCAGAAGGCCACCGACGAAGTGCTGACAGCCGACGGTTGGTACCACACCAGCGATGCGGGCTTCATCGACAGCCACGGCCACTTGAAGATCATCGACCGCGTCAAAGACGTGGGCCGCATCCAAGGCGGTGCCAACGACGGCGCCATGTTTGCACCCAAATACGTCGAGAACAAACTCAAGTTTTTCCCTTTCATCAAAGAGGTGGTGGCTTACGGTGACCAGCGCGAAAAAGTCTGCGTCATGCTCAACATCGACTTTGATGCCGTGGGCAACTGGGCCGAGCGCCGTAACCTGTCTTACGCGGGTTACACCGACCTGGCCCAAAAGCCCGAGGTGTACCAGCTCATCCAGGAGTGCGTGGAAAAGGTCAACGCCGATCTGGCCGAGGACGCCTTGCTGGCGGGCAGCCAAGTTTCGCGCTTTTTGGTCCTGCACAAAGAGTTGGATGCCGACGATGGCGAACTCACTCGAACCAACAAGGTCCGCCGTGGGTTCATCGCCGACAAATACAAACCCTTGGTGGATGGCCTGTATGGGGGCAAAGCCGAGCAGTTCATTGAGACGGTGGTCAAGTTTGAAGACGGCCGCACCGGCAGCGTGAGTGCCACGCTCAAGATTTCCGACGCCAAAACATTCACACCCGTGAAGGCAGCAGCATGACCAAAAAAATCGGCGACGTCATTCTGGACGTCAACAACATCAGTTTGCGCTTCGGCGGCGTGAAGGCGCTGACCGATATCTCGTTCAACGTGCGCGAGCACGAAGTGCGCGCCATCATTGGCCCCAACGGTGCAGGCAAAAGCTCGATGCTCAACTGCATCAACGGGGTTTACACCCCGCAAGAGGGCAGCATCACCTTCCGTGGCCAAAAGTTTGACCACATGAACAGCCGCCAAGTGGCGGAGATGGGCATTGCCCGCACCTTCCAAAACTTGGCTTTGTTCAAGGGCATGAGCGTGATCGACAACATCATGACCGGCCGCAACTTGCACATCAAGAGCAACTTGTTCATGCAAGCCTTGCGCATTGGTCCCGCCCAGCGTGAGGAAGAAGAGCACCGCGAATTTGTCGAGCACATCATCGACTTTCTGGAGATCCAGGCCTTTCGCAAAACACCCGTAGGCCAGCTGCCTTATGGTCTGCAAAAGCGCGTCGACTTGGGCCGTGCCCTGGCCATGGAGCCCAAGGTGCTCTTGCTCGACGAACCCATGGCGGGCATGAACATGGAAGAAAAGCAGGACATGTGCCGCTTCATTCTGGATGTGAACGACGAGTTCGGCACCACCATCGTGTTGATCGAACACGACATGGGTGTGGTGATGGACATTTCTGACCGTGTGGTGGTGCTGGACTACGGCAAAAAAATCGGCGACGGGACTCCCGAAGAAGTGCGCAACAACGAAGAAGTGATCAGTGCCTATTTGGGCACCAGCCACTGAGGAGAACAAGACATGGCATTTTTCCTGGAAGCTCTTTTTGGTGGCCTCATGGCGGGCATGCTCTATGCGCTGGTGGCCTTGGGCTTTGTGCTCATTTTCAAGGCCTCGGGCGTGTTCAACTTCGCGCAAGGCGCGATGGTGTTGTTTGCGGCCTTGGCGATGGCGCGTTTTTCCGAATGGATTCCCGGCTGGCTGGGCATCGAAGACAAGTTCTTGGGCAACCTGATCGCCTTTGCGTTGTCGGCTGTCGTGATGTTTGCCTTGGCTTGGCTGATCGAGCGCTTGGTGTTGCGCCACTTGGTCAACCAGGAAGGCGTGACTTTGCTGATGGCCACGTTGGGCATCACCTATTTCCTGGACGGCTTGGGTCAGACCATCTTTGGCAGCGCCATTTATCAAATTGATGTCGGCATGCCGAAAGAACCCGTCTTTCTTTTCCAGTCCGTTTTTGATGGCGGGGTTTTGATCAGCCTGGAAGACGTTTATGCCGCATGCATTGCAGCTTTGCTGGTGGTGGTTTTGTCGCTGTTCTTCCAAAAAACCAGCACTGGCCGTGCCTTACGTGCTGTGGCCGACGACCACCAAGCGGCGCAGTCGATCGGTATTCCTCTCAATCGCATTTGGGTGATCGTCTGGTTTGTTGCCGGTATCACCGCCTTGGTGGCCGGCATCATCTGGGGCTCTAAGTTGGGTGTGCAGTTTTCGCTGACCACGGTGGCTTTGCGTGCCTTGCCCGTCATCATTTTGGGTGGCCTGACCTCGGTGCCTGGCGCCATCATTGGTGGCCTGATCATCGGTGTGGGTGAGAAGTTGTCCGAGGTGTACCTCGGACCCTATGTGGGCGGTGGCATCGAGATCTGGTTTGCTTATGTGCTGGCGCTGGTGTTCTTGCTGTTCCGTCCGCAAGGCCTGTTCGGCGAAAAAATCATCGACCGCGTGTGAGGAGAGAAAAACATGTTTTACAGAGAAAACGGTCAGTACAAGACCTCTTACCGCAGCGACCAGCAAATTTTTGCGATTGCGCAAGACCGCTGGGCCATTTTGGCGCTCATCGCTTTCGCTTTCATCGGTGTGCCCTTCTTGGCCGATGAGTACATGTTTCGCGCCATCTTGGTGCCCTTCCTTATTCTGTCTTTGGCCGCTTTGGGGGTGAACATTCTGGTCGGTTATTGCGGTCAGATTTCATTGGGTTCTGGCGCATTCATGGCTGTGGGGGCTTACATGGCCTACAACACCTATGTTCGTATTGAAGGCATGCCCCTGATTGTGGCCCTGCTGGCTGGGGGCTTTTTTGCCACGGTGGTAGGTATCTTTTTCGGTATTCCCAGCTTGCGCGTCAAGGGCCTGTATTTGGCGGTGGCCACACTGGCAGCTCAATTTTTCTGTGACTGGGCTTTCAGCCGGATCAATTGGTTCACGAACAACAGTTCGTCCGGTTCGGTGGCCGTATCCGACTTGCAAGTCATGGGCTGGGTGGTCGATACGCCCGTTGAAAAATACCTGTTCTGTCTGGCTTTCTTGGTTGTCTTTGGTTTGTTGGCCAAAAACCTGGTCCGCTCGGCCATTGGTCGCGAATGGATGGCGATCCGGGACATGGACGTGGCCGCTGCGGTGATCGGCATTCGGCCGGTTTACGCCAAGCTCAGTGCTTTTGCCGTGAGCTCATTCATCGTGGGTGTGGCCGGCGGGTTGTGGGGCTTTGTGCACCTGGGTTCGTGGGAGCCAGCGGCTTTCTCGATTGACCGATCCTTTCAGCTGTTGTTCATGGTCATCATCGGTGGCATGGGCTCCATCATGGGCAGCTTTTTTGGTGCGGCTTTCATTGTGATCCTGCCGATTTTCCTGAACCAGTTTTTGCCAGCTGTAGGGGCTGTGATTGGGGTGGAGATTTCCACCGCAGCGGTCTCTCATGCCGAGTACATGATCTTTGGTGCGTTGATTGTCTGGTTCTTGATTGCAGAACCCCACGGTTTAGCCAAGCTGTGGAGCATTACCAAACAGAAGTTGCGGTTGTGGCCCTTCCCGCACTGAGCAGTGAGGGTGTGTGCAAGCCAACTGTTTGCAGTCAGCTTGGCACATATTCACTGTTCAAATGATGGGCGCATTGATTTTTTTAACACGATTGAAGGAGACAGTTCGATGAAACTCAAAAAGTTAGCTTTGCTGGCCACTTTGGCCTGTGCAGGTTTGTCTGCCGTGGTGACAAGCACAGCCGTGATGGCGCAAGCCAAGGTCCAGTTTTTCCCCAGTTTGACGGGTCGCACCGGGCCGGTAGCTCCCAACGCTACACCATTTGCCAATGGTTACGCCGACTACATGAAATTGGTGAACCTGCGCGGTGGCATCAACGGTGTGCAAACCTTGGTGGAAGAGTGTGAAACTGCTTACGCCACGGACCGCGGTGTTGAGTGCTACGAACGCCTCAAGGGCAAGCACGGTGGTGCCACCGTGTTCCAACCCCTGTCCACGGGCATCACATTTGCGTTGACCGAAAAAATCCCAGGTGACAAGATCCCCATGATCACATCGGGCTACGGTCGCAGTGACTCGGCAGACGGTGGCGTTTTCAAGTGGAACTTCCCCTTGATTGGTCACTACTGGGTCGCCGGTGACGTGCTCTTGCAGCACATTGCCAAGCAAGCCGGTGGTTGGGACAAACTCAAAGGCAAAAAAATTGCCGTGGGTTACCACGACAGTCCATTTGGCAAGGAGTTGCTGCCCATCGTGCAAGAGCGTGCCGCTACGCATGGCTTTACCCTGCAGTTGTTGCCTATTCCCGCGCCCGGTGTGGAGCAAAAAGCCATCTGGCTCCAAATCCGCCAGCAACGCCCTGACTACGTGATGTTGCAAACATGGGGCGTGATGACCGCCACTTCCATCAAGGAGGCTGTGGCCACCGGTTACCCCCGCGAAAAGATGTTTGGCACTTGGTGGTCGGGTGCTGAACCAGACCTCAAGGACATCGGTGCTGCCGCCAAAGGCTACAACGCCGTCATGATGCAGCATGGCGCTGAACCTCAGTCTGATGTGGTCAAGGAAATCTTGGCCAAAGTCCACAACAAGGGACAAGGCACAGGCCCCAAGGCAGAAGTGGGTGAAGTGCTCTACATGCGCGGCGTGGTTGGTGCCATGTTGGCCGTTGAAGGTGTGCGCCAAGCACAAGAGAAGTACGGCAAGGGCAAATGGGTCAGCCCAGAGCAGGCACGTTGGGGTTATGAAAACCTCAACTTGACACAGGCCAAGTTGGATGCCTTGGGCTTCAAAGGCGTGATGCGTCCCGTGTCCACCTCTTGCGCGGACCACATGGGTTCAGCTTGGGCGCGTGTCCACACTTGGGATGGCAGCAAGTTTGTCTGGGCCTCCGACTGGTTGCAGGCTGATGAGCAAATCATCAAGCCGCTGGTCAAAGCTTCGGCCGAAAAATACGCTGGTGAGAAAAAGCTGACACGCCGCACCCCTGCGGATTGCCAGTCCTGATCGGTGAACAGCCCGCTGCGCAAGCGGCGGGCTGCAGTTGCAAGGTGGTTCACGCCATCGGCAACGGCCAAATGAAACCTTTGCGTGCAGCGGTTTCATTTGGCTTGAACCCCCAGAATTTGAAAAGGCACAGTCCATGAGCGACAAAAACATTGTTCTGAACGTCAATGGCATCGAAGTCATTTACAACCACGTCATCCTGGTGCTCAAGGGCGTGTCCTTGCAGGTGCCCGAACAAGGCATCGTGGCATTGCTTGGCGGCAACGGCGCTGGCAAGACCACCACGCTGCGCGCCATCTCCAACTTGTTGCAAGGCGAGCGTGGTGCGGTGACCAAGGGTTCCATTGAGCTGCGCGGCGAGCGCATCGAAAACCTCTCGCCTGCCGATTTGGTCAACCGGGGCGTGGTGCAGGTCATGGAAGGCCGCCACTGCTTTGCCCACCTGACCATCGAAGAAAACCTGATGACCGGCAGCTACACCCGCACCAGCAAGGGCGAAATCGCTGCCAACTTGGACAAGGTCTACACCTACTTCCCGCGTTTGAAAACCCGCCGCACCTCGCAAGCCGCCTACACCTCGGGCGGTGAGCAGCAGATGTGCGCCATTGGCCGCGCCTTGATGACCAACCCCAACATGGTGCTGCTGGACGAGCCTTCCATGGGCCTGGCCCCGCAGATCGTGGAAGAAGTGTTCAACATCGTGAAAGATTTGAACGAGAAGGAAAAAGTCACCTTCCTGATCGCCGAGCAGAACACCAACATGGCCCTGAAATACGCCGACTATGGCTACATCATGGAGTCGGGCCGCATCGTGATGGACGGCGCGGCCGAAGACCTGCGCACCAACGAAGACGTGAAAGAGTTTTACCTGGGCATGGGTGGCGGTGAACGCAAGAGTTTCAAGGACGTGAAGAGCTACAAGCGCCGCAAGCGCTGGTTGGCCTGAGGGTTCGGACGCAGGATTTATTCCTTGTGGGAGCGCGCCCCTGCGCGCGAATGGATCGCCCACAGCATTGTTTTTTTGCACGCAGGGGCGTGTCCCCCTAATGACCTGCACAGTCCCTATGACGCATTACGACGCTCTCGAAACCCGTACCCCACAAGCGCGTGAGGCCGCCTTGATGGCTGCCTTGCCCGCGCAAGTCGCCCACGCCAAGGCCCACGCCACCGCCTTTGCCGATTTGCTCAAAGACGTGGACGCTGCCGGCGTCAACAGCCGCGCTGCGCTGGCCCAATTGCCGGTGATTCGCAAATACGAATTGCTCGAACGCCAGAAAGCCTCGCGTGCTGCAGGCGGCAATGTGTTCGGTGGTTTCAGCACCCTGGGTTTTGGCCAAGGCATGACCCGCGTGTTTGCCAGCCCCGGCACGATTTACGAACCCGAAGGCACCCGCGCCGATTACTGGCGCATGGCCCGCACCATGTTTGCAGCGGGTTTTCGCCCTGGCGAGTTGATCCACAACTGCTTCAGCTACCACTTCACGCCTGCAGGTTCCATGATGGAAACCGGCGCCCATGCTTTGGGTTGCACCGTGTTTCCAGGCGGCATTGGCCAGACCGAGCAGCAAGTGACGGCCATGGCTGAACTGCAACCAGCAGGCTATATCGGCACGCCCAGTTTCCTGAAAATCATCATCGAAAAAGCCGCCGAGATGGGCGTGCCTTTGCCCAGCGTGCGCAAAGCGCTGGTGTCGGGCGAGGCCTTTCCGCCCAGCCTGCGCGAATGGATGACGGCGCACGGCGTTGATGCTTACCAGTGCTATGCCACAGCCGATGTCGGCTTGATCGCTTACGAAACCGCTTCGCGTGAGGGCTTGGTGCTGGACGAAGGCGTGATCGTTGAGATCGTGCGCCCCGGCACCGGCGACCCGGTGCCTGAGGGTGAGGTGGGCGAGTTGGTCATCACCACGCTCAACCCCGATTACCCCTTGATCCGTTTTGGTACAGGTGATTTGTCGGCCATCTTGCCGGGCACCTGCCCCACGGGCCGAACCGGTCAGCGCATCAAAGGCTGGATGGGCCGCGCCGACCAGACCACCAAGATCCGGGGCATGTTTGTGCACCCCGGTCAGGTGGCCGAGATCGTCAAACGCTTCCCCGAAGTGAGCAAAGCCCGTCTGGTGGTGACCGGCGAAATGGCCAATGACCAGATGGCCTTGCATGTAGAGACCGATCACTTGAGCGATGAGGCCCTCAAGGCGCGGGTGTCTGAGGCGGTACGTGATGTGACCAAGCTGCGAGGCGAGGTCCATCTGGTGAAGTCCGGCAGCCTGGCCAATGACGGCAAGGTGATCGAAGACGCCAGAAGCTACCAGTAAGGCGTTGGTTTGCACGACTTGTGCGCCACGATGACATTTCGGCGTGCGCGCAATTCCTTAATCAAATCAAGGCCATACAAGGGTTTGCCGCTAAGTAGTTTCCGCGATTTCGTGACACTCTTGAAGTTTTAAACTGTTCGTTCAATTTTAGGAGTGTTAGATGAAGCAATGGATCGCTCTGGCCGCTTTGGCCGCTGTCTCTGTGGGTGCACAAGCCCAAACTTTCCCCGGTACCAAGCCGATTTCCATCGTCGTGCCCTTCACCGCTGGAGGCCCTACTGACCGTGTGGCACGCGACTTGGCCGAAGCCATGCGTAAGCAAGTGCCCGGCAGTAACTTTGTGGTCGAAAACGCGGCTGGCGCTGGCGGCACGATCGGCGCGACCAAAGTGGCCAAGGCGGCACCTGATGGCCACACTTTGTTGTTGTTCCACATTGGCATGGCTGCAACACCTGCGCTGTATCGCAAAATTGCTTACAAACCACTGGAAGATTTCGAGTTCTTGGGCATGGTCAATGATGTGCCGATGACACTGATCGGCAAGCCCCAGTTGCCTGCCAACACTTACCGCGACTTCGAAAACTACATCCGCGCCAATGCAGGCAAGTTGAACATTGCCCACGCGGGCTTGGGTTCAGCTTCGCACATCTGTGGCCTCTTGTGGCAGTCCAACTTGCAGACCAAAGACGCGATGACCACCATCCCGTTTGGCGGCACTGCACCCGCCATGACTGCCCTGATCGGCGGCCAGGTCGATGTGATGTGTGACCAAACCACCAACACCACCCAGCAAATCGAAGGCGGTCGTGTCAAAGCTTTTGCCGTGACCACTGCCAAGCCTTTGAGCACACACCCCGTGCTCAAACACTACCCCAGCTTGCAAGAAATGGGTTTGAAGGGCTTCAACCTGACCATCTGGCACGGTTTGTATGCCCCCAAAGGCACGCCTGCAGCGATCACCAAGACGCTCAATGAAGCCTTGAAGAAAGCCCTGAAAGACCCTGAGTTCATCAAGAAGAACGAAGGTCTGGGCGCTTTGGTGGTGAACGACAAGCGCGTCGAACCTGAAGAGCATAAGAAGTTTGTGGCCGCCGAAATGATCAAGATCAAAGCGGCAGTTGACGCTGGCGGCAAATACGCCGACTGATCTCGCCTCAGCTCATGAAAAAGCCGCTCCTTGGAGCGGCTTTTTCTTTGGAGGTTGATCGTTTTGGGTGCTGTGCAAGATGCTGCAGGGGCCTGTCAGTTGGCGAACTGCTCGGTGCCCACAATACCCAGCTTGGTCAGTCCCAACCGCTGCGCACTGACCAGTACGGCGGCAGAAGCTTCGTATTTGGCTTTGGCGTGCGAGCGGATGTGCAGCTCCGGTTGGGGCTGCAATTGGGCCGCCTCGGCAAGTCGAGCCTCCAAGGCTTGTCGGTCGCTGAGCAACTGACCATTCCAGCGCAGGCTGGCGTCGGCGTCGATGTCCAGCCGTATCACCACAGGGTCCTGCTTTTTCTCAGCAGTGGCGGCCACGGGCATGTCCAGATTGACCGAGTGCAATTGGGCCGGGATGGTGATGATCAACATGATGATCAGCACCAGCATCACGTCAATCAGGGGCGTGGTGTTGATGTCCATCATCACTTCGGGTTCGTCGCTGCTGCCGGAGCCCAGATTCATGGCCATGGTGTTGTCCTTGGGGTTTTCAGCGGGTCGGATCGGTGATAAAGCCGACCTGGGTGATGCCTGCGCGTTGAACCGCATACATGACGCGGCCCACCGATTCGAAAGCGCTTTGCGCGTCCCCTCGGATCTGCACATCGGGCTGGGGTTGCATGGCGGCAAATTTCTTCAACCGACCGACCAGTTCTGCCGGGGTTTTGACGGGGGTGTCGTACAAAAAGATCTGCCCTGCTTGGTTGACCGAGATGATCACCGTGTCGGGTTTGGCTTCCCGCACCATGTTGGTTTCTTTGGGCAGGTCCACCTTGATCGAGGTGGTGACGACCGGGATGGTGATCAGAAAAATGATCAACAGCACCAACATCACATCCACCAGCGGTGTGGTGTTGATGGTGCCGATGACCTCGTCATCGTCCTGTGCGCCCAGCGTGGGGCCAAGGTTCATGGCCATTATTTTTTGTCCGAGGCCAGCAGCACGGCGTGCAAGTCGGCACCAAAGGCATTGACTTCATCCATGGCCGCTTTGTTGCGGCGCACCAACCAGTTGTAGCCCAGCACCGCAGGCACGGCCACCGCCAGACCAATGGCGGTCATGATCAGCGCCTCGCCGACAGGACCGGCCACTTTGTCGATGCTGGCCTGACCCGACATGCCAATCTTGACCAGGGCGTGGTAGATGCCCCAGACGGTGCCGAACAAACCCACAAATGGGGCGGTGGAGCCCACGGTGGCCAGAACCGCCAGACCGTTTTGCATGCGGCTTTGCACAGTGCCCATGGCCCGATGCAGCGCCATCGTGACCCAGGTGTTGAAGTCCACATTGCCCAGCAAACCTTGGTGCTTGGACGCGCCCTCCAGACCTTTTTCAGCGATGAAGCGGAAGGGGCTGTCCGCTTCCAGAGCGTCGGCCGCTTGACGTACAGAGCCTGCCGTCCAGAAGTTTTCTTGTGCGGTTTTGGCAAATCGGTGCAATTTGTTTTGTTCGGTGAACTTGGTGAAGATCACATACCAGCTGCCCATGCTCATGAGCACCAAAATCAGCAGCGTGCCTTTGGCCACAGCGTCGCCTTGCGCCCAAAGGGCGCTCAGGCCATAAGGGTTGGCGTCGGCCGTCTGTGTGTCGGCTGTCGAGGTCGCTGTGGGCGGCGTTGCCACCGTGGTTGTCACCGCCGGTGGGGCCACGTTGTCTTCTTTGTTGGGCGCTGCCAGGCTGTGGCCGCAGACCAGCAGGCTGGCCAGCCATGTAGCGACCATCAAGGTGTTTTTCAGGGCAGTGATCATGTGGTGATTTCCTTTGCGCTTGTGTCTTGGATGGGGCGAGGTTAGAGACGTTTTATTCCAGACGCCAGAGGTATTTGATCGTGGTCCAGGATTGCTCGGGTTTGCCGTCGGTCATGGCGGGGCGGAATTGGCATTTCGCAAGTCCAGCGCGGGCCGCTTCGTCCAAGCGTTTGAATCCAGAGCTTTTTTCGATCTCGGACTGAATCACTTTGCCGTCTGTGCCCACCAAAAAACGCAGCGTCACGGTGCCTTCTTCCTCCATGCGCTTGGAGCTAACGGGGTACTCGGGCTTGTCGCATTGGGTCACGTTGACGCCCGCTGCTGTGCGTGTGACAGGCGCCGCGCGTGGGGGGGGCGAAGGCGCCGCCTGGGTTGTCGGTGCAGCGGGTGCGGCCACAGTCGGTGGCGCAACCGAGACGGCCGCAATCGCGTTGGGGGCAGCGACAGTGGCAGGCACCTCGGGCGGCGCCACGAAGGCCGGAGGTGGTGTGTTGGGGGGTGGGGGCGTTTGGGGGGGCGTTGCGGGCGCTGGCGGGGGGGGCTCCGAGCGCTTTTCTTCGAGCAATAGCGCTTGCACCACGGGCGGCAGTTTTTGAGCCACTGTGCGATGCAAGCCGGCCTGCAGGGCCACCAAGATCAAAACATGCAAAACCACAACACCGGCCAAACCCACGAGCTTGCGCCGAGAAGTGGGTTGAAGGTAAGTGGTTGTGGTCATTGGTTCATTGCAGGGGGCGTGAGGGCTTCTATTTTGAAGGAGGAATCATGCCCTCGCAGCTCAAGGTTTGCGAAAAATCAAAAAGGGGCGATGGGGCTGATCCGCTTGTTTTCGCTGGCCCACAATTTGCCGTCCACAAGCTTTTGCCGGAAGGCTGCCCAGCCAAGTGGCCGCAATGCGTTGGCCATCTTGCGATTCTTCGAGGGTGAACTCGCCATCGTCCAGGTCGGCGACAACGGCATGTTGTTGGTTGCCTAGAGTCAAGGTGCCGCGCAGGCTGCCTTGGTGTTCCGGGTGTGGCCCCAAGCTCAAACTCCATGGCGCCTCGTTTGCCACCTGCGCGATCCACTCGCCGTACAGCATGTCAGCGGACAAGTCGGTCCCTGATGGGCAGGCTGAACGTGCGGGCAACAACTGGCAGGCGCTCAGGGTCATTAAGGTGATCAGGCTGCACAGCAGTCCAAGTACGGGGCGTTTATTCATGGTTTGGCTTCTGCCGCAGCATCGGCAGCGCGTTTGGCAAATTCAGCGCGCAGCGCTTTGAGCTTTTCGCGCGGGTCTTCTTTGATCGTGTTTTCGTCCAGCCGCATTTCTGCAATGAAGCGGCTGGGCAGGGCGGCCACGGTTTCGCGGCCTTTTTTGCGGCGTTTGGTCCAGCTCACGGCCAGGCTGCGCTGGGCGCGGGTGATGCCCACGTACATCAGGCGGCGTTCTTCTTGCAGGCGCAGCAAGATGCCCTCTTGGCTGGCGCCTTCGGTGGTGTTGTCGTCCCCCAGTTTGAAGGGCAGCAGCCCCTCGTTCACACCCACCAAGGTCACATGCGGCCACTCCAGACCCTTGGACGCGTGCAGTGTGGACAGTGTGACGACGTTCTGGTCTTTTTCGCGTTCGCTCAAGGTGGATATCAGAGAGATGGTTTGCGCCACGTCGAGCAGGTTTTTGGTTTCAGTCGCCTCAGCCCCTGTGGCATCTTCGATCTCACCGCCACAGCGTCCGGCCATCCAGTCACAAAACTCCAGCACATTGGTCCAGCGGGCGCTGGCCACTTTCTCGTTGTCTTCACCGTCGTACAGATGCGATTCGTAGCCAATTTCTTTGAGCCACTCCGACAAGAATGCCAGTGCGTCTGTTTTGCCCAGTGTCTGGCGTGCACGGAATTCGAGATCGTTGATGTAGCGGCCAAACTCGTGCAGGCCATCCACGGCGCGGGTGTTCACCGCGCTGGGCAAGCTGCCTGCAAACAGCGCTTCAAACAGGCTGAGCTTGTATTGTGTGGCAAAGGTGCCCAATTGGCCCAGCGTCTGGTGGCCGATGCCGCGTTTGGGGCTGGTGATGGCACGCAAAAACGCGGGATCGTCGTCGTTGTTGATCCACAGGCGAAACCAGGCGCACAGGTCCTTGATCTCGGCTTTGTCAAAAAAGCTCTGGCCGCCCGATACCTTGTAAGGAATGTTGGCGCGGCGCAGAGCCTGCTCAAAGGGGCGGGCCATGTGGTTGGCGCGGTAGAGGATGGCAAAGTCCTTGAACTCGCGGTGTTTGGACGGGTTGAGCTGACCACCGCGAATCGACTGGATGCGGGCAATCGCCCGGTCGGCCTCGTGTTCTTCGTTCACGGCGTCGACCACGCGCACGGGCTCGCCCTCGCCCAGTTCCGAAAACAGGGTCTTGGGGTAGAGCTTGGGGTTGGGCTCGATGACGTTGTTGGCCGCCCGCAAAATGGCACTGGTGGAGCGGTAGTTTTGCTCCAGCTTGATGACTTTGAGCTGGGGGAAATCCACCGGCAATCGCTTGAGGTTGTCCAGCGTCGCGCCGCGCCAGCCATAAATGGACTGGTCGTCGTCACCCACCGCCGTGAAGCGCGCCCGTTCACCCACCAGGTGTTTGAGCACCTCGTATTGGGTGGCGTTGGTGTCTTGGTATTCGTCCACCAGCACATGGCCCATCTTGGCCTGCCAGCGCTCGCGCACCTCGGGGTAGTCGGCCAGCAGCTTGAGAGGCATGCCGATCAGGTCGTCAAAGTCGACGCTTTGGTAGGCGGTCAGCCGCTCTTGATACAAGGCCATGATGCGGGCGATCACCCGTGCGTTGTCGTCGGGCGCTTGGGCGGCGGCCTGCTCGGCGTTCAGCCCCATGTTTTTCCAAAGGCTGATGGTCCACTGCCACTGGCGGGCGGTGGCCGCGTCGGTGGTGCCGCCGCAATCCTTCAAGATGCTGGTCACATCGTCCGCGTCCATGATGCTGAACTGCGGCTTGAGCCCCAGCACATGGCCGTCTTCGCGCATGATGCGCACGCCCAAAGCGTGAAAAGTGCAGACCGTCACGTCTTTGGCTGGGCGGCCAATCAGCTCCTTGGCCCGCTCGCGCATCTCGGCGGCGGCTTTGTTGGTGAAGGTGATGGCGGCGATGCGTTTGGGCTCCAGCCCGGCCTCGATCAGCCGCCCGATCTTGTGCGTGATCACCCGCGTCTTGCCAGAACCCGCTCCGGCCAACACCAGGCAAGGGCCGGAGACATAGTTCACGGCTTCGAGTTGGGCGTTGTTGAGTCCGGCTGACATGGGGGCGGTGGGCGTACGAGGCAAAGCGAGCCATCATAGCGGGTGCGCTGCTCGGGTGGCGTGAGGCTGAGCAGGTATGGGCTTTTTGGGGCCTGTCCACACTGCGACTGTTCTTGAACCAAGGGCCCGCTGGTTTGCCCCGACAATCAGCACATGCTTGAAGTCTTGCGCGTCACTTTTCCGTTCTTTGCCCTGGTCTTGTGTGGTTATGGCGCTGCCCGGTTGAAGCTTTTGCCCTTGGAGGCCATTCCCGGTCTGAATGGCTTTGTGCTGTTTTTTGCGCTGCCTTGCATGTTGTTCCGTTTCGGGGCCAGCACGCCGATTGCCCAGTTGCTCGATGCCGGGGTGTTCTTCACTTACTTGCTCTGCGCCTTGGTCATGGTGGCTTTCAGTGTGGCCATCAGTTTGAACGCGCGCATTCGCTGGAACGATGCGTCTTTGGGGGCGTTGGTGGCTGCTTTCCCCAACACGGGGTTTATGGGCGTGCCCTTGTTGGTGGCTCTGCTGGGGCCAGGGGCCGCAGGTCCTGCGATCGTCACCATTGTGGTGGACTTGGTGATCACCTCGTCTTTGTGCGTGGCTTTGTCGCGCATGGACGCAGCCGGGCAACACGGCGCGGCGGTGGCCGCCCGCAAGGCGCTGGCCGGGGTGTTGCGCAACCCCATGCCCTGGGCCATCAGCCTGGGCGCGGTGTTTTCATTCTGGAATCTGGAATTGATAGGTCCGGTGAACAAAACCGTGAGCCTGCTGGCCGACGCAGCCTCGCCTGTGGCGCTGTTCACCATCGGTGCGGTGCTGGCCCGCTCGCAAATGCTGGCGCACGAGCGCCCTGATGGGCCTTTGCGCAGCGCCGATTACCTGCCCATTGCCCTGATCAAGCTGGTGTTGCACCCGGTGTTGGTGTTGCTGGTGGGCTTGACGGCCATTCAGTGGGGTGTGCCGATCGAGCCCTTTGCCCTGCAGGTGATGGTGCTGGTGGCCGCCTTGCCCAGTGCCAGCAATGTGTCGCTGCTGGCCGAGCGCCTGGGGGCTGACAACGGGCGCATCGCCCGCATCATTTTGGTCACCACGGCGGTGGCTTTCTTGACCTTCTCAGGCGCGGTGGCTTTTTTCAAAGCCTGACATCCACGACCGGGGGCGACCTGTTTGGTTTTTGTGGGCGGTTGTCCCTGCGGCCGAATGCTTGCGGCACCCCTGTACTGATTAGCAAGCGGGGGCTCGCTCCTACAGGTGTAGACGTGCTGGTTCAGATTGCTTGCGGGTCCACGTCCACCAGCCAGCGGATCACGCCTTTGTGTTCAGGTTGGCTGCGCACCTGGTGCAGCACGCCGTGCAGGTGCCACAGCATTTTTTGCAGCGCCATGCGGTTGGGGCTTTCCAGCAGCATTTGGGCGCGCTCCACATCGGCCACGCGCTGCATGCTCATGGGCACGGCAGGGTACACGCTCACTTGCAGCACCAAGTCGGTGGTCGCCGGGTCAGCGCTCAGCTGTGTTTCCAGGGTCTCGCGGGCCGCGTTCAACAGCGCTTGGGCGGCTTCTTGGGTTCGGGCATCGGCGCGCAGCAGGGCCTGGTGGCTGATGGGGGGCAGGTCGGCGGCGGTGCGCTCGGCCAGCTCGCTGGCGGCAAAGGCCGGGTAGTCGTGTTGTTTGAGTGCCTCAAACAAGGCGTGCGTCGGGTGAAAGGTTTGCACCCACATTTCACTGGTGGCGCTTTGAGCGGCATCGCGCCCGGCACGGCCTGCGGCTTGCATGAGCAGCGCAAACAAGCGCTCGGGTGCCCGAAAGTCGCTTGAAAACAGCGCTGTGTCGGGGTTGACCGCCGCCACCAAGGTGATGCGCCGGAAGTCGTGCCCTTTGGCGATCATTTGGGTGCCGATCAGTACATCCACCTCGCCCGAATGCACTTGGGCGAGCTGGCTCTCCAGTGCGCCTTTGAGGCGTGTGGTGTCGGCGTCGATGCGGGCGATGCGCACCGGATGGCCGTCGGGCCGCAAGACGTGCGCCAGCAACTCGCCCAAGTGCTCTTCGAGCTGCTCGGTGCCCCGGCCAATGGGCGCGATGTCGGCGTTGCCGCACTCGGGGCAGGCGCGGGGCACACGCTCGGTCAGGCCGCAGTGGTGACAGCGCAAGGTGCGGTCAATTTTGTGAAACACCCGAAACGCGCTGCAGTGCTTGCACTCGCTTTTCCAGCCGCAGTCGGCGCAGTGCAGCACGGGGGCATAGCCTCGGCGGTTGAGCAGCAGCATGCATTGCTCGCCGCGCTGGACCCGTTCTTGGATGGCGGCTATCAGCTGGGTGGACAACACGGCGCGGCGCGGCTGTTTGTTCATGTCCACGCGCCGCACTTTGGGCAAAAGGGCCGTGCCAATGCGCGATGGCATCAGCAGCCGTTGGTAACGGCCACCGGCATCGCCCTCGGTGGCAGGGCGGCTGAGGTGCCAGCTTTCCAGCGAGGGCGTGGCCGAGGCCAGCAACACGGGGGCGTTGTGCAAGCGGCCTCGGTAAACCGCCAAGTCGCGGGCCGAATAGCGTGCGCCTTCTTGTTGTTTGTAGCTGGGGTCGTGCTCTTCGTCGACCACGATCAGTTTCAGGTGCGGCATGGACGCAAAAATGGCCATGCGTGTGCCCAGCACGATGCGTGCGTGACCTGCGTGTGCGGCCAGCCAGCCCTTGAGGCGCTGGGCGGGCGTCATGCCGCTGTGCATCGACACCACGGCGTCGGTGCCAAAGCGGGCCTGCACCCTTTCCTCCAGCTGAGGCGTGAGGTTGATCTCGGGCACCATCAGCAGGGCTTGGGCCTGCGGGTCAGCCGCCAGCATCCGTTCGACGGCTTGCAAATACACCTCGGTCTTGCCGCTGCCGGTGCTGCCAAACAACAAAAAGGGGCCTGTGCCTGTAGCCATTTGCGCCAGCACGGCGCTTTGCTCGGGTGATAGGGCCGGGCCGGGCGTGGTTTGCACGGCGCGGTCGGCGTTTTGTTTTTTCAGGCGCCGGGCCAGTTGTTCGCTGGTCAAGTCGCGCAACTGGGGTGGCAAGGCCGACAGGGCGACCTCGCCCAGCGAGCGCTGGTAATACTGGGCCGAGAACTGCACCAGTTGACGCCAGGCTTCATCGAGCGGGGCCAGGCCTTCGAGCACGCTCAGCACATCGCGCACAGCCGATGCGGGCATGTCGGTGGGCGCCGCGTCCTGCAGGGCCCACACCACACCCAGCACCTCGCGCTGACCCAAAGGCACACGTACCAGTTGACCGGGCTGCACCAAAAAGGGGCTGCGGTAGCTCAGCAGACCCCCCACCTGACTGTGGGCCGGAGTCTGGACGGCAATGTCGATCCAGTGGTGAGTGCTCACATGGTTTCCGGTGATTCGCCATGGATTTGGCGGTATTAGAGGTTAGTCGATTTCTTGAAACAAGATGTAAGTCATTGATTTTTCAGCACTTTGGGGGTCATCCAAGAAAACTGTGGATAACTTTGTTGAAAACTTGCTCTGGATGCGCTGGAAGCCTTGAAAATCAAGCCTTCCAACAAATTGCCCATCCAATGTGCACGATAAAAAACTCAATGAAATCAATGACTTGTCTGTTTGGTGTTCTGCACGCAAAGCATGAATGTGGGCATCAGGGTTTTCCTGAGAGGCTTTTTACTTTTGTGCATAAGTCAAGCATTTAAAGCCGAATATTTTGCAAATAAAGGCTTTAAATCGTCTTTTTTCTATGCTAATGCAGGCAACTGGCCAAGTCCTCACGCACGATTTTGGCGCATGGCACTTGAATGGCTGTGCACCGCCTCGACCAGCGCCGTCACATGCTCGGGTGGGGTGTACTGGCTGATGCCGTGGCCCAGGTTGAAGATGTGCGTGGGGCCGGTGGTGGTTTTGTCCGTGTGCGGCTTGCCAAAGCTGTCCAGCACCCGGTGCACCTCGGTCGCAATCTGCGCAGGGGGTGCAAACAAGATGTTCGGGTCGATGTTGCCCTGCAGCGCTTTGCCGGGGCCGCCGACTTCGCCGCCCACCAGGGTGCGTGCGCGGCCCAGGTTCATGGTCCAGTCCAGGCCCAGCACATCGCAGCTCAGGCCCGCCATCTCGGGCAACCACAGGCCGCCGCCTTTGGTGAAGACGATGCTGGGGATGCGCTGGCCGTTGTGCTCGGTTTTGAGCTGGCTCAGCACGCGGGCCGTGTAGGCCATGCTGAACTGCTGGAAGGCGCCATCGGCCAGCACGCCGCCCCAGCTGTCAAAAATCATGGCCGCTTGGGCACCCGCTTCGATTTGGGTGTTCAGGTAAAGCGCCACCGCATCGGCGTTGATTTCCAAAATGCGGTGCATCAGGTCGGGGCGGCTGTACATCAGGGTTTTGACATGGCGGTAGTCGTCTGAGCCTGCGCCTTCGACCATGTAGCACGCCAGCGTCCAGGGGCTGCCGGAAAAGCCGATCAAGGGCACACGGCCGTTCAGCGCCTTGCGGATGGATGTCACCGCGTCGAACACGTAGCGCAGCTTGTTCATGTCGGGCACGGCCAGTTCTGCCACGGCCGCTTCATCGCGCACGTTCTTGGCAAAGCGGGGGCCTTCGCCCTGGGCAAACGACAGACCCAGACCCATGGCATCGGGCACGGTCAAGATGTCGCTGAACAAGATGGAGGCATCGAGCGGGTAACGGTCGAGCGGCTGGAGCGTGACTTCGGTGGCGTAGTCCACATTCGTGGCCAGACCCATGAAGCTGCCCGCTTTGGCCCGGGTGGCGCAGTACTCGGGCAAATAGCGTCCCGCTTGGCGCATGAGCCAGACGGGGGTGTGGTCGGTGGCCTGGCGCAGACAGGCGCGAAGGAAGGTGTCGTTTTGGAGGGGGGCGAATGAGCTCATCCCCTTATTGTGGCAGGCCCAGGCCGGGTTTTTGGGTGTCTCTTGCAGGGGCATTTGCGCGCAGGGACTCGCTCCCCCGTTGAACAATCTTTGGAGGTTTCAGCGAGCCGGAAGTCCCTGCAAGGCGGTTTGAACTTCGGCCACGCTGGGCAGCTCGGACAGCAACACGGGCGCACGGCCCGAAACATAAAGGGCGTAGACCGGCACCCCGCTGCGGCCCAGCGCCGTGAGCGCCTGCGTGATGGCCGGGTCGCGGCGGGTCCAGTCGGCCCGCATCAACACCACTTGCCTAGCTGCAAAGTCGGCCAGCACGCGGGCATCGGCCAGCGTGGTTTTTTTGTTGTACTGGCAAGTCACGCACCAAGCGGCGGTGAAGTCGACAAACACCGGACGGCCTGCGGCCAGATGGGCTTGTAGGGCTGCGTCAGACCAAGGCTGCCAAGTGGGGGTGGTGATGGGGGTGGACAAGGTGCCCGGCGCAGCTTGGCCTGCGCCTTGGGTGCTGGCTGGCAGCTCTGCAGGGGCTTCGCGCAAGGCCAAAGGCAACCAACTGCTGCCCAACCACAGCAAGGCGGCAAGAGCCAAACCACTCAAAACCCAGCGCGTTCGACCGCTCAAACCCAAGGCCCACACCAGCCAAGCCACCGTGAGCAGCAAGGCCAGAAGGCTGCTCGCCCCGTCGATGCCAGTTTGTTGGCCCAGCACCCACAGCAACCAAATAACGGTGGCGAACATCGGAAACGCCATGGCCTGGCGGAAGGTTTGCATCCAGGCCCCGGGACGCGGCAGGGCGCGGGCGATGCCAGGCCACCAGCTGGCCGCCAGGTACGGCAAAGCCATGCCCACGCCCATGGCGGCAAACACCATGAGCGCTTGCCACACGGGCAGCGCAATCGCCAGGCCCAGCGAGGCTCCCATGAAGGGTGCGGTGCAAGGCGAGGCCACGGCCACGGCGAGCACGCCCGACAAACCGGCGTTCACCGTCGGGTGGCGGCTTTGCAGAGTGGCCAAGCTGCTGGGCAGCATTTGCCCAAATTCAAAAACACCCGCCAGGTTCAGCCCCAACAGGGTGAACAAGAGCGCCAAGCCTGCCACCACAGGGGGCGACTGCAGCTGAAACCCCCAGCCCAATTGCTCGCCCGCAGCCCGCAAGCCCAGCATCAAGCCACCCAGCAACATGAACGACAACACCACGCCTGCTGTGTAGGCCATGCCAGCAGCGCGGTGTTGGCCCTGCGAGTTGTCGGCTTGCGCAAAACCGATCACTTTGATGGCCAGCACAGGGAACACGCAGGGCATGAGGTTGAGCAAGAATCCGCCCACCAGTGCGCCCAAGATGGCCAGCGTCAAGCCCAATGCGGTGGTGCTGGCTGCCGAAGGTTTTTGTGCTGCGTTGGCGCTGGCGTTGGCGTTATCGGCCAGCGCCTTGGCCAAGGCCGGCGAAATTTCGGCAGGTGCGGCTGGTGTGAGTGCGGGCCAATCGCCTTGAACGGGCGTTTCGATTTCAAATGCAGGCGCTTTGGGTGCAGACTCCGGTCCTGCTGCGATCACCCAACGCATGGTGCGGGGGCTCTCTCCACGCTCTTCAGACACCGGGATCTGGGCCGTCCAAACTGCACCTTGCCAGTTTTGTGTCCAGTCTTTGCCTTGAACGGCCGCGTTGTGCACCACGCTGGCGGTGACCGGGAAGGCGCTGAGTGTTTGGCCGCGCCAGGCGACAGGCAGGCCGTGCACGCGCAGGGTGATCTGTTTGGCATCAGCGGACAAGGTGGTCTGGCCACCCGAGATCCAGGTGCCGCCTTGTTGCAGCTGCGCCATCGGCTTGGGGTTGAGCTTTTGAGCCGATTCAAACGATGCGGCGTGCGGTGTTTGTGTCGCAGCAGAAGCCAGGTTCAGGCTGAAACGACCTTCTTGCGGAATGCATTCCTGGCGGCACACCAGCCACTCGGCCTGCAAACCAAGGGCCAATGGCCCCTTGTCCGGGAAGCGAAAGTCCGCCCCCACCGTGACAGGCACGGTCAGCAGCAAGCGGCCTTCATAGCCATAGTTGGCCAGGGTGCCGATGGGGATTTTTTTGGGCAGCGGCCAGGCGATCTCACCCGCTTGCAACCCCGCAGGCAACTGCCACTGGACCCGTGTGGGCAGGCCCGAGTCGCCAGGGTTTTGCCAATAGGTGTGCCAGTGCGGTTGGTGCTCGATTTGCAGGCCCAGCCAAAAAGTTTGCCCGGCGCGAATGCCCTGCGGGGCGTGCACCAGCAGTTCGGCCCGCACCTGTTCGGTGTTGACCACTTGGCTGGCACTGCCGAGCAAGGCGGAAGTGCCCAAGGTGCTGGCAGGTGCCCCCTTGGCCGAAAACAATGGGCCGGTTTGTGCCTGGCCGAGCAGCGGCGTCAGCAAGAAAGCGCTCACGCCCAACCCCAAGCCGAGGCCCAACATCCAGCTTTGAACAGTGGCCCAGCCACGCGAGAACACGGAAACTTTCACACCTATCCTTATTGATGGCCCCCAACGCCTCTGAGGGGAGCCTGTGCATCACTGTGCGACAGGCACTGTACACGCCCAGGCTCCATTAAGATGACGAACATGCAAAACCCTTCGCATTTTTGGGCCGACTGGACCACCCTCGATTTTCAGGCCTTGGTGCCCGACCGCGCCATTGAGCGGGCCATCGCCGTCCTGCCCGTGGCCGCTACCGAACAACACGGCCCACATTTGCCGCTGTCGGTGGACACCGATTTGGTCAATGGCGTGGTGGCGGCTTGCTTGCCGCACTTGCCTGCCGACTTGCCGGCCTTGTTTTTGCCGACCCAAACCGTGGGCCTGAGCCCTGAGCATGCGCGTTTTGCGGGAACCTTGACGCTCAAGGCCGAAACTGTGATCCGTTTGTGGACTGAGATCGGCGAGTCGGTCGCCGCCAGTGGGGTGAAGAAACTGGTCTTGCTCAACGCCCATGGCGGGCAGGTCAGTGTGATGGACATCGTGGCGCGGGATTTGCGGGCCCGCCTGGGCATGCTGGTTTACAGCGTGAGCTGGTTCAATTTGCCTCTGAGCGATGCACAAGGCGGGGACGTGAATGCGCTGTTCCCCGCTGAAGAGCACCGCTTTGGCGTGCACGCGGGCGACACCGAAACTTCGATGATGCTGGCGCTGCGCCCCGAGCGGGTGCGCATGGATCTGGCGCAAAACTTCCGTTCCACTTCCCAAGACCGCGCTGAGCAGTTTGAAATTTTAGGCAACGGCAAAAGCGCCAAGTTGGGTTGGCAAATGCAGGACTACAACCGCCACGGTGCAGCGGGCAATGCGGCTGCCGCCACGGCCGAAAAAGGCCAAGCCTTGCTGGACGCCTCGGGCCGGGCGCTGGCACAGTTGTTGGGAGAAATCGACCGTTTACCGCCCAACACCTTGAGCGACCAAGTGGGCTGATGCCCTCGGGTCTTCAGAAGCGAGGCAATACCAACTCGCAGTGATCGCGGCACACGCTTTTGGGGTACTCGCGGGTGGTGTCAATGCAGCCGCCTTCGGCGTAAACGCCTTTGGGGTCGCGCATGCGCAGCATGCGCTCCAAAACTTGGGTTCGGGCTGTTGGGTTGGCTTCGGTTTGCGCGACCCGCGCCTCCACCACCGACTCGTCCATCTGCAAGGCTCCTTGGGCGTCGGTGTAGGCGCCGTCTTTCCAGTGGAAGATTTCGATGGCTTTGGACTCGAGCGTGTAGGGTGTGTCGCGCTTCCAGAAGTTGCTGAACAAGCCGCCGCCCATATAGAGAACCCAAGAGCCTTCGTAGCCAGTGACGTCGGAAGAGCGCTCGTCGGGGTTGCGAAACCACAAACGGTCACCCGGCACATAAAAACGGCCAGGCAAGGGCGCTTCCATGCTGCCGTACTCAATCAGGTAGACCTCATGGAATTGACCCGATCGCACTGCGTGGACTTCATTGAGACTTTGCAACTGGGCCAGCAGTTCGGGGTTTTCGTTTTTGAGCTCTTGCGCGATGCCCAACAAAATCACGTACTCGGTCGCCCGGTAACAAGAAAAGTCGTACAACTTGCCCGTGGCATCGGGTTGGGTGGCCGCGGTCAGTGCTTCAACCAAGCAACGACCGGGCTGCAAAATGAATCCCGCGTCGTCGCCACCGTCTTGCCAAAAAGCTTGAGGCCGTTCGGCCGCTTCGGTTTTGAAGGCCAAGGCGGTTTTTCGGGCGTCCAAGGCCATGTTGCGCCGCACCCGGATGTGCGAGGTGAGTGAGTCGAGGCTGGCAAACTGAAAGCGGTGGGGTGAACCCAGCAAGGCCACCCAGATTTCGCGCTCCAAGGCCCAGGCTTCGTCCGTCTGAGGGGTGTGTCCCAGTGTCTTGTGCAAGCCCAGGGTGTCGTGGTCTGGCATGCAACGACTACTGAAGTCGGGTCGCAGTGTGCAAATCAAGGCCACTTGTGAGCCTTGCAAGGGAAGGGTCAAGGTCTGAACCGCTGAGGCCAGTGCCCATTCGTCCAACAAATTCACCAACTCGTGAGCCAGCCGATCTGCCTCGGCAGCTTGCAGTGTGGTGAGCTGGATGCCGCCCTCCAATGACTTGAGGGCCAACCAGGCGGTTGAACTGTTCATGGTTCAATTTTGCCCCTAAAACGAAAGGGTTTTGCTTAGGGAATGTACCTGTGCGGCAAGGGCGCACCTTTACATCGGTCAGTGCATCAGGGTCCAGGCCTAGCCTTCGTTTCAGGCGAAAGTGATCCAGTCTTTGTGCGCGTCGCTGTCCAGATGCGGCAGCGTGTTGTAGGTCAACAGCATGTGCCGTTTGGGGTTGAACACGAACTCGGTCAGCGCCGTGTTGCGGATGCGCAGGTTCAGCTCGATGGTGGTTTCGGGCGGTGTCCCCAGCACGCGGCCCACGGCCGTCGAGATCGGACCGCCGCTGGAGACGATCATCACGTCGCCCGAGTGGTTTTGCCGCACATGGTCGAGCGCGGCCTCGATGCCGCCCACAAAGTCGGCATAGCTGGGCATGTCACGCGGCTGCGTGCGCTCCGCCATCCAGGCTTGCAGCGCATCGCGCAACAGGCGAAAGTGGTGGCGGTACAGCTCGGGGGTGTCGGGCTTGGCCAGCGGCTCGGGGTGGATGGACTCGATCAGCGCGTGGCTGTCGTATTCGTTCAGGCCCGGCCACACCGCCGGGGTGTGCGGCAGGCCCGCGCCCTCGGCGATGCCTTCCCAAGTTTGGCGGTGGCGCTTCAAACTGCCCATCATCACGGCCTCGATGGGCTGCTTTTGCAGTTTGGGCCGCAGGTATTCACCCAAGCGCACGGCCTGTTGGCGGCCCAGTGGGCTGAGTTGATCGTAGTCATCGGCCCCGAAAGAGGCTTGTCCGTGGCGGACCAAATAAAGCGTTCCCATGGCTGGCGATTGTGGTCGTGCAGGCCTGCGAAGTTTGTCCCACGAGCGACCCCTGCCCAGCAGGGGCGCAGGCCCGGGTCTTCAGGCGTGGGCTTGCAGCACCTGGCTCAATACGCTGGCATCGACGTTGCCGCCGCACAAGGTGGTGCCGACCACCAGGCCTTGGAGTTGTTCACGCTCTGTGCATGCGGCGGCAAAGCTGGCCGCACCCGCACCTTCCGCCACATTGTGGGTGTCGGTGTACAGATCGCGCATGGCCTGCGCCACTTGGGCATCGCCCACCTGCACGAGGTGGTCGAGCCCGTTTTGCAAAATAGCCAGTGCTTGCGGGTCCGCCCGCCGCACCGCCATGCCATCGGCCAGCACGGTGCTGACCGGGGCTTCGACCACACAGCCCGCGGCCATCGAATCGGCGTAGGTGGTGGCATGGGTGCTCACCACCCCCACCACCTTGACTTGGTGCCCGAGGGCTTGTTTGGCCGCCAGCGCTGCGCAGGCACCAGACCCCAAACCAATCGGCACATACAGCACATCGAGCGCAGGGACTGCCCGCAAAAATTCGAGCCAGCCCGTGGCTACCCCCAGCACCAGTGCAGGGTGAAAGCTGGGCACCATGTGCAGCCCTTGCTCGAGGGCCATGTTTTGCGCGTGTTCGCGGGCCGCCTGAAAGTCGTGCCCGTGCTCGATCAGTTGGGCACCTAAAGCGCGCATGGCTGCGTTTTTCTCGCTGGAGTTGCCCTTGGGGACCACGATGGTGCAAGCCACGCCATGCCGTGCGGCGGCATAGGCGATGCTTTGGCCATGATTGCCGCGCGTGGCGCTAATGACCGTTTGGGGCAGTTGCCCGGTGCTCAGCAGGTGTTCGAAATAGGTCAACCCGCCGCGTACCTTGAAGGCACCCACGGGCGTGTGGTTTTCGTGCTTGACCCAGCAGGCCGTGCCCAAGCGTTGGCTGAGCATTGGCCAGCAGTACTGGGGAGTGGCCCCAAATGCCGCATAAATGGTGTGTGTGGCGGCCTCGATTTGGGCCAGTGTGGGCAGTTCAGTCATGGGGTGTTCCGGGTTTGCAGGATCAGAGCGTGACAAAACCTTGCACGCAAGCCACCACGTCGCCACCCACCCAGACCTGAGCTTGCGCGTCTTGCGACAAAAACACTTGGCCGGCGCGGCCCAGCATCGTGCCTTGGCGGGCGCTGTAGGCGGCAGGCATGTGCCCGTCGGCCATCAGCCATTGCGCCAGCGATGCATTCAGGCTGCCCGTCACCGGGTCTTCGGCCACGCCCACGGGGGCGGCAAAGGCGCGCACTTCCAGGTCGGTCGGGTCGTTGGCGATGCGAGTGTTGGACGCAGTGAAGGCCCGCGCTTCGCGGTTGGCGCGGCGGATCAGTCCTCCCGGCGTCTCTTGCCTGCGGGCCGCCACGCCGACTTTGGTGCCCAGCTTTTTCAGGGCAACGTGATCGGGCTCCAGGGCCAGCACCGTGTCCACATCATGGACCAGCAGGCCCAGCCAGTGCGGGCCGTTGTTCAGGTTCTGGGTGGCTATCACTTCAGATGCGTCCAGTCCCAACGCGGCCAGCACCGGGCCGAGATCTCCGGCCGAGATGTCCGAGCGGGTCAGCGGTGGCGCCGCAAAAGCCCAGCGCTCGCCCAGTTGCTTCAAAGTCACCAGGCCAACGCCGCATTCCTGCATCAGCACGCCTGCTTGCCGTGGCGTGTTGCCTGCTTTCAGCCAGGCATGGGCCGTGCCCAAGGTGGGGTGGCCCGCAAAAGGCAATTCGGCCCCGGGCGTGAAGATGCGCACCCGGTAATCTGCCCCGCCCGCAGCCCCTTCAGACGTGGGCGGCAGCACAAAGGTGGTTTCGCTCAGCTGCGTCCAGGCGGCAAAGGTTTGCATCTGTGCATCGCTCAGGCCCGTGCCATCGAGCACCACGGCCAGCGGGTTGCCCAGAAAGGCGGTGTCGGTGAAGACGTCGACTTGTTGAAAGGGGCGGGTGGTGGTCATGGGACGAGTCCTGTCGGAGAGCAGTGGTTCAGAGTGATTCGCGGATCGCTGCCGCCAGCGCGGCCATGCCGGTGTTGATCTGGTCCACGGTGGCGGTCACAAACGACAGGCGCAGCGTGCTTTCGTTGGCGGCTCCTGCGTAAAACGCCGAGCCGGGCACAAAGGCCACGCCTTTTTCAACGGCTTTGTCCAGCAGGGGAATGGCTTTGAGGCCCTGGGGCAGTTGCACCCACAGGAACATGCCGCCCACAGGGCGGTTCCAGCTCAGGCCCAGGCCGGCCATTTCGCGGTCGAGCGCGGCGAGCATGGCTTCGCACTGCTGTTTGTAGAGCGCACGGATGGTGGGCACATGGCGGTCAATGAAGCCGTCTTTCAGCACTTCGGCCACCACGCGCTGGTTGAAGCTGGGCGTGTGCAGGTCGGCCGCTTGTTTGGCTTGCAGCAGTTTGGGATACAGGGCCTTGGGTGCCACCAAATAACCCAGGCGCAAGCCTGGGGCCAGGATTTTGGAGAACGAACCCAAGTAGACGCTGCCCTCAGGGTGGCGGGAGCTCAACGATGGCGCGGGCGGTGCGTCAAACCACAGGTCGCCGTAGGGGTTGTCTTCGATGATGGGCAAGCCACATTCGACAGCCACCTGCGCCACGGCGGCGCGGCGTTCTTCGGTCATGGTGCGGCCGGTGGGGTTCTGGAAGTTGGGCAGCAGGTATACAAAGCGGGCTTTGTCCGCGCCGGTGCCGACTTTGGCGCGCAGGTCGGCGGCATCCACGCCATGGTCATCGCTGTGCACGCCCACGGCGATGGGCTCCATCGGCGTGAAGGCTTGCAGTGCGCCCAGATAGGTTGGTGTTTCCACCAAGATGCGGCTGCCCGCGTCGATCAGGATTTTGGCGACCAGGTCCAGCCCTTGCTGGCTGCCGGTGGTGATCAGCACTTGGTCGGGGCTGACGTGCATGCCTTGCTTGAGCAGGTCTTGTGCAACCCATTCGCGCAGCGGCGCATAGCCTTCGCTGGCGGCGTATTGCAGGGCGGCTTTGCCGTCATCCCGCAGCACACGCTCGCTGGCTTCGCGCATGGCGTCTATCGGAAAGGTTTGGGGCGAGGGCAGTCCACCTGCAAAGCTGATGATGCCGGGCTTTTCGGTGACCTTGAGGATCTCGCGGATCACCGAGGGGTTCATTTTTTCGGCACGTCGGGCCAGGTTCCAGTTCATGTTTTGCTCCTCAATTTTTTGTTCAGTGGGATCATTCAGTTCGTTTTGGGGGTGTGGGCCATGCGCCGCCCCATGAAAACAGTGGCCACGACCAGCAGGGCAAAACCTAGGGTCATGGCATTCAGCGATTCTCCCAGCAAAGGCACGGCCGCCAGCATGGTGATGAAAGGTTGCAGCAACTGCAGCTGGCTAACCCTCAGCGGGCCGCCCAGCGACAGGCCGCGAAACCAGGCAAAAAACCCTGCCCACATGGAAAACACGCCCACATACAGCAGGGCCAGCCAAGATATCGGCGCGATGGTGTGTTCAGGCCAGGTGAGCAAGGCCCCTGGCAGCGTGACGGGCAGGGCCATGACACACACCCAGCTGATGACTTTTTCAGCGCCCAGGCTGGCCGTGACTTTGGCCCCGGCGACATAGCCCAGCGAGCCGGCCACCACCGCACCCACCAAGAGGGTGTCTGCCCAAGTCAGGCCAAAGCCGTGCCCCAGTTGTGATGCGCGCAGCAGGCTGTAAACCGCGACCAAGGCGCTGCCCAAAGCGGCAAACACCCAAAATCCGAGGCGTGCGCGTTGGTGCATCAGCCAAGCGGCTGCAGCTGCAGTGGCCAGCGGCATCAGCGAGGTGATGACCGCCGCATGACTGGCCGTGACGTGGCGCAGTGCCCACCCCAGCAGCAAGGGGTAACCGATCACATTGCCCGTCAGCGACAAAAACAAAGGCCCACGCTGGTCAGCTGTGGGCCATGGGGCCCGCACGGCCAATAAGTAAATGGCCGACAGTGCGCCCGCCAAGGCGGCCCGCGCCCAAGTCACAAACCAAGGTGACATTTGCGGCGCGTCCACCGTGCCCGTGGCCAAGCGGGTCATTGGCAAGGTGAGCCCAAAAATAACGACACCCAAAAACCCCAGCCAAAGGCCCAGGTTTTCGCGTTGTTGGGGGGAGTTGTTCATGGGGTCGGATCAACCCGCGCTTTGGCGCAAGCCGTTCAAAATCCACAAGGCCGTGGCCACCAGCGCGACCGACATGCAGCGGTTGAACATCAACAAGCGTCGACCGTGTGCCAGCCAGTGCCGCAGCATCGAACCTGCCACCGCGTAGGTCAGATTGCTGAAAAAACCATAGGCCACCATGATGGGCAGCAGCATCAGCGTGCGCGCTGTGGCATCCTCGCGACCCGCCACCCAACCCGCCACGATGGCCAGAGCCAACATCCAGGCCTTGATGTTGAGAAACTGCAGGCCCACGCCCTGCACAAAGCCCACCTGCAGTTTGCCGCTGTCGGCTTGCTGCAAACTGCCGCTTTGCCACAAACGCGAGGCCAGCCACAGCAAATAACCGGTGCCCAAGGTCACGATGCCCCAGCGCAAGGGCGGAAAGGCCACCACCAAACCGCCCAAGCCCGTGGCGCACATTGCAAACAAAATGCCCCAGCCCACCGGCACCGCACAGACAAAGCGCATGGCCCGGCGCAGGCCATGGTTGGCCGCCATGGCGGTCGACAGCGTGGTATTCGGCCCGGGGGTGAAGCTGCTCACCGTGGCGAGCACCAGCAGGGCGCTGAGTTCTGAGGAAGTCATGGCTTTGAATGTAGTGCTGAAATGAGTACAGTATCGGTACAGTTTGATGGTTCATTTTGCAAACTGTACTGTCCAGTCGGACGACACACTTCCCCCATCCATTTGACGCTATCAGCCCATGTCTTTGCTCAGCCGTGAATCCAGCCAACCCCTCACCGAGCAGCTCGCGCAGCGCTTTGTGACGCGCATGCGTGACCAGTTGCTGGTCTCGGGCGCGCGCTTGCCGTCGGTGCGGCAATGCGCCCAGATGCATGGGGTGAGCGCTTCCACCGTGGTGGCCGCGTACGACTGGCTGGTGGCGCAGGGCTGGGTGGAGGCACGTCCGAACCGGGGTTTTTTTGTGAGGGATCGGGGGCAACGCATGCCGCCCGCATCGCTGGCAGCCGAGGGCGTGGTGCCCAGTCCACCGCCTGTGAATGCTGCCAGCCTGATCCGGGGCATGTTCCATCAGCCCAGCGCCGAGCCGCAGCCAGGCATGGGCGTGTTTCCTGCGGATTGGTTGGACGCCGACTTTTTGTCGGCCGCTTTGCGCAAAGTGGTGGCCAGCCCAGCTTTGCGCGAGTCTTCTTTGCGTTATGGCGAGCCGCAAGGCGACAGCGGTTTGCGCGAAGTTCTGTCGTCCAAGCTCGCGAGTTTGGGTCTGCATGCGACGCCGGGCCAACTGATCACCACCGTGGGGGCGACCCATGCGCTGGACATCATTAGCCGCACCTTGCTGCGCCCCGGCGACTGCGTGATGGTAGAGGAGCCCGGTTGGGCCATTGAATTTGCCCGTTTGCAAAACTTGGGGGTGCGCATATTGCCTGTGCCGCGCTTGGAGAACGGGCCTGACCTGGAAGTGGTGGAGCGTTATGCGCAGCTGCACGCGCCCAAGATGATGGTCAGCGTGTCGGTCTTGCACAACCCCACGGGTTACGGTTTGTCGTTACCCGTTGCCCACCAGCTGGTGAATTTGGCGCACCGCTACAACTTCCATGTGGTCGAAGACGACACCTACGGGCACATGGCCCCAGCCCATTCGGTGCGCTTGTCGGTGCTCGATGGCTTGCAAAAAACCATTTACGTCAGCGGCTACGCCAAGATCCTCGCGCCCAGCTGGCGCGTGGGCTACATGGCTGCTCCGGCGGATTTGAAAGATGCGTTTTTGGACACCAAGCTCTTGTCCACGCTCACCACGCCGGTGTTGTTTGAAAAGGCGTTGGCGCTGTGTCTGGAGCAAGGTGCGATCCGGCGGCACACCGAACGCTTGTCGCAATTGCTGGACGCCGCCCGCAGCCGCAGTGTGAAGCTGGCGCTGGCGCACGGTTGTCAGTTTGTGGCACCGCCGCAGGGCCTTTTTGGCTGGGTGGATGTGGGGGTGGACACCGATCTGCTGGCGCTGCGCATGCACGACGTCGGTTACCTGTTGGCCCCCGGCTCTCTGTTCCATGCCGATCGGCGGCCCGGTTCGTTCATGCGGGTGAACTTTGCCAGCACGCAAGACGAAAAGTTCTGGCGCGCCTTGGCCAAGACGCGTCAGGCTTTGTTGTAACTTTTGATAGGCTGAACTGCTCCGGTGGGTGTTCGGCCCTCGGGCCTGGGCTCAGCGTGCGGACAGGATTTCCCAGCGCTCCATGGCGGCCAGCAACACGTCGTCAATCTCGGCGTCGCGCTTGAACAGCTTCTGTGCCAGACCCGGGTCGCGTTGGTAGATGCTGCCGTCGGCCAGTTGTGCACGGGCTTCAGCTTGTTCTTTTTCCAGGGACTCGATCTTGGCGGGCAACTCTGCCAGTTCGCGTTGTTCTTTGTAGCTGAGCTTGCTGCGAGCGGGGGCCGCAGCAGGTGTGTCGACAACAGCTGCCGCAGGTGCTGCGGCCACAACCGTGTTGCCGCTGCGTTGCGCGGCTTGGGCACGAATCGCTTGGCTGCGTTGTGATTGGATCAGCCAGTCTTGCACCGAGCCTTCGTATTCGCGCCAGAAGCCGGGCTGGTCCGGTGCGCTTTCGCAGGCGATGATGCCGGTGACCACGTTGTCCATGAAGGCACGGTCGTGGCTGACCAGGAAGACGGTGCCTTCGTAGGTTTGCAGCAGCTCTTCGAGCAGCTCCAGGGTTTCGATGTCCAGGTCGTTGGTTGGTTCGTCCAGCACCAACACGTTGGCCGGGCGGGCGAACAAGCGGGCCAGCAGCAGACGGTTGCGCTCGCCACCCGACAAAGACCGCACAGGCGATGTGGCGCGTGCGGGCGAGAACAAAAAGTCGCCCAGATAGCTCTTGACGTGCTGGCGCTTGTTGCCGATCTCGATCCATTCGCTGCCGGGGCTGATGAAGTCTTCCAGTGTGGCGTTCAGGTCCAGGGCGTCGCGCATCTGGTCAAAGTACGCCACTTCGAGTTTGCTGCCGCGTCGCACTTCACCGCTGTCGGCTTCGAGTTCGCCCAAAATCAGTTTGAGCAAGGTGGTTTTGCCTGCGCCGTTGGGGCCCAGCAGGCCGATCTTGTCACCGCGCAGCAAGGTTCCTGTGAATTTCTGGATCACGGTGCGCACCGAGCCATCAGGTTGGGTGAAGCTCTTGCTCACATCGGTCAGTTCGGCCACCAGCTTGCCACTCGGCACGCCCGAGGCGACTTCCATTTTCACGTTGCCAACTTTTTCACGACGTGCAGCGCGCTCGCCGCGCAGGTTTTGCAGCCGGGTGATCCGGCTTTGGCTGCGGGTACGGCGCGCTTCCACGCCTTTGCGGATCCAAATCTCTTCCTGGGCCAGCAACTTGTCGGCTTTGGCCTGAATCACGGCTTCTTGGGCGAGTTGCTCTTCTTTTTGCAACTGGTAGGCGGCGTAATTGCCCGGGTAGGGGCGCAGTTTGCCGCGGTCCAGTTCGACGATCCGAGTCGCAATGCGGTCCAGAAACGCCCGGTCGTGGGTGATGGCGATCACGCTGCCCTTGAAGTCGATCAACAGGTCTTCCAGCCAGGTGATCGCGTTCAGATCCAAATGGTTGGTCGGCTCATCTAGTAAGAGCACGTCTGGACGGGTCACCAAGGCTTGTGCCAAGGCCACACGCTTGCGCATACCGCCGGACAGCGATTGCACGACCGCATTGGGGTCCAATTGCAGGCGCTGCAGGGTTTCGTCCAGCCGTTGCTCCCAGCCCCAACCATCGCGAGATTCGATTTGGCTTTGCAGTGTGTCCAAGTCGCCACGACTGTGCGTGTAGTCGTCAATCCATTGCACGACTTCTGCCAAACCCTCGCGCACAGACTCAAAGATAGTGTGCTCAGGCATGAGCTGGGGCTCTTGCGCTACATAAGCGATGCGAACACCTTGCTGCACATGCAGATTGCCGTCGTCTGGGCGCTCCATGCCCGCCAATATTTTGAGTAGGGACGATTTGCCTGTGCCGTTGCGACCAATCAAGCCGATGCGCTCAGTCGTCTCTAAAGAGAAGTCAGCGTGATCGAGGAGTGCGACATGGCCAAAAGCCAAGGACGCGTTCAAGAGTGTAAGTAAAGCCATGGACCCATTATCCGGGTGAGGAAGCACGAAACTTCCACAAAGCCTTCAAAAAACTTGCCAAGGCCTAAAAAGCTGTGCCATAATCGAGGGCTTCGCTGCACACAAATGAAGTTTTCGAAAGAAGCCAAACAAGAGTAGCGAAGAGGTTGATGGAATGATCTTGGTGATCTAAGAAATTTTCAAAAACTTGACGCAGCACTAAAAACTGTGTCATAATTCAAGGCTTCGCTGATCGCAGCGAGGCAAGAAAAGGCGGCGAGAGTTGCCTGGGTTCTTTAAAAATATACAGCCGATAAGCGTGGGCGTTTGATGGTGATTGCCAAGTTCTTCGGAACTTAGCTTTAATTAGCTAACAAACGCTCATGAAGTAAAAAAGATGTGGAAATCAGAGATGATAACCACGTCGATTCCAATTTATGAGTTGGTCGAAAGACCAAAAAAAATCAAGATCGAACTATAGAGTTTGATCCTGGCTCAGATTGAACGCTGGCGGAATGCTTTACACATGCAAGTCGAACGGTAGAGGGGGCAACCCCTCGAGAGTGGCGAACGGGTGAGTAATATATCGGAACGTGCCCAGTCGTGGGGGATAACGTAGCGAAAGTTACGCTAATACCGCATACGATCTAAGGATGAAAGCGGGGGATCGCAAGACCTCGCGCGATTGGAGCGGCCGATATCAGATTAGGTAGTTGGTGGGGTAAAGGCTCACCAAGCCAACGATCTGTAGCTGGTCTGAGAGGACGACCAGCCACACTGGAACTGAGACACGGTCCAGACTCCTACGGGAGGCAGCAGTGGGGAATTTTGGACAATGGACGCAAGTCTGATCCAGCCATTCCGCGTGCAGGATGAAGGCCCTCGGGTTGTAAACTGCTTTTGTACGGAACGAAAAGGTTTCTATTAATACTAGGAGCTCATGACGGTACCGTAAGAATAAGCACCGGCTAACTACGTGCCAGCAGCCGCGGTAATACGTAGGGTGCAAGCGTTAATCGGAATTACTGGGCGTAAAGCGTGCGCAGGCGGTTATGTAAGACAGAGGTGAAATCCCCGGGCTCAACCTGGGAACTGCCTTTGTGACTGCATAGCTAGAGTACGGTAGAGGGGGATGGAATTCCGCGTGTAGCAGTGAAATGCGTAGATATGCGGAGGAACACCGATGGCGAAGGCAATCCCCTGGACCTGTACTGACGCTCATGCACGAAAGCGTGGGGAGCAAACAGGATTAGATACCCTGGTAGTCCACGCCCTAAACGATGTCAACTGGTTGTTGGGTCTTCACTGACTCAGTAACGAAGCTAACGCGTGAAGTTGACCGCCTGGGGAGTACGGCCGCAAGGTTGAAACTCAAAGGAATTGACGGGGACCCGCACAAGCGGTGGATGATGTGGTTTAATTCGATGCAACGCGAAAAACCTTACCCACCTTTGACATGTACGGAAGTCGCTAGAGATAGCTTCGTGCTCGAAAGAGAACCGTAACACAGGTGCTGCATGGCTGTCGTCAGCTCGTGTCGTGAGATGTTGGGTTAAGTCCCGCAACGAGCGCAACCCTTGTCATTAGTTGCTACATTCAGTTGGGCACTCTAATGAGACTGCCGGTGACAAACCGGAGGAAGGTGGGGATGACGTCAAGTCCTCATGGCCCTTATAGGTGGGGCTACACACGTCATACAATGGCTGGTACAAAGGGTTGCCAACCCGCGAGGGGGAGCTAATCCCATAAAACCAGTCGTAGTCCGGATCGCAGTCTGCAACTCGACTGCGTGAAGTCGGAATCGCTAGTAATCGTGGATCAGAATGTCACGGTGAATACGTTCCCGGGTCTTGTACACACCGCCCGTCACACCATGGGAGCGGGTCTCGCCAGAAGTAGTTAGCCTAACCGCAAGGAGGGCGATTACCACGGCGGGGTTCGTGACTGGGGTGAAGTCGTAACAAGGTAGCCGTATCGGAAGGTGCGGCTGGATCACCTCCTTTCTGGAAACTGCAATCTAAATTGAACGCTCACACTTATCGGTTGTTGGAAGGCAAGTCGCTGACGGCTTGGGCATAAAGCCTGGTTGTTGAGCAACGACTTGGGTCTGTAGCTCAGTTGGTTAGAGCACTGTGTTGATAACGCAGGGGTCGTTGGTTCGAGACCAACCAGACCCACCAATCCTTCTGAAGGCAGGTGCTGAAAGGCGCCAAGGGTAAGACAACGGGGGATTAGCTCAGCTGGGAGAGCACCTGCTTTGCAAGCAGGGGGTCGTCGGTTCGATCCCGTCATCCTCCACCAATATCTAGATAGTACTTATCAAAGGTTTTGATCTCATTCAAAACAAAAGAGGCTTTGCATGGTTGTGCGAAAGGCTTTTTTTGTGTTGATTGATATTGATCGATTAACAAGTGTCGCAAGACACACGGCTGTTCTTTAAAAATTCATAGAGTCGAATCAGAGTTGCCAGGGGAAACCGCACATTCGTAAAGGTTTAGTGCGGACCGTGCCCCTGGTGACAATTTTTTGATTGCGTCAAAACGAATATTCAAACGACGTTTGAAATTCAAGTAAAGACGAATTGTTCTTTTGATATTGGATGGCAACATCCTGTGTTGAGGAATTATTCATTTACGGCATAACGCGTCAGGTGAAAGACCTGACAGACATTCCTTGAAAACAACGATGGAGTCTCGCAAGAGAGTTCAAAGTTATAGGGTCAAGTGAATAAGAGCATGTGGTGGATGCCTTGGCAATGATAGGCGACGAAAGACGTGAAAGCCTGCGATAAGCTTCGGGGAGCTGGCAAATAAGCTTTGATCCGGAGATTTCTGAATGGGGAAACCCACCCTTAGGGGTATCGCATGATGAATACATAGTCATGCGAGGCGAACCGGGTGAACTGAAACATCTCAGTAGCTCGAGGAAAAGACATCAACCGAGATTCCGAAAGTAGTGGCGAGCGAAATCGGAAGAGCCTGTTAGTGATAGCACAATTGTTAGCAAAGCGGCATGGAAAGGCCGACCATAGTGGGTGATAGTCCCGTATGCGAAAACAAATGTGTGGTACTGAGCTAACGACAAGTAGGGCGGGACACGAGAAATCCTGTCTGAATATGGGGGGACCATCCTCCAAGGCTAAATACTCATCATTGACCGATAGTGAACAAGTACCGTGAGGGAAAGGCGAAAAGAACCCCGGGAGGGGAGTGAAATAGATCCTGAAACCGCATGCTTACAAAAAGTAGGAGCCTCGAAAGGGGTGACTGCGTACCTTTTGTATAATGGGTCAGCGACTTACATTCAGTGGCAAGGTTAACCGAATAGGGAAGCCGTAGAGAAATCGAGTCCGAATAGGGCGATCAGTCGCTGGGTGTAGACCCGAAACCAAGTGATCTATCCATGGGCAGGATGAAGGTGCCGTAACAGGTACTGGAGGTCCGAACCGACTAATGTTGCAAAATTAGCGGATGACCTGTGGATAGGGGTGAAAGGCTAAACAAACTTGGAAATAGCTGGTTCTCTCCGAAAACTATTTAGGTAGTGCCTCAAGTATTACCATCGGGGGTAGAGCACTGTTTTGGCTAGGGGGTCATGGCGACTTACCAAACCAAGGCAAACTCCGAATACCGATGAGTACAGCTTGGGAGACAGAGCACCGGGTGCTAACGTCCGGACTCAAGAGGGAAACAACCCAGACCGCCAGCTAAGGTCCCTAAAATTGGCTAAGTGGGAAACGAAGTGGGAAGGCTAAAACAGTCAGGATGTTGGCTTAGAAGCAGCCATCATTTAAAGAAAGCGTAATAGCTCACTGATCGAGTCGTCCTGCGCGGAAGATGTAACGGGGCTAAGCCAGTTACCGAAGCTGCGGATTTGCAATTTATTGCAAGTGGTAGGAGAGCGTTCTGTAGGCCTGTGAAGGTGGTGGTGTAAACCCTGCTGGAGGTATCAGAAGTGCGAATGCTGACATGAGTAGCGTTAAAGGGGGTGAAAAGCCCCCTCGCCGTAAGCGCAAGGTTTTCTACGCAACGTTCATCGGCGTAGAGTGAGTCGGCCCCTAAGGCGAGGCAGAGATGCGTAGCTGATGGGAAACAGGTCAATATTCCTGTACCGATGACAAGTGCGATGTGGGGACGGAGAAGGTTAGCTCAGCCAACTGTTGGATATGTTGGTTCAAGCCTGTAGTCGTGCTCGGTAGGCAAATCCGCCGGGCTTAGATGAGGGGTGATAACGAGGGTGCTTGCACCTGAAGTGAGTGATACCCTGCTTCCAGGAAAAGCCACTAAGCTTCAGCTTGTCATTGACCGTACCGCAAACCGACACTGGTGCGCGAGATGAGTATTCTAAGGCGCTTGAGAGAACTCAGGAGAAGGAACTCGGCAAATTGATACCGTAACTTCGGGAGAAGGTATGCCCCAAGTAGGTGAACTCGAACAGAGGGAGCCCAACGGGGTTGCAAAAAATCGGTGGCTGCGACTGTTTAATAAAAACACAGCACTCTGCAAACACGAAAGTGGACGTATAGGGTGTGACGCCTGCCCGGTGCTGGAAGATTAAATGATGGGGTGCAAGCTCTTGATTGAAGTCCCAGTAAACGGCGGCCGTAACTATAACGGTCCTAAGGTAGCGAAATTCCTTGTCGGGTAAGTTCCGACCTGCACGAATGGCGTAACGATGGCCACACTGTCTCCTCCTGAGACTCAGCGAAGTTGAAATGTTTGTGATGATGCAATCTCCCCGCGGAAAGACGGAAAGACCCCATGAACCTTTACTGTAGCTTTGTATTGGACTTTGAACAGATCTGTGTAGGATAGGTGGGAGGCTTTGAAGCGAGGTCGCTAGATCTCGTGGAGCCAACGTTGAAATACCACCCTGGTGTGTTTGAGGTTCTAACCTAGGTCCATTATCTGGATCGGGGACAGTGCATGGTAGGCAGTTTGACTGGGGCGGTCTCCTCCCAAAGCGTAACGGAGGAGTTCGAAGGTACGCTAGTTACGGTCGGACATCGTGATAATAGTGCAATGGCATAAGCGTGCTTAACTGCGAGACTGACAAGTCGAGCAGATACGAAAGTAGGACATAGTGATCCGGTGGTTCTGTATGGAAGGGCCATCGCTCAACGGATAAAAGGTACTCTGGGGATAACAGGCTGATACCGCCCAAGAGTTCATATCGACGGCGGTGTTTGGCACCTCGATGTCGGCTCATCTCATCCTGGGGCTGTAGCCGGTCCCAAGGGTATGGCTGTTCGCCATTTAAAGAGGTACGTGAGCTGGGTTTAAAACGTCGTGAGACAGTTTGGTCCCTATCTTCCGTGGGCGCTGCAGATTTGAGGAAGCCTGCTCCTAGTACGAGAGGACCGGAGTGGACACACCTCTGGTGTATCGGTTGTCACGCCAGTGGCATTGCCGAGTAGCTAAGTGTGGAAGAGATAACCGCTGAAAGCATCTAAGCGGGAAACTCGTTTCAAGATGAGATCTGCCGGGGCCTTGAGCCCCCTAAAGAGTCGTTCAAGACCAGGACGTTGATAGGTCAGGTGTGGAAGCGCAGTAATGCGTTAAGCTAACTGATACTAATTGCTCGTGCGGCTTGACCCTATAACTTTGATCACACATTGAAAGATGTGCATTGGTCAAGGAAGTTATGCCAAGTTGACGCATTCAAAAAAGGTCGAAAGACCCAAGCGCAAGCTTAAAATCTGATTCGAAACTCTATGAATTCGTTGTCTTGACTGATGTCAAGATGACAACAAGTTATGCCTGATGACCATAGCAAGTTGGTCCCACTCCTTCCCATCTCGAACAGGACAGTGAAACGACTTAGCGCCGATGATAGTGCGGGTTCCCGTGTGAAAGTAGGACATCGTCAGGCTTCTAACAGCCCAAAACGCCTCACCGTTCGGTGGGGCGTTTTCTTTAGAAGACATCAAAAAATCTTTTAAAGAAAGCGCAAAAGCGTGATACAATGGAAGGCTTCGCTGATCGCAGCGAGGCAAGAAAAGGCGGCGAGAGTTGCCTGGGTTCTTTAAAAATATACAGCCGATAAGCGTGGGCGTTTGATGGTGATTGCCAAGTTCTTCGGAACTTAGCTTTAATTAGCTAACAAACGCTCATGAAGTAAAAAAGATGTGGAAATCAGAGATGATAACCACGTCGATTCCAATTTATGAGTTGGTCGAAAGACCAAAAAAAATCAAGATCGAACTATAGAGTTTGATCCTGGCTCAGATTGAACGCTGGCGGAATGCTTTACACATGCAAGTCGAACGGTAGAGGGGGCAACCCCTCGAGAGTGGCGAACGGGTGAGTAATATATCGGAACGTGCCCAGTCGTGGGGGATAACGTAGCGAAAGTTACGCTAATACCGCATACGATCTAAGGATGAAAGCGGGGGATCGCAAGACCTCGCGCGATTGGAGCGGCCGATATCAGATTAGGTAGTTGGTGGGGTAAAGGCTCACCAAGCCAACGATCTGTAGCTGGTCTGAGAGGACGACCAGCCACACTGGAACTGAGACACGGTCCAGACTCCTACGGGAGGCAGCAGTGGGGAATTTTGGACAATGGACGCAAGTCTGATCCAGCCATTCCGCGTGCAGGATGAAGGCCCTCGGGTTGTAAACTGCTTTTGTACGGAACGAAAAGGTTTCTATTAATACTAGGAGCTCATGACGGTACCGTAAGAATAAGCACCGGCTAACTACGTGCCAGCAGCCGCGGTAATACGTAGGGTGCAAGCGTTAATCGGAATTACTGGGCGTAAAGCGTGCGCAGGCGGTTATGTAAGACAGAGGTGAAATCCCCGGGCTCAACCTGGGAACTGCCTTTGTGACTGCATAGCTAGAGTACGGTAGAGGGGGATGGAATTCCGCGTGTAGCAGTGAAATGCGTAGATATGCGGAGGAACACCGATGGCGAAGGCAATCCCCTGGACCTGTACTGACGCTCATGCACGAAAGCGTGGGGAGCAAACAGGATTAGATACCCTGGTAGTCCACGCCCTAAACGATGTCAACTGGTTGTTGGGTCTTCACTGACTCAGTAACGAAGCTAACGCGTGAAGTTGACCGCCTGGGGAGTACGGCCGCAAGGTTGAAACTCAAAGGAATTGACGGGGACCCGCACAAGCGGTGGATGATGTGGTTTAATTCGATGCAACGCGAAAAACCTTACCCACCTTTGACATGTACGGAAGTCGCTAGAGATAGCTTCGTGCTCGAAAGAGAACCGTAACACAGGTGCTGCATGGCTGTCGTCAGCTCGTGTCGTGAGATGTTGGGTTAAGTCCCGCAACGAGCGCAACCCTTGTCATTAGTTGCTACATTCAGTTGGGCACTCTAATGAGACTGCCGGTGACAAACCGGAGGAAGGTGGGGATGACGTCAAGTCCTCATGGCCCTTATAGGTGGGGCTACACACGTCATACAATGGCTGGTACAAAGGGTTGCCAACCCGCGAGGGGGAGCTAATCCCATAAAACCAGTCGTAGTCCGGATCGCAGTCTGCAACTCGACTGCGTGAAGTCGGAATCGCTAGTAATCGTGGATCAGAATGTCACGGTGAATACGTTCCCGGGTCTTGTACACACCGCCCGTCACACCATGGGAGCGGGTCTCGCCAGAAGTAGTTAGCCTAACCGCAAGGAGGGCGATTACCACGGCGGGGTTCGTGACTGGGGTGAAGTCGTAACAAGGTAGCCGTATCGGAAGGTGCGGCTGGATCACCTCCTTTCTGGAAACTGCAATCTAAATTGAACGCTCACACTTATCGGTTGTTGGAAGGCAAGTCGCTGACGGCTTGGGCATAAAGCCTGGTTGTTGAGCAACGACTTGGGTCTGTAGCTCAGTTGGTTAGAGCACTGTGTTGATAACGCAGGGGTCGTTGGTTCGAGACCAACCAGACCCACCAATCCTTCTGAAGGCAGGTGCTGAAAGGCGCCAAGGGTAAGACAACGGGGGATTAGCTCAGCTGGGAGAGCACCTGCTTTGCAAGCAGGGGGTCGTCGGTTCGATCCCGTCATCCTCCACCAATATCTAGATAGTACTTATCAAAGGTTTTGATCTCATTCAAAACAAAAGAGGCTTTGCATGGTTGTGCGAAAGGCTTTTTTTGTGTTGATTGATATTGATCGATTAACAAGTGTCGCAAGACACACGGCTGTTCTTTAAAAATTCATAGAGTCGAATCAGAGTTGCCAGGGGAAACCGCACATTCGTAAAGGTTTAGTGCGGACCGTGCCCCTGGTGACAATTTTTTGATTGCGTCAAAACGAATATTCAAACGACGTTTGAAATTCAAGTAAAGACGAATTGTTCTTTTGATATTGGATGGCAACATCCTGTGTTGAGGAATTATTCATTTACGGCATAACGCGTCAGGTGAAAGACCTGACAGACATTCCTTGAAAACAACGATGGAGTCTCGCAAGAGAGTTCAAAGTTATAGGGTCAAGTGAATAAGAGCATGTGGTGGATGCCTTGGCAATGATAGGCGACGAAAGACGTGAAAGCCTGCGATAAGCTTCGGGGAGCTGGCAAATAAGCTTTGATCCGGAGATTTCTGAATGGGGAAACCCACCCTTAGGGGTATCGCATGATGAATACATAGTCATGCGAGGCGAACCGGGTGAACTGAAACATCTCAGTAGCTCGAGGAAAAGACATCAACCGAGATTCCGAAAGTAGTGGCGAGCGAAATCGGAAGAGCCTGTTAGTGATAGCACAATTGTTAGCAAAGCGGCATGGAAAGGCCGACCATAGTGGGTGATAGTCCCGTATGCGAAAACAAATGTGTGGTACTGAGCTAACGACAAGTAGGGCGGGACACGAGAAATCCTGTCTGAATATGGGGGGACCATCCTCCAAGGCTAAATACTCATCATTGACCGATAGTGAACAAGTACCGTGAGGGAAAGGCGAAAAGAACCCCGGGAGGGGAGTGAAATAGATCCTGAAACCGCATGCTTACAAAAAGTAGGAGCCTCGAAAGGGGTGACTGCGTACCTTTTGTATAATGGGTCAGCGACTTACATTCAGTGGCAAGGTTAACCGAATAGGGAAGCCGTAGAGAAATCGAGTCCGAATAGGGCGATCAGTCGCTGGGTGTAGACCCGAAACCAAGTGATCTATCCATGGGCAGGATGAAGGTGCCGTAACAGGTACTGGAGGTCCGAACCGACTAATGTTGCAAAATTAGCGGATGACCTGTGGATAGGGGTGAAAGGCTAAACAAACTTGGAAATAGCTGGTTCTCTCCGAAAACTATTTAGGTAGTGCCTCAAGTATTACCATCGGGGGTAGAGCACTGTTTTGGCTAGGGGGTCATGGCGACTTACCAAACCAAGGCAAACTCCGAATACCGATGAGTACAGCTTGGGAGACAGAGCACCGGGTGCTAACGTCCGGACTCAAGAGGGAAACAACCCAGACCGCCAGCTAAGGTCCCTAAAATTGGCTAAGTGGGAAACGAAGTGGGAAGGCTAAAACAGTCAGGATGTTGGCTTAGAAGCAGCCATCATTTAAAGAAAGCGTAATAGCTCACTGATCGAGTCGTCCTGCGCGGAAGATGTAACGGGGCTAAGCCAGTTACCGAAGCTGCGGATTTGCAATTTATTGCAAGTGGTAGGAGAGCGTTCTGTAGGCCTGTGAAGGTGGTGGTGTAAACCCTGCTGGAGGTATCAGAAGTGCGAATGCTGACATGAGTAGCGTTAAAGGGGGTGAAAAGCCCCCTCGCCGTAAGCGCAAGGTTTTCTACGCAACGTTCATCGGCGTAGAGTGAGTCGGCCCCTAAGGCGAGGCAGAGATGCGTAGCTGATGGGAAACAGGTCAATATTCCTGTACCGATGACAAGTGCGATGTGGGGACGGAGAAGGTTAGCTCAGCCAACTGTTGGATATGTTGGTTCAAGCCTGTAGTCGTGCTCGGTAGGCAAATCCGCCGGGCTTAGATGAGGGGTGATAACGAGGGTGCTTGCACCTGAAGTGAGTGATACCCTGCTTCCAGGAAAAGCCACTAAGCTTCAGCTTGTCATTGACCGTACCGCAAACCGACACTGGTGCGCGAGATGAGTATTCTAAGGCGCTTGAGAGAACTCAGGAGAAGGAACTCGGCAAATTGATACCGTAACTTCGGGAGAAGGTATGCCCCAAGTAGGTGAACTCGAACAGAGGGAGCCCAACGGGGTTGCAAAAAATCGGTGGCTGCGACTGTTTAATAAAAACACAGCACTCTGCAAACACGAAAGTGGACGTATAGGGTGTGACGCCTGCCCGGTGCTGGAAGATTAAATGATGGGGTGCAAGCTCTTGATTGAAGTCCCAGTAAACGGCGGCCGTAACTATAACGGTCCTAAGGTAGCGAAATTCCTTGTCGGGTAAGTTCCGACCTGCACGAATGGCGTAACGATGGCCACACTGTCTCCTCCTGAGACTCAGCGAAGTTGAAATGTTTGTGATGATGCAATCTCCCCGCGGAAAGACGGAAAGACCCCATGAACCTTTACTGTAGCTTTGTATTGGACTTTGAACAGATCTGTGTAGGATAGGTGGGAGGCTTTGAAGCGAGGTCGCTAGATCTCGTGGAGCCAACGTTGAAATACCACCCTGGTGTGTTTGAGGTTCTAACCTAGGTCCATTATCTGGATCGGGGACAGTGCATGGTAGGCAGTTTGACTGGGGCGGTCTCCTCCCAAAGCGTAACGGAGGAGTTCGAAGGTACGCTAGTTACGGTCGGACATCGTGATAATAGTGCAATGGCATAAGCGTGCTTAACTGCGAGACTGACAAGTCGAGCAGATACGAAAGTAGGACATAGTGATCCGGTGGTTCTGTATGGAAGGGCCATCGCTCAACGGATAAAAGGTACTCTGGGGATAACAGGCTGATACCGCCCAAGAGTTCATATCGACGGCGGTGTTTGGCACCTCGATGTCGGCTCATCTCATCCTGGGGCTGTAGCCGGTCCCAAGGGTATGGCTGTTCGCCATTTAAAGAGGTACGTGAGCTGGGTTTAAAACGTCGTGAGACAGTTTGGTCCCTATCTTCCGTGGGCGCTGCAGATTTGAGGAAGCCTGCTCCTAGTACGAGAGGACCGGAGTGGACACACCTCTGGTGTATCGGTTGTCACGCCAGTGGCATTGCCGAGTAGCTAAGTGTGGAAGAGATAACCGCTGAAAGCATCTAAGCGGGAAACTCGTTTCAAGATGAGATCTGCCGGGGCCTTGAGCCCCCTAAAGAGTCGTTCAAGACCAGGACGTTGATAGGTCAGGTGTGGAAGCGCAGTAATGCGTTAAGCTAACTGATACTAATTGCTCGTGCGGCTTGACCCTATAACTTTGATCACACATTGAAAGATGTGCATTGGTCAAGGAAGTTATGCCAAGTTGACGCATTCAAAAAAGGTCGAAAGACCCAAGCGCAAGCTTAAAATCTGATTCGAAACTCTATGAATTCGTTGTCTTGACTGATGTCAAGATGACAACAAGTTATGCCTGATGACCATAGCAAGTTGGTCCCACTCCTTCCCATCTCGAACAGGACAGTGAAACGACTTAGCGCCGATGATAGTGCGGGTTCCCGTGTGAAAGTAGGACATCGTCAGGCTTCTAACAGCCCAAAACGCCTCACCGTTCGGTGGGGCGTTTTCTTTAGAAGACATCAAAAAATCTTTTAAAGAAAGCGCAAAAGCGTGATACAATGGAAGGCTTCGCTGATCGCAGCGAGGCAAGAAAAGGCGGCGAGAGTTGCCTGGGTTCTTTAAAAATATACAGCCGATAAGCGTGGGCGTTTGATGGTGATTGCCAAGTTCTTCGGAACTTAGCTTTAATTAGCTAACAAACGCTCATGAAGTAAAAAAGATGTGGAAATCAGAGATGATAACCACGTCGATTCCAATTTATGAGTTGGTCGAAAGACCAAAAAAAATCAAGATCGAACTATAGAGTTTGATCCTGGCTCAGATTGAACGCTGGCGGAATGCTTTACACATGCAAGTCGAACGGTAGAGGGGGCAACCCCTCGAGAGTGGCGAACGGGTGAGTAATATATCGGAACGTGCCCAGTCGTGGGGGATAACGTAGCGAAAGTTACGCTAATACCGCATACGATCTAAGGATGAAAGCGGGGGATCGCAAGACCTCGCGCGATTGGAGCGGCCGATATCAGATTAGGTAGTTGGTGGGGTAAAGGCTCACCAAGCCAACGATCTGTAGCTGGTCTGAGAGGACGACCAGCCACACTGGAACTGAGACACGGTCCAGACTCCTACGGGAGGCAGCAGTGGGGAATTTTGGACAATGGACGCAAGTCTGATCCAGCCATTCCGCGTGCAGGATGAAGGCCCTCGGGTTGTAAACTGCTTTTGTACGGAACGAAAAGGTTTCTATTAATACTAGGAGCTCATGACGGTACCGTAAGAATAAGCACCGGCTAACTACGTGCCAGCAGCCGCGGTAATACGTAGGGTGCAAGCGTTAATCGGAATTACTGGGCGTAAAGCGTGCGCAGGCGGTTATGTAAGACAGAGGTGAAATCCCCGGGCTCAACCTGGGAACTGCCTTTGTGACTGCATAGCTAGAGTACGGTAGAGGGGGATGGAATTCCGCGTGTAGCAGTGAAATGCGTAGATATGCGGAGGAACACCGATGGCGAAGGCAATCCCCTGGACCTGTACTGACGCTCATGCACGAAAGCGTGGGGAGCAAACAGGATTAGATACCCTGGTAGTCCACGCCCTAAACGATGTCAACTGGTTGTTGGGTCTTCACTGACTCAGTAACGAAGCTAACGCGTGAAGTTGACCGCCTGGGGAGTACGGCCGCAAGGTTGAAACTCAAAGGAATTGACGGGGACCCGCACAAGCGGTGGATGATGTGGTTTAATTCGATGCAACGCGAAAAACCTTACCCACCTTTGACATGTACGGAAGTCGCTAGAGATAGCTTCGTGCTCGAAAGAGAACCGTAACACAGGTGCTGCATGGCTGTCGTCAGCTCGTGTCGTGAGATGTTGGGTTAAGTCCCGCAACGAGCGCAACCCTTGTCATTAGTTGCTACATTCAGTTGGGCACTCTAATGAGACTGCCGGTGACAAACCGGAGGAAGGTGGGGATGACGTCAAGTCCTCATGGCCCTTATAGGTGGGGCTACACACGTCATACAATGGCTGGTACAAAGGGTTGCCAACCCGCGAGGGGGAGCTAATCCCATAAAACCAGTCGTAGTCCGGATCGCAGTCTGCAACTCGACTGCGTGAAGTCGGAATCGCTAGTAATCGTGGATCAGAATGTCACGGTGAATACGTTCCCGGGTCTTGTACACACCGCCCGTCACACCATGGGAGCGGGTCTCGCCAGAAGTAGTTAGCCTAACCGCAAGGAGGGCGATTACCACGGCGGGGTTCGTGACTGGGGTGAAGTCGTAACAAGGTAGCCGTATCGGAAGGTGCGGCTGGATCACCTCCTTTCTGGAAACTGCAATCTAAATTGAACGCTCACACTTATCGGTTGTTGGAAGGCAAGTCGCTGACGGCTTGGGCATAAAGCCTGGTTGTTGAGCAACGACTTGGGTCTGTAGCTCAGTTGGTTAGAGCACTGTGTTGATAACGCAGGGGTCGTTGGTTCGAGACCAACCAGACCCACCAATCCTTCTGAAGGCAGGTGCTGAAAGGCGCCAAGGGTAAGACAACGGGGGATTAGCTCAGCTGGGAGAGCACCTGCTTTGCAAGCAGGGGGTCGTCGGTTCGATCCCGTCATCCTCCACCAATATCTAGATAGTACTTATCAAAGGTTTTGATCTCATTCAAAACAAAAGAGGCTTTGCATGGTTGTGCGAAAGGCTTTTTTTGTGTTGATTGATATTGATCGATTAACAAGTGTCGCAAGACACACGGCTGTTCTTTAAAAATTCATAGAGTCGAATCAGAGTTGCCAGGGGAAACCGCACATTCGTAAAGGTTTAGTGCGGACCGTGCCCCTGGTGACAATTTTTTGATTGCGTCAAAACGAATATTCAAACGACGTTTGAAATTCAAGTAAAGACGAATTGTTCTTTTGATATTGGATGGCAACATCCTGTGTTGAGGAATTATTCATTTACGGCATAACGCGTCAGGTGAAAGACCTGACAGACATTCCTTGAAAACAACGATGGAGTCTCGCAAGAGAGTTCAAAGTTATAGGGTCAAGTGAATAAGAGCATGTGGTGGATGCCTTGGCAATGATAGGCGACGAAAGACGTGAAAGCCTGCGATAAGCTTCGGGGAGCTGGCAAATAAGCTTTGATCCGGAGATTTCTGAATGGGGAAACCCACCCTTAGGGGTATCGCATGATGAATACATAGTCATGCGAGGCGAACCGGGTGAACTGAAACATCTCAGTAGCTCGAGGAAAAGACATCAACCGAGATTCCGAAAGTAGTGGCGAGCGAAATCGGAAGAGCCTGTTAGTGATAGCACAATTGTTAGCAAAGCGGCATGGAAAGGCCGACCATAGTGGGTGATAGTCCCGTATGCGAAAACAAATGTGTGGTACTGAGCTAACGACAAGTAGGGCGGGACACGAGAAATCCTGTCTGAATATGGGGGGACCATCCTCCAAGGCTAAATACTCATCATTGACCGATAGTGAACAAGTACCGTGAGGGAAAGGCGAAAAGAACCCCGGGAGGGGAGTGAAATAGATCCTGAAACCGCATGCTTACAAAAAGTAGGAGCCTCGAAAGGGGTGACTGCGTACCTTTTGTATAATGGGTCAGCGACTTACATTCAGTGGCAAGGTTAACCGAATAGGGAAGCCGTAGAGAAATCGAGTCCGAATAGGGCGATCAGTCGCTGGGTGTAGACCCGAAACCAAGTGATCTATCCATGGGCAGGATGAAGGTGCCGTAACAGGTACTGGAGGTCCGAACCGACTAATGTTGCAAAATTAGCGGATGACCTGTGGATAGGGGTGAAAGGCTAAACAAACTTGGAAATAGCTGGTTCTCTCCGAAAACTATTTAGGTAGTGCCTCAAGTATTACCATCGGGGGTAGAGCACTGTTTTGGCTAGGGGGTCATGGCGACTTACCAAACCAAGGCAAACTCCGAATACCGATGAGTACAGCTTGGGAGACAGAGCACCGGGTGCTAACGTCCGGACTCAAGAGGGAAACAACCCAGACCGCCAGCTAAGGTCCCTAAAATTGGCTAAGTGGGAAACGAAGTGGGAAGGCTAAAACAGTCAGGATGTTGGCTTAGAAGCAGCCATCATTTAAAGAAAGCGTAATAGCTCACTGATCGAGTCGTCCTGCGCGGAAGATGTAACGGGGCTAAGCCAGTTACCGAAGCTGCGGATTTGCAATTTATTGCAAGTGGTAGGAGAGCGTTCTGTAGGCCTGTGAAGGTGGTGGTGTAAACCCTGCTGGAGGTATCAGAAGTGCGAATGCTGACATGAGTAGCGTTAAAGGGGGTGAAAAGCCCCCTCGCCGTAAGCGCAAGGTTTTCTACGCAACGTTCATCGGCGTAGAGTGAGTCGGCCCCTAAGGCGAGGCAGAGATGCGTAGCTGATGGGAAACAGGTCAATATTCCTGTACCGATGACAAGTGCGATGTGGGGACGGAGAAGGTTAGCTCAGCCAACTGTTGGATATGTTGGTTCAAGCCTGTAGTCGTGCTCGGTAGGCAAATCCGCCGGGCTTAGATGAGGGGTGATAACGAGGGTGCTTGCACCTGAAGTGAGTGATACCCTGCTTCCAGGAAAAGCCACTAAGCTTCAGCTTGTCATTGACCGTACCGCAAACCGACACTGGTGCGCGAGATGAGTATTCTAAGGCGCTTGAGAGAACTCAGGAGAAGGAACTCGGCAAATTGATACCGTAACTTCGGGAGAAGGTATGCCCCAAGTAGGTGAACTCGAACAGAGGGAGCCCAACGGGGTTGCAAAAAATCGGTGGCTGCGACTGTTTAATAAAAACACAGCACTCTGCAAACACGAAAGTGGACGTATAGGGTGTGACGCCTGCCCGGTGCTGGAAGATTAAATGATGGGGTGCAAGCTCTTGATTGAAGTCCCAGTAAACGGCGGCCGTAACTATAACGGTCCTAAGGTAGCGAAATTCCTTGTCGGGTAAGTTCCGACCTGCACGAATGGCGTAACGATGGCCACACTGTCTCCTCCTGAGACTCAGCGAAGTTGAAATGTTTGTGATGATGCAATCTCCCCGCGGAAAGACGGAAAGACCCCATGAACCTTTACTGTAGCTTTGTATTGGACTTTGAACAGATCTGTGTAGGATAGGTGGGAGGCTTTGAAGCGAGGTCGCTAGATCTCGTGGAGCCAACGTTGAAATACCACCCTGGTGTGTTTGAGGTTCTAACCTAGGTCCATTATCTGGATCGGGGACAGTGCATGGTAGGCAGTTTGACTGGGGCGGTCTCCTCCCAAAGCGTAACGGAGGAGTTCGAAGGTACGCTAGTTACGGTCGGACATCGTGATAATAGTGCAATGGCATAAGCGTGCTTAACTGCGAGACTGACAAGTCGAGCAGATACGAAAGTAGGACATAGTGATCCGGTGGTTCTGTATGGAAGGGCCATCGCTCAACGGATAAAAGGTACTCTGGGGATAACAGGCTGATACCGCCCAAGAGTTCATATCGACGGCGGTGTTTGGCACCTCGATGTCGGCTCATCTCATCCTGGGGCTGTAGCCGGTCCCAAGGGTATGGCTGTTCGCCATTTAAAGAGGTACGTGAGCTGGGTTTAAAACGTCGTGAGACAGTTTGGTCCCTATCTTCCGTGGGCGCTGCAGATTTGAGGAAGCCTGCTCCTAGTACGAGAGGACCGGAGTGGACACACCTCTGGTGTATCGGTTGTCACGCCAGTGGCATTGCCGAGTAGCTAAGTGTGGAAGAGATAACCGCTGAAAGCATCTAAGCGGGAAACTCGTTTCAAGATGAGATCTGCCGGGGCCTTGAGCCCCCTAAAGAGTCGTTCAAGACCAGGACGTTGATAGGTCAGGTGTGGAAGCGCAGTAATGCGTTAAGCTAACTGATACTAATTGCTCGTGCGGCTTGACCCTATAACTTTGATCACACATTGAAAGATGTGCATTGGTCAAGGAAGTTATGCCAAGTTGACGCATTCAAAAAAGGTCGAAAGACCCAAGCGCAAGCTTAAAATCTGATTCGAAACTCTATGAATTCGTTGTCTTGACTGATGTCAAGATGACAACAAGTTATGCCTGATGACCATAGCAAGTTGGTCCCACTCCTTCCCATCTCGAACAGGACAGTGAAACGACTTAGCGCCGATGATAGTGCGGGTTCCCGTGTGAAAGTAGGACATCGTCAGGCTTCTAACAGCCCAAAACGCCTCACCGTTCGGTGGGGCGTTTTGCTTTGTGCGAAGCATTTCTTCATCAGCACAACTCCCCTTCCTTTTTATTCTCTACGGGTTACTCCCAGATTGACTGATTCGTCGTTTCCTTAAATACTTCAGACTTCAAATATATAGGCCTTAATCAATTGGCCTGTGTTGTCTTTAGCGAAGAGAGCGAACATGAAAATCGTATGCATTGGCGGCGGCCCATCGGGCCTGTACTTTGCGTTGTTGATGAAAAAGCTCAACCCTCACCATGACATCACCGTGGTGGAGCGCAACAAGCCCTACGACACCTTTGGTTGGGGCGTGGTGTTTTCGGATCAGACGCTGGAGAACATGCGTGAGTGGGACAAAGAAACCGCCGCAGAGGTGGAGCAAGCCTTCAACCATTGGGATGACATTGAGTTGCACTTCAAAGACCGCGTGATCCGCTCAGGCGGTCACGGCTTTGTGGGCATCGGACGCAAAAAGTTGCTCAACATCCTGCAAGAGCGATGCGAGCAAGTGGGCGTCAAGCTCATGTTTGAACAAGACATAAATTCGGATCTCGACTTTCCCGATGCAGACCTCATCATCGCCAGCGATGGTGTCAATTCGCGCGTGCGCAGCCGACTGCCTGAAGTGTTTAGGCCCGATATCGTCACGCGACCCAATCGTTTCATTTGGCTGGGCACGAATCGCCAGTACGACGCATTCACCTTCTTGTTCGAGAAGACCGAGCACGGCTGGTTCCAGGCGCACGTCTACAAGTTTGACAATCAAACTTCGACTTTCATCGTCGAGTGCCCCGAGCACGTTTGGTTAGCTCATGGTCTGGACAAAGCCGATCAAGACGCATCCATCGCCTTCTGTGAAAAGCTCTTTGCCAATAACCTGCAAGGCGAGAAGCTGATGACCAACGCCCGCCACCTGCGCGGCTCGGCTTGGCTCAACTTCCAGCGCGTCAAGTGCGCCAACTGGTCCACCTTCAACGGGAACAGCCATGTGGTGCTGATGGGTGACGCGGTGCACACCGCGCACTTTGCCATCGGGTCGGGCACCAAGCTCGCGCTCGAAGACGCCATTGAGTTGGTGCGCCAGTTCAAGGCGCTGGGCGACACCGCAGACCGAATTCCAGAAGTGCTGAAACATTACCAGGCCGTGCGCGAGATCGACGTGATCCGTCTGCAAAACGCCGCTTGGAATGCGATGGAGTGGTTCGAGGTGTGTGGCGAGCGCTACTGCGATCAGTTGGAGCCCGAGCAGTTCATGTACTCCATGCTCACCCGCAGCCAGCGCATCAGCCACGAGAATTTGCGTCTGCGTGACAAGGAATGGCTGGAGGGCTATGAGGCCTGGTTTGCGGGGCGCACTGCAACTCCGGGCATCCGCCCACCCATGTTCACGCCGTTCGCGCTGCGCTCGGTCACGCTCAAGAACCGCGTCGTCGTCTCGCCGATGGCTCAGTACATGGCCGTCGAAGGCCGCGTGGGCGACGACCACCTGGTGCACCTGGGCGCACGCGCCATGGGGGGCGCGGGTTTGGTGATGGTCGAGATGACCGCCCCCAGCGCTGACGGCCGCATCACCCACGGCTGCCCCGGCCTGTGGAGCGATGCGCAGACCGACGATTTCAAACGCATCACCGACTGGGTGCATGCCAAGTCCGATGCCAAGATCGGCTTGCAGATCGGCCACGCCGGACCCAAAGGTTCAACCTGCCGCCCCTGGCAAGGTGCGGGCATGGACCAGCCTGTGCCCGCCGATGACCCCGAAGGCAACTGGCCACTGCTGGCGGCCTCTGCTCAGCCTTATCTGCCGCACGGCGATGTGCCCCGAGCCATAACCCGCGCCGACATGGACCGCGTCACGGCCGAGTTTGTGGCGACCACACAGCGCGCTGCCCAAGCTGGGTTTGACTGGCTGGAGTTGCACTGTGCACACGGCTACCTGCTGTCGAGCTTCATCAGCCCACTGACAAACAAACGGACCGACGACTACGGCGGCTCACTCGCCAACCGCTTGCGTTACCCGCTCGAAGTGTTCGCTGCGGTGCGCGACGCTTGGCCCAAAGACCTGCCCATGTCGGTGCGCATTTCGGCGCACGACTGGGTAGAAGGCGGCATCACGCCCACCGATGCGGTCGAGATCGCCCGCGCTTTCAAAGCCGCTGGCGCCGACATGATCGACTGCTCGTCGGGCCAAGTCAGCGCAAAGCAAAAGCCCACTTACGGCCGCATGTACCAGACCCCGTTTGCCGACCGCATTCGCCAAGAGGCAGGCATCGCCACCATCGCGGTGGGGGCCATTTCAGAGGCCGACCACGTCAACAGCATCTTGGCTGCAGGCCGCGCCGACCTGTGCGCCGTGGCTCGCCCGCACCTCGCCAACCCGGCCTGGACGCTGACCGAAGCGGCGCGCATCGGCTACAAAGACATCGCCTGGCCCCGCGCCTACGAGTCGGGCAAGCCTCAACTCGAAGCGGGCTTTGCACGCGAGCGTGCCATGCAGACTGCGAGTAAGGGGGACTGAGATGGCCAAAGAACTGCAAGGCAGCCACGCCCTCATCACCGGCGCGGGTGCAGGCATTGGTGCGGCCATCGCGCTGCAGCTGGCCCAAGCGGGCTGTCGCCTCACGCTCTGCGGGCGCTCGCACGAGACCCTGCAAGACCAGGCCGAGGCCCTTCGAGCACAGGTGCCCGATGTGGCGGTGCTGATCGCGCCCATGGATGTCGCCGATGAACACGCCGTACAAACCGCGGTGCAGCAGGCCCAGGCGCGCTTTGGCCCCGTCAACATCCTGGTCAACAACGCAGGCCAAGCGCACAGCGCGCCCTTTGCCAAGACCGATGCCGCGCTCTGGCAGCAGATGCTGAACGTCAACCTCACGGGCACATACCACTGCATTCAGGCCGTGCTGCCGGGCATGCTCGAAGCCGCTAAGAGTGGCACGCCCGGGCGCATCGTCAACATCGCCAGCACCGCTGGACTCAAAGGCTATGCCTATGTGAGCGCCTATGTGGCGGCCAAGCATGGGGTGGTGGGCTTGACCAAAGCGCTCGCCCTTGAATTGGCGCGCAAAGGCGTGACCGTGAATGCCATTTGCCCCGGCTACACCGAGACCGACATCGTGCGCGAAGCGGTGCAAAACATCGTGGACAAAACCGGCAAGAGCGAATCCGAAGCGCGTCAAGCCTTAGCCGCCAGCAACCCGCAGCAGCGCCTGGTGCAGCCGCAAGAAGTTGCGCAAAGCGTGCTGTGGCTGTGCGCCGCAGGCAGCGATGCCATCAACGGGCAAGCGATTGCCATCGACGGCGGGGAGTTGGCAGGATGAACAGCATGACCGACATGGAAGTGCGCGCCCACGCCGATCACCACGCCTCGCTGCGACTGTGGCTGCGCCTGCTCTCGGCCACCACCCGCATCGAAGACACCATCCGCCAACGCCTGCGCGAGCAGTTCGACATCACGCTGCCGCGCTTTGACCTGATGGCCCAGCTCGAACGCGAGCCGCAAGGCCTGTCGATGAGCGAGCTGTCGCGCCGCATGATGGTCACGGGTGGCAACGTCACCAGCATCGTGGACCAGCTTGAAAAAGAACAACTGGTGCAGCGGCAAATGCAGGCCAGCGACCGCCGCTCCTTCACCGTCAGCCTGACCGAGGCTGGACGCAAGGCTTTTGCCGCCATGGCGCAAGCCCACGAAGGCTGGGTGGTCGAGCTGCTCTCGCCGCTGGCCGCCAATCAACAAGAACAACTTCACGCTTTGCTGGGCACCTTGAAGTCCGGCACCCCTACACACTCGAAGGAGACAAAATGAGCCAACGCTACCTGCCCGGCCAGCCGCACCAGCTGCCCCGCCACAACCAGCCCATGGCGGGCTACCAGCCCGAGCACTTCTTGCTGTCCGTCAAAGACGGTGTGGCCACGGTGAGCCTGAACCGCCCCGAGCGCAAGAACCCGCTGTCGTTCGATTCGTATGCCGAGCTGCGCGACTTCTTCCGCGCATTGCCCTACGCACCCGACATCCACGCGGTGGTCATTACAGGGGCTGGTGGCAACTTTTGCTCGGGTGGCGACGTGCACGAAATCATCGGCCCGCTCACCAAGCTCGACATGCCGGGCCTCTTGGCTTTCACCCGCATGACGGGCGACTTGGTCAAGGCCATGCGCGCCTGCCCGCAACCCATCGTTGCGGCCATTGACGGTGTGTGCGCCGGGGCTGGGGCGATTTTGGCCATGGCGTCTGACCTGCGCTACGGCACCGAGCGCAGCAAAACTTATTTCCTGTTCAACAAGGTGGGTCTTGCCGGTTGCGACATGGGCGCTTGCGCGCTCTTGCCGCGCATCATCGGCCAAGGCCGTGCGAGCGAGCTGCTGTTCACCGGGCGCGGCCTGGGCGCGCTGGAGGCCGAGCGCTGGGGTTTTTACAACCGCGTGTGCGAGGCCGACAGCGTGCTGGCCGATGCGCAGGCCATGGCCGCCCAATTGGTGGCAGGCCCCACCTTTGCCAACGGCATCACCAAAAAAATGCTGCAACAAGAATGGAACATGGGCGTGGACGAAGCCATCGAGGCCGAAGCCCAAGCGCAGGCCATCTGCATGGCCACCAACGACTTCCACCGGGCGTACCACGCCTTTGTGGCCAAGCAAACGCCCATTTTTGAAGGCGATTGAGCCATGTCTAACAACCCAACACAACAGCCAACACAGCACCCCGCTGAACTCGATTGGCCCTTCTTTGACGACAGCCACCGCGGCTTCAAGTCTCGGCTGGACGCTTGGTGCAACGAGCACTTGGCACACGCCCACCACGACGAAAGCCGGGACGCGGTCGACGCCGAATGCATCCGCCTGGTGCGCCTGCTGGGCAACGGCGGTTGGCTCAAGCATGCTGTCTCGGGCACGGCCTATGGTGCCGCATCGGACGTGATCGACACGCGCCAGCTCTGCCTGCTGCGCGAAACGCTGGCTTTTCACAATGGCTTGTCGGACTTTGCTTTTGCCATGCAGGGCTTGGGCACCGGGGCCATCAGCCTCATGGGCTCGCCTGATCAAAAGCAGCGCTACCTGCCCCGCGTGGCATCAGGCCAAGCCCTGTCGGCCTTTGCGCTCAGCGAGCCCGAGGCGGGTTCTGACGTGGCCGCCATGCAGTGCAGCGCCACGGCCACGGCAGACGGTTATGTGCTCAATGGCCGCAAGACCTGGATCAGCAACGGCGGCATTGCCGACTTTTATGTGGTGTTCGCCCGCACGGGCGAAGCGCCCGGGGCGCGTGGCATCACCGCCTTCATTGTGGATGCCGACACGCCCGGCTTGACGATTGAAGAACGCATCGACGTCGTCGCGCCGCACCCTTTGGCCACGCTCAAGTTTGACAACTGCAAGGTGGCCGTAGCGCAGCGCATTGGCGATGCAGGCCAAGGCTTCAAGGTGGCCATGGCCACGCTCGATGTGTTTCGCACTTCGGTGGCTGCTGCGGCTTTGGGTTTTGGGCGGCGTGCGCTGCACGAGTCCATCAGCTGGGCGCGCTCGCGCAAGATGTTTGGCCAAAGCTTGGGTGACTTCCAGATCACCCAAACCAAGATCGCGCAGATGGCCACCATGCTGGATGCCGCCACGCTCTTGACCTATCGGGCCGCTTGGCTGCGCGACCAAGGCGCACGCATCACCCGCGAAGCGGCCATGGCCAAGATGACTGCGACCGAAAACGCGCAACAGATCATTGACATGGCGGTGCAGATGCACGGCGGCATGGGCGTCAAAAAAGGCGTGATGGTCGAGTCGCTGTACCGCGAGATCCGGGCGCTGCGCATTTACGAAGGCGCGACCGAAGTGCAGCAGCTGATCATTGGCAAGGACTTGTTGAAAGGCTGACATGAGCGACTGGAACACCTTGCTGCCCAGCAGCCACACCGACAGCTTTGCGCGTGACCGACTGCCGCCACAGGACCAACTGCCTGTGTTCATGGCCGACCTGCCCGCGCTGAACTACCCCGAGCAACTCAACTGCGCCGTGGAACTGGTGGACCTGCATGTTCGCGAAGGCCGGGGCGACCGCATCGCGCTGCACGGCGTGAGCGACTTCAACAAGGGTGGTGGCGACTTCAGTTGGACCTATGCCCAGCTGCAAGACAAAAGCAACCGCATCGCGCAGGTGCTGACCCAAGATATGGGTCTCGTTCCCGGCAACCGCATTTTGCTGCGCGGGGGCAACAGTCCCATGATGGCGGCTTGCTTGCTCGGCGCACTCAAGGCCGGTTTGGTGGCTGTGCCGACCATGCCTCTGCTGCGTGCGGGCGAGTTGGCGCAAATCATCGACAAGGCGCAGGTCAGCGCCGCGCTGTGCGACAGCCTGCTGGCTGAAGAACTGCAGCACTGCATGACACCCGGCCACGCCAGCCATGTGCCTTGCCTCCAACAGAGCGTGATGTTCCGCAGCGAAGCGGCCGATGGTCTGGAGCAGCGCATGCAGCGGCACACCGCTGCCTACACGCCGCACGCCACCAGCCGCGACGACGTGTGCCTGATCGCTTTCACCAGCGGCACCACGGGCAAGCCCAAGGGCACTATGCACTTTCACCGCGATGTGCTGGCCATGTGCGACCTGTTCCCGCGCCACATCCTGCGCATGACCGAAAACGACGTGGTCAGCGGCACACCGCCGATTGCCTTCACCTTTGGGCTGGGCGGCTTGCTGGCGTTTCCGCTGCGCTATGGCGCGAGCACCGTGCTGCTCGAAAAGCACACGCCCGAGACCTTGCTGCAGACCGTGGCCAAGTACCGCGTCACGCAGTGCTACACCGCGCCCACCATGTACCGCCAAATGGCGACGATGGCGGGGCAGCACGACCTTAGCAGCCTCCAGCACCCGGTGTCGGCAGGCGAAGCCTTGCCCGACGCCACCCGCCAGCTGTGGAAGCAGGCCACCGGCATCGAGATGACCGACGGCATTGGCGGCACCGAGGTGATCCACATCTACATCTCCAGCGCGGGCCAGCAGGTGCGCGCGGGCAGCATCGGCCAGGTGGTGCCCGGCTATGTGGCGCAGATCGTGGACGACAACATGCAGCCCGTGCCGCCCGGCGTGGTGGGGCGTTTGGCGGTGCGCGGCCCCACGGGCTGCAAATACCTGGCCGACCCGCGTCAACAGGACTATGTGAAAAACGGCTGGAACCTGCCCGGCGACACCTTTGTCATGGATGCCGACGGCTACTTCAGCTACCAGGCCCGCAACGACGACATGATCATCTCGGCCGGCTACAACATCGCAGGCCCCGAGGTCGAAGGCGCTTTGTTGCAACACCCGGCCGTGGCCGAGTGCGGCGTGGTCGGCATGCCAGACGAAGACCGTGGCCACATCGTGCAGGCCTATGTGGTGCTCAAGCCCGGCCACACGGGCGATGCCGCCATGGAAAAAGCCTTGCAAGAGCACGTCAAACAAACCATCGCCCCGTTCAAGTACCCGCGCAAAGTGGTGTTCTTGGACGTGCTGCCGCGCACCGAAACCGGCAAGCTGCAGCGCTTCAAGCTGCGTCAAATTTCAGTCAAATAATTTTGCGGGACAGATCTTTAGCTCTGTCCCCAACCAAGGAGAAAGCATGTTCAACGTCTTGCAACCCGAAGGCTGGGCACCCGCCAAAGGCTACGCCAATGGCATCGAAGCGCGTGGCCGCATGGTATTCGTCGCGGGCATGATCGGCTGGAACGGCCAAGCCCAATTTGAGACCGACGACTTTGTGGCCCAGTGCCGCCAAGCCCTGCAAAACATCGTCGACACGCTCGCCTGCGCAGGCGCAGGCCCAAAGCACATGGCCCGCATGACCTGGTACGTCAAAGACAAGAAGGAATACCTGGCGCGAGGACGCGAGCTGGGCAAGGTCTACCAGGAAGTGATTGGCAAAAACTACCCCGCCATGACGTTGGTGCAAGTGGCCGATCTGGTGGAGGACCGGGCCCTGGTGGAAATCGAAGTGACGGCTGTGGTGCCGGATTAAGTGGACTCAAGTCTTGCGTGTTAGCGACGCTGATTGACGGATCGCTTACGCTCACGTTAGCTGCATGTCACACTTATTTCTTGACAGGATCTGCCACTCGGTATGGACCATTGGGCAAAGCATTAGGCCCTAAGACAAATACCTCTTGATTCGCTTGCTGGGTCAACGGCATGTAGTTTGGAGCAGCTCGAGTAACAGCTGCGTTTATCACGGCCGTCAACAGTAGTGCCATCGGTGATCCTGCGTTATTGTTGTTTTGTGGCTGATACTGCATCCGCTTGTTTTCTCGCCACAATTCAACGCCATTTTTACTCACCAATCGGTAGTCGAAATCAACGGTCACTACGGTCGTAAAAATTGCGAATTTTGCATCCCATTGTTTGATAGCGACATACAAAATTGCGTCAGAGCCAAAAAGCTTTGCCAATGATTCTGGAGGCTGCTGGTGTATGCGTTCACCCTCGTAAAAGCCCTCTTGTTCGAGAACAAACTTGGTGGTGTTGACTGGGAAAACGTAATAGCCTTTTTCGGCAATCGGGATGGGAAGGGCCGCCAATACATAGTTCGGCGCATCCACGTCCAGTGAGCGGTTAATTGTGGGCACCACCAAGATCGAACGAGGTGCAGCTGCCAACAATGCACTTTGATCTACCTTGGTGGGCTGGGTCACACATCCGGTCAGTGACAAAAGACCGGCGCTCAAGGCCATTAGGGAAAGGACATTTAAACGGGACGATGTTGTTTTGGTCATGGCTTGTTCCCGGTCTGCGCTGCTTGTCTGCGTTCAAGGTTTTGAATCAATGAGGTCATCAACACTTGGCTTTCAGGCCAACTGTTACGTTCTTTGTTGTAGTAATCGATGGCCTTTTGAGATGAGCCAGCTTGAAGATAAAGCGTGCCCAGTTCAGCATAGAGACCAGGAGCAACTTTTGCTTTTGATTTTTCCATCTCCCCTACATGCGCTTCGAGTTTGGTACGAAGTGCTTCCATTTTTGTAGTGTCTTTGTAGCCAGCGTAGAGTGCTTGATCGTAGCCACCCCATTGGTACAGCCCAGGAGCAGCGCAACCGGTTAAAAGCGCAACGCTCACCATAGAAGGTATCAAAAGAATTCTTGAAATCATCGGCTGCCTCATTGAATGATGAATGTGCGATTGACGCCGTCACCGGCATAAAACTTTTCGTCAAGGAGCACCTGTGTGCCATGCACTACTCTCACTTGATGTGTTCCCGAAACAATTCGCAGGGCTGATACGCCGTCTAGGTAAGTGCCTAATGAGCCCATATCCAGCCCATCAACAAAAACACGCGCCGCATGCTTTTGTGTGTCTGAGGTTTTGAATGAAATTTGCGGCCGCATGTCCGACACACTTTGTTTTTCTGTTGGCATTTGGGTGCATCCAATAATGCCAAGTACAGGCAAGCTTGCGAGCAGCGTTGCAGTCATGGAGGCTCGCACGAGCTTCGTGCTAATGAATTCTTTTAAAAAAGGCTTATTGGTCATCACTTGGCTCCATCAAAACGAACGGTCAATTGATTGGCTTGAAAACCGGCTAATGAGCCTGATGTCACTGTGGCTGCAGAACCTTCGTTAAGTTCGTTGTCGCCAAATAGGCTGTCAACACGAATGCTTGCGACCATGCGACCGGGTAGGGTCACCATGGAGCCCGTTTGAGCAGACTTCACTTGTTCGCCCAGTGTGTGAACACTGAACTGCATCCCTGGTTTGATGCCCTGCAAACGGCCACCCCCTATAAACAGCTGATCGCCATCAAGTTTCAAAATGCTGGTTTGCCAGGGGCGAGTGCTCATCTCTTGCGACAAGCGATTGACCGCTTCACTGACAGCTTGGCGAATGGCTGTATCGTTCAAAGTGCCGTCATAGCTGGCTTGTGAGCCAAAGCCAAATGTAGAAGCTGTCTCTGTAGAAGCCTCGCCAGCGCCTGATGTGGCAAAGAAAACGTGGCCTGTATTGACTTCAACGACGCGGATGTCCACTTTGGCAAATGCAACTTGTTTTTTGCTTGAAGATACGAAGCCAGTGGCCCCAACGGTTTTACGTCCAAACTCTGTCAGTGATCCAATAATCAAAGCGTCCACGCCAACTAAGTTCAGGCGTGTATCGGTCAGTCTTCCCTCAGCCTGAATGCGTCCAATGTCAGGCCGTTCAAAGACCAAGTAAGCGCCGGATGAAGTCAAAGCTTTGCTCATCAAATCTGTGACTTGCTTTCCGAGCGGGTCACCGCTGTTGTCTCGAAGCAATGACTGTCCGTAGCTTGTCTCATTGCTAATGCGACCCAAAGCAATTTTGCGCTTGAGTGTCGGGATCTGAGGTGCCGCCGCTAAAACGGCTTGCTGTGCTGCCTTTTGCAATGCTATTGGCTGTGGTGCCTCCACGGGTGTGACGGGTGGGGATTGGACAGCGCAGCCGGATAAGGCGACAGCCATCACAATCGCTAAGCCTGTCGGGGACAAGTTCGCTGTTGATACATCACTCAGATGTTGTTTTTTGCTTATGAAGGATAGAGACACCATACTTTTTGCCTTTGCTGAACCAGTTAGCCCTGCATGCTACACAACATTCAGAGCGAAAAAGAATTTTTTACTTTTCGAAGCTCAACACAAGAGCCCATCAAGCTGTTGATTAGCCCAGTCTTTAAACCTTGGCCGGGGCCCACCAATGCCGTGCAGCCGGTAGTGACTCACCCAATTGCGGATCTTCTCTTCAGGCACTGACCATTGTCGCGCCAAGAGCTTTGCGCTACCGTCCCCAGCCAAAAAGCGCTTGACTAACTTGAGCTTAAATTCTGTTTGGTACTTCTTCATAAAACCCTTCAAAGTTTGTCTAACTTCTGGGGGGCAGTTCAAATTCGGGGCAATTCATAATGGGTACAAATGATGGTGGTTAGTGATTGCCATCATGTTCTCTCGGTCTCATTTCGGTCATCTGAGTTTTAGGGTCGTTTAGCCAACTCAATGAAAGGCGGATTCAAGTACGAGGTGCAACAAAGATGAACCCGGTGATGGGTGGCTGAGGATGTCAAGGCATCATGGCCACTCAAACCGCCAAGTCCAAGTTGCCAGATGTACAAGCACCTCAGCCGAGAAGAACGATACCAAATTCACAGCCTTTTGAAAGCCAAACAGACCATTAGCGAGATTGCCCGATCCCTGGGCAGGAACCGCAGCACCATCAGCCGCGAACTCAGCCGTGGTCGTGGCCAGCGTGGCTACCGCGCCGAACAAGCCTGCGCCAAGGCGTCTGAGCGAGCACAGCGCAGCCGTAATGCCCGCCGTGTAGATTCCAAGGTCTGGTCCGATGTGGATTTCTACCTGGGCATTCAATGGAGCCCCGAGCAGATTGCAGGCAAGGTGGCGGTCAGCCATGAGAGCGTCTATTTGCATGTCTATGCGAACAAGGCTGCCGGTGGTGATTTACACACGCACCTGCGCAGCCAAAAGCCCCGGCGCAAACGCCACCTGTGCGGGCGTGACAGGCGTGGCCAGATCCCGAACCGCCGCCCGATCAGCGAGAGACCAAGTCACATTGAAGATCGCAAGCAAGTGGGCCACTGGGAGGGAGATACCGTCATTGGCGCGGCTCACAAACAAGCCATCGTGACACTGGTAGAACGCAAGAGTGGCTTTGCTGTGCTGGCCAAAGTGCCCAACAAGTCTGCCGATTTGGTGGGCCGGGCCATTGAAGCCAAGCTCAAGCCCGTGAACTCACGGGTGAAGACCTTGACGGTGGACAACGGCAAGGAGTTTGCCGATCACCAGGCCATCGATCAGGCCCTTGGCATCCAGACTTACTTTGCCGATCCGTATTGCAGCTGGCAGCGCGGCAGCAACGAGAACTTCAATGGTTTGCTGCGCCAATACATTCCCAAAAAGCGGCGCATGGAAACTGTCACCGATGAGGAGTTGACTATGATCGAAAACAGATTGAATCACCGGCCCAGAAAGCGGCTCGGATTCAAGACGCCATACGAGGTGTTTCACGCCTCGTTGAACCGTGTTGCACTTCGTCCTTGAATCCACCAAATATTTTTGTTTTCGTAAATTTATATTTTAATTTTAAATATTATTGTATGCAATGCGTATGCAGACTCGCGCCATTGCACTCTTGGCCGATTACGGTTCAAAAGCTAGTCTGAGCCAATGTCAGCAACCACTGCAAATCAGCCAACATGCCACTTTCTCAGCAGTACACCGCCGGGCATCAGGGGGCCGCAGCAAAGAGCCGTTTCCAAGCAGCAGGCCTCAAACCCCAAAAGCCCCTCAGCTCTCACCAGAACTGCTATTCGCCGCAATCAAGCTCTCCAACATCAGCTTGAGTTGATGAGCCGGGTCCGAACCCAAAGCAGACACCACCTGCGCTTCGTGCGCTTTGGCTTGCTTCAGCAGGGGCTGCACTTTGCGCCGACCTGCGGCCGTGAGGCTGACTAGGCTTTGCCGTTTGTCGTGTGCGGCGTCGCAGCGCTTGACCCACCCGGCGTCTTGCATGCGGCCCACCAGCTTGGTCACGGTGGGTTGTTTGGCCAGCACGATGCTGGCGAGTTCGTTGATGCTCAAACTGTCTTTGCCTGACAGGCTGGCCATGACGCGCCACTCCATCAGGCTGAGGCCGCTGGCCTCAACCACGGCGTGGAATTCGCTCGAAATCAAATGGCTGGCACGCGCCAGCAGGTAGGCCAGGTAGTCGTCGACAAAGCCTGGCTCGGTGGTCATGGCAGTGGTTTGTGCAGAGGTGTCGTAGTACTGAACTGCCCGCCCTGGTAAACGAGTGGGGCAGAGCCATCGCTGAAGCCGCAGCGCTCCACCTCGCCCACAAAAATCACATGGTCGCCTTCTTCGTGGCGGCTGCGGTTGTGGCATTCAAACCAAGCCAGTGCCCCATCCAAAATGGGCAAGCCCGACTCGCCCAGCGTGTAAGCGGTGTCGGCAAAGCGGTCGCCCTTGCCGAAGGCAAAACGGTTGCACACCTCCAGCTGATCGGCGGCCAACACGTTCACCACGTAATGCGTGCCCGCATGGAAGAGCGGTGCGCTGCTGGCGCCTTGCCCCAGGCTCCACAGCACCAGCGGCGGCGTGAGCGACACCGAGTTGAATGAACTGGCGGTGATGCCCACAAAGTTGCTGCTGGCCGAATCGCCCTTGCGTGCACCCGGCGCGAACGTGGTGATGACGGTCACACCCGTTGCAAAGCGCGACAGGGCTTGCTTGAAATGCGGCGTTTCAAAGTCTGGGCTCAGCGCTTTAATATGGGATGGGGGGGCTTGGTGCATGGGTTGATCATAGTTGAATTGCATGAATTTTCATATAAACTGGCCATTCATGCCTGCAGGTGAGCCGTTCAGCGCTGCAGGCCAAGGAGACAAGCATGCTGGTGGAACGAATCGAAAACAGGTGGCTCGCGGCGTTTACCCGCACCTTCACGCTGTGCAAGGTGCAGCCCGGTGAGGTGGTCGCCATTTTGGCCGAAACCCAATCACGCCGGGTCAACGTGGACTTGGCCCGCCTTGCGCTGGAGGCCATGGGGGCCAAGGTGTTTGAGTTGACGCTGACCACGCCACCCTTGACCGCCCCCGCGCCTGTGCGCTCCACTGGCGCCAGCGACGCGATTGGGCAGCTGGGCCCGGTGGTGGCCGCGCTGGCCCGCGCCGACATGGTGGTGGACTGCACCGTCGAGGGCCTGCTGCACGCCCCCGAGCTGCCCACCATCATGAAGGGCGTGGACGGGCACATGCCGCGCCTGTTGATGGTGTCGAATGAGCACCCCGAAATTTTGGAACGCACCGTGCCCGATCCGGCGCTCGAAGGTGTGGTGCGCTCGGCCATGAAAAAGCTCCGTGCCGCGCAGCAGATGCATGTGACGTCTGCCGCAGGCACCGACCTGCGCGTGAACCTGAAACACGGCGACAAACAAGCCGTGGTGGGCGGTGTGTGGGGCTTTTGCCCCAAGCCTGGCATGGTCTCGCACTGGCCTGCGGGCTTGGCACTGGCGTTCCCGGCAGCGGGCAGCGTCAACGGCACGCTGGTCATGGCCCCGGGTGACGTGAACCTGACCTTCAAGCAATACCTGCGCGACACGATCCGCTTGACCATCGAGAACGACAGCGTGGTGGCCATCGAGGGGCAGGGCGTGGACGTGGACATGATGCGCGGTTACTACAAAGCCTGGGAAGACGCCGAGGGCCACCGCGCCGCCTACGCGGTCTCGCATGTGGGCTTTGGCCTGAACCCGGCCGCACGCTGGGACGCGATGGCGTTTTACGACAAGCGCGACTGCAACGGCACCGAGCTGCGGGCCTTTGCGGGCAACTTTTTGTACTCCACCGGGGCCAACGAGGTCGCGGGCCGCCACACGCTGGGCCATTTCGATTTGCCCATGCGCGGCTGCACCATTCGGCTCGACGACACCGTGGTGGTGGATGCCGGGCAGGTCGTGAGCGCGGCGCTGGCATGAAAGCACCAGCCTTTACCGATGTGGGCTTGCCCACACAGCCTGCTGTGGTGTTTCTGCACGGCGTGGGCGGTGGCAGGCAGGGCTGGGCACAGCAGCAAACGCATGTGGCCCAAATGGGTTGGCGCAGCCTGGCCTGGGACATGCCCGGCTATGGCGACAGCGCCATGGTCACCCCCTATGACTTCGCGCACCTGGCGCAAGCTCTCTGGCAGATGCTCGACGCGGCGCACATCGACCAAGCCGTGTTGGTGGGCCATAGCATGGGGGCCATGGTCGCCTTGCAAGCCTGGACGCAAAAGCCAGAGCGCATCACTGGTTTGCTGTTGGCCGCCAGCAGCCCTGCTTTTGGCAACACAGACGGCGATTTCCAAAAGCAGTTTTTGGCGCAGCGCCTGGCCCCGCTGGAAGCGGGCAAAACCATGGGCAACATCGCTGACATGCTGATCCCCACCATGGCCGCACCCGGTGGTGAAGCTGCCCACACGGTCCCTCCCAATCTGAAGTCGGCGCACCAAAGCATGTCTGCTGTGCCGCCCGACACTTACCGCGCTGCCTTGCATGCGCTGGTGCAGTTCGAGCAACGCGCCGCCTTGCCTACCATCACCGTGCCGGTGTTGTGCCTGGCCGCTGAACACGACCGCACCGCGCCGCCCACCGTGATGGAACGCATGGCGCAAAAGATCCCCGGTGGGCGCTACGCCTGTTTGGCGGGCGCGGGCCATTTGCTGCATTACGAACAGCCCGAGGCGTTCAACGCCGAACTTGAAACATTCTTGAAGGACATGCAACCATGACCGACGTCCAAGCTCCCGCACAAAGAACCGTTATGCCGATTTGTGGAGACGACTATCCGCTGACAGAGAAACAGCAAAAGCTGATGGCGCTGGCCCGGCAGCTGGGCCGCGAGAAATTCGCCCCCCGCGCCGCGCAACTCGACCGCGACGCGCAGTTCCCATTCGCCAACTACGACGACATGCGTGACTCCGGCCTGCTGGCGCTGTGTGTGCCCGAAGCGCATGGCGGCCAGGGTGCCGACTACGCGACGTATGCGATGGTGTCCGCCGAAATCGGTCGCTACTGCGGGGCCACTGCGCTCACTTTCAACATGCATGTCTGCACCATGCTCTGGAGCGGTCTGCTGTCTGAAGACCTGGAGATGACACCCGAGCAGCGCGCCACCCACCGCAAGCACCAGGCCACGCACTTTGCCCGCGTGGTGAAAGACGGCGCGATTTACGCGCAACCGTTTTCTGAAGGCGGCGCTGCGGCATCAGGGGCGCAACCCTTTGGCACCATTGCTGTGAAGGTCGATGGCGGCTGGAAGGTCAACGGTAAGAAGATTTTCGCTTCGTTGTCGGATGCTGCCGATTACTTTGGCGTGCTGTGCACCGAGAAGAAAGAGGGCGCTGATCTGTCGCGCCGCGACACGCTGTACCTGGCCATCCCGCGCACCTCGCCGGGTTTGACCATCGAAGGCGACTGGGACCCGCTCGGCATGCGCGCCACGGTATCGCGCAACTTGATTTTCAAAGACGTGTTCGTGCCCGACGATGCGGCGCTCATGCCTCAGGGTCTGTACTTCCAGGCCGCCAGCCGTTGGCCGCACATGTTCATGACGCTCTCGCCCACTTACATGGGCATCGCGCAGGCGGCGTACGACTTCACCGTGGCTTATCTGCGTGGCGAGATGGCGGGCACCGGCCCTGTCAAACGCCGCCAGTTCGCCACCAAACAGATCGCCGTGGCCGAGATGTTCATCAAGCTCGAACAAACCCGCAACCTGTTCTTGCGTGCGATTGAAGACGCGAAGGTCGATCCAGCCAAGTCCACCCGCTTGCGGGCCTACGCTGCGCAGTACACCATCATGGAAAACGCGCAAGACATTGCCCGCCTGGCGATCCGCACCTGCGGCGGTCAGTCCATGCTCAAGAGCCTGCCGCTGGAACGCCTGTACCGCGATGCACGCTGCGGCTCGCTCATGCTGCCCTGGACGGCCGAGCTGTGCATGGACCGCATCGGCCGCGAAGCTCTGTACGAACCCGGCGAAAAAGACGAGTGATGGTGGCAGAAGAAACCAGCCCCCTCGCGGCCCGCTTTGCGCAGCTCGCGCACGAGCGCGGCGCGCAGCCAGCCATGACCTTCAGGGGCGACGATCGCAAGCCTGATCAGACCTTTGAATACGACTTCGCCAAATTCTGGCGGCGCGTGGCACGCGTCACCGCGCACCTGCAGTCCAGCTGGAATGTGCAGCCCGGTGACCGCGTGGCTTGGCTGGGCTTTAACCACGAGCTGCAGCTGGTCACGCTGGTGGCTTGTGCCCGTTTGGGTGCGGTCTTTTTGCCGCTGAACTTTCGCCTCGCGGTGCCCGAGTTGCAGCAGGTCATGGCCGACGCGCAGCCGCGCCTGCTGGTGCACGACGGCCACCATGCGGGCACAGCCCTTGCGCTGCAGGCCGAAGGTTTGAAGCACACCCACCACGACACGTTGATCGCCAGTGCAGCACCACGCGGCCTGCCATTGCCTGACGTTCACAGTGACATGCCGCTGCTGCTGGTCTACACCTCGGGCACCACGGGTGTACCCAAGGGCGCGGTGCACACACAAGCGGCGCTGCTGGCCAACGCCCGCGCCAGCGCATGGGCGCATGAGTTTGTAGAAGGCGACAAGGTGCTGTCCACGTTGCCCATGTTCCATGTGGGGGGCCTGTGCATCCAGACCTTGCCCGCGCTGCTGGCCGGGGTTCAGGTCGTGCTGCACCCGCGCTTTGACGCGACGGCTTGGCTCCATGAGATGACCACCAGCCGCCCTTCGCTGTCGCTTCTGGTGCCCGCCACCATGCGCGCCCTGTTTGAACACCCGCGCTGGGCCGACACCTCGCTCGCTTGCCTGCGGGGCATCATGACCGGCTCGTCCACCGTGCCTGTGGCCTACCTGGAGACGCTGCACGCACGCGGTGTGCCGGTGGGCCAGGTCTACGGCACCACCGAAACCGGCCCCGTGTCCATCGTGCTGCGCTTGCCCCAGGCCATGGCCCGCGTCGGCGCGTCGGGCTGGCCGCACCCCGAAGCTCAGGTCAAGCTGATCGACGTGCAAGGCCATGAAGTTGGCCCTGGTGAAACGGGCGAGGTCTGTATCTGCGCTGCCAACCTGATGCAAGGCTACTGGCGTGCCGATGGTGAGCCCAACACGGGTTTGCAGGACGGCTGGTTCCATTCAGGTGACTTGGGCCAGCGTGCCGAAGACGGCTGCATCACCATCGTGGGCCGCAGCAAAGACATGATCATCTCGGGCGGTGAAAACATCTACCCGGCCGAAATCGAAAACCAGCTCGTCACTTTGCCCGGCGTGGCCGAGAACGCGGTGGTCGGCGTGGCCGATGTCCGCTGGGGCGAAGTGCCTGTGGCGGTGCTGGTGCGCAGTGCAGATGTGGCTGGGCAGGGCTTGACGTCCGAGGCGGTGATGCAGCACCTGCAAAGCCGCATCGCCCGCTTCAAGTTGCCGCGCCGCGTGGTCTTCTTGGACAGTCTGCCCAAGAGTGCCTTGGGCAAGGTGCAAAAGCCCGCTTTGCAGGCCCTTTTGACCGGGACAAACCCTTAAAAACCGCCTCTTTCTTCGCGTGCGTGACAGCGTTGTCACACCTGCATGGCATCATCATCGGATGCATCAAAACAAGGAGATACGCATGGTTCAACTGTCCCGTCATTTCACCCGTCGTCCTGTCTTGGGCATGGCAGCGGCTATTCTTTTGTCGACCACTTCAGCAGCCTGGGCGCAAACCGCCTGGCCTAACAAACCGGTCAAGATCGTGGTGCCCTTTGCGCCTGGCGGTACCACCGACATCCTGGCCCGCGCCATCGCACCCGATTTGGCCAAAGCCTTTGGTCAGCAGTTCGTCATCGAAAACAAAGGCGGCGCAGGCGGCAACCTCGGGGCCGAGCAAGTGGCCAAGTCGGCAGGCGACGGCTACACCCTGCTCATGGGCACGGTGGGCACGCACGGCATCAACCGCGCCCTGTACGCCAAGCTGCCCTACGACCCCTTTAAGGACTTCGCCCCCATCACACTGGTGGCGGGTGTGCCCAACGTGATGGTGGTCAACGCCGAAAAAGCAGCGGCCAACAAGATCAACAACGTCAAAGACTTCATCCAGTACGCCAAGGCCAACCCTGGCAAGCTGAACATGGCGTCGAGTGGCAACGGCACTTCCATCCACTTGGCAGGCGAGCTGTTCAAGTCGCAGACGGGCACCTTCATGGCGCACATCCCTTACCGTGGCTCTGGCCCTGCTTTGCTGGACTTGGCGGGCGGCAGCATGGACGTGATGTTCGACAACCTGCCCTCGGCCATGCAGCTCATCAAGGCGGGCAAGCTCAAGGCCTTGGCCGTGACCAGCGCCCAGCGCTCGGCAGCCTTGCCTGAGATGCCCACGGTGGAAGAGGCTGCAGGACTCAAAGGCTTTGAAGCCAGCAGCTGGTTCGGTTTGCTGGCCCCGGCTGGCACACCCGCCGATGTGGTCAGCCGCATTCAGCAAGAAGTCGCCAAATCACTGGCCACGCCGGCCATGAAAGAGCGCCTGGCAACCCTGGGTGCGATTCCGAGCGGCAACACACCTGCACAGTTTGCGGCGCTGATCGATGCCGAGCACAAGAAGTGGGCCGAAGTCGTGAAAGCCTCGGGCGCCAAGGTCGACTGATGGCCTGGTTTGAGGGCTTCGAGCAGCAAACGCTCACGGTGGCGGGCTTGCCGGTCTGTTTTCGGCGTTCGGCCGATTGGGCTGCGCAAGCGCACCTGCCCGTGCTGGTGTTGCTCCACGGCTTTCCGCAAACCCATGTCATGTGGCACCGCGTCGCGCAAAACTTGCGCGGCCGTTACCGCTTGGTCATGCCCGACCTGCGTGGCTACGGTGATTCATCGCATGCGGTCGGTGATGCGCAGCACCTGCACTACAGCAAACGCGCCATGGCACAAGAGGTGGTGAGCTTGCTCGATGCCTTGGGCGTGGGTGACTTCTTTTTGTGCGGGCACGACCGTGGCGGTCGTGTGGCCCATCGGCTGGCGCTTGACCATGCCCAGCGCGTCAAAAAGTTGTGCGTGATCGACATCGCACCCACTTTTGACATGTACAGCGGTCTGTGGGGGAAAACACCCGAAGTGTCAGGCCCAGTGGCCGACCCTTATTTTGCGTTTGCGCAGGCCTACTACCACTGGTTCCACCTGACACAACCCGCGCCATTGCCGGAGTTCATGATCGGCGGCAACCCCAAGGCCTACTTGCACGCCAAGCTCGGCGGTTGGGGCAGCCAAGGCATGGGCTACATCGAAGCCGAAGCACTGGCCGAGTACGAGCGCGCTTTTTGCAACCCTGCGCTCAACGACAAGGGCTGGTCAGCCGCCATCCACAGCGCGGCCGAAGACTACCGTGCCAGCGCAGGCATCGACCTGCAACACGACCGCGAAGGTCGCGAGCGTGGCGACAAAATCGCCTGCGACACGCTGGTCTTGTGGGGCAATCGGGGCGTGGTCAATCGCATGTTCAAGCCCGTTGAGCTGTGGCAAGCGCAGTGCGCAGGCCATGTGGCGGGGCAGGTCATGGCCTCTGGCCACTTCATCCCCGAAGAACTGCCCGAAGCCACCAGCGACGCGCTGGCTCAGTGGAGGGCTTGAGGGCGTTTAGCCTCAAGCCCCGCAGCACTTTTTGTATTTCTTGCCGCTGCCGCACGAACACGCATCGTTGCGGCCCGGTGTGGCTTCTTTGATGACCTGGGCCACACGCGGGCCAATGTTGCGCCAGATCTCGCGCAGGTCATACACCGCCCACAGCGCCTCGCCATAAGCGTTCAGGCGCTCTTCGCTCACGCTGGGTGGGCCGTCTTCAGACAAAGCCGACAGGGTTGGCACCGCGTCGTCGTCTTCGGTCAGGGCCACGATGGCTTCGAGCGACAGGTCGTACCACTTGGCCGCGTCTTTGTCCTTGGGCGTGGCCCACTCTTCTGGCCAGTTTTCCACTGCGAACATGAAGCCCAGCGCCCACACCTGTGCAAACGAGGGGATCTCGCTGTCGTCGATTTCTTCGCGCTCTTCGGGCGGCAGCGAGGCGATCGCACCACGCACGTCCATCACTTCGGGGGCGTAGGCCTTGTCGTCGTCCAGCGCTTCCACGGGGGTGTCCAGGGCCAGCTTGATTTCGTCAAAGCGGCGCTGCCACAAAGCCATGAACTGCTGGCGCTGGGCGTCGTCGGCAAAGCTGCCGCCATCCTCACCCTCGTCCACGCCCAGCAGCATGGGCAGCCATTCGGCATCGGGAATGGCGCGGCGGCAGCACACCAGCGCGGCCATGAAACCCTCGCAAAATTCCCATTGAGGTGTCTCTTCAAACCGCTCGCGCAGATCGTCCAAGATGTTGTCCAGGGTGTCAAAGTCTTCGGCTTCCAAGCCAGCGGTCGTGTTCATGGTGTGTTCCTGTGTTCAGGCGGGAATTGTAGTGACCGGGTTCAGCGCCACGCCGCAGCGCTCCAGGCGCTTTTTCATGCAGAGCACTTGTGCGTCTTTGCTGTGCAGGGCAGCCGTGTGGGCAACGGCCAGATCGATGAATTTCTGGTCGTCGGTGTCTTTGCAGGCGTAGGGCGCTTTGGGCGCGTCGGGCTGCAGCTGAACATGGCGGTCAAAGTGCGCCAGCACGGTGTCGGCGGGCAGGGCTCGGGCGGTCAAGCGCTTGACGATTTGCGGGTAGGCCAACACGCGGGCCAGCTCTTCGCGCATGGCGGCGGTGGCCAGCCACTGCGTGCTGCCGCTCTCCACGCTGGTGCGCAGTGCTTCGGCCTTGGGTTCGTCAAACACCCACAGGTCGAGCACGATATTGGTGTCCAGCACGCGCCGCACCGGGGCTTGCGCATCTGCGGCAGCGCTCATGACGCAGGCGTTTCGTCAGCCCCCGGTGTGTCGGCGTTGGGGGCTGCATTGCGTTTCAAGCTGCCTTTGATCATGTCAAAGCGGAACAAGCGGCATTCAATGGGGCCGTTCCACATGGGCACGCGGCGCGATTCTTTGAGGCGCATCTTGCTGGGCAGCTTCAGGTCGGGCGTGAGCATCCAGGCGCTCCAGCCGCTGTAGTTTTTCTTCCAGTGGCTGGCCAGTTGGGCAAAGAAGTCGCCGCCGTCATCGGTCTGTGCGGTTTCGCGGTGGTGGCTTTGTTCAGACGCGCGCGCGTTGGCCAGAGCTCCCGGTTGGAAACTGTCACGCCCACGCCCCGCCACACCCGCCGCCGCAATGCGCTCGCCATAAGGCGGGTTGAGCAGCATCACGCCGGGTGTTTCGCTGGGCGGCATGCGTTGAAGCGCGTCACCGCCCCGGAACTCGATCACGCCCGACACACCTGCGCGTTCGGCGTTGCGCTCGGCAAAGTCGACCATGCGGAAGGCCACATCGCTGCCGAAGACTGGCGCGGTGGGTTCGTGTTCGTTATCGCGTGCTTCTTCGATCAGGCCTTGCCAGACGTGGTTTTGGAAGGGCAGCAATTTCTCAAAGCCAAACCGCCGCTGCAAACCGGGGGCGATGCCACAAGCGATTTGCGCCGCTTCGATCGGGATGGTGCCGCTGCCGCAGCAGGGGTCGTACAGGGGGACTGTGGCGTCCCAGCCACTGGCCGCGATCATGGCGGCAGCCAATGTTTCCTTCAAAGGCGCGTCGCCTTTGTCGGTACGCCAGCCGCGCTTGAACAAAGGTTCGCCCGAGGTGTCGATGTAGAGCGTGGCCGTTTCGGGCGTCAGGTGTGCGTAGATGCGCACGTCGGGCCAGCTGGTGTCGACGCTGGGGCGCTCACCGCGTTTGGCGCGAAAGCGGTCGGCCACCGCGTCTTTGATCTTGAGGGCCGCAAAGTTCAGGCTGGTCAGCGGGCTGTGCTGCGCCGTGATGTCGATCTTGAAAGTTTGCTTGGGGGTGAACCAGATTTCCCAAGCCACGTCGCTGGCCGCGTTGTAGAGGTCGTTTTCGTTGCGGTAGTCGGTGACCGACAGTTGCACCAGCACACGCTGCGTCAGGCGGCTGTGCAGGTTGATGCGCATGGCATCGCGCCAGGAGGCGCGGGCCATCACACCACCGCGTCCGGTCAGCAGGTCGTGGCCCGTCAGGCCGGTGATGGCGTGCACCTCGTCGGCCAAAAAGCCTTCAACGCCCGCGGCGCAAGGCATGAACAGGTTCAATGAATTCACTCAAATACTCTCAAAGGGTTTTGCGCAGGTTCGCAGGCGCGATCTTCAGGGCTTCACGGTACTTGGCCACCGTGCGACGTGCGCAGTCGATGCCTTGTTCTTTCAGCATCTCGGAAATCTGGTTGTCTGACAGGGGCTTGGCGGGTTTTTCGGCCGCGACAAACTGCTTGATGAGCGCCCGCACGGCGGTGCTGGATGCCGCGCTGCCGCTGTCGGTGCCCAGGCCCGAGCCAAAGAAATACTTCAGCTCAAACGTGCCTTGCGGCGTGGACATGTACTTGGCCGTGGTCACACGGCTGATGGTGGACTCGTGCATGCCCAGCTCGTCGGCGATCTCGCGCAGCACCAGCGGGCGCATGGCCAGCTCGCCGTGCGTCAAGAAGTTCTTTTGCCGCTCCACAATGGCGGTGGACACGCGCAAGATGGTGTCAAAGCGCTGTTGGATGTTCTTGATGAACCAGCGTGCTTCTTGCAGGCGCTGCTGAAGACCCGCATGGTTGTCGCCCTTGCCGCCGCGCAAAGCGTTGGCATAGATGTCGTGTACGCGCAGCTTGGGCATGACATCGGGGTTGAGCTGGATGCGGAATTTGGGCGTGGCCGTCTTGCTGGTGTTGACCACCAACACATCGGGAATGATGATGTTTTGCTCGGCCTGCACAAAGGGGCGACCGGGTTTGGGCTCGAGCCGGGCGATGAAGGGGATCGCGCTTTTGACCACGGCTTCGCTCAGGCCGCAGGCCGCCGCCAAACGCTTGTAATCGCGCTTGGCCAACATTTCCAGTGGCTGCGCGCAAACGGCCAGCGCTGCTTGGGCCACTTCATCTTGAGGGTCGTCTTTGAGCCAGGCCTTGACTTGGATGCGCAGGCATTCGGCCAAGTCGCGCGCGCCCACGCCCACGGGTTCGAGCGACTGCAGCAAGCCCAGTGCCACGGTGAAACGGTGCACCAGCTCGTCGATCTGTTCGTAGTCGTCGCTGCCCGCCAAGCTGGCCGCCAACTCGGGCAGGGTGTCGGTCAGGTAGCCGTCGTCGTTGAGCGACTCGATCAGAAAGCGCAGTGCGGCGCGGTCCACTTCGGACAGGCGCAGCGACAAGGCCTGGCGGTGCAAAAAGTCGGTCAGGGACCCGCTGCTGCGGGCCAGGTCAATCGCGTCGGCGGTTTCCTCGCCGTTGTTTTGTCGTGGTGTGGCGTCGCCACCCCACTCGCTGTCGTCGGGGCGCATGTCCACGCTGCCGTCGCCGTCCCAGCTCTCGGCCACATCGGTCACGGCTTCGTCGCGGGTTTCGCTGGCGCTGTCGTCGCTGCTGCTGGCTGTGCTGGCGCTTTCACTCACCCGGTCTCCCAAGCTGACGTGGGTGTCGGCCTGGTCCAGGCCAAAGGCTTCGGCCGTGGCTTCTTCTTCGGCGCGCTCCAGAAACGGGTTGTCGTCCAGCATTTGGTCGACCTCTTGCGACAGCTCCAGCGTAGACAGCTGCAGCAGGCGGATCGATTGTTGCAACTGGGGCGTGAGCGCCAGGTGCTGGGACATGCGAAGCGACAGGCCGGGTTTCATGGCTGTGCGCTCTGGTTGTGGACGCGTGGGGTGTTCATCACATCCTGAAGTGTTCGCCCAGGTACACCCGGCGCACATCGGCGTTGGTCACGATCTCGTCGGGCGTGCCCTCAGCCAGCACGCGACCTTCGCTGATGATGTAGGCGTGGTCGCAAATGCCCAGGGTTTCGCGCACGTTGTGGTCGGTGATGAGCACGCCAATGCCACGCTGTTTGAGGAAGGCAATGATGCGCTGAATCTCGATCACGGCAATCGGGTCGATACCGGCAAAGGGTTCGTCCAACAAAATGAAGCGCGGGTTGGTGGCCAAGGCGCGGGCAATCTCCACGCGGCGGCGTTCACCACCCGACAGCGCCACCGCAGGCGAGTCCCGCAGGTGGTCGACACGCAAATCGCCCAGCAATTCGGTCAGGTGTTTTTCGATGTCGGCAGACGACAAGCCTTGGCCCTGGTCGTTGGTTTGCAGCTCCAAAATGGCGCGCACGTTCTCGGCCACCGTCAGCTTGCGAAAGATGGAGGCTTCTTGTGGCAGGTATGACAAGCCCATGCGCGAGCGCTTGTGGATGGGCATGCGTGTGACGTCTTCGCCGTCGATCAGGATCTGCCCGCCATCGGCCCGCACCAGGCCCACGATCATGTAAAACGAGGTGGTTTTGCCTGCGCCGTTGGGGCCGAGCAGACCAACGACTTCGCCTTTGTCCACTTGCACCGACACGTCATGCACCACTTTGCGGCTGCCATAGGCTTTTTGCAGGTGGTGGGCTTCCAGCCGACTGGTGACCACAGGCTCGCTCATGGCTTGGTGCCCTCACGGGTGCCAGGGCTGACCCGCAGTGCTGGGATGGGTGTTGACGGTGCAACTGGCGTGGCGGCTGGGTTGGTTTTTCTGGGCGTGAGCACTGCGCGCACACGTTGGTCGCGTGGGTCGGTGGCTTTGCCGCCAGCGGCGGGGCGGTCCACGGTCATCACTTCGGTGGTGTTGTTGAACACGATCTTCTGGCCGTTGATCTGATCGGCCAGCACCGTGCCACGCAAAATTCGCACCTCGGCCCGCTGGATCAAGGTGACCACATCGGCTTGGCTGTCGTAGATGGCCATTTCGCCTTCACCTTCGGTGAATTCGTCCACCCCTTCACGCTTTTGGCGGAAGAACACCCGCTCATTGGGGGCAGCCCAGACGTGTGCGATTTGTTGGCCTTCTTTGTCTTGTTGCACTTCCATGCGTGCGCCGCGCAGCACCATCGTGCCTTTGAAGGCCACCACTTGGCCCGTGAAGATGGTGAGCAATTTGCTCTCATCGTGGCGCATGGCGTCGGCCTCGATGAGCATGGGTTTGTCCCTGTCGGCTTTCTCTGCCCAAGCAGGCATGCTGAACAAGCTCAACCCTGAGGCGAGGAGGCCGATGATGCGGAGGGTTTTCATTTGGGGCATGAATCTTGCTGAGAACGGATTTTGATTGTAGGCGTAAGCCAGGGCGTATCGGCGTCGGGCGAGGGCTTGTGGCATAAAAAAACCCGCTCAGACCGGGGTCTGGCGGGCTGGTTCTACGGCAGGACCCCGTTGTGGGCCTGTGGCCTCAGCTTTGTTTTTTGGCTGGAGCCGTTTTGCCTGGGTTGTTGCGTGACTGGGCGACCAGGGATTCCGCGACTTTGAGGGCGCGGTCCATGCTGCCTGCCAAGGTGCCATCGATGTAGTAACGCCCAGCCACACCCAAGGAGGGTACGCCTTCGACCTTGAAATCGTTTTGAAGTTGCACCGCCCGCTTGAGCTTCGAGGCCACGCCAAAAGATTTGTAAACCTCGTTGAACTTGACTTTGTCCACGCCCTGCTTTTCTGCCCAGGCCAAAACGCTGGCGTCGGTGTTGAGCATCAACTTCTCGACATGGATCGCGGCAAACACCTTGGGGTGCAGCGTTTCCATCAAGTTCATGGTCTCAATCGTGAAATACAGGCGCTGCTGGGGGGCAAAGTCGTCACGGAAAGACACGGGCATTCGGCGCACCACAACGTCTTTCGGGGCAGTTTTGGCCCATTGGGCAAAGCTGGGCTCAAAAGCATTGCAGTGCGGGCAGCTGTACCAGAAGAACTCGATGACCTCGATCTTGCCTGCACCGGCTTCGGTGGCGATGGGGCGCTCCAGCGTCAAAAAGTCCTTGCCGGACTTGAACAGGGCGGCCTGAGCCCAGGCCACAGGGGCGCTCAGCCATGCGCTGGCAGTCAGCAAGGCAGAAGAGAAGAGGCGGCGTTTCATGGTCATGCTCCAAAAGAGGGGGGCGGGTTCAGCGTTGAACTCGCACCAAGGTGTTGTCGATGCCGCTGCCTTCCAGGCGCGTGCGGATGCGATCTGCGGCGGCTTTGTCTGGGAAAGGTCCTAAGCGTACGCGATACACCGTGCGTCCTGCTTGCTCGCGTTCAGAAACCTTGGCGTCCAGACCCATTAAGGCCAACTTGGCTTTTTGGGCGTCGGCATCGTTGCTGGTTCGGTAGGCACCTACCTGGATCACGTAGTCAAAGGGGTCGGCGGCATTGGCTGGCGCAGCGGGGGTGCTCAGCCCTGATTTGGACTTGGCCAAATCACCCAACGGATCGGCAGTGACGGCCGGGCGTGGTTCGGCTTTGGCTGCATCTGGGGCGCTTTTGCCCACAGTGCCAGGGGCCGTTTTATCGGCACCTGCGTCAGGCGTGGGGGCTGCGGGTGCGGCAGGTGCTTCAGCAGGTGGCTTGGGTTGGAACACGCTGTTCGGGTTCCAGTCCTTGTTCTTTTCAGTTTCCTGCACGTCCTGGTCGTTGGTGCGGGGCTGGTTCTTGTTGGAGAAAGGTGTGGGCACCTTGGTCACATAAATGGCCACGGCCAAGGCCACGCCCAGGCCCAACACCAAACCGATGATGAAGCCCAGAAAAGTACCGCCGCGTTGGCTGTGGAGTTGCATGATCCGTCCCTTTACATTTTTTGCGGTGCCGACACACCCAGCACTTTGAGGCCGTTGCGCAGCACTTGTGCGGTGGCAGCCACCAGGGCCAAGCGCGCTTTCTTGACCGCTTCGTCGTCCACCAAAATGCGCTCGGCATCGTAGTAGCTGTGGTACTGCGAGGCCAGGTCGCGCAAATAAAACGTCACGTCGTGTGGCGCAAAGTCGGTGGCGGCCGAGGTCAGCATCTCGGGGTATTTGGCCAGGGCCAACATCAGCGCATGGGCCTGTGGGCTTTGCAGCGGCGAGAGGTCGGCGTGGGTCAGGCTGGCGATGTCGCCGCCGTCTTTTTCTTTCCAAGCCGCCAGCACCGAGCAAATGCGGGCATGGGCGTATTGCACGTAGTACACCGGGTTGTCGTTGTTTTGCGCCAGCGCCAAGTCGATGTCGAAGATGTATTCGGTGTCGGGCTTGCGGCTGAGCAAAAAGAAACGCACCGCATCCTTGCTGGTCCACTCGATCAGATCGCGCAGCGTGACGTAGCTGCCTGCGCGTTTGGAGATCTTGACTTCTTCGCCGCCGCGCATCACGCGCACCATGGTGTGCAGCACGTAGTCGGGGTAGCCCTCGGGGATGCCCACGCCTGCGGCCTGCAGGCCTGCGCGCACGCGGGCGATGGTGCCGTGGTGGTCGGTGCCCTGAATGTTCACGACGCGTGAAAAGCCGCGTTCCCACTTGGCGATGTGGTAGGCCACATCGGGCACAAAGTAGGTGTAGGTGCCGTCGCCCTTGCGCATGACGCGGTCTTTGTCGTCACCGTAGTCGGTGGATTTCAGCCACAGCGCGCCGTCTTGCTCGTAGGTCTTGCCCGCGTCCTTGAGCTTTTGCACCGCCGCATCGACCTTGCCGCTGGTGTACAGGCTGGACTCGAGGTAGTAGTTGTCAAAGCGAACGTCAAAGGCTTTCAAGTCCAGGTCTTGTTCGCGGCGCAAATAGGCCACGGCGAACTCGCGCATGCCGTCCACGTCATTCACATCGCCGCTGGCTGTGCAGCTGCGGTCGTCGGACTGAACGGTTTTGCCCGCCAGAAAATCGTTGGCGATGTCCTGGATGTAGTCGCCGTTGTAGAACGCTTTGCTTTCGGGGTTGTCCGGGTCGGTGGGCCAAGAGGCATCACCGGGTTGGATGCCCTGCGCCCGCATGTGGGTGCTCTTGGCCAGCGTGCCGATCTGAACGCCCGCGTCGTTGTAATAAAACTCGCGGTAGACCTGCAGGCCTTGTGTGGCCAGCAAATTGCAAATCGCGTCGCCCAAAGCCGCTTGGCGGCCATGGCCCACATGCAGCGGACCCGTGGGGTTGGCCGAGACGAACTCAACGAGCACCTTGTTCGGCTGGGCGGCTTGCTCGCCAAAGCATTCGGCCGCTTGCAGCACTTCGTGCACAACGGCCTGTTTGGCCGCGTCTTTGAGGCGGATGTTGATGAAGCCGGGCCCGGCGATCTCGATGGCGTCGACCCAGCGCTCGAAGGCGGGGGTGGCCAGTAAGGCGCTGCGCAGAGCTTCAGACAGTTGACGGGGGTTTTGCTTGAGGGCTTTGGCCAATTGCATGGCTGCGGTGCAGGCCAGGTCGCCATGTGCGGCCACTTTGGGCGATTCGAAGGCCGCACGCGCACCCGCGCCGGTTTGGAGTTTTTCAAGCTCAGAGGCCAGGGCCGTGAGCAAATGTTGTTTGGCAGAAAGCATAAGGCGCGATTTTACGGGCCTGGGGCTTCAGGCTGGGGTTTGCTTGGCGGGCGGGTGAATTTTGTGTGTGGAATTGCTGGTGGGCCACACCCTGGATCGGCCAGACGAACTGGCAATGCGGTCAAGCCGGGCTGTTTTGCCAGTAACCGGGCTGCGCGTAGTGGTGTTTGAGGTAATCGATCCACAGCCTCACGCGCAGCGGCAAGTGCTTGCGCTGCGGAAACACCACGTAAATGCCGTTGGGCGGGGCGGCAAAGTCTTCCAGCACGGCCACCAACTGACCGGAGCGGATTTCGCCCTCCACTTCCCATGTACTGCGCCAAGCGATGCCGTAACCGGCCAGGCACCAGTCGTGCAGCACCTGCCCATCCGAGCAGTCGAGCGGACCTCCTGGGCGCAGGTGCACCACCTCGTGCCCGCCGTCCGTGGGGTTGCGAAAGGCCCAGCCCCGGGTTTGCGAGGCGTCGCTCGACAGGGTCAGGCAGTCGTGTTGCAGCAAGTCGGATGGCTGAGCAGGCGTGCCGCGCCGAGCCAGATAAGCCGGGGTGGCCACGCACAGGCGGCGGTTGTCGGCCATGCGCACGCTCACCAGCGAGCTGTCGGGCAGGTCGCCCACCCGCACAGCGCAGTCAAAACCCTCGGCGGCCAAGTCCACCACGCGGTCGCTCAAATTGAGGGATATCGACACATCGGGGTGCAGTTCGCGAAAACGCGGCACCAAGGGGGCCACATGGCGACGCCCGAACCCGGCCGGTGCGGTGATGCGCAAATGCCCACTGGCTTTGACGCCACCCGCTGACACGCTGGCTTCGGCATTGGCCACATCCGAGAGCAAGCGCTGACAATCTTCCAGAAAGGCGCTGCCTTCGTGGGTCAGGGTGATGCGCCGTGTGGTGCGCACCAGCAGCTTGACGCCCAGGCTTTCTTCCAGCGCATCGAGCCTGCGGCCGATGATGGCCGGGGCCACGCCTTCCGCCCGAGCCGCAGCGGTCAGGCTGCCCTTGGTGGCAACCGAGACAAAGGTTTCGAAGGCTTTGAGCTTGTCCATGCGGGTTGATTATGCGGGTTCAGGGTTGGAATGCTGGCTTTTCGGCGGCTCATTGGCCTGTTTTGATCAAGTGCGCCAGCCCTTGGGCAGTCCCGCCTCGGGTGTCATGCCATATACGGGCTCACCAGGCAGCCCGGCTTTGAGGGGTTCGCGGGCGGCCATGAGCCGGTTCAGATCGACCCCTGTGGACACACCCATGGCTTCGAACATGAACACCAAATCTTCGGTGACCACATTGCCCGAAGCCCCCGGCGCATAAGGGCAGCCGCCCAAGCCGCCGAGCGAGCTGTCAAACGTGCGGACGCCCGCCTCGTAAGCGGCCAAGGCATTGGCCAGCCCCAGGCCACGGGTGTTGTGCAGGTGGGCGGCACCTGTGAGGGGGCCGATCTCCTGGAACATGCGCTTGAACAGTCGGCTCACCTGCGCCGGGTTGCCCATGCCGGTGGTGTCCGACAGGCCGATTTCGTCCACGCCCGCCTCGGCCAGCAACTGGGCCAGGCGCAGCACATCGTCCTCGGGCACTTGGCCTTGTAGGGTGCAGCCAAAGGCGGTGGACATGCCGACCTCCACCGGCACGCCGGGCGCGACCTCGTCGCGCAGGCGCAAGACGGCCCGGACCTCGTCGACCATGGCCTCAGGTGTTTTGCGCACATTGGCCATGGAATGCGCGGGGCTGGCCGATACGGGCAAGGTGAGCTTTTGGGCACCCGCCGCCAGAGCGGCCTGCGCGCCGCGCAAGTTGGGCACCAAAGCCATGATGCGCACGCCCGTGTGGCGCAGCGCGTGTTGCACCACCTGCGCGGCGTCGGCCATTTGCGGCAAAAGTTGGGCGGGGACAAAGGAGGCCACTTCGATCTCTCGCAGGCCTGCCGCGGCCAGGGCTTCAATCCAGCGCAGCTTGTCGGCGGTGGGCATGGTGGCCTTGACCGACTGCAGGCCATCGCGCGGGCCGACTTCGCTGATCAGAATCTCTGGAGTGTGAGGGCTTGTCATGCCTGAATTAAACCGCACTGCGCAGCGGGGCCCCAGGGCTCGTAGTGTCCGCCGGGACAGTCAGGCGTGGCCTGTTTTTAGCCATCCAACGATGGCCCATGGCCATGTCCAGCGCGTTTGGATTTGTGCTTAAAAGTCATGGGTCTATGAAGATCTGGCGGGTTTATCAGCGTCTAAATTTAGAATAGAGTGTTTGATCTCATGGGCCACATCGCAACTGGTTTGCTTTGAGCAGAGGCCATCCCCCATTTTTTTGACTTGACCCCAGAGGTTTTCATGACTGCACGCACCACCATCCACAACCTGCAAGTGGCCAACCCGCTGCTGAGCTTTATCAACGAGCAGATGCTGCCCGCCACGGGCGTGGACAAAGACAAGTTCTGGAAAGGCTTCAACGACATCGTGGCCGATCTGGCCCCGAAAAACATCGCCCTGCTGGCCGAGCGTGACCGCATCCAGACCGCCATGGACCAGTGGCACACCGCCAATCCAGGCCCTGTTGCCGCCGGCAAAGCCATGAAGGAGTACCGTAAGTTCTTGAGCCAGATCGGCTATCTGGTGCCCGAACCTAAGAACGCCCAAGCCACCACCGCCAACGTGGACGCCGAGCTGGCCAAGCTGGCTGGCCCACAGTTGGTGGTGCCGATTTTGAACGCACGCTACGCCCTGAACGCGGCCAACGCCCGTTGGGGTTCTTTGTATGACGCGCTGTACGGCACCGATGCGATCAGCGAAGCCGATGGTTGCGAAAAAGGCTCGGGCTACAACCCCAAGCGCGGCGCCAAAGTCATCGACTACTGCCGCAACGTGCTCGACCGCACTGCACCGCTCAAGACCGGCTCGCATGTGGGCAGCAAGGGCTACGCCGTGAAAGCGGGCAAGCTGGTCGTGACCCTGGCCAACGGCAAGAGCACCACACTGGCCGATGCCAAGCAATTCGTGGGCTACACCGGCGATGCCAAGGCCCCGGCCTCCGTGCTGTTCGTGCACAACGGCATCCACCTCGATCTGCAAATCAACAAGACCACGCCGATTGGCAAGACCGACCCCGCTGGCGTGTCGGACCTGATCGCTGAAAGCGCCCTGTCCACCATCCTCGACCTGGAAGACTCGGTCGCCGCTGTGGACGCCGACGACAAAGTGCTGGCCTATGCCAACTGGCTGGGCATTTTGCAAGGCAGCCTGAGCGAAGAAGTACAAAAGGGCGGCAAGACATTCACCCGCACCATGAACCCGGACCGCGAGTACACCAAGCCGAACGCGAAAACCGGCAGTCGAGCTGCCGGGGGCAAAGACACCGTCAAACTGCACGGCCGCTCGCTGATGTTCGTGCGCAACGTCGGTCACCTGATGACCAACCCCGCCATCTTGTACAAAGCCGCTGACGGCAGTACCAAAGAAATCCCCGAAGGCATCCTGGACGCCATGGTCACCGTGACCTGCGCCTTGGTGGACTTGCAGAAAAAGTCCTCGCACCCCCTGCGCAACAGCCGCACCGGCAGCGTTTACATCGTCAAGCCCAAGATGCACGGCCCCGCCGAAGTCGCGTTTGCCGACGAGCTGTTTGGCCGCGTCGAAAAAGTCATCGGCATGAAGCCCTCCACCGTCAAGCTGGGCATCATGGACGAAGAGCGCCGCACCAGCGCCAACCTGAAAGCCTGTATCGCCGCCGCCAAGAGCCGCGTGGCCTTCATCAACACCGGCTTCCTGGACCGCACCGGTGACGAAATGCACACCTGCATGCTGGCAGGTCCCGTCATGCGCAAGGGCGACATCAAGAACAGCACTTGGTTGGGTGCGTATGAGAAGAACAACGTCAACGTGGGCCTGGCCTGCGGCTTGCGCGGTCGTGCCCAGATCGGCAAAGGCATGTGGGCCATGCCCGACCTGATGGCCGACATGTTGAAAGCCAAGATCGGTCACCCCCTGGCCGGTGCCAACACCGCTTGGGTGCCCAGCCCCACCGCCGCCACGCTGCACGCCATGCACTACCACCAGGTGGATGTGCCGGCCCTGCAAAAGCAGATGGAAAAGGCCGTTGCCAAGCAAGACCCGAAACAACTGCGCGAAGACACCCTCAACGCCTTGCTGCAGTTCCCTGTGGTGGCCAAAGACGCCGCCAACTGGTCTGCCGAAGACAAGCAAAAGGAACTCGACAACAACGCCCAAGGCATCTTGGGTTATGTGGTGCGCTGGGTGGACCAGGGCGTGGGCTGCTCCAAAGTGCCCGACATCAACGGCGTGGGCCTGATGGAAGACCGCGCCACGCTGCGCATCAGCAGCCAGCACATGGCCAACTGGATGCAGCACGGCGTGGTGACCGAAAAGCAAGTCAAGCAAACCATGGAGCGCATGGCCGCTGTGGTGGACGCGCAAAACGCGGGCGACGCGGCTTACCAGCCCATGGCAGGCAACTTCGCTAAGTCGGCGGCTTACAAAGCGGCTTGCGATCTGGTCTTCAAAGGCAAGGCGCAGCCCAGTGGCTACACCGAGCCGCTGCTGCACGCTTGGCGCTTGAAGGTCAAGGCAGCCTGATTTTGGTCCGTTCGGAAACCTGAAAAACGGCTCCTTCTGGAGCCGTTTTGCTGTGGGTCATCTGCCGCGGCGTGTGCATGCCCGAAAATAGGGTTTTCAGGAGGGCGCGATGCGCTGGATAGACCGGATTCCGATGTTGTGTCTGGTGGGCATTGCCGTCTATTTGGCAGGGGCGCCATTTTTGCCCGAGCCGCATTTGGTGGAAAAGTGGCGCATGCTGTTGAACGGCACTTTGAGCAAACCCATCGACATCTTTGACTTCTTCTTGCACACCGGGCCTCTGGTGGTGTTGGCCATTCGCCTGTGGCGTGATGCGCAGCGGCGTCGGCAAGGCAAGAACTGAACGCGCTCGGTCATGACTAAGCTTGCCATTGACCCTTGCCACTGTCCCTTGTGTGGGCAGCCAAATGCCTGCGCCATGACCACGCCCAAAATCGCGTCTGAGACGACCGCGCCCTGCTGGTGCACGCTGGTTGAGTTCAGCGCCGATTTGTTGAAACAGGTGCCAGTGGCAGCGCGCAACAAGGCCTGCATTTGCGCGGCCTGTGTGGCCAAGCCCCAAGACACACCGCCAGACCCCTTGCAGACGGGGCGCGCATGACCCAGGCCCAAGGCCCCCACAGCCTGCAGGCGCTGCAAGCGCGTTATGGCGAGCGGCACCGCTGGTTGCTGCTGCTGTCGGTCATGCTGGGCTCCATGGCAGCGGTCATGTCATCCACCATCATGAACGTGGCCATCCCCGACATGAGCCAGCACTTCACCCTGGGCCAAAGCCGGGTGCAGTGGGTCACCTCGGGCTTCATGGTGGCGATGACGGTGTCCATGCTCACCACGCCCTGGTTGCTGTCGCGCTACGGTTACCGCCGGGTGTACGAGGTGTGCATGTGGCTGCTGCTGGGCGGCGGTGTGGTGGGCGGTTTGGCCAACGACTTTCCGCTGGTCATGGCCGCGCGCGTGGCCGAGGGCTTGGCGGCGGGTGTGGTGCAACCTATTCCGGCCATCATCATCTTGCGTGCTTTTGCGTCCGAAGAGCAGGGCCGCGCCAGTGGCTTGTTTGGCATGGGCGTGGTGCTGGCCCCGGCCATTGGCCCCAGCATCGGCGGCGTGTTGGTCGATGTGTTCGGCTGGCGCTCGATCTTTTTCATGGTGGTGCCGTTGGCCATGGTGGCGCTGTGGTTGTCGCGCCGCTACGTGCCCACGTCGGCCCCGGGCGGTGTGCAGGCCGATGCGGACAGCCCGGGGCTGGACTGGATCGGGCTGGCGCTGGCCAGTGTTTCCACCTTGATGCTGCTCAATGGCCTCGTGCAGTTGCGCAGCGATGACCACACGCTGGCCTTGGCACTGCTGGCGCTGGCGGTTGTGGGCATGGCGGTGTTTGTGGCCTGGCAGCGGCATTTGCTGAAGTCGGGCAGTCGAGTGCGACGCGCCTCCTCAGACCGAGAAGGCCAAGCCCTGCGCCAAGTCCGCCAGGTGCGGCGTGGTCCGCTCATGAACCTGCAGGTGTTTGGCCACCGCCATTTCGCCATGGGGGCGCTGGTGTCGTTCACCTACGGCATCGCGCTGTTTGGTTCCACCTATTTGCTGCCGGTCTACATGCAGATGGGCTTGGGTCTGTCGCCGTCCTACATCGGTGCCGCTTTGTTGCCGGCTGGCATCTTGCTGGCCGTGACCATCGCGTCGGTGGGGCGTTTGTCGCACCACATGCCGCCCGCCCATTGGGTGAGTTGGGGCCTGGCTTTGTTGGCGCTGTCGTTTGCCCTCATGCCCTTGGTCCACCCGGCGGCGGGTTTGGCCTTGCTCTGGATTTTGGTGATCCTGGGGCGTATTGGCCTGGGCTTCATCTTGCCTTCGCTCAACTTGGGGGCTTTGCGCGGTTTGCCCAAAGACCTGATCCCGCAAGCGTCGAGTGTGATTGGTTTTGTGCGCATGCTGGGCGGCGCGGCAGGCGTGAGCATTTGCGCCATCGTGCTGGAGTGGCGTTTGGCGGTGTACGCCCTAACGGCCAGCCATCCGGGACGCGCCGATTTGCGGGCCTTCAACGAGACCTTTGTGTTTTTGGCCACCATGACCGCGCTGGCCTTGTTGGCTGCGTGGAAAATGGGGGAAGCTCCAGCGACCCCCAAGAAAGACTGAACCATGTGCCAACTGCTCGGCATGAACGCCAACACCCCGACCGATGTGACTTTCAGCTTCAGCGGCTTTGCCCAGCGCGGAGGCCACACCGACCACCACGGGGACGGTTGGGGCATCGCCTTTTTTGAAGGGCAGGGCGTGCGCCACTTTGTGGACCACCAAAGCGCCAGCAGCTCGCCGATTGCCGAGCTGATTCGTCGCTACCCGATCAAAAGCCAGAACGTCATTGCCCATATCCGAAAAGCCACACAAGGCGAAGTGAGCCTGGAAAACTGCCACCCCTTTGTGCGCGAACTGTGGGGCCGCTACTGGGTGTTTGCGCACAACGGCAACCTGGTGGACTTTGCGCCGCGCCTGCACGGCAGCTTCAAACCCGTGGGCCAGACCGACAGCGAACGGGCGTTTTGCTGGCTCATGCAAGAGCTGGCCAAGTCACACGCCAGTGTGCCCAGCGTGCACGAGCTCAGCTGCACCCTGCGCGAGCTGGTGCCGCAGATCGCCAAGCATGGGACGTTCAACTTTTTGCTGTCGAACGGCCAGGCGCTGTGGTCACACGCCAGCACCCACTTGCACTACGTGCTGCGCAAACACCCTTTCACACAAGCGACCTTGAGTGACGAGGACCTGAGTGTGAACTTTGCCGAGCACACCCGAGAGACCGATCGGGTGGCTGTGGTCGTCACACAGCCGCTGACCACCGATGAAAGTTGGGTGCCGTTTGAGCCGGGGCGGCTGTACACCTTTGAGGGTGGGGGTTTGAACCCCTAACCGAGTTTCTTCAGAGTGCCGCTTCCACCGCGTCCATGAACAGCGCCGCCACATCACAGCCCATCTGGTCGGTGATTTCCTGAAAGCAGGTGGGGCTGGTCACGTTGATTTCGGTGAGGCTCTCGCCAATGATGTCCAGGCCCACCAGCATGAGGCCTCGTGCGAACAGGATCGGGCCCAGTGCTTCGGCGATTTCGCGGTCACGCGCAGAGATGGGCTGTGCGACGCCCTTGCCGCCTGCTGCCAGGTTGCCGCGCACTTCGCCGCCTTGCGGAATGCGGGCCAGGCAAAACGGCACGGGCTTGCCGCCGATCAAGAGTACGCGTTTGTCGCCTTGTGCAATGCCCGGCAAGAACTTTTGCACCATCACGGTTTGTGAACCGCCCCGGTTGAGTGTCTCGATGATCACGCCCAGGTTCAGGCCGTCGGCACCCACCTTGAAGATGCCCGTACCGCCCATGCCGTCCAGGGGCTTCAGGATGATGGTGCCGTGCTCGGCATGGAAGGCGCGGATGTCGGCTTCATTGCGCGTGACCAGCGTGGGCGCGATGAACTGGGGAAACTCCAGAATGGCCAGCTTTTCAGGGTGGTTGCGCAATGCAGCGGGGCTGTTGAAGACCTTGGCCCCTTCGCGCTCGGCTTGGCTCAGCAGGTGCGTGGCGTAAAAATACTCGCTGTCAAAGGGCGGATCGGTGCGCATGATGACCGCGTCAAAGTCCTTGAGGTTGGCGCGGCTCGAAGAAGTTTCGGTGAACCAAGTGTCTGGCTGCCCGGTGAGTGTGATGTGGCGAACTTGCGCCGATACAGACTCGCCACGCTGCCAGCGCACATCGGTCATCTGGCAGGCCACCACTTGGTGGCCGCGTTTTTGCGCTTCGCGCATCATGGCGAAGGTGGTGTCTTTGTAAATCTTGAAGGATTCGAGCGGGTCGGCGACAAACAGTATTTTCATGAGCGTTCAGATTTCTAAGTCAATGCGCGAACTGTGACACAGAACGCTAACACGGGTGTGAACCAAGATGGAAGGCGGCTGGGATCACCGCCGCACCACCAGCAAACTGGCCGCTTGGCAGTGGATGCGCACATGCTGGGCTTCACCCAGGTATTCTCCATCGGCAGCCAAAGGAACGCCCTCTGTGCAGGACATGTCCAGTTGGCGATACGGCCAACAGCCGATGCGCGGGTGACCGAGGTGTTGGCCGATCAGCAGACGGGGCAGCATGAGCAGAGCGCCCAGTCGGCCAAAGGTGCCTGCCAACAGGGCGTTGAGCTGGCCATCGGCCAATTGCGCATGGGGCACAGCCGGCATGCCTGAGCCAAAAGTTGGGGTATTCAGGCTGGAAGCAAAGAGGCAAGCACCTTGGTGTTTTAAATGCCCATCACTGTGCAGTGACAGCTCCCAGTGGCGCAGGTGGATCAGCTCGTGCAGCGTGGCCCACAGGTAGCGGGGTAAGCCGCGCAACCAGCTCGGCCCATTCAGAGCACGCAGCCCAACGGCTGAGTCAAAACCGGCCGTCAGGCTCGACAGAAAAGGGGAGTGGTGTGTTTGCCCTTGCAGGTCGCACCAGTGGGCCAGGCCGGTGTCGATGGCTTGCGCGGGGCCTTGCAATGCCAGCGCCAAGGCTTTTGCCCAAGGCAGACCATCCACCCCCCAAGCGCGGGCACTGTCGTTGCCACTGCCCATGGGCACCAGGCCCACGGTGAATCGCCGCGCCAGCAGCATGGGCAGCCAGCGGTTGAGTGTGCCGTCACCACCCACCACCACCACGCGGCTGCCTTCGGGCAGCGACTGCAGCAGGGCCACACTGTCGCTCAAGGCTTCGGGGGCAGCCAGTTGTGCATTCGGCGCATGCGCTGCCAGCCACGCCCGCAGGGCCGGAATGCGCCGCGCCGCGCGGCCGCCTTGTGCATGGGGGTTGAGCAGGACCAAGGCCATGGCGGGGCGTGCTTACTGGAAAGCCACTTCGGCAAAGCTGCGCAGCTTGCGGCTGTGCAGTTGTTCGGGTCCGGCATTGCGCAGCAAGGTCACGGCGCGGATGCCGATTTGCAGGTGTTGATTCACCCGCTCGCGGTAAAAGTGGTTGGCCATGCCCGGAAGTTTGATCTCGCCGTGCAGGGGTTTGTCGCTCACACACAGCAAGGTGCCATAGGGCACCCGAAAGCGAAAGCCGTTGGCGGCAATCGTGGCGCTTTCCATGTCCAGGGCCACGGCGCGGCTTTGGCTGAAGCGCCGCTGCGGTTTGTTGTCAGGCAGCAGCTCCCAGTTGCGGTTGTCGGTGCTGGCCACCGTGCCGGTGCGCATGAAACGTTTGAGCTCGGCACCTTCGCAGCCGGTTACTTCAGTCACGGCTTTTTCCAGGGCCACTTGAATCTCGGCCAGCGCCGGGATCGGCACCCAAAGCGGCAGTTCTTCGTCCAGCACATGGTCTTCGCGCACATACGCATGGGCAAGCACATAGTCGCCCAATTGCTGCGTGGTGCGCAGACCTGCGCAGTGACCCAGCATCAGCCAGGCGTGTGGTCGCAGCACGGCGATGTGGTCGGTGATGGTCTTGGCGTTGGCCGGGCCCACACCGATGTTGACCATGGTGATGCCGCTGTGGCCTTTGCGTACCAGGTGGTAGCCCGGCATTTGTGGCAGGCGTGGCGGTGTTTGACCCAGGGCGTCTACCTCTTCAGCTTGCAGGCCCACGCGGCGCGTGACCATGTTGCCGGGCTCGACAAAGGCGATGTATTCGCTGTCCGGGTTTTGCATCTCGGCGCGGCCCAGGGCGATGAATTCGTCGATGTAAAACTGGTAATTGGTGAACAGCACGTAGTTCTGAAACCAGCGCGGTGAGGTGCCGGTGTAGTGGCGCAGGCGCTGCAGCGAATAGTCGATGCGCGGCGCGGTGAACAGCGACAGTGGCCTGGCCTCGGAGGCCGCAGGTTCGTGTGTGCCATTGGCAATCCCGTCGTCCATGGCGGCCAAGTCCGGCAGGTCAAACACTTCGCGCATCAGGGCCTGGCGCTCTCGGCTCAGGCTGCCCTCCATGTGCTCGTCGTCAGCGAAAGAAAAGTGGATCGGGATCGGCTGGTTGCTGGTGCCCACCTGCAGGCTCACGCCGTGGTTTTTGAGCAGTAGCGTCAGTTGCTGGCGGATGTAAAAAGCAAACAGGTCGGGCCGTGTCAATGTGGTTTCAAAGCGGCCTGGTTCGGCCACAAAACCGTAGCTCAAGCGGCTGTCCAGCCCCGCGCTTTTGCGACTGGCGCTGCTGACTTGCACCCGCACAAACGGGTAGAAAGCCCGCACCCGGGTGTCTGTCATGTCGGCGCCCGCCACAAACTCGCGCATGGCCTGGCGCAGGTGGTTCACGCTGTGCTGGTAGATGTGCTGAATTTGCGCCAAGGCGCTGTCGGCATCTTGGTGTTCTGAGGGAGCGATGAACGGCGGCAGGTGCTGCATAAGATTCCTGGGCGATATGTCTGGCAATGTTGTACACCCCATCCAGGGTGCGACTTGGCCATTTTGCTGCAATCGCGTGGCCTGGGTGTGACAGGGCTGCGTGCTTGTTGCCTTGGTGACCTCTTCGTTCTCGCGGGTCGGGCATGCTTTGGCTCAGTCCCAGCCCACCGGCGCTGGGCCACCATTTTTTGGAGACGGTTCATGAGCAAAGCCCGCAAAGTCATCATCACCTGCGCCCCCACCGGGGCCATCCATACGCCCAGCATGTCGCCGCATTTGCCGGTGACGGCAGACGAGATCGCCGACGCAGCCATTGCCGCGGCAGAGGCTGGCGCGGCCATCTTGCACCTGCATGCACGCGATCCGGCTGACGGCCGCCCCTCGCAAGACCCGGCGTTTTTTGTGCCGTTTTTGCAAAAGATCAAGACCAAAACGAATGCCGTGATTAACCTGACCACGGGCGGTAGTCCGCACATGACGGTGCACGAGCGCATGCAGCCAGCGCTGACCTTTAAGCCTGAGGTGGCCTCGCTCAACATGGGGTCGATGAACTTTGGCCTGTTCCCCATGCTCGACCGCTTCAAGAATTTTGAGCACGAGTGGGAACGGGCGCACCTGGAAAAGAGCCGCGATCTGGTGTTCAAAAATACCTACAACGACATCGAGACCATCTTGCGCTTGGGTACCGAAAACGGCACCCGCTTTGAGTTCGAGTGCTACGACATCAGCCATCTGTATAACCTGGCGCACTTCCGGGATCGGGGGCTGGTGACTGGCCCTTTGTTTGTGCAGTCGGTGTTCGGCATTTTGGGTGGCATCGGTCCGCACCCCGAAGACCTGATGCACATGCGCCGCACGGCCGACCGCCTGTTTGGTAACGATTACCAGTGGTCGATTTTGGGTGCAGGCAAAGGCCAGATCGCGTTGGCCAGCATTGGCGCGGCCATGGGCTCGAACGTGCGGGTGGGGTTGGAAGACTCGCTGTGGATCGGCCCTGGAAAATTGGCCGAGTCCAGCGCTCAGCAGGTGCATCGCATCCGCACCGTGCTCGAAGCCCTGAACCTGGAGATCGCCTCCCCCGATGAGGCGCGCAGCATGCTGGCGCTCAAGGGTGGAGATCAAGTGAACTTTTGAGGTTCACATGTTGCGACGGTACTGACCACCCACCTCAAACAGCGCGTTGGTGATCTGACCCAGCGAGCACACCCGCACCGCGTCCATCAGCACCTCGAACACGTTGCCGTTGTCGATCACGGCTTGCTGCAGGCGTTTGAGCATGGCGGGTGATTCGGCAGCATGGAGGGCGTGGAAGTCGCTCAGGCGCTTGAGCTGGCTCTGCTTTTCTTCCTCGGTCGAGCGGGCCAGTTCCAGCGTTTCCATGACTTCGTCGCCCTTGGGGTTGCGGAAGGTGTTGACACCGATGATGGGCAGTTCGCCGGTGTGCTTGAGCATCTCGTAGTGCATGGATTCGTCTTGAATCTTGCCGCGCTGGTAGCCGGTTTCCATCGCGCCCAGCACGCCGCCGCGCTCTGCGATTTTTTCAAACTCGGCCAACACGGCTTCTTCCAGCAACTCGGTCAACTCTTCGATGATGAAGGCGCCTTGGCTCGGGTTCTCGTTCTTGGCCAAGCCCCACTCGCGGTTGATGATCAGCTGGATCGCCATGGCACGGCGCACCGAGTCTGCGGTGGGCGTGGTGATGGCTTCGTCAAACGCGTTGGTGTGCAGGCTGTTGCAGTTGTCGTAAATCGCGATCAGCGCTTGCAGCGTGGTTCGGATGTCGTTGAACTGGATCTCTTGCGCGTGCAGCGAGCGGCCCGACGTCTGGATGTGGTACTTGAGCTTTTGGCTGCGTTCGTTCGCGCCGTATTTCTCTTTCATGGCCACGGCCCAGATGCGGCGCGCCACACGGCCCATGACGGTGTATTCGGGGTCCATGCCGTTGCTGAAGAAGAACGACAAGTTGGGCGCGAAGTCGTCGATGTGCATGCCACGCGCCAGGTAGGCTTCGACAAAGGTGAAGCCGTTGGACAGCGTGAACGCCAGCTGGCTGATAGGGTTGGCACCCGCTTCAGCGATGTGGTAACCCGAGATGGACACCGAGTAGAAGTTGCGCACGTCGTGGTGCACAAAGTACTGCGCGATGTCGCCCATCACTTTCAAGGAGAACTCGGTCGAGAAGATGCAGGTGTTTTGGCCCTGGTCTTCTTTCAGGATGTCGGCTTGCACCGTGCCGCGCACATTGGCCAACACCCATTCCTTGATCTTGGCGGCTTCGGTCTCGGTGGGCTCGCGGCCGTTGTCGGTCTTGAACTTGTCGATGTTCTGGTCGATGGCCGTGTTCATGAACATGGCCAGGATCGAAGGCGCGGGGCCGTTGATCGTCATCGACACACTGGTGGTGGGGTTGCACAGGTCAAAGCCCGAGTACAGCACCTTCATGTCGTCGAGTGTGGCCACGTTCACGCCCGAGTTACCGATCTTGCCGTAAATGTCGGGACGCAGGTCGGGGTCGTTGCCGTACAGCGTGACCGAGTCAAACGCGGTGGACAAGCGCTTGGCGGGCAGGCCTTCGCTGACCAGCTTGAAGCGGCGGTTGGTGCGGAAGGGGTCGCCTTCGCCCGCGAACATGCGGGTCGGGTCTTCGCCTTCGCGCTTGAAGGCAAAGGTGCCTGCGGTGTAAGGGTAGCTGCCGGGCACGTTGTCCAGCATCAACCACTTGAGCACTTCGCCGTCGTCTTCGTATTGGGGCAAGGCCACTTTGCGGATGGTGGTGCCAGACAGCGATTTGGTGGTCAACGCGGTACGGATTTCCTTGTCGCGGATTTTCACCACGTACTCATCGCCCGCATAGGCTTTTTGCATGTCGGGCCATTGGGCCAACAGTTTGCGTGCGGTGGGGTCTTGCGTTTGTTCGCGGCTCACAGCCAGGTCGATGGCCGCTTCGGCAGCCTTGGCGCGACCGGATTTGCCCACTTCGAGCATGCGGGCAGCAGCGCGCAGTTGCTGGATCTCACGGGCCAGGCGCGATTGGTCGATGGCGCGCTTTTTGTAGCCGCGCACGGTGTCGCTGATCTCGGCCAGGTAACGGGTGCGGGAAGAAGGCACCACCGGGTTTTGGTGGGTGCTGTAACGCACCTGGACCACAGGCAAACGGCCTTCGGTGGTTTTCATGCCCAGTTCGGCCAGGCGGGTTTTCAGCGCTTGGTACAGCGCCGTCACGCCGTCGTCGTTGAAGCGGGCGGCCATGGTGCCAAACACCGGCATCTGCTCGGTGGGCACGGTCCAGGCTTCTTTGTTGCGCTGCACCTGCTTGGCCACGTCGCGCAGGGCGTCAGATGCGCCTTTGCGGTCGAACTTGTTGATCGCCACAAACTCGGCAAAGTCCAGCATGTCGATTTTTTCGAGCTGGCTAGCGGCGCCGAACTCGGGTGTCATGACGTACATGGGCACGTCCACATGCGGCACGATGGCGGCGTCGCCCTGACCAATGCCCGAGGTCTCGACCACGATCAAGTCAAAGCCCGCCACTTTGCAGGCCGCCACCACGTCGGGCAGTGCGGCAGAAATTTCAGAGCCAAAGTCACGCGTGGCCAGAGAGCGCATGAACACGCGCGGGCCTTGTGACCAAGGGCTGATGGCGTTCATGCGGATGCGGTCGCCGAGCAAAGCGCCGCCGCTCTTGCGGCGCGAAGGGTCGATCGAGATCACGGCCACGCGCAACGCGTCGTCCTGGTCCAGGCGCAGACGTCGGATCAATTCGTCGGTGAGCGAGGACTTGCCCGCACCGCCGGTGCCGGTGATGCCCAGCACGGGCACTTTTTTGCTGGCAGCTTGTTCGCGCACGGTCTTGACCACGCTGGCATCGGCTTTGTCGTTCTCTAAAGCGGTGATCAGTTGTGCCAACGCACGCCAGTTCATCTCGCCGTGGCCCTGAATCGCATCCACGGTTTTGGGGGCCAAGGGGCTGATGTCTTGGTCGCAGCGCATGACCATCTCGCCAATCATCCCGGCCAAGCCCATTTTTTGGCCGTCTTCAGGGCTGAAAATCCGCACGCCATGCTCGGCCAGCATGCGGATCTCGGACGGCACGATCACGCCGCCACCGCCGCCAAACACCTGGATGTGCTCGCCGCCTCGGGCCTTGAGCAGCTCGGTCATGTAGGTGAAGTATTCGTTGTGTCCGCCCTGATAAGAGCTGATGGCGATGCCTTGTGCGTCTTCTTGCAGCGCAGCCGTCACCACCTCGTCCACCGAGCGGTTGTGGCCCAGGTGGATGACTTCGGCGCCCATGCTCTGCAAGATGCGGCGCATGATGTTGATCGCCGCGTCGTGGCCGTCAAACAAGCTGGCGGCGGTGACAAAACGTACCTTGTTCGTGGGGCGGTACTCGGCCAAGGCTTTGAATTCAGCGGACAGATCGGTCATGGGGCGACTCCGGTAGCAAGCGGTTTTGTGATTGAGGCTTTGACGTTGACGTAAACGTCAACCAAAACCCGCATCTTATCCGCTGCAGCCTGTCCTGTCACGGACAGCCGTGCGATGCAGGGCTGGGGTGCAAAAAGCTATGATTCACACCCGATTGATAGACCACCAACCAGGACCAGATCTCATGACCTCACCCGCCACCCCCCAGCCCGTCGCTGCCAACGGTTATGCCGGCGATGTGTCACCTGAGCAAGCCTGGGCATGGGTGCAGTCGGGAGAGGCCGAACTGGTGGATGTGCGCAGCGACGCTGAGCGTGCCTGGGTGGGCTTTGTGCCCGGCGCGCACGCCCTGGCCTGGAAACAATGGCCCGGCATGGCCATGAACCCCGACTTTGACGCGGGCGTGCAAGCGGTGGGCGCGGGCGGCAAAAAACTGGTGCTTCTGTGCCGCAGCGGCGTGCGCTCCATTGCGGCGGCCCAACGCGCCACCGCGCTCGGTTTGCAGGCCTACAACATCCTTGAAGGCTTTGAGGGCGACCCGGACGCGCAGGCGCACCGCGGTCAAACAGGTGGGTGGCGCTATCGCGGCCTGCCGTGGCAACAAAACTGACGCTCAGTGACCGCTCTGTGCCCTGTGTGACTTCGTTTCACAGGTGGCGGCCTTTAGACTGAAGCCATGAATCCTTCTGTTCAAAAGCTTTTGCAGCGCATTGAGGCCAAGCGTGACGAGGTGACTGCCCTCACGCAAGATCTGGTGCGCATCCCGACCGTCAATCCCCCGGGTGACGCTTATGAGGCATGCGCCCATTTCATTGGTGAGCGTTTGGCCCAAAAAGGCTTTGCTGTTGAGTATGTCCGGGCCATTGGTGCACCGGGCGACAGCGACAGCCACCCGCGCACCAATGTGGTGGCGCGTTGGCAGGGGGGCTCCACCGGGGAGTGTGTGCATTTCAACAGCCACATCGACGTGGTTGAGGCGGGTTCGGGCTGGACCTATGAGCCCTTTGGCGGTCAGGTGGCCAATGGGCGTGTGTATGGGCGGGGCACCTGCGACATGAAAGGCGGACTGGCGTCCAGCATCATTGCCTGCGAAGCCTTGATTGAATCGGGCCTGCCGATCCCGGGCGCTTTGGAAATCAGCGGCACGGTGGACGAAGAATCCGGTGGATTTGCTGGGGTGGGCTACTTGGCCGAGCGCGGCTATTTCAGCAAGCCGCGTGTGCACCATGTGATCATTCCTGAGCCGCTGGGCGTGGACCGTATTTGCCTGGGTCACCGGGGCGTGTGGTGGGGCGAAGTCGAAACCCGGGGCCGCATCGCACATGGCTCCATGCCGTTTCTGGGTGACAGCGCCATCAACCACATGAGCGCCTTCATCCATTTGTTGGAGACGCAGCTGCAACCTCGCCTGCAAGGCCGCCGCACCGCCGAGCCGGTGGAGCCGCCGGGCGCACGGGTGAGCACGCTCAACATCAACAGCATCCACGGCGGGCAGGTGGAGCAGCATTACGCCAACGACGAGCGCGGCTGGCCCACGGCGCAAACGCCCGCGCCGGTGGTGGCGCACAGTTGCCGCACCGTACTTGACCGGCGCTTCACTGCCGAAGAAAACCTCGAAGCCGTGAAACAGGAAATCATCGACATGCTCGATGAACTCAAACGCACCCGGCCTGGTTTTGACTACGGCATCCGAGACATCATGAGTTTTGTGCCCACTGCCACGCCCAAAGATGCGCCCGTGGTGGACGCGACAGCCCGGGCCATAGCCCGCGTGCTGGGTCGCGAGCCCAGCTACATTGCCAGCCCAGGCACCTATGACCAAAAACACATCGTGCGTTCAGGCCAGCTAAAGGATTGCATCGCCTACGGTCCCGGAATCCTGGATCTGGCGCACCAGCCAGATGAATATGTGGGTATTCAAGAGTTGGTGGATTCCGCCAAGATCATGGCGCTGGCGTCGCTGGACCTGACGGGCTGGACACGCTTGAGCCAAGCTTGAGGGCAAAGTGCATGAAGTACGGTGGGCCAGGTATTCAAATACCCGGCGGTCGCTGGCTGATCATGTCCTGGTTTGCCATCTCGTAGGCGTGGGCCAGCTTCAGCAGCGCCAGGTCCCCTTGGGGTTTGCCAATCAGGGCCAATCCCATGGGCAGGCCGTTTTCGCCAAAACCTGCTGGCACGCTGATTGAGGGCAGGCCCGCAAAAGTGGCGTAAATCACCACTTCCATCCAGCGGTGGTAGGTGTCCATGCTGCGTCCTGCCACGCTGGGTGGCCAGCGCAGGCCCAGGTCAAAGGGCCAGACCTGGGACACAGGAATGGCCAGCACATCGAATTTTTCAAACAAAGCCAACATGCTCAAATAAAAGCGTGTGCGGCTGGCGCTGGCGGCCATCAATTGCGAGCCTTTCAAGTTCAGCGATTGGTCATGCTCCCACAGTGCTTCGGGTTTGATGAGGGCGCGGTTGGTCGGGTTGACCAAGAAAGGCGCGATGCGCGGCCCCATCAAGGCCTGTCGCCACACCAGCCAGGCTTGCCAGATTTGCTCAGGTGGCATGCCTAAACGCGCTTCATCGACGGTGCAACCCATGCCCGAAAAACTGTTCAAGGACGCCTGACAAATTTGCAAAATACCGCTCTCCATCGGCAGGTAGCCTTGCAGATCGCCCAGCCAGCCAATGCGCTGGCCTTTGGGGTCGCTGTCCAGCGCGCCTGCAAACTGCGCCGCGTCATCGGTCAGGCTGAGCGGGTTGGCCGGGTTTGCGCCCGCTTGCACCGACAGCAGCATGGCCATGTCGCGCACATGGCGGCCCATGGGGCCTTCGGTTCCCAGCTGGGCAATGAAAACGTCTTGCGCCGGTGACATGGGCACCCGCCCTTGTGAGGGGCGCATGCCAAACACATGATTCCAGCCAGCCGGGTTGCGCAAGCTGCCCATGAAGTCCGAACCATCGGCCACGGGCAGCAGGCGCTGGGCCAGTGCCACGGCTGCGCCGCCGCTGCTGCCGCCCGCCGATTTGTCCTGGTTCCAAGCGTTGCGGGTGGGACCAAACACCTCGTTGAAGGTATGCGAGCCCAGGCCGAACTCGGGCGTGTTGGTTTTGCCAATCACGATGGCGCCTGCGGCTTTCATGCGCTTCGCCATCAGGCCGTCCTCGCTGGCCACGAAATCTTTCATCAGTGGGCTGCCCAATGTGGTGCGCAGACCCGCCACATTGGACAGGTCTTTGACCGCTTGGGGCATGCCGTGCATCCAGCCCATGGACTCGCCTCGGGCCAGTTGTGCATCCCGCTCGCGCGCTTGTGCCATCAAAAGTTCGGGGTTTTGCAGGCTGACGATGGCGTTGGACTGCGGGTTCAAACGCGCGATGCGCTCCAGGGTCGCCTGCATGACCTCTTGGCATGAGACCTGCCTGAGGTGGATGGCACGGGACAAATTGGAGGCAGAGGTCTCAGGGTTAACCATAGGGCGGTGCTCTTGATGGGGAGATCTATTATGAATTTGCTTGGCACAGCGAGTACGGCGTTTGGCCAGCGCTCTGGTTCAGGGTGACATGCGCTATGCATTGCTGGCGGTGGAGCATGTGGCCCAGTTGCTGGGCTTGGTGAATCAGGGGGACGCGTCTGAGTGGCCGACCCGGTCGGATCGTGGTGCTCAAGCCGCGATTCGCAAAGCGCCAAGCGACGCTTGAAACTCATTATCATCAGCGGATGACATTTTTAGCCATCGATGTGGGCAACACGCGTCTCAAATGGGCGCTGTACGAGCAACCAAGTCCCAAGGGCCAGCTGCTGGCGCATGGCGCCGAATTCCTAGAAAACATCGACCGACTGTCAGAAGGCGCTTGGTCGCAGCTGCCCAAGCCTGACCAGATGCTGGGCTGTGTGGTGGCCGGTGACGCCATCAAGCGCCGGGTGCAAGAGCAAATGGAAATCTGGGATTTCGCCCCGCAGTGGGTGGTGCCCAGTGCCCAAGAGGCAGGCCTGACCAACGGCTACGATCACCCCTCGCGTTTGGGCTCAGACCGTTGGGTTGCCATGATCGGTGCGCGTCACCGGATGCTGGCTGCAGGCCCCTCGCGTCCATTGGTGGTGGTCATGGTCGGCACGGCCGTGACGGTTGAGGCCATTGATGCCAGCGGCCGTTTTTTGGGCGGACTGATCTTGCCCGGTCACGGCATCATGCTGCGGGCGCTCGAATCGGGCACGGCCGGTTTGCATGTCCCCACAGGTGAAGTGACGCCATTCCCCACCAATACCAGCGATGCCCTGACCAGTGGTGGCACCTACGCGATTGCAGGCGCTTGCGAACGCATGGTGCAACACCTGCGTGAGCACACAGGGCAGGAGCCCGTGTGCATCATGACCGGAGGTGCCGGCTGGAAAATGGCCCCCAGCATGTCCCTCCAGTTCGAGTTGGTGGACAACCTGATCTTTGACGGCCTGCTGGCCTTGGCCGCTCAGCGTTTCAGCCAAGGGGCCTGATCGGTTCGGCAGACCCCATACACATCCATCGCGCTCGGCGAAGTGTGCCCCCCAGAAAAGCATCAGCTTGCGCTGTATGCAGCCGTCAATCTTTGCAGATGGTCTTGCAGGTCTTTGCTTGCCATGTACGGGGTCAGCAGGGCCAATACGTGCTGGGCACCCCGTGTCAGGGCCAAGCCAGCGCTGGCGGGCTCCAGGGCCTGTCGGGGGTTGCGCACATATTCATAGCTCAGCCAATAGGTCACCATGACCGACATGCTGGCCGACAGGGTTTCCACGCTGTCAGGGCCGATCCGCATCAGGCCGGCTGCGGACAAAGACTCCAGCATCAATCTGAAGGCGTGGGTTTTTCGCTCTAAAACCGCATGGAAGTGCGTTTCCAGGTGCCGATTGCCCGACAACAGGTTGTTCAGATCGCGGTACAAGAACCGGTGGCTCCAGACCTGCTCGAACAGCGAGTGCAGAAAAAACCAGGTGTCCTCAATGTCCCGCACATCGGGTGCGGCATCCAGCAGCCCCAGCATGGCGACCTCGTATTGGTCAAAAAGCTGGTTGACCAAGGCGTCTTTGGACGCATAGTGGTAGTACAGGTTGCCCGGACTGATCCCCAGCTCAGCGGAGATCAGCGTGGTCGAGACGTTGGGTTCACCATACCGGTTGAATAACTCCAGCGTGACCTCGGCAATGCGCTCGGCGGTGCGGCGGGGGGCTTTTTTGGCCATGTCAGATCGCGGCTTAGATCATCAGCTTGATTTTTTGACGGTCTTGCCGCCGCGCGCAGATTTTGCGGGCGTGCTGGCTGTTTTACCCACGGCCGATTTGGTGGGGGTGCGCGCCGGTGCAGCTGGTTTTTTCGAAGTCGAAGCGGACAAGGCCGTCAGCTGAGCTTCCAGTTGCGCCACGCGATCGTTGAGCATTTGAATGTCCAGCAGCGTGGGCATGCCCAATCGGTGCAGTGCCTTGGCCACACGGTCTTCAAACAAATGCTCCAGTTTGTCCACCCGGCCGGTGGCTTGCTGACCGAAGTCGGTGGCCATGTGGCTCAGCCGTTCGGTGGCTTCTTGCAAGCGTTGTTGTGCTTCGGCCTGGCTTTTGCGTTGAAAGGCCAAACCGTCGTTCACCAGGGCCTCAATGGCTTTGCTGCCTTGCTCTTGGGCTTTGGCCATGGCCCCCAAGCCTGCCAACCAAACATGCTGAGCCGGCGGGGTGGTGCTGTCGTGTGGCGCGGTGGTGCTGTTTTTGTTGCGCGTGGTGTCGTTTGATTTGGCCATGGTGCACTTCCTGAACAAGGTGCCACTTTAACCTGCGTTCAAGCGCAATGCTTCTAAAATCGCAAGACAGTGGTGCCGCGTCCCGTGGCACCCACCAGATTCGAATCCTCATGACCATTCTCGTCACCGGCGGCGCCGGCTTCATCGGCGCCAACTTTGTCCTCGACTGGCTGGCCGCCAGCAACGAGGCCGTCATCAACCTGGACAAACTCACCTACGCGGGCAACCCCGAGACCTTGGCCAGCCTGCAAGGCGACGCGCGCCACCAATTGGTGCAAGGCGACATTGGCGACAGCGCTTTGGTCAGTCGCTTGCTGGCCGAGCACCAGCCCCGCGCCGTGGTCAACTTTGCTGCCGAAAGCCATGTGGACCGCTCCATCCATGGCCCGGGGGAGTTCATTGAGACCAACATCGTCGGCACCTTCCGCCTATTGGAGTCGGTGCGGGGGTATTGGAGTGGCTTGCAAGAGGCAGACAAAACGGCGTTCCGTTTTCTGCACGTCTCCACCGACGAGGTCTATGGCTCGCTGGCCAAAACCGATCCGGCCTTTACCGAAACCCACCGCTACGAACCCAACAGCCCCTACAGCGCAAGCAAGGCCGCCAGCGATCACTTGGTGCGCGCCTGGCACCACACCTATGGCCTGCCGGTGCTCACCACCAATTGCAGCAACAACTACGGCCCGTACCACTTCCCCGAAAAACTCATCCCACTGATGATCGTCAACGCGCTGGCGGGCAAGCCCTTGCCTGTGTATGGCGACGGCATGCAGATCCGTGACTGGTTGTATGTCAAAGACCACTGCAGCGCGATTCGCCGCGTGCTCGAAGCAGGGCGCTTAGGCGAGGTCTACAACGTGGGTGGCTGGAACGAAAAGCCCAACATCGAGATCGTGCAAACCGTGTGCAAGTTGTTGGATGCCCTGCGCCCCAAAGCCGATGGCACAAGCTACGCCAGCCAGATCACCTACGTGACCGACCGCCCAGGCCACGACCGCCGCTACGCGATCGACGCCCGCAAACTCGAAGCCGAGCTGGGCTGGAAGCCCGCCGAGACCTTTGAGACCGGCATCCGCAAAACCGTCGAGTGGTACCTGGCCAACCCCGAGTGGGTGGCCCATGTACAAAGCGGAGCCTATCGTGAGTGGGTGAACAAGAATTACACAGGTCGCCAAGCATGAAGATCTTGCTGCTCGGGAAAAATGGCCAAGTGGGTTGGGAGCTTCAGCGCAGCCTGGCCCCTTTGGGTGAACTGCTGGCGCTGGACCGGCACAGCACCGACCATTGCGGCGACCTGAGCCAGCCCGAGCGCTTGGCGCAAACGGTGCGCGACTGGCGTCCCGACGTCATCGTCAATGCCGCTGCCCACACCGCCGTGGACAAGGCCGAGTCGGAAACCGACGTGGCCCGCTGCCTGAACGCCACCGCTCCAGCCGCACTGGCGCAGGCCGCCGCCGAAATTGGTGCTTGGCTGGTGCACTACTCGACCGATTACGTGTTCAACGGTCAGGGCAAACAGGCTTGGCAAGAGGGCGATGCCACCGGCCCACTGAGTGTTTACGGCCAGACCAAACTCGAAGGCGAACAAGCCATTACCGCCAGCGGCTGCAAACACCTGATTTTTCGCACCAGCTGGGTGTATGCGGCACGGGGTGGCAACTTTGCCAAGACCATGCTGCGCCTGGCCGGTGAACGCGAACGCCTCAACGTGATCGATGACCAACATGGCGCACCCACGGGTGCAGACCTGATCGCCGATGTGACGGCCCACGCCATTCGCCAGGTCATGGCCAAACCAGCCCCGGCATTGACGGGCATTTACCACCTGGTGGCTGCGGGCGAAACCACTTGGCACGGCTACGCCAGCCATGTGATCGCACAGGCGAGGCATATCAACCCCGAGCTGAGCCTGAAAGTGACCGACATCGCCCCTGTGCCCACCACGGCATTTCCCACGCCTGCCCAGCGGCCATTGAATTCACGCTTGAACACCCAGAAACTGCAGCAAACCTTTGGGTTGGTGATGCCACCTTGGCAACGAGGCGTTAATCGCATGCTGGCCGAGTTCCTCTGATCGGTCACCGGCTTGCGGCACAATCGCCAGAACTTTTTGATCCTTCTTTGACAACCCTGTTTCGCACCATGACCGACACCATTGCCGCCCCTACCGTTGCACCGCATGACCAAGCCCAAATTCTGGCGCAGGCCATGCCCTACATCCGCAAGTTCCACGGCAAAACCCTGGTCATCAAGTACGGCGGCAACGCCATGACCGATCCGGCACTGCAACAGGCTTTTGCCGAAGACGTGGTGCTGCTCAAGTTGGTGGGCATGAACCCAGTGGTGGTGCATGGCGGCGGCCCGCAGATCGAAACCGCTTTGAAGCGTTTGGGCAAAACTGGCGAGTTCATTCAGGGCATGCGTGTGACCGATGCCGAAACCATGGAAGTGGTCGAGTGGGTGTTGGGCGGTGAAGTGCAGCAAGACATCGTGGGCATGATCAACCGCGCAGGCGGCAAAGCCGTGGGCCTGACGGGCCGTGACGGTGGCTTGATCCGTGCCAAAAAACTGCGTCTGGTGGACAGCCAAGACCCGAACAAGGAATACGATGTGGGTCAAGTGGGCGAGATCGAAAGCATCGACCCCGCGATCCTGCAGTGCCTGCAAGACGACGCCTTCATTCCCGTGGTCAGTCCCATTGGTTTTGGCGTCAACAACGAAAGCTACAACATCAACGCCGACGTGGTGGCCGCCAAGCTGGCCACTGTGCTGCAAGCCGAAAAGTTGCTCATGCTCACCAACATCCGTGGTGTGCTCGACAAAGAGGGCAACTTGCTCACCGAGTTGACGCCCAGCCGCATCGACGAGCTGTGCGTCGACGGCACGATCAGCGGCGGCATGATCCCCAAAATTGCGGGCGCACTCGATGCGGCCAAGAGCGGCGTCAATGCGGTGCACATCATCGACGGCCGCGTGCCACACGCCATGCTGCTCGAGGTGCTGTCCGAGCAGGCCTTTGGCACGATGATCCGCAGCCGCTGAAAGTTGCAGCAGTCACCAGCTTAAAAAAACAGGGGGAGACATGTCTGATCCAGAACAACAAAGCGAGCGATTTTCAGACGGCGATGAAACACCCGCACGCAAACGGCCTCGCCCAGGTGAGCGGCGTTTGCAAATTTTGCAAACTCTGGCCGCCATGCTGGAGCAGCCTGGTGCCGAGCGCGTGACCACGGCCAGCCTGGCCGCCAAAATTGGCGTGAGTGAGGCGGCTTTGTACCGCCATTTCGCCAGCAAGGCGCAGATGTTTGAGGGATTGATTGATTTTGTCGACCAATCGGTCATTGGCCTGATTCGCCAGGTCACCGACCGCGAACCTGCAGGCCCCGTGCAAGCCAGTCGCATCGTCGCCTTGCTGTTGCAGTTCGCTGAGAAGAACCCGGGCATGAGCCGCGTCATGATTGGTGATGCGCTGGTGCTGGAGCACGAACGTCTGCAAGAGCGCATCAACTTGCTGTTTGACAAGATCGAAGCGCAACTGCGCCAGTCGCTCAAAGGCATCGAATCGGCCACGCCCACGGCCGATGCACAAGTCACAGCCTCATTGCTGGTGGCCTTCATGCAAGGCCGCTTGCAGCGGTTTGCCCGCTCGGGCTTCAAACGGTTGCCGTCAGAGCATTTGCAGGCGGCGTTGGCACGGGTGCTTTAACGCCACCTTGAACGGCAGCAGGCCGCAGGCAGCAGACAAAGCGCTTGGCACTTCGCCCTGTGTCTGCTCCTTGGGTGCGGCGGCTTACTTGCCGAACAACCGGGTCACATGCTGCCAAGCCAACAGCAGCCAGCCTGAGCGCGCCACTTCGGCTTGCGCCACCAGCGGGGCTTCGCCTGCGGGTTTGCCATTGGCGGTGGCCACCACTTTGCCAATCACCGTGCCCTTGGCCACTGGGGCTTCCAGTCCTGGTTTGAGTGCCACCGCGGTTTGCACGGTTGTGCCGCGTGGTACGGTCAGCAGCCAAGGGCTGCCCAGTCCGGCGGCCACAGTGTCGGACTTGCCAAAGCTGACTTTGGCCGTGCCGACCACCGCGTTGGCTGCAATCGGGGTGACTTTCTCGAAGCTGCCAAAGCCCCAGCCGAGCAGCGTGCGGGTTTGGTCGGCCCGTGCTTGCGCACTGTGCGTGTTGAGGATGACCGAGATCAGCCGTGTGTCGTTGCGTTTGGACGACGTGACCAGACAATAGCCGGCTTCGGCGGTGTGGCCGGTTTTCAGGCCGTCTACGGTGGGGTCTGTGTAGAGCAGGGCGTTGCGGTTGCCTTGCTTGATGCCGTTGTATTTGAAGTCACGTTCAGCGTAGAGGGGGTAGTACTCTGCACCGTCGCGGATGATGGCCCGCGCCAAGATGGCCAGATCGCGTGCCGACGACTTGTGCGCCGGATCGGGCAGGCCGGTGGGGTTCACAAAGTGGGTGTGCGTCATGCCCAAGCGCTGAGCTTCGGCGTTCATCAGCGTGGCAAAGCCCGCTTCGGAGCTGGCCATGTGCTCGGCAATCGCCTTGGACGCGTCGTTACCCGACTGGATGATGATGCCGCGCAGCAGGTCGATCACCGTCGCTTGGCTGTTCAGGGGCAGGTACATGCACGATTCGGCGCTGGTGCCCCGGCACCAAGCGTTTTCGCTCACGGTGACCAGGTCGGTGGGCTTGAGCTTGCCCGAGCGCAAGGCCTGCTCGACGATGTAGCTGGTCATCATCTTGGTGAGCGAGGCAGGGGGAAGGGCTTCTTCGGCGTTGGCCGAGGCCAGCACTTCGCCCGAGTCAAAGTCCATCAGCAACCAAGCTTTGGACTGCAAGGCTGGTGCATTGGGGGCCAAGGCGATTTGCGCTGGCAGCGGGGGCAAAGCATTGGCAGCTGCAGTCACCTTTTTGGAGGCGGGGGACTTGGCTGCAGTGGATTTGCTTGTGCTTGTTTTGGTTTTGTTGGGTTTTGCGGCCAAAGCGCCAGAGCTGGGAAGCAGTGCGCCCACACCGATGGCCAAGGCGACAGAGAGAATGGAAAAATTTGGGGTGTACATGGTGTTCATCAGTAGAGCCATGATTGTCGCGGATTGGCCGCGACTTTTTGAGGGCTGGCCCGGATGAAGGGCCCATGTCTTGGGGCGCTGCCGTGCAGTCAGTGACCTTTTGACTTCACCAATTCCACAGCGTTCCATCATGCTGCAACCGGTTCACCGGCAAATAAGCCCTTTGGTACGGGTACTTGGCGGCCAGCTTTTCGTCGATGTCCACGCCGTGACCAGGTGACTCGCCGCAGTGCATCATGCCGCGCTCAAAGCGGTAATCATGCGGGAAGACCGACAGCATTTCTTCGCTGTGCGGCATGAACTCTTGCACGCCGAAGTTGGGCACCCAGGTGTCAAAGTGCAGGGCTGCGCCCATGCACACGGGTGACAGGTCGGTCGCACCGTGGCAGCCGGTGCGCACTTGGTAGAGACTGGCCAGGTCGGCGATGCGGCGCAGGTGGGTGATGCCGCCCGCGTGGACCACGGTGGTGCGGATGTAGTCGATCAGCTGTTTTTCGATCAGCGTCTTGCAGTCCCAGATGCTGTTGAAAATCTCGCCCACCGCGATCGGCGTGGTGGTGTGCTGGCGTATCCATTGGAAAGCGTCCTGGTTCTCGGCCGGGGTCGGGTCTTCCATCCAGAACAGGCGCACCGGCTCCAGCGCTTTGCCCAGTTGACCTGCCTCAATCGGCGTCAGGCGGTGGTGCACGTCGTGCAGCAAATGGATGTCTGGGCCCACGGCTTCGCGCACGGCTTCAAACAGGCCGGGGGTGTGGCGCAAATACTTTTCGGTGCTCCAGTCGTGCTCGCTGGGCAGGTTGCCGTCGGCGGGCTCGTACATGCGCTTAGTACCGCTGTTGCCGCTGACGCCATAGACCTTGTTCAAGCCCGGCACGCCGCTTTGGGCGCGGATGGCCAGGTAGCCTTCTTCTTTGTGGCGCAAAACTGCGTCCACGGTTTCTTCTGTGTCGCGGCCGTTGGAATGGCCGTAGACCATGACCCCGGTGCGGCTGCGCCCGCCCAGCAGCTGGTACAGCGGCATGTTGGCCATCTTGGCCTTGATGTCCCACAGCGCGGTGTCCACGGCGGCAATAGCGCTCATGGTCACCGGGCCGCGCCGCCAGTAAGCGCCTTTGTAGAGGTACTGCCAGATGTCTTCGATCTGCTGCGGGTCGCGTCCGATCAGGCAGGGCAGAACATGGTCTTCGAGGTAGCTGACCACCGCCAGTTCGCGGCCATTGAGTGTGGCGTCACCCACGCCGTACACGCCTTGGTCGGTCTCGATCTTGAGGGTGACGAAGTTGCGGCCGGGGCAACAAACGATGACGCGGGCGGCGGTGATTTTCATGGCGCTGGCCTCCGTGTTCAGGCTTCTTCTTGCAGCAATTTCTGGATGGCCGCGTCCACACCGTGCAGCAGGACTTGCTGGTGCCAGTGCATGACGCGGGCGATCCAAGCGGCGTGTTGGGGCAGGGCGCTGCCCCAGAGGTCTTCGCGGGCCAGCAGGGCGCGCACGCAGGCCTCGGGCTCGGTGCGCTGGGCTGCACCCAGTGCCATCAGGCTGCCTGCTTGCGGGTCGTTCAGAGCGTAGGCCTGACCCTGCTCGTCCACGCCCAGCGTGTAGCGCACAAATACGGCGGCGGCCAGCGCGTGGTGTTCAAACGAAGCACCCTGAGCGATCTGGCCCAGCACCGAAGGCGGCCAGCGCTGAGGTATTTTTTGCGAGCTGTCGGTGGCGATTTGGTGCACGCTGTGCTTCAAATACGGGTTGCCAAAGCGGGCGATCAGCGCGGTTCGGTAATCGGCCCAATCGCTGCGGCTCAAGTGCGGCGCGACTTCTTGACCCATCAAGCGGAACACAAATTCTCGGATGTGCGGCACGCCAATGCAGCTGGCAATGAAAGGCCTGCCCGTGACGGCGCCCATCAGCGCCATGGCCGTGTGGCTGCCGTTGAGCATGCGCAGCTTGGCTTCTTCGTAGCTGTGCACTTCACCCGTCACACGCACACCTGCGCTTTGCAGCAAAGCGGCGTCAGACGGGTCCGCAAAGCGGTCTTCGACCACCCATTCCCAAAAACCTTCTGTGCTGAGTGACGCGTCATCGCGCAGGCCCAGCGCCTGGCTGGCGGCTGCCAGCACTTCAGGTGTGGCGGCGGGCACGATGCGGTCGACCATGCTGCACGGAAAGGCGCAATGCGCATCGAGCCAGTGCAGCAGGGCGCTGTCTTGTGCAGTCGTTGCTGCTTTCACCAATGCCTGCAATTTGTGGCCGTTACCTTGCAGGTTGTCGCACGACGCGATGGTGATGCCCGGCAAGCCGCTTTGCTGGCGCAGGCGCAAGCCATCGAGCAGCAGTTGCCCCAAAGCGGGGGTGTAGCCTTTTTCGGTGACGGTGAGCGTGACCCAGCGGGTACTGGGTGCGGCGATGGCTTGCACCACCGTTTCGCGTTCGGTGGCGGCCACATTCGTCCGCCAGAGTGCACCGGGCACTTGCCACTTCACACCAGTGCCATCGGCCACGCGCACGGCGTACAAGCCGTCTTGCGCACGCAGCAGATTGACCAAGTCGGGCCGCGTCGTGCCGATGCCGTGGATGCCCCAGCGCGTGTCGCCCGTGCTCAGCAGTTGGTCAAACACCATGGCCTGGTGTGCCCTGTGAAAGGCACCCAGCCCCAGGTGCACCACGCCGGGGGCATGGCGGCGGCGGTCATAAATCGGTGTGTGGATGTCAGCGGGCAGCGATGCCAGGGTGAGGGCTGAGAGGTGCATGGGTGTCTAAGGGTGTGCGTCCCAACGGTGAAGGTCGCGGTCAGTCAATGGTCATCGTCCTGCCAGCTTTTTCTCTGACGCTTCAATCTCGGCCCAGGTGGCGTCGTCGATCCAGATGCCGTTTTGTTCGCGCTCGGCGCGTGCGGTGCGTTCCGGTTCGCCTGCCAGCTTGACGCCATCGCTGCCGGGGGCATCGGGGCTTTGGCGCAGCCAGTCGGCAAAGGCCAGGGCTTCTTGCTCGAACATGTCTTGTGTGCCCAAGCGCACAGGGTCGATCAGCATGGTCAGCATGCCGTTGAGCACCGCGCGTTGGTGGTCGGCCTCGCGGTGCCAGGTGCCGCTGCCGGTGAGCGCACCACCCAGCAGCTCGCAGGCCATGGCCATGCCAAAGCCTTTGTGGTCGCCAAAGGTCATGAGTGCGCCAAACATACCGTTGGACTGCGGCACCACCACCACGCCGGGGTTGGTGGTGGGGTGGCCGTGTTCGTCGATCAAGTAGCCGGGAGGCACTTGCTCGCCCTTGTTGTGGGCCACACGCATCTTGCCTTGCGCCACGCGGCTGGTGGCAAAGTCCAGTACAAAGGGTTCGCGGCTGCCCATGGGCACACCGATGCAGCAGGGGTTGGTGCCAAAGCGGCCATCGCCACCGCCGAAGGGCGCAACCACGGGGCGCGAGAGCACGTTCACAAAATGCATCGACACCAGGCCCTGGGCCACGGCCATTTCGGCAAAGTGCCCGATGCGGCCCAAGTGGTGTGAGCGGCTGAGCGCCACGGTGCACACACCGTGCTGCTTGGCGCGTTCAATGCCCATCTGCATGGCCTGCACGCCGGTGATCTGGCCGTAGCCGCGCTGGCCGTCCAGATTCAAAAGGGGTCCGGTGTCCAGCATCACCTTCACACCCGTGTTGGGTGACAGACCGCCTTCGAGTACGGCGTCCACATAGCGCGGCACCATACCCACGCCGTGAGAGTCGTGCCCGCTCAGGTTGGCCATGACCAGGTTGTCGGCCACCTGTGCGGCCTCGGCCGGGGCGCTGCCTGCTTGTTCAATGATGCGGGCGACTTTGGCACGCAGCTCGGCGGCTTGGATGCGTTGGCTCATGAGGAAGCTTTCAATAAAACGAGGGAAAAACCGTCATGTGCACTCACATCACGGCGCCCACTTGCCATGGCACAAATTCGTTTTGACCGTAGCCATGGCGCTCGCTCTTGGTGGGCTCGCCTGACGCCGCAGCCAAAATCATTTCAAAGATGCGCTGGCCCATCTCGGCGATGCTCACGCCGCCGTCCACGATCTCGCCGCAGTTCAGGTCCATGTCCTCTTCCTGTTTTTTCCACAAAGCGGTGTTGGTCGAGAACTTGAGGCTGGGCGAAGGGGCGCAGCCATAAGCGCTGCCACGCCCGGTGGTGAAACAAATCAGGTTGGCGCCACCGGCCACTTGGCCCGTGGCGCTCACCGGGTCATAGCCCGGTGTGTCCATGTAGACAAAGCCTTTGGCCGTGACCGGCTCGGCATATTCGTACACCGCTTGCAGGTTGCTGGTGCCGCCCTTGGCCACGGCGCCCAAAGACTTTTCAAGGATGGTGGTCAGGCCGCCCGCCTTGTTGCCGGGAGAGGGGTTGTTGTTCATCTCGCCGCCGTTGATGGCGGTGTAGTTTTCCCACCATTTGATGCGCTCGATCAGTTTGTGCGCCACCTCGGGTTTGACGGCGCGGCGTGTGAGCAAGTGCTCGGCGCCATATATCTCGGGCGTTTCACTCAGGATCGCGGTGCCGCCGTGCTGCACCAGCAGGTCCACCGCCGCGCCCAGTGCTGGGTTGGCGCTGATGCCCGAATAACCATCCGAACCGCCACACTGCAGGCCCACGGTGATGTGTTCGGCGCTGCAAGGCTCGCGGGTGATGGCGTTGGCGCGGGGCAGCATCTCTTCGATCAAGGCAATGCCTTTTTCGACCGTGAGGCGTGTGCCGCCCGAGTCTTGGATGTTGAAGACCTTGAGCGTCTCGCCTACGCGCAAGCTGCTGTGCGCCAGCCAGGTGCTGAGCTGGTTGGCCTCGCAGCCCAGACCCACCACCACCACGCCCCAAAAGTTGGCGTGGGTGGCGTAACCTGCCAAGGTGCGCTCCAAAAGCTGGATGCCCAGACCTTCGGTGTCCATGCCGCAGCCGGTGCCGTGCGTCAACGCGATCACACCGTCCACATTCGGAAAGTTGGCGAGTGCCGCGGGGTTGTTGCGTCTGGAGAAATGGTCGGCAATGGCTCGTGCAGCGGTGGCCGAGCAATTCACGCTCGAGAGCACACCGATGTAGTTGCGTGTGGCCACACGACCGTCCGAGCGTTTGTAGCCCATGAAAGTCGCCTGCTTGCGTGCTGGCTCGGGCTTCACGTCTTGGCCAATGGCGTAGTCGCGCTCGAAGTTGCCTTTGTCTGCGCCCATGTTCAGGTTGTGCGTGTGCACATGTTCGCCTGGCGCAATGGCTTGGTGGGCAAAACCAATGATCTGGTTGTAGCGACGCACCGGCTCGCCCACGGCGATGGCGCGGGTGGCGACTTTGTGGCCCGGTGGGATCAGACCGCGCGCGGCCACGCCGTCTACGGTGCTGCCGCTCATGAGTTGGCTGCGGGCAATGACCACGTCGTCAGACGGGTGCAGGCGAATGAAGAGATTGGACATGTTGAGGGTCGTTTAAAAATGGGGCCAAACACCCGCCCCGTGGATTCAATAAAACTGCTTGGGCAACCACAGCACCAGGCTGGGGAAGTAGGTGATGACGGCCAAGCTGCCCAACAAAGGGAACAGCCAAGGCAAGATGGCCATGGTGGTGCGCTCCACACTGAGCTTGGCCACCCTTGCCAACACAAACAGCACCATGCCCATGGGCGGGTGCAGCAAACCGATCATCAGGTTGAGCACCATGACCAAACCGAAGTGCACCAGGTCAATGCCCAGCTGCTGGCAAATGGGCACCAGGATCGGCACAAGGATGGTGATGGCGGCGGTGGGCTCGAGGAAGCAGCCCACAAACAGCATGAGCGCATTGGCCAGCAGCAAGAATACCCAAGGCTCTTGGGTGAAGCCCAGTACCCAAGCGGAGATGGCCGTGGTCACGCCTGTGGCCGTCAGCATCCAGCCAAAAATGCTGGCGGCGGCCACGATGAACAGCACGGTGGCAGTGGTTTCCACGGTGTCCAAGCAGATCTTCACGAACATCTTGAAGTTGAGCGTGCGGTACCAAAAGAAGCCCAAGGCAATCGCCCAGACGCAAGCCGCAATAGCCCCTTCGGTGGGGGTGAACACGCCGGTCGTCATGCCGCCAATCAAAATCACGGGGGTCATGATGGGCAACACAGCCTGGAAGTCAAAGAACTTGTCGGCGGCGAACAAAACGATCAGGGCGACAAACACGGTGATTTGCGGCGGTGTGCCCAAGGCGGTGACCAGCCACCAAATGGCAAGAGGCCAGCCCACCACCACAGCGGTTTCGGCCAAGGCCTTGATGACTTTGGGCCACTCGAATTTCACATCGGCGCCCCAGCCGTTCTTGTGCGCGAAATAGGCCACCGTCAGCATCATTAAGAGGGCCATGAAGATGCCGGGCAAGATGCCTGCGAGGAACAGCGCACCCACCGACACGTTCGCCATCATGCCGTAGATCACAAAGGGCAAGCTGGGCGGAATGATGGGGCCCAGGGTGGCCGAAGCGGCGGTGACGCCCACGGCAAATTCGGTGCTGTAGCCATGGTCTTTCATGGCCTTGATCTCGATGGTGCCCAGGCCTGCGGCATCGGCAATGGCGGTGCCGCTCATGCCCGCAAACACGACCGAACCCACCACGTTGACGTGGCCCAAGCCCCCTTTGAGCCAGCCCACCAAAGCCAATGCGTAGTTGTAGATGCGGTTGGTGATGCCCGCGTTGTTCATCAGGTTACCGGCCAGAATGAAGAAGGGCACGGCCAGCAGCGGAAAGCTGTCAATGCCGGAGACCATGCGGTGGATGACCACAAAGGGGGGCGAGCTTTCGGCAAACAAGAGGTAAATCAGCGAAGCGCCGGCCATGGCAATGGCCACTGGGATGCCGCCGCTCATGAGGATGAGGAAAAGGATCTTCAACATGGAGAACTTTCTAAGGGCGTTTCAGCGGTCGGTCATTTCGGACTCGGGGCGTTGCAGCACGGTGTAGCCGCGCTGCCAATGGACCTTGGCCACCCACATGGCGCGTAGGCACATGGCTGCAAACCCGGCCATCACCACGCCATAGACGAGGTTCATGGGCAAGTCGATGATGGTCATCTTGTAGCTGCCCAGTTTTTCCATCATCTGGCCTGTGAGGAAGGTGGCCGCGGCAAAGAAGGCGATGCGCATCACATCGACCACCACGCCCATGGCACGGCCCATCCAGTCGGGCATGAAGCGAAAGAAGAAGTCCACTTGGATGTGGTTGTTTTTGGCCACACCGATGGTGGCGCCCGTGAAGACGGTGGCAATGAGCAGATAGCGCGCAATCTCTTCTGTCCAAGAGGCCGAGTTGTTCATCACGTAGCGTGTAAAAAATTGGTAAAAAACCGTCAGACCCAAAGCCCAGAAGAAGGCCAGAGCCACCCAGGCTTCAATGGGCGTTCCCGACAGATCGACGTCGTCGTCGGTGGCGTGGAACTGGCCATCGTCGCCCATGACTTTGGGCATGGCATCGAGGTCGGGGAGGTTGCTCATGGGGTGTCCTTGGGATCGAAAACTTGGCCGCATGAGCAGACCGAACTCAGCGAGTTCGGTCTGCAAGGGATGGCCAAAGCATCAGGTCTGTGCCATCGGCACAAAACCTGATGGGGGAGCGCTTTACTTGGCCGCCTGGATTTTGTCGAAGTCAGACTGTGTGAAACCCATGGAGGTCAGAGGTTTGTTTTTCAGCACAGCGTCCTGGAACGACTTGCGGTCCACCTGCACGATTTGCAGGCCTTTTTTCTTGAACTCATCGACCAACTCGGCTTCGCGGGCCTTGATCTTGGCAGTGGCGCGCACAGCGGCTTCTTGCGTCACGTCGGTGAAGATCTTCTTCTCGGCATCGCTGAGCTTGTTCCAGACGTGCGGCGCAATTTGGGTGGTCAAGCCGTCCACGATGTGGCCCGTCAGCATGATGGCCTTTTGCACTTCAAAGAACTTCTTGGCTTCGATGGTGGTCAAGGGGTTTTCTTGCGCCTCCACGGTGCCGTTTTGCAGGGCCAAGTACACCTCGGCAAAAGCTATGGGTGTGGGGTTGGCGCCGCAGGCCTCAGGTGTGGCGCGGTATGCCGGCACATCGGGCACGCGGATCTTGATGCCCTTCATGCCTGCGCAGTTGGTGAAGGCTTTTTGGGCCGTGGTGTGGCGTGCGCCGTAGTAGGTGTAAGCCGTGACCTGGATACCGGTTTTGCTGCGGAATTCGTTGACCATCTCCTGGAACACAGGGCTCTTGGAGTAGGCAATCAGGTGGTCACCATCGCGGAAGATGAAGGGGTAGTAGGCAATGCCAAAACGTGGGTAGGTGCGGGCAGCGAACGAGGGGCCGCTGATGATCATGTCGACTGTGCCCAGGGTCAGGCCTTGGTTGATGTCGGTTTCTTTGCCCAGCGTGGAGGCAGGGAAGACCTGGATGTCGAACTTGCCGTTGCTGCGCTTTTTGATTTCTTCTGCGGCCCACACCGATTCGGTGTGATAGGGCTCAGAGGTCTCGTAGACGTGGGCCCACTTGAGTTTTTGTTGGGCCTGCGCACCTGTACTCATCAGCAGGGTGCCCATGGCCACGGCGCCCAATGCGGCCAAGGTCTTCAGTGCGAATCGTTTGCTCATCGTTGTCTCCTCGTTGGTTTTAAAAAATTGCTGACGCTGGAACAGAAAACCACCCTATCGGGCGGGTGCGCGGCGCCAGCTCGCGCTGTATCTTTTGTGGGCTTGTTTCAGGTGCTTTTGCATGGCTTTACGGGCCGCACTGCTGTCACGTGCTTCAATAGCGTGCATCACTTCCTGGTGTTCTGCAATGGCGGTTTGCCATGAGGCGGGGTGTTCAAAATAATCCCCCAACCGTTCAAACAAGGGGCCGTTGCGGGCCATCCAGTAACGCTGCACCGTGTCCAGCAGCACGCTGTTGCCGCAGGCTTGGGCGATGGCCTCGTGAAACGCTTCATCGCCCTGACGAGGCACTTCATCACGGGCAGCTTCGAGCTTCATTTGTTGCAGGCCGCTCTTGATGGCTTTGAGGTCACCCTTCTGGGCGTTGGCAGCAGCAAGGGCCGCCACTTCGGCCTCGACCAGAATTCGGGCGCTCATGACCTCCAGCGGCCCCCAGTTGGCAGGGGTGTTGTCGTCCAACTCTGACGCGGACGCTGCCGACTTGGCCGCTTTGATTTGCCGCACATAAATGCCAGAACCCGTGCGCACTTCGATCATGCCTTCGACCTCCAGCGCGATCAAGGCTTCGCGCACTGAGGGACGGCTCACGCCCAGTTGGGCCGCCAAGTCTCGTTCAGCCGGTAGGCGTGAACCCAAGGCGAATTCGCCCGACGCCATCAATTGCCGAACTTGTTCGGCAATCTGGCGGTACAGGCGCTGCGGAGCCAAGGGTTGCAAAGGCATTTGGGTGATCAGGGATAACGCGAATTGGATAAGTGGTCAGACCAGTTGCACAATCATCACATGTTCGATTGGTATTGCAACTCCGCACAAACCCGCACCACAGCTGTCACGCAAACGACGCTCGCAGCGGTGGAAATGTCTCATGCTGCAAAGCCTTAAAACCCATGCATCCGCGGGTGTCGCGGCTGACGCTGTTTCTGCTGCACTTGATCGCTTTGCACATTTTTCCAACCCGCCCTGCTGCCCCAAATGAGCCCCGTCATCATTGAGCGCGTGAGCCTTAGGCAAGTCAACTTGCCGCCCAAGGTTTTGCGCACCGACGCTATCCAGTCGTTTGTGACGCAAGAAACCATTTTGCTCACGCTGCACTGCAGTGATGGCATCGCGGCGACGGGTTATGCCTACACGATCGGCACGGGCGGCTCTTCGGTCATCGCCTTGCTCAAGGACCATTTGGCCCCACGCCTGATTGGGCGGGATCCGGTCATGGTCGAGGCGATCTGGAAAGACTTGTTTTTTCACACCCACGCCACCGCTGTGGGGGCCATGACGAGCTTGGCCCTGGCCTGTGTGGACACGGCCTTGTGGGATTGGCGTGCTCAAAGCCAAGGCCTGCCGCTCTGGCGCTTGCTGGGCGGTGCGCAAGAGCGTGTGCCGCTCTACACCACCGAGGGTGGCTGGCTGCATTTGTCGCCCGAGGCGCTGGTGGACCAAACTTTGGAGGCACAAGCCCAAGGCTTCAAAGGTGCGAAGATCAAAATTGGCCGACCCCATGTGAGCGAAGACGTGGCACGCCTGAGTGCGGTGCGCGACGCCGTGGGGGCGGGCTTTGAGCTGATGACCGATGCCAACCAAGGCTTCAACCGCGCAGAAGTCGTGCGCCGTGCGCGGGCTTTTGATGGGTTGGGCCTGGCTTGGATCGAAGAACCCTTGCCCGCCGAAGACGTGTCGGGCCACCGCCAGTTGCGCGAGCACACCACCATCCCCGTGGCGGTGGGCGAGTCGATGTACCACCCGATGCAGTTCCGTGAATATTTGGAGCAGGGTGCTTGTTCGATCGTGCAGCCCGATGTGGCGCGCATCGGCGGGATCACACCCTGGATCAAGACCGCGCACTTGGCAGAAACCTTTGACGTGGCGGTGTGCCCGCACTTCTTGATGGAGTTGCATGTGAGCCTGTGTGCGGCCGTGCCCAACGCCACTTGGGTGGAATACATCCCGCAGCTCGACGACATCACCACTTCGCGCATGCAGGTGCACGACGGTTATGCGCTGCCCCCCGAAACCCCGGGTCTTGGCATCGCCTGGGACTGGGCCGCTATTTCACAACGACAAACCACCCATCTGGAGATCCAAACCCCATGAGACTCAAAGGAAAAACCGCGCTGGTCACTGCCGCCGGCCAAGGCATTGGCCAGGCCGCTGCGCTGGCCATGGCCGCAGAAGGCGCCACCGTTTACGCCACCGATGTGAACGCCGAGCTGCTCAAGTCATATCAAGGGGTGGCCAATGTGCACACCGCCGTTTTGAACGTGCTCGACAAGAAAGCGATTGCCGCCCAGGTGGCCAGCTTGCCCCGCATCGACATCGTTTTCAACTGCGCGGGTTTTGTGCACAACGGCAACATCGAATTGGCCACCGACGAAGACTGGGACTTTGCCTTCAACCTGAACGTGCGCTCGCAGTTCTGGATGATTCAGGCGGTCATCCCCAAAATGGTGACGCAGTTTGCGCAAACCGGCCAAGGCGGCAGCATCATCAACATGGCCAGCGTGTGTTCCAGCGTGCGCGGCCTGCCCAACCGCTTCATTTACGGCACCAGCAAAGCGGCGGTGATTGGCCTGACCAAAAGCGTGGCCGCTGACTACGTGCGCCAGGGCGTGCGGTGCAATTGCATCTGTCCCGGTACGGTGGACACACCCTCGCTGCAAGACCGCATCAACAGCTATGCGGACCCGGTGCAGGCACGCCAGGATTTCATCAACCGCCAGCCCATGGGCCGTTTGGCCCAAGCGCACGAAATTGCACCCATCGTCACCTTTCTTGCTTCCGACGAATCCATCTTCGCCACAGGCAATGCCTACATGGTCGACGGTGGCATGACCATTTGATACGCAACACTTCAATCGCAGAAAGACACACATGAACTTGCTCGATATGAAAGGCCGCCACGCGGTCATCACCGGTGGGGCCACCGGTTTGGGTTATGCCATCGCACAGCGCATGCTCGCATCCGGTGCACGGGTCACGATCTGGGACCGTGATGTGGCGGGCATGACCCAAGCGGCCGAGCAACTGCGCAAGGGCCAGATGGGAGCGGTGGTCAATACGGTGCAAGTCGATGTGGCCGACCACGCCTCGGTCGTGCAGGCCACGTCGCAAACCACGGCGCTGGCAGGCGTCGATGTGCTGGTCAACAGCGCAGGCATCACCGGCCCCAACGTCAAAGTGTGGGACTACCCGGTCGATGCTTGGAAGCAGGTGTTCGATGTGAACGTGCACGGCCTGTTCCATTGCTGCCGCGAACTGAGCGCCCACATGAAGGCTCGCAACTACGGGCGCATCATCAACATCGCTTCGGTGGCAGGCAAGGACGGTAACCCCAACGCCAGTGCCTACAGCGCGAGCAAGGCGGCCGTGATTGGTCTCACCAAATCGCTGGGCAAAGAACTGGCCGACACGGGGGTGCGCGTCAACTGTGTCACCCCGGCGGCTGTGAAGACGGCCATTTTTGATCAAATGACGCCCGAGCACATCCAGTTCATGCTGTCCAAGATCCCGATGGCCCGCTTTGGCGAGCCCGAATAAGTCGCTGCCATGGTGACTTGGCTCAGTACCGAAGAATGTTCCTTCTCTACCGGCGCGGTCTTTGACCTGTCCGGTGGCCGTTCCACTTATTGATTCTGTTCAAACACTGAAAGGTATTTATGAAACTCGTTCGTTATGGCCAACCCGGCAAAGAAAAACCAGGACTGATCGATGCCGATGGCCGCTTGCGCGACCTGAGCGGTGTGGTCAAAGACATCACACCCGAGCAACTGAGTGACAAGGCGCTGGCCAAGCTGGCCAAGGTCAAGACCGACAAGTTGCCTTTGGTGCGCGGCAAAAAGCGTTTTGGCACCCCCATTTCGTCCACCAGCAAGTTCATTGCCATTGGCCTGAACTATGCCGACCACGCGGCCGAATCGGGCATGCCGATTCCCAAAGAGCCCATCGTGTTCACCAAGGCGATCTCGTGCATTCAAGGTGCGGACGACGACGTCATGCTGCCCAAAGGCTCCAAGAAGTCCGATTGGGAAGTCGAGCTGGGCATCGTGATCGGCACCCGCGCACGCTATGTCACCCAAAAAGACGCGATCAGCCATGTGGCCGGTTACTGCGTGGTCAACGATGTGAGCGAGCGCGAATACCAGCTGGAGTTGGGCGGCAGCTGGGACAAGGGTAAGGGTTGCGACACCTTTGGCCCCGTGGGCCCCTGGCTGGTCACGCGTGACGAAGTGCCCAACCCACAGGCCCTGGGCATGTGGCTGGATGTGAACGGCGTGCGTTTTCAAACCGGCAACACCAAGACCATGATCTTTGGGGTGGCCAAGCTGGTGAGCTACGTGAGCCAGTTCATGACCCTGGAGCCCGGCGACATCATCACCACCGGTACGCCGCCTGGCGTGGGCATGGGCGTGAAGGTCGACGGCAAACCTGCGCCTGTGTTTTTGAAGCGTGGCGATGTCATGCGTTTGGGCATCGACGGTCTGGGTGAGCAAACCCAGAAAGTCGTTGCCTTCAAGGCCTGATGCCTTTTTGATCCCTTGGATCCAGCCCCCGACTCGATCGGGGGACTGGTTTTCAGCGCTTACTTTCGGTCCGACGCTCCTGATTTACCCTTGATCGCTGAGGTGGTTTGCGTTTCAGGGTGAATTTGGTGCAAAATAGAACGGTCGTTCTTTTTTGATGCACCATGACCGATCATAAAAAACCCTCAAAAGTTGAAAGTTTGCCTGCGCCAGAGGCAGGTCGTCGCGTGCTGATCAAGGGTCAGCAAACGAAGGCGGTGATCATTGATGCTGCTTTGGGCCTGGCCTCGCAAATTGGTCTCGAAGGCCTGTCTATTGGCGCGGTGGCCGAGGTCACGGGCATGAGCAAGTCGGGCGTTTTTGCCCACTTTGGCTCACGCGAAGAATTGCAGATTTCTGTCATTCGCGAATACCACGACCGTTTTGAGGCCGAGGTGTTTTACGCCGCCATGCAAAAGCCCAGAGGTTTGCCGCGCCTGCAGGCTTTGTTTGACAACTGGATGGTGCAGACCTCGGCCGAGATCGACTCGGGCTGCATTTACATCAGTGGTGCGGTGGAATTTGACGACCGCAGCGGCCCGGTGCGTGATGCACTGGCCTCATCGGTGTCCACCTGGCAAACCGCTTTGCGCCGTGCCGTTGAGCTGACGCAAGACGAAGGCCAGCTCAGCCGCGCATCCGATGCCCATCAGATCGCTTTTGAAATCCATGGCCTGATTTTGGCGCTGCATTACGAAGCCCGTTTTTTGCGCAATCCCAGCGCTGCCGACCGCGCCCGCCAAGGCTTTCAGCACATCCTGGCCCGCTATGCAGGTCCTGGCGCACTGACTGCCACGGCGCCAGTCAGCACTCCCAAAACGCCCAAGCTCGTGGCCGTGCCCAAGGTCCGTCGCAAGCCAGCGAACGATTGATTTTTCCGAACCTTAACTCAATACCGATTCCAGGAGTTTTCTCATGCCCGTCTACAACCCGCCTCTCCGTGACATGCAATTTGTGTTGCATGAGTTGCTCAATGTGAGCGCCGAGCTCAAGGCGCTGCCCAAGCACGCCGACACCGATGCCGACACCATCAACGCGGTGCTGGAAGAAGGCGGCAAATTCGCCTCCGAGGTGATTTTTCCCATCAACGTCTCTGGCGACACGCAAGGCTGCGAGCTCAACCGCGAGACCCACGCCGTGAAAGCCCCAGACGGCTTCAAAGCCGCGTACGAGCAATACGTGGCCGGTGGTTGGGCGGCCCTGAGCTGCGACCCCGAATACGGTGGGCAGGGCTTGCCATTTGTGGTGAACCAGTGTTTCTACGAAATGCTCAACTCGTCCAACCAAGCCTGGACCATGTATCCCGGTTTGTCGCACGGCGCTTACGAAGCCTTGCATGCGCACGGCACGCCCGAGCAAAAAGCCTTGTACCTGCCCAAGCTCACCAGCGGCGAGTGGACCGGCACCATGTGCCTGACCGAGCCGCATTGCGGCACCGACCTGGGACTCTTGCGTTCCAAGGCCGAGCCCCAAGCCGATGGCACCTACCGCATCACCGGGCAAAAGATTTTCATCAGTGCAGGCGAGCACGACCTGGCCCCCAACATCGTGCACTTGGTGCTCGCCCGTTTGCCCGATGCCCCTCCCGGCAACAAAGGCATCAGCTTGTTTTTGGTGCCCAAGTTCAAGGTGTCGGCCGACGGCGTCATGGGTGAGCGCAATGGCATTTACTGCGGTGGCCTGGAGCACAAAATGGGCATCCACGGCAACGCCACTTGCCAAATGGTGTTGGACGACGCCGTGGGCACGATGGTGGGTCAGCCCAACAAGGGCTTGGCCGCGATGTTCGTGATGATGAACGCCGCCCGTTTGGGTGTGGGCAACCAGTCGCTCGGCCTGACCGAAGTGGCTTACCAAAACGCGTTGGCCTATGCCAAAGACCGTGTGCAAATGCGCTCGCTCACGGGTGTCAAAGCGCCCGGAAAACCCGCCGATCCGATCATCGTTCACCCCGATGTGCGCCGCATGCTGATGACGGCCAAGGCCTACGCCGAAGGTGGCCGCGCTCTGGCTTGCTACTGCGCTTTGTTGCTCGACAAAGAGTTCAACCACCCTGACGAGGCCGTCCGTGCCGAGGCTGCAGAAGTCGTGGCCCTGCTCACGCCCATCGTCAAAGCCTTCACCACCGACAACGCCTGGGAGGCCACTTCGGCCTGTATGCAAGTGTTTGGTGGCCACGGCTACATCAAGGAGTGGGGCATGGAGCAGTATGTGCGCGATGCCCGCATCAACATGATTTACGAAGGCACCAACACCATCCAGTCGCTCGATTTGTTGGGACGCAAAGTGCTGGGCAACCAAGGCGCCACACTCAAAAAGTTCGGCAAACTGGTCGAGCAACTGGTCAAGGCCGAAATGGCCAACGAGGCCATGGGTGAGTTCATCAAGCCGCTGGCCGATCTGGGCCAAAAGCTCACGCAGCTCACCGGCGAAGTGGGCATGAAAGCCATGAGCAATGCCGACGAAGTGGGTGCTGCTGCGGTGGATTACCTGCGCGTGGTGGGCCATTTGGTGCTGGGTTACTTCTGGGCCCGTTCGGCGCAAATTGCATTGGCCAAACTGGCCGAGGCCGACGAGGAAGCTCAGCGCCCCGACCCGTTCTACCAAGCCAAGCTGCAGACCGCGCGTTTTTACTTCACACGCCTGATGCCCGAAACATCGAGCCTGATGCGCCGCATCCGCGCTGGCAGCGATGTGTTGATGGACACCGATGCGGCGTTGGCCTGAACTCCACGCTTCATACAAAGGAACTACCCCATGATCAAAACCGCTTTGACCCTGAGTCTGGGCTTGCTGAGCTTGGCCGCTCACGCCCAAATGAGCCCGGTGGGCTTGTGGCGCAGCATCGACGACGAGACCAAGCAGCCCAAAGCTGAAATCCGCATCAGCCAAAACGCGGCGGGTGGCTTGTCGGGCGTGGTGGAAAGATCGCTGCAAAACAACCCCAACACCGAAGCCAACTGCAATTTGTGCACCGATGACCGCAAAGACAAACCCAAAATCGGCATGGAAATCATCCGGGGCGGTCAACAAAGTGACGGCAAAGCGGTGTGGGAGGGTGGGAAAATCCTCGATCCCGAGAACGGCAAAAACTACAGCCTGCGCCTGACCCCCATCGACGGAGGCAAAAAACTCGAAGTCCGTGGTTTCATTGGGGCGCCCATTTTGGGACGCACGCAAACCTGGATTCGGGTTCAGTAAGCCTTCTCGATCCTAAGACACACCACAAGGACCACCATGTCTGACATCCTGACCCACATTGACGCGGGGGTGATGACCATCACCTTCAACCGCTTGGACAAGAAAAACTCCATCACCTCGTCCATGTACGCAGCCATGGCCGATGCGGTGGCGCAGGCGGGGGCTGACCCGGCCGTTCGGGTGGTGGTGTTTCAAGGCCACGAGAGCATCTTCAGTGCGGGCAATGACATTGGTGACTTCTTGAACCAGCCGCCCAGCACACAAGAATCGCCCGTGTTCCGCTTCTTGCGTGGCATCGCCACCTTCGAAAAGCCACTGCTCGCCGCTGTGGCCGGGCCTGCGGTGGGCATTGGCACCACCATGCTGTTCCATTGCGACCTGGTTTATGCCGGTGACAACGCGGCGTTCTCCATGCCTTTTGTCAACTTGGGCCTGTGCCCTGAGGCGGCCTCGAGTTTTCTCGCGCCGCGCATGTTCGGCTACCACCGCGCCGCCGAAGCCCTGCTCATGGGCGAGCCGTTTTTTGCGGAAGCCGCGCAAGAAGTCGGCTTGGTCAACCGTGTCGTGCCGCCCACCGAAGTCAATGGCTATGCACAGGCGCAAGCCCGCAAGCTGGCAGGCAAACCACTGTCGTCTTTGATCGAGACCAAGCGCTTGATGAAAGGCGACACACAAGCCGTTTTGCAAAAGATGGACGAAGAGGGCAAGAGCTTTGGTCGCATGCTGCGCGAGCCTGCCGCCAAAGAGGCTTTTGGTGCTTTCATGGAAAAACGCAAGCCCGATTTTTCCAAGTTGTGAAGCGCTGGGGCTGCTGATGTCGGTTTCTCCCTAAAATCGACGGCATGCCCTACACCAAGCAGACCTCCATCGTTCTGGAACCCGAGTACATCGAGGGTTTTCGCCAGATTTACGAAGAAAAAATCGTCTTCAACAAAACTCTGGGCTTGAAGCTCGTCAAGGTCACGCCAGACGGCGTAGAGGCCCGCATCGAAATGCGGCCTGAGTTGGTGGGGCACTTTGCCTACAACCGCATCCACGGCGGCGTCATCAGCGCGGTGCTCGACGCCATTGGCAGCGCGGCCGTCATGGCGGCACTGGCCGCCAAACACATGGATGAGCCGCCCGCCAAGCGCCTGGAGCGCTTTGCCAAGCTGGGCACCATCGATTTGCGGGTGGACTACTTGCGCCCCGGCATCGGAGAGCACTTCACCATCACCGCCAACGCTTTGCGCGTGGGCTCGCGAGTGGGGTCATCGCGCATGGAGTTTTGTGGGCCCGACGGGACCTTGATGTCAACAGGCGCTGCGGCTTACATCGTGTCCTGATCGCCCCGGCGACTCACTCGGCAGGCACAGGCCTGGGCTTGCCCTGATCGTCCACCGCCACATAGGTCAGGTTCGCTTCGGTGACCTTGATGTACTGGCCTTGCAGCTGAAAGCGTTCGGCAAACACCTCGACCTTGACGGTGACCGAGGTGCGTCCCACGCGCACGATCCGCGAGAAAAACGACAGGATGTCGCCCACCTTGACGGCTTGCTTGAAGATGAACTCATTGACCGCCACGGTGACCATGCGCCCGCGCACGCGCCGGGCAGGCAACACGGCGCCCGCCAAGTCGACCTGGGCCATGACCCAGCCGCCAAAAATATCGCCGCTGGCGTTGCAGTCGGCGGGCATGGGGATGACCTTGAGCACCAGCTCCTGGTCGGTGGGCAAAGACACGGCTTGGGGGTGTGGGGCGGCAGACATGGGCACAATCGGTGGTTAACGTCAAAATTGGATTGTCCCTTATGCGCCACCACGGCGAAACCGCTGCCTCCGCTTCTCCCCATGCCCCTGGCTCCAAGCCCGGGGCTGCGAACCCACCGCCGCCGGGTAACGATTGGAAAACCCTCTCGCGCCTCTTGCCTTACCTGTGGCAGTACAAATGGCGCGTGGTCATCGCCCTGAGCCTGATGGTGGGCGCCAAGCTGGCCAACGTCAGCGTGCCGCTGCTGCTCAAAGAGTTGGTGGACGCCATGAGCCTCAAGCCTGGCGACCCGCAAGCGGTGTTGGTGGTGCCGGTGGCACTGCTGGTGGGTTATGGGGCTTTGCGTTTGCTGACCTCGGCATTCACTGAATTGCGCGAGCTGGTGTTTGCCAAAGCCACACAAGGGGCTTCACGCAGCATTGCCCTGCAGACTTTTGAGCATTTGCATGCGCTCAGCCTGCGCTTTCATTTGGCACGGCAAACCGGCGGCATGACGCGCGACATCGAGCGCGGCGTGCGCGGCATCGAGTCGCTGATCTCGTATTCGCTGTACAGCGTCATCCCGACCTTGATCGAGGTGGGCTTGGTGCTGACCATTTTGGCCGTCAAGTTCGACGCCTGGTTCGCGGGCATCACCTTGGCAGCCTTGGCGTTTTATATTTTCTTCACGGTGCGTGTCACCGAGTGGCGCACCCAGTTTCGCAAGCAGGCCAACGAATTCGATTCGGCAGCCCACACGCGGGCGGTTGACTCGCTGCTGAACTATGAAACCGTCAAATACTTTGGCAATGAGCGCTTCGAAGCCGGCCGCTACGACGAAAGCCTGGAGCGGCTGCGCTTGTCGCGCCTGAAGGCGCAAACCTCCTTGTCCTTGCTCAACACCGGGCAGCAGCTCATCATCGCCTCGGCCTTGGTGGCCATGCTCTGGCGTGCCACCGAAGGCGTGGTGGCTGGGCGCATGACTTTGGGCGATCTGGTCATGATCAACGCTTTCATGATCCAGCTCTACATCCCGCTCAACTTTTTGGGTGTGCTGTACCGCGAGATCAAACAAAGCCTGACCGACCTGGACAAGATGTTTGTGTTGATGGACCGCGAACGCGAAGTGGCCGATGCACCGGGCGCACCTGCGCTGGCTTTGCAGGGCGCACCCGACGTGGAGTTTGACCGCGTGTCTTTTGCTTACGAAAGCGACCGCCCAATCCTCAAAAACATCAGCTTCACCATCCCGGCTGGCAAAACCGTGGCGGTGGTGGGGCCTTCGGGTTCAGGCAAGTCGACGCTGGCGCGTTTGATGTTCCGCTTTTACGATGTGCAGCAAGGCTTCATCCGCATCGCGGGCCAGGACATCCGGCAGGTCACGCAAGCCAGCGTGCGCCAAGCTTTGGGCATCGTGCCGCAAGACACGGTGCTGTTCAACGACAGCGTGGCCTACAACATCGCTTACGGCCGCCCCGGCGCCAGCCAGGCCGAGATCGAGGGTGCTGCGCGTTCGGCCCGCATTCACGACTTCATCGCCTCCACGCCCAAGGGTTACCAAACTTCGGTGGGCGAACGCGGGCTGAAATTGTCGGGTGGTGAAAAGCAGCGCGTGGCCATTGCCCGCACTTTGCTCAAAGACCCGCCGATTCTGGTGTTTGACGAGGCCACTTCGGCACTCGATTCCGCCAATGAACGCGCCATTCAGGCCGAGTTGTCCAGCGTGGCGCAAAACAAAACCACCCTGGTGATTGCGCACCGCTTGTCCACCGTGGTGGACGCGCACGAGATTTTGGTGATGGATGCCGGGCAGATCATCGAGCGCGGCAACCATGCCGAGTTGCTGGCACAACAAGGCCGCTACGCCAGCATGTGGGCTTTGCAGCAATCGGCCGATTGACGAGCCCCTGACAGGAATGAACTCCCATGGAAACCAAGTGGCTTGAAGACTTTGTGAGTTTGGCTGAAACCCGCAGTTTCAGCCGTTCGGCTCAGTTGCGGCATGTGACGCAGCCTGCGTTTTCGCGGCGCATCCAGTCACTGGAAGCTTGGGCCGGGGCCGATCTGGTGGACCGCAGTTCGTACCCCACCAAACTCACACCGGCTGGTGAGACCCTGTATGCGCAGGCGCTGGAGTTGCTGCAATCTTTGCAAAACACCCGGGCCATGCTGCGCGGGCATAACTCGGCAGGGCAGGACTTCATTGAGTTTGCGGTGCCTCACACGCTCGCGTTCACCTTCTTCCCTTCCTGGGTGGCGGGTTTGCGCGAGAGCTTCGGGCCGATCAAAAGCCGCCTGATTGCCTTGAATGTGCACGATGCGGCCATGCGTTTGGCCGAGGGCGGGTGCGATTTGTTGATCGTTTACCACCATCCTTCACAACCCCTGCAGCTCGATGCCGAGCGTTACGACATGGTGGTACTGGGTGCGGAGTCCATTGCCCCTTATGTGCAGGCCCAAGCCGATGGCACTCAAGCCTGCAATTTGCCTGGCACGCCTGCGCGGCCTTTGCCTTATCTGGGTTATGCACCCGGAGCTTATTTGGGAGGCGTGACAGACTGGATACTCAAGCAATCGGGCACACCGATCCATTTGGACCGGGTGTACGAAACCGACATGGCCGAAGGCTTGAAAGTCATGGCCCTGCAAGGGCATGGCATCGCCTTTTTGCCTGAAAGTGCCGTGCGCAAGGAAGTGCAAAGCGGCGCTTTGGCCGAGGCCCATTTGCCCGGGGCCCAAAGTCTGGCCTTGACGATGGAGGTCAGGGCTTACCGGGCCAAGCTCGGACCCAAAACCAGTTCCAGACACCCAGCGCACGAGCTGTGGCAACATTTGACGCAAGAAACCCCGCAACTTTTGGGGGGCTGACGCCTTTGTGCATTGCGTTATGCATTTTTTGCATTAATCTTCCGGGTACACCCTGATGCAGGCATGCAGCCCGAATCACTATAGTGTGTGACTGTTCGTGTCGGGCACATTTTGTGCAATAACAGTGATGCCCCGTTCTGTCGCCGTGACATGATGGTGCATCCATGTCAGACAACGGCATGGTTTAACGTTCGCCTTCTGGCGATTTTTTGGAGAAATGAATGAAAAAACAATTGTTCGCTGCGGCGATTGCTGCTTTGGCCTGTGTGGCCGCTCAAGCCGATACCATCGCCAAAGTCAAAGGCTCTGGCGTGATCACCATGGGGGTGCGCGATTCTTCGGGTGCCCTGTCTTACACGCTGGGTGACGGCAAATACGCCGGTTTTCACTACGAAATTTGCCAGCGCATCATCGCCAACGTCGAAAAAGCGGCGGGCAAGAAGTTGGACGTGAAGTTCCAGTCCGTGACCTCGCAGAACCGCATTCCTTTGGTTCAAAACGGCACCGTGGACATCGAGTGCGGCTCGACCACCAACAATGCTGCCCGTCAAAAAGACGTGGCTTTTGTGGTGACCACCTTTGTGGAAGAAGTGCGCATCGCCGTGAAGGCTGCCTCGGGCATCACTTCTATCGCTCAATTGAAAGACCGCAGCGTGGCCACCACCACCGGCACCACCTCGGTGCAGCTGCTGCGCAAGCACGAGCGTGCCAATGGCGTTGACTTCAAGGAAGTCTTTGGCAAGGACCATGCTGACAGCTTCTTGCTGTTGGAATCCGGGCGTGCTGATGCCTTCGTGATGGACGGCCAGATCCTGGCGGGCAACATTGCCACAGCCAAGAATCCTGCAGACTTCAAGATCGTTGGTGAAGTGCTCAACGTTGAGCCCATCGCCATCATGATCCGCAAGGACGACCCCGCTTTCAAGAAATTGGCCGACGACACCGTGCGTGACATGGTCAAGAGCGGCGACATGGCCAAGGTCTATGACAAGTGGTTCGTGCAACCCATCCCTCCCAAAAACACCCGTGTGGGCCTGGTTGCCAGCGATGCGACCAAAACCGCTTGGGCCAACTTGAACGACAAGCCGGCTGAAGATTACGCCAAAAAATAAAACGGCTGGTTAGCATCGAAAAACCCCGCCGGGGCTGACTTGGGCGGGGTTTTTCTTTGGGCAACGGGTTTCGCTTTTCAGGGAAGACGACATGACTTGGGACTGGCAGGTATTTTTCACCGACGACGGCAGTGGTCGAACTTATTTGGAGTGGATGCTGGAGGCATGGCGCTGGACGCTGGCCGTGGCCGCTTGCTCCTGGGTGGTGGCCATGAGTGTGGGCGCCGTGGTGGGCACGGTGCGCACCTTGCCCGGACGTCCGGTCTTGGTGGCTTTGGGCAACGCCTGGGTGGAGTTGTTTCGCAACATCCCGTTGCTGGTGCAAATTTTCCTGTGGTACTTTGTGGTGCCCAAAATCGTTCCTGCTTTTCAGCAGGTGCCGGGCTTTGTCTTGGTGGTCTTTGCCTTGGGCTTTTTCACCTCGGCGCGCATCGCTGAACAGGTGCGGGCGGGCATCCAAGCCTTGCCCAAAGGGCAAACTTATGCCGCCATGGCCGTGGGATTTACGACCGCCCAGTCTTACCGCTATGTGCTCTTGCCCATGGCTTTTCGCATCATCTTGCCGCCACTGACCAGCGAGTCGATGAATTTGCTGAAAAACTCGTCCGTGGCTTTTGCGGTGTCGATTGCCGAACTCACCATGTTCGCCATGCAGGCGCAAGAAGAAACCTCACGCGGCATCGAAATTTACATCGCTGTGACCGCCCTGTATGCCCTGTCTGCTTTCGGGGTCAACCGCGTGTTCGCGTTGATCGAAAAGAAAATGCGCGTGCCGGGCTTCATTGTCTCGGCTGGCACGGGAGGGCACTGACATGTTCGGACTCGACCTCTCGTTTTTCGATTTGGAGATGCTGCGCAAGTTCGTTTGGAACGGCTTGGTTTTCAGCGTCCAACTGACCATCACCGCCACCATCGGTGGCGTGATCTTCGGCACTTTGCTGGCGCTCATGCGCCTGTCGGGCTCCAAAATTTTGTCTGTGCCGGCCACCTTTTATGTCAACGGCATGCGTTCTGTGCCCTTGGTCATGGTGATCTTGTGGTTCTTTTTGCTGATGCCATTCTTGATTGGTCGACCTGTGGGTGCGGAATGGTCTGCCATCATCACCTTTGTGGCCTTTGAGGCAGCCTATTTCAGCGAAATCATGCGCGCTGGCATCCAGTCCATTCCGCGGGGTCAGGTGTTTGCAGGCCAAGCCATGGGCATGACCTATGGTCAAAACATGCGCCTGATCATCTTGCCCCAGGCCTTCAGGAACATGCTGCCTGTGTTGCTCACCCAGACCATCATCTTGTTCCAGGACACCTCTTTGGTCTATGCCATTGGGGCCTACGATTTGCTCAAGGGCTTCACCAACGCGGGCAAAATTTATGGCAGACCCGAAGAGGCTTACATCTTGGCTGCTGGCGTGTATTTCGTGATTTGTTTTGGTTTGTCGTGGTGCGTCAAACGCCTGCAAGCCAAGATTGCCATCGTGCGCTGAATGAAATTGGGGAATGAAAATGATTGAAATCAAAAATGTGTCCAAGTGGTACGGACAGGTGCAGGTGCTCAACGATTGCTCGGTCAGCATCAACAAGGGTGATGTGGTGGTGGTTTGCGGCCCCTCGGGCTCGGGCAAGTCCACCCTCATCAAAACAGTCAACGGCTTGGAGCCGGTCCAACAAGGCAGCATCCATGTGGACGGCGTGTCGCTCATGGACGCCAGCACCAATCTGCCCAAACTGCGTTCGCGCGTGGGCATGGTGTTCCAGAGTTTTGAATTGTTCCCGCACCTGTCGGTGACCGAAAACCTGACGATTGCCCAGATCAAGGTTTTGGGGCGCACAGAAGACGAAGCCCGCGAGCGAGGTCTGAAGATGCTCGACCGCGTGGGTTTGCTGGCGCACAAGGACAAGTTTCCGGGTCAGCTCTCCGGTGGCCAGCAGCAGCGTGTGGCCATTGCCCGCGCCTTGTCGATGGACCCGATCGTGATGCTGTTTGACGAACCCACCTCAGCGCTCGACCCCGAAATGGTGGGCGAGGTGCTGGATGTGATGGTGCAATTGGCCAATGAGGGCATGACCATGATGGTGGTCACGCACGAAATGGGTTTTGCGCGCAAAGTGGCCAACCGCGTGATCTTCATCGACGTGGGCGGGCGCATTCTCGAAGACTGCTCCAAAGACGAGTTTTTCAACCACCCCGAAAACCGCCAGCCGCGCACCAAGGATTTCCTGAACAAGATCCTGCAACATTGAACAAGAGCGCCATGAATCAGAACCTGCCTGCCATCGAGGTCATGCCGCGTGATTTGTCTGCCTACCGGCAGGGCAATGTGGGTGTGGATTTTGTACATCGTTTCGATTCAGGTGTGCCCGGGCCGCATGTGCTGGTCAATGCCCTGACGCATGGCAACGAGTTTTGCGGCATGGTCGCTGCCTGTCATTTGCTGGACACTGGTGTGCGCCCCTTGCGCGGCACGCTGACAGTGAGCTTTGCCAATGTGGCGGCTTATGAGACCTTTGATCCGACCAAGCCTTTTGACAGCCGCCAGATCACCCACAACTTCAACCGCATCTGGTCCGAAGAATGGCTCGATGGCACACAAGACAGCGTGGAGCTGCGCCGTGCCCGTGCCATGCGCGCCGTGGTGGCCCAAGCGGACCACATTTTGGACATCCATTCCACGAGTCAGGATGTGGTGCCTTTCTGGGTCTATCCCGCTTTTGCCCGCAACGCCCGTGCAGCCAGTGCGCTGGCGTCACCTGCGGTGCATCTGGTGATGCCACAAGGCCTGGGGTCGGGTACACCGGTCATTCAGCATGGCCGTCATGGCCAGGCTGACAGCAACGCAGGCGTCGCGGTGGTCGTTGAGTGTGGGCAACATTTCAAGCAAAGCACGGCGGATCTGGCCATCCAGGTGACTTTGGACTTTTTAGGCCATTTCGGTCTCATGGATCGGATCGTGTCTGCAGCGCCCGCGCCTCGCCGCTTCGAGCTGCTCAGAACCCATGTGGTGGCCCATGCGGATTTTCGCTTCACCCGGCCTGTGATCGGGTTTGAAACCTTTGCCAAGGGCGAGTTGATCGCCGTGGACGGTGAGCAGCCCATCCATGCCCCGTGTGACGACTGCACACTTTTCATGCCCACGCGTGAACCCGTCGTCGGGCGCGAAGGCGTTTACCTCACCCGCCCTCTGGCCGATTGACTCGGCTGGCCACAGCGGTGGGCGGACCTTTGCGACAATACGCCCCATGACCCAAGAACTCACCCTCATCCGCCCCGACGATTGGCACCTGCATGTGCGCGATGGCGCCGCCCTAAACGTGGTGGTGCCTCACACCGCTGCGCAGTTTGGCCGCGCCGTCATCATGCCCAACCTCAAGCCGCCCGTGACCACCGCCGAGCAGGCGCTGGCCTACAAGGCGCGTATTCAGGCCGCCGTGCCAAAAGGCATGAGCTTTGAGCCTTTGATGACGCTGTACCTGACCGACAACCTTGCCCCGGCTGAGATTGCCCGCGCCAAGGCCGCAGGCGTGGTGGCGTGCAAGCTCTACCCTGCAGGCGCGACCACCAACAGCGACGCGGGCGTGACCGACCTGCGCAAAATCTACCCTGTGCTCGAAGCCATGCAGCGCGAGGGCGTTTTGCTGCTGGTGCACGGCGAAGTCACCTCGTCCGACATCGACCTGTTCGACCGCGAAGCCGTGTTCATCGAGCAGCATCTGATCCCGCTGCGCCGCGACTTCCCGGGCTTGAAAATCGTGATGGAACACATCACCACCAAAGAAGCCGCCGAGTATGTGGCCGCTGGCGACGCAAATCTGGGCGCCACCATCACCGCGCACCACCTGCTGTACAACCGCAACGCTATCTTCACGGGCGGCATTCGCCCCCACTATTACTGCCTGCCCGTGCTCAAGCGCGAGACGCACCGCCTGGCGCTGGTGCAAGCCGCCACCAGTGGCAACGCCCGTTTCTTCTTGGGCACCGACAGCGCCCCGCACCCTGCGCACCTCAAGGAGCACGCCAGCGGTTGCGCAGGCTGCTACACCGCACACGCCGCCATCGAGATGTACGCCGAGGCTTTTGATCAGGCGGGCGCGCTGGACAAGCTCGAAGGCTTTGCCAGCTTCTTTGGGGCCGACTTTTACGGCCTGTCGCGCAACACCAGCACCATCACCCTGCGCCGCGAAAGCTGGACGCCTGCCGAGAGCTTCGCCTTTGGCGAAGCCGAACTAAAGCCCCTGCGTTCGGGAGAAAGCCTGCCGTGGCGTCTGGTGGCGGGCTGAGCCCCAACCGGGCTGGGCAACGCTGCGCGCCAGCTTCCAGCCTGAGCGTGCCCGACATCGACTGGGACGCGCCTTGGCTGGCCGACTGGCGGGCGCTGGGTGAGCCGATCGCACGCCAAGTGGCGGCGGGCATGCCCCAGCCAGAGGCCTTGAGCGCAGCCAGCGGTGCCCCCGTGCGCTTTGTGCCGCAAAGCGACTTGCCCGAAGGCCAAGCCTACGAAGACTTCATTTTTGCCACGGACCAGGTGCCCACCCGCGAAGGCCTGCACGACTTCTTCAACGCCCTGTGTTGGATGCATTTCCCGCTGGCCAAAAAACGCTTGAACCAGTTGCAGGCCCACGAAATCGCCCGCGCCGGGGTGGGTCAGGTGCGCGGCCCGGTGCGCGATGCCGCCACCGTTTTCGATGAAAACGCGCTGCTGATCCAGACCTCCGATGCCGTCTGGTTGGCCTTGACCGAGCACCGCTGGATCGATGCCTTTGTTGGTTTGCGCAGTGAGTGGGCGCACACACGGCTTTGGGCTTTCGGCCATGCCGCCCTCGAAAAAGCGGTGCAGCCTTACAAGTCGATCACCGTGCACCTGTGGCGCGTGCCGCAAGGCGTGGTGCAAGCTGACCTCGACGCTTGGCTGGCGCAAGACCTCTCGCCTGAAAAATTGGCTCAAAAGCCCTTCAGTCCCTTGCCTTTGCTGGGGGTGCCCGGCTGGTGGCTGGCCAACGAAGACCCGGCGTTTTATGCCGATGACAGCGTGTTCCGTCCCCGCAGAAGCCCGCGTCACGTAGAAAAACCGTACGCCAATCCGGAAATCACGCCCCCGGCTTGATTTTGCAGTCCGACACCCTAATATCCGTCCCAACGTGCCCGCGTCTTTCGGGTGAAAGTGAAACTGAACATGAAACGCATTTTTCTTTTTGTCGTGACCAACCTGGCCGTGGTGCTGGTGCTGGGCATCGTCGCCAACTTGCTGGGCGTCAACCGCTTTTTGACAGCCAACGGCCTGAACCTGGGCGCTTTGCTGGGTTTTGCGCTGATCATGGGCTTTGGTGGCGCCATCATCTCTTTGCTCATGAGCAAGTGGATCGCCAAAATGTCCTCGGGGGTCAAGGTCATTGAGCAACCGGCCAACGCCGACGAAGCTTGGATCGTGGATACCGTCCGGAAACTGGCCGACAAAGCCGGTATCGGCATGCCCGAAGTCGGCATTTTCGAAGGCGATCCCAACGCTTTTGCCACCGGCGCCTTCCGCGACTCGGCCTTGGTGGCCGTGTCCACGGGCTTGCTGCAAAACATGACGCACGAAGAAATCGAGGCCGTGCTCGCCCATGAAGTGGCGCACATCGCCAACGGCGACATGGTCACCATGACCCTGATCCAGGGCGTGATGAACACGTTTGTGGTGTTCATCTCCCGTGTGGTGGGTTATGCGGTGGACAGCTTTTTGCGCAAAAACGACGAAGAAAACACCGGCCCCGGCATGGGCTACTACATCACCACCATCGTGATGGACATTTTGCTGGGCGTTCTCGCTGCCATCATCGTGGCCTGGTTCAGCCGTCAGCGCGAATTCCGCGCCGATGCCAGCGCTGCGCAACTGATGGGCCGCAAGCAGCCCATGATCAACGCCTTGGCCCGCTTGGGTGGTGTGCACACCGCCGAGTTGCCCAAGAGCATGGCCGCCATGGGCATTGCCGGAGGGATCGGCCAGCTGTTCAGCACCCACCCGCCTATCGAACAGCGCATCGCCGCGCTGCAAAACAGCGCTGGTTGATTTGCCCCGCTTGTTGTGGGAGCTGGCCCCCGCTCGCGAACGTGGGCGTAACCGACGCGACCTGCCCCCCCGCTGAATCCCCTTAAGATGAACGGGTGATTCATATTTGCTTGGGTGTTTGCGCATGAAGCCGCGCAAAGCCTTTTTCTCCCCCCCTCGACAATGGTTGCTGGCGCACCACCGCAGTCGGCGCTCATTTGCGAGCTGGCCTGTGGCGGTCAGGGGCATGGTCTGGATGGTGGTGGGTGGGGTGCTGTTCTCGCTGCTCAATACCGTCGCCAGAGAGCTGACTTTGCATCTGGATGTTTACCAGTCGCAGTTCCTGCGGTATTTGTTTGGCTTGATCTTCATCCTGCCCTGGGTTTGGCGTGATGGCTGGCGCGCTTACATGCCGGTGAACATGGCGGGTCAGTTCTGGCGCGGCGGGGTGCACACGCTGGGACTGGTGTTGTGGTTCACGGCCTTGCCCAAAATCCCCTTGGCCGACATGACAGCCATTGGCTTCACCGGGCCGATTTTCATCATGCTCGGCGCGGCTTGGTTTTTGGGCGAGCCCATGCGCAAAGACCGCTGGATCGCGGCCATCATCGGCTTTGCGGGTGTGCTGGTGGTGGTTTTGCCCAAGCTGTCGGGTGAGGGTGGCTGGTTCAATCTGGTCATGCTGGCCTCATCACCGGTGTTTGCGGCGTCCTTCCTCATCACCAAAGCCCTGACCCGTTACGAAAAAGCGGGCGTGATTGTGCTGTGGCAAGCCCTGACGGTCACGGTCTTGAGCCTGCCGATGGCGCTGCCCAATTGGCAAGCGCCTACTCTGATGCAGTGGATCGGCTTTGCCGCCACGGGGGTGCTGGGCACGCTCGCCCACTATTGCCTGACGCGGGCCTTCGCCCTGGCCGACATCTCGGCCACCCAGTCTTTACGCTTTCTGGACCTGGTCTGGGCCTCTTTGCTGGGCTGGCTGGTGTTTGGTGACGTGCCCAGCCAGTGGACTTGGGCCGGGGCCCTCGTCATCCTGGGCGCGACTGTTTGGATTGCCCGCAGGGAAAGCCGGAGAAAGATCGTTGTGCCCGATTGACGGGGTATATTGCCCCGTTCAACAGGGAGTTCTGAGTGATCGACATCGAGCCATTGCGCTTTGCCTGGAGCCGGGGCGGGCCTGACACGCTGGTGCTGGGCCGCTTGCAGGTGGACCGAGGGCAGACTGTTTTTTTGCATGGCCCCAGCGGCTGTGGCAAGAGCACTTTGCTCGGCCTGCTGGCGGGTGTTTTGTCTCCCCGCCAAGGGCGCGTGTCATTGCTGGGGCAAGACTGGGCCGCTTTGAAGGCTGGCCAGCGCGACGCCTTTCGGGCCGACCATGTGGGCGTGATGTTTCAGCAGTTCAACTTGCTGCCCTACCTGAGTGTGCTGGACAACGTGACCTTGCCTTGCCGTTTTTCCAAGTTGCGACGCGAGCGCTGCCAGGCCGCCGGTGGCCCTGAGGCCGCAGCCCAAAGCTGGCTGCATCGCATGGGCTTGCCCGAATCCATGTGGACGCGCCGGGCCGACGCCTTGTCGGTGGGCCAGCAGCAGCGCGTGGCCGCTGCCCGTGCCCTGATGGGCCAGCCCGAACTGATCCTAGCCGATGAGCCCACCTCGGCGCTCGACGCGGCGTTGCGGCAGGATTTCATGGACTTGTTGCTGCAGGCCGCGCGCGATGCGGGCAGCACCTTGGTGTGCGTCAGCCACGACGAGCAGCAGGCGGTGCGCTTTGACGTGCAGTGGTCCTTGCCCACCTTGCAGCAATCGGGGGAGCGCATATGAACAGCCTTTGGCGCATGGCCCGCAGCAGTGCCTGGAACCGGCGCAGCACCTTGGTGTGGGTGGTGGTGTCGCTGGCGCTGGCCACCGCGTTGCTGTGGACGCTGGAGCGTTTGCGCCACGACATCCGCACCAGCTTTGCGCAATCGGTCAGCGGGGTCGATTTGATTGTGGGTGCGCGCAGCAGCCCGTTGCAGCTGATGCTGTTTTCGGTGTTCCACATCGGCAGCGTGCCGCAAAGCATGAGCATGGACAGCGTGAACAAGCTGGCGCTGCACCGCTCGGTGTCTTGGGTCGTGCCTTTGAGTCTGGGCGACTCGCACCGGGGCTTTCCAGTGTTGGGCACCACACCCGCTTACTTTCAGCACTTTGCCTATGGCGACAAACAGCCGCTGGTCTTGCAGCAAGGCGCGGCATTTGCCGACACGCTCGATGGTTTGTACGAGGCGGTGATCGGATCCGAAGTGGCACGCCAAATGGGCTATGGCCTGGGCCAAAGCATCACGCTGGGTCACGGCCTGCACGACCACGACCATGATCACAAAGGCGAGCCAGCCGACGGAAACACCGATGAACACGCCGATAAGCCCTTCAAGGTGGTCGGCATTCTGGCGCCCACGGGCACCCCGGTGGACCGTTCGGTACAGGTGAGCCTCAAGGCACTCGAAGCCATTCACCTCGGCTGGGTGGCTGGCACGCCTATGCCGGGCGGGCAGATCCCGGCCGATCAGGCGCGCAAATTCAACCTGGAGCCCGAAGAAGTCACGGCCGCTTTGGTGGGCCTGAAAAGCCGGGCGGCGGTGTTCAATGTGCAGCGCTTTGTGAATTTTCACGAAGAAGAAGCGTTGATGGGCGTCATGCCCGGTGTGGCGCTGGGTGAGCTGTGGACAGTGCTCGGCCTGGGTGAAAACGCCTTGTTGGCGGTCTCGGCCCTGGTGGCCTTGGTGAGCGTGGTCTCGCTCGTGGCGGTGGTGCTGGCGGGCCTGAACGAGCGCCGCCGCGAGCTGGCGGTGCTGCGCGCCGTGGGGGCTGCGCCGCGCCATGTGCTGGGCCTGCTCACGCTCGAAGGGGTGTGGGTCACCTTCGCCGGGGTCGTGTTGGGTGTACTGCTGGCGCACGCGGGCATGGCGCTGGCCACGCCCTGGCTGCAGCAGTCGCTGGGCATCCGCTTGCAACTGGCCGCGCCCTTGCCCTCGCAGCTGGCTTTGGCGGGTGCGGTGTTGCTGGCTGGTTTGCTCGCCAGTTTGGGTCCCGCCTGGCGGGCTTACCGTTTATCCTTGGCCGATGGCCTGTCGCCACGCGTATAAATCAAAAGGATCAGGGATGAACCGCATCACCATGATGAGGGCCGTGCTGGGCGCTTGTGGCCTTTGGCTCGGGGGCCATGCTGTGGCGCAAAGCGTGCGCGACACGGTGCGGGAGACCGTGCCCCAAGTTCAGCCGGCCTTGTCGGCCGAGACCCCACCGCCCGGTGCCGGTGTGCCCGGCCCCACACGCACCATCGGCTGGGAGCAGTTGATTCCGGCGGGTTGGGATCCCTACAAAGACCTCAAGGCGCTGAACCTGGACACGCTCAAGGACAACGACCCCAAGGCCGATGAAGCGCTTAAAAAAATGCGCAAGATGTGGGACAACGCGCCCATCAACCCACTGATCCTGGGGCAGAGCGTGCGCTTGCCGGGCTACATGGTGCCACTGGAGGATTTGCCAGAAGGCACCAAGGAATTTTTGTTGGTGCCTTACTTCGGCGCCTGCGTGCATTCGCCGCCACCCCCTGCCAACCAGATCGTGCATGTGGTGCTGGACAAACCCAGCAAGCGCTTTCGCCTGATGGACACCTTGTGGGTCACCGGTCCTCTGACTGCGACCAAAACCGATTCGCACATGGGGGTGTCCAGTTACAGGATTGACGCGAAACTGGTGGCGCCGTTTGTGGATAAGAAGTGATGGCTCAGTCCGGGTTCGATACACCTGAAGCCACATGCCCTGAAGGCACATGCCGCGCCGCCGATTCGATGTGACCGGTTTGGTCGTCAAAGAAAAAGTCCGGCTCGAATTCGCGCAAAAACTCACCCTTGGGCAAGCCGCCCAAAAACATGGCTTCGTCCACTTCGATGTTCCAGTCCATCAACGTGCGGATGGCGCGCTCGTGCGCTGGGGCACTGCGGGCTGTGACCAAAGCGGTGCGCACCCGCATGGCGGGCGTGCCGGCTTGTTGCAGCTGGTGCAGCGCTTGCAGCAAGGGTTTGAAAGGCCCTGCCAGCAAGGGTTGGCTCGCCTTGTCGCGCTCGTGTGCCTGAAAAGCTGACAGCCCTTCAGCCTGAAACACCCGTTCGGCTTCGTCAGAAAACAGCACCGCATCTCCGTCAAACGCGATGCGCACTTCGTGGGGGTGCGCTTCGGATGCCAGTGCGGAGTGCGGGTACACCTGCGCAGCGGGGACGCCCGCGCCCAATGCTGCGCGCACATCCGACAAATGCGTTGACAAAAAGAGGTTGGCATTGAGGGGTTTGAGGTAACGCCATGGTGGCTGACCGCGGGTGAAGCTGCCGCGCTGGATCGGTAGGCCATAGTGCTGCGCTGAGCGGAACACCCGCATGCCCGATACCGGGTCATTGCGCGAGAGGATCACCACCTCGACCCGCTGCACATCGGCTTCATTGAACGCCAGCAGCTTGCGCACCAAAGAAAAAGCGACGCCGGGCTTGGCGGGCGCTTCCAGGCGCTCGAGCTGCAGTTTCATATAAGCCCGGTCATCCCCTTGTTCGAAAAGGCGGTTTTCTTCTTCGAAGTCGAACAAGGCCCGCGACGAGATCGCGACGACGAGTTGGCCTTCAAGGGATGCTGGCATGGTGTGCTTTGGCGTTAGCTGCGGAGGAACAAACGATACACCGGGTTGTCTGTCTCTTCCGCATACGGATAACCCAGCGTTTCCAAAAACTTATCAAACGCCTTGTCATCCTTGGAAGGCACCTGCAGGCCCACCAGAATCCGCCCGTAGTCGGCACCTTGGTTGCGGTAGTGAAACAGGCTGATGTTCCAGCCTGGGCGCATCAGGCTCAAAAATTTGAGCAGTGCACCTGGCCGTTCGGGGAACTCAAAACGCAGCAAGCGTTCGTCTTGTGACAGCGCCGAGTGCCCGCCCACCATGTGGCGGATGTGTTCTTTAGCCAGTTCGTCGTGCGTCAAGTCAATCGCTTTGAACTGCTGCTTGTTGAACTTGGCGGTAATCTTGCCGCTTTCGCCTTTGCCATGCGTGCTCAAACCCAAAAACACATGGGCTTGGTCCGAATCGCTCATGCGGTAGTTGAACTCGGTCACGTTGCGCGGGCCACCGGGCAGGCTGCCGATCAGCTCTAAAAAGCGCTTGAAGCTGCCACGTTCTTCTGGGATGGTCACGGCAAACAGCGCTTCTTTTTCTTCACCCACGTCGGCGCGCTCGGCCACAAAGCGCAGGCGGTCAAAGTTCATGTTCGCGCCGCACAAGATGGCTGCAAAGGTCTGGCCCTTGCATTTGTGCGCGGCCACATACTGCTTGATCGCCGCCACGGCCAGTGCGCCAGCAGGCTCCACGATGGAGCGCGTGTCCACAAAAATGTCCTTGATCGCCGCGCACACCGCGTCGGTGTCCACCGTCATGTATTCGTCTACCAGGCCACGCGTCACGCGGAAGGTTTCTTCGCCCACCAGCTTGACGGCGGTGCCGTCCGAGAACAGGCCCACATCGGGCAAGGTCACGCGCTTTTTGGCGGCCACCGATTGCATCATGGCGTTGGAGTCGTTCATCTGAACGCCAATCACCCTCACCCCGGGGCGCACTGCCTTGATGTAGTTGGCCACGCCACTGATCAGGCCACCGCCCCCAATGGCCACAAACACCGCATCCAGCTGCCCTTGGTGTTGGCGCAGCATTTCCATGGCAATCGTGCCCTGGCCTGCAATCACGTCCGGATCGTCAAAGGGATGCACAAAGCTCAGGCCCTGCTTTTTCTGAAGTGCCAGCGAGTGGTTGTAGGCGTCTGAATAGCTGTCGCCAAACAGCACCACCTCGCCCCCAAAACCTTTGACCGCGTCGATCTTCACTTGTGGCGTGGTGGTGGGCATGACGATCACAGCGCGGGTGCCCAGCTTGCTGGCACTCAGGGCCACGCCTTGTGCATGGTTGCCTGCCGAGGCGCAGATCACACCTTTTTTGAGCTGCTCAGGTGTCAGGTGCGACATCTTGTTGTAAGCGCCGCGCAGCTTGAAGCTGTGCACGGGTTGCTGGTCTTCGCGCTTCAAAAGCACTTGGTTGCCCAAGCGGCGAGACAGGTTTTGGGCTGGCTCCAAGGCCGATTCGGTGGCCACGTCATAGACGCGGGCATTCAGGATTTTGATCAGGTAATCGGCGGGGCGAAGTTTTGGAGAGTTCATATGGAGGGATGTTCTTGCGCACGGATCATCCGAAACGACCAGCTGATGATACCGTCCCAGTCGCAGGCGATCGCCTAAAAGCGGACGGTTACGCTCAACGAGACAGTTCTGCCCCACACGGAGCTCAGGTTGGTGTTCACCCCAAAAACAGCGCTTGTATTTTGTGTAAAAGAAATGGGCGCAGATTGGTTCAACAGATTAGCGATGGCGGCCTTGAGGGTGATGCGGGGCGTCAAGTTGTAGTGCGAGTGGACATCCAGAGTCCAGAACGCAGGTATGCGCATGCCGGTGATGGTGGTGATTTGCCGGGTTTGTACGTCCCTCGCCGAGAAAGGGGCGCTGATGTAACCACTAACGCGGTTCAGCGTGGTGGAGACCGCACCTTTGGGATGTTGGTAGGCCAAGGTCCAGCGGCTGACGGTGCGCGGCGTCACAGTCTCCGATGCGGAGGAGTATTGACCCAAGTCGCTAGAGGAGGCAGAGCCCGGTGTCGTGATTTGTTCCGATTTCAAATAGAGGGAGGTGTCAAGCTTAAAGAGAATGCGACCGCTATCGATCGGTAGCCTGTAAAGCCACGCAAGATCCAGTCCGGATTTAACAGATGAGCCCATGTTGACCATGGGTAACAATAAATCCAGCCGACCGCTTGGGTCGAGCGTGAAGTACTGTGTATTCAGGAGTGGATTGGCCAAAACCAGATTGGCTGGGTACTGGCGAATCGTATTGCGCATGCTGATAAGCCAATAGTCAATGCTCAAAGATTGACTGGCCGAAGGCATGAAGCGCACGCCCCAAGTCTGCTGAGTTGAAGTCTCGGGTTTCAGGTCTTGTGAACCTTGACCTGACATCCAGAGATTTCCATCATTGACACAATTTCCCGGACGGCCCAAAGACTGGGACAGTTGAGCTGCCACTTGTTTCAGTGCATCGCTGCAGGTGCTGGATACAAATGCACTTGAAAAGATGTCTGTTTCTGTCATTTGCCCTAAGGTTGGGGCTCTAAAACCTGTTCCAACAGAGCCACGCAAAAGCCATTGACTTGACACAAGCCATTTGCCAGCCAATTTGGCATTGGTGGTGCGGCCGAAATCACTGTACTGGTCGTTGCGTAAAGCCGCTGTGATCTCTGCTTGGTCGGCCACCGGAAAAATCAGTTCTGCATATTGGGCCCAGATTTTTCGCGAAGCATTGAATGCAGGTTGCTCAGCTCGAAATGGTGTGTAACGGTCTCTGTGCTGACGCCACTCGGTGCCCCAACCCAGAAAAATATCCTGACCCTTGAACTCTCCCATGACCTTGGAGGCATTGAGCTGCAAGGATTGCATTTGTGTCATGCCTTGATCGGTTGGGACTTGAATGGGCAAGGCGGCCAGCAGGGCCTTCATTTGTGCACTGTTTTCGGTGGATGAATTCAGCGGCATCAATAGGGTGTCGTTGGTTAGCACCCTCGCTGCATCCGTGGTTCGTCCCAGGTTGGGGTATGTGGCGGTTTCTCTGGACAATTTCCCGGAACTCTCAGCCCACGATGCGTTCGCTTGATAGTCCCAGTCGCCCCATGTGCCTTTGATGCCGGTCCTGATGCTTGTGTATTTGTCTTGGTAAAACTGACTCAGCGCACCCAGTTCCGAAGGCCGCCAAAGTAAAAAGGTTTGGCCAGGTGTGAAGCCCTGCGCTTGCGCCAGTTGATAGCCCGGATCGGTGGGTCGGTTGCCGATGCGACTGACATAAGTGTCCCAGCGAATGCCGTACCGCTCCTGGTCAATTTTGCTGTGCAGAATTTCAGCATGCGCGGTGCCAAAAGAAGTTGCCCATTGCAACTGTGAGTGCAAGCGAACCATGTCCTGGCGCGGATAGAGACTCATGTCAGCGTAAGGGTTGTAGAGGCATGCGGGCTGTGTGTGGTCAGGAACATACGGCTTGGGACATTCTCCGCCTTGGTAAAGCGCATTCCAGAGGCGACCAAAGGGCGCAGTGGTACGGTTGCTGGTACTCAGTGTCGGGACAGATTGCGCCGGCGTCAGTTGAGGTCCTTCCGTGGTGTATGCGCGCCCACCGTGTACCAGTGGGTACCGTCCAACTGAAGCATACGCACGATCTGAACCAAGCAAAGGCTCTTGATTTTCGACTTCAGCTGTCAGCACCCAGCTGAAGCCATCGCTCAGGAGCGAGCCTATTCCTCCGTTGATTTGCAGGCTTTTACCCTGCCCCTTTTGATGGTCTGGTATGCGTGTTTGAGCTGTCACCTCCCATTGTTTACGCTCCGTTTGGGTGATGATGTTCACGACACCTGCGATCGCGTCTGTGCCGTAAAGAGATGAGGCGCCGTCGGTCAGCAGTTCAATGCGATCCACAGCGCTGAGTGGAATTTGGGAGAGGTCGGTCCCGCTGCGTTCTGCGGTAATGATGGTTTGTCTGGGGTAGCTGGCCAAGCGTTGTCCATTCAACAACACCAAAGTTCCAGTGGGCATGCCGTGCAGTGATGCTGAAGAGTAGCCTGCTCGGGTCAGTCCCAAATTGGAAGGCTGACTGAAGTGAAGCATGGCCGGGTGAACATGCAGCAATTCCTCTAAATTTTTGGCGGTGCTGTTTTGAATGTCTTGCCGTGTGATGATTTGAATCGGCAAAGATTGCGTGAGTTCTTTGCGCAGAATGCTTGATCCTGTGATCTGCACACGTTCAAATTGCCGGTATTCTGGGGCTTTGTCGAGGATGAGAACCGTGTCCTGAGCCCAGGTGCTGATCGCACCTATCCACAAGGGAATTATCCAGACAGTTTTGGGTAGTGAAATGTGCAGCAAAGTACAGGCCCATCGAATGAATGCCTGTTTTATACATCAAATGTTTTAAAAGAGTATTTTTATATTAATTTTTAGTGAAGGCAAAAAAATGCCCCCAGCCTTGCGGTTGGGGGCAAATCCACCTTTTCAGAGGGTGGAGGAGACAAGGGGTGTGTGCAAAAAAGCACGACTGTTCGCAATTGTAATGGCCTTTTTGCTGCATTGCAGCAAGTGATGGGCTTTTAACTGCAAAAAATTGTCAAAATTCCGCCTGATCAGGCTTGGGTAACATAGGCACAAACACAAGCTGGCGCTCTGGTCCAGCCAAATACCAAGGAATCAAGACATGGAATGCACAGTCACCTGGACCGGCGCTGCCGGCACCCGCTCCGGCATGGGTTTTTTGGCCGAGACCGGCTCCGGCCATATGGTGTCCATGGACGGCGCCCCCGATGCGGTCAAGCCTGAAAACGGAGGCCAAAACTTGGCCCCACGCCCCATGGAAATGCTTCTGGCGGGCACGGGCGGGTGCACGGCCTATGACGTGGTGCTCATCTTGAAGCGTGGCCGGCATGACGTGCGTGGCTGCAGTGTCAAGCTCAGCAGCGAACGCGCCGAGGTGGACCCTAAAGTCTTCACCAAGATCAACATGCACTTCACTGTCACCGCCAAAGGCGTCCCTGCAAGCGCCGTGGAGCGCGCCATTGCCATGAGCCACGACAAATACTGCTCGGCCAGCATCATGCTGGGCAAAACGGCGGAAATCACGACCAGTTTTGAACTGGTTGAGGTGCAAGGCTGACGTGATGTTGATTAAACCCGGTGGGCCACCGTCGTCATCACCTTGGCTGCGGCCTGCATCAGGGCTTTAACTGGGGCGGGCAGTTCTACGGCACCCGCCTTTTGCGCCATCTGGGCGTGAGCGATTTCATCGGCTTTCATCTGCGACACGATGGCGCGTGAGGCGCTGTCGGCGGCGGGTAGGCGGTCCATGTGGCTTTGCAGGTGGGCTTCTACTTGGCGCTCGGTTTCAACCACAAAGCCCAGGCTTACCCGATCACCACCCAGCTTGCCTGCCGCATAGCCAATGGCAAATGCACCGGCATACCAAAGCGGGTTCAAAAAAGAAGGGCGGTCGTTCAGCTCATCCAGCCGCTGCTTGGTCCAAGCCAGGTGGTCCGTTTCTTCGCGGCTGGCTTCGTCCAGCTGGGTGCGCAGCGCTGGGCTCCGGCAGGCCAAGGCCTGGCCGGTGTAAAGGGCTTGGGCACAAACCTCACCCACATGGTTCACGCGCATCAGAGCAGCGGCTTCCCGGCGCTCGGCATCGGTCAGCACCAGCTCAGAACTGGCGGCCAAAGGCATGGGACGGCTGGCGCGGGGCTCGGCCCACAGGGTGCGCAAAGCGCTGTCGGTGGCCAAAATCAAAGCGTGGATGTTCATAAAGGGCGAGCTTAACAAAGAGCGCTCAAATCTTGGGTGCAAAGTGTGACTGGCTGGTCATTTATAGAAGCCGAAAGCTTGTGATTGTTCATCTGATGCATTTGACAATCCGTGGAAGTTGTTGAATTTATTGATAAAAACATAGTTAAAGTGATTCAATTAAAAATTTTCAAAGCTGACTTGTTGCAGCGATGCAACGGAAAAGGCCTTTATTCATGGAAATTCTTGGAAAAGCCGCCTTGCTCTGGTGCAATACACACAACCTTCCGAAATTGGAGGTTGGCTTAGTGTTTAGACAGGTGATTCTCACCCCACGAACCCCAAGCTCTTTTTTAAACTTTGGAGAAATTTGCAATGAAAAAAACTCTGATTGCTCTGGCTGCTGTTGCTGCCACCGCTTCTTTCGCTCAATCTTCTGTGACCATCAGCGGTATCATGGACGCCAACGTCCAGACCGGTAAGTCTTACGGCCAAGCCTACGACTTGGTCGGTCAGAGCGGTGCCCGCACCACTTCTGTTCAGATCCGCGGCACCGAAGATCTGGGCGGTGGCCTCAAGGCCAACTTCCGTTTCGAAGTTCAGCCTTCCTTCACTGCTGGTGATGGCAACGGTTTCAACAACACCATCGCAACTGCTGCTGCTGTCGGTACAGATGCTGCTCAAGCAACTGGCCAAGCTTCTGCCCAGTCGGGCCTGGTCGGCAAGGGTTACAGCTTCGTCGGCCTGTCGGGTGACTTCGGTGAAGTCCAGTTCGGCACCATCAACAGCGCTTCTCTGTCCACCTTCGGCACGGGCTCCGGTGCATTCAATACCGGTGTGGGTTCGGGCTACGGCGTGATCCAGGGCAGCTCCGGCACCAACACCTTCACCCGTTTCGAGAACAGCCTGGTCTACATCACCCCCAACTTCAGCGGTCTGACCGCGCGTTTCCTGACCAACTTCAAGAATAACGAGCAATATGGTGCCACCACTGGCGTTGTACTGCGTCGTCCGAAGATCGACGAACTTGGCCTGAGCTACGTCAACGGTCCCCTGGCTGTGCGTGCTGCTTACCTGACCATCAAGGCTTCGCCTAACGAAGCTGCTGCTAGCGCTACTGCAGCAGCTGGTTCTAACGTCAAGACCACCACGACCACTGTTGGCGCTTCTTACAACTTCGGCGTGGCTGTGGTTGGTGCCAACCTGTCCAACGTCAAGAATAACGCTGGTCTGACCACCACCAGCTTGACCGGTGCCACCGAGTCCAAGTCTTACCTGCTGACCGCTGTGGTGCCCATGGGCGCTGCCCGCCTGATGGCCAGCTATGGCGAGCGCAAGACCGATGCTTCTCCTGTGACCGCACTGGAAGGCAAGAAGACCACGTTCATGGGCGTTGGTGCTGAATACGATCTGAGCAAGCGCACTTACCTGTATGCTCGTTACCAGGGCGGCAAAGCAGGCGATGCCAGCGCATCTAGCATCGTTGTGAATGGTGCTGCTCAAGCTGCTGGCCAATTGGCTGACACCAAGTACAACCTGTTCGCTGTTGGCGTGTCGCACGCTTTCTAATCCCCGGCTGTCGTAAGACAGTTTGAGATTTCGAAGAATAAAAACCCACCGTGGCAACACGGTGGGTTTTTTGTTGTCTGCACGCTAGCGCTGCAGTCAGCGAAACAACTGCACACGAGGGAAAACACTGGTGCTGCGCAGTGTGCAAGCTGATAAATTTATCAAATCAACAACACGCAAAGGAACAGACATGACTGCAGCAGAAAAAGAAGATCCGCGAGCACTGCTGGCGAAAATGGAAGCGGAGCGCAACGCTGCGCAGGAGAAGGCTAAAAAAGCTGAAGAAGAATACGAAACGAAAAGCAAAGAGCTGCTGTCGAAACTGCGTGCAGATGATTTGGCAGATGTGATTGCAAAATGCCAGATGCATGGTTTTACGCTGACAGATGTTAAAAAAGGATTGAAGACGAAAGGGGCTGCTCGCAAAAGCACACCACGCAAAAGTGCTGCACGCAAAACAGCACCAAGACGCAAAAAGCCTGCAGCGTAATACCTACACGCAGCGTGTTGCGCAATACGCTGCGTTGTTTGAGTTGCGGCAGATCAAGAGTGAAGGTGTAGATGACAGTCAGTATCTGCACGCACTGACCTATGTTGATTTGGGCAGCGAGCAGTTTGTAGATATTGCTTACGCAGACATTGATCGACTGCAGCGCATCACTGCTGCACTTAAAACTGTTGTTGATCAGCGTTCAGTGCCTGACGCAAAAATGAACAGCGCATTGACAGCGGAGCAATACACAGAATACTTGTCAAGCTTTGACTGGGACATATCGCATGTAGAGCATGATCACCACGGTGAAATGCCATGGCAGTTGGTGAACTACATGGATAAAGTGCGTGAGGGTGACAGATACACTCGAATCTCCAACATGTTCAAACGCAGCAAGAAGCGTGATGCACAGGGACGCACTGCGTTTGGGCGTTACGAATCAAAAGCGTTTGGCTGTTACGAAGAAGCAGTGATGGATTTGTGTAACTATGTAGATACAGATCAAAAGAGAAATCCAAATGCAGACTCGCAGATTGCTGGCGAAATATTGCGTTGGTTGGACAGAGATGTAAATCCCGAACCTGGCTACGCACCTGACATAAGTGCGTCTGGTGTGCCGCGTGTTCGCGGAACAAAAAGCAAATACACACTGATTGACGAAGACCCTGTTGTTGGTGCTCGTTTGCGCAAACACTGGCGACAGCGTGAAGCTTTGTCCAAAGCTGCACTGGAGTTGCTGTACGCAGAACCTGAAGAAGATGTGATGACCGATGAGCAACGGCAGAAGATGCGTAACAAGCTTGCTGACATGTTGAAAGTCATAAATCCTGAGCGCGATTAAATCAATTCCACAGCACTGCGTTTGACATCGTCATTAACGGTCACATACCTGGAGGTTGTCTTGATGTCACGATGGCCCGCGAGTGCCGCAAGTACAAACACTGAAACGCCTTTGCCGGCCAGTGAGGTTAAAAATGTCTTGCGGCCACTGTGACTGCTGGCACCTTTGATGCCTGCTCTACGATACATCCAGTAAAAATACTGTGCGAGTGTGTTGGCACTGAATGGGCAGCGTGGACCGCGATGTGTTGTGAAAAGCGGCTGCTGTGCGTCAATCCAAATGCGTGACTGGATGTAGGCGGCAAGTTCAGTGCGTATGGCTGTGTTTAGAAACACTGTGCGTGAGTGACCGTGTTTGACACGCTCAGCAGCCAGCAGAAGTTCGCTGCGCAGTGTGCCGTCTCTGTCCAACACATCTGCCAACTTCAAGTCAGCAACTTCGCTCACACGCAACCCTGCGTTGGTTGTGAGCAAAAACATCACTCGGTTGCGTTGGGCGTTGGCGTTACCTGCGATGTACGCAAGTGCCCGTTCAATTTCTGCGTGTGTCAGTGACTTTGCTGCTGCCATATGTTTTCTCCAAATAAATTAGTTGTTGTTAGTGTGTGATCTTTGGTGCTGGATGAGCAAGAGAAACCCACGGCTTTGGCGGGTTGATGGTGATTTGTTCAAGAACAACAGGTTGCGCGGTGGCGAAAACAGTTCATGCATTCTCTTATCTCGTGTATTTACCTGCACTGCTGTGTGTGCGCACGCTGTTTGACGCAGCAGGGCGTGCAGACTGCGTAAAAAGCCCTACAGCAGCGCTTTGACCTGAGCCAGCATCGCAGCGAACGCAGAAATCAAATCCAGCGCTTGTGCGTGCGATTTGATGTGTTGCTGCGCATTGCTGCCCAAATCTCAATTACAGCTGCGTAAAAAATTGCTGCGCAAAATCTGCGCGGTTTCGAGATCTCGGGTGTTGGTGATTTGCTCTAACACTGGTGTTGAACAACAGTGTGGTCATACTTTTGTTTGACCTGTATTGTTATGTGTGATGTCTCAGATATCTCTATGTGTGTTGCCAAACATAAGCCTTTGTGTGTTGCAGAACATAACTGCTGAATGACTGATAGCGAACTGGCGTTCGCCTGTGTTTCGCTCGTCGCTCACACACATCGCTTCGCTTTCATTTGGTTGTGTTTGAACTGATGAATGAAAGCCGAACACAACGCAGTTGTGTGAGGTGTATTAGGTTGATTTAGATTAGTTTGGACGCACGACGGCTATGGCACGAAGAAAAGTCCTGTGCCATTGCCGCCGTGCCGTGTAGTTGATTTGAGTTGAGTCCATCTACACGAATGTGAAGTGAGTTCTGTGGGAAGACTGATGTATTGAAACTTCCAAATGGCACTACCGCCAATACTCTGCGGCTTCGCCCTATACGCTACGCAACTTCACATCAGTGGTAGCAGGTCCAGTCTCATTAGCCGTCATATTACAAACTGGGTTTGACACTTTGGTAGAGCAGTTGTTTATCTGCTGTTTAATTGCGTGAAAGAATTAGAGGGTGGTTGCTTGGGTGTGTAGCCTGTTGAGTTTGCGGTATTGCCTGAAAAGTTTGCGGTTGATGTTGGTGTGTATGTTCATCACTGCTTGACAGAACGCATCTGAAACACGCTGTATGTCTCGCTTGGTAGCTGTTGCCTGTTGAAACGCTGTGAGTGTTTGGATTTGACTGTTGCTCAGCAGTGCCAGGTGCTCAGTCAATAGCGTGTGAGCCATTGTCTGTGCCCGTATAGCGTTGAGTTTTGCGGTGCTGAAGGTTTTGTCGTTCAGTCCGTTGTCACGCAGCCAGTCCGCTGTCAATCCGTCATCCATAAAGTTCTTGTATTTGTTCATGCACTTATTTATCACTGACATAACAACAGGCTGTTAAAAGTGGTTCTTTATTAGGTTCGCAGTGTGCAGTTGGTAAATACTGCATGCGCATCTTCGAAGTGATCAAACCCATCAAGCCCAAGCCACCCATGTCACCTGCGCAAGCACGCATACACAGTTTGAAGCAGGGTGTGGAGCGCAGTCGGCAGCAACTGCGCAGTGAGCGTGAGCGTCAAAGGCAGCAGCGTGATGCAGAGCAGCTGCGCAAACAGAGAGCGCTCAAGTGAAAAACCTGCAAATTGGTGCAAAACCACGGGTAATCTGTTGAAAAATATGCTCTTTGTAAGTTTATGGCAACACACACGGCAGGTAATGCAAAAATACATCTGCCAATGTCCCGCCAATTGATCGGTGCATTCAGTCATGGTTGTCCATGTGCGTTTCTGACCATAAAGTTGTGGCTGCGAAACACACATAGGAGAACGCACATGAGCAGCATACTGAACACACTGAAACTCACAGCAGCCCGCAAGACACGTGCACTGCCTGAAATTGTCAAACGCCGCAACAAACTGCTGATGAAGCTGGGCGAGCAGCGCATGCTGGCAGCAGCACAGGCGCAGGGCCAGCACTACACGCCAACTCGCTACCGTTCATTCGCAGATGCAGACACTGGCGCACGCATTGTCAAACAAGTACCTGTGCGCATCAAACCGTGGTTTTGGACGGGAGAAAAAGGCGAGTGCTTGTTGGCAGTGCAATACGGTAGTAAGCAGATTGAACTGCAAAAGGGCAAGACTGCTATTGATGTTGGTGCAGTTGAAAACCTTTGTACAGTGCTGGACACAGTGATTGACGCTGTGAAAAACGGTGAACTGGACACACAGATTGAAAGCGCCAGTGCAAAACTGCGTGACGGATTCAAGAAGTGACCAACTGATTTGAACTGCGGCTGCGGCGACTTTGCAGCATGCCAATGTTCTGCTCGCCAGTCACAGTGCTGGCGTAGTGTTGGTTGATCATGTCGATGCTGGTGCGGGCATTGCGTGCCAGTGTCAACAGGTCAATGCCTTGTCCGTACAGCAAGCGGAATGTGATGCTTGAATGTCGCAGGCTGTATAAGCTGCGCTCTTGTCCATGTGCACCCAGCTTTAACCCAGTGCGTGCCAGTACCCAGTTGAAATAAAACGCCAGCACCCAGTGTGCATAAGCACGGTCACGCAAGTACGGCAGGAACAGGTAATCGTCTGGTGCTGAAAGGTTCTGTGTGCTGTAGTGCTGCGTGATTTGTTGGTAGATGCGCACTGCAGGCTGTAGCGTGACGATTGGGCGTGAGTGGCTTTTTGTTTTGGGTAGATTCAGTCGCAGATATGTGTTGCCGTTGCGCACCACTTCCACATGCCTGTGTTTCAGCGTCTTCAAATCGCTGGGTCTGATGAAGCTGTTGACCATAAATCCGATGCACCATGCAACATCTGGCGGCATGGTGTTGTCTGCTGTGCGCAGCCTGTAGTTCTTGCGCAGTGTGCTGTCACTGTCTGGATGTCTGGTGTGCTGCAGCTTGCGAGCAGTGCGCATGATCTGCCAGTACTCTGTGGGCGTAAATGCGCCGCGTGAGTTGGTTTGCACTCGAATTTTGGGAAACTCTGGCAGCTTGTCCAGCGCATTCACTGCTGCTGCCATGGTCAAAACTTTGCGCACAGCAACCAAGTACTGGCTGACGGTGATGGTTGAGAAACTCTTGCTTAAGTACTGCGTGAATGCCAGCAGTTCAGCGTGATCTACTGCAGCAGGTGACAGTTTGCCCCAGCGCGGCAGTATGTGTGCATCCAGTCTGTTGCGCAGCACTTGCAAACTGCCAGCACTAAACTCACCGCGCTCAACGCGAGCTTGTTCGTTTGTGATCATCTGTGCAGCAATGGCTGCAAAGGTGTGCTGTGGTTTGACTGTGGCTGCGGAGTGTTGAATCTCGTTGTGTGCTGCTGTTGCAGTGCGGCTCAAATTGGCGGACTGCGCTAGCAGTTGTTCATAAAAAGTTCGTGCAAAACTCTGTGCCATGCGCAGGCTTTGTGTTTGCGTGCTGCGTCTGTGTGTGCGTCCTGCAATCCAGCAGCGCACTTGCCAGAACTTACTGGCTGCGATTTTGAATACACTTAATTTGCTGGGATAACCTGGCACAGGTGTAATGGTTGAAGGTATGGGCACGGTGCGCTCGCGTTGGCTGCTGCGCATGTGTGTGTCGTTGGCTGCTGCTGCGGTAGAAACGGTATGCATGCTACAAGCGTACTGTTGTACATCGCAAACGCAACCGCGCAGACAAACGCTGGCTGCGATTTACGGCTGCAGTCATGCCGCATCTATGCCGTCAGTTGCCGTTGCGTGCTGTGTAGAAATTCTGGCAAGCTGCAGCGTGATTTGTTGTACATCTGCTGCTGTACAACTTTGCTCACTTTGTTGTTGGTGCATTGTTGGCACCTTGCAGGCACCTTCAAGCAACTTGATGGAAAAATCAAACATTGTTTGCTCTGGCTGCCCTGGCTGCCACCGCTTCTTTCGCTCAGTCTTCTGTGACCATTTCTGGCGTGCTGGACGCTGGTTATCGCAACGTCAGCGCTACTGGCACTGCTACCGACACTAAAGGTGGCTTCCAGAACGGTACCGCTACTTCTGCCATCTTCGTCAAAGGTACTGAAGATCTGGGTTCGGGTCTGAAGGCTGAATTCCAGTACGAGATGAACCCTGATTTCGTTGGTGGTTCTGGCTTGTCCGGTAGCGTGTTGCAGGACACTCCTGCAGTTCGCACCAGCAACGGCGCCAACGGCAACAACTTTGTTGGCGTGAGCAGCGCTGCATTCGGTGGCGTCAAGTTCGGTCGCATGAACACTGGTTCCCTCAGCGCTTGGCTGACTGGTTCTGTCTTCGGTACGGCTCTGGGTTCTGGTTACGCAACCAACGGCAACATGTACACCGTTGGTAGCTCTACTCTTTCTAACTTCAACCAAACAGCTCCTACCCGCTTCAACGGCTCCGTTGAGTACACCACGCCTTCGTTCAATGGTTTCACCGCTCGTGCACTGTACGTGCCCAAGGTTGACGCAACTGACGGTACCAACAACTCGTCCCTTGCAACTGTTGCTGGCGTCAACCGCGCTCAAGTTACTGACCTCGGCGCTTTCTACAGCAACGGTCCCCTGAACGTTGCTCTGACTCAACAGCAACACAAGTTTGGTGCCACAGCCGTGAACGCCTTGGTTAACCCTGGTGCCAGCACCAACGCCGTTAACGGCGATTACAAGCTGACCACACTGGCTGCAAACTATGCATTTGGTCCTGCCAAACTGCACGCTGCTTACTGGACAGAAAAGCAAAATGCAAACGCCATTGATGCCAAGGCTTACATGTTGGGCGCTAAGTACACTCTCGGCGCTATCGATCTGATGGCTTCTTACGCCAAGCGTGATGACAAGCTGGTTGCCAACGCTGATCGCAAGATCCTGGGCTTGGGTGCTGATTACAACCTCAGCAAGCGTACGGCTCTGTGGGCCCGTTACGAGAGCAAGGATCCCAACACCAACGCCAGCGGTACCAACACTACCGATGCTACCAAGACCACTGCTGTCGGTATCCGTCACTCTTTCTAATCCAACGCTGTCGTAAGACAGTTTGAGATTTCGAAGAATAAAAACCCACCGTGGCAACACGGTGGGTTTTTTGTTGTCTGCACGCTGGCGCTGCAGTCAGCAAACAACTGCACACGAGGGAAAACACTGGTGCTGCACAGTGTGCAAGCTGATAAATTTATCAAATCAACAACTGCAAAATTGGAGCAACGACATGGCAGATGCACAACAAGATCCTCAGCAACAACTTGAAGAAATGATTGCTGCGCAAAAGATGCTTGAAGAGCAAATCAAGCAGCAGCGTGAAGTGGCACGGCAGGCTGCACTAGACACAATCAAAAGACTGTTCGAGTCACATGCATTTGCATACAGCGATGTAAAGGGATTCATCAAAGCACCAACAGCGCGCAAATCAGCAGCACGCAAAACCACTGCGACACGCAAAAAGCGTGGGACTTGAATTTTCTTAAGCAAGTGAAAAAACAGCGTCACGATGTGTGAACGCTGTTTTTTTATGTCTGCACGATCAGTGAGTGCGTGGAAGTTGTGATGCTTTGACCAAGTTCTGCTGTGCTTTTTGCAATGACTGTCTTGCTTTGAGTTGTTTGGCTTGTTGAGTGAGTTGTTTGGCGCGATCACTCATGGATTTGACCTGCAATTCCTGCGGGGAAAGTGTTTTGGTCTGTTCGTCAACGATAGATTCGTTGGCAATCTGTGACAGCGACAACACATTTTCAGCGCCGTAGGTCTTGGCGAGCATGGCTTTAGCAGACATGAAGGTGTCAGCGATGACCATGGTTCGTGCGGTGACAGTGGTGTTGCGTGTGACAACACGAACGGTGGCGATGAAAGTGGAAAGTGGGTGAGAAATCTCGCAGATCTTCATGCATGTATTTATCGTGTGCATGAAGTGTGGAGACTGCGCTAGCAAAAAGATGTTCTGCTAGCGCAGTGCAACGGATTATTTGGTGAACCCGTCACGCAATGTCAAACCCGCACTTTCAAGCATGGCATCCAGTTCACCCACAAGCGTTGCAGTCTTGATGAGTTCAAGCGTTTTGACAAGATCATCGGTGCTGGCGAGTTCAATGGTGGGTTTGTTCTTACCGCTGATGTCAATGACTTTGCTTCCGTACTTGATTTGTAGGCAGATTTTCCCGTTGTCACTGGTAAAGAACCATGGACGAATGCGCTTGGGCAACTCCATGCGTTTGATTTCACCAGTGTTGCGGTCACGCACGGAGCGCAAGTGCAGGGGTGCAAAAGTTTGACCATCTTTTTTTGCAGTGATCAGTTGGATTTGCTCGTGCAACTTTTTAACCAATTTATTGCGGCGCACTTGAACCGCTGGAATTTGCGTGGGGCGCTTTTGGGTAACGAATTTCAGTACTGCAAGTGATGTCGTCATTTGGAAATCTCACATGTGTTTGTTGAACATGTGCATAACAATATTACCGAAATGACGGAAACAACACCGACATGCATTTGGTTTTGCTGCTCAAGTATTTGGTTCTGAATAAATACCAACAAGTGAGAAAAAAAAGAGAAGATCAATTCATAGTGTGGTTGTTGGTGATGTGTGTGACATGTGCAATCAATGGATGTTCATCATGAAGATGTGTTGCGCTTCGCTTACACATCTGTGAACTTCATTCGCTGATGCGAACTCGTTCACAACTTCTTCAATTGAATTGATCACAAGAAGTAATGGAAGTGAGAAATGGATTTCTTTAAGAATTACTATATGTGTAAGACATTTTTATGTCCTGCACTGTGCAGCATGGGTTCATGACATGACAACGCAAACGATCAAGCTGACCGTGGATACAGTGGTGTCTGCTGCACTGAAACGGGCAATGCCCAAAACTAACAAAGCAGAATTAGCGTTGGAAAAGTACATCAGAGTACTTGAACGGCATTTAGAGCAATCATTGCTGCACATGGATGACAACATGTACAGGTTCTTCAAGCATTTCTATGTCAGCACACATGCACTGTCAGCCGAGGTAGGGCAATTCGTCATTGATGGTAATCGTCAATACCTGCACAAATGGCTAGAAGTGAACAATCTGAATCTTTTACACGTAGTGAAAACAGGATTGAAAGGTTCAGACTATTCCACAGTGTCATTGACAAAGCATGTCACGATGACGGATGCAATGGATTTGAAGCAATTGCAGAAAAAAACTATTGACGAACTGGATGCACTGCTGAACGACAAGACGCTGACAGACACAGATTTTTTTTACAAATTGTTCCCTGACTTCATGAGCATGTCTCAGCGTCAAATCAGCAAGGAATACGATCTTTGCCCAGTAAATGTGAAGTCGCTCAAACAATTCATCGTGTTCTTGACCAAGAGAGCGAACAAGATGAACGATGTGCAGCGGCAGATGTTGGTGCGACAAGCACAAGCGATTGTGAGAATTGCACAAGCGGGCAACAACACATTGCCCATGAAAAAGAATCCCAGTCACTTTGGGCGCATGTACTACACGGGCGCACTGAATGTGCAGTCAATTAGAACAGTGCTGCGTCATGCCATGCTGGGCGACTGCTATGAATACGACATCCGTTCAAGTGTTGTTGCGTGGAAGCTGGGTTTTGCTTGGATGATTTGCGACAAAAATGGAATCACACCGCATGAGTTCAATGCGTCATTTGCAACTTGCTTGAGTTATTTGACGGACAAAAAAGCATTCAGAGAAACAATCAGGCAGCAGACATTTGGCGGTGGTACGCATATCAGCGCGGACATGCAGCTGGATGTGGTCAAACAAGCACTGACTGCAATCAGCTTTGGCGCGAGAAAGACAACGCAAGGTTGGATTGATCGCAGCGGCAAAGCATTTAATCCTGCAATCGTCAAAATCATTGCAGATGAGCACGCACGCAGCAACTTCTACGCTTGTGCTGAGGCAGCAGCGTACATGGACGAGAACAAGCGCATGGACGAGATCATCACTGAGTATGCGAAAGAAAATGATCCAGCATTGCTCGCAGACACCGAACTGCAAACAGCATCAGGACGACTAAGCAAAAGCAAATTGATGTCGTTCTTGTATCAAAGGTCAGAGTCAATCGTGATGGACATTGTGCGCAGAGAAGTTGGTGCGGTTTACAAAACAGTTTTGGCGAACGTGCATGATGCCATTTACATCAATGAGCGACTGCACAGTGCAGACAAGAAACGAATTGAACTGCTGATGCGCAGAGAAACGGGATTGCAGTTTTGGTATTTGGATGAAGAAAAAATTACGGGCTACAAAGGTATTTCTGACGAAGTGCGCAAGGCAGAGCTGGCACACAAGGCGTTGATTGCGCAGCAAGAACAGTTGGCAAAGAGCTACGTGCCCAAAAACTTCTGAGTGTTGCGTTTGACTCACACTGTTGCAAAAAAGATTATTCCAATTCAACTTAGAAAGTTGCATTGCACTTTGCGCTGCGCTGCTAGACTTGTTTAAACAAGCTGTGCTGCGTTATTTTTGAAAATGCATACGCAGTATGCTGAGTGAGCCGTTAAGCGCTTGTGCGCTGTTTTGCGCAATCGCAGACCAAGTGAAATTACACTAATATTTGGTTTTGCAAAAAGGCAATACATTCGTACAAGTTTCATTTGCAATCAGAATGGTTGTCCGCGTAGATGTTTGGTTGCACACTTGCATTGAATAAATATTTGATAGCAAGGAGTGGCGAATATGGCGCAAGCAAAGGTACTGACACAAGATGAAGTTGAACGAGTGATGCAATATCTCGGCAAGAAGCAGCACGCAATGAGAAACCAAGCAATGTTCTTGTTGACGCACGGATGTGGCGTGCGCATCAAAGAGTTGGTCAGCATGCGTATCTGTGATGTGTTGGAACGCAACGGCGATATCAAGCAAGAAGTCAATCTCAACAGAAACCAAACCAAGGGCGCTCGTGGGCGCACTGTGTATCTGGCTGACAAAATGCGTGATGTGATTCGCAACTATTTGCGCGAAAGATTTGGTGTGCAGGATTTATTGGCTGTGACCATGTCAAACACAAGTCGCGCACTGTTTGCTACGCAAAAGAGCGCTGACCGTGGGTTTTCTGCATCAACTGGCTGTCAAATGTTTCACTACTGGTACAAGGACTGTGACATTGTTCATGGCAGCAGTCACAGTGGTCGTCGTTCATTCATTACGAATTTGGCGAACAAAGGCGTGGCGATTCATGTGTTGAAAGAGTTGGCAGGACACAGATCGATTGTGGTCACCGAAAAGTACATTGCAAAGAATCCAACGGTGCTGCACGCAAGTGTCAACATGCTGTAAAAATACCATCTGCGTTTTTGCTGCAAATGTTGGTGCAGTTGTTGGTGTCATTTAAAGCGACACTTTAATGACCCGCAATACTGAACGGAATTCGGTTGCTCACCCGTGGTGGTTGGGTACAAAATAGTCTGTGCTTTACAAACATTCGAAAGGAAAAGCACATGACTGCCATTCTGAACACATTGAAGTTGACCGCAGCCCGCAAGACACGTGCATTGCCTGACGTTGTCAAACGCCGCAACAAGCTGCTGATCAAACTGGGCGAGCAGCGCATGCTGGCAGCGGCACAAGCGCAAGGGCAGCACTACACGCCCACACGCTTTCGCTCATTCGCAGATGCTGACACTGGTGCACGGGTTGTTAAACAAGTGCCTGTTCGCATCAAGCCGTGGTTTTGGACTGGAGAAAAGGGCGAATGTTTGCTGGCTATCAACTATGGCAGTCGACAGATTGAACTGCAAAAGGGCAAGACTGCTATCGATGTTGGTGCAGTTGAAAACCTTTGTACAGTGCTGGACACGGTGATTGACGCTGTGCGCAACGGTGAACTGGACACGCAGATTGAAAGTGCCAGTGTGAAACTGCGCGATGGGTTCAAGAAATAACTGTGTGTGATAACTGGCTGTGCTGACGAGTGCGACGACTTTGCAGCATGCCAATGTTCTGCTCGCCAGTCACAGTGCTGGCGTAGTGTTGGTTGATCATGTCCACACTGGTGCGTGCATTGCGTGCCAGTGTCAGCAAGTCAATGCCTTGTCCGTATAGCAAGCGGAAGGTGATGCTGGAATGGCGCAGACTGTACAAGCTGCGCTCTTGCCCATGTGCACCCAGCTTTAAACCAGTGCGTGCCAATACCCAGTTGAAATAAAAGCTCAGCACCCAGTGCGCATAAGCACGGTCACGCAGGTGCGGCAAGAACAGGTAGTCGTCTGGTGCAGCAAGATTTCGTGCGCTGTAGTGCTGCGATAGTTGCTGGTAAATGCGCACAGCGGGTTGCAGTGTGACGATGGGTTTTGCATGACTTTTTGTTTTGGGCAAGTTCAGGCGCAGGTACGTGTTGTCATTGCGCACCACTTCCACGTGTCTGTGTTTCAGTGTCTTCAAGTCGCTTGGGCGTATAAAGCTGTTGACCATGAAACCTACGACCCAAGCAATGTCAGGCGGCATGCTGTGTTCGGCTGACCGCAAACGGTAGTTTTTGCGCAGTGTGCTGTCGCTGTCAGGGTGCCTTGTGTACTGAAGTTTTCGTGCGGTGCGCATGATCTGCCAGTACTCTGTAGGTGTAAAAGCTCCGCGTGAGTTGGTTTGCACTCGAACTTTGGGAAACTCTGGCAACTTGTCCAGCGCATTCACTGCTACAGCCAGTGTCAGTATCTTGCGCACTGCAACCAAGTACTGGCTGACGGTGATGGTTGAAAAACTCTTGCTTAAGTACTGCGTGAATGCCAGCAGCTGTGCGTGATCGACTGCAGATGGTGGCTGTTTACCCCAGCGCGGCAAGATGTGTGCATCCAGTCTGTTGCGCAGAACTTTCAAGCTGCCTGCTGAAAACTCGCCGCGCTCCACGCGAGCCTGTTCGTTTGTGATCATCTGCGCTGCCATTGCAGCAAAAGTCAGCTGTGGTTTAACTGCGATGACGTGCGAAACGACACTTGATGCTGTTGGCTCAATGCGCAAACTGGCGGACTGCGCTAGCAGTTGCTCGTAAAAGTCACGTGCAAAGCTTTGAGCCATGCGCAGGCTTTGCGTCTGTGTGCTGCGTCTGTGCGTGCGTCCTGCAATCCAGCAGCGCACTTGCCAGAACTTGCTGGCAGCTATTTTGAACACTGATAGTTTGCGGGGATAGCCAGGCACTGGTGTGATGGTTGCAGGAATTGGCACTGTGCGCTCGCGTGCTTGAGTGCGCAGCACTGGGTCGTTCGCTGCGGCTGCGGTAAAAACGGTATGCATGACTCAAGCGTACTGTTGTACATCGCAAATGCAACCGCGCACAAAAACGGTTGATGCGTTTTACAGGCGCAGTCTTGCCGTGTCGTTGCCGTGCTGCACCGTGCACAGCCACACTGATAAAAAGACATGCAGCACACTGAAAAGTTGTACACCAGCAGGTTTGCAACAAGCGTCACTTGCAGGTTGGAAGAACCTTGGTGCGCTCTTTTAAACTTTTCGGAATTTTGTGAGGAAAATCAAGCATTGTTGCTCTGGCTGCCCTGGCCGCCACCGCTTCTTTCGCTCAGTCTTCTGTGACCCTGTCGGGCATCATGGACGGTGCTGTCGCCACTGGTAAGCATTACGGCCAGAACATCGACCTGGTGACGCAGAGCGGTGCCCGCACCACCACCCTCAAGTTCAACGGCTCTGAGGATCTGGGCGGCGGTCTGAAGGCCAACTTCCAGTTCGAAGTGCAGCCTTCCTTCACCGCTGGTGACGGCAACGGTTTCAACAACGCCATTGCTAGCGCAGCAACTGTCAACGCAAACGCTGGCGCAGCTGCCACTGGTCAAGCATCTGCACAGTCCGGTCTGGTTGGCAAAGGCTACAGCTACATCGGCGCTTCCGGCGGCTTCGGTGAAGTGCAATTCGGTACCATCAACTCTGCTTCTCTGTCGGCCTTCACCACCGGCTCCGGCTCCTGGGGTACGGGCATCGGTTCTGGCTACGGCGTGATCCAGGGCAGCACCGGCACCAACACCTTCACCCGTTTCGAAAACAGCCTGGTCTATGTGACGCCTAACTTCAACGGTCTGCAGGCTCGTTACCTGACCAACTTCAAGAACGACTCTAGCTACGGCGCCAGCACCGGCGTGGTTCTGCGTCGTCCCAAGATCGACGAACTGGGTGCCAGCTACGTGAATGGCCCTCTGGCTCTGCGCGCGGCTTACCTGACCATCAAGACTTCGCCTAACGAAGCCGCTGGTACTGCTGCACCTGCATTGCAAGTCACTTCTGGCGTGACCACCAAGACCACCACTGTCGGTGCTTCTTACGACTTCGGCGTGGCCAAGATCGGTGCCAACATGTCGAATGTGAAAAATGATGCAGGCCTTGCTGTTGGTGGTGCTACTGGCGCTACCGAAACCAAGTCTTACCTGCTGACCGCTGTGGTGCCCATGGGTGCTGTGCGTCTGCTGGCCAGCTACGGCCAGCGCAAGACCGATGCTTCTCCTGTGACCGCACTGGAAGGCAAGAAGACCACGTTCATGGGCGTTGGTGCTGAATACGACTTGAGCAAGCGCACCTACCTGTACGCTCGTTACCAGGGTGGCAAGGCTGGTGACGTTAACGGTGCTTCCGTTATCGTCAACGGCGCTGCCGGTGCAGCTGCTGCTGGTGGTCAGCTGGCCGACACCAAGTACAACCTGTTCGCTCTGGGCGTGTCTCACGCTTTCTGATCTTCGGCTGTCGTAAGACAGTTTGAGATTTCGAAGAATAAAAACCCACCGTGGCAACACGGTGGGTTTTTTCATGGGCTGCTCGCCAGTTGCTGGCGTAGTCGGTAGAGAACATCAACGTCTAGCAGCTAGACGTTCATGATTATTTTTTTGCATCGTCCTGTTGCTGGACGATTAGCGTGTCATTTGGGTCAAACAAAGGACGCCATTGGCCCAGAGCCACAGCCTCGGCAAGTTTCTGTTGCTGTACAGGACGCCAGGAAATAGGGTCACGCAGCGCTTGAATTGATGGGAACGTACCAACTGCTGCGTTTTCGATCAGGTTATTTGCCCGTGCCAGCATGCGGGACACAGCCACCTTCATCCCGTTCACACGCCGAGCTGCTCGTTCTTTGTCATCGGTAGCTTGTGGCATGCAGGTTCGAACTAGTCTCAGTTCCTTGCCTATTTGATACAGGCTCTTGGAGCCCTGAGCCTGCCCTATTTTCTCCACTGTGCGCCCGTCACGCGATTGGTAGTGCAGTCGCCAAACGGCATAGGCTGACTCGATTACGTCCTGCCTGATCCCTATGAGTTTGGCTAACTTGCGCTGGGCGCTACTGGTGCGCTGAACTTCCCGTTCGGGATGCTGGCGGATGAGCTTGCGGACTTGGCTGATGATGGTGCGTTCAGTCAGGTTGACTGGAATTTCCAGCAACAAATGGCGTTCCCACTCTCTGCTTAGCTGCATATCGTGTGGATTGATTTCACGCACAGCAGGTAGCGCCACCTGTTCACTAAACAGTGCCACCCCCCGTTTGTTCCACCACTGCTCAAAGGTCATCTCATAGACCTTGCCGAAGTCACGGTACATGTCTCGCAGGCGCATGTCATCGGCTACGCCCCTGCGCTGGCACACCCACCAATAGTCTTTACTGAGCCGCAAATAGGCCCACCACCAGTAGTAGGGACTGTGTTGTGCGTCATTAAGTAGTAAATCGTCGCGCCTGTAGCGGAAACGGCGCATGCCCTTGAAGACCAGTTGTTCGGTATTTTGCTCCATGTGTTTATCTTACCGTTAACAGATAAAAGACGAAAAGGCATGTTATCTGATACCGATGGGACTATTCGTTTGTCGGCAGCGAGCAAACAAAAAGCAAGTGGCCTGAAAGCTCCGTCGACAGCTCATCTACTTAAAGGAGATTGATATGAGCAAGCAAATGACTGAAGAGCAAAAGCGGATCAGCGCAGCTAACGCAAAAATGAAGCGGGAAAACAAGAAAGAATTCAATGCAGCGGTCAAAAAGTCCAATGCGGAAGGCTTTGCTGTTTCCATCGTCCAGCAACTGGACGTTCTGTCTGCACGTCGCGAGCAATGGGAGGCAACGGACTACAAAAAGGCTAATGAAGGGTTGTATGCCTTGTTGGCTGACTGCTTGGGTATCTTTCAGACGGAATTCTTGAAGGGTTCGGAAGACGATAAGAAGGCGCTGCGTGGCAGCTTGATGCAACGGCTGAAGGCAGAAGGCATTCGCGTGGTTGCATCGTCTACGACGTTGGCTATGTTGGCTCGCTACGTCTTTAACTCGGACCGCAAACGTGCACACGGCTACGGCTACGTGCTGGCTGCTGCTGTGTCTCACAAGGTGCAGGCTGTGGACTTTCCTGCATGGGTGGTGCAACAGGGTGGGCTTGAGGAAATCAAGCGGCAGATGGTTAAGTCCGAGCAGGCAAAGGCGCGGAAGGCTGCAGTGGACACGGCTACTGTGGAAGTGAAGGGTGAACTGGAGCTGAACACGCTGCAGCCTTTGGCTCACGTGGATCTGGAAGGGTTGACGGGCAACTACGCTGTTCTGCTGGCAAAGCCCAATGTGGCTGGCGGCGTGGACATCGTTGGCTCGCTCAGCGAGGTTAATGATGCTCTTGTTAACGCACTCATCCTGCGTATGGCTAAACAGCTTGCTACGAAAACGCAGGCTGATGCTGAGCTGGGTCGTCAAGTTGCAAAGGAGCAGGGCGACATGCTGGCTGCAGCTAATGATGTGCAGCAGCGCATGGTGGCGAATGGCTAAGGTGAATGGCAGGGGCATGCCCCCTGCCTATCTATATATCTAAGGAGTACGAAATATGAAATGCGAAATCAAATACGCACCAACGAATCTGGGCGAAGTGATCTATCCCAGTGTGGCTGTTGAACGGCGGATCAATGGCATTGCAGTCGGGCAGCTGGAAGGGCATGTGATGCTGCACGGTCCTAATGGGACTGGTAAAACGACGGTCGCAAAACTGCTGATTCAGGCTATTGGTGGTGCTGATGCGCGGCTGGAAGATTGGGATGGCGAGGAATTGCTGGCCAAACCTAAGCTGCGGGATTATTTGAAAAATGAAGCGGGGGTGGCGCGGCTGACAACTAGTGGCAAATTTTTCCTGCTGCTCAATGAATTTGACAACGCCAAAAAGGGTATCAACAAATTGTGGACGGCATTGGACGCTTGTGGTGACGGCGTGGTGGCCGTCATCACTACAAACGAGCCAATGGACGTGCATCGTAGCGTTCGCGATCGCTGTACGGTCATTGAAATGCCTGGCATTCCCGCGATTGCCGCCTTGCCTCGTGTGCAGTATGCGTTGCAATCTGAAGGGCTGCACCTGCCAGATCAGCAAGTCTTGCACTATCTGAAACCTCAAGAGCAATCGCGGAGCTTGAGGAAATACATGCGTGTTGCAGACGAATTGCTGTACCTGCACAGCAACAGCCTGTCGTTTCCTGCGTGGAGCGCTACGCCGACTGCATTCAAAGTTGTCTAACCATCGTCCAGTAACGGGACGTTCAAAAGCCCTGCAAGGCAACTTGCGGGGCTTTTTACTTGTTAGACCAATTCCACTGCGTTGCGCTTCATGTCGTCGTTCACGTCGATGTAGCGCTGCGTGACGGCAATGCTGCGGTGGCCAGCGAGACTGGCAAGCACACGCACCCCGATGCCCTTTGTGGCCAAGTTGGTGATGAACGTGCGGCGCATGGAATGTGATGTGGCCCCTGCGATGCCTGCCCGTTTAAATAGCCAGTAAAAGTGCTGCGTCAGTACGTTGGCCGTGAAGCGCTTGCGGCCTGAAGTGACGAATAGTGGGTCAGTCATTTTTATGTTCGGGCGCATGTCCAGGTAGGCCTGCAATTCATCGCGCAGCTTTTGCGGCAGGAATACTGTGCGCGGATGCCGCCCTTTAGTCTGTTCTGCAGAGAGACGCACCTCAGCTTTGACCGTACTGTCAGGGTTCATCACATCCCCAATGCTGAGACTGGCGATTTCGCCAACTCGCATGCCTGACCATGTGCCAGTTAGGAGCATGACGCGGTTTCGGAGGGGGAAACTGTGGTGTGAGATGTGTTCTAGAACCTGTTCAAGTTCTGCGGGTGTGAGTGTTTTTGCTTGTGCCATGTTGCTGTGTCCTTTTCATAAATAAAAACGCATGTACAAGCATGTTTTCTTTTGTCGAACTGCGCGACCTGAGCCCCGACAGCACATCGGGGCAAAAATCTTCAATGAAATCAACGTGGTTAATAAAAGCGCACTTTTCTTATGTGCAGTTATTTAGCCCTGTGCCCGTCTGTTCTGTGGGATCTAGACGACAGCAGCACAGGGATAGAAAAAAACAGCGCAGCAGCGTTTATCTGACCCTCTCGCTACCCGAGTAGCTGGCCCTGTGCTTTGAACGCTTATAGGGCTGATTTGAGGGGTGGGCTGTTGCGCTGTGTGGGGACTGCGCCAGCAAAAGGGTGCTGCTGGCGCAGCTGTCAGCCCTGCACAAATTTTCTCCGTAACACCCCATATGTGCAGTTGGTTGCCAGGTCCAGCGAACGACTATGAGCGAACTGGCGTTCGCTGTGCTTTCATGAACTGCATTCGCTTTCGCTCTGCAATTCACTCAGCACATGACTTTGAATTGATTTGACTTGGTAGAAGTCGAACGCAACGCTTGCGTTGTGTGAGATGTATTGGGTTTACGGAGAATGTTTGGAGCAAGCGACGGCTATAGCGTTTAGAGAAACGCATACAGGCGTCGCTTGTGCGGTGTAGGTTTTACGGTAAAAAGCCCTTCGCACACGCTGCACTAGAGTTTGTCGGGAGACGGATGAATTGGAACTCCCAGATCGGCAAGCGATCTACTCCGCGGCTTCCACTGTGTTTCACATGCCAATGCAGCGACATGTGCAGTGCGGGGTCATTAGCCGACGTATTACAACCCGCGCTTGTGCCATTTTTTGCCGAGTGACTTACTCGGGATCTGCCTTATTGATGCCTTGATGGGAGCCAGTGTTTTTATGTTTCGTCAACTTCGCGTACATGCGCTGGATCTTCTTGGTGATGTTGAGTGCCTTGAAGCATTGCCCCTGTGTAATCTTTAACCGTTTCTGACCGTTGTTTGCAGCACGTAGGAAGTTGTGCAGGATGTTAGCTTGATGCTGTTCAAGCAAAGACCCGTGGTCACGTAGCGCAATGGTTGCCAGCTTTTGTGCTTGAAATAGCTCTGCGGTACCTGCGTAAATCTGGTTCACGCCAATACCATTGCTCTTGAGCCATGCGTTGGTGCGTTCAGTGTCTTTGAGGTTCTTGAATTTATCCATACAAGTATTTATCTCGCGACAAATAAAACCGCAAATAAATGCACTGAACTTAGGCCGTTTCGATTGGCATTCGCTAAATACTTGCATGAGACTCAACGAATTCGGAACCCAAACCAAGTCACCAGACCAGCTGCGTATGGATAGCCTGAAAACGGCCAAAGAAAAAGCAGGCCATGCCCTGCAGGCTGAACGACAGCGACAGAAAGTGGCCAAAGCACAGAAGGCGCTAAACGCAGCCAAGCAGGCCACGCCGCCCAACGTCCAGTAACCAGACGTCCAAGCCATGCGTATTGTCGAAGTCATCAACTCCTTGCACACCTATACAGCAGCTGTGCGTATCACCGTCAACGGTAGTGCATTGATTGTGCGAACACAGGTGCAAGCTGATGGCATTACGCAAGCACGTGCATTGCTCCAGTATTTGTATGGGCAGAGCAGTGTGTTGAGTGTCTCGTAACACGACACTTCACCCATATCCCGCCAATCTGGCGGGTTTCTGGTCGTCCTTGATGCCCAGTTGATCACATATTTGCCTGTGCCCATTCCAAAACTTGAAAGGAAACTGCAATGAGCACAAGCATCCTCAACTCCCTCAAACTCACTGCTGCCCGTAAAAGCCGCTCCTTGCCAGATGTGGTCAAGCGCCGCAATAAGTTGCTGCAAAAGCTGACTGAGCAGCGTGATCTGGCTGCAGCACTGGAACAGGGGCGGCACTATGCCCCCAAGCGTTTGCGCAGCCTGCGCGACGCAGACACTGGCACACGTGTAGTCAAGGAAGTGGCCGTGCGTATCAAGCCGTGGTTTTGGACGGGAGAAAAGGGCGAGTGCTTGTTGGCAGTGCAATACGGCAGCAAGCAGATTGAGCTGCAAAAAGGCAAGACTGCTATCGACGTTGGTGCAGTTGAGAACCTGTGTGCCGTGCTGGACACAGTGATTGACGCTGTGCGCAATGGTGAACTTGATCCGCAGATTGAAAGTGCCAGTGCAAAGTTGCGTGACGGATTCAAGAAGTAACGGACGGGCTGTGCTGCCGAGTGCGCCGACTTTGCAGCATGCCAATGTTCTGCTCGCCAGTGACCGTGCTGGCGTAGTGTTGGTTGATCATGTCGATGCTGGTACGTGCATTGCGTGCCAGTGTCAGCAGGTCAATGCCTTGTCCGTATAGCAAGCGAAAGGTGATGCTTGAATGGCGTAGGCTGTACAAGCTGCGCTCTTGTCCGTGCGCACCCAGCTTTAGCCCAGTGCGTGCCAATACCCAGTTGAAATAAAACGCCAGCACCCAGTGCGCATAAGCACGGTCACGCAGGTGCGGCAGGAACAAGTAGTCATCAGGCGCTGCAAGGTTCTTTGCGCTGTAGTGCTGGGTCAGCTGCTGGTAAATGCGAACAGCAGGCTGTAGCGTGACGATGGGTTTTGCATGACTTTTTGTTTTGGGCAGGTTCAAGCGCAGGTAAGTATTGCCGTTGCGCACCACTTCCACGTGCCTGTGTTTGAGTGTCTTTAAGTCGCTGGGTCGTATGAAACTGTTGACCATGAAGCCAATGCACCATGCAACATCTGGCGGCATGGTGTACTCAGCTGAGCGCAAGCGATAGCTTTTGCGCAGTGTGCTGTCGCTGTCAGGGTGTCGTGTGTTTTGCAGCTTGCGAGCAGTGCGCATGATCTGCCAGTACTCTGTAGGTGTAAATGCTCCGCGCGAGTTGGTTTGCACGCGAACTTTGGGAAACTCTGGCAGCTTGTCCAGCGCATTCACTGCCACAGCCAATGTCAGTATTTTGCGCACAGCAACCAAGTACTGGCTGACGGTGATGGTGGAAAAGCTCTTGCTCAGGTATTGCGTGAATGACAGCAGTTGTGCGTGATCGACTGCACAAGGGGGCATCTTGCCCCAGCGCGGCAATATGTGTGCATCCAGTCTGTTGCGCAGAACTTTCAAGCTGCCTGCTGAAAACTCACCGCGCTCCACACGAGCTTGTTCGTTCGCCATCATTTGTGCTGCCATTGCAGCAAAGGTGTGCTGTGGCTTGACGGTGATGGTGTCGTTTAAAACGACACTGGATGTTGGTGTTGGTTCAATGCGCAAACTGGCAGACTGCGCTAGCAGTTGCTCGTAAAAGTCACGTGCAAAGCTTTGAGCCATGCGCAGGCTTTGCGTCTGTGTGCTGCGTCTGTGCGTGCGTCCTGCAATCCAGCAGCGCACTTGCCAAAACTTGCTGGCAGCTATTTTGAATACACTCAGTTTGCGGGGATAACCTGGCACTGGCGTGATGGTTGAGGGGATTGGCACTGTGCGCTCACGTGCTTGAGTGCGCAGCACTGGGTCGTTGGCTGCGGCTGCGGTAAAAACGGTCAACATCACTCAAGCGTACTGTTGTACATCGCAAATGCAACCGCGCACAAAAACGGTTGGTGCGTTTTACAGGCGCAGTCTTGCCGTGTTGTTGCCGTGCTGCACCGTGCATAGCCACACTGATAAAAAGACATGCAGCACACTGAAAAGTTGTACACCAGCAGGTTTGCAACAAGCGTCACTTGCAGGTTGGAAGAACCTTGGTGCGCTCTTTTAAACTTTTCGGAACTCTCTGTGCAAAGTCTTTCATTGTTGCTCTGGCTGTTTTGGCAGCTTCTGGCGCAGCGATGGCCCAATCTTCTGTGACCATCTACGGTACTTTGGATGTTGGTTACGGCAAACTCAAAGGCGGTAAGTTGGGTCTGCAAAACGGCGAAACTTACGGTTTGGTCAATGCACCTTTGACCGCAAAAGACGGTTTCAACTCCACATCCGTGATTGGTTTCCGTGGCGTTGAAGATCTGGGCGGCGGTCTGCAAGCCAAGTTCAACCTGCAAACCGGCGGTTTCGACTTGGGTGGTGGCTCAACACCATTGGCATTCAGCCGTGAGTCCAACGTGGCTTTGGCTGGTGGCTTCGGTGAAGTCCAGTTGGGTCGTTCTTCTTCCATCGCTGCCAAAGCCATGGGTGGTTTTGACTTGAACGGTACTTCCGGTTCTTCCGCTTTGGCCAACGCTGGCGTTTCCGCTGTGACTTGGTACGGTTCTTCGCGTCGCAGCGACCAACTGCAATACACATCCCCAACCATGGGTGGTGTGACTGCACGTTTGGGCGTGACTTTGAAGGGTGACGCTGCCGCCAACGGCAATCTTACTGCTGCACAAATTGCTGATAATAAAGATCGCGTGACTGCTGCTGTCAGCTTCGCTAACGGCCCATTGGCCATTGCTGCAGTTGTTGAAACCAAGAACAGCGCATCTGCCAACCGTGATGCTTTCGCCATTGGCGCATCCTATGACCTCGGCGTTGCCAAAATTGCTGCTGCATACAACCAGCGCGAGAACAAGGCTGCTGTAGCTACAGGTTACAACCAATTCGCTGCTATCCCCGGCTCTGGCTACGCAGCTGGTCAAGGTGGCAAAGGCTACTCCTTGGGCGTGGTTGCTCCTGTTGGCGCCTTGAACATTGGTGCTCAGTTCGCCAACAACACAGACAGCAAAGTCAAAGCAACAGAACTGTTTGCTAACTATGCATTGTCCAAGCGTACACGCGTGTATGTTGACTACGTGATGACATCTGGCACCAACGCAGTTGCTGCTCAGGCTCTGGCATTCACATCTTTGGCTGCTGGTGGCTCTGATGCCGTTCCTGCCAAGACCAATGCTCTCGGCTTTGGCGTTGTCCACTCCTTCTAATTCCCCGCTGGCGCAAGCCAGTTGATGATTTAAAAGTCAAAAAACCCACCGTGGCAACACGGTGGGTTTTTTCTTGCCTACACGCTGTGCGGCAAAGATGAAACAACTGCACTCAAGGGAAAACACTGGTGCAGTGTAGGTGATGTTGCTGATAAATTGATAAATGTGACAACAACACATTGGAGACACAAATGACAGCGACTAATGATCCGCAACAGCAACTTGAAGAGATGATTGCTGCTCAAAAATTACTTGAAGAACAAATCAAACAGCAACGTGAAGTTGCGCGGCAAGCAGCTTTGGAATCAATCAAGCGTTTATATGAGTCACATGCATTCGAATACAAAGATGTAAAAGACTTCATCAAATCAACTCCCGCTCGCAAGACAACGCCACGCAAAACAGCGACAAGAAAAAAGCGCAGCACATAAAGGCGTTGGAAAACTGCTCAAAGAAAAACAGCGTCACGCTTTGTGTACGCTGTTTTTTTATGTGTGCACGCAATGGTGTCAGTTGGTGCGTGGTGGTTGGTGTGCTTTGAAAAGATTTTGCTGTGCTTTTTGCAATTTGCTGCGTGCTTTGACTTGCTGGGCTTGTTGGTTGAGTTGTTTGGCACGGTCGCGCATGGATTTGACTTGAAGCTCTGCAGCGGACAACGGTGCGGTGGTTTCGTCAATCTCTTGTTCGCGTGCAAACGGTAGCAGGGACAGAACATTTACTGCTCCGTACTTTTCCGCGAGCAAGATTTTGGCATGCATGAAGTCGTCAGCGAGTGTGACGATTCGAGCAGTGATGGTCAATTGGTTTTGAACAACACGAACGGTGGCAATGAATGACAGTAGTGGTTGAGTAATTTCGCTGATCTTCATGCAATTATTTATCGCACTGGCACAAGTGCGGTGACTGCGCTAGCTGTGCGGTGTTGTGCTAGCGCAGTGCGTCGTGATGCGGTAGACATTGATTGAGAAAAAATGAATGAAACAAGTGCAGCAGAGGAATGTGAAACATCAATTGCATTGGCAAAGGTTGCATCGATGCGGCACACACGAAATGAGTTCACAATGTTGCACGAAAATTTGCACGGCAAAATGAATTGCAAAAAATCAATCTATTTGGTTTTACTGCGAAACTATTTGGTTCTAAATAAATATCAATGAGTGACAAAAAAGAGAAGATCAATTCATAGTGTGGTTGTTTAGAGATGTGTGTGTACGAGTTTGTGTGTTTGTATGTGTGTGATGTGCAAGCAAGTGATGTGATCGTTAATGATGTGTTGCGCTGCGCTTACACATCTGTGAGCTTCATTCGCTTCGCTCATTCGTCACAATTTTCTTCAACTGCATTTGATCTCAATTGATGGAAGTGGGATATGTATTATTTGAAGAATTACTATATGTGTAAGACATTTTTAATGTCGCACACAGTGCAGCATGGGAGCCGTGCATGACTGCGCAAACAATCAAGCTCGCAGCAAGTGACGCTGTTGCAGCAGCACTCAAACGTGCAATGCCCAAAACAAACAAAGCGCAATTGGCATTGGCAAAGTACATCAGTGTGCTTGAGCAGAATTTGGAGCAATCGCTGCTGCACATGGATGACAACATGTACAGGTTTTTCAAACACTTTTATGTGAGCACGCACGATTTGACGCTGCAAGTGGGGCAGTTTGTGATTGATGGCAAACGGCAGTACTTGCACAAGTGGCTGGAGTCAAACGGTTTGAATCTTGTTGCTGTGGTTTCAACAGGACAAAAAGGCGGGAATTATTCCACCGTGCAACTGACGCGGCATGTGACCATGACTGACGCAATGGACATCAATCAATTGCGCAAGAAGACGATAAATGAATTGGATGCATTGCTCAACGACAAGTCACTGACGGACACGGATTTCTTTTACAAAATGTTTCCAGACTTTGCCGAAATGAGCAAAGCAGAAGTTGATGAAAACTACGATCTGTGTCCAGTGGATGTGGCATCACTCAAACAGTTCATTGTGTTCTTGACCAAACGAGCAAACAAGATGAACGATGTGCAGCGGCAGATGTTGGTGCGACAAGCACAAGCGATTGTGAGAATTGCGCAGGCGGGCAGCAACACATTGCCCATGAAAAAGAATCCCAGTCACTTTGGGCGCATGTACTACACGGGCGCACTGAATGTGCAGTCAATTAGAACAGTGTTGCGTCATGCCATGCTGGGCGACTGCTATGAGTACGACATCCGTTCAAGTGTTGTGGCATGGAAGCTGGGTTTTGCTTGGATGATTTGCGAGAAAAATGGAATCGCACCGCATGAGTTCAATGCGTCATTTGCAACTTGCTTGAGTTATTTGACGGACAAAAAAGCATTCAGAGAAACAATCAGGCAGCAGACATTTGGCGGCGGTACGCATATCAGCGCGGACATGCAGCTGGATGTGGTCAAACAAGCACTGACTGCAATCAGCTTTGGCGCGAGAAAGACAACGCAAGGTTGGATTGATCGCAGCGGCAAAGCGTTTAATCCTGCAATCGTCAAAATCATTGCAGATGAGCACGCACGCAGCAACTTCTACGCTTGTGCGGAGGCAGCGGCGTACATGGACGAGAACAAGCGCATGGACGAGATCATCACTGAGTATGCAAAAGAAAACGATCCAGCACTGCTCGCAGACACCGAACTGCAAACAGCATCAGGACGAATAAGCAAAAGCAAATTGATGTCGTTCTTGTATCAACAGTCAGAGTCAATTGTGATGGACATTGTGCGCAGAGAAGTTGGTGCGGTTTACAAAACAGTTTTGGCGAACGTGCATGATGCCATTTACATCAATGAGCAGCTGCACAGTGCAGACAAGAAACGAATTGAACTGCTGATGCGCAGAGAAACGGGATTGCAGTTTTGGTATTTGGATGAAGAAAAAATTACGGGCTACAAAGGCATTTCTGACGAAGTGCGCAAGGCAGAGCTGGCACACAAGGCGTTTATTGCGCAGCAAGAACAGTTGGCAAAGAGCTACGTGCCCAAAAACTTCTGAGTGTTGCGTTTGACTCACACTGCTGCAACAAAATATTATTGCGATTCAACTTAGAAAGTTGCATTGCGCTTTGCGCTGCGCTGCTAGACTTGTTTAAACAAGCTGTGCTGCGTTATTTTTGAAAATGCATACGCAGTATGCTGAGTGAGCCGTTAAGCGCTTGTGCGCTGTTTTGCGCAATCGCAGACCAAGTGAAATTACACTAATATTTGGTTTTGCAAAAAGGCAATACATTCGTACAAGTTTCAGGTGTGATTGTTTTGGTTGTCCGCGTAGATGTTTGGTTGCACACTTGCATTGAATAAATATTTGATAGCAAGGAGTGGCAAATATGGCGCAAGCAAAGGTACTGACACAAGATGAAGTTGAACGAGTGATGCAATATCTCGGCAAGAAGCAGCACGCAATGAGAAACCAAGCAATGTTCTTGTTGACGCACGGATGTGGTGTGCGCATCAAAGAGTTGGTCAGCATGCGTATCTGTGATGTGCTGGAACGCAACGGCGATATCAAGCAAGAAGTCAATCTCAACAGAAACCAAACCAAGGGCGCTCGTGGGCGCACTGTGTATCTGGCTGACAAAATGCGTGATGTGATTCGCAACTATTTGCGCGAAAGATTTGGTGTGCAGGATTTATTGGCTGTGACCATGTCAAACACAAGTCGCGCACTGTTTGCAACGCAAAAGAGCGCTGACCGTGGGTTTTCTGCATCAACTGGCTGTCAAATGTTTCACTACTGGTACAAGGACTGTGACATTGTTCATGGCAGCAGTCACAGTGGTCGTCGTTCATTCATTACGAATTTGGCGAACAAAGGCGTGGCGATTCATGTGTTGAAAGAGTTGGCAGGACACAGATCGATTGTGGTCACCGAAAAGTACATTGCAAAGAATCCAACGGTGCTGCACGCAAGTGTCAACATACTGTAAAAATTCCATCTGCGTTTGTGCTGCAAATGTTGGTGCAGTTGTTGGTGCAGTTGTTGGTGCAAATGTTGGTGCAAATGTTGGTGCAAATGTTGGTGCAAATGTTGGTGTCATTTAAAGCGACACTTGAATGACCCGCAATACTGAACGGAATTCGGTTGCTCGACCGTGGTGGTTGGTCACAAAATAGTCTGTGCTTTACAAACATTCGAAAGGAAAAGCACATGACTGCCATTCTGAACACATTGAAGTTGACCGCAGCCCGCAAGACACGTGCACTGCCTGACGTTGTCAAACGCCGCAACAAGCTGCTGATTAAATTGGGCGAGCAGCGCATGCTGGCAGCTGCACAAGCGCAAGGGCAGCACTACACACCTACACGCTACCGCTCATTCGCAGATGCTGACACTGGTGCACGGGTTGTTAAACAAGTGCCTGTTCGCATCAAGCCGTGGTTTTGGACTGGAGAGAAGGGCGAGTGTTTGTTGGCTGTGCAATACGGAAGCAAGCAGATTGAGCTGCAAAAAGGCAAAACCGCAATTGACGTTGGCGCAGTTGAGAACATATGCGCAGTCTTGGACACGGTGATTGATGCTGTGCGCAATGGTGAACTGGACACGCAGATTGAAAGCGCTAGCGCGAAGCTGCGCGATGGGTTCAAGAAATAACTGTGTGTGATAACTGGCTGTGCTGACGAGTACGGCGACTTTGCAGCATGCCAATGTTCTGCTCGCCCGTTACGGTACTGGCGTAGTGTTGATTGATCATGTCCACACTGGTGCGTGCATTGCGTGCCAGCGTCAGCAAGTCAATGCCTTGTCCGTACAGCAAACGGAAGGTGATGCTGCTGTGTCGTAGGCTGTACAAGCTACGCTCTTGTCCGTGCGCACCCAGCTTTAATCCAGTGCGTGCCAGTACCCAGTTGAAATAAAAGCTCAGCACCCAGTGCGCATAGGCACGGTCACGCAGGTGCGGTAGAAACAGGTAGTCGTCTGGTGCTGCAAGGCTCCGTGCGCTGTAGTGTTGCGACAGCTGCTGGTAAATGCGAACAGCGGGTTGCAGCGTTACGATGGGACGTGCATGACTTTTTGTTTTGGGTAGGTTCAGGCGCAGGTAGGTATTGCCGTTACGCACCACTTCCACGTGCCTGTGTTTGAGTGTCTTTAAGTCGCTGGGTCTGATAAAGCTGTTGACCATGAATCCAATGCACCATGCAACATCTGGCGGCATGGTGTATTCAGCTGAGCGCAAGCGATAGCTTTTGCGCAATGTGCTGTCGCTGTCTGGGTGGCGTGTGTATTGCAGCTTGCGTGCAGTGCGCATGATCTGCCAGTACTCTGTGGGTGTGAATGCACCGCGACTGTTGGTTTGTACTTTGATCTTAGGAAACTCTGGCAGCTTGTCCAGTGCAACTACTGACACAGCCATGGTCAAAACTTTGCGCACTGCAACCAGATACTGGCTGACGGTGATGGTTGAGAATGTCTTGCTCAGGTACTGCGTGAATGCCAGCAGTTCAGAGTGATCTACTGCAGAAGGTGGCTGCTTGCCCCAGCGCGGCAGTATGTGTGCATCCAGTCTGTTGCGCAGGACTTGCAAACTGCCAGCACTAAACTCACCGCGCTCAACGCGAGCTTGTTCGTTTGTGATCATCTGTGCAGCAATGGCTGCAAAGGTGTGCTGTGGTTTGACTGTGGCTGCGCAGTGTTGAATCTCGTTGTGTGCTGCTGTTGCAGTAGTGCTCAAACTGGCAGACTGCGCTAGCAGTTGTTCATAAAATGTTCGCGCAAAACTCTGTGCCAAGCGCAGGCTTTGTGTTTGCGTGCTGCGTCTGTGTGTGCGTCCAGCAATCCAGCAGCGCACTTGCCAGAACTTGCTGGCAGCTATCTTAAACACGCTCAATTTGCTGGGATAACCTGGCACTGGTGTGATGGTTGCAGGAATTGGCACGGTGCGCTCGCGTTGGCTGCTGCGCATGTGCGTGTCGTTGGCTGCTGCTGCGGTAGAAACGGTATGCATGCTGCAAGCGTACTGTTGTACATCGTAAATGCAACCACGCACACGAACGCTGGCTGCGATTTATGGCTGCAGTCGTGCCGCATCTGCTCCGTCAGCTGCCGTTGTGTGCCGTGCAGAAAATCTGGCAAGCTGCAGCGTGATTTGTTGTACATCTGCTGCTGTACAACTTTGCTCACTTTGTTGTTGGTGCATTGTTGGCACCTTGCAGGCACCTTCAAGCAACTTGATGGAAAAATGGAACATTGTTTGCTCTGGCTGCTGTTGCTGCCACTGGCGCTGCTTTCGCACAATCCACCGTGACTTTGTTCGGTGGCGCTGACCTGAACGTTCGTTCCGTGACCACTGGCGCCAACAAGTTCAATGGCATGGCTCAAGACGGTATCTATTCCAGCCGTTTTGGCGTGAACGGTACTGAAGATCTGGGCGGCGGCTTGAAAGCCAACTTCCATTTCGAAGGCGGCATGAACCCTGACGTCGGTACTTCTGCCAAATTTGACTTCCAGCGTAAGTCCGTCATCGGCCTGTCCGGTGGTTTCGGTGAAGTCCGCTTGGGTCGTGACTACACCCCAATGTTTACGGTTGCTGGCATTGCTGATCCATTCGGCACCAACGGTGTGGGTTCTTCCTACAACCTGGCCAACGCTTTGACTGGCAACACTACTGCAACAGCTTCAACTTTTGCCACTGCTCAAGCTGCTTCCAAAGATGGTGCTGATGCTGCTTCCAAAGTTGCTGCTGGTACAACTTACGCTGATCCCAACGCCGTTCGTGCCAACAACAGCGTCACTTTCTACAGCCCTTCTTTCAATGGCTTTAACGCATCTTTGATGTACAGCTTCGGTGCCGAGAACACCAACACCGACAAGAAAGTTGGCAAAATGACCAGCGTGAAGTTGGCATACGCCAATGGCCCTGTTTCGATTGCATTCGCTAACCAAGTCACCAACGGTGGCGTGACTGGTGCCGCTGCTGTTGCTGATGGTTGCAAGACTTGGTCGGGTACAACTTGTTCAGTAGCTGCACCTGCTACTGCTGCAGTTCAGCCTACAGACGATCAAAAGTGGACCACCAACTTCTTGGCTGCCGCTTATGATCTGGGCGTTGCCAAGTTGAGCTTGGGTTACAAGACTGACAAGTTGACCATTGGCACAACGGCAGGTGAAGCCAAAGCCATGATCTACGGCGTTTCTGCCCCCATGGGTGCCGCGACTCTGAAGGCTTCTTACGTGACACGTAAAGATGGCGGTAACAAAATGGGTAACCAGTTTGCCATGGGCGCTGTTTATGACCTGAGCAAGCGCACTTCTGTGTACGGTACTTACTCTGTTCTGAAGAACGAAGCTGGTTACGGTATGTCTGTGGGCTCTGCAGCTGCCAGCGACTTCACTGGTCTGCGTTCCAAAGGCTTCGAAGCTGGCGTGAAGCACTCCTTCTAATTTGACGCTGGCGCAAGCCAGTTGAGAGTTAAAAGCTAAAAAACCCACCGTGGCAACACGGTGGGTTTTTTTAATTCAATGACGTAAGATTCACAGCCATTATGGGCATCAGTGAACACGAGCATGAACAATTGGTTTAGTGGGTTTCGATCGGTGTGGGTCTTGGCTTTTGCCTTGGGGCTGAGTGCTTGCACCTTGCCTCCACAAACTCCACCCCAAGCAGCCGCATTGATGAAGCCCGACGGCGGTTTGCATTTCAGACCTCAAGATAAAACGCAGTGGGAGGCGGTGGCTTTGCCTGGCAAATTGCGAACCGCTTTTAAGCTGGAGCAACACGACCAGCGTGCGGCCATGAGCGCACATGCGCAATCTTCGGCCAGCATGCTCCGCAAGCGCTTGAATGTGCCAGCTGAGCAATTGGGTCGTTTGCAGTTTCAATGGCAAATTGAGGGCTTGATGGCGCAAGCCGACATGGGCGAGCGCGACAGCGAAGACTCCCCCGTGCGCTTGATCTTGGCTTTTGAGGGAGATCGCAGCCAGTTTTCTGCCAAAAACACCATGCTGAGCGATTTGACGCAAGCCCTCACAGGCGAGCCCTTGCCCTATGCCACCCTGATGTATGTGTGGTGCAACCACCGCCCCGTGGGAGCGGTCATCGTCAACCCACGCACCGACCGGGTCCGCAAACTGGTGGTGGAGTCTGGGGCGGATCACGTGAAGCAGTGGCGACACTACCAACGGGATGTGCGAGCTGACTTTGAAAAAGCCTTTGGCGAAGCGCCCGGTGCTTTGGTGGGTATGGCCATCATGACCGACAGCGACAATACCCGCGGCAATGTCCGGGCATGGTACGGCGACATCCAGCTCAACTAAAGTCAGCAGCCGTGCGTGCACCAGTCCTGTGCGCGACAGGCCATTTGGGGGAATTCCCTCTCCCTGAGACGGGCCCAAATGTTGCATAGTATTTAACTCTGTACATCCCATTCCATGATAGAGGTGACTTTGATGAAAAATGTAACGAATTTATCTGTCCGCACCACCACCTTGGTGCTGTCTTTGGGTTTGGCGGGCCTGATGGGCGCAGCCACGGTGCAGGCCAAGCCTTTCAAATGGTCCAGCGCCAGCGACATCCCCACGCTCGACATCCACTCGCAAAACAACGCTTTGGGCAATGGCGTGCACGCCGCCATTTTTGACTCGCTGGTTTACTACAACAGCAAAACTTTCAAGGTTGAGCCCAAGTTGGCCACCTCTTGGAAAGAAATGTCTCCCACGCAGTACCGCTTCAATTTGCGAAAAGGCGTCAAGTTCAGCGACGGCTCGGCCTTGACGGCCGACGATGTGGTGTTCTCTCTGGAGCGCGCCCGTGCCAAGACATCCAACTTCAACGTCTACGCCCAAGGCATCAGCCGCGTGGCCAAGGTCGATGCCAACACGGTGGACATCATTTTGAGCGGCCCCAACCCAGTGCTGCTCAACCAGCTGACCGAGCTGCGCATCATGAGCAAAGCCTGGGCAGAAAAGAACAAGTCGGTCGAGCCCAAAGACGCCAAAACCAAAGACGAAAACTTTGCCCACCGCAACGCCATGGGCAGTGGCCCTTACATGGTCAAAGAGTGGCAACCTGACCAAAAGCTGGTGCTGGTGAAGAACCCCAATTGGTGGGGCTGGTCCGAAGCACCCACCAACGTCACCGAGATCATTTACACCCCCATCAAGAACGAAGCCACACGTGCTGCGGCGTTGCTGTCGGGCGAGATTGACTTTGTGCTCGACCCCAGCCCGCAAGATCTGGGACGTATGCGCAACAACGCCAACCTGAAGGTGATCGACGGCATTGAAAACCGCACCATCTTTTTGGGCATGGACCAGCACCGTGACGAGCTGCCTGGCTCCAGCGTCAAGGGCAAGAACCCGCTCAAGGACGTGAAAGTGCGCAAGGCGCTGTACCAGGCCATTGACATCGAAACCATCCACCGCGTAACCATGCGCGGCCTGTCGCAAAATACAGGAGCCTTGGTGGCCCCTCAGGTCAATGGCTGGACCAAAGCTGTAGACACCCGCTTCCCTTATTCGCAAGATGCTTCCAAAAAGCTGCTGGCCGAAGCCGGCTACGCCAATGGCTTTGAGGTGGACTTTGCCTGCCCCAACAACCGTTACATCAATGACGAAGAGATTTGCCAAGCCATCACGGCGATGTGGGCCAAGGTCGGTGTGAAGGCCAAACTGCGCACCATGCCATTGGTGACGTACTTTCCCATGATCCAGCGATACGAAGCCAGCATCTACATGCTGGGCTGGGGCGTGCCGACTTTTGACGCGCTGTACAGCCTTCAGTCGCTCACCCGCAGCGTGGGCACAGGCGGTGATGGCAACTACAACGTGGGCCGCTACAGCAACACGCGCATGGACTACATCGTGGACCGCGTGAAGACAGAGACCGACTTGCCCGTGCGCAACCGCTTCCTGACCGAAGGTCTGCAGTTGCAAAACGACACCGTGGCGCACATCCCGCTGCACAACCAAGTGATCCCTTGGGCGATGAAGAAAAACGTCGAGGTCGTCCATCGCCCTGACAACCGCCTCGACTGGTCGCTGATCAAGGTCAACTGATGCTCGCTTTCATCTTGCAGCGGCTGATCCAGGCCGTGGTCGTGATGGTCACGGTCGCCTTCATCGCTTTTTTGCTGTTTCAGTATGTGGGCGATCCGGTGGTGTTCTTGCTGGGGCAAGACGCCACCAAAGAGCAGATCGACATGTTGCGGGCCGATTTGGGGCTGGACCAACCGTTCTTTGTGCAGTTCGGCCACTTTTTGTACAACGCGGTGCATGGCGAGTTTGGTCTGAGTCTGCGCCAAGGCGCCAAGGTTTCGCGCTTGATCGCCGAGCGCCTGCCTGCCACGCTGGAGCTGGCACTGGTGGCGGCCACCATGGCGCTGGTCATAGGCATCCCGATGGGGGTTTACGCGGCCTTGCGCCGAGGCACCTGGGCCAGTCAGCTGATCATGACGGTGTCGCTGCTGGGCGTGTCCTTGCCGACCTTCCTGATCGGCATTTTGTTGATCTTGGTGTTCGCCGTGATGCTCGGCTGGTTCCCCAGTTTTGGCCGAGGTGAGGTGGTGCAGATGGGTTGGTGGTCCAGTGGCCTGATGACGGCCAAGGGCTGGCACCACATCGTGCTGCCTGCCGTGACGCTGGCGATTTTTCAGCTCACGCTCATCATGCGTTTGGTGCGTGCCGAGATGCTGGAGGTGCTGCGCACCGACTACATCAAATTCGCCCGCGCCCGAGGCCTGTCCAACCGTGCCATCCACTTTGGGCACGCACTCAAAAACACCCTGGTGCCGGTGCTCACCATCACCGGTCTGCAGTTGGGCGGTTTGATTGCCTTCGCCATCATCACCGAGACCGTGTTCCAGTGGCCCGGCATGGGCTTGTTGTTCATCCAGGCGGTGACGTTTGCCGACATCCCGGTCATGGCGGCTTATTTGTGCCTGATTGCGCTGATCTTTGTGGTCATCAACCTGATCGTGGACTTGCTCTACTTTGTGGTGGACCCGCGTCTGCGCGTGGGCAAGCCCGGAGGACATTGACCGTGGGCGCTTCACTGCAATCGGTGTTGGGGCGGGGAGCTGCGTTTGCTCGCATCGCCCAGTTCCACCCCGAGCTCACGGCCTTCAGGCGCGACCTGCATGCCCACCCTGAGCTGGGCTTTGAAGAGGTCTACACCGCACGCCGCGTGGCCGAAATGCTGCAGCTGTGTGGTGTGGACAGCATCCACACCGGCATCGGCAAAACGGGTGTCGTGGCTTTGGTGCACGGCCAAGGGCGCTCTGCTGCCAACCCTGGCCGCATGATCGGTCTGCGGGCCGATATGGATGCCTTGCCTCTGACCGAATACAACGAATGCACTTGGAAGTCCGGTACTCCCGGGCTGATGCACGGCTGCGGCCACGATGGTCACACCGCCATGCTGATGGGCGCGGCCCGCTATCTGGCCGAAACCCGGCGATTTGATGGCACGGCGGTGCTGATTTTTCAGCCGGGCGAAGAGGGCTATGCGGGCGCAAGGGCCATGATGCAGGATGGCTTGTTTGATCGCTTCCCTTGCGAGCAGGTTTATGCCCAACACAACTCGCCCGAAACGCCTTTGGGTGTGATCGGCATCACCCCCGGGCCCATGCAGGCGGCGGTGGACCGCATCGAGATTTTGATTCGCGGCAAAGGCGGCCACGGTGCACGCCCCCACCAAGCCATCGATCCGGTGCTGGTGGCGGGCCACATCATCACGGCCGCGCAAAGCGTGGTGTCACGCAATTTGTCGACGTTTGACCAAGCGGTGGTCAGCATCTGCTCGATGCAAGGCGGCAACCCTGGCGCGATGAGCGTGATTCCCGGTGAAGTGACTTTGGTGGGCACGGTGCGCACTTACAGCGAAAGCGTGCAAGACCAGATCGAAGAACGTTTGCGTTCTTTGTGTACCGGCATTGCCCAAGGCTTTGGCGCATCGGCCGAATTGCACTACGAGCGCACTTACCCGGCCACCGTCAACACCGTGCGCGAGGCGCACTTTGCCTGCGATGTTGCGGCCACCTTGGTGGGCGAAGACAAGGTCTGGCGCAACATGCTGCCCAGCATGGGCGGCGAAGACTTTTCTTTCATGCTGCAGGCCGTGCCTGGCGCTTACATCCGCATTGGCCAAGGGCTGCCCCATGGCCCGGGGCCGCACCCGCTGCACAACAGCCGTTACGATTTCAATGACGACATCTTGCCTTTGGGCGCTGCACTGCATGCCAGTTTGGTGGAACAGGCTTTGCCTGTTGGCTCACCCGTTTGACCTTTAACAACACCTTTCCCTTTCAACCTCAGGAGTCTTTTATGCGCACTTCCAAACTCTCCCGTTCCTTGATGGCTGCGGCCTTGGTGTCGGCCATGTCGCTGGGCGTGGCCCATGCCGCCACCGTGCGCATTGCCAACCAGGGCGACGCCTTGTCGATGGACCCCCACTCGCTCAACGAATCGCTGCAACTGAGCGTGACGAACAACGTCTACGAGTCGCTGGTGGGCGTGAGCAAAGACTTGAAGTTTGAACCCGGACTGGCTTCTTCGTGGAAGCAAACATCGCCCACAGTGTGGCGCTTTGAGTTGCGCAAGAACGTGCGCTTCCATGACGACACGCCCTTCACGGCCGATGACGTGGTGTTCTCGATCAACCGTGCTGCAGGCGAAGGCTCGGACATGCGCAGCAACACCAACGACATCAAAGAAGTGCGCAAGATCAACAGCCACACCATCGAGATCGAAACCAAAGCGCCTTTTCCCATCTTGCCCAACGTGCTGTCCACCGTGTACATCATGAGCAAGAAGTGGTGCGAAGACAACCAAGCCACACGTCCGGTGGACCGCCGCAAAGGCATTGAAAACGCTGCATCTTTCCGCGCCAACGGCACAGGCCCTTACCGCCTGCGCGAGCGCCAGCCCAATGTGCGCACCACCTTTGTACGCAACGGCAACTACTGGGGCAAGATCGAAGGCAACGTCGATGAAGTCATCTTCTCCGTGATCTCCAACGACCCGACCCGCGTCGCAGCTTTGCTGTCCGGCGAGATCGACATCATGGAACCCGTGCCTGTGCAAGACGTGCCCCGCATCAACGCCGGTGCCAACACCCGCGCCTTGGTGGCCCCCGAGTTGCGCACCATCTTTTTGGGCATGGACCAAAAGCGTGACGAGCTGCTGTACTCCAGCGTGAAGGGCAAGAACCCCTTCAAGGACAAGCGCGTGCGTCAGGCCTTCTACCAGGCCATCGACATCGAGGGCATCAAGCGCACCGTGATGCGTGGCGCCTCCAACCCCAGCGCTTTGATGGTCGGCCCGGGCATCAACGGCTACAACCCAGAACTGAACAAGCGCTTGCCTTTTGACCCCGAAGCGTCCAAAAAGCTGCTCGCCGAAGCGGGTTACCCCACTGGTTTCACGGTGGACATGAACTGCCCCAATGACCGTTATGTGAACGATGGCCAGATCTGCGAAGCCGTGGCCGCCAACTTGGCACGGGTGAACATCAAGATCAACCTCAAGGCCGAAACCAAGGGCACTTATTTCCCGAAAATCTTGCGCCGTGACACCAGCTTCTATTTGCTGGGCTGGACACCCAGCACCTATGACGCTCACAACGCGCTCAATGCCTTGATGCGCTGCGTGGACGACAAGGGCACAGGCCAGTTCAACTTGGGCGCTTATTGCAACCCCAAGGTGGACGAACTGACCGTGAAAATTCAGAGCGAAACCGACCAGACCAAGCGCAACGCGATGATCAAAGAGGTCTTTGAGCTGCACAACGCCGACATCGGCCACTTGCCACTGCACCAGCAGGCGCTGGCCTGGGGCACCAGCAAAAAGGTCACCTTGGTGCAGCGCGGTGACAACTACATGCCGTTCAAATCCATCAGCATCAAGTAATCCATGAATGCACTGAAACGTTGGCTGAACAGCGACGTCGGTTACAGCTTCCGCCAATCGCCTACGGCGATGGTGGCGGCTGGCATCGCTTTCGTTTGTCTTTTTTGTTCGGTCTTTGCCGGCTGGGTTGCGCCCACCAATCCGTTTGATCTGGCCACGCTGGAGCTGAGCGATGCCCGCTTGCCTCCCGCCTGGATGGACGGCGGCACCAGCAAGTTCCTGCTTGGAACCGACGATCAGGGGCGCGACATTTTGTCGGCCTTGATCTACGGCTCGCGCATCTCTTTGGTGGTGGGCTTGGCCTCGGTGGTCTTGTCGGTGGTCGTTGGGGTAGGCCTGGGCTTGCTGGCGGGCTTTAAGGGCGGATGGATTGACGCCTTGCTCATGCGTTTGTGCGATGTGATGCTTTCCTTCCCCGCCATTTTGGTGGCTTTGCTGATTGCGGGTGTGGGGCGAGCCCTGTTCCCCAACGCGCACGAGTCGCTGGCTTTTGGTGTGTTGATTTTGTCCATCTCGCTCACCGGTTGGGTGCAATACGCCCGCACTGTGCGCGGCACCACTTTGGTGGAGCGCAACAAGGAATACGTTCAGGCCGCACGTGTGACGGGCGTAGCCCCCTTGCGCATCATGGCCAAGCATGTGCTGCCCAACGTGATGGGTCCGGTCATGGTGCTCGCCACCATCCAGGTGGCGACAGCGATCATCACTGAGGCGACGCTGTCGTTTCTGGGCGTGGGTGCACCGCCCACTTCGCCATCGCTGGGCACGCTCATTCGTGTGGGCAACGATTATTTGTTCTCAGGCGAGTGGTGGATCACGATTTTCCCGGGCCTGATGCTGGTGCTGATCGCCTTGTCGGTCAACTTGCTGGGTGACTGGTTGCGCGACGCGCTGAATCCGAGATTGCGATGAGTCTTTTACAAGTCAAAAACCTGGTGGTGGAATTCCCCAGCCGCCACGGCACGCTGCGTGCGCTGGACGATATTTCTTTCGATATTGCCCCCGGTGAAATTCTGGGCGTGGTGGGGGAGTCGGGTGCGGGCAAGTCGCTCACGGGCGCGGCCATCATTGGTTTGCTGGAGCCCCCAGGCCAAGTGGCCGGGGGGCAAATTTTGCTCGAAGGCCAGCGCATTGACCACCTGAACAACGACGAGATGCGCCACATCCGGGGTCGAAAAATCGGCGCGATTTTTCAGGACCCGCTGACTTCACTCAACCCGCTGTATTCCATCGGCAGACAGTTGACAGAAACTATCCTGGCGCATCTGCCGGTGACGCCCCAAGAGGCGCGACAGCGCGCCATCCAGCTGCTCAAGGACACCGGTATTTCTGCCGCCGAAGAGCGCATCGACCATTACCCGCATCAATTTTCGGGTGGTATGCGTCAGCGCGTGGTGATTGCGTTGGCCCTGGCGGCCGAGCCTCAATTGATTGTGGCCGACGAACCCACCACCGCGCTCGATGTGTCCATTCAGGCCCAGATCATCAGCTTGCTCAAAAAGGTCTGCAAAGACCGAGGCGCCGCCGTGATGCTGATCACACACGACATGGGGGTGATCGCCGAGACCTGTGACCGCGTCGCCGTGCTGTATGCCGGGCGCGTGGCCGAAATTGGCCCGGTGCACCAGGTCATCAACCACCCCGCACACCCTTACACCGCTGGCCTCATGGCCTCGATCCCTGACATGGACAGTGACCGCGAACGCCTGAACCAGATTGACGGCGCCATGCCCCGGCTGAACGCCATCCCGCAAGGCTGCGCCTTCAATCCGCGCTGTCCGAAAGCCTTTGACCGCTGCAGGCAATACCGACCTGATCTGGTCCAAGCCGGTGAAACGCAGGCCGCGTGCTGGCTGCACAACGGGAGCGCGGCATGAGCGACAACATGAACAACGCCAAACCGCAGCCCTTGGTCGTTGCGCACGACCTGGCCAAAACCTTTGACGTCTCGGCCCCCTGGCTCAACCGCGTGATCGAACGCAAGCCGCGCCAACTGCTCAACGCCGTCGATGGCGTTAGTTTTGAGATCGAGCGCGGCAAAACACTCGCCTTGGTGGGTGAGTCCGGTTGCGGAAAAAGCACCGTGGCCCGTTTGCTGGTGGGCCTGTACGAGCCAACACGCGGCGGCTTGACCTTTGACGGACAAGACGCGCACGCCGCCTTCAAATCGAACGATGCCAAGGCCATGCGCCAGCGTATCCAGATGATTTTCCAAGACCCCTATGCCAGCCTGAACCCACGCTGGACGGTGGACAACATCATTGGCGAGCCTCTCAAAGAGCATGGCTTGATCAGCGACGCGGAAGAACTCAAAGCCCGCGTGGCCGAGTTGCTCAAGTCGGTGGGCTTGTCGCCACTCGACATGGTCAAGTACCCACACCAGTTCTCAGGCGGACAACGCCAGCGCATATCGATCGCACGCGCCTTGGCTACCGCGCCTGAGTTTTTGGTGTGTGACGAGCCGACCTCGGCGCTGGATGTGAGCGTACAGGCGCAGGTGCTCAACATCATGAAAGACCTGCAGCGCGAGCGCGGCCTCACTTACCTGTTCATCAGCCACAACCTGGCCGTGGTGCGCCACGTGAGCGACCAAGTTGGCGTGATGTATTTGGGCCGTCTGGTGGAGTTGGCCGACAAACACACCCTGTTTGGCAACCCGCAGCACCCTTACACCAAGATGCTGCTGGACGCGATTCCGAAGATGCACGACACGGGCCGCGCCCGCACCCCTGTGCAAGGCGAAGTTCCCAACCCGCTCAACCCACCGAGCGGCTGCACCTTCCACCCCCGCTGCCCGCAGGCTACTGACATCTGCCGTGCAGAGCGTCCACCACTGCGCGACTTCAAAGGCATCAGGATCGCTTGTCACGCGGTGGTGTGATTTTGATCGGGCGTACGCCCCGTCAGTAAAAAAGGCCTGTCCAATGGACAGGCCTTTTGCTTGTGCAGACGCGTGATCAAGCGCGCTTGAGTGCTTTGTAAAGTGGCGGCACGATCAGCAGCAAGGCCGCCACCGCCATCAGGCTGCCCGACAAGGGCCGCGTGAAAAAGGTGGACCATTCGCCCTGGCTGATGGTCAGCGCCTGGCGCATGGACTGCTCGCCCAGCGGGGCCAAAATCAAGCCCACGATCAGCGGCGCAGCCGGAAAGTCAAAGCGCCGCATGATGTAGCCCAGCAAGCCAAAGACAAACAGCAAGCCCACATTGAACACCGAGTTGCCTGCACCGTACACGCCCGCAGTAGAGATGACGATGATGCCGGCGTAGAGCCAAGGAGGCGGAATTTTGAGCAACTTGACCCACAGGCTCACCAGCGGCAGGTTGAGCACCAGCAAGATGACGTTGCCAATGTAGAGGCTGGCGATCAGGGTCCACACCAGGCTGCCTTGTTGGCTGAACAACTGGGGGCCAGTCTGGATGCCGTAGCCTTCGAAAGCGGACAGCATGATGGCGGCAGTGGCCGAGGTGGGTATGCCCAGTGTCAACAAAGGCATGAGCACACCCGCAGCAGCGGCGTTGTTGGCGGCCTCAGGCCCTGCCACGCCTTCGATGGCGCCGTGGCCGAATTCCTCGGGGTGTTTGGAGAGTTTTTTCTCGGTGTAATAAGACAAGAGGGTGGGCAATTCAGCCCCGCCTGCGGGCATGGCCCCGATGGGAAAACCAAAGAAGGCGCCACGGAACCAGGCTTTCCAAGAGCGCGCCCAGTCTTGTTTGCTCATCCAGAGGCTGCCTGAAAGCTTCATGACTTCGCCGCCTTTGGACTCACGCCCTTGCCACGCCAAGTAGAGTGCTTCGCCTACGGCAAACAGGCCCACCGCCGCCACGGTGACCTCGATGCCGTCGAGCAGTTCGGGGCGACCAAAAGTGAAGCGCGGTTGTCCAGTTTGCAGGTCCACACCCACCATTCCCAAGAGCAAACCCAAACCCAGCGCCACCAAGCCACGCAGCATGGAATTGCCCAACACGGCCGACACGGCCACGACCGACAGCACCATCAGGCTGAAGTATTCGGCAGGGCCAAAGGCCAGCGCGGCCTCGACCACCCAAGGGGCGAAAAAGGTCAGGGCCAAGGTGCCGATGGTGCCCGCCACAAAGCTGCCAATGGCGGCAGTGGCCAGCGCTTGGCCCGCTCGTCCGTGCCGGGCCATTTTGTTGCCCTCAAGCGCCGTCACTACTGCCGCCGATTCACCGGGTGTGTTGAGCAAGATGGAGGTGGTCGAGCCGCCGTAAGCTGCGCCGTAATAAATGCCCGCGAACATGACGAACATGCTGGTGGCGGGCACATGGTAGGTCAGGGGCAGCAGCAAAGCGATGGTGAGCGCCGGGCCAATGCCGGGCAAAACACCGACCAGCGTTCCAACAAAGCAGCCCACGAAGCCCCACATCAAGGTGGTGGGTTGCAGGGCAATGGCAAAGCCACCCATCAGGGCGTCAAAGGCTTCCATGGGGTATCCGATCGAAAAACGGGAAAACGTGCAAGTCCAGCTGGAGCAAGGCCTGCGTTAGATCAACCAGGGCAGTGCAGGGCCCAAACCCACGCCCAGCAATTGTGCAAACACAAACCAGAAGGTGCTGGCAATGGCGGCGCAGACCCCTGCTGATTTGAGGCCCAACGGGGCGTCAAAAGCGCGGGCGACGCCCATGCCGCACAGGGTGCCGGGTATGACAAAACCCAGTGGAATGACCAGCGCGATGAACGCCACGCCACCGCCCAGCAAGCTGAGCACGCGGGTGTTGGCACCGGGCAGGGCGGATTGGTCTGGTGCATGGCTCTCGTCGATTTGGCGACCGCGCCAGGCGCTGATGCCGTAAAGCACAGCAAACACGCTGAGCGCAGTCACGATCACGCCCGGGGCCAGCACAGGACCTACGGTCATCTGCATCAAGGATTCAGGAATGATCGTGACCTGCCAAGCGGCCACCCCGCAAAGGGCGACCAGCAAAAGGGCAACGCGAAATGGCGTCATGCCAGGCCCAGTTCTTTCATCAGGATTTCTTTCTCGGCAATGTCCTTGGCCAAGTCGCGCTCAAATGGACGCTCGGTCATGAAGGCGTCGGTCCACTTGCGGGTTTCGAGCTCCTGCTTCCACTGCGCCGAGGCGTTGAGTTTGGTCACGAAGTCGATCATGGCGTCGCGCTGAGCAGCCGAGATGCCGGGGGGCGCAAACACACCGCGCCAGTTGGACTCGGTCACGTTGATGCCCAATTCGGACAGGGTGGGCACATTCACGCCAGGAATGCGGCGCTTGCCGGACACAGCCAGCGGGATCATGCGACCGGCTTTGATTTGCTCTTCGAATTCGGAGTAGCCCGAAATACCGGCGGACACTTGGCCACCCAAAATCGCCGCGTTGGCGGGGCCGCCGCCAGCAAACGCCACATAAGCGGCTTCGCGTGGGTTTTTGCCCAGGGCTTTGATCAACATGCCCAAAATCAGGTGGTCTGTGCCACCGGCGCTGCCGCCTGCAACGGACACAGCCTTGGGGTTGGCCTTGATGGCTGCTTCCAGTTCTTTCCAAGTCTTGATCTTGCCGTTGGCAGGCACCACGATCACGCCAGCTTCTTCGGTCAAGCGGGCAATCGGGGTCACGTCCTTGATGGTCACAGGGCTTTTGTTGGCAATGCCCGCACCGATCATGACCGAGCCACCGACCATCAGGCTGTTGCCTTGGCCTTTGCGCTGGTTCACGTAACGGGGCAGGCCCACCATGCCGCCAGCGCCGCCGACGTTTTCAAACTGCATGGTGCCGACCAAGCCAGCGGCTTTGGCTGCGCGTTCGATGGCTCGGGCCGTGCCGTCCCAGCCGCCACCAGGGGCAGCGGGCACAAACATGTTGATGCTGGCAATCAGGGGCTTGGCCTGAGCCCAGGCGGGCAGGGTGAACGAAGCACCAGCGGCAGCGCCGATGGCGAGGAAGTCGCGTTTGGAAATGGACATGCAGGTCTCCTGTGTGAAAATAAAACACCACTGCCAAGCTCGCAGCTCAGGCAGATGACCGATTCTGGTGCAGGTCACCTGGCCAAGCTGTCAAGCACCTGTCAAATCCATTCAGTAAATACCCTCAAGCCCTCATATGTCAGCTCGAATCTTGTTGGTGGAGGACACGCCCGACATTGCCTTGTGGCTGGGCACGGCTTTGCGCCAAGGGGGCATGGTGGTCGAGTTCGCCACCGATGGCCATGCGGCCGACCGCTGCCTTCAGTCAGGCCATGGCTTCGATGCGGTATTGCTCGATTTGCAATTGCCTGGGCAAGACGGGTTGAGCGTGCTGCAGTCCTTGCGTTCGCGGGGTGATGCGGTGCCAGTGCTGATTTTGACGGCGCGTGCGAGTGTGCCCGACCGGGTGTTGGGCTTGAACATGGGCGCCGACGACTATTTGCCCAAGCCATTTGACTTGAGCGAACTCGAAGCCCGTTTGCAGGTTTTGCTGCGCCGCCATGGACACAGCAAAACCAGCGGGTTGCGTTGGGGTGCGTTGGAGATGCAGCCTGAAAACGGCACGGCGCAACTGCATGGCCAGGTGTTGGCGCTGACCCAACGCGAGGCGGCTGCGCTTCGCGTGTTGTTGTCTTCGCCCCAACGCACCGTGAGCAAAGAGCAGCTGCACACCGAGGTGTTTGCCGACGAGGCCACGGGCCTGGACGCGGTGGAGGTGCTGATTTATCGCCTGCGCAAAAAGCTTGAATCCGCGGCCGCATCTCAAGGGCGCTCGCCCGAGGTGGTGATCACCACCTTTCGCGGCATGGGCTACATGCTGACTTCACCGTCAGGCAGCGCATGAACCCGGCATCCGCGCCGCCTTACCACCCTGTGGCCTCGCTGCGCAGGCGCTTGCTCAGCTGGATTTTGTTGCCGCTGGTGGCGCTGATCGGCGTGAACGCTTGGGTGGGTTATGGCAACGCAGTGCAGGCGGCCAACGAGGCGTATGACCGGTCTTTGTACCTGGCCGCCCGCACCTTGGCCGAGGAGCTGGCTTGGCGCGATGGCCGCCTGCAGCTGGACGTGATGAAGGCCGCTGGCTATCTGTTTGAAAACCACACCGGCTCGCGCCTGTTTTACAAAGTTACCACCCCTGCTGGCCGCTGGCTGGCGGGGGTAGAGGCTTTGCCCGATGCGCCAGTGCGCACGCAGTCGGCTGTGAGGTTTTTCGCCTTGGTGCAGTTTGACGATGGGGTCTACCTGAACCAGCCCGTGCGCCTGGCCCAACTCACGCACGTCATGGAAGACGCAGGCCTGAGCGATCCGTTGATCAAGATCACCGTGGCAGAAACCATGGAGGCGCGGCAGCAACTGATTCAGCATATTTTGTGGGACACCTTGGGAAGCCAAGGTTTGTTGTTGTTGGCGGCAGCGGGATTGGTGATCTGGGGGGTGCAGCGCGGCATCCGGCCGCTGGAGGCGTTTCGCCAGCAACTGGCGAACAAGGCCGATGATGATTTTTCACCCATTCAGCCGCCCGACTTGCCGCGCGAGTTGCGGCCTCTGATCGAGACCCTCAACAGCTATCTGGACCGCTTGGGGCGATTGATCGACATCCGAAAACGCTTTTTGGACAACGCAGCGCACCAGTTGCGCACGCCGCTCACGGCCCTCAAAACACAGCTGGCGCTGGCCCAGCGCAATGCCGAGCCCGAGCAGGCTCAGGCTTTGCTGTCGGCGGCCAGGCAAACCACAGATGACGCCGTGCGCCTGACCGAGCAGCTGCTGGCCATGACGCGTGTGGAGCATGCCCGCGAAATGCACAGCCCGCAAAGTGTGGACTTGGTGGCGCTGGCGCGGCGTGTGACGCAAGAGCACTTGATGCGTGCCCACCAGCTGGGCGATGACCTTGGGCTGGAGGCGCAGGTATCTCAATGCGAAGTGCAAGGTGTCGACTTGCTGCTGCATGAGGCCTTGAGCAACCTGATCGACAACGCCATACACCATGGCCCTGTGGGCACCCACATCACGGTGCGGGTGGGGGCTTGTTGGCTGGAGGTGGAGGACGATGGTCCGGGTATCGCTTCCGAGCATCAGGCCCATGTGTTCGAGCGCTTTTACCGCGCCGCACCCTCAGGCGTGACGGGCAGCGGCTTGGGTTTGGCCATTGTGAAAGAAATCGCCAGCCAGCATGGCGCGCTGGTCACTGTGCGCAGCCCGGTGGGTGGTGGAAGAGGTACCGCCATCCGCATGAGTTGGCCAGAAACGACACCCACCTAGAGCCGAAATCTTCTCTGTGGGAGGCTCCACCTGCAGCCGAATGCCTGTTCAGGTGTAGCGCTTGCTGCTGAGGTTTTTCTTCATGTCGCGCAGCACGGGTTGCAGTTCCTCCCCGATGCGCAGTGCCACGGTGGTGGCCAAGATGTCGATGATCAGCAGGTGCAGCAGGCGCGAGACCATGGGGCTGTATTTGTCATAGCCCTCGGGATGGTCAGCCGTGAGGTGGATGTGACCTGAGCTGGCCAGCGGCGAGCCGCTGGTGGTGATGACTATTGTTGTGGCGCCTTGTTTTTTGGCAATGTCACACGCATCCATCAGGTCACGTGTGCGGCCCGAGTTGGAGATGATCACGGCGCAGTCGCCCGGCTTGAGCATGGAGGCGCTCATGACTTGCATGTGGCCGTCGCTGTAGGCGATGGCGTTGACCCCCAGCCTGAAGAATTTGTGCTGCGCGTCTTGCGCCACGATGCCCGAATTGCCCACGCCATAAAACTCGATCCTGCGGTTGGTTTTTTGTGTGGCGACCAGGGCTTGGGCGGCGTGCTCCAGTGCGAATGAACTCGCATCGTTGCGGTACTTCAAAAACGCGGCCACGGTGTTGTCGATGACCTTGACCGCGATGTCGCTGGTCTTGTCATCGGCGTCGACGCTGCGGTGGATGAATGGCACGCCTTCGCTCACGCTGCCTGCCAGTTTGAGTTTGAAATCAGACAAGCCGTCGTAGCCCACGCTGCGGCAAAAGCGCACCACGGTGGGTTTGCTCACATGCGCTCGGTCAGCCAACTCCGTGACGGGCAAGTTGGCAAAGGCCCGAGGGTCGGCCAAGACCAGCTTGCCCACGCGTTGCTCGGCCGGGGCCAGGGAGGGCAAAGAGGCTTTGATGCGGTCGAGCATGGTGTGTCTCCGGGTTAAATTTCTTCAGACCAGCAAAAGCCGTCGCGCGCGATCATCGCGCTCGATGCGCTCGGCCCCCAGGTGCCAGCGGCATAAGGGCGCGGCCCGATGGTGTCGTTTTGCCAGTGCTGCAAGATGGGTTCGACCCAGCGCCAGGCTTCTTCTTGTTCGTCGCTGCGCACGAACAGGTTCAGGCGGCCGTCCAGCACATCGAGCAGCAAGCGCTCATACGCGCCCACACGTTGGCTGCCAAAGCGTTTATCAAAGTCCAAATCCAGGTGCACCGGGCTGAGCGTCGGGCCGACGCTGCCCTCAAAGCGTTTGCTTTGGCCTTGCGCGAACAGGTGCAGCTCCAGCCCGTCTTTGGGTTGCAGGTGGATCACCAGTTTGTTGGCGTGGCCCATGGGGCTTTTGAAAATTTCGTGCGGCGTGGAGCGGAAATTGATCTCGATGTGCGCTTCGCGCGCGGCCATGCGCTTGCCGGTGCGGATGTAAAAAGGCACGCCAGCCCAGCGCCAATTGGCGATTTCGGTGCGCAACGCGACGAAAGTTTCGGTGTTGCTCGTCGGGCTGACGCCAGGTTCGTCGCGGTAACCGGGTGCAGCTTTGCCTTCGACATTGCCTGCGTTGTATTGCCCGCGAATGACGTGTTGGCTGAGGGTCTCGGGCGTCCAGCGTTTGAGTGCGCGCAGCACCTTGAGTTTTTCATCGCGAATAGCGTCGGCATGCGCGTTGATGGGCGGCTCCATGGCGATGGCGCACAGCAGTTGCAAGGCGTGGTTTTGCACCATGTCGCGTAGCGCGCCTGTGGTTTCGTAAAAGCCGCCGCGCTTTTCCACACCCAACTCCTCGGCCATGGTGATTTGGATGTTGGCGATGTGTTCTCGCCGCCACAGAGGTTCAAACAGGGCATTGCCAAAGCGCAGGGCAAACAGGTTTTGCACCGCCGGTTTGCCCAGGTAGTGGTCGATGCGGAAGATCTGTTGCTCTTTGAAGGCCATTCCCACCGCATGGTTGATGGCGCGGTTGGAAGCCAGGTCATGGCCCAGGGGCTTTTCCAGCACGATGCGGGTCTTGGCGGTGTTCAGGCCATTGGCGGCGAGCTGCTCGCAGACGGTGGTGAACAGGCTGGGCGCGGTGGACAAATACATCACCACGCTGTCGGTCTCGCGCTCAGCCAGGCGGGCTGACAAGGCGGCATAAGACGCCGGCTTGGACAAGTCCATGCGCACGTAGCACAACAAGCTGGCAAAGCGGGCGAATTCTTCACTGTTGGGTCGTTTGTCCCCGTCCACTTGGTCAAAACGTGACTGGATTTGCTGGCGGTATTGCGCGTCTGTCATGTCGTCGCGGCCCACACCGATGATGCGGCCACCCTCGGGCAAGGTGCCGTGACGGTACGCCTGAAACAGGGCGGGCATGAGTTTGCGCCAGACCAAATCGCCCGTGCCGCCAAAGAAAACCAAATCAAAAGCCATGATGTTCTTGAGTTACATGAAAAATTGATTTGTAATGTAACTTTGTTTCACGGATAATTCAAGCGACTTCTCAAATAAACGCCATGAACCAACTCGACGCTCTCAAAAAATTCACCACCGTGGTCGCAGACACCGGTGACTTCAAGCAACTGGCCCAGTTTCAACCGCAAGACGCGACGACCAACCCTTCGCTGATTTTGAAGGCGGTCCAAAAAACCGAATACGCGCCTTTGTTGGCCGAGGCCGTGGCGGCCCACCGGGGCCAGCCGCTGGACGTGGTCATGGACCATTTGTTGGTGCGTTTTGGCTGCGAAATTCTGAACACCATTCCAGGTCGTGTGTCGACCGAAGTCGATGCCCGCTTGAGCTTTGACACCGCCGCCACCGTGGCGCGCGCGCGTCGGATCATGGCCTTGTATGAGGCGCAGGGCATTTCCCGCGAGCGGGTGCTGATCAAGATCGCCTCGACTTGGGAAGGCATACAAGCCGCCGCCGAGCTGGAGCGCGAGGGTATCCGCTGTAATCTGACGCTGCTGTTTGCGTTCTGCCAAGCCGTGGCCTGTGGTCAGGCCAAGGTCCAACTCATTTCGCCTTTTGTAGGCCGTATTTACGATTGGTACAAAAAGACCGCTGGCGCAGGTTGGGACGAAGCAGCCCAAGCGGGCGCCAACGACCCTGGCGTGCAGTCGGTGCGGGCCATCTTCAACCATTACAAAAAACACGGCATCAAAACCGAAGTCATGGGCGCGTCGTTTCGCAACACGGGCCAGATCACGGCCCTTGCCGGTTGCGATTTGCTGACCATCAGCCCCGAGTTGCTGGCGCAGCTGGCAGCCACAGATGCCCCTCTGGGTTTGGCGCTTGACGCGCAAGCGGCCCAAACCATGGACCTGCCTGCGGTGAGTTACGACGAAGCGGCCTATCGCTTGGCGCTCAACGAAGACGCCATGGCCACCGAAAAATTGGCCGAAGGCATCCGCGCGTTTTGCGCCGATGCGGTGAAGCTTGAAGACTTGATGCAGAAAGCCTGAGGCATGCGCTGTGACCAAACCCCGGCTTGGCAAAATTTGAAAGCCCATGCGGCCCAGGCCACAGGTTTTGATTTGCGCACCGCTTTTGCGCAAGATGCCGAACGTGTCCAGACACTGAGCCAGAACGCCCCGTATGTCTTTGCCGACCTGTCCAAAAACCATGTGGACGCCGCGACCGAAGCCTTGTTGCAAGAGCTGGCACGCCAGACCGGGCTGAGCGCGCACCGCGACGCCATGTTCCGCGGCGAGCACATCAACACCACCGAAGACCGCGCTGTCATGCACTGGCTGCTGCGCCAACCCGAGGGCACACTGGACGGTCATCTGGCCGAACCGCTGGCGCTGGTGCACGGCACCCTGAAACCTATGCTGGCCTATGCCGAAACCATCCGGGCGGATGCGCAGATCACCGATGTGGTGAACATTGGTATCGGCGGCTCCGACCTGGGCCCACAGATGGCGGTGCTGGCGCTGCAGGATTTTGTGATCGAGGGCAAACGCTTTCATTTTGTGTCGAACGTGGACGGCCATGAGCTGGCAGCGGTACTCAAGGGCCTGAAGGCAGAGCGCACGCTGTTTTTGATCGCCTCCAAAACTTTCACCACCATCGAGACCATGACCAATGCCCACTCGGCGCTGGCATGGTTTCAGGCGCAAGGCGGCACCGATGTGGCCCGTCACTTTGCGGCGCTGACCACCAACGTAGCGGCCGCGGCTGATTTCGGCATCACCACCACTTTTGGCTTTTGGGACTGGGTAGGCGGCCGCTATTCGATGTGGTCGGCCATTGGATTGCCGCTGGCCATCGCCATAGGCGCGCAAGGCTTCAAGGATTTGCTGGCCGGAGCACACGCGATGGACCAGCACTTTCAGGCCGCGCCTTTGGAGGCCAACTTGCCGGTGCGCCTCGGTCTGCTCGACGTCTGGTACCGCAACTTTTTGAACTTCAGCAGCCGCAGCATCGCGCCCTACCACAGCGCCTTGCGCCGGCTGCCCGCGTATTTGCAGCAGCTCGAGATGGAAAGCAACGGCAAACGGGTGGATCGCAACGGCCATGCCCTGCCTTATGGCACCTCGCCCGTGTTGTGGGGCGAGCCGGGCACCAATGGCCAGCATGCGTATTTTCAGATGCTGCACCAGGGGACCGACGTGGTGCCGCTGGAGTTCATCGCAGTGAAAAAGTCCACGCACTGCCTGAAAGACCACCATGAATGGCTGCTGGCCAATGCTGTCGCGCAGGCCCAAGCCCTAATGCTGGGCCAAGCCTACGAAGGCGGGCATAAACATTTCACCGGCAACCGGCCCAGCACCTTCTTGCTGCTTGATGAACTCACGCCCACCAGCCTGGGGGCCTTGATTGCCTTGCAGGAACACCGCGTGTTTGTGAGCGGCTCGGTCTGGGGCATCAACAGCTTTGACCAGTGGGGCGTGGAGTTGGGCAAGGTGCTGGCCAAAGACATCCGTGCGCGAATGGCGTCCGGGGATGTGGCGGGTCTGGATGCTTCGACGTCAGCTTTGTTGAACCGGATTCAGTGAAGGGCTTGTTGATAGGGTGGTTGGAGCCATACAAGTCTTGGCTTATGATTTGAAAATGCGCCGATTTTTCATTTGTTTCCTGCTAATCCTTATGCCACTGCGGCTGTGGGCTGGTGTCTGGATGCCAATGGCAAAAATCGCTTCCCATGATGATTCGCAAAGCGTTCATGTGATTCAAAATGCCCAAGTTCAAACTGCGCATGATTGCCATGAGACCAGTGCAGAGTCCGTGCATGGGAGCAGTGCGCCAGCGCAAACGCCAACCGACGCCACTGCGCAAAAAACCGATTGCCACGACGGCACTTGCCAGTTGTGCGCCGTCTGCCACCAAAGCGCAAACCTGTTCCTTTGGCCTTTCCTCATGGCCGTTTCTCCGGCACACACTTTGCCCATGGGTGTTTCTTCTTCACACCCCCTTCGGACGGCGCCGCCGCTGATCAAGCCACCCATTTCCTGAACCTTACGCCACAGGTGCGTCTGCTCGACTTTGATGCGGGCAGATGACGTGTTTGTTTGTTTTAGGAAATCGATATGAAACCTCTATTCAAGTGCGCTTGGGGTCCCTTGGCCGCAGGTGCTTTGCTGCTGTTCGGTTCATGCTCTTTGGCTTGGGGGCAAGCCGGTGGGGCATCCGTGCCATCTGCTGCGCATGAGCATGGCACTTCGGCCAATCAACCTCTTGGCTCCCGGCCCGCCGCCTCTTCGATCTCAGAGCCATTGGCAACTTCAGGTCAGTCCCCACTCAGTTGGCAGGACGCCAACCGTGCCGTGGCGCAGTTCCCGCGCGGCCATGCGGACCTTTTGCGTTGGGAGCAAAAAAACCTGCAGCCTATGCAAGATGCATCGCCGCAATCCGATGCAAGTCAGTTGAGCTTGGAGCGGGCTATGCGCCTGGCTTTGCAGGGCGATGCGAAATGGCTCAAGCCAGGTATGAGTTCGGTCGAGAAGGCCCAAGTGGGCCAGGAAGTGGCCGCCTTGCGCCGTGACATGCAAAAACTCTGGGTCGACGCGGTGGCTACTCAACAGTCGGTGGTCCACAAACGCGACATTTTGGCCGCGGCGCAAGCGGGAGCCGAGTTGGGCCAGCGCATGGCGCAGGTGGGCAATTGGAGCCGCGCACGACAAATTCAGGAGGAGCTGTCTTTGTGGGATGCGCGCACCCGGCTGGACAAGGCGCAGTTGCAAGCCGACCGCGCACTCCATGCGCTGTGGCGGCTCGTGGGGGCCGAGATGACGGTTGAGGCGATGACACAGCAGTTGCCTTTGTTTCTTCCCCTGAAACTGCCATTGACTTTCCCAGCGGATGCCTCTTCTGCAAAAAATGGGGGTAGCCTCGAGTTGCCAGCAACAGGTTCAGCCGCCGATGTGGCGGCCTTGCAGACGCAGGCTCTACAGGCCCATTTGCGCTGGCCGTTGGAAGATCTGCACGCCCGTCGGCTGATGGCGGGCTTGGGTCTGAGTAACACCGACTTGCAGGCCGCACAAAAATTCTTGCATGAGCAAGCCGCGCAGCCGGTGCCTGTGTGGGACCCCCGCACCATGCGCTGGGGCCATGCTTTTGAAAACGCTTGGCAAGCCCGCTTGCAAGCCGACCGCTTGGCCCGGCAGGTGCGCTCCGATGTGCAGCTGGCCCTGAACGCTTTCCAAATGGCACGCCAAACTGCGCAGCACACCCAGGCCGATGTGCTGCGCCTGCACACAGAACTCTCTCAGGAAACCCTGCTGCGCTACAACGGCATGCTCAAAAGCACTTGGGACCTGCTCGCCAGCGCCCGCACCCGCATCGACAGTGTGGATGCGGCCCTGCAAGCGCAACGCCAGGTTTGGCTGACCCATGCCGATCTGTTGGCTGTGCTGTCGGGTTTGCCGTACACGGCCAGCGATCTCAGCGGCGCTGAAGCTGCAGGCACCTCCGCCTCCAACAACAAACCAGGACACTGACCATGCAACGTCGAGATTTTTTCCAAAAAGCCATGGCTGCCGCCGGCACCATCGCGGGAGCGGCAGTCGCGACCACCGCCGTCAGCCGCAGCGCGCTGGCAGCTTTGCCAGAGCCGGTCATCCAAACCCGCCCCGACACCGCTCCGCCCTGGACACCGCCGGGCGTGACCGGGGCTGGACGCCCCTATAAACCTGTTGTGACCCTGAACGGCTGGACCTTGCCCTTTCGCATGAAAGACGGCGTCAAAGAATTCCATTTGGTGGCCGAGCCGGTGGTGCGCGAAATGGCACCGGGCTTTGTCGTCAACATGTGGGGTTACAACGGGCAGAGCCCTGGCCCCACCATCGAGGTGGTTGAGGGCGATAAGGTGCGGATTTTTGTGACGAACAAACTGCCCGAACACACCACCGTGCACTGGCACGGCCAGCGCCTGCCCAACGGCATGGACGGCGTGGGGGGGCTGAACCAAAAGCAGATCCCGGTGGGCAAAACCTTTGTGTATGAGTTCGTTGCACGCCGCCCCGGCACCTTCATGTACCACCCACACGCCGACGAGATGACACAAATGGCCATGGGCATGATGGGCCTGTGGATCACCCACCCCAAAGGCCAGCACCCGAACATCGCCGAGGTGGACCGCGACTATGCCTTTTTGTTGAGTGCCTACGACGTCACCCCGGGTGCCAAAACCCCCAACGTCAACACCATGCTGGACCAGAACATCTGGAGCTGGAACAGCCGGGTGTTTCCGGGCATCAGCCCACTGGTGGCGCGCCTGAACGACAGAGTGCGTGTGCGTGTGGGCAACCTGACCATGACCAACCACCCGATCCACATCCATGGCATTGAGTTCGAGGTCACGGGCACGGACGGCGGCCCTGTGCCCAAAACCGCGCGCTGGCCTGAGGTGACGACCGACGTGGCTGTGGGCCAAATGCGGCAGCTGGAGTTCATCGCCGACGAGCCTGGCGACTGGGCCATGCACTGCCACAAGAGTCACCACACCATGGGTGCCATGGGCCACGACGTGCCCACCATGATCGGCGTGGACCACCGCGGTTTGGTGCAAAAAATCCAAAAACTCATTCCTGACTACATGGTCATGGGCGAGCGCGGCATGGCCGACATGGGTGAGATGGAAATGGAACTGCCCGAGAACACCTTCCCGATGATGACCGGCACCGGGCCCTACGGCCCCATCGAGATGGGCGGCATGTTCACCACCCTCAAGGTGCGAGCGGACCAAAAGCCTGACGATTACAGCGACCCTGGCGATTACAAGCAGCCACCCGGCACACAGGCTTTTGAATACACCGGCCCGGTGTCGGCCACACCGCGTCCGCCGGATGAGCCCTCCAAGCCTGTGGCCCCACCTGTTGGCAACGTGCGCAAGCCCGAGAACCACAAACACCACTGACTGCGCTCTGCAAACCCGTTTCACAGGGGCTGTCACCTCTCAAACCACTTTCAAGGATTTTTTATGAACATCGCCATCCACACCGTGCTGCTGACCATGGGCCTGCTGGTCCTGCCTGCTGTGCACGCCCATTCGCCCGTGGCCCACCAAAACCACCACGCCCCGTCGGCAGCCCCGGCGGAACAAAAAGACTGGGGCATTGCGGGCGATCCGAAAAAGGTCCAACGCACCATCGAAATCCGCATGACCGACAACATGCGTTTTGCGCCCAAGGAAATCCAGGTCAAGCTGGGCGAGACGGTGCGCCTGGTGGCGGTGAACGCGGGCAAGGTGCTGCACGAGATCGTGATCGGCACACCCCAAGAACTCAAGGCGCATGCCGAGATGATGAAAAAACACCCTGGTATGGAACACGATGAACCCTACATGGCGCATGTGGATCCTGGTCAGAAGGGGGCCATCGTCTGGACCTTCAACCGTGCAGGTACGTTTGAATTTGCTTGCCTGATACCGGGCCATTTTGAGGCGGGCATGATCGGCCGCATCACCGTCAAGTGAAGGAACACCCCATGAAAAGACGTCAATGGCTCCATGCTGCAGCCCTGCTGGGTATCACGGCGGCCACCGGATTTCAACGCACCGCGCTCGCGCAAGCCACCACCGTGCAGGTCTGGAAAGACCCCAACTGCGGCTGCTGCCAACTGTGGGTGGAACACCTGCAGGCCAGTGGTTTTAAGGTCGAGGTGCGCGACGTAGGTAACACCGCCGCACGCAAGCGGTTGGGCATGCCGGAAAACCTCGGCTCGTGCCATACCGCCAGTGTGGGCGGCTATGTTATTGAGGGCCATGTGCCCGCTGCCGACATCCACCGCCTGCTCAAGGAGCGGCCTGTGGCTTTGGGCTTGTCAGTGCCCGGCATGCCCATTGGCAGTCCCGGTATGGACGGGCCCGAATACAAGGGCCGCAAAGACGCCTATGACGTGCTGCTGGTGCAAAAAGACGGCAGCACGAAAAGCTTTCAACATTACCCGGGGTTGCGCCGCATGGCGCAGCGTGACGGCCTGCAACGTGTGAGCGATGACGCTGTCGCTTTGCCCTGGGCTTCAGCCGAGGTGCGGCGCATCGACAAGGCCGCAGGCAAGGTGGCGCTCAAGCACGGCGAGATCAAGAATTTGGACATGCCGCCCATGAGTATGGTCTTTCAGGTCAAGGACCTGAGTCAACTCGACGCCTTGCAAGTCGGCCAGAAAGTGCGTTTTCAGGCGATGCAGGACAAAGGTGCTTACTGGGTGGTGAAGATCGAGGCAGCGGCCCTTTGAGTCTGTTCATGTGGGATCGATCGGTACAGTTTTTTTTCGATCCCTTCCAGAGCAAGCCTTTAAGTGTCGCCACGAAAAAAGCCCCGCAAGACATTCACCTTGCGGGGCTTTGTTGTTGGCCGGGTGAGGGCGCAAACCCTCAGTCCAGACAGCGGGGCAATTACATGCCCATGCCGCCCATACCACCCATGCCGCCCATGTCAGGCATGCCGCCGCCGCCAGCGCCGGACTCGTCCTTCGGGGCTTCGGAAACCATGCACTCTGTGGTGAGCATCAAAGAAGCCACAGAAGCGGCGTTCTGCAAAGCAGTACGGGTCACTTTTGTAGGGTCCAGAATACCCATTTCGATCATGTCACCGTAGGTGTCGTTCGCTGCGTTGAAGCCGTAGTTGCCTTTGCCGGCCAACACAGCGTTCACCACCACCGACGGCTCGCCGCCGGCGTTGTAAACGATTTCGCGCAATGGGGCTTCGATGGCTTTCAACACCAGTTTGATACCGGCGTCTTGGTCAGCGTTGTCGCCTTTGATGACGCCAGCAGTCTGACGTGCACGCAGCAGAGCCACGCCGCCGCCAGCCACGATGCCTTCTTCCACAGCAGCGCGAGTCGCGTGCAGGGCGTCTTCGACGCGGGCTTTCTTTTCTTTCATTTCTACTTCGGTGGCAGCGCCCACCTTGATCACGGCCACACCGCCAGCCAACTTGGCCACGCGCTCTTGCAGCTTTTCGCGGTCGTAGTCAGAAGTGGCTTCTTCGATCTGCACACGCACTTGTTTGACGCGGGCTTCGATGTCTTGTGCAGCACCAGCGCCGTCGATGATGATGGTGTTTTCTTTGCCCACTTCGATGCGCTTGGCTTGGCCCAGATCGGCCAAAGTCACTTTTTCGAGTGTCAAGCCAACTTCTTCAGCGATCACTTTGCCGCCTGTCAAGATGGCGATGTCTTCCAACATGGCTTTGCGACGATCGCCAAAGCCTGGAGCCTTGACAGCCACAACCTTCAAGATGCCACGGATGGTGTTGACCACCAAAGTTGCCAAGGCTTCGCCTTCGACTTCTTCGGCAATGATCAACAGAGGACGGCCAGCTTTGGCAACGGCTTCCAGTGTGGGCAGCAGATCGCGGATGTTGCTGATCTTCTTGTCGAACAACAACACGAAGGGGTTGTCCAGCAAAGCGGCTTGCTTTTCTGGGTTGTTGATGAAGTAAGGCGACAGGTAGCCGCGGTCGAATTGCATGCCTTCAACGACGTCGAGTTCGTTGTTCAAAGACTTGCCGTCTTCCACAGTGATCACGCCTTCTTTGCCCACTTTGTCCATGGCGTTGGCAATGATTTCGCCGATGCTGGTGTCGGAGTTGGCAGAGATGGAGCCGACTTGGGCGATTTCTTTGCTGGTGGTGGTGGCCTTGGTGGCCTTCTTCAACTCTTCGATCAAAGCCGTCACAGCTTTGTCGATGCCGCGCTTCAGGTCCATCGGGTTCATGCCGGCGGCCACGTACTTCATGCCTTCGCGAACGATGGCTTGAGCCAACACGGTGGCGGTGGTGGTGCCGTCGCCAGCGTTGTCAGAGGTCTTGGAAGCGACTTCCTTGACCATCTGCGCGCCCATGTTTTGCAGCTTGTCTTTGAGTTCGATTTCCTTGGCCACGGACACGCCGTCCTTGGTCACGGTGGGGGCGCCGAACGAGCGCTCCAACACCACGTTACGGCCCTTTGGGCCCAAGGTCACTTTGACCGCGTTGGCCAAAATGTTCACGCCTTCAACCATGCGTGCGCGGGCTTCGCCGCCGAAAATGACGTCTTTTGCTGCCATGTGAGTAGCTCCTGAATGTATTTAAAAAATGGAAAAGGGTGACTTATTCGACAACGGCGAACAGGTCTTCTTCTTTCATGACCAACAGCTCGTCGCCGCCGACCTTGACGGTCTGGCCGCTGTACTTGCCGAACAACACGCGGTCGCCGACTTTGACGCTCAGGGCTTTGGTCTCGCCTTTGTCGTTGGTTTTGCCAGGGCCGACGGCCAGGACTTCACCTTGATCGGGCTTTTCTGCAGCCGAATCGGGGATGACGATGCCGGAAGCTGTTTTGGTTTCGCTTTCGATACGCTTGACGATCACGCGATCGCCCAAAGGACGCAGTTTCATGGAATCTCCTGAAATGAAACAAGGGTTGAAAAACTAAAGCACCGGTCTAGGGTGCTGCTGAAATCTGAGGAGTGGGGTGCTGTTAGCACTCAACTCCATCGAGTGCTAATGATAAGGGCATTTGGAGCCATTTCAAGACTCAGGTGTTTTTTACTGGTGGAGCGGGCGGGGGGTGTCGACGCCACTGGCCTGTGCACTGCCGAGCATGTAGCCATAAACCAAGTCGGTGCTGATGTCGCCTTCGAACAAGTTGAGTTTTCGAGCCAAGTGCAAGGGGCTGCTGGTGGGCAGTTGGCCGCTGTTGTAGACCACGATGTGGGCGTTTTGCATCAAATTGTCCTGCAGGTGCAGGGGAGTCGTGTGCAGCCAAGGAATGCGCGCATCGATGAAAAAGACCCCCACGGCCTGGTGAATGCCCATCAAGTCCAGTGGGTGGGTGATGACCTTGACTTGCTCCCAATGGGTCATTTTTTCCAGTGCGCTGGCCACATGCTGGTCGTCGTGCAGTACGCACACCAGGGGTGTGTCCGCTGCTGTCTCCATGCCCGGAAAACCTTTTTGTTTGCAGTATTGGTTCAGGGAGGAGGACAAGATGCGTCGGTGCCCGCCTTGGGTGACAAATGCTTTGAAAACCCCGTTTTCAACCATGCGCTGGATGGTGCCGACCGACAGGCCCAGCATTTTGGCGGCTTGACTGGTGCTGAAATAGTTCGGGTTGATCTGGTTGTTTTTCATGGTGAATTCCTTGTTTGCACTGAAAAGGATGGAATGGGCGATTTCCAGGCGCTGTGGTCATGGTAGGTCCCGCCGCGTGACTTGCGTTTGGCATGAACCGGTAGTGCGCCGGACCAAAAACAGGTAGTGCCCCGGTTCAAGGCAAAATCACTCCCCTATGCTGCGTTGGTTTCGTTTTTTTGCTCTTTGGCCTTTGTGGGCCCTGCACCTGCTGGGCAGCGTGGGGGGCTGGCTGGCCTGGTGTTTTTCAGGTCGCTACAGAAGCCGGTTTTTGCACAATTCACGCCAAGCCGGCTTGGGCTGGGGCCGGGTGTGGCGCGCGGTGGGGCAGGCTGGACGCATGTCGGCCGAGTTGCCCCGTCTGTGGCTGGGCCGCACGCCCGCACTGACGTGGGCCGACGACCGCGCCGCTGTCGAGGCCTATGCCAGCGGCCAAGGGGTTCTGTTTTTGACCCCGCACATGGGTTGTTTTGAAATCACGGCCCAAGCGCTGGCGTTGCGCTTTTCGGCTGCACACGGTCCTTTGACGGTGCTGTACCGCCCCGCCCGGCATGCGGGTTTGGGCGAGGTCATGACTCTGGCGCGACAGCGACCCGGTTTGGAGGCCGTGCCCACAACCTTGGCCGGTGTGCGGCAAATGATCAAAGCCCTGCGTTCAGGGCGCGCCGTGGGTTTGTTGCCCGATCAGGTGCCGCCCGAGGGCATGGGGCAGTGGGCACCGTTTTTTGGCCAACCCGCCTACACCATGACCTTGGCGGCGCGTTTGGCCTTGCAAACCAGCGCCCAGGTGGTTCTGATTTGGGGTGAGCGCTTGCCTTGGGGGCACGGTTACCGTCTGCACACCCAGGCGCTGGGGCACCCCTTGTCCCATGATTTGGACACCGCTGTGGTGCAGATCAACCAGGCCATGGAGGCACTGATCTTGCAGTGCCCATCGCAATACATTTGGGGCTACGCCCGTTACAAAACGCCCCGTCAGGCCTGAGCGAACCCGAAGAACCATGGTGAATTTTCTGATCGCTGTTTTGCGCCTGTTTGCGCGCTTGCCTCTGTCCTGGGTAAGGGCCGCGGGCCATGGCTTGGGGTGGTTGCTGTGGCATCTGGCACGCAAGCGCCGCCGAATTGTGCAGGTCAATTTGTGCCAGTGCTTGCCGGAGTTGTCTGCGCCCGAGCGTGAGGCCCTGGCCTACCGTCACTTTGTGGCCTTCGGGCAGTCGGTGATGGACCGTTCCTGGCTTTGGCATGCGCCCGAGGCGCTGGTGCGTCAACGCCTGCGTTGGGTGGGCGACTTACAGGCTTTGCAGCAACCGGGGCCATTGGTGATGTTTGCGCCGCATTTTGTGGGCTTGGATGCGGGCGGCATGGCGGTGTCCTTCGATGTTCCTGGGCCTGTGGCCTTCATCTTTGTGGGCCAGTCGCGCCCTGCCGTTGAGGCCTGGGTGCGCCAGGGGCGCGAGCGTTCGGGCAATGTGCGGCCGTATTTCCGGCGTCAGGGCATGCGCCAGATTTTGGCGGGCATCAAAAAAGGCGAGCCCTTGCACCTCTCGCCCGACATGGATTTTGGGCGCGAGGAGTCGATCTTTGTGCCTTTCTTGGGGGTTGAAAAAGCAGCCACCCTGACGTCGCTGTCGCGCTTGTCGCGGGTGGCCGGGGCGCGGGTCGTGCCCGTGGTGACACGCATGACTGCTGCGGGTTACGACATCGAGGTACATGCTGCGCTGCAAGACTTCCCCACTGTCGACTTGGTCAACGACACGACCCGCATGAACCGCCTTCTGGGCGAGTGGGTGCGCACCATGCCCGAGCAGTATTACTGGGTGCACAAGCGCTTCAAGACCCGGCCCGAGGGCGAGCCACCTTTTTATTGAGGCGGCCGACGGGTCTGCAGCTGCAGAAAGTCTGCGATTTCGGTGATGACCCGCTCGGGGTGCTCATGCACCACCCAGTGCGTGGCCTGTTCAATCGGCACCAGTTTCAGATCGGGGATGTGCGCGTCCAGTCCTTCGGTCAGGCAGGGCAGCAAGGCCACATCGTCTTGAGCCCAGAGCACCAGTGTGGGCACTTCGATGCGCAGCGCCTCGGGCGGGATCTGCACAGCGCTGGCACCCGGGTCGATGGCGGTGGCTGGACGCAGGGGCGAAGCGCGGTAGTAGTTCAGGCCGCCTTGCAGACCATGCTGCCAAACTTCGCGGTATTGTGCTTTCACAGCAGGTGTGAGCCAGTGCGCAGGGGTGTTTGCTGCTTGCGCGGTGAGCGATTGCAGCGAGGAGTCCTGGCCCGTCAAAAAGCCGAACAGGCGCTCAAAGTCATTGGCCGCCAAATGCGCCGCCGCATCGGGCTGCACCAAGAAGTTCATGTAAGCGCTGGCCGCTTGCTGCGCAGGGTCCAGTTGCAAGGCCCGCAGGAAAGGGCCGGGGTGGGGCGAGTTGACGATGACCAGCTGGCGCAGGCGTTCGGGGTACTGGTTGGCCAAGCTCCAGGCCACCGCGCCGCCCCAGTCGTGGGCGATCAAGGCAGCCAAGGGTTGACCGGTGCCACATTCGCTGCCGATCAGGGCCACGATGTCCTGCACCAAGTACTTGGCGCGGTAGGCCTTCACGTCTTCGGGGGCGCTGGAGCGTTCAAAGCCACGCAAGTTGGGGGCGACACATCGGTAGCCGCCGTTTTCGGGCCGGGAAAAATGCAGCAGCAAAGGGTCCCACACCCAGGCCCCTTCCGGAAAGCCATGCAAAAACAGCAGCACGGGTCGGCCTAGCTCACCGCAGGCGCGGCAGCTCAGGCTGATGCCGTGGGGCAGCGCTTGCTGCCAAGTCTGAATACGGTTTGGGCGTGTGGGCACGAGGGATCACTCATTTGGGGGACGGTGATCCGGCGCTGTCAGCGGCTGGGTTTCACTCGTCCAGGGCTTCGGGTTCTTCTTCAGGCGACTCAGTGGGCACCGGGGCGGGGGCTGCGCCTTCGGGGGGGTGCGTCCAGTCCCACAGCAGCTTTGCCACCTCGTCCACGCCTTGCTTTTTCAGGGCCGAGAACAGTTTCACCTCGCCGCCACCGGCTTGCAGTCGCGCAATCGACAGGGCTTTGGCCTGCTCGGCGCGGGTGAGCTTGTCGGCCTTGGTCAGGATGATCAAAAACTTCAGGCCTTCTTCGACCCGGGGTCGGATCACTTCGAGCAGGATGTCATCGAGCTCGGTCAGGCCGTGGCGCGGGTCGCACATCATGACGATGCCCTTGAGGTTTTCGCGGCTGACCAGGTAATTGGCCATGACCTGCTGCCAGCGCAGTTTGTCCATCTTGGCCACGGCGGCGTAGCCGTAGCCGGGCAAGTCGGCCAGCACGGCGTCGGTGATGCCTTGTTTGCCCAGGGCAAACAGGTTGATGTGCTGGGTGCGGCCAGGCTTTTTAGAAGCAAAAGCGAGCTGCTTTTTCTGCGTCAGGGTGTTGATGCAGGTGGACTTGCCCGCGTTCGATCGACCCACAAAAGCAATTTCGGGGGTGTCCATCGCGGGCAAATGGTGCAGTTGCGCGGCAGTGGTCAAAAAACGGGCGGTGTGCATCCAGCCCATGGGCGTCACAGCTGCAGGGGTATTCGGTGTTTCAGAAACCGCTGCAGCAGTGGCTTTGGGGGTTTTGGCGGCGCTTGCAGGAACGCGAACGTGGGGGCGGGAGCTCATAAATCAGGGATACCTTGGGTCGTCAGGAAACTGACGCGGACCTCATTGTAGAATCCTTGGGTTTTGCGCCAACTCTTGGATCACGCCATGAAGTCGATTTCCTCTCTCTTGATCACTGCTCTGTCGGCCGCTTTTGTGGCCGGCTCCGCCCTGGCTGCCGGCCCTGCGCCGCAAGCCGCCAAACCCGACCTGGCCAAAGGCGAGGCCATTTACACAGCCGCCTGTGTGGCTTGCCACGCCGCTGATGGCAATTCGGGCACCCCCGTCAATCCCAAGCTGGCCCAGCAACACCCCGAGTACCTGCTCAAACAATTGCAAGAATTCAAATCGGGCAAACGCGCCAACGCCGTGATGAGCGGCATGGTGGCAGGCCTGAGCAACGAAGACATGCGCAACATCAGCTACTGGCTCGCTTCCAACCAGGCCAAGCCCGGTTTTGCCAAAGAAAAAGACACTGTGGCTTGGGGCGAGCGCATCTACCGCGGTGGCATTCCTGACCGCCAGATCGCTGCTTGCGCCAGCTGCCATTCGCCCAACGGTGCGGGCATGCCTTCGCAGTACCCCCGTTTGTCGGGTCAGCACGCCGACTACACCGCTGCCCAGTTGACCCAGTTCCGTGAAGGCGTTCGCAAGAACAACCTGCAAATGACGCAGGTCGCCGCCAAAATGAACGACCGTGAAATCAAGGCCGTTTCAGACTACATCGCTGGTTTGCGCTGAAACTGGGTTGGGCTGCCGTTGGGTGTGCCGGGCTTGACCTGCTGGTTTCAGGGGGATTTAAGCCAAGGCGCATGCCTCTGCGGCACAATTCAGCATCGGCTGATATGACTTGATTCAAGGCCGGTTTTCCCGGCCTTGATTGTTTCTGGCGGGCCATGCCCCGCCTTTTCTTTGTCTGATTCCTTTTTGAACACCTCATGACGACTGTTGCATCCAGCCCTGAATCCGAGCGCAGCTCGCCCCGAGGGCAGGCCGTGATCGAGTTGCTGTCGTCCATGCGCTTTGCCATTTCCCTGCTGACGATCATTTGCATCGCCTCAGTGATCGGCACGGTGCTCAAGCAAAACGAGCCCACCAACAACTACATCAACCAGTTTGGGCCGTTTTGGGCCGAGCTGTTTGCCACCCTCAAGCTCAACACCGTTTACAGCGCTTGGTGGTTCTTGCTGATCTTGGCTTTCCTGGTGGTCAGCACCAGCCTGTGCATTGCCCGCAACACGCCCAAGATCCTGGTGGATCTGAAGAACTACAAAGAAAACATCCGCGAGCAAAGCCTCAAGGCTTTTCACCACAAAGCCGAGGGGCACCTGAACGAAGCGCCCGAAGTCGCGGCCAAACGCCTGGGTGCCCTGCTGGCCACAGGCGGCTGGAAGGTCAAGCTGCAAGAGCGAGACACCCCAGCGGGCAAGGGCTGGATGCTGGCGGCCAAGGCGGGTGCAGCCAACAAGATCGGCTACATCGCTGCGCACTCGGCCATTGTGCTGGTGTGTGTGGGCGGTTTGCTGGATGGCGACCTGGCGGTGCGCGCCCAGATGTGGTTTGGCGGCAAGGAAATTTACAACGGTGGCGGCATGATCGCGGATGTGCCGGCACAACACCGTTTGTCGGAGCGCAACCCGGCCTTTCGCGCCAATTTGCTGGTGGCTGAAAACACGGCTTCGGGCACGGCCATCTTGAACCAGTCCAACGGCATCTTGCTGCAAGACCTGCCCTTCGTCATTGAGCTGAAAAAGTTCATCGTCGAGTACTACTCGACTGGCATGCCCAAGCTGTTTGCCAGCGACATCATCATCCACGACAAGGCCACGGGCGAGAAGCGCGAAGCGCGTGTCGAGGTGAACCACCCGGCGAGCTTCAAGGGCATCAACATTTACCAGTCCAGCTTTGACGACGGTGGCTCCAGCGTCAAGCTCCAAGCCGTCCCCATGGCCGCAGCCACCAAGTCTTTTGAGGTCGAGGGCACCATTGGCGGCAGCACCGACCTGACCAATGGCAACGAAAAAATGAGCCTGGAGTTCACAGGCCTGCGCGTGATCAACGTGGAAAACATGTCCGGTGGCGCAGGCCCCGAGGGCACCGCGGTGGATGTGCGAAAGGTGGATTTGGGCAGTGCCATTGACGAGCGCTTGGGTGCGGGCCACAAGACCACCAAGACCAAAGAATTGCGCAACGTGGGCCCAAGCGTGAGCTACAAGCTGCGCGACGCGGCGGGTCAAGCCCGTGAATACAACAACTACATGCTGCCTGTGGATGCGGGCGATGGTGTGCCGGTGTTTTTGTTGGGCATGCGTGAGACACCCAGTGAGCCTTACCGCTACCTGCGCCCTCCGGCCGATGAAAACGGCGAGTTGACCGGCTTTATCCGCTTGCGCGCAGCGCTGGAAACGCCCGCGTTGCGCGAGCGTGCGGTGCAGCGGTACGCCCGCAAGGCGGTGGACCCGCAGCGTCCCGAGTTGACCCAGCAGCTGGCCGATTCGGCCGAGCGTGCTTTGGGCTTGTTTGCGGGTCAAGAAGAAGTCAAAGGCAAGAAGGTGGCGGGCCTGCAGGCTTTGGCTGATTTTCTGGAAGCCAATGTGCCCGAGACTGAACGCCCGCGCGCAGGCGAAATGTTTGTGCGCATCTTGAACGGCGCTTTGCTGGAGCTGGACACTGTGGCCCGTGAGCAAGCCGCAGCGAAGCCCCTGCCCGCTGACAAAGTGCAGGGCTTCATGTCACAGGCTGTGCTGGCCTTGTCCGATGCGCCGTTTTACCCCGCCCCCATGACGTTTTTGCTCAAGGACTTCAAGCAGGTGCAAGCCAGCGTCTTCCAGGTGGCCAGGGCCCCGGGCCAGTCCATCGTGTACCTGGGTTGTGCCCTTTTGATCCTGGGCATTTTTGCAATGCTGTATGTTCGGGATCGTCGCTTGTGGGTCTGGCTGTCGCCTCAGGGTGATGGCGCCCAAGCGAGCGTGGCCTTGTCGTCCAACCGCAAGACCATGGACGTGGACCGTGAATTTGACCAACTGAGTGCCCGCTTGCTGGGCCGCTCCGAGAAAACACCATGACGACTGTCACTTTGAATCCAGGCTATCTTTCCAGCCGCTCGGCCATCGACTGGGGCTTTGCCCTGCTGGCGCTGTTGGGCACGGTGTTTGCCTTCACCCGTTATCAGCACGCGATGGATGTGTACGAGCAGGCCATCCTGATCTGCAGCTTGCCGGCCGTGATTTGGTTGGCTTGGTTCTGGCGGCCGCTGCGCACATTGATGCTGGTGGTCACGGGCTTGTCGCTGTTGGCCATTTACCTTTATCAGGGTGATCTGGCCCGATCAGAGCAGGTGTTCTTGTTGAAGTATTTCCTGTCCAGCCAGTCGGCCATCCTGTGGATGAGCGTGCTGTTTTTCATCAGTACTGTCTTTTATTGGGCCGGCATATTCATCCGCGGTCAGTCAGACGCGATGGAGTCTTTGGGCTCGCGCATGGCCTGGGTGGCGGTGGGCTTGGCCTTGATCGGCACCTTGGTGCGCTGGTACGAAAGCCACCAGTTGGGCCCGGACATCGGACACATCCCGGTGAGCAACTTGTATGAAGTGTTCATCATGTTTTGCTGGATGACCGCGGCTTTTTACCTGTACTACGAAGCGCAATACAAGACCCGCGCTTTGGGTGCGTTTGTGATGTTGGTGGTCAGCGCGGCGGTGGGCTTTTTGCTCTGGTACACGTTGGTGCGTGAGGCGCATGAAATCCAGCCTCTGGTGCCCGCCCTCAAGAGCTGGTGGATGAAGATCCACGTTCCGGCCAACTTCATTGGTTACGGCACTTTTGCTTTGGCTGCGATGGTCGCCTTTGCCTATCTGATCAAACAACAAGCGACCGAGACCCGTTGGTACAAACTGGCGCCATTGTGGCTGTTGGGCATTGTGTTGTGCTTTGAGCCGGTGGTGTTCCGCCAATCGGCCAACGACCAGACCAGCAGCTACTGGATGGTTTATTTCGGTATCTCCGCCTTCATAGTGGCCGGCATTTTGCTGGGCCGCCGTCGCATCGCCGAGCGACTGCCTTCCTTTGAAATCCTCGACGATGTGATGTATAAATCCATCGCCGTGGGCTTTGCCTTCTTCACCATCGCCACTGTGCTGGGTGCTTTGTGGGCGGCCGAGGCCTGGGGCGGTTACTGGAGCTGGGACCCGAAAGAGACCTGGGCCCTGATCGTGTGGTTGAACTACGCCGCCTGGCTGCACATGCGCCTGATGAAGGGCTTGCGCGGCACCGTGGCGGCTTGGTGGGCGTTGGTGGGCTTGGGCATCACGACCTTTGCCTTCTTGGGCGTGAACATGTTCCTTAGCGGCCTGCACAGCTACGGCACGCTCTGAGTCGAATCGGCCAGGCACCTGCCCGGTTCAGTGGGGCGGGGCCTCGCTCAGCACTTCGTCGATCACGGCGAGCATGTCCCGTGTGTTGAAGGGTTTCCACAGGAAGTGCACTGCACCTGAGTTGCTCGCTGCTTGCGTTTCGTGGGGTTGGCTCTCGCCGCTCATGAAGATGACCGGAATGTCGTTACCGGTGGCTTTCATGTGGGCATGCAGCTCCAGACCACTCATGCCGGGCATGCGCACATCCAGCAGCATCACATGGGGCCACTGGGTGGCGGGTGCCTTCAAATAAGCAGCGCCACTGTCGTGCACATGCACGGTGTAGCCGTGCGATTGCAAGACCAAGGCCAGCATCTTTCGTATGTCGGCATTGTCATCGACCACATGGACCAAACCTGGCTTGCTCATTTGGAGTCATAAAAACTGTAAAAATTGATTTTACAGTTCATCATGGCGCGACCCACATGCTGCTGGCAGAGCCGCGTCGCATCCCCATCAGGCAGGGTTTCAGGTCGAAGCGCTGGCGGTTTCAGCTGGCAGCATCCACAGCTGCAAAACCGCGCCTGACGTGTCGTTTGACGACAGGTTTTGCATCACCGTGTGGCCGCCCCAAAGTCGGAGCATGCTTTGGGTCAACAACAGGCTCAGGCCCGAGCCTTGCGCTTTGCTCGAAACCACGGGCCCGTTCATTTGCTGGAAAAGCGCGGCAGGCAATCCGGGGCCGTTGTCCTGGATTTGCAGGATCACCCAATCACGACCTTCCTGATGGCGCTCCAAAAGTTCGATCTGGATGGCAGGTGCTGGGGAAGAAGCGTTTTTCTGACTGCTCAAGGCGTCCATGGCGTTGGCGGCCAGGTTGAACACAATCCGTTGCAGCATCACTTCGTTGGCTTGGACCTGCCTTAAGTGCGTTGACTGGGTTAAAAAACGGATGCCTATACCGCGTTGAGCTGCTTCGCCTTGCAGGATAGGGAAAACCGCTTGGATGGCCTGCTGCAAGTCGACGGATTCCATCTGATCTTGCCCCCGGATCATCAACCGTCGCAAGCTGCTGACCATCTCACTGGCTTTGCCCGACAGCACCATCAGCTCATCGATACGCACCTGCAGCTGGGGTTGGTTTTGTACCGTTTTGACTTGGCTTTGCAGGTCGTACAGTCCCAGCTCCAAGGCCTGCAGGGGCTGGCTGATGTCGTGCACCAGCATCGCCGAGAACGACGACAGGCTGCTCAGCGCAGACACCCGGGCGTTGAGCATCAGCAACTGGTCACGTTCCTTGACCAAAGCGCGCATCGCTTCGCTTTCTGCCTGGGCTTGAAGCTGGCCTTCCTGCGCTGTTGTTTTCTCTTGGTTGGAGCGTTCAAGGACAAATCCCCAATAGCCGAAACAGATCAAGACCATGGCCAGAATGGAAGACAAGGTCACGACATTGCTGACCCATGAAAAGGAAAAAATGTTCAGGTAGTCGATGTCGCGCGTCATTCCGTATTGGTACAGACGGTTGAGATAAGAGCCGGCGTAGATCGCAAAGGCCAGCTGTACCATCATCAAACCGCGGCTTTTGGTCATGCGTCGGAGTTGCCAGACTCGCCATGACAGGACCATGTTCAGGCCGATGAATGTGGCCGAATAAACCAAGATGCCTGTGGTGTTGATGTCACCAAAGAGGTGTAGCCAGACCAGAAAGGCTGTCCATGCAGTCACCAGTGCGGACATCATGGGCCAGCGCCAAGGCGTCAAATGCTGCTCGCGGCGCAGCGCTTCGATCATGATCAGCCAAGACGCAAACACCCCGGTCCATGCCACCAGGTAAGACAGGTATTCGGAGATGTAAGGCCTCAAAGCAATGGAGCAAAGCGACAGGCTGTAGATCGAGATGCTGATGAACCACAGGCGTGTCTTGTCATTGCGGCGGCCAGACAACAGCAACCAGGTGCCCAAAGGCAGGGCAATGTGGATGGCGATCACGACCTGGATCAGAAGGCCTACAGCAGGATGCATCGACGTGTTTCCAAAGTGGCGCAGGCCGTTTGCGCGCGGGTTTTTAAATCAGTACAAAATACCAATTCATATTTTCCGTCATCAGCCAGGGTCAAGCATGATCATCCACACAGACAAGTCCGGTTTTCAGCACGCCGTCGGCAGCGAGATCACCCCTGAATCGGTTTACCAGACGCGGCGCGACATCATTCGCCAGATGGCCACAGGCTCTGCCGGTTTGGCCATGGCCGCTTGGGGCATGCGCGATGCACAAGCTCAAATGGCCCGGCCCGGGCAACTGCCGCCACTGGCCTCGGTGCCCTCCAAACTGGCCGGGGCCATGGTCCTGGACAAACCCACGCCCTACAAAGATGCCACCACTTACAACAATTTCTATGAGTTTGGCACCGACAAGTCTGACCCGGCCAAGCGGGCCCATACCCTCAAGACCGACCCCTGGAGTGTGGAGATCGAGGGCTTGGTCAAGAAACCCGCCCGCGTGAACCTGGAAGACTTGATGAAGTGGGGGGATATGGAAGAGCGCATCTACCGCCTTCGCTGCGTTGAAGGCTGGTCCATGGTGATTCCTTGGGTGGGCTACTCCATGGCCGATCTGATCCGACGCGTGGAGCCTCTGCCAGGCGCCAAGTTTGTGGAGTTCGTGACCCAGGCCGATCCCAAGACCATGCCGGGTCTGCGGGGTGGGGCTTTGGATTGGCCCTATGTCGAGGCCTTGCGTCTCGACGAAGCCATGCACCCCTTGACCCTGTTGGCCTTTGGCATGTACGGCGAGGTCATGCCCAAGCAAAACGGTGCGCCCCTGCGTTTGGTGGTCCCATGGAAATACGGTTTCAAGAGCGGCAAAAGCCTGGTCAAAATCCGCTTCACCGACAAGCAGCCTGTGTCGTCATGGGAAAAAGCCGCACCTCAAGAGTACGGCTTTTATTCCAACGTGAACCCGACGGTGGACCATCCGCGCTGGAGTCAGGCCACTGAGCGGCGCATTGGCGAAGACGGTTTACTGGCCAAGAAGCGCAAGACGCTCATGTTCAACGGCTACGAGGCGCAGGTGGGTCAGCTCTACGCCGGCATGGACCTGAAAAAGTTCTTCTGATGCCGCTGCGGGCCATCTTTTTAAGGGCATGAGGGCGGCGCTGCGTCATCCCGCCGCTTGGTGGGCTTTGTTGGTGCTCGGCTGCCTGCCTTGGGCCTGGTTGCTGGCGCAAACCCTGCAGGACCAGCTGGGCCCCAACCCTGCCGAAGCCCTGATCCGCGCCACAGGCGACTGGACGCTGCGCAGCCTGTGCGTGGTGTTGGCCGTGACCCCTTTGCGCATTGGGCTGGGCTGGCCAGAGTTGCTGCGGTTTCGGCGCATGTTGGGCTTGCTGGTGTTTGGCTACGCCAGCCTGCACCTGCTGTGCTACGCCTGGTTTGACATGGGCTTTGACTTGGCCGATACGCTGCAAGACCTCTTCAAACGCCCCTTCATCTGGTTGGGTTTCAGTGCATTTGTGATCTTGTTGGCGCTGGCCGCCACGTCTTTCAACCGGGCCGTGCGATGGCTGGGCGGCAGGCGTTGGCAGTTGCTGCACCGTGGTGTTTATGGGGTGGCTGTGCTCGCCTTGCTGCACTTTTGGTGGATGCGGGCAGGCAAACAGGACTTTGCGGAGGTCCTGGTCTATGCGGGCATCTTGGCGGGTTTGCTGGGCTGGCGCTGGCTGCGTTCAGCACGGCGGCCCTGAGCGGGCAATCAGACGCTGTGCAGCCGGTTCAGGCTGCCAGCGCTTTTCAAACCAACTGTTCCAGCGCGAAGGTGTCGAACGCCGATTCGCGCTGGCGGATCAGGTGGGCTTGGGTGCCATCGACCAAGATTTCGGCGGCGCGCCCTCGGGTGTTGTAGTTGCTGGCCATGCTCATGCAGTAAGCGCCCGCCGATAGCACGGCCAGTGTGTCACCGGATGCTACTTGCAGCTGGCGGTCGCGGCCGATCCAATCGCCGCTCTCGCACACTGGGCCCACCACGTCATACACCTCACCCTCACCTGAACGTGGCGAAACCGGCACGATCTGGTGGAAGGCCTGGTACATAGCCGGGCGGGGCAGGTCGTTCATGGCCGCGTCCACGATGCAAAAATTCTTTTGCTCACCAGGCTTGAGGTACAGCACCTCGGTCAGGCACACGCCCGCATTGCCAACCAGCGAGCGACCCGGCTCGATCATGATTTGACGTTGGCCGTAACCGCGTGCATCGAGCTTGGCCAGCAGCTGTGCCCACAGCGCATCGGCCTCGGGCGGGGTATCGCCGTTGTAATTGATGCCCAAACCGCCACCAAAATCGATGTGGTGAATCGGGATGCCTGCCGCCTCGATCTCGCCCACCAGGTCCAGCACGCGGTCCATGGCGTCCAAATATGGGGTGGTTTCGGTGATCTGCGAGCCGATGTGGCAGTCGATGCCCACCACTTTCAGGCCGGGCAGGCTGGCCGCATGGCGGTAAGCGCGCAGGCTGTCTTCATGGGCGATGCCGAATTTGTTGCCCTTCAGCCCGGTGGAGATGTACGGATGGGTCTTGGCGTCCACGTTGGGGTTCACACGCAAACTGACCGGCGCTTGTTTGCCCAAGCCTACGGCCACTTCGCTCAGCACGTCCAATTCGGCTTCACTTTCCACGTTGAAGCAGCCGATGCCCACTTGCAGGGCTTGTTTCATCTCTGCGCGGGTTTTGCCAACGCCCGAAAAAATCACCTTGGCCGGGTCAGCGCCTGCGGCCAACACACGGGCCAGCTCGCCCCCGGAGACGGTGTCAAAGCCGCAACCGGCATCGGCAAAGACCTGCAGCACCGCCAGGGTCGAGTTGGCTTTCATGGCGTAGCAAATTTGGGCCTTGCGACCCGCAAAGCCGCGCTGGTAGGCGGCCAGGGCCGAGAGCATGGCGGCTTTGGAGTAAACAAACAGGGGCGTACCGTGTTCGCTGGCCAAGTCAGACAAGCGCACGCCTTCCACCATGAGTTGATCACCCTGGTAGGCGATGTGGGGTTGGCCTGGCAGGCCTTGGGGTGTGGCAATGGCGTTCATCTTGGGGCGGCAGAGGGTGCTGCGGGTGTATTCAGGGGGGCTGTGGCGGGTGTGCCAGAAGGGGCAACAGTTGGCACCGTGGTTTCGGTCTTGGCGTTCTTGGCCGCAGAGGACGTTGCTGGTTCGTTCTGGACGCGCCATGGGCTCAAGGTTTGCGGCAGGGTGGCCCTGCCAGCAGACTCGGGCGTGTTCGGTGAGTACAGTGGGCCTTTTTGGCCGCACGCCGTTAACATCGCCGCACCGCCGACAAGGGCATGCGCCGTGACTAGAATCTTTAAGACCTTCAACATGCACCGATTGTAATGACCGACATTGAATTTCTGGACCAAGCTGAACGCCTGCTGGCGGGCGTAGAGATCAGCTGTGACCGTTTGAACGACGACACCGACGCCGACATCGACAACCAGCGCACCGGCGGTATGGTCACGCTCACCTTTCCCAACCGCAGTCAGATCGTGATCAACCTGCAAAAGCCCTTGCACGAGGTGTGGTTGGCGGCGCGGTGTGGCGGCTTTCATTACAAGTTTGACGGTTCGCACTGGATGGACACCAAGGGGCAGGGTGAGTTCTGGGAAAGCCTGTCGCGCTATGCGTCAGAACAGGCTGGGCAAAACCTGTCGTTCAAGCCCTGAAAGTCAAACCTCGGTACTGGTTACACGGTGGCCGAGGTGGTGAGCTGGCGATTTAATTTCGGAACAAATCCAGAATCCGGTTGCGTTCTTCGCCCGGTGGCGATGCGTTGGGGGTTTTGTCCGCCCCATTCGTGCCTGTGCCCAAGGTGCTGATCCCGCCACCACGAGCGTACTCTTCGTACATCCAGTCACCGCCCACATTCACCAAACCTTCGGGCACGGGCGGCTCCGAGACCGGAATCCCGCGCAAAGCGGTTTCCATGAAGCTGATCCAAACGGGCAAACTCAGGCCCCCGCCAGTTTCTCGATCACCCAATTTGCGCGGCGTGTCGTAGCCGATCCAGACCACTGCCGCCAAGCTGGGCTGGTAGCCTGCAAACCACGCGTCCATGGCATCGTTGGTGGTGCCCGTTTTGCCGTAGATGTCGGGTCGACGCAAAGTGCCCTGAGCGCGAGCTGCGGTGCCCGAGCGCGTGACCTCTTGCAGCAAACTGGTCATGACAAAGGCATTGCGAGGCGGGATGGCTGAGGTTTCACCCATTTGCGCCACGGCGGGGCTGTCCACCAGCACGCGGTCTTTGTAGTCCGAGATGCGCGTGATCAGGTGAGGCTGAACTTTGTAACCGCCGTTGGCAAATACCGCGTAGCCTGTGGCCATCTGCATGGGGGTGACCGACCCCGCGCCCAGCGCCATCGTCAAAAAGGCCGGGTGTTTGTCTTCGTCAAAACCAAAGCGGGTGACCCATTCTTGAGCGGGGCGAGGTCCAACCGCTTGCAACACGCGAATCGACACCATGTTCTTGGACTTCGCCAGACCCGTGCGCAAGCTCATGGGGCCGTCGAACTTGCCGTCGTAGTTTTTGGGTTCCCAAGGCTGACCGCCCGTGACGGCACTGTCAAAAAACAAAGGTGAATCGTTGACCACGGTGGCGGGTGTGAAGCCTTTTTCAAGTGCGGCGGAATAAATAAAGGGTTTGAAGCTGGAGCCTGGCTGTCGCCAAGCCTGCGTCACATGGTTGAATTTGTTTTTGGCAAAGTCAAAACCACCCACCAAGGCCCGGATGGCACCCGTTTGGGGTGTGATGGCCACCAAAGCGCCTTCCACTTCGGGCAACTGCGTGATTTCCCAAATCCCTTTGGGGGTTTGGGTGATGCGGATCAGGGCGCCTTTTCGCACTTGTTTGGCGGGTGGCGTTTTGTCGGACAGGCCTGATTGCGCAGGTTTGAGACCATCGCCCGAGATGGAGATTTGTTCGCCGTTTTGGCGAATCGCCACCACTTGGCGCGGCGATGCTTCCAACACCACGGCCGACAGCACATCGCCGTTGTCAGGGTGCTCTTCGAGCGCATCGTCGATGGCATCTTCCATCTTTTTGGGGTCTGCGGGCAGGTCGATGAACTTCTCGGGGCCACGGTAAATCTGGCGGCGCTCGAAATCCATGATGCCCTGGCGCAAGGCCTTGTAGGCGGCCATCTGTTCGGTCGATTGCACGGTGGTGTAAACGTTCAGGCCACGCGTGTAGGTCTCCTGGCCATATTGGGCAAAGACCATTTGCCGCACGGTTTCAGCCACATATTCGGCGTGCAGAATTTTTTTGTCAGAGGCCGACCGCAATTTGAGGGGCTCGGCTTTGGCCGCTTTGGCTTGTGCCGCCGTGATGTACTTGTTGTCTTCCATCCGCTCGATGATGTAGAGCTGGCGGGAGCGTGCACGTTTGGGGTTGCTGATCGGGTTGTAGGCAGAGGGCGCTTTGGGGAGCCCCGCCAACATGGCCGCTTCGGCAACGCTGATCTCTTTGAGCGGCTTGCCGAAATAAGTCTCTGCTGCTGAAGCAAAACCGTAAGCTCGGTTGCCCAGAAAAATCTGGTTCATGTAGATCTCAAGAATCTGGTCCTTGGTCAACAGGTGTTCGAGCTTGTAGGTCAGCAGGATTTCATAAATCTTGCGGGTGTAGGTTTTCTCGGAAGACAGGTACACGTTGCGTGCGACCTGCATGGTGATGGTCGAGGCCCCTTGGCTTTTCATGCGGCCAACGTTGGCAATGCCGGCACGCAAGATGCCCAGATAGTCCACGCCGCCGTGCTGGTAAAAGCGGTTGTCTTCGATGGACAACACCGCATCTTTCATGACTTGGGGAATGTCTTGAATGGGCGTGAGGTTTCGCCGCTCTTCCCCAAATTCACCCATCAACTGTCCGTCTTCGGTGAAGACACGCAGTGGCAACTTGGGTTTGTAATCGGCCAGGTCAGAAATGTCAGGCAGGTTGGGGTAGGCGATGACCATGGCCACACCCACCACCAGCAGGATGGACGCCAATCCAGCAGCAATCAGGCCAATGGCCCAAGCGGCCAATTTCAAAGCCCATGACAGGAGAGGGGAGCCTGTGGCCTGCTCTGGGGCGCTTTGTTTTTCTGCTGAGGCGGTGTCTTTGGAGGGCATAAGTGGGCTGTTGGGGCAGCCAACAATGCGCGGGCTGCGGGCCATTATAAAAATCTTGGTCCGGATGAAGGAAAAATTTGAAGAATTTTGTAATTATTTTGTTTTAATAAATTGTCAAATCGGTCGAATCATGTTACAAAACCTTTCATCGATGACCCTGCAGGCCGTTTCGAGGGAGGCACAGCATGCAAGCATTGGCGCGGTTGTGGCAACGGTGGGGCCAAGGATCGGTCCGTTATGCTTGGGGCTTGGCACCGCAGGGTGACGGTGCCTGGGTACTGAGCGGCTTGACGCGACCCATTCATAGCCTGGCCAAGGTCCAGACCCTGGTGGCATTGCCTGCATCCCCAAACCTGGATGCCTCCGACCTGAGTGGGCTGAGCCAACATTTGCGCCAGCATGGGCGATCTGGCGGCGGGGCACGCCATCGACTCAATATGGCCTTGCCATTGGCGATGCTCCAGGAGGGGTACATCGACTTCCCAGCCGATCTGCCTGAAGAAGATTGGGTGTACGAGGTGCAGCTCGAAGTGGCCCATGCCTTGCATCTGGAGCCCGACGAGGTGAACTTTGATTTTGAACCCGCACCTTTGACCGATGGGCTGGTTCAACGCGTGCATTGGATGGGCTGCGCACAAGCCCGAATGGCGGCCTTCAAAAGTTGCACCCGCGCTGCAGGGTGGCGACTGGCTAGCGTTGAGTCGGAGTTGCAGGCCGCGCAACGGGGTGCCCGTGCTTTGCGCGGCGGTGTCGACAGTCTGTTGACCCAGGCGCCACAAGACTGGCAATTTCGACTGGATGCCCTAGACGGTCTGCCTCCATCCTCAGAATCAGCACAAAGCCATCTGCGTGCAGACTCTGATGCAGTCATCGAGGAGGCGCTCCAGAAAGTGATGTTCACTCCGGGCGGTCCGCGTCTGGTGGCGGCGGGCTTGGCCCTGAAAGCTTGGCTGTGACGCGCTCGTTGAATTTGCTGAATCACCCGGGCCAGGCTCGGCAGCAAAAGGTTTTTTACCGCTGGTGGAGCAGCTTGGTCGGGCTGGTGGTGGGTATCTTGTTGGCCTGGGTGTGGCAGCATGGGCTGGCGATCGAGACGGCGCAGCTGCATCAGGAGCAAAGTCGTTTGCAGGAGGCTTTGCGCGCTCGCCAACAGCAGGCCCAAGAGGCCGATCGTGCGCAAACCTGGCTGCGCTGGCAAGCCGAGCAAGCCGGTCAACTTCAACAGATCGTCGATCATCAGCAGGCTTGGATGCGCCTGCATGAGAGCTTGCAAGAAGAAGCCCAGGACCGTGGCCTGAGACTGGTGCGTTTGCAGTCAGAAGCAGAAAAAATCGAGTTGCACGGCACGATGCAAGGTATCAACGCGGAGTCTGAGGTCCGGCAAAGCTTGTCTGCGCAGTGGCCCCACCCTTTAGGCCTGACGAGTATGACGGTTGGACCTGCAGGTGAGGTGAATTTTGTTTGGCACGCCCAATGGCCAAATGCTCAAGCGGTGCTGCCAGTGCCGTTTTCGCGCACCAAAGAGGCCCGGCCATGAACCTCTTGGCCGACATACCCCACGGTGACATGCGCTGGCCGCACCTGCAGCGTGTGGCCGCGCGTTGGTGGCGTCGCTGGGCGTACGCCCTGACAGCGTGCTTGCTTGGGGTGCTGCTCATGGAACTGGCGCAGCCAGAGGTGCGAGGCAACCATGCGCAGGCTGAAGAAGCGGTGGCCCGTTTGGCGCAGCAGTTGACCAACTTGACGGTGACAGCAGCCAAGCCCTCCAATCACGCGCTCGCAAACGATGTGCAGGGCAGACTAGCCAGTTTGCCTGCCATAACGAGGGATGGACAAATCTGGACCGATTGGCAGCAGGTGTTGGCTGCGCACGGTTTGCGCTTGCAATCCATGCGCCCCTTGGCCCCAGAGTCAGTCGCTTTGCCCAAGTCCGCCAAGGGAGGCGACAGTCAACGCAACCATTTGAGCCATCAGGCCGCCACTTTTCGTCTGCAGGGTCGTTTCGAGGACTGGAGCCGGGCATGGTCGGCCTGCGCCGAAACAGGGCCGTTGTGCACCATCGACCGCATCAATGTGACGGCCTTGGAACAAGCAGCAGAAGTTCAGATTGATCTGGTGATGCGCCTTTGGATGCGTCCGGCCGAAGTGGGTGGCACGGCTGAGCACAACAGGGGAGATGAGGGCACTGGCTTACAGGCACGACAGGCCATCTGGCAGATGCCTTCTTCGGGGGGCGCCCGAGTCCGCACGGGGCCAGCGCTGTTCGCTGTGAATGTCGCAACTGCCAGGTCTTGGGGAGGCGCAGCAGCAGGCGTGGGAAATTTGACGCCATCCACTGATGCTGTAGCGGCGGGCACATCGATGACCACCGCACGCCATGAAGATTTGCCACCAGACCCCCGCCACTGGCCACTGGTTCGCGTGCGATGGGTGGGGTTGTGGCAGCAGGGCGGCGATCAGTACGCGATTTTGTCGGCTGGGCCACATGGGGCCAAGGTCCGTTTGGGGCAACGTGTCACGCAGGAGGGTCATCGGGTGGTGGCCATCGCCGAGAACGGCGTGAGTTTGCGTTTGGCGCGAGAACCCATCATCAAGCTTGACGGCATGCGGCCCGCCGCTGATGGCCACAGCATGGGGAGTGAGAAGCGATGAGGCATTTCAAGCAATACGGACTTCACACCAGCGTGTGGCTAGCATGTGTGTGCTGCGCAGGCATGGCGGGGGCACAAATCCCGGGCAGTCCGGATGGTGGGGACGCACGTTCCGACAGACATGCGGGTGCGGTGACAGTGCCAGATGACAAGCCAATCAGTTTGAATTTTCAAAACATCGACATCAAAGTCCTGCTGCAGGTGTTTGCCGACTTTTCGGGGCTCAATGTGGTGCCGACCGACAGTGTGAGCGGACCGGTGACTGTGCGTTTGAGCGAGGTGCCGTGGCAACAGGCTTTGAGCATCGTGTTGCAGTCCAAGGGACTGGTGTCGCGCCAAGAGGGTCGTGTGCTGTGGATTGCGCCTCAGGGCGAATGGGCCTTGCGCGAAAAAAAGCAGCTCGATGCTCAAGCCGCGTTGGAGGCGGTCAGCCCCCTGCAGATGCTGTCCTTGCGTTTGCAATATGCCCGCGCCACCGAGGTGGCCCAGCGCCTGCAGGGTGGAGCTGCCGGCAGCACGGGGGGGCGTTGGCTGAGTTCGCGTGGCAGTGTGTTGGCCGAGCCCCGCACCAATCAGATCTTTATTTCAGATTTGCCGGCACGCGTGCTGGAACTTCAAAAAATGCTGACGCAACTGGATGTGCCTGTGCGGCAGATCCTGATCGAGGCCCGGATTGTGGAGGCCGATGACCAGTTTGGCCAATCGCTCGGGGTGCGCTTGGGCATGGGGTTGGCAATTCCCATGAAAGTGCAGGGGCGCTCCAACACCCTGGCTGTGGGTGCCAGTAACCAGCCAACAGCAGCCGGGACTGTGGCCGGCAACCAGGTCAACCTGCCTGCAGGTTCGGCTGGCCAAACGCTCAACACCCCAGCCACGTTTGCTGTCTCGCTGTTCAACGCCGCAGCCGACCGGTTCATCAATGTGGAAATTTCAGCGTTGGAAGCCGCAGGACTGGGCAAGGTGGTGTCGCGTCCTCGGGTGGTGACAGCCGATCAGACCAAAGCGCTGATCGAACAGGGCACCGAGTTGCCTTATCAAACGGCATTGGGCAACGGTGTGACCGCGATCTCATTCAGAAAGGCCAACCTCAAACTGGAGGTGACGCCCCAGATCACGCCCGATGGTTCGGTCGTGCTCGATGTGGATGTGAACCGCGACAGCGTCGGGCAAATCACCCCGGCAGGTTACGCCATCAACACCAAGCATGTGAAGACCCAAGTGCGGGTGGAGGACGGTGGCACCGTGGTGCTCGGCGGCATATACGAAGAAACCAACCGCCACGACGAAGCCAAGGTGCCGGCTCTGGGCGATGTGCCCGGTCTGGGGTGGCTGTTCAAAAACCGGGACCAGACCCGGCGCAAAAGCGAGTTGCTGATTTTCCTCACCCCCCGGGTGGTGGCCGATGGGCCGGCCACCCTCCCGCCCTGAAGCCTCATGAATAGGCCCTTGGGCCCCCGTGCCGCTGGCCTCAGGGTTCAAGGCAGGGAAAGGCAAGCCGGTCGAATACACTTGAAGGCAATCAATTGCTGGCCCTTTTTGTGGGTGGCCCAGCCGACTTTTCCAGTGTGAGACTTTCTTGAGCATCATCTTCGTGGGCCTACCGGGCTCGGGCAAAACCACCATTGGCAGGCAATTGGCACGCCGCTTGGGGCAGCCTTTTGTCGATTCTGACCATGTGATCGAGCACCAGTTGGGATGCTCGATTCGGGAGTTCTTTGCCCGTGAAGGTGAAGACAGCTTTCGCGACGTGGAACAACAGGTGCTCGACGAGTTGACCCAAACCCATGAGGGCGTCATCGCCACAGGGGGTGGGGCCGTTTTGCGCGAAACCAATCGGCGTCATTTGCATGAGCGCGGTCATGTGGTTTACCTGCGCTCGACCCCCGAAGACGTTTTTCGCCGGGTGCGCCATGACACAGCCCGCCCTTTGTTGCAGGTGGACGACCCCCTGAGCCGCCTGCGGGCCTTGTTTGAGGCGCGAGACCCGTTGTACCGGCAAGCAGCCCACTTTGTCATTGAAACCGGTCGCCCCTCGGTGGCCACTTTGGTCAACATGATCATCATGCAGCTGGAACTGGCCGGGCATCTGCCTGCACACACGCCCGCCCCGATCCCGCCTGCACACAAAACCTGAAACGCTCCATCGCCCTTCAGACCCCCTACACTTGAGGGCTATGTCCGAGCCTACATTCCCCCTCCAAACCGCACCTGTTCAAAAGGTCGCCATTTCGTTGGACGACCGCAGTTACGACATCCAGATTGGCCAAGGCCTGCTCGGCCGAGCGGAGACTTGGGCTGGCTTGCCCAAGGCGAGCACCGCCATGATCGTGACCAACGACACGATTGCGCCGATGTACGAAGCCGCCTTGCGCAGCGCGATTGCCCCGCATTACAAACAGGTGCACACCGTGGTGCTGCCGGACGGCGAGGCGCACAAAGACTGGCAGACCCTGAACCTGATTTTTGACGCTCTGTTGGGTCAAGGCTGCGACCGCAAGACGGTGCTGTTTGCCTTGGGCGGCGGCGTGGTGGGCGACATGACCGGCTTTGCCGCCGCCAGCTACATGCGCGGCGTCCCCTTTGTGCAGGTGCCGACCACGCTCTTGTCGCAGGTCGACTCTTCGGTGGGCGGCAAAACCGCCATCAACCACCCTTTAGGCAAAAACATGATCGGCGCGTTCTACCAACCTGTGCGCGTGGTGTGCGACCTGAACACCTTGGTCACCTTGCCCCCGCGTGAGTTGAGCGCAGGCTTGGCCGAAGTCATCAAATATGGTCCGATTGCCGATATGGATTTCTTGGGCTGGATCGAGGCGAACATTGACGCCCTGATGGCGCAAGACCCGGCTGTGATGGCGCACGCCGTCAAGCGCAGCTGTGAGATCAAGGCCTGGGTGGTCGGGCAAGACGAGCGCGAAGCTGGACTGCGCGCTATTCTGAATTTTGGCCATACTTTTGGCCACGCCATTGAGGCGGGTCTGGGGTTTGGCGTGTGGTTGCACGGCGAGGCGGTGGGCTGCGGTATGGTCATGGCCGCGGAGTTGTCGCAACGTCTAGGCAAAGTCGATGCCGCTTTTGTGGCGCGCCTGCGCGCCATCATCGAGCGTGCGGGCTTGCCGGTGCGCGGCCCCATCATCGATGCGGCCGACAACGCGGGCCATTACATCGAACACATGCGCCTCGATAAAAAAGCCATCGGTGGTGACATCCAGTTTGTGGTGATCGACGGGCCTTGCAAAGCCATGGTCTGCGGCGCGCCTGATGCCATGGTGCGCGAGGTGATCAACGCCTGCTGCGCTTGATGGCCATGTTCGCTGAGTCACTGGAAATGCCCGTGGGTTCCTTACCCGCTCATGCCAGCTTGTCGGCGCTGGCCTGCGACCCGGCGCACAGCCGGGGTCGCCGGTTTGCTGAAGCTCCAGCGCCCACGCGCAATGCCTTCCAGCGCGACCGCGACCGCATCGTGCATTCCACCGCATTCCGGCGGCTGGTTTACAAGACACAGGTGTTCCTGAACCACGAAGGCGATTTGTTCCGAACGCGCCTGACGCATTCGCTCGAAGTCGCGCAGCTGGGCCGCTCCATCGCCCGCGCCCTGGGTCTGAACGAAGATTTGGTCGAAGCCGTGGCGCTGGCGCACGACCTGGGCCACACGCCTTTCGGACACGCCGGACAAGACACGCTGAATGAATGCATGGCCGAGCACGGTGGCTTTGAGCACAACCTGCAAAGCCTGCGCGTGGTCGACCAACTCGAAGAACGCTACCCCGCGTTTGACGGGCTCAACCTGAGCTTTGAAACCCGCGAAGGTGTGCTCAAACACTGCTCGCGAGCCAATGCCGAGCATTTGGAACGGATGGAGCCGGGTGGCGTCGGGCGGCGCTTCATCGACCGCACCCAACCCAGCCTGGAGGCGCAGCTGTGCAACCTGGCCGACGCCATTGCCTACAACGCACATGACATCGACGATGGCGTGCGCTCGGGACTGATCAGCATCGAACAACTGCTGCAGGTGGAATTGTTTGCGCATTACCACCAGCAGACATTAGCCGAGCACCCAGGTTTGTCAGAAAAGCCGCGCCGTGTTCTGTACGAAACCATTCGCCGCATGTTGAGTGACCAGGTGTATGACGTCATCGACACCACCCGCCAAGATGTGGCTCAGGCAGGAGTGCGCACGCTGGCCGATGCCCGCTTGGCCGGGCCGCTGGTGGCGTTCAGCCCCGGCATGAAGGCCCGCAGCGGCGAGCTCAAAAAGTTTTTGTTCGCGCAGCTCTACCGTCATCCTCAAGTGATGCACACCACCGGTCAGGCGCAACAGGTGGTGCGCGAATTGTTCGCCGCTTATGTGGACCAACCCGCTGAAATGCCGACAGACTTCGCCGCCAGTGCCGACCTGCACCGCTCGGTGGCCGACTACATCGCGGGCATGACCGACCGCTTTGCCCTGCGTGAGCATGAACGCCTGACGGGGCGCAAGTTGCTGTGAGTCTGGTGAGCGCCCACCGCGCCGCTTGGCTGGTCGTGCTCGCGGGCGGCGTGGCGGCTTTGCAGGTGGGCAAGTTGCCGCCCGCTTTGCCCGCGCTGCAGGCCGAGCTGGGCCTGACTTTGGTGCAGTCTGGTTTCCTCTTGTCCATGGTGCAACTGGCGGGCATGAGCCTGGCGGTGTTCATGGGCTTGCTGGCTGACGGCATGGGCTTGCGGCGCAGCATGGTGCGCGGCTTGTGCCTGCTAGCGCTGGCCAGCGGCCTGGGCGCATTCGCCACTTCGACCGCCGCTTTGCTGGCGCTGCGGGCCATCGAAGGTCTTGGCTTTTTGTTGGTGGCTTTGCCTGCACCCGCCCTGATTCGCCGCCTGGTGCCGCCTGCGCAACTGCCCGGCATGCTGGGCGTGTGGGGTGCCTACATGCCCACGGGTACGGCGCTGGCCTTGCTGGCGGGGCCGCTGTTCATTCCGGCCTTAGGCTGGAGTGCGTGGTGGGGTTTGTTTGCGGGGGTGTCGCTGGCCATGGCTGCGGCCTTGCTGCGGGTGGTGCCCGCCGATCCGGTGGCGGCTCAGCCAAGGCAAACGCATGGCGTGGGCCTGGGATCTTGGCAGCGCTTGCGCAGCACCTTGGGCGCGCGCGGCCCCTGGCTGGTGGCGCTCACTTTTGGCATGTATTCAGGGCAGTGGTTGGCCGTGGTCGGGTTTTTGCCGTCCATTTATGCCGCCGCTGGCGTGAGTGGTGCGCTGCTGGGCGTGCTCACGGCCTTGGCGGCGGCCATCAACATCGTGGGCAATATGGCGTCTGGCCGATTGCTGCAGCGCGGCTGGGCACCCCGCACCACCTTGTGGCTGGGTTTTGGCGCCATGGCACTGGGCAGTACCGTGGCTTTTGCCGCCTTCACCGAAGGCCAGCCCTGGTTGCGTTATGCCGGTGTGCTCTTGTTCTCGGGCATGGGCGGGCTGGTACCGGGCACGCTGTTCAGTTTGGCGGTGCGTCTGGCCCCGGGCGAGCAGCAGGTGGCGACCACCGTGGGTTGGATGCAGCAACTGTCGGCGTTGGGCCAGTTCGTGGGGCCGCCGTTGGTGGCGGCCTTGGCGGCGCGTGCGGGCGGCTGGCAGCTCACGCCGCTGGTCACGGTAGGTTGTTGTGTGGTGGGTGCGGTGCTGGCTTGGGCGGCGGGGCGCTTGCTCTCGCAGGCACAATCTCCTCCATGACCGACCTGAACACCCCCGAAATCGCTGACACCGTGCGCTGGCTTGAGCGTGCCGTGATTGGCTTGAACCTGTGCCCCTTTGCCAAAGCCCCACACGTTAAGGGCCAGATCCATTACGTGCTGAGCGAAGCCAAAGGCCTGGAAGGCTTGCGCGATGAGCTGATCGAACAGTTGCAGGCGCTGGCTGAGATGCCCGCCGAAGAGCGCGAGACCGTGCTCTTGATCGTGCCGCAGATGCTGCAGGATTTTCTGGAGTTCAACGATTTTCTGGACGAAGCCGATGCTGTGTTGCAAGAGCTGGACATGGAAGGCGTGTTTCAGGTAGCGAGTTTTCACCCGCAATTCCAGTTTGCCGACACCGAGCCGGACGACATCGGCAACTTCACCAACCGCTCGCCTTACCCCACGCTGCACCTGCTGCGCGAGGAAAGCATCGACCGCGCTGTGGAGGCTTTCCCCGAAGCCGAAATGATTTACGAAACCAACATCGAGACCCTGGACAAGCTGGGGGCTGAGGGCTGGAAAAAGCTGGATGTGGGTCCAAGCCCTTGAAGCTGTAGGAGCGACGCCCTCGTCGCAATAGACCCAGCCTGATCGCCGCTAGGGCGCGGCTCCCACACAAATACCATGAAGAAAAAAACACCTACCGTCGACAGCCAAGCCTTGCCGCCCGAGGTGCGCCCCGGCCAATCGGTCGAACTGCTCAAAGAGCTGCACATTCTCACGCGAGAAGGCAAGCTCAACCAAGACTCGCGCCGCAAACTCAAGCAGGTGTACCACCTGTTCCAGTTCATCGACAAGCTGCTCAAAGAGCTGCCCGCCAGCGACACCGGTCCCACGCTGGCCGACCACGGCGCGGGCAAGTCCTATCTGGGCTTCATCATTTACGACCTGTTTTTCAAGGCTCTGGGTCAGGGCACGATCTACGGCATTGAAACGCGTAGCGAACTGGTGGAGTCCTCACGCCAACTGGCCGAGCGGCTGGGCTTTGAGCGCATGCAGTTCCTCAACCTGAGCGTGGCCGAGTCGGCGCAAAGCGACGTATTGCCTGAAAAGATTGACGTGGTCACCGCGCTGCACGCCTGCGACACCGCCACCGACGACGCCATCGCCTTTGGTCTGCAAAAGAAAGCCCAATACATGGTGCTGGTGCCTTGCTGCCAGGCCGAGTTGGCTCGCGCGCTCAACCAAAACAAGGCTATGAATTTGCACCGCACGCCATTGGCAGAACTTTGGCGTCACCCCCTGCACACACGTGAAGTCGGCAGCCAGCTCACCAACGTGTTGCGCTGTTTGTATCTGGAGTCACAAGGTTATGCGGTCACCGTGACCGAACTTGTGGGCTGGGAACACTCCATGAAAAACGAGCTGATTTTGGCCAAGTACACCGGCCAGAAAAAACGCGCCTCCGGGGAGCGCCTGCTGGCGCTGCTGCAAGAGTTTGGGGTGGAGGCGCTGATGGGCGGGCGGTATCCGCTGGTCGGCAGACCCGAAGCGGTCTGATCGGACGACCAGCAGGCCCATTCAAATAGGCCCACTCAAATTATTGCGGCTCGATCTTCGCGTCGCGAATGGCTTTGGCCCATTTGGCGGTTTCGGCTTTGGAGCGTTGCGCCAGTGCTTCGGGCGAAGCCGGGGCCGTTTCAAAGCCCAAAGCCGAGAAGCGCTCCAGGATGGTTTTGTCCGTGGCTGCAGCGTTCACGGCCGCGTTCAACTTGTTCACGATGTCAGCCGGCGTGCCTGCGGGGGCAAACACTGCAAAGTAGGCGATCAGCTCATAGTCTTTCAGGCCCAGCGCTTCGTTCACGGTGGGCAGCTCGGGAATGGCTTTGGAGCGCTGGGTCGATGTCACGGCCAAGCCACGAATTTTCCCGGCCTTGACCTGAGGCAGCATCACAGCAAAGTCGGCGCTGAACATGTTCACCTGGCCGCCAATCAGGTCGGTCATGGCTGCAGGGCCGCTCTTGTAAGGCACGTTGGTCATTTGGATGCCTGCCATGCTGGCGAGTACTTCGCTGGACACCAGTTGCGAAGTGCTGGCGCTGGCAAAGGTAATTTGTGTGGGTTTGGATTTGGCCAGGTCCACAAACTCTTTCAGGTTCTTGGCGGGCACGTCGTTGTTCACCGCCACGATCAGGGGCACCGAGCCCATGTAGGCCACGGGCGCAAAGGCGGTGTCCTGGTCATAGGGCAGCTTTTTCATCAGGCTTTTCAGGGCCGCATTGGTGCTGTTGGTGCCGATCAGGATGGTGTAGCCGTCGGGTGCCGATTTGGCCACCGCGTCCGCGCCCAGCATGCCATTGACGCCAGCGCGGTTGTCCACCACGACAGGCTGGCCCAGCACTTCCGACATTTTTTGGGCAAAAGCGCGGCCAATTTGGTCGGTGGCGCTGCCTGCGGCAAAGGGCACCACGGCTTTGATCGGTTTGTTGGGGTAGGCCTGTGCCAGTGCCAGGGAGCTCACAAGGCCAAGGCCCAGGGCGGTGGACAACAAGGCGGCAATGCGCAAACGTTTCATGGGTTCTCCAGTCAGTAAAAAAATCATTCAATCACAAATGACAGCAGGTGCGCACTCAGGCATTTCCCGTGGGCGTCCAGAGCCAGTGAGCGGGTCACACCACCGCCCAGCGCGTTGTGCATGACAAAGTTCAGGGCGCCCAATTGGGGCAGGGCGTAGCGTTCCACCGGGCCGTGCACCGTGCCCGCAAAGTGGGTTTGCACGCGTTCGGCGCTCAGGTGTTGTTCCAGCAGGGCAAAGTCTTTTTTGTCGTAAGCAATCACCGACAAGGTGGACCGGTTGCCTTTGTCGCCGGTGCGGGTGTGGGCGATGTCGCGCAGCAGCATGTCAGTGTCCTTCGGCGTTGAGCAGCACGGTGGTGGTGTGCACGGATTCGCGGGGCATGAGCACGGCTGCTGCTGCAATCACTTCGCGCACCGATCGGGTGGCACCGCCGCCAGCGGCTGGGCCGTTGGTGTAAAGCGCTTCGACTTCTTGGGCCACATGCAGGGCTTGTTGTTGTGTGGGCACGCGCAGGGCCACGCGGGCGCGCACTTCGGCGGGTTCTGCTCTGTCGGCGGATGAGGCGCTTGACCCGAAGATGGCGTTCACGCCGATCAGGTCGTAGCGGTTTTCGAATGCGGAATAACCGGCCAAGGCCAGGCGCTCGCGCACCACGTCCAGCGCCAGTTGGCCCCGTGCCTGCGCACCGGGTCCGGCGTAGCTCATCTGGCCTTCGCCAATGAAGCCGTCGCGGTAGCCCAGCGTGACCTTGAGCGTGTCGGTACGCGGGTGACCCTGACCGCCCGTGACTTGCACGCGGTCTCGCCCCAGCTGCGTCAAAACCACTTGAGAAAAATCGGCCACCACATCGGGCTGCAAATAGCGTGCGGGATTTTCGATTTCGTAGAGCAGTTGCTCGGTGCAGGTGGCCACCATGACGCAGCCGCCCGAGCCCGCCACTTTGGTGATGACGGCATCGCCTGAAGCGCTGACTTCTGCCAGCGGAAAGCCCAAGCGTGCCAGATCGGGCACGTCTTTGTGGCCCGGGTCGGCAAAGTAACCGCCGGTGATTTGTCCTGCGCATTCCAGCAAATGCCCGACCAGCACACCTTTGCCCAGCCGCGTCCAGTCGTCAGCGGCCCAGCCAAAGTGGTGCATCAAGGGGGCCAAAAACAGCGCCGGGTCGGCCACGCGACCGGTGATGATGACTTGTGCATCGGTTTGCAAGGCGGGCAGCAAGGCTTCAGCCCCTAAATAGGCATTGGCCGAGATCAGTTGGGTTTGCAGATCGCCAAGGGTCTGAGTCGATTCGAGCACGGGCAGGGCCAAGCCGGTTTGGGTCAGGGTGGCCAGCACATCGTCGCCCAGGACCACCGCCACCTTGACCTGGGGCAAGCCCAGTTCACGCGCCACGGCCAGCACCGCGTGCCCGGCTTGCAGCGGATTGGCTGCGCCCATGTTGCTGATGATGCGTGTGCCCTGACGCATGCACGCGGGCAACACGGCCCGCATGCGCGCTTGCAGCATGGCGTCAAAGCCCGCGACCGGGTCTTTGGAGCGTTCCAATTGGGCCAAAGCAATCGTGCGCTCGGCCAGGCACTCGAATACGAGATAGTCCAGCTGGCCTTTTTCTGCCAGCTCCAGTGCGGGCGGAATGCGGTCACCTGCATAGCCTGCACCGGCACCGATGCGAAGGGTTGTCTTCATGCCATCAGCATAAGCAAAACAGACCCAAGCCTCTGTCGCCTTGGCTTTAATTAATTGGGGTCAGATCCCAATTAAACTGGCGTTTTCTTCCGGGAGTTCTCCATGGCCCGCCAGCCCCGCCTCACCGTTGCCGCTTACCCGCACCACGTCATTCAGCGTGGCAACGACCGCCAGCCCATCGTGCGCGACGACGCCGACCGTGAGCGTTTGCTGGCGCTGTGGCAAGAGCACGCGCAGACCTTCAAGGTGGCCATCCATGCCTATGTGATCATGGACAACCATTTCCATTTGCTGGTCACGCCTGAAACAGACGATGGCCTACCGCAGATGATGCAGGCGGTGGGGCGGGCCTATGTGCGCTACTTTAATTTACGGCACCAACGCACAGGCACCTTATGGGAAGGGCGCTACCGCAGCAACTTGATTGAAAGTGAGCGCTATCTTTTGGCGTGCATGGTTTACATCGACTTGAACCCCGTGCGGGCGGGCATGGTGGCGCAAGCAGCCGACTTCAAATGGTCCAGCCACAGGCACTGTATTGGACAGGTGAGCGCCAAATGGGTGATGCCGCACGCCCTGTTTTGGGGCTTGGGCAACACACCATTTGCCCGCGAGGCGGCCTATGCCGAGTTGGTGCGGACGGGCTTGGCTCAGTCTGAGAAACAGGAGCTGACCCAAAGTGCGCTGTCGGGCTGGGCATTGGGTTCAGCCGATTTTGTGGGGGCGTTGCAGCAGTCCACCACGCGGCGGCTGGTGCCAGGCAAGGCGGGACGGCCTGCCAAAAAGACGGTCGAATGAATCTGTCCCCAATTAATTTTAAGTCAAGCCAAAAGCCAAATTAATTGGGATCTGACCCCAATTAAAAAGTTTGGCATGGATGCTGCAGTGCACTACACTCTTCGGTCTGCGTGAAAACCCTTAGGAGCGCCCATGACTTCGGCCAGTGCAAAAGAACATTTCCAATCGACCGGTCTGTATGACCCTGCCAACGAGCACGATGCCTGTGGTGTCGGCTTTGTGGCCCACATCAAAGGGCACAAGACCCACGCGATCGTGACTCAGGCCCTCAAGATCCTGGAAAACCTGGACCACCGGGGTGCTGTGGGCGCCGATGCGCTCATGGGCGACGGTGCCGGTATCCTGATCCAGTTGCCCGACGCGCTGTACCGTGACGAGATGGCCAAACAAGGCGTGGCCTTGCCGCCGTTTGGCGAATACGGCGTGGGCATGGTCTTCTTGCCCAAAGAACACGCCTCGCGCATGGCATGCGAGCAAGAACTCGAGCGCGCCGTCAAGGCCGAAGGCCAAGTGGTGCTCGGCTGGCGCGATGTGCCCGTGAACCGTGACATGCCCATGTCGCCCACCGTGCGCGAAAAAGAGCCGATCATGCGCCAGATCTTCATTGGCCGTGGTGCCGATGTGATCGTGCAAGACGCGCTGGAGCGCAAGCTGTACGTGATTCGCAAGACCGCCAGCGCCGCCATCCAGGCGCTTCAGCTGACGCACAGCAACGAGTACTACATCCCCAGCATGTCCAGCCGCACCGCGGTCTACAAGGGCTTGCTGCTGGCCGATCAAGTCGGTACTTATTACCTCGACCTGCAAGACGAGCGCTGCGTCTCGGCTTTGGGCCTGGTGCACCAGCGTTTCTCGACCAACACTTTCCCAGAGTGGCCACTGGCTCACCCCTACCGCTATGTGGCGCACAACGGCGAGATCAACACCGTCAAAGGCAACTACAACTGGATGAAGGCCCGCGAAGGCGTGATGTCTTCGCCCGTGCTGGCCTCCGACCTGCAAAAGCTCTACCCCATCAGCTTTGCCGGTCAGTCCGACACCGCCACCTTTGACAACTGCCTGGAACTACTGACCATGGCGGGTTACCCCATCAGCCAGGCCGTGATGATGATGATCCCTGAGCCTTGGGAACAGCACACCACCATGGACGAGCGCCGCAAGGCCTTCTATGAATACCACGCTGCGATGTTGGAGCCATGGGACGGCCCCGCCTCCATCGTGTTCACCGACGGCCGCCAGATCGGCGCCACGCTGGACCGCAACGGCCTGCGCCCTTCGCGCTACATCATCACCGACGACGACATGGTCATCATGGGTTCGGAAACCGGCGTGCTGCCGATCCCCGAAAGCAAGATCGTGCGCAAGTGGCGTCTGCAGCCCGGCAAGATGTTCCTGATCGATCTGGAACAAGGCCGCATGATCAACGACGAAGAGTTGAAAGCCGGTCTGGCCAGCGCCAAGCCTTACAAGCAATGGATCGAAAACCTGCGCATCAAGCTCGACGACGTGGCCGAAGCCGCTGTCGCGCCCGCATCTGACGTGGCCTTGCTCGATCTGCAACAAGCCTTTGGCACCACGCAAGAAGACATCAAGTTCTTGCTGGCCCCCATGGCCTCTGCCGGAGAAGAAGCCATTGGCTCCATGGGCAACGACAGCCCGCTGGCTGTGCTGTCTGACAAGAACAAGCCGCTGTACAACTACTTCAAGCAGTTGTTCGCGCAGGTGACCAACCCGCCGATCGACCCGATCCGCGAAGCGATTGTGATGTCGCTGGTGTCATTCATCGGCCCCAAGCCGAACCTGCTGGACATCAACCAGGTCAACCCGCCGATGCGCCTGGAAGTCAGCCAGCCCATCCTCGACTTCGCCGACATGGCCAAGCTGCGCAACATCGAGCAAGCCACCAAGGGCAAGTTCAAGAGCGCCACGCTGGACATCACTTACCCCGCCCTGTGGGGCCGCGAAGGCGTGGAAGCCAAGCTGGCATCGCTGTGCGCTGAAGCTGTGGACGCCATCAAAGGTGGCCACAACATCCTGATCATCAGCGACCGTGGCGTGAACGCCACCCAAGTGGCTGTGCCCGCCCTGCTGGCGCTGTCGGCCATTCACCAGCATCTGGTCACTGCAGGTCTGCGCACCACCGCCGGCCTGGTGGTCGAGACCGGCACCGCCCGCGAAGTGCACCACTTTGCTGTTTTGGCTGGTTACGGCGCCGAAGCCGTGCACCCCTACCTGGCGATGGAAACCCTGGCGGCTTTGCACAAAGAGCTGCCCGGCGACCTGTCGGCCGAAAAAGCCATCTACAACTACGTCAAGGCGATCGGCAAGGGCCTGTCCAAGATCATGTCCAAGATGGGCGTGTCGACTTACATGTCGTACTGCGGTGCGCAGTTGTTTGAAGCCATCGGCATCAACACCGAAACCATCAACAAGTATTTCACCGGCACCTCCAGCCGCGTGGGCGGTATTGGTGTGTTCGAAATCGCCGAAGAAGCTTTCCGCATGCACACCGCTGCGTTTGGTGACGATCCGATCCTCGCCACCATGCTGGACGCGGGCGGCGAATACGCCTGGCGCGCCCGTGGCGAAGAGCACATGTGGACGCCTGACGCGATTGCCAAGTTGCAGCACTCCACCCGTGCCAACAACTTCAGCACCTACAAGGAATACGCACAGATCATCAACGACCAGAGCAAGCGCCACATGACGCTGCGCGGCCTGTTTGAGTTCAAGATCGATCCGTCCAAAGCCATCCCGCTGGAGCAGGTCGAGCCTGCGGCCGACATCGTCAAGCGTTTCGCCACCGGTGCGATGTCGCTGGGCTCCATTTCGACCGAAGCGCACGCCACTTTGGCCGTCGCGATGAACCGCATCGGCGGCAAGAGCAACACGGGTGAGGGCGGCGAAGATTCGGCGCGTTACCGCAATGAACTCAAGGGCATTCCGATCAAGTCGGGCGACTCCTTGAAGAGCGTCATCGGTGCAGAAAACGTCGAAGTCGACATGCCTCTGGCTGCCGGTGATTCGCTGCGTTCGCGCATCAAGCAAGTCGCTTCGGGCCGCTTCGGTGTCACCGCCGAATACCTGTCCAGCGCCGACCAGATCCAGATCAAGATGGCCCAGGGTGCCAAGCCCGGTGAAGGCGGCCAATTGCCCGGCGGTAAAGTATCCGACTACATCGGCAAGCTGCGCCACTCGGTGCCAGGCGTGGGCCTGATCTCGCCACCACCCCATCACGACATCTACTCGATCGAGGACTTGGCCCAGCTGATCCACGATCTGAAGAACGTGGCCCCGCACAGCGACATCAGCGTCAAGCTCGTGTCGGAAATCGGCGTCGGCACCATCGCCGCCGGTGTGGCCAAGTGCAAGGCCGACCACGTTGTGATCGCCGGTCACGACGGCGGCACGGGCGCTTCGCCCTGGTCCTCGGTCAAGCACGCAGGCTCACCTTGGGAAATCGGTCTGGCCGAAACCCAGCAGACCCTGGTGCTCAACGGCCTGCGCGGTCGCATCCGTGTGCAGGCCGATGGTCAGATGAAGACCGGCCGTGACGTGGCGATTGGCGCATTGCTCGGCGCTGACGAATTCGGCTTCGCGACCGCACCGCTGGTGGTTGAAGGCTGCATCATGATGCGCAAGTGCCACCTGAACACCTGCCCCGTGGGCGTGGCCACACAAGACCCTGTCTTGCGCGCCAAGTTCACCGGCAAGCCCGAGCACGTCGTGAACTACTTCTTCTTCATCGCCGAAGAAGTGCGTCAGATCATGGCCCAGCTGGGTATTGCCAAATTTGACGACCTGGTGGGCCGCGCCGACCTGCTCGACATGAAGAGCGGTGTGGAGCACTGGAAGGCCAAGGGCCTGGACTTTGGGCGCTTGTTGGCTGTGCCTCAGGTGGCTTCCACCGTGGCCGTGCGCCATGTGGACACACAAGACCACGGCTTGGAAAAAGCCCTGGACAACGTGCTGATCGCCAAGAGCCGCGCCGCCATCGACAAGGGCGAAAAAGTGCAGTTCATGGAAGTCGCCCGCAACGTGAACCGCTCGGTCGGTGCCATGTTGTCCGGCGCGGTGACCAAGGTGCATCCCGAAGGTTTGCCTGACGACACCCTGCGCATCCAACTCGAAGGCACAGGCGGTCAATCGTTTGGTGCATTTTTGGCCAAGGGCATCACGCTGTACCTGATTGGCGAAGCCAACGACTACACCGGCAAAGGTTTGTCGGGTGGTCGCGTGGTGGTGCGCCCCAGCCTGGAGTTCCGTGGCGTGGCTGCACAAAACATCATTGTGGGCAACACCGTCATGTACGGTGCGACCACGGGTGAAGCCTTCTTTGCTGGCGTGGCCGGCGAGCGATTTGCTGTGCGCCTGTCCGGCGCGACTGCGGTGGTCGAAGGTACAGGCGACCACGGTTGTGAATACATGACCGGTGGCACCGTGGCGGTGCTGGGCAAAACGGGCCGCAACTTTGGCGCGGGCATGAGCGGTGGTATCGCTTATGTGTACGACGAAGACGGCGAGTTCGCTTCGCGCTGCAACACCGCCATGGTCAGCATGGAAAAAGTCCTCACGTCTGCCGAGCAAGAAGCGCAAGTGGACCGCAAGGTCTGGCACCGCGACCAGGCGGACGAAGCCCAGCTCAAGAAGCTCCTAGAAGACCACTTTAAATGGACCGGCAGCCAGCGTGCCCGTGAGTTGCTGGACAACTGGGCCACAGCCCGCGCCAAGTTCGTGAAGGTGTTCCCGAACGAATACAAGCGTGCCCTGGGCGAGATCAATGCACGCAAAGCGGCGAACGCGGCCAAGGCCGCTCAGCCCGTGGCCGTCTGAGCCGAACGTCAAGATTGAAGGAATAGCATCATGGGAAAAATCACCGGCTTCATGGAATTTGAGCGCATCGAAGAGGGCTACAAGCCCGTCTCCGAGCGCCTCAAAAATTACGGCGAATTCGTGATCGGCTTGACACCCGAGCAGTCCAAAACACAAGCGGCGCGTTGCATGGACTGCGGCACACCGTTTTGCAACAACGGCTGCCCCGTCAACAACATCATTCCGGACTTCAACAACCTGGTGTTTGAAGGCGACTGGAAAAACGCGATCGAGGTGCTGCACAGCACCAACAACTTCCCCGAGTTCACCGGCCGCATCTGCCCCGCACCTTGCGAAGCGGCTTGCGTGGTGAACTTCAATGACGATGCCGTGGGCATCAAGTCGATTGAGCACGCCATCATCGACCGCGCTTGGGCCGAAGGCTGGGTCACACCCCGTCCTGCCAAAGTCAAGACCGGCAAAACCGTGGCTGTGATTGGTGCAGGTCCCGCAGGCCTGGCCGCAGCGCAGCAGCTGGCGCGTGCGGGCCACGATGTGACCTTGTTCGAGAAGAACGACCGCGTCGGTGGTTTGCTGCGTTACGGCATCCCCGACTTCAAGATGGAAAAGACGCACATCGACCGCCGCGTGCAGCAGCTCGAAGCCGAAGGCGTGAAGATCCGCACCAGCGTGCTGGTGGGTGAATGGCCCAAGGATTCCAAGGTCACCAACTGGTCCAAGGAAACCATCACCGCTGAGCAGCTCAAGAAAGACTTCGACGCCGTGCTACTGACAGGCGGTTCCGAGCAGTCGCGTGACCTGCCCGTTCCTGGCCGCGACTTGGAAGGCATCCATTTCGCGATGGAATTTTTGCCCCAGCAAAACAAGGTCAATGCGGGCGACAAGCTCAAAGGCCAATTGCGCGCTGACGGCAAAAACGTCATCGTCATCGGCGGCGGCGACACCGGCAGCGACTGCGTGGGCACCAGCACACGCCACGGCGCTGTCAGCGTGACCCAGTTCGAGGTGATGCCCGAGCCGCCCGAAAAAGAAAACAAGGCGATGATCTGGCCCTATTGGCCCATGAAGCTTCGCACCAGCTCCAGCCACGACGAGAGCGCCGAAAAAGGCCTGTTGCAACGTGAATTCGCCATTTCCACCAAAGAGTTCATCGGTGAAAAAGGCAAGCTGACAGGTCTGAAGACCGTGCACGTCGAGTTCAAAGACGGCAAGATGGTCGAAGTGCCCGGCACCGAGAAGGAATACAAAGCCGACATGGTGTTGCTGGCCATGGGCTTCACCAACCCGGTCGCCACCGTGCTCGACGCCTTTGGCATCGACAAGGACGCCCGTGGCAACGCCAAGGCCAGCACCGACTTCACAGGCGGCTATGCCACCAATGTGGACAAGGTCTTTGCCGCCGGTGACATGCGCCGGGGCCAGTCTTTGGTGGTTTGGGCGATCCGCGAAGGCCGTCAAGCCGCTCGCGCCGTGGACGAATTCCTGATGGGGAAAAGCGATCTGCCACGCTGAGGCTACCCGATTATAGGTAAAATCCCTTAATCCTAAAGATCGGTCTAATACCGATTCGGGTGAAACAACACCACAAGAGCCGGATCCATCCGGCTCTTGTTTTTCATGAACGCCACATCCACACCACCGCCACTTGTTGAACTGCGCGACCTGACTTTCGGGTACGGCGAACGTGTCATCTTGAAGAACTTGAGCTTCAATGTGCCGCGGGGACAAGTCACGGCCCTGATGGGCGTGTCGGGTGGCGGCAAGACCACGGTGCTGCGCCTCATTGGTGGACAAATCCGCGCCAGCCATGGACAGCTCTTGTTTGATGGTCAAGACATCACCCCCATGCGCCAGGCCGAGCTGTACGCCGCTCGCCGTCGCATGGGCATGCTGTTTCAGTTCGGTGCGTTGTTCACCGACATGAGCGTGTTCGACAACGTGGCCTTTCCCTTGCGCGAACACACCCGTTTGTCCGAAGACCTGGTCCGCGACATCGTGCTCATGAAACTCGATGCGGTGGGCTTGCGTGGTGCGCGGGATCTGAAGCCTTCCGAGATTTCTGGTGGCATGAGTCGCCGCGTGGCCTTGGCCCGCGCCATCGCCCTCGACCCCGACCTGATCATGTATGACGAGCCCTTTGCAGGTCTTGACCCGATCTCGCTGGGCACGGCGGCACGGCTGATTCGCCGTTTGAACGACAGTCTGGGCATCACCAGCGTGGTGGTGTCGCACGATGTGCACGAAACTTTCGAAATCGCCGACCATGTGGTCATTTTGGCCAACGGTGGTGTCGCTGCGCAAGGAACGCCCGCTGAGCTGCGGGCCAGCACCGACCCGCTCATCCACCAGTTTGTGCACGCGCTCAGCGATGGCCCGGTGCCCTTCCATTACCCGGCACCTACGGCCGCGCAAGACTATGACCGGAGGTCGGCATGATCACCGCCATGCTGGGCGCTTTGGGGGCATCCACCCGCCAGCTGATGGCTGATTGGGGCTTTGCCGCGCGTATGTTTTTCAAGCTGCTGGGCATGTCGGGCGCAGCCCTCAAGCGCTTTGCCTTGGTGCGCGACCAAGTGCATTTTCTGGGCAACTACTCGCTGGCCATCATCACCGTGTCGGGCTTGTTTGTTGGTTTTGTGCTGGGTTTGCAGGGCTATTACACCTTGCAGCGTTATGGCTCTGCCGAGGCGCTGGGGCTGTTGGTGGCACTCAGCCTGGTGCGCGAATTGGGGCCGGTGGTGGCGGCTTTGCTGTTTGCCGGCCGTGCCGGTGCGTCCCTCACCGCCGAGATCGGTCTCATGCGTGCGGGTGAGCAACTCACCGCCCTGGAAATGATGGCCGTCGACCCGGTGCAACGAATTTTGGCACCGCGTTTTTGGGGCGGCATCATCGCATTGCCATTGTTGGCTGCGGTGTTCAGCGCGGTGGGTATTTTGGGTGGCTATGTCGTGGGCGTGTTGCTGATTGGCGTCGATGCCGGTTCCTTCTGGAGCCAGATGCAAGGCGGCGTGGATGTGTTCAAGGACGTGGGCAACGGCATCATCAAAAGCGTGGTTTTTGGTGTGGCTGTGACCTTCATCGCCCTGCTGCAAGGCTATGTGGCCAAACCCACCCCCGAAGGTGTGGCCAGTGCCACGACCCGCAGCGTGGTGGTTTCTTCTTTGTCGGTGTTGGGACTGGACTTCATCCTGACCGCGATGATGTTCAGCATTTGAGGAGGACGGCATGCAACGTTCAAAAAATGATGTGTGGGTGGGTTTGTTTGTGTTGCTCGGTGCTGTCGCCGTGCTCTTTTTGGCACTCAAGGCCGCCAACTTGCTGACCTGGAGTTTCAGCAAGGACTACGAGGTCACGGCCAAGTTCGATAACATTGGCGGACTCAAGCCCGGCGCGGCTGTTAAGAGTGCTGGGGTGGTGGTCGGGCGGGTCAAGAAAATCGAGTTTGACGGTGAGTCCTTTCAGGCCAAGGTGACTTTGGCCTTGCAAACCGAACACGGTTTCCCCCAGGACAGTTCCCTGAAAATCCTCACCAGTGGTTTGCTGGGTGAACAGTACTTGGACGTGTCGCCAGGTGCGGACGAGAAAAATTTGGTCGCAGGCGACAAGATCGGATCGACCCAGTCGGCGGTGATTTTGGAAAACCTGATCAGTCAATTTCTTTACAGCCAGGCAGAAAAACCTGCGGCAGAAAGTCAAAAGCCATGAATCTCTTGCCTCGACGCATCAGCCTGATGCTGATGGGCTGCGTCTTGCTGCTGTTGCAAGGTTGCGCCACTGTCAGCAATCCTGACGCACGCGATCCATGGGAATCCATGAACCGCAGTGTTTACAAATTCAATGACACGCTGGACAACGTGGCGATCCAGCCCGCTGCCAAGGCCTATGTCGCTGTCCTGCCGAGTCCTGTTCGTACAGGGATTCACAACTTCCTGGGCAATATCGGTGATGTCTGGTCCATGGCCAACAGCGCCTTGCAGTTGAAAGGACAGGCTACGGCTGAAACCTTCATGCGCATCACCGTCAACACATTGCTGGGTTTGGGTGGTGTCCTGGATGTGGCCACCGAGATGCGACTTGAAAAGCGCAAAGAAGACTTTGGCCAGACCTTGGGCTATTGGGGTGTCAAATCCGGGCCTTACGTGGTGCTGCCGATTTTTGGACCTTCTACCTTGCGTGACACCTTGGCCTTGCCCTTGGACATGAAGGGGGATGCGGTTCAGCAATTCAACGATCCTGCCACACGCAATGTGTTGTCGGTCACCCGTGTGATGGATGTGCGCGCTGGTTTATTGCAGACGGTGGATGTCATCAAGGCCGCGGCTTTGGACCCCTACTCGTTCGTGCGCGATGCCTATCTGCAAAAACGTGAGTACGAGATCCACGATGGCAATCCCCCTGCCAGTTTTGATTATTCTGAGTCAGAAAAACCCTGATTGAAGGCCATCAAACCGCCTCGTGTCTCGTTACAGTTTTTGACAAGACCCGTGTCTGTTGACCGTATAGTGCAACCATGAAAAAGACGATCTCCATGCCTGTGACGCGCCGCCATCTGCTGGCCATGGCCTCAGCTGTTGCCTTCTTGTCCAACGTGGGGCTTGCTTTGGCTGCAGACGAAGCGCCCGATGCGTTCATCAAACGCATCACAACCGACACCTTGGACATCATCAAGGCAGACAAGTCCTTGCGCAACGGCGATGTCGCGAAGATCATTCAATTGGTCGATGTCAAGTTGATGCCGCATGTGAATTTCCGCCGCATGACAGCACTGGCGACTGGCCCCGCATGGCGCAAAGCCACGCCCGACCAACAAAAACGCCTGCAGGAAGAGTTCAAGATCTTGCTGGTCCGCACGTACGCGGGCGCACTCAGCCAAGTCAGCGACCAAGTGGTGGTGGTCAAACCCCTGCGTGCCGGTCAGGAAGACAAAAATTTGGTGGTGAATACCGAGGTGCGCGGCAAAGGTGACCCGATCCAACTCGACTACCGATTGGAAAAAACGCCGGGCGAAGGTGCTGGTTGGATGATCTTTGATCTGAACGTTCTGGGTGTTTGGTTGATCGAAAACTACCGCACGCAGTTCACAAAAGAGATCAATGCTGGCGGCATTGATGCGTTGATCGCCAGCTTGGCCGCACGCAACAAGTCCAACGCCAAAGCCTCTTGATCCGTTTTGACATGAGTCCCTTGAAATTCCCTGCCACCTTGCTGCACGACCAGGCTGACGCTTGCTTGGCGCAATGGCAGTTGGAATTGGCACAATGGCCTGCTGCCTTGCCACCAGAGGTGTCGCTGGACGCATCAGCCTTGGCTGATTTTGACTCCTCGGCTTTGGCCGTGCTCCTGGGCTTGCGCCGGGTGTTGACCCCAAAAGGCAGTGTTTTGCGGGTCGAGGGCATGACGCCCCGTTTGCGCGAATTGGCCAGTTTGTATGGGGTGATGGACCTGCTCCAACCCGTCTGAGAGCGCGGTTTCCGGGTCTTTTGAGGCCGATCTTCAGGCTTGGCCTCGCGGTTTGTGGGCCAGCACTTAAAATAGCTTTCTCTCATGCCAGCGCTCTCTTTCCAATCCGTCTCCAAGATCTACCCGGCCAAACAGGCGGGCGCAGCCGCGTTCAAAGCGCTCGACCAGATCAGCTTCGATGTGGAGGAGGGTGAATTCTTTGGCTTGCTCGGCCCCAACGGCGCGGGCAAAACCACCCTGATCAGCACTTTGGCGGGTCTGAGCCGACCGACCACTGGGCGCGTGCTGGTGCATGGCCACGATGTGCAAACCGATTACGCCGCTGCCCGCCGCCTGTTGGGTGTGGTGCCGCAAGAGCTGGTGTTTGACCCGTTTTTCACGGTGCGCGAGTCGCTGCGCATCCAGTCAGGCTATTTCGGTGTCAAGAACAACGACGCCTGGATCGACGAGCTGCTGGACAGTCTGGGCCTGGCCGACAAGGCTGGCGCCAACATGCGCCAACTCTCGGGCGGCATGAAGCGCCGGGTGCTGGTGGCGCAAGCCCTGGTGCACAAGCCCCGCGTGATCGTGCTTGACGAGCCCACCGCCGGGGTCGATGTGGAGTTGCGCCAGACCTTGTGGCAGTTCATCGCCAAACTCAACAAGCAAGGCCACACCGTTTTGCTCACCACCCATTACCTGGAGGAAGCCGAAGCTTTGTGTGGCCGCATCGCCATGCTCAAGCGCGGCCAGTTGCTGGCGCTGGAGCGCACATCCGACTTGCTGCGTTCAGCCACCAGCCAGGTGCTGCGCTTCAAGCTCGACGGCGACTTGCCCCCTGCCGTCGCGGCCATGGCCCGCGTCACGGGTCGCATCGTGCAGTTGCCAGTGCACAACGCGGTAGAGATCGAAAATTATCTGGCCATCCTGCGCACGGCGGGTCTGGTGGTGGAAGACGTGGAAATCCGCCAGGCCGACCTGGAAGACGTGTTCCTGGAAGTCATGAACCGCAAACAAACCACCTCGGGAGCCTTGGCATGACCGGCTGGCAAACCCTGCTCTACAAAGAGGTGTTGCGTTTCTGGAAAGTCGCTTTCCAGACGGTGGCAGCGCCCGTGCTCACCTCGGTGCTTTACATGCTGATCTTCGGCCACGTGCTCGAAGACCACGTCAAGGTTTACGACAATGTGCCCTACACCTCGTTTTTGCTGCCGGGCCTGATGATGATGGGCGTGCTGCAAAACGCGTTTGCCAATAGCTCGTCGAGTCTGGTGCAAAGCAAGATCATGGGCAGCTTGGTGTTTTTGTTGCTCACCCCTTTGTCGCACCGCAGCTGGTTTGTGGCCTATGTGGGTTCTTCGGTGGTGCGGGGCTTGGCCGTTGGCTTGGGTGTGTTCGTCATCACGGGCTGGATGGTCAACATCACCTTCGTGAACCCGCTGTGGATTTTGGCCTTTGCCGTCATGGGCGCCGCCATGATGGGCTCGCTGGGCGTGATTGCAGGGCTGTGGGCTGAAAAATTCGACCAAATGGCCGCCTTTCAGAACTTCATCATCATGCCCATGACGTTTTTGTCGGGGGTGTTCTACTCCATCCACTCCCTGCCGCCGTTTTGGCAAAAGCTCAGCCACCTGAACCCGTTCTTCTACATGATTGACGGTTTCCGTTACGGCTTCTTCGGTCAAAGCGACGTGTCCCCCTGGCTCAGTTTGGCGGTGGTGGGCACCGCCCTGGCCGCCATCAGTGGCCTGACCCTTCACCTTTTGCGCATCGGCTACAAAATCCGAAGCTGAAACCCCATGAATGCAGAGCAACTTCAAGCCATCATCGCCGCAGGCCTTACGTGCACCCACCTGACGGTGGAGGGCGATGGCCGCCACTGGAGCGCCGTGGTCGTGTCTGAAGCCTTTGCTGGCATGCGCCCCATCGCCCGTCACCAACGCGTGTACGCCACGCTGGGCCAAAAAATGCACACCGACGAGGTGCACGCCTTGTCGATGAAAACCTACACGCCTGCCGAATGGGCTGCGCAAGCGCACTGAATGCCCGCATCGAGCCCAAGCACCAACGCCAATTGACCTGACCATGGACAAACTGAAAATTCGCGGCGGCCACCGCCTGCAAGGCACGCTCGATGTTTCGGGTGCCAAAAACGCCGCCCTGCCCGAGCTTTGCGCCGCTTTGCTGAGCGCCGAGCCTGTGACGCTGGCCAATGTGCCGCGCCTGCAAGACGTCTCGACCATGCTCAAGCTGATCCGCAACATGGGCGTGACGGCCGAGCACCACGAAGACGGTCGCGTGACGCTCGACGCCGGTGCTTTGAACAACCCAGAAGCCCCCTATGAGCTGGTCAAAACCATGCGCGCCTCGGTGTTGGCGCTGGGCCCGTTGCTGGCCCGCTTTGGGCACGCCAAAGTGTCTTTGCCAGGTGGCTGCGCCATCGGCTCGCGTCCGGTCGACCAGCACATCAAGGGCTTACAGGCCATGGGTGCGATCATCACGGTGGACCACGGCTACATGCTCGCCAGCTTGCCCGAAGGCCGCACTCGCCTCAAAGGAGCTCGCATCACCACCGACATGGTGACCGTCACCGGCACTGAAAACTTCATGATGGCCGCGGCTTTGGCCGAAGGCGAGACGGTGCTGGAAAACGCTGCCCAAGAGCCTGAAATTCCGGACCTCGCCGAGATGCTCATTCAAATGGGCGCGAAGATCGAAGGCCACGGCACACGCCGCATCCGCATCCAGGGCGTGGAACGCCTGCATGGCGCTCAGCACCAAGTGGTGGCCGACCGCATCGAGGCTGGGACTTTTTTGTGTGCGGTCGCTGCCACGGGCGGTGATGTGGTCTTGCGCCACGGCCGTGCCGACCACCTGGAAGTGGTCATCGAAAAGCTGCGCGATGCCGGAGCCACCATCGAGGCGGGGGCTGACTTCATTCGCGTCAAATCTGAAGGCCGCTTGAAGGCTCAGAGCTTTCGCACCACCGAATACCCGGGTTTCCCGACCGACATGCAAGCGCAGTTCATGGCGCTCAACTGCATCGCGCAAGGCGCGAGCAAGGTGACTGAGACGATTTTTGAAAACCGCTTCATGCACGTCAACGAGCTGGTGCGCTTGGGCGCGCACATCCAGATTGACGGCAAGGTCTCGGTGATCGAAGGCGTGTCGAAACTCTCAGGTGCCACAGTGATGGCGACCGACTTGCGCGCTTCGGCCAGTTTGGTGATCGCCGGTTTGGTGGCTGAGGGTGAAACCACGGTTGAACGGATTTACCACCTGGACCGCGGCTATGACCGCATGGAATTGAAACTGCGCGGCCTGGGGGCCGACATCGAAAGGGTGAAATGATCACGCTGGCCTTGTCCAAAGGACGCATCTTTGACGAAACCCTGCCGCTGCTCAAAGCCGCCGGTATCGAGGTGCTGGAAGATCCTGAAAAATCGCGCAAGCTGATCTTGCCCACCAACCAGGCCAACGTGCGCGTGGTGCTGGTGCGCGCCAGCGACGTGCCCACCTATGTGGAATACGGCGGTGCCGATTTGGGCGTGACGGGCTTGGACACGCTGATCGAGCACGGTGGCCAGGGCCTGTACCAGCCGCTGGACCTGAACATCGCCAAATGCCGCATGAGCGTGGCCGTGCGTGCCGACTACGACTACGCCAGTGCGGTGCGCACCGGCTCGCGCCTGAAAGTGGCCACCAAATACACGGCGATTGCGCGCGACTTCTTTGCCACCAAGGGCGTGCACGTTGACATGATCAAGCTCTACGGCAGCATGGAACTGGCCCCGCTCACGGGCCTGGCCGATGCCATCGTCGATCTGGTGTCGACGGGCAACACCCTCAAGGCCAACCATTTGGTTGAAGTCGAACGCATCATGGACATCAGCTCGCGCTTGGTCGTGAACCAGGCCGCGCTCAAACTCAAACAAGCACCGATCCGCGCCATCATCGACGCCTTTGCGGGCGCGGTGAAGAAAGACTGAACATGGGACTCCAGGCCAAACCCTTGCAACTGAACACGGCGGATGCCTGTTTTGAAGCGGCCTTCGCGGCGCGCCTGCATTGGTCTGCCGACACCGACGCCGCCATCGAGCAGCGCGTGGCCGACATCCTGGCCGATGTGCAGCAGCGTGGCGACGCGGCGGTGCTCGAATACACCCAGCGTTTTGACGGCCTGCAAGCGGCCGACGTGAAGGCGCTGGAGATCACCCAAGCCGAGCTGCAAGCCGCTTTGGACGGCCTGCCTGCCGTGCAGCGCGAAGCCTTGCAAGCCGCTGCTGCCCGTGTCCGTAAGTACCACGAAGCGCAAAAGAAAGCGTCTGGCGAGAGCTGGTCTTATCGCGACGAAGACGGCACCTTGTTGGGCCAAAAAGTCACGCCGCTGGACCGCGTGGGCATTTACGTGCCCGGTGGCAAAGCCGCTTACCCCTCGTCGGTGCTGATGAACGCGATTCCGGCCCATGTGGCTGGCGTGCAAGAGATCATCATGGTCGTGCCCACACCGCAAGGCGTGCGCAACCCGCTGGTGCTGGCCGCAGCCTGTGTGGCGGGCGTGAGCCGTGCCTTCACCGTGGGCGGCGCGCAAGCCGTGGCGGCGCTGGCTTATGGCACGGCCACCATTCCCAAAGTGGACAAGATCACGGGCCCCGGCAACGCCTATGTGGCCAGTGCCAAAAAGCGCGTGTTTGGCACCGTGGGCATCGACATGATTGCGGGCCCCAGCGAAATTTTGGTGTTGGCCGACGGCACCACACCCGCCGAATGGGTGGCGATGGATCTGTTCAGCCAGGCCGAGCATGACGAGCTGGCGCAAAGCATTTTGTTGTGTCCCGATGCGGCCTACATTGCCGAAGTGCAAGCCGCCATTGACCGCCTGCTGCCCGAGATGCCGCGCCGCGAGATCATCGCCAAGTCACTCAATGACCGGGGCGCTTTGATCCTGACACGCGACATGGCAGAAGCCTGTGCCATCAGCAACCGCATCGCGCCCGAGCACTTGGAGGTGTCCAGCAACGAACCTCACCGCTGGGAGCCATTGTTGCGGCACGCGGGGGCGATCTTCTTGGGCGCGTTCACCAGCGAATCGCTGGGCGACTATTGCGCTGGCCCCAACCATGTATTGCCCACCAGCGGCACGGCGCGATTTTCGTCACCTTTGGGCGTGTACGACTTCCAAAAGCGCAGCAGCCTGATTGAAGTGAGCGAAGCCGGTGCCCAGGCGCTCGGCCGCATTGCCGCTGAGCTGGCCTATGGCGAAGGCCTGCAAGCCCACGCCCGCGCCGCCGAACTCCGTTTGAACCCTGTGCCTCCGATGCGAGACCCGAAATGAGCAACGTCAGCCCCCAATTGATGCAACGCATTCGCCAAGACGTGCAGTCCATGCACGCCTATGCCATCCAGGATTCGGCGGGCATGGTCAAGCTCGACGCGATGGAGAACCCGCACCGTTTGCCCGTTGAATTGCAAAAGGCTTTGGGTGAGCGTTTGGGCGCTTTGGCGCTCAACCGCTACCCCGATGGCCGAGTCAACGACCTGCGCCATGCGCTGGCCAGCTATGCGGGCATGCCCGAAGGCTTCGACATCATGCTGGGCAACGGCTCGGACGAGTTGATCTCTTTGCTGGCCATGGCCTGCGATGTGCCCGGCGCTTCGATCATGTCGCCTTTGCCGGGTTTTGTGATGTACGCCATGAGCGCCCAGTTGCAGGGCCTGGCCTTTCATGGTGTGCCGCTGACACCTGACTTTGAACTGGACGAAGCCGCCATGCTGGTCGCCATTTCCGAGCACAAGCCGTCCATCGTGTACTTGGCGTATCCCAATAACCCCACCGGCAACCTCTGGAACGACGACACGATCGAGAAGATCGTGTTGGCCCAGGGCGCACAAGGCGGCCTGGTGGTCATGGACGAGGCCTACCAGCCCTTTGCCAGTAAGAGCTACATCGACCGCATCACGCGCCATTCGCATGTCTTGCTCATGCGCACGCTCTCCAAGTTTGGCTTGGCAGGTGTGCGTCTGGGCTACATGATCGCCCCCAAGGCTTTGGTGGCCGAGGTCGACAAGGTGCGCCCGCCCTACAACATCAGCGTGCTCAATGCCGAGTGCGCCCTGTTTGCGCTGGAGCATGCCGAGGTGTTTGCCGCTCAGGCCCAAGACCTGCGTGAGCAGCGCACCCGTTTGCTGAAAGAACTGGCCGCCTTGCCCGGCGTGCAGCCATTTCCCAGCGAAGCCAACATGATCCTGGCCCGCGTGCCCGATGCGGCCAAAACTTTTGACGGCCTGAAGTCCCATGGTGTGCTGATCAAGAACATTTCTAAAATGCACCCATTGCTGGCCAACTGCCTTCGCCTGACGGTGGGCACCGCCGCAGAAAACGACCAACTCCTTGCCGCTCTGAAAGCCTCCTTATGAACCGCACCGCTGCAGTCACCCGCAAGACGGCCGAGACGAACATCCGTGTCACCATCAACCTGGACGGCACAGGCCAGGCCAAGCTGGCCAGCGGCATTGGTTTTCTGGACCACATGCTCGACCAGATCGCGCGCCACGGCTTGATTGACTTGGACATCGCTTGCGAAGGCGATCTGCACATCGACGGCCACCACACGGTCGAAGACATCGGCATCACCTTGGGCCAAGCCTTTGCGCAAGCCATTGGCGACAAAAAAGGCATCCGCCGCTATGGCCACGCCTATGTCCCTCTGGATGAAGCCTTGAGCCGCGTGGTGGTGGACTTTTCAGGTCGCCCCGGTTTGCACATGGATGTGAACTTCACCTCTGGCTCGCTGGGCTCGCTCGACACGCAGCTGGTGTACGAGTTCTTCCAGGGCTTTGTGAACCACGCGCTGTGCACGCTGCACATCGACAACCTCAAGGGCGTCAATGCGCACCACCAGTGCGAGACCATCTTCAAGGCCTTCGCCCGCGCCGTGCGTGCGGCGCTTGAGCTGGACCCCCGCTCAGCAGGTGTGATCCCCTCGACCAAGGGAAGTCTCTGAGCATGAGCGTCAATCGCGTCGCAGTGGTGGACTACGGCATGGGCAACCTGCGCTCGGTGGCGCAGGCGGTGATCCATGCGGCCTCCAGCGTGGACCATGCCGAAGTGACCGTGACGTCTGACCCGCAAGTGGTGCGCGACGCGCACCGTGTGGTCTTGCCAGGGCAGGGCGCCATGCCCGACTGCATGCGCGAGTTGCGCGACTCGGGCCTGCTGGACGCCGTGCTTGAAGCCGCCGCCAGCAAGCCCCTGTTTGGCGTGTGTGTGGGCATGCAAATGCTGCTGGACCACAGCGACGAGGGCAACACACCCGGCCTCGGTTTGATCCCCGGTCGTGTGGTCAAGTTCGAGCTGGCAGGGCAAATTCAGCCCGACGGCACCCGCTACAAAGTGCCGCAGATGGGTTGGAACCAGGTCTGGCAAGACAAACCAGCGCATGCCCTGTGGCAGGGCGTCGAGGACGGCAGCTGGTATTATTTTGTGCACAGCTTCTATGCCCAGGTGGCCAACCCGGCGCACAGCGCGGCACAGACCGATTACGGTGGCCGCTTTGCTTGTGCGATTGCCCGTGACAACATTTTTGCCACCCAGTTTCACCCCGAAAAAAGCGCGGCCCAGGGTTTGGCCTTGTTCCGCAATTTCCTCCACTGGCAGCCTTGAGAAGTTTTCACTGCCGTTTTTCAGCCCCTCAGACTTTTTTAATTCGCCATGATTCTGATCCCCGCCATTGACCTCAAAGACGGCCACTGCGTTCGCCTCAAACAGGGCGATATGGACCAAGCCACAACGTTCGGCGAAGACCCGGCCGCCATGGCCCGTACCTGGCTCGAAAAAGGCGCACGCCGCTTGCACCTGGTGGATCTGAACGGGGCCTTTGCCGGCAAGCCGCAAAACTTCGGTGCCATCAAGTCCATCCTCAAGGCTGTGGGCGACGACATCCCGGTGCAGCTGGGCGGCGGCATCCGCGATCTGGACACCATTGAAAAATACATCGACAGCGGCCTGCGCTACGTCATCATCGGCACCGCAGCCGTCAAGAACCCCGGTTTCTTGAAAGACGCCTGCACCGCCTTTGGCGGCCACATCATCGTGGGCCTGGACGCCAAAGACGGCAAAGTCGCCACCGACGGCTGGAGCAAGCTGACAGGCCACGAAGTGGTGGACTTGGCCAAGAAGTTCGAAGACTGGGGCGTCGAGTCCATCATCTACACCGACATCGGCCGAGACGGTATGCTGAGTGGCATCAACATCGACGCCACCGTCAAGCTGGCCCAAGCCCTGACGATTCCCGTGATCGCCTCGGGCGGCCTGTCCAACATGGCCGACATCGAGCAGCTGTGCGCGGTGGAAGACGAAGGTGTCGAAGGCGTGATCTGCGGCCGTGCGGTTTATTCTGGCGATCTTGACTTCGCGCTGGCGCAGCAACGCGCCGACGAACTCAACGGTTGAACCCCATGACTGCGCAGGCCACGGGCCGCGAGACCACCTTCGCGGGTCTGCCCGCCGTCGAGCTGGCCTTGCCCCAGGGCGACACGCTGCGGGTTACGCTGCACGGTGCACAGGTGCTGTCTTGGGTGTCGGGCGGTCAAGAGCGTCTGTACCTCAGCCCGAAAAGCACCATGGACGGCAAAGCTGCCATGCGTGGCGGTGTACCGGTGTGCTTTCCGCAGTTCAACCAACGCGGCCCGATGGCGGAGCGTCTGCCCAAACATGGCTTTGCCCGCAACCTGGCTTGGCAGGCCGATGCGCCGGTGCTGTCGGCCGACAGCGCCCAGCTTTGTTTGCATCTGCAAGACAACGACCGTACCCGCGCCTGGTGGCCGCAGGCCTTTGCATTGCAACTGCACATCACCCTGCGCCCCGGCGCGCTGCGCATCAGCCTGAACGTGCACAACACCGACACCCAACCTCTGGCGTTTTCTGGGGCACTGCACACCTATTTGGCCGTGCCTGACGTGACCTGCGCCCAGCTGCAAGGCCTGGGCGGCCAAGCCGAATGGGATGCCGTGGCCAACAGCCATGCCAGCGCCGCAGACACGCTGCAGTTTGCAGCCGAGTTTGACCGCGTGTACGTGGCCAACTCCCATCCTCTGCGACTGAACGATCAACTGCACATCCAACAAAGCGCCAGCTGGGCCAACACCGTGGTCTGGAACCCCGCACATGTCCTGTGCCAAAGCCTGGCTGACATGCCCGAAGACGGCTGGCGGCAAATGCTCTGCGTCGAAGCCGCCCAAGTGTTTGAGCCCATCACCTTGCCCGCAGGCGAGCGCTGGGAAGGCTGGCAGCAGCTGACCGTGACAACCCCTTGAATTGAAAAGAACCCCCCATGCTGGCCAAACGCATCATTCCCTGCCTTGACGTGACCGGTGGTCGCGTGGTCAAGGGTGTCAACTTTGTCGAACTGCGCGATGCTGGCGACCCGGTCGAGATCGCCGCTCGCTACAACGAGCAAGGCGCTGACGAACTCACTTTCCTGGACATTACCGCCACCAGCGATGGGCGCGACGTGATCCTGCACATCATCGAAGCCGTGGCCAGCCAAGTGTTCATCCCGCTCACCGTTGGCGGTGGTGTGCGCACGGTGGAAGACGTGCGCCGATTGCTCAATGCCGGCGCTGACAAAACCAGTTTCAACTCGGCCGCCATTGCCAATCCGCAAGTCATCCGCGAAGCCTCTGCCAAATACGGCGCGCAGTGCATTGTGGTGGCCATCGACGCCAAGCGCCGCAGCGCTGAAGACGAGCAGCGCATCGGAACGAATGGTTTGCCCATGGGCCCCGGTTGGGACGTTTACAGCCACGGCGGCCGCAAAAATGTGGGTTTGGATGCAGTGGCCTGGGCCACGCAAATGGCCGAATACGGCGCAGGCGAAATCCTGCTCACCAGCATGGACCGCGACGGCACCAAAAGCGGCTTTGACCTGCAACTGACCCGCGCCGTGAGCGACGCCGTGGGTGTGCCCGTCATCGCATCAGGCGGCGTGGGCAACCTCGACCACTTGGCCGACGGTGTGAGCATCGGCGGGGCGGATGCCGTGCTGGCTGCGAGCATTTTTCACTACGTTGAATACACGGTGCAGCAGGCGAAAGAGCGCATGCGCGAGCGGGGAATTCCTGTGCGGCTGTGACGCGCTGATCAATCGCTCACGACAAAAGCAAGGACTCCAGGGGGATTGGACACGTCGACCTCAATTGTCCTTTCGCTGACTGCGCAGCATGAACGAAAACATCACGAAGTCGTGCACCCCCAAATCACGCGGATGGCACATGCCCCTCGGCTAAGTGGTACTCAAGTGAATTAAAAAATTTAATTGTTTTAAAATTTCTTGATTTAAAGCTAAATTAAATTTCAATATTGACGTGGACCCTGACTTTAAAAGGAAGGTAAGTTGTACTGATGCACCATCCACAAAAACCAGAGGTCGCTATGCAATGAAGGCGCGCAGCACTCGGACTTTTCAACGTCACGACCAGATATGACCCAACCCTTGCACCGTCATCGCATTTCCGCAGGAGCTATCGTCGAGCACGAGGGACGCCTGCTCATGGTCAGACATGTGGTGCCCGGAAAGTATGATTTTTGGGTGGCGCCCGGTGGCGGGGTCAAGGGTAGCGAAAGTTATGAAGAAGCCGCAGCCCGAGAGGTGTGGGAGGAAACCGGCCTCACTGTCCGTGTGGGGGCTTTGCTTTACATTGAGGATTTGGTCAATTCTGAGTGTAGGTTCGTGAAGTTCTGGTTTGCCGCGCAGCTCATTAGTGGCTCCCTCGGTACGTTGCACACCGAAGCTGCTGCAGAGCACATCACGGAAGCCGCTTGGCTTCTTCCCTCAGAACTTCGAGCAAAGGTGGTTTTTCCACCTGTGTTGAATCAGGGGTATGCCAATGACAGAGACTCAGGTTTGCAGGTACCCGTGCGCTTGCCACTGAGAACCATGGCGTTTTGGTAGCCCCTTGGCGCACTGAATCGCCCCGAATTTTGTGGCGGCTGCTTGGATGTAGTCGACGAATCCGCTAGAGTCGGAGGATGGCACCTACTGTTGTACGTGATGGCCCCTTCCGCTTGTTCTTCTTCTCCCGCGAAGAGCCACGCATCCATGTCCATGTCGCACATCCAGATGGAGAGGCCAAGTTCTGGCTCAGCCCAGTTGTTGACCTGGCGACATCTACTGGCCTCACAGCCCGCCAGATCACTGAGGCGCAAACCGTTGTTCAAGCACATATGAAGGAAATCGAAGATGCATGGAACCATCACTTCGGCGGCTGAGGTCACCAACATCTCTCGTCATGGCTTCTGGATGCTCCTTGGCGATGAGGAGTTGCTGTTGTCCTATGAGCAATTTCCGTGGTTTAAACAAGCTACGGTTGAACAAATCACCCACGTTGAGCGTCCGGCACCGGATCACCTGTATTGGCCGAGCCTCGATATTGACCTTTCTGTCAACGCTATTCGCAGACCCCAGGATTTTCCGCTCATGTCGCGCGCCTGAGTGTGCCGCAGTGGCGGAATCCATTGACCTTGCATGACGGAGTTTGGGGAGTTGTAGGGGTAAGGTCACGCGCACGCATTAAGATCACTCCCCTATGAACTGGCTCGATCAAATCAAATGGGACGACAAAGGCTTGGTGCCGGTCATCGCCCAAGAAAAAGACACTGGCGACGTGATGATGTTCGCCTGGATGAACCGAGAGGCTCTGCAAAAGACGGCTGAGCTCAAGCGGGCGGTGTATTTCAGCCGTTCCCGCAACAAGCTGTGGTTCAAGGGCGAGGAGTCGGGCCATGTGCAGACGGTGCACGACATCCGCATCGATTGTGACAACGATGTGGTGCTGCTCAAAATCACCCAGCTGGGGCATGAGCCGGGCATTGCTTGCCACACGGGCCGCCACAGTTGCTTTTTCCAGAGCTTGCAGTCCGAGGGCTGGCAGGCTGTGGACCCGGTCCTGAAGGACCCTGAAACCATTTACAAGTGAACGCGATGAGTTCTAACGACACCCTGGTCCCGTCCTCTGAGGACACGCTCGCCCGCCTTGCCGCCATCATCGAAAGCCGCAAAGCGGCCAATGGCGGCGACCCCGAAAAAAGCTATGTGGCCCGCTTGCTGCACAAAGGCCCAGACGCCTTTTTGAAGAAGATTGGCGAGGAAGCCACCGAAACCGTGATGGCCGCCAAAGACGTGGACCACGGCGGCGATGCGTCCAAGCTGGTTTATGAAGTGGCCGATTTGTGGTTCCACAGCATGATCGCGCTGGCGCACTATGGCCTCACACCTGCCGATGTGGTCAACGAGCTGGCCCGCCGCGAGGGCCTGAGCGGCCTGGAAGAAAAAGCCCTGCGCAAAGTGCAAGAGCGTGAGCGCTTGGGTGAATAAATTGCACGCTTCGGCGAATAAAACATGAACGACCAACCCATCGACGACAGCACCCACACCATCAGCTGGGTCAGCTACATCCTGCACCTGATCGTCGCAGTCAGCGCTGTGATCCCTGGGGCGCAGATGGGCCCGGCTTTGCTGGTGGTGGCGCTGATCATCGATTTGGTCAAAAAAGGCGATGCCCCGGGCTGGGAGGCCACGCATTTCAGCTACCGCATACGCACCGTGATTTGGGCCGCCTTGCTGTACCTGATCACGGCGCCCTTGTGGCTGTTGATGTTTTTCCCAGGCTGGCTGGCTTGGGTGGCCATTTCCATCTGGTTTTTGTACCGCATCGTGTTGGGCATGGTGCGGCTGAACGGGCAGCGCCCAGTAACCGACTGACATTTTTGACTTTGAAACCGATCAAGCCATGACCGACGCCAACTGTATTTTTTGCAAAATCATCGCGGGCAAAATCCCGTCGCGCAAGGTGTACGAAGACGAGCACGTGTTCTCTTTCCACGACATCAACCCTTGGGCGCCCATCCATTTCCTGATCATTCCCAAGCTGCACATCCCGTCGATGATGCATCTAGCCCCAGAGCATGCAGCTCTGATGGGCCACATGATGACGCTGGCCCCCAAGTTGGCTGCGCAGGAGGGGTGCAACCCTTATCCGGATGGTGGTTTCCGCATCGTGGTCAACAATGGCAGCGAGGGCGGACAAGAAGTGCACCACCTGCACATGCACGTCATGGGCGGTCCACGCCCTTGGCTGCGGGGTTGAAAAGGCGCTTTCTTCCCCCAAATCCTTCCTTCCTCAGGGCCGATCCGATACGGGGTGTCGATCCCCTTAGAATCCACAGATCATTAGGAGATATTCATGGGTACTTTTTCCATTTGGCACTGGCTGATCGTGCTGTTGATCGTGGTCATGGTGTTCGGCACCAAGAAGCTCAAAAACATGGGTTCTGACCTGGGCGGCGCTGTCAAGGGCTTCAAAGACGGCATGAAAGAGGGCGGCACCAAGGACGAGTCAGCAGCCCCTGTGGCGGGTCAAGTCACGTCTTCGACCACGGCTCAAGCCGAAAAGACCACCATCGACGTCGAAGCCAAGACCAAGTCTTGAACGCTTGCACACCTGAACGACTGAACGCCGGACTGTGCTGGATCTAAGCTTTTCGAAAATGGCGCTCATCGGGGTGGTGGCGTTGATCGTCATCGGCCCTGAAAAACTGCCCAAAGTGGCCCGCACGCTGGGCACGCTTTTGGGCAAAGCGCAGCGCTACGTGTCAGACGTCAAGGCCGAGGTCAACCGGTCCATGGACCTGGAAGAACTCAAGAAGATGAAAGAGACCATGGAGACGGCAGCTCGTGATGTCGAGCAGACCGTCCAAACCACGGCCTCTGACTTTGAAAAAGACTGGGCAGACACCACGGCTGGGCTTAACAGCGACCTGCCTGCCATCGAGCCACCGCCTCCTTACTATGTGCGCCCAGACAAAAACTGGCGTTTGAAGCGTGGCGCCATGCCCCAGTGGTACAAAGCCCGCTCCGGGGTGCGCACCAAAGCGCTTTCGGGCGCCGCACGCGTCGCCCGTTACCGGCCCAAGCCCCTCAATTCCCTGTGACGCGGGCGCACCTTGTGTGCGCACCGTCCAACTGACCCCGCCATGTCCGATACCCCCTCCCAGCCCGACGACGAACTCAAAGGTTCAGAACAACCCTTTGTGGCGCATTTGATCGAGCTGCGCGACCGCTTGGTGCGAGCCGTGATTGCAGTGGCTGTGGCCGCAGCAGTTTTGGCCATTTACCCTGGTCCAGGCAACCTGTACGACATTTTGGCGGCGCCTTTGGTGGTGCATTTGCCCAAAGGCGCCACTTTGATCGCCACGTCGGTGATCTCGCCGTTCATGGTGCCCCTGAAGATTTTGTTGATGAGCGCGTTCCTCATCGCTTTGCCGGTGGTTTTGTACCAAGTCTGGGCCTTCATCGCCCCGGGTCTTTACAGCCACGAGAAAAAGCTGGTCATGCCTTTGGTGGTGTCGAGCACGCTGCTGTTTTTCATCGGGGTGGCATTTTGTTACTTCTTCGTGTTTGGCCAGGTGTTCAGCTTCATCCAGAGCTTTGCCCCCAAAAGCATCACCGCTGCGCCAGATATTGAGGCTTACCTGAGCTTCGTGCTGTCGATGTTCCTGGCCTTTGGCTTGGCGTTTGAGGTGCCCGTGGCCGTGGTGGTGTTGGCCCGCATGGGCGTGGTCAGTATTCAAAAGCTCAAGGATTTCCGGGGCTACTTTGTGGTGTTGGCCTTTGTGATCGCCGCCGTGGTCACGCCGCCCGATGTGGTGTCTCAGTTGGCGCTGGCCATCCCCATGTGCTTGCTTTATGAGTTGGGCATTTGGGCTGCACAGATTTTCATCAAGCACACCCAAGCCCCACAAGAGCCGGATACCTCCGCCTGACCGCTTTCTGGTTTGCCAAAACAAAAGAGGTCCGAGGGCCTCTTTTGCATGGTGAGCCAAAAAGGCAGCGCTGCTGAAACGCTTACTTTCTTGACTTGGCCGCAGGGCGCTCGGCTGGGGTCACCCGAAGATTGACTTCGCCTTGCCGGCGCCAGATGTTCACGTCTGCCGGAACACCGGGTTTCAAGCTGGCCACCTGCGTCAACAACTCAGACACGTTGCGCACGGGTTGCTCGGCGACCTTCACGATCACATCGCCTGGCCGCATGCCTGCGGCTGCGGCTGGCCCATTTTTCAGCACCCCCGTGATCACCACGCCCACTGGCAAGGCTGGGCCTGATTTGGGCAGTTCGAAGCTTTCGGCCAGTTCGGCCGACATGTCCTGGGGTTCCACCCCGATCCAGCCTCGTATGACTTTGCCGTTTTTCAGCAGATCCTGCATCACTTGTTTGGCGGTCGAAATCGGAATAGCAAATCCGATGCCCATGCTGCCGCCCGAGCGGGAGTAGATGGCGGTGTTGATGCCCATCAAATGCCCATTCACATCGACCAGGGCACCGCCCGAGTTCCCGGGGTTGATGGCGGCGTCGGTTTGGATGAAGTTCTCGAAAGTGTTGATGCCCAACTGGCTGCGCCCCAATGCACTGACGATACCCGAAGTCACGGTTTGGCCCACACCAAATGGGTTGCCAATGGCCAGCACCACATCGCCCACTTGCAGCTCTTGGGTTTGCCCCAAAACGATCACAGGCAATTTGTCGAGGGTGATTTTGAGCAGTGCCAGATCGGTGTCGGGGTCGGTGCCAATCACTTTGGCCGCTGCCCGGCGGCCATCGGCCAGCACCACCTCGATGTCGTCTGCATCTTCGATGACGTGGTTGTTGGTCAGGATGTGGCCTTCGGGGCTCACGATGACGCCACTGCCCAGACCCGCCGGGTTTTGTTCTTCTTGTTCCCCATAAAAAAACCGGAACCACGGGTCCTGCCCATGGGGGTTCTGGCTTTTGGCTTTGCTGGTGTTGATGCTGACCACAGCCGGAGATGCCAAGCGAGCCGGTGCACTCAGGCTACCTGCGGGGCGGCTGAGTGGCGAGCCGACAGGGGCTTGCAACAAGGTCATGCCGTCGGCCGAGCGCTGTGCGCTGCGCAGCCACTCGGGCTGCAAGGTGGCCACAACAAACCAGACGGCCAGCAAGACCGTCACCCATTGAGAAAATAAAAGCCAGTAACGTTTCATGGTGTCAGATTGTCCTTGATTCGTTGCATCGTCACAGGTGCCTTGCGCCACAATAGCTGACCCAGACAGAAAGCCTTTCGCCATGACCCACGCCAAAATTCTGGGCCAGGCCTTTGACGCCTTGCTCCAGCCCGACAAGTTTCGCGATTACGGCCCCAACGGCTTGCAGGTTGAGGGCGACCGCGATGTGCAGTTGCTCGTCAGCGGCGTGACCGCTAGCCGAGCCTTGATAGAGGCGGCCATTGACGCCCAAGCCGACGCCATCGTGGTGCATCACGGCCTGTTTTGGCGCGGCCAGGATGGTCGCGTCACGGGTTGGATGCGCGAGCGCTTGCGCTTGTTGCTGGCGCATGGCATCCACCTGTTTGCTTATCACTTGCCGCTCGATGCGCATCCAGAACTGGGCAACAACGCCCAGTTGGCCCGTGTGCTGGGCTTGCAAGCCGAGGGTCGGTTCGGCGAACAAGACCTGGGTTTTGTGGGGGCGGGAACACAAACCTGGTCGGGTCCTCAAGCCTTGGCTGACCATGTGGCGGCGACACTGGGGCGGCCTGTGATTTGCGTGGGCGGCAGCGATCGGCCTGTTCGCCGTGTGTCCTGGTGCTCTGGCGGGGCGCAAGGATATTTCGAAGCCGCCATTGCCCAGGGTGTGGACGCGTTCATCACGGGAGAAATTTCGGAGCCTCAGGCCCATTTGGCGCGTGAAACTGGCGTGGCCTTTTTGGCCTGCGGTCATCACGCCACCGAGCGCTATGGCGCCCCTGCCTTGGGGGCACATGTGGCGCAAGAGTTGGGTCTGCAGCACCGATTCATCGAGATCGATAACCCGGCTTGAGGCCATCTCCCTATGACAACCCCAACCGACTTGTCGACAGCCCAAATTCAGCGGCCGATTGTTCTGACCCCGGGCGACCCCTGCGGCATTGGCCCTGAAATCGTGGCGCGTGCCTGGTGCCTCGCCCCCGACTTGACCCAAGGCTGTTTTGTGGCGGGCGATGTCGGGCTGATGCGCCGCGCCATGGCCTTGGTGCAAGCGATTCCGACATTCCCTGTTTGCGAGATTGACTCACCCGAACAGGCCTTGCATGTGCCGCCGCGCTGCTTGCCTGTGTTGCAGGTGGTGCCTGTGGCCCCTGTTTTGCCTTGGGGGCAAATCGATGCCCGTGCCGGTCAATTGGCAGGCGAAGCGGTGCTATGGGCCACCCGCGCTGCCTTGCGTCGGGAGGTGGCAGCCTTGGTCACTGCGCCATTGCACAAAGAAGCCCTGCATGCCGCGGGGGCCCCTTACGACCAGTACCCGGGCCACACGGAGTTGCTGCAAGCCGAGGCGGCCAGACACCTGGGTGTGTCTGTGGCCCAAATGCCGGTGCGCATGCTGCTGGCGAACGACGAATTGCGCACCGTGCTGGTGAGCATCCATTTGTCGCTGCGTGAGGCGCTGGAGGCTGTCACGCACGACCGGGTGCTGGAGACTTTGCGCATCACCGATGCGTCATTGCGAACTGTGCTGGGCCGTAGACCGCGCATCGCCGTCGCAGGCGTGAACCCCCATGCGGGAGAGTGTGGTTTGTTTGGCCGAGAGGAAATCGACATCCTGCAGCCTTGTTTGGCGGTGGCTCGTCAAGAGGGCTTGGATGTGCATGGTCCATATGCACCCGATACGGTGTTCATGCGGGCTCGGCAGCGTGCCGATGGCCAACGGGCTTTTGATGTGGTCATCGCCATGTACCACGACCAAGGCCTGATCCCGGTCAAGTACCTGGGGGTAGAGCAGGGCGTGAATGTGACCTTGGGGCTTCCGCTCATTCGCACCAGCCCTGACCACGGCACTGCCATGGACCTGGCTGGACAAGGCGTGGCGGACGCCAGCAGCATGATCCAGGCGTTGCGCATGGCACGCCAGATGGTCAGCGCAGCGCCCTGACCGCTGGGGTGTTTCAGCCTTTGTTTTTGAGGCTGTCGCGGATTTCGCGTAGCAGCAAAACGTCCTCGGGGGTGATGGGCGCTGCAGCGGGTGCTACAGGTTCCGGCTTGGCCGCCGTCAGGCGGTTCATCTGGCGAATCATCACAAAGATGATGAAGGCCAGGATGACGAAGTTCAGCGCCACGGTGAGGAAGCTGCCATAAGCGAACACCGCCCCCAGTTTTTTGGCTTCAACCAAAGACAAGCCTGCCGCCTGACCCGCCAGACCCAAGTAGTAATTGGAAAAGTCCAAACCGCCGAAGGCACGGCTGACCAAAGGCATGATCAGGTCGCCGACTACCGAGTCGACAATCTTGCCAAAAGCGCCGCCAATGATCACGCCGACAGCCAGGTCCATGACATTGCCTTTTACGGCAAAAGATTTGAATTCCTGAGCAAATGACATCTCTATAACTCCTGAAAGTGAAATCGAAGCGGCCGATTGTGACGCAACATTGTGCGTACAGAGGTCTTGTAAGTCGGTTGTTTGTTTCACTCCGCTACAATCTCGGGTTGACCCTGATAACGACTCGCTAGAGGATTCCCATGAGTGACACCCCAGTCGACAGCAGCAAGCGGACCTGGCTGATTGCCTCCACTTGCGCAGGTGCCGTAGGCGCTGGCTTTGTGGCCACCCCCTTCGTCAGCAGCTTCCAACCTTCCGAACGAGCCAAAGCGGCTGGTGCGGCGGTCGAAGTGGATATTTCCGCTTTGAATCCCGGCGAAAAGCTGACCGTCGAATGGCGCGGTAAGCCCGTTTGGATCATGAAACGCTCGCCCGAGCAGCTCGAATCCCTCAAGAAAATCGAAGGTCAGCTGGCCGATCCTGCATCGGACCGTACCGCTTACCCCACGCCCGAATACGCCAAGAACCCGCACCGCTCCATCAAGCCCGAAATCATGGTGGCTGTGGGCATTTGCACCCACTTGGGTTGCTCGCCAGGCGACAAATTCGCCACCGGCGCCCAGCCATCGTTGCCCGACGATTGGGCGGGTGGTTTCTTGTGCGCTTGCCACGGCTCGACATTCGATTTGGCTGGCCGCGTGTTCAAGAACAAGCCTGCGCCTGACAACCTCGAAGTGCCTCCGCACATGTACCTGTCTGACACCAAGTTGATCATTGGTGAAGACAAGAAGGCCTGATGGAGAACAACATGGCTGAATTCAAAGAAATTTCCCCCAACGCCCCCGCTGGCGAAAAACTTCTCAACTGGGTGGACAACCGCTTCCCAGCTTCCAAGCTGTACAAGGAGCACCTGTCCGAGTACTACGCACCCAAAAACTTCAACTTCTGGTATTTCTTCGGCTCCCTGGCTTTGCTGGTGCTGGTGATCCAGATCGTGACCGGTATTTTCTTGGTCATGCACTACAAGCCTGATGCGGCTGTGGCTTTCGCCTCTGTCGAATACATCATGCGCGATGTGCCTTGGGGCTGGTTGATCCGTTACATGCACTCGACAGGCGCATCTGCGTTCTTTGTGGTGGTTTACTTGCACATGTTCCGTGGCCTGATTTATGGCAGCTACCGCAAGCCGCGCGAGCTGGTCTGGATCTTCGGTTGTGCGATTTTCCTGTGCTTGATGGCAGAAGCCTTCATGGGTTACCTGTTGCCTTGGGGGCAGATGTCCTATTGGGGCGCGCAGGTGATCGTGAACTTGTTCTCGGCCATACCTTTCATCGGTCCTGATCTGGCTTTGTTGATCCGTGGTGACTTCGTCGTGGGCGACGCCACCCTGAACCGCTTCTTCAGCTTCCACGTGATTGCCGTGCCTTTGGTCTTGTTGGGTCTGGTGGTAGCGCACATCATCGCCTTGCACGAAGTGGGCTCCAATAACCCTGATGGCGTTGAAATCAAGGGCCCGAACGCCCCTAAAGATGCTGGCGGTCACCCTCTGGACGGCATTCCTTTCCACCCTTACTACTCGGTGCACGACATCATGGGTGTGAGCGTCTTCTTGATGGCTTTCACCGCGATCGTGTTCTTCGCGCCTGAATTCGGTGGTTATTTCCTTGAATACAACAACTTCATTCCGGCCGATCCGCTGACCACACCTTTGCACATTGCACCCGTTTGGTACTTCACGCCCTTCTATTCGATGCTGCGTGCCATTACGAGCGAAATGATGTACGCCTTGATTGCTTGCGTCGTGATCGGTGCCGTCTTGGCTGTGGCCAAGGGTAAGCTGCCTGCCTTACTCAAGGGCGCCGTGGTCGGTGCGGCCGTGGTGATCTCTGCCCTCATGTTGGCCATCGATGCCAAGTTCTGGGGTGTGGTGGTCATGGGCGGTGCTGTGATCATCCTGTTCTTCCTGCCTTGGCTGGACAACAGCCCTGTCAAGTCGATCCGCTACCGTCCTGACTGGCACAAGTACCTGTACGCTGTGTTCGTCATCAACTTCCTGATCTTGGGTTACTTGGGTGTTCAGCCCCCATCGCCCATTGGTGAGCGCGTCTCTCAAGTGGGTTCTTTGTTCTATTTCGGCTTCTTCCTGTTGATGCCTTGGTGGAGCAAGCTGGGCACGCCCAAACCCGTTCCTGACCGCGTGACCTTCACGCCTCACTGAGATCACGGAGATTCAAGAACATGAAAAACATCAAGAAACTCGCGCTGGGCTTTGTGATGGCCCTCGGCCTGATGGCCGGTGCCCACGCCGCTGGTGGCGGTATCGCCTGGGATAAAGCTCCCAAGAAAACCAACGATCTGGCCGCTTTGCAAAACGGCGCCAAGTTGTTTGTTAACTACTGCCTGAACTGCCACTCCGCTGCTTTCATGCGCTACAACCGCCTGAAAGACATCGGTTTGACCGAGCAACAGATCAAGGACAACTTGCTGTTCACCACAGAAAAAGTGGGTGACACCATGAAGGCCACGATCGATCCGGTCCAGGCCAAAGATTGGTTCGGCAAGAACCCGCCAGACTTGACGCTCATGGCACGTTCACGTTCAGGCCATGGCGGTACAGGTGCAGATTACCTCTACACCTACCTGCGTACCTACTACCGCGACGAGACCAAGCCCACGGGCTGGAACAACTTGGCCATGCCCAACGTTGGTATGCCCAACCCGCTGTGGGAATTGCAAGGCGAGCGTGAGCCGGTTTACACAGAAAAAGAAGAGCATGGCCACAAAGTCCAAATCTTCTCGGGCTGGAAGCAAGTCAAGCCCGGCACCATGACACCTTTGCAATACGATCAGGCGATTGGTGATCTGGTGGGCTACATGCAGTGGATGGCTGAGCCTGCTCAAAACACCCGTGTTCGCATCGGTGTTTGGGTTCTGATTTTCTTGACATTCTTTACCTTTATCGCTTGGCGTCTGAACGCCTCGTTCTGGAAAGACATCAAGTAATTGATTTTTCACCCGGCCTTTGGGCTGGGTCTTGTGGAGTGGCAGGCCCTGGGGCCTTCCACTCTTTTTGATTTTTTGAGGAGCCTCCGCCATGATGGTGCTTTATTCCGGAACCACTTGCCCTTTTTCCCACCGTTGCCGCTTTGTGCTGTTTGAAAAGGGCATGGATTTCGAAATCCGTGACGTGGACCTCTACAACAAGCCCGAAGACATCAATGTGATGAACCCGTACGGCCAGGTGCCGATTCTGGTCGAGCGTGACCTGATCCTGTACGAGTCGAACATCATCAACGAGTACATCGACGAGCGTTTTCCGCATCCTCAGTTGATGCCCGGCGACCCGGTAGACCGCGCCCGTGTGCGCCTGTTCTTGCTGAATTTCGAAAAAGAACTGTTCACCCATGTCCTGACGTTGGAAAACCGTGCCCTCAAAGGCAACGACAAGGCCTTGGAAAAAGCCCGTTCGCACATCCGCGACCGTTTGACCCAGTTGGCACCTGTGTTCCTGAAGAACAAGTTCATGTTGGGTGACAATTTCTCAATGCTGGACGTGGCGATTGCCCCTTTGCTGTGGCGTCTGGACTATTACGGCATTGAGCTCAGCAAGAACGCGGCGCCTTTGCTCAAGTACGCTGAGCGCATCTTCTCGCGCCCTGCCTACATCGAAGCTTTGACGCCTTCTGAAAAGGTCATGCGCAAGTAAATTCGGGGAAGTCCACCATGATCAGCAGCACCGAACTGCCCTCCACACGCCCTTATTTGATTCGGGCCCTGTACGACTGGTGCTCCGACAACGGTTTCACGCCTTACGTGGCCGTCAAGGTGGACCCATCGGTGCAGGTGCCGCGCGAATATGTACAAGGCGGCGAGATTGTGCTGAACGTCAGCATGGATGCCACCAGTTCGCTCAAGTTGGGCAATGAATTCATCGAATTCAAAGCCCGCTTTGGTGGCAAACCTCGTGACATCATGGTGCCGATACACCGTGTCATGGCCATTTATGCACGTGAGAACGGGCAAGGCATGGCCTTTCCGGTGAGTGAAGACGACTCGGTTGCTGCGCCCACGTTGACGGCTGTGAACCTGCATGAAGTGGACGATGGCGAGGGCGAAGAGCCAACGCCACCGACCCCCAGCTCCCCACGTCCCGCCTTGAAGCGGGTCAAGTGAAAAAATTAACACGTTCAAGTCCGGAGACGGGCCTGTATCACGGTAGAATCTAGCCCGTGCCGCTTTAGCTCAGTTGGTAGAGCACCCGCCTTGTAAGCGGTAGGTCGTCAGTTCGAATCCGACAAGCGGCACCAAAACCCTAAAAGGCCCTGATCATTGATCAGGGCCTTTTTTCTTGGGCTGAACGCTGGCACGACATCCGCGATGCCGGGCGATCAAGGCACCCGGTTTTGCACCTTGATGCGGATCGATGTGACGCTTAATCCCTTGAGGGCTAAATGGGCCTGCAACGCTGGCTGGAGTTGGCGCAATTTGGCCGCCACCGCATTCGAGCTGACCAAAAGGCACCAGCAGCCGTCTTCGATGGGGCCAGCTTGCACGCTGGCCCGCAAGGGCGCGGGTAACAAGTTGCGAATCGCTTGGAAACGCGCAGACGACTCGCGCACCAGATCGGCCAAGCGGGCCAAAGTGGGGGACTCTTGCGCAGCCTGCTGAAGGGGAATGGCTTGGTGGCGTCTTTGCATGGAGAAAACGGTAACGGGTCATTATCCGGCAGCACGGAAGGTTGGGTTCGGGAGACAAAAATCGGGCTTGGACAGAGGCTAAAATCGTTCAGTTATGCTGAACTCTGTGGAGGACAGCAGGGGGCTTGGGGGTACAACCCGCAGGCCTGGTTTGTTTTGAATCTTTTTACTAGACAGGATAGACGGTCTGTTTCTCAGCCTTGGGCTGAAGGTGGATCTTATAGACATGGCCATCCCATTCCTCACCAAAATTTTCGGCAGCCGAAACGACCGCCTGCTCAAGCAATACCGCAAAACCGTGGAGCGCATCAACGCCCTGGAAGCCGGTTTGGAGTCATTGAGCGACGACGAACTGCGCGGCAAGACGCAGGCCTTCCGCGAGCGATTTGCCGCAGGTGAAACACTCGATGCCTTGATGCCCGAAGCGTTTGCTGTGGTGCGCGAAGGCTCCAAGCGCGTCATGAAGATGCGGCACTTCGATGTGCAGCTGGCAGGCGGCATTGCATTGCACAACGGCAAGATCGCCGAGATGCGCACAGGTGAGGGCAAAACTCTGACCTCCACGTTGCCCGCTTACCTCAATGCCATCGCGGGCAAGGGCGTGCACGTGGTCACTGTGAACGATTACCTGGCCAGCCGCGACGCACGCTGGATGGGCAAGCTGTTCAACTTTTTGGGCTTGTCGGTGGGCATCAACTTGGCTCAGATGTCCCGAGAAGAAAAGCAAGCTGCTTACAACTCGGACATCACCTACGGCACGAACAACGAATACGGCTTTGACTACCTGCGCGACAACATGGTCTACGAAGCCCATGACCGCGTACAGAGGCCACTGAACTACGCCATCATCGACGAGGTGGACTCCATCTTGATCGACGAGGCACGCACACCCTTGATCATCAGCGGCCAGGCAGAGGACCACACCGCCACTTACCTGTCGATGAAGCAGGTTGTGCCTTTGCTGACACGTCAGGAAGGTGAGGCTGATCCCCGTACGGGTGAAGGCGTGATCACGCCTGGCGACTTCACATTGGACGAAAAAGCGCACCAAATTTTCTTGACCGAACAAGGCCACGAAAAAGCTGAAGGTGTTTTGGCAAAGTTGGGCATGATTCCAGAAGGCGCAAGCCTCTACGACCCGGCCAACATCTCGCTGATGCACCACCTGAACGCTGCCTTGCGTGCACAGCACCTTTACCACCGTGACCAGCACTATGTGGTGCAAGAAGGCGAAATCGTCATCGTGGACGAATTCACCGGGCGCTTGATGACCGGTCGCCGTTGGAGTGATGGTTTGCACCAAGCCGTTGAGGCCAAAGAAGGTGTGCAGATCCAGGCTGAAAACCAGACCTTGGCTTCCATCACATTCCAGAACTATTTCCGCCTCTACAACAAGATCGGCGGTATGACCGGCACGGCCGATACCGAGGCTTATGAGTTCCAGGAAATCTACGGTCTCGAGACCGTGGTCGTTCCGCCGCACCGCAAGAGCCAGCGCGAAGACCAGCTGGACCGCGTCTACAAGACGTCACAAGAGCGCTACACGGCTGCGATTGCCGACATCCGTGAATGCCATGAGCGCGGGCAACCTGTGCTCGTGGGCACCACCTCGATCGAAAACTCCGAATTGATCGCGCAGCTGCTGACGCAGGAGAAGTTGCCTCACCAAGTGCTCAACGCCAAGCAACACGCCCGCGAAGCAGACATCGTGGCCCAGGCCGGACGACCCGGCATGATCACCATTGCGACCAACATGGCAGGTCGCGGCACCGACATTGTGCTCGGCGGCAACATCGAAAAAGACATTCAGGCCGTGGAAGCCGATGAGACCCTCTCCGAAGAGGCTCGCCAAGCCCGTGTGAACGAATTGCGCGAGCAATGGAAAGTGGTGCACGAGCAGGTCAAGGCCTTGGGTGGTTTGCGCATCATTGCCACCGAGCGCCATGAGTCACGCCGCATCGACAACCAGCTGCGTGGCCGTTCGGGCCGCCAAGGTGACCCTGGCTCCTCACGGTTTTATTTGAGCCTGGACGATCCGTTGATGCGCATCTTTGCGGGTGATCGCGTGCGCTCCATCATGGACCGCCTGAAAATGCCCGAGGGCGAAGCCATCGAAGCGGGCATCGTCACACGCAGCATTGAAAGTGCGCAACGCAAAGTCGAATCGCGAAACTTCGATATCCGCAAGCAATTGCTGGAATACGACGATGTGTCCAACGACCAGCGCAAGGTGATTTACCAGCAGCGCAACGACATTCTGGATGCAGTGGATCTGAACGGTCAGATCACTGCGCTGCGCGAAGGCTGCTTCACCGACATGGTGCGGCAGTATGTGCCTGCCGAGACGGTCGAAGAGCAGTGGGACCTGGCCAGCCTCGAAAAGGTGCTGGCTGACGAATGGATGCTCACACTCCATTTGCAGGAAAAGGTCCAGGCTTCCAGTGCCATCACCGACGAAGAGATTCTCGAGATGGTGGTGGCTGCTGCCAACGCCCATTTCCAGACCAAGCTCGACAACGTGGGCGCAGACAACTTCACCTCGTTTGAGCGCATGATTTTGCTGCAAAGCATCGACACCCACTGGCGTGAACACCTGAGTGCACTGGATTACCTGCGCCAAGGTATTCACCTGCGTGGCTATGCGCAAAAGCAGCCCAAGCAGGAATACAAGCGCGAAGCCTTTGAGTTGTTTGGCCAGTTGTTGGATGCCGTCAAGAACGAAGTCACCAAGACCTTGATGACCGTGCGCATCGATTCGGGTGATCAGATTGAGCAAGCGGCCCAGGCCATCGAAGAGCGTGCAGAGCAGATCAGCAACGTGACTTACACCGCACCCGACGAGTCGGGTGAGGCCCAAACCGTGACGACAGATATGGCGGGCATGCAGCCAGCTTTTGGACCTGTGGGTCGCAACGAACCCTGCCCTTGTGGCAGTGGCAAGAAGTACAAGCACTGCCACGGCAAACTCGCTTGATGGCAGCGAACCAACAAAACGGGCTTCGGCCCGTTTTGTCCGTGAGCCGACTGAAATACCTGGTGTTTTCCTGAAAGAAGTTTATGCCCGTCAATTTGCCCCCACTGGACCCCTCGCAACTGAGCCCCATCGCAGGTCTGCGCATCGGCATCGCCGAAGCAGGTGTGCGCAAAGCCAACCGCAAAGACCTCACTGTATTTTTGCTGGACGAGGGCACCAGCGTCGCGGGTGTGTTCACGCGCAACCGTTTTTGCGCCGCTCCTGTCCAAGTTTGCCGCGAGCATCTGGCTGCTGGTAACGCGGTGCGCGCCTTGGTCATCAACACGGGCAATGCCAATGCGGGCACGGGTGCCCCGGGCTTGGCCCATGCCCGACAGACTTGTGAAGCCTTGGCCGGTTTGTTGCATTGCACGCCCGCGCAAGTGCTGCCATTTTCGACCGGCGTGATCATGGAGCCGTTGCCCGTGGACCGCATCGTGGCGGGCATGCCTGCTGCACTGGCTGATGCGCAAGCCGCTCACTGGGCCAAGGCCGCAGAAGGCATCATGACCACCGACACCGTGCCCAAAGCGGCCAGCGCGCAGGTGCAAGTGGGTGGCCGGGCCGTGAGCATCACCGGCATCAGCAAGGGCGCGGGCATGATCCGCCCCAACATGGCCACCATGCTGGGGTTTGTAGCCACCGACGCGTGCATCGATCCCGCCTTGCTGCCTGCACTGGCCAAGCAGTTGGCCGATGGGTCGTTCAACCGCATCACCATCGATGGCGACACCTCGACCAACGATTCCTTCATGCTGATCGCCACGCACAAGGCGGCGCATGCCCCCATCACGTCACTCGATAGCGCAGACGGCCAAACCTTGGTACAGGGCTTGATGCAAGTGGCCCGCCAGCTGGCCCACGCCATCGTGCGCGATGGCGAGGGCGCGACCAAGTTCATCACCGTGCAGGTCGAAGGCGGCCGCACGGGCGAAGAGTGCCGCCAAGTGGCTTATGCGATTGCGCATTCGCCCTTGGTCAAAACCGCGTTCTTTGCCAGCGACCCCAATCTGGGCCGCATTTTGGCCGCCGTGGGTTACGCCGGTATTGAAGACCTGGACCAGGGCCTGATCGAGCTGCACCTGGACGATGTGCATGTGGTCTCGCAAGGCGGTCGCCGCGCCGAGTACCGCGAAGAAGACGGTCAGCGTGTCATGAAGGGCAGCGAGATCACCGTGCGTGTGGGCCTGGGTCGGGGCATCGCCAGCGACACCGTGTGGACCTGCGACCTGAGCCACGATTACGTCACCATCAACGCGGACTACCGTTCATGAACTCTCCTGCTTCTTCAGCCCTGGACCAACTGCTGGCCAAAGTCAGCCAGTTGGTGGACCGGATCGAATCGGTCTTGCCTCAACCCCTGTCGGCACCCGACTGGACGCAGGCCATTGCCTGGCGCTACCGCAAGCGCTCGTCTGGCCACGGTGTGCTGGAGCCTGTGCGCCATGTGGCGGCCATGACGCTGGCTGACCTGAAAGAAATCGACGACCAAAAAGAAAAGTTGCAGCGCAACACCGAGCAGTTTGTGCACGGCCGTCCGGCCAACAACGTCTTGCTCACGGGCGCACGCGGCACTGGCAAATCGTCGCTCATCAAGGCCTGCCTGAACACCTACGCGCCGCAAGGCCTGCGCTTGATTGAAGTGGACAAGGAAGATTTGACCGATCTGCCCGACATCATCGAAGTGGTGGCGGGTCGCCCCGAAAAGTTTGTGGTCTATTGCGACGACCTGAGCTTTGAAGACGGCGAACCCGGCTACAAAGCGCTCAAGTCCATTTTGGACGGCACCGTGGCTGCCTCGACCCCCAATGTGCTGGTTTATGCCACCAGCAACCGCCGCCACCTCTTGCCCGAGTACATGAGCGAGAACCTCACCTACAAGCACACCGACGACGGTGAAGTGCACCCCGGTGAAGGTGTGGAAGAAAAGATCTCCCTGTCCGAGCGCTTTGGCCTGTGGATCAGTTTCTACCCCTTCTCGCAAGACGAGTACCTCACCATTGCCGGCCAGTGGCTCAGCGCTTTGGGCGCGACACCCGCGCAAATCGAGGCCGCTCGCCCCGATGCGCTGCTCTGGGCTTTGGAGCGCGGTTCGCGCAGTGGCCGTGTGGCCTACCAATTTGCGCGGGACATGATGGGCCGCCAAACCGATCGCCCCGTGGACCGCGCATGAGTGATTTGCTGGTCGCCGATGGCGAACGTGAGCGGCAAGACCCCACTGCAGGCCAGGCCGAGCGGGTTGTGGTCGATGTGGCGGTGGGCGTGCTGATGCAAGGCGAAGAATTCTTGTTGACCTCGCGCCCCGAGGGCAAGGTGTATGCAGGCTACTGGGAATTCCCCGGTGGCAAGCTCGAAGCTGGTGAGTCGGTTGAGCAGGCGCTGCGCCGTGAACTGCAAGAAGAGCTGGGCATCACCATCGGTCAAGCGCAGGTCTGGAAAACCCAGATGGTCGATTACCCACACGCCTTGGTGCGCTTGCACTTTTGCAAGGTGTGGGACTGGCAGGGCGAGTTGCAAATGCGCGAAGCGCAATCACATGCTTGGCAGACCTTGCCGGTTGGAGTGGTTCCTGTGTTGCCCGGAACGGTGCCGGTGCTGGGGTGGTTGGCCCAAGAGCGCAGCTTCAGCGGTGCCACACACGCCTGACGTCCCCCTGAGGTGAGCAATCCCGCGTTATCGGCTCAGGCTTATTGCAGGCGTGGATCGCCAAACGGCTCGTCTGGCGGGGTGTCGTCGGGCAGTTTGAATTCTTCGCTGGCCCAGGCCCCCAAGTCCACGCCCTTGCAGCGGGCGCTGCAAAACGGGCGGTAGGGATTGCTGGGGCTGTAAAGGCTGTTGCCAGCGCAGGCCGGGCAACGCACCTTGCGGGGTTCAAAACCTGTTGAAGGCTGGTTCGAGTCGCTCATGCGCACAAAGTCATCTCGAATGGCACGTCGTCGGTGGTGGCCACCAATTTGCCGTCGCTGTGTTGGTACATCATGCGGATCACCACCAGCAAGCGGTTGCAGCTGATCTCGGGCGTGATGCCCAAAGCGGGGTCGATTTTGAGGCGCAGCAACTGAAAAGTGCGCCCTTGTGGCAGGTTTTGTTGCAGCTGACCGGTTGTGGCCATGACCTTCTGGCTGCTGCCCGATTCGCGCAGCATTTGCAGCAGCAGCTTCACAGCTTGGGCCAAGGGGGCAAAAGGTTCAACCCATTGCGACAGGTCTTGGGTGCGGCTGGCGGCATCGTGGTGCTGCCAAGCATGGTAGGCGGGCAGGTCAAATTCGCAGGTACCACCGGGAATCACAGCGCGGCTGCGCAAGGCCATCAGGAAATCGTTGTCGTTCAGACTTTGGCCAATCTTGCCGGTGATCTGGTTGAGCGCTTCAAAATGCTCGTCGAGCTGGGCGATCAGTCCGTCCAAGGCTTTTTCGGAGATGGCCGGGTTGCCTCGGTAGCCGTTGTAAAGCTGCTTTTGTCGTTCCAGGTCTTTGAGTACATCGGATTTGAGTTCCGAGCGCGAAGCCACCTCGATGATCTCGAACAAGGTGGTCAGTGCAAAGTGGTGGTCCAACGGCTCCGTGCGGCCCATCAATTGGCCCAGGCGGTTGAACAATTGTTGCAGCCGCAGGTAAGTGCGGATGCGTTCATTAAAAGGGTATTCGTACAGTATCACGCGGCTTCTTCCAGTGCCGCCATCATAGCCCGAAGTCAGCAGCCACTTGGGTCACTAAGGCCTCCAATTCGACCAGACTCAGGCCTTGGTTGAAGATGACCACATCGGCGCAGGCCAGTCGTTGTGCACGTGTCGCTTGCAGGGCCACAATGCGGTCAATTTCTTCGGCAGCCAGTCCGCTTCGGACCATGACCCTTTGCCGCTGGGTCTCGGCATCGCAGTCCACGACCACCACCCGGTCCACCTGCTTGCGCCAGCGTTCGCCCGACTCCACCAGCAAGGGCACATCGAACACCAGCACGCGGTGACCGCTTTGCATGGCCGCTTGCGTCTGTTCGCCCGTGATCAGGCTCACCAAGGGGTGGATGATGGCTTCGAGCTGTTTTTTGGCTTCGGGATTCTGGAACACGGTTTCGCGCATGGCTTGCCGGTTCATGGCGCCCTGGGCGTCGATCATGCCTGAACCGAAGGCCTGAGCAATAGGGGCAATTGCCCGTCCGCCAGGCGCGGTCACGCTGCGCGAAATCGCGTCGGCATCGATCACGGCGGCACCCCGGGCGGCCAATATGCCCGCCACGGTGCTTTTGCCGCTGCCGATGCCGCCAGTCAGGCCAATGCGCCAAATTCGCTGAGTGTTCATGGTGTTAAACAGGCAAGACAGGCAGGGGCCCCAAGGCCATGACCCACAAACCTGCCAAGGCCAAATAGGGACCAAAGGGAATATAGCCGTCTTCGGCCAGACGCTGGCGTACGCGTAACCACAGCCCGATGGCAACGCCCGAAACGGACGCGATCAGCACCACCGACAACAGGGCGGGCCACCCGAGCCAAGCACCCAGTGCGGCCAGCAACTTGAAGTCGCCCTGGCCCATACCCTCTTTGCCAGTAGCCCATTTGAACAGCCAATAAACCGACCACAAAAAGAGGTAGCCCACAACGGCGCCCCACAAGGCCGTGGGCAAGCTCACGGCGCTGAGGTTCAGGCTTGCCGCCAGCAAGCCCGACCAGACCAAAGGTTGGGTGATGGCGTCTGGCAGCAGTGTGGTGTCGGCGTCGATGGCGGCCAGGGTCACCAGCGCTGCTGCAAAACCAGCCCAGGCAAAAGCTTGCGTGCTCAGACCATGGCGGTGAAAAATCCAGACAAACAAGGCTGCCGTCAGCAGTTCGATGGCCGGGTAACGCCAGCCAATGGGCGCCTGGCATTGGCGGCAGCGGCTTTTCAACCACAGGTAACTGAGCACAGGGATTTTTTCGGACCAGGACAAAACATGACCACAGTGCGGGCAGTGAGAGCCGGGCGTAGCGATGTTGTAGCGCTGGGCAGGCGGCTGAGAGGCGTGGTTGGGGGCTTGTTCATGGCAGGCCTCGGCCCATTGCGCCTCGAGCATGCGGGGCAACCGGTAAATGACCACGTTCAGAAAACTGCCCACCACCAAGCCCAGCACCACCACGGCGCCCCAAATGAGTTCACCGGCGACCATCTCAGAACACCTGACCCAAACGAAAGATTGGCAAATACATGGCCACGAGAATACCGCCAATCAGACCACCTAGTACGACAATGATCAAGGGCTCGAGCAAACTGGACAAGCCGTTGACCCGGTCACCCACTTCGGTTTCCATCAAACCCCCTGCACGCGCCAGCAAACTGTGCAAGGCACCGGTTTCTTCGCCTGTGGCGCACAGCTGCACGATCATGTCCGGGAAGCGTCCGCTGCGGGCCATGCTTTCACTCAGTCGGCTGCCTTGGACCACTTGCCTTTGCAGCTGTGTCGTCACGCGTTCATAAACCGCGTGGTCGCAGGCCTGTGCCACCGGCCCGAGGGCTTCGCTCAGGGGCACGCCTGCTGCCAACAAAGCTGACAGGGTTTGCGCCCAGCGTGCGACCACTGCGGTGCCAATCAGTGGACCGAGCAGCGGCAACTTGAGCAGCCAACGGTCGCGCAAAGCTTGGATGCGTGCTGGAGCACCCTGAGGGCGCTGCCAAACCCAGAAGCCCAGCAACAGCGCCAAAGCCGCCAGGGGCCCGGCCGAGCTCAGGCCTTCACTCAGTGTCACCACCATTTGGGTGGGCCAAGGTAAATCGGCACCAAAAGACTGGAAGACCTCTTCGAACACCGGCACGACAAACACCAGAATCAGCACCAAGACCGCAACGGCCACCACCATGACCACACAGGGGTACATCAGGGCCGATCGCACGCGTGAGCGCAGGGCTTCGTTTTTCTCCAGGGTGTGCGCCAGGCGCTCAACCATCGTGTCCAGAATGCCTGCAGCTTCACCCGCTTGCACCATGCTGGTGTAAAGCCCCGAAAAGTGGCTCGGGTGTCGGGCCAGGGCCTCATGCAAAGCCATGCCGGAGGCCACATCGTCGCGCACGGCATGCACCACTTCCATCAGGGCCACGGCGCTCTGACTGCGCGAGAGCATGTCCAAGGCCTGCATCAAGGGCACGCCTGCACGCAGCAGTGCTGACAACTGACGTGTCATCAGTGACAGGTCGGCGGGCTTGACCCGGGCTGGGCTTTCAAACCAAAGGCGTTGCAGTCGCAACTGTTGCACACCTTGCCTGCGCAAGCGGGCTCGGGCCAGACCTGCCTCTTGGGCTTGCAAACGGCCTTGCACGGGGCGGCCTTGGGCATCGCGCCCCTGCCAGGCAAACACAGGCAGTTTGCTCATGCGCCGTCTCGGGTGTTGGCCACCACCTCGTCCAGCGAGGTGATGCCTTGCAAAACCTTGCGCAGGCCTGCCAGCCGGAGGCTGGGCACCCCTTCGCGCTGCGCCTGTTGAGTCAAAGCTTGGCTGCCGGCCTCTTGCAGGATCAGGGCCTGCATCTCGGCGCTCACAGGCATGACCTGAAAGATCCCGGTGCGCCCTGAAAAACCCTTGTAGCAATGGACACAACCCACGGGCTGCCAGATATCGACGGTATCGGTGGTCAACCAGGCAGCAGGCATGCCCGCTTGCACCAACACGACCGCAGGCACTGTGACCTGTTCCTTGCACAAAGGGCACAGGCAGCGCACCAAGCGCTGCGCAGTGATCAGGGTCACACTGGCCGCAATGTTGTAAGGGGCGATGCCCATGTTTCTCAGGCGCATCAGCGTACCCGGGGCATCGTTTGTGTGCAAGGTTGACAGCACCAGATGCCCTGTCTGTGCCGCCTGAACGGCGATGTTGGCCGTTTCCAGGTCGCGCACTTCGCCCACCATCAAGATGTCCGGGTCTTGCCGAAGAAAAGCCCGCAAGGCGATGGCAAAGCTCAGACCGGGTTTGTCTTGCACATTGACCTGGTTGATCCCGTCCAGCTGAATTTCGCAAGGGTCTTCCACCGTGGCGATGTTCACCTCTGGCGTGTTGATCCGGTTCAGGCAGGCGTAAAGTGACTGGGTCTTGCCCGAACCGGTGGGCCCAGTCACCAGAACCATGCCGTGCGGGCGTTGAATCGCTTCTACTAAGCGGGCCAGGTCATCTTGCTCATAGCCTAGGTGGTTCAAATCCAATTGGGCCTGGGCGGAATCCAGAACACGGATGACCAGTTTTTCGCCAAACAGGGTGGGCAAAGTGCTGATGCGCAAATCCAGCTCGCGACCGCTGGCCAACTGCAGCTTCATGCGGCCGTCTTGTGGAAGGCGTTTTTCGGCAATGTCGAGTCGCGACAGCACCTTGATGCGCGAAGCCAGCCGGTCTTTCAAGGTGATGGCCGGAGCGGCCACTTCGCGCAACTCGCCATCGATGCGCATCCGAACCCGGTATTGGTGCTCATAGGGTTCAAAGTGCAAATCCGAGGCCTTCAGGGCCACAGCTTGCTCCAGCAGTTGCTGCACCAAATGCACCACAGGCGCGTCGTCGACGGCAGCCGATTTGGGCCGGTTGCTGAGTGGCTCCAGCATGGTCTCCCCCTGAATACTTTTGTTTTGCCATGGCATCATGAGCCCCATCCGGCAGTTTGTAAATGCATCGGCTCAAATTCGCGCCGTTTAGAGCCTGGGCACCTGCAGGCTCAGCCGTGGCAACAGGTAGTCGCTCGACCAGCCGAGCGCCTTTTTAGACGAATTTGACGGGCTGGTACTGCGGGTCGGTGTGCTCGCAGGCCTCGGCTTTGGCGCAGGGCATCTGGCACAGCTCGCGGTCGGTCACCGGGCAAGCGCGGTTGAAGGTCACCACGTGGTCCACCTCGGCGCGGATTCCGATCCATTCGCCCAGCTTGTGGTCGTGGTGGCTGGGCACGTGGGCCATCAACAAGTCACCGCTGGCCAAGCGCAGGGTGTACAAAAACTCGGAGCCGCGAAAGGCTTTGCGGATGATTTCTGCCTTCACGGGTGCATCGTCGTCGTGCACGATGTCATCGGCCCGCAGCAGCACATCGCATTCGCCGCCTTCAAAAGCGCAGGGCAGGGGGCATTCGGCCACGTCGCGCAACTCGCCCACCGGGGTGCTGACCAAAATGTGTCCGTCCACCTCACGCAGCGTGGCGGGCGTGAAAACGCCGTGGCCAATGAAGTCGGCCACAAAACGCGTCGCCGGGCGGTGGTAGAGGCTGTAGGCATCGTCCCACTGGTGCAGCTGGCCTTCGTTCATCACACCGATCACGTCGCCAATGGCAAAGGCCTCGAGCTGGTCGTGCGTGACCAGCAGCGCGGTGGCCTTGGCGGCTTTGAGGATGTTGCGCACCTCGTGTGCCAAGCGTTCACGCAGGTCGATGTCCAAATTGGAAAACGGCTCGTCCAGCAGCAGCAGGTCGGGCTTGGGGGCCAGAGCGCGGGCCAGTGCCACGCGTTGCTGCTGGCCGCCTGAGAGTTCGTGCGGAAAGCGCTTGTCAGAACCCGCCAGCCCCACCAGCTCCAGCACCTCGGTCACGCGTTTTTGGCGTTCGGCCTTGGGCAGGTGTTCCAGCCCAAAGCCCACGTTGCGGCCCACATCCATGTGCGGAAACAGCGCGTAGTCCTGAAACACCATGCCAATGCGTCGGCGCTCAGCGGGTTCGGTGTGGCCTTTTTCGCTGACCACCCGGTCGGACAGCAAAATTTGTCCACCCGACACCGCCTCCAGCCCCGCCACAGCCCGCAGCAAAGTGGTTTTGCCGCAACCCGAGGGTCCGATCAACACACCAATGTCGCCCGCGCGCAGGCCCAAGTTCACCCGCTGCACGGCGGGCGTAGCGCTGCCGGGGTATTGGATGTCGAGTTGGCGCAGTTCTAGAAACATGCTCTGGATTGTAGGCAGGTTGTTTGGCGCTCCTACAATCCAAGACTATGCTGACCTCTTTGGCCCGCCGTTTATCGGGTCTCCCTTCTTTGCTCTTGGCCTTGCTGGCGCTGGCTTTGGCCTTGCCGGTTTTGGCCGTGCTCGGTTCTTGGCTGCAGTGGAGCAGTGAGAGCGCCAGCATCTTGCGCGAGATGGCCGCTACTGTGCTGCCCGATTACGCACTGACCACGCTGGGCCTGTGCGTCATGGTGGCGGTGGGCGTGACGGTGCTGGGCTTGGCCACCGCCGCCTTGGTCACGCTGTTTGATTTTCCGGGGCGCGGCGTTTTTGAGTGGCTGCTGCTCCTGCCCCTGGCCATGCCCGCCTATGTGGTGGCTTATGCCTACACCGACTTTTTGCAGTTCAGCGGGCCGCTTCAGGTGGCTTTGCGCGAAGCGCTGGGCTTGCAGGGGCGTTTGTGGCCCGATGTGCGCAGCGTCTGGGGCGCGGCTCTGGTGTTCACGCTCTCGCTTTACCCGTATGTTTATTTGCTGGCCCGCACCGCCTTGGTCGAGCGCGCCTCGGGCTTGATGGAAGCGGCGCGATTGCTGGGTGCCCCTTTGTCCCGCCGCATCCGCGAAATCGCGCTGCCGCTGGCCCGCCCTGCTGTGGCCGCAGGCGTGGCGCTGGCGCTCATGGAGACATTGGCCGACTTTGGCGTGTCCAGCTACTTCGGCATCCAGACCTTCACGGCGGGCATTTACAAAGCTTGGTTGTCGATGGACAACCGCATCGCCGCCGCGCAACTGGCCACGGTGTTGCTGGCGGTGGTGGTGGTTTTGTTGCAGCTGGAGCAACGCGCCCAAAAGCGCATGCGCTTCAACCAAGGACGCGGTTCGCGCCAAGGCAGCGCCGAGGCACAGCCCGTGCAGTTGCACGGCACGCATCGCTTGTGGGCTTGGACAGTGTGCAGCTTGCCGGTGCTGTTGGGTTTTGTGCTGCCGGTTCTCATCATGTTGCGCGCCTTTATGGGCGAGACGAGTGAGATGCCGTGGGAGCGCTTTGGCCAGTGGGCCTGGACCAGCTTGCGTCTGGGCGCGATTACCGCGGTGCTGGCGGTTGGCGTGGCGCTGGCGCTGGCCTTCAGCGTGCGCACCCGGGCCGACCGCATCAGCCAGGGGGCCATTCAGCTGGTGGGCTTAGGTTACGCCATTCCCGGTGCGGTGGTGGTGGTCGGTCTGCTGTTACCCGTGGGTTGGATTCAACAAACCTGGCCCGCATCGTCTGCCGGGGCCTGGATCACGGCCACATCGTTGGGGCTGGTGTGGGCGTATTTGGTGCGCTTTTGTGCCGTGGCGCTGCAGTCGGTGCAAAGCGGCTATGCCCGCATTCCAGCCAGTCTGGACGATTCGGCCCGCATGCTGGGTGTCACCGGCTGGGGCCTGATGCGCCGCGTGCACGCGCCCCTGTTGCAGCGCACCACAATCGCGGCCGCCCTACTAGTGTTTGTGGACGTGATGAAGGAGCTGCCAGCTACCATGGTGTTGCGCCCCTTCAACAGCGACACCTTAGCTGTGGTGGCTTACCAGCTGGCTCGCGACGAGCGCCTGGGCGAGGCCGCGCTGCCCTCGCTGGCACTGGTGCTGGTGGGTTTGATTCCGGTGATCTTGCTCAGCCGGACTTTGCGTCAGAGCGTCCGCTGAGTTGGGCTGGCCATGGCCTGGCGCAGCCGCTGGGCGTAGTCTTCTAGCACTTCGCGGGACGGGTCCTTGCGGGGCCAGGACAGGGTGATCCCGTCGTTGGCGTGGCGCGGCACCACGTGCATGTGGAAGTGAAAAACAGTCTGGTCACCTTCTTTGCCGTTGGCTTGCAGCAAGGTCAGACCAGGTGGATCAAAGCTCGCCATCACGGCCCGTGCGACATGGTGGGCGGTGCGCATCACGGCGGCGGCCTCTTCTGCAGTCAGTTCCAGCAAGTTGGCCGCGTGGCGCTTGCTGGCCACCAGCACATGGCCTGGGTTGACTTGACCCAGGTCCATGAAAGCCAGGGTCTGCGCATCTTCAAAGACGATGGCTGCGGGGATGTCCTTGGCCACCAGCGTGCAAAAAATGCAGCTGCCAGGCGGAGAATGGTCGACGAACATGGGCATGAGGGCGTCCTGCTTGGCGGAATGGAAGAGGTGTTGAACCAGCCAGGATTTTGCACGCCCTGAACCGATGGCCGCAGGCCAGCCGCCCTCACATCTGCCCTGTCCATAAGCCGATGCACCCCTAAGTTTGCCCCGTTGCATGCAAAGCCACCAGCCGAGCCGCCCACGCAAATGCGCTATCCACCTGGGTCATGGCTGGCCGCTTATCTGTATTTGCGCATAAGCAAAGAACAAATCAATGGTGGCGGATTCAAGTACGAGGTGCAACAAAGATGAACCCGGTGATGGGTGGCTGAGGATGTCAAGGCATCATGGCCACTCAAACCGCCAAGTCCAAGTTGCCAGATGTACAAGCACCTCAGCCGAGAAGAACGATACCAAATTCACAGCCTTTTGAAAGCCAAACAGACCATTAGCGAGATTGCCCGATCCCTGGGCAGGAACCGCAGCACCATCAGCCGCGAACTCAGCCGTGGTCGTGGCCAGCGTGGCTACCGCGCCGAACAAGCCTGCGCCAAGGCGTCTGAGCGAGCACAGCGCAGCCGTAATGCCCGCCGTGTAGATTCCAAGGTCTGGTCCGATGTGGATTTCTACCTGGGCATTCAATGGAGCCCCGAGCAGATTGCAGGCAAGGTGGCGGTCAGCCATGAGAGCGTCTATTTGCATGTCTATGCGAACAAGGCTGCCGGTGGTGATTTACACACGCACCTGCGCAGCCAAAAGCCCCGGCGCAAACGCCACCTGTGCGGGCGTGACAGGCGTGGCCAGATCCCGAACCGCCGCCCGATCAGCGAGAGACCAAGTCACATTGAAGATCGCAAGCAAGTGGGCCACTGGGAGGGAGATACCGTCATTGGCGCGGCTCACAAACAAGCCATCGTGACACTGGTAGAACGCAAGAGTGGCTTTGCTGTGCTGGCCAAAGTGCCCAACAAGTCTGCCGATTTGGTGGGCCGGGCCATTGAAGCCAAGCTCAAGCCCGTGAACTCACGGGTGAAGACCTTGACGGTGGACAACGGCAAGGAGTTTGCCGATCACCAGGCCATCGATCAGGCCCTTGGCATCCAGACTTACTTTGCCGATCCGTATTGCAGCTGGCAGCGCGGCAGCAACGAGAACTTCAATGGTTTGCTGCGCCAATACATTCCCAAAAAGCGGCGCATGGAAACTGTCACCGATGAGGAGTTGACTATGATCGAAAACAGATTGAATCACCGGCCCAGAAAGCGGCTCGGATTCAAGACGCCATACGAGGTGTTTCACGCCTCGTTGAACCGTGTTGCACTTCGTCCTTGAATCCACCGGTTTGAAACTTCGCCAAAATTGGCCACAATGTTCAAGTTGGTGACCTGCAAGGCGCACGCGCCACTGGCAGTCACGTTCGCATTGTCCTGTTCTCGAGGCTTTTTGCCGGACAATCGTGCGGCATTTCAGATATTCGAAGAAAAGACACCATGGCCAAATCAGTACCACCGGAAGACAACGTCCTGACCGAATCGGAAGAGGTTTTTGAAAAAGCTGCCGAGGTCTTTCGGGTCATGTCGGCCCCTATGCGTTTGCGCATCATCAGCGCCCTCTGCAATGGCGAAAAGAACGTGGGTGAGCTGCTGGCCGAGATCGACACCACCCAGCCCAACATGTCGCAGCACCTGAACACGCTCTACCAAGCCGGCGTTCTGGGTAAACGCCGCGAAGGTGTACAAATTTATTACCGCATCATCAACGACCGCGTGGTCACGCTGTGCCGCGCCGTGTGTGTGCAGATCGCCAGCGAAAGCGATTGAAAGATCGACGTCAGTTTCGGGCCGGGTTTTCACGGGCATGCTTTCACCATTGACCCGGCTAATATCCATACTTAAGGAGAAACGAATGAAAAAACACCTCTTATTGATGTCTGGCCTGCTGGCTTGCACCCTGAGCTGGGCAGAGATCAAGGTGGTTTACCACCTGAGCGAGGGCATCCCCCAGGCATCTCGGGCCATAGGCAACATCCGCAACCACCTGGCCGCTGACCCGACCGCGAAAATTGTGGTCGTCACCCACGGTCTGGGCATCGACTTTTTGATCGATGGTGCCACCAATCAGATGGACCAGCCTTTTGCTGGCGGCGTCAGTGACCTGGTCAACAAAGGCGTGGAGTTCCGTGTGTGCAACAACACCCTGGTGTCGCGCAAAATCTCTGCCGACAAACTGCTGATGGAAGCCAAAGTCGTGCCCTCCGGTGTGGCCGAAGTGGCCAAGCTGCAGGCCAACGAGAAATTTGTGTACTTGCGCCCCTGATGGGCGTTGAGACGTTCATTCGCCCCGACTGTTTTTTTCGAGGAAGACCCATGAAGATTCAACACGCTTTGACAGCGGCCGCCCTGGTGGCCTTGTCTGGCCTGGCCCAAGCCCAGGTCGATCCGCTGCATGTGCGCAGCTGGGCTGCATCTTGCGCAGCCTGCCACGGTACCAACGGCCATGCCCAGCCCGGCATGATTTCTTTGGCAGGTGTCCCTAAAGAAGTCACCATTCAGAAAATGCTGGACTACAAAGCCGGTCGCGTGCCTGCGGCCACCATCATGCACCAGCTCTCCAAGGGCTATTCCGACGAGCAAATCGCCGCCATCGCTGGCTACTTTGCCGCCCAGAAGAAATAAGGAAGAACTGCCATGCAACGTCGTCATTTTTTGCAGACTGGCTCCGCTTTGGGCGCCATGGGACTGGTTTCGGGTTGTGCCACCGTGGGTGGCGGCAGTGGCCCCAAAGTGGTGGTCATTGGCGGGGGCTACTCCGGCGCGACAGCCGCCAAATACCTGCGCATGTGGTCAGAGCACAAGATCCAGGTCACCCTGGTCGAACCCAGTGATGCTTTCATCTCCTGCCCCATGTCCAACTTGGTCATTGGTGGCAGCAAAACCATCACCGAAATCACCACGCCTTATGACAACCTGACCAAACGCCATGGTGTCAAGGTCATCAAGGACCGCGTCAATACCATCGACGCCGACAAGCGCATCGTCAAGCTGGCCAGTGGTGCCGAGCTGAGCTATGACCGCCTGATCGTCTCGCCTGGCGTGGATTTCATGTGGGAAACTTTGCCCGGCATGAACAAGGCTGGCGCCAAAGACAAAGTCATGCACGCTTGGAAGGCGGGCGAACAGACCGTCACCCTGCGCAAGCAACTCGAAGCGATGCCCGATGGTGGCGTCTTCGCCATGTCCATTCCGCTGGCGCCTTATCGGTGCCCCCCCGGCCCCTACGAGCGCGCTTGCCAAGCGGCCGAGTACTTCAGCAAGGCCAAGCCCAAGAGCAAGGTGCTGATTCTGGACGCCAATGACGACGTGACCTCCAAAGGCCCCTTGTTCAAAAAAGCATGGGCCGAGCGCTACAAAGGCATCATCGAGTACCGTGGCAAACACAACGTGACCGATGTCGATGCGGCCACCAACACCTTGAAGTTCGAGTTCAACGACGACATCAAGGCCAGCGTGCTGAACGTGATCCCTTCCATGCGTGCGGGTGACATCGCCGTCAATGCCGGCTTGGCCACCGCCAACAAGCGCTGGTGCGAAGTCGACTTCCTCACTTTCGAATCCAAGGCCGCCAAAAACGTGCACGTTTTGGGTGACGCGATCCAGATCGCACCGGGCATGCCCAAGTCAGGCCACATGGCCAACCAGCACGGCAAAACCTGTGCGGCGGCTGTGGTGGCCTTGTTGATGGGCAAAGAGGTCAACCCTATGCCGATCTACAACAACACCTGCTACAGCTATGTCAGCAGCAAAGATGTGGTCCACGTCGCCAGCGTGCACAAGTACGACGCCGAGAAGAAAACCATGCTCACTGTCCCCGGCTCGGGCGGCGTGTCCAGCGCGGCCAATGAACTCGAAGGTGTGTACGCTTGGTCTTGGGCGCAAAACATCTGGGCCGATACCTTGGCTTGATGCACCCTGCGCGTGGCTGTTGCCACGCCACAAAAAAACGCCGCAGTCCTTGGGACTGGCGGCGTTTTTTTATGCCCGTTCAGCGCTGTATGGCCAGCGCTCAAAATCCATTCAGATCTGCCAGCCCATGCTGCGGTGAATGCGCCAGGACAGGCCCGCACCCAGCCAAATCGCGATCAGGGTCAACCAAGCGGTGAGCGAAAAAATCGAACCCCCGGTCATGCCCGCACCCACGGTGCAGCCGCCTGCCAACACTGCGCCAAAGCCCATGAGCACCGCACCTGTGAGGTAGTGGCCCAGTTTGTTTTCGGTCTTGAAGCCCTCGAACTTGAAATCACCGCCCATCAGTGCGCCCAATAAAGAGCCCACAAAGGTGGCAGGCAGCAAACCCGCATCAAAGCCCAGGCTGGGCGATGTGGCGCTGGACAGCACCCGCATCAGCATCTCGGCCGATGCGCTGCTGAAGCTGAGACCCTGAATTTGCACCGCTTCAAACGACTGCGAGGCGATCGCCTGCGTCAGGCCCCAGCCCATCGCAATGCTCAAGCCCACAACGATGGCACCCAGCGCCAAGCTCCAGCGACGCTGGTGCGTCTTGAAGAAAAAGAAAAATCCCGTGCCCAAAGCCAGCAACGCCAACACCAAGCCACCCGTGGGGCCCATGCCCGTGATCTGCAGCAAATCACGTCCGGCTCCGCCATCGATGGGCCACCAGCCAGCCATGGCCTGGCGGGCAGGGGCCAGCCAACCTGCAATGCTGGCCTGCACCGTGACGGCAAACACCAAGCCGGCCAGCAAGGCGCGCAAATTGCCATTGCCCGACAAAATCAGCAGGCGGCTGGCGCAGCCACGCGTCAAAATCATGCCCGCCCCAAACAACAATCCACCCAGCACCGCGCCTGAGATGCTGCCGGGAGGGCCAATGTAGCGGGCGTCAGAAGGCTTGAGCCAGCCCAAGAACACCAGCGCCTGCACGCCCACCAGTGCCGCGCCAAAAGCCAGCCACCACACGCTGAAACGGTCGCCCGTTTTACCTTCGCAGCATTCCACCACGGCCGCACGGGCACAAAACCGGGTGCGCTGGGCCGCCAGGCCAAAGATGAAGCCCACCAATGCACCCGCCATGGCCAGTACATTCGAGTCTCCCCAGGTTTCGAGCAAGCTTGCGAGATTCATGGATTTCTCCAATAATTCATTGGGTTCTTATATTCAAAGTGCGGCAATGGCAAAGCGTCATGCCGTCACACAAAACCCGCTATTGTCCACTGTCTGCAATTCATGGATTCCAACCTATCTCTATTTTCTTTGTCTGCTTTGCGCCGTCGCGACTGGCTTTTACGGGTGGGGGTATCTCTTGCGGCCACACCCGTTTGGGCGCAATCTGGCCGTGCGGCCACCTTGCCTGCCGCCCAGTCGCTGCCCGACGAACTGGCTCGCGCCCTGAAAAACAAGCAGCCCCTGATCGTCATGGTCAGCCTCGATGGCTGCGTCTTTTGCCGCCAAGCCAGGCAAAGCCACCTCTCGCCCATGGCGCTCTCAGGCACCGCGATCGTGCAGGTGGACATGCGCAACAACCAGCCGGTACTCGACTTTGCGGGCAAGCTGACTACGCACGATGAACTGACTCGGCGGTGGAAAGTCACCATCACCCCCACGCTGCTCTTTTTTGGGCCCGGTGGCAAAGAAGTGGCCGAGCGCATGGAAGGGGCCTATCTGCCAGACTTTTACGGCCCTTACCTAGAAGAGCGCATGGCACAGGGCCGTAAAGCCCTCTAAACCTGACCCTGCGACAGTTGGTGGCACGTTGGACGTGCTAAATTCAAAACATGATCCCCATCAAGATTGATTCGGCCTGGAAAGGCACCTCGGACTGCCGCAACTGCGGTATCCGAGACATGGTGCTGTTTGCCGATCTGAACGAGCAGGATTTTGGCGAAATCCACACCCCCATCGATGACATGGTGTTCTCGGCTGATGCGCGCCTGTACACCGAAGGCCAAACGGCCGTAGGTGTGTTCACCTTGCGCAAAGGCATGGTCAAACTGGTACGCGCCACTGCCGATGGCCGCGAACGCATCGTGCGCGTGCTGCGCCCGGGTGACGTGATCGGCCTCGAAGCTTTGGCCACCGCCCGCTACGACTGCGAAGCCATCGCCCTGGTCGAAGCCCAGGTCTGCCGCATTCCGCTGTCGGTGTTGCACCACCTCTCAGCCAATTCGCCACGCCTGCACAAGCGCCTCATGCAAAAGTGGCAACAAGCCCTGAAAGATGCCGACGACTGGCTGGCCGACCTGAACTTCGGCTCGGCCCGTCAACGCGTAGCGGCCTTGGCCCTGAAAATGCGTGATCCCGACGAACCCGGTATCACCTCGTTTTTTGCACGCGACGACATGGGCGCCATGCTCGACATCAAACTCGAAACCGTCAGCCGCGAAATCAGCAGTCTGGTGCGCGACGGCGCCCTGAAGCCTTGCGACAAACAGGGCCGGCGTTATGAAATCACGAGCGAGGTGCTGTTGCAGCGCTGAGCTGGCATTGCGCGGCGTATGCGCCAGCCGATTGTGGACAACGGGACCCATCCAGAAGGCGTTGCAATCGGCATCTGGATCAGACCATCCAACGAGCATCTGATTCACAGCCTTGTTGCCTGCATTCGCTGTTATGACGAGAAGCGAATCAAAGTGTCATTGGGGTCACTCGGAATATTCCAATGTCGAAAAAGCCTGGGACTTCCGTCATAAACCAGTCCACGAATTTAGCTGCGCCCCCCTATGCCGTCTAAAGAGGAGGACTGCTTTTCTGAAGTGTGGAGCCTCCTCAAAACCCGCAGTGACTCATTTTTAGACCTTGATTGCCTTGAGTCGAAGTTTGAGTCTGAGTCAGTGTTTATTGACATAAGCCACTTGGATAATCCGTCTCATGTTCAGCCGTACTTCAGCGCAGTCGCCTTGCCCCAAAACACGCGGTACATGAACACCGTGTAAGCGATGATCACCGGCAGCGTGATGGCTACACCGACAAAAATCACATTCAGCGACGCGGTGCTGATTGCTGCTTCCCACACCGTCATGCGGCCAATCACAATGTCGGGAAAGATGCTGTAGGCCAAGCCGAAGAAGGCCAGCACAAAAATCAACACGGTATTGGCAAACACCAGCCAGCCATAGCCCGCGTTGACCAAGTTCGCGCGCGTGAGCACCCAGCGCATGGCAAAGAACGCCAAGGCGCACATGAGGGGGACCGGCAGCAGGGCAAAGACCTGCGGCACACCAAACCATTTCTCCAGCACGCCCTCTTTCACCAGCGGTGTGGCCGCGGATATGGCCAGCAGGGCAGCTGCCATGGGCCACAGCACGCGCTGAGCCCAGCGCACGGCTTTTTGCTGCAGATCGCCTTCGGTTTTCATGATCAACCAACCCGAGCCCAGCAACACATAAGCGGCGGGTAATGTGATGGCGATGCCTAGGCTAAATGCCCAGCCCAGCGGTCCGTCGGCAAAACCGGTGATGTAGCTGCCCAGCATCCAACCTTGCGACGCACTGGCCATGAGCGATCCAGCGAAAAACGCGCGGTTCCAGAATGGCTTGTACTTCAGCGGTGCTTTCACCCGGAAGTCAAACGCCACACCGCGCAAAATCAACCCGATCAGCATCACCGCCACGGGCAGGTACAGCGCTTGCAGCACCACGCCATGGGCCATCGGAAAGGCGATCAACAACACACCAACGCCAAGCACCAGCCAGGTCTCGTTGGCGTCCCAAAAGGGGCCAATGCTGGCGATCATGGTGTCCTTCTCGGCGTCGGCCGCTTGTAAAAGCAGCAAGCCAACGCCCAGATCGTAGCCATCCAAAATCACATAGGCCAACAGGGACAGCCCCATCACAGCCAAGAAAAACAGCGGCAGAAATTCAGCCCAAGTCATGGTCGCCTTTCAAATTCATTTGCAAAAACACATCAGCTGGGAGCGGTGCATCACACCCCGGCTTTGCCCAGCAAGGCACCCGTAGGTGCATCCTGTCTGTGTTCTTTGGGGTTCTCGGCCATGTACTTCAACACGCCCACATAAGTGACCAACAGCAGGCCGTACACCACCAAGTAGGCCGTTAAGGTGAGCGCAATGTAGGGCGGCGGCAATGTGGTGGCAGCTTCGCTGGTGCGCATCAAACCGTACACCAGGAAGGGCTGGCGACCGATCTCGGTCACGTACCAGCCCGCCAGCGTGGCGACCCAGCCGGAGAACGCCATGCCCGAGAGCACCCACAGCAGGGGCTTAGGCAGTGTCACTTCAGGCTGGCGGCGCTGACGCCACAAGCGCCAAGCGGTAAAGCCTGCCACCAACAGCATCAGCGAACCTAGACCCACCATCATCCGAAAGGCATAAAACACCGGTGCCACGGGTGGGTGCACACCCTCAAATTCGTTGATGCCTTTGACCTCGCCGTCCAGCTCGTGGGTCAAGATCAGGCTCGCGACTTTTGGGATCTTCACCGCGAAGTGGGTGGTGCGTGCTTCTTGGTCGGGAATGCCAAACAGCGTCAGCGGTGCGCCGCGCTCGGTTTCCCAGATGCCTTCCATGGCGGCGACCTTGGCTGGTTGGTGCTCCAGTGTGTTGAGGCCGTGCATGTCCCCCACGAGGAACTGCAGTGGCATCACGCAAGCGGCAGTGAAAACGGCCGCACGCATGGCTTTGTGGGTGCCGCGCGTGGCGCTGCCTTTGATCAGTTGCCAAGCGCACAAGCCGGCAATCAAGAACGACGCTGTCAACGCCGAGGCGAGCAATTTGTGGGCAAACCGGTAGGGGAACGAAGGGTTAAAAACCACCGCCAACCAATCGGTGGGGATGAATTGGCCGTTGACGATTTCAAAACCTGCCGGGGTGTGCATCCAGGAGTTCAGGCTCAGGATCCAGAAGGCCGACATGGTGGTGCCAAACGCAACCAAGAAAGTGGCCACCAGGTGCACCCGCTCGCTCACCCTGCCGCGACCAAACAGCATGATGCCCAAGAAGCTGGCCTCCAGGAAAAACGCTGTCAGCACCTCATAGCCGAGCAGCGGCCCAGAAATATTGCCCGTGCGCTCCATGAAGCCCGGCCAATTGGTGCCGAATTGGAAGCTCATCACAATGCCTGAAACCACGCCCAACGCAAAGGTGAGCGCGAACACCTTGGTCCAAAAATAGTAAGCCTCTTCCCAAGCCATATCTCGGGTCCGGGCAAACCGCAATCGGAAGAACAGCAAGAACCAGCACAGCGCGATGGTGATGGTGGGGAACAGGATGTGGAAGCTGATGTTCGCGGCAAACTGGATGCGCGAGAGGATGAGTGCGTCGATGTCCATGGTGGCTTTCTTTGGGGATCAAGCGCTGTCGCGTGTCTGGCCAGTGACCGGTGCTTTGTTGCCGCGACCGGTCAAGCGGTCTTTGAATTCGAGCACCTTGGTCACAGTGGCGCCCATGCCCATGAGTTGCATGGCGGTCTCGGGTGCAAGTTTTTGCACGTCGTCAAACCAAGTCATGAGGCGGTCAATCAGGTCGTGCATTTCGCGCATGCGCTGCTGGGCATGTCGCTCTGCGTCGGTGCTGGGCGTATCGAGCAAGGCAGTTCTCAGCATGGACAGCGTGGGCTCGATTTCACGGCGGCGGCGCTCTTCGGCCAGCACCCGAAAGATTTCCCACACGTCGGCTGGCGCCTCAAAGTACTCGCGCCGGTCGCCCGATTGGTGGCGCAAACGCACCAGTCGCCAAGCCTGCAACTCTTTGAGGCCCATGCTCACATTGGAGCGCGAGAACGCCAGCGCTTCGGCAATCTCATCGGCATTCAAAGCCTGCGGCGACACATAGAGCAGCGCGTAAATTTGGCCGACCGTGCGGTTGATGCCCCACTTGCTGCCCATTTCACCGAAATGGGCGATGAACTCGCGGTTCAGGGACGGGATTTGATCTGAGATAGACATGTCTTAATTCTAACCAAAACTACCGAATTTACAGAAATGACTGAAATATCAGGAATAGATGAGCAAACATCCCAAAGCGTGAATCATGGCCTTGACGATAAAAGTACCGGGCAGTTCCCCCACGGTGCAACGGTGCGCTCAGGGTTTGTCGGCCTGGTGTTCAGATGCAATGGCCACAACCTGCGCTCATAATATTCGCCGTTGCTGATATAAATTCAACTTGGACAAATTATGAACATTCGTATCACTACCCTTGCCATAGCCACCGTTGCCAGCTTGATGCTGGCCCCAGCCGTATACGCCGACAACAAAGCTGCGGTGATTGACGAAATGGAGGGGTATTTGGAATTTGTGGACTACGGCGGCGGAGTCATCTTCGCCGAGCAAATTCCCAAAGAAGAGTGGCCCAAGTTCATGGTGATCGATGCGCGTGACCCGGCGCAATTTGCCAAGGGCCACATTCCTGGCGCCATCAACATGGACTGGCGGCAAGTGCTGGCCAAGCGAAGCACGATTCCGAAAAACAAACCGGTACTCATTTACTGCAACACGGGCTCCTTGTCTGCTCAAGCTGGATTTGCATTGCGAGTAGCGGGTTGGGACAACGTCAAAATTTTGCAAGGCGGCATGGAGGAGTGGCAGGCCAAAGGCGGTTTTGACGCTGCGGCCAAAGCCGCAGGGCCTGCTAAGCATTGAGGGTGATGTTTTGGGGTCATGCATGGCCAAGGCGCTGAGGGCTTGCGATGGATCAATTTGGGCGATTTGAAGGTCGCAATTGTCACTATGTCTTTCATTGAGATAACTCATACCCAATACCTTCATGGGTATGTACAGTTGACCTTGTCGATTGAATAAATCTCTCGATTTTGAAAAGCGATAGTTAACCTCAAATGAAACGCACCATGTCCATGCCCCTCATCAACGAAGCCGCCCCCGCCTTCAGCGCCAACACCACCCACGGCCCCCGAAGCCTGGCCGATTACAAAGGCAAATGGCTCATCTTGTTCTCGCACCCCGCCGACTTCACACCTGTGTGCACCACCGAATTCATCGGTTTTGCAAAGCGTGCCGAGTTGTTCAAAAGCATGAACTGCGAATTGCTTGGCTTGTCGATCGACAGCATCTACTCGCACTTGGCTTGGATGCAAAGCATCCAGAACAACTTCGGTGTGGAGATTCCTTTCCCCATCATCGACGACATCAAGATGGAAGTGGCCCAAGCCTACGGCATGATTCACCCCGGCGCGGCCGACACCCAGGCCGTGCGTGCCACCTTCTTCATTGACCCCGAAGGCAAGCTGCGCGCTATGGTGTACTACCCCATGAGCAATGGCCGCTCGATTGAAGAGTTTGTGCGTTTGTTGCAAGCCATGCAGACCAGTGATGCCCACAAAATCGCCACGCCAGAAGGCTGGACACCCGGCTGCGACGTGATCGTGCCGCCACCCAAAACGCCCGAAGCCATTGCCAAGCGCAAAGGCGAGGGTTATGCCATGAAGGACTGGTATTTCTCGACCAAGTCACTGTAATTTAAAGGCTTGCCCCCTTGCCCCCTTGCGGCAAGGGGCGTCAGTACCTTCCTTGTTCTACTGTCAAGGAAGCCACTATGAGTAAAGCCCGCATGTATTTCAAATCGTTTTTTGATCCTGCCACGTTCGCCTTCAGCCACACCCCGGCCTGCTGGCCACTTGCCACAGTCCGAAGACAATGGCCAGCGTTACCTGAGGATCCCTGTGAACGCACTCTGAGCCTTGATCGTGAGCGCTGGCTGACCCGTCAAGCAGGCTTGCGTGCTGTTAAACCCAGCAGGCCCGACATGCCCTGGTGGCCTGTGCCCTCGGTGATCTCAGCCTCATAGGTGCGCAGGTCCAGGATGTCCAGTTCGCCGAAGGCGTCCAACATCAGGGTTTCGTCGTAGAGGTGCGCCAGTTTCCCAGGGCCGCCCGTGTTGAAGTCCAGTTGGCGCGGCGTGTAGCCCTGGATGATCAGGGTGCCGCCGGGCTTCAGGCTATGGAGCATGCGCGCAAACAGGATGCTGCGCTCATCGGGCGTGGCGAACTGGAAAAAAATGCCCACCATGTTGTCGTAATGCGTAGGCCGCCAATCAAAAGACTGCCAATCGCTGCACACAAAATTCACCTTGACTTGTCGGCTTTGGGCCAAAGCTTGGGCTTTGAGGATGGCGTTGTCCGAAAAATCAAAGGCATCGACCCGCAGGTTCTGTTGCGCCAGCCACACGCCGTTGCGGCCCTCACCATCGGCCACTGCCAGCGCGTTGCCAGGTTTCAGATGGGCTGCTTGGGATCGCAAATACGCGTTGGGCGCTTCGCCAAACACATAGTGTTCGGCGGCAAACCTTTGGTTCCATGTTTGTTGGGGGTTTTGAAAAGTGCTCATGTGGAAATCGCTTTCAATACGCAGAGTCTGTCTGAGCAGTCAAAGTCGCCGTGCGAGCACCACGGCTGCGGCAGAACCTGAGCCGACCACCTTGCACCACAAGCGTAACAGCCAAGGCAAATGCTGGCCTGCCAGGTAGGCGGCTTCGTCTCGATGGTGCTGTTCATCGGCCTGACAGTGCAAGAGTAAAGGCAGCAGGTCTGCGGGGCCACCGTGCTGTTGCAGGTGGTCAATTTGCTGTTGGTAATGCACGTCCACAAAGGTCTCGACGGCAGCGATGGTGCCGTAGACGGCACGACGGCCAAACAGCGCGGGGAGCGCCCCGGTCAACCACCCAGCCATGCGCCAAGGTACCAGCAAACGGCTGCGGCGCTCAGCGGGCAGCCAGTCCTCTATCAGGCGCAAATGTTCGGTTTCGGTGTCGCCATGCTGGCGGGCAAAGGCCAGCAACTCGGCGTCTTGTCGCCAGCGGGCCACGGTGGTGATGCCTTTGTAAATGTAGACTGCACCAGTTTCGCCCGCATGGTCCGAGCGCAGTTCGCGCACCATGTGGGTGCTGAATTCGTTCACCAGTGGCTCGATAGCTTGGGTGTTTTTCACAGCTTGTCTTCGGTGATGGCGGGATGGATGGGATGCTTTGATCCTATCCGTCTGGCCTTGCCCCTCAGTCAGTGGGGTGCATCGCAGTTTGCTCGGGTGCATCTTTGATTGTGCATTTATATAATGGACCGCTGATATTTAAGGGGTTGAGATGTCCATTCAGACTTGGCGGTGGTTGGTTGGGGTGCTGCTGGTTTTGGGCCTGCAAGCGTGCAACTCAGAGGCGAGGATGCCCTCGGTGTCGCTTGAGCAAGCCCGCGTCGAGCACGAGTCGGGCAAGGTGCTCATGATCGACATCCGCGAGCCGAAAGAGCACGCCACGGGCGTGGCACAAGGTGTGGTCTTGCTGCCCATGAGCCAGGTGGCGCAGCGCGTGGCCGAGATTCCCAAGCAAGCGGACCAACCGGTCTTGCTGATCTGCAACACTCAAAACCGCTCGCGCGCCGTGACCGAGGCGCTGCAAGAGCAGGGCTTCACCAACATCCGCTATGTCGATGGCGGCATGAGCGAGTGGGCCAGGCGTGGCTGGCCCATGGTCAAACCGCAAGACTTGCGTGCGTCCGGCAAGTCCTGATCTGCGGCCTGCCACGGTCGGGACAGGTCCGGCGTTGGCAAAGCTTTGTCTTGATCCAGGACAAGCGCGGCCTTGGCCTTCACACTTAAACTGACTCGCACAGATTGCCCCCTGAGTGACCAGCACGCGGGATCATTCAGCCGTTTGCAGACAAGATCAGAAAGTTAAGCCCCGTGAGTGAAAAACAGATTTCGGTCACATTGACACAGCAGCACGATTACCGCTTTGACATTCGCTTTGACGACAAAATGCCGGTGCTGACCAGCGACGAGCCTGCGCCTTTGGGCACGGGGCTGGGGCCATCGCCGGTGCAGTTGCTGTGTGCAGCGGTGGGCAATTGCTTGAGCGATTCGCTGCTCTTTGCCTTGCGCAAATTCAAGCAGGCGCCCGAGCCTTTGCGCTGCGAAGTGCAGGCAGAAGTGGGGCGCAATGCCGATGGCCGCATGCGTGTGTTGAACATGCTGGCCACTTTGCACCTGGGCGTTCCTGCGGCCAAGCTGGAGCAACTTGAGCGCGTGCTCGGTCAGTTTGAAGGTTTTTGCACCGTCACCCAAAGCGTGGGGCAGGGCATTCCCATTCAGGTGCGGGTGCTCGATGCTGATGGGCGGGTGTTGACAGACTGAAGTGGCCGCAAGGGGCATGGGTGCCAGGCGAGGACGGAGAACAGCCTGCAGTCATTAAGGCCCAGTTTGCTCCCTGAAACCCATTGTTTGATACTGAAGGAGACACCATGAAAACAGCCCACGATCTGGTCCTTGAAGCCAAGGCCCATGTCCGCGAGATCGCTTTGCAAGACGCCGATGAAGCCATTCGCCAAGCCGACGTCTTGATCGATGTGCGCGAAGCCGATGAATTTGCCGCAGGCCACCTGTCCGGGGCGTTGCTGGTGCCCCGGGGCCTTCTGGAATTCAAGCTCAGCGGCACGCCCACCTTGTCGGGCCGTGACCTGAAGGTGGTGTTGTACTGCAAGACCAGCGGCCGCGCAGCCTTGGCGGCGCAAACTATGCAGAGCATGGGCTACCTGAATGTGGCATCGATTGCGGGTGGTTTTGACGCTTGGGCAGCTGCAAGAAAAACGGTGGTCAAGCCCGACCAGCCTGCGTTTGACTGAGTTCTATAGCCGCTTTTTGGGGATGGCTTTTGGGGCTTTATGCAGCTGGTCCTCAGTAAAATCCCTGAAGCTAAAGTTGAGCGGGTTTCCACAAATCCGTCTTGATTTCGGTTAAATTAGCGACTGGTTATATTTAAACCCCCCACACGGAGCTCTCATGAAACTGATTTTTGCTGCTGTTGCCGTCTCTGCCTTGATGTCAGCCCCTGCCTTCGCCAACATGGACATGGCCAAGAAAAACGCTTGCATGGCCTGCCACGCCGTGGACAAGAAACTGGTGGGTCCTTCCTACCAGGACGTTGCCAAGAAATACGGCGGTCAAAAAGACGCTGCTGCCACTTTGGCCAAGAGCATCAAAGCCGGTGGTTCAGGCAAATGGGGCCCAGTGCCCATGCCCGCCCAAGCCGCTTTGAGCGATGCAGACGCTCTGACTTTGGCCACTTGGATTTTGGCCGGTGCCAAGTAAACCAAGCCGCTGACAGGCTTGGTTGAAAACAGATGATTTAGAAAGCTCGATTGGTACTCGTGGCTTTTTTTGCCGCTCAAGGGTCTACCCTTGAGCGGCTTTTTTGATGGGAGACTTGAATGAACACCCCAAACAAGACCGCGATGGTCTTTATGAGTTTCTTTTGTGCAACTTTGGCCCATGCGCAGCCAGCCATCTTCAAAGAGGCTGACTACAAGTTGGGCGAAAAATTGATCGCCGAAAGCAAGTGCGTGGCCTGCCATGTCTCCAAAGTTGGTGGCAATGGCAGTGCCATTTACAAACCGCAGGGCCGTATCAACAACGCTTCCTTGCTGCGCGGCATGGTGGAGCAATGCAACACGGAGCTCAATCTGGGCATGTTTCCAGAGGACGTGACTTCGGTCGCGGCGGTGCTCAACCGCGATCACTACAAGTTCAAATGAGGCCTTAGGGTTCGCCTTTTTTGGGGTGGCTGAATACCACCCAGCCTTACCACTGGGCATGTGCATGGATGGAAGGGTGTTCATCGTCCATGGCGTATTCGAGAGAGTTTTCATCAATCCAGTAAGACTGGAAACCCTCATCAGGGTTTGTCCTGATCATGAAACGAGCCCCGTGTAATCCCTGATTCAGATTCATCGCCTATCGTATATATTCGAACTTCCGAATATATGAACCTAAATGTAAGGACAGGATGACAGTGGATCAGGATGAGGTATTTGACAAAGCGGCAGATTTGTTTGCTGTGATGTCGACACCCATTCGGCTTCGCATCATCAGCGCGCTTTGCCAGGGTGAAAAAAACGTGGGGCAATTGCTCGAGAACATCGGCGTGGCCCAGCCCAACATGTCACAGCACCTGAACATCCTGTTTCGGTCGGGTGTGCTGGGCAAGCGCCGTCAAGGCGCTCAGGTGTTTTATCGGATTGCAGATGACACTGCAGCGAAGGTTTGCCGTTCGGTGTGCACGCAAGTGGCCATCGGTGCGGACATGGATGATCAAATCAACAAGGAGTTTGTGTGAACGCAGACAACATCAACTCAGGAAGGGTGCAAAAAGCACCTGAAAATTTCCTGACCCAAACGGGCATCAAGGAGGTCTTTGCCGAAGGCAAAAAAGGCCGACGTGATTTCATCCGCAATGCCTTTGCAGCCGCTGCCGCAGGCGCCGCTGCCCCCATGGCCATGGCTCAGGGCAACCCGGTGCCCGTCGAAGGTGGCGATCCCAACATCCTGAATCTGCCTGAGCACGCCGTGGGCTTGGGTCAAGGCGTGGCCGTTGAAGGCTATGGCAAGCCTTCCAAGTTCGAAGCGAACTTGCAGCGCCGTCAGAGCCCTGGTCTGACACAAACCACCCAAGCCTCGGTGTCGTTTGCGCCACTGCAGTCCTTGTTCGGCATCGTCACGCCCAGCGGTTTGCACTTCGAGCGTCACCACCAAGGCTGGTGGGACATCGATCCGTCCAAGCACCGTTTCATGATCAACGGCATGGTCAAAAAGAACATGGTGTTCACCATGGACGAGATCATGCGTTTGCCCTCGGTGTCGCGTTTCCACTTCATTGAGTGTGGTGCCAACAGTGCCACCGAGTGGGGCAATGTGGCTGTGCCCACGGTGCAGTACACACACGGCATGTTGTCGTGCAGCGAGTTCACGGGCGTGCCCTTGATCACCTTGCTCGAGCTGGCCGGTGCTGACCTGAAAAACGGCAAATTTGTGCTGGCCGAAGGTGGCGACGGTTCGTCCATGACTCGCACCATTCCCATGAGCTTGATCACCTCGGGCGAAGTCATCGTGGCTTACGGCCAAAACGGTGAAATGCTGCGCCCAGAAAACGGCTACCCCTTGCGTTTGGTGGTGCCTGGCGTGCAAGGCGTGAGCTGGGTCAAGTACCTGCGTCGCATCGAAGTGGGTGACAAGCCTTACGCCGCAAAGGACGAAGCGATTCACTACATTGATTTGCAACCCGGTGGCATGCACCGCCAGTACACCAACTTGCAGGAAATCAAGAGCGTGGTGACTACGCCTTCGGGTGGTCAAGTCTTGCTGGACAAAGGTTTCTACAACATCACAGGCCTGGCCTGGTCGGGTAAAGGCAAGGTCAAGCGCGTGGACGTGTCCACCGATGGCGGACGTAACTGGCGTCAGGCCCGCTTGGAGACCCCGGTTCTGTCCAAAGCCTTGACCCGTTTCAACTTGGATTGGGTCTGGGACGGCAAGCCTGCCATCATCCAAAGCCGCGCGCAAGATGACACCGGTCATGTCCAGCCCACATACCAGCAAGTGCGTGCCGTGCGCGGTACGCGCTCTATCTATCACAACAACGCCATCCAGTCGTGGTTGGTCCAGGAAAACGGTGAGGTGAAAAATGTCCAGGTTTCGTAATGCCGTTTTGACGGTAGCGTTGATGGCGGCAGCCGGTTTGACTGCTGCTCAGAGCACCCAGTATCCAGGCGTTGGCCGTGCTGCTACTCCCAAAGAAGTGGCCAAGTGGGACATCGATGTGCGCCCCGACTTCAAGGGTCTGCCTGCAGGTTCGGGCTCGGTCGCTAAAGGCCAGGATGTTTGGGAAGGCAAGTGTGCCCACTGCCACGGTGTGTTTGGAGAGTCCGGTGAAGTGTTCAGCCCTCTGATTGGCGGCACCACGGCTGAAGACATCAAGACTGGGCGTGTCGCCAATTTGAACCGCTCTGACTATCCGGGACGTACCACCATCATGAAGGTGGCCACGGTGTCCACCTTGTGGGATTACATCAACCGTGCCATGCCGTGGACCAATCCCAAGACGCTGACCACGGAAGAGGTGTACTCGGTGACAGCATTTTTGTTGAACCTGGCCAACATCGTGCCCGACAACTACGTGTTGTCGGACAAGAATATCGCAGAAGTGCAGGCACGCATGCCCAACCGCAATGGCATGAGCACAGCCCATGCGATGTGGCCTGGCAATGAATTTGGTGGTGTTAAAAAACCTGACACGTCCAATAAGATTTGCATGAAGGACTGCACGCCTGAACCTAAAGTGGCATCATTCCTGCCGGACTTTGCGCGCAATGCCCACGGTAACCTGCAAGAGCAAAACCGCATCGTTGGCCCACAGCGCGGCGCAGACACCACCAAACCCGAGCCCAAGGCCGGTATGCCGGTGGCCGCAGCGTCTCCTGTAGCCGCTGCCAAGCCAGAAAACAACGAAGCCAAAGCAGCGATTGCGCTGTTGAATAAGTACAGTTGCACCGCTTGCCACGGCGTGGACAAGAAAATTGTCGGCCCTGGCTTTAACGAAATTGCCAAGAAGCAAGCGGGTAAAACCGAGTATTTGGTTGGCAAAATCAAGGCGGGTGGTGTGGGCGTTTATGGTCAAATTCCCATGCCTGCGCAAGCCCTGCCTGACGCCGAAGCCAAGCAAATTGCCGAATGGATTTCCAAGGGGGCCAGCAAGTAATTCGGGCTATACCCGTTGCACTTCTGAACCTGTTTCAATAGCATCACTCAATCATCAAGGAGATATCAGATGCAAAACCGTCGCGAGACACTCAAGCAAAGCGCTGTTGTGGCTGGCCTCTTGGCCACTGCGGGTTTCCCACAGTTCGCCCACGCTGCCTTCAACAAAGCCGCATTCGATGCCAAGTCTGTGCAAGACGCTGCCAAGGCCGCTGGAGCCACCAGCCTGACAGAAAGCAAAGACGTCACCATCATCGGTCCGGACATCGCTGAAAACGGCGCTGTGGTGCCTTTGGGTGCCAGCACCGCGCTGTCTGGCGTCAAACAGTTGCTGATCATGGTGGAAAAGAACCCGTCCGCTTTGGTGGCCATGTTTTATGTGACCGATGCGGTCGATGCCAATTTCTCAACCCGCGCCAAGATGGGCCAGTCCTCTGATGTCTACGCTGTGGCCATCATGAACGACGGCAAAGCCTTGTGGGCCAAGAAAGAAGTCAAGGTCACTCTGGGCGGTTGCGGCGGCTAAGCCCCGGCATACAACCCTACACATTGATTCACTGAAAGATTTAGGAGAGAAAAATGGCAGATCCAATGCGCATCCGTGCCCAGGCCTCTGGTGACAAAGCAACTGTTCGTGTGCTCATGAGTCACGAGATGGAAACCGGCCAGCGTAAAGACGCTTCCGGCAAAACCGTGCCCGCCTGGTTCATCCAGGAAGTGACAGCCAAACTCAACGGCAAAGACGTGTTCTCCGCCGAGTGGGGCCCCGCTGTGTCCAAAAACCCCTTCTTGCAATTCAACGTCAAAGGCGCCAAAGCCGGTGACAAGATTGCTGTGACCTGGAAAGACAACAAGGGCGATACCCGCACCGACGAAGCCACCGTTTCGTGATCGTGCAATGACAGAGCAAAGGGTGAAGCCACGACTTCACCCTTTTCGCGTTTAAAAAATACCAACAGAGGTGACAATGAACAAAGCATCAACTTTGGCCATGGCAGCGGCACTGGCCCTGAGTACCATGCCCGTGCTGGCCCAAAAAACCGCCAGCCAAGGCATTGACGAATACCGTGCCATGCTGCAAGACGGCAACCCCGCTGAACTGTTTGAAGCCAAAGGCGAAGACCTCTGGAAAAAAGCACGCGGACCTAAAAATGCCAGTCTTGAAAAATGCGATCTGGGCAAAGGCCCGGGCGTGGTCAAAGGTGCTTTTGTGGCGTTGCCCAAATACTTTGCTGACACCCAGCGCATGCAGGACCTGGAGTCCCGCTTGGTGACCTGCATGGAAACCTTGCAAGGCTTCAACGCTGCCGAAATCTCCAAGACCGCATTTGGTCGCGGCGAGATGGCCAACGTGACCGCCTTGGCCACTTGGATCGCCGCCGAGTCCAAGGGCCAGCGCTTTAACCTGTCACAAGCGCATCCCCAAGAAAAAACCTTCTACGAAGTGGGCAAACGACTGTTCTTCCAGCGGGGTGGATCGCACGACTTTTCTTGCGCCTCATGCCACGGTGAAGAAGGCAAACGCATCCGTTTGCAAGACTTGCCTATCCTGACCAAGAACCCCGGTGACGGTGTTGGTTTTGCTGCTTGGCCCGCCTACCGCGTCTCCAACGGTCAAATGTGGAGCATGCAACTGCGTCTGAACGACTGCTACCGCCAGCAGCGTTTCCCTTATCCTGGTTTTGTCAGTGATGCCACGATCGCCTTGTCCACCTACTTGGGTGTGAATGCCAAGGGTGCAGCTTCTGTTGCCCCGGCCATCAAACGCTGATCTGAACAGGAGAACCTCATGAACAAAAAGACCCAACTCGTACTGGCCAGCTTGGCTTCCGCTTTGGTGGTTGCAGGCTGCGCCACTGGTCCATCTGTGGCCGAGCTCAATGCCTTGACGGACAAAATCGTCAAAGCCTCTTTCCGTGATGAAAGCCATGTGAAAGTCGAGCGCATCACCGCCACCGACGAAACCAACCGCGTTTGCAGTGAAGCCGACGTGTCTGGCAAACCCTTGGACGAAAAAACCGCCAAGCGCATCGAAGAAGCCAACCTCAAAGCCATCAAGTGGCCCTCAGACGGCAAGTTCATCGGCGACTGGAAGCAAGGCGAAGCCATCGCGCAAAGTGGTCGTGGGTTGACTTGGACCGACTCTGCCACGGCCGTCAACGGCGGCAATTGCTACAACTGCCACCAGATGGACAAGAAAGAAATTTCTTACGGCACCATTGGCCCGAGCTTGTACAACTACGGCAAGATTCGCGGCGTGTCCAACCCCAACGACCCGGCCAGCAAGGCCATCGTCGAGTACACCTGGGGCAAGATCTGGAACGCCAAGGCCTACAACGCTTGCTCCAACATGCCTCGTGCAGGCCACATGGGCATCTTGAACGAGACCCAAGTTCGCCACATCGTGGGCTTGTTGCTCGATCCGAAATCGCCCGTCAATCAGTAAGCATTTCAAAACCCGGCTGGTCCGGGTTTTTTAGCCCCTTATATATCAGTGGTTGCAAATATGAATCTCTCCAAACGCGAATTTATCCAAGTCATGGGTGCTGGCACGATGGCTGGCATGAGCATGGGGGCCTACGCCCAGTCCAGTGCCAACACGGCAGCCAATGGTCTTTATGACATCCCCAAGTTCGGCAATGTGTCTTTCCTGCACATGACCGATTGCCATGCGCAGCTCAAGCCGATTTATTTCCGCGAACCCAGCATCAACTTAGGGGTTGGGTCCATGCAGGGCAACCTGCCGCATTTGGTGGGCGAGTATTTGCTGCAAGTGGCCAAGATCCGCCCGGGTACAGCCGAAGCCCATGCGCTGACTTACCTGGACTACGAAAAAGCCGCCAAGCGCTACGGCAAAGTCGGTGGTTTTGCCCACCTGGCCACGCTGGTCAAACGCATGAAGGCCAGCCGTCCCGGTGCTTTGTTGCTCGACGGTGGTGACACCTGGCAAGGCTCTGGCACCAGCTTGTGGACCAACGGCCAGGACATGGTCGACGCCTGCAAACTGCTGGGTGTGGACGTCATGACCGGTCACTGGGAATTCACTTTGGGCATGGAACGCGTCAAGGAAATCATCGAGAAAGATTTCGCTGGCAAGGTGGATTTTGTGGCGCAAAACGTCAAGACCAATGACTTTGGCGACCCAGTCTTCAAGCCCTACGTGATTCGCGAGATCAATGGCGTGCCCTGCGCCATCATCGGCCAGGCTTTTCCTTACACCCCGATCGCCAATCCGCGTTACATGGTGGCCGACTGGGCCTTCGGCATCCAGGACGAGAACATGCAAAAGATGGTCGACGAGGTCCGCGGTAAAGGTGCACAGGTCGTGGTCGTCATCAGCCACAACGGCATGGACGTGGACCTGAAGATGGCCAGCCGCGTGAGTGGCATCGACGCCATCATGGGCGGCCACACGCACGATGGCATGCCGGTCGCCTCCATTGTCTCGAACAAAGGCGGCAAGACCATCGTCACCAATGCGGGCTCGAACGGCAAGTTTTTGGGCGTGCTCGACTTTGACGTCAAAGACAAAAAGGTCAGCGACTTCCGCTACAAATTGCTGCCGGTGTTCTCGAACATGCTGCCCGCCGACAAAGAGATGGACGCGCTCATCACCAAGATCCGCGCGCCTTATGAAAGCAAACTGGCCGAAAAGCTGGCCGTTACCGATGGCCTGCTGTACCGGCGCGGCAACTTCAACGGCACGGGCGACCAGTTGCTGATCGACGCGCTGCTGGACGTGCAGGGCGCAGACATTGCTTTCTCGCCAGGCTTTCGCTGGGGCACCACGCTCTTGCCGGGTCAAGCCATCACGCGCGAGTGGCTGCTTGACATGACCGCCACCACTTATTCGTACGCCACCGTGACCGAGATGACGGGCGAGACCATCAAGACTGTGCTCGAAGATGTGGCCGACAACCTTTTCAACCCTGATCCTTATTACCAGCAAGGCGGCGACATGGTGCGCGTGGGGGGCCTGACTTACAGCTGCAATCCGGTGGCGAAGGCTGGCCAACGCATTGGCGATATGCGCCTGAAAGGCCAGCTCATCGACGCGGGTAAAAAGTACAAGGTGGCTGGCTGGGCCCCCGTTGCCGAAGAAGCCCGCAATCAGGGCAACAAGCAGGTGTGGGATGTGGTGGAAACCTGGCTCAAAGCCCAAGGCGGTCGCATCAAGCCACGACAACTCAACACGCCGAAGATCATGGGCGCATTGCCCAACAAGGGCTACGCTGTTTGATGAGCATGTGCAGCGCCTGAGGGCGCTGCATGAGTCAAAGCAGGGGAATCACCATGAAAAGAAGACAACTGTTGTGGGCCAGCGCTGCCATCGGTGGCGCAGCCCTGTGGCCCGAGGCCAGTTTGCTCGCGCAGCAAGCGCAGGACTTCATCGAAGGCCCACCCGTGGCCGACATACCGCCGCAAAAGCTGTCGCCACACGTCTGGATGATCTACTCTCCCGATGGATTTCCCACGCCTGAAAACCGGGGCATGATGGCCAACGTCATCTTTGTGGTGACCTCGGCCGGGGTGGTGGTGATCGATTCAGGTGCTTCGCTGCAAATCGGCCAGATGGCCATCCGCATGATCCGCAAAGTGACCGACAAACCCGTTGTGGCCGTGTTCAACAGCCACTACCACGGTGACCATTGGCTGGGTAACCACGCCTTCGTTAAAACCTACGGCGATAAGCTGCCCATTTACGCGCTGCCCAGCACCATTGAAAAACTCAAAGGCGCAGAAGGCAACTTGTGGCGCAGCCTGATGGAGCGCTGGACCAACCAATCCACCTTGGGCACCCAAGTGGTCTTGCCCAACACGCCTGTGAGGCATGGTCAAGTGATTCAGATCGGTGATGTGACATTCCGCATGCACCACTATGGCACGGCGCACACGCCCTCGGATTTGTGTGTCGAGGTCGTGCAAGACAAGGTGACGGCAGTGGGCGATATCGCCATGACCAACCGGATTGCCAACATGGACGAAGGCTCATACCCCGGCACCTTCAAATATTACAAAGCCCTGCAGTCCGCAACGGGCCAGCAGCTCTGGGTTCCCGGTCACGGCCCGGCAAGCACAGATCTGCTCAAGACCTATGGCGAATTCATGGCGGGCATCTGGGAGCCCTGCCTCAAAGCGGTGGAGGACAGCCAATCCGAAGCAGACGCCAAAGCCGCTGTGCTCAAAGACCCGCGTGTGAGCGCAAGGGCCAAGACCATGGAAGGCTTTGAGCGCAACATTGGCAAGTACATCAGCCTCGCTTACCTTGAGGCGGAGAAGGTGGCTTTTTAAAAGGGCTGGCACACAGTCCGGTTCTGGTTGCATGGGTTAGAGTGACACCATGAACCGAAGAAATGTGTGGGGTGGCATGACAGTGGCCTGTGTGGCTGCGCTGGCGGGACTGCCTGTCTTGGCGCAGTACTCCAGAATTTCCCGGCTGGTGATCGTGGGCGGGGCAGAGGACCGTTTGCAGGATCGCATCATTCTGCGCAAATTCGCTGATTATTGCGGGGGCATTCAGGCCCGCATTCGCATCATCACCGCTGCCAGTGGCGATCCTGAAGGTGTGTGGCAAAGTTATCAAAATGCTTTCATGTCCATCGATGTCGAAGACGTGCAGCGTTTGGCCATCGATGACCGAGAGAGTGCACACGCGTTGCCACTGCAGACCGAGATCCTGCGAGCCGACGGCATTTTTATGAGTGGAGGAGACCAGTCCAAACTCATGGACACGTTGTGGGACACCCCGGCATACCAGTCTTTGCACAAAGCCTTTCATCTCAACAGTTGTTGCATCGGTGGCACCAGTGCAGGCGCTGCGGTCATGTCGCGGCACATGATCGCCCAAGGGCCCGCGGTGTTGCGGCCCCGCAAGGAAGCGGTGGACACCGACATTGGTCTGGGCTTGTTGTCTCAAGCTGTTGTGGATCAGCACTTTTCGGAGCGCAGGCGATTGGCTCGTTTGTTGTCTACCTTGGCCATGCGACCGGATTTGCTGGGGGTGGGCATTGATGAAGACACCGCTTTGGTGATTGAGCGGGGCGAAGCGATGGAGATCATCGGCAAAGGGACGGTGACCCTGGTGGACCCATCGCAAATGCAATCCAATGTGAATGAACTGGAAACCTTGGAGCAAATAGAAATGTTGGGGGTCCAGTTGCATGTGTTGCCGGCAGGGCACCGATACAGCCTCAAGACCCTGGCCAAGACCGCACGCTCAGCGCCTTTGCGCCGGGCCATACAGCGACTGGTGTCAATTGGACCTCTTCGCGGTTGACTTCGGTCCGCTCGGGCATGACTTTGGTGCCCCCGACAAGAGTCGGGCTTCCCATCAAATCAATGGTTTGGATTTTTAAACCTCAACAGGGTCAAAGTGCGTTCAAAGGAATTTTGACGTAGGCAACGCCATTGTCTTCCTTGGGTGGCAACTCGCCAGCGCGGATGTTGATTTGCACCGCAGGCAGGATGAGCACTGGCATTTCCAAGGTGGCGTCTCGCTTGGTACGCATCTCGACAAACTCGGCTTCACCGATGCCGTCATGGACATGGATGTTCTTGGCTTTTTGCTCGGCCACCGTCGTCTCAAAATTCACCGGGCGGCCATTGGGTGGGTAGTCGTGGCACATGAACAAACGTGTCGCAGGCGGCAAGCTCAAAATTTTGCGTGTCGATGCATACAAAGTTTTGGCGTCGCCTCCTGGGAAGTCGCAGCGTGCGGTGCCCACATCGGGCATGAACAGGGTATCGCCCACAAAAACGGCATCGCCAAACTGGTAAGCGACACAAGCGGGTGTGTGTCCCGGCACGAAAAGGGTGTGCCCCGCGATGCTGCCCAAGGAGATGGCTTCACCCTCGGCGAACAGATGGTCAAACTGCGATCCATCCGGTTTGAAGCTGGCTTCCATGTTGAAGATGCCCTTGAACACTTTTTGGACACCACCAATGTGGTCACCGATGGCGGTTTGGCCACCCAAGTGCTGTTTCAGATAAGGGGCGGCGCTCAGGTGATCGGCGTGGGCATGGGTTTCAAGAATCCATGCCACCTTCAGATCGTTGGCTTTGACAAATTCGATCACTTTGTCCGCTGACTTGTGGCTGGTCCGCCCAGACTTGGGGTCGTAATCCAACACCGAGTCAATGATGGCGCAAGCTGAACCGGGTTTTTCGTAAACCACATAGGTGACGGTCCAGGTAGCGGGGTCAAAAATGCCGTGAACGATTGGGTTGAGATGGGTTGTGGTCATCGATAACTCCATTATTGATTAAGTTTTTCATAGTTTATTGACAAATAGTTTATTTGTCAATATAATTTCAACTTACTTTGATGCAGACGGGGAAAACCGCCCATGGACACCACCACACTGGACCTTGAAAAAATGAAGACCTCAGCCGGAAATGCCTGCCGACTGATGAAAGTGCTCTCCAACCCTGATCGATTGATGCTGCTGTGCCAACTGTCTCAAGGTGAAAAGCGTGTGGGTGAGTTGGAAGAGATCTTGGGCATCGTGCAGCCCACCTTGTCGCAACAGCTCACAGTCTTGCGTGACGAAGAGCTGGTGACCACCCGCCGTGAGGGCAAAAACATCTATTACCAAATCGCCAGCCCGCAAGCGCTGGCGGTCATGAACGTTTTATTCGCGCAATTTTGCGAACCACAAGAAGGAGCATCAGCATGAACATCGATTGGGCACATTTCACGCCATTCGCATCTCTCGCCGGCGGCATCATTTTGGGGGTGGCCTCGGCCATCTTCATTTTGGTCAATGGACGCATCTTGGGCATCAGCGGCATTTTGGGTGGGCTGTTGCCGCCCAAAGCGGGTGATACCACTTGGCGTGTTTTCTTCCTATTGGGCATGTTGGCCGCACCCACGGTTTTTCACGCCGTGGTGCCCGCGCAGTACATCACCGCTCCGCGCATTGATGCTTCTGGCTGGATGGTGATTGCCGCTGGTTTGCTGGTGGGCATTGGTACCCGCTATGCCTCTGGCTGCACCAGTGGTCATGGTGTGTGTGGCTTGTCTCGCCTGTCACCCCGCTCTTTGGTGGCCACCCTGTCTTTCATGGGGGCCGGCTTTGTCATGGTCTACGTGCTGCGCCACATCCTCTAAGGAAATCAACATGCTTAACAAAAACCACCTCTATCGCATCGCTGAGTTTGTCGTTGGCCTGCTGTTTGGCTTGGGCCTCATGCTCTCGGGCATGACCGACCCCGGCAAAGTCATTGGCTTTCTCGACCTGTTTGGCACTTGGGACCCTTCCTTGGCACTGGTGATGGGCGGCGCCATCATGGTAGGCTTTTTCGCCTTCACCGTGGCCAAAAAACGCACCAGCACCTTTTTGGGTGGCGCTTTGCGCCTGCCCACCAACATGGACATGGACAAAAAACTGGTGATTGGCAGTTTGTTGTTTGGTGCAGGTTGGGGCTTGGCCGGTTTTTGCCCTGGCCCGGCGCTGGTGTCGATGGCCGATGGCCAACCCAAGGCTCTGGTGTTTGTCTTGGCCATGTTGGTCGGCATGCTGGGCTTTGAGTTGATGGACCGTTTTGTGCACGCACCCCGCAAAGCCAAATTCAATGCACTGTGAACTGCATCCCTGAAGCACGAAGCTGAAATGGTTGACCGATGACTGCACTGCCAAGTTGGCTCCCCACTGTTCCGATGTTGGCGTGGGGTCGTCAATACAACCGAGAAACCTTCACCAACGACATGGTGGCGGCACTTATTGTCACCATCATGCTAATCCCGCAAAGCTTGGCTTATGCTTTGTTGGCAGGCCTGCCACCTGAGGTGGGTTTGTACGCCAGCGTTGCGCCCTTGCTGCTCTATGCCGTGTTGGGCAGCAGCCGAGTCTTGGCGGTGGGGCCTGTGGCCGTGGTGTCGTTGATGACCGCTGCGGCGGTGGCGGAACATGCTGCTGCGGGGACGCATGCTTATTGGCAAGTGGCCATCACTTTGGCGTTTTTGTCGGGCGGCATGCTGCTGATCATGGGGTTTTTGAGATTGGGCTTTTTGGCCAATTTTTTAAGCCATCCCGTGATCTCAGGCTTTATTTCGGCCTCAGGTTTGCTGATCGCCTTGAGCCAAATCAAAACCCTCATGGGCGTGAAAGCCGAGGGACACAACTTTTTGGAGCTGCTGTCTGCGCTGATGCACCAAGCTTCTCACCTGCACCTGCTCACTTTGGGTGTGGGCATCGCCGCCACGGTGTTTTTGTTCTGGGTGCGCAAGGGCTTGAAACCACTGCTCATTTCTGCAGGCCTCAAACCCAAGCTGGCCGATGTGCTGGCCAAGGCAGGCCCCGTGGTCGCCATTGCCTTGACCACAGTGTTGGCTTGGGCGCTGGACTGGCAAGGCCAAGGCATGAAATTGGTCGGCACCGTGCCGCAAGGTTTGCCCCCGCTCACCGCGCCGTTGTGGGATTTGGCCTTGTGGCAAAAGTTGTGGGTGCCCGCGCTGCTGATCAGCGTGGTGGGGTTTGTTGAATCGGTGTCGGTGGGTCAAACCTTGGCCGCTAAACGGCGTCAACGCATTGAGCCCGACCAAGAGTTGGTGGCCTTGGGTGCCAGCAACTTGTCGGCTGCCTTCACTGGCGGCTTTCCCGTCACCGGTGGTTTTGCGCGCTCTGTGGTCAATTTTGACGCCGGCGCTGTCACGCCTGCCGCAGGCGTTTACACGGCGGTGGGTATCACTCTGGCGTCGCTTTTCTTGACCCCTGCGCTTTACTATCTGCCGCAGGCCACATTGGCGGCCACCATCATCGTGGCGGTGCTTTCTTTGGTCGACTTCGGCATCTTGAAATCCACTTGGCGTTTCTCCAAACTGGACTTTATCGCCGTTGCTACAACCTTGCTGGCCACCTTATTGGTGGGTGTGGAAACGGGTTTGGTGTCGGGTGTTGTGGTGTCTTTGGCGCTGTTTTTGTTACGAGCCAGCCGCCCCCATATTGCCACCGTAGGTTTGGTACCGGGCACCGAGCATTTCCGCAATGTGCTTCGCCACGATGTGTTGACGAGTCCCACGCTGGTCTGCCTGCGGGTGGATGCCAGTCTGTTTTTCGCCAACGCCCGTGGCGTGGAGGACCGGATCAATGCCGAGGTGGCAGTGCGTCCAGGCTTAGAGCATGTGTTGTTGCAATGTTCTGCGGTGAACGACATCGACGCCAGTGCCTTGGAAAGCTTGGAGGCGATTGCCAGTCGTTTGAAAGACTCTGGGATTGCGCTGCATTTCTCGGAGATCAAAGGCCCGGTGATGGACAAACTCAACACCACTCACTTTTTGCAGCATTTGCATGGAAGGGTGTTTTTGACGAATTACCAAGCCATCCAAGCGCTCACGCCCGAGGTCATTCGGTAAATTGGATTTGATGGAGTCTGGTGCCCCCGACAGGAATCGAACCTGTATCACTCCCTTAGGAGGGGAGAGTTCTATCCATTGAACTACGGTGGCGTGTGGATGATTTTACAGGGGCGGTCTGCGCCCACCGCTGCGGGTGGACAGACTCACTTGCTCAATAAGCGCATGGCATCTTCCAAGCCTTTGAGGGTCAGTGGGAACATGCGGTTGCTCATCAGCTGCTGAATGATGGAGATGCTCTGGCGGTATTGCCAGACGCCTTGCGGCTCGGGGTTGATCCAGGCGAATTTGGGGAAGGTGTGCGTCAGGCGTTGCAGCCATTCGGCTCCGGCCTCTTCGTTGTTGTATTCAACGCTGCCGCCTTTTTGCAAAATCTCATAGGGACTCATGGTCGCGTCGCCAATGAATATGAGCTTGTAGTCCTTGTTGTACTTGCGCAGGATGTCCCAAGTCGGGAATTTTTCAGCGTAGCGGCGCTTGTTGTTCTTCCACATGAAGTCGTACACGCAGTTGTGGAAGTAATAAAAGTCCAGGTGCTTGAACTCGGCTTTGACGGCCGAGAACATTTCTTCCACCCGCGCAATGTGCTCGTCCATGGTGCCGCCCACGTCCATGAGCAGCAGCACTTTCACATTGTTGTGGCGCTCGGGGCGCATCAGGATGTTCAGATAGCCCGCATTGGCCGCTGTCTTGCGGATGGTGCCGTCCAGGTCCAGTTCGTCTTGTGATCCCTCACGCGCAAAGCGGCGCAGGCGGCGCAGCGCGACCTTGATGTTGCGTGTGCCCAGCTCCTGCTGGTCGTCGTAGTCTTTGTAGGCGCGTTGGTCCCAGACCTTGACGGCGCTTTTGTTACCGCCCTTGCCACCAATGCGGATGCCTTGCGGGTTGTAGCCGCCGTTGCCAAAGGGAGATGTGCCGCCTGTACCGATCCACTTGTTGCCACCTTCGTGGCGTTCTTTTTGTTCTTCCAGGCGCTTTTTGAGCGTGTCCATCAGCTCGTCCCAGCCCATTTTTTCGATGGCGGCTTTTTGCTCGGGCGTGAGTTCTTTTTGAAGGATTTTTTCGAGCCAGTCGAGCGGCACTTCTTTGGTGAAGTCGGTCAACATTTCCACGCCCTTGAAGTAGGCGCCAAAAGCTTTATCGAACTTGTCGAAGTGCTTTTCGTCCTTGACCATCACGGTGCGGGCCAGGTGGTAAAAATCGTCGATGCTGCAGGCATCAGACGCCGGGCCGACCACATTGGCTTGTAAGGCTTCGAGCAGCGTCAGGTATTCGCGCACCGAGACGGGCAGTTTGGCGGCACGCAGGGTGTAGAAAAAATCGATCAGCATGACCGTGTGTCCTTGAAGCTGGAGCGGCTCAGCTGAAAGTCCAGATGCGCACGCACGCTGGACCATTCGCTGGCAATGATGCTGTAAACGCAGCTGTCACGCATTGCACCGGAAGCCAGCGGATGCGGGTTGATTTGGTGGCTGCGCAGTATGCCGTCGAGTTTGGCCCCTAGGCGTTCGATGGCACGACGGCTCTGGTGGTTGAAAAAATGCGTGCGGAATTCCACCGCAATGCAGTTCAACTGTTCAAAAGCATGGGCCAGGAGCATGCGCTTGGCTTCAGTGTTGAGGGGGGTGCGTTGAACGCTTTGGCGGTACCAAGTGGAGCCGATTTCGACACGCCGGTTAGCGGCATCTACGTTCATGTAGGTGGTCATGCCCACGGCCTTGCCGGTGGATGGATCGATCACCGCAAACGGGCACATGCTGCCCTTGGCTTGCAGATCTAAGCGACGCGTAATTTCTGCAGCCATGCCCTCGGGTGTGGGGATGGCGGTGTACCAAAGTTGCCAGAGTTCACCATCGCGAACGGCCACCACCAGATCATCATGGTGCTGCTGTGACAGCGGCACCAGCGTCACATGCTGACCTGTCAAGGTGGTCGGTGCGATCCAAGTGCTCATGATGGGGTGTCGGTGTCTTTGGCGTTTTGTTTGGCGCGCCAAAAGCGAGCCAGGTGCAAGCCGCCGCCGCCGCCCAGGCCCACCAGCAAAATGCCGCCAATGCTGGCATTGTCGTAACCGGCACTGAAAATATCCAGGCCCAGCCACTTGCCAGCCCAGTAACCCGCCAGCGCGCCGCCAACAAAACCAACTGCGTCAGAAATACCTTCAATAAAAGGGTTGGGAGTGCTCATGGCAGCAGGCTCAGCGGTTGCGCTGGTTCATGAACACCAGCTTTTCAAACAAAGTTACGTCTTGTTCGTTTTTGAGCAGGGCGCCCACCAAGGGCGGCACCGACACTTTCTGATCAGCGCTTTGTAAGGCTTCGAGCGGAATGTCTTCTGCCACCAGAAGTTTCAACCAGTCAAGCAATTCGCTGGTGGAAGGCTTTTTCTTCAAGCCCGGCAGGCCGCGCACATCGTAAAAAGTCTTGAGGGCCAGGGCCAGCAGGTCTTTTTTGAGCGTGGGGAAGTGCACGTCCACGATCTGGCGCATGGTGTCCGCTTCGGGGAACTTGATGTAGTGAAAAAAGCAGCGGCGCAAAAAGGCGTCGGGCAATTCTTTTTCGTTGTTGGACGTGATGAACACCAGTGGGCGGGTTTTGGCCTTGATCAGCTGGCGCGTCTCGTAGCAATAGAACTCCATGCGATCGATCTCGCGCAGCAAGTCATTCGGGAACTCGATGTCAGCCTTGTCGATTTCGTCGATCAGGATGGCCACAGGCGTCTCGGAGGTGAAAGCCTGCCAGAGCACACCTTTGATGATGTAGTTCTCGATGTCCTTGACCTTCTCATCACCGAGTTGGCTGTCACGCAGACGGCTCACGGCGTCGTATTCGTACAAGCCTTGTTGGGCCTTGGTGGTCGATTTGATGTGCCATTGCAACAAAGGCAGACCCAGGGCGGCGGACACTTCCTCGGCCAGCATGGTCTTGCCAGTGCCAGGTTCGCCTTTGACCAACAGGGGGCGTTTGAGGGTGATGGCGGCGTTGACAGCCAACATCAGGTCCTGTGTGGCGACGTAGTTTTCGGTACCTTGGAATTTCATGGTGGACAGTTCTCAAAAACAGGAATGAAGCTTGTCAGGATTATGAGGGCCAGCCCGATATAATCCGCAGTTGATTTTTATCAATCATTTGGATTGTGTGAGCAAAATGAACAAGCTGTTGACCTCGATGTTTGCCCTGGCTGTCGCCTCCGTGACCGCTATTTCCGTTCAAGCCCAAGAAGTCAAGGGCGACGCCAAAGCTGCTGAGCAAAAGATTGCCATGTGCATCGGTTGCCACGGCATCAAAGGCTACCAAGCCAGCTTCCCCGAGGTCTACCGCGTACCGATGATCTCTGGTCAAAATGCCAAGTACATCGTGTCTGCCCTCAATGCGTACAAAAAAGGCGAGCGTAAGCACCCCACCATGCGTGGCATTGCCGACAGCCTGAGTGAGCAGGACATGGCCGATCTGGGTGCTTACTACGAGCAACACGGCAACACCCAACCCGTGACGGCTGCCCCCAAGGCACCTGATGCCAAAGTTGCAGCCTTGCTGCAAAAGGGTGCTTGCATTTCTTGCCACGGGGACAACTTCAACAAGCCGATCGACCCCAGCTACCCCAAATTGGCCGGACAACACAAAGACTTTTTGTTTGTGGCCCTCAAGTCCTACAAAACCGAAAACCTGTCCACTTGGGGCCGCAACAATGGCGTGATGGGTGGCATCGCCAAACAATTCACCAATGCTGAACTCAAAGCCATGTCCTCGTACATCGGTTCGCTCGAAGGTGAAATGAAAGTTGTGCCCCAGTCCAAGTTCCGCTGACCAGGCTCTAACTCAAAGCAAAAAAGCCAGTCTGTTGACTGGCTTTTTTCGTTAGGGCAGATCCATTTAATGCCCCCTTGTTTCCAGGAGGCCAGTTCTTCAGGCCCCGTTCAGGCTTGTCCGTTGATGACTTGCTGCAGCTCGCCTGACTCGTACATCTCCATCATGATGTCCGAGCCGCCAATGAACTCGCCCTTGACATAGAGCTGGGGGATGGTGGGCCAGTTGCTGTATTCCTTGATGCCTTGGCGGATTTCGGCGTCGTCCAGCACATTCACGGTCTTGACGGTCTTCGTGTCAACGCCAACGGCCTTGAGGATCTGGATGGCACGGCCAGAAAAACCGCACATGGGGAAGCTGGCGCTGCCCTTCATGAACAGGGTGATCTCGTTGCCTTTGACGAGTTCGTCAATACGTTGCTGGGTGTCGCTCATGGTTTTGCTCCAAATGGGGTCGATGTTGTATGGGAAACATTATCTCTCTGATTGAATGTCTGCAATCTTCACAGGGATGTTGCTGTCACTTAGGCCAGGCCGCGCCCGTACAGCGCGCGATGCCGCTCAGATCGCGGTGTGACTGCACCTGCTCAAACCCGGCTTCGCGCAGCAGCGCCTGCACCGGGTCGGCCTGGTCCCAGCCGTGTTCGAGCAGCAGCCAGCCGCCCGGGGCCAGACAGGCGGGGGCTTGGGCAATGATCTGGCGGATGTCATCCAGGCCATCGGGGCCGCTGGTCAGGGCCTGCAGGGGCTCATGCGTCAGGGCGGCCAGATGGGGGTCACCTTCGGCCACATAGGGCGGGTTGGAGACGATGAGGTCATAAAGGCCGGTGCGCTGAACATCCACCGCGCTCAGCCAGTCGCTGGCGATGAATTGCACACTCAGATTTAAGCGGGTCGCATTGGCGCGGGCCACGGCCAGGGCGTCTTCGCTGGCATCCACCGCCCACACCGTGGCATCGGGCCGGGCGTGTTGCAGCGCCAAAGCCACTGCACCGCTGCCCGTGCCCAAGTCTAGAACGCGGGGCGAGCCATTTGTGGCTGAGGCTGTGGGTGTGGATTCGGCCAGGCAGGCCAAGCCCCATTCCACCAAAGTTTCAGTGTCAGGGCGTGGGTCCAGCACACGGGCGTCTACGGCCAGCGTCAGACCAAAAAAATCCTTGCGCCCGGTGATGTAGGCCACAGGTTCACCTTGCAGGCGGCGCTGCAGCGCGTTTTGCCATGTGGTTTTTTGCGCAGTCGTCAAAGTGTCGCCGTCATGGGCCAGCAGCCAAGCGCGGTCGTGCAGCGGGCGCTGCAGGCCATGCAGCAGCAACATTTGAGCGTCCACCCGGGCCAAACCCAGGGTTTGGGCTTGGCGCAGGCATTGGGCCACGGTCGGAGGGTTTTGCATCAGGCGCTGGCCCCGATTTCCAAAGCGGCCAACTGTTCGGCGGCTTCGTAGCTTTGCAAGGCGTTCACCACATCATGCAAATCGCCTTCCATGATGGTGAGCAGCTTGTACAGCGTCAGGTTGATGCGGTGGTCGGTCAAGCGGCCTTGTGGAAAGTTGTAGGTGCGTATGCGGTCCGAGCGGTCACCGCTGCCGATCAGGCTCTTGCGCTCGGCGGCATCCTTGGCAGCACGCTCTGCACGGTCTTTTTTCTGAATGCGGGCTGTCAGCACTTTCAAGGCCTGCGCTTTGTTGCCGTGCTGGCTGCGGCCGTCCTGACATTCGGCCACGATGCCGGTGGGCAAGTGGGTGATACGCACCGCCGAATCGGTCTTGTTGATGTGTTGCCCACCCGCACCGCTGGCTCGGTAGGTGTCGATGCGCAAATCTGACGGGTTGATCTTGATGGCCTCGGCTGCGTCTGGTTCGGCCAGCACAGCCACGGTGCAGGCGCTGGTGTGGATGCGGCCTTGGGTTTCTGTAGCGGGCACACGCTGCACCCGGTGGCCACCCGATTCGAACTTGAGTGCGCCGTAAACCTGCTCGCCCTCGATGCGCACCACGACTTCCTTGTAGCCACCCAACTCGCTCACCGATTCAGACACGATCTCGCAACGCCAGCCTTGGCTTTCGGCATAGCGCGTGTACATGCGCAGCAAGTCGGCGGCAAACAGGGCCGATTCGTCGCCTCCTGTGCCCGCGCGGATTTCGACAAAAGCAGGGCGGGCATCGTCGGGGTCTTTGGGCAGCAGCATGCGCTGCAGTTCGGCTTCCAGGCTTTGCAGCTCGGCGCTGGCGCTGGCCACTTCTTCTTCAGCCATCTGGCGCATGTCGTTGTCATCCAGCATGGCTTGGGCTTCCACCAGATCGGCGCTGCGCTGCTGAAAGCGGGCAAAGCGCGAGGCGACGGCGCTGACCTCGGCATGCTCACGCGAGAGCTTCAGGAACTGCGTCATATCGGCCATGATGTCTTCGCGGGACAGGAGAAAGTCCAGCTCGTTCAAGCGCAGCGCGTAGCGTTCGAGTTGTTGGATGAGGAAAGGTTTCACTTCAGGGCGTCATGACCGCGAAGGCGGGAATCGAGGTGGATGTGTGAAGGGCGTGGATTCCCGCTGGCACGGGAATGACGGGACTTGAGTAGCCTGGTCGCTAGCGCTCTTTGCGCAAGAACACGCGCTGCACCGTGTGCATGGTCTGCTCTCGGTGTTCCGGGGTGGCACCGCGCAATTCGGCCAATGCGCCGTGCAACATTTTCTGGGTCAGGCCTTTGGACAAGGCCTCCATGACCGCGATCGGGTCGTCGCCCCTGGCAAGCAGTTTGCGGGCTCGCCCTAGCTCTGCTTCGCGCCAGGCATCGGCTTGGGTTTGCAATTGTTGAATCAGCGGGACAGTATCGCGCTGGCCCAGCCAATGGTTGAAACTTTGGACACCGGCATCGATGATGATTTCGGCTTCGGCCACGGCGGCTTGGCGATGCGCTTGTCCTTCTTGGACCACGCTGGCCAGATCATCGACGGTGTAGAGGTAGACATCGTCCAGCGATTTGACTTCAGGTTCGATGTCACGAGGTACCGCCAAGTCGACCATGAACATGGGGCGGTACTTGCGTTTTTTCAGAGCCCGCTCAACCGCACCCAAGCCGATCAGGGGCAGCGTGCTGGCGGTGCAACTGATCACGGCATCGAACTCGTGCAGACGGTCGGGCAGATCGGCCAAGCGCATGACTTCGGCCCCAAAGCGGTGGGCCAGCAATTCGGCGCGGTCCAGGCTGCGGTTGGCGATCACCATGCTTTTAGGCTGCTTGGCTGCAAAGTGGGTCGCCACCAACTCGTTCATCTCGCCCGCGCCGACAAACAGGATGCGGATGTCTTGCAGGTTTTCGAACAACTGGCTTGCCAGTCTTACCGAGGCAGCGGCCATGCTGATGGAGTGGGCCCCAATTTCGGTGGCGCTGCGCACCTCTTTGGCCACCGCAAAACTGCGTTGAAACAATTGGTTCAAGGTGCTGCCCAGTGCGCCGGCTTGTTCTGCTGCCCGCACGGCATCCTTGAGCTGACCCAAAATTTGGGCTTCGCCCAGCACCATGGAGTCCAGACCGCTGGCCACGCGAAACGCGTGGCGTGCAGCTTCGTTGCCTTCTAACAAATAGGTGTGGGCGTGCAGTTCGGAGGCACTCACGCCGCCAGTTTGGGCCAGCCAGCGCAGCGTGTCGTTGGTGGCAGCCTGGTCGGCGGCGCAATAAATTTCGGTGCGGTTGCAGGTCGACAAGATGGCCGCTTCGGGCTCTTGTGAAATTCGGTTGGCCAAATCGCGTCGCAGACCATGGAGTGTGGGGACCAGTTTGTCCACGGCGAACGCGAACCGACCGCGCAGATCCAGCGGTGCAGTGGTGTGGTTCAAACCCAGGGTCCAGACAGCCATGAGGGTCATTATAGGCACGACCTGTCAACTTTGCTTGACACATTTCAAGGGTTTGAAAATTGACGTGGCTTTCAGGGCACAATTTAAAGGGTATGGACTGTCACAAGGGCAGGGCCACTTGGAAAAATCGAGGTTTCATGACATTTGGCTTGTTGGTCTTGCACCTTTGGGGGTTTGTGATGCCCGCCTTGGCCATGGCTCTTTTGATGCCTTGGGCCGGTCGCTGGGTCATGGGGCCGAGCACGAGGCCGATGCGCCGCCACATGCTTGTCCATGCCATGAGCGGTTTGCTGGTTCTGGTCGCCGGTTTGTGGCTGCATGACCAGGACGGGAAAATGAGCACCTACTTGGCGTTGGTACTGGTGGCCGCCACCCTCGAATGGGTGATGCACCGTGGTTGGACCTCTAGGTAAGGCCACAAGGCTGCGTTAGCGCATCCTTTGCCTCAACTGGGGCTGAACAGGTCCACCCGGTCGGTGATGATGCCGTCCGTGCCCAAGGCCAACAGATGCTGGGCGGCCCAGTCGTCGTTGACGGTGTAGCTCAGGCATTTCATGCCCGCACCGTGTACGCGGGCCACGGTGGCTGCATCCCACAGGGCGTAGTTCGCCACCACTGCCACGCAGTCCAGCGCCTGAGCTTTCTCAAACCAGCCGTCCCACAGCGTGTCAACCAGCAAGCCGCGTGGCAGTTCGGGGGCTGTTTTTTGCGCAGCGGCCAGTGCCTCTGGTTTGAATGAGCTCAAGAGTGGGGGCACGGCAGCGTCAGCCCACAGGCGGGCGGCCAGACGGGCCACAGCTTCGCCAGTGGCGGCCTCAGTGCCCGGTGTGGGTTTGATCTCGATGTTCAGCAGGTGGCCATTGGTTTGACAAAACCGCGCCAGCGCTTCGAGCGTGGGCAGGGCCTCGCCCGCAAAAGCGCGTGAATGCCAGCTGCCTGCGTCCAGTTGCGACAGGTTGTGCCAAGTCTGATCGCCACCCATGCCATGACCGTTGGTGGTGCGCTCCAGCGTGGTGTCGTGCAGCAAAAACACCACGCCGTCGGCGCTGAGTTTGGCATCGCACTCGAACATGCGAAAGCCGTGCGAGGCCCCCAGCCGGAAGGCAGCCAAGGTGTTTTCGGGGGCGAGTTTGCCAGCGCCCCGGTGGGCGATCCAGCGTGGGTAGGGCCAGTGTTGCATGGTGCTCAGTTCAGGCGATGCGTTTTTGGGTGGCAGCGTCAAACCAGTGCAAGCGGTCAGCGCGTGGTGTGGCGTGGAATGTGCTGCCTGGCTGCGGTGCGGGCAGGGATTCGTCCAGCCGCAGGGTCAGCGTTTCTTGGTCCAGTCGTGCGTGCACCAAGCGCTCGGCACCCAGCAGTTCCACCGTGTCCACCGTCAGCGTCCAGCTGCCGTATTCTGGCGTGGGCGTGATGTCCAAGTGCTCCGGGCGGATGCCCAAAATCTGGCCTTCGGGCGTGCCTGGGGCTTGATGGAGCAGGTTCATGGGCGGCGAGCCGATGAAGCTCGCCACAAAAGTGCTGGCGGGGCGGTTGTAGACCTCTTCGGGCGTGCCGAACTGTTCCATGTGGCCGCCGTTCATCACGATCATGCGCTGCGCCAGCGTCATGGCTTCGACCTGGTCGTGCGTGACAAACAGGCTGGTGATGCCCAATTCGCGGTGCAGTTTTTGAATCTCGAGCCTGGTCTGGGCGCGCAGCTTGGCGTCCAGATTCGACAACGGCTCATCAAACAAAAACACCTGTGGCTGGCGCACGATGGCGCGGCCCATGGCCACGCGCTGGCGCTGGCCGCCCGACAGCTCACGGGGTTTGCGTTGCAGCAGGTGGCTCAGTTCGAGGATGCCCGCTGCCTTGTCCACACGGGCCTTGATTTCTTCCAGCGGGCGTTTGGCGATCTTCAGGCCGTAGGCCATGTTGTCGAACACGCTCATGTGCGGGTACAGCGCGTAGTTCTGAAACACCATGGCGATGTCGCGCTCGGCCGGTTCCAGCTCGTTGACCACGCGATCACCAATCGAGATCGTGCCGCCCGAGATGTCTTCGAGGCCCGCCACCATGCGCAGCAAGGTGGATTTGCCGCAGCCCGAGGGGCCGACGATGACCACGAACTCGCCGTCAGCAATGCCGGCGCTCAGGTCGTGGATGACGGTGTTGGCCTTGGCACCAGCGCCGTAGGTTTTGAGGATGTGGGAAAGGGTAATTGCAGCCATGTGGACTTTTATTTCTCGGTATCAACCAGGCCCTTGACGAACCATTTTTGCATCAGCACCACGACCAGCGCCGGGGGCAGCATGGCCAAAATGGCGGCAGCCATGACCACGTTCCATTCGGTCCAGGACTCGCCCGAAATCAGCCGTTTGATGCCCAGCACAACGGGGTACATGTCTTCGCTGGTGGTCACCAACAGCGGCCACAGGTATTGGTTCCAGCCATAGATGAACTGGATGACAAACAACGCGGCGATGTTGGTGGCCGACAGGGGCAGCAGCACATCCTTGAAAAAACGCATGGGGCCCGCGCCGTCGATGCGGGCGGCTTCGACCAGCTCATCCGGAATGGTTAGAAAAAACTGCCGGAACAAAAAGGTGGCGGTGGCCGAGGCGATCAGCGGCACCGTCAGGCCCGCAAAGCTGTTGAGCAGGCCCAGGCCTGCAACTACTTCGTAAGTGGGGCTGATGCGCACCTCCACCGGCAGCATCAGGGTGACAAAGATCATCCAGAACACCATGTTGCGCAGCGGGAATCGGAAATACACGATGGCAAAGGCCGACAGCAGCGAAATCGCGATCTTGCCAATCGCAATGCCCAGCGCGCTGATCAGGCTGATCTGCATCATGGGCCACATGGCGGGCAGGGGGCTGCCCTGTGAATTGGGGCCGCCAAACAAGGTCAGGCGGTAGGTGTCCCAAAAGTGGCCGCCCGGCAGCAGCGACATGGGCACGCTTTGGTTGATTTGCTGGGCAGTCTGTGTGGACCCGATCAATGTCAGGTACAGCGGAAAGGCCACGATGGCCACGCCGACGAGCAAGATGACATGCCGCAAGATTTGCAGGCCGGGGCGTCGTTCGATCATGGCTGGCCTCCGATGTGAATGTGTGGGCGCGACATCAGTACTGCACTTTCTTTTCGACAAACTTGAACTGCAAAACCGTGAGCGAGACCACGATCACCATCAGCACCACCGACTGCGCGGCCGAACTGCCCATGTCCAGCGCCTTGAAACCGTCGTAATAGACCTTGTAGACCAAGATGGCTGTGTCCTTGCCGGGGCCGCCGTGGGTGGTGGCGTCCACGATGGCGAAGGTGTCAAAAAAGGCATAAACGATGTTGATCACCAATAAAAAGAAGGTGGTGGGCGACAAGAGCGGGAACACGATGGTCCAAAAGCGCCGCCAGGGGCTGGCCCCGTCGATGGCGGCGGCCTCGATCAGCGATTTGGGGATGGACTGCAAACCCGCCAGAAAGAACAGGAAGTTGTAGGAGATTTGCTTCCACACCGCCGCCATCACGATCAGCGCCATGGCGTGGTTGGGGTTGAGCAGGTGGTTCCACTCAATGCCCACGGCCCTGAGCGCATAACCCACCACGCCCATGGGCGAGGCAAACATGAACAGCCACAAAACGCCCGCGACCACCGGGGCCACCGCGTAGGGCCAAATCAGCAAGGTTTTGTACAGACCCGCGCCGCGCCCAACCCGGTCGGCCATGACGGCCAGCAGCAGCGACACCGACAGGCCGGTGACTGCCACCAGCAAAGAAAAGACAGCGGTGGTTTTGAATGAGTCCAGGTAGCCGCTGTCGTTCCATAAGCGGGCAAAGTTTTCCATCCCTACGAACTCTCGCGACGCACCAAAAGCGTCTTCTTGCAACACGCTTTGGTAAAGCGCTTGTCCGGCGGGCCAAAAAAAGAACACCAGAACGATGCTCAGCTGCGGCGCGATCAGCAGCCAGGGCAGCCAGCGGGATTTGAAACGAACGCGTTTTTCCATAAATTCTTAGAAGGATTCAAGCCAGAAGTTTCACCCCAAAATGCGGAAAAGCAGAGGCATGGCCTCTGCTTTTTCAGTGAACACCACCCCGAAGGGCGGTTTGAGCATCACTTGTTGGCTTTTTCGAAGCGTTCGAGCTGCTCGTTGCCACGCTTGATGGCTGTATCCAAGGCTTCTTTGGTGCCCTTTTTGCCGCTCCACACGCCTTCGAGTTCCTCGTCAATGATGGTGCGGATCTGCACAAAGTTGCCCAGGCGCACGCCGCGTGACTTGTCGGTGGTCTTGCGGATCATTTGTGTCACGGACACGTCGGTGCCGGGGTTCTTTTTGTAGAAACCGGATTTTTCGGTCACTTCAAACGAGGACTTGGTCACGGGCAGGTAGCCGGTGCGCTGGTGGCTGGCAGCGGCCACACTGTCCTTGGACAGGTGGGCAAAGAACTGCGCCACGCCTTTGTATTCGGGGGCTTTCTTGCCGCTCATCACCCACAGGCTGGCGCCGCCGATCACGGTGTTTTGCGGTGCGCCTGCCACATCGGGGTAGTAGGGCAGGGTGCCAATGCCGTAACCGAACTTGCCGTTACGGACCACGCTGCCGTAGAGCGCCGATGAACCGGTAGCCATCGCGCACTCGCCCGAGACAAAGGTGGCATCGGCTGCGTTGCCACGACCTTTGTAGACAAACAGGCCTTGTTTGGCCATGTTGGCTAGGTTGTCAATGTGGCGCACGTGCAGCGGGGTGTTGAAACTCAGGCGCGCATCCATGCCGCGCATGCCGTTGCCCTTGGTGGCGAATTCGGTGTTGTGCCAGGCCGAGAAGCTCTCCAGCTGCGTCCAGCTGATCCAGCTGGTGGTGAAGGGGCACTTGTGGCCGCTGGCCTTGAGCTTGGCGGCGGCCAAAGCAACTTCGGGCCAGGTGGTAGGCGGGGTGTTGGGGTCCAGGCCTGCGGCTTTGAAAGCGTCTTTGTTGTAGTGGAAGACGGGGGTCGAGCTGTTGAAGGGGAAGCTCAGCATTTGGCCGTTGGGAGCGGTGTAGTAACCGGCTACCGCAGGCACGTAGGCGTTTTGGTCGAACTTGAGACCTGCGTCGGTCATGACCTTGCCCACGGGCACGATCGCGCCCTTGCTGGCCATCATGGTGGCGGTGCCCACTTCGAACACCTGCAGGATATGGGGGGCGTTGCCGGCCCGGTAAGCGGCGATGGCGGCGGTCATGGACTCGTCGTAGCTGCCCTTGAAGGTGGGCACCACTTTGTAGTCTTTCTGGCTGGCGTTGAAGTCTTTGGCCAAGTCGTTGACCCACTCGCCCAGGGCTCCGCCCATGGAGTGCCACCACTGGATTTCGGTCTGGGCTTGGGCAGAAAGACTGGCCAGGCCCAAGGCCAGGGCAGAAAGGGTCAATTTGATTTTCATGGCTACTCCTGAATAAAAGGGTCTTTTTTGCTTAAAAACAAGCAAATCTCAAAGCAAGTGTGGCATTGCTTCATGGCTAAATCATTAAAACGGCATGACCATTGGATGACAACCCGGGGTTTCCATGAGTCAGACCCCTGTGTGACAGGTGCCCACACCCCCGGCGCGTGTTTGTTTCACTGCGGTAACATTCAACCTCAGCCGTTTTGACACCTTTTCGGGTCTGGCTGACAGCGTCTTCAGCGACGCGTTTGACTGCGCCACACCCATGAATGCACCCACCACGCTCCAACATTTGATGCAAGCCGACGCCGATGCGCCGCGCTTGCGCGAGATTCCTTACAACTACACCAGCTTTTCAGACCGTGAAATCGTGCTGCGCTTGCTGGGTGAGTCGGCGTGGGACCTGCTGAGCCAGTTGCGCCAAGAGCGTGGCACAGGCCGATCTGCACGCATGTTGTACGAGGTACTGGGCGACATTTGGGTGGTGGAGCGCAACCCTTATTTGCAGGATGACTTGCTGGACAACCCGGCCCGCCGCAAACTGCTGGTGGAAGCCTTGCAGCACCGCCTCGGCGAGGTGCAAAAGCGCCGCACGCCCGAGGCCGACACAGCCCGTGACGCCTTGGTTGGCCAATTGTTGGCCATGGCCACCCAGGCCGTGACGCAGTTCAGCGAGCGTTTCACCCGCATGGCCAAGTTGCGCAACCAGGTGCAAAAGACATTGGGGCGCCTGACCGCCAAGGACAACATCAAATTTGATGGCCTCTCCCGCGTGAGCCATGTGACCGACGCGACCGATTGGCGCGTTGAGTACCCCTTTGTGGTGCTGACGCCGGATTCCGAAGTTGAGATGGCCGGTTTGGTCAAAGGTTGTATCGACCTGGGTCTGACCATCGTCCCACGCGGCGGCGGCACCGGCTACACCGGCGGCGCGATCCCGCTGACCTGGAAGAGTGCGGTCATCAACACCGAAAAGCTCGAAGCCATGACCGAGGTCGAGATGGTCGACTTGCCCGGTATCGCGCACAAGATCCCCACCATCTACACCGAAGCCGGTGTGGTGACCCAGCGCGTGGCCGATGCGGCCGAGCGCGGCGGTTTTGTGTTTGCGGTCGACCCGACTTCGGCCGAAGCCTCTTGCATTGGCGGCAACATCGCCATGAACGCGGGCGGCAAAAAGGCGGTTTTGTGGGGCACAGCGCTCGACAACCTGGCCAGCTGGCGCATGGTCACCCCTGACGCCGAATGGCTGGATGTGGTGCGCATGGACCACAACATGGGCAAGATCCACGACGCTGACGTGGCCACCTTTGAGTTGCGTTACTTCAAGGCCGACGGCAAAACCCCGATCCGCACCGAAACGCTGGTCATTCCGGGCAAGACCTTCCGCAAGGAAGGCCTGGGCAAGGACGTGACCGACAAATTCCTCTCGGGTCTGCCCGGCGTGCAAAAAGAAGGCTGCGACGGCCTGATCACCAGCGCCCGCTGGGTCGTGCACCGCATGCCCACCCACACCCGCACCGTGTGCATGGAGTTTTTTGGCCACGCCCGCGAGGCGGTGCCCAGCATCGTCGAGATCAAAGATTTCATGTTTGCCGAGCAAAAGCGCACGGGGACCGTGATGGCGGGCTTGGAGCACTTGGACGACCGTTATTTGCGCGCCGTGGGTTACTCCACCAAGAGCAAGCGTGGCGGATTCCCCAAGATGGTCTTGATCGGCGACATCGCAGGTGACAACGCTGACGATGTGGCCAAGGCCACGTCCGAGATCGTGCGCATTGCCAACTCGCGCAGCGGCGAAGGCTTCATAGCCATAAGCCCCGAGGCGCGTAAAAAGTTCTGGCATGACCGCAAAAAGACCGCAGCCATTTCGCGCCACACCAACGCGTTCAAGGTCAACGAGGACGTGGTCATTCCGCTGCCGCGCATGGCCGAGTACACCGACGGCATCGAGCGCATCAACATCGAGCTGAGCCTGCGCAACAAACTCAAGCTGTGCCGCGAAATCGAAGCTTTCTTGGAGCGTGGCAACCTGCCGCTGGGCAAACAAGACGATGCCGGCGAGATCCCTTCGGCTGAGCTGCTGGAAGACCGCGTGGCGCAAGCCTTGGCGGTGGTGCGTGAGGTGCAGGCGCAGTGGCAAGGCTGGTTGACCGATGTGGACACCTTGTTCCCTCAGCTGCAAGAGCACACGTTGCGCGCCAGCTGGAAGACGCAAATTCGCCCAGCGTTCCAGAATATCTTCTCGGGTTCGGCTTTTTTGCCGATCCTGAACGAGGTCAACGCCATCCATCAGCGCGTGCTCAAAGGACGCGTGTGGGTGGCGCTGCACATGCACGCCGGTGACGGCAATGTGCACACCAACATCCCCGTGAACAGCGATAACTACGAGATGCTGCAAACCGCGCACGAGGCGGTGGCCCGCATCATGGTGCTGGCACGCAGCCTGGACGGCGTGATCTCGGGCGAGCACGGCATTGGCATCACCAAGCTGGAGTTTTTGACCGACGCCGAGCTGGCCAACTTCACCGCCTACAAAGCCAAAGTCGACCCGCAAGGGCGCTTTAACAAAGGCAAGCTGCTGCGTGGCGCGGCGCTCACGGGTTTGGGTGACGATGTTCACGCCGCCGACCTGACGCACGCCTACACCCCCAGCTTTGGCCTGATGGGCCACGAGTCGCTGATCATGCAGCAGTCGGACATTGGCGCCATCGCGGCCAGCGTGAAGGACTGTTTGCGTTGCGGCAAGTGCAAACCCGTGTGTGCCACGCATGTGCCGCGTGCCAATTTGCTGTACAGCCCACGCAACAAGATTTTGGCCACTTCGTTGTTGGTTGAAGCGTTCCTCTATGAAGAGCAAACCCGTCGGGGCATTTCGATCAAGCATTGGCAAGAGTTCGAAGACGTGGCCGACCACTGCACCGTGTGCCACAAATGCCTGACGCCTTGCCCGGTGAACATCGACTTTGGCGATGTGTCCATGAACATGCGCAACCTGCTGCGCAAGATGGGGCAAAAGAGCTTCCGACCCGGTAACGCGGCGGCCATGTTCATGCTCAACGCCACCAACCCCGAAACCATCAAGCTGGCCCGCATGGCCATGGTGGGCGTGGGCATGAAGGCGCAGCGTTTTGTGGCAGGTTTGCTCAAGGGTGTTGCCCGCAAACAAACCAGCGCGCCGCCCGCCTCGGTGGGCACTGCGCCCATTAAAGAGCAGGTGATCCACTTCATCAACAAGAAGATGCCGGGCAACCTGCCCAAGAAAACCGCGCGTGCTTTGCTGGACATCGAAGACAACGACTACGTGCCCATCATCCGCAACCCGAAAGCCACCACGTCTGAATCAGAAGCGGTGTTTTACTTCCCCGGTTGCGGCTCGGAGCGTCTGTTCAGCCAGGTGGGCTTGGCCACTCAGGCCATGCTCTGGCATGTGGGTGTGCAGACCGTGTTGCCACCGGGCTACCTGTGCTGCGGCTACCCGCAAAAAGGCTCGGGCCAGTTCGACAAGGCCGAGAAGATCATCACCGACAACCGTGTGCTGTTCCACCGCGTGGCCAACACGCTCAACTACCTGGACATCAAGACCGTGGTGGTGAGCTGCGGCACTTGCTACGACCAGTTACAGGGCTACCAGTTCGACAAGATCTTCCCCGGCTGCCGCATCATCGACATCCACGAGTTCTTGCTGGAAAAAGGCATGAAGCTCGACGCAGGCGGCGCTTACCTGTACCACGACCCCTGCCACAGCCCCATGAAGCAGCAAGAACCCATGAAGACCGTGAAGGCCTTGATGGGCGACAACGTGCTGGAAAGCAAACGTTGCTGCGGCGAGTCGGGCACGTTGGGCGTGACGCGCCCCGACATCTCGACGCAAGTGCGCTTTCGCAAGGAAGAAGAACTGCTCAAAGGCGAAGCCGCTTTGCGCAACAGTGGCGCGCTGGCCCCGGAGGCCAATGTGAAAATCCTGACCAGCTGCCCCAGCTGCCTGCAAGGTTTGTCGCGCTTTGGCGACGACATGAAAAACGGCTTGCTCGAAGCCGACTACATCGTGGTCGAGATGGCCAAACACATTCTGGGCGAAGAGTGGATGCCCGAGTACGTGAATGCCGCCAATGCGGGTGGCATTGAGCGCGTGCTTGTTTAAGCCTGACGCGCAACTCGACAGCAAGATTTCGAAAGCAAAAGATGGCCGGATTGAAAAAAGACATGCCCCACCCCGAGTCGCTGACCCTGCATGGTCAGACCCGGGTGTTGGAGATCGGGTTTTCCGACGGGGCGCAGTTCCGCATCCCTTTTGAGCTGATGCGCGTGTACTCGCCCTCTGCCGAGGTGCAAGGCCACGGCCCCGGCCAGGAAGTGCTGCAAACCGGCAAGCGCGAGGTCGGCATCGCCGAGATCGAACCCGTGGGCAATTACGCCGTGAAACCCACCTTCACGGATGGGCACGAATCGGGCCTCTTCACCTGGGAGTACCTGTACTTTCTGGGCGACCAGGAAGCCGCCCTTTGGAAACAGTACGAAGACCGGCTGCAAGCCGCAGGCATGAGCCGCGATGCGCCCATGGTCGAAGCGGCAGCGGGCGGCAGCTGCGGTCACAAGCATTGAGGAGGTCGGCATGAGCAGCACCCACTTCGGTTTCAAAACCGTCGACGAAAGCGAGAAAGCCAAGCACGTGCGTGGCGTGTTCGACTCGGTTGCGTCCAAATACGACGTGATGAACGATTTGATGTCCATGGGCCTGCACCGCGTGTGGAAGGCTTACACCGTGCAGGTTGCCAACTTGAAAGAAGGCGACCAAGTGCTGGACATCGCAGGCGGCACGGGCGACCTGTCGATGGCTTTTGCCAAAAAAGTCGGCGCCACAGGCCGCGTGGTGCACACCGACATCAATGAAGCCATGCTGTCCACAGGGCGCGACCGCCTGGTCGACCATGGCTTGGCCTTGCCCACTTTGGTGTGCGATGCCGAAAAGTTGCCTTTTCCAGATGGTCACTTCAACGTGGTCAGCGTCGCCTTTGGCCTGCGCAACATGACGCACAAGGATGTGGCCTTGAAGGAAATGTGCCGGGTGCTCAAGCCAGGCGGCAAGTTGTTGGTGCTGGAGTTTTCCAAAGTGGCCAAACCCCTCGAAAAAGCCTACGACTGGTACAGCTTCAAGATCTTGCCCCAGTTGGGCAAACTGGTGGCGGGTGATGCCGACAGCTACCGTTACTTGGCCGAATCCATCCGCATGCACCCGGGTCAGGAAGAGTTGAAAACCCTTATGAAAAATGCCGGATTTGGCCATGTGGATTTTCACAATTTGTCGGCCGGGGTGGTAGCCTTGCACATGGGCATCAAGTGTTGAAGCCCGAAAACTGAATTTCCTGAGTTGGAGACACCATGAACAACAAGTTGATGACACTGATGCTCGCAGGCGTGATGGCCTTGGGTAGCCTCAATGCAGAGGCCGCACGCCGCATGGGCGGTGGCAAGTCTTTGGGGCAGCAGTCAAATCAGGTCACCAAGCGTGATGCCGCGCCGCAAACCCCTGCTGCACCTGCGCAAAATGCTGCCCCAGCCAACGCTGCCAAGCCCGCTGCTGCACCCGCAGCCGCTGCGCCCAAGAAGCCTTGGGGTGCCATGTTGGGCGGCCTGGCCGCTGGTCTGGGTCTGGCGTGGTTGGCCAGTTCTCTGGGCATGGGCGAAGCCTTTGGCAACATCTTGATGGCTTTGTTGATCGGCGTCGCTGTCTTGGTGCTGTGATCGGCATGATCATGCGTGCCCGCCGAGGTGGCGCCTCGCAGATGGTGTGCAAACGGTGGCCTGGCTTACCAAGGCGAAGGTGCCTCTGCGGAAAAACCCTGCCACTTACAAACAATACAGCCCCCAAAAACGTGGGCAACGATGCTTCGGCTCGCCCATTGGGAAGGGCCAAAACACCCGGTTTCGACAGCTCGGCTGCATCGCAGTCCACCGGCTCCATGATCGGCTCGGGCATCGGCTCAGGTTTGAGCGGTTCTCAAACTTGGGGCAATCCCTGCCGGCTTTGATGTGGACAGCTTTGTCACCCGCTGCAAAGCGCAATTTCGTCACCCTGCAAGGACGCCTGGGACCCGCTCGGACATCAGCGCCCTGCGTTCCATGATGACGGATGCGATGGTGGTGGAGATCCGCAACCAGTTGTCCGAGCGCGAAGCACAGTTCCCCGGTCAGCCCAACAAGACCGAAGTCGTCATGCTTGAGGCTCAGTTTGCTGGGCATTGAAGAGCAAGCTGACGCTTACTTGGCCAGTGTCGAGTTCAACGGCATGATCCGCGAAGACGCAGCTTCCGGCCCCAGCCCATTCCGTGAAGTTTGGAACATGAGCAAATCCAAGCAAGGCGGCGGCTGGTTGGTGGCGGGCGTTCAAGCACTGCAATAAAGACCGGGCCAAAAAAGCCCGAGTCTAAAGCCCTGAAGGTTTGGGGCTGGCACTTTCGGGAATAATCGGGGACTATGGCAACACAGTCCCCTTTTTCATGGGCCGCTCAGGCCGCTCCCCGACATGGTCAACCGGTTCGCGGCCCAACTTCCAGCCTCCGGCTTGGGTGGTGGACGAGAGCGTCAACCGCTTGGTTTTGTTCCTCAACCACGTGCTGATGAGCGAGCCGGAGGCCATGGCCCGTTTGGCCCGCCAAAAAGGCCCAGCGCATCGAGATGGTCTGGGACCGCATGCAACTCCAATTGAGCCCCACCCCTGCTGGCCTGCTCGAGCGTGGGCATTTTGAGGGGTTTTGACCTGCGCTTGACAGTGACTGAAGAGTCGCCCATCGCTATGGCCTCGGCTTTGGCCCGTGGCGACAAACCCCAAGGTCCGGATCGAAGGCGATGTGCAACTGGCGGCTGAAATCAATTGGCTGATCGACCATGTGCGCTGGGATGCCGAAGAGGACCTGGCCCGCTGATCGGGGATGCGCCTGCCACACACTTGGCACAAGCGCCCGTCAGGCCATGGCGGCCTTGCGCAGTTTTGTCGCACAGCGCCCTGGCACTGAGATGCGAATGGGCAGCGCAGCATGACGCGCTGGGGCCGTTTCGGGCGCGGTGCCTTCATGCGTCCTTCATCGTCCTGCGCTACGGCCTGGACGAGTTGGTGCTCTCCAGCTTTCAGAAACCCTGGATTCGCCTCTTGGCCAGAGTGTTGTCGGTGGGCAGGGACTTGCGCTCAGCCGCGTTGCGGTGCGCCTGCGCGAGGGCGCTCGAACGATTGGGTCCGATCTTTGTGAAGTTTGGCCAAGTGCTCTCCACCCGGCGCGACTTGTTGGCTCCCGACATTGCCGAAGAACTGGCCAAGCTGGCAAGACCGGGTGCCGCCTTTCAGCTCGGGCCCATCGCGGTGGGCGTCGATCGAGCGGGCTTTCAACCGCAAAGTCGACGACATCTTTGAAACCTTTGAACGCGAGCCGGTCGCCAGTGCCTCGATCGCGCCAGGTTCACTTTGCCACGTTGCGCGGCAAATCGGGTGACGTGCGCGAAGTGGCCGTGAAGGTCTTGCGCCCCGGGCATGCTGCCCGTCATCGACAAAGACCTGAGCCTGATGCGCATGATGGCGGGCTGGGTAGAAAACCTGAGCGCCGATGGCAAACGCCTCAAACCCCGCGAAGTGGTGGCCGAGTTCGATAAATACCTGCACGACGAGCTGGATTTGGTGCGTGAAGCGGCCAACGCGGCCCAGCTGCGCCGCAACATGCAAGGGCCTCGATCTGGTGCTGATCCCCGAGATGATTTGGGATTTTTGCCACCCCGAGGTCATCGTCATGAGCGTATGCATGGCGTGCCCATCAGCCAGGTCGATCGCTTGCGCGAAGCGGGTGTGGACATTCCAAGCTGGCCCGTGATGCGTGACGCTGTTTTTCACGCAAGTGTTCCGCGACGGCTTTTTTCCACGCCGACATGCACCCCGGCAACATCCAGGTCAGCCTGGCTCCCGAGACCTTTGGTCGCTACATTTCGCTCGACTTCGGCATCGTGGGCACGCTCACCGAGTACGACAAAGAGTACTTGGCACAAAATTTTCACGGCATTTTTCCGTCGCGACTACAAACGCGTGGCGGAACTTGCACATCGAGTCCGGTTGGGTGCCGCCCGAGACGCGGGGGGACGAGCTGGAATCGGCCATCCGTGCGGTGTGCGAGCCTTACTTTGACCGCACCGCTCAAGGAAATCTCTCTGGGCATGGTGGCTGATGCGCCTGTTCCAGACCTCGCGCCGCTTTCAGGTCGAGATCCAGCCTCAGCTGGTGCTGCTGCAAAAAACCCTGCTCAACATCGAAGGTCTGGGCCGCGACCTCGACCCCGAACTGGACCTCTGGAGCACGGCCAAGCCCTTCCTTGAAAAGTGGATGCTGGAGGCAAATTGGCCCTAAAAAGCTCTGGGAAGAGCTCAAGTCGCAAGCCCCGCATTACGCCAAACTGCTGCCCCAATTGCCTCGCCTGTTGCACGAATACCTGCAAAAGCCTCGTCAACAAGACGCCCGTCAGCTGGACCAATTGCTGGCTGAGCAAAGGCGCACCAACAAACTGCTGCAAACCCTGATTTACGCCGGGTTGGGCTTTGTGTTTTCCTTGCTCGTTTTGCAGGTGGGCATGCATCTGCAACTTTTCATCTGAACCTGATTTTTTCGAGGAGCTGCAGGTGCTGCTGACTTTTGTGATCGCTTACTTGGCCGTGACCATCGGCATTGGTTTGTTGGCTGCGCGCCGGGGTCCACGGGGCCAAGGATTACTTGGTGGCAGGCCGAAGTTTGCCCTTGTACATGAACGTGGCCACCGTGTTTGCCACCTGGTTTGGCGCTGAAACGGTCTTGTCGGTGTCGGCCACCTTTGCCAAGGATGGCTTGAACGGTATTCCCGGTGACCCTTTCGGAGCCACCGTGTGCTTGGTGTTGGCAGCCCTGCTGTTTGCCAAACTTTTTTACCGTCTGAACCTGCTGACCATCGGTGACTTTTATAAGGTGCGCTACGGCAAGTCGGTGGAGGTGCTCACCAGTGTGGCGATTGTGTTGTCTTATCTGGGCTGGACCCTCGGCGCAATTGACGGCGCTGGGCTTGGTCATCCATGTGCTGTCGTCTGGGGCGATTGACCTCAAACTACGCCATCATGATGGGCGCGGCCGTGGTGCTGGTCTACACCGTGTTTGGTGGCATGTGGTCGGTGGCCTTCACCGACTTGTTTCAGACCGTGGTGATCGTGGTGGGTCTGATTGCGGTCGCCTTGCTGGTGGGTGGCAACGCCGGTGGGTTTGACAAAGTCATTGCCCAAGCAGCAGCCGATGGCAAGTTGGACATGTTCCCTGCCGACATGGATGCCGCGGCCTGGTGGGCCATGGCGGGTGCTTTCTTTGCATTCGCCTTCGGCTCCATTCCCCAGCAAGACGTCTTTCAGCGCATGACCAGTGCCAAGGACGAAAAAACGGCGGTCAGGGGAACCATCATTGGCGGTCTGATGTATTTCGTGATGGCCTTTATTCCCTTGTACATTGCCTATGCGGCTTTGATCGCCCATCCTGAACTCAAGGCCTTGTTCGAGTCGGAAGACGCCCGCGCCATCCAGCGCATCCTGCCTGATTTGGTGTTGGGCAAGATGCCCATGTGGGCTCAGATTTTGTTCTTTGGTGCCTTGCTGTCGGCCATTTTGTCGACCGCCAGTGGCGCTTTGCTGGCCCCCACGGCCACCTTCACCGAGAACGTGCTCAAGCCCTTTGTGCCCCACATGAGCGACCGCCAGTTCTTGCTGCTGCTGCGCGTCATCCTGGTCACCTTCACCTCGTTTGCTTTGTTGTTTGCCCTCAACAGTACCAGCACCATGTACGAGATGGTGCAAAACGCCTACAACGTCACCCTGACCGGGGCCTTTGTGCCGCTGGTGGCAGGTGCATTCTGGCGGCGCGCCAACACACAGGGTGCTTTGTGCTCGGTGGTGTTGGGTGTGGGAACTTGGCTGGTGTTCAATTTCCTGGCCCCCGAGACCTTGGTGCCAGCCAACTTGCTGGGTCTGATGGCGTCCATTGTCGGCATGCTGCTGGGCTCTTTAGCACCAAGTGTGATCGCCAACCAGGGCAAGTCCATGGCCAGTGCCTTGGATCATGCCGGTCAAGACAGCGCCAGTCGTTGACCTCCTGAGCCCCCGCCCTGCATCGGTCGGGCGCGGCAATCGGCGTGGGGACCTGGAGGGTGCTGCCAAGCCTATAATTGAAGGTTTTCTTGCATCACCTTCAAAGGCTCTTCTCATGCCCATTTACGCCTACAAATGCGACGCCTGCGGCCATGCCAAGGATGTTCTGCAAAAAATGAGTGACGCCCCGCTGACCGACTGCCCGGTTTGCGGCGCCCCCAAATTCAACAAGCAGCTCACGGCCCCGGGTTTTCAGCTCAAAGGCACAGGCTGGTATGCCACCGATTTCAAGGGTGGTGGGGCGGCCGCAGTGCCTGCCGCAGCGGGCACCGCAGCCGATGCTGTGACCACACCTTCAGCTGCACCAGCCAGTGACAGCGCAGCGCCTGCTGCTGCTGCTGCTGCCAGCGCCGCAGGCTGCGCCGCTTCATGCGCCTGCCATTGATTTTTCTGAACGCTGAACTCACCGATTGCCCTACCTCATGAAACACCGCAGCTTCAAACAGTATTTCGTTACCGGCTTGCTGGTGTGGCTGCCCATGGGCATCACTGTCTGGGTGATCATGTGGTTGTTGGGCATGCTCGACGCCATCTTTTTGACGGTGCTCCACGCGGCCGACACCTTGATTCCCGGCGTTCATGCCAGCGCCGAGTATCTGCGTGGCATCCCCGGTTTGGGCGTGGCCATTGTGGCCGTGTTCATTTTTGCCACCGGGGTTTTTGTCGCCAATATGTTTGGCCAATGGTGGTTGCGCAAATGGCACGGCCTCATGAACCGCATCCCCGTGGTCCGCAGCATTTACACCAGCGTCAAGCAGGTGGCCGACACCTTGTTTTCGGGCAGTGGCAATGCGTTTTCCAAAGCCTTGTTGGTGCAATACCCACGTCAGGGCTCGTGGACCATCGCCTTTTTGACCGGAAGCCCCGGGGGTGAAGTGGCCAAACACCTGAGCCAGCCCATGGTGAGTGTCTATGTGCCCACCACGCCCAACCCGACCTCAGGCTTTTTCCTGATGATGCCCAAAGCCGATGTCATCGAGCTCGACATGAGCGTTGACGATGCCCTCAAATACATCATCTCCATGGGGGTGGTCGTGCCCGGCACGCCTGTCCCCCAACCCCCTGCAGCCCTGGTCCAGCCTAAGCTGGATTGACACGCCTTGTTTTGAATCCTGTTCCTGCGAATCCTGAAAGTCCCACAACATGTCCATGCGTTCCCACTATTGCGGTCTGGTGACCGAAGCCCTGACTGGCCAAACCGTGAGCCTGTGCGGCTGGGTTAACCGTCGCCGTGACCACGGTGGCGTGATCTTCATTGACCTGCGTGACCGCGAAGGTTATGTGCAGGTGGTGTGCGACCCGGACCGCCCCGACATGTTCAAGGTGGCCGAAGACGTGCGCAACGAGTTCTGCGTGCAGATCAAAGGCGTGGTGCGCGCCCGCCCTGACGGCACGACCAACGACAACCTGAAAAGCGGCAAGATCGAAGTGCTCTGCCACGAGTTGATCGTGCTCAACGCCTCTGTCACGCCGCCGTTCCAGATCGACGAAGACAACCTGTCCGAGACGACCCGCCTGACACACCGCGTGCTGGACTTGCGCCGTCCGTACATGCAAAACAACCTGATGCTGCGCTACAAAGTGTCGATGGAAGTGCGCAAGTACTTGGACGAAAACGGCTTTGTGGACATCGAAACCCCCATGCTGACCAAGAGCACGCCCGAGGGCGCGCGTGACTATCTGGTGCCCAGCCGCGTGCATGACGGCCAGTTCTTTGCCTTGCCCCAGTCGCCCCAGCTGTTCAAGCAGCTCTTGATGGTGGCGGGCTATGACCGTTATTACCAAATCACCAAGTGCTTCCGCGACGAAGACCTGCGCGCTGACCGTCAGCCCGAATTCACCCAGATCGATATCGAAACATCGTTCCTGACCGAAGAAGAAATCCGCGACATGTTCCAGGGCATGATCAAACGCGTGTTCCAAAAAACCATCGGTGTTGACTTGGGCGAGTTCCCAGTCATGACTTACCAAGACGCCATGCACATTTATGGCTCGGACAAGCCCGATTTGCGCGTGAAACTGCAGTTCACCGAAGTGACCGACGTCATGGGCGATGTGGACTTCAAAGTGTTCTCAGGTGCCGCCAACATGAAAGGCGGCCGTGTGGTCGCCCTGCGCGTGCCGGGTGGCTCGGTCGAAGGCGGCGGCATCAGCCGTGGTGAGATCGATGCCTACACCGAGTTCGTCAAGATCTACGGCGCCAAGGGCCTGGCTTATATCCGCGTCAACGACTTGTCCAAAGGCCGTGATGGCTTGCAATCGCCCATCGTCAAGAACATCCACGATGCGGCTTTGACCGCTGTGCTGGAGCGCTCGGGCGCGCAAAATGGCGATCTGATTTTCTTCGGTGCAGACAAAGAAAAGATCGTCAACGACGCCATCGGCGCCCTGCGCATCAAGATTGGCCACAGCGCCTTTGGCAAAGCCAATGGGCTGTTTGAAGACCGCTGGGCCCCCATGTGGGTGGTGGACTTCCCGATGTTCGAATACGACGACGAAAGCCAGCGTTACACCGCTGTGCACCACCCCTTCACTGCGCCCAAAGACGGCCACGAAGACTGGATGGTCACTGCCCCCGAGAAGTGCATCTCCAAGGGCTACGACATGGTATTGAACGGTTGGGAAATGGGCGGCGGCTCGGTCCGTATCCACCGCGCTGACGTGCAGCAAAAAGTGTTTGACGCACTCAAGATCACGCCCGAAGAAGCCCAGCTCAAGTTCGGCTTCTTGCTCGATGCGTTGCAATATGGCGCGCCGCCACACGGTGGTCTGGCCTTTGGTCTGGACCGCATCGTGACCCTGATGACGGGCGCTGAGTCGATCCGCGACGTGATCGCTTTCCCCAAGACACAACGTGCTCAGTGCTTGCTCACGCAAGCGCCAAGCCCTGTGGACGAAAAGCAGTTGCGCGAATTGCACATCCGCTTGCGCAATGTGGATGCTGTTAAAGCCGCTTAAACAGCGCTGACCCTGCAAATCGACAACGCCACCTTCGGGTGGCGTTGTCGTTTGTAGATCAGGTGTCCGGGCTTTCGTCGGTGCAAGTTTTACGAAGGCACACACGCTCGTAGATCCTGGGAAGTGTGTGGTACGCCCACAAAAAAGGCCTCAAAACCGAAGTCTTGAAGCCTTTGATGTCTGCGCTCAGCACGAGGCTGAACCAGAGGTTTTGTAACGGCATCGCTGCCGTTCGCGGGATTTGCAGGGCTTAGTAGCCGCCGCGGCCACCGCCGCCACCGCCGTAGCCGCCACCGCCGGAGCGATCGCCGCCACCGCCGTAGCCGCCGCCACCGGAGCGGCCGCCGCCGTAGCCGCCACCGCCGGAGCGATCACCACCACCGCCGTAACCGCCACCACCACCGAAACCACCGGTACGTGGAGGACGTGCCTCCATCGGACGGGCTTCGTTCACAGTGATGCTACGGCCACCCAGAGATTGGCCATTCATGCCAGCAATAGCAGCTTGTGCTTCGGCATCGCTGCCCATTTCCACAAAGCCAAAGCCTTTGGAGCGACCAGTGTCGCGTTCCATCATGACTTTTGCGCTGGTGATGGCGCCGAATTCGCCGAATGCCTGTTGCAGGTCTTCGTCACGAACGGTGTACGGCAGGTTGCCGACGTAAAGTTTATTGCCCATGGGGGACTCCTCAGAAATACATGAAACAAAGCGATGGGGTCCCGAAAGCACAACAAACTGAGAACTGCCGCCGTAGCGCGCGAAACTGACCGATCACCTGACTTGTGCCGTTTTTTATGACGTACACGCACGCATTATGGGGCATAGCGCAGAAAAGGGGGCTGCAATTTAACTTGTTGGTTATTTAACCTCGTTTTTCGAAGGTGTCTCCGAGCTGTCGAAGTCGGTGCGTAAAAAATGTTTTTTCACAAAATCAGAATTGTGTGGCCTGGCGAACTCATGTGGATCGTGGCTATCGTGATAATAAAAAATACTTATATTAATTCTCCATAGTTTGCGTAAATTGAGTACTCGGGTTTGAAAGTTTTTTCTTTCCGCAACGGTTGCCACAAGACCGTGTTTGCAAACACCGAACCTCGAAATACCCACCACGAAGGAAACGCCATGAACCCCACCTCCACCAGCTCAGGCCAATGCCCCGTCATGCACGGCGCCAACACCAACGCCATTTCTGCCAACGCCGCTATAGCTTGGTGGCCCAAAGCACTGAACCTGGACATCCTGCACCAGCACGACACCAAAACCAACCCCATGGGGGCAGACTTCAATTACCGCGAAGAAGTCAAAAAGTTGGATGTGCCCGCGCTCAAGAAAGACTTGACCGCACTCATGACCGACAGCCAGGACTGGTGGCCTGCCGATTGGGGACATTACGGCGGTTTGATGATTCGCATGGCCTGGCATGCTGCGGGCACTTACCGCATTGCCGACGGTCGAGGCGGTGCAGGCACGGGCAATCAGCGTTTTGCGCCGCTCAATTCTTGGCCCGACAATGCCAACCTCGACAAGGCGCGTCGCCTGCTCTGGCCCATCAAAAAGAAATACGGCAACCGCATCAGCTGGGCCGATCTGATCGTGCTTGCTGGTAACGTGGCGTATGAATCGATGGGCCTCAAGACCTACGGTTTCGCCTTTGGCCGCGAGGACATTTGGCACCCCGAACAAGACATTTATTGGGGCGCAGAAAAAGAATGGTTGGGTTCGGCCCGCTACGACGGCGGTGACCGCCAATCCCTTGAGAACCCTTTGGCTGCGGTGCAAATGGGTTTGATCTATGTGAACCCAGAAGGCGTCAACGGCCAGCCAGATCCGCTGAAAACGGCGCAAGACGTGCGCTTGACCTTTGCCCGCATGGCCATGGATGACGAAGAAACTGTGGCCTTGACCGCAGGCGGCCACACCGTGGGTAAAGCACACGGCAACGGCAAGGCGCAAAACCTGGGTCCAGCCCCTGAGGGCGCCGATGTGAACGAACAGGGCCTGGGTTGGATGAACCACAGCACCCGCAGTGTGGGCCGCGACACCGTCACCAGCGGCATCGAAGGCGCTTGGACCACCCACCCCACGCAGTGGGACAACGGCTACTTCCATTTGTTGCTCAATTACGAGTGGGAGCTGACCAAGAGCCCTGCTGGCGCTCACCAGTGGCAGCCCATCCACATCAAGCCAGAAGACATGCCAGTCGACGTGGAAGACCCGTCGATTCGCCTGCAACCCATGATGACCGATGCCGACATGGCCATGAGGATGGATCCGGCTTACCGCGTGATTTCGGAGCGCTTCTACAAAGATCCCGCGTATTTCACCCGGGTCTTTGCCCGCGCATGGTTCAAGCTGACCCACCGTGACCTCGGCCCCAAAGCACGCTACATCGGCCCCGAAGTGCCGCAAGAAGACCTGATCTGGCAAGACCCGGTGCCTGTAGGCCCAATCGACTACAACGTGTCTGCGGTCAAAGCCAAAATTGCGGCGACTGGCCTGAGTGTCAGCGAGTTGGTGGCCACAGCCTGGGACAGTGCCCGCACTTTCCGCCACTCCGACAAGCGTGGCGGTGCCAATGGCGCACGCATCCGCCTGGACCCGCAAAAAAACTGGGCAGGCAACGAGCCTGCTCGTTTGGCCAAAGTCTTGGGTGTACTTGAGACCATTGCCAAGGACAGTGGCGCCAGCGTGGCTGATGTGATCGTGCTGGCTGGCAACGTCGGTGTGGAGCAGGCCATCAAAGCGGCTGGCTTTGACATGACGGTGCCCTTCCAACCTGGGCGTGGCGACGCCAGCGAGGCCATGACCGATGCCGAATCGTTTGCGGTGCTCGAACCGATCCACGATGGTTTCCGCAACTGGGTCAAGCAGCATTACGCCGTCAGCCCCGAAGAGTTACTGCTCGATCGCGCCCAGCTCATGGGGTTGACCGCGCATCAGATGACGGCCCTGATTGGCGGCATGCGCGTGCTGGGTACCAACCACGGTGGCAGCCAGCACGGGGTGTTCACCGACCGGGTGGGGGTCTTGAGCAACGACTTCTTTGTGGTCCTGACCGATATGGCCTACCAGTGGAAACCCACGGGCCGCAACTCGTACGACATTTGCGACCGCAAAACGGGCCAAACCAAATGGACTGCGAGCCGGGTGGATCTCGTCTTCGGCTCCAACTCGGTGCTGAGGGCTTATGCCGAGGTCTATGCGCAAGACGACAACCGCGAGAAGTTGGCGAGGGACTTTGTGGCCGCCTGGACCCATGTCATGAATGCCGATCGGTTCTAAGCGCTGACTCAACCATTTAGACAGCGCCATTTTCTGGAGGCGTTTTTGAACGAGTCAAGTCCACTTTGGCTGAAATGCAAGGGGCAGGATCTTCAGCGTAAAGATCCTGTCCGTGCCAATTCGCGCCTGACCAATTCTTGGTAACGCCAGTTGTGTTCGGGTGTCGCTGAATGGTAGGCAGCAACGCCGAACCAAGTGTTGCCATGACGCAGCAAACTGCGCTTGAGGTGCCAAGCCGCTACATGAGTGGCCACGCAGGGGTCCAAGAGCTGGGTGGGGGTGATGCCCCATTGCGCCAGTTTTGGAAAGTGAATGGAGTTGATTTGTGCCATCCCAACGTCTACGGTGCCGTTGGGGTTGTGGTTAACCGCATTGGCACGCATGCCAGACTCGACTTGCAAAATGGCCCTGAGTATCTTGGGGTTCACGCCATGCCTTTGTGCGGCTGGCGCCAAGCAGCGCTCTGTCGCAAGTGGCGGGGCAGTTTTGGAGCTTGAGTGTGTTTGGCCTAAAGCCATGCCGTTCGGGAGCGCCATCGATAAAGCGCCCAGTGCAGGCAAAGCCCAACGGCTAAAAGCAAACGAAGTGAGTGACATACCAAAACAGCTGGGTTTGCGAGGGCTCAGGCATATGGGAAATCCAGTTCACACACATTCACGTATGCCTTCAAATATTAAATCGGCACGAAAGCATTTTCCTTGAGTTCTGCGGGCCGCCTGAGATCCAGGTCAGAGCCGAAGCCAAGTGTTCCGTTTACAGCTGGAGAACCGCCGCCAATCGCAGGTGTGCGGGTTCCTCATAGTCGGCAATCAAACAAGCACGCTCTGCATCTTGGTAGGTATCGCTCAACATCTCTTGCAGCACTCGGATGGAGGTTTGGTCGAGCGATACAAAGGGCTGGTCAAGCAAAGTGGCCGTGGCTCCACACGCCAGCGCGGCAACCAAGCCAACCTTGCGGCGGCTGCCAGTAGACAGCATGTTCAAGCGCTTGTCCAAATGCGGTGTGAGTTGCAAAGCATTGATCCCGATGTTCAGGACTTTTTCAGACCAAGCAGGCCAAAAGGGCGCCAAAGTCGCCCAGTATTGGCCTGGGGTTTCCTCATCGTGACGTGGCAAGCGCAAGTCAGTCCAAAACACGGCACCTGGTTGCGGCGGAAACAGGGTCGCGCCGCCACCCCGTAATTGAAGCTGACCGGATTGCGCGGGCAAATCACCCGACAGCAAGCGCAAAAGGCTGGTTTTGCCAGAACCCTCATCACCCAGCAGTGCAGATATGCCGGGTGGTAGAGATAAATCCAAATCTTTGAAAAGAAGTGTGTCTCCCGGACCACCGCTCAAGCCCTTCACTTCCATGACTGGATGGTGTGATTCATTCTGTGTGTAAGTGGTGACATTCAACATGCCCTTGATGCTATCAGTTAGGTTTTCATGCCGTGGTTCAACGCCCGCGAGGTGCTGACTACAATGAACCTCAGTGGTATCCATTCCACGGAGGATCAAATCCCATGTCTGTCAAAGCGGTTTACAAAATACCTGAATCGGTTCTGGTGGTTATCCACACACCCGAACAAGAGGTTTTGCTGATTCGCCGGACCGATGCAGGCACTTGGCAGTCCGTCACGGGCAGTAAAGATCACCCGGCAGAAACATGGATGGAGACGGCCATCCGCGAGGTGCGAGAAGAAACTGGCATCGATGCACGGCACCCAGGCTGCTGTTTGCAGGATTGGGAACTGGAAAACCAATACGATATTTACCCGGCATGGCGTTGGCGTTATGCACCTGAGGTCAGTCGTAACACCGAACGTGTTTTTGGTTTGCGTGTGCCCGAAAAAATGCCCATCATCCTCAGCCCCACCGAGCACACCGATTGGCAGTGGCAGCCTTGGCAAGCCGCGGCAGACCAATGTTTTTCGCCCTCCAATGCTGAGGCCATTTTGATGTTGCCGCGCTTCTTAAAATCCGTCGGCTGAGCATGCCCCAAAGACACGAACACCCCGTCTTGCGGGTGGCCACTTACAACATCCACAAAGGTGTGCAGGGCTTGGGGCCTGCACGGCGGTTGGAGATCCACAACCTGGGCCATGCGGTGGAGCAGCTCGATGCCGACATCGTGTGCTTGCAAGAGGTGCGCCGGATGCACCGCCGCGAAGAGCGGTATTTTTCGCATTGGCCCAGTCAACCGCAAGCCGACTACCTGGCCCCGGAGGGCTATGCGTCGGTGTACCGCACCAACGCCATCACTCGCCACGGCGAGCATGGCAACGCCCTGTTGTCCCGCTGGCCCGTGCTGTCGCACCAGCACCAGGACATGTCTGACCACCGTTTTGAACAGCGGGGCTTGTTGCACACAGTGGTTCAGGTGGTGGACCGCGTGGTGCATGTGATCGTGGTGCATCTGGGACTGGTGCCCGCCAGTCGGGTGCGGCAGGTTGCTCAGTTGCTGGCTTTCATCGATCACAGCATTCCGGCCCATGCCCCCGTGCTGGTCGCGGGTGACTTCAACGATTGGGGCACTGGGCTTGGGCGGCGCATGGCCGGAGCCGGTTTTCGCGAGTGGCGTGAGCAGCCCACGCCCACCTACCCGTCGAGATTGCCGCTGAACCAGCTGGACCATGTGTATGCACGTGGTCTGACGCCAGTCCACGCCATGGCCCCCACAGGGCGCATTTGGCAACGCATGTCGGACCACCTGCCGCTCGTGGCCGAATTCACCTGGATGGACTGACCATGCGCCACGGCATGACCTTGCGAGATGGCCATCAAATTCGGCTGATCGAGGGTGGCCAAGCCTATTTTGAAGCGCTGGAGGCTGCCTTGGATCAGGCTCGCTCTCAAGTGCACATCGAGACCTATATTTTTGATTTTCATGGTGCTGCTGCACGGGTGGCCGAGGCGCTTGAGCGTGCAGCCTTGAGGGGCGTGCGTGTCTGGGTGGTGGTCGATGGCGTGGGCACTTTGGCACTGCCGCCAGCCTGGCGTGAGCGTTTTGCGCGAGCCGGGGTGGATTGGCGGATTTATTCGCCCTTGGGCACTTTGGGTTTGCTGATCCCCAGCCGTTGGCGGCGCTTGCACCGCAAGTTGTGCGTGATCGATGGCCATCTGGCTTTTTGTGGCGGCATCAACATCCTGGACGACTGGTACGACCCGCACCACGGTACTTTGCTGCAGCCCCGGCTGGACTTTGCCGTTTGTGCGAGGGGCGCTTTGGTGCAAGAGATGCAGGAGACCATGTCGCAGCTGTGGTGGCGCATCGAGGGCGTTCGCCATGCTCGGCAGCAGCAGTTCCCGGAGGCGTTCAGCTCTTTTCGGGCGGCGGGGCTGCATGCGCCGTGGGTGCAGCAGACGGAACCCACCGAGGTGCACTTGGTGGCCAAGGCTGGGCTTTTGCTGCGAGACAATGTGCTCAACCGCACCCAAATCGAGCGGGCTTATTTGAAAGCCATCGGTGCGGCCCGGCATGAAATCGTCATCGCCAATGCTTATTTTCTGCCGGGTCGACGTCTGCGCAAGGCGCTGATCCATGCAGCGCAAAGGGGGGTTCGCGTGCGCTTGCTGCTGCAAGGACGCTACGAATACTTCATGCAATACCACGCTGCTCGTCCCGTTTATGGGGTGTTGCTGGACGCGGGCGTTGAAATCCACGAGTACACCGCCAGCTTTTTGCACGCCAAAGTGGCTGTGGTGGATCCGGACAACGATCGCCCTTGGGCCACAGTGGGGTCGTCCAACCTGGACCCGCTCAGTTTGTTGCTGGCACGTGAGGCGAATGTGGTGGTGGCCGACAAAGCCTTTGCCAAGCAGTTGTACCAAAGGCTGAGCCTGGCCATCGAGCAACAAAGCACCGCTGTGGTGGCCGCCAATTACACCCAAAGGCCTTGGCATCAAAGGCTGCGCGACCGGGTTGCGTTCGGTTTGATGCGTTTGGCTTTGTTTTTGACCGGTAACCGCTACTAGGAAGGTGATCTCCCCCCGCCTGTCATGGGCGTTTTTCGGTCTAAGGGGGCGCATATGAATCGCTGTTACGATCCTTGCCATGTTAATGAAAGCCCCAGACGCCATGACTGCCTCTGCCGCCAAGCCCGAAGACGAAGGCGTTCCTGTTTCCGTCAAAATCCGCGAGCGCATCAACGCCGCCCGCAAACGCTTCCACGCCAACGACAACATCGCCGAGTTCATCGAACCCGGCGAGTTGGACAAATTGCTGGATGAAGTCACCGACAAGATGGCGGGTGTGCTCGACAGCTTGGTCATCGACACGGTCAATGACCACAACACGGGCGACACCGCCCGCCGTGTGGCCAAGATGTACCTCAAAGAAGTGTTCAAAGGCCGCTATGTCGAAGGCCCCGAGATCACCGAGTTTCCCAACGCCGAACATCTGAACGAGCTGATGATCGTTGGCCCCATCACCGTTCGCAGCGCTTGCAGCCACCACTTTTGCCCGGTGATTGGCAAGATCTGGATCGGTGTGTTGCCCAACGAGCACACCAACGTGATTGGCCTGTCCAAATATGCCCGCTTGGCCGAGTGGATCATGGGCCGCCCGCAGATTCAAGAAGAAGCAGTGGTGCAACTGGCCGACCTGATCCAGCGCAAAACCCAGCCCGATGGCTTGGCCATCGTCATGGAAGCCAGCCACTACTGCATGGGCTGGCGCGGCGTCAAAGACATGGACAGCAAGATGATCAACTCGGTCATGCGTGGTGCCTTCTTGAAGGACCCGAACCTGCGCCGTGAATTCCTCTCCCTGATTCCTGGAAAGAACTGACCATGTTGGTACGCCTGCTTTACGCCAGCCGCGCTGTGGACACCCGTGCGGAGACCATCGAATCCATCCTGGCCCAGTCCCGCCAGTTCAACCCGTCCAGTGGCATCACTGGCATCCTCTGCTACGGTGGCGGCATCTTTTTGCAAGCCATCGAAGGTGGGCGCAATGCTGTGAGCGAGTTGTACGGCCACATCCAAAAAGATGCGCGCCACAAAGAGGTGGTGCTGTTGCACTACGAAGAAATCTCTGAGCGACGCTTTGGTGGTTGGACAATGGGCCAAGTCGACGCCTCGCGTGTGAACACCAACATCTTGCTCAAATACTCTGAACGCGCCGAGCTGGACCCCTACAGCGTCTCGGGCAAAGTGTCGCTGGCCCTGCTCGAAGAGCTTATGGCCACCGCGTCCATCATCGGTCGGGCTTAAACCCACTTCACACCAAGCCCCGCAAGGGGCTTTTTCACGTCCATGCCTCTGAGTGCGCTTGCCCTGGTTGTCCTGGCCGGATTCATCCACGCCTGCTGGAACATAGCCGCCAAAAAAGCCGGTGGCGACGTGCGCTTTGTCGCCTTCACCTCGGTGGTGCTGATGGTGTTTTGGGCCCCGGTGGGCTTGTGGGTGGGCTGGCAGCAAGTGCCCGCGTGGGGCTTGCTCGAGTGGGCCTTGGTGTTGGCCAGCGCCTTGCTGCACATTGTTTATTTCATTGTGCTGCTGCGGGGCTACCGAAAGGCCGACCTCACGGTGGTCTATCCGCTGGCGCGAGGCTCGGGGCCGCTGCTGTCCTCCATGGTGGCGATTTTCTTTTTGGGTGAGCAAATTTCGGCGCTCGGCCTGGTGGGCATTTTGGGCGTGGTGGGCGGTGTGTTCCTCATCGCGGGTGGCCCCGGCTTGTGGCAAGCCGCGCACGACCCAAAGCAGCAAGCGCGTGTGCGCACGGGCATTTTTTATGGCGGCATCACCGGCCTCTTCATCGCCAGCTACACCGTGGTCGATGGCTATGCCGTCAAGGTGGCGTTGATGTCACCCATTTTGGTGGACTACTTTGGCAATCTGGTGCGCTTGGTTTTTTTGACGCCCACTTTGTTGCGTGATCGACAGGCGGTATGGGCTCTGTGGCTGCAGCAAAGGCGCTACGCCTTGATCGTCGGTATCTTCAGCCCCGTGTCTTATGTGCTGGTGCTCTACGCCCTGCAGGTGGCGCCGCTGTCGCATGTGGCCCCGGCGCGGGAAGTGTCCATGCTGTTTGCGGCTTTGCTGGGCGGCCACCTGCTGGGTGAAAAAGACCGAGGTCCACGCATCGCTGGTGCGGCCTTGATCGCCGCAGGCGTCATAGCCTTGGGTTGGTGAAATGAATTCTGTGACATTGATCGGTTGCGACTTCTCCAGCAGCCCCAGCAAACGCAAACCCATTGTGCTGGCGCTGGGCCAAGCCCGGCAGGGCAGGGTGCAACTGCAGGCTCTGCAAACCTTTGACACGCTGGCTGCGTTTGGCGACTGGCTGGCGCAGCCTGCCGATTGGGTGGGCGGTTTTGACTTGCCCTTTGGCCTGCCGCGTGAATTGGTCGAAACCCTGGGCTGGCCCACCGACTGGGCCGCCTGCATGGACCATTACTGCGCGCTGGAGCGCGCCCAAATTCGCGAGCAGTTTGCAGCGTTTTGCAACGCCCGCCCCGTGGGCGGCAAGTTTGCCCACCGCGCCGCCGACCAACCTGCAGGCTCCAGCCCCTCCATGAAATGGGTCAACCCGCCCGTGGCCTACATGCTGCACGCGGGCGTGCTGCTGCTGCGCCAAGCGGGTGTGCATTTGCCCGGCTTGCATGTGGGTGATGCCCGCCGCGTGGCGCTGGAGGCTTACCCCGGCTTGCTCGCACGTGAGGTGCTGGGCAATCAAAGTTACAAGAGCGACGACAAAGCCAAACAAACGCCAGAGCGATTGCTGGCCAGGCGCGAGTTGCTGAGCGCTTTGGAGCGAGGCCAGACCCGCTTGGGCCTGCGCCTGGTGGCCAGCAACGCGCTGCTGGGCCGCCTGGCCGATGACGCCAGCGGCGACGCGCTTGACGCCACCTTGTGCCTGATGCAGGCGGCCTGGGCGCAGCAACAGCACGAGGCGGGGCACCCGCAATACGGTTTGCCGCCGTTTGATCCGCTGGAAGGGTGGATCGTCACGGCCTGAAAGCGGTGCCCATCTGCATGGCGTTGAGCGCAAGGTCCTCCATGAACGAATACGGGTTCAAGTCAAAGTTGCTTTGAAACCCTCTGGCCAATGACCTATGCATAATTAATGAATATAAAAATATTCATTATTAATGGGTGTTGACATGATTGCACTTTTTGATAGCATTCCCGATATCAGCACGAAGCACCGGAAAACCTTGCGCGCTGTATTTGCCAAGCCCACATTGGCCTCGCTGGTTTTTGCAGACATTGAATCGCTGCTGATGGCCTTGGGGGGTGTGGTGCATGAACGTGAAGGTTCTCGCGTCAAGATCACCCTCAAAGATGAGCAATGGCGCTGCCATCGCCCGCATCCAGGCAAAGAGGCGAAGCGGTATCAAGTGGAAGAAGTACGCGAGCTGTTAGAAAGAATCGGAGTCCATCCATGAACACCATGACGTACAAGAACTATTTGGCCCGCATCGAGTTTGATGAGCGGGACAATATTTTTGTGGGCCGTGTTTTGGGCCTGCGCTGCATCATCAGTTTTCACGGTGAAACCGTGTCAGAGCTTCGGCATGAATTTGAAGTGGCGATTGATGATTTTTTGGAAGACTGCAAGGCCCAAGGCATCGCACCCGAAAAACCAGCCTCAGGCAAGCTCATGCTGCGTGTGCCACCTGAAACGCATGGTGCTGCATTGGTGGCGGCACAAGCCGCAGGGAAGAGCTTGAATCAGTGGGCGTCCGAGGTGTTGCAATCCGCAGCGAACGCGGTTGCATAACTACGGATTTATGAACATGGCGGCTTCCGCAGGGGCCATGTCGGCCAGTGCTGAAGTTAATTTCAGTCGCGCCGTTCTGCCTAAATTGCCGCTCAATTCAAATGGCAGGATTGCATCCCATTAACTCGAGGAATACGACATGCTTCAATTGCGCCCCAATTGCGAATGCTGTGACAAGGATCTTCCACCAGAGTCCACAGAAGCGCGAATTTGCTCGTTCGAATGCACGTTTTGTGAGTCCTGCGCGGAGAGTACGCTTGCTGGCAAGTGCCCCAACTGTGGCGGTGAACTTCTTGCCCGACCTCGCCGTCCTGCATCCAAGTTGGCCAAGTTTCCGTCATCCACTGACCGAATCGTCAAACCGCACGGTTGTAATGAGGTTGCGTGAATTCATCAGAGGGAAACGGTACGGGGCATGAATCCTGAACAGGCGCTTTTGACTGACGCTGTCCGCGAAGCCGCCCGCCGCAGCGTGCTGTGCTGGCTGGCCACGGTGGACGCCGAGGGTCAACCCAACGTCTCGCCCAAAGAAGTCTGGGCCATTGCCGACGAGCAGCATGTGGTGGTGGCGCACATCGCTTCGCCTGTCAGAGCGGGCAACATTGCGCAGCACCCGCAGGTGTGTTTGAGCTTTGTCGATGTGTTCGTGCAAAAGGGTTTCAAGCTTTTGGGCCGTGCCCGCGAGGTACTTGCAGACGACCCCGAATTTGCGACCTGGGCCAAGCCTCTGCTTGCCATGGTGGGCCAACGCTTCACCATTCAAAGCGTGCTGGTCATTCAGGTGCAGTCCGTTGCCGCCATCGTGGCGCCTAGCTACCGTTTTTACCCAGACGACACCACCGAGGCTTCGCAAGTGGCCTCAGCCATGCGAGCCTACAAGGTACAAGCTGTTGAAAAGGACAAACCATGACTTCAATCACCATCCGTCAAGCAGTGTTGGCCGACCTCGATGCTGTGGTCACGCTGTTTGATGGCTATCGCCAGTTTTACGGTCAGGCCAGTGATGCGGAGGCTGCACGGGACTTTCTGCAGGCGCGCTTTGAGCGCGGGCAATCGGTGGTGCTGCTGGCCGAGTCACAAGGTCAGGCTGTGGGTTTTACACAGCTTTACCCGAGCTTTTCTTCCGTGTCGATGGCGCGGGTGTTTGTGCTCAATGATCTGTTCGTGGCACCCACGGCCAGGCGCTTGGGCGTGGGCGAGGCTTTGGTGACGGCTGCTGCCGACCATGCGCGCCAATTGGGCGCTGTGCGCTTGTCCTTGACCACGGATGTTCAGAACTTGCCAGCACAAGCCTTGTACGAGTCCATGGGCTGGGCGCGTGATCAAAAGTACTATGCATATCACCTCGCCTTGAAATCGTGAAAGTCACCAGTGGTGGTCAATCATCTTTCACCTCAGAGGTCGTCTACCGAATGCAATGGCCATGTTTCTGCGTGACAGCCTAACCGTGTGATGGGGCTTAGGATGTGAACTGGTGTTGAATCCAGTCAACGCCATTCAGTGACCCCAGGAGATGCCTATGACAACACAAGGTTTTGTGGTGACCCACGCCAAAGATGCGCAGTTCGAGCGTGGTCTGCGCTCGTTTTTTGAGTACCGTGATTTGGGGCTCAAGCAGGCCACGCAAGGGCGTGTCACGGCCAGTGTGATCCGCGCCGCAGGCGGGCATGAGTTCTCCAGCCAGCCGCATTTGCATCACACCGAGTTCCAGCTGGTTTATGTGCTCAAGGGTTGGATCGAGTTTGAATACGAGGGGCAGGGTCCGGTTCGGCTGGAAGCCGGCTCCTGTGTGCACCAGCCGCCAGGCATTCGCCACCGTGAACTTGGGCACAGCGAAGATTTGGAATTGCTCGAAGTGGTGCTGCCCGCCGACTTCAAGACCGAGACGGTCGACAGCGTCAACCCTTAAATAAGCAGGTCTTATGTTCCGCAGTTTCTTTCTCTCCCGCCGCTGGGCCTTGTGGGCCTGGGGTGGTTTGTTTGTGTTGGTGGCTTTGGTGTTCGTCACGGTGCAGCAGACCGTCAAACTCAACGCTTGGTACGGCGAGTTTTATGACCTCTTGCAAAAACCCGAACAAGCCGGCGGGCTCGAAAAGTTCTGGGGTTTCATGCAGCAGTTTGCGTGGATTGCTTTCCCGTTCATGTTGCTGCGCAGCCTGGAGACGTATCTGGCTTCTCACTTCGCTTTTCGTTGGCGTCAGGCTTTGACCGAAGAGTACTTGCCGCGCTGGCAGGGCACGGATGCCTCGGTAGAGGGTGCTTCGCAGCGGATTCAGGAAGACTGCATGCGCTTTGCCCGCCAGACCGAAAATCTAGGCTTGGGCTTGGTGAGGGCGGTGCTGACCTTGCTTTCGTTCATCCCGATTTTGTGGGCTTTGTCCACAGGCATGGCGATTGCCTGGTTGCAGTTTGAGGGTTCGCTGTTTTGGGTGGCGCTGGTCACGGCGCTGGGTGGCACAGCGATTTCATGGTTTGTGGGTATACGCCTGCCGGGGCTGGAGTACAACAACCAACGCACTGAAGCGGCGCTGCGCAAGGACCTGGTCTATGCCGAGGACGATCGCAGTCGCATGCATTTGCCCACAGTGCTGGAGTTGTTCATGGGGGTGCGGCTGAACAATTTTCGGCTGTTCAACCACTACGCTTACTTTCACTTGTGGAGCAATTTTTACGGCCAGACGATGGTGATTTTCCCTTACCTGTTAATGGGACCGTCTTTGTTCACCGGTGTGATCACCTTGGGCGTGATCCAGCAGGTGGGCAATGCTTTTGGCAAGGTCAACGATGCGTTTTCTTACCTGATTGAGCGCTGGACCGACATCACCGAGCTGCGCTCGATTTACAAGCGTTTGTCGGAATTTGAAAAAGCTTTGGCTTGAGTGGTACGGGTGTTGATCTGCTGGCTCAAATAGCCGCAGCCGCGATGTCGTTGGGCAGTGGCGTGAGTTGGACCAAAGCCTGCAGGGCCTCGGCGTCGGTGCGGTAGAGCTTGAGGTGCGGGCTGTCTTGCAGCTCGCCTGCACGGCGCAAGGCCGTCTCTACCGGCAGTTTGATGCCACTGATGTGCAGCGTGATGCCCCGGCTGGCGAGCTGGCGCTGCAGCTGACCAAAGGTTTCCACACCCGTCACGTCGATGCGGTTAATCGGCTGTGCAAACAGGCAGACGTGTTGCACATCGGGGTGTTGGGCCAGGTGGTCGGTGATGGCGCGGTCAAAGTCGCTGGCCGCGGCAAAGTCCAGCTCGGCGTCCATGCGCAGTGCGTACAGATGGGGGGCCAGTGGGGGCAGTTTCCAAAGGTGGCGATCGCGCAGGCTGCCGTCGGGGTGCAGGCCCACTTCGATGATGCGCGGGTGCAAGCGGGTGTGCAAAAAGTGGCTCAGCCCTACCAGCACCCCGGTCATCACGCCCCAGTATATGCGAGGCGCGGTGGCCAAGGTCATGGCGAAAGTGATGCCTGCCGTCATGGTCTCGATGCGGCCAATGCGCCAGAGGTTCAGAAACTGCCGGGGCTGAAACAGGTTGAGCACGGCCACAATCACGGCCGCCGACATGACCGAGCGCGGCACAAATTGCAGTGCGGGCATGAGGATCAGCAAAGCCAGCAGCACAAAACCCACCGAAGCCACCACCGCCCAGCCTGAGCGTGCTCCGGCATAGAGCATGAGGGCCGAACGCGAAAACGAGGTGCTGGTGGCAAAGCTACCCGAAAAGGCCGAAGCCAGTTTGGCCAGGCCTTGGCTGAAGAGTTCGGTGCTGTCGTCCCAGCGTTTGCCGTCGCGGCGGCATTCGATGCGGGCACTGGACGCTGTCTCCAAAAAGCTCACCAGCGCGATCACCATGGCGGGCACCCACAGTTGGTTGAGGGTGTCCAGCCCCGGCCACGCAGGCCAATAAAAATCTGGCAGGCCCGAGGGCAGCAAGCCCACCACTGCGCCATGTTGCTGGTAATCGGTGGCATAACCCACGGCCGAGGCCACGCCCATCACGATCATGATGCTGGGCCAACGCGGTTTGTAGTGGCGCAGCAGCAGCAAGATGGCCAAGCTGCCCAGGCCAAACCACGCCGGCCAGCCGCTGAGCCACACGGGCCAGTGCTGCACATCCCAGCTCCAGGCTTTGACGCCGAGCAAGCCGGGCACTTGCGAGGCCATGATGAGCAAAGAAGCGGCCTGGGTGAAACCCATCATCACCGGAGCGCTGACCAGGTTGATCAACCAGCCGTAATGCCCCAGTCCCAGCAGCAGCTGAATGGCCCCCGACAGCAGCGACAGCCACACCGCCAGCGCCACCCATTCGGCAGAACCGGGTTCAGCCATGCCCGTGAGAGACGCACCAATCAGCACGCAGGTGAGTGCAGCCGGGCCGACCGACAAGCGGTTGGCGCTGCCAAACAGCACGGCCAACAGCGCCGGAATCAGGCAGGTGTAGAGGCCTGTCACCAGGGGCATGCCCGCCAGACCCGCATAGGCCACGGCTTGAGGAATCATGACCAGTGCCACCGTCAGGCCCGCCAGCACCTCGGTGCGGGCCAGTGGGGCCGTCAGGCGGGGCCATTGGCGGAAGGTCAAAAAGCGTTGCATATCAGGCATGCCCGATCTTAGCCGCCAGGGCCTCAGCGCTGAGGCATGTCTTTGACCGAGTAGCCTAGGCTGATGGTGGCGTCTTCCGGGATGGCAGGCACGGTGCTGTCCCAGGCTTCCCAAGCCGCACGCAGGCTTTGCAGTGTCTCGGGCTGGTGCTTGGCCAAGTTGGCGCGTTCGCGCTCGTCGGCGGGGATGTTGAAGAGGTAGTCGTTGCCGTCCACCCGCAGGTATTTGTAGTCGCCCATGCGCAAGGCGCGTTGGCCCCGGTGGTTCATGCGCCAGTAAAGGGGGCGCTCAAACTGATGCTGGGCATCACGCAGCACAGGCAGCATGGACACGCCATCAAACGGGTGCGCGGCATCGGCTTGCGCTCCGGCCAGCTCCACCATGGTGGCCGACCAGTCCATGGTCATGCAGTGCTGGGTGGAGGTGCCGCCGGGCGCAATGACGGCGGGCCAGTGCGCGATCCATGGCACGCGGATGCCGCCTTCGGTCAGGTCCATCTTGCCGCCCACCAAAGGCCAGTTGTCGCTGAAGCGCTCACCGCCGTTGTCGCTGGTGAAGACGATCAGGGTGTTGTCGAGTTGGCCCGTCTTTTTGAGCGCGTCCACCACCCAACCAATGCCTTCGTCCATGTGGTGGATCATGCGGTGGTAGGTGTGGATGTTGCCGCCGTGCAGGTGGAACAGGTTGTCCTTGACCTCTTGGGTCAGTGCATGGTCTTCGCGGGTTTCCCAAGGCCAGTGCGGCGCGGTGTAATGCAGGCTCAAAAAGAAGGGCGTGCCTTGCGCCGCGCCCGGAGCCATGCGCTCGACAAAGTCCACAGCCCTGTGCGAGATCAAGTCGGTCAGGTAACCGTCTTCGTGTTTTTCTTCTTCGTTGGTGTACAGGTCGTGTGTGCCGTTGTTGCTGGCGTGGGTGAAGTAGTCCACCCCGCCCGACATGGGGCCAAAGAACTCTTCGTAACCCGATTTGATCGGGCTGAAGTGCGGCGGGTAGCCCAGGTGCCATTTGCCGATCAAGGCCGTGCGGTAGCCGCTGGCTTTGAGCAGCGAGGGCAGCGTGGGGTGCTCGGGCGGCAAGCCCAGCACCTTGCTGCCCTTGCTTTTGCTGTTGATGGGTTCGTCCGCGCCACCGCGCAGGCGGTACTGGTAGCGGGCCGTCATCAGTGCAAAGCGGGTGGGCGAGCATACGGGCGAGTTGGCATAACCCTGCGTGAACTTGAGACCCGCAGCAGCGAGCTGGTCGAGCACGGGCGAGACGGGGCCAAACTTCGCGTCGCGGCCGCCGTAGCAGCCCAGGTCGGCAAAGCCGAGGTCGTCGGCCACGATGAAGATGATGTTGGGGCGTTGGGAGATCATGTGACCTGGTGTGTGTGGCATGCCTGAAAATCAGAGCACGTTTGGGGCGCAAGTCCCCTTTCGGATGAAGCAAGACAGAATGTAGCGCCCTGACCGACAATTGATCTAAACAATCATCCCCCCGGAAAACCCTGATGTCCATGTCCCCCTCTCAGCGCCTGGCGTCGATTGACGACCTGCTTCTTTACCGATTGAGCCGCTTGTCGTCTGTGGCGGGCACCATGGTCGTGCGCCTGTGTGAAGGTGGTTACGGCATCACGCGACGTGAGTGGGCAGTGATTGCACAGCTGTATGAGGGCGGCAGCTTACCGCCTTCGGCATTGGCCGAGCGCATGCACCGTGACCGAGCTCGTACCTCGCGCACCCTCACCGCTTTGGTTGCCAAACGCTTGGTCTTGCGGACCATTCCGGCCAACGACCGACGCAGTGCGCTGGTTGCTCTGACCCCAGCGGGCAGGGAGGTTTACGAAGCCCTGATGCCCCAGGTTCAGGTGATCAACAGCCAAATTTTGTCAGCACTGCAGCCGCAAGAGGTGGCCCAATTCGATGAGTCATTGGCCCGGTTGCAAGAGAGGACACAAGCCTTGCTGGCTGAGCGCAGTCCTGACCTGCCCAAAGCCAACCGGCGCCAGGGTCAACGCGGTAAGGATGTGGCATGAGCCTTGGGGTGCGGTGGACACTTGCGCTGGTAACTTGTCTGGGGTCCTGCGCCATTCAAGCCGCTGAAACTTGGACAGGTTGGGTCAGTTGGGTCATGGATGGCGATACCGTTTTGTTGGTTCGTGATGGACAGCATGAGCCTGTCAAGCTGCGTGTGGACGGCATTGACGCCCCCGAGACCTGCCAGCCCGGTGGGGTGGAAGCACGAGATGCGATGATTCGTCTGGCCTTGCGAAAGCCTGTCCAGGTGGTCAACCATGGCCACGATGTTTATGGTCGACAGATTGGCCGTTTGTCGATGGATAACGTGGATTTGGGTGCCGAGATGGTTCGCTCGGGCATGGCTTGGGCCTACCGGTTCCGCACAGGCAAAGGCCCTTATGCGGGTCTGCAACGTCAGGCCCAAAAACAAAAAATCGGACTTTTCGCGGCACCTGAGACCGCCATGTCGCCACCCTTGTTCAGAAAATTCCACGGCACTTGCCAAGGCGACTGAGCAAAATCTTCACAAAAAAAGCCAGGTGGGGTGTCCCACCTGGCTTTTTTCTTTCAAACCGGCTCAGGGCCGATCTTGTTCAGACCGCTGGCGCTTTCAGCGACCCCCACACTGCCTCGATGCCCATGCCAATGGCCAGCAGATTGCTGTCCGAACCCAAGGGGCCGTCGATTTGCATGCCCACCGGCAAGCCGCCTGCCGTCAAACCTGCCGGAATCGACACGCTGGGAATGCCGGCATTGGTGCAGGGATCGGTGTTGCGGATGCAAGTGCCAAAGGTGTCTTTGTCTTTTTGCACCACACCGCCGACGGTGTAGCTGAGGTTTTTGGAGCCATTGGCGGCGTCGATCTTGGGCGCGGCCAAGAGCGTCGTTGGGAACAACACGCACTCCACGCCTTGCGCTGCGAAATAGTCTTTGTAGAGTTTTTGCAAGGCTGGACGCTTGGTGGCCATGATGCCCAAATACGCATCGTGGAAAGCGGCTTCACTGAACGGGCCTTGAATGGCGCCAAAGGCACCCGCCACATCTGGGCTGGCAAGTTGATCCGCCACTTCCTTGACGGTTTTGACGGGCGCGTTATTCGCCGCCAGATACGCGGGAATGGCATGCACGGGCTCGTGCAGGGCAATCGGAAACGACATTTCCCCATTGAGTGCCATGATGCCCGCCAGATCGGCATCGACCAACACCACACCAGCAGACTCCAGCTTTTTCTTGGCGGCATCGGCTACAAGTTTCACGCTGTCATCCAGCCCCGCCCAGAAGGTAGCTGGAATGCCGATCTTGAGGCCTTTGAGTGATTTGGCCATCGGTACATTGCCGCCTGTAATCACGGCATCCAACAAGGCCAAGTCGGCCACCGTGCGGGCCATGGGGCCCACTGTGTCGCGGGTGGTGCTGATGGGCAAGGCATCGTTGACGGTGTCGGGGTAGCGGCGACCTTTGCCTTCGCCATCGCCCACCGACGGACGGAAACCGGCCACGCCACAGAACGAGGCGGGCACGCGCGTGGACCCCCCCGTGTCTGTCCCCAGACCGGCGGGGGCCAATCGCGCGGCGATGGCGGCAGCCGTGCCGCCCGACGAGCCGCCAGGAATGCGTGTGCTGTCATAGGGGTTTTTGCAGGGGCGTGCTGCACCGCCTGATTGGTCTGTGCCCAGCGTGAAGTTGGTGCTGGTGATGCCAAAAGCCCATTCGTGCAGATTGGATTTGCCCAGAACAATGGCGCCTGCATCGATCAACTTTTGGACAGAGGGTGCATTTTTGCTGGGCTGAAAATGGCGCAGCGAGGGGGTGCCCCCTGTGGTCTTCATGTCTTTGGTGTTGATGTTGTCCTTGACCACAATCGGCAAACCGGCCAAGGTACCGAGTTTTTTGCCTGCGGCACGGTCCGCATCGACTTGCCGGGCCGCCGCCATGGCTTTGTCTTCATTGAGGTAAATCATGGCATTGAGGCTGCTGACGGCTTTGGCGCGCGCGATCATGGCGGCCATATAGGTCTCGGCTTTGAGCTTGCCATGGCTGATGTCGCGCACCACTTGCGTTGCGGTCAATTCAGCCAGCGCATCCTTTGTTTTGGCCATTGCGGTGTGGCCTCCGGCGGCCGTGAGGGCCAAGTCACCCATGACAGCAGCTGCAGAGATGGCGGTGGTGTTTTTAAAGAAATTCCGACGTGATGTGTTGGTAGCCATGGATGTCTCCTTTTTTCGGGTTGAAACGCCTGAATGGGCGTTCAATCGATGCTAGAGACACGGCTTGTGAGTCACCATCCTTGTATTTCAGGATGCCTGTTGGGCCCTTCAAGGCCTGAGTTTGTGCACCAGTGCCGCTCGGTTGCTGACGCCGACTTTGCGAAAGGCGTTTTCCAAATGCGTCCGTACGGTGGTGGTGGAAATTTCAAGTGCCCGTGCAATTTCCTTATCGGTCATGCCCAGCATGACCAGCCGTGCGGTGTCCTGTTCGCGCGTGGTCAGGCGTTGGGACAGGGTGTTGAGGGTCAAGACATCGTGCTGCTTGGGCCTTTGGGCGCGGGCCAGCGCCGTGACAAAAGCCGGCTGGAGCATGTCGAGCAAGCGCAACTCGTCGGGTGTGAAGTTGTCTCTGCGCTTGTCGCGCCAGATGCGCATGTCGCCCAGGGTTTGCCCCTGGTGCCAGGCATAAAGGTTCACACCCCAATACAAGCCATCCTTGTTCAGGAAGTCGTTGAAAAATTCGGTTTTCTTCAGCTCGTCGATGGCCAGCACATCGGTGGCACGCACTGACACCTGGTAACGCTGCATCAGCGGTGTGATGGGGTCATGGAACTGGTAATAACTTTCATAGGCCCGCAGATTCATCGGGTCCATGTTGATCTGGATGGGCTGGGCAAAAATTTGGCTGTCGGGCTGCCAGACAAAGCTGGCGTAATACTGAGCCCCGAGCAGCTGCATGACCAAGTCACCCATGATCTCTCGGATTTCGATTTCTTCATGGGGCTCGGCCAAGGTCTGCATGATTTGGCCCAGTAGCGTTGCCTGTTTGGAGCTCAGGTACATGGTGTGCGTGTTTTTACGGAATGGCCTTTCTGGATTACATACCGAATCTGCATGCTTGGAGGACCGGGTTTGCCCCATCCTCTTTATGAAGGAGGGACAGGCCAGCAGGCCATTGGAAGGCCCTTGATGGCGAAATACTTTGCCTGCTTCGCTGTGGGAGGCCGCCCCTGCGGCAAAGTGGTGGCTTGACCGCGTCGCTTCGGTTCAGTCTTGGCGGTGTGGTGCGCACACCGGGCAAGCCGGGTCGCGTTGCATGCGGATGTCGGTCCAAGACAGCTCGCGCCCGTCGAGCATCAGCAAACGCCCCGCCATGTGGCTGCCCATGCCGCTCAGAATTTTCAGGGCTTCGGCTGCTTGTACCGTGCCGATGATGCCCACCAAGGGGGCAAACACGCCCATGGTGGCGCAGCGGGTTTCTTCGGGCAGTTGTGCGGGCGGGAAGATGCAGGCGTAGCAGGGCGCTTCGGCCTGCGTGCTGTCAAACACCGAGACCTGCCCGTCCATGCGGATGGCCGCGCCCGAGACCAGCGGTTTGCGGTGCACCACACAGGCCAGATTCACGGCTTGGCGAGTTTCAAAGTTGTCGCAGCAGTCGATCACCACATCGGCTTGGGCCACCAGTGTGTCCAGCAGGGCCGCATCTGCGCGTTGGGTGATGGGCGTGACGCGCACATCGGGGTTGATCTGCGCAATCGCCGTACGCACCGAATCGGCTTTGTACTGTCCTACCCGGTCCAAAGTGTGCGCAATTTGGCGTTGCAAGTTGGTGGCGTCGACTTGGTCGTGGTCCACCACGGTGATGTGGCCCACCCCGGCACTGCCCAGATACAGGCTGACCGGAGAGCCCAGGCCACCCGCACCGATGATGAGGGCATGTGAGGCCAGGAGCTTGTCTTGGCCGTCGATGCCCAGTTCGTTGAGGAGGATGTGCCGCGAGTAGCGCAGCAACTGTGCGTCATCCATGCGCGTCAACCATGGCGCTCAGTCTTCTTTCTTCTCGACCTTGCGTTCGGCCAGGGTGGTGCTGGCCTTGACGGGCAGGCCTTTGAGTTGGTTCAAAGCCTGGATCAGCTGGAAGTCTTTGTCCGAGCCGAACTCGGGCAAGCGGCGTTCTGCCACGGGCTTTTTGGACTCTTCTTCCAATTTCTTGATCGCTTCTTCTCGGGCTTTCTCACGGGCCGGGTCTTTTTTCTCTTCGGCTTCCTTGCCGTTGCTCAGGTGTTTTTCCAGGTCGGCTTCGCGGGTGCGCAAGGCTGCGAAGACATTGCCGTTTTCGGTTTCGTCCAGCATCACTTCGGGCACGATGCCTTTGGCCTGGATGGCGCGGCCATTGGGCGTGTAGTAGCGGGCTGTGGTGATCTTGAGTGCTGTGTCGGGGCCCAACTGGCGCACGGTTTGGACCGAGCCTTTGCCAAAGGTCTGGCTGCCCATCAGGGTGCCGCGCTTGTAATCTTGCAAGGCTCCGGCCACGATCTCACTGGCCGAGGCCGAGCCTTCATTCACCAGCACCACCAAAGGTACTTTTTTCAACGCACCCCCCGTGGCCGCCGTCATGCGGGTGATGGGGTCGTTGGTGCTGTTGCGACGCCAGAACTGGGGCGTGGCTTTGTAGGTGAACTTGCTTTCTTCCAGCTGTCCATTGGTGGTGACCACTGTGACGTTTTCAGGCAGGAAGGCGGCAGACAAAGCCACCGCCGCGTCCAGCAGACCCCCTGGGTCGTTGCGCAGGTCGAGCACCAAGCCTTTGAGCTGAGGCTCTTGTTTGTACATGTCTTCGATCTTGCGTGCGAAGTCGTCCACCGTGCGTTCTTGGAACTGGGACACGCGAATCCATCCATAACCTGGCTCGATGATCTTGGACTTGACAGATTGGGTCTTGATCTCTTCGCGCACGATGGTCACGGGGAAGGTGCGGTTTTCAGACTTGCGCAAGATCGTCAGCAGCACCTTGGTCTTGGGTTCGCCGCGCATGCGTTTGACCGCCTCGTTCAGCGACAGGCCTTTGACCATGGTGTCGTCGATTTTGGTTATCAGGTCGTTGGGCTTGAGTCCAGCTCGGTCGGCGGGTGAACCTTCAATCGGTGACACGATCTTGACCAAGCCATCTTCCTGGCTGATTTCGATGCCTACACCGACAAACTTGCCCGAAGTGCCTTCAGAAAATTCCTTGAAGGTCTTTTTATCGAAATACTGGGAGTGAGGATCCAAGCTGGCCACCATGCCGGAGATGGCTTCGGAGATCAGTTTTTTCTCATCCACAGGCTCGACGTAGTCGCTCTTGACCATGCCAAAAACAGCGGCCAGCTGCTGCAGCTCTTCCAGAGGCAAGGGGGCCATGTTGCCGCGTGCCACGGTTTGCAGCGACACCGTGGTCAAAGCACCGGCCAGTGCCCCAACGCTGATCCAGCCTGCGATCTTGAGTTTTTGTCCCATGAGCTTGTGTGTTCCCAGTCAGTAGCAGATCAATATACACCCCCCAGAGGGGTAAGCCGGGTGACAAGGTGTAAATGCCCTGTCACGCGGTGCAGAACAAAAATCAGGCTTTGCCTTGACTGGCGACCGCGGCAGCGGCTTTGGCGGCAGCCTCGGCATCGCCCAGGTAGTAGTGACGAATTGGCTTCAGGTTCTCGTCGAGCTCGTACACCAGGGGGATGCCGTTGGGGATGTTCACGCCCACGATGTCTTGGTCCGAGATGCCGTCCAGGTACTTGATCAGGGCACGGATCGAGTTGCCGTGCGCCGCGATCAGCACGCGCTTGCCCGCTTTGACGCTGGGGGCGATGCTGTCATTCCAGGCGGGCAGTACGCGGGCCACAGTGTCTTTCAGGCATTCGGTCAGCGGCACGACAGCGGGCTGGGGATAGCGGCGGTCGCTGCGCTCGCAACGGGGATCGGTCGCTTCCAGCGCGGGCGGCGGCGTGTCGTAGCTGCGGCGCCAGATCAGCACCTGGTCGTCGCCGTATTGTTTGGCCATGTCGGCTTTGTTTAGGCCCTGCAGGGCACCGTAGTGCCGCTCGTTCAGGCGGTAATCCTTGAGCACCGGCAACCAAGTGCGGTCCATTTCGTCCAAGGTGTACCAAAGTGTGTGGATGGCCCGCTTGAGCACCGAGGTGTAGCACAGGTCAAAGTCCCAGCCTTCGGCTTTGAGCAGTTTGCCCGCAGACATGGCCTGGCTCACACCCGTGGGGGTCAGGTCCACATCGGTCCAGCCTGTGAAGCGGTTTTCAAGGTTCCAGGTGGATTCGCCGTGGCGGATAAGGACGATTTTGTACATGTTGGGCAAGCAGCAGAGGCTGCGAAAAACAGAGGGAAAGTCCCTCATTTTAGAATCTGCACTTGGCGGCTCGCTGACGGGCCGGTATTTTGTGGTTTAAAAAGGTCTGATTCGTGAAATTTCTCCTCGACAACTGGATGCTCATCGCTATGGCCCTGGCCTCGGGATTGGCATTGCTTCTCCCTACTTTGAAAACAGGCCAAGGCCTCAGCCCCCAGGACATGGTGCAGTTGATGAACCGTGAAAAAGCCATCGTCATCGATGTCTGCGAACCGGACGAATTCGCACGCGGCCACGTGATTGGCGCTAAAAACCTGCCTTTGGGTCAGCTGGAAGACAAATTGGCCCAGCTCGTCAAGAGCAAATCGGCCCAAGTCGTCATGGTTTGCCAGGTGGGCGCACGATCGGCACGCGCCGCAGCCACCGCCCGCAAACTTGGTTTTGAAAATGTGAAATCCTTGGCCGGTGGCCTCAAAGCCTGGCAAGCCGCCAGCATGCCCGTCGAAAAAGCCTGAACCCAGAAAGCCCCCATGCAAAACGTCAAGATGTACACCACCGCCGTCTGCCCATACTGCGTCCGTGCCAAGCAGTTGCTCAAAGCCAAAGGGGTCGAGCAGATCGAAGAAATCCGCATTGACCTGGACCCGGTCCAGCGCGACCACATGATGCAGATCACTGGCCGCCGCACCGTGCCACAAATTTATGTGGGTGACACCCATGTGGGTGGCTGTGACGACCTGATGGCGCTGGATGCCAAAGGCGGTTTGGTGCCTTTGTTGCAGTCCGCCTGAAAACCCTTGGGGTTTTCACAGGCGGGGCGAAGCTCCCGGTCTGTTTCTGATCGCTGATAATTGTTTGTTTCAACCTTGGGCGGTCCCCTGCGGACTGCCTGTATTTTTTCTTGAAGAGAATTTCATGACCGATACCGCTGTCAACGCCGAAGCCCAAACCCCTGTTTTTCAGATCCAGCGGGTCTACCTCAAGGAGGCTTCTCTGGAGCAGCCCAATTCCCCAGCCATCCTGATCGATCAGCAGCAGCCCAGCGTGGACATCCAGTTGGGTGTGGAAGCCACCCCGGTGGCCGAAGGTGTGTTTGAAGTCTGTGTCACGGCCACCGTGCACACCAAAATCGCTGACAAGACCGTGTTCCTGGCTGAATGCAAGCAAGGCGGCATCTTTGAAATTCGCAACGTCCCCGATGACCAGATGAGCGCGATCATGGGCATTGCTTGCCCGCAAATCGTGTACCCCTACCTGCGTGGCAACGTGGCCGATTTGATCACCCGGGCCGGTTTCCCGCCTGTGCACCTGGCTGAAATCAACTTCCAGGCCATGTACGAGCAGCAGCAAGCCCAGGCTGCCGCCACCCAGCAGTAATACAGCACACACCCGGCATGCAAATCACCGTCATCGGTGCAGGCGCCTGGGGCACCGCGTTGGCCATTGCGGCCAGCCGCCACCCAGCAGCACACCGGGTGGTTTTGCATGCGCGTGATGCGGCCCAAGCCCAGGCCCTGCAGCAGCAGCGCCGCAACCAGCGGTACTTGCCCGGTATCGATCTGCCCGCAGCGCTGGGGATCTCCTCTGGCCCGCTGGACGCATGCTTGCAGTCTGCCGGGGCCGAAGACCTCTTCATCATCGCCACCCCCATGGCGGGTTTGCGCAGCACCTTGCTGGCGCTGCGCGGCGTGCCCGCTTCGGTGGCTTGGCTGTGCAAAGGCTTCGAGGCGGAGACAGGCCTCATGCCCCACGAAGTGCAAGCCCAAGTTGCCCCCCAGCTGCGTGCTGGTGCGCTCAATGGCCCCAGTTTCGCGCAAGAAGTGGCCCGAACCCAACCGACTGCTTTGGTAGCGGCCAGCCCTCATGCATCTGTGCGTGAGGCGCTGGTCAAGGCCTTCCATGGCGGGGCGTTGCGTGTGTACGCCAACGAAGACATCGTCGGCGTTGAGGTGGGTGGGGCCGTCAAAAACGTGCTGGCCATCGCCACGGGTCTGTGCGATGGCTTGGACTTGGGGTTGAACGCCCGCGCAGCGCTCATTACCCGGGGCTTGGCCGAAATGACCCGATTGGGTGTAGCGCTGGGTGCCAAGCCAGAGACCTTCATGGGCCTGTCGGGCTTGGGGGATCTGGTGCTGACCGCCACAGGCGACTTGAGCCGCAACCGCAAAGTGGGCCTGTTGTTGGCCCAGGGTTTGAGCCTTGCGCAGGCCGTGACTTCGCTCGGTCACGTGGCCGAAGGTGTCTACAGTGCCCGCACCGTGTGGCAACGCGCCCAGAGCTTGGGCGTAGACATGCCCATCACCGAGGCGGTGGTGGCTTTGCTCGATGGTCGTTTGCAAGCCCGTGAGGCGGTTCAGGTGCTCATGGGCCGCGGGCCGCGGGGCGAGGCCGTCTGACCCAGAAAGTCGGAGGTCTCTCAGGCCTTCAGTTGGGCGTGTAAGCCAGCCGCACGTAAATCGGCGCAAAGGCTTCGGCTTGGGTGATCTCGATCAGGGTTTCTTTGGCCAGCTCCAGCAGAGCAATGAAAGTGACCACCAGCACCGGCACGCCCAAAGTGGGGTCGAACAGGTGTTCAAACTCGACAAATTTGCGCCCTTGCAGGTGCTTGAGCACGATGCTCATGTGCTCGCGCACACTCAATTCTTCACGGCTGATCTTGTGGTGCTGTACCAAGTTGGCGCGTTTGAGGATGTCGCGCCAGGCCGATTGCAGCTCGTCCATGCTGACGTCCGGAAAGCGCGGTTGCAGACTTTGCTCGATGTAAACCTGGGCCTGCAAAAAATCGCGGCCATATTGGGGCACAGCATTGAGCTGCATCGAGGCCAATTTCATTTGCTCGTATTCAAGCAGACGGCGCACCAGTTCGGCGCGCGGGTCTTCGGCTTCTTCGCCTTCAGCCACCTTTTTGGGGGGCAGCAGCATCCGCGACTTGATCTCGATCAGCATGGCCGCCATCAGCAGGTATTCGGCGGCCAGCTCCAGGTTGCGCTGGCGGATCTCATCCACATAGACCAAGTACTGGCGCGTGACACCCGCCATCGGGATGTCCAGGATGTTGAAGTTCTGCTTTCGGATCAAATAAAGCAACAAGTCCAGCGGACCCTCGAAAGCCTCCAGAAACACCTCCAGCGCATCCGGTGGGATGTACAGGTCGGTGGGCATGGAAAACAGCGGCTCGCCATACAACCTGGCCACCGCCACATGGTCGACCACCACCGGCATGGACACAGCGGTGTCCTGTGCCGCTGCGGGCAGCTCGGTGGGCGAAGTGGGTTGTGTCATGGGGCGTTGTGAGAGCGTGGCAGATGGTGTTCAGCTTTGTGCGTTCAGTGCCAGGCTCAGGAGGCCTGGGTTTGGTAGACATAGGGTTTTTGAGCCACACGGGCGCTCTTGAACGCTTGCTGCTCGTCGCGGCTCAGTTGTTTGTCCCACAGCAGGGCGCGGCCCTGGCGTTGCTCGGCCTCCAGCTCAGGGCGTTGCGCCTTGAGTTGCTCAATGAACTGGGTGGTATCAGACGTGTAGTCAGGGCGGCGAAAAATGGACATGACAAGCTTTCAGGCGAGAAAAAGGGTGAATTGCCTTGGATTTTACTGGTCCGGCCGTGCCGACAGGCTGACAGCCCGCTGGATGGCTGCGGGCAGGTCAGATTCCAGGTGGCCTGCCAGGTGAGTCAGCAAACCGCTGCGTCGGGCGATGTCCAGAGGTTGGTGGTGCAAACCACAAACGATCAGCTTCACCTCTTTTTTGCGGCAAGTGTCGATCAGGTTCATCAAGGCATCTGCACCCGATGAGTCGATGTAAATCACGTTCTTGAGGTCCACCAACAAAACCGGGGCGTTGATCTTGTCTTCGATGTCTTCAATCAGCTTGACGGCACCAAAAAACAGGGCGCCATAAAGACGCCAGGCCTGGATGGCGTGGTCGTGTCCGGTCAGACTGGGTTGATCCAGACGGTTGACCGGCTCGCAGCGGCTCAGGCTGGAGATGCGGTAAATGAAGGTGAGGCATGCGGCGATCAGGCCCACCTCGACTGCCACGGTCAGGTCAAACACCACGGTGAGGAAAAACACCGCCAGCAAGGTGATGCGGTAGGGCAGGCGGTATTGGCGCAGGTGCAAGAATTCACGCCACTCGCCCATATTCCAGGCCACAAACATCAAGATCGCTGCCAGTGCCGCCAGCGGAATGTGCCCCGCCAAGGGGGCTGCCACCAGCACCACGCCCAGCAAGGTCAGCGCATGCACCATGCCCGAAATCGGGGTGGTGCCACCGCTTTTGATGTTGGTCACGGTGCGGGCAATGGTGCCGGTGGCCGGCATGCCACCAAAAAACGGCGTGACAAAGTTGGCCACGCCTTGCGCCATCAGCTCCTGGTTGGGGTTGTGACGGTCGCCCATCATGCCGTCGGCAATGCGGGCGCACAGCAGCGATTCAATCGCACCCAAAAGCGTCAGCGTCAGGGTGGGCATGAGCAAAAAGCGGGCGCTGTCCCAGCTGAATTCGGGCCACTGAAAGCTCGGCATAGCGGCTGGAATGCCACCAAACTTGCTGCCAATGGTCTCTACTGGCAGGTTCAGCAACCAGGTGACCAAGGTGGCAAAGACCAGTGCGATGATGGAGCCGGGGATCATGCCGATGCCCTTGAAGCGTGTCTCTGCCAAGCGGCGGCTCATGCGCAACCAGCCGACCACCAAAGACAAAGAGGCCAAGGCCAGCAGCAGTGCTGCCAGATTGGCGCTGTGCAGGTTTTGCCCAAGGGTGTTCAGGATTCCAAAAAAATCAGCAGGCATGCTGACGACTTTCAGCCCCAGCAAGTCCTTGACTTGTGACAGCATGATCAGCACCGCAATGCCGTTGGTGAAACCAATGACCACGGCCACCGGGATGAATCGGATCAGCGTGCCCAGTCGGAACAGGCCCATCAAGAACAGCAGCACGCCCGACATGGCGGTGGCCAAGATCAGGTTGGCCAGGCCATAGCGCTCGACGATGCCGTAAACGATCACGATGAAGGCCCCGGCTGGACCACCGATTTGCACCCGGCTGCCACCCAGTGCCGAGATCAAAAAGCCCGCAATGATGGCCGTGAACAGACCCGCCTCGGGTTTGAGTCCGGAGGCGATGGCAAAGGCCATGGCCAAGGGCAGGGCCACCACGCCCACAGCGATACCCGCACCGATGTCTTGCGTCAGTTGCTGACGCTTGTAGCCCACCAGGCTGTCAAACAGCTGGGGTCTGAAAAAGGAAGCTCTTTTCAGGCCGTTCATGTTGTTTCTCTCCAGTTGGGTTTGGGGTGAAACATGGGCCGCTCTCAGGGACGTAGGCGGGCTTAATGGATGCGCATGCCGGGCTTGGCACCAGGCCAAGGCTGCAGCACGTAAATGCCCGCATCGGTCTTGTCGTCGGCGTGGCTGGCGGCGAGCACCATGCCTTCGCTCACGCCAAACTTCATCTTGCGCGGCGCCAAGTTGGCCACCATCACGGTGAGTTTGCCAATCAGGTCTTCGGGCTTGTACATGCTGGCGATGCCACTGAACACATTGCGCATGCGACCTTCGCCCACGTCCAGCGTCAGGCGCAGCAGCTTGACCGAGCCTTCTACCGGTTCGCAGTTGACGATCTCGGCGATGCGCAGATCGACTTTGGCGAAGTCGTCAATGGAAATGGTGGGGGCGATCTCTTCGCCGCCGGGGATGAGCACGGGCACCACGGGTTCGGGCACTTCAAAAAGCGACTCGAGTTGCTCGGGAGTGACGCGTTGCATCAGGTGCTGGTAGGCGTTGATGGTGTGGCCGCCCATCATGGCGGCAGGGCTGATGCGGTTGGCTGCTTGTTCGCCTTCGGGTGTGATGAGCAGGTTGTCTGCATCGTCCCAAGTCAGCGGCTGAATGTTGAGAAACGCTTCGACCCTGTGAGCAGTCTCGGGCAAGATGGGTTTGAGAGCCAGCGTCAGCAGCTTGAACATGACCAAGCTGAACGAACAGACCTCGTGCAACTCTTGTTGCTTGTCTGCGTGTTTCGACAAATCCCAAGGCGCGCGTTCGCTGACGTATTCGTTGGCACGGTCGGTGAGCATCATCACGTCGCGCAAGGCTTTGGAATATTCTCGGGCTTCGAACGCTTTGCGGATGTTGGGCAACGCTTCGGCAAAGTCGCGCATCAAAAACATCTCTTTCGACTTGTTTTCGTAGCCCGAAGCCAATTGACCAGCAAACTTCTTGGTGATGAAGCCAGAGGTTCGGCTGGCGATGTTGACGTACTTGCCAATCAAGTCGCTGTTGACCCGCGCCATGAAGTCTTCGGCATTGAAGTCGATGTCTTCGTTGCGGGCTGAGAGCTTGGCCGCCAAGTAGTAACGCAGCCACTCGGGGTTCATGCCCAGGCTCAAATACTTGAGCGGGTCCAAGCCGGTGCCCCGGCTCTTGCTCATCTTCTCGCCGTTGTTCACCGTCAAAAAGCCGTGCACGTTGACTTTGTCGGGCGTCTTGCGGCCGCTGAAGTGCAGCATGGCGGGCCAAAACAGCGTGTGGAAGGTCACGATGTCTTTGCCGATGAAGTGGATTTGCTCCAGATTCGGGTTGGCCATGTAGGCGTTGTAGTCTTCACCGCGCTTGTCTAGCAGGTTTTTCAGCGACGCCAAGTAGCCCACAGGCGCGTCCAGCCAGACATAAAAGTACTTGCCTGGTGCGTCGGGGATTTCAATGCCGAAGTAAGGCGCGTCGCGCGAGATGTCCCAGTCGCCCAGGCCCTCGCTGGTTGTGCCGTCGGGGTTGGTGCGCACGCTGAACCACTCTTTGACCTTGTTGGCCACTTCGGGTTGCAGCTTGCCGTCTTGTGTCCACTGGGTCAAAAACTCAACGCAGCGCGGGTCGGACAGCTTGAAGAAAAAGTGTTCCGAGGTTTTCAGCTCAGGTTTGGCGCCTGACAGGGCCGAGAACGGGTTGATCAGGTCGGTGGGGGCGTAGACCGCGCCACACACCTCGCAGTTGTCGCCGTACTGGTCTTTGGCGTGGCATTTGGGGCATTCGCCCTTGATGAAACGGTCGGGCAGGAACATGTTCTTTTCGGGGTCAAAGAACTGCTCCACGGCGCGCACTTCGATCAGCGAGCCGCCATCGGCCTCTGAAATGTCGCGCAGGTCGCGGTAAATCTGGCGGGCTAACTCGTGGTTCTCGGGCGCATCGGTGCTGTGCCAGTTGTCGAACTGGATGTGAAAGCCGTCCAGATAAGGCTTTCGGCCCGCCGCGATGTCGGCCACGAACTGCTGGGGCGTCTTGCCTGCCTTTTCGGCCGCGATCATGATCGGCGCGCCGTGCGTGTCGTCGGCACCTACAAAGTTGACCTCGCTGCCCTGCATGCGCTGGAACCGTACCCAGATGTCGGCCTGGATGTATTCCATGATGTGGCCGATGTGGAAATTGCCGTTGGCATAGGGCAGGGCGGTGGTGACGAAAAGTTGGCGCTTGGACATGTCAGATTTGGCTAGAAGCCCAGAAAGCAAGCTGGCAATTTTAGACGCTTGGCACTCTGGCCCAGAATGACCAAGGCACCTTTGGAACGTCAGGTCTTGGCTGACCAGCCGAAAAACCGGTGGATATCTTCTCGTTGGGTCAGCGCATCGGCTTCACCCAGTGCGATCAGCTCACGGGTGTAGGCGCCTTCAAAGAGCAGGTAACTGACCAAGGCATTGCCCTGACCTTGGAAAGATGTGGGGCTGGCCCCTAAGGTGCGCAGCAGGCTTTTGACGGTCTGGGGGAGGGCTTCAGCATGTTTGGCAGCAATGACATCGAGGCGTTGCGATGGGGCAATCAGCAACAAATCGACGGGTCGCAGGTGCGTACTTTGGCGTTTTTCTTCGGGAATGAGCTGCAAGGTCTGGTTGATGCGCTGCATCCGCTCCACATCGACAGCCAGCGAATCCAGAAAAATACTGGACAGGGCATGACCCGCAATGTGCGCCAGTGAGGGGTACAAGGGCTCCTCATCGAGCTGGTTTTTGGGCTCGAGCATGCGCCCTGCTCCGACCACCAAGATCTTGCTGGCCCCCAGGTGTATGGCGGGTGAAATGGGTGCGGTTTGCCGCATCGAGCCATCGCCGAAATAAGCACAGCCTTGCGGCCCTTGCAGACGCATGGCTGGAAAAATGAAGGGGATGGCCGAGCTGGCCAGCAGGTGCTCGTGTGTTATACGGCCATGCTGCGACAAGCGCTGGTTCCTGACCCAGGGGGTCACGGCGTGACAGCTTTCGTAAAAAGTCACATGCTCCCCCGTGCTGTAACTTGAAGCGGTGATGGCCAAGGCCTGCAGGTGCCCTTGTTCCAGCAAGGCGGGCAGGCGTGTCAAATCCAAGCGTTCTTGCAGCAGTGTGCTCAAGGGGGTGTTGTCCAGCAAGGACTTGGGGCGAAATCGTTTTTGCGTGATCAGCCAGCCCAAGGACAGCAAAGACAGCCAGCGAGCCCCCGAGCGAATCATGCCCAAGACATCGGATCGATACACCTGCTCGACCTGAAAATCTCGCCAAACCTCAACCAGTTCTTCAATAGCGCTATCAAAATTGTCTGCATTGCATGCCAAGAAAGCCGCATTGATGGCCCCGGCAGAAGTCCCCGAGATCACGGGAAAGGGGTTGCCTTGGGCGGCACCTGCTTCGCGCCGCATGCGGGCAATCGCCGCCAAGACGCCCACTTGGTAGGCGGCACGTGCACCGCCGCCTGAAAGTATCAAACCTGTTAAATTCATCATTTTTGTCATCCTAGAGGCATTTCGACCTCTTGGAATCAGGGGACACCCGTGCTTGGGTAGACTGTCGCATCTTTTTTTGAAATCTTTCCTATGGCCACCTCAGAACAACTGCTCCAAGCCTTGCAAACCGTCATTGATCCGAACACAGGCAAAGATTTCGTTTCCACCAAAGTCCTGAAAAACCTGCAAGTCGAAGGCGGCGATGTGTCGTTTGATGTGGAGCTGGGTTACCCCGCCAAGAGCCAGATTCCGGCGCTGCGCCAGGCCTTGATTGCTGCAGCCAAAGGCGTGGCAGGCGTGGCCAACGTGTCGGCCAACGTGATCAGCAAAATCACGGCCCATTCGGCTCAGCGCGGCGTGGCACTGCTGCCGCAGGTGAAAAACATTGTGGCCGTGGCCTCGGGCAAGGGTGGCGTGGGCAAGAGCACCACCGCTGTGAACCTGGCCCTGGCGCTGGCCGCCGAGGGGGCCAAAGTGGGTCTTTTGGACGCGGACATTTATGGCCCCAGCCAGCCGATGATGATGGGCATCGAAGGCCGCCCTGAGAGCGAGGACGGCCAGACCATGGAGCCGATGGAAAACTACGGCGTACAGGTCATGTCCATTGGTTTTCTGGTCAGCCAGGACGAGGCCATGATCTGGCGTGGCCCCATGGCCACCCAAGCGCTGGAGCAGCTGCTGCGCCAGACCAACTGGAAAGAGTTGGATTATTTGATCGTCGACATGCCACCCGGCACGGGCGACATCCAACTGACACTGTCCCAGCGCGTGCCCATGACCGGCGCGGTGATCGTGACCACCCCGCAAGACATCGCCCTCTTGGATGCCAAAAAAGGCGTGAAGATGTTCGAGAAAGTCGGCGTGCCGATTTTGGGCCTGGTCGAGAACATGGCGGTGCACGTGTGCACCAACTGCGGCCATGTGGAGCACATTTTCGGGGCCGATGGCGGCAAGAAGATGGCGGCCGAGTACGGCATGGACTATCTGGGCGCACTGCCGCTGGACATGCAAATTCGCCTGCAAGCCGACAGCGGCAAGCCCACGGTGGTTTACGACCCCGACGGTGAAGTGGCCCAAATCTACAAAGCGGTGGCCCGCCAAGTGGCGGTCAAGATCGCGGCCAAGGCCAAGGACTTTTCGAGCAAATTCCCCACCATCAAGGTCAGCAAGGACACCTGACCGCAGGTCTGCAAGAAAACCTGACCGCAGGTCAGTGGGCTCACCTGTAGGACTTGGGGCGGTGCTGAAAGGCCCCAGCCTGAGTATTGAATAAAACTTAGTATTCGTTGCTATCATTGACTTTGTTATCAGGATACAAAGTGAATGCTCCCAAATGTTTGATCTATTGGACTCGCCAAGCCATGTTGCGCTGGCCCATGGAATGGCTGGGCGGTGTGCTCATCGTTATGGGTCTTTTTGTGGTGGTCTACACCTACAGCTCAAGCGAGGCCATGGTGCAGCAATATGCCGCCGAAAGCGCGCAGGCCCATGCCGCTTCGGTCACGCAATTTCGCAACTTCTACACCCAGGAACTGGTGCCCCGTGCTGTGCGTGGGGGCATGACCATCACGCACGATTACCAGTCGCGTGACAACGCCTTGCCATTACCCGCCACGCTCACGATCGATTTGGGGCATTACCTGTCCAAGGTCGATGGCGGCACCCAAGTGCGTCTTTACAGTGATCAGCCTTTTCCCTGGCGTGTGGCCGAGCGCTCGCTGGACGATTTTCAAAAACAAGCACTGCAACACCTCAAGGAAAGACCCAACCAACCCTTTGTGCGTGAAGAAATTCTGAATGGCACCCGAGTTCTGCGATTTGCGCAAGCCGACCGCATGCTGTCCAGTTGTGTGGCCTGCCACAACAGCTATCCGGGCTCACCTCAAACCAACTGGCAGGTGGGCGATGTGCGAGGTGCTTTGGAGATTGTGCTGCCCGTTTCGCAGTGGCAGCTGGCCAGCACGGGGGTACTGAACCGGACCTTTGTGGTGTTGCTGGTTTTATTGTTGTTGGGTTTCTTGTTGATCTGGCTTTCGGTCAAACGCATCCGCACGGCTTTGATGACCTCACGCCAGCTGTCTAACGAACGGCAACTGGCGATTCGCCAGCTGAGCGAGGAAATTACCGAACGTGAACAGGTCGAAAAGCACTTGCGGCTGAGTGAAAGCAAGCTGCAAAGCATTTTCAAATCGGTGCCCGAAGCGGTGGTGGTGGCCAACGCACAAGGCCAGATCGTGCAGTGCAACGATGCCACGGCGGCCATTTTTGACTATCCCATGCAGGCTTTGATGGGGCAGCGTGTGAACATGCTGATGGCCGAAGCCGATCAAGCGCAGCATGACCAGTACATGGGCCGCTACCTCAACACGGGTGAGAAAAGGTTGATGAACCAGCCGCGTGTCCTGCAAGGCCGCAGGAGCGATGGCAGCTTGTTTCCGGTGCGCTTGACGATCAGTGAAACCCGGCTGGACAACGAGCACTTCTTCATAGGTGTGATGCAGGACTTCACGGCCATCCAGAGCGCCCAAGACCTGCTGGTCGAGGCCAAGGAAAAAGCCGAACAGGCCAACCGCATGCGCGGTGAGTTTTTGGCCAACATGAGCCACGAAATCCGCACGCCCATGAACGGCATTGTGGGCATGACCGAGCTGGCACTGGACACCGCCGACCCGCAGCGGCAAAAGGAGTTCCTGGTGCTGGCCCGTGACTCGGCCAACCATTTGCTCCAAATCATCAACGAGATCCTGGACTTTTCCAAAATCGAAGCCAAAGCCTTGGAGTTGGAATTGCTGGAGGTCAGTCCTGTGCAGCTGGTGCGGCACACCGCCCGGTCGTTGGAACAATTGGCCCATGCCAAGGGCGTGGACTTGCGGCTGGAGACAGCCCCCGATATCCCTGAGTTGTTGTGGTTGGACCCGGTGCGCATGCGCCAAGTCCTGACCAACCTGATTGGCAACGCCATCAAATTCACCGAGCAGGGTTCTGTCACTGTGAAGACTGAGATGGTGCCCGCCGTCGATGCCAAAACGGTGCTGTTGCGCATCAGCATCATCGACACGGGCATCGGTTTTGATCCGGAACGCACAGAGGCCTTGTTCAGCCCCTTTACCCAAGCCGATGGTTCGGTGACGCGATCATTCGGTGGCACGGGCCTCGGGCTGGCCATCACGCGCAGCCTGTTGCAGCTGATGGGGGGCTACATCACCGCGGAAGGTCGGCCCGGGGAAGGGGCCACATTTGTGGCCACCTTGCCTGCTCGTCAAGTGGCGAAGTCGAGTGAGCAGGCGACCACCCCTGCAAAACCACCAGCCTTATTGCCGGCCTTGGCCAAAGACGTGACGAGTTCGGTGCTTTTGGTGGAAGACCATGAAATCAACCGCAAGCTCGCCGAAATCATGCTGCAACGGATGGGTTATCGGTATGCCGTGGCGGCAGATGGCCAGCAGGCGCTGGACCGATTGGCACAAGAGCGCTTTGATGTGGTTCTGATGGATGTGATGATGCCTGTCATGGACGGCTTGACCGCTCTGCGAGCCCTGCGTGCACGCGAAGCGGGAAGCCTCTGGCGCACGCCTGTGTTGATGGTCACCGCCCACGCCATGACGGGTGACAAAGAGCGTTTCCTCGCTGCGGGTGCCGATGGTTACGTGTCCAAACCCATGTCGCAGGCGTCCCTGCAAAAAGAGATCCTGCGCGTTCTCAAGCATTGATCAACGCACCCGGCGGCCTCTTTGGTGGCTTGCCGGGCGTGCGAAGACTCAAACGCCTGTTTTTTCCAGATCGCGCAACCTGAATCGCTGGATCTTGCCCGTCGCCGTCTTGGGCAGTTCGGACACAAACGCGATGAAGCGCGGGTACTTGTAAGGGGCCAGTCGTTCTTTCACGAAGGCTTTGACTTCGGCCTCGGTCAGGCTTTGACCGGCTTTGAGCACGATGAAGGCCTTGGTTTTGGTCAGGCCGTCGGTGTCTTCCTTGCCGATCACGGCAGCTTCCAAAATGGCGGGGTGTTGCACCAGGGTGGACTCGACCTCAAAAGGCGAGACGTAGATGCCGCTGACCTTGAGCATGTCGTCGTTGCGGCCAGCGTAGGTGTAGTAGCCATCGGCGTCGCGGGTGTACTTGTCGCCGCTTTTGGTCCACACGCCTTGGAAGGTGTCGCGGGTTTTGTCTCGGTTGTTCCAGTACATCAAAGCGCTGCTGGGGCCTTGGATGTACAGGTCGCCAATCTCGTCGTGGCCAGTGACCACGCTGCCGTCTTCCCCCCGCAGCTGTACTTCGTAGCCGGGCACGGCTTTGCCGGTGGTGCCGTAGCGCACGTCGCCGGGGCAGTTGGACAAAAACACGTGCAGCATTTCGGTGGAGCCAATGCCGTCGATGATGTCGCAGCCAAAGTGCGCAGACCAGCGTTCGGCAATGTCGCGTGGCAGGGCTTCACCGGCCGACGAGCACAGGCGCAGTGCGACCTGGCTTTTGGCGGGCAGATCAGGGTTGGCCAGCATGCCGCCGTAGCCGGTGGGCGCACCGTAAAACACGGTGGGTTGGTGGTCGACCAGTCGTTTGAAGGTCGCTTGTGGGGTCGGACGCTCGGCCATCAACACCACACTGGCGCCCACGCTCAATGGGAAGGTGAGGGCATTGCCCAGACCATAGGCAAAGAAGAGCTTGGCAGCTGAGAACACGGTGTCGCTCTCCTGCAAATTCAGCACCCCTTGGCCATACAGCTCGGCTGTCCAATACAAGTTGCCCTGGCTGTGCACGGTACCCTTGGGTTTACCGGTGGAGCCCGACGAATACAGCCAAAAAGCCGGTTCATCGGCCAGGGTTTGCGCGGGCAACACCGGGGTGTTTTGCGCCACAAAATCGGCCATGTTGAGCTGGCCCTGTGTCAGTCCAGTGGTTGGGCGCGAAACGACCACATGGCGCACTTCGGTTTTGACCAGATCCATGGCCGCTTGCAGCGTCGGGAGCAAGGCTCCCGACACCAATGCCGCTTGAGCCCGGCTGTTGCTCAGCATGAAGGCATAGTCTTCGGCGGTGAGCAGCGTGTTCACTGCCACCGGCACCACGCCCGCATACAGCGCGCCCAGAAAAGCCACCACCCAGTCGCTGCTGTCTTGCATGAGCAGCAGCACGCGCTCTTCGCGCTTGAGCCCCATGGCCTGCAGACCGCCTGCAAAGCGGCGGATTTGCTCGGTCAGTTCGCCATAGGTCAATGTGCCCACATCGTCGATCAGGGCGGTTTTGGCTGCGCGCCCGGCGTTGGTGGCGATCAGGTGTTGGGCGAAGTTGAAGTCGGTGCTGGGGGCGGTCACAGTGCGTGTCATGTTTTGTCTCCTCGGGTGTCTGTCATGTTGTCCAAATTTTGGCGTCTGGCAATGGGTAGTTTCTAGGTGCTTAACCCCGCTGGCTCACAGCGGCAAAGTCGCGCCTTGCGCCGCCAGCGCATCCAGCGCAAGCGAGCTGCCCTGCACCGCTGTGCGACGGTGGTAAAAGTTGAGTGCCCTGAGACCCCCCAGCTCTTCGCCACCACCAGCCCGCCCGGGGCCGCCGTGCAGGCTCATGGGCATCACGTTGCCGTGGCCGCTGTGCAGGGCTGCCACGTCGGGCGAAATCGCGTGTACCCGGCCGTGGCTGCTGGCCAGCTCGACCGAGGCTTGTGCGGTGAAGACCGGGTCTTCGCTGTAGACCGAGCACACCAGCGAGCCTTCGCCGCGGCGGATCATGGCGTAAGCCTCTTCGATGCTGTCGTAAGGCATCAGGGTGGACACGGGGCCAAACACCTCGACCGCATGCAGCACTTGGGCCGTCATGGGCGACTCGGTACCCAGCAGCACCGGGGCCACGCAGGCGCTGGCCGAGTCGGCGTCCACCAGACCCGCAGCGCTGCCGTCAAACAGCACGGTGGCTTCGGTTTTGAGTTGGGCCAAACCGGCCAGCACGCTGGCCTTTTGTTCCTGGCTCACCAGTGCGCCCATGCGCACGGTCTCGTTGCGCGGGTTGCCCACGGTGGTTTTGGCCAGGCGTGCGCCAATGGCTTCGGCGGTGGCTTGATACAAAGCGCGGGGCACAAAGACGCGGCGTATCGCGGTGCATTTTTGGCCCGATTTGACGGTCATCTCGCGGGCCACTTCGGCCACCAGCAGCTTGAAGGCTTCGCTGTCGGCTGTGGCGGCTGGCGAGAGCAGGGCCGAGTTCAGGCTGTCGGCCTCGATGTTGCAGCGCACCGACAGCTCGGTCACAGCGCGGTGGCTGCGGATGATCTTGCCCGTCTCGGCCGAGCCGGTGAAGCTGACCACGTCAAAGGCCTGCAGCTGGTCCATCAGGCCTGCGGACGAGCCACAGATGACCGACAAAGCGCCGACGGGCAGCACGCCTGCATCGACCACGTCTTTCACCATGCGCTGGGTCAGCCAGGCGGTGGCGGTGGCGGGTTTGATGATGACTGGCACGCCAGCGAGCAGGGCCGGGGCGGCTTTTTCCCACAAGCCCCAGCTGGGAAAGTTGAAGGCGTTGATGAACAGCGCCACGCCGCGTGTGGGCACTTGAATGTGCTGGGTCTGGAAAGCCGGGTCCTTGGCCATACGGATGCGCTGGCCATCCAGCAGCAGAGTCGCGTCGCCCAGCGCTGCGCCCTGTTTCGCGTAGTAGCCCAGGGTGAAGATCGCGCCATCGATGTCAACGCCCGAGTCTTTGGCCACAGTGCCGCTGTTGGCGGTGGCGATCTCGTAGTAGGCGTCGCGGTGGGCTTGCAGCACTTCGGTGATTTGGGTCAGCAGACCAGCGCGCTGGCCGTAGCTCAGGGCACGCAGGCCCGAGCCGCCTTGTTCGCGGGCAAAGACAAAGCCTTCGGCCAGATCGATGCCAGCGCTGGACACCCGGGCCAGCTCGGTTCCCAGCACCGGATCCAACATCGGTGTGCCTGCGCTGGTGCCGGTTTGCCAGCGGCCTGCGAAAAAGTTGGGGAGCAATGCGGTGGTCATGTGCAGGTTCTTTCCGGGTGCGCCCTGAGGCGCTTTGTGGGTGTTGTCATGCAATGGCATGCAACAAAAAACTGTTCCGAGGGTTCAGTTGGCGGTATAAACACGGGTTGATGCATTATTTTGCGTGTTGGTGAGTATGCAATAAAGTGCATGTTTTGTGGCTGTTGAAATCAAAGGGTTTTCCCTAACCAAGGGTTGAAAGTTGAGCATGGCATCACAAGAAGAATCGGTGCAGGTGGAGACAAACGCGCCGGACGCAGACAGCAAGCGCAGCCCGTTTCTGGAATCGCTGGGCGAGCGCGTGCGCACGCTGCGATCGCGCAAGGGCATGACGCGCCGTGCTGTGGCGCTGGCCGCCGATGTGTCCGAGCGGCATCTGGCCAACCTCGAATACGGCACGGGCAACGTGTCGGTGCTGGTGCTGCTGCAAGTGGCGCAGGCGCTGCAGTGCTCGCTGGCCGAGTTGCTGGGCGATGTGACCACCACCTCGCCCGAGTGGCTGCTGATTCGCGAGTTGTTGGGAAAGCGCAGTGAGGCCGATCTGCGTCGTGCCCGAGTGCAGTTGAGCGAGATGTTTGGCGAAGGCGGCAACGCGCAAGAGCGCAAGGGCCGCATTGCCCTGATCGGATTGCGTGGCGCGGGTAAAACTGCACTGGGTCAGCGCCTGGCCGACAACTTGGGCTTTCCGTTCATTGAGCTGAGCCGAGAGATCGAGCAGTTTGCCGGTTGCCAAATCAGCGAAATCCACAACCTGTATGGCGCTAACGCGTACCGCCGTTACGAGCGCCGCGCGCTTGAAGAGGCGATCCAGATTTACCCCGAAGTGGTCATCGCCACGCCTGGCGGCTTGGTGTCGGACTCGGCCAACTTCAATCTGCTGCTCTCGCACTGCACCACCGTGTGGCTGCAGGCCGATGCCGCTGACCACATGGGCCGTGTGGCTGCGCAGGGCGACATGCGTCCCATGGCCGCCAGCCGCGAAGCCATGGAAGACCTCAAGCGCATCTTGGAAGGGCGCTCGGCTTTTTATTCCAAGGCCGACTTGGCCATCAACACCAGTGGCCGCAGCGAAGACCAAGCCTTTGAAGCCTTGCGTACTTCGGTTCGCCAGCATTTGACCTTGCCGGTTTGAAGAGTGGAAGAAAATGCATTTCCTAGGGTAAATACTAGGTAAATGCAGTAAAGTGCATATTGCGAGGTCGTGTGACCTGCAATAAAATTCAATGCAGCATGCACTGAAATGCATTTTTTGACCAAAATCAAGCACCACCTTCTTCCACGGAGACATCCCCATGACGCAAGCTTTCCAGGTTGACTACCAAACCAACCCCTCGCAATACAAACACATTAACCTGGCCTTTGACGGTGAGATCGCCACCTTGTCGATCAACATCAACGAAGACGCCGGCATCCGCCCTGGTTACAAGCTCAAGCTCAACAGCTACGACTTGGGTGTGGACATTGAATTGCACGACGCATTGCAGCGCATCCGCTTTGAGCACCCCGAAGTGCGCTCGGTGGTGGTGACCAGCCTGAAGGACCGCGTGTTCTGCTCCGGCGCCAATATCTTCATGCTGGGTGTGTCGACCCACGGTTGGAAAGTGAACTTCTGCAAGTTCACCAACGAAACCCGCAACGGCATCGAAGACTCCAGCAAGCACGACGGCCTGAAATTCGTCGCGGCCCTGAACGGCGCTTGCGCTGGCGGCGGCTACGAGCTGGCCCTGGCTTGTGACGAAATCGTGTTGGTCGACGACCGCTCCAGCGCCGTGTCATTGCCAGAAGTGCCTTTGCTCGGCGTGTTGCCTGGCACCGGCGGCTTGACCCGTGTGACCGACAAGCGCCATGTGCGCCACGACCTGGCCGACATTTTTTGCACCAGCGTCGAAGGTGTGCGCGGTCAAAAAGCCGTGGACTGGCGTCTGGTCGACGCGATCGCCAAGCCCGCCGTGTTCAAAGAAGCCGTGCAAGCCCGCGCTCAAAAACTGGCCGCTGGCAGCATCCGCACCGCAGGTGTCAAAGGTGTGGCATTGACCCCACTGAACCGCACCATCGCGGCCGATGCCCTTACTTACACCAACGTCACCGTTGAAATCGACCGCGCTAAGCGCATCGCCACTTTCACCGTCAAAGCCCCTGCCTCTGCTCAGCCCACGAATATCGATGGCATCGAAGCTGCAGGCGTGAACTGGTGGCCCCTGCAGATGGTGCGTGAACTCGACGACGCCATCCTGCACATGCGCACCAATGAACTGGACATCGGCACCTGGGTGCTTAAGACCTCGGGCAACGCGGCTGCCGTGTTGGCGTCTGACGCGACCTTGTTGGCTCACAAAGACCACTGGCTGGTGCGTGAAACCATTGGCCACCTGCGCCGCACCTTGGCCCGCATGGACGTGTCTTCGCGCAGCCTGTTCGCCCTGATCGAAGAGGGGACATGTTTTGTCGGCACACTCGCCGAATTGGCTTTCTGCGCCGACCGCGCTTACATGCTGGCTTTGCCCGACGATGCCGCCAAGGCCCCCAAGATTCAATTGAGCGAGATGAACTTCGGTTTCTTCCCCATGGTCAACGACCAGACCCGCCTGCAGCGCCGCTTTTATGAAGAAGCGCCCGCCATGGAAGCCGCACGTGGCGCCATCGGCCAAGCGCTCGACGCCGACGCCGCACTGGCCTTAGGCTTGGTCACGGCTGCGCCCGATGACATCGACTGGGCTGATGAAATTCGCCTGGCCCTGGAAGAGCGCTCTTCCATGTCGCCTGACGCGCTGACCGGTCTGGAAGCCAACCTGCGTTTTGCCCAGAAGGAAAACATGGCCACACGCATTTTTGGCCGCCTGACCGCCTGGCAAAACTGGATCTTCCAGCGCCCCAACGCCGTCGGCGAAAAGGGTGCTCTGAAGGTCTACGGCAAAGGCGAAAAAGTCCAGTTCGACATGAACCGCGTTTGATGTTTTTGCGTTGTGCAGCGTGGTGCCCGGTGGTCCGCGCTGCAACCGAAATTTTCCCCCACCGTTGCTTTAATTTCTGGAGACTCTCATGTCCGGTATCAACTACAGCGAAAAAATCCCCAACAACGTCAACTTGAGCGAAGACCGCACCTTGCAGCGCGCGCTTGAGCAGTGGCAGCCCAACTTCATCAACTGGTGGGACGACATGGGCCCCGAAGGCTCGACCGACATGGACGTCTACTTGCGCACCGCCGTGAGCGTGGACCCACAAGGCTGGGCCCAGTTTGGCCACGTGAAAATGCGCGACTACCGTTGGGGCGTGTTCATGAACCCCGGCGAGCAAGACCGCAAGATCCACTTCGGTGACCACATCGGCGAAAAAGCCTGGCAAGACGTGCCTGGCGAACACCGCGCCAACCTGCGCCGCATCATCGTGACACAAGGCGACACCGAGCCCGCATCGGTCGAGCAGCAGCGCCACCTGGGCCTGACCGCGCCCAGCATGTACGACCTGCGCAACCTGTTCCAGATCAACGTCGAAGAAGGCCGCCACCTGTGGGCCATGGTGTACCTGCTGCACAAATACTTCGGCAAAGACGGCCGTGAAGAAGCCGATGCATTGCTGCAGCGCAACAGCGGCAACGAAGACAACCCCCGCATCTTGCAGGCGTTCAACGAGAAGACACCTGACTGGTTGTCGTTCTTCATGTTCACTTACTTCACCGACCGCGACGGCAAGTTCCAATTGTGCGCATTGGCCGAGTCGGCTTTCGACCCCCTGGCCCGCACCACCAAGTTCATGTTGACCGAAGAAGCGCACCACATGTTTGTGGGCGAGTCCGGTGTGAGCCGCACCATCCAGCGCACGGTGGATGTGATGAACCAACTCAAAACCGACGACGTGGGCAAATTGCGCGCCGCCGGTGTGATCGACCTGCCGACCATCCAGCGTTACATCAACTTCCACTTCTCGGTGACCATCGACTTGTTCGGTGCCGACGAGTCATCGAATGCCGCCACCTTCTACAGCTCGGGTCTGAAGGGCCGTTACGAAGAAGGCAAACGTGGTGATGACCACATCTTGAAGGGCAACAGCTACAAGATCTTGTCGGTTGAAGACGGCAAGCTGATCGAAAAAGAAGTGCCGATGCTCAACGCTTTGAACGAAGTGCTGCGCGACGACTACATCACCGATTCCAAAGGCGGCATCGAGCGTTGGAACCGTGTGATCAGCAAGGCCGGTATTCCTTTCACCTTGACTGCCCCGCACAAGGCGTTCCACCGCAACATCGGCTCCTTGTCCGGCTCCAAGATCACGCCCGATGGCCGTGTGGTGACCGACGAGCAGTGGATGGCCCAAGTGGGCGAGTGGTTGCCTAACAACGAAGACCGCGCCTACGTGGCCAGCCTGATGGGCCGTGTTGTCGAGCCAGGCAAGTTCGCCAACTGGATCGCGCCACCCGTCATGGGCATCAACCGTCAGCCCGTGGACTTTGATTACGTCCGCTTCAACTGATTGATCTTTTGATCTGACTGCTGTCTCTGCCTCGTTGCGGGGGCGGCAGTCGTCAAAGGCAGGGGCGGGTTCCTCATACTGGGGTACCAGAAATCGTCACCCGCCCCTGCCTTTGACGACTGCATGGTGTGCGCAAAGCACACCCAATGCCAGTAGACTGCAAGGTCTGCACAGGCGCTGAGCGACGGCATGGCTTGGGGCCGGGCGCCGATTTCTGGTACCCCAGTATGAGGCGCCCGGCCCCAAGCCATGCCGTTGCGGACCACGCAAACCAAAAAGACAAAACACCCGAAAGCCAAGACATGAGCACCGAAGCGACGCTGATCAAACAACACCTGATTGACCCGGAAATCTGCATCCGCTGCAACACCTGTGAAGCGATTTGCCCGGTGGGCGCGATCACGCACGACTCGCTCAATTACGTGGTCAAGGCCGACATCTGCAACGGTTGCATGGACTGCATCTCGCCATGCCCCACGGGCTCGATTGACAACTGGCGCATGATGCCCAAGGCCAAGGCCTACAGCATCGAAGAGCAACTCAAGTGGGACGAATTGCCTGCTGAGCTGAGTGCCGAAGAACTGGCCGAAGCAACAGGTGACACGGGTGGCGGTGCTGCCGCTGTCGCAGAACAAGAAGCGCAAGCCGCTGTGCAAGCTGCCGCCTCTTCTTCATCCGCCGCCAGCACCGCTGCGGCTTCGGGTTTCAACTCTGCGCAGTTTGGCGCCACCATCCCGCCTTGGTCTGCTGCCCACGCCTACACCAACCTGTACGGCCCCAAGGCGCAGGACAAAACCATCACCGCCACCGTGACGGGCAACCTGCGCGTGACCGAGGTGGGCAAGCAAGATGGCCAGCAAGACTACGACACGCACCACATCGTGCTCGACTTCGGCAACTTGCCTTTCCCGGTGCTCGAAGGTCAGTCGATCGGCATCATTCCGCCCGGTGTCGATGCAAAAGGCAAACCGCACCATGCCCGCCAGTACTCGATCGCCAGCCCCCGCAACGGCGAGCGCCCCGGCCACAACAACCTGTCGCTCACCATCAAGCGCGTGCTCGAAGACCACGACGGCCAACCCGTGCGCGGCGTCGGCTCCAACTACATGTGTGATTTGAATGTGGGTGACAAGGTGCAGGTGATTGGACCGTTTGGTGCCAGCTTCCTGATGCCCAACCACCCCAAGAGCAACATCGTCATGATCTGCACAGGCACGGGCAGTGCACCCATGCGTGCCATGACCGAATGGCGTCGCCGCCTGCGCGCCAGTGGCAAGTTCGAAGGGGGCAAGCTGATGCTGTTCTTTGGCGCCCGCACGCCCGCTGAGTTGCCGTACTTTGGGCCGCTGAACAACCTGCCCAAAGATTTCATTGACACCGAATTCGCTTTTTCGCGCGAAGTGGGCAAGCCCAAGCGTTATGTGCAAGATGCCCTGCGTGACCGCGCTGCCGACATCGCACAGCAACTCAAAGACGGCAACACCTGCTTTTATGTGTGCGGCCTCAAAAGCATGGAAGAGGGCGTGGTCATGGCGCTGCGCGACATCGCGCAGAATGCTGGCTTGGACTGGGACATCATTGGCACGGCCCTGAAAAAAGAAGGCCGTTTGCACCTCGAGACTTATTGAGCTGGCATGGCGAACGCCACCCACATCGGTCTGGACCAGGTTCGCCAGCAACTGCGCAAACCCCGCACCCAGCTCAAAGGCCGACAGGTCGCGCCAGAGGCTCGCGCCGAGGTGCAGGCCTTGATCGGGTTGCCGCCTGTCGATGGCCATCGCCGTGACCTGCTGATCGAGCACCTGCATGTGCTGAACGACCATTTCCATGGTCTGTTTGAACGCCACATCGTCGCGCTGGCTGCTGAGATGAAGCTGTCGGTGGTCGAGGTGTTCGAGGTCGCATCTTTTTATCACCACTTCCAAATCCTGAAAGATGAGGAAAATCCGCCGAGAATCACTGTGCGTGTGTGTGACAGCCTCAGTTGTAGTCTGGCAGGCAGTGACAGTTTGTTGCGCCAGTTGCAGCGCGATTTGGTGGGGGATGTGCAGGTCGTCAACGTGCCCTGTCTGGGTCGCTGTGAGCAGGCTCCTGCGGCGCAAGTGGGCCAGCAAGCCGTGTCTCTGGCGACCACCGAAAAGGTTGCCCATTTGGTGGCAGAGAACCACACGCAGCCCCTGGCCTTGCCTCATGCGTTGCGTTACGACGACTACAAAAATGCCGGGGGCTACCAGTTGGCACAGCAAGTTGCCGCCGGTCTGAAAGACCACGAGTCGGTCATTCAAGTGCTGGAGTCTTCAGGCTTGCGTGGCCTGGGTGGCGCAGGTTTTCCTGCAGGCCGCAAATGGCGCATTGTGCGCAGCCAGCCTGGTCCGCGCCTGATGGCGGTGAACATCGACGAGGGCGAGCCCGGCACCTTCAAGGACCGCACTGGCCTGGAAGCCGACCCTCACCGCTTTCTGGAGGGTGTGTTGATCGCCGCCAGCGTGGTCGGTTGCGAGGCGGTTTATATCTACCTGCGGGACGAGTACCACGAGGCCCGCGTGTTGTTGACCGAAGAATTGGCCGCATTGCAGGCCAACCCGCCGTGTGCCTTGCCGCGCATCGAGTTGCGCCGCGGCGCGGGCGCTTACATCTGCGGCGAAGAGTCCGCCATGATCGAGAGCATCGAAGGCAAACGCGGCGAGCCACGCCTGCGCCCGCCCTACATTGCCGAGGTGGGCCTGTTCGGTCGTCCGACGCTGGAGCACAACTTCGAGACGCTCTACTGGATTCGTGAACTCCTGGAGCAGGGCGCAGACAGTTTTGCTTCGCACGGACGTCACGGCCGAAAAGGCCTGCGCCGCTTCAGTGTGAGCGGTCGTGTGAAGCACCCGGGCGTCAAGCTCGCGCCCGCAGGCATCACGCTGCGTGAGTTGGTGGATGAATACTGCGGCGGCATGGCCGATGGGCACACCCTCTACGCTTACTTGCCCGGCGGGGCCAGTGGCGGCATTTTGCCTGCGCGTTTGGCCGATGTGCCGCTGGACTTTGACACGCTGCAGCCGCACGGTTGCTTCATCGGTTCGGCCGCCGTGATGGTGCTGGGCCAACACGACAGCGCCCGCGACGCCGCGCTGAATGTGATGCGTTTTTTTGCACACGAGAGCTGCGGCCAGTGCACACCTTGCCGCGTGGGCACCGACAAGGCCGCGCAACTCATGACCAACCCTGTGTGGGATGCCGAGACTTTGCAAGACCTCGCGCAGGTCATGGGCGATGCGTCCATTTGCGGCTTGGGGCAGGCCGCGCCGAACCCGATCCGATGTGTGCTGGATTACTTTCCCCATGAAGTGGGGGCTGAGGTGAAAGCATGAGCACGGTTCAATTCACCCTCAATGGCCAAAGTGTCGAAGCACCTGCTGGCAAAAGCATTTTCAACATCGCCAAGGAGTTGGGCATTGCCATCCCGCACCTTTGCCACAAGGAAGGCTTGGCCCCCGACGGCAACTGCCGTGCTTGTGTGGTCGAGATCGACGGTGAACGCACCCTCGCACCGAGTTGCTGCCGCAGCGCCACTTCGGGCATGAAGGTGCAGACGAACAGCGATCGCGCCGTCAAAAGCCAGAAGATGGTGCTCGAGATGCTGCTGGCCGACCTGCCTGAGCAGGGCCACAAATGGCTGGACGATCGGGCTGAAGCCCCGCATGGTGAGCTGAGCCAGTGGGTCGAGCACCACGGCGTGCAGGTGCGCCCGGCATTGGCCGGGTTGCGCCGCGAGGCGGTGCCTGCGGATCTGTCGCACCCCGCCATGGCCGTTCAGCTTGACGCCTGCATCCAGTGCAACCGCTGCGAGCGCGCTTGCCGTGATCTGCAGGTGAATGACGTGATTGGCTTGGCCTTCAGGGGTGCACACACCCAAGTGGTGTTTGACCTGGCCGACCCAATGGGTGGCAGCAGCTGCGTAGGCTGCGGTGAATGCGTGCAGGCCTGCCCCACCGGTGCGCTCATGCCCAAGAGCCACATCGGCCCGCAAAAGGTGGACCGTGAAGTCGATTCGGTCTGCCCGTTTTGCGGCGTGGGTTGTCTGGTCACTTACCAAGTCAAAGACGAAAAAATCATCAGCGTCCAAGGCCGAGAAGGCCCCGCCAACGAAGGCCGCTTGTGCGTCAAGGGCCGATTTGGCATGGACTACATCCACAGCCCGGACCGCATCACGAAACCGCTGATCCGCAAAACGGGTGTGGCCAAAGACGTGTCTTTGCTGGATGGCCACACCGACTGGCGTGAGGTCTTCCGCGAAGCGACGTGGGAAGAAGTGTTGAAGATCGCAACCCAACCACTGAATGCGCTGCGCGACCAACACGGGCCCAAGTCGCTCGCCGGTTTTGGCTCCGCCAAAGGCAGCAACGAAGAAGCCTACCTTTTCCAAAAGCTGGTGCGCACCGGCTTTGGCAGCAACAACGTGGACCACTGCACGCGCCTGTGCCACGCGTCCAGCGTGGCGGCCTTGCTCGAGGGTGTGGGCTCGGGCGCAGTGAGCAACCCGGTGCGCGATGTCGAGCATTCGGACCTGATCATTGTCATTGGCTCCAACCCCACAGCCAACCACCCCGTGGCCGCCACTTGGATGAAGAACGCGGCCCAGCGCGGCACGCGCATCGTGCTGGCCGACCCGCGCATCACCGACATTGGCCGCCACACCTGGCGCACGCTGCAGTTCAAGGCAGACACCGATGTGGCGCTGCTCAACGCCATGCTGCACGTCATCGTGCACGAAGGCTTATGCGATGAAACTTTCTTGAAGGCGCGCGCCGACAACGTGGCTGAACTCAAGGCCCATGTGCAGGACTTCACGCCCGAAGCCATGAGTTTGGTGTGTGGCATCCCGGCCGACACCATCCGCGAAGTGGCCCGGGCCTATGCCACCGCCAAAGCCGCCATGATTTTGTGGGGCATGGGCGTGAGCCAGCATGTGCACGGCACCGACAATGTGCGCTGCCTGATCGCACTGGCCAGCATCACCGGCCAGATCGGCCGCCCCGGCACGGGCTTGCACCCGCTGCGCGGCCAGAACAACGTGCAAGGCGCGAGCGACGCGGGCCTGATCCCGATGATGTACCCCAACTACCAGCGGGTGAGCGACAAGTCCGCGCACGACTGGTTTGAAAAGTTCTGGGATACAAAACTGGACGACCAACCCGGTTACACCGTGGTCGAAATCATGCACAAGGCCTTGGCCCCGGACAGCGACCCGCACAAGGTGCGCGGCATGTACATCATGGGCGAGAACCCGGCCATGAGCGACCCGGACCTGAACCACGCGCGCCACGCGTTGGCCAGTTTGCAGCACCTGGTCGTACAAGACATCTTCTTGACCGAAACCGCTTGGCTGGCCGATGTGGTGCTGCCCGCCAGCGCCTGGCCCGAGAAAACCGGCACCGTCAGCAACACCGACCGCACGGTGCAGATGGGCCGCCAGGCCGTGCTGCCACCGGGCGATGCCAAACCCGACCTTTGGATCATCCAGCAGATCGCCGAGCGCATGGGCCTGAACTGGCACTACGCAGGCGAGCACGAAGGCGTGGCCGAGGTCTATGAAGAAATGCGCCAAGCCATGGCCCCGGCCATTGGGGGCATCGACTGGGCGCGCCTGAACGCGGGCTCGGTCACTTACCCCTGCGTGAGCGCCGACGATCCGGGCCAGCCCATCGTCTTCCATGACCATTTCCCGACGGCAGACGGCCGTGTGCGCTTGGTGCCCGCCAGCCTGATCCCGGCCAACGAGCAGCCCGATGCCGATTACCCCATGGTGCTGATCACCGGGCGGCAACTGGAGCATTGGCACACCGGCAGCATGACGCGACGCGCCACGGTACTCGATGCGCTGGAGCCTGCGGCCACGGCCTCAATGTGCAGTGCCGACCTTGCTCGTCTGGGTCTGCAAGCTGGACAACGTGTGCGCATTGCATCGCGCCGGGGTGAAGTGGCGCTGCAACTGCGTTGTGACGATGGCACGCCTCAAGGCACGGTGTTCATCCCGTTTGCCTTCGTGGAGGCGGCGGCCAACGAGTTGACCAACGCGGCGCTTGATCCGTTTGGCAAAATTCCGGAGTTCAAGTACTGCGCCGTCCAAGTCTCGGCGTTGCAGCCTTCATAATCCTGCGCTGTCCGTCTTGGGTTCTGCACCGTGTGTGGGGTGCCCAAGCCCTCCACTGACTCAGGCCCGGGAATTTCACTTGAACATCGACGTGCAAGCCATCTTCTGGATGGATGCTTTTCTCTACCTGATGCTGCATGCGGCCATCTGGTACGGCATGGCGCGCTACCGCAGTGGTCTGGTCACCGTCTGGAGTGTCTCGGGTCTCTTCAGCGCGGTGGGGGTGTTGGTGCTGGGCAGTCGCGGCATATTGCCCACCGCTGCGGTGGTCTTTTGGGGTGTGCTGCTCATGGCGCTGGGCAATTTCGGACGTCAGGCCGCATTGCGCTCTCTGGATGGTCCTGCCGATCGCCTCTGGCTGTGGACCATGGCGGCGTTCAATGGCGTGTACCTTTTGGTCACCTACGGCTATTATTTTTCGGGTGGCTCCGAGGCTGGCGTGATCCTGCTTTTTTACGGGTTTTACACCCTCAATTGCCTGGAATACGTGGTGTCGGGTCGGCGCATTGCCGCCACACACGACCCTTTTGGCTCCCATGCTGTGCAGTCTGCCGGCTGGTTGCTGGTGGTCACATTGGGCATCAAGACCGTTGCCATTCTGGGCGGTTGGGGTGCGGCGGATTTGTATGACATGTCCTGGGACCAGGCGGTGGTGTTCGGTGGGCAGTTTGTCGCCATCACCATGCTCAGCGTGGGCTTCATGCAAATCTTTGTGGACCAGATGCACAAAGCCCAAATTCGTGCCGAGCAAGGCCTGGCGCGCGAGCAAGAGCGTTCGGCCCTCCTTCGTCAACATTCCCAAGATTTGTCCACGCTGCTCAGTGAGCGCGAAGAAATCATTCGGCAGTTGACTTTGTCCAATAAAAGCGCGGGCATGGGTGCTTTGGTGGCCAGCATTGCCCACGAACTCAACCAGCCACTGACCACCATCGTGCTCAAGACCGAGTTGATCGAATCTCACCTCATGCGCAACCGGGACCCGGCGGCGGCTTTGGCTGAGGCCCACAAACTGGCCGACCTGATTCGTGAAGACACGCGCCACGCAGCCGCCATCATCCGCACTTTGCGCAGCATGTTTGCGACCGGCAAGGGCGAATACGCCCGCCTCGATTTGGCCCAAAAAGTGAGCGAAGTGGTCCACATCGTCGATGCCCACGCCAAGCGTTGCGACATTGCCTTCGACATCGACCTGAAGGAACCTTTGATGTTGACGGGCGACGCCACCCAGTTGCAGCAAGTGGTGCTCAATTTGCTCAACAATGCCATCGATGCCCTCGTTGAAAAACCTGGACAGCCCTCTCGCATCGCCATTTCCGGGAAAGTGCTGCCTGATTGGGTTGAGCTGCGCATCGCCGACAACGGTTGTGGCATCCATGAGGGCCAAGAGCAGGATATTTTTGCTCTGTTCAAGACCTCCAAGTCCCAAGGCATGGGGGTGGGCTTGTGGCTCAGTCAGTCCATTGTGGAATCACACGGGGGACGTTTGAGCTTTGAGAGCGAAGCGGGCCAAGGTGCGGTATTCTTGCTGGCTTTGCCCTCACACGAGTATGTGTTGGGTTCCTGAGCTTTCATTTCCCCAAAGGTTGTTTGTCCATGGCTTCACGTCCACAAATTGATGTGGCAGTTCTGATGCGCCGCGAGGCCGTACAAGGCCCGATGTCGCGTTGGCAGGCTTGGCGCTGGGTACTGGCCGATGTGGTGCCCAACGAAGCCGGCTTTGGTTCAGACCCGCGCAGCCTGCGTCAATCCGAGACCGAGTCGCTCTGGCTTCATCCGGGCTGGCCAGTGGCGTTGTTCACCGACGACGCGGAAGGTTATTGGCTCAACGCCACCTCGCCCACGCCTTGCTACTTTGTCATGTGGCGTCTCATCGACGGGCCAGACGGCAGCGAGCCCATGGCGGTGCCGCAAGCCGTGAGCCTGAGCTACCACGACGCGGGCCGTTGGCTGGACGCACAGGAAACCGTGGAGACCATTCCTGCACCCGCCGATGTCGTGGCCTGGATGCAAAGTTTTGCCGAGCAGCACTTTGTGCCTGAAGAAAAAAAGCGCCAGCGCCCCCAAAGTTTCCAGCGCCTGACCGACCGTTTTGGCCAACCCGTCTCGGTCAGCACCGACAGCAAACGCAAAGGCGCAAGGCCGGGGCCATGAGCGACAACTTTTTCAGCCGCTGGTCGCGCCGCAAGCAGGGCCTGGAGACGCGCGAGCCAACCTTGTCAGAGCCCGTGGCTCCTGCTGCGCCTGCACCGGCGGCATCGCCTTCGGTGCTTCGGCCCGAACAACAGCCGCCGCATTCAGCGCCCGCCCACGCGGCCACTGCTGAGGCCACTAAGCCTGCCGACGCTGAGCAGCCTGCCCTGCCCACCATGGCCGACGTGCAGGGCCTCACGCCGTCTTCTGATTTTCAGTCCTTCATGCGCCAAGGCGTGCCTGGCGAAGTGCGCAACGCCGCCATGAAGAAACTCTTCACCGATCCTCACTTCAATGTGATGGACGGGCTGGACATTTACATTGGCGACTACAACACCCCCGACCCATTGCCGGCAGGCATGCTCGAAAAAATGGTCGGGGCCGAGTTGTTGAACCTGTTCCCCAAAAAAGACCCAACCGATCCGCCGCAGACCGCCGCAAACGAGGTGCCGGAAAACCTCGCCAAAAGTCCCGACACGCCGCAAGGCTCGCCACTTGTGGCACAGTCGCCCTCCTCAGCGATACAGGCACTGCCGCCTACAACGACGCTGCAAGCCTCCGAAACGACAGAACATGACCACCCTGATTTGCAACTGCAACCAAACCATGCCCCTGCAAGCCCAAGCTCTGGGCCAAGCACTGGGTGAAGACCTGACGCTGCACACCACCTTGTGCCGCCGTGAGGCTGGGCAATTCCAGAAAGCCGTGAAAACCGGCGAGACCGTGGTGGTGGCCTGCACCCAAGAAAAACGTTTGTTCAGTGAACTGGCCGAGCAAACCGAAGGCGCGATTTCGCCCATTCGCTTTGTCAACATCCGCGAAACCGGCGGCTGGGGCCGCGAGGCTGAGCACGCCACACCCAAAATGGCCGCCTTGCTGGCGGCCGCCCGTCTGCCCGAGCCCGAGCCGGTGGCCACCGTCACTTACAAAAGCGAAGGCCGTGTGCTCATCATCGGCGCGATTGATGCCGCTGAACGCGCCGCCAGCTTTTTGGCCGACGCGATGCAGGTCACGATTTTTGCGCAAGGCCCGGGCAACGCCGGAGGCAGCCAGGAGCGTCGCTTTCCGGTGGTGGCTGGTCGCTTGCAAGGCCTCAAGGGCTGGCTCGGCGCGTTCGATGTGTCGTGGGACGCCAGCAACCCGATCGATCTGGACCTGTGCACCCGCTGCAACGCCTGCGTGGCCGCCTGCCCCGAGCAAGCCATTGGTCTGGATTACCAAGTGGACCTGTCGCGCTGCAGCTCGCACCGCGACTGCGTGAAGGTGTGCGAAGCCGCAGGGGCCATCGACTTCAGCCGTGACGCCCGTCCACAAACCGAGCGCTTCGATGTGGTGCTGGACTTGCGTGGCGACAAAGCCTCGCCCACGTTCACGTCTCACGCTTTGCCGCAAGGCTACTTCCGCTGGGACGGGCATGACCTGCAAACCTTGCTCAAGGTTCGCGAACTGGTGGGCGAGTTTGAAAAGCCCCGCTTTTTTGCCTACAAACAAAAGCTCTGCGCGCACAGCCGCAACGAACAAGTGGGCTGCAGCGCCTGCATCGACATCTGTTCGGCCGAAGCCGTGCGCTCGGACAAAAGCCGCCAGCAAATCGTGGTCAATCCCAACCTCTGCGTGGGCTGCGGCGCGTGCACCACGGCTTGCCCCACGGGCGCACTGACCTACGCTTACCCGCGACCGGCAGAGCAGGGCGCCAAAATCCGCGCCTTGCTGTCGGCCTACCAAGCCGCGGGTGGGCGCGACGCCGCGCTGCTGCTGCACAGCCAAGAAAAAGGCCAGGCGCTGATCGACGAGCTGGGCCGGGGCGCGCAGCTGGGTGTCATGCAAGGCGTGCCTGCCCGTGTGATGCCTGTGGCCTTGTGGCACACCGCCAGTGTGGGCATGGAGCTGTGGCTGTCGGCCGTGGCCTATGGTGCACGCCAGGTCATGGTGCTGCTCACCCACGAAGAAGCGCCGCAATACCGCGCCGCGCTCATGGAACAAATGGCCGTGGCGCAAAGCTTGCTTAACGGCCTGGGCTACACCGGCGTGCATTTCCAGCTCATCGAAGCCAAAACCGCCACAGCTTTGGACGGCGATTTGCAGTGCCTGTGCGCCCGAAGCCTCAAGGCCGCCAGCCTGCCCACAAGCCCGGCCGTCGCCGCCCGCCACGCGGTGCAGGCCGAAAAGCGCAGCAACCTGGAGTTGGTCATCGACCACCTGATGGCCCAGTCACCTGTGATGGCCATGGACGAGGCCACACGCCCCAAAGCGCTCGATTTGCCAGCGGCTGGTTCGCCCCTGGGCACCATCGTGGTCGATGCCAGCAAATGCACGCTGTGCATCAGCTGCGTGGGCGCATGCCCCTCGTCGGCGCTGCAAGACAACCCGCTGCAGCCCGAGCTGCGTTTCGTCGAGAAAAACTGCGTGCAGTGTGGCCTGTGCGCCAAGACCTGCCCCGAAAATGCCATCACGTTGCAGCCTAGGCTTTCGCTGGTGCCCGATCGCACGCAGGTGCGTGTTTTGCACGGCAGCCCCCCATACGCCTGCATCCGCTGCAGCAAACCATTTGGCACACTCAAAGGCATCGAAGCCATGCTGGGCCGACTGGCAGGTCACAGCATGTTCCAGGGCGCTGCGCTTGAACGCCTGAAGATGTGCGGCGACTGCCGCGTGGTGGACATGTTCACCGACGAAAACCAGGTGCGCGTCCCGGGCGCCCCTTCCAAACCCCAATAATTTGTTGCCATGAGCCAAGACCTGAACCTGTCCACCAGCAGCCACGCGCTGGACGAAGAAACCGCCCGTGCCGAAATTTACGGCTTGCTGTCGCAGCTGTATTACGCCGCGCCCAGCGAGGAGTTGCTGGGTCAACTGCAGGTGGCGGTGACCGAAGCGCCCGATGCGGGGGGCTTTTTGGAGGAGCCCTGGCGCGAACTGGTGGCCAGCGCCCGCAGCCTGAGCCAAGCCCAAATTTCGGCCGAATACAACAGCCTGTTTGGGGGGGTGGGCAAGCCCGAGGTGTATTTGTTTGGCTCGCACTACCTCAGTGGGTTCCTGAATGAAAAGCCGCTGGTGCGCCTGCGCGACGACTTGGCCGAGCTGGGTCTGGCCCGCAGCGAGGGCATGTCTGAAACCGAAGACCACGTGGCTTATGTTTTTGAAGTCATGCGTTTTCTGATTGCGGGCGACGATGTGGCCGTGTCCAACCTCACCCGCCAGCAAGCTTTCTTCACCCAACACGTCCAATCTTGGTTGCCCGCACTTTGCCAAGTGCTGCAGTCACAGCCGCGCGCTGTTTTCTATGCCCGCGTGGCGGCATTCACCGAAGCTTTTGTCAGCGTGGAGTCACAAGGCTTCGATTTGGTGGTTTGATTGAAAATTTTTGCGGCCTGCATTGAAATAAAAACGGGCAGGGTGCGGGTTTTCACTTATAGATACGGCCCACAAATAGGTTGATTTCTCGCCTGTTTCATGCGATCATTGCGCATGGATAAAGACGATGCGAGAAAACTAAGTTCTGCCGAGCAACATGAGAGGCGTCGGCAGGTGATTCGTGCTTACAAGCGTGGACGAACCAAGGCGCAGATCGCCGCTGACGTTGGCTTGAGCCACACGGCGGTGGGTCGAGTGATTTCGCGCTATGAGGCCGGAGGTCTTGCCGCGCTGGCGCCGCGCACACGCGGGCGACGCAGCGGCGAGAATCGTGCTCTGACAGACCAGCAGGCACAGGCCATCCGTCGGATCATCTGTGACCAACGCCCCGAACAGCTGAAGATGGATTTTGCGCTGTGGAGCCGCTCGGCGGTGATGCAGCTGATCGAGCGCGAGTGCGGCATCACGTTGCATGTGCGCTCGGTGGGCAAGTACCTAGCCCGCTGGGGCTTCACGCCGCAAAAGCCGATTAAGCGCGCCTATGAGCAATCACCGGCGGCGGTAAAGACTTGGCTTGACGAGACCTATCCGGCCATCGCCGAGCGCGCCAAGGCCCAGGGCGGCGAGATTCATTGGGGCGACGAAACCGCACTGGTAAACACCGACGTGCGCGGCAGAAGTTACGCGCCCCGAGGCAAGACGCCGGTGACAATGGCCATTGGCGGCACCCGGCACAAGCTCTCCATGATTGCCAGCGTCACCAACCAGGGCAAGGCGCGCTGGATGATCATTGATGAGGCGTTCAATTCGGACAAGCTGATCGAGTTTTTAGAGGCGCTTATTAAGGATGCGGGCAAGAAAGTATTCCTGATTCTGGACAACCTGCGCGTGCATCACAGCAAACCCGTGAAGGCCTGGCTGGCTGAGCGCAGCGACAAGATTGAGGTGTTTTATTTGCCCAGCTACAGCCCGGAACTGAACCCCGAGGAACGATTGAACGCCGATCTGAAGCACGTCATCGGTCGCAAGGTGCCCATACGTACCAAGCCAAAACTACGCGCCGCCGTCGAGGATCACATGCGCATCGTTGTAGCCGAACCGCAGCGCGTAAAAGCCTATTTCCAAGACCCCCATGTCAAGTATGCTGCATGAATCTATTTGAGGGCCGAATCAATAGAGGTTGGCGGCCTGCGACTCGGATAATGGTGACCGAGCGGTAACTTTTCACGCTTAAAAGTTTTATAACCACTGGAGACCTCCTTGACCGAAGCCCAAACCCCACGTCGTCGCAACCTCCTCAAAGGCGCAGCTGTCGCCGCAGGTGCCATTTCTGCCCCCATGATCGCCAAGGCCCAGACCGGCCCGATCAACATGCGCTGGCAGAGCACTTGGCCTGCCAAGGACATCTTCCATGAGTACGCCTTGGACTACGCCAAGAAGGTCAACGACATGACCGGTGGCGATCTGAAGATCGAAGTGTTGCCTGCTGGTGCCGTGGTGCCCGCGTTTGGTTTGCTCGAAGCCGTGTCCAAAGGCACTCTGGACGGCGGTCACGGCGTGTTGGGTTACCACTACGGCAAGCAAAACGCCTTGGCCCTGTGGAGCTCCGGCCCCGCTTTTGGCATGGACGCCAACATGATCTTGGCTTGGCACAAGTACGGCGGCGGCGCTGAGCTGCTGGCCAAGCTGTACGCCTCCATTGGTGGCAACGTGCAGTCGTTCTTGTACGGCCCCATGGCAACACAGCCCTTTGGCTGGTTCAAGAAGCCGATCACCAAGACCTCGGACCTGAAAGGTCTCAAGTTCCGCACCAACGGTTTGGCGATTGACTTGTTCACCGCCATGGGTGCTGCTGTGAACGCCTTGCCAGGCGGCGAAATCGTCCCCGCCATGGACCGCGGTCTGCTCGACGGTGCTGAATTCAACAACGCCACGTCTGACCGTATCTTGGGCTTCCCCGACGTCTCCAAAGTCTGCATGCTGCAAAGCTACCACCAGGCTTCGGAAACCTTCGAGATCATGTTCAACAAGACCAAGTACGACGCATTGCCAGCCAAGATGAAGGCCGTGATCTCGATTGCGACTGAAGCTGCATCCGCCGACATGTCTTGGAAAGCCATTGACCGTTATTCCAAGGACTACATCGAATTGCAAACCAAGGACAAGGTCAAGTTCTTCAAGACGCCCGATGCGATTTTGCAAGAACAGCTCAAGGTCTGGTCTGAAATCCTCGAGAAGAAGTCTGCAGAAAACGCCATCTTCAAAGAAGTGGTGGCCTCCCAGAAGGCTTTCGCAGCCCGTGCTGTGAAGTGGGACCAGGACACCAACATCAGCCGTCGCATGGCGGTGAACCATTTCTTCGGAGCCAAAGCAGCGGCACCGAAGAAAAAAGGCTAATTTTTTAAGCGTTTCCATCAGCCATCCAGGTCTCCTGGATGGCTGATTCATTTAAGCGGTTCCCTTATGCAAACCCTGTTGCTTTTTATTGACAAAGTCAGTACTTGGATCGGCCAGTTCTTTTCCTGGTTGATCGTGGCGTTGACTTTCATGATTTCCTGGGAGGTGTTCTCCCGTTATGTGCTGGACAGTCCCCACGCCTGGGCCTTTGACGTCATGAGCATGATGTACGGATCGCTCTTCATGATGGCTGGTGCTTACACGTTGTCTAAAAACGGCCATGTGCGCGGTGATGTGCTCTATGGCTTTTTCCCGCCCCGCCTGCAGGCCTGGTTGGACCTGATTCTTTACCTGGTGTTTTTCATTCCTGGTGTCGTGGCTTTGGCTTACGCAGGTTATGGCTTTGCGGCCGAATCCTGGGCCATCCACGAGCACTCCAACATCACGGCCGATGGCCCGCCCATCTATCCCTTCAAAACCATTTTGCCCATTGCAGGTGCTTTCTTGTTGGCGCAAGGCTTGGTCGAAATTGTGCGTTGCATCGTCTGCATCAAACAGGGTGAGTGGCCCAAGCGGGGCGATGACGTGGACGAAGTTGACGTTGAAAAACTCAAAGAAATGGTCAACGTGAAAGACGAAGACATTGCCAAATTGGGCGAGCTGGCGACTGCCAAGGGAAATCAAAAATGAAAAAAGAAGTCTGGTTTGGCCTGACGATCATGGCCATGGTCGTGCTAGCGGCCTTTGTTTTGTTGCCTGCGCCTTCCGAGATGACCAACGGTCATTTGGGTTTGCTGATGCTCGCTTTGGTGGTGGTGGCGATCATGTTGGGGTTCCCAACAGCGTTCACCTTGATGGGCATGGGCATGATCTTCGCCTGGATTGCGTATCGAAGCTCGAACCCTGATTTGGCGGTTCAGCAAACGCTGGACCTGATGGTTCAGCGCGCCTTCTCGGTCATGTCCAACGACGTGCTGATCTCGATCCCCTTGTTCGTGTTCATGGGCTACCTCATTGAACGCGCCAACTTGATCGAGAAATTGTTCAAGAGCATGCACTTGGCCATGGCCCGTGTGCCGGGCTCATTGGCTGTCGCCACCATCGTGACCTGCGCCATCTTCGCAACGGCCACGGGCATCGTGGGCGCGGTGGTCACGCTCATGGGCTTGCTGGCGCTGCCCGCCATGCTGCGCGCGGGTTACAGCGTTCAACTGTCGGCCGGTGCCATCACCGCAGGCGGTTGTTTGGGCATTTTGATTCCGCCTTCGGTCATGCTGATCGTCTATGGCGCCACGGCTGGCGTGTCGGTGGTGAAGCTGTACGCCGGGGCATTTTTCCCCGGCATCATGCTGGCTACTTTGTATGTCCTGTATGTGGTCATCATTGCCAAAATCAAGCCCAGCATGGCGCCGCCCATGTCGGCCGAAGACCGCATCGTGCCCTTGCCCGCGTTTGCGCAAGTGGTGTCCAAAGACATCAGCAACAATGTGTTGCCAGGCCTGATCGGTGCGATCAAAGGCAAGCGCAATGCAGCAGTGCCCATGCGCGAGTTGCTCAACAACTTGGGCATCGCTTTGCTGCCCGCTTTGGCGGTGGCCGCCATCATGGGTGCCATTTACTTCAAAGTCACGGCGCCATTGCCTGTTGAGGCGGTCGAAGGCGTGGTGGCCATGGGCGGCGAGTTGGCTGATTCGGTAGGCGACGAAGAAGAAGCTGAAAGTGTCAGCGGTTTGTCGGAACCCGAGGCCGACGGCTTGCAAACCCCGCCTGCTGCGACAGAAGAAACCAAAGCGGATGCGGTTCCAGCTTCAGAGCCCGCCAAAGAGCCTGCAACGGTAGCGGTCAGTGCTGCGGCTGAAACACCAGCTGCATCATCAGAGCGCCAAGAAGCGCCGCTGTCCTTCTGGATTGGTCTGGCCAGCTGCGCAGTGGCGTTGGCCCTGTTCTATGCCTACTTCAGTTTCGCGCGCCTTGAAATCTTCAAGATGCTGCTGGGCTCGTTCTTCCCACTGGCCATCATGATCTTGGCGGTGCTGGGCACCATCGTGTTTGGCTTGGCCACCCCCACCGAAGCGGCGGCCATGGGTTCGCTGGGCGGCTTGCTATTGGCTGCGGCTTACCGTAGGCTCAACTATGTGGTGCTGCGCGAGTCGGTGTATCTGACGGCCAAAACCAGTGCCATGGTGTGCTGGCTGTTTGTGGGCTCCAGCATCTTCTCGGCTGCCTTTGCATTGCTGGGTGGTCAAGAGATCATCAACACCTGGGTGCTGGGCATGGACCTGACGCCCGTTCAGTTCATGATCTTGGCGCAAGTGGTGATCTTCTTGCTGGGCTGGCCTTTGGAGTGGACCGAGATCATCGTGATTTTCATGCCGATCTTCATTCCTTTGTTGCCTCACTTCGGCATCGATCCGCTGTTCTTCGGCTTGCTGGTGGCACTGAACCTGCAGACCGCGTTCTTGAGCCCACCTGTGGCCATGGCCGCGTTCTACCTGAAGGGTGTGAGCCCACCACACGTGACGCTCAACCAGATCTTCGCGGGCATGTTGCCTTTCATGGCGATCCAGGTTTTTGCGATCGTGTTGCTCTACATCTTCCCGGCCATCGGCATGTGGTTGCCTGAAGTTTTGTACAAGTAAAAATAACCATGTGCCTGTGCGCCCGCGCACACAAGACCTCTGTGTTTTGTGTGCGTGGGTTTTTTTTGTCCTTCAACTGCTTTTTCTGTCACGCGCATGACGAAAATAGATTTGAAGTAAGGGTTTTTACATGGAAAGGCAGCGGTCCAAACGGTAAGATCGCCTATGCAACTTTTTGCCTAGGCCATCAGTTCAGTTGAGCCGTCGCCTTGTCCCTTTTTCAGGAGTCTTTGATGTCTTCCAAAACTTCCTCTCTTTCGCGTCGCAGCCTGTTCTCAGGTGCTGCAACGGTGGGTGCTGTGGCTGCGGCCACCGCTGTATTGCCCGGTGTGGTCAAACAAGCGGCCCCCGTGGCCACTGCTTTGCCCAAACCCACGCGCGGCGGTGGTTACACCCTGAGCGAGCACGTTCAGCAGTATTACAAGACCACCCGCGTCTGATTCTCTTTTCTCTGTCCTTCCTGTTCATCCCCAACTGGAGCCCTCCATGTTGCTGACCAAAAAACAAACCGGCACGTCCGGTGCTGTCTCTTCTCCCTTCATCCACAGCTTGCGCCGTGGTTTGTCACAGGCCTTGCCCACCATGGACCGCCGCAGTTTCCTGCGCCGCTCGGGTCTGGGCGTGGGTGTGGGCCTGGCGGCCTCTCAACTGAGCTTGGTGCAAAAAGCCCAAGCCGCCACAGGCGCCTCCATCGTGGGCGCTGGCAAGGTTGAAGTCAAACGCACCATCTGCACCCACTGCTCGGTCGGTTGTGCGGTTGACGCCGTGGTTGAAAACGGCGTCTGGGTGCGCCAAGAAGCGGTGTTCGATTCGCCCATCAACTTGGGTGCACATTGCGCCAAAGGTGCTGCTTTGCGTGAGCACGGCCATGGCGAATACCGTCTGCGTTATCCCATGAAGCTGGTCAACGGCAAATACGAGCGAATCAGCTGGGACGTGGCCCTGAATGAAATCAGCGCCAAGATGCTGGAGCTTAAAAAAGCCAGCGGCCCCGACAGCGTGTATTTCATTGGTTCGTCCAAGCACAACAACGAACAAGCCTATTTGCTGCGCAAGTTTGTCAGCTTCTGGGGCACCAACAACTGCGACCACCAGGCCCGCATTTGCCACTCCACCACCGTGGCCGGTGTGGCCAACACTTGGGGTTATGGCGCCATGACCAACTCGTACAACGACATGCAAAACAGCAAGGTCGCTCTGTACATTGGCTCCAACGCGGCAGAAGCCCACCCTGTGTCGATGCTGCACATGCTGCACGCCAAAGAAAACGGCTGCAAGATGATCGTGGTCGACCCACGCTTCACACGCACAGCCGCCAAAGCCGACGAGTACGTGCGCATCCGCTCGGGCACCGACATTCCTTTCCTGTTTGGTGTGCTGTACCACATCTTCAAGAATGGCTGGGAAGACAAAAAATACATCAACGACCGTGTCTACGGCATGGACGCGATCAAGACCGAAGTGCTGGCCAAGTGGACGCCCGACAAGGTGGAGGAGGCTTGTGGTGTGAAAGAAGAGCAAGTCTTCAAGATCGCCAAGATGCTGCACGAGAACAACCCCGGCACCATCGTCTGGTGCATGGGTCAGACCCAGCACACCATCGGTAACGCCATCGTGCGTGCTTCTTGCATCTTGCAATTGGCCTTGGGCAACGTCGGCAAGACCGGCGGCGGCACCAACATTTTCCGTGGCCACGACAACGTGCAAGGCGCGACCGACGTCGGCCCCAACCCCGACTCCTTGCCCGGTTACTACGGCTTGGCCGAAGGCTCCTGGAAGCACTTTGCCAGCACCTGGGGTGTGGATTTCGAGTGGATCAAAAAGCAGTTCGCATCGCCTGCCATGATGGGCAAGAACGGCATCACCGTGTCCCGCTGGATCGACGGTGTGCTCGAAAACAACGAGCTGATCGACCAGGACAGCAACCTGCGCGGCGTGTTCTATTGGGGCCACGCCCCCAACTCCCAGACGCGTGGTCTGGACATGAAGCGCGCCATGGACAAGCTGGACTTGTTGGTGGTGGTCGATCCCTACCCATCGGCCACTGCGGCCATGGCCGCCATGCCTGGCAAAGCCGAAGACTTGAACCCCAACCGCGCGGTGTACCTGTTGCCCGCTGCGACCCAGTTCGAAACCAGCGGTTCTTGCACCGCCTCCAACCGCTCTTTGCAGTGGCGCGAGAAGGTCATCGAGCCCTTGTGGGAAAGCCGTTCCGATCACATGATCATGCACCAGCTGGCTGAAAAGCTCGGCTTTGCCAAAGAGCTGTCCAAGAACTACAAGATGCAAAAGGTCAATGGCATGGACGAGCCCGTGCCCGAGGACATCCTGCGCGAGATCAACAAGTGCGTCTGGACCATTGGCTACACCGGCCAAAGCCCAGAGCGCTTGAAGGCCCACATGAAGAACATGAACGTGTTCGACGTGAAAACCTTGAAGGCCAAAGGCGGCAAAGACAAGGAAACTGGCTACGACTTCACCGGTGACTACTTCGGTCTGCCATGGCCTTGCTACGGCACGCCCGAACTCAAGCACCCCGGTTCGCCCAACCTGTATGACACCTCCAAGCACGTCATGGACGGCGGCGGTAACTTCCGCGCCAACTTTGGTGTGGAACGTGAAGGCAAGAGCCTGTTGGCGGAAGACGGTTCGCACTCCATGGGTGCGGACATCACCACCGGCTACCCCGAACTCGACCACATCTTGCTCAAGAAATTGGGCTGGTGGGACGAGCTGACCGAGGCCGAAAAAGCCAAGGCCGAAGGCAAAAACTGGAAGACCGATTCGTCGGGCGGCATGATCCGCGTGTTCATGAAAGGCCATGGTTGCCACCCCTTCGGCAATGCCAAGGCGCGCGCCGTGGTCTGGAACTTCCCAGATCCGATCCCGCAGCACCGCGAGCCTTTGTATGGCACGCGTCCAGACATGATGGTCAAGTACCCCACGCACGAGGACAAAAAAGCCTTCTGGCGTTTGCCCACCTTGTACAAAACCGTGCAGGACAAAAACATCGCCGACAAAGCGCACGAAAAATTCCCGCTCATCCTCACGTCTGGCCGTTTGGTCGAGTACGAAGGCGGCGGCGAAGAGACCCGTTCCAACCCTTGGTTGGCCGAGTTGCAGCAAGAAGCCTATGTCGAGATCAACCCCAAAACGGCGGCAGATCGCGGCATTCGCAACGGCGACCGCGTCTGGCTGTTGGGTGCCACCGGTGCACGCTTGGACGTGCAGGCCTTGGTGACCGAGCGTGTGGATGCCAGCACCGTCTGGATGCCTTTCCACTTCTCGGGTCGTTGGCAAGGTGCCGACATGCTGGCGCACTACCCCAAGGGTGCAGCGCCCATCGTGCGCGGCGAGGCGGTCAACACCGCCACCACCTATGGTTATGACAGCGTCACCATGATGCAAGAGACCAAGACCACCATCTGCAACATCGAAAAAGCCTAAGCGCCCCAGGAGAACACGATGGCACGAATGAAATTTATCTGCGATGCAGAGCGCTGCATCGAATGCAACGGCTGCGTCACCGCTTGCAAAAACGAACACGAAGTCCCATGGGGCGTGAACCGCCGCCGTGTGGTCACCCTGAACGACGGCGTTCCTGGTGAGAAGTCGATCTCGGTGGCTTGCATGCACTGCTCCGATGCGCCTTGCATGGCCGTTTGCCCCGTCAACTGCTTCTACAAAACCGAAGAAGGCGTTGTGCTGCACGACAAGGACATCTGCATTGGCTGCGGTTACTGCTCTTATGCCTGCCCGTTTGGCGCACCACAGTTCCCGTCCAATGGCACCTTCGGCTTGCGCGGCAAGATGGACAAGTGCACCTTCTGCGCCGGTGGCCCAGAAGAGCACGGCAGCCAGTCCGAGTTCGAGAAATACGGTCGCAACCGTTTGGCTGAGGGCAAGTTGCCCGCTTGTGCCGAAATGTGCTCGACCAAGGCGCTGCTCGCCGGTGATGGTGATGTCATCACCGACATCTTGCGCGGCCGCGTGATCAGCCGTGGTACCGGTGCAGAAGTTTGGGGCTGGGGCACCGCTTACGGCAACCAGGCCAAACCCGCCAAACAAGGAGCCTGAACATGAAAGCAGCTTTCATTTTTTGCAGCGCCATTTTGTTGGTGGCTTGTGGTGAAAAACCGCAAGAGGTCAAAGGTGTGCGCACCGACAAGCCGCCTTACAGCGGCACCGGTGTTGCTCCTTTCACTGAACCTGGCTGGAAAGCTGGCGACAAAGACGGCTGGGCCAACCACCTCAAAGCCCGTGCCACTTACGGCCAAAACGACCACGTCCGCGCACCCAAGTGAGCGCCAAGGAGAAGTTCATGCGCCGCATGTTATTGACTTTTGGGCTCGCCATGGCGGCGTTGGGCGTTTGCGCTCAAACGCCAGCTCCGGCTGCTCCCACCTCAGCGTCTGAGACCGCTGCCAAACCTGAAACCAGTCTTGGCGTGAAAAGCGCCAATGTGTTTCAGTTGGCACCCGGCGCTGACGCCGATGCCAAGTACAAAGACCAAACCAACGCTGAGCGTGGGCAGGTTCAACCCGGCAACAACGCCCCCATGTGGCGTGCTGTGGGCCAAGGCGTGTCCGGTTACACCAGCTTGCCCAAAAGCCAAGCGCCCGAAGCCGGCAACCTGATCCAGCCCTTTGTGCAGTACCCCGGTTCACGTTTGGCTTCGGCCGGTGAATCGTGGCGTCAGGTGCGCAACAACATCATCATTCCTTATGGCGCGGCTTTGTTGCTGATCGCTGTAGGTGCGATGGAGCTGTTTTACGTCAGCAAAGGCACGATGGAATTGCATGGACAAGAAACCGGTCGCAAGATCGAGCGTTTCACGCCGTTTGAGCGATCGGCCCACTGGGCCAACGCCATTGCGTTTTGCGCACTTGCCATCTCCGGCATCGTCATGGCCTATGGCAAGTTCTTCTTGCTGCCGATCATTGGCAGTACCTTGTTTGGCTGGTTGACTTTCGCTTTGAAAAACATCCACAACTTTGCAGGCCCGCTGTTTGCCGTGTCCTTGGTGATCGTGTTCGTCACTTTTCTGAAAGACAACTTGCCCTCCAAAGACGATTTGGTGTGGATCGCCAAAGGCGGCGGCTTGTTCTCCGGCACCGAAGTGCCTTCGCACCGCTTCAATGCCGGTGAAAAGGTGGTGTTCTGGGGTGGTGTGTTGTTCCTTGGTTTGATCGTGGTGGGTTCTGGCTTGGTGCTGGACATGCTCATCCCCGGTCTGATCTACGAACGCGGCACCATGCAAATCGCAGCCATGATCCACGGCGTGGCCGCTTTGTTCATGATGGCCATGTTCATTGGTCACATCTACATGGGCACGATCGGCATGCGCGGCGCCTACAAAGCCATGCGCGAAGGCTATGTGGACGAAACTTGGGCCAAAGAGCACCACGAACTTTGGTACAACGACGTCAAGTCCGGCAAGATCCCTGCGCAGCGTTCTGTGCCTGCATCGGACGCAGCTGCTACACCCGCTAAAACGGCTTCGGTTTGAGCCAGGAGAACACCATGAAAAAATACCTGCTTGTCATGTCTGCACTGGCCATCAGCTTTGGTGCTATGGCCAAATTACCCGCCTTGAGCGACGAGGCCAAAGCCAAAGCCGCCGAAGCCGCTGCCAAAACAGCGCACGGCAACAAAGTGGCCGACTTTCAGCTGTGCAAGTCACGCGAAAAAGTGGCTGCGCACTATTACAAAACCAACGGCAAAGGCAAAGCTGCGCCCACAGCCACGCCTGCTTGTGTGGATCCTGGCGCTTACAAGCCAGCGGAAACCACAGCTGCAGCGCCCGCAGCGCCTGCCGCTGCCCCAGCTGCTGCCAAGCCCGCGGCAGCACCTGCCAAAAAAGGCTGATCCTTTTTTCTGCGTCACTGCAAAATCCCCCGTCGGTAACGGCGGGGGATTTTTACGTTAGGCTCAAGCCATGTCTGTTGTTCTGAACGCTCCCGTGGCCGCACCGGTCCCGCCCAAGCCCCACATCACCCGAGCGCGTGCGCACCTCACGCGCACGGTGCCCGTGCACAACGAATTCGGTGAAGTCTCCGAGACCCAAATTCCCGCTGAGCGCGCGCTCACCATCTACCTGGACAAAAAAGAACTCGTGACCCTGATGACGCTGGGCGCCGAGCCCGAGTGGTTGGTGCTGGGCTTCTTGCGCAACCAACGCCTCATCGACTCGGTGGACCAGATCGAATCCATCACGGTGGACTGGACGATTGGCGAAGGCGAAGTGGGCGAGCCCGGCGTGGCGGCCGTCAAAACACGCGCCAACGCTCAGGTGGTCATCGAGCGCAGCGCTGACCGTGTGGTCACCACCGGATGCGGCCAAGGCAGCGTCTTTGGTGATCTCATGGCCCACATCGACGAAATCGTCTTGCCCTCTGCTCAAATCACGCAAGGCCAGCTCTACGGCTTGGTCAATGCCATCCGCTTGCAAGAAACCACCTACAAATCGTCCGGCTCGGTGCATGGCTGCGCCTTGTTTCAGGGCGATGAGATGCTCATGTTCGTCGAAGACGTGGGCCGCCACAACGCGGTGGACACCATCGCCGGTTGGATGTGGATGAACGACGTGACCGGGGAAGACAAAGTGTTCTACACCACCGGCCGTTTGACCAGCGAGATGGTCATCAAATCCGCGCAAATGGGTGTGCCCGTGGTCGTGTCGCGCAGTGGCATCACACAAATGGGCTTGGATGTCGCCAAGCGCCTAGGCCTGTGCGCCATCGGTCGCGCCACCAACAAGCGCTTCCTGTGCTTCAGCGCCCCCGAGCGTTTGGTCTGGCAAACCGAGTTGGCCCGGTAAACCATTCGCGGGCAGGGGCTCGCTCCCACAACCCCCAAAGCTTTGCCCCTGTGGGAGGCCGGCCCTGCGGCCGAATGGTTGAATAGGCAGCCCAAAATGCCTTGCTCCCCGCCGTGAATGGCTTGTGCGGTAAGGTTGGGATATGAACAAACAAGGATGGATGCACGGTCTGCGGCTCGGGGCGCGCAATTTGTGGCGCGATTTGCGTGCGGGCGAATTGCGGCTGCTCATGGTGTCGGTGGCGCTGGCGGTGGCCGCGCTCACGGCGGTCGGTTTTTTGGCCGATCGCATGCAGTCGGGCTTGTGGCGCGATGCGCGACAGCTGCTCGGTGGCGACGCCGTGGTGGTCAGCGACCAAAGCACGCCAGCCGCCTTTGTGCAGAAAGCCCAAAGCTTGGGCTTGCAGATCAACACCAATGTGAGCTTTCCCACCATGGCCCGCGCCATGGCCGAACAAGGCGGTGCCAGCCGCCTGGTCGCCCTCAAGTCGGTGGAGCCTGGTTACCCGCTGCGGGGCAAGTTGCTTGTTGTGCCCGATGTGGGCCAGCCAGCCGCCATGGGCGTTCAACCCGCCATTCCCCCCGTTGGCGAAGTGTGGGTCGACCCCGCGTTGCTCGACAACTTGAACCTGAAAACCGGGCAAATGTTGGGTCTAGGCGAGCGCAGTTTCCGCATCTCGGCCGTCATCGAGCGCGAACCCGATCGGGGCGCAGGCTTCATGACCTTTGCCCCCCGCGTCATGATGAACGCGGCCGATTTGGCATTGACCGGTTTGGTGCAACCGGCCAGCCGCATCACTTGGCGCATGGCCGTGGCTGGCGATGCAGCAGCAGCCGAGCGCTTTGTGCAGTGGGCACGGCCCGAGGTGGAGTTGGCCCATGTGCGTGGCGTGCAGATCGAATCGCTGGACAGCGGTCGCCCTGAAATGCGCCAGACGCTGGACCGCGCCTCGCAGTTTTTGAATCTGGTGGCTTTGCTGGCCGCCTTGCTTTGCGCCGTGGCCGTGGCCTTGGCGGCCCGCAGCTTCGCTGAGCGGCAGCTCGATGCCTGTGCCTTGCTCAGGGTGTTGGGTCAAAGCCAGCGCACACTCACATTGAGTTACGGCTTGGAATTTTTGGGCGCGGGCCTTCTGGCCAGCGCCATGGGCGTGCTGACGGGGTATGCCGTTCACCTGGGCTTTGTGGTCTTGCTGGCAGGCTTGGTTGATGCGCAATTGCCTGCGGCCACCCTGCAACCGGCCTTGATGGGCATGGCCATGGGCCTGACCTTGTTGGTGGCCTTTGGCTTGCCGCCTGTTTTGCAGTTGGCGCAGGTCCCGCCCTTGCGCGTCATCCGGCGCGACTTGGGCAGCGTGCAAGTGCGCTCATGGTTGGTCTTGGTCATGGGGCTGCTGGGCTTTGCGCTGACCTTGCTCATGGTCAGCCGCAACCTCACGCTGGGCTTGATCACTGTGGGCGGTTTTGCTGTGGCCCTGTTGGTGTTTGCGGGTCTTGCCGCTGCCGCTTTGTGGCTGTTGCGCCGAGCCGTACCCGGTGAGAAGTCGCCGAGTTGGTTGCGCTTGGCCACGCGCCAAGTAGCGGCACGCCCAGTGTTTGCGGTGGTGCAGGTCAGCGCTTTGTCGGTGGGCTTGCTGGCACTGGCGCTGCTGGTGCTTTTGCGCACCGATTTGATCGCCAGCTGGCGGCAAGCCACGCCCGCCAACGCCCCCGATCGTTTTGTCATCAACGTGCAGCCCGAGCAGGCCACCGACTTTTTGGCGAGCTTGAACCAAGCGGGTGTGCAGTCGCCCGATTGGTTCCCCATGATCCGTGGCCGTTTGGTCGCCATCAACGGCCGCGAGGTCAGCCCCACCGACTTTGAAGCCGACCGCGCCAAACGCCTGATCGACCGCGAAATCAACCTCTCTCACTCGGCCACTTTGCCCGCGCACAACCCCCTCACCGCAGGCCGCTGGGTGCCTGAAGAAGCCGATGGCGTGAGTGTGGAGCAAGGCATCGCCGATACCTTGGGCCTGAAGCTGGGCGACCATCTGCGCTTTGACATCGCGGGCCAAAGCCGCGAAGCGCGTGTGACCAGTTTGCGCAAGGTGGACTGGACCTCCATGCGCGCCAACTTCTTCATGATGTTCCCCGTCTCGCAAATGCCCGACCTGCCCATGACCTACATGGCGGCCTTCCGCTCCCCACAAGGCTTGGCGGGCTTTGACAATGCGCTGGTCAACCAGTTCCCCAACATCACCAGTGTCGACATGCGCAGCACCTTGGCGCAAGTGCAACGCGTCATGGACCAGGTCATCCGTGCTGTGGAATACCTGTTTGCCTTCACCTTGGCCGCAGGCCTGATGGTGCTTCTGGCCGCCGTTGGCGCCAGCCGCCAGGCGCGCGAACGCGAATACGCCATCATGCGGGCGCTCGGGGCAGGGCGCGCTTTGCTCGCACAGGTGCAGCGCACCGAGTTGCTGGGCTTGGGCTGGCTTGCGGGATTCATGGCCAGCAGCATGGCTTTGGTGGTCGGTTGGGCGCTGGCCCGCTTTGCATTTGAATTCGCGTGGCAACCGCCGCTCTGGGCCCCCTTGGCAGGCGGCGCCTTGGGCGCTTTGCTGGCTTGGACCGCAGGCAGCCTCAGCCTGTCAGGCGTGCTGCGTCAACCCGTCATGCAAACCCTGCGGCAAGCGGGGGAGTAAATTTGTCACCCCCGACTCGATCGGGGGTCCATTCCCGCCCACTGCTTCCTGCAAAATACAAAGCATGCAAATCGAAGACAAACCCCCGTTTGACACCCCGTTCGAATGGATCGGCGGCGAGGCCCGTGTCAAGGCTTTGGCCGAGCGGTTTTACGACCTCATGGACTTGGAGCCCGGCTACAAAGAACTGCGTGCCGCGCACGGCAGCACCTTGCAAGGCGCACGCGACAAACTGTTCTGGTTTTTGTGCGGCTGGTTGGGCGGGCCCGAACATTACACCGAGCGCTTTGGCCATCCGCGCCTGCGCATGCGCCACATGCCGTTTTCAATTGGTGCCTTGGAGCGTGATCAATGGCTGGCTTGCATGGACCAAGCCATGCAAGAAACCCAAGTTGACCCGGTGCTGCGCGAACGCCTGAACGCCAGCTTCTTTAAAACCGCCGACTGGATGCGCAACCGCGGCGCTTGATCTTTCGTCACTGCTTGTGTTGTGACCGGATATTTCTGCCATCCCCGTTATTTCTTTGTCGTTCCCGCGTATTTCTTTGTCATTCCCGCGAATGCGGGAATCCATGGTTTTCATGGCGAAGATTCCCGCATTCGCGGGAATGACGAGACGGAATGACAAGTGAAGCAGCTCAACCCGATGGTTTGAGCAACACCAGCAAGGCACCGGCCCCGCCTTCTGCGGGTTTGGCCTGGACGAAGGCCATGACCTGGTTTTTTTGAATCAACCAGCTGTGGACTTTGGGTTTGAGGACCGAGGTCTTGCCCGGCGAGCCCAGGCCTTTGCCATGCACCACGCGCAGACACCGCAGGCCTTGACGGTGGGCGATGCGGATGAATTCGGCCAGTGCCACGCGTGCTTCGTCGCTGCGCAGACCGTGCAAGTCAATCTCGCGCTGAATGGACCAGCCGCCTTTGCGCAGCTTTTGGGTCACGTCGATACCGATGCCGGGACGCCGAAAGCTCAGTGCGTCATCGGTGTCGAGCAAGGTGCTCACATCAAAACCATCGCTCAAGGCATCGCGCAAAACCGCTTCTTCGTCTTTTTTTCGCTGCAATGCCACGGGTGCTGGCGCGGGTGGGCTGATGGTGGCTTGGTCGTGCAAGGGCAGCCGCTGAACAACACCCACCGCACGCACAAACAAATTGGCCTCGGCCTCGCGCTGGCGAGCAGCGGCAAGGCGAGCGGCCTCTTCGGCTTTGGCTTTTTCATGGGCCTCGGCGAGTTGTTTCTGGACCTTCTTGAGGTCTTGCAGGGCATTGATTTTCACCCGTTGATCGTGCCACAAAAAGACTTGGCTTAGCCGGCGTTGAGCCTATTCACACCTTCGGCCGCAGGGGCGAGCTCCCACAGGGAGAGAGGCTGTTGTTAATTAGGGTCAGACCCCATTTGCGCTTCAGCTTGGCCGTTGCGCCTGCTCGCACTTCACCTGAATCACCTCTCGCTGCCCGTCTGGTCCGAGCCGCATCGCGCTCAGGCAGCCGCCCCACACGCAACCGGTGTCCAGTGCCCACACGTCATCGCGTTGGAGCAAACCCAAAGTTGACCAATGTCCAAAAGCCACCGTTACATCGGTTGTTTGCCGGCCCGGTACATCAAACCACGGCATGAACCCCGCAGGTCCCGCACCGGCCCCTTCTTTGCTTGCGAACTCCATCTCTCCGGCCGCCGAGCAAAAGCGCAGCCGTGTCAGCGCATTCACGATCACCCGCAAGCGGCCCACACCCGTCAAATCATCGCGCCAAGCCGCTGGTTCGTTGCCATACATCTGGTGCAAAAAATCGTTCAAGTCGGGCCCGCGCAACACCGCTTCTGCCTCGCCTGCCAAAGCCAAGGTTTGTGCCACCGACCACGAAGGCAGCACCCCCGCGTGCACCATCAACACCCCATGCTCCCAAATCGCCATGCGCTGGTGGCGCAGCCAGTCCAGCAGGGCAGGGCGGTCGGCCGCCTGCAATATGCCGTCCAGCGTGTCCATCGGCTTGAGCCGCCCAGCGCCAGCCGCCACCGCCAGCAAATGCAAGTCGTGGTTGCCCAGCACACACTGCACCGCATTGCCCATCGCCATCAAGCGGCGCAGCAACTGTTCAGACGCAGGCCCCCGGTTCACCAAATCGCCCAACACATACAAAGCGTCCCGGCTCGGCGAAAAATCCACCTCGTCCAGCAAGCGCCCCAAAGGCGCATCGCAACCCTGAACATCACCCACCCAATAAATAGCCATAAACACCTCGTTGGTCGGATTGTCCCAAATCGCTGGATCGCTCAACCGCACACCCCCATCTCATGGGGCTTGTGACCTTTTGCGCAAAGCTTCATGCCACTCTTGGCACAATGGCGGTTATGGATTTTTTACTGATCGTTTTCCTCACCCTGCTCAACGGGGTCTTTGCCATGTCCGAGTTGGCGCTGGCCTCCAGCCGCAAAGCCCGCCTGGCCGCCATGGAAGAGGCGGGCGACAAAGGCGCTCACGCTGCCCTCAAACTGCTCGAAGAGCCCACCCAGTTCCTGTCCACCGTGCAAGTGGGCATCACCTCGATTGGTGTGCTCAACGGCATCGTGGGTGAAGCCGCATTCAGCGGGGGCGTGGCCGTGCAATTGATGCAATGGGGCCTGACCGAATCGGTGGCCAGCATCACCGCCACCGCCATCGTCGTCACCATCATCACCTTCACCACCATCATCTTTGGCGAACTCGTGCCCAAGCGCATTGGCCAGCTCTACCCCGAAGCTGTTGCCCGTCTGGTGGCGCGGCCCATGGCCTGGTTGGCCAAAGCCGCTGGGCCCTTTGTCAAATTGCTCTCCCTGTCTACACAAGGCATGCTCAAGCTCATGCGCATCGACAGCAACGCCAGCCGCGCCGTGACCGAAGAAGAAATCACCGCCAGCCTGGTCGAAGGCGTGGATGCCGGCTTGATCGAAGAGCACGAACACCAAATGGTGCGCAATGTTTTCCACCTCGACGATCGCGCGCTCACCTCCATGATGACGCCGCGCAGCGACATCCAGTGGCTCGAAGCAAACCTCACGCCCCAGCAAGCCATGGACCGCATCAACCAAATGCGGGGCGAAGGCAACCACTCTTGGTACCCCGTTTGCCGCGACGGCTTGGGCCATGTCATCGGCGTCATCAGCCTGTCGCACCTGCTGGCGCTCCCGCACAGCGACGAGCGCCCCCTCGAAAACCACGCCCAAACCGCCCACTTCGTGCCCGAAACTCTGACCGGCATGGAACTGCTCGAACAAATGCGCGACCACTCCAGCCGCATGCTCTTTGTGGTGGACGAATACGGTGAAGTGCAAGGCCTGCTCACCCCGCTGGACCTGCTCGAAGCCATCACCGGCGAGCTCAAGCCCGACACCCAAACCGATGCCTGGGCCACCCAAAATGAAGACGGCAGCTGGCTGCTCGACGGCATCATGCCTGTCAACGAACTCAAGGCACGCCTCGACATCAAAGAGCTGCCCGCCGAAGACAAAAACCGCTACAACACTTTGGCAGGCTTGCTCATGTATGCGCTGGGCCAATTGCCCGCCAAGGGGCAGGTCATCGAATTGGCCGATTGGCACTTTCAAGTCATCGAACTCGAAGGCCGTCGTATCGACAAAGTCATGGCCACTCAGCCGCCAGATGCATCACCCACACCTTAATTTGGCGCACGCCCAAACCCGAATGGACGCAGACGCCGTGAATCTCTAAACGATTATAAATAATGGATCTATCTTCGCCAGGCATATTTACCTTGGTGGTGGCTGAAATACAAGCTTGCTCAATTTAAAATTGTGCTCTTTGAATTGAAATAAATTTCAATTTAATATGGTGTATATCCAAAATGCGGCGTATTCCAATAATCCTTGGTGTATATTCACGACTCTTATTTCTAATCGGGATTTAACATGACCACCAGCTACAAAGACTTATTGGCCCAACGCGAAGCCCTGGAGCAAGCCATTGCCCAAGCCCGCCAAAACGAAATCTCCAGCGCCGTCGCCAAAGTGCGCGAACTGGTCGCCGAATATGGCCTGACTGCGCAAGACATTTTCCCCGGTGGCCGTGCCGCCAAATCTGGCGCTGCCAAAGCTGCCAGCAAAGTCGCTGCCAAATACCGCGACTCCGCCACCGGCCAAACCTGGACAGGCCGTGGTAAAGCCCCCAAATGGATCGAAGGCAAAGACCGCACACCTTTCGTGATTGCCTGAATCTCATTGGCCTGAACGCAAGGGCGACTGGCCCCATTTTGTTCCGGTGACTTAATAACAAAACCCCGCTTCTGCGGGGTTTTGTTATTGCAAACGCCAAAGCCGCACCCCTTTAAAATACACCGCAGAGACAGCTTGTAGACAATAACGAATGACCCAGAACCCCGAAACCCCTGACGCCTTCTTTGGCATTCCCGCGCCGTCAGACCGGTGGTACCTGGCTTACACCAAACCCCGGCAAGAACAAATCGCCTTGGTGAACCTCGAGCAGCAAGCCTTCGAAGCCTATTTGCCCCTATACAAAAAATTCAAAAAAACCGAACAAGGCCCGGTGGCGCTGTTTGAACCGATGTTCCCGCGCTACATCTTGTTCAGACCCAGCAAGCCTGAGCAAAGCATCTCGGTGGTGCGCAGCACCAAAGGCATCGCCACCATCGTCCGTTTCGGCTTTGAACCCGCGCAGTTGCAAGACGAACTCGTGCACCGCATCCGCCAGCTTGAAGAAGACCGCAACCACGCCACGCTGCAAGAACTCAGCAACCTCAAGGCTGGTCAAACCGTGCGCCTCAAACACACCGCCTTGGGCGGCATCGAAGGCCTCATTCAAAGCGTCTCCAGCAAACGCGTCGCCGTGCTGCTCGAAATTTTGGGCCGCCCGACAGTGGTGCAGCTTGAACATCACCAGGTTGAAGTCAACACCTGACTTCTTCTGCCCAGAGGTCAGATGCCTCTAAAATCTGCAACCATTCAGCTCTGCACGCCACCTTGTCTTCATCCACGCCCACCAACCCCTTGCCGCAGCACATCGCCATCATCATGGATGGCAATCGCCGCTGGGCCAAAAACCGCTTCATGCCTGCAGCGCTGGGGCATGCGGCTGGGGCCAAGCAAGTGCGCGAGATCGTCAAGACCTGTGCCGAGCTCGGTGTGCCGCACCTGAGCCTGTTCGCCTTCAGCACCGAAAACTGGAAGCGCCCCGAAGAAGAAGTCTCCAGCCTCATGGGCCTGTTCATGACCTACTTGCAAAAAGAAGTGGACAGCATGAACACCAACGGCGTGCGTCTGAAGGTGGTGGGCGACAAAACCCGCTTTGCGCTGGTGTTGCAAGACCTGATTGCCCGAGCCGAGCAACAAACCGCCAACAACACCCTGATCACCCTCACGGTGTGTGCCAACTACGGCGGCCGCTGGGACATGATCCAGGCCGCCCAAGCCTGGCAGCTCGCTCACCCCGATCAAACCCTGCAAGCCATGACCGAAGAAGCACTGGCCTCCTACCTCAGCACCGCCTATGCGCCCGAGGTTGACCTGCTCATCCGCACGGGCGGCGAATCCCGGGTCAGCAACTTCATGCTCTGGCAAGCCGCCTACGCCGAAATGTTTTTCACCGACGACCTCTGGCCCGAGTTTTCTCCTGCGCGCCTGAAAGAAGCCATCACCTGGTTCGCTGGTCGTGACCGCCGCTTCGGCTCCTCTGCACCACTTTGATGCCTGCGGGGCACCGACTCGTCACGGGTTAACCCGCGCCCAGCACCTCAAATACCCCCGTAAATCTTTGGGTTATGCACTCTTTTGGTGTATTTTTAAGAAAGCCCCCACCGTTCTTAAGAATACAATCATGGGCTGTCCAAAACCATCTTTTCGCCAAGCTTCGCGTCAGTTAACGCGCCTAAGCTGAGCCAATCGTCCTGGACGTCTGGTCTGCAAACACCTTGCCGGACTGCGGTAGCCTGCCTGCCATCCCAAACACCCCACCATGACCCATCGCAAAGGCATCATCCTCGCTGGCGGTTCGGGCACGCGCCTGTACCCCGTCACGCAAGCCGTGAGCAAACAGCTCATGCCGGTGTACGACAAGCCCATGGTCTATTACCCGCTGACCACGCTCATGTTGGCGGGCATCCGCGATGTGCTGCTCATCAGCACCCCGCAAGACACCCCGCGCTTTGCCGACCTGCTGGGCGACGGCAGCCAATGGGGCATGAACATCCAATACGCCGTACAGCCCAGCCCCGACGGCTTGGCGCAAGCCTTCATCATCGGCAAAGATTTCATTGGCAACGACCCGAGCGCACTGGTGCTGGGCGACAACCTCTTTTATGGCCACGACTTGGTCAAGTTGCTGAACAACGCCAGCAGCCGCACCACAGGCGCCAGCGTGTTCGCCTACCACGTGCAAGACCCCGAGCGCTATGGCGTGGTCGACTTTGACGACCAACAGCGCGCCCTCAGCATCGAAGAAAAACCCAAGGCCCCCAAAAGCAACTACGCCGTCACAGGCTTGTACTTTTACGACCAGCAGGTGTGCGACATCGCTGCCGACATCCAGCCCTCGGCTCGCGGCGAGCTCGAAATCACCGATGTGAATAAACGCTACCTGGCACAAAACCAGCTCAACGTCGAAATCATGGGCCGCGGCTACGCATGGCTCGACACCGGCACCCACGACAGCCTGCTGGAAGCCGCCGGCTTCATTGCCACCCTGCAAAAACGCCAAGGCCTCATGGTCGCCTGCCCCGAAGAAATCGCCTTCCACCAAAAGTGGATCACCGCCGAAAGCCTGCAAAAGCTCGCTCAGCCCTTGGCCAAAAACGGTTACGGCCAATACCTGCTGAACCTGCTCAAGTGATTTTTTCTGTCATGCCCGCCACACACACTGTCATACCCGCGAATGCGGGTATCCATCCCCGTAAAACCATGGATGCCCGATCAATTCGGGCATGACGATTCATTTTCATGCGCCTCACCCCTGCCGAAATCCACACCATCAAAAGTACAGCCCAAGCCGTGCTGTCGCAGCGTGGCAATTTGGCATTTGCTGTTTTGGTGGGCAGCCGGGCAGCGGGTACGGCCCACGAAGGCAGCGACTGGGACATCGCCATCCAATGGTCCAAAAGTGTGTCAGCCACCGACAAATTAGGGGCCACAGAGCTGTTGCGCCAAGATCTGCGCCATGCCCTGCAAGTGAACGAAAACCAAGTTGACCTGATTGATCTGACCGATGCCCGCTTGGCCATGTGCGCCTTGGTGGCTGAAGAAGGCATTCCACTGCACATTGCGGATGACCTAGGGTGGGTGCGATTTTTGCAAAACACCTGGGCGCAGCTCGAAGACAACCAATGGCGTAGCCAACATGCGGCTTGAGCTTTACCAACAAGAAACCGAGCGACTGGCCCGCGACCTGCAGGCTATGCTCGATGACGTGAGCCTACGCCTGCACCAACAGCAAGCGCTTTCAGCCCTCGAGCAAGCGGGCGTCCTGCATGCTCTTCAGGTGCTGACAGAAAACGCCATTGGCAAAGCCAAATTGCTCATCAAGCAAAGCCAACAAACCGTGCCCGTCTCGGCATACGACGCTTTTGCCCAACTGCACAGAGACCACGCCATTGACGACGAAGCCATGCGCCATTGGACGGCTGCCATTGGTTTGCGCAACCGCATCGTGCATGACTACCTCAATGTGGACATGACCGTCATCGAAACGCTGGTTAAAGAACGCCAATATCAGCTTCAAGTCCAATTTCTGTTGAAGCCGATTTTTTCTGCATAAGCGACCATGCGCCTCACCCCCGCCCAAATCCACACCATCAAAAGCACCGCGCAAGCCGTGCTGGGTGAGGGCGTGCAGGTCACGCTGTTTGGCTCTCGGGTGCACGACACGCAAAAGGGTGGCGATGTCGACCTTTACGTTGAAACCACGCAACCCGATTTGATGAAAAAAATCCGCTGCAAAGTCAGCCTGCAAGACCAGCTCGATATGCCGGTGGACCTGATCGTCAAACCCTTTGGCGACCTCAGCCCCATCGCACTGATCGCAAAACAAGAGGGCATCCGCTTGTGAGCGAACACATCGCCCTGATCTGGAAAAAGCTGGACCACCTGGCTCGCATGCGCGACTACTTGAGCTATTCCATTGGCCAAGTTGCAGCTTTGTTGCCCATTCAGAACTGGCAGGCCCTGCAGCCCGACCAACACGAAACCTTGGCCGCGTTTCGTATTCGCTTCAGTGAATACCAAGAACACATGGGCAAAACCATGAAAGCCGTGGCGGTAGAAGAAGAAAAGCCATCAGAGCCCTTTACCGCTGTGTTGCTCTACATGGAAAAGCTTGGCTGCATCGACTCGGTAGACCGCTGGAAAGATATCCGCGAACTGCGCAACGCCGTCAACCACGAATACGAAGACGACCCTGCAGTTCTGCACGAGTTTTTTGAACAAATGATCCAAGCTGCTCCAGAGCTATTGCGTTGGCACGATCAACTGACCGCCTTTTGCCAAGCAACTTATTCCACCCGGCCCCTGTAGGAGCTTGCCCCTGCAAGCAAATCCCCGCAAACCACAGCATCAGTCACCCCATCACCCAACCCATGCGCCTCACCCACATCCCCGACCTGCTCATTCTGGAGCCCAAGGTCTTTGTCGATGCGCGGGCCACCCCAAATGATTACAATGCAATCATTGCAATCAAACCAGGGGGCGTGAAATGAGCAGCATCACCATTCGAAATTTGGACGATCAACTTAAAGCCAGTTTGCGCCTTCGGGCTGCACGCCACGGTCTGTCCATGGAGCAAGAAGTCAGAAACATCTTGCAAAGTACATTGGCAGCAGAAGCAAGCCCCACCAGCGGTTTGGCCTTTGCCATGCGGATTCATGAGCGCTTCCAGGGTTTGGGGGGTGACCCCATACCAGAACTCGAGCGGCCAGCCACCCGAGTCGTCCCTGACCTGACCTGACCGTGAGCGCTGGCTTTCTGATCGATACCAATGTTTTGTCTGAGTTGATGCGCCCAACGCCCGCGCCTCAAGTGCTGGATTGGTTTGCAGCTCAAGCTCCCAGTCAACTGCACACCAGTGTCATCACCTATGCAGAAATCTTGGCAGGCATTGCCCTGATGCCAGGCGGCAAACGCAGTGAAGCCATGGCGCAAGCAGCCCGCCAAATTTTTGAAGAAGATTTTGCAGGTCGTTGCCTAGACTTTGGGGGCTTGGCTGTGGGCCGCTATGCCATGGTGCGAGCGCAACGCCAACTTGCAGGGCGACCCATTGACACAGCCGATGCACAAATTGCAGCCATTGCATTGGTGGCCAACCTGGAACTGGTCACCCGAAACACCAAGGACTTCGTTGGGATCGAAGGCCTGAAATTGCACAACCCTTGGCAAGACCACTGATTCCAACCCATGCCCTACACCGTCACCCCCACCCACATCCCCGACCTGCTCATCCTCGAGCCCAAGGTCTTTGGCGATGCGCGGGGGTTCTTTTTTGAAAGCTTCAACCAGCAAGACTTCAACCAAGTCACTGGGCTTCAAGTCAACTTTGTGCAAGACAACCACAGCCGCAGCGCCCAAGGCGTGTTGCGTGGCCTGCACTATCAAGTGCAACAACCCCAAGGCAAGCTGGTGCGCGTGGTGCGCGGCGCGGTGTTTGATGTGGCGGTCGACATCCGCCAAAGCTCGCCCACCTTTGGCCAATGGGCTGGGGTCGAGCTGACCGAAGACAACCACAAACAACTCTGGGTGCCACCGGGCTTTGCCCACGGCTTTGTGGTGCTGACTGACACAGCAGACTTTTTGTACAAAACCACCGACTACTACGCCCCCCAGCACGAACGCAGCATCGCCTGGAACGACCTCGCCATAGGCATCATCTGGCCCCCAGGCCTGCAACCCAAACTCTCCGCCAAAGACCAAGCCGCCCAACCCCTGGCCGAGGCCGAACTCTTCTAACCGTCATACCTGCCCCTCTGTCATACCCGCGAACGCGGGTATCCATGACCCCACCCTTCCCATTCCAATAAAAAATGACCGAAACCCCGCAACTCCTAGAAGACGACGACATCAGCCTGCTAGACCTGCTGCACACCATCACAGAAAACCTGCGCCTGCTCGTCATTGGCCCCATCGTGGTGGGCCTGCTGGCGCTGGCTGGGGCGTCGCTCTGGCCTAAAACCTACGAAAGCACCGCCATCCTCAAGGCAGAGCAAGTGACGGCCAGCCTCATGCTCAGCGCCTCTGTGCTTGATCCCATTGCCGCCAATCTGGGCTATACCCCCAAGCAGGAGCAAGACGCAGCCCGCGACAAACTCAAAAGCCAGATCAAAGCCAGCTTCAACGCCAAAGACAAACTGTTGACCCTGACCACACAAGCCGACACTCCCCAGGCTGCGCAAGCGCTGGCCAAAGCCGTGCTGCAGCAAACCTATACCCTGAGCCAGCCACGCGACAGCGAAAAGCTGCGCCTGCAAAAGCAATTGGCCCAAGCCCAAGCCCGTGAGAAAGAAGCCAATCAAACGGCCGTCTTGTTGGCTGGGAAAATGGAAAAATCAGGTGGTGAAGTGTCGTTCCAAGTTGCTCAAGGCTATGCCCAAATGATCGGTGTCGTGAAAGAAAGCCAAGCCACACAGATCGACATCGAGCGCCAACTGCAAGGCTTGGATGCCAGCGCCTTGGTGCAAGAAGCCACGCTGCCCACCAAACATGCCGCCCCTAAACGCGGCATCATCACCATCATGGCCACCTTAGCCGCAGGCTTCGCCTTGCTGCTTTTCGTCTTCATCCGCCAAGCACTGCGCAACGCCAGCCAAGACGCCGAATCCGCTCAAAAACTCAGCGCCATCCAAACTGCATGGCGCAAAGCCCTGGGTAAATCCCAGTAACTTTCATCCTGCACCTTACTGTTATTCGCCCATTTCGTTTTTGTTGGTCAAGCCCACATGATGGTCCAACCCACTTGCTTGAACCCACTCCATTTGTTGATGCACCCATGATCCAAGTCACCCCCGTCATCCTTTGCGGCGGCTCAGGCACACGCTTGTGGCCGCTTTCGCGCACTGGCTTCCCCAAGCAGTTTCTTTGCCTCACAGGCAACGAAAGTTTGTTTCAGCAAGCCGCCCAAAGGCTGGCCGCTTTGGGCAGTGAACACATTCAAGTTGCCGCCCCAGTTATCGTCAGTGGCGAAGAGCACCGCTTTTTGGCATCAGAGCAACTGCGAGAAGTGGGCATTGCTCTGGGCAGCGCCTTGCTCGAACCCGTGGGCCGCAACACCGCCCCGGCCTTGACCTTAGCTGCATTAGCCGCCTTGCAAAACGGCCAAGACCCCGTGCTGGTCGTCACCCCTGCCGACCAAACCATAGCCCAGCCAGCGGCATTCACCGCCGCCGTGCAACAAGCCATTGCCCAAGCCGAGCAAGGCAACATTGTCATCTTGGGCGTCACCCCCGACAAACCCGAAACCGGCTACGGCTACATCCACACCGAAACCAGTGGGAGCTTGCCCCTGCAAGCGAATGTCTACACAGTCCAAGCCTTTGTAGAAAAGCCCAACCTGCAAACCGCCCAGCAATACCTGGGGCTGTTGGGTTTTGAGGCCTTGCCCCACGCGCTTTTGCGCCCCTTAGAAAACCGATACCCCGTGCCCGCCCCGGATCTTGTGGATCGGCATGTGGGGGTGATTGTTTTGGGCGGTGCCCTTGAGCACCCTGACATTTATCTGGCGCATGGCCAGGTGCCTTTGGGCCAAGCGGCCGAGCGCATGTCTGTGCCGGTGGGGCTGATGCTGAAGCACCCTCAGCTGCAATTGGTCTTTTCTGGCGGGGAGGGGCGCTTGCTGGCCACTGGCGTGAGCGAGGCCGAACTGGCCAAGGCGTTTTATGAAGAGCAGGGCGTGGACATGCGCCGGGTGAAGCTGGAAGCCGGTTCGCGCACCACCCGAGAAAACGCTTTGCAGGTGGCCGCGTTCTTGGGCGAGCGCTGCAAACAGCCTTGGCTGCTGGTGACTTCGGCCTGGCACATGCCCCGGTCTGTGCCCGAGTTTGAGGCGGTGGGGTGCAATGTGACGGCGTATCCGGTGGACTTCAGAACGGGCGAGGCCACGCTGTGGACCGTGTATTCGTTAGCCCGCAGCTTGCTGCTGTGGCAGACTGCTTTGCATGAGTGGTTGGGGTTGGGGGTGTATCGGGTGACGCGGTAAGGGGATGGACTCCCGATCTGGTCGGGGGGGACAAATGCAGGAGTTGGGGGTGACGTATGCAGGGGGCGTTTAACGATAGGACATTATCAACAAGGGAAATTGTGGCGTGGGTTAAAAGAATGCTATCGATTAAATGCCTGGCTGCTGCTAAGTTGATAATTAGACGAAGATAAAAGGACATCGAATGATTGCGATCAGACAAAAGACAACGCTTGCTTTGGGATGGCTTGTGCCCGCTCTGTTTTTGTTGTTTCCGATAGCAATGGGGCTGTCGAATGTGGTTTTGCTGTTGGTGCTGATCGGATTTGCAGTCACTTTCAGCGTCGATTATTTGAAGCGTGCCGCCTGGAGTTGGCCTGCGATTTGGCTGTTGGCATTGTTTGGTGTGGTGCTGATCGGCACGCTCTACACCCCCGCGCCTTGGAGTTGGGTGTCGGTCAATTTGGGCAAATACGCCAAGTTTGTTTACGCGGCAGCGCTGATGCTGTTGTTTGTGCGATTTCCGCAGTGGCAAAAAAGAGCGTTGTGGGCTTTTGTGGGCGCCATGCTGTTTATCTTGGCCTCCACCTGGTTGAATGTGTGGTTTGTATTGCCTTGGTCTGCCACCAAGACGCCTGGCTGGGGTTTGTCACACCATGTCTTTGGTGACTACATCACGCAAAACGTGATGGTGTCTTTCTTGGTGGTGTTTGCTTTGTCCAAGGTGCAGCGTCCTTTGCGCAGTCGGATCAGCCTTTTTTGGTTAGGTGTTGCTGTGCTGGGTGCGGTCAGCATCACCCATTTGTCTTCAGGGCGGACCGGGGTGGTGTTACTGTTGGCTGGATTGGTGTCTTATATGTTGGTGCGCTGGGGCGGCAAACAGCTGTGGATCGGTTTGCCTGTGTTGGTACTATTGGTGGCTGGGGTTCTGGCTTCGTCCAGTGTGATGCGTGACCGGATTGCCTTGGGCTGGATGGAGTTTGCTAAGCGCGATGTCGATGTGATGTCATCCATCGGACACCGGGCTTACAACTACCGCATCGTGCCGCAATTGATTGCAGAGAGCCCCATCGTGGGTCATGGCACGGGTGCTTACCACACTGAAATCTGCCGATTCATAGACAAACCTGAATGGTGCGATATCTTTCGGTGGCATTCGCACAACCAGTTTTTGTTTTTTGGTGCGGACCACGGTTTGGTCGGGATGCTGTTGTATGTGGCGCTGTTGGTGTCGCTTTACCGTGTGGCCAAGGGTTCTGATCATGCTCAGGGAAAGGTGCTACTGGCTTCCCTCGTAAGCATATTGCTCGTAGACAGCATGATTAACACGCCGCTGTTCAGCTCAAGGGAAAGCCATTTCTTCTTGTTCATGATGGCTTTGCTGGTTGCGATGAATCATCGAGCTAAAAGTCAATCATTAGGATCAAATTAGTGGGGGGCAGATCCCGTTTGTTTTGCAGGCATTCGGCCGCAGGGGCGGCCTCCCACATTGGAGATGGTTTGTCATACCCGCGCATGCGGGTATCCATGCAGTCCGAAGGCGGGTGCTTAAACCACCACTTTGATTTTGCCCGCTGCATCCCTTGCGCGTTGCAGCGCATTGGCACCTTGGGCCAGCGCCACCGCCATGCGGCGATAAGGCCGTGTGGTGGGTTTGCCGAAAATGCGCACATCCACGCCGGGCTCGGCCAAAGCCGCCTCAACGCCGGTGAATGTTGGGTGGCTGCCCTCTTTGTCGGCCAGCACCACAGCGCTGGCGCCTTCCACACACTCAATGTTCGGGATCGGCAGGCCCAAAATGGCGCGGGCGTGCAGGTCAAATTCGCTCAGGTTTTGGCTGATGAGGGTGACCATGCCGGTGTCGTGCGGGCGTGGGCTCAGCTCGCTGAAGATCACTTCGTCTTTCGTCACGAAAAACTCCACGCCAAACAGGCCCGCACCGCCTAGGTCGGTCGTCACTTTTTCGGCCATGTCTTGTGCGGCTTTGACTTGCTCGGGCTTCATGCCCTGGGGCTGCCAGCTGTACTGGTAGTCGCCGCGCTCTTGCACATGGCCAATGGGGGGGCAAAACAGCGTGGGCCCTTTGCGCTGGCGTACGGTGAGCAGGGTGATTTCAAATTCGAAGTGGATGAATTCTTCGACGATGACTTTTTGGCGGTCGCCGCGCATACCGGCGCAGGCATAGTCCCAACTGGCTTGCACATCGTCAGCCGTTTTGGCGACGCTTTGGCCTTTGCCCGATGAACTCATGACCGGTTTGATCACGACCGGGAAACCGATGTCGGTGGCTTTTGCCAGCAGCTCGGCGGCGGAGTCGGCGTAGCTGAACTTGGCGGTGCGCACGCCCAGGCCGACGGCCACGTCGCGGATGCGGTCGCGGTTCATGGTCAGGTTGGCAGCGCGGGCGCTGGGGATGACCTCAAAACCTTGTTTTTCCACGTCCAGCAGCACCTCGGTGCGGATCGCTTCGATCTCGGGCACGATCAAATCGGGCTGGTACTTGTCAATCGCGGCGCGCAGCGGCGCTTCGTCTAGCATGCTGAAGACGCAAAACTCGTCGGCCACTTGCATGGCGGGTGCACCTGCGTAGCTGTCGCAGGCGATCACATGGCAGCCCAAGCGCTTGGCGCTGATGACGAATTCTTTGCCGAGTTCACCTGAACCGAGGAGGAGGATTTTTTTCATGTTCAGGCTTTATGAAAATCGGTGTAAATCGCTTGCATTTGGGCCTTTGTCAGGCGGTTGCCGTGCTGGCTGACCACTGCAGCGGCTGCACGGTTGGCCAATGCGGCCGCTTGCGCTGGGCTTTGACCGTGGGTGATGCCGTACAAAAAGGCACCTGCAAACATGTCGCCTGCCCCGTTGGTGTCCACGGCCTTGGTGGGCACGGCGGGCACTTCGATGCGCTGCTGGCCTTGTACGACGATGCAGCCCTTGGGGCCCCGCGTCAGGCAGACGGTTTTGGACAAAGCCGACAGCTGGCCAATGATGGCGTCCAGATCTGTGCTGCCGCACCAGGTTTGGGCTTCTTCTTCGTTGGCAAACAAATAGTCCAAGCCGTCGCCGATCATGGCTTCCAGGCCTGCGCGGCAGAAGTTGATCATGCTCACATCGCTGAGCGTGAGGGCCGTGGCCACTTTGTTTTCGATGGCGATTTGGCGGCCTTGAACGGCGGCTTCGAGACCCGTGGGCGAGGCGGCCAGATAGCCTTCCATGTAATAAATTTTGGACTTGGCGATGTCTTGCGGGTGCAAGGCAGTGGCGTCCAGCTGGGAGGTCGCGCCTAAAAAGGTGCACATGCTGCGCTCGGCGTCGGGCGTGACCAGCACCATGCAGCTGCCCGTTTGACCCTCTGTGGGGCGGGTGTGGGTCAGGTTGGTCGCCACGCCATTGGTTTGCAGATCTTGTGTGTAGTAGGCGCCCAGCTCGTCATCGGCCACGCGGCACGAATAAAACGCTTGGCCGCCCAATTGGGCCAGCGCCACCACGGTGTTACCGGCCGAGCCGCCACCCGTGCGGCGGGCGTGCAAGCCTTGCACATGGGTCAGCAGTTCGGCGCGTTGGGGGGTGTCGATCAGCGTCATGTGCCGCTTGCTCACGCCCATGGCGCTCAGCAGTTCATCGGAGACTTCGTATTCGGTGTCGACCAAGGCGTTGCCGATGGCGTAGAGGTGGTAGTGGGACATGGTCGTAGTGGAATGAGCAAAAGCCAAGAGTTTAGCGGCAGCCCCTGCCTGGCCTGTTCATTCCTTTGGGAGGTCGCCCCTGCGGCCGAAGGGGTGCTGTGGCTCCGGCCGACATTCGCGAGCGGGGGCTCGCTCCCACATCAGGGCAGGCTTTACATCAGCCCTTGCTCCGCCATCGACAGGGCCTGCCCCTGTCCTACGATGATGTGGTCGAGCACGCGCACATCGACAAGTGCCAAAGCCGCCTTGAGGGTTTGGGTCAGGTGTTCGTCGGCGCGGCTGGGCTGCACCGAGCCGCTGGGGTGGTTGTGCGAGAGCACCACGGCGGCGGCCTGGTGGTGCAAGGCGCGCAGAACCACTTCACGCGGGTATACGCTGGTTTGGCTGAGCGTGCCGCGAAAAAGCTCTTCCATGGCCAACATGCGGTTTTGGTGGTCCAGAAACAGCACGGCAAACACCTCGTGGTTTTTGTGGGCCAGTTGCAGCTGCAAATACTGTTTAACGGCGCCTGGCGTGTGAAAAGCCTCCCGTTCTTTGAGGCGCTGGCTGAGCGCCCGGCGGGCCATCTCGAACACGGCCAGCAACTCGGCCTGTTTGGCAGGGCCCAGGCCTTTGATCAATTGGAGCGACTGCACCGTCGCCTGCAGCAGCCCTGCAATACCGTCAGGGCCGAGAAGTTCTTCGGACAGCTGAAACACGTTTTTGCCCGCCATGCCGGTGCGCAGCAAGATGGCCAGCAGCTCGACATCGCTCAGGGCTTGTGGGCCCCGAGCCAGTAATTTTTCGCGCGGGCGCGCGTCTGCCGGCAAGTCCTTGATACTCATTTGAAAGCCCCTCCCTGGAGCAGCCTTCGGTCACGCTTGCCCCTTTGCTGGAGCGGGTCGGCCAGGCTTTTTACAATAGTGGCTTCTTTATGCCCGTTGCGCCGCATTAGCGGCAACCACGAAAACCCTTATGTCCATTGTTGAACCCGCCTCTTTCTTGACGCTTCACTACCGCCTGGCAGGGCCGCAGGGGGACATCATCAACACCTTCAACGAAAAACCAGCCACTTTGTCGCTGGGTTCTGGCACCTTGTCGCCCGCGGTTGAGCAGCGCTTGCTGGGCCTGGCCGAAGGCACGCGGGTGACGATGGAAATTCCAGCAGGCGAGGCGTTTGGCGATCACATTGCAGACATGCAGCAGTGGGTGGCGCGCAAGCTGCTCAACGAGTTGGGTGACCCTACCGAAAAATACGCGGCGGGCGATGTGGTGCAGTTTCCGACGCCCGACGGCTTGGGGTCTTACGCCGGGACGGTGCTGCAAGTGAACGAGGAGGGCGCGGTGTTGTTTGACTTCAACCACCCGCTGGCCGGTCAACCTGTGACCTTTGAAGTTGAACTGATTGGAGTGCTGTGATGACCTCTGAAGTGCTTTTGGCCGAGCCGCGTGGCTTTTGCGCCGGGGTGGACCGTGCGATCGACATCGTGGAGCACGCGCTGACCAAGTTTGGTCGCCCGATTTATGTGCGCCACGAGATCGTGCACAACACCTATGTGGTGGATGATCTGAAAAAAAAGGGCGCGATCTTTATCGAAGAGCTGGCCGATGTGCCGCCCGGGGCCACGCTGATTTTCAGCGCCCATGGCGTGAGCCGGGCGATCCAGGATGAGGCCGAACGACGAGGCTTTCGCATTTTTGACGCCACTTGCCCCTTGGTGAGCAAGGTACACGTCGAATTGGCCAAGCTGCACAAAGAGGGCTACGAATTCATCATGATCGGCCACAAGGGCCACCCTGAAGTGGAAGGCACCATGGGCCAGCTCGACAGCGGCATCCATTTGGTGGAAGACGTGGCAGACGTCGCCAAGGTGCAGCCCGCCCAGACCGATTTGCTGGCGGTTGTGACACAAACCACCCTGAGCGTGGACGACGCCGCCGAGATCGTGGCGGCCGTGAAAGCCCGCTTTCCGCAGGTGCGCGAGCCCAAGCAACAAGACATTTGCTACGCCACCCAGAATCGGCAAGATGCCGTCAAGTTGATGAGTCCGATGGTAGACGTGGTGATCGTGGTGGGCAGCCCCACCAGCTCCAACAGCAACCGCCTGCGTGAACTGGCTGACCGCCTGGGCACGCCTGCCTACATGGTGGACACGGCGGCCGATTTGCAGGAATCTTGGTTTAACGGCGCACAAAAAGTGGGCTTGACGGCGGGTGCCTCAGCCCCGGATGTGCTGGTGCAAGAGGTGATTGCACGTCTGCGTGTGTTGGGTGCCGTGTCGGTGCGCACGCTGGACGGCATTCAAGAAACCATCAAGTTCCCACTGCCCAAGGGTTTGAAGCTGGATGCCACAGAAAACCCAGAACCCGGCTCACTACAATCCCCCCATGCTTGATATTGTTCTTCTCCGCAAAGATCTGGACGCCGCTGTGGCGCGTTTGCAGACCCGTAAAAATCCCCAGCCCTTCCTGAATGTGGACGCTTTCCGTGCTTTGGAAGGCGAGCGCAAAACGCTGCAAACCCGCACCGAAGAGCTGCAAAGCCAGCGTAACAGCTTGTCCAAGCAAATTGGCATGCTCAAGGGCAAGGGCCAGCACGCCGAAGCCGATGCGGTCATGGCGCAAGTGGGCGCGATCAAGGAGGAGCTGGACGCTTCGGCCCAGCGCCTGGAAGTGCTCCAGGCCGAGCTGCAAGCCCTGCTGCTGGCCGTCCCCAATTTGCCGCACGAGTCGGTGCCTGTGGGCGCGGGCGAGGAAGGCAACGTCGAGGTGCGCCGTTGGGGTACGGTGCGCAGCTTTGACTTCGAGCTCAAGGACCATGTGGACATTGGCGGCCCGCTCGGGCTGGACTTTGAGACCGGCACCAAGCTGAGCGGTTCACGCTTTACCTTCATGCGCGGGCCAGTGGCCCGTTTGCACCGTGCGCTGGCGCAGCTCATGCTGGACGTGCAGACGCAAGAGCACGGTTACACCGAGTGCTACACGCCTTACATCGTGAATGCCGACACACTGCGCGGCACGGGCCAGCTGCCCAAATTCGAAGCCGATCTGTTTGCCGCCAACAAGGGCGGTCAAGAGGGCGAAGAAAGCCAAGCGCTGTACCTGATACCCACCTCAGAAGTGACGCTGACCAACGTGGTGCGCGACGAAGTGTTGGCCGAGAGCGATCTGCCGATCAAACTCACGGCACACACCCCGTGCTTCCGGTCCGAGGCGGGCAGCGGTGGGCGCGATGTGCGTGGCCTGATCCGTCAGCACCAGTTTGACAAAGTTGAGATGGTGCAGATCGTGCACCCCGAGCACAGCTACGAAGCGCTGGAAGCCATGACGGGCCACGCCGAAGCCATTTTGCAAAAGCTGGGTTTGCCTTATCGCGTGATGAGCTTGTGCACCGGCGACATGGGCTTTGGCGCAAGCAAAACCTACGATCTGGAAGTCTGGGTGCCTGCGCAAAACACCTACCGCGAGATCAGCTCGGTGTCCAACTGCGAGGCCTTCCAAGCGCGCCGATTGCAGGCACGCTTCAAGAACGCCCAAGGCAAGAACGAGTTGGTACACACCCTGAATGGCTCTGGCCTGGCCGTGGGCCGTGCGCTGGTGGCGGTTTTGGAGAATTACCAAAACGCTGACGGCTCCGTCACCGTGCCCGAGGTGCTGCGCCCTTATATGGGCGGTGTGGCGCTGCTCAGCGTTTGATGTTTTTAATTTCACCAGGAGTGCGTTGATGAATGGCATGCATCGTGTTTTGTGGACCCTTCTGGTGACTGCGGCCTTGGCAGCTTGTGCCAACAAGGGCGGCTCGACTTCGGTTGCCGTCGGGCCTGACGGCAAGGCGCAAAACCCGGTGCAATTGCTCGGGCAATTGCCTTTGCCTCCTGGTGCTGTCATTCGAGCGGATCAGTCCTTGATCATTGGGGCGGGTGACAATTGGGTGGGCCGCGTGATGTTGGATGTGGGGCGTGATGTGGATGCGGCCTACCGATATTTCCTCGAAACTTACCCGACGCAGGGCTGGACTGTGGTGTCGGCGGTGCGTGGCAAAAACAGTTTCCTGGTCATGACCCGGCAAGAGCGCACGGCGACATTCGAGATGGTGGACGGCGGCATGATGGGCAGCAGCGTTTCTTTGACGATGGCACCGCGCAATGCAGCGGTCATGGTGCCGAAAAAGCCCTGAGGGGCTCTGCTAGAATCACGGCTTCGACAAATCTCAGGAGGGGTGGCAGAGTGGTCGAATGTACCTGACTCGAAATCAGGCGTAGTGGCAACACTACCGAGGGTTCGAATCCCTCCTCCTCCGCCAGTTGAAAACCCCGCAATGGGTCACCATTGCGGGGTTTTTTTATGGCCTTTATGCGGCTTTGAGCCGATCTTGGGTCATCACCACCAGGACCTGTTGCCATGAAGTTTTTTGCGTTTTTGTTGGCCCTTACGCTGACGCCAGGGCTTTCCGGCTGCACCGTGCTGGCCATTGCCGATGCGGCAGGTTCTGCAGTGGTTTATGGGGTCAAGACCACCGTCAATGTGCTGGATGCGGTGACGCCAGACATTGTGAACAAGAAAAATGACTGAGACCGCTGGAGGCTTTGCACGGCAGGCTTGCAAGCTGCTGTCTGTGTGGGTGGCCAGTGCTCAGGGTTTGCGGTGTTCTGCCAGATCGTTCCAGACGTCTTGGCGTGTGATCAAGCCGTCTTGGACCTGGATTCGGTCCATGAAGCGGATGCCTTCAAAGGTTCGGCCATCGAGCCAAGTGCCGTGCAAAGTGCCATGGCAAAAAACCACGGTGGCATCGCCTTGCCAGCTTTCTTACAGCTGTTCGTACTGTTTGCCAATGCGGCTGTAACGCGTTTGCGCCCACGACGCCAGCTCTTGCAGCGTGTGCATGACCACACCGCCGGGAAAGCACATGTGAAAGTTGGGATGCAAGAACGATTGGGCTGTGCCCATGTCGCGCTCTTGCATGGCTTGCAGGAAAGAGCGAACCACCTCAGAGGCAACAGGATGGGCTGCTCGGCCTTCGCTGAACACCTTGCCGTCGCGCCGGTAGGTGCTGACTTCGTTCACAAAGACCGTGGTGCCTGCTTCGGGCGTGGCGATCACCGAACGCACGGCATTGGCCACGCGGTTGACCATGCGGTGCTGGGTCTCTGCTGCGTAGCCTGGCAGCAGGGTGATCGATACGACCGGCATGGATCGTTAGATACCCAGCCAGCCGTTGGTGCGCGCAAAGTGCAGCGCTTGCGTGCGGCTGTTGACGCCCAGACGTCGGAACAGACGCCAGAAATGAACCTTGACGGTGTGCTCGCTGATGTCGAGCTTCTCGGCGATTTCGCGGTTGGACAGGCCTTGATCCAACATCAGGATCAGTTGCTTTTGGCGCTTGGACAGTTTGGTGGGGCCGGCAGGAACGGCGTCTTCTTCGGCCTCTTCCTCTTCGGTGATCAACAAGCTGCGCAAGGCGGCAATGATTTGCGTTGGGCTGTTGGATTTTTCGATGAAGGCGTTCGCACCGGCTTCAAGGCAGCGGGCCTCGAATTCGCTGGCGCTGGCGCTGGTGACCACCGCCAAAGGCACGTCCGGAAATTTGGCTTTGAGCACTTGAACGCCCGACATGCCTAATGTGTCCGGCAGCTGCAGATCCAGGCAGAAAAGTTCGGGCACGCCGTTCTTCTCGACTGTGGATTCGACCACGTTCAACTTGTGAATGGGGATGATCTTGAGACCTGGCTTGACGCGGTGCACAAGCATGGTCAGCGCATCGCGCATCAGGGGGTGGTCATCGATGACATATACAGTCATGGTTTAGATCTCTGCAGTAGTCTTAAAGTTTAAGGATACACCTATTTGTGAGTTTGCGCAATATAAATTGGCAAATTCAAAAAAGTTGTTTAATTGATTTCAGCGAATTGGCTATTTCTGACAGGGCAAGAGCGACGGTTGGCTCTTTTTCGGGGGTCAACGGTTCCAGCTGTGATGCCATGTCTGCGAGCGCAGCAAAGCCATCTGTCTGCAGAAGTGCGATGGTTTGCCCAGCCTCTTTAGGCGAGGCAAAGCCCTTGCTTTGCAAGAGCAGCTGGCCTTGGGCATCCACCAGCTTGAAGTAAAAAAGGCCGTCTTTTTCGCGGTATTGCTTGAAGTTGGGCAGCGCTGTCTTGGTCTCTTTGACTGCGCGGCTTGTTGTTCCCGATGACAGGGCACGCAAGCCCACGGCATGGCGCAACTCGCGCATGAAAGGCGTGGCCAGTTGGCGTGCCTTGTCAGCCCCGGCCAGCAAAATTTTGTCCATCTGCGCAGGGTTGTCGATCAGGCTTTGGTAGTGCTCGCGCATGGGCGCGATTTCGCGGTCGATGCGCTCAAACAGCATTTGCTTAGCGTCGCCCCAGCCGATGCCGTCGGCATAGGCGCGGGCCATGGCGGCCGTTTCTTCGGCGCTGGCAAAGGCTTGGTAAATCTGGAACAAGGCCGAGCCTTCGGTGGCCTTGGGTTCGCCCGGCGCTTTGGAGTCGGTGACGATGCCCGCAATTTGCTTGCGCATTTGCGCAGCAGGTGCAAACAGCGGGATGGTGTTGTCGTAGCTCTTGCTCATCTTGCGACCGTCAAGTCCCGGCAGCAGCGCCACCGATTCTTCGATCACGGCTTCGGGCAGCACGAAATGCTCGCCATACAAATGGTTGAAGCTCGACGCCATGTCGCGCGCCATTTCGATGTGCTGGATCTGGTCGCGGCCCACGGGCACTTTGTGTGCTTTGAACATCAAGATGTCCGCGCCCATGAGCACCGGGTACATGAACAGGCCAGCCGTCACGTCGGCATCGGTGTCATGGCCTGCGGCGTTGTTTTTGTCCACCGCCGCTTTGTAGGCGTGGGCGCGGTTGAGTACGCCCTTGCCGGTGACGCAGGTCAAGAGCCAGGTGAGTTCGGGGATTTCGGGGATGTCGGACTGGCGGTAGAAAGTGACTTTGTCGGGGTCCAAGCCCGAGGCGATCCAGCTGGCTGCGATCTCCAGGGTGGAGCGTTGGATTCGGGCGGGCTCGTCGCATTTGATGAGCGCGTGGTAGTCGGCCAAAAAGTAAAAACCATCGGTGCTGGTGTCACGGCTGGCTTGCACGGTGGGGCGAATCGCGCCCACGTAGTTGCCCAGGTGCGGGGTGCCTGTGGTGGTGATGCCGGTGAGAACGCGGGTGCGGGTCTTGGAGTTCATGAAAAAACAGGCAAACAGAAAATGGGAATCAGCGCAACCGAAGTCAGCGCAACAAAGCGGCCAGAGGGCTGAGGGTGAGTTTCAGAAAGTCAAAGGTCAGGCCCATCAGGGGCTGCATCCACCAGGCGCTGATGAGGCCGGTGAGCACCAAGGCCATCACGATGAAAAAACCCCAGGGCTCAACCCGGGACACCAGCACAGCCTGACGCCAGGGCAGCACGCCCACCAGGATGCGCCCGCCGTCGAGGGGCGGCAGCGGAAACAGGTTGAAGGCGAACATGACCACATTGGTCAGCATGCCAGCTTTGCACATCTCGATGAAAAATCGCTCGGTGACGCCGCTGCCTGCCAGCACGTAAAACAACACGCCCCACAGCAACGCCTGCACCAAGTTAGACCCGGGGCCTGCCAAGGCCACCCAGACCATGTCGCGCTTGGGGTGGCGCAGCCGGTCAAAGCGCACGGGTACCGGCTTGGCGTAGCCGAACAAAAACGCACCACTGGTGCTGAAGTACAGCAGCAGCGGGAGCAGGATGGTGCCCACCAAGTCGATGTGCGGCCAAGGGTTGAGCGTGACCCGGCCCATCATGGCTGCGGTGTTGTCGCCCAGGCGCTGCGCGGCGTAGCCGTGGGCAGCTTCGTGCAGCGTGATCGCGAAGATCACGGGCAGGGCGTAAATCAGGACGGTCTGGATGAGGTCGGACATAAGTGTGAGATTGTCTCAGACCTGGCCTGCGCTTGGGTCTGGGGGCAGCCTCTCACAGGGCAAAAGAATTCAGAGGCCTAAGCGCGCGGGATCGCCTTGGCCTTGGCGAAGCACTTGGGGTTCTTCGCCACTCATGTCGATCACGGTGGTGGGGTTGAGCGAGCAAGCCCCGGCATCGATGACCGCACCCACTTGGTGTTCCAACCGTTCACGGATGGCTTCAGGGTCGTTCAGCGGCTGGTCTTCCCCCGGCATGATGAGGGTGGCCGCCAGCAGCGGGGCGCCATGCAAGGCCAGCAGTTCTTGCAGCACTTGGTGCTCGGGCACGCGCAGGCCAATGGTCTTGCGTTGGGGGTGGCTCACGCGGCGCGGCACTTCCTTGGTGGCTTCCAAAATGAAGGTGAAGGGGCCGGGTGTGGTCTGTTTGATGGCGCGAAACTGGCGGTTGTCTACTTTGGCGTAGTTGGCCAGCTCGCTCAGGTCGCGGCACAGCAGCGTCAGGTGGTGCTTGTCGTCGACGCCACGGATTCGGCGCAATTGGTCGGCAGCACTCTTGTCGTCCAAGTGGCAGACCAGTGCATAGCTGGAGTCGGTGGGCACGGCCAGCACGCTGCCTTGGTTGAGCAGTTGCACGGCTTGCTTGAGCAAACGCGCTTGCGGGTTGTCGGGGTGAACAGTGAAAAACTGGGCCATGGGTGCGGACAGTCAGTTGCCGGTGGTGATCGTGTTCAAGCACATGGGGGCGAAATCACTGAAGGAAAGCGTGTCGCTTCAGGATTCTGGGGGCTGGATGGCGATTCGGTTTTCGCGCACGGTGAGCCAGGCCCCCAAGGCCCCGCAAAGCGCGACCATGCCCATGCCCACAAACGTCCATTGGTCGGGCAGGTGGCTGAACACCACCCAACCGCCCAGCACGGCAAAGCCGATCTGCGCGTACATATACGGCGTGAGAGTGGCGGCCGGAGCGCGGCCATAGGCCAGAATCAGCAAAAAATGACCGATGGAAGCCAGCACACCCATCAAGAGCAATTGCAGCCACACAGTCCAGTCGCTGGGCATTTCCCAGACAAAAGGCAGGATGACGGTGGCCAGGCTTGTGCCGATCCAGCCCGTGTAAAAGTGGGTGGTGAGGGGGTCTTCCGTCTTGGACATCTTGCTGGTCAGCAACTGAAAACCAGAGTTGGTGCCCACCAACAGCAGTGGCAGGATCACCGTCCAGTCAAAGTGTTGGCTGCCGGGACGGATGATGACCAGGGTGCCGATGAAGCCGCCCAGCACCAACAGCCAGCGCAGGGGGCGGATTTTTTCCTTCAGCATCCAGGCCGCCAGCAAGGTGATGACCAAGGGGGCCAGCAGCGAGATGGCCGTGAATTCGCCCACGGGCATGTATTTGAGGCTCAAAAAAGCCAGGATGCTGCAGGCGAACAGCAGCAGGCCACGGGCCAATTGAAAGCGGGGGTGCTCGGTCTGCAAGACGCGGCGGCCACGCCCAGGCCAGACCACCACGGTGGTGATGACGGCCTGAATGGCGTAACGGAACCACAGTGCCACCATCACCGACAAGCCGGTGCTCACATGCCGTGTGGTGGTGTCCAGGGTGGCGAAGCAGGCGGTGGCCAAGACGGCAAAGCCGATGCCCTGAAGACTCGCGTGTCGGTGCGTCGGGCTCACTGAATGCGGTCAGCCAGCAGGTCCCAAACGGGGGTCAGTTGTCCTGGCAAGTATGGCAAGGTGCCCAAATCGATGCGGCTTTCCTCGGGGCTGTGGAAGTCGCTGCCGCGCGAGGCCACCAAGTCGAATTCGAGGGCGGTTTCGGCGTAACGCACTGCTTCTTGCGAAGAGTGACTACCGGTGATGACCTCCACCCCGCGCCCGCCGTGGACCTTGAATTCGCTGAACAGCGCGTACTCTTCGTTGGGCGTGAAGCCGTAGCGTGCCGGGTGGGCAATGACGGCGATGCCGCCGGCCTCGGTGATCCACTGCACCGCTTCTTGCAGCCGCGCCCAGCGGTGCGGCACGTAGCCGGGCTTGCCTTCGGTCAGGTATTTGCGAAACACTTCCGAGGTGTCGCTGCACACGCCAGTCTCGACCAAGTGCCTGGCAAAGTGGGTGCGCGAAATCAGTTCGGGGTTACCCACGTAATTCAGGGCGCCTTCGTAAGCGTTTTGAATGCCGACTTTGGCCAGGCCGTCCGACATCTCTTGAGCGCGTTCGCTGCGCCCGCCTCGGGTGCGGCGCAAGCCTGCTACCAGGTCGGCGTTGTGCGGGTCAAAGCCCAGGCCCACGATGTGCACCGTCTGGTGGGCAAAGGTGACCGAAATTTCAGTGCCCGTGAGGTAGGGCAGGCCTTGCGCGCGGGCAGCGGCCAGGGCGCGGTCTTGCCCGCCCACTTCGTCGTGGTCGGTCAGTGCCCACAGTTCCACGCCGTTGGCTTTGGCGCGTTCGGCCAGGGCTTCGGGGGTGAGGGTGCCGTCGGAGATGACGGAGTGGCAGTGCAAGTCGGCGTTCATCATGCGGCCCATTTTAGGCGCATGCCGCTGGGGCCGGGCAAGCAACAGCCCTGCAGTCTTTCGGGCTGATGCCTGTGGTCGATAATTCGGGCATGACCACGATGCAGACTTTTGCGGAGCCCCAGCCATGGCACTGATGATCACCGACGAATGCATCAACTGCGATGTGTGTGAGCCCGAATGCCCGAACGAAGCGATTTATTTGGGCGAAGAAATTTACGAAATCAACCCGTCCAAGTGCACCGAATGCGTGGGCCATTTTGACGAGCCCCAGTGTGTCCAGGTCTGCCCCGTGGCTTGCATTCCTGTCAATCCCCAGCACGTCGAAAACCAGGAATCGCTCTGGGCCAAATACCGCAGGCTGCAGGGGCAGTGAGCCTGGCTGTCCGACTTATTCAGCAGCAGGGGCGTCGGGCGTTGGCGCTTTGACTGGTCGGGGCGGTTTGGGGCGCGGTGGTTTGCTGGTGTGGATGCGGACCATGGCTTTTTCCATGTCGCCCGCCAAGAGCAGGGGCAAGGCGTTCACAGCGCGGTGGATGCTGTCGTCGATGGCTTTGCGGTGTTCCAGCATGGGCTTCTTCAAGACCCAACTGACCACTTCGGCCTTGTCGCCCGGGTGGCCAACCCCAATGCGCAGCCGCCAGTAATCTGAAGTGCCCAACTGCGCATGGATGTCGCGCAGACCGTTGTGACCGGCGTGGCTGCCGCCGAGTTTGAGTTTGGCTTCGCCCGGGGCGATGTCGAGCTCGTCGTGCGCGACCAAAATTTCTTGCGGCTGGATTTTGAAGAACCGGGCCAGTGCGCTGACCGATTTGCCCGACAGGTTCATGAAGGTCTGGGGCTCGAGCAGCCACACGTTTTGGCCGTCGACGTTGGTGCGGGCCACCAGCCCGTGGTAGCTGCGCTCAGGCACCAGCGACACCTTGAGTTCACGGGCCACGGCATCGATCCACCAAAAACCGGCGTTGTGGCGGGTGTCGTCGTATTCGTTGCCCGGGTTGCCCAGGCCGACTAGCAGTTTGATCATGGTGCGAGATTATCCTTGGGCGCGAGGCTTGGCGAGCGTGAGCAGGGTTACCCCAAAGCAAAAGGCCCGCTTGCGCGGGCCTTGAAGGTGCAGGGCTTTGATGCCCTGGGTAGAAGATTACTTCTTGCCTTTGCCTTTTTTGGCGTCTGCTGGGGCAGCGGCCACGGGGGCAGCAACCACTTCTTCGACAGGAGCCACCACGGACACGAGGACCGGGTTTTTCTTGCCGTGGGTGATGGCTTTGCAGCCAGCAGGCAAGGTGATGTCGTTCAGGTGCAGCGAATTGCCCTTGGTCAGGCCCTTCAGGTCCACCGCGATGAATTCGGGCAGGCTGGCAGGCAAGCAAGCCACTTCGATTTCGGTCGCCACGTGGGTGATCGTGCACTTGTCGGTTTTGACGGCTTCGGACTCTTCTTCGCCGCTGAAGTGCAATGGCACTTTCATGTGCAAAGTGGTGTTGGCGTCCACGCGCTGGAAGTCGATGTGTTGCACCAACTGCTTGTAGGGGTGCATCTGGTAGTCACGCAGCAAAACTTTGCTGGACTGACCGTTCAATTCCATGTCCAGAATCGAAGCATGGAAAGCTTCCTTTTTCAGGGCGTGCCACAAAGCGTTGTGGTCCAGCTCGATCAGTTGGGGGGCCGATGTGGAACCGTAAACGATGCCAGGTGTGCGACCGGAATTGCGGAGACGGCGGCTCGCACCCGTGCCCTGCTTAGCGCGCTCAAAAGCGACAAATTTCATACATTTCTCCTTCTAGGGTCCACCGCGACCAGTGCGACCCTGACTCAAAAAAGCCAGCCAGTCCACAAGGACGGCTGGCCGCTGTAGGCCTTCTTCCGATCAGGCTTGATCGGAGAACAGGCTCATCACCGACTCGCCATGGGCAATCCGGTTGATCGTTTCGGCGATCAGCGGAGCCACGGAGAGTTGGCGAATCTTGGAACACGCTGCGGCTTCTGCCGACAGCGGGATGGTGTTGGTGACCACGACTTCGTCGAGGGCTTCGCCTTTGGCGATGCGGTCGATGGCCGGACCCGAAAAGATCGGGTGTGTGCAATAGGCATAAACTTTTTTGGCGCCGCGCTCTTTGAGCACTTCGGCCGCTTTGACCAGGGTGCCAGCGGTGTCGATCATGTCGTCCATGATCACGCAGTTGCGGCCTTCGATCTCGCCAATGACGTGCATGACTTCAGACACGTTGGCTTTGGGGCGGCGCTTGTCGATGATGGCCAGGTCGCAACCGAGCTGTTTGGCCAGTGCGCGAGCGCGCACCACACCGCCGACGTCAGGGGACACGACAATCAGGTCTTCGTAGTTTTTCTGGCGCAGATCGCCCAGTAAAACAGGGGACGCGTAAATGTTGTCGACCGGGATGTCAAAGAAACCCTGAATCTGGTCAGCGTGCAAGTCCATGGTCAGCACACGGTCAACACCTACCGCTTGCAGCATGTTGGCGACCACCTTGGCCGAGATCGGCACACGGGTGGAGCGTGGACGGCGGTCCTGGCGGGCGTAACCGAAATAGGGGATGACGGCGCTGATGCGTCCAGCCGAGGCGCGTTTGAACGCGTCGACCATGATCAGCAGTTCCATCAGGTTTTCGTTCGTCGGGGCGCAGGTGGACTGCACAACGAACACTTCACGGGCACGAACGTTTTGCTTGAGCTCGACGGTGACTTCACCGTCAGAGAAACGGCCCACATCGACCGCGCCGAGCTGTGTGCCCAGGTGCTTGGCGATCTCGGCGGCCAAAACGGGGTTGGCATTGCCGGTGAACAGCATGAATTCGGGGGGAAGTGAAGCAGGCTGCATGTGCATTCCAGCGATCAGATAAAGGGGCCTGTACGATTGAACGTATTTGGCAGGGGAAGAAGGACTCGAACCTTCGAATGCCGGAATCAAAATCCGGTGCCTTAACCAACTTGGCGACTCCCCTACACGGGTTGACCGCTGAAACAGCGACCGACCGATCAACTATCGCTGGATGCCCATCCCTGTAAAGGGTGAACCTCCAAATTGCTGCATTTGCGCACTTGCCAAAGGTCTGAGACCTGAATTGGCGCGGTGCCTGAAGTGCAATGAGCGAACACTGCACTGCCAGAACCCGTCATTTTGCCTTTCATGCCTGCGTTGCCAAGCACTTGGAGTGCGAGAGAAACATCTGGGCAGATCGTCTGTGCGACGGGTTGCAGATCATTGTGACCAAAGTCATATGGCTCTGCAGCGAAGACCGAAATTATAGCAGGCTTTGTGGCCCGTTGAAGCGCTGGGTGCGTAAAAATTTGAGAAGTTTCAACGCCCGAAGGGGGTTTGATGACCCAAAACTGTGCCGCAGGCAACGCAATGGGGGTGATTTTTTCGCCGATGCCTTCGACCCATGCGTTGTGGCCGCACAGGAAAAAAGGCACGTCTGCACCCAGCTGCAGGCCCAGTTGTTCGAGTGCAGTCAGGTTCAGTTTCAGATCCCAAAGCCGGTTGAGTGCGAGCAGGCAGCTGGCGGCGTCTGATGAGCCGCCCCCCATGCCCGCCTGAGCCGGAATTTTTTTCTCAACCGCGATGTGAACGCCTTGTTTGCAGCCTGTGTGCTGCTGCAGCAATTTGGCGGCGCGGGTGATCAGGTCGTCTGCGGGCAGTTGGACGGTCAGGTCTTCCCGGCTGATGACGCCGCCAGGACGATTTTCAAAGTGCAGGGTGTCGCACCAGTCGATGAGCATGAACACCGATTGCAGCAGGTGGTAACCGTCGGGGCGCTGGCCCGTGATGTGCAGGAACAAGTTGAGCTTGGCCGGGGCCGGAACGTCGTGCAGCAGTTTCATGGAGCAGATTATCGCCAGACCTTGGGGGCAGGCGACCTCAGCGGTCGAGCAGGATGCGCAACACGGTTTCGGGGGCAGGGGTGTTTCTGCTGGCCGTCAGGCGGCCTTGCGGGTGAGCAGACAGGTCCACTTGCCAGCCGGGCGCATCAGCGGCTTTGCCTGCCAGCCATTCAAACAGCGCGGCTATGGGCAGATCGGTGCCTGTCAGGCGCTGACTCAGGCTTTGCAGGCTGCTGCTCGCGGTTTTGTCTTGACCTTGCTCCAGCAGGGCGGATTGGGGTGTCCAGCTCAGGCGTGCCAGTGTTGTGCCAATCGGGCTGAGCAAGACCAATTGACCTTGTTCGGCCGAGCCTTGCAGCTCGAAGCTGGCACTCCAGTTTTGTGGTGGTGTGCTTTGCAATTGCAAGGCCAGACGCCCCGACCAGAAGGCGGTCGTGTCAGCGGGCTTTGGGCGGGGGGTGGCGCAACCGGTCAGGCTGACCAAACTGACGCTGAGCAGGCCCAACCAGGCGCGTCGCTCCAATGGGGAGGGCCAGGGCTGCTGAGCAGACGTCATGGTTTGAAGTTGAAGCGCTTAAGGGTTTCGGCCAGGGTCTCGTTGTTGGCCTTGAGCAGCAGGCCTTCGCGCCAAATGGTGCCCGCTTCACGTTGTTGGCCGGTGACCCAGAGCACTTCGCCCAAGTGCGCTGCGATCTCGGCGTCGGGTTTGGCTTTGTAGGCCGCTTTGAGGATGGTCAAGGCTTCCTGGTGCAGGCCTTGGCGGAACTTCAGCCAGCCCAGACTGTCCTGTATGTAGGCGTCTTGCGGCGACAGTTGTATGGCTTTTTCGATCAGTTGCTGCGCTTCTTCCAGGCGGATGTTGCGGTCTGCAAGCGAGTAGCCTAGGGCATTGAAAGCGTGTGCTTCTTGTGGTGACAGTGTCATCAGCTGACGCAGCAGGTCTTCCATTTCGTCAAAGCGCTTGAGCTTTTCGCAAACCAGCGACAACTCGGTCAGCAACTCGGTGTCGTCGGGTTTTTTGTCCAGGGCCGCCCGAACCAAAGCGTAGGCGGCCGCTGGGTCGCGGTGCTCACGCAGCCAAAAGGATTGGGCCAGCACCTTGCGGCGAGCCTGCTCGGCGTTGGCGGGTTTGACTTGAGCCAGCACGCGGCGCGCCTCGTCCATGCGGCCTTGCTGCGCCAGTACATCGGCTTGGCGACTGGCGAGCTTGATGGGGTCAGCCCCCGCTGGCATGCGGCTGAGCCATTGGTTGGCACGCTCCAGTTGCCCTTGTTTCTGAGCGATTTGCGCCAGACTCATCAAGGCTTCGGTCAATCCGGCCTGCTGCTCGGGTGTCTTGCTGTTGGCCACTAAGCGGATGTACTCTTCGAGGCGTTTTTCGGCTTCCGGCAGTTGGCCGTTTTCCTGCAACACCAGACCGTGGATCAGCCAGCCATCGGCAAACTGTGGGTGCTTGGCATTGAGCACCACCAATTGCGCCAGGGCTTCGGGGTAGAGCTGCAGCCCCACCAATGTGCGGGCGTAGCCCATGCGCAGCTCAGGCACGACATCGGTTTTCATGGCCGCATCGACCATGGGCTTGAGCGTGCTGTTGGTGTTGACCAGCAGGCTGAGTGCCAACACCAAAGGACCTGTGGCCTGTGGGTCTGCATTGTGGCCTCGGGTGGTGGCATCCACCGCACGCGAAATCTGGCCTGCATCGCGGCGCATGCGGCCCACGGTGGTCCATGCCGCAGCCGAAGTCGCTTTTTGGGTGAAAGCCTGGGTCAGGGCTTTTTCCACCACATCGGCCGCCAGGGCCTTGTCTTGCACCACACTAAACAAACGCGGCACAGAGGCAATGGCACCGGGCTGCTCGTCCAGTGGCATCTCATGGATCGAGACTGTCAGGGCTTTGCCCGCTTCTTCGACCCTGTTGAGTGCCAGCAAAATTTGGAGCACGTAGCGGCTCGCTTCGACGGCGGAGGGAATGTCCCTTTTCCAGGCCTGTGCAGCTTGCAGGGCGGCATCGCCGGAGCGGGCTTGCAGTGCCATGTCGACCGAGCGCTGGAACAGCGCCGGGTCTCGGGTTTTGCGCGCCGCGTCGAGCATGATCGAAAAACCGCTGCCTGGCGAGCCTTGCCGGGTGTTGAGCTCACCCAGCAGGATTTGGTAGAACAGGGCAGCGTTGAGCGCCGATTGTTTGGGCACCTCTTCTGCTTGGGGTGCGGCAGACTGCGCCCAAGCACTGACAACGCACGAGGACAAGAGGGCAAGTCGAAACCAGAATTTCATGCCGACCATCATAATCCAGCCACCTTTTTAACCAGTGCGCCACAGGCCAATGGCCATCGCAGGCGCCCGACCCTTGCATGCCCGAACTCCCAGAAGTTGAAGTCACACGCCGCAGTTTTGCCGACCGCATCGCTTCGGCCCACATTTTGGCGCTGCACATGGGCAAGCCCTTGCGCTGGCCCCTGGGTGTGCCTTCTGCCACCTTAGTGGGGCGACAAATCTGGGGCGTGCGAAGGCGCGGCAAGTACCTGCTGCTGGACCTGGACCAAGGTCTGCTGCTGGTGCATTTGGGCATGTCGGGCAGTTTGAATTTTGCCCCCACGCAGCCCGAAGCTGGCCCGCACGACCACATGGATCTGGTGACCGATCGAGGCGTGCTGCGTTTGCACGACCCGCGCCGCTTTGGGGCGGTGGTTTGGGCGCCTGGAGAAGACTCACCGCAAGCGCAAAAGCTGCTGGGGCGCTTGGGCGTGGAGCCCTTGAGCGCCCAGTTCGATGTGGCCGCTTTTGCCCAGGCCCTCAAAAAACGCCAGTCGGCCATCAAGCAGGTTTTGCTGGCGGGCGATGAGGTGGTGGGCGTGGGCAATATTTATGCGTCGGAAGCCTTGTTCATGGCGGGGATCCGCCCCACGACCAAGGCCTCGCGTTTGTCCAAACCCCGGGTGGCCCGTCTGCATGCGGCCATCGTGCAGGTGCTGACCCGTGCGGTAGAGCAGGGCGGCAGCTCGCTCAAGGATTTTGTGAACGCCGAAGGCCGCACGGGCTATTTTCAACTCGAAGCCGCGGTGTACGGCCGCGCAGGCGAGCCTTGCCGGGTGTGCGCCACACCCATCCAATCCATGCTGCAAGGCCAGCGCACCACTTTTTACTGTCCCACATGCCAGAAGCCTTGATGAATTTACCGGAGGGGTTTGCCCGCCGGATGGTGGATTGGCAGCGCCTGCATGGTCGCCAAAGCCTGCCTTGGCAAAACACCCAGGACCCTTACCGCGTTTGGCTGTCCGAAATCATGTTGCAGCAAACGCAGGTGAGCACGGTGCTGGATTACTTTCCCCGGTTTTTGGAGCGTTTTCCGGACGTGGCGGCGTTGGCCGCTGCGCCGCAAGACGATGTGCTGGCGCTGTGGAGCGGTCTGGGCTATTACAGCCGGGCTCGCAACCTGCACAAGTGTGCCCAAGAGGTGATGGGGCGTTTTGGCGGGGCCTTTCCGCGCCGTGCTGAAGACCTGCAGACCATGCCCGGCATTGGCAGGTCCACTGCAGCGGCTATTGCGGCCTTTTGCTTTGGCGAGCGTGCCGCCATTCTGGACGGCAACGTCAAGCGCGTGCTGACCCGCGTGTTGGGTTATGGCGAAGACCTGGCCATCGCCAAAAATGAAAAAGCCCTGTGGGCGTTGGCGCAAGACCTGTTGCCTGCGCAAGCGGCCGACATGCCGCGCTACACCCAGGCCCTGATGGATTTGGGTGCCACCGTGTGTTTGCCGCGCAAGGCACAGTGCGAGGCCTGCCCTGTCAGCACGGTCTGTCAGGCTCAAGAACAGGGCGAGCCGTTGGCTTATCCCGTCAAAACCCGCAAACTCAAGCGCAGCAGCGCCACCTTGTGGTTGTTGTGGGCGGTCAATGCGCAAGGCCAGGTGTGGCTGCAAAAGCGGCCGGACAAGGGCATTTGGGCCGGTTTGTTCAGCTTGCCCGTGTTTGACTCTGAGGCAGATTTGCTGGCCGCTTGGACGTCGGGGCGAGACCCGCAGTACGTCGCGCCATGGAAGCACGTGTTGACCCACCGCGATTTGCACTTGCATCCTGTCCAAATGACCGGGTCAGCGAAGTCAAGTCCGATTGGTGAAGGTCAATGGGTGAACGCCGATGCCTGGCCTGCGATGGGCTTGCCAGCCCCGATTCGAAGCTTGTTGACGGCTTGATTCACATCAGATGGGTGGCGCTCAAAGCGCGTCCAGCTCCCGGTGCCGCTTGAGTGTGAGCCAGCGGGTGCCGAAACTCTGGGCCAGTTGTTCGACCATGAACACCGATCGGTGCTGGCCTCCGGTGCAACCAATGGCCACGGTGACGTAGCTGCGGTGGTCGCGCTCAATGGCGGGGATCCAGTTCTGTAAGAAACCTTCGATCTGCAACTGCATCTGCACAAACTCTTCGGACTGGCGCAGGTAGGCTTGCACCGGTTCGTCACGTCCGGTGAGGGGTCTCAAGGCGCTTTCGTAATGCGGGTTGGGCAGCATGCGCACATCAAACACGTAGTCGGCGTCGGTGGGAATGCCGCGCTTGAAGCCAAAGGACTCAAACACCAGCGTCAATTGGGCCGATGGGGTGCTGACCAAGGTCTTGATGTAGGTTTGGAGTTGGGCTGAGCGCAACAAACTGGTGTCGATGACGTGGGCCCGCTCACGCAAATCGGACAACAATTCGCGCTCGAACTGGATGGTTTCCAGCAGCGCCTTGTCGCTTTGTGGTTTGCTGCCGCCCGACAAAGGGTGCTTGCGCCGAGTTTCCGAGTAGCGGCGCTGCAAGGTGTCGCTGGTGGCGTCCAGAAAAACCGATTTCACGGTCATGCCCATGTCGCGCAGCAAGGCCATTTGCTCGGGCATCAGGTGCAAGGAATTGGCGCTGCGCACATCGATGGCAATCGCAAGGCGTTGTTCCTTTTGCTTTTCTTCGAGTTTGACGAAGGGGATCAGCAGCTCGGGCGGCAGGTTGTCCACGCAGTAATAACCGGCGTCTTCGAGCGCGTGCAGCGCCACCGATTTGCCGGAGCCGGACATGCCGGTGATCAGGATGATGTCCATGCTCAGCTCTGTGCGGCTTTGCGGCCAAGGGGTTGAGAGGAGGGCTTTGGGGTTGGGGTGCCCAGCATTTCGCGGGCGTGGGCCAAGGTGGTGGCGGACAACTTTTCACCGCCCAGCATGCGGGCAATTTCGTTCACGCGCCCTTCGCCGCTCACGCCGCGCACCTGGCTGCTGACCTGGCCCTTGGCCGCGGTTTTGCTCACCAACAGGTGATGGTCTGCGCAGGCGGCCACCTGGGGCAGGTGGGTCACGGCCAGCACCTGGCGGTGTTGGCCCAGTTGTTTCATCAGGCGACCCACGGTTTCGGCCACAGCACCGCCCACACCCGAGTCCACCTCGTCAAAGATCAAGGTGCCAGCTTCGCCCAGTTCACTGGTGGTGACTGCAATGGCCAACGCGATGCGCGATAGCTCGCCACCCGAAGCCACTTTGCCCACAGGCCGGGGCGTACTGCCCTCGTGCCCTGCCACCAGAAAGCTGACTTCTTCGAGACCGTGCTGTGCGGGCGCTTCCAGTGTTTGCAGCTGCACCTCAAAGCGGCCACCTTGCATGCCCAGTTGCTGCATGGCGCTGCTCACGGCTTGGGCCAGGGGTTTGGCCGCTTTTTGGCGTTGCTGCGAGACGGCTTTGGCTGCTTGAAGGCAAGCTTTGTGGGCAGCTTGTTCGGCCTTTTGCAGGCTGTCCAGGTCGGCTGCGGCATCGAGCTGGGCCAGCTCTTGGCGCCAGCTTTGCAAGCTCAAGGGCAGCTCGTCCGGTGTTTTTTTGTAGCGCCGGGCCAGCGACAGCCACAGGCCCATGCGATCGTCCAGTTGGGCCAGGTGCTGTGGGTCCAGATCTGTTTTTCGCAAATAAGTGTGCAGGCTGTGGGCCACGTCTTCGGCTTGGGCTTGCGCAGACACCAGCACATCGGCCAGGGCGTTGAACTCGGGTTCGTACTGACCGAGCGACTGCAGGGTCTGGATGGCGCGGGACAGCTGTCGCAACGCGCCGCCTTCGCTGTCGCTGTCGCCCCCTTCGAGCAAGACCGTGCTCTGGTTGGCCCCGTCGATCAAGGCCTGTGCATTGGCCAATCGGCTGTGCTGGCTGCTCAGCTCCTGCCATTCGTCTACCTGCGGGTTCAGCTTTTCCAGCTCGCCAATTTGCCAGGCCAAGCGTTCGCGCTCGTTGGCCAAGGTGCTTTGCGCTTGCTGGGCATCGGTCAGCGTTTGCTGGGCCTGCCGCCAGGCTTGCCAAGCGGTTTTGAGCGGGCGCGTGTCGGTGCCCGCATAGGCATCGAGCAAACCACGCACCGCATCAGGCCGGGTCAGGCTTTGCCAGGCGTGCTGTCCATGGATATCCAGCAACTGCTCGCCCAGTTCGCGCAGCTGTGTGGCGGTGGCGGGGCTGCCGTTGATCCACGCGCGGCTTTTGCCGGCGGTGTCCACCGTGCGGCGCAGCAGCAAGTTGGCACTGGCCTCAAACCCGGCATCTTCGAGCCAAGTCTGAATGCGGGGTGTGGGTTCAAATTCTGCGCAGACCTCGCAGCGGCTGGCACCTTCGCGCACCACACTGGCTTCGGCGCGGGCACCCAAGGCCAGTTGCAAGGCGTCGATCAAAATGGATTTGCCTGCACCGGTCTCGCCGGTCAACACGCTGAAGCCTGAGCTCAGGTCCAGCGCCAGTTCTTGCACGATCACAAAGTCGCGCAGGGTGATGTGCGTCAATGCCATGGCTCAATCGCCCCCATTCCAGTGCATTTTTTTGCGCAAGGTGTCGAAATAATTCCAGCCCGCTGGGTGCAAAAAGCGCACTTTGTGCTCCGAGCGCTGCACCACGATTCGGTCGCCCAGAATCAGATCGGCCAGCGATTGCATGTCAAAGTTGGCGCTGACATAACGCCCAGCCACGATTTCGATGCTGATCTCGCTGGTTTCGGGCAACACGATCGGGCGATTGGACAAGGTGTGGGGTGCGATCGGGGCCATCACCCAGCCGCCAATGCCCGGGTGCATCAAGGGGCCGCCGACCGAGAGTGAATAAGCCGTGGAGCCCGTGGGGGTGGCGATGATCAGACCGTCGGCGCGTTGGTTGGACACAAAGTGACCGTCCACCTCGACCCTCAGCTCCACCATGCCCGAGGTGCCGCCCCGGTTGACCACCACATCGTTCATAGCCAAGGCGCTGAACACGCAGCGCTGGTCGCGCATGACCTTGGCTTGCAGCAAGCTGCGGTCTTCGGCTTGGTAATGGCCCTGCAGCATAGGCTGCAGCACATCTTGGTAAGTTTGCAGCGGGATGTCGGTGATGAAACCCAGCCGCCCTTGATTGATGCCCATCAAAGGCAGTGCGTAGCGGGCCATCTGGCGGCCAATGCCCAGCATGGTGCCGTCGCCTCCGATCACCAGGCCCAGATCACACTGCGCGCCAATCTCGGCCATTTCGAGCACAGGGTATTGGTTCAGGCCCGTGTGCGAAGCGGTTTCCTGGTCCAGCACCACATCGCAGCCTTGCCGCGTCAAGAACTGGGCCACATCGTCCAGGGCGCGGCGTGAACTCTCCAGCGCCCCGCCATGCGCGGTGGTGTGGTACTTGCCAAAGAGTGCAACGTGACGGAACTTGGATCTCATTCGCAAATTACATCATTAAAATGAGCTGATGCTAGATGATCGTGCCAAGTTATTGCTCAAAGCCCTGGTGGAACGCTACATTGCGGACGGCCAGCCTGTGGGCTCGCGCACGCTCTCCAAAGCCTCAGGCCTGGATTTGTCACCTGCCACCATCCGCAACGTGATGTCCGACCTGGAAGAGTTGGGCCTGATCGCCAGCCCCCACACCTCAGCCGGGCGAATCCCCACCAGCCGAGGCTACCGCCTGTTTGTAGACACCATGCTCACGGTGCAGCGCGATGGCCTGGACACCCCGGCGCTGACGCCCGACCAGCCCCAAAAAGTGATCGCCAGCGCAGCCAATTTGTTGTCCAACCTGTCGCATTTTGTGGGTGTGGTCATGACACCGCGCCGGGCCTCCGTATTTCGGCACATTGAGTTTTTGCGGCTGTCCGAGCGGCGTTTGCTGGTCATCATCGTCTCGCCCGAAGGCGATGTGCAAAACCGCATCCTGTTCACCGAGACCGATTACTCGCAAAGCCAGCTGATCGAGACCTCGAATTTCCTGAACACCCATTACGCGGGCATGGCCATTGAGCAGGTGCGCAGCCGGGTGCAGCAAGAGCTGGTCAGTCTGCAAAGCGAAATCGCCACGCTCATGCAGGCCGCTGTGCAGGTCAGCACCGAAGCCCTGGCTGAAGACCAGAACGAAGTGGTCATTGCGGGTGAGCGCAACTTGCTGTCGGTGAGCGATTTTTCCAGTGACATGGGGCATTTGCGCCGGGCGTTTGACCTGTTTGAGCAAAAAACCCAGCTCATGCGCTTGCTGGACGTGTCCAGCCAGGCCGAAGGCGTGCGCATTTACATCGGCGGTGAAAGCCAGATCGTGCCCATGCAAGAGTTGTCGGTGGTCAGCTCACCTTACGAAGTCGATGGTCAGGTGGTCGGCACCTTGGGCGTGATCGGTCCGACCCGCATGCCCTATGACCGCATGATCCAGATCGTCAACATCACTTCGCGCTTGGTCAGCAACGCGCTGAGCCAGTCCAAATAAGCCCCTGCAGCCCACTACAATCACGGCTTCGGTGGGGGCGTTAGCTCAGTTGGTTAGAGCAGAGGACTCATAATCCTTTGGTCGACAGTTCAAGTCTGTCACGCCCTACCATTTCAATCCACAACTCAGCCCACTTTTCACCGAGTGGGCTTTGTCGTTTCTGGGCTCAGGAGGCCATATCCATGGCCGCAGGCACATCCCCTGTTTGGGTGGCGATGCCCCGCGCCTGCCGAATCGCATCGACCGTGGCCAGCGCTGTGGCCTCGGCCGCCATCACAGTCAGCAGCATCAAATCGACCGGACCCGTTTCGGTGCCTGTTGCCAATGCATACAGCGTGTCGCCGTCCAGCGTGGTGTGCGCGGGGCGGATGCTGCGGGCCAAGCCGTCGTGGGCGCTCATGGCCAGGCGTTTGGCCTGGGCTTTACTCAGGGTGGCGTTGGTGGCCACTACGCCAATGGTGGTGTTGGTGCCTGGTAGGGGGCGCTTGCCGTGCTCGCCCGCCAGCAAGGCGCGTTGCGTGTCCAGCAAGTTTTTTCCATCGGCCGTGCGGGCTCCGGCCAGCACTTGGCCTGTGGCGGGGTCGATCACATCGCCCACCGCGTTGCAGGCGACCAAGGCGCCCACCACCCAAGGGCCCACACGCACACTGGCGTTGCCAATGCCGCCTTTCATGCAGCGGTCCAGGCCAAAGAGTTTGCCCACGCAGGCACCTGCCCCTGCGCCCACATTGCCTGCTGCCGGTGAGGCTGTGGACGCCGCCTCGCAGGCAGCGTAGCCCGCTTCTGCGTTTGGACGTGCCTTGGGGTCGTCTCCCTGGCGCACGACGGGCAAGTCAAACAACACGGCCGCAGGCACGATGGGCACACGGCCGTAACCGGTTTCAAAGCCAATACCCTGCTCATCGAGCCAGCGCACTACGCCTGTAGCGGCGTCCAAGCCAAAGGCGCTGCCGCCGCTGAGCACCACCGCATGCACTCTGTCCACCAGGTTGGCCGGGTCCAACAAATCGGTTTCTCGGGTGCCCGGGGCAGCCCCGCGCACATCCACCGCACCCACGGCCCCGCCGGGGGCCAAGACCACTGAGCAGCCTGTTAACCGTTCGCTCATCGTGAAGTGACCGACCTGTAGCCCGGGGACATCCACAATAGAGCCCCAAACGTCGTCTTGGACGCTGTTTACAATCGTTTGCGATGCCATTGAAAACCCTGTTCATCGTTGCTCACAGACCCCAAGGATAGCGCGTGCCCCTGTTTGTTTTGAGACGGCTGCTGAGCTTTGTGCTGACCCTGCTGGCCACGTCGGTCGTGGTGTTTGCCGTGCTTGAACTTTTGCCTGGCAATGCCGCGCAGGTCATTTTGGGCGAAACGGCCACGCCCGAGTCGATCGCGGCGATGGAAGAAAAATTGGGCCTCAACCAGCCAGCGGCCACCCGCTACCTGAACTGGATAGGTGGCATGTTGCAGGGCCAGACGGGCCTGAGCATTTCTTACGATACCCCCACGGCGCAGCTCATGGCAGAGCGCATGCAGGTGACGCTGCCGCTGGCCGTGATGGCCATGGGGCTCACGGTGGCGCTGGCGCTGGCGCTGGGCATTTATGCCGCTTCGCAGCAAAACAAGGCGGGCGATGTGGGCGTGATGACACTCAGCCAACTGGGCTTGGCCTTGCCCAATTTCTGGCTGGCCATTCTTTTGATCCTGCTGTTTGCGGTGCATCTGGAGTGGGTGAGCGCGGGCGGTTTTCCGGGCTGGTCCGAGGACGATGGCGGCGGAGTGGGCGAGGGCATCAAGGCCTTGCTCTTGCCCGCGATGGCGCTGGCGGCGGTGCAAACGGCCATCTTGACGCGGGTGACCCGATCGGCCGTGCTAGACACATTGGGCGAAGACTTCGTGCGCACCGCCAGGGCCAAAGGCTTGTCTCGCCGCCAGGTGCTGTGGGGCCATGTGTTGCGCAACGCCATGATCCCGGTCCTGACGGTGATGGGCTTGCAGTTTGGCAACCTGATCACCAGCGCCATCGTGATTGAAAACGTGTTTGTGTTGCCCGGCATTGGGCGGTTGATTTTTCAGGCCATTGCCAACCGCGATTTGATCGTGGTGCGCGATGTGGTCATGCTGCTGGCGGCGCTGGTCATCCTCATTAACTTTTGTATTGACGTGCTGTATGCGTGGATCGATCCGCGCTTGAAGGCGGGCCATGCGCAATAACCAGCACTGGATGCGCCGCGCTTTGCGTCACCCGAGTTTTGTGGCGGGCGGGGCCATGGTCTTGCTGATGGTGCTGTGCGCCGTGCTGTCCTTGTTCTGGTCGCCTTACCCGGTAGGCGACATCGACATTCCTAATAAATTGGCCTCGCCCAGTGCTGCGCATTGGTTCGGCACCGACAGCTTGGGGCGCGACATCGGCTCTTTGCTGCTGGTGGGCAGCCAAAATTCTTTGTTGGTGGGATTCATTGCGGTGGGCATTGGCCTGGGTGTGGGCGTGCCATTGGGCTTGCTGGCCTCGGCGCGGCGCGGTTGGGTCGAAGAAGTCATCATGCGCGCCTCGGACTTCACTTTCGCCTTTCCGGCCTTGTTGTCGGCCATCATGCTGACCGCGATCTATGGGCCGGGTTTGTTGGTGAGCATCGTGGCCATTGGCATTTTCAACATCCCGGTGTTTGCCCGCATTTCGCGGGGCGCGGCCAACGCGGTTTGGTCGCGTGACTACACGGCTGCAGCGCGAGCGGCAGGCAAAGGTCCATTGGCCATCACCTTGGCGCATGTGTTGCCCAACATCGCCAGCGTGCTGATCGTGCAGGCCACCATCCAGTTCGCCATCGCCATCCTTGCTGAAGCGGCTTTGTCTTATTTGGGCCTGGGCACGCAGCCGCCGCAGCCCAGCTGGGGCCGCATGCTCAACGAAGCGCAGTCGCAGATGTTCCAAGCCCCCATGCTCGCGGTGTACCCGGGCGCGGCCATTGCCTTGGCGGTGTTGGGGCTGAATTTGCTGGGCGATGGTTTGCGCGATGTGCTCGACCCCCGGCTGGCGCGGCAGAGGTGAACATGCGTGATCTTTCAAGCGCCCAGCCTTTGCTGCAAGTTGATGATTTGCGGGTGAGCCTGCCCACAGCCAGGGGCTGGGCACAGGCCCTGCGCGGCGTGTCCTGGCGCATGGAGCGTGGCCAAACGGTCGGCCTGATTGGTGAGAGCGGCAGCGGCAAATCGCTCACGGCTTTGGCCCTGATGGGCTTGTTGCCCGAACGCGCCCGCGTGAGCGGGTCCATTGCGCTGCAAGGCCAAGAACTGGTGGGCCTGCCCGAGCCGCAGTTGTGCCAGCTTCGTGGTGCCCGCATGGCCATGATTTTTCAGGAGCCGATGACGGCGCTCAACCCCCTGCACCCGATCTGGAAGCAGATTGCAGAGCCCTTGCGTCTGCACCGACACATGAGCGCCAGCGACGCCAAAGCCCGCGCCCTGCAACTGCTCGAACGCGTGCAGCTGCCACGGGCGCGTGAGCGGCTTGACGCCTATCCGCATGAGCTGTCGGGCGGACAACGCCAGCGCGTGATGATCTCGATCGCGCTGGCCTGTGGCCCCGACTTGTTGATTGCCGATGAACCTACCACCGCGCTTGATGTCACGGTGCAAAAAGAGGTGTTGGTGCTCATCAAACAATTGGTGCGCGAAGACGGCATGGGCTTGCTCTTGATCAGCCACGACTTGGGCCTGATGCAGGACCAGGTGGACCGCGTGATGGTCATGTATGGCGGTGCGGTGGTGGAGAGCGCGGACACGCCTGATTTGTTTGCGCACCGGGCGCACCCGTACACACGCGGTTTGTTTGCGGCGCGCCCGCGCTTGGGGCTGGCACGCGGTACCCGCTTGACCACGATTCCTGGCAGCGTGCCCGAGTTGATGGATTTTCCGGCGGGGTGTGCGTTTGCAGACCGTTGCAGCTTGGCGGTGGACGATTGCCGCCAGACACCCCCGCAGGCAGACAACATCTCACACGAAGCCGCGGGGGAAGTGCCCCATGTGGTCAGCTGTCCGCGCTGGAGGCTGCCATGAGCGAGACGCACACATCTGCGCCGCTGCTGGCGGTGAAGCATTTGGGGCGGCGCTTTGCCTTGCCCCGCACAGGTTTGTTTCAACCTGCAGGCGCTTTGCAGGCTTTGTCGGACGTGAACTTCACCCTGCAACCGGGAAAAAGTTTGGGCATCGTGGGCGAGTCCGGTTCAGGCAAGTCCACCTTGGCGCGTTTGGTCATGGCGCTCGACACACCCACCGAGGGACAGGTTTTGTTCAACGGTGTGGACGTACACGAGGCTCGCGGACAGGCTTTGCGCCAATTGCGCAGCGGTTTTCAGATGGTGTTCCAAGACCCTTACGGTTCGCTGGACCCCCGTCAAAAAGTGCTGGCCATCGTGACCGAGCCGATCCAGACCTTGGTGAAACCTGCGGATGGACGAGCTGAGTTGCGCGAGCGGGCTGCACAAGCGATGAGCGAAGTCGGCCTCAGAACCGCAGACCTGGACAAATACCCACACGAATTTTCGGGTGGTCAACGCCAGCGCATTGCGATTGCCCGCGCCTTGATCACCCGTCCCGCTTTGATCGTGGCCGATGAGCCCGTGAGTGCGCTCGATGTGTCTGTTCAGGCGCAAGTATTGAACTTGATGATGGACCTGCAAGACCGCTACGGCCTGAGTTATTTGTTGGTCAGCCACGACTTGGCGGTCGTTAATTTGATGTGCGACGATGTGCTGGTCTTGCAGTCGGGCCGTGTGGTCGAGCAAGGCCCGGCAAGCCAAATTTTTGAGCAAGCCGAGCACCCTTACACTCGGGCTTTGTTGGCTGCCGTGCCTGGCCAGCCCCCTTCTTTTTGAACAGGAGTCTCCATGAGAAATGTTTCTTCCATGACCCGCCGTACCCTCGCTTTGAGTTCGGCTGCCGTGTTGGTGGCCAGCTTGGTGGCGGCCCCTTTGCAGGCGCAAGCGCAGTCGCGCAAAGACACCGTCACCCTGGGCATGATCCTGGAGCCCACCAGCTTGGACCCGACCATGGCTCCGGCTGCCGCCATCGGTGAAGTGGTGCACTACAACATCCTTGAAGGCCTGACCAAAATCAACGTCGATGGGAGCATCACCCCCTTGCTGGCCGAGAGCTGGAAAATGGACGCCGACGGCAAGGCCTACACCTTCAAATTGCGCAAGGGTGTGAAGTTTTCCGATGGCACTCCTTTTGATTCAGCCGCCGTCAAGTTCAGCTTCGAGCGTGCGAAAGACGCCAAGAGCACCAACAAGGCCAAAGGCGCGGTGTTCAACAACATCACCCACATCTCGACGCCCGATGCACACACCGTGGTGCTTGTGCTCACCAACCCGGATGGCAACTTCTTGTTCCGCATGGGCGAGAACACCGCCGTCATCTTGCACCCCGACAGCGCGGCCAATGCGGCCACCAAGCCCGTGGGCACCGGCCCTTACAAACTCGAGAACTGGGCCAAAGGCACCGCCGTGACCTTGTCCAAGTGGGATGGCTTTCGAGATGCCAACGCCATCAAAGTGAAGAAAGTCACCTTCCGATTCATCAACGATTCGGCTGCCCAAGTGGCCGCCTTGCTCGCCGGCGACATCGACGGCATGCCCCGTTTTCAGTCGCCGCAAAGCCTGCAACAGTTCCAGAAAGACAAGCGCTTTGTGGTCGAGCTGGGCAGCACGGCGGGCAAAGGCATCATGACCATCAACAACCGCAAAAAGCCGTTTGACGATGTGCGCGTGCGCCGCGCCTTGTCGCATGCGGTCGACAAGAAAGCGTTCATCGATGGCGTGTTTGAAGGCTTGGCCAAACCCATTGGCAGCCACATGGCCCCCACCGATGCGGGCTATGTGGAGTTGAGCAACACCTATGCCTACGACCCTGAAAAAGCCAAGGCCCTGCTCAAGGAAGCCGGCGTGCAAACCCCACTGAACGTGACCCTGACATTGCCCCCACCGCCTTACGCCCGCAAGGGTGGCGAAATCTTGGCCGCGCAGCTGGCCAAGGTCGGCGTTGTGGCCAAAATAGAAAACGTGGAATGGGCCCAATGGCTGGGTGGCACCTTCAAGGGCAACTTTGACCTGACGGTGATCAACCACGTCGAGCCACTTGACTACATGGCTTATGCCAACCCGCAGTATTACTGGGGTTACGACAGCAAGGCCTTCCGCGACTTGGCTGCCAAACATGCGTCCACCACCGCGGCCAAAGAGCGCACCCAGCTGTTTGGCGACATGCAGCGCATGATCGCCAAAGATGCGGTCAACGTGTTCTTGTTCAATGCCACCAACACAGCGGTTTACCGCAAAGGCCTCAAAGGCCTGTGGTCGAGCTCGCCGATTTTTGCCAACGACATGTCGGCCGTGTCTTGGCAATAAATTGAAGGGCAGCCCCAAAGTGCCCCGAAAAGCTTGCTATAATTCGATGCATGATGCGGCTGTAGCTCAGCTGGATAGAGTACTTGGCTACGAACCAAGGGGTCGTGGGTTCGATTCCTGCCAGCCGCACCAAAAATTAGAAAGCCCACAACGAAAGTTGTGGGCTTTTTCTATTTTCTCACGCACAAAACAGTGCTTCCCCAAATGAAGCTCTCGCAGGCGTGTCGCATTTTGCCCTTGAACACCAGGACATGAGCAAAGCCTTCACCAAAGAATCCGACGGCGATGACGACGAAGAGCTGGGTTTGCCGGCGCTGCCTTCAGGTGCCCGCAATTACATGACACCCGAAGGCTATGCCCGCCTGCGGGCTGAGCTGTTCGCTTTGATCGACGACGAGCGGCCCAAAGTGGTCGAAATCGTGCATTGGGCCGCCAGCAATGGCGACCGATCAGAAAACGGCGATTACCTCTATGGCAAAAAACGTCTGCGCGAGATCGATCGGCGCATCCGCTTTTTGACCAAGCGTTTGGAGATCGCCGAAGTGGTCGACCCGGTGGTGCACCACGGCAGCGATCAGGTGTTCTTTGGAGCCACGGTCACCTACGCCGAGGCATCGGGCACCGAGCGAACGGTCACGATTTTGGGCATCGACGAGGCCGACAGTTTGCAAGGCCAGGTCAGCTGGGTCTCGCCGATTGCGCGCACTTTGCTCAAGTCACGCGAAGGCGATGAACTCAAATTGCTCACGCCCGCTGGCGTGCTGGACATCGAGGTGTTGCAGGTCAGCTATCCGGCGCCTGCTTGAAGCGGCCTTGCAAGCCGCTGGGTGCCGTTTTCAGGTCGGGGCGTTGCTTTTGTGGGTCTGGCGCTCGGCCCTGACCACCGAAGGGGTGCGCTTGAGGTGGCGCAGCACTTGCTCCAGATGTGCCGCATCCCGCACGGCAATGACAAATTTCAACTCGGCCATGTCTTGCGGCGAATCGCTGCCCATGTCCACGTGCACGATGTCGGTTTCGGCAGCGGCCAGTGCACCAGCCACACGCGCCAACACACCCTTGCCATTGACCACGCTGACGTTGATGGCGGTCTCGAAGCTGCGGTTCAATTCGTCTGCCCACTCCACACCGATGAAGCGTTCGCTGTCCTTGTGCTCCAGTTTGCGTGCGGTGGCGCAGTCGCGGGTATGCACGGCCAGGCCTTCACCACGGCCGAGGTAACCCACGATGTCGTCTCCGGGCAGGGGGCGACAGCAGCGTGAATAGACCACCGATGCGTTTTCGCTGCCGTCCAGGGTGATGGCCCCTTGCGAGATGGACTCGTGTGCCGTAAAGCGTTCCCGCGTCATCAGCAGGGCATCGGGCTTTTGGCCCCGCTCTGACAGCAAAGCGGTCAAGCGCTTGGCCACAATGGTGGCGATGCGTTTGCCCAGGCCGATGTCCATCAGCAAATCTGCGCGGTTGCGGTTGCCAGTGAAACGCAGCAGCTTTTCCCAAATGACCTGATCGGTTTCTTCGTCAGAGGGCAGTTTGTCGATGCCTTCGGCACGCAGGGCTTGGGACAGGAGTTTTTCGCCCAACTCGACCGACTCGGTTTGCGCCATGGTCTTGAGGTGATGGCGAATCTTGGAGCGTGCCCGACCCGTGCGCACAAAGCCCAGCCAAGCTGGATTGGGGGCCGACACGGGCGCAGTGATCACCTCCACCACGTCACCGTTTTTGAGTTCGGTGCGCAATGGCACCTGGTCGCCATTGATGCGGGCAGCCATGGCGTGGTCGCCCACGCGGCTGTGGATGGCGTAGGCAAAGTCCACCACCGTGGCACCCCGTGGCAAGGCCATGATTTGGCTCTTGGGGGTGAAAACATAGACAGCATCTGGAAACAAGTCGACCTTGACGTGGTCCCAGAACTCGGCCGCGTCGCGTGTTTCGGTCTGGATGTCCAAAAGTGATTGCAGCCACTGCGTGCCCAAGCGCTCGGACTGGGCACTGGCCGATTCGTGTTCTTTGTAGAGCCAGTGCGCGGCCACACCTGATTCGGCCACCAAGTGCATGGCTTCGGTGCGCATCTGGAACTCGACGTTCACGCCCGATGGCCCTACCAAGGTGGTGTGCAGCGACTGGTAGCCGTTGACCTTGGCAATGGCGATGTGGTCTTTGAATTTGCCAGGCAATGGCTTGTAGATCTGGTGCAGCAAGCCCAGAGCGGTGTAACAGTCGATGACCGAGGGCACGATGACCCGAAGGCCATAAATATCGGTGACCTGGGCAAAGCTCAGGTGTTTTTCATCCATCTTCTTGTAGATGGAATAAAGGGTTTTTTCGCGGCCACTGATGCGCACATCCATCTTGGCTTGGGCGAACACAGCCTCCACATCGGCCTGTACTTTTTGGATCAGGTCGCGGCGGCGGTTGCGCGCACGCGAGACGGCCTTGGTCAGCACCGCATAACGCCAGGGCAGCAAGTGCTTGAAGGCCAGATCTTGCAGCTCGCGGTAAATCTGGTTCAGGCCCAAGCGGTGTGCAATCGGGGCGTAGATTTCCAGCGTCTCAGAGGCAATTCGGCCCCACTTGCTGCGCGGAATGTCCGACATGGTGCGCATGTTGTGGGTGCGGTCAGCCAACTTGATCAGGATTACCCGCACATCTCTGGCCATGGCCAGCAGCATCTTGCGAAAGGACTCCGCCTGGTTTTCTTCGCGGGTGTTGAATTCCAGCTTGTCCAGTTTGGTCAGGCCGTCCACCAGTTCCGCCACAGGCGAGCCAAAGCGCTCGATCAGCTCCACCTTGGTGACGCCGCAGTCTTCCATGGCATCGTGCAGCAAGGCGGCGGCCAAGGCCTGAGCATCGAGCTTCCATTCGGTGCACAAACCAGCCACAGCAATCGGGTGGGTGATGTAGGGTTCGCCACTTTTGCGCATCTGGCCCAGGTGGGCTTCGTCGGCAAATTTGTAGGCCCGCCGCACCATGTCGGTCTCGGTTTCGTTCAGGTAGCCCAGTTGCGCTTCCAGCACAGCAAAGCTGGCTGCGGCCGCATTGGCAGCAGCAGGGTCCAGCGCTTTGGGGCGGCTGGAGCCAGCTTTGGGGTTTTGGGGCAAAACGGCACTCATGGCATCAATGTAACGCAAGCGATTGAGGGCTTGGAAAATAGGCAAAAAAAAGCCCCATCACTGGGGCGTTTTGTGTGGGGGTGAGGCGCTGGTTCGGACCAGACCCACCCGGGTATCCCGATTTCAGGACACGCGCTTGAGCATCTCGATGCCGACTTTACCTGCAGCGATTTCGCGCAAGGCGGTCACGCCGGGCTTGTTTTTGCTCTCGATGCGTGCCGTGTGGCCTTGGCTCAGCATGCGTGCACGGTATGTGGCAGCCAAAACCAACTGAAAGCGGTTCGGGATTTGTTCCAGGCAGTCTTCAACGGTGATGCGGGCCATGATGTTTTCCTTGAGAATTTCTGTGCTGGGTTCAAGCCATCTTGAGAGCTTGAAAGGTGTCAGGCCGTGCGCGGCGCTGGACGTGGTACTTGAGCCGTTGGGCGTGAACAACCGCTTTGAGGTCAAACAGAGCACGATCAAATACTTCGTTGATTATAACGAAGTCGAATTCTTGGGCCTGCGCCATCTCGACGGCAGCGTTTTGCAGGCGCAGTTCGATGATGTCGGGGGCGTCTTCGCCTCGGCGCTCCAGGCGTGAGCGCAATTCTTCCCAGCTGGGCGGCAAGATGAAGATCAACACCGCGTTGGCGTACATCTTCTTGATCTGCAGAGCACCTTGGTAGTCGATTTCCAGAATCACGTCGGCACCTTGCGCCATGCGTTCTTCGATCATCTTTTTCGAGGTGCCGTAGCGCTGGCCATGCACATGGGCCCATTCGACGAAGGCGTCGCCCAGCACCATGGCATCAAACTCTTGAACCGAAGCAAAAAAGTACTCTCGGCCATGCTTTTCCTGCCCGCGCGGGGGGCGGGTGGTGTGCGAGACCGTGGGCTGCACGCGCGCGTCCAGCTCCATCAAGGCCTTGACCAGGCTGGATTTGCCAGCCCCGCTGGGGGCGGCCACGACAAACAGGTTTCCGGGGTAATCCATGTGGTGGCTCTTTATTCGATGTTCTGGACTTGTTCGCGCATTTGCTCAATCAGCACCTTCATGTCCACCGAGATGCGCGTCATCTCGAGCACGGCCGATTTGGAGCCCAAAGTGTTGGCTTCGCGGTGCAGTTCTTGGATCAGGAAGTCCAGGCGCTTCCCAATGTCGCCGCCTTTGGTGAGCAGGCGGCTGAGTTCGTCCAGGTGCGAGCGCAGGCGGGTCAGCTCTTCAGCTACGTCGATGCGGATGGCAAAAGCTGTGGCTTCGGTCAGAGCGCGGTCTTGGGCGGCTTCAGGCAGGTGGCTGCCATCTGCCAGGGCCATGGCGTCCTTCCAGCGTTCCAAAAAGCGCTGGCGCTGCTGCTCGACCAGTTGCGGCACCAGCGGAACGGCCTGTTCGGCCAGGCTGCGCAGCTGCTCAATGTGGCTTTGCAGCATCTCGGTCAAGCGGGCGCCTTCTCGGGCGCGGGCTTCGCGCAGGGCGTCCACCGCTTGGCTGGCCAGTTGCATCCAGGCGGCTTCATCGGCTGCGGCTTGGCCCGAACTGCCAGCGCTCATGCGCAGCACATCGGCCACGCTCAATGCGCGGGCATTGGGCAACCAATCTTGAATTTTTTCTTGCAAGGCCGCGATTTTTTGCAGGGCTTGGTGGTTAGGCGCTTGCAGGGCAGCGCCATCACCGGCATCCTGGCTGGCGCGCACTTCGACTTTGCCGCGTTTGATCTGGCGGGTGATCAGTTCGCGCAGGCCGGGTTCGAGCTGGCGCAGCTCTTCGGGCAGGCGAAAACTCAGGTCGAGGAAGCGGCTGTTGACCGAGCGGATTTCAAGCCCCAGCCGGGCTGTGTGGGCCGCGTTGGCAGGGCTTTCACCGTCTGCGGCCTGCGGGCTGTGCTGCACGCTGGCGTATCCGGTCATACTGTAAACTGGCATCGATCAAGTTCCTTGTGACAGCGCTTGGCCCCATGGGCCATGAGGCGCTGCTGATGCCCAGCTTGGCTGAGCATGAAACGAGGCATTATCTCAAACTCTTGTGTCCGCCCCGCCCGCTCACTGCCGGGCGCACGGCCAAGACCCCAGAGCCAACCACTTCAGCGCCATCATGAACACCACCAGCTCCTACGTCCGAACCAGCCGCAACGCCGATGCTTTGCGCCCTGTGCGCATCACCCGCGGTTACACCGTGCATGCCGAAGGCTCGGTGCTGATCGAATTTGGCCAGACCCGCGTGCTGTGCACTGCTTCGGTCGAAGAAAAAGTGCCGGGCCACAAAAAGGGCAGCGGCGAGGGCTGGGTCACGGCTGAATACGGCATGCTGCCCCGCGCCACCCACACCCGGGGCGACCGCGAAGCCGCACGCGGCAAACAAAGCGGCCGCACGCAAGAAATTCAGCGCCTGATTGGCCGCTCGCTGCGCGCCGTGTTCGATCTGAAAAAGCTGGGCGAGCGCACCATTCACCTGGACTGCGACGTGTTGCAAGCCGACGGCGGCACCCGCACGGCCAGCATCACGGGCGCTTTTGTGGCGGCTCAAGATGCGGTGAACTGGTTGATGCAGACCGGCAAACTGACCGAATCCCCCATCCTTGACCGCGTGGCGGCCATCTCGGTGGGCTTGAAAAGCGGCACCGCTTTGCTGGACCTCGATTACCCGGAAGACTCGGCTTGCGACACCGACATGAACGTGGTGATGACCGGCGCTGGCAACTTTGTGGAAGTGCAGGGCACCGCCGAAGGCGTGGCCTTCACACGCGTTGAGATGGACCGCATGCTGGCCTTGGCCGAAAAAGGCATTGCGCAGCTGGTGCAGTTGCAAAAGCAGGCGCACGACGCGCCCCAAACCCTGACTTTCAGCGCCTGAACCTGTCCGCTCATGAAAATCGTTCTCGCCTCGAACAACGCGGGCAAACTGGCCGAGCTGCAAACCCTGTTTGCGCCTTTGGGCATGACGCTGGTGCGCCAGTCCGAGCTGAACATCCCCGAAGCCGCCGAGCCTTTCAAGACCTTTGTTGAAAACGCCTTGGCCAAAGCCCGCCACGCAGCGCAGCTGAGCGGCATGCCCGCGCTGGCCGATGACGCGGGCCTGTGTGTGGATGCTTTTGGTGGCCAGCCCGGCGTGGACACGGCTTATTACGCCACCCGTTTTGGCTACCCCAAGGGGGATGACACCAACGTCACCGCTTTGCTGGAGCAAATGCAGGGTATCGCCAACCGCCGCGCCGCCATGGTCAGCACCCTTGTGGCCGTGCGCAGTGCCGACGACCCGGAGCCGCTGATTGCCGTGGGCCGGGTGGTGGTGCAGATCACGCCCGAGCGCCGAGGCACGAACGGTTTTGGTTTTGACCCGGTGATGTTTTTGCCCGAATTTGGCAAGACCTTTGCCGAGTTGCCCCCCGAGGTGAAAAACGCCAACAGCCACCGGGGCCGCGCTGCGCAAGCCATGCTGGCGCTGATGCGTGAACGCTGGTTGGACAGCGCAGCGCCATGAACCCGATGATGGACCCGGTGCACGCCATGCGCCCCGGCGTGCTGCAACTGAACGCCTTGCCGCCGCTGTCGCTTTATGTGCACCTGCCTTGGTGCATCAAGAAGTGCCCGTATTGCGACTTCAACTCTCATGAATTCCGTGAAGGCGCAGATCCGGTGTCGACGCAAGACGCCTACATCCACGCGCTGTTGGCCGATCTGGAAGCGAGCCTGCCTTTGATCTGGGGCCGCAGCATCCAGACCGTGTTTTTGGGCGGCGGCACACCGAGCCTGTTCTCGCCCGAAGCGATTGACCGTTTGATTTCGGGCATGCGCGCCCGTGTGCGTTTGGCGCCAGATGCGGAAATCACCATGGAGGCCAACCCCGGGACTTTTGAGAAAGACCGTTTCAAGGCCTTCCACCAGGCGGGCATCACCCGCTTGTCAATTGGTGTGCAGAGCTTTGACAACGCGCACCTCAAAGCCTTGGGCCGCGTGCACGACCGTGACCAAGCGCTGGCTGCAGTGACCGAAGCGGCGCAGGTGTTCGACACCTTCAACCTCGACTTGATGTACGCCTTGCCGGGCCAGACGCTCGAAGGCCTGACGCAAGACATCCAGACTGCGCTGGCCTTTGCCCCACCGCACATCTCGATCTACCACCTGACGATCGAGCCCAACACGGTCTTCGCAAAGTTCCCACCCGTTTTGCCTGAAGACGATTTGGCCTACGAAATGATGGACCGGATCACCGAGCTCACAGGACTGGCGGGTTTGGATCGTTACGAAGTATCGGCCTATGCCAAGCCAGGGCACCCCTGCGCCCACAACCTGAACTACTGGCAGTTTGGCGACTATTTGGGGATTGGCGCCGGTGCGCACAGCAAGCTCAGTTTTGCGCACCGTGTGCTGCGACAGGTGCGTTACCGTGAACCCGCGCTTTACATGCAGCAGGCCATGAAGGGCGAGCCCGTGACCCAAAGCACCGAGGTCTCGCGCCAAGACTTGCCGTTTGAATTCATGCTCAATGCGCTGCGTTTGCGAGGTGGTTTTGACTTGGCCGACTTTGTGGACCGCACGGGTTTGGCCATGACCAGCATCCAAAAAGGTTTGACCGAGGCTGAAAACCTGGGCTTGATTGGGCGCGACCTGCACCGGGTGTGGCCGACAGACCGGGGTTTTGATTTCTTGAGTGACTTGCAGGCGCTGTTTTTGGCCGGGGGCGATTGAGGTCGCTGGCTCTGAAAAACCTGCAAGGTTTCAGTTTTTGACGCGTATGCGGTCCAGCACAAATTTGAAGCTGTAGAGCATCAGCAATGCGCCCAGCACGTTGCCAACGAACATGGGCCACACGTCCACCCAAATGTTCATGTTGGGTCGCTCCAACAGCCACCAAATGATTTGATGGGTCAAGGCACTGGCCGCCGAGGACACCAGCGTGAGGTTCAACAGCTGCGCAGCGTTCAGTGCTTGCAATTGCTGTCCCAGCCATTTTTGCTTGTGCAGGTACTTGAGCACCAGCCAAGGCGTCAAGCCGCCAGCCACGCCATTCAACAACCCCAAGAGCGTGTTTTGACCTTGGATCAGCTCCCAATCGATGAACCAGCTGCCCAGCATCAGCCCGAGTGCACCCGGCAGACCCAACACCAAAACCAAAATGACCCGAAAACCAGCGGGCAAAAATATCCAGTTGATGCCCTTGCTGTGTTCGAACATCGAAAACAGCCAATCGTTGAGTTGGAAGAATTCCACAAACAAAACAGCGCTGAGCAAAGTCAGCGCTGTTTTTTCAAGGACCTCTCGCACCGTCATGTTCAAACGGGCAGATTGGGGTGGGCCATTTGCATCGACTGGCCTAAGTTGTTGAAGTAATCCAGCGTCCTTTGGGTCGGAATCAGGAATTTGGCCCGGCGATCACCCTCCAGGTTCAAGGTGCTGAGCATGTCTTTTTCACGCAGACGGGTGATGCGTTTGTGCAATGTTGCCGGAGAGCCCAAATCGGCCAAGGCAATCGCCTCGCGCACGGTCATCGGCTGGTCTTCGTACCAGCGCAGCACAACGGCTTGCAGCAAGGCTTTTTCATTCGCATCCATCTCCATGCCATCGGGCAAGGCTTGAATGACTCTGGCTAACTGCAAAAACCGCAGATAAGCAGATACGAAAGGACTATTGGTTTTTTCCATATTTTAATTTTATCGAATTTTTGTAAAGACCAAAACTGAAAGGGTTGTTGAATGGTTAAGCTTGCAAGCAAAGGAGAGACACATGACACATCGGATGGCCATCATTGGGCTCGGCATCATGGGACGCCGCATGCTCGAAAACGCCCTGCAACACCCCGCTTTTGAGGTCTGCGGCGCATGGGATCCCTCGGCCGCCTCGGTGGCCAAAACCCTCGAGACCATGCCCGGTGTGACCATTTCACCTGACCCGCAGGCCGCCATGGTTGGGGCCGATGTGGTCTACCTGGCCTGCCCCCCAGGACCTCGCAAAACCTATGCCCTGCAGGCAGCAGCAGCCGGGCAGGGCGTGTTCATGGAAAAACCGCTGGGCACTGACAACGCGCAAAGCCGTGATTTGGTCGCCCAGTTGCGCCAAGCGCGTTTGCCGGGCGTGGTCAATTTCACCCAGGCCGCGTCGCGTGGCTTTGAAGAACTGAACCGAGCCATTCACGCGGGTGAAACAGGTGAGCTGCTCGGCATCGACATCGTGGTGAACTACCCCGCCTGGCCCCGTGCTTGGCAAAAGGACGCCGACTGGCTGCGTCTGCGCGATGAGGGGGGTTACACCCGTGAGGTGATTTCGCACTTCTTGTTTTTGGCGGGGCGCTTTTTAGGACCGTTGACCTTGCAGCACGCCTTGCCACGTTACCCACAAGACCCCACCTTGTGCGAGCTCGACATGCTGGCCCGCTTGACCACCGCAGACGGCAAGCCCGTGACCATCATGGCCACCACCGGCGGCCAACAGCCCGACAGGCAAGAAGTCACGGTGCGCGGCAGCCGCATGAACCACCAGTTTCGCGAATTTTTCCAACTGTGGCGCTCCGATGGTGGCCCATGGGTCGAGGCCTTGAACTGGCGCACCGAAGACCCCCGCACCAGCGCCTTGCAGCGGCAGCTGAGTGAAGTGGACTTGTGGCTGAAGGGCGAGCCCCACAAACTGGCTACAGCTGAGGAGGCGTTGGCGGTGCAGGAGTTGGTGGAGGCGATGCTGGTGGGCAAGAGCTGAATGGTCTGCCCCATGCAAAACGCCCCTTGAGAGGGGCGTTTTGCGTTGTTTCTGGCGGAAGCGGTGACCGCCTGTGACCAGTTTCATGTTGTCCGATGCAATCTAATAATCCATTTAAATTCAATGACTTAGGTTGAAATCCAGTCTGATGCCGTCTTGACTTGTTTGATGTAATCCGGCTATTATTTGATAGTCGTTTCGATAGTCGAGAAAAACATGGTACGGACAATGGGCAAACTGACAGCAAAGGAAGTCGAGAAGAAAACCGCACCGGGTTTGTATGGCGATGGTGGTGGTCTAACTCTTCAGATCACCAAGGCCGGGGTCAAGTCCTGGCTGTATCGCTACATGATCAAGGGTAAGGCCTACGGTATGGGCTTGGGGCCTGCCCACACGATCACACTGGCCGAAGCCAGACAGAAAGCGGCAGCAGCGCGAAAACTGGTGATTGAAGGCATCAACCCATTAGAGGCCAAGCGCCAGCGACAACTTGATGCCGAAATGGTCAAAGCCCGTCTGATGACCTTCGATCAATGCGCCGATGCCTACATCGAGGCGCATCGGGCAAGCTGGAAAAATGCCAAGCACGCCGACCAGTGGACAAACACGATCACCACCTATGTCAGTCCATTGATCGGATCGATGCCAGTTGAACAGATCGACACTGCGCTGGTGGTCAAGGTGCTGGCGCAGCCTGACGACAAAGGGCAGCAGTTCTGGCAGGTCAAAAACGAAACTGCTACCCGAGTGCGTGGGCGGATTGAGTCGATTTTGGGGTGGGCTACAACCAGCGGATTTCGGTCTGGCGATAACCCTGCACGCTGGAAAGGTCATCTTGAAAACCTTTTGGCAACGATTAGCCGGGCGCAACGTATCAAGAACCATCCATCTCTTGCATGGGGACGAATGGGGGCATTTGTCTATGACCTGCGCCAGCGGGATGGAATAGCTGCAAGGGCTGTCGAGTTTGCCATCTTGACGGCATCACGCAGCGGCGAAGTGCGTGGGGCTTGCTGGTCTGAAATCGACTTAGCGGCAAAGGTCTGGACGATCCCTGCATCACGCATGAAGGCTAAGCGGGAACATGAAGTCCCGTTGAGCGATGCCGCAATTGCCCTGTTGAATGGGATTACCCGTTTGGATGGCACAGATTTGATTTTCCCCGGCACCAAGGGACAAGCCCTGTCCGACATGACTTTGACCGCTGTCATTCGACGCATGAACGGTGAAGCACACAAATGGACAGACAAGGATGGCAAGCCGATCACTGTGCACGGATTCCGAAGCACTTTCAGAATGTGGGCTGCTGAATCGACCAACTATCCCCGAGAAGTGGCAGAACATGCATTGGCTCACCAACTGCCCGATGCTGTCGAGCGTGCATATCAGCGCGGCACACAGTTCACCAAGCGTGCGGCGATGATGAACGAATGGGCCAAGTTCTGCGGGACTGTCAGGGGCGAAAGTGGCGAAGTCGTGCCGATCAATCGGGCTATGGGTTGACTCCGCACTGTCCAGATCGGTAAGATCTACCCACTTAATGCCTATCGCGGTCTGGCCTCGCACCGCCCCTTTTGTCGGGTTTTACGAAAACAACCTGATCCACCCCGTTGGCAATTCTGCAAGCTCAGAAACGGGAAAGTGGAAAACGACTGCAAACGCATCCCTTACGTCACGAGTTCGATTCGGGTTTTGTGTTTTGCCGGGGCGCAAACACTACCGCGCCATATCTTTTTTGACCGGCGCGGTAATTGTTCGGAGCGTTTACCGTGAACCAATCCAACCATTCAGGATTCCTGAGAATCAAAGGCGTTCAAGCCAAAATTCCCGTTAGTCGCGCCACTTGGTATGCAGGCATCAAATCGGGCAAATATCCCAAGCCCATCCGACTGTCTGAAGGTGTTTCCGTCTGGCGTGTCGCTGACATTGACGCCCTGTGTCACCAGATCGATCAGCAAGCGGTGGAGGTGTCCAAATGAAAAATCATTGGCCACCACTCGATGCAGGGTTTGAAGTCATCATCCCGCACATCTTCGGTAAATCTTTGGAATGGACTGATGCAGTTTTTGAACGTGCAGCGAGTCTACCGAGATCCGATGATCATGATCAATGGGACAGGCACATCGAAATTGCCACATTTGCGGGGCTAGCGAAGAAATTAGGCTTTCCCTGCGACCCGTTACAACATGAGCAACCAGTACAGGTGGGCAAGTTGTGGCCCTTGCCCATCAATAGCGAACAGTCCGATAGTGAGATTGAAATCATCGTCAATCGTGGGCTGTACATCCTTTGGGCACTTCGTGTTGAAGAATTAGCCGATACCCTGCCACCCGAAGCAGCCCTGCGCCAGATTCAAGTGATGGGCGAAAAGCTGGCCTATTACTACGGAAGCCTCAACCGTGTTTGGCGCGAGTGCCAAACCGAGCAGGTGAAAGAGTGGGCTACATGGCTTAGGTGTACGCACGGTGGCTATGACCTCGCTAGCGGTGCTTTGACTGATGACGGTCGAGAGGTTGCCGCCATGCGTGATATCGAAATTAATGGGGGTGCAGCATGATCGACGCATCGAAAATCGAATGGTCGGAAATCACCCCCGATGGTCGTGCAATGATTGAAGCGGCAGCGGCGCGGCAATATAACGACATTGCCAAAAAGTATGGAGCCAAGCTGGTTCCTGTGCCGACTAGCAACACCGACCCCAAGTCCCGCAAAGACACCCGCTACAAAATGAAGTCTGTACGCGATGTGATGATGTCAGAGTCGATCAAGTGGCGCGTAAAAGGTGTAATCCCTGAGCGGGGTATCGCGGCGATCTATGGACCATCGGGCAGCGGTAAATCGTTTCTAGTGGTGGACATGGCTATCAGTATTGCCAAGGGAGCGGACTGGTTCGGCTATCGGGTGAAGCCGTGTCCCGTGGTGTATGTCTGCCTTGAAGGGGAGGCCGGGTTATCCGTTCGACTTGCAGCCTATCGAACAAAGGGCAGCATCCCCAAGGAGATCGAGTTTGTCGATCAACCCGCGAACCTGCTGGACACCAAAGATCTGCGCGATTTGGTGACTGCCATCAAGGTTAACCAGATGGACGGGGGGATCGTGATCATTGACACCCTGAACCGAGCCGTTCCAGGCATGGATGAAAACTCATCCGTGGACATGGGGCATGCCATCAATGCGTGCAAGTTGATCCAGCAAGGTGTGGGCGGTTTGGTCTTGCTGGTCCATCACAGCGGCAAAGATGCCACCAAGGGAATGCGAGGCCATTCGAGTTTGCACGCTGCGCTTGATGCTGCCATAGAGGTCAAGCGATCAGGCGATGAACGTGAATGGTCGGTGGCGAAGGCCAAGGACGGGGCAGACGGCAAGGGGCATCCGTTCAGGCTCGAAGTGGTCGACATGGGGGCAGATGAAGATGGCGACCCTATTACATCCTGTTTGATTCGACCGAGTGCTGGCGCTGGATTAAGGGTCAAACCCTTGACCCAGATTCAGCAGGTCGGAATGGATGCATTCATGGCGGCGGCATCGGCCAACATCGGGGACGCAGATCAATCTGTGCATGCTGGACTTGAGCAATGGCGGGATGAGTTTTACCGACGAAGTACGGCAGACAACACCGACAGCAAAGCGCGATCTTTCCACCGGCTACGTGCGACGCTGGTCGATTTGGGAAAACTGACGAATGTGGGTGATGTTTACCGACTACCCAATGTGTTTCCCAATCAGACAGCATAAGCGGACAGACCGGACAAACAGCGGACATTGTCCAGCATGTCCGCTATCCGATAGGCGGACGGACACGGACACCAACCTAGGAGGTGTCCCGTCTGTCCGATGTCCGGTCTGTCTTATGTACCCAATGGGTGAACAAAGAAATAACTTCGAATTTTTTGCCAAGATCATGAACATTCAGAAATACGCCCCCGCAACTATCTGGCCGGAAATTCTCGAACGTATCGCCAATGGCGAATCACTCGCGTCGGCCCTTCGCAAACCCGGCATGCCATCCTATGCGCTGGCAAAGGTACATCTTCGATCAGATCCAGCACTTCGAGAGTCTTATGAACACGCGGTCCAAGACCGTGGCGCGTTTCTGGCAGAAGAGTTGATCGAGTTGGCTGATGAACCCATACCCGAAGGGCTCGACCCTGCCAGTCGATCAGCATGGGTGCAAAACAAGCGGGTTAGACTGGATACGCGCAAATGGATCGCCTCTCGGGTCTATCGTCAGGTGTATGGCGATAGGGTGGATGTGTCAGTAAGTCACAAACAGATCAGTATTGCTGGCGCACTTGAGGCTGCAAAAAATCGAGTGATCACCATTGATGAGGGTGTGGCCTTGTAATGCGCGTAACAGGGTAATATTCACTTATGCAAAGGATAACCATGAACTCGATGCGTTCGTTTCTAGTTTTGTTTTCCGTTCTGAGTTTATGCATGGCTGCGCATGCCCAGTGTGATCCCACTTTACCCCGTGCGCATCTCATTACGTGTTTGAGTAATCAACAGCAGAATCAAACTGGCTTCAGGCCCCATGAAAGTCAATTCAATCGCCCGGGCTCGATCTACCAACAACCTCAGACAACCCATCAAACGCCGCAATTCAATTACCAACAGCACATGCAACAGCAATCACCTGCATATCAGCAGCCCCCAGTGCAGTGGGTCCCATCTAATCAAGGCAGCACATACCGCTGAGACTAGAAAATGAAAAAATCTTCGTTTGGGTTTTATGCGCTGCTTTTCGTTTCGGAGTCATTTGCACAAGTTCCGATACCGATGCAAATTCAGGGGCTGCAGCTCGCTAACCCTTTGCAAATGATGCAACAGGCTGAGCAAATACGGTCAATTCAGCTGCAAAACGAACAAGCTGCCTATCAGCTGAGGCAGATGGAAGAGCAGCGAAGGGCGCAAGAGAGGCAGCGACAGCAGCAAATCGAAGAACGTCAGCGACAGTCGCAGTCCGCCAATCAGCCTGATCCGGTCATCGATGAGTGGCTCAAGGCGGCGGCTCCAAGAATGGGGCTGTACCCTGATTTCGAGAAGGTGGTCTTTGCGCCCGAAGTAGCGATTACTGTCGACATGATCAGATTAATGACTCCAAGCCCACTGGCTGCCGATATCGCTTACTACTTGGGGAGTAACAAAATCGAGTCACACGCGATCAGCAAGATGACGCTTGTGCAAGCAGCTCGCGCAATTGATCAAATTGAGTCTCGACTTAAGACGAGTAGGCTACCTTGAACAGGGATCACAAAGAATTTTGAAAATTTTTCAAAATTCTCGCGGCCCCTGTACAAACCGTTGACCAACTCGCTCGGCCCTACCCGGGGGGTCTAATCGAGAGTGATTTCTCACCCGTGATCGCGCTAGTGCGGCAGCATCAATCCGGCATCAGCAGAAGACAGGGATTGGTAGGTGAGTCGTCTTCATACATCCTATCCCGGGTCTGTATTCAGATTTTGATTGATAGTCGATTTGATAGTTGAAACAAAAAAAGCGCCTAAGCGCTTGATTTGATTGGATATCTGGCGGAAGCGGTGAGATTCGAACTCACGGACCCTTTCGAGTCGCCGGTTTTCAAGACCGGTGCAATCGACCACTCTGCCACGCTTCCTTGGGGTGTGATTGTAGCGATTTAAACCCCTGGATTTGGGGGCGCAAGCGCGTGGTGTGTCAAAAGCAATTCAGGCGCTGCCCAGCATGCCGCGCTTTTCGATGAAAGCCACCACCTCGGGCAGGCCGTCCAGCGTTTTCAGATTGGTCATCACCCAGGGGCGCGTCTCGGGGTTTGGGCGCATGCGGTTGGTGTCGTCGCGCATGACTTGCAGGTCTGCGCCCACATGCGGGGCCAGGTCGGTTTTGTTGATCACAAACAAATCGCTCTTGGTGATGCCGGGGCCGCCTTTGCGCGGGATCTTTTCGCCAGCGGCCACGTCGATCACATAAATGGTGAGGTCGGAGAGTTCGGGGCTGAAGGTGGCGGCCAGGTTGTCGCCGCCGCTCTCGATGAAGACCACGTCGGCATTGGGAAATTTTTCCAGCATGCGGTCAATGGCTTCGAGGTTGATGGATGCGTCTTCACGGATGGCGGTGTGGGGGCAGCCGCCTGTCTCCACACCCATGATGCGCTCGGCAGGCAGCGCGCCGCTCACCGTCAGCAGGCGCTGGTCTTCTTTGGTGTAAATGTCGTTGGTGATGGCGATCAGGTCCCAGCGCTCGCGCATGTTTTTGCAGAGCATTTCCAGCAGGGTGGTTTTGCCTGAGCCCACAGGCCCGCCGATGCCCACGCGCAGGGGCGGCAATTTTTTGGTGCGGTTCGGGATGTGGTGCAGTGCAGACGAGGTGTTCATGATCGGAAGATGCGGGAGTATTGGGTTTCGTGGCGAGACGACAAGATGGCCAACATGGGGCTGAAGGCCTGGCGGTCTTCGTCGTTCAGGTGCAAAGCGGTTTGCACCGCTTGTGGAATTTCACGGGCTAGCTGCGCCAGCATGCGCTGTCCGGCGCTTTGGCCCAGGGGCACGGCCTTGAGAGCGGCTTGGGTCATGTTTTCGGCCCAGCCAAAGGCGACCGCTTGAAGGGCTTGGTCCAGCGGGGCTTGCGCCAAAGACAAAGCCAGCGCCATGGCCAGCGGGTAAGTGGGGGGCAATTGGGCGCAGCATTGCAGTTGGGCGTCACTGGCTTGTTGCAGGTTGCGCAGCCAGTCGAGCAGGGAACGGCCCATTTGCTCGGCTTGCAAACGCATTTCGGCGGTTTCGCGGGTGGCCATCACCCAATCGTTCAGCGCTTGCAGGCGCTGGGTGTCCATGGCTTGCCAAGCCGGTATGGCTTGGGCCATCACCGCCATGTCGCCACGCGACTGTGTCAGGTGCAGCTGGTGCACCACCCAATCGGTGGCGCTGGCTTCGTTGTGCACCAGGCCTTGCTCGATGGCGGCTTCCAGACCTTCGGAATACGAGAAGCCACCGATCGGCAGCGCAGGCGATGCGAGCCAGATCAGTTGCAGCAGGCCTGTAGGCGCAGTGTCAGTGGTCATGACCGCAGCCGGGGCCGTGCACATGCGGTTCAGCAGGGGCAGAGCGGATCGGGATGGCGACGCGCTTGCCTGCTGGCGACTTGGCTGCAGGTGCCGCGTGTTCGTGCTGGCAATCGGGGCCGTGCACATGAGGCTCGGCTTGGGCTGCGTGCGCATGACCCGCATGGCCATGTTCATGACTGTGCCCATGTTCATGCCCATGCCCGTGTGAAGACGCGCCGTGGTCGCCATAAGCCCCGTTTTCGGGCTCGAACGGTTCAGACACCGCCACCACCGTCATGTGCATGGCGCGCAGCATGTCGGCCAGCACATGGTCGGGCTCGATCTTCAAGTGGTCGGGTTGCAGTTCGATCGGTACATGGCGGTTGCCCAGGTGGTAGGCGGCGCGGGTCAGGTCAAAGGGCGAGCCGTGCTCTGTGCAAGCGGTGATGCGCAGCACGTCTTGCGGCGCGGCTTGCACCCGCACCAGCGAGCCGTCTTCGGCCACCAGCACATCGCCGCCGCGCACCACGGCGCCACGGGGCAAAAACACGCCCAGCAATCTGCCTTGGCTGTCGGTGGCGTCAAAGCGGCTTTTTTGGCGGGTGTCCCAGTCAAGGGTGATGCTGGTGGCGCGTTGGATCAGCACGCGGGCCAGGCCACGGCCTTGTGGCATGAGTTTGGAGCATATGAGCAGAGCGGACATGGGCCTTTAGAACAAAAAGTAGCGTTGGGTCATGGGCAGGCTGGTGGCGGGTTCGCACACCAGCAACTGCCCGTCGGCACGCACCGCATAGGTTTGGGGGTCCACCTCCATGTGGGGCAGGTAGGCATTGTGGACCATGTGTTGCTTGCGCACGCCCCGGATGTTGTGCGCCACGGACAAAGGTTTTTGCAAGCCGAAACGCTCACCAATGCCCGCTTTCAATCCTGCGTTGGAAACGAAGGTCAGCGCACTGCGCGTGAGCGCGCCGCCAAAGCTGCCGAACATGGGGCGGTAGTGCACCGGCTGCGGCGTGGGGATGGACGCATTGGGGTCGCCCATGGCCGCCAGCGCGATGAAGCCGCCCTTGAGCACCAGCGATGGCTTGACGCCAAAAAAGGCGGGTTTCCAGATGACCAGGTCGGCCCACTTGCCCACTTCGATGCTGCCCACATCGTGGCTGATGCCGTGCGAAATCGCGGGGTTGATGGTGTATTTGGCGATGTAGCGCTTGACGCGGGCGTTGTCGTGGCGGTCGGTGTCGCCGGGCAGGCTGCCGCGCTGCTGCTTCATTTTGTGCGCCGTCTGCCAAGTGCGGATGATGACCTCGCCCACCCGGCCCATGGCTTGGCTGTCGCTGCTCATCATGCTGATGGCGCCCAGGTCGTGCAGGATGTCCTCGGCCGCAATGGTTTCCTTGCGGATGCGGCTTTCTGCAAAGGCCAGGTCTTCAGCGATGCTGGCATCCAAGTGGTGGCAGACCATCAGCATGTCCACATGCTCATCGAGCGTGTTGTGGGTGAAGGGCATGGTCGGGTTGGTCGAGCTGGGCAAAAAGTTCGCCTGGCCCACCACCTTCAGGATGTCGGGCGCATGTCCGCCCCCCGCGCCCTCGGTGTGAAAGGCGCACAGGCCGCGTCCTTTGGTGGCTTCGATGGTGTTTTCCACATAGCCCGACTCATTGAGCGTGTCCGAATGCAGGGCCACCTGGATGTCCGCTTCGTCGGCCACGTCCAGACAATTGCTGATGGCCGATGGGGTGCTGCCCCAGTCTTCATGCAGCTTCAGCCCGATCACGCCCGCGTTGATTTGCTCGTGCAAGGCGGCAGGCAAGCTGGCGTTGCCCTTGCCAAAAAAGCCCAGGTTCATCGGAAAGGCGTCGGCCGCTTGCAGCATGCGCTCGATGTTGAAGGGGCCGGGTGTGCAGGTGGTGGCAAAGGTGCCGGTGGCGGGGCCCGTGCCGCCACCCATCATGGTGGTCACGCCACTGGTCAGGGCCTCGTCAATTTGCTGGGGGCAGATGAAGTGGATGTGGCAGTCGATGCCGCCCGCGGTCACGATCAGGCCTTCGCAGCTGATGATCTCGGTGCCGGGGCCAATGACGATGTCCACCCCAGGCTGTGTGTCCGGGTTGCCCGCTTTACCGATGGCTGCGATGCGGTTGCCGCGCAAACCGATGTCGGCTTTGACGATGCCCCAGTGGTCGATGATGAGGGCGTTGGTGAGCACGCAATCCATCGCACCCTCGGCGTTGGTGCGTTGTGACTGTGCCATGCCATCGCGGATGGTTTTGCCACCACCGAATTTGACCTCTTCACCATAGCTGCCCGCCTGCAGCGTGAAATCTTTTTCCACCTCAATGACCAAGGCCGTGTCGGCCAAGCGCACGCGGTCGCCCACGGTGGGGCCAAAGGTTTCGGCATAAGCGCGTTTGTCGATGTGGGCCATGTCAGTTGCCTTGTGTTGTGCGCGCGTCGAGTGCGCCGTGGGTCAGACCCCGAAAGCCGTACACCACACGGTCGCCCGCATAGTCCACCAACTCCACCGTGCGTTGTTGGCCCGGCTCAAAGCGCACGGCCATGCCCGAAGCGATGTTCAGGCGCATGCCTTGTGCGGCAGCGCGGTCAAAGCGCAAGCCCGCGTTGGTCTCGGCAAAGTGGTAATGCGAGCCCACTTGAATGGGGCGGTCGCTGGCGTTTTGCACCACCAGCGTGCAGGTGCGGCGGCCCACGTTCAAGGCATGTTGGCCGGGGTCGATCAAAAATTCACCGGGGATCATGGGCAGCTCACTTTTTGCCAAAGTACACAGCGACGGCCACCAAGGCGGCAGCGATCACAAAACCGAGCGCATCGCTCGCGTGCCAATGGGTGCTGCCACCCAAGCCGTGGCCATCGTGCGCGAGGGCTGCAGTACCGATGGCAGAGACGAGCATCAAACTGATTTTTTTCATGAGTTTCTCCTGTCTGGGTCAGACGATGGGTTGGTGCACGGTCACCAATTTGGTGCCATCGGGGAATGTGGCTTCGACCTGGATGTCCGGGATCATTTCGGCGATCCCGTCCATCACGTCGGCACGCGTCAAGACGGTGCGCCCTTCGCTCATCAGTTGCGCCACGGTCTTCCCATCCCGTGCGCCTTCCATGACCGCAGCGCTGATCAGCGCGATGGCTTCGGGGTAGTTGAGCTTGAGACCACGGGCTTTGCGGCGTTCGGCCAAAAGGCCTGCTGTGAAGATCAGCAGCTTGTCTTTTTCGCGGGGGGTGAGTTCCATATTGGTGCGTGGTGAGTGGTTTGGTGCATCAGATGCCACAACACAAGCAAAGAGCGTGCCTTTATAGGGGGTCTCGCTTTTCTATGGAAAACCCATGCCAACACTTGGTGCATCCGACATGGTTTTGAGCTGGCACGGTGATTGCTGATGGTGTTGCAGCGCAGCAAATCTGCGCGTGTTTGAACAACCTACCTTCCTGATTGGAGTGATCTCATGATGAACCGCCGTGGCAACCTCAAAGCCCTTGCGACCGCAGCCGCCCTCGTGGCTGGCAGCCTGAGCTTTGCAACCCAAGCCCAAGCGCAAGCGGGCAACACCATCAAAGTGGGCGTGCTGCACAGCTTGTCCGGCACCATGGCGATTTCCGAGACGGTGCTCAAAGACACCGTGCTCATGGCCATCGACGAAATCAACGCCAAGGGCGGCGTGCTCGGCAAAAAGCTCGAGCCCGTGATCGTGGACCCGGCCTCCAACTGGCCTTTGTTCGCAGAAAAAACCAAGCAGCTGCTCGGCCAAGACAAAGTCTCGGTGATCTTCGGTTGCTGGACTTCGGTGTCGCGCAAATCGGTGTTGCCCGTCGTCGAAGAAATGAACGGCCTGCTGTTCTACCCCGTGCAATACGAAGGTGAAGAGCTGTCCAAAAATGTGTTCTACACCGGCGCTGCACCCAACCAGCAGGCCATCCCTGCTGTGGATTACCTGATGAGCAAAGAAGGCGGCAGCGCCAAGCGTTGGGTCTTGCTGGGCACCGACTACGTGTATCCCCGTACCACCAACAAAATTCTGCGCGCTTACCTGAAAAGCAAAGGCGTGGCTGACAAAGACATCGACGAAAAGTACACCCCGTTTGGTCACAGCGATTACCAAACCATCGTGGCCGATGTGAAGAAATTTTCTGCCGGTGGCAAGACCGCTGTGGTGTCCACCATCAACGGTGACTCCAACGTGCCTTTCTACAAAGAACTGGGCAATGCGGGTTTGAAGGCCAAAGACGTGCCTGTGGTGGCTTTCTCGGTGGGTGAAGAAGAACTGCGCGGCGTCGACACCAAGCCTTTGGTCGGTCACCTGGCCGCATGGAACTACTTCATGTCCATCAAGAACCCCGCCAACGACGAGTTCACCAAAAAGTGGGCGGCCTATGCCAAGGCCAAGAACATCGCTGGTCACAAAGACAAGCCTCTGACCAACGACCCGATGGAAGCGACTTACATCGGCATCAACATGTGGAAGCAAGCGGTTGAAAAAGCCAAGACCACCGACACCGACAAAGTGATTGCAGCCATGGCGGGCCAGACTTTCAAGGCACCGAGCGGCATCACCAGCAAGATGGATGAGAAAAACCACCACCTGCACAAGTCGGTGTTCATTGGCGAGATCAAGGCCGACGGCCAGTTCAACGTGGTCTGGAAAACACCCGGCCCCGTCAAGGCCAAGCCTTGGAGCCCCTACATCCCTGGCAACGACGTCAAGCCTGACGAGCCAGTCAAGAAGTGATGGTTTGAAAGTGTGAATGCTTGTCGCAGCTGAAGCGCCGACCTGCCTGGTCATCAGGCAGGTCGGCGGCTTGAGCCCCGACATGGTCGGTGGCCAGACCCGAAAGTGAGCAAGATGAAACGATGGATGTTGAAAGCGGCGTGGATGGCCAGCGCCATGTGGGGCCTGTCGGCCGCGCAAGCCCTGACGATGGACGAAGCCAGAAGGATGGCCGTGGGCGAGAGCGATGCCCGCGTAGAGGCCATCTCCAAAGCGGTGGCTCAAGGCAGTGAAAAAACCGCCGCCTATCTGCAAGCACTGGCCGATGACGTGGTCAAAATGGTGGGCGATCAGGTGGTCGTGGTGCGCGATGGGCAAGGCCTGGATCCCGTGTCCGGACAAGCGGTTGCTGTGCCGCCAGACGCCGAAGATGTGATGCTGAACAACCGCCTGCGGGGCGAAATCGACACGGCCCTGGCGGCTTTGAAGTTGTTCAGCCCCGATGTGAAGCTGCGCAGGCAAGCTGCTTTGTCGCTGCTCAAAGAACCCGATGCCAGCCGCGCCCCCTTGCTCGACAAGGCTTTGGCGGCTGAAAAAGACCCCACAGTGCAAAGCTTGGTGCGCCAAGCCCGCGCAGCGGCACGGCTGAGCAGTGAGGATGCAAACGATCGATCGCTGGCCGCCCGCGAGTTGGCGGACAGCCAGCAACCTGAGACGCTGCTGCTTTTGAACCAGCAACTGAGCCAAGAGCAAGACCCTGCGGTCCAAAAACAAATCCAGTCCGCTTTGACCCAAGTGCAGGGCAGCCTGCGCTGGGGCGAGCGCTTGGGGGCCATGTTCACCGGGCTCAGCCTAGGCTCCATATTGCTGCTGGTGGCGCTGGGCCTGGCCATCACCTATGGCCTGATGGGCGTCATCAACATGGCGCATGGCGAGTTGATGATGATTGGTGCCTATGCCACCTATGTGGTGCAGGCGCTGTTTCGCGAGCATTTGCCGGGTGCGTTTGACGCTTACCTTTTTGTAGCGATGCCGGTGGCCTTCCTCACAGCGGCCTTGGTGGGTGCGGTGATGGAGCGTGCCGTTTTGCAGCATTTGTATGGCCGCCCGCTCGAAACCCTGCTGGCCACCTGGGGCATCAGCTTGGTGCTGATGCAAGGCGTACGCAGCCTGTTTGGCGCGCAAAACGTGGGCGTTGAAAACCCCTCTTGGATGAGCGGCTCGCTGCAGTTGCTGCCCAATTTGCAGCTGCCCTGGAACCGGGTGCTGATCATCGTGTTTGCACTGGCCGTGTTGGTCGGGGTGGCGCTTTTGATTGGCAAAACCCGGCTGGGTTTGTTCGTGCGCGGTGTCACGCAAAACCGCCCTATGGCCTCGTGCATGGGCGTGAACACAGCGCGCATCGACACCTATGCCTTTGCATTGGGTTCGGGCATTGCAGGTCTGGCGGGCTGTGCGCTCAGTCAGGTGGGCAATGTGGGGCCTGACCTGGGCCAAAGCTACATCGTGGACGCGTTCATGGTGGTGGTGCTGGGCGGTGTGGGCCAGCTGGCAGGCACGGTGTATGCCGCTCTGGGTCTGGGTCTGGTCAACAAGTTGCTGGAAGGCTTGACGGGCGCGGTGCTCGCCAAGATTGCCGTGCTGGTGTTCATCATCATCTTCATCCAGAAGCGGCCGCAAGGCATCTTCGCGATGAAGGGGCGCAGCGCTGAAGCGTGAAGAGGACCATGAACATGAAAAATTTGGAACTCCCCACCCCCGCTCCTTTGATGGGCCGCCAAGCCTGGTCGGCGTTTTTGCTGGCGCTGATCGTGGTCGGCGTGTTGGCTCCGGTGTTCAACTTGTGGGTAACCGAGAGCAGCGTCTTCCATTTGAGCGACTACGCCATCGCTTTGATTGGCAAGATCATGTGCTACGCCATCTGCGCGCTGGCCATGGACTTGATCTGGGGCTACACCGGCATCTTGTCGCTGGGCCATGGTTTGTTCTTCGCTTTGGGCGGCTATGTCATGGGCATGTACCTCATGCGCCAGATCGGCCAGGACGGCAACTACAAAAGCGACTTGCCCGACTTCATGGTGTTTCTGGATTGGAAAGAGCTGCCCTGGCACTGGATGCTGTCGGACAGCTTTGGGGCCACGTTGGTGTTGGTGGTGTTGGTGCCCGGTGTGATCGCTTTTGTGTTTGGCTACTTTGCCTTTCGCTCGCGCATCAAGGGCGTGTATTTTTCCATCATCACCCAGGCCCTGACCTATGCAGCCATGCTCTTGTTTTTTCGCAACGAAACCGGGCTGGGTGGCAACAACGGCTTCACCGATTTCAAACGCATCCTCGACTTGCCCATTGCCACCCCCGGCATGCGCATGACGCTGTTTGTCATCACCGGTTTGACCTTGTTGGGTTTTTATCTGTTCTCGCGCTGGTTGGTGGGCAGCAAGTACGGCCGCGTGTTGATGGCCATTCGCGATGCCGAAACGCGGGTCATGTTTTCGGGCTATTCGCCTCTGCCCTACAAGCTGAGTATTTGGGTCATTTCGGCCGTGATGTGTGGCATTGCCGGAGCTTTGTATGTGCCGCAGGTGGGCATCATCAACCCCGGTGAGATGAGCGCGGCCAACTCGATCGAGATCGCGGTGTGGGCGGCGGTGGGCGGGCGTGGCACCTTGATCGGCCCCATTGTGGGGGCGTTTTTGGTGAACGGGGTCAAGAGCTGGCTGACGGTGAGCGCGCCTGAGTTTTGGCTGTACTTTTTGGGGGCGCTGTTCATTGGCGTGACCTTGTACATGCCGCAGGGTGTGGTGGGCTTGGTGCGCAAAGTTTGGCGAAAACGCGAGAACGCGCAGACGCCGCCCCATCATTCGCAAGACCTTGCAACCAAGAAAGGCGGTGCCGCATGACCCCCGATCTGCTGCAAAAAGGCGCTGAGCGCTTCGCCCGTGTGGCCCAACAACGCGTTGAAGCCACAGAGTCTGGTGGCCGCAGCGCGGGCTATGGCCGCGTGGTGCACGACGCCAGCCAAGTCGATGTGACGCATGGCCGCATCCTGTATCTGGAAGACGTGAGCGTGAGCTTTGACGGCTTCAAGGCCATCAACAAGCTGTCGCTCGACATCGCGCCCGGCGAGCTGCGCTGCATCATCGGCCCCAATGGCGCGGGCAAGACCACCATGATGGACATCATCACCGGCAAAACCCGCCCTGACGAAGGCCGTGTGTTCTTTGGCAGCACCATTGACCTTCTGCGCTACAACGAACCCGCCATTGCCCAGTTGGGCATTGGCCGCAAGTTCCAAAAGCCCACGGTGTTTGAACACTTGAGCGTGTTTGAAAACCTCGAGCTGGCCCTCAAAACCCCCAAGGGCGTGAAAGCCTCGATGTTCTTCAAGCTCGATTCGCGCCAAAGCGACCGTCTGGCCGAGGTGCTGCACACCATCCACTTGGCGGACAGCGTCAGCAAACAGGCGGGTTTGCTCAGCCACGGCCAAAAGCAGTGGTTGGAGATCGGCATGCTCCTCATGCAAGACCCCCAATTGCTGCTGCTCGACGAGCCGGTGGCGGGCATGACCGACTTTGAGACCGAACGCACGGCAGAACTTTTTCTGTCGCTCAAAGGCAAGCACTCGCTGATGGTGGTGGAACACGACATGGGCTTCATCCGCACCATCTCCGACATCGTCACCGTGCTGTGCGATGGCGCCGTGTTGGCCCAAGGCACGTTGGACCAAGTGCAGGCCGACGAGCGAGTGATTGAAGTTTATTTGGGACGATGAACATGCTTGAAGTCCAAAACATCCACCAGTATTACGGCGGCTCGCACATCCTGCGCGATGTGAGTCTGAATGCGCAACTGGGCCAAGTCACGGTGCTGCTGGGCCGCAACGGTGTGGGCAAGACCACTTTGCTCAAATCACTCATGGGTTTGGTGCCGATCAAAAGCGGCAGCGTCACGTTGGACGGCAAAGACTTGAGCCATGCCAAACCCTATGAACGTGCTGCAGCCGGGATAGGCTACGTGCCGCAAGGCCGCGAAATTTTTGCCCGCCTGACGGTCGAAGACAACCTGCTGATGGGCCTGGCCACACAGCCCGGCGGTACACCGATCCCTCCGGAGTTGTTTGAGCTGTTCCCAGTCCTCAAGCAGATGCTGCACCGCCGGGGTGGTGACTTATCAGGCGGTCAACAACAGCAACTGGCCATTGCCCGCGCCTTGGCCGCCAAGCCGCGCCTGTTGATCCTAGACGAACCGACCGAAGGCATTCAGCCCAGCATCATCAAAGACATCGGCCGCGTGATCCGCCAGCTGGCCGATGTGGGCCTGCAAGGCCAGCGCATGGCGGTGTTGCTGTGTGAGCAGTACTACGACTTTGCCGAAGAACTGGCCGACCATTACCTTGTGATGGAGCGGGGCGAAGTGATCGCACGCGGACCGGGGAGCGAGATGAAGGAAAAGAACATCCAGCAGTTGGTGGCGATTTGAGGAGACTCTGAAGCAATATTGCTGTAAAAAATTGGCATGAACGGGCGGTTGACTGGTGAGCAGCGTCTGCGGTCATTCGCGCGTTATCGCCGATGGCTACCCTGTCTTCCACATCTGAGTCGCTTACTTGATCTAAGCCTTTCCGCGAGGTTGAACGATCCCGGAAGTTCTGACAATGTTCAGTGGGGGCCGCTCAGCACGTGGTGCTTGGCTTGTTGCGCAGAACGGAAGCTTATGCAGCTGGAATGCAGCTAGGCAGCGAATTTTTCGACAGCCAATTTACCTGTCATGTATGTATCAATTTCCCATTGAGCCAGTCCCCCTGCTTTTTGGTACTCCAAGAAACGTCGCTCGTAGTTCTGAGCCTCTTCCTTTTTGCCTAGGCCAATTAACACATGCGCCATCGAAGCAAGGACCCACTTTTTGTCGGAACGCTCTGCAAAAGTGGGGGAGTTCAAAATGCTGTTCAGAATCACTTCTAGTTCTTCGCGAACCTTGCGCGCGCTTACGCGATAGTAGTTCTGTTCATTTGGGTCACTATCGATCACTGCTCGGTAATTTAGGCAAATGGCTTGGTTCTCACCCGTGTAGTAATCTCGACGAATATCGAAACCTCGTCCGTAATATTTAATGGCAAGGTTCAGCTCGGCTACGTCTTCAGTGACTTGCCATAGCCGTTTGTAGATCGCGCCTGTAATACCTAGCGTTTCCGGGTCATTCGAGTTGTCCGGCTCAAGGCTGTTGATGATTGCTAGGCCCTTGACCAGAGCAGCAATTTTGGATGGCTTAGCGCTTTTGTATGTTGCCAAAGCCAGACGCTGGATGATGTAAGTATCTTTGGGTCTGATCGTTGACGCGTGCTGAAAATTTGCAATAGCTGTATCAAATTGATCTAAACGTATTGCGTTCTCAGCTGACTCAAGGATATGAGCGATCCGCTCTTCGCTCTCTTCACTATGCTGGATTAGAGCTTCAATTTGCTCGTCAGACATTCGTGGCTGAATCAAGCTAGGAATAAATGTATAGACAGGGCTATCAGGTTTTTGAATGCGGATCACTTCAGTGATCAGCGTTGTGAGATCTTGCATGGCTCGCCGCGCTTCACTTGCACCAATGTCATCACCCAAATGATCATAAGCGAAGGTGTTCGTGTGGTTTAGGTCGAAATGCAGCTTTCCTTGGCTCTCCTTCATGATGATGGTAGAGAAAGGCTTGAGCGCATGTCGAACACCTAACTCATACAAGGCGTTTGGATTTCCAGTCGAGATGTCAGCAATCACAAGTTCGGCACGTAAGAGCATTTCATACATGGGCAAATCAATGTGACCCGAGTGCATGACCTCATCTGCACGTATACATCGCAGGCCCGCTGCAAGAGCAGCAGGTTTGATGATTTCGCGGTAAGTTGCATTTAAGTCGAGAGTGCGCCCAGTTTCATAGTCGGTCTTCTTGCCGAAGCCCATGACAACAAAGCACAACTTGTCTTCCAGTGCTTGCCCCTGATTTTCTGATGACATCTTTTAGCCTTGATTCGACGGTTGGAAATTACAGTGCGTGCTTGCGTATAGCAGCAACGATGCTGTCGGTATTCCAGCGAACCATTTCTTTAGAAGCTGTTTGAACAACATCCGGGATGCGCAGCTGACCCCATGGAACTACGCCGATGATTGGTTTTTGATATTTTGCAGCGATGGCGATCTCGGTGCTGATCCAATCACTGTGTGCCGCGTACATGCCGCTAAGAATGATCACGATATTTGCAATGCGGATCTGCTCATCAAGTGCGGCCTTGAGCTTTGCATCTGTGATTGGCGTAGGAATGGGGTCAGTCTTTGGGACTGATGAGTTGCGAAAAGAAAAATTTGGAGCCTCTTTGAGCATTCCTGTCAGGCGCGCGTATTCATCGTGATATTTCCACGCATGGGAAATGAAACCGATATAAGTCTTCAACGGAGGCATACAGTGTCCAGTGGTTAAGATTCAAATAATTATTCTAAATAATAGCACTAAAGACTTCATGTGCACAGTGAAACGGTGTCGAAATTAAGTGTTTTATTTTTAAAATATCGACGATCGCCAATAAATTTCACCAACATTTAAAGACGCTTTTTAGCCTCAATCGGGTGACCGCTACGGGTCGTGACATTTCGGCCAGAGGGTCTAAGGCGAAGGGCTGCTACCAGCCTGTAGCGGACTTTGATTGCCGAGCGTTCTCAAAGTTCAAAGATGCCACAACCGAGGCACTGTGCCCGGCAAAGACCACATCTCATGCCGCCAAGCCGCCCACACTTGCCTAAGTAATTGCATCGCAGGTTCGGTCACGGGTGACAGCACCCGCAGCACGATGACCTGTTTGTGCGGTGAGGTGGCGCCGGCGGTCAGGCGCAGTTCTGACGCTTCGAGCAGTTCGCGGGCACAAGCCAGAGCCCGTTCAATGCGCTCGTCAGCGATGGCGCTGCCCGCAGCAAATACCAGCGTGGCCATGCACCGCTGGCCAGCCAGACCGAGCGGGCTGTCCATCAGGCGGTTGTCGGTGGCGTTGATCGTGCCGCGCTCCAGCCACACGCCGGGGATTTCCAAGTGTTGGCGAAAAGTGCCTTGCACATAGGGCATGTCAGCGGCAGGCAGACCCAGAGCGGTGATGTCCCAGGTCATCATCTCTGCTCCGGGGGCCAAGTCAAACACAGCGCGGTTGAGGCCATCACAACCGGTGTAGGCAATCGCTTCCAAAGGCAGCCATTCCAGTCGTGCATCGGTTTCCACACGCGCATGCACTTGTTGTGTGGCCAGGCCTGCTTCAGACCGGTAAAAGCGTGTGGCCCCGGGTGTGGTGACCAGGCCATGGGCCCCCGCGCCCACGGTGACGCGCATGTCCAGCATGTCCCCGCCCACCAGACCGCTGGGCGGGTGCACCAGCACGTTGTGGCAGATGGCATCGCCTTCAGGGTAGAGGCTTTGCAAAATGCGCAGCGGCCCGTTGTGCAGGTAGCGGGCGACGCTGCGTTCGGACTCCAGCGTGTAGTCGAGCTGCAGGCTGGCGTGCCAGGTCATGCTGGCTTGGCCTTATTCGCCCTGCGAGCCGCGGTGTGCCCAGCCGGTGGTGCGCTTTTCGATGGCGCTGAACAGTTCGTACATGGCCATGGCCATCGCACCCACCACCACCAAGCCAGAAAACGCCAGGCCCATTTGCATGGCCGAACCGGCAGAGATCAGCAGGTAGCCGATGCCTTCGTTTGATGCCGTCATCTCGGACACGGTGGTGCCCACAAAGGCCAAGGTGATCGCGACTTTGAGCGAGCCGTAAAAGTAAGGCATGGAGCGGGGCAGACCGACTTTGACCAGCACGTCCCAGCGCTTGGCACCCAACACGCGCAGCACGTCTTCCAGCTCAGGCTCCAGCGTGGCCAAGCCGGTGGCGATGTTCACCATGATGGGGAAAAAGCTGATCAGGAAAGCCGTGAGGATGGCGGGGCCGATGCCGATGCCAAACCACACCACCAAAATCGGCACGAAGGCCGCTTTGGGCAAGGCGTTGAAGGCGGTCATGAGCGGGTACACGGCGGCATAGGCCAGGCGTGAGCTGCCAATGATGAAGCCCAGCAGCACGCCCACCACGATGGCGATGCCAAAGCCCACCATGGTCACCCAATAGGTGCGCCAGGCGTGGCCCGCGATCACGTCGCGGTATTCGATGGTTTGCTGCGCGATGCGCGAAGGGCTGGGGAAGACGAATTCCGACACGTTGAAGGCGCGGCACAGGCCTTCCTAGACCAGGATGCTCAGCACCAGCAAGATCCAGGGGGACCAGCTTTCGAGGGATTTCTTGTTCATGAGGGGCTCCCGCTTATTGGTTGATGGCCGTACCGGTCTTGCGCATCGCACCGATGTGGCCGCGCAGCTCGTGCACGATGTTGGTGAATTCGGGCGTGTAGGTGATCTCTAGGTCACGCGGGCGTGGCAGGTCGATCTCGCGCTTGACCACAAAGCGGCCGGGGCTCTTGCTCATCACGTACACCGTGTCGGCCAAGAACACCGATTCGCGCAGGTCGTGTGTGACCAAAATGACGTTGAACTTTTGCTCGGTCCACAGGTCGCGCAAGATGCACCAGAGTTCTTCACGCGTGAAGGCGTCGAGCGCACCGAAGGGCTCGTCGAGCAGCAGCATCTTGGGCTCATGGATCAAGGCGCGGCAAATGCTGGCGCGTTGCTGCATACCGCCTGACAGTTGCCAAGGGAACTTGTCTTCGTAACCACCGAGGCCCACCGTGTTGAGCAATTTGCGGGCGCGTTCTGCGTACTCTTCTCTTTTTTGCTTGAAGTTGGAGCGGTAGGGTTCCACGATTTCGAGCGGCAGCAGCACGTTGTCGAGCGTGGTGCGCCAAGGCAACAAGGACGAGGCTTGAAACGCCATGCCGCTGATTTTGAGCGGTCCGGTGACCGGCTGGCCGTCAACCAAGATGCGACCTTTGCTGGGCATTTTCAGACCCGTGGTCAGCTTCATGAAGGTGGACTTGCCGCAGCCCGATGGTCCAACGATGGCGATGAACTCGCCTTGCTTGACCTGCAGGTTGATGTCTTCAACGGCAAAGTGGTTTTGCGCCAGCAACTCGTCGTTGTAGGCCAGCCAGACATTCTGGAAATCAACGAATGATTCTTGGGTCATGGTGAGAGCTCGAAAATGGTGTTCGAAAGTGTATACACGCTACGCCCTGTAAAAGCCCACCGACCCAAGCAGGGTGACGGTGGGCCCGGAGCGCCGGGGCAGCATGCCCCGAAGCTGGCGCAGGTTTACTTCTTGCCTTTGGGCAAGATGTCCAGTTCTTTGGCGGTGGGCAAGAACGAGCCGTTCCAGATGTCTTCGGCCTTGACGCGGGTCTTGGTGTTGAAGGCGTCGGACACTTGCGAGGCCATCAGCGTCATGCGGGGGCCGTTGATCTGGCCAAAGCCTTCGGCGCGGGCCGATGGGCTGTTGATCACGGTGTCGATGGCCAATTGCAGGCGGCGAGTTTCGAGCGCCACGTTGATGATGCCGTCGCGGGCCTTGACCGATTCAATGGCTTTGGCCGGGTCGGCCATCACGTCCTTGGCACCCTTGGTGAAGGCAGCCAGGAACGCTTTCACAGCGGCTGGGTTCTCTTTCAGGATCTTGGGCGAGGCGATGATCGCGTTGCCGTAGAGCTTGACGCCAAAGTCAGGATATTGCATGACCACCACGTCTTCGGCTTTCACGCCACGCGCTTCGATGTTGAGCAGTGAGGTGAAGGTGAAGCCGGTGATGGCGTCCACATCACCGCGCACCAGCATGGTTTCGCGCAAAGGTGGGTCCATCGCGGTCCAGGCCACGTTGCCAATGCTGTTGGCTTTCTGGAAGATGGGGAATGCGCGGCGACCGGCGTCAAACACGGGAGCGCCCAGCTTTTTGCCTGCCAAGTCAGCAGGGGTCTTGATGCCGGACTTCTTCAAAGCCATGACCGAGGCGGGGGTGTTGTTGTAGACCATCATGATGGCCACAGGCTTGTTGGGTGCGTCGGGGTTGTTGGCGTGGAATTCCATCAGGGCGGCCAAGTCGGCAAAGCCCAGGTCGTAAGTGCCAGAAGCCACGCGGGTCACAGCGCCACCCGAGCCGTTGCCAGAGTCCACCGTCACATCCAGCTTGGCGTCCTTGAAATAGCCTTTGGCTGCAGGCTGCAGGAAGAAAGCCGCTGGGCCTTCAAAGCGCCAGTCGAGCTGAAACTTGATGGGGGTGCTTTGGGCATGTGCCAGACCAAAAGAGGCGGCTGCTGCCAGTGCGGCCGTGGCCTTGAGTAAGAAACGCTTGTTCATGTGGGGCTCCAAAGTCAAATAAACGGTGAATCTTGTCTAGCAAATTCGGTGCCATTATCCGGCAAGTACCTGACGGTGTATGTCAGGTTCATCCCCTATAAATCCCCTGTTTTGGTGCCCATTTCAACCGAAATAGGCACCAAATTGGGGCTTTCAGCTCAGCCCCAGCGCGGTTGCACAGACCAAAGCCGGTTCGGCCAGGCCAAAAGTAAAAACCCCCGAACAAGTCGGGGGTCTCTTCTGGCGCCTTGATTCAACTCAATGCGAGTCGGCTTGTTTGGCAGCTTCGATGGCTTCGCTGCTGTCACCCTTGGAGCCGTTGAAATACAGGTTCAAGAGCACAGCGCTGATAGAGGCCAGCAAGATGCCCGACTCGATCAGCGGGTGGATGCTGTGCGGCATCCACTGCAGGTAGCGTGGGGCAATCAGCGGGATCATGCCAAAGCCGATCGAAATCGCCACGATGAACAGGTTGTTGCGGTTGCCCTTGTAGTCCACGTTGGCCAAGATGCGGATGCCGGTGGCGGCCACCATGCCGAACATCACCAAGCCCGCACCGCCCAACACAAAGGTGGGCAGCGACTCGACCAAAGCGGCCATTTTGGGCAGCAGACCCAGCACGATCAGGATCACGCCCCCGGCCACGCAAACGAAGCGGCTTTTCACGCCCGTCACGCCCACCAAGCCCACGTTTTGCGAGAAGCTGGTGTAGGGGAAGGTGTTGAAGATGCCGCCGATCAGCGTGCCCAGACCGTCGGTGCGCAGACCGGCAGTGAGCATTTTTTGATCGACTTTTTTGCCGGTCAAATCGCCCAAGGCGAGGAACATGCCGGTCGACTCGATCATCACCACGATCATCACCAAGGTCATGGTCAGGATCAGGATGGGGTCAAAGACGGGTGTGGCAATTTCAAAGGGCAGCACCAGGTCAAACCAGCCGGCTTTGCTGACTTTGTCAAAGTTCATGAGACCAGCGGCTGTGGCCACCACGCCACCGATCACGATACCGAGCAGCACCGAAATGTTGGACACAAAGCCACGGGCGTACTTGGCAATCAGCAAGATGGACACCAACACGATGGCGGCAATGCCGATGTGCGACAGCTGCGCGTACTTGGGGTTGGGCACCGAGCCCACGATGTTCATGCCTGCAGGCACGGGGGGCACTGCACCCGTGGTGGCAGCTTGTTTGGCGGCATCGAGCCAAGCTAGGTGTTCCGGGTTAGGGATGCTGGGCGCTGTGGGGCCGAAGGGGTTGCCAAAAATCCAGTTGATGCCCACGCGCATCAAGCTGATGCCGATGACCGCAATGATGGTGCCGGTGACCACTGGCGGGAAAAACCGCAGCATGCGACTCACGATGGGCGCAATCAAGATCGAGATCACCCCCGCGCCAATGATGGCCCCGAAGATCAGTCCAGCCCCTTGAACGCCCGGGTTGTTGTTGGCCATGGCCACCATGGGGGCGACCGACGCGAACGTCACGCCCATCATCACGGGCAGCCGGATACCAAACCACTGGGTGGCACCGAGCGATTGGATCAGCGTGACCAGACCGCAGCAAAACAGGTCGGCCGAAATCAGCATGGCCACTTGTTCAGGGCTGAGCTTGAGGGCGCGGCCCACGATCAAGGGCACGGCCACCGCGCCGGCATACATCACTAGCACATGTTGCAGGCCCAAAGCGGCGAGCTTGCCATTGGGCAAATGCTCGTCAACAGGGTGGATGGTTGAACTCATGGAGGGGTCTCCTGAAAAGAAAACAGAGGGGGAAAACTGCAAAGAAACTAGATGCGTGCTTCTTTGTGTTCGAAACTGTATACAAAATATCCGGATTTGACCTCAGGGAATACCCCGGTGCAGCCAGATTTGAAAAAGATTCCGGCCCCGTGATCAGGATCAATACCAGTCGGGGCAGAGGTGTTGATACTGAAACCGGACATCACCAAAAGCCTTTGGGTGATCCAACACAAGGTATCTCCATGAAAAACATCCATCAGATCGACCGCTGGTGTCGTCTGGCTTTGGCCATCGTTCTGGCGCAAGGGGGCTATTTTTGGCTGACAGGGGCTTGGCAATGGGCCGCTTACGCTGGGGCGGTGGTGCTGGTGGCCACGGCGGGTGTGCAGTTTTGTCCCCTGTACAGATTACTGGGCATGAGCACAGCGCAGTTGGCCGTCGGCAAAGTGAGCACCATCTGGCGCTGGTTGGGGTGGTTGGCTTTGTTGGCCTTGCTTGTCGGTGGCAGTTATGGGAGTGTTTTTTTCAGTCGCAAACTCTTTTTGGAAGAGTTCAACGCGATAAACCACTTTTACAAACAAACGCTGTTTCTGACGGGCAAAAATGAACGCAACTCAGCCGTAGCGAATTGGGAAAAAATGGTGTCAGGCTATGCGGTTTTTCAGCGCAAATACAGCGCTTATCAGCCCTATGCCCTCAGGGGCGACCGCCAACTGGTGAGCGATTTGCAGCAGGTGGCGGTGATCATGGCGGCGGTTGAGCCTTTGGTGCGCGATGGCGATCTGCATCAGGCGCATCTGGATCTGGAAAAAATCCGCCCCGTGTTTCAGGACATTTTCAAGCGCAATGGGTTTTCCATGTTGGCCGTCGCGCTGGTGGATTTTCATGATGCGATGGAGCTGATCCTGGACGCTGCGAATGCCAAAGACGTGGAAAAAGTCAAGCAACTGCATCCAATGCTCAGCGACAAGTTCAAACCTGTGGAACTGGAAGCCAACGACGCCGAAATCCAGGCCATTCGCAAAAACCTGGATGAGCTGCTGACATTGGCGCAATCCGGAAACCTGGGGGCAATGCCCGCACAGGCAGATCAGCTCAAGAGCAGTTTCGTCAAGGTGTATCTGAAACGGGGTTAAAGCCCAGGCATCAGCGGAAACAGCGCATGGTCCATCGGCACGCCTGCTGGCAGCTCTTGGTCCAGCCCTGGGAAGGGCGGCGAAGTCACCCAAGGCCTTGGCGCGTGGGTCATGTCGTCGCCCAAAAAGCGCACCGAATACACGCGCCTGCGCTGCGTACCGTCCACCCCGGCAGAGGCGTGCAGGCTGAGCATGTGGAAACACACCAAATCGCCCGGCTGCAAGTCCCAGCCCAAGATGGGGAAGTCTTCGCGGTGCTTGTCGATGTCGGGCAATTCGGCCAGCGAACCTTCGGGGAACCATTTGGCTTGATTGGTCATGAAGGTGCGCGGCATGAGCCAGGGGCCACGGTGTGAGCCCGCGATGAACTCCAGCGTGGACGGGCGAGACACCGGGTCCACCGGAATCCAGAAGCTGATGTTTTGAAGGCCGTCGACGTTGTAATAAGGCTGGTCTTGGTGCCAAGGCGTGCGCTGGCGTGTGCCGGGTTCCTTGACCAACAGGTGGTCGTGGTACAGCCGCACTGTGGTGCTTTGCATCAGGCGCTGGGCCAGCGCGGCCAGAGGCGTGTCAAAAATGAAGCGCTTGAACTGCGGGATGCCCTGCCAGTTGCAAAAGTCTTCAAAAAACCGCCCCGGGTCGTCTGGCCGACTGGCCACCATGCCACGCGGGCTGGGGCTGGCAAGGTTGGCCTCGATGCCGCTTTTGAGCAGTTCCACTTCTTCAGGCGTGAACAAGTTGCGGATGCACACCGCACCATCGCGCTGGTAATCGGCCACGTCTTGGTCGGTGGTGCAGGCCTGCACGCGTTGTCGGAGGGTGGCTACGGCTGGGCTGGTCATGTTGATGAAGTTATCCGTTTAACGAGAGTACAAGCGCTGTGCAATAAGCCGTTCAGCGCTTGAGCTTTTGGTAAAAGTTTTCGTGCGATCCCAACAGCAGGAGCATGCGCGTGCCGGGGTCATATTCGTAGGCCAGCAGCATCAATTGCTGTTGGCTGCGGTATTTGTAGACAAATACGCCCGACAAGTCGCCCTTTTTGGCCTCACCCAAGCCGGGGTCGTTGACGATGGCTTCGACCGCGCTGTCTGCATCAGCCTGCTGAGGAGCATGGAGTTTTTTGTAGGCGCGCGCAAAAGCCGCACTTTGAAGAACCTGCACTGGGCTCATGCTGCGCGCGATTGGGGCACAAATGGCGTTGCCAGAACGGGACCTTCTGCCCGAGCGATCATGAGTTCGCGCACAAAGTCGATGGGCAAGTCGGGGTTGTCCAAAGCAGCCTTGCCGACCATGGCCCAGAATTCGATCTGTCCGGCAATGGTGCGCCGTTCAGCGCTGGCGTGTGCTTTGGCCTGTTCGTAAAGCGTGTCGTCGATGCGTACGGGCATGCCCATGAGATTCACCTTGAAGTTGATTGCTACAAATGTAGCATTTCAAGGATTCCTTGGTCAAGCACCGAGAACCGCCGTTGTCGTTGGTCTCGGCGCGTCGACCATTCGCCTTCAGCTGAGCAAATCCAGCAACGTGCGTGCAATCACCTTGGTCGCCCGGCGCAGGTCTTCCAGCTGCACATGCTCGTCGGCGCGTTTGGCGTTGGATTCGAGCACGGTGCGCGGGCCTGCGCCGTAGATCACGCCGGGGATGCCGCGCTCCACGTACAGGCGCACGTCGGTGTAAAGCGGTGTGCCCAAGGCAGGGATGGCTTCACCGAAGATTTGTTCTCCGTGTTTCTGGATGGCGCTGACCAGCGGTTGGTTGCCCGCCAGCGGTTTCATGGCGTTGGCCAGCAGCATGCGGCGCACATCCACATTCAGCGCATGGCCACCGCGTGGGGGCTTGAAGCTGGCAGCGGCGTCGGCAATGGTTTGGCGGATGGACGCCTCCACCTCGGCCGGATTCTCTTCGGGGATCATGCGGCGGTCGAGCTTGAAGCTGACTTTGCCGGGCACCACGTTGGTGTTGGTGCCGCCTTCGATCAGGCCCACGTTGAGATACGGGTGGGTGATGCCCTCGACTTTGGAAGTGACCTTCAGGTATTGCGTGTTGAGGGCGAGCAGGGCATTCAAGATGTGCACTGCACCTTGCAATGCGTCGGTGCCGCTGTCGGGGATGGCGGCGTGCGACATCTCGCCTTGCACGGTGACTTCCATTTGCAGGCAGCCGTTGTGCGCGGTGACGACCTGGTAGCTGAAGCCTGCCGCGATCATCAGGTCGGGCTTGGTCAGGCCCTTGGCCAGCAACCAGCCGGGGCCCATTTCGCCGCCAAACTCTTCGTCGTAGGTAAAGTGCAGTTCCACACCGCCTTTGAGCGGGGCGTTCAACGATTCGAGCGCCCGCGTGGCAAAGGTGAAGGTGGAGAAGTCGCACTTGCTCACAGCGGTGGCGCGGCCGTACATGGCACCCCCATGGATTTCGCCACCATAGGGCGGGTGTGTCCAGCCTTCGCCAGGCGGCACCACGTCACCGTGGGCATTCAGGGCAATGGTTTTGCCTTCGCCATATTTGCGGCGCACGATCAGGTTGGTGATCGACTCCAGGCCGTAGGCTTGGACTTCGGAGGCGGACACGGGGTGCTTTTCTGCGTCAAAGCCCATGGGCTTGAGCAGATCGGCGGTGCGATCGGCATGCGGCGCGTTGTTACCGGGTGGGGTGTCGGTGGGCACCTGCACCAGGGCCTGCAAAAACTTGACCTGTTCGTCGAAGTGCGCGTCGATCCAAGTGTCGAGTTGTGCGTATTGTTGGGCGGTAGCGCTCATGACAGTTCCTGAGAGAGTTGGTTCAAAACATGGGTGAATGCGTCGACGCACAGCTGCATGTCGTCGCTGGTGGTGGATTCGCGTGGGTTGTGGCTGATGCCTCCGTTTTCACCGCGCACAAACAGCATGGCTTGTGGCATGACTTCGTGCAGCTTCATCGCATCGTGGCCTGCGCCGCTGGGCAGTTTGAACAGCGGCACGCCCAAGGCGCTCACGGCGCGTTCCCAGCGCGCTTGCCATTCGGGGGCGCTGGGCGCGGCGGCGGCGCTCATGGTGAGCTCGGCTTTGACTCGCACGCCACGGCGCTCGGCAATCTGGTCGAGTTGGCTCATCACATCGGCCACCAGGGCGTCGCGCTGTGCATCGGTCGGGGCGCGCATGTCCAGGCTGAACAAGCAGCGGCCTGGCACCACGTTGATGGAACCGTTGGGCACTTGCAATTGACCAATCGTGGCTACGCTGTCGCCGTCTTTCGCTGCGCGTTGCTCCATGTACAGCGCCAGTTCGGCCACGGCGCAGGCCGCGTCGCGGCGGCGGTCCATGGGGGTGGTGCCCGCGTGGCTGGCGGTGCCGATGATTTCGCACAGGTAGCGCACGCTGCCGTTGATCGAGGTGACCACGCCCAGCGGAATGTTCACTTCGTTGAGCACCGGACCTTGCTCGATGTGCACTTCGACAAAGCCGAGGTACTGCGCAGGGTCGCGTTGGATTTTGGGGATGTCGTCGATGTTCAAACCCGCATGCTGCATGGCCGCGCGCATGGTGATGCCGTCGGCGTCTTGCTGGTCCAGCCAAGCAGGGTTGAACTGGCCAATGAGCGCGCCCGAGCCGAGGAAAGTGGCTTTGTAGCGCTGGCCTTCTTCTTCGGCAAAGGCGACGACCTCGATGCCAAAGGGCAAACGCTTGCCCTGCCGGTGCAGTTGTTGCACGCAGGCCATGGGCACAAAGATGCCCAAGCGTCCGTCGTATTTGCCGCCGTTGCGCACAGTGTCGTAGTGGCTGCCCGTCATCAGGTATTTGGCACCCGCAGTGGCGGGGTGGTAGCGGCCCACCACATTGCCCACGGCGTCGGTATCCACCTCGTCAAAACCGCAGTCGCGCATGTTTTGTGTGATGCGCTGGGCGCAGGCGCGGTGCGCGTCGGTGAGGTAAGTGACCGTGAGTTGGCCCAGCTCGGCAAAGCCGGGGTCGGAATGTTGTGCGAGTTGTTCTTGCCAGTCCCACACCTGGTGACCCATTGTCGGCTCCACACCAAACTTGTCATTCAGGCGGATCTCGACGATGCGGTGGATGTTGCGCAGGCACTCTTGCAACTCAAACTCGGGGTGGCCGAACAGGCGGCGCTCAAAGGCGTCGATGATCTGTTTTTTGTTCAAGCCCACGCCACGCGGGCCACGCACGGCCAAGATGAAGGGCCAGCCAAATTTGGCGTTGTAATCGGCGTTGAGCTTTTGGATTTTGGCGAACTCTTCGGGCGTGCAGTCGGTCAGGCCTGCTTTGGTTTGCTCGTTGGTCGATTCAGCCGTGAGCGACTTGCTGACCATGGCCTTGCCCGCCAGCTCCGGGTGGGCGCGGATCAGGCCCAGCTGTGCGTCGCGCCCGGCGTGCGCCAACACTTCGCACATGGCATGTTTGAGGTGCGCCAGCGAGGTGAAGGGGCGTTGCGCCAAAGCCTGCTCGGCAATCCAAGGGGAATGCTCGTACAGGCCGTCGAGCATTTGAGCGGCGTCTGCAGCGGATGCGTGGTTGAGTTGGTCGAGGGTGATGGTCATGTCTGCTCTCCGCCGGGCCGCCCCAAGGAGCGCAGCGCCCCCTGGGGGGGCAGTGAGTACACGAAGTGACGAACGTGGGGGCTCATAGTTCTTCCTTGTAAGGGTGTGTGGCTTTCCAGTGCCGTGCGATGTCGATGCGCCGTGCCACCCAGACCTTGTCGTGTGACTGGATGTGGTCCAGAAAGCGTTGCAGTGCGGTGATGCGGCCGGGGCGACCCAGCAAGCGGCAGTGCATGCCGATGCTCATCATCTTGGGGGCGTTTTCACCCTCTGGATTGCCTTCGGCGTACAGCGCGTCAAAGGTGTCCTTCATGTACTGAAAGAACGGGTCTGCGTGTGAATAGCCCTGCGGCAGCGCAAAGCGCATGTCGTTGCAGTCGAGGGTGTAGGGCACGATGAGTTGCGGTGCATCCGTGCCGTCGCTCTTCTTCACTTTCATCCAAAACGGCAGGTCGTCGCCGTAGTAGTCGCTGTCGTATTCGAAACCGCCAAAGTCGGCCACCAATCGGCGTGTGTTGGGGCTGTCGCGCCCGGTGTACCAGCCCAAGGGGCGTTCGCCCGTGAGCTTTTGCAAGATGTCCATCGCCTCGGCCATGTGGGCACGTTCGGTGGCTTCATCGACATTTTGGTAATGGATCCACTTGAGGCCGTGGCAGGCGATGTCGTAGCCCAGCTCCTGGAAGGCAGCGGTCAATTCGGGGTGCTTTTGCAGCGCAGTGGCCACGCCAAACACCGTGAGCGGCAGGCCGCGCTTTTCGAACTCGCGCAGGATTCGCCACACGCCCGCACGCGAGCCGTATTCGTAAATGCCTTCCATGCTGATGTGCCGCTCGGGGAAGGACGCGGGGTTGAACATTTCAGACAGGAATTGTTCGGAGCCTGCATCGCCGTGCAGCACCGAGTTTTCGCCGCCTTCTTCGTAGTTCAAAACAAACTGCACCGCCACGCGGGCGCCGCCGGGCCATTGGGCGTGCGGCACGTGGCGGCCATAGCCTTTCAGGTCGCGGGGATAGGGGAGGGTGCTGTCGTAAGTGCTCATGGTCGTTTACGCTTTAGGCCAAGGCCAGGGAAATGTCGTGCGTGGGCACTTTGCGGTCAAAGGTCAGGCTGGCCTCCACGTGCAACAGGTGCTCGTGCATCAGGCGCACGGCTTTGTCACTGTCTTTGGCTTCCAGCGCGGCCACGATGGCCACGTGTTCGTCGGTCGAGTGCTCGGCTTCGTTGCGCGACTGGTACATCAGCGTGATCAGGGCGCAGCGTGAGATCAACTCGCCCAGCACCTGGGCCAGCACGTCGTTGTGCATCAATTCGGCCATGCGCACATGGAAGTCGCCCAGCAACTCGGTGCGGCCGGTGACATCGCCCTGCGTCACGGCTTCGCGCTCTTGTTTGATGTGGTCTCTGAGAGCCACGATTTGTTCAGGCGTGACCTGCTGCACAAAAGCGCGTGTCATCTCGGCCTCCAGCATACGGCGCACGGCAAAGACCTGTTGTGCTTCTTCGACCGAGGGGGCGGCCACAAAAGCGCCGCGTGCGGGCTCGAGCCGGATCAGCCTGTTTTGCGATAGCTGAAAGAGCGCCTGGCGGACCAGCGTGCGAGACACGCCAAAGTGGTCTGCCAGCTTTTGCTCGGCCAGCTTGGAACCTGGCAAAAGCCGGTGTTCCACGATGGCGCGGGTCAGCGATTCGACGATGTGGTGCGTGGTGGAAGTTTCCATGTCTCGCAGTCCCTTGGGGCTGTTGGCCCAGGTGTTTTTGTGTCTGTGGCGCAAATGATAGCCACAAAAAGCAAAATTGTATACACTTCGGTCGACCGGTTTAAAGGGCTTTTCAAAGCCTTGCCAAAACCACCCTTTTTCACCCCCACTCAAGACAAGCGAGCACACCATGGGATTGAGCACACACGTTCTGGACACAATGCACGGCTGCCCCGCTGCGGGCATGCAGGTTTCACTCTTCACCACCCAAGGCGAACAGGCCACCTTAGTCAAAACCTTCACACTCAACCATGACGGGCGCAACCCTGACGGCATGTTGTATGACCACGCCAGCCTGCGCAAAGGCACTTACCGCTTGGTCTTCAATGTGAGTGACTACTTCAAAGCCAAAGGCGTGGAGCTGCCCGAGCCCAACTTTTTGAACCGTGTATCGCTGGACTTTGGCGTCGCCCACGAAGACCAGCACTACCATGTGCCCTTGCTGGCCAGTCCTTGGAGCTACTCGACCTATCGCGGCTCTTAAAACAATTGGGATCTGACCCCAATTAATTAATCGGGGTCAGATCCCAATTAATCCGTCGAAAAGCCGCCCAGCGAAGGTCCTGACTCCTTAAAATCGGAGCATTGCCCTTTATCTACACCATCCCCTCCCCAACATGACCCAAGTCACCAACACCGTGCGCTTCGTGCTCGACGGCCGCATCGTCGAAGCCCAAGGCGAACGCCGCACCACCACCGTTCTGGACTATCTGCGCGAGGAGCTGCACCGCACTGGCACCAAAGAGGGCTGCGCTGAAGGCGATTGCGGCGCTTGTGTGGTGATGGTGGGTGAGCTCAATGCTGCAGGAACGGGCGTGGACTATGTGGCTACGAACGCCTGTATTCAGTTGTTGCCCTCTTTGGATGGCAAATCGGTCAAAACCGTCGAGAGCCTGAAAAAAGCCGATGGCACGCTGCACCCGGTGCAGGAAGTAATGATCAAGTGCCACGGTTCGCAGTGCGGTTTTTGCACGCCCGGCATCGTGATGAGTCTGGTGAACCTGGTGCAGGTCTTGCCCATGCCCAACCGCCAGCAGATCACCGATTCGCTGAGCGGCAACCTGTGCCGCTGCACCGGCTACAAGCCGATCATCGAATCGGCCACCAAGGCCTGTGCCAAGCCCGAAGCGCTCAAGATCGACGACAGCGCCGATGTGCCTTTGCTCAAAGAAATCAAACGCGCCAGCGTGCCCACCCTGAGCCTGGACGGCGACATCATCGTGCAGCCCGTGGTGCGCACCAAAAAGGGCAATGAATTCGTCTCGCCCGCCACCATCGCTGAAGTGGCCGACTATCTGGTCAAGAACCCCACCACCACCTTGTTGGCGGGCAGCACCGAAATTGGTCTGCAGGTCAACAAACAGTTCTCACGCCCCGACCACATCATGTATTTGGGCAATGTGACCGAGCTGCGTCAGGTGACAGAAACGTCCAGCGCTTGGCGCATTGGCGCTGCCGTGTCGCTCACGCAAGTCGAATCGCTGGTGGCCAAGGCTTATCCCGACTTCACCGAAGTGCTGCGCCGCTTTGGCTCGCCGCCCATCCGCTCGACGGCCACGCTGGCGGGCAACATTGCCAACGGTTCACCCATTGGCGACACCATGCCTTGCCTGATGGCGCTGGGCGCCAGCTTGCTGCTGCGCCGTGGCGACAAGACCCGCAAGGTGCTGCTGGACAACTTCTACACCGGCATGAAGAAAAACGTGATGGAGCCCGGCGAGTTCATCGAGGCCGTTGAATTGCCCAAGCCCGTGGCGGGCCAAGTGTTCCGCGCCCACAAGGTCAGCAAGCGTTTTGAACAAGACATTTCGGCCACGTGTGCCGCCATCAGCTACACGCTGAAAGACGGCAAGCTGAGTGGCGTGAAGCTGGCCTACAACGGCCTGGCCCCATCGCCTTGCCGTGCCCCTAAACTGGAAGCCGTTTTGGAGGGCAAGTTGCCCGCTGATGTGAAAGCTGCCGATCTGGACGCCGCGATCGCCGCCAGCTTCACAGCCCGTGACGGCTTGCGCGCCACATGGGCGTACCGCGCATTGGTGGCCCGTAACCTGGCCCTTGAATTCATCGAAGAACAGAAAGAGGTGGCTTGAATGAACGCTCCGACCGCACTCAAAAACCTGCTGCCTGTTTCGGGCGTTCAGCAAGGCACCGACATCGTTCACGAGTCCGCGCACTTGCATGTGACCGGCTCGGCCACCTACATCGACGACATCCCCGAGCACGCAGGCACCTTGTATGCCGCGCTCATCTTGTCGCCTGTGGCGCATGGCGAGTTGATTGGCGACGGCATTGACCGCGCAGCCATCCTCAAGGAGCACGGCGTTGTGGCGGTCTACACGGCCAAAGACATTCCCGGCGAAAACAACTGCGGCCCCATCATCCACGACGACCCCTTCCTGGCCGCTGGCAAGGTCGAGTTCATTGGCCAAGCCGTGGCCGTGGTTGTGGCGCGCGAAATGCTCTACGCCCGCGAAGCCGCTAAAAAAGCCAAGGTGCTGGTGAAAGAACTCACGCCCATCTTGACCATCCAAGAGGCCATGGCGGCCAACAGCTTCATCATGCCCCCCAAGGGCATCACGCGCGGTGACTCAGCGGCAGCCATTGCCAGCGCCCCGCACAAAATCAAGGGCAGCACCAACACCGGCCAGCAAGAGCAGTTCTATCTCGAAGGCCAGATCACTTACGCCGTGCCCAAAGAAGACGGCCAGCTCACGCTGTACGTGTCGACCCAGCACCCCGACGGCAACCAGCGCGAAGCCGCACATGCCCTGAACCTGCACACCAACGATGTGGAGGTGATTTGCCGCCGCATGGGTGGCGGCTTTGGTGGCAAAGAAGGCAACGCCAGCATCTTCAGCCAGAGTGCTGCTTTGGCCGCGCATAAGCTGCAAAAGCCTGTCAAGCTGCGCGTGAACCGCGACGACGACATGACCATCACCGGCAAGCGGCACGATTTCCGCATCGACTACGAAGTGGGTTTTGACGACAACGGCCGCGTTTTGGGTGCCAACATCACGCTCATGTCGCGCTGCGGTTACAGCACCGACTATTCGGGCCCGGTGAACGACCGTGCTTGCTTGCACATCGACAACACCTACCACTTGCCTGCACTCAAGCTGGTGAGCCACCGCTGCAAAACCAACACGCAAAGCGCGACCGCTTTCCGGGGTTTCGGCGGCCCACAAGGCATGTTCGGCATCGAAACGGTGATGGACGAGATCGCGATGACTTTGGGCAAAGACCCACTGCAAGTGCGCAAGCTCAACCTCTACAAAGACCCCGCCATCAGCGGCACGCCCGACACCATGACCACCCAATACAACCAGCTCATTGAAGACTGGGTGGGCGACAAGGTGATCGACCAGGTGGAGCAGGAATCCAAATACGCCGAGCGCCGCGCCGCAGTGCAAGCCTTCAACGCCAAGAGCAAAACCCGCAAGCGCGGCATGGCGCTCGTGCCTTTGAAGTTCGGCATCAGTTTCACCGCCACGCACCTGAACCAGGGCGGCGCGCTGCTGGCGGTTTACATGGACGGCTCGGTGAGTTGCAACCACGGCGGCACAGAGATGGGCCAGGGCCTGAACACCAAGATGGCGCAGGTGTGTGCCGATGGTTTGGGCATCAGCGTGGACCATGTACGCATCACCGCCACCGATTCACAAAAAGTGCCCAACGCGTCGGCCACTTCGGCTTCGAGCGGTGCCGACATCAACGGCGCGGCCATCATGAACGCGACCGCGCAAATGCGTGAGCGCTTGAAGCCTGTGGCGGCGCGCATGCTGGGTTGCGCTGAGGGTGATGTGACTTTCGCGAACAACGAAGTCCACGGTGGCGGCAAGTCCGTCAAGTGGGCCGACTTGACCAAGCAAGCGTACATGGAGCGTGTGGGCTTGTCGGTCACGGGTTTCTACATGACGCCCGAAATCAAATACGACTTCACCACCCTGAACGGCCGTGCGTTCTATTACTACTGCTACGGCGCTGCCGTGAGCGAAGTCGAGATCGACACCCGCACCGGCGAGTGGTGGCTCAAAGCCGTGGACATCGTGCACGATGTGGGCCGCAGCATCAACCCCGCATTGGACAGGGGCCAGATCGAAGGCGCCTATGTGCAAGGCATGGGTTGGCTGACCATGGAAGAGTGCATTTGGGACAAGAAAGGCAAGCTGCTCACGCACGGTCCCAGCACCTACAAAATTCCGGTGGCGGGCGATATCCCTGAGCACTTCAATGTGAGCTTGTTCGACAACGCCAACTTGAAGCCCACGCCTTTCAACAGCAAGGCCACCGGCGAGCCGCCTTTGATGTTGGGCCTATCGGCCTTCTTCGCCTTGCGCGATGCGGTGGCGGCCAGCGCCGACCACAAAGCCGTGGTGTACATGGACGCACCCGCCACGCCCGAGCGCATCTTGATGGCCTGCGAAAAAGCCAAGGCCACTGCGGGCCTTTGATCTGATTGGCAGGAGGCCCGAAGCGTTTTCGGGCATCCTGCCATTTTTATTCCGGATTCAGGAGCAGGCCCATGTCAGACGATCCAAGGTGCTGTGGCACCGGCACTTGCATCATCAATGCCGAGGGCGTGTGCTGGTGCGGCCAGCGCTGGGATGGCGAGAAGATGTGTTTCATGCCCGAGCCTGCGGCAGCCCCAGCCCCAACTCAAAACGCCGAGCCATCCCATCAGCCTTCTCGGGTTGGGCAAAACTGAGCACTGCCCCAGCATGACCCTCAGAGCATTTCCGCTTGAGGTCTTGCAGCGTTTGAAGCAGGGCACAAGGCGGCCACGTTGACCACCTCAGCCTCCCCGGCCACAACCTCACCCGCCATGCACTGGCGCGACCCGTTCCGGGAGCGGAGTTTTCGCTTTCAGTGGCCCGCCGACCTGGCCACCTCCTGGGCTTTCGAGATGGAGTCCATCGTGCTGGGCTGGTTCATCCTGGTCGAATCCGGCTCGGTGATGATGCTGGTGGTGTTTGGCTCCTTGCAGTACCTGGGTTCCTTGGTCTCGCCCATGTTTGGTGTGGCGGGTGACCGCTTGGGTTATCGGCGCATGCTGGTTCTGTCGCGAGCTCTCTATGCGGCGCTGGCCGCCACCTTCATGTTGCTGGCCTGGTTGCAAGCCCTCTCGCCCATGATCGTGCTGTTGATGGCGGCCTTGGCGGGCATGGTGCGCCCCTCGGACATGATGATGCGCAACGCCTTGATTGCACAGACCCTGCCGCCACGCCATTTGCTGGGGGCGCTGGGCATCTCGCGCATCACCTCGGATTCGGCCCGCATTGCGGGTGCATTGGCCGGTGCGGGCGTGGTCGCTTGGCTGGGCATGACTTGGGCCTATGCCCTGATCACAGTCCTTTACACGCTCAGCTTTGTGCTGTCTCGCGGCGTGTCTGACGTGCCTGCCCCAGCCCATGACACCGTGCGTGTGTCGCCCGTGCGCGACTTGCAACTGGCTTTTGGCTATGTGTGGACGCGTCCGGTGCTGATGGCGGCCATGGCGCTGGCGTTCCTGGTCAACCTGCTCGCCTTTCCATTTTCTTTGGGCTTGCTGCCCTATATGGCCAAGAACATTTACCTGACCGACCAGACGGGCCTGGGCTGGCTGGGCGCCAGCTTTGCGTTCGGGGGCTTGGTGGGCTCGGTGGTGCTGAGTTCGCACCGCTTTGCGTTTCGCGCCGCGCAAACCATGGTGCTGGCCGGGGCGGTGTGGTTTGCGGTGGATGTGTTGTTCGCCTTCAGCACGCATCTGGGCGTGGGCATGGCCTTGCTGTGGGTGGCGGGCCTGGCGCAAAGCCTGAGCATGACCCCCTTGGCCGCTGTGATGCTGCGCGCCACCGAGCCCGCCTACCGGGGCCGGGTGATGGGCATGCGCATGCTGGCTATTTGGGGGTTGCCATTGGGCTTGCTGCTGTCGGGGCCGCTGATTGAGCGCTGGGGCTATGCGGCCACAGCTGGCATGTATTCGGCCTTGGGGCTGATGCTCACCGGGGCCATGGCGGTGTATTGGCGTGCGCACATTTGGGACCGCAAAGCGCCGGCCAATGCGCCTTTGTGACGCGCGCAGGATGAGCGCCCGGTGTGACCAAAGCGACAGCGTTCACACGGCCTTGGGCGCACAGTGTTGGCGCATCCTGGCCCGGGTCAATACGCCCGTGTCTGAAAGCTGAAATTGACCATGACGACCTTGACTAATTCTGACGACCCCGTGCCCGAACAAGCCGCCGACCATCCCCGCGTGGTGCGGGGCTTGCTCAACATCGCGCACGCGCTGGACCATTTGTTTTTGCTGATTTTTGCGGCGGCGGTCAGCACCATTGCGGCCGACATGGGCCTGGCCCAGTGGCAAGACCTGATGCCTTATGGTGCGGGTGCCTTCTTCATGTTCGGGCTGGGTTCTTTGCCTGCGGGGCGGCTGGGCGATTTGTGGGGCCGCCGCAGCATGATGCTGATCTTCTTTTTGGGCATTGGCACCGCTGCTATCTTGACGGCTTTCGCGCAAACGCCTTGGCAGCTGGCGGCTTGCCTGACGCTGATCGGCGTGTTCGCCTCCATCTACCACCCGGTGGGCATTCCCATGCTGCTGGAGCGCTCGTCCAACCCGGGGGCCACCATTGGTTTCAATGGCCTGGCGGGTAACTTGGGCGTGGCGGTAGCGGCTTTGCTCACGGGCTTTTTGATCCAGTGGCAGGGTTGGCGTGCGGCCTTTGTGGTGCCAGGTGTGTTGGCCTTGGTCTGCGGCTGGGTGTTTGCCCGCGCTTGTCCGCAAGAGTTATCGTCTCCCGCCAAGCGCAAGGGCGGTGCCAAGGTCAGCCTGCCTGCGCCCATGCTGGCGCGCGCTTTGGTGGTCATGACGGCGGCAGCCATCACCAGCAGCGTGTTGTTCAACTTCACCACCAACGGCAACGGGCCTTTGATCACCGAGCGCTTCCAAGGCGTGATGGAGGATCCTGCCAGTTTGGGCTTGTTGTTGGCCCTGGTCTACGCCGTGGCCTCGGTGGCCCAGGTGGTGGTGGGGCACCTGATCAACCGTTTCCCGCTCAAGCGCTTTTTCATGTTCATGGTGATGGCGCAGATCCCCATGTTGGTGTTGGCTTCACAGGCTCAAGGTTGGTGGTTGTTTGCCGCTTTGATTGGGGTGATGGTGTTCATCTTCGGCGCGATTCCTTTCACCGATTTCATGATCGCCCGCTATGTGGACGACCGCCTGCGCTCGCGTGTCTCGGGCATGCGCCTGGGCGTGTCGTTTGCGGTCAGCTCCTTGTCGGTCTGGGCCTTGGGGCCGGTGGTCAAGGCCATGGGCTTTGGCCACTCGCTCTTGCTGCTGGCAGGGTTTTCGGTCGCCACCACGCTCATTTTGACCCTGTTGCCCGGTGCTGCGCATGAGCAGACGTCGAGGGTTTGAGGTGCTCAACCGATCACTGAGTCAGTCCTGACCCTCAGTCAAAGTGTCGAGCTGAAACTTGCCGCTTTTGTGCCACAGCCACACATCGGTGTAGGTGACTTGGCTCATGTGCTTGGGCACAGGGTAGGGCGCTGAAGCTTTGACCATGCGCTCAATCTCGGCCATCACGTGGGGTACATGCTTGGGCGCACGCATCCAGTTGACCGCTTTGACCGAGCCTTTTTGGTCGATGTCCACGTTCAGGACCCCCACAGCTTCAAGCAAGGGCGGCATACGGCCTTTGTAGATGCGGTGCGCGTGCATGCCGTACAAATGGCCAGCAGCATCTTTTCTGTATTCTTTGCTGTTTCGCGCCAACGATGTGGGGCCGTTCGGCGCCGCGACGGGTTCAGGTATTTGGGCTGCAGGCTGAGGCGCTGGTGGGGGCGGTGGTGGAGGGGTCACCACAGGCGGCGTGCTGCAGCCGCTCAATATGGCCAAGGCCACAGCGCTCACGACCAAAAGGCCGTGTTTGAGGGGACGGTGAATCAGATCTGAATGTGGTGTCATGGCAAGCCCTTGTCCTTGGCATACTCGGTGTTGGCCACGATTGTGGCATCGTCCCGCCTGGATGAGCAAGCCAGAGGCCATCCCCCACTTGAAATGGACAAAAAGCGTGAATTGGATCGAGCAAGCCCTCAAGCGGCTGAACACTGAGCAGGCTGTGCTGGTGACAGTGAATGCCACCCAAGGCTCTGTGCCCCGAGGGCCGGGTACACACATGCTGGTGTTCGCCAACGGCGAATGGGGCACGATTGGGGGCGGACATCTCGAGTTCCAGGCCTTGGCGCATGCGCGGCGTTTGCTGGCTGGGGAGTTGGTGTCCACCGAATTGCGCCAGGTGCTGGGGCCCAGTTTGGGGCAGTGCTGCGGCGGTGTGGTGGCGTTGATTTTGGCGCGGGTGGGCTCGCAAGACATGGTACGTTTGCGCAACCTGTTGATGCCGCCACGCACCCCGTTGGCGCTTTTTGGCGGCGGCCATGTGGGGCGGGCCATTGTGAACACGCTGGCACCTTTGCCCTTTGCGGTGCGCTGGATCGACAGCCGCGACGAGATTTTCCCCAACGATGTGCCCGAGGACGTGGAATGCGAGCATTCCAACCCCGTTCAAGCGGCTGTGGCCGATTTGGCCGCTGGTAGCCGGGTGCTGATCATGAGCTTCAGCCACGCCGAAGACCTCGACATCGTGGTCGCCTGCCTGAAGCGCCAAAGTGAGCGCGGTGACCTGCCTTTTGTGGGCCTGATTGGCAGCAAAACCAAATGGGCCACGTTCAGGCATCGCCTGGAAGACCGGGGCTTCAGTGCCGAAGACATCGCGCACATCACCTGCCCGATTGGTGTGCCGGGCATCACGGGCAAAGAGCCCGAAGTCATTGCTGTGGCGGTGGCGGCGCAACTCTTGCAAACGCTTTAAAAGCCGATGATGGTTTTCCCTAGGCGAACAGGCCCGGGGATGTCTGGATTTGGAGGGTTAAAGTGTATACACTTCAGTGCACTGGCCGCAGCGGCGCAAGTTCCTCCGGGAACATGTTCGCGGCCGAATACCCGCTCACAGGGCCCGCGGTGGTGAGCAGGTTGGAGAATCCTTCATGGAAACGTATCTGCTGGAATGGGCCAATTTGTTGCTGCGATGGGTGCATGTGATCACCGCCATCGCCTGGATTGGTTCCTCGTTCTACTTTGTCTTTCTGGACAACAACCTGCAAAAGCCCAATTCACCCGACCTGCTCGAAAAAGGTGTGGGCGGCGCGATGTGGGCGGTGCACGGCGGCGGTTTTTACAACCCGCAAAAATACATGGTGGCTCCCAAGAAGATCCACACCAAGCTGCATTGGTTCTATTGGGAAAGTTACTCCACCTGGCTGAGTGGCTTTGCCCTGTTCACGGTGCTCTACCTCTACAACGCGGGCACTTTCCTGATCGACAAATCGCTGATGGACTGGACACCTGTGATGGCCGGATCGGCCGCCGTGGGCATGCTGGTGGCTTTCTGGTTGGTGTACGACATCATTTGCCGCGTGTTTGGTTTCCGAAAAAACGGCGAGCTGATCGTGGCGGGCCTGATGATTGTGGTGGTGGCGTTTTGCTCTTGGCTGGCCAATGAGCTGTTTGCAGGCCGTGCCGCTTTCTTGTTGGTGGGCGCGATGATCGCCACCGCCATGAGCGCCAACGTGTTCTTCTGGATCATCCCCGGCCAGCGCAAAGTGGTGGCCGCCATGACCAGCGGCGAAACTTATGACGCCAACGCCTTGGCCATCCACGGCAAGCGCGGCAAACAGCGCAGCGTGCACAACACCTACTTCACGCTGCCCGTCATCTTTGCGATGCTGAGCAACCACTACAGCTTTTTGTACACGCACGAGCAGCGTTGGGTACTGCTGTTTGTGATGATGCTGGCCGGTGCCCTGATCCGCCAGTTCTTTGTGCAGCGCCACGCCTTCCACTTGGGCCGTGCAGCCAACCCTTGGCCTTTTGCAGCGGTGGGTGTGGTGATGATTTTGGGCGTGATCATCGCCTTGAAGCCTGCAGCGCCTCAAGTCTCTTCTGTCCCTGCAGCCCCCGTGAGTTTTGCTCAGGTGCAAAGTTTGGTGAGTCAGCACTGCATCAGCTGCCATGGTGCCCAGGTGCAAATGAAAAACGTGCGTTTGGACAGCCCAGAGCTGATCAAGCAGCATGCGCAAAACATGTACCAGCAGGTGGTGGTGACCAAGCAAATGCCCATGGGCAATGCCACGGGCCTGACCGAAGCAGACCGCGCGATGTTGGGTCGCTGGTTTCAGGCGGGTGCCCATTTGGACTGAAGGCTGGCGGGCGATCGGGAAGTCGCCAGAGTTACTGGGAATATGGTTGACCCTATTGGTATGACGATCCGATGGGTATAAATTTTGATGCAGCAGGCCCTGGTGGGCCCGGCTGTTAAATCAAAAGGAGACACCCATGTTCATTCGCTCACGCCGTACTTTGGTTGCCAGCGCGGTTGCTGGTCTGGCCTGTTTAGCAGCTGCCTTGCCTGCAGCCGCCCAGAATTACCCCACCCGTCCCATCACCATGATCGTGCCCTGGGGCGCAGGGGGTGGCACCGATGCCGTGGCCCGCATCGTGGCCAGCTTGCTCGAAAAAGACTTGGGTCAACCTGTCACTGTCGTTAACCGCACCGGCGGCAGCGGCGTGGTCGGTCATGCAGCCATTGCTTCGGCCCCTGCTGACGGCTACACCATTGGCCTGGCCACTGTCGAGATTGGCATGATGCACTGGCAAGGTCTGACCCAACTGACCGGTGCCTCTTACACCCCCATTGGTCTGGTCAATGCCGACCCGGCTGGCATTCAGGTGCGTGCCGATTCGCCTTACAAAAACGTGAACGATTTGCTGGCCGCCATCAAGGCCAACCCCGGCAAGTTCAAAGCCTCGGGCACAGGCCAAGGCGGCATCTGGCATTTGGCCATTGCCGGTTTGTTGCTCGACCAGAAAATCGACCCTGCCGCACTGCCTTGGGTGCCCAGCAACGGCGCTGCCCCAGGCCTGCAGGACATGGTGGCCGGTGGTGTGGAAGTGGCCCCGGTGTCCTTGCCCGAAGCGCGTTCGCTGATTGATGCAGGCAAGGTCAAGAGCTTGGCCATCATGGACGCCAAGCCTTCTACGCTGTACCCCAATGTGCCGACCCTCAAATCGGCCACAGGCAGCAACTGGACCATGGCGGCTTGGCGCGGCGTGCTGGCTCCCAAAGGTTTGCCAGCGCCGGTTCAAACCAAACTGGCCGAGGCCGTGCGCAAGGCCGTGGCCAGCAAGGAGTACAACGACTTCATGACCAGCCGCGGCTTGGGTGTGATTTATGGCGGGCCGGATGACATGGCCAAATTCATGGCCAAGTCTGACGCCGAAATGGGCGTGACCATGAAGGCTGTGGGCCTGGTCAAGTAAGCCAGCCCATGAAAATCAACGACGCTTTTTGGGGCGTCCTGCTCATGGCCTTGGGCGTTGCGGTGCTCTTGGCTGTGCGCGGTTACCCCAACATTCCAGGCCAGCCAGTCGGGCCCGCTTTGTTTCCAGGCCTGATTGCCATCGGCTTGTGTGCAGGCGGCGCTTTGCTGGTCTGGCAAGGCTGGCGCGACCGAGCCAACGGGCCTTGGTTTGAGTGGGAAGACTGGGTGCGTTCGCCACGGCACACCAAGGCGCTGGTCGCCTTGCTGGGCTCGGTGGTTTTTTACATCTTGTTGTCTGATGAGCTGGGATTTTTCATCACCTCATTTTTGATGCTGGTGACCTTGTTCAGATCATTGCAAGTGGCTTGGGGCCGTTCGGCCTTTTGGGCGGCGGTGGCCACCTTGGTCGTTCACTTTGCCTTTTACAAATTGCTGCGTGTGCCCTTGCCCTGGGGTGTGCTGACACCACTGGCTTGGTAACGTACCGATCCACTTTCGTTTTCACCCAAATGACCATGACAGTCTGAGGAGTCGAGTTCCATGTGGACAGCTATTGGCCAAGCGTTTTCGATGGTGTTCGAGCCCTACACCTTGATGGTGATGGTGCTCGCCTCCCTGTACGGTTTGTTTGTGGGGGCAGTGCCTGGCTTGACCGCCACCATGGCCACTGCACTGTTGGTGCCCGTGACCTTCTTCATGCCGCCCATCCCGGCGGTGGCTGCCATGGTCACCGCCACGGCCATGGCGATTTTTTCGGGTGACATCCCGGGTTGCTTGCTGCGCATTCCGGGCACGCCCGCATCGGCGGCTTACACCGACGAAGCCTTTGCCATGACACGCAAGGGGCAGGCCGAGAAAGCCCTGGGCGCAGGCCTGGTGTTCTCGGCAGTGGGGGGACTGTTCGGCACCGTGGTGCTGATCTTGGCAGCGCCTGCCTTGGCCGACTTTGCGCTGAATTTCAGCTCCTTCGAATACTTCTGGTTGGTTCTGTTGGGTCTGACTTGCGCGGTCTTCATCTCCACCGGCTCACCGGTCAAGGGGCTGATGATGTTGTTCCTGGGCTTGTTGGTCGCGTGTGTGGGTTTGGGCAACCCGGCGGGTTTCCCGCGATTCACCTTTGGCAACACCGAAATGTCGGGCGGCATTGGCATGATCGCCATGATGATCGGCATGTTCGCCATCTCCGAAATCATCCGCTACGTGGTGGACACCAGTCCGCCTGCTGAGTTGGTGGTGGAAGAGGTGGGCGGTGTGCTCAAGGGCCAATGGGCACTGGCCAAGAAATACCCCAAACAGATTTTGCGAGGCAGTGTGCTGGGCACCGCCGTGGGCGCTTTGCCGGGCGCGGGCGCTGACATCGCGGCCTGGATGTCGTATGCGATGAGCAAGAAGTTTTCCAAAGAACCCGAGAAATTCGGCACCGGACATGTGGAGGGCATTGTCGAATCGGGCTCGGCCAACAACAGCGCCTTGGCTGGTGCGTGGATTCCGGCCTTGGTGTTTGGCATTCCGGGTGACTCGATCACGGCCATTGTGATCGGCGTGCTGTACATGAAGAACATGAACCCCGGCCCGACCTTGTTCACCACCAACCCGCAAAACATTTACGCGGTGTTCTTGCTCTTCATCGTGGCCAACCTGATCATGATTCCCTTAGGCATTTTGTGCATCAAGGTGGCCAAGCGCATCCTCAAGGTGCCGCGTGAAATTCTGATGCCGATGATCTTGCTGTTTTGTGTGGTCGGCACGTTTGCCATCAACAACTCGGTGTTTCAGGTGGGTGTGATGCTGGTCGCCGGCATCCTGGCGTATCTGCTGGAAGCCAACAAGTTCCCCACAGCACCGGCCATTCTGGGGGTGGTGCTGGGCGGCATGTTGGAGGAGAACTTCATCACCTCGATGATCAAGTCCAACGGCGACTTGACCGCTTTTGTGGCCCGACCCATCGCATTGGGCCTGGCCATATTGACGGCCTTGGTGTGGTTTGCACCGCTGCTCTTGCGCATGCTGCGCAAACCTGCACCCGCGTCTTGAAAAAGACTTTTTGAGGTTGCCAACAACCCGGCTGGTGCCGGGTTGTTTTTTGCTGAGCGCTGTCGCTCAGCCCTTTGTTGCTCAGACCGCAGAAGGCACTGCGATTTTGAACTTCTCAGCCCAAGGCCCCAGCATGGGCATGATGTTCGGGTAAAGTGCGACGCCATCGCTGGCACTGCCCGCCTTGAGTTTCAGGCCACGCTCGCCGGGCGTGCGCACCCAACGGTCGGCTTGTGCGGGCCGCGAGGCATGGCACTGGCGTGACACTTCGTCCATCTGCGTGTTGAAGGCGCTTTGGCCTGCGAAAGCGCGGGGGTCGATGATTTGCAAAAACACCGTGGCCCCCCAGCCCTCAGGTGCGTCTGCGCGGCCATGGCCTGACAGCCCGCCTGTCAAGGCTTCCACCATCCAACTGAGGCCATAGCCCTTGTGGCCCGAGTCCATGCCGCCCAGCGGCAAGATGGTGCCCTTGGGTTCGTTGAACAGCACCGCCGGATCCCGGCTGGGCTGGCCGTGGCCATCCATCACCCACTCTGCAGGCAGCAAGCCGCCTTCTTTGTGCAGGCGGTTGGTCATGCCGTTGGTGGTGGACGAGGTGGACACGTCGATCAGCACCGGCAAGCCCGAAGTGGGAATGCCCACCGACATGGGGTTGGGCGTGAACACCGGGTCCAGACCACCAAAAGGTGCGATGCTGGCGGCGTTGGGGTCCGAGCAATGCAGCAGCATCATGAAACCCTGTTCGGTCACGCGCTGGTGGTAGGCCGCCAGACACGCAATGTGGTGGCTGCGCCGGATGACCACGGTGCAAGTGCCTTGGCTGCGTGCGCGCTGTGTGGCCAGATCAATGGCTTGGAGCACCAGCCATGGCCCAGGCAGGCGCTGACCGTCCCAGGTCACTGCGGCCGGATGGTCCGACACCACCAGGGGCTGGCCTTCTTTGAGCATCTTGCCTGACTCCAGTTCGGCCAAGTAGGGGGCCAGCAGGGCCAGACCGTGGGTGGTGTGGCCCAGCAAATCGCCTTCCAAGAGCACATCGGCGACAGCTTGCGCTTTGTCGGGCGGCAGACCCGCAGATTGCAAAAGTTGCTTGGCGAAATCCAGCAGGTCAGAGGCGGCATAGTTCATGCGGCCATCATAGAAAAAAGCCTATGCTCGGCTGTCGCGCCGAAGACTCTGGGCGTTCAGAAGGCTGGGGTGGATGAGCCTTCAGGCGGACGTGTCCTTGTCCGGCGGTGTCTCAAACTGCTCTGCGTTCTTGCCCTTGAAAGGCGCATAAAACGCTTTGATGGCGACCATGTCCTTGTCGATGTCGCCCGTGGGGTAAAACAGCGGGCCCAGGCCACTGACTTTGCGCGAGTAGTCCATGTAGGCCATCACGATGGGCACCTGCGCCTGCAGCGCGATGTAATAAAAGCCGGTTTTCCAATAGCGCGTTTTGCTGCGTGTGCCTTCAGGAGGCACCACCAGGTGCACCGAGCCTTCGGCTTGGACCAATTCATGTGCGCAGGAGTCCACCAAGTTGGAGGCTTGGGAACGGTTCACGGCGATGCCGCCCAGCCAGCGCATGAGCGGGCCAAAGGGAAAAGAGAAGATGCTGCTTTTGCCCATCCAGTAAATCTGCAAGCGCAAGGCAAACGCCACCATCAAGGTGTAGGGCAGATCCCAGTTGCTGGTGTGTGGTGCGGCAATCAGAACGCACTTGGTGGCACCCTTGGGCAAGCTGCCTTCGATCTTCCAGCCTGTGACTTTGAGAAATGCCAGCGAGATACCGCGTAGGGTAGTGTTGACGACGGGAGTGTCAAAAATGGTGCGGTGCATGGCGCATGGACGATCAACGGAATTTGGCGAGGGTCACACGCGGGCGCGCATGGCTCGGGGAGCTCAGATTATCTCTTTCAAATTGACTAAATTGACTAAATTGCGCAATTTGTCACCGCGTTCAAAACCACCAAGCCACCGCATAAGGAATCACCACCGCCCCCGCAATGCCATGCAGCCCCATGCCCAAGCTGGCATAAGCCCCGGCCTCGGCATTGACGCTGAACGCGCGTGAAGTGCCAATGCCGTGCGCGGCCACACCTAAAGCAAAACCGCGCTGCCACCAGGCCGTGACGCGCAAGGCGTCGAGCACATAGCGGCCCAACACCGCCCCCAAAATGCCGGTGCTCACCGCAAAGATGGCGGTCAGTGTGGGTGAAGCCTGCACGCGTTCGGCAATGCCCATGGCAATTGGCGCAGTGACCGATTTGGCCACCAAGCCGCGCACCAGCGATTCGTCCACGCCGAGCCAGCGCGCCACGCCCACGGCCGTGAGCACCGAGGTCAAGCCGCCCGCCACCAGCGACAGCATCAGCACCCCCATGCGCCCTGTGAGTGATGCGAAACCCTTGTAGATGGGGATGGCCAGCGACACCGTGGCCGTGCCCAGCAAAAAGTGCACAAACTGCGCGCCCTCAAAATATTGCGCATACGGCATGTCGAGCACGCTGATGCACAGGCACACCAGCACCACGGCGATCAACACCGGGTTGGCCAGCGGGTTGCGCTGGCTGCGCTCGTACAGGGTCAAGCCGATCAGGTAAGCGCTGAGCGTGAGCACCAAAGCCAGCAGCGGGCTGCCCGAGAGGTAGACCCAAATCTCGGAGATGGCGGGCAGGTCGGAGCGTGTCATGGGGTTCATGGCCTCAGTCCTTGGGGGCCAGCAGCTTGAGCACAAGTGCTGTCACCGCCACCGTGGCCAGCACGCTGACCACCAGCGCCGCGCTGATGGCCCAGGCATTGGCCCGCAGCACCGGCAAATAAAGCACCACACCCACCGACGCCGGAATAAACAGCAGCCCCAGGTGCTGCAAGATGCTGCTGCCCACCATGTCCATGGCTGCTGGCACATGGCCACGCAGCGCCAAAAAGGCCAGCAACAACACCAGACCCAGCACCGGACCGGGGATGAAGGGCAGGGCGAACTTGGACAGCAGCTCGCCCAGGGCTTGGAAGATGAAGAGTTGGACGAGGCCTTGGATCATGGCCTCAGTGTAGAGAGCTTGCGTTGGTTTTGGGGGCGAAAGACTTGTGACTTCAGTGTGAGGATTTCGATGGGGTTTCTGACGCTGGCGAGAGCTACGCCAAAGGTGTTTGGTGGCTAAACCCCTGAAACCACCACGTCCATCGCCGCAATCAGTGTGCTGGCTTGCGCTGCTAAATTGCACACCACTTGCCGCAAGCTGCGCGAGGGCAAGGGTGCCGTGTAATGAGCCAGTGCGCGCAGGCGCTGGCCGTTGACTGTGATCACGGGGCAAAGTTTGTCAGGGGACTTTTTTGCAAATTCCACAGTAGCCAGAGGCATGGTCATGCGGGTGGCCAAGGCATCCAGCAAGTCACTTTGTACGACCACCACATAGGGAATGCCGTGCGCAGCGCTCTCGCTGGGATTGGCGTAGACATCAAATTGCGCCATGGCGGTTTACCAAGGCCGTAAGTCGGCACCGGGAATGCCTTGCTTTTCTACCCAAGTGTTTTGCGCGGCAATCCAGTCGCCAAACTCGGCTTCAAACCTCTTCTTGCGGGCAGCCAGACTGCTGCTGTTTTGATTGGCTTGCAAAGCCCGGTATTGCTCGGCCGACAGGATGACGGTGTCAATTTGCCCCGCTTTTTCCACAAATACGGGTTCTCGCTTGGCAAGGGCACAAATGCTGCCAAAACGGTTTTTGGCTTCGGTGGCGGTGATTTGCATGGCGGGCTCCTGATGGATGGCTATTTTAGCTAAAAGCGTCCAGGGATTGAAACTTAAGCTGCCCCCAATGCCAACTGCATCGCCAGTTGGTTGTGCCGCTCAATCAGCGGCCCTATGTCCACCGTCGCAATTTGTCCCTCACGCACCACCACGCGCCCGTTGACGATGGTGTAGTCGGCGTTGTCGCTGGCGCACAGCAAGAGCGCTCCCACCGGGTCGTGCACCGCGCCACCCGCCATGCTCAGCGTGTCGGTGCGAAACATCGCGATGTCGGCGCAATAGCCTTCGGTGATTTGCCCCAGCTCGTGCGCACGGCCCAGCACTTCGGCACCGCCGCGTGTGGCCAGACGCAGGGCGTCGCGGGGTGTCATTTCGGCGGGGCCGCGGTCACAGCCGTACACGGTGCGCCCGTCTTCGACGCGCGGTGGTTCCATGGCCCTGCCCACACGCGCCAACAGCATGGCTTGGCGCGCTTCGTTGAGCAGGTGCGCCGCATCGTTGCTGGCGCTGCCGTCCACACCCAGGCCAATCGGCACGCCTGCGTCGAGCATTTTGCGCAGGGGCAAGATGCCGCTGGCCAAGCGCATGTTGCTGCACGGGCAGTGGGCGATGCCGGTGCGTGTGCGGGCAAACAAATACGTGCCTTCGTCGTCTAGCTTCACGCCGTGTGCGTGCCACACGTCTTGGCCCACCCAGCCCAGGTCCTCGGCGTATTGCGCGGGCGTGCAGTTGAACTTCTCGCGGGTGTAGGCGATGTCGTGGTCGTTTTCGGCCAGGTGCGTGTGCAGGCGCACGCCGTGGGCGCGGGCCAGTTTTGCCGATTCGCGCATCAGGTCTTGGCTGACGCTGAAAGGCGAGCAGGGTGCCACGGCCACATGCGTCATCGCGCCGTAGCGGGCGTCGTGCCACCGTTCAATCAGGCGTTGGGTTTCTTTTAGGATGGCGGGTTCTTTTTCGACCACGCTGTCGGGCGGCAGGCCACCTTGCGACTGCCCCACGCTCATGCTGCCGCGTGTGGCTGTGAAGCGCATGCCCATGGTGTGCGCCGCTTCAATGCTGTCGTCCAGCCGCACGCCGTTGGGGTAGATGTAGAGGTGGTCACTGCTGGTGGTGCAGCCGCTCAGCAGCAGCTCGGCCATGGCCACTTGGCCTGAGACACGCACCATTTCGGGCGTCAGGCCCACCCAGATGGGGTAGAGGCCTTGGAGCCAGCTGAACAGCTCGGCGTTTTGCACGCCCGGAATCGCCCGCGTGAGCGACTGGTACATGTGGTGGTGCGTGTTGATCAGGCCCGGCACCACCACATGGCGGCGTGCGTCGATCACCTCATCCACCTGCGTCAGCAGTTCGTCGATGTTCTCACTGGCAGGGATGATGCGTTCGATTCGGCCATCTCGGATCAAGAGAGAGGCGTCTTTGAGTTCGGTGTTCGCATCGTCTTGTGTGGCGATGCAGCGGGCGCGGTGGATGAGCAGCGTGGTCATGGGTCGAACTTTACCTGCCTTGGGGCACAATTTGCCCATGCAAGACGCCCAGCCCCACATCTCCAGCTTGATCCAAGACCCCTCTGCCTTTTTGAAAGCGCTTTACGAGGTGGCTGTGCAACGTGCCTTGCCCCTGCACAACACCGCCGCCCATTTGCCCACCCCGCCAGACCCTGCCAAGGGCCGCACCCTGGTGTTGGGCGCTGGCAAAGCGGGCGGGGCGATGGCGCAGGCGGTCGAAGCCCTGTGGCCCCAGAACGCGCCGCTGTCGGGCCTGGTGGTCACGCGTTATGGCCACACGCCGCGACGTCCTGCGGGCTTGCCTGCGCGAATTGAAGTGGTTGAGGCCGCTCACCCAGTGCCCGATGCGGCGGGCTTGCAAGCGGCTGAGCGCATTCTGGAACTCACGAAAGGCCTCACCGCCGATGATTTGGTGCTTTGCCTCATTTCGGGCGGCGGCTCGTCTTTGCTGACATTGCCCGCCGACGGCATCGACTTGCAGCTCAAACAAGACATCAACCGGCAACTGCTGACCAGCGGGGCGAACATTGCCGAGATGAACTGCCTGCGCAAGCACCTCTCGCGCATCAAGGGCGGGCGCTTGGCGGCCGCTTGCGCACCTGCGCGGGTGGTCACGCTCACCATCAGCGATGTGCCGGGTGACGATCCGTCCATCATCGCCAGCGGCCCCACCGTGCCGGATGCCAGCACCTGCGCCGATGCGCTGGCCATTCTCAAGCGTTATGCCATCAACGTGCCCGATTCGGTGTTGCAGGCTTTGCAGTCGGGCGTTTGGGAAACGCCGAAACCTGGCTCTCCGGTGTTTGTGGACCACAGCGTGCACATGATCGCGACGCCCCAGCAGTCGCTGGAAGCGGCAGCCGCCGCTGCCCGTGCGCAGGGGCTGAATGCCTACATCCTGAGCGACGAGATCGAGGGGGAGTCACGCGAGGTGGCCAAGGTGCACGCGGCGCTGGCGCGTGCGGCGGCCAAGGGCTTGGGGCCGTTCACCAAACCTTGCGTGATTTTGAGTGGGGGAGAAACCACCGTGACCATCAAGCCCCAGCCTGCGGGCACACCCCGTGGGCGTGGTGGGCGGGCGGGCGAGTTTTGCATGGGCTTGGCCGAGGCCCTGCAAGGCCAGAGCGGCGTGTGGGCGCTGGCGGCCGACACCGACGGCATCGACGGCATCGAAGACAACGCCGGGGCGCAAGTCGCCCCCGATACGCTCACCCGTGCTGCCGAAAAAGGGATAAAAGTGAGTGAACACCTGCAGCGCAACGACGCCTATGGCTTCTTTGAGCCGCTGGGCGATCTGGTCATCACCGGGCCCACGCACACCAATGTCAACGACTTCAGGGCCATCCTGGTGCGGTGATGGGACCTTATTGATTTGTGTCAAAGCCCAAAGGCTGTGTCTCTGGCACATTCGAGTCCATCATGTTGGATACCTCTTTGCCCCCTTTGTCCGAGCCCGCAGCCTCCGTGGTGGCAGGCACTGTGTTGCTGCACCGAGGCGACGCGGTAGACCGCATCGTGCACGTCATGCAAGGGCGCGTGGTGTTGGGGGTGCTGGTGGATGGCCACATGGCGCACCAGCTGGGCGTGGTGGAAGGTCCATTTTGGTTGGAGGCCGCATCGGGCTTGCTGGGCTTGCCACACGCGGTCGATGCGGTGGCCGAGACCGAGGTGCATGTGCAGTACGTGAGCGTGGCCGACTTTGTGGCCGAGGTGCAAGCCTTGCCAGAGGCCTCGCAGACCCTCCTCATGGACATGGCCCGTTCGCAGCGCCAACAAACCGAGATGGCCGTGAGCCGCTTGGCCAAAGACGCCGATGCGCGTTGCGCCGAATGGCTGCTGCGACACGCCCAAACCACCGATCAGTCGGGCAGTTTGGCCGTGAAGCTGACAGAGCGAAAACGCACAATTGCGGCGCAGTTAGGGATTGCACCCGAAACGTTTTCTCGTGTGCTGCGCCACTTGCGCGAGCGCCAGCTCATCAGTGGCAGCGGCCGTGTGCTGGGCTTGCCCGACCCGCAGGCGCTGCGCGAGTTGGCCGGGGTCTAACCCGCTTCAGTCGCCGGTGATCTTGCGTTCGCGGATGATGGCGCCAAAGCGTTTGGAGTCATCCGTTGCGCGGGCGCCGAACTCGGCAGGCGTCAAAGGCAGGGCCTCGCCGCCCAAATTCTGGATGCGGTCCTTCAAGGCTTGTGTGCCCAAAATTTTGTTGATCTCGCGGTTGACGCGGTTGACCACATCGGCGGGCGTGCCCGCAGGTGCATAAAAGCCGAACACCGAATCGGCATCAAACCCTTTCAGGCCTGCTTCGTCCAATGTGGGCACATTGGGGAACAGAGGCGAGCGCTTCATGCTGCCCACGGCCAACAATTTGAGCTTGCCCGCACGCACTTGGCCCAGGCCAATGCCGGGGTCAAAGTAAAAGTCCAATTGACCGGCCAGCACGTCTTGCAGCGCGGGCGCTGCACCCCGGTAGGGCACATGCACCGCAAACAGACCCGCCTGGCTTTTCATCATTTCGCCAGCCAAGTGGGGCGAACTGCCGTTGCCTGCCGAGCCATACGACAAGCGCCCGGGGTTGGCCTTCACATGGGCTAAAAATTCCTGGATGTTGTTGGCAGGGAAGTTGGGCTTGGCCACCAGAAACACCAGCACCCGCGCAGCCGAGGCCACGGGCACCAGGTCTTTGGCCGGGTCAAAGGGCATGCGGGCATAGATGTGCGGGTTGACCGAGACCATGCCGCCCGAACTCATGAGCAGGGTGTAGCCGTCGGCGGGCGATTTGGCGACCATGTCGCCGCCGAGGTTGCCGTTCGCGCCGCCCCGGTTTTCGACCACCACAGGCTGGCCCAGTGCCTCGCCCAGCGGCACGCCAATGGCGCGGGCAATCTGATCGGCTGCGCCACCTGGCGGAAAGTTCACCACGATCTTGACGGGCTTGGTGGGCCAGCTTTGCGCGGCGGCACTCAGGCACAGAGCAGGGCCTGCCGCGATGGCGAGCAAAGCGGTGCCTATGACGCGGCGTGAGAAGAATTTGGTTTTTGGCATGTTTGTCTCCTGGGGTTGGAAGGGGCCGATGTGGATGATGAGGGCAGATCAGGATTTTTGCAGTCTCGGATTTTTCATCCACAGCACGGGTTGTTCCTTGACCGGGCGGGCTGGCGCGCCGTGCTGCAGCAAGGCTTGGTCGAGCGCTTGACCGGCTTCGTCTTGCAAAGCTGCGTTGCGGATGCGGGCCACGGCCTCAGCTTGCTCGGCCACAGGGACTTTGGAGGCTGGGCCGCACACATGGCGCAGGATGTGCAGCAGATTGTCCTTGCCGCGCTCGTTGGTGCTGCCGTAACCCTTGATGAGTTGCCCGCAACGTGCCAGCTCCAGACCCAGCGCGGGGGACAGGCGTGTGGCGCTTTCAATGCCGCCGAGCCACTCTTCGATGAGCGCTTGCTCGGTCTGATAGCGGCTGCCCAGCGGGCGCAGCACGCGCAGGCTGGCCAAGAGGCGCAAGCTGGCCATGCCCCACAGCGCGTGCCGCGCCACCTTGAGCGGCATGGACCAAGGCGCAAGGCCGTTGGATACGCGGGCGCGGTCCCAGCGCAGCAGCCGGTTGGCCAGGCCTTGCGGCAACAGGGCCGCCAGCTCGGGCACCCCGGGTTTGAAGTGGTCGTACACCTTGAGCACATCACCTTCTTTGGCTTTGACTTCTTGCGTCACGCGGTCCCAGCGGCTGGCGCGGCTTTTGAGGTCGGCCACGCGGATGATGTCGTCAAAAGCCATCCACAAAGCCAGCCAACGGGTGGTCTCGGCCATCACGGGGTGGGTGGCGTCGGCTGACGCGGATTCGGCATCGAGCAAGCGTTCGAGCCGCTGCACATACAAGCGTGCATAAGCGGGGCCTTGGTATTCCACCAAGCGTTGGTGCGCCAAGCCCATCAGGGGATGCAGCACGGTGGGAAATTTGGCGGCGACATCGCCCGGCATAACAGCCGATGAAGTTGCAGATGAAGATGCAGATTCAGACGGTGCAGATGCCGCAGGTTTCATCACCTGTTCGACATACTGAGCTTGCTCGCGCTGGCGCGTGACCAAATCAAAAGCCGACGCAAAGCCCCGCAGGCTGGCTTGCGCCGTCTTGCTCGGGCCTGCCAACACGGCCTCGTAATGTTCGCGTGAGAAGGGCAGCAAGCCGCTGCCTGCAATGGCCCCCAACATCACGGCGCTGACCAGGGTGCCGCTCTCTTGGCACAGACGTGCCATGTCCATGACGTGGTGGCGCAGGCTGTGCGCAGCGATCACATCGAGCAGCGGGCCTTCGGGGCGGCGGCCATCGCCCATGGTCATTTTTTCGGCGGTGGTCAGCGCCCGCGATGAGGCACTGATGACCAGCGTGCGGTCGTTTGAAGCCAAGCCGTTGCCGATTTGGCGGGCGGTTTCCAGCAACTCGGACGACACCAGCGCATCAAGTCTGCCTGGCAGCGGGTTCAGGCCCAGCACTGGCAAGCGGCCTTGCAGTTGGCTGTGGGGCAGGGGGTAAATTTCAAGGTAATAAGTGGTGGCCCCGGTGCGCTGCGCCACGCCGGGAATCGATGTGGCTTGCGCCGGGTAGCCGGCGTGGCGCGCCACATCGACCAGCCAGTCGGCCAGCACGCCGCCGCCTTCACCGCCGAGGGCGCACAACAAAATCGAAATCGGTTGGGTCATGTTGTTTCTTTCGGGTCAGGCGGGTTGCAACCAGCGGGTAGCCAGGCTTTGCCAGCGGGACCATAAGCGCTCGTGGAGCTTGGGGTTTTGCACCACTTCGGCGCGGTAAAAAGAGGGGCACAGCGTGGCCGCGTGGGCGTTTTCGCCGCACAAGCCGCAGCCCACACAGCCGTCGATCACGGTGGCCACCGGGTCCACTTTCAGCGGGTCGGGGTTGTCTTTGAGCGTCAAGGTCGGGCAGCCCGAGAGGCGGATGCAGGCGTGGTCGCCGTTGCACACGTCTTCGTCCACGCCGTATTTCACGCGTTCCACCCGTTCGCCCTTGGACAGCAGCGAGGTCAGCCAGGGCTTGATGCGGCGCTGACGCTCCAGCTGGCATTCGCCTTCGGCCACGATCACTTTCAGGCCCTGAAACTCGGTGGTGAAGGCCTCGGTCAAGGTGGCCTGCATGTGGCTCACTTCGTAGGTGTGCACCGTGCGCAGCCATTGCACGCCCAGGCCCTTGAGGGTGGACTCGATGGTCTGGTTGGTGTGCACCATGCTTTGGCGTTTGTCGCCCGCCAGTTCCTTGGCGATGTCGGTGGGCGTGTTGATGATGTCTTGTGTGCCGGTGGCCGAGGTGTAGCCGTTTTTGAAGATCAGCAGCACCGCGTCGTCGCCATTGAACAGCGCACTTTGCACGCCGGTGAGCAAACCGTTGTGCCAAAAGCCGCCATCGCCCATGACCGACAACACGCGCCGCTTCATGAGGGGCGACACACCTGCTCGGCTGGCCAGGCTCATGCCATAGCCCAGGATGGAGTGGCCCACCGAAAACGGCTCGAAAGTGGCCAGCGCATGGCAGCCGATGTCGCCTGAAATGTGCACCGGGCCGACATCTTGCTGGGCCAATTTGAGGGCTGAGAACACGGGCCGCTCGGGGCAGCCAATGCACATGCTGGGTGGCCGCGCAGGCAGCGGGCTGCCCAGAAGGGTTTGCACTTGCTGGCGGCGTTCGCCATTGGTAGCCAGCCATTGGCGAGTGGACTCGGGCACAGCGTCTGCTTGGTGCCGGTCCAGAAACTTCAGCAGGCCTTGGGCCATGACTTCGGCGGTGTATTCGCCGCCCGAGGGCAGCATGTCTTTGCCATGCAGCGGAGTTTGCAGGTCCAGTCGGCGCAGCATCAGGGCGAGTTCTTGCTCGATGTATTCGGGCTGGCCTTCTTCGAGCAGAAGCACGGTCGATTTGTCTTTGCAAAAATTCACCAGCTCGTCGGGCACCAGCGGGTAGGTCACATTCAGCACCAGCACCGACAGGCTGGACACGCCAAACGCATCGGCCAGGTCGAACTGCTGCAGGGCGCGCATGAGGGTGTTGTACAAACCGCCCTGCACGATAAGGCCCAGGTGGCGGTGGGTGCTGCCTTCAAAGTGTTCGTTCAGGCGCTGCTCGGTGATGTATTGGCGGGCGGCGGGCAGGCGGTGTTCGACTTTGCGCTTTTCTTGCGCAAAGGTCACGGGCGGGTGCGCCAGCTTCATGTAGTTGAATCCGGCGGGCTCGTCGATCAGGTGTTTTTTGGACAGCTTGGGGGCCTGGTTGTCTTTGGCCACAAACTGGCCGCGTACATGGCAGGCGCGGATGCGCAGTTCCATCATCACCGGCATGTTGGACGCTTCGGACAACCGGAAACCGTGCTCCACCATGTTGACCATTTGGCCCAACTCGGGCCGGGGGTCGAGCAGGCACATGCCCGATTTGAGCGCGTAGGCGTGTGTGCGCTCCTGAATGACGCTGGCACCTTCGCCGTAGTCTTCGCCCACCACAATCAACACGCCGCCAGTCACGCCGGGCGAGGACAAATTGGACAGCGCATCGGCCGCCACGTTGGTGCCCACAATCGACTTCCATGTCACCGCCCCGCGAATCGGGTAATGGATGGACGCACCCAGCATGGCCGCCGCAGACGCTTCGTTGGAACACGCCTCCACATGGACACCCAGCTCGTCCATATAGGGCTTGGCCTGCACCATCACATCGAGCAGGTGCGAAACCGGCGCGCCCTGGTAGCCGCCCACATAGCTCACACCCGACTGCAGCAGCCCCTTGGTGATGGCCAAAATGCCCTCGCCGTGAAACACCTCGCCCGCGCCCATGCGCAGGGCCTTGATTTCTTCGTGAAATGAAACTTCCAAAGCACGCTCCTTGCGTTGAGCCCGCCGCTGTTGGTCAGGCAAAGACCATCTTACGTATAAGTGCATAAAATAATCTGAATAAACAGTATGCGCTGAATGAATATCAAAGACTTGGATCTGAATTTGCTACGGCTGTTTGATGCGGTGTGGCGCACGCGCAGCGTGAGCTTGGCCGCGCAGCAGTTGGGCATGTCGCAACCGGCGGCCAGCCAAGGCCTGGCGCGTTTGCGGGCGGTGCTGGGCGATGCGCTGTTTGAGCGCAGCGGCGCGGGCGTTCGGCCTACGCCGCGTGCCGACCGACTGGCGCAGTCGGTGCAAAGGGCGTTGACCACGATCGAAGAGGCACTGAACACCTCGCAGGTGTTTGACCCGCTGCGTTCAGCACGGGTGCTGCGGGTGCACCTGAGCGACATTGGTGAAGCACGGTTTTTGCCCGAACTGGTGCAAACCCTGCAGCGCCATGCGCCGGGCATCCGGCTTGAAGCCGTTCCACTCCCGCACGACAAGATCGGCCCTGCACTGGACAACGGCCAGCTGGACTTGGCCATTGGGTTTTTGCCTGAAGTGGCCGACACCTTGCACCAGCCCTTGCTGAGCGATCGCTACGTGGTGCTGATGCGCCAAGGCCATCCGGTGGCCCAGCGCTGGCGCCAGTTGCAAGCGCGCCAGCCCACGCCCGAAGCCGGGCTACAAGTCTTGGCCGAGTTGGAGTTCGCCGCCGTGCGCACGCACGCCGACACGCTGCGCATTTTGGAGTTGATGCACTGGCAGCACCGCTTGCGCTTGACCGTGAGCCATTTCCTGTCACTGCCCGGCATCGTGCGCAGCAGCGATCTGGCCGTGCTCATGCCGCGTAACTTTGCGCAAGGCTTTGCACAAGCGGGGGCGCTGGCCATCCTGGAGCCCGATTTGCCCTTGCGCGATTTCACCGTGTCCATGCACTGGAGTGCCCGCTTTGACAAAGACCCGTGCCTGCAGTGGCTGCGTGCCACCGTGGCCCAATTGTTCAGCACCCCCACTCCCACACAATGAGCACTTTCAAACCTTATCTGAGCGCCATCGAAGCCCCCAGTCTGGCCGATGTGCAAGCCTGGCAGGGCCTGACCCTGCTGGAATTTGGCACCGAGTGGTGCGGCCACTGCCGCGCCGCCCAGCCCTTGATCGCCCAGGCATTGGCCGCCCAGCCGCATTGGCAGCACTGCAAAGTCGAAGACGGCCCCGGCCGCCCTTTGGGCCGCAGCTACCGCGTGAAGCTTTGGCCCACTTTGGTGTTGCTGCGCGATGGGCAGGAAGTGGGGCGTCTGGTGCGGCCTGCGGGGGCCGAGGTGGTGACTGCGCTTGCCGCGTCAATGCCCTGAATTGGGGTCTGATGGAGCGGCTGTCCATGAGTGCGCAAGCAGGTGCTCAGGCGGCACCCGCCAGCAGCGCCCCAGCGTCCTCGTACCAAAACAGGAGTGCTGCGTCGTAGCTTTCCCATACACAGCCATTGCACCCGCGCCCGCAGCACGATGTGGGCTCGGGTGGTGGTACCCGGAAGTCGTGGCCTGCGGCTTGCAGGCGTTCCTGAAATTGCGCAATGCCCCGGCGCACAGAAGCGCGCTGGGCCTCATTGGGGTCGATGATGGGGTGCTCTTTGTTCGAGGTCATGCCCAATTGTCAGTCAGCGCCGATCTTCCGACCGATGTTCACGGGCTGGCCTTGGACCACCGTGTGCGCAATCAATCGCTCATCGCCCAGCACGATCATCGCAAATAGCCATTCGGCCAGGGTCTCGGTTTGGGCGGTGCGGCGGGCTAGCAGGGGCGTGGCTTTGGGGTTGAGCACCACAAAGTCGGCTTCGCAGCCAGGCAGCAGGTTGCCCATTTTGCCACTCAGGTCCAGCGCATCGGCAGCGCCCGCCGTGTGTTGCCACCACAGGTGTTCTGGGGCGAGGCTCATGCCGGGGCGGCCCACGCTTTGACGCGCCACGGTGTAAGCCGCGTGCATGGTTTGAAAGGGGCTGAAGCTGGTGCCGCCACCCACATCGCTGGCCAGGCCGTAGCGCAAACCTGCCGCGTCAGATGCCGCGTAGTCAAAAAAGCCGCTGCCCAAAAACAGGTTGCTGGTGGGACTGACGGCGGCGCTTGCGCCGACCTCGGCCATGCGGCGGCGGTCGGTTTCGTCCAAATAGATGCAGTGCGCGTAGACCGAGCGCTGGCGCAAGAGGCCTGTGCGGTCGTACACGTCCAGGTAGCTCCGCGCCTCGGGGAACAGCTCATGCACCCAGCGGATTTCATCCAAGTTTTCGGCCACGTGCGACTGGATCCAAACATGGGGGAATTGCTGCGCGATCTCGCCCGCGCCGTGCAGCTGCGCCTGGGTGCTGGTGGGCGCAAAGCGCGGCGTGATGGCGTAACCCAAACGGTCCACGCCGTGCCAGCGGCGGATCAGGTCTTCGGTCTGGCGCAGGCTCAAGTCGGTGTCGGTGTCGCGCAGGCCGTCGGGGCTGTGGCGGTCTTGCAGCACCTTGCCGGTGACCATGCGCAGCTGGCGTTTTTGCGCCTCGGCCATGAAGGCATCGACCGATTCAGGGTGAGCGGTGGCAAAGCACAGGGCGGTGGTCACGCCGTGGCGCATCAACTCGTCCAGAAAAAACCCCGTGACCTCTTGCGCGTAAGCCGGGTCGGCAAACTGTTTTTCGTGAGGAAAGGTGTAGTGCTCCAGCCAGGGCAGCAGGCCGTCGGCGGGCGAGCCGATTACATCGGTTTGCGGGTAGTGGAGGTGCAGATCGACAAAGCCCGGCGCGATGCACAGGCCAGGCCAGTGGGTCACGGGCAGGTCGGGGTACTGCGGTGCCAGGTCTCGGTAGGGTCCGATGGCCTGGATGCGCACGATGCCATCGGCTTCGCGGGCGGTGACCATCAGACCGTCGGCTTCGTGGCTGGCTTTGGGCTGGGCAGGGTCGGCGAACCAGAGCAAGCTCGCTCGCCAAGCTTGGTGTTCGGTCAGTTGGGCGTCGTGGCGCATGGTGCGGGTGAGTCTGAATACGGGGATAAACACCCGGAAAAACCGGGTGTTGGCAGTGGTACATTGTGCGGCAATCTCTTGGCTTGCAAGGCTCGGGTCATCGCTTTAGGCGCGGACTTTGCAAGAGACTTATCAGACCCCTCTATCGCACCCGACATGACCACCCCCCTTTTGTCTTTACAGGGCATCACCAAACGCTACCCCGGCGTGGTGGCCAACCAGGACGTGTCGCTCACCGTGATGCCTGGCCAAGCCCATGCCGTGCTGGGTGAAAACGGCGCGGGCAAGTCTACGCTGATGAAAATCATCTACGGCTCGGTCAAGCCCGACGAGGGCCGGGTGATGTTCAACGGCCAGCCGGTCAACATCCGCAACCCGCAAGAAGCCCGCAAGCTGGGTATCAGCATGGTGTTTCAGCACTTCAGCTTGTTTGACACGCTGACCGTGGCGGAGAACGTGTGGTTGGGTCTGGACAAGTCGCTGAGCCTGGCCGAAGTGACCGAGCGCATCGTGTCCAAGGCCAGTGAGTACGGCCTGGACCTGGAGCCCGAGCGCCCGGTGCACACCCTGAGCGTGGGCGAGATGCAGCGGGTGGAGATCATCCGTGCCTTGTTGACCGAACCCAAGCTTTTGATTCTGGACGAGCCGACTTCGGTGCTGACGCCGCAGGCGGTCGAAAAATTGTTTGTGGTGCTGCACAAGCTGGTCAGTCAGGGCGTGAGCATTTTGTACATTTCGCACAAGCTGCACGAAATCCGTGCGCTGTGCAGCGCCTGCACCGTGCTGCGCGGCGGCAAGCTGACGGGCGTGTGTGATCCGCGTGAAGAGTCCAACGCCAGTCTCAGCCGCTTGATGATTGGGGCCGAGCCACCAGCATTGCAGCATGTGGCGCGCGAGCCGGGTGAGGTGGTGTTGGCGGTCAAGGGCTTGACCCTCACGCGCCAAGATCCGTTTGGGGTGGATCTGGACGACATAAATTTGCAGGTGCGTGCAGGCGAGGTGTTGGGCCTGGCGGGCGTATCGGGCAATGGCCAAAAAGAATTGATGTGGGCCTTGTCGGGTGAAGACACCCGTGCAGGCACGCAGTGCGGCGCAGCCAGTGTGAGCTTGTCGGACCAGCCGGTGGCGGCCCTGGGGCCGGTACCGCGCAGGCAGATGGGTCTGCACTTTGTGCCCGAAGAGCGGCTGGGGCGAGGCGCTGTGCCTTCGCTCAGCCTGTCGCAAAACCTGCTGCTCACGCGCAGCGAGGCCGTGGGTGCGGGCGGTTGGGTGCGCATGGGCGCGCTGGCCGATCAGGCCCGCAGCGTCATTGACCGCTTCAAGGTCAAGGCCTCGGGGCCAGATGCCGCAGCGCAGTCGCTCTCAGGCGGCAATTTGCAAAAGTTCATTGTGGGGCGCGAGATCAGTGCGACCCCGAAGTTGCTCATCGTCTCGCAACCCACTTGGGGCGTGGACGTGGGCGCAGCGGCGCAGATTCGCGCCGAAATTTTGGCGCTGCGTGACGCGGGTTGCGCGGTGCTGGTGGTGAGTGAGGAGTTGGAAGAATTGTTTGAACTGTCTGACCGCATGCATGTGATCGCCAAGGGCCGTTTGTCACCTTCTGTGGCGCGGGCCGAGGCCACGGTGGAACGCATTGGCGAGTGGATGAGTGGTTTGTGGCACGAAGCCTCTGATAAAGCACAGGAGGCGCAGCATGCTCAAGCTTGAAATGCGGCCCCAGGCTTCGCGCCTGTGGACCTATGCCTCGCCCCTGCTGGCGCTGGTGCTCACAGTGCTGCTGGGTGTGGCGCTGTTCATGGCACTGGGCAAAGACCCAGTGCGCGGGCTGCAAATGTTCTTTTGGGAGCCGGTCAAAACCAGCTATGCCCTGGGCGAGTTGATGGTCAAGGCCACGCCTTTGCTGATCATCGCGCTGGGTTTGTCGGTGTGCTTCCGGTCCAACGTGTGGAACATCGGCGCCGAGGGGCAGTTTGTCATTGGCGCGGTGTGCGCCGGTGGCATGGCGCTGCTGGCGGACAAAGACACGGGCCGCTGGATCGTGCTGGCGGTGTTGCTGGCGGGCGTGTTGGGCGGCATGTTGTGGGCAGGCCTTACGGCGCTGCTGCGCGACCGTTTCAATGCCAACGAAATTTTGGTCAGCCTGATGCTGGTGTACGTGGCCGACATGGTGCTGAGCTATTTGGTCTATGGCCCTTGGAAAGACCCAGCAGGTTTTAACTTTCCACAGTCCAAAACCTTTGAGGCGGTCACGCAGATTCCGCGTTTGATGGACGGCTCCCGCGTCAGCGTGGGCTTGTTGCTGGCGCTGGTGGGGGCGGGCTTGTTGTGGGTGTTTTTGTTCCGCACCCGCGCCGGTTTTGCCCAGCAGGTGGGCGGGCTGGCCCCGGCGGCAGCGCGTTATGCCGGTTTCTCTTCACGCAAGGCGCTGTGGGTGGCGCTGCTCACGTCGGGCGGTGCGGCGGGTCTGGCGGGTGCTTTGGAGGTGGCGGGGCCGATTGGGCAACTCACGCCCTATGTGCCTGCGAGTTATGGATTCGCTGCGATCATCGTGGCCTTTGTGGGGCGTTTGCACCCGGCGGGCATGGTGCTGTCGGCGGTGCTGATGAGCATGTTCTACATCGGCGGCGAGCTGGCGCAGTCTCGCCTGGGGCTGCCCAAGTCGATCACCGGCGTGTTCCAGGGTTTGCTGCTGTTTTGTTTGTTGGCGTGTGACACGCTGGTGGCCTACCGCTTGCGTTGGGTGGCTGCCAAGAAAGGGGGCGTGTGATGGAGTCGTATGCATTGCTGATCGCAGCCACCCTGAATGCGGGGACGGTGCTGGCCATCGCCGCTTTGGGTTTGCTGATCAATGAAAAAGCCGGGGTGGTGAACCTGGGCGCCGAGGGCCTGATGCTGTGCGCCGCCATCGCGGGTTTTGCGGCCGTGGTGCACACCGGCAACGACTGGCTCGGGTTTGCCGCGGGCATGGGTGCGGGCGCGGTGCTGGCGGCCATTTTTGGGGTGCTGGTGATTTGGCTCAATACCAACCAGTACGCCACCGGCCTGGCGCTGAGTCTGTTTGGTGTGGGGTTTTCGGCCTTTGTCGGCATTGGCTATGTGAAAGAAAAGTTGCCCGATCGGCCTCAATTTGCCATTCCGGGTCTCGCCGACATCCCGCTGGTGGGGCCTGCTTTGTTCAAGCAGCACCCGCTGGTGTACGGTGCCATGCTGCTGGTGTTGGCCCTGATTTGGTTCTTGTACAAAAGCCGCACCGGTTTGGTGCTGCGCGCCGTGGGTGAATCGCCTGCATCGGCCCATGCTTTGGGCTACCCGGTGCGCCGCATCCGCTTGGCGGCAGTGGTGGCTGGGGGGGCACTGTGTGGTTTGGCCGGTGCCTACATCTCGGTGATCTACACCCCGCTGTGGGTCGAAGGCATGGTGGCTGGCAAGGGCTGGATCGCCTTGGCGCTGACCACCTTTGCCACCTGGCGTCCGGCACGCGTATTGCTTGGGGCTTACTTGTTTGGTGGCGTCACGATGCTGCAGTTCCATTTGCAGGGCATTGGGGTCCAAGTGCCCAGCCAGTTGCTCACGGCGCTGCCCTACATCGCCACCATCGTGGTGCTGGCCCTGATCTCGCGCAACCCGACTTGGATTCGCGTGAACATGCCAGCCTCACTGGGCAAGCCCTTTTATCCCGGTTCATAATTGCTGTTTTTCAACCCCTGTAACCCTGTTCAAAAGGACCTGACATGACAGACCTCTCCAAGCGCTCCATCGTCAAGATGGTGGCCCTGACCGCTGTGGCTGCCGCCGCATTGGTCGGCTGTGGCAAAAAAGAAGAAGCTCCCAAAGCTGAAGCCCCCGCTGCGGCCAAGGCCGAGCCTTTGAAGATCGCGTTTGCGTATGTCGGCCCCGTGGGCGACGGTGGCTGGACCTTTGCGCACGACAACGGCCGCAAAGAAATCGAAAAAGCCTTCGGCGACAAAGTGGTCACCACCTTCGTTGAAAAAGTGCCAGAAAGCGCTGACGCTGAGCGCGTGATCCGCGACATGGCCGCCCAAGGCAACAAGCTGATTTTTGGTACCACCTTCGGCTACATGGAGCCTATGCTCAAAGTCGCTGCGGACAACAAGGGCGTCAAGTTCGAACACGCCACCGGCTACAAAACCGCCGAGAACATGCGCACTTACGACAGCCGCACCTACGAAGGCGCTTACATGGCGGGTGTGATCGCTGGCAAGATGACCAAGACCAACACCCTGGGTGTGGTCGCTTCCATCCCAATCCCTGAAGTGGTGCGCAACATCAACAGCTTCACCATGGGCGCGCAGTCGGTCAATCCCAAGATCAAGACCAAAGTGGTTTGGGTGAATGAGTGGTTCAACCCACCCAAAGAAACAGAAGCTGCCACGTCGCTGATCAACGGCGGCGCGGACGTGTTGATGCAAAACACCGATTCGTCGGCCGTGCTGCAGACCGCCGAGAAAATGGGCAAGCGCGCCTTTGGCTGGGACTCCGACATGACCGCTTACGGCCCCAAGGCCCACCTGGGTTCGGCCGTGATCAACTGGGGTCCTTACTACGTCAAGGCCGTGGGTGAAGCCCTGGAAGGCAAGTGGAACGGTAACCAAGCTTCCTGGTGGGGCGTGAAAGAAGGCGCGATTGATATGGTCAACGTCGCCGCTGACGTGCCAGAAGACACCCAAAAGAAAATCGCCGAGATCAAAGCCGGTCTGAAAGACGGCAGCTTCTCCATCTGGAAAGGTCCAATCGTGGACCAGGCCGGTAAAGAAATGCTGGCCAAAGACGCTGTCGCCGACGACAAGTTCTTGGGCGGTGTGATGTTCTACGTCAAGGGCGTGGAAGGCAAGATCCCAGGCAAGTGATCAGCTGCGCCCCACAGGCGCTGATCGAACGAAGCCGCCCGATGCAAGTCGGGCGGCTTTTTTTTGATACCCTGAGCCTATTGCTCACACCACCAAGGCCCAAGCTTTGTTCAAACACCTGGAAGCCCCCACCGCCGAACGCAGAAGCTGGCGGCACATCGTGTCCGACTTTGGCAGCACTTACGCCGCCAATGCCTTGATTGGTTTTATCTTTGCCGCCACGGGCCCGGTGGCCATCATCTTGTCGGTGGGTACACGTGGCGGTTTGTCGCCGCAAGAGCTGGCGTCCTGGGTCTTCGGGGTGTTTCTTGTCAATGGTTTGGTGACTTTGCTGATGAGCTGGCGCTACACCACGCCCTTGGCTTTTGGCTGGACGATTCCAGGCACCGTGCTGGTGGGGCCTGCTCTGCAACACCTGAGTTTCCCCGAGGTGATCGGTGCCTTTTATGTGACCAGTGCCTTGGTCTTGTTGCTGGGCTTGAGCGGCTGGGTCAAGCGCGTCATGGCGGCGCTGCCCATGCCGATTGTCATGGGCATGGTGGCCGGGGTGTTCTTGCGCTTTGGCCTGGACATCGTGCGGGCCTTGCAAAGCGATGTGGCGATTGCGGCCCCGATGGTGGCCGTGTTTTTGTTGCTCTCGGCCAAAGCCGATTGGGGCAAGCGATTGCCACCTGTCATCGGCGCTTTGTTGGTGGGGGCTTTGGCGGTGGCGCTGTCGGGCAGGCTGGACGCGGGCGCTGTGGGCCAATTGACTTTGGCGCAACCGGTGATTCAGGCGCCCGTGTGGTCGTGGGCGGCCATGCTGGAGCTGGTGGTGCCCTTGGCCATCACGGTGCTGGTGGTGCAAAACGGACAGGGCGTGGCGGTGCTCAAAAACGCAGGGCATGAGCCACCTGTGAACGCCATCGCCGTGGCCTGCGGCCTGGGTGCAGCGGTGAGCGCGGTGTTCGGTGCGGTCAGCACTTGCCTGACGGGCCCCACCAATGGTTTGCTCACCTCGTCTGGCGAGAAGCCGCGCCACTACACCGGGGCGCTGATGTTCGGCGTGCTGGCTTTGCTGTTTGGCCTGATGGCCCCCACCTTCACAGGGCTCATGCTGGCCGCACCCAAAGAGTTCATCATGGTGCTGGGCGGGCTGGCCATGCTGCGCGTGCTGCAAGGCGCGTTTGTGGCTTCGTTTGGCGCGGGCAAATTTTCACTCGGTGCATTGGTCAGCCTGTTGGTCACGGTGGCCGACATTGGCTTGTTCAACATCGGCGCGGCATTCTGGGGTCTGGTGGCCGGGTTTGCAGTGTCGTGGTGGATGGAACGGGGCGATTTTCGCAAGCCCTGATGGTCAGTCACGGATGGATGGACGCATGATCGAGAAAGTCAACGAAGGCGTTTACGCCCTGCACGACCCTGCTGGCCAGCATGTGGGCTACTTCAAATGGATTCAGGGCCAATGGAAGTTCAAGGCCGTGGGTTATGGACCCTCGGGTCAGTTGATTCCCGGTGGCGGCCCCTTGACGGATCGGCACAACACCCCGTTGGCGCAACTGGACGAAGCCCTGATTCGAGCGACGTTTTTCGACAAGGAGTGAGCATGTTCAAAGTCCAAGTTCCCCAGGCGCGCTTGCCCGAGTTGCTGCGTGCCATGCCCAAGGCCGAGCTGCACATCCACATCGAAGGCTCTTTGGAGCCCGAGTTGATCTTTGCACTGGCCCAGCGCAACGGCGTGCCACTGCCCTATGCCGATGTGGCAGCTTTGCGCAGCGCCTATGCCTTCACCAACTTGCAAAGTTTTCTGGACTTGTATTACGCCGGTGCCAGTGTGCTGCTGCACGAGCAGGACTTTTACGACATGGCTTGGGCTTATTTTGAAAAAGCCGCCGCCGACCATGTGGTGCGGGCTGAGTTGTTTTTTGACCCGCAAACCCACACCGCACGCGGCGTGGCCATGGGCGCGGTCATCGAAGGCCTGCACCGCGCTTGCCGCGATGCGCAAACGCAGTTGGGCATCAGCGCCGATTTGATCTTGTGTTTCTTGCGCCACCTGTCTGAAGAAGACGCTTTGGCCACGCTGGAAGAAGCCATGCCTTGGCGCGAACACTTCATCGGCGTGGGACTGGACTCCAGCGAGCTGGGTCACCCGCCCGAAAAATTTGCCCGCGCCTTTGCCCGTGCCCATGAACTGGGCCTGCATGTTGTGGCCCATGCGGGCGAAGAAGGCCCGCCCGCTTACATCTGGAGTGCACTGGACGTGCTGCAAGTCGAGCGCATCGACCACGGCGTGCAAGCCATTCACGACGCAGCTTTAATGAAGCGCCTGGCCGATACCCACATGCCACTCACCGTGTGTCCCTTGTCCAATCTCAAGCTGTGCGTGTTCAAAACTTTGGTCGATCACAACCTGGGCCAGATGTTGGACGCAGGCTTGTGTATCACCATCAACTCCGACGACCCCGCTTACTTTGGCGGTTACCTGAACGACAACTATGTGCAGACCTTTGCCGCGCTGCACCTGAGTGCCCAGCAAGCCTACCAACTGGCGGCCAACAGCATTGAGGCGAGCTTTGCGCCTGAGGTGGACAAGTACCGCTGGATGCATGAATTGAAGGTTTGTTTTCAGGGGTTTGCGGAGCAGGACTGACGCATGCAGGGCGCTTGCTAGAATCCCACCCCGAAGCCCGCTGCCCCGGCGGGCTTCGTTTTGTGTATCACCGGGGCCATGTAGAGGACTACCATGTATAAAAACCTCGCTGCCACGCTCGTGGCCGCCTGCTTTTTTCTTCCGGCCGTTCAGGCCCAAACGCCTTCCAAATTGACCGAGCCCATCAAGGCCGGTTTTGTCTATGTCTCGCCCATCACCGAGGCGGGCTGGACCAAGCAGCACGACGAGGGCCGCAAGGCTGTTGAGAAGGCTTTGGGCGACCAGGTCAGGACCACTTTTGTGGCCGATGTGGCCGAGGGTGCTGACGCCGAACGCGTGATCCGCGACTTGGCCCAACAAGGCAACAAGATCATTTTCACGCCCAGCTTTGGTTACATGGAGCCCACGCTCAAGGTGGCCAAAGAATTTCCGAATGTGAAGTTCGAGTCGGTCACCGGATTCAAAACGGCCTCCAACGTGGCGGCATCGAACGCCCGTTATTACGAAGGCCGCTTTCTGGCGGGCATCGCCGCCGGGCGCATGACGAAGTCCAACGTGGCCGGTTATGTGGCGGGTTTCCCGATCCCCGAGGTGCTGCAGGGCATCAACGCCTTCACCTTGGGCATGCGCTCGGTCAACCCACAAGCCACCGTCAAAGTGGTTTGGCTCAACGCCTGGTTTGACCCACCCAAAGAGCGCGAAGCGGCCATGGCCCTCTTCAACCAAGACGTGGATGTGATCGCGTTCCACACCGGCTCCACCGCGGTGATGGCTGCGGCGCAAGAGCGCGGCAAGATGGCTGTGGCTTACCACTCCGACATGCGCAAGGTGGGCCCAGATGCGCAGATCATCGCGGTCACCCACCAGTGGGGCGATTACTACACGGCCCGCATCAAAGCCGCCCTGAACGGCAGTTGGACTTCGGGCAGTGTGTGGGGTGGCGTCAAGGACGGCATGATCCGCGTGGGCGACTTCGGCCCCAAGGTGTCCAAGGCGGTGCAAGATGAAATTTTGGCCAAACAAAAAGCAGTGGGCTCAGGCCAATTGAAGCCCTTCACAGGCCCGATCACCGACAACGAAGGCAAGCTGGTGTTGCCCGCAGGCCAAATTCTGAGCGATGCCCAAATCCTGAACATGAACTACCTGGTGCAGGGCGTGTTGGGTCGCATCAGCCGCTGAACCCAGAGCTTTGGCGTCGGTCAGGTGCTGCTGGAGCACCTCCAGCCAGTGGCTGGCGGAGACCCTAAAATAAGCAGAATTGACATAAAGGCACACCATGAGCATCAAGAGCGACAAATGGATCCGACGCATGGCCGAGCAGCACGGCATGATCGCGCCGTTCGAGCCTGGCCAGATCCGCCAAAACGCGGCTGGCCAAAAAATTGTGAGCTACGGCACCAGCAGTTATGGCTACGACATCCGTTGCGCCCCTGAGTTCAAGGTGTTCACCAACATCTACAGCACGGTGGTGGACCCGAAGAACTTCGACGAACGCAGCTTTGTGGACATCGAAGGCGATGTTTGCATCATCCCGCCCAACAGCTTTGCACTGGCCCGCACCGTGGAATATTTCCGCATTCCGCGCAATGTGCTGACCATTTGCTTGGGCAAAAGCACCTACGCCCGCTGCGGCATCATCGTGAACGTGACGCCCTTCGAGCCCGAGTGGGAAGGCTATGTCACGCTGGAGTTCAGCAACACCACGCCGCTGCCCGCCAAGATTTATGCGGGTGAGGGCTGTGCCCAAGTGTTGTTCTTGGAAAGCGACGAAGTGTGCGAAACCAGTTACAAAGATCGCGGCGGCAAATACCAAGGCCAAGTGGGCGTGACGTTGCCCAAAACCTGAGGTTCAACCTCCGGTTTTTGGCCTGTCAGCCCAAAATGCGACAATAGCGGGTTAATGACCGACTCTTTTTCCAATTTATCGCTGGCGCCTACGCTGGCACGAGCCGTAGCCGAAATGGGCTACGAATCCATGACCCCTATCCAGGCCCAAGCCATTCCGGTGGTGTTGACGGGCCAGGACGTGATGGGCGCAGCCCAGACGGGCACAGGCAAGACGGCTGCTTTCTCGCTGCCTTTGCTGCAGCGCCTGCTCAAACACGAAAACCCTTCCACATCGCCTGCCCGCCACCCCGTGCGCGCTTTGGTGCTCTTGCCCACGCGTGAGCTGGCCGACCAGGTCGCCCAACAAATCAAGATGTACGCCAAGTACACCCAGCTGCGCAGCGCAGTGGTGTTTGGCGGCATGGACATGAAGCCCCAGACGCTGGAGCTCAAAAAGGGTGTCGAAGTCCTGGTGGCTACACCGGGCCGTCTGCTCGATCACATCGAAGCCAAAAACGCGGTGCTCAATCAGGTTGAATATGTGGTGCTCGACGAAGCCGACCGCATGCTCGACATCGGCTTTTTGCCCGATTTGCAGCGCATCTTGAGTTTCTTGCCCAAGCAGCGCACCACACTGCTCTTCTCGGCCACCTTCTCGCCCGAGATCAAGCGCCTGGCGGGCAGCTACCTGCAAAACCCCATCACCATCGAAGTGGCCCGCCCCAACGAGACGGCGTCTACAGTGGAGCAGCGTTTTTACGCCGCCCAAGACGACGACAAGCGCCGCGTGATCCGCAAGGTCTTGGACGACCGTGGCATCAAGCAGGCGTTCATCTTTGTGAACAGCAAACTTGGCTGCGGCCGTTTGGCACGTTCGCTCGAGCGTGAAGGCTTGCGAACCGCCGCCTTGCACGGCGACAAGAGCCAGGACGAACGCTTGAAGGCATTGGAAGCTTTCAAGAAGGGTGAAGTTGATTTGCTGGTGTGTACGGATGTGGCCGCTCGCGGCCTGGACATCAAGGATGTCCCTGCGGTGTTCAACTTCGATGTGCCTTTCAACGCCGAAGACTATGTGCACCGCATTGGTCGCACGGGCCGCGCCGGAGCCTCTGGTCTGGCGGTGACGCTGGTCAGCCCTTCAGATGCACGTTTGGTGGGTGACATTGAAAAGCTGATCAAGAAAAAGCTGGAAGTGGAAACCCTGCAGCTGGATACGCGCCCCGCAGGCCCGCCCCCTGAAAAGTGGGGTGAACGCGCCGAAGACCGTCCGCGTGCTCGCGCTTCTGAAGGCCGCCGCCGGGAGCACGACCCCCGAGACGCGTTGGATGCGCCGAATGAGCGACGCGGCGGTTTCCGCCCAGCGCCGATCAACCGCGATCCGTTTTTCCAAAAGCCTTATGAGCCAGCGGCCACTGACGCGGCACCGAGTTGGGAGCCCAGTGGCCCCAAAACGGTCCGTTCGTCGATTTCGGCCAACATCAAGCCCAAACGCAAAGTGGCGGCTTTGTTCAAATCCGGCGAGTAATCACCTGCCCATGGGCTTGTCCGCTGGGCAAGCATCTGCGGAATTGATCAGGCTGGAGTCCCGGTCTTTGCCGGGGCAACCAACGGGCGTCATTTGAGGCTGTCAAAATGCCCCCATGCGCTCTAACTTTTTCCTTCCTCCGTTTCCTCTCGTTTCCCAGCCTTTGAACGGGCTCTGGCCCGATGTGTCGCGTGGTTTTGTGGCATCGGCAGTGGTTTTGTTGTCCGCGCCGGGCTTTGCCATCGCCCAGGCCCCCTCTGCGGCACCTGTCTCAACCGATCTTGGCCAAGTTGAGATTCGCGGCACCCGCAACAGCGACACCGAGGCGCGGCAAGAGTCCACCGCCTCCAAAATCGTGATTGGCCGCGAAGAGATCGAGAAACAAGGCGATGCCACCCTGGGTGATGTGCTCAAGCGCTTGCCGGGTGTGACGGTGCAGGGCGCTCCCGGCCGGGGCGGGGCCATCCGCATGCGCGGCTTGGGCGGTGGTTACACCCAAATTTTGCTGGATGGCGAGCGCATGCCGCCCGGTTTTTCGGTCGACTCCTTGACCCCCGAGCAAGTGGAACGCATTGAAATTTTGCGAGCACCGACCGCCGAAACCGGCGCGCGCGCGATTGCAGGCACGATCAACATCGTGCTGCGCGAAGGCCGAAAAGCCACACCAGACGATTTGAAAATCACCCGCAGCCAAGAGCATGGCGAGGGCACCACCATGGTGAACTGGGTGCATAACCTGAATACCACGCCCTTGAGCGGCACCTTCACCCTGTCGGCCATGGACAACCAGCGCGCCGACGAAAGCGTGACCGAGATCGATTCGGATTACCGTGTTGACCAGGTGCGCAAGTCCGAGTCCTCGGGGCGGCGCAAAGGCGTTCACGCCAACACCCGTCTGCAGTGGAAAGGTGAGCAGGGCAAAACCCTGACTTTGACGCCTTTTTTGATTTACTCCGAATACGCTGCCCAAGGCCGCATCGATGCTCGCCCTGTGACATCGACCAGCATCACTGACGCTGCTTTGACAGACAACAAGAGTCGCTATGCTGCCGCTCGTTTGAACGGTCAGTGGAATCAGCGCTTGTCGGCCGATGACCGCCTTGAGGTGCGTTTTGGTCTGGGCCAAGCCAAGTACAACCAACATATCACCCAGAGCGTCACCACCAGCACAGGGCTTTTGTCCAATGCCTTGGATGAGCAACGCTTCACCGATCGCACCACCAGCCTGAATGGCAAATGGACCCGGGTGCTGGACAACGGCCACCAGCTGGTCTCTGGCTTGGAGCATGAAGGTGTGCGCCGCGTCGAAGAGGCCAGCGCAGGCGCGGGCGACGAAAGCGGCAACCTGACGGCCCGCACGGCCCGATGGGCGGTCTACACCCAAGATGAATTCAAGATCAATCTGAATTGGTCTGCTTATGCAGGTGTGCGTTACGAAAGCATCCTCACAGAGGGGCAGGTGAGTGATGAAGTCAAGCGCAACAAGAGCCAAGTGTGGACGCCTTTGCTCCATGCTTTGTGGAAGCCCGATCCGGCCAAACGAGACCAAGTGCGCATGAGCCTCACGCGAAGCTACAGGACGCCCACGCTCTACAACTTGGTGGCACCCCTGCGTTACGCGCGGGATTACCCGATCGCGGTCAACAATGTGCCGACTCAGCCAGACCGCATTGGCAATCCTGATCTGAGGCCCGAGCTGGCAACCGGCATTGACTTGGGATTCGAACGCCACCTCGAAGGCGGCGGTGTGCTCGGTGCCAATGTGTTCCGCCGCAACATCAGTGATCTGATCCGTTACCAAACCCGTTTGCAGGCCGTGCCTTGGTCAAGTCAACAGCGTTGGGTGTCCAGCCCCCAAAACGTAGGCGACGCTGTGACCCAAGGCATCGAGCTGGAAGCCAAGTTCCGCCTGAACCAAGCCTGGGCGGCGGCTTGGCCTGTGGACATCCGCAGCAACCTCAGTTTTTTCCGATCCAAGGTCAAGGATGTGCCCGGCCCCGACAACCGGCTGGACCAACAGCCCAGCATGACCGCCAACTTAGGTGCCGATTACCGGCTTCGCGGCATGCCGCTGACTGTGGGGGGCAATGTCAACTGGAACCCGGATTACGAGACGCGGCGCAGCCAGGAGCAAATGTCCTACCAAGGCATCAAACGCGTGGTGGATGTGTACGGCCAGTGGCGTTTTTCTTCTGCAACCGCCTTGCGTTTGACCGTCAGTAACTTGTTGCCGCGCGACTATGAGACCGCCACCACGTTCAATACGGGTACGCAACAGGAGACAGCCCGCACCACCGACCGCAATTGGCGCAACATCCAGCTTCGTCTGGAAATGAAAATTTAAAAGGAGACACCCATGCCCATCAAAGACGCCGCCTGGCACGACCGCATGTACAACAACCGGGCCTTGGTGCCCGACTTTGCGGACCACTTCGCGCACTGGAAAAACGCTTCTGCTCAAGCCCGTGACGCGCTCAAGCCCCATCTGGATGTGCCCTATGGTGACGGCCCCAACGAAACACTCGACATTTTCCCGGCAGCCAAGGCCAATGCACCGGTGGTGATCTTCATCCACGGCGGTTACTGGCGCAGCCTGGACAAAGCAGACCATTCGTTTGTGGCGCCGGCTTTGCGCGACATGGGCGCTTGCGTGGTGGTGGTCAATTACGCGCTGTGTCCCGGCACCGAGGCGCAGCCCATCACGGTGCCCGACATCGCCTTGCAAATGGCCCGTGCTACGGCATGGGTCTGGCGTCACATTGCCGCGCATGGCGGTGACCGTAGCAACATCACCGCCATCGGTCATTCGGCAGGCGGTCACTTGGCCGCCATGTTGCTCGCTTGCGACTGGAAGAAACTGGGGCGCGATTTGCCTGCGGGTCTGGTGCGCAAAACCATGTCGATCTCAGGCCTGTTCGATCTGGAGCCTGTGCGCAAGACGCCTTTTGTGCAAGCCGATTTGCGCATCACACCCGCCCATGTGCGCATGGCCAGCCCTGCCAAGTGGCAGCGACCCTCCAAAGGGGTGCTGTACACGGTGGTGGGGGGTGATGAGAGCCCCGAGTTTTTGCGACACAACCGCTTGATTCACCAAGCTTGGGGGCCTAAAACTGTGCCCGTGTGCGAAGACCTGCCGGGTTTGAACCACTTCAGTGTGGTGACGGATTTGACCCGCGTCGGCAGCCGTTTGAATGATTTGGCCAAAACGTTGATCGAGCAAAAACCGGCCTGATACGCGACTGAAATAAAAAAGGGCAAGCCAACAGGCTTGCCCTTTTTGGTTGAGAGGTGAGATGGTTCAGGCAGGCAAGAAGCGCTCCACCAGCAGTGACCAATAGGCCGAGCCCACGGCCACGTTCTGGTCGTTGAAGTCGTAGCCCGGGTTGTGCACCATGCAAGCGCCATGGCCATCTCCCGAGCCATCACCATTGCCGATGAGCAAATAGCAGCCGGGCACCTCTTCGAGCATGAAGGCAAAGTCTTCGCTGCCGTTCAGAGCGCGGCCTTGGCGCACCACTTTGTCCGCCCCCACCAGCTCTTCGGCCACATCGCGGGCGAAGTCGGTTTCTGCCAGATGGTTCACCAGCACGGGGTAGCCGCGTTGGTAGTCGATCTCGGCCGTGACGCCGTAGCTTTGGGCTTGCGCATGGACCAGTTCGGTGATGCGTTTTTCGAGCAAGATGCGCACATCGCGGTCGAGTGAGCGAACGCTCAAGCGCAGCGTGGCGGTCTGCGGAATCACGTTGTTGGCCACGCCCGCATTGAACGCGCCCACGGTGATGATGGCCATTTGCTGCGGGTCCACATTGCGAGCCACGATGCTTTGCAAGCCCATGACGATGGCCGAGCCCGCCACCACCGGGTCAACGGCCACATGTGGCATGGCGCCGTGGCCGCCTTTGCCGTGCAAGGTAATGGTCACGTTGTCAGAAGACGCCATGGCTGAGCCGTCACGCAAGACCAGGTGACCTTGCGGTTGACCTGGCATGTTGTGCATGGCAAAGATCGCGTTGCACGGGAACTTTTGGAACAGGCCGTCCTCCATCATTTTCTTGGCGCCCCCCAAGCCTTCTTCGGCGGGCTGAAAAATCAGGTTCACGGTTCCTGAGAAAACACCTTTTTGAGCGATGTGTTTGGCCGCTGCCAGCAGCATGGCCGTGTGCCCGTCATGGCCGCAGGCGTGCATGATGCCCACATTGCAGCTGGCATAGGGCAAGCCTGTGGCCTCGTCAATCGGCAGGGCGTCCATGTCGGCGCGGATGCCGATGCTTTTGGTGCCCGAGCCCTTTTTGAGTTGACCGACCAGACCTGTGCCTCCCAGCCCCCGGGTTACCTGATAACCCCAGGCGCTCAGTTGCTCGGCCACCAAGTCGCTGGTGCGGTATTCCTTGTAGCCCATCTCCGGGTGCTTGTGGATGTCGCGGCGCAGCGCAATGAATTCATCGGCTTGAGCGTGCAGGACTTGCAGTTTGTCGTGCAAAAAAGCGTCTGCTGGGGCATTCATGGACGTACCTTTTCGATTACTGGGCTTGCAGATTAATCGATTTGGCGATGGCGCGGTAACGCTCGATCTCACCTTGGTACACACGCGCCAGTTCGGCAGGGGTGCGCGCAGGCAAGACCACGTTGCCGCTGCCTTCCAGCGCTTTGCGCGTTTCTGGCACTTCAGCGGCTGCGTAGAAGGCTTTGTTCAGGGTGTTGACGATGGCGTCTGGGGTGTTCTTGTGCACCTGCACACCAGACCAGATGTCAAAGTCCATGGCTTCCAGACCCTTCATGGCCGCCATGGCCGGGAACTGTTTGAACAAGGCATGCGGGGTTTTGGATGTCACAGCCAAGCCCTGGACTTTGCCGTCGATGATGGTTTGGGGAATGGAGCCGGCCATGGGCAGGAACGCCATGTCGATTTGTCCGCCCATCAGGTCGGTCAGCAGGGGGGCAATGCCTTTGTAGGGCACGTGCAACATTTGCACTTGGGTGAGTTGCGAAAATTTTTCACCAATCAGGTGGTACAGCGAGCCGGGCCCGACGCTGCCGTAGCTCAGTGGTTTATCTTTGTTTTTGCGAGCGAATGCCAACAGTTCTTCCACTGTCTTGATGTTCAAGGAGTTGCGCACCGCCAAAATCGTGTTGGTGGTCGTGAATTGCGCGACCAATTTGAAGTCTTCCGATTTGTACTTCACGCCTTGAATCGCCATGGGTGCCAGTACCAACTCCATGGGGCTGCCCAGACTCAGGGTGTAGCCGTCTGCAGGTGCGTTGATCAACTTGGCCATGCCGATGGCGCCACCCGCGCCACCGATGTTTTCAATGATCATGGTTTGACCCAACTTGGCCGCAGCGTCGGGTTGCACTTTGCGGGCAAAAAAGTCAGAGGGGCCGCCGGCTGGGTAGGGCACGATCAGGTTGATGGTTTTGGCGGGATAGTTCTGGGCCAGGGCGGGGCTGAAAGCGCTGGCGACCACGGCCAAGCTGCCGAGAAGGGTTCTGATGTTCATGATGTCTCCTGTTGGTTGCTGTTTTTCAATGGTTGAAATGACCATGGCCAAATCGTAAAAAGGCTAAATCAATGTGTCCAATGACTTATTTTCCTGATAATCATTCGTAAAATGAATGCATGAACCTCCGGCATCTTGAACACTGGCTGGCGCTGGCTGACACCGGCTCCTTCAGCCGTGCGGCTGAAAAACTGCACATCACCCAGTCTGCCCTGAGCCGAAGCATTCAGGCGCTGGAGGAAGACCTGGGCGGCCCTTTGGTGGACCGTGTGGGCAAAAAAAACGAACTCACACCTCTGGGCCGATCTGTCTTGGAGCGGGCCCGGCGCATTGTGCAAGAGGCCCAGGAACTCAAACAAGGCGCTGCATTGCTTCAGCAAGGCGGTTTGGGCTCATTGCGGGTGGGCCTGGGGTCAGGGCCCGGTGCGATGCTGATGACGCCATGGCTGCGCTACATGGCCGAAAACCATCCGACCGTGCATGTGGCCGTGTCGCGCGGTTCCACCGAGCTGCAACTGACCCAATTGCGCGAGAGGGAACTCGACGCCTTGGTCGTCGACGTGCGGCGGGTGGAGGCCGCGCCGGACTTGAAGATGTCGCATGTGGTGGAGATGCGTGCAGGTTTTGTGTGCCGTCAGGGGCACCCGCTCCTGAGTCTGCACCCCGATGGCGTGCCATTTGAAGCCTTGTTGTCCTACCCCATCGCCTCCATCCAGTTGTCGCAAGAAGTGGCCCGATTGTTGGTGGACCACTATGGCCCGAGAGCCAATCCGGCACAAATGACCACCTTGCAGTGCGATGACATCGCGAGTCTGCTCGATGTGGTCGGGCAGACCGATGCGATTTACTTGGGCATCGTGGGGGCCGCGCGAGAGGGCATTGTCCGAGGCCGTTTGGTGGAGTTGGGCATGTGCACGCCCCTGCAAGGGCAGGCGCGGCTGGGCCTCATCACCCTGGCAGGGCGCACCGAGTTGCCCGCCATGTCGGTGTTTCGGGAATTCGTCCAAAAAAACCTGAGCGATTGAAAGCAAAAAGGAATCTGGATGCAGGAATGGATTTACCCCATCGGGGTGGTTTTGTTGGGTTACACCGTGCTGGGCCTCACGGGCTTTGGTTCGTCTTTGGTGGTGGTGCCTCTGTTGGCCTGGAAATGGCCTTTGCCTGCCGTGGTGGCACTCGCTTTGTTGATGGATGTGCCCGCTTCGGCTTTTCACAGCGGGCTGAACTGGCGGCAGGTGCAATGGCGCGAGCTGCGCCGCCTCTTGCCGGGCATGGTGCTGGGCACGCTGGTGGGCTTGTGGCTTGTGCAGCACATGAACAGCCGCTGGCCCTTGCTTTTGTTGGGGGTGTATGTGGCGGGCGTAGGGATCAATGCCTTGCGGCCCAAGGGGTCCCAATCGTCAACCGCAGTACCCGTCTGGGCTTGGCCAGCTGGTGCATCCATTGGTTTGGTCGAAATGATCTTCGGCACGGCCGGCCCCTTGGTGGTCGCTTGGCTCAGTCGCCGCTTGTCGGATGTGCAGCTATTGCGGGCCACCACGCCCTTGGTCATTGCGGTGGCTGCGGCCACTGTGCTGGTGGGCATGACCTGGGAAGGGCGCTTGACCAGCAGCTGGATCTGGCAGCGTTGGATGGTGCTGATCGGTGTGGCGCTGGCGGGCGTGTGGCTGGGCCACCGCTTAGCGCACCGGGTACCGGTGGCGCGTTTGCGTCAGATCATCTGCGGCTTGCTGGTGGTCAGTGGTGTGATGCTGGCGCTGGGGGCCTTGCGCTGAGGATTCTGAAGTCAAAAAAAGGGGAGCCCATGGCTCCCCTTGCTGTGAATGCAGCGATGGGTTTACATCAACAAATGCTCACCGGCGTTATCGCCGCCCAGCGTGACGTAGTTCACCTTGCGGATGTCCATCAGCTTGGTGCCACCGGCATAGCTGATCGAGCTTTGCACGTCCTGCTCCATCTCAATCAACGTGTTGGCCAGCTTGCCCTTGATCGGCTCCAGAATGCGCTTGCCTTCGACGTGCTTGTACTCGCCCTTGTTGAAGTCAGACGCTGAGCCGTAGTATTCCTTGAACATCTCGCCATCGACCTCTACGGTCTTGCCGGGGGACTCTTCGTGACCCGCAAAGAGTGAGCCGATCATGACCATGCTCGCGCCAAAGCGGATGCTCTTGGCGATGTCGCCGTGGCTGCGGATGCCGCCGTCGGCAATGATGGGCTTGGTGGCCACACGAGCGCACCACTTGAGCGCCGACAACTGCCAGCCGCCGGTGCCAAAACCGGTCTTGAGCTTGGTGATGCAGACCTTGCCGGGGCCCACGCCCACTTTGGTGGCATCTGCGCCCCAGTTTTCCAGATCGATCACGGCTTCGGGCGTGGCCACGTTGCCTGCGATCACAAAGCTCTTGGGCAGTTTGGCCTTGATGTAGCCGATCATGTCGCGCACGCTGTCGGCATGGCCGTGGGCGATGTCGATGGTGATGTACTCGGGCACCAGGTTTTCGGCGGCCAGCTGGTCCACCGTGGCGCGATCGGGGGCTTTGACGCCCAACGAGATCGAGGCGTAAACGCCCTTGCCATGCATGTCGCGCACGAACTGGACGTTGTCCAGGTCAAAGCGGTGCATCACATAAAAGTAGTCGTTTTGTGCCATCCACAGGCAGATGGACTCGTCCACCACCGTTTTCATGTTGGCAGGCACCACCGGCAGGCGGAACTTGCGGCCACCCAGTTCGACGCTCGCGTCGCACTCAGAACGGCTCTCCACGCGGCACTTGCGTGGCAGCAACAGGATGTTGTCGTAATCAAAAATTTCCATGAGAAAACCAAGCTCCAAAAAAGGATTCGTTGAAAGAACGAGTGAGCGCTTGGCCTGGCCGGTTTTTTGACAAAAAAACCGGGCGCAAGAATCTTGGGCCCGGTGTCTGATTCTACTGGAATCGGCTGACAGTTTGCGTCAATTCAGTGGCACTGCCTTCAATGTTTGATGCGAGGCGCAATCTTGATCATGGGAAGTGGCTTGCGAGCGGCCTCTGGCCAATTGTTGTGTGAAACAGACGACGAGGCCGTGGGTCCCAAGTTCGGATGGCCGTGTTCGAAAGAACCCGTGGCCGATGGCATATAGAAAAAACAAGCCAGATCCTGAGGGATTCGGCTGATTTTTGATACCAAAGAGTGGATAAGTGACACGACAGGCCTTTCCGCGCTAAGCGTGTGTACAGTTTTAGCTTCAAGCAAGTCTGCTGTAAATACAGTATTACACCCAGATGGCTAGGGTTTGCCTTAGGTTTTCGGCTTCTGCAATGATCTGCAACGATGGCTAAGTCATGACTCATGGGTTGCTTGCGGACCTTTCTACAATCACTGGGATGATGTCTCCCTTTTCCGATCCTGCGGCACACTCTTCGCCTTTGCTTGCTCAGCTCAACGACGAGCAGCACCGTGCGGTGGCCTTGCCCGCCGAGCACGCTTTGATCTTGGCGGGGGCCGGTTCTGGCAAAACGCGTGTTCTGACCACGCGCATCGCTTGGCTGTTGCAGACCTCGCAGGTCTCGCCCGGTGGCATCTTGGCGGTGACCTTCACCAACAAAGCCGCCAAAGAGATGAAGCTGCGTTTGCAGTCCATGCTGCCGGTGAACGTGAATGCCATGTGGATTGGCACCTTCCATGGTCTGTGCAACCGTTTTTTGCGGGCGCATTTTCAGCTGGCGGGTTTGCCGCAGACCTTTCAGATTTTGGACACACAAGACCAGTTGTCGGCTGTTAAGCGGCTGTGCAAGCAGTTCAATGTGGACGAAGACCGCTTTCCGCCCAAGCAGGTGCAGTATTTCATTTCGGGCTGCAAAGAAGACGGCCAGCGCCCCGGCGATGTGCCGGTGCGCGACGACGAGACCCGCCGCAAGGTGGAGCTGTACCAGCTGTACGAAGAGCAATGCCTGCGCGAGGGCGTGGTGGATTTTGGCGAGCTGATGCTGCGCTCGTATGAGCTATTGCGTGACAACGTGCATGTGCGCGAGCACTACCGCCGCCGTTTTCGGCACATTTTGGTGGACGAGTTTCAGGACACCAACAAGCTGCAATACGCTTGGCTCAAGCAGCTGGCGGGTTTGCCGGGTGAGGGGGGTGAATGTGCGATTTTGGCCGTGGGCGACGACGACCAGAGCATTTACGCCTTCCGGGGTGCGCGGGTGGGCAATATGGCCGACTTTGTGCGCGAGTTTCAGGTCAAGCATCAAATCAAGCTGGAGCAAAACTACCGCAGCTTCAGCAACATCCTGGATTCGGCCAACCACCTGATCAGCCACAACAAGACCCGCTTGGGCAAAACCCTGCGCACAGACCAAGGCGCGGGCGAGCCGGTGCGGGTAGTGGAGTCGCCTTCTGACTTTGCCGAGGCGCAGTGGTTGATTGAAGAGCTGCGCCAGTTGGTCAAACAAGACGGTTTTGAGCGCAAGGAAGTGGCGCTGCTGTACCGCAGCAACGCCCAAAGCCGGGTGCTGGAAACCGCGCTGTTCAACGCCGGGTTCCCGTACCGGGTGTATGGCGGTTTGCGCTTTTTTGAGCGCGCCGAGATCAAGCACGCGCTGGCCTATTTGCGCCTGATGGAGAACCCCAACGACGACACCAGCTTTTTGCGGGTGGTCAACTTTCCGCCACGCGGCATCGGGGCGCGCAGCGTGGAGCAATTGCAAGACGCGGCGCGAGCCGCAGGCTGCTCGCTGCACGACGCGGTGAGCGCCACCACCGGCAAGGCCGGGGCCAATTTGGCGGCCTTTGTGGCCATGGTCGACGTGCTGCGTGAGCAGACCGAGGGCATGACGCTGCGCGAGATCATTGACTTGGTGCTGGACAAGACCGGCTTGGTGAACCACTACCGCACCGAAAAAGAAGGCGCCGACCGGGTGGAAAACTTGGAAGAACTGGTCAACGCCGCCGAGAGTTTTGTCACGCAAGAAGGCTTTGGCCGCAGTGCGGTGGCCCTGCCGCAAGGCACCTCAGGCCTGGGGCAAAGCCCAGCGAGCCAGGGCTTGAGCGCTGCACCTGCATCAGACCTGGGCACTATCGACGAGTTCAGCGAAGACGGCGTGATCATGAGCCCGCTGGCGGCTTTCTTGACCCACGCCTCGCTGGAGGCGGGTGACAACCAAGCCCAAGCGGGCGAAGACGCGGTGCAGCTCATGACAGTGCACGCCAGCAAGGGCTTGGAGTTTGATGCGGTGTTCATCACCGGCCTGGAAGAAGGCCTGTTTCCGCACGAAAACGCGATGAACGACTTTGATGGGCTGGAGGAAGAGCGCCGATTGATGTACGTGGCCATCACCCGCGCCCGCAAGCGCCTGTACCTCAGCCATTCGCAAACCCGCATGCTGCACGGGCAGACGCGCTACAACCTGAAAAGCCGCTTTCTGGAAGAGTTGCCAGAAGAGTGCCTGAAGTGGGTCACGCCCAAAAACGGCGGCTTCTCGAACTTGGGCAGCGCAGGCGGTGGGGGCGGTGCTTCGGGCGGTTCAGGTGGCTGGCCACAAACGCCAGCATTCAACCGCCATGCTCGACCCGCTTGGGGTCAGAGCAGCTTGAGTACCGAAACCTACAAAAGCCCGCCTGTACCGGTCCAAAAAGCCGCGCCCGAACACGGCATCTCAGCCGGCAAACAGGTGTTTCACACCAAGTTCGGTGAGGGCAAAGTCTTGGCTGTTGAGGGCGTCGGTGCCGATGCCCGTGCCCAGGTTAACTTCCCTCGCCACGGGGTGAAATGGCTGGCGCTGAGCGTGGCTAAACTCACGGTGGTTTAAACCAGTTCCTGTTCTGAAAGTTCCCATGAAAATCGCCCAAAACACCGTCGTCACCATGCAGTACAAAGTGACCAACGCCCAAGGCCAGTTGCTGGACAAGGCGAATGAGCCCACTTCGTATTTGCACGGCGGCTACGACAACACTTTTCCCAAAATCGAAGCCGCGCTCGAAGGCCAAGAAGTGGGCTTTGCCACCACCTTGAAGTTGGCCCCGGCCGACGCTTTTGGTGAGCGCGATGAAAGCTTGGTGCAGACCATCCCCAAAAGCGAGTTCCCGCCCGGCGTGAAGGTGGGCGGTCAGTTGCGTGGACGCACGCCCGATGGTCACGAGCAGGTGTTCAACGTGCTCAAAATCAAAGGGGATCAGGTGATCCTGGACGGCAACCATCCTTGGGCCGGACAGCACCTGACGCTGAGCCTGAAGGTGATGGAAGTGCGGGCGGCCTCAGCCGAAGAGGTGACGCACCGCCACTCACACGGTGCGCACGGCCACCACCACTGAGTCGCTCAGTCGGGCCGATCCGCGCTGGCGGGTGGCTCGTCGTAGACATCGGTCGAGAAACAGTCGCGTACCGAGAACAGCATGGATGTGAAGAACATGGCTGCCACCATCAATGCCAAGGGCATGAAGGTGGCCGTCATCAGGTCAGGATCGCCCATGAGGCTGGTGATGACCAGTGCCAAGACGCCCGCCAACATGAAAATCACACCCCAGGCGAACACATAAACGGTGAAAGCCTTGAGGTTGCGCCAGCACGCTATGAAGCTGAAAAACAGGCTTTTGACGGCGGGCAAACCATACCAATGCACCAGGGCTGGTGCGTGCCAGAACATCATGGACAGCGGCACATAAAACAGCATGGACACCCACAAGGCGTTCTGGAAGGAGTCGGCCGTGACCACCTCGGGCGTCATGGCTTGGCCGCCAAAATAAACATTGGCAAAGGTGCCGCCGTCGACCAAGGCCGAGGCGCCCATGACCACCAAAAAAATCAGCGCGTACAGCCCCCCTAAATGGAACATGGCTTGGCGATGTGGTCCGGCCTTGAAGGCGGCAAACAGCACGCCTGGCATGGGGAACTTGCCTTCGGTAGCGGTCTGGGTCGCGGCCATCATGCCCAAGGTGAGCGCGGGCAGGACGATCAATGCCAATGCGCTGCCGATGAAAGGCACGATGGAAACAACGGAGACCGTGGCCATGAATAAAAAGAACAGGCCCGACATGGCCAGCGGCTGACGCCAAAAAGTGCTCATGCCCTGACGGACCCACTTGAGGCCGGCACGGGCTGGAACGATTTGCAGGTTCATGGTGTTCAGACGAGGTCAGTCAGGGAAATGGGCTGTTGCACCCGACCGCGCAAAACGCGCTCGAAATGGGTCGGGTCGTGCGGCGTGAGCATGGCCGCTTCGCGGGGCAGATGGTAGTCCCACAGACGCGAAATCCAAAAACGCAAAGCCCCTGCGCGCAAAAGGGCAGGCAACAATTCGCGTTCGGCAGCGCTCAAGGGGCGCACCTGGTTGTAGGCGCGCACCATGGCCTGGGCACGTTCGGCGTCGTGCACGCCGCTGGGCAAGTCGATGCACCAGTCGTTCAGGCACACGGCCAAGTCAAACAGCCAGGTGTCCACACCTGCAAAGTAAAAGTCAAAAAAACCGGTCAGTTGCTCGCCGTCAAACATCACGTTGTCACGGAACAGGTCGGCATGCACCGGGCCTCGGTGCAGGCCAGCGTAGGCCGCGCCTTCGGCGATGTGGTTCTGGTAAGCCAGTTCGCTGCGCAGCAAGGCGGCTTGGGGCGCATCGAGGTACGGCAGCACCACAGGTACCGTCTCGTTCCACCAAGGCAGGCCGCGCAAATTGGGTTGATTTCGGTTGTAGTCTGCCCCCGCCAGGTGCATGCGCGCCAGCATGTCGCCCACAGCCGCGCAGTGCACGGCCTGAGGTTGCAGCTGGCTTTTGCCTGCGAGCTTGTTGACCACGGCGGCGGGTTTGCCGCACAGCGTGTGCAGCACATCGCCGTCGCGGTTGGCCGCCGGGTCAGGCACCGGGATGCCGCGCCCAGCCAGGTGTTTCATCAGAAACAGGTAAAACGGCAGTTGCTCGTGTGTCAGGCGCTCGAACAGGGTGAGCACGTACTCACCTTCGGTGGTGGTCGCGAAGTAGTTGGTGTTTTCAATGCCGCCCTCGATGCCGCGCAAAGCAGTGAGCTGACCCAAATTCAGGGCTTGCATCAGGTCGTTGGCCTGGGCTTCAGAGACTTCGGTGAATACCGCCATGGTTGCAATCGCTGGCCTGAAATAAGGCCTGTAATGGGACAAAGGGGAGATTGTAGGCGGGGCAGGGTGGTGAGCTTGAGGCGTGATCTGCGTGTTAACTTATGCTTTTGATACATGATTGCAGGAGTTGCCCATGTCCGACAGCACTGTTCGCCTTCACAGGGTGCTCAAAACCACGCCAGACAAGGTCTACCGGGCCTTTTTGGAAGCTGAAGCGATGAGCAAATGGCTCCCGCCTTATGGTTTTACCTGCCAAGTTCACCACATGGCACCGCATGTGGGTGGCACGTTTCGCATGTCGTTTCACCATTTTTCGTCGGGCAACGCCCATTCGTTTGGCGGCGAGTACCTCGAGCTGGTGCCCGATACGCTGATTCGCTACACCGACCAGTTTGAAGACCCGAATTTGCCGGGCGTTCTGGAGGTGACCGTGCGGCTCAAGCCCGTGCTGTGTGGCACAGAACTCAGCATTGAGCAAAAGGGCATTCCGGACGCAATTCCGCTGGAGATGTGTTACCTCGGGTGGCAGGAGTCGCTGGCGCAACTGGCCCTTTTGGTGGAGCCCGAGATTCCGGGTTGACACTGCCGTCCGGGATGTCACAGGCGGGCACAATCGGGGGATGAGCGAAAACACAACTGACACCGCCCCCGACACGGCCCCAAGCACCGCCCCTACCACGGCGAAACCCAGCTTGCTGCTGGTCGACGGCTCCAGCTACCTGTACCGCGCCTTCCATGCCATGCCCGACCTGCGGGCCGTGCCGGGCGACCCGACGAGCGCCGCCACCGGCGCCATTCGCGGCATGATCAACATGATGGAGCGGCTGCGCAAGGATGTGCCGGCCGTCTATGCGGCTTGCGTGTTCGACGCCAAAGGCCCCACTTTCCGTGACGCGCTGTATCCCGAGTACAAAGCCAACCGCAGCCCCATGCCCGACGATTTGCGCACGCAGATCGAGCCGATCCATGAACTGGTGCGCCTGATGGGCTGGACCGTGCTGGATGTGCCCGGTGTGGAAGCCGACGACGTGATCGCCACGCTGGCGCATGTGGCCGCGCAGCAGGGCATCACGGTGACGGTGTCGAGCGGCGACAAGGATTTGAGCCAGTTGGTCAACGAGCACATCACCATCATCGACACCATGAACGGCAAGGTGCGCGATGTGGCCGGCGTCACCGCCGAGTTTGGCGTGCCGCCTTCGCTGATGATCGATTACCAAACATTGGTGGGCGACACAGTGGACAACGTGCCCGGCGTGGCCAAAGTCGGCCCCAAGACCGCTGCCAAATGGCTGATGGAATACGGCTCGCTCGACAAGCTGATGGAAAACGCGCACGACATCAAGGGCGTGGCGGGCGAGAACCTGCGCCAAGCGGTGGACTGGCTGCCCAAGGGCCGGGCCCTGGTGACCATGAAAACCGATTGCGACTTGAACGGCTGGGTGCCCGATTTGCCGTCGTTGGCCAGTTTGCACCTGCACGCGCCCGACAAAGACAAGCTGCTGAATTTTTACCAGACCTATGGCTTCAAGGGGCTGGTGCAGTCGATGGGCGGGGCTGTGCCAGCGCCCGCCCCCAAGGCCAAAGCGAGCAAGCCCAAAGACACGGGCATGGGCGATTTGTTTGGCTCGGCTCAAGAAGATCAACCTGCGGCATTGCCCGAGTTGGACAGTGCCGCCAGCGCCGTGCAGGGTGACTTGAAATACGACACGGTGCTGGACTGGGCCGCGTTCGAAACATGGCTGGCTCGAATCGAACAATCTCCGCTCACCGCCATCGACACCGAAACCACTTCACTTGACGCCATGCGCGCCGAGATCGTGGGCATTTCGCTGAGCGTCACGCCCGGCGAGGCGGCTTACATTCCGCTGGCCCACAACGGCCCCGGTGCGCCCGAGCAGCTGCCGCTGACCGATGTGCTGGCCAAACTCAAGCCCTGGCTCGAAAACCCTGCCCGCCACAAGCTGGGCCAGAACATCAAATACGACCGCCATGTGTTCGCCAACCACGGCATCGAGGTGCAGGGCTATGCGCACGACACCATGCTGGAAAGCTATGTGCTCGAAGTGCACAAGCCGCACGGCCTCTCCAGCCTGGCCGAGCGCCATGTGGGCCGCCGGGGCGTGACCTATGAAGACCTGTGCGGCAAGGGCGCGCACCAAATCCCGTTTGCGCAGGTGGACGTGGACAAAGCGGCGCACTATTCGTGCGAAGACTCGGACCAGTGCTTGGATGTGCATCTGGCTTTGTGGCCGCAGATCGAAGCCCATGCGGGGCTCAAATATGTTTACGACCTCGAAATCAAGACCAGCGAATCGCTGTACCGCATCGAGCGCAATGGCGTGCTGATTGACGCGCCAACCCTGGCCGCGCAAAGCCAGGCGCTGGGCGAGCGCATTGTGCAACTCGAAACCGAAGCCTACGAAATTGCAGGCCAGCCTTTCAACCTGGCCAGCCCCAAGCAGCTGGGCGAGATCTTTTTTGACAAGCTGGGCCTGCCCGTCATCAAGAAAACCGCTACGGGCGCACGCAGCACCGACGAAGAGGTGCTGGAAAAACTGGCCGAAGACTACCCGCTGCCCGCCCGAATCCTGGAGCACCGCAGCCTCTCCAAACTCAAAGGCACCTACACCGACAAGCTGGCGCAGCTGGCCTTGCCTCGCACGGGGCGTGTGCACACGCATTACGCGCAAGCGGTGGCTGTGACGGGCCGCTTGTCGAGCAACGAGCCGAACCTGCAAAACATCCCGGTGCGCACCGCCGAAGGGCGCAAAGTGCGTGAGGCCTTTGTGGCCCCTGCGGGCTGCGTGATTGCCAGCGCCGACTACAGCCAGATCGAGCTGCGCATCATGGCGCACCTGAGCGACGACCCGGCTTTGCTCAAGGCCTTCCACGAAGGCCTGGACGTGCACAAAGCCACAGCGGCCGAGGTGTTTGGCGCCACGCCCGACACCGTGAGCAGTGAGCAGCGGCGCTACGCCAAAACCATCAACTTTGGCCTGATTTACGGCATGAGCGCGTTTGGTTTGGCCAAGGCTTTGGGCATCGACAACACCGCAGCCAAGAACTACATCACCCGCTACTTTGAGCGTTTTGCCGGGGTCAAGCACTACATGGACGCGACCCGCGAACAGGCCAAGGCGATGGGCTATGTGGAGACCGTGTTTGGCCGCCGCCTGGTGCTGCCCGAGATCAACAGCCCCAACGGCCCGCGCCGCGCCGGGGCCGAACGTGCCGCCATCAACGCGCCCATGCAGGGCACGGCGGCCGACCTGATCAAACTGAGCATGGTGGCGGTGCAAAAAGCGCTGGACGAACAAGGCAAGGCCACCAAAGTCATCATGCAGGTGCACGACGAACTGGTGTTCGAGGTGCCCGAGTCAGAAGTGGAATGGGTGCGTACCGAAGTGCCGCGCATCATGGCCGGTGTGGCCGACTTGAAGGTGCCCCTGCTCGCCGAAGTGGGCTTTGGCCCAAATTGGGAACAGGCGCACTGAGTCTCTTTTTGTGGGAGCAGCGCCCTCGCCGCGAAAGCCTTGTCAGACCACTGCCGATCGCTCGTCGCCAATCGCCCAGGGGTTGGCTCCTACAAAATGGGTGCCGGTTCTTCCCAGGCTGCATGCTTTTGCATGATGGCCGCGAACAGCTCAGAGGCCTCAAAACCGGCCAGCCACTTCGCCAGCGCAGGCCAGTGCTGCGCCGCAAACCAGCCTGGGTCGGTGTGGGCGAATTGGCGCACAAAAGGGGCGATGGCCGCATCGGTCAAGCCGAAGTGCTCGCCAGCCAAAAAAGCTTGCGCTCGAAGCCGCGCATCCAGCGTGCGCAACCAAATAGTCGCCTCATCGCGGTCGGCGGTGCCACTGTCCAAGCCTGAGCGGTTGGGGTATTTGTAGCGGTCCAGCTGCTGCTTGAAAGGCCCGTCGTTGTGCGCGATCAGGGCCAGCGCATCGGCCATGCCCGCATCCGACGCAGGCAGCCAGCCCAGCGGGTCGTGCTGGCGCAGGGCCCACAGCATGATGTCCAGACTCTGCTCCAGCACCTGGCCTCCCGCCGCCTCGGGCAGCCACAGTACGGGCACCGTGCCCTTGGGCGACAAGGCCAGCAAGTGGGCAGGTTTGTTCTTCAGCACCACTTCGCGGTGTTCGTGAGCGATGCCGCTGACGTACAGGGCCAGCCGGGACCGCATGGCGTAGGGGCAGCGGCGAAACGAGTACAAAACAGGCGAGGGTGATGGCGCAGGGGCGGCCAGGGTGTTGGGCATGATGGCAGTGTAAATCGCAGTCTTTGTGCAAGCCTGTTGCGACTGTGCCAAGATAAGCCCCCTCTTATTTTTCACAGACGGAGACCTGCCTTGAACAACGACCTGATCAACGATGCCCAAGCCCTTTTGGGTGGCCGTGTGGATTCCACGGGCACCACCCGCCGCGTGGCCCTGCAAGCAGCTTTGGGTGTGGGCTATGCCGCTGCGGCCATGCCCATCATGGCGCAGACCGCCATCAAAACGCCGGTGACGGGCCTGGTGACGGGCGAAGTGACCATCGATGTGAATGGTTTCAAGATGCCCGCCTACCGCAGCGCGCCGGCGGGCAAGACCGGTTTGCCGGTGGTGCTGGTGATCTCCGAGATTTTTGGCGTGCACGAGTACATCGCCGACGTCACCCGTCGCCTGGCCCAGGCCGGCTACTTGGCCATCGCCCCCGAGCTGTTTGTGCGCCAGGGCGACCCCAACGAATACGGCGAACTGGCCAAGCTGCAGTCTGAAATCATTGCCAAGGTGCCCGATGCACAAGTCATGGGCGACCTGGACGCCTGCGTGGCCTGGGCGGCTGCGAATGGTGGCAACACCGACAAACTCGCGATCACCGGCTTTTGCTGGGGCGGGCGCATCACTTGGTTGTATGCCGCGCACCAGCCCAAGCTGAAGGCGGGTGTGGCTTGGTACGGCCGACTCGTGGGCAATGCCACGGCGCAAACGCCCGCACACCCCTTGGCCTTGGTGGGCCAGCTCAAGGCTCCGGTGTTGGGTTTGTATGGCGCAGCTGACACCGGCATCCCGCTTGACACGGTTGATAAGATGAAAGAAGCCTTGGCGCAAGGGCCTGCAGCGGCCAAAGCCAGTGAGTTTGTGGTTTATCCTGAGGCCCCGCACGCTTTTCACGCCGATTACCGTGGCAGCTACCGCAAGGGGCCTGCTGAAGACGGCTGGCAACGCTTGCTGGCCTGGCTCAAACGCCAGGGTGTGGCCTGATTTTTGAACGCAGAGACCGCCCTTCGGGGCGGTTTCTTATGGAGTGCAGGGCACTCCGGGAAACATGATGACTTTATTGGCGATTTTGGTGGGCACTTTGGTGGCGGGCATTGGCAGCGTCTGGGTGGCCGCTTGGCTGAGTTTTGGCGTGCTCAGCCGCTACACCCAGCACATGCTGAGCCTGGCCGCCGGGGCCTTGATGGCCACCTCGTTTTTGCATCTTTTGCCAGAGGCCTTTGAGAGTGAGGCCGGGGCGCACGAGTTGTTTTTGACCTTGCTGTTGGGATTGGTTTTTTTCTTCTTGCTCGACAAGGCCGAATTGTGGCACCACGGGCATGAACATGCGCATGGTCACGATCACGATCACGATCACGATCACGCGCACCACGACCACGACCACGACCGCGATGCCCATCAAACGCACCATGGTCATGCGCACAACACCCCCGCCGATGGCGAGCCACCCCGTGGTCAATGGGCCGTGTTGGCGGGAGACAGCGTGCATTGCTTTGGCGATGGCATCCTCATCGCATCGGCCTTCATCGCCGACATGCGTTTGGGTGTGATCGCCGCCCTGGCCGTGCTGGCTCACGAAATCCCTCACCACATGGGCGATCTGGCGGTGTTGCGCCGTGGCAGCAGCAGCCGAAAAGCCGCCATCCTCAAGGTCTCTATGGCCGGGGCCATCACCGCTTTGGGCGGCGCGGTGGGCTATGTGCTGGTCGACGCCCTGCACGACTGGCTGCCCTTTTTTCTGGTCGTGGCCAGCAGCAGCTTTGTTTATGTGGCCTTGGCCGACCTGATTCCCCAATTGCAAAAACGCCTGTCTGCGCGCGAAACAGCCGCACAAATTTTGTGGCTGGCCGTGGGCATCGGCATGGTGGTCATCGTCAGCGCCTTGGCAGGGCACCAGCACTGAACTTGGCGTTCAGCCTTTGGCGCAGGGCAGGCCAGGGGTACGGCACCATTCGCTCCAGCTGCCCGCATAGAGCGCAGTGGGCCCGAAACCGGCCAACTCCATGGCCAGAATATTGGGCACGGCCGTCACGCCGCTGCCGCAGTGGTGTACCACGCTGCTGGCAGGTCGACCCGCCAGCACCTGGGTCCATTCCGCTTTCAGTTGCGCGGGGTTTTTGAAACGGCCGTCTTCGGTGAAGTTCTCAGTAAAAGGACGGTTCAAAGCACCCGGAATGTGACCAGCCACCGGGTCCAGGGGCTCCACCTCGCCCCGGTAGCGGGCACCGGCACGGGCGTCGACCACGGTTTGGGTGGGTTGGCCCAAAGCGGCCGAGACCGCATCGGTCAGCACCAGCTGGCGCAGTGGCGGTTTCAGCTCAAAACGAGCGGGTGCTGCTGGCGTGGCAAGCCCTGAATCCAAGGCCCCTCCAGCGTCCTTCCAAGCTTGAAGACCGCCATCGAGCACGGCCACGGCCTCGTGGCCCAGCCACTTGAGCATCCACCACAAGCGCCCGCAGTATTGGCTTTTGTTGCGGTCGTACACCACGATTTGCATGCCGTTGTGAATGCCCAGACTCCCCAGCCACTGCGCCACGATCTCGCGCTGCGGCAAGGGGTGTCGTCCGCCGTTGACAGCCTGGCCCGGCTGGTGCGTGCTCAGATCCTTGTCCATATGGGCGGGCAAAGCCGCTGCGATGCGTTCGCTGGTAAAAAAGCCATCGGCCAGCTCGGGTTTCATCAGGTCAAAGCTGCAGTCCAACACGGCGCAAGGTGTGCCTTGGGCCTTTAGGGCTTGCAGTTGGGGGGCGGTGATCAACAAGGGGTACATGACAAAGGTCTCCGTTCAATGGTCTTCGGCTGGGGCGCGGGGCAGGGCTCGGTTGCGCAAGATGGTGGAGGCGATGCCGCTGGCCATGATCAGGGCGATGCCCAGCCAGCCCATGAGGGGGATGTGCTCACCAAACAGCATCAGGCCAAACAAGGCACCAAAGACGATACCCGAATACTGCAGATTGGCCACCACCAGGGTGGAGCCTCGGCTGTAAGCCTTGGTCATGCACAGTTGGCCCAACGCCGCCAGCACACCCACCGGCAGCAACCACAGCAAGCTGGGCCAAACCCATGGACTCATGCCGGTGACGAGCATCAGCACCGCGCCCACCACGGTGGTGCCCACCGAAAAATAAAACACGGTGCGGGCTTCGGGTTCGTTCAGTCGCCCCAACGCAGCCACTTGAATGTAGGCCAGTGCAGCGATCAAGCCCGAGAGCAGACCGATGAGACCGGCAAACAATTGGTCTTGTTCGATGGTGGGGCGCAGCAGCAAGATGACGCCGCCGAAACCTGCGATCACCGTCAGCACGATGGGGCCTTGCCGGGTGGCTTCTTGCAGTCTGCCCATGACCAAGGTGCCGCCCACCAGAAAAACCGCCACCCAGATGCCGCTCATGTAATTGAGCGTCATGGCGGTGGCCAGTGGCAGGTGGGCAATGGCATAAAACCAGGCGGCCAGTGAAGTGACACCGACCACCGAACGCCAGACATGCATCATGGGAATCGGCGTGCGCAAGGGAACACCCTGTATTCGGCACAAGCTGGCCATGAAGATCACACCGATCAGACCCCGGAAAAAAACCAGTTCAAAAGTATGGAAGTGGGCCGATGCGTATTTGATGCACACGCCCATCGTGGAGAAGAACAAGGATGCCAGGATCATCCAGGAGGCTTGCATCTTCGCCTTGGGTTCAGAGGGTGCTCATCTGGCGACGGTACCACTCGTGGAAGTGCTGCATGCCGTCTTCCATGGGGCTCTGGTAAGGGCCGACTTCGTTGTCGCCGCGTGCGAGCAGGGCTTTGCGTCCCGCGTCCATGCGCTCGGCGATTTCGTCGTCCTCGATGCAGGTTTCCATGTAGGCCGCTTGCTGCGCCTCGACGAATTCGCGCTCGAAGGCCACGATTTCTTCGGGGTAGTAAAACTCCACCATGTTCAGCGTCTTGGTCGGGCTGATCGGGTGCAAGGTCGACACGGTGAGCACATGCGGGTACCACTCGACCATGATGTGGGGGTAGTAGGTCAGCCAGATCGCGCCGCGCTCGGGGAGTTGGCCATTGCGGTATTTGAGCAGCACTTCGTGCCATGTTTTGTAAGCGTCAGAGCCGGGCTTGCCAAAGCCGCCCGACACGCCCACGGTCTGCACCGAGTAGTGTTCCTTGAATTCCCAGCTCAGGTCGTCGCAGGTGACGAACTGGCCCAGTCCCGGATGGAAGGGGCCGACGTGGTAGTCCTCTAAATAGACTTCAATGAAGGTCTTCCAGTTGTAGTTGCACTCGTGCAACTCCACCCGGTCCAGGGCATAGCCGTCGAAATTGAGTTGCGAACGTGGCCCCATGTTGGCCAGGTCGGCGGCAATGTCGCGGCCGTTGTCTTCAAAGAGCAGGCCGTTCCATTCCTGCAACTTGTAGTTGTTCAGGTTCAGGCAAGGGTCGTGCGAAAAATGGGGTGCGCCCAGGAGCTCCCCTTTGGGCGAGTAGGTCCAGCGGTGCAGGGGGCAAACGATGTTGCCGCCAGCGCTACCCTTTTGTTGGGTTTGCAAATTGCCCCGACCGTTCAACATGACGGCCTGACGGTGGCGGCACACGTTCGAGACGAGCTCGACCCCGCCTTGGGCGTTGCGCACCAAAGCGCGGCCTTCGCCCTCGTGGGGCAGGGCGTAATAGTCGCCCGGGTTAGGGACCGCCAGCTGGTGACCCACGTAGCGGGGGCCTTGCCGGAAGAGCGTGTTCAATTCGCGCTGAAACAGCGCTTCATCGAAATAAGTGGAAACTGGTAGTTGGCTTGCGGCCTGCTGCAGTTGAAGACTTAAATCAGACATGGGTGACCTGACCTAGAGACTCCCCCTATGAAGGGGCAGGGACAAAGCGCTGAATTCAAGGAAAACCGCGCAAAAAAATGACAGGGGTGACCCTGCCGATGAACCGAGATTCTACCCCGGGGGGTGCCTCTGTTGGTCGTGACTTCACAAGCCTTGATAAATTCAGGGTCTCCGGTTGAGCAGGTGCCTGGTGGCTGCCCATGTCCGTCTTGTGGACTTGACAGGGTCAACTGTCAGCTTTGTCTAGGCTTAAGGCCTAAAATCGGGTTTTTTCCCGGAATACCCCATGCCCAAGGCCGCCCCCACCGACCCCGTTGACGCCCCGGCAGCACCCCTGCCCGCCACGTACGAAGCGGCTTTGGCGGAGCTGGAGTCGCTGGTCGGTCAATTGGAATCCGGCCAAATGCCTTTGGACCAGCTCTTGACAGGCTACCAGCGTGGCGCTGCTTTGCTGGCGTTGTGTCGTGACAAGCTCAAGGCGGTGGAAGACCAAATTCAGGTGCTGGACGGCGGGCAACTCAAACCCTGGAGCGGTGCATGAGTGTTTTTGACCTCAAAGCCTGGATGCAGCCGCATCTGGAGCGGGTTGAGCAAGCGCTGTCGCAAGGCATTGCCGCCGATTCGCCCGCCCAACTGGGCGAAGCCATGCGCTACGCCGTGCTCGACGGTGGCAAACGCCTGCGCCCCTTGTTGGTACTGGCCACGGCCGAGGCGGTGGGTGATGCCCCGCAAAGCGCGGCGGCCCTCAATGCGGCTTGTGCGCTGGAACTCATCCATGCTTACTCGCTGGTTCACGACGACATGCCCTGCATGGACAACGATGTGCTGCGGCGCGGCAAACCGACGGTCCATGTGCAGTTTGGCGAGGCCCAAGCCCTGCTGGCCGGTGACGCCTTGCAGACCCTGGCCTTTGAAATACTAACCCCTGCAGACGCCAGTGTGAGCGCTTCAGTGCAAGCCGCCTGCGTCGGTTTGCTGGCCCGGGCTTCGGGTTACCAAGGCATGGCCGGAGGCCAGGCGATTGACCTGGCCAGCGTGGGCCACCGCCTGAGTGAAGACCAACTGCGCCAGATGCACCGCCTCAAAACCGGGGCCTTGCTCTTGTGCAGTGTGCAGATGGGCGCGGCCTGTGTGCCCGGCGTGTCTGCCCCCGTCCAGGCGGCCTTGAGTCGATTTGGTCAGGCACTGGGCCTGGCCTTTCAAGTGGTGGACGATGTCTTGGACGTGACGGCCGATTCGGCCACGCTGGGCAAGACTGCAGGCAAAGACGAAGCCGCCGACAAACCCACTTATGTGGCCCTGATGGGGCTGGATGCAGCCAAGACCTATGCCGATGCGCTGGCCGCTGAGGCGGTGCAAGCCCTGGTCGACACTGGTTTGCCCGAGGCCCGTTTGGCCGCTTTGCGCGCCTTGACCGCCATGGTGGTAGAAAGAAACAACTGACATGACCGATTTGCTCAAGACCATCGACTCACCGGCCGATCTGCGCCGACTGCAGCGTACCGATTTGCCCCAATTGGCCGACGAGTTGCGCCACTGCGTGCTTGACAACGTCTCCAAGACCGGTGGACACCTGAGCTCCAACCTCGGCACTGTCGAGTTAACCGTGGCTTTGCATTACGTCTTCAACACCCCCGAAGACCGCATCGTTTGGGACGTGGGCCACCAGACTTACCCGCACAAAATTTTGACCGGCCGTCGTGACCGTATGCCCACGCTGCGCCAGTTTGGCGGCCTGTCGGGCTTTCCGCGCCGCGACGAGAGCGAGTACGACACCTTTGGCACGGCGCACTCGTCCACCAGCATCTCGGCCGCTTTGGGCATGGCCGTGGCCGCTCGCCAAAAAGGCGAGTCGCGCCATTCGATCGCGGTGATTGGCGACGGCGCCATGACCGCCGGCATGGCCTTCGAAGCCTTGAACAACGCGGGCGTGGAAGAGTGCAAGCTGCTGGTGATCCTGAACGACAACGACATGTCGATCAGCCCACCCGTGGGCGCGCTCAACCGTTATTTGGCGCAACTGATGAGCGGGCGCTTTTACTCGGCCGCCAAGGCAGGTGCCAAAAATGTGCTGAAAAACGCACCGCCCCTGTTCGAACTGGCCAAGCGCTTGGAAGAAACCGCCAAAGGCATGGTGGTGCCTGCCACTTTGTTCGAAAAATTCGGTTTCAACTACATCGGCCCGATCGACGGACACGACCTGGAGTCGCTGATCCCGACGCTGGAAAACATCAAAAATCTGGATGGCCCGCAGTTTTTGCACGTGGTCACCAAAAAAGGCCAAGGCTACGAAAAGGCCGAGGCCGACCCGGTGGCCTACCACGGCCCCGGCAAGTTCGACCCGAATGTGGGCCTGGTGCCTGCGGCCACGCCCGCCAAAACCACCTTCACCCAGGTGTTTGGCCAGTGGCTGTGCGACATGGCCGACAAAGACATGCGCCTGGTCGGCATCACGCCCGCCATGCGCGAGGGCTCCGGCATGGTGGCTTTCCACCAGCGCTTTCCCAAGCGCTATTACGACGTGGGCATTGCCGAGCAGCACGCTGTGACTTTTGCAGCGGGTATGGCCTGCGAGGGCCTGAAACCCGTGGTGGCGATTTATTCAACATTCCTGCAGCGCGGCTATGACCAGCTGATCCACGATGTGGCGCTGCAAAACCTGCCAGTCGTTTTCGCGCTGGACCGCGCGGGTTTGGTGGGAGCCGATGGGGCCACTCACGCGGGGGCTTACGACATCGCCTACATCCGCTGCATTCCCAACATGAGCCTGGCTTGCCCAGCCGATGAGCGCGAGTGCCGCCAGTTGCTGAGCACCGCTTATGCGCAAAACCATCCGGTCGCGGTGCGTTACCCACGCGGTGCGGGCGTGGGCACCGAGCCTGGCCGCGACTTGGACACCTTGCCCTTTGGCAAAGGCGAAGTGCGCCGCCAAGGTGAGAAGCTCGCCATTTTGGCCTTTGGCACCTTGTTGGCCCCGGCATTAGAGGCCGCAGAAAAGCTCAACGCCACGGTGGTCAACATGCGCTGGGTCAAGCCTTTGGATGTCGAATTGCTGGCGCAAATTGCGCAAACCCATGAACGCCTGGTCACGGTGGAAGAGGGCTGCATCATGGGCGGGGCGGGAAGCGCGGTGGGCGAAGCCCTGCAGCAGCTGAACCTGCAGCGCTCGGTGTTGCACCTGGGTTTGCCTGATGAGTTCATCGAGCATGGCGACCCAGCCAAGTTGCTGGCGCTGCAAGGCTTGGATGCTGCGGGCATCGAACATTCCGTGCGCCAACGCTGGAGCAATTAAGCCGATCTCGAGAGAGCTGGGGTAACAGGTCTTGAGAATGTTGTTGTTGCCAAATACCCTTTAAATTTAATGGTTTAAAAAAGGGTAAACCCCTGTCTTTGGGGGGGCTGCAGTTTCCTACAATACCTACCGACTTGTGAGTCAATGCCCGGATGTCTCGGGCGTGTCTTTAATTTTCAACAGGAGTCCGTTCATGGATCGTCGTTCCGTTATCAAAAACACTGGCTTGGCTGGCGTCTTGGCTGCAGGTGTTGCACCTGCCGTTCACGCACAAGCCGCTATCCGTTGGCGTCTGAGCTCCAGCTTCCCCAAGGCGCTGGACACCATTCATGGCGCGGCCGATGTGTTCGCCAACAGCGTGAAAGCCATGTCGGGCGGCAAGTTCGAAATTTCGGTGCACGCCGCCGGCGAAATCACACCTCCATTTGGTGTGGTGGACGCTGTGCAGCAAGGCTCGGTCGAGATGGCTCACACAGCCCCTTATTATTTCTTCGGTAAAAACGAGGCGTTCGCTCTGGGTTGCGCCATTCCTTTTGGTATGAACAGCCGTCAGATGACCGCTTGGATGCTCGAGGGCAATGGCCTGAAACTGATGCGCGAGTTTTACGCCCAGTACAACATCATCAACTTCTTGGGCGGCAATACGGGTGCTCAAATGGGCGGCTGGTACCGCAAAGAAATCAAAACTGTCGCGGACATCAAGGGCCTGAAATTCCGGGTCGGTGGTTTCGCTGGCAAGGTATTGGAGCGTATGGGCGCTGTACCGCAAAACATTCCTGGCGGTGAAATCTACACGTCCTTGGAAAAAGGCACGATCGATGCGGCTGAGTGGATTGGTCCCTACGACGACCAGAAGCTGGGCTTCAACAAAGTGGCCCCCTTCTACTACTACCCAGGCTGGTGGGAAGGTGGTCCTCAGTTGGACTTCTTCATCAACCAAAAAGCCTACGATGCGCTGTCGTCAGAAAACAAGGCCATCGTGGCAGCCGCCACTGCTGTGGCTCACACCACCATGCAAGCCAAGTACGATGCCAAGAACCCCGCTGCTTTGAAAGAGCTCGTGGGCAAGGGCACCAAGCTGCGCGCATTCCCAGAAGCGGTCATGAAGGAGTCCTTCAAACAGTCGATGGCTGTGTATGCCGAGCTCAACGCGAAAAACCCCGACTGGAAGAAAATCTACGGTGACTACCGTAAATTCCAGGCCGATCAGAACCTCTGGTTCCGATTTACAGAGATGACCTTTGACAAGTTCATGCAAGCTCAAAAGCTGTGATCTGATTCACCCACAAAAAAACCGGCCTAGGCCGGTTTTTTTGTATCTGGTCGGCAGTCAAAAAGGGGCGCTTTGATCAACGCATGGTGCGAAAGGCCTGGAGTTCGACTTTGAGCCTTTGGAATTCCTCGATCATTTCAGGACTGCTCGCGTAAATCACGGTGAATTTGCCCATCAGTGTTCGCGCGTACAACCTGGGCGCAATCACGGCATCCAAACCGGGTACGCGAATGAGTTTTACATACGCCAAATCACGCAATTCGACTTTCTTGTGCCAGATCCAGGTTTGCTCCAGGGTCTGGGACGTCAGACGTGTTTTGCCCAAAAGCAGGTGTCCGACGGTGTAGGCCATGATGCTCCAAGCCGCCCAAATCCAGAGGTGCTCACTTTGGGCCATTTGCAAACCGTACAACTGGTAAGCCCAAACGGCCAAGCCGAGCACCAGGGCCAGGGCCAACACCTTGAAAGGTAGGCTGAAAGCCGGTGAGGTCAGGGTTTCGCGCGAAGGGGTAAAGCGAAAAGGTGCGGGCCCCAGGTGTCCTGTCAAATCAGGTGGGTGGTTGGAGGTCATTGAAGCAGAGTCCATAAAAAAACGCCTCGGGTTCGAGGCGTTTAAAGCAAGTCGGGTTTTACTTTTTGAACAAGTCGTCAATTTTGTCTTGAGCATCCTTGTCGGACTTGTCTTGATCAGCGCCTGAAGGGGGCGTGGCATTTTCCAACTCGGATGTGCTGTCTTGGGGCATCTCGATGACGACTTTGTCGATGTCCACTTTGACTTCCTTGTCCAGGAAAGCCGTGACTGTTTGAGGCACAAAGATCACGATGACCACCAACAGCAGTTGCATGATGACCCAGGGGATGGAGCCCAAATAAATGTCGTTGGACTTGACCGCAAAGGGAATGCGTTTGTCTTTGAACAAGGTGTCTGCAATACCTCTGAGGTAGAACAAGGCAAATCCAAAGGGTGGGTGCATGAAGCTGGTCTGCAAGTTGACGCACAGCAACACGCCAAACCAGATCAGGTCAATGCCCAATTTGTCGGCCACGGGGGCCAGCATGGGCACGATGATGAAAGCGATTTCAAAAAAGTCGAGGAAGAAAGCCAGGAAAAACACAAAAATGTTCACCACGATCAGGAAGCCCGTTTGGCCACCCGGCAGGCCTGTGAGCAGGTGCTCTACCCACTTGGCGCCATCAACCCCTTGGAACACTTGGCTGAAGACGCGTGAACCGATCAAGATGAACACCACCATGGCGGTCAGGCGCATGGTCCCGTGCATGGCCTCCCACAACAGACTGAAATTCAGTCGTTTGTGCGAAGCCGCGAGGATCAAAGCGCCGACCACGCCCATGGCACCCGCTTCAGTCGGAGTTGCCAGCGCAGAGTCTTGAAATGGCAAACCGCCCATGGAGCCGAGCACCGTGAAGATCAGCAAAGCGGATGGGATGATGCCTTTGAGGCATTTTCTCCACAAAGGCCAGCCATTCAGGGTTCGATCTTCTTTGGGAATCCCAGGTAAAAAATCGGGTTTGATGCGGGTCAGGGCAAAAGTGTAGAGCGCGAACATGCCAATCTGAATCAGCGAGGGGCCCCAAGCACCTTTGTACATGTCACCCACAGGTTTGCCCAACTGGTCGGCCAAAACCACCAGAACCAAAGACGGCGGCACCAGTTGTGTGATCGTTCCTGAGGCGGCCAAGACCCCGGTGGCGTAACGCATGTTGTAACCATAGCGAATCATCACCGGCAAGGAGATCAGCGCCATCGCGATCACTTGCCCTGCAACGGTGCCCGTGATGGCGCCCAAAATAAAACCGACCAGGATCACCGAATAACCCAGTCCGCCTTTCATGGGGCCGAAAAGTTGACCCATGGAATCGAGCATGTCTTCGGCCAGGCCGCACTTTTCCAGGATGGTGCCCATGAAAGTGAAAAACGGAATCGCCAGCAGCAGGTCATTGCTCAGGATTGAAAAAATCGAAATGGGCAAATTGCTCATGAAGGCGACGGGAAACCAGCCCATTTCGATCGCATAAAACCCACTGGCCAAGCCCAGAGCCGCCAAAGAAAAGGCAACCGGAAAGCCCACCAGCATCACCACGACAAGGCCCGCGAACATGATCGGGGCGAAATTTTCCATTTGCATTGGAAGTCCTATTTGTTGTTATGTATTGAGGTTTTTCAGGCCCTGAAGCTCACTGCAGGGGTTTCTCATAGTGTGTGTCCATCGCATATTGACCCGTGAGGTAAGCCACACGCTTGATCAATTCGGCCAAGCCTTGCAACCAGACCAAGGCAAAGCCCAATGGCAATGCCAATGTGGCGGGCCAGCGGATCAGCCCCCCAGCGTTTTGGCTCACTTCACCTGAAACCAAGGTGTTCATGAAATAGGGGTAAGACAGCCACGCCAGGTAGCCCATGATGGGCATCAGAAAAACGATGATGCCGAAAATATCGACGTAAACAGGGCCATTGCCTTTGAGCTTGCCATAAATGAGGTCCACCCGAACATGTTCGTTGACCTTGAGCACATAAGGTGCACCCACCATGACGATCCAAGCAAACAAGTACCACTGGATTTCAATCAGGCCATTCGAGCTCCAATCGAAGCCGTAGCGGACAAAGGCATTTCCTGCACAAATCATGGCAGCCATCAAAACGGCCCATGAAGCGATCATGCCAAAGCCATTGCTGAGCCAGTCCATGAAACGTGCAAATTTGAGTAAGGCAGTCAAGACATCTCTCCAATCCATAAATGACAAGGGGCCTGTGTTTGGCCCGCGCGCAAAGCTCCCGCTTTGCAACGGGGCCAATGGTAACAACGCCTGTGCCCTTCCATGGCGTTTTGATGACTTCATTGTTTGATTTTTTCTGTGCCCGGCTTGAATTTCCATCAATCGCCACACAATGGACCCGTGCAAACCCATTTTGTACGTAATATCCCTTACGTTGAGGCCTTTTCAGAACGGTGCGCCCACCAAGGCAGTCGGTGTTTCAAGGACTGAACCTGTCCCGAGGTGTTGCCCGCTTGATAACCCAACAAGTTGTTGATTTGTTGTGTCCACTCTGGAGATTGGAGCATGCTGCGAAGCTGCTGCACAGGTGGTGAGTCGACGGCACTTTTCAGGCAAACAAGCCAATAGTCCTCTTGTTCCAAAGGCACGAAATCCAGCCCTTGAGCCTGTGCTGCAGAGCCGATGCCCAAACCCACATCGGCTTGACCGGCTGCGATGCTGGCGGCTACGGCCGCATGTGAGGGTTCTTCTTGGGTGTAGCCCACGATGTCTTGCGCTTTAAGCGCCGCAGCGCTCAGCCATTGGTCCAGCAGCAAGCGTGTACCTGTGCCGGGACTGCGGTTGACAAAGCGCACGCCCGGTTTCAACAGGTGATGCAATTCGTGCAGATTCAGGGGATTGCCCGGTTGCACCATCAAGCCTTGCTGTCGGCTGGCAAACCCGATCAGTTTGTGCAAACCGGTTTTGAGCAGAGGTTTGTAGGTGCGTGCCACCAAGGAATGGGCTGCAGGTTGCGACGGAGCGTGAAAGCCCGCTATGCTGCAGCGTCCCTCGTTCAGGGCACGGATGGCATCCACACTGCCGCAAAAACGCAAATCCAGGTGTAGAGATTGGGTCGCAGCATGTTCCCGCAACTGAACCAGGGCATCGTCGTGGCTGGCAAAAATGGGCAGCACATGGTGCTCTGGGTCAAAAGCGACCGAAAAGGTTTTTTCCAGTTCGGCTTGCAAAGCCCTGATTTGGGGGGCGAGTCGGGCTTGGGCTTGCCTTTCTGCCCACAGCAATTTGTCTGCAAACTCACTGAGTCGCGCAGATTGGCCTTTTTCCCAAAGAATCAGGGGTTGCCCCAGGTTCAGTTCCCAGCGCTTGAGCTCGCCCCAAACATGTCGGTAAGAGAGCTTCAACGATTTGGCAGCGGCTGCGATCGAGCCAGCTTCTCGCACAGCCTGGAGGGTGTCCATGAGGGGGTTTCGCAAAGGACTGAGCCGATCGCGGGCGATCTCGTCAGTTTGATGCGGTGTCCAGTGGTAAGAGAGGTCAATGTGTTGCACAAACGTGAGTTTGCCTGATTGGCAGATGCTGACCAGCGCGTCTTGCACATTAGCTATGCAAACTTGTTCATAGTGGACACCCCTCATGCTGGGCCGATCGCTTGTCCCTTAGCATCCACAGCGCTGTATGAACACCTTCTCCGACAGCGTCCTGACGGCGCTGAACCTCGTCACCTCTTTTGATCCTGCCTTGTGGGTGGTCGTCACTCGGTCTTTGGCCGTGAGTGCCACGGCCTGCCTGCTGGCCTATGGCGTGGGTGTGGCGCTGGGCGCCTGGTTGGCGGTGACGCGTTTTGCCGGGCGTGGTGCGGTGCTGGTGGGTCTGAACACTTTGCTGGCGCTGCCTTCTGTGGTGGTGGGCCTGGTGGTGTATTTGCTGCTGTCGCGCACCGGGCCTTTGGGTTTTTTGGGTTGGATGTTCAGTTTTCAGGCCATGGTGCTGGCCCAGTTCATTTTGGTGGTGCCGGTGGTGGCCGCGCTCACGCGCCAGGTGGTCGAAGATGTGGAGCGCCAGCATGGCGAACAATGGGCCTCGCTGGGCGCAGGCCCTTGGCTGCGCAGCTTGCTGCTGGCCTGGGACGAGCGCTTGGCACTGTTGACCATTGGCGTCACGGCATTCGGCCGTGCCATCTCTGAAGTCGGTGCGGTGATGATCGTGGGCGGCAACATCGATGGCTTCACCCGGGTCATGACCACGGCCATTGCCCTGGAGACCAGCAAGGGCGACCTGCCGCTGGCGCTGGGTCTGGGCATGGTGCTGCTGGCGGTGGTGTTGCTGCTCAATGCGCTGGTGGCGGGGCTGCGGCGCTGGGGCGAGGCACGCCATGCGCGGCCAGCTGCGGCCGATGGTCTGGTGGGTGCACAGCCATGAGCTCCGTGCAGATCACGCTGGACGCGGTGAGCGTCCAGCTGGGCGCGCAACAGGCCTTGAAGGGCGTGAGCTTGCACATTGCGGCGGGTGAACGCGTGGCACTGGTGGGGGCCAATGGCTCGGGCAAAAGCACTTTGCTGCGCACACTGCATGGTTTGGTGCCGCCCACACAAGGGCTGGTGACTCAAGCGCCGGGTGTGCGTCAGGCCATGCTGTTCCAAAGGCCGCACATGCTGCGCCTGTCGGCCCTGAACAATGTGGCGCTGGGGGTGTGGCTGGACCGTTCGCTGGCTTTGAATTGGCGCGCCGCGAAAGCCTTGGCCATGCAGGCTTTGCAACGTGTGGGCCTGCAGTCTGTAGCGCAGCAAAACGGTCGCCAGTTGTCGGGTGGGCAGCAGCAGCGCCTGGCCTTGGCCCGCGCCTGGGCGCGGCAACCCGATGTCTTGCTGCTGGATGAACCCACGGCCAGTTTGGACCCGCACGCCAAGCGTGAGGTGGAGGCTCTGATGGCCGACTTTGCGGCAGGCCCAGCACCTGAGAAGCCTTTGACCTTGGTCTGGGCCAGCCACAACTTGGGTCAAGTCAAACGCCTGGCCACCCGCGTCATTTATCTGGAGTTCGGCCGCATCTTGGCCGATCTGCCTGTTTCTGATTTTTTCAACCCCACCTTGCTCGCCGAGCGAAGCCCGGCAGCCCATGCTTTTGTTCAAGGAGAACTTTCATGACTTTCAAAACTTCCATGACCCGTCGCGCTTTGGTGTGCGCCGTTTTGGCCACCACCTCGGTCTGGGCGCAAGCCCAATCGATCGTGATGTCGTCCACCACCTCCACCGAGCAGTCGGGTTTGTTTGCGCACTTGTTGCCCGCCTTCAAAAAAGCCAGCGGCCTGGACGTGAAAGTGGTGGCACTGGGCACCGGTCAAGCGCTGGACATGGCGCGCCGGGGTGACGCGGATGTGGTGTTTGTGCACGACAAGGTGGCTGAAGACAAATTTGTGGCCGATGGCTTTGGCATCAAGCGTTTGCCCGTGATGTACAACGACTTCGTGTTGATCGGCCCCAAAGCCGACCCGGCATCCACCAAAGGCAAAGACATCGTGGCTGCCTTGGCCAAGTTGTCTGCCGGCAATGCAGCCTTTGTGTCGCGCGGTGACAAGAGCGGCACGCACGCCGCCGAACTGCGTTTCTGGAAGATGGCCAATTTAGACGACAAAAAAGGCAGTGGCTACAAAGAGTGCGGTTGCGGCATGGGCCCAGCTTTGAACATCGCGGCGTCTTCTGGCGGCTATGTGTTGGCCGACCGTGCCACTTGGCTTAACTTCAAAAACCGCGCCGATCTGGCCATTTTGGTGGAGGGCGACAACCGCTTGTTCAACCAGTACGGCGTGATGGTGGTCAACCCCGCCAATCATGCGCACGTCAAACAGGCGGATGCGCAGAAGTTTGTCGACTGGATCACCTCGGCCGCAGGGCAGGGCGTGATTGCCGATTACAAGATCGGCGGCGAGCAGCTGTTTTTCCCGAATGCGGGTAAGTGATCTGAGGCTGGATCAGCTTTTGGGCAAGCCGAGTTTGCGGTAAACCGTGGCGCGGCTGATGCCGAGGTTGCGTGCGGCTTCGGCCACGTTGCCTCTGGTTTGCTGGACGGCTTCGCGGATCATCTCGGTCTGCACATCCTTGAGGGGCTTGGCAGCCACAGGCACACGTTCAGCGGTCATCCCGCTCTGTGCAGTCAAAAGTCGGGCGCCCGGGCGCAAAGCTTGAGTTTGCAAACGCAGGCCCGACCACAGTGGCAACTCTTGTGTGCCGGTCTGGCGGCTTGCCGCGTCGAACAGGCTTTCCCAGGAAGAGGCAAACACCTCACTGGCGTGCATTGTTTGGCCATCGGTTCCGGGTGACATGGACAGCATTTGCCGCGCTGTCGGGTTGGCCCCTACGATCTGACCGTTGTGGTCAAGCGTGAGCAAGCCGTCGCTGTCGTCACCGGGTTGGTTGCCGGGCCAGTTAAGGCGCAACACCAGCGCATGATCGGTGGACAGCAGCCAGCTGTTTTCGATGCTGCGGGCTGAGCGGCGCACCAGGTGTTTCAGGGCAGGGCGCTCGTTGGTTTCTATGCCCGTCAGGTCCAGCATGCCGGCGCACAAGCCGTCAGGACCAAAAACCGGTGCTCCAGCGCAGCTGTACACGCTGTTGTCCTTGAAAAAATGCTCTCCTCGATGCAACCAGACTGGTTGCAATTCGGTTAGGGCGGCGCTGATTGCAGTGGTGCCCACGGCGCGCTCGGACAAATCCACGCCCACGCGGGCGATCACCTCGGCTCGGCGGTCTTGCCGGTCCACCGGGCCGTGCACGTCGACCACGATGCCATCGGCATTGGTCAGGATGGCGAAATAACGGATGTCGGCAATGGCCCGCGCCAGCTCGACCAGCACCGGCTGGGCCGCCTGCACCAAGGGGCGGCTGGCTTCCTGAACTCGGCGCATGTGTTGGGCAGAGATGGCGTCAAACCCCACCGCCTGGCCCGGCTGCAGGCCCATGGACAGGCAGCGCTGCCAAGATTGGGAAATCCAGGGTGACACGCCGCTGCCCAGGGTCTCGGAGCGTCCCTGAAATGCCAAGTCACGGGCTTGTTCAATCCGCTGCAAGCGGTCACTGTGGTGTGCAGTCAGAGGCATGTCAGATGTGTATCAGGCTGAGAATTTTTGCGTCAACCCTCACAAACCTAGGGTTAATCCGAATCGGTTTGAAGGGGTAATCACCAACAATGTCTATGCATTCTGATTCATAAGCGCGGGCTTGAGAAGTCCGACACCTCACAGGAGACACACATGCAGAAAGTCCTGCACATCAATCCGGACAAATGTACCGGCTGCTTGCAGTGCGAAATGGCCTGTTCTTTCGAGAACTACGGCACATACGCCACCTCCAAATCCCGCATCAAGGTGTTTGACTTCCACCACACCGGCAAAAAAGTGCCCTACACCTGCACACAGTGTGACGAAGCCTGGTGCCTGCACGCCTGCCCTGTGGAAGCCATCACCGTGGACAAAGCCACCGGCGCCAAAGTGGTCAACGAATCCACCTGTGTGGGCTGCAAGGTCTGCACCATCGCCTGCCCATTCGGCACCATCAACTACGTGCAAGAGACCGGCAAGGTGCAAAAGTGCGACCTGTGCGGTGGCGATCCGGCTTGTGCCGACGCATGTCCAACTGGTGCCATCACATTCGTGGACGCCAACTGGACCGGCATCGACAAGATGAAGCAGTGGGCCGACAAGTTGGGCAATCAGCCCTCGGCCTCTTAAATCCCCCCATAAGGAGCATCAACATGTCTTGGGCTGGAAAAATTCTCCGCGTCAACCTCACGGCTGGCACCGTCAAATCCGAACCGCTGAACATGGAGTGGGCCAAAGCCTACCTCGGCTCACGCGGTCTGGGCAGCAAATACCTGATCAGCGAGATCGACCCCAAAGTCGATCCTTTGTCTGCTGACAACAAACTCATCTGGGCCACAGGCCCACTGACCGGCACCATGGCTTCCACCGGTGGCCGTTACACCGTCATCACCAAGAGCCCGCTGACCGGCGCGATCGCTTGCTCCAACTCGGGTGGCTATTGGGGCGCTGAGCTCAAAATGGCCGGTTGGGACATGGTCATTTTTGAAGGCGCATCGGCCAAGCCGGTGTACTTGCACATCAGCGACGACGAAGCCGAGTTGCGCGATGCAAGCCACCTCTGGGGCCAAAGCGTCTGGAAGACCGAGGAAATCCTCAAGTCCAGTCTGCAAGATCCTTTGCTGCGCGTTTGCAGCATCGGCAAGGCCGGTGAAAACGGCGTGCTGTATGCCGCCGTGGTGAACGACCTGCACCGTGCGGCTGGCCGCTCGGGCGTGGGTACCGTCATGGGCAGCAAGAACCTCAAAGCCATTGCGGTGCGCGGCACCAAGGGCGTGGGCAATATGCAAAACCCCAAGGCGTTCATGGCCGCGGCCAAGGCAGCCAAAAAGGTGCTGGCCGATAACGCCGTAACGGGCCAGGGTTTGCCTGCTTACGGCACCCAGGTGCTGATGAACGTGATCAACGAAGTCGGTGGATTGCCCACACGCAACCACCGCGATGTGCAGTTTGAAAGCGCCAAAGACATCTCGGCCGAAGCCATGGTCACGCCCCGCGAGACCGATGGCAAAAAGCACCTGGTGACCAACCAAGCTTGCTTTGGTTGCACCATCGCTTGCGGTCGCATCAGCAAGATGGACGAAGGTCACTTCTCGGTCAAGAACAAGCCTGAGTACTGGGGCGCCAACGGTGGCCTGGAATACGAAGCGGCTTGGGCGCTGGGCGCAGCCAACGGCGTGAAAGACCTGGAAGCGCTGCAATACGCCAACATGATCTGCAACGAAGAAGGCTTTGACCCGATCAGCTTTGGTGCCACCATCGGTGCCGTGATGGAGCTGTACGAAATGGGCGTATTGACCAAAGAGCAAATCGGTGTGGAAGCACCGTTTGGCTCGGCCGAAGCGCTGTGCGAGTTTGTCGACATGACCGCCAAGGGCGTCGGTTTTGGCAAGGAAATTGGCATGGGCTCCAAGCGCCTGACCGCCAAATACGGCCACCCCGACCTGTCCATGAGCGTCAAGGGCCAAGAGTTCCCCGCCTATGACGGCCGTGTGATCCAAGGCATTGGCCTGGCTTACGCCACCTCCAACCGGGGTGCTTGCCACCTGCGCGGCTACACCATCGCCTCTGAAGTGTTGGGCATCCCGGTCAAGACAGAGCCGACCGAGCACGAAGGCAAGCCAGAATTGGTCAAGGCCTTCCAGGACGCGACAGCCGCCTTTGACTCGGCAGGCATCTGCGTCTTCACCAGCTTTGCCTGGACCCTGGCCGACGTGGCCCCTCAGGTGCAAGCCGCTTGTGGCGAAGAATTCACCATGGAGCACTTGAACCACATTGGCGAGCGTATCTGGAATATGGAGCGCGATTTCAACAACGCCGCCGGCTTCACCAAGGCCGACGACAACCTGCCCAAGCGCCTGATGACCGAAGCCGCCAAAACCGGCCCCGGCAAAGGCATGGTCAGCAAGTTGGAAGAAATGTTGCCCAAGTACTACGACGCGCGTGGCTGGGACGGTGAAGGCCGCCCCACATCGGCTACCCGGGAACGTCTGGGTTTGTGACCTTGCCCCTGTAGGAGCGAGCGCCTGCTCGTGAAGCCTTCACCGTAGGGGTGCGCTTCTACAGGAAATCAAGCGGCCTGCGGGCCGCTACCTGTTTCTGGAGTCCGTTTCATGACCCACCACGTTATCTTGGGTGCAGGCCCTGCCGGTGTCATCGCCGCTGAGACCCTGCGCAAGCACGCCCCCGCCGACACCATCACCCTGGTGGGTGACGAACCCGATGCGCCTTATTCGCGCATGGCCATTCCTTACTTGCTGATCGGCAACATCGAAGAGCAGGGCACCTACCTGCGCAAGAGCGCCACCCACTTTGACGATTTGCGCATCACGCAAGTTAAGGCCAAAGTCACCCACGTCGATGCGGCTGGCAAAACCGTGCACTTGGACAACGGCCAGCCGATGGCCTTTGACAAGCTCTTGATCGCCACCGGTTCGCACCCCGTGCGCCCACCGATTGTCGGCATGGATCTGCCTGGCGTACACCCGTGCTGGACGCTGGAAGACGCCCGGGCCATCCAGGCGTTGGCCAAGCCCGGTGCCCGTGTGCTGCAAATGGGCGCAGGCTTCATTGGCTGCATCATCATGGAAGCCTTGGCGGCTCGTGGCGTCAAGCTCAGCGTGGTGGAGATGGGCGACCGCATGGTGCCCCGCATGATGGGCCCTGTGGCGGGCGGCATGATCCGCGACTGGTGCGAAGCCAAAGGCGTGCAGGTGTTCACCGGCACCAAGGTCGAAGCCATCAGCCAAGGCGAAGAAAAAGGCTTGCTCGGCAAGTTGGCTTCTGCGGTGGGCTTGACCTCTGACGATGCCAGCGGTGCGCTGCAGGTGCGTTTGTCCAATGGCCAAACCGTCGAGGCCGATCTGGTCATCAGCGCCACGGGTGTGCGCCCAGCGATTGGCTTTTTGAAGGACAGCGGCATCACCTGCCTGCAAGGCGTGTTGACCGACCAGCACCTGCAAACCAATGTTCCCGGCATCTTCGCTGCGGGCGATTGCGCCGAAGCATTTGACATGGTCAGCGGCAAAACGATTGTGAGCGCCATCCAGCCCAACGCCGCCGAGCAGGCGCGTGTGGCCGCGCTCAACATGCTGGGCCAAAAAACCGAGCTCAAAGGCGTGACGCAAATCAACGTGCTCGACACCCTGGGTTTGATTTCCACCAGTTTTGGCAACTGGGAAGGCGTGGCCGATGGCCAATCTGCCGTGTTGACCGACAAGGCCGCAGGGCGTCACCTGAGCCTGCAGTTCAAGGACGATGTGATGATTGGCTGCAACAGCGTGGGCTGGACCGAACATGTGGGCGTGATGCGTGGCCTGGTCGAAGGCCAGGTGCACTTGGGCGAGTGGAAAGACCGACTGATGCACGACCCGACCAAGCTGGTGGATGCTTATTTGGACTGCGCACAGGGCCAGGGCCGCTGGAGTGGTGCCGCCGATGCGCGTCGCCGCTGAAGCGACAATCTGCGCATGAACATCACTTTCAAACTGTTTGCCACGCTGACCGACTATTTGCCTGCCGAAGCCCGGCGCAGCAACCAGGTCACGCTTGATGTGGCGCAGGCCACCAGCATCAGCCAGATTATCGAGCCCTTCGGCATGCCGCCGAAGCTCGTGCATCTGGTGCTGGTTAACGGCAAATACATCAAACCCGAAGACCGGGACACCACCACCCTGGCCGAGGGCGATGTCCTGGCGATCTGGCCACCTGTGGCCGGTGGCTGAGGCGGTACATGCAATCGAGCTACGCCGAGCAATTTGTTCGTGATATGGGGTGTACAGAGGCTGAGTGGCTGTCCTGGCTGCCCGCCGCCATGGGCGACTACCCTTGGCAGCGCACGGGCAGCACCGCCCGAGCCTTCATTGACAAAGGCACCATCAGTTTGTGCTGGCAGGTCATGCCGCCCCGTGTGATTGCGCTCTTGCGTATGCCGGTGCTGCGGGTGAGCTTTGTGATGCAGGGCATGGATGCCGACCAGCGTTACGCCTTCATGAAACGATTTGATCTTCACATGCAGCGAGGCGGCGGTTAAGCCTTGCTGATGGTTGATGTTTTGACAGGAGAAAATTAACATGGCGATGGATGGACAACGCTCGCGCCAAGTGACATAGCAGCAAGCTTGGGAGGCTCTGAATTGCTACGAAAACCTGCAGGCGATCAAAACGCGCTTTGGCCATCGGCATCAAGATGAGGCCTGTCTCAGCCTTGTTCAATGGCCATGTTAAATTGACAGACATCGTTCTCCCCCAAAGGTACAAACTCAATTTCGCTGCCCAAGGCGGCGTGGCTGGATTTGGCAAAGGAGAGTCTGCAATAGAAATTAAACCGTTGGAAAAGGGCTGCGAATTGCATTACATGGTGCACTCTTCTGTGGGCGGAAAAATCGCTCAACTGGGACAACGCTTGATCGATGAGGTGTCCAAGAACAGGTCGAAGACTTTTTGCAAGCGCTTTGAAGTTGAACTCGAAAAGCGGTACCCTGCTACGCAAGAACCATCAGTCATCGAAGTCGCACCGGGCTCTAAGCAGTCTGGCGGTGGTCGTCATGGTCGCACGCTGAGAGGTTCGAGCCAGACATGAAAAACCTTGACCTCATGGTATTGACCCAGCTCTTGGGCTGGCGTTCGCAGGGACAAAAAGCATTGCTCGCCACGGTGGTGCGGACTTGGGGCTCGTCGCCGCGCCCTGTGGGTTCGATCATGGCCCTGTGCGAAACCGGGGCGGTGGTGGGATCGGTTTCTGGTGGCTGCATCGAAGATGACCTCGTCTACCGCTATAGAAACGCTCCTTCATCTGCCGATACTTCTGCGCCAGAACACAAGACGCACAACATTCCTACCAAATCACCCGAACGTGTGACCTACGGTGTGAGTGCCGATGAAGCACACCGTTTTGGCTTGCCCTGTGGCGGTACTCTGGAGCTTGTGCTCGAATTCAACCCCGATGTGGCTGAACTGAAATCTCTGGTGGACATGCTCACAAACGGCCAGATGGTGCATCGCCGCACGGACATGGCCACTGGTCAAGTGACTTTGGCCAGAGCCCATCAACCAGAGCCGCTCACGGACGATGGCATCACGTTGGCCAACAGTTTCGGCCCTGAGTACCGCATGCTGCTCATTGGCGCAGGTCAGCTGACGGAATACCTGGCAACCATGGCTTTGTTTTGTGGCTTTGCCGTCACGGTCTGTGATCCTCGCGAGGAGTACCGCAGCAGCTGGCAGGTGGCCGGGGTGACGCTCTTGTCGGGCATGCCCGATGACGTGGTCAAGGCATTCCATGTGGACCGCAGAACCTGTGTGATCGCTTTGACCCACGACCCCAAGCTGGACGATTTGGCTTTGTTGGAAGCCTTGAACAGCGACGCACTTTACGTCGGTGCGATTGGCTCTCGGCGCAACGACGAGGCCAGGCGCGCGCGCATGATCGAACACTTTGATCAAACCGAAGCAAGCTTGGCGGCTTTGCGGGGACCGATTGGCATATTCATTGGCAGCAAAACGCCACCAGAAATTGCGGTCAGCGTGATGGCAGAAGTGCTGGCTTTGAAAAATGCGGTAACTTTGCCGCGCGATATGCAGGTGGGGCCCGCCAAAGAGCAACTGGAACCGGGCAGCGGATCGGCCGCTGTGTGTTTCAGCCTATCAAGTCGTCTTGAGGTCTGACGCGATCTGGTTTTTGAGGCTGTCAACCACGCAGCATCCAAAATGCAGCGCTTTTGAGCCCCAGCACCGTGAGGGCCAGCGAGCCCAACAGGTGCAAGGCGGCTGTGCCCACGGCCAGTGCAAAGCGGCCTTGCTGCAGCATGGCCACCACCTCGGCAGAGAAGCTGGAAAACGTGGTCAGTGCCCCCAGAAAACCGGTGACCAAAGCCAAGCGCCAAACGGGGTCGAGCTCGGGCAGTTGCTGGAACACGCCCACGCACACGCCCACCAAGTAACCACCGATCAGGTTGGCCGCCAAGGTGCCCCAGGGCAGCAGGCCAGCGCTGACGGTGCTGGGGTTGAGCCACAGCCCCAGCTGCCAGCGCGACAGCGCACCCACACAAGCACCCAGGCAAATCGCGATCACCGTGAGCATGGCGGGGGTCCTTTCGCTTGGGGTTTACCGACGATTAAAACGGCGGGTCTTCGTCGGTCGCCGCTGCGCCCGTTGCCCCTGTCTTCAGGGTCGAATTCACCACAGTGCGCGTTGGGTTGGGCAGCGCCTGATCGGCCGCCGCTGCGCCCAGTTCCATCTCGCCGCCCAGTGCTTCGATCAGGCTGTCGATCAGCGGCCCCAGCAAGCCGGTGGACAGGGCCACGTCGGCGTCAAAGCGGTCTTCGTTCTTGTCGGTGCCCGACTCGTCCATCACACCGTCGAGGTACTGCACTTTTTTCAGCTGCAGGGTCTCGGTCAGCACAAAGGCCACGCGGCCGTCCCAGCTGAGCGCCAGTTGGGTGGGCAGCTTGCCTTCCATCACATGCTTGCGCACATCGTCATTGGCCAGGTGGTGGCGGGTGAAGCGCACGCTGGCGGCGTCTTCGCCGGTGGACTTGAGCACGGTTTCGCGCTCCACCGTCAAATCAGAGGGCCACTCGTCGGGCGTCTGTGCCAAGAGCCATTGCGTCATGGCCGCTTGAGGTGAGGTCACGCTCTGGATCAAGGACACAGACAAGCCGCCCATGACGTTCATCAGCGCCGACATGACTTCGTCGGCCTTGCCTTGGCTGCCTGCATTGAGCACCAAACGGCGGTTCTCCAGGTCCATCCACACCAGCACGGTGGATTGGCGCGCAAAGGCCTGAGGCAACAACGACAACAGAGCCTCGTCCATCAGGTCGCGCTTTTCTTTTTTGCCAGGCTTGCGACCGGTGGCCGCTTCGATCTCGGCGATGCGTTCGTCCACCTTGCGGCGCACCACATTGCCGGGCACGGCCTTGGACTCGATCATCAGTTTCAGGATCCACTGGCCCGAGACCGATTCGACCAGCGGGCCATGGGCTTCGCCCCGTGGCGGCACCCAGCCGATGGATTTGTCTTGGCTCGCGCCACACTCCACAAATTGCACCGGCTCCAGGGCCGCTTGCACATCGGCCAATGTGGGCGCAAAGCCCTCGCCGATGCGGTAAACCATCACATTCTTGAACACATTATTCCTTCTCGTCCCAAATGAACAACCCGTCCTTTGGGGACGGGTTGAATCATAGAGGATGAAACGCCGCTCGAAATCAGAGCTTCATTTGGGTAGGCAACCAGGTCACGATGCCGGGCACAAAATAAATCAGCAACACCGCGCCGACCATCAGGAAGAACATGGGCATGGACACACGGGCGATGTAGGGCAGCTGTTTGCCCGTCATGCCTTGCAGCACAAACAGGTTGAAGCCCACCGGTGGTGTGATTTGCGCCATTTCAACCACAAACACAATGAAGATGCCAAACCAGATCGGGTCGATGCCTGCTTTTTGCACCGTGGGCATCAACACGCCCATGGTCAGCACCACCATCGATATGCCGTCGAGAAAGCACCCCAAAATGATGAAAAACACCATCAAGGCCATGATCAAGGCCAGCGGACTCAGCCCCAAGCCACCGATCCATTCCGCCAGATGGCGGGGCAGGCCGATGTAACCCATGGACAAGGTCAAGAAGGCGGCACCCGCCAAAATCAGCGCGATCATGCAGTACAGGCGTGTGGCCCCCATCAGGGCGTCCTTGAACACAGCCCAGCTCATGGAGCCCTGCAAGGCCGACAGCACCAAAGCACCCATCACGCCCACCGCGGCGGCTTCGGTGGCGGTGGCAAAGCCGGTGTAGATCGAACCCAAAACGGCCGCAATCAGCAAGACCACCGGGATCAGACTGCTGGACGCTTCCAGTTTTTGCATGAAGCTCATGGGCGCGTCACGCGGGGGTATTTGGTCGGGGTGGCGCAGTGACCAATAAATGATGTAGCCCGAAAAAAGACCCGCCAGCAACAAGCCGGGCAAGACCCCCGCGATGAAGAGTTGGGCAATCGACACATCGGCCGCCACGCCATAAACGATCATGATGATCGACGGTGGAATCAACAGGCCCAGCGTGCCCGAACCGGACAGCGTGCCAATGACCATGTCTTCGGGGTAGCCCCGTTTTTGCAGCTCGGGCAATGTCATCTTGCCAATCGTGGCACAGGTGGCCGCACTCGATCCGGACACGGCTGCAAAGATCGCGCAGCCCACCACATTGGTGTGCAGCAAACGACCAGGCAAGGCTTGCATCCATGGTGCCAGGCCTTTGAACATGTCTTGACTCAGGCGCGTGCGAAACAAAATCTCGCCCATCCAGATGAACAGCGGTAAAGCCGTGAGTGTCCAGCTCGAAGCCGAGCCCCAAATGGTCACGGCCATTGCATCACCTGCAGGCCGCGCTGAGAACATTTGCATGCCCACCCACGCCACGCCTGACAAGGTGAGGCCAATCCACACGCCACTGCCCAGAATCAGAAAGAGGGTCAGGACCAGCAGTCCCGTGATCATCAAATCATTCATGGCGGATCATTCGTTGCGCAGCATTTCGCCACTGTCAGGAGATGTGCGTTGGCCGAGAATTTCGAGCACCAGTTCATCGACAAAAGCCAGCGCAAAAATCAGAGTGCCGGTGGCCATGGCCAACTGCGGAATCCACAAAGGCGTGGCATCGTTGCCAGTCGAGATGTCATGAAATTCAATGGATTGCCACACCAAGCGGCAGCTGTAGAAGGCAAACAGACAAGCCAGCAAGCTGGCCAGACCCAGGCTGAAAATTTCCAGACCCCGGCGTGCACCACCTTTGAACAAACCCAGCACCAGCGTGACACGGATGTGTTCGCCACGCTTGAGGGTGTGGGCCAGCGCCAAAAAGCCAGCGCCAGCCATCAGGTAACCGGCATAGGCGTCGGTTCCAGGTACATGGAAATGGAGCTGCCGACTCAGTATGGACAGCAGCACCATGAACAAAAGGCCGCACATGCAAAGTGCCGCCAGGGCGGCGGCACTTCCATACACGGCGTTGAGCAGTCGGCGCATCGACTCAGCGCTTGAAGGCATCGACGATGGCTTTGCCTTCAGACCCGGATTTTTCCAGCCATTCCTTCATGATGGTGTCGCCCACCTTTTTCATGTCGGCCTTGAGTTGGGCCGAAGGTGCTGAAATGGTCATGCCATTGGCCTTGAGGGTTTCCATGGTGGTGGTGTTGACCTTGCGGGACTCGGCCCAACCACGGGTTTCCGCCTCGGCTGCGGCTTTGAGCAAAGCGTCCTGCGTAGGCTTGTCCAGCGCGTCGAAAGCTTTCTTGTTGGCAATCACCGCATTTTTGGGCAACCAAGCCTGCACGTCGTAGTAGTACTTGAGGTGTTCGTACAGCTTGCTGTCCACGCCGGTCGCACCCGAAGTCATGGTGGATTCGACCACGCCGGTGGCCAAGGCTTGTGAGAATTCAGCGGCTTGCACGGTCACGGGTTGCGCGCCCACCAGTTCAGCGATCTTGGCGGTGGTGGGGCTATAAGCGCGCCACTTGATGCCCTTGAGGTCGGCGGCGCTGTTGATTGGCTTCTTGCTGTAAATGCCTTGTGGAGGCCAGGCCACCGAGTACAACAGCATCATGCCTTGCTCTGCCAGTTTCTTCTCCAGCAGCGGCTTTTGTGCTTTGTAAAGCTTCATGGATTCGTCGTAGCTGTCGGCCAGGAAAGGCAGACCATCGGCACCAAAGGGCTGCCATTCATTCTGGAAGTTCACCAGCAAGATCTCGCCCAGCTGGGCTTGACCGCCTTGAACGGCACGCTTGATTTCAGGTGCTTTGAAGAGGGACGCATTCGCGTGCACCGTGATTTTGAGCTTGCCTGCTGTGGCCTTGTCCACATCGGCCGCGAACTGGGTCATGTTGACCGAGTGGAAGTTGGTGGCGGGGTAAGCGGCGGGCAGGTCCCATTTGGTTTGGGCCGAGACGAAGCCGGAGACAGCGAGCAGGCCAGCGAGCAGGCTGAGGTGAAGGGCGCGACGTTGCATGAGAACTCCTGTGAATGTGGAATGAACGGTCAAACGAGCAGTGCAAGAAAGGTGCCCGCTTGGCGCGCGCATCGGGTGCATCTGGCTGGGGATCACTGTAGGCAAGTTGTGGCCTGTGTGTGATCGGTAGTTTCCCTTAATGTCAACAAATTGTTGGCAAATTGTTGGTAACGGACATAGACTTTGCGTCATTGATCCTCTGAAACGCACCATGCCGCGCAAAAACTCAAGCACCACGGCGAACGCCAACCCCATCGTGTCCTCGGCCCATCTGGTCTCTCCCGACAGCGCCGAGATGAGCGAGTTTGAGTTCGGTCTGATCGTGGCGGGCAACGCGTTTCACCGCTGGATCATCCACTGCATGGCGGCGGCGGGCTTGAAAGATTTGACGCCGCTGGATGTGCTGGTGCTGCACCATGTGACGCACCGTGCGCGAGACAAACGCCTGGCCGACATCTGTTTCATCATGAACATCGAAGACACGCATTTGGTGAATTACGCCCTGAAAAAACTGCAAGGCCTGGGTGTGGTGGTGTCGCAAAAAAATGGCAAGGACGTGACCTATGCGGCGACCGATGAAGGGCGCGCTTATGTGCAGCGCTACCGCGAGATCCGTGAGAGCTGCCTGATCGATGCCCTGAAGGCCGACGATGGCTTGAACCGCGACATTGGCGAGTTGGCCCGCTTGCTGCGTGTGCTCTCGGGTATGTACGACCAGGCTGCGCGCGCTGCGGCTTCTTTGTGAAACTGTTTTTGAATTCTGATTGTTGAGCGACTTATGAGCGAATCCCACATCACACCCGCTGGCAAAAACCGTTGGCAATTTTGGATCGACCGGGGCGGCACATTCACCGACGTGGTCGGCAAGCGGCCCGACGGCATTTTGGTCACGCACAAGCTGCTGTCTGAAAACCCCGAGCAATACCGCGATGCAGCCGTAGCGGGCATTCGCCATTTGCTGGGCTTGAAAGCTGGTGAGCCAGTCACGCCCGAGCAGGTCGAGTGCGTGAAGATGGGCACCACGGTGGCCACCAACGCGCTGCTGGAGCGCAAGGGCGAGGCGACGCTGCTGGTGACTACACAAGGCTTTGGTGACGCGCTGCGCATTGCCTATCAAAACCGCCCGCGCCTGTTTGACCGCCAGATTGTTTTGCCCGAGTTGCTGTACAGCGCGGTGGTCGAGGCGCAAGAGCGGGTGGCGGTGGATGGCGAGGTGTTGCAGCCACTCGATGAGGTGCATTTGCGCACCCAATTGGTGAACTCGCACGCACAAGGCGTGCGTTCGGTGGCCATTGTGTTCATGCACGGCTGGCGGCACACGGCGCATGAGCTGGCTGCGGCGAGCCTGGCGCGTGAGGTGGGGTTCACCCAGGTCAGCACTTCGCACCAGACCAGCCCGATGATGAAGCTGGTCAGCCGGGGCGACACCACGGTGGTGGATGCGTATTTGTCACCGATTCTGGGGCGCTATGTGAACCAGGTGGCGAGCGAAATGCCGGGCGTGAAGCTGATGTTCATGCAGTCTTCGGGCGGCCTCACCAATGCGCAAGTGTTTGCGGGTAAGGACGCGATTTTGAGCGGCCCAGCGGGCGGCATTGTGGGCATGGCCCGCACGGCGCAGTTGGCGGGGCACGACAAGGTGATTGGTTTTGACATGGGCGGCACGTCCACCGATGTGTCGCACTTTGCTGGGCAGTTCGAGCGCGAGTTTGAAACGCAGGTGGCCGGTGTGCGCATGCGCGCGCCGATGATGAGCATCCACACCGTGGCCGCAGGCGGCGGGTCTTTGCTGGCCTATGACGGTGCGCGTTTTCGGGTGGGACCGCAAAGCGCGGGGGCCAACCCGGGGCCCGCCAGTTACCGACGGGGCGGGCCGTTGGCCGTGACCGATGCGAACGTGATGGTGGGCAAGGTGCAACCGAAGTTTTTCCCGTCGGTGTTTGGCCCAGAAGCCAACCAGCCGCTCGACGCCGAGGTGGTGCGGGGGCATTTTGCAAAACTGGCCACACAAACCGGGCGTGCCGCTGAAGACGTGGCGCATGGCTTCATCCAGATCGCGGTGCAGCAGATGGCCAACGCGATCAAGAAAATCTCGGTGGCGCGGGGCTACGACGTGACGCGTTACACCCTGCAATGCTTTGGTGGTGCGGGCGGGCAGCATGCGTGTTTGGTGGCCGATGCCCTGGGCATGTCGCAGGTGCTGGTGCACCCGCTGGCGGGTGTGCTCTCGGCCTATGGCATGGGCTTGGCCGACCAGAACGTGATGCGCGAAGAATCGATTGAGCGGCGCTTGGATGCGGCCGCCATGCCCTTCATGGCCGAGCGTTTGCAGGCTTTGGGCGAGACCTCGCGCCAAGCCCTGCTGGCGCAAATGGGCGTGGATGCTGGAGGTACCGACCGCATCGAGCTGCGCCAGCGCGCGCATTTGCGCTACGAAGGCACCGATTCGGCGCTGGTCGTGCCTTGGGGTGATCAAGCCCAATTGGTGGCCGGGTTTGAGGCGGCCTACCGCCAACGCTTTGCTTTCTTGATGCAGGGCAAAGCCTTGGTGGTCGAGGCGGTGTCGGTCGAGGCGGTGCTGCCCGGCGATGCGCCCGAAGAGGCTGTTCATGCGCTGAACGCTGAGCGCGATGTGCCGCGCCGCGACACCGTGCAGGTCTATGCCGCCAACGCACAAGGCGTGGCCCAGTGGCAGAACGCCGCGCTGGTGGTGCGCGAAGACATGCGCCCCGGCGACGTGATCGATGGCCCCGCCATCATTGCCGAGAAGAACGCCACCACGGTGGTGGAATCGGGGTGGCAAGCGCGATTGACGGCACTCGACCATTTGCTGCTGGTGCGCGTGCAAGCGCGGGCTGTGCAGCACGCCGCAGGCACGCAGGCCGACCCGGTGCTGCTGGAGGTCTTCAACAACCTGTTCATGAACATCGCAGAGCAGATGGGGCTGCAGCTGCAAAACACCGCTTACTCGGTCAACATCAAGGAGCGTTTGGACTTTTCATGTGCGCTGTTCAGCGCCGAAGGCCATTTGATTGCCAACGCGCCGCACATGCCGGTGCACTTGGGCTCGATGGGCGAGAGCATCCAGACCGTGATCAAGGAGAACCAAGGCCGCATGCAGCCGGGCGATGTGTTTGTGCTGAACGACCCGTACCACGGCGGCACACACCTGCCTGACATCACCGTGATCACCCCGGTCTATTTAGACGGCCACAAAGACCCCGTGTTTTATGTCGGCTCACGCGGACACCATGCCGATGTGGGCGGCTTGACGCCGGGCTCCATGCCGCCGTTTTCCACGCGCATCGAAGAAGAGGGCGTGCAGATCGACAACGTCAAGCTGGTCGATGCCGGACACCTGCGCGAGGCCGAGATGGTGGCGCTGCTGCAAAGCGGCGAGTACCCCTCGCGCAACCCTGCGCAGAACATGGCCGACCTGAAGGCGCAGATTGCCGCCAACGAAAAAGGCGTGCAAGAGCTGCGCCGCATGGTCGAGCAGTTTGGTCTGGACGTGGTGCAGGCCTACATGCGCCATGTGCAAGACAACGCCGAAGAATCGGTGCGCCGCGTCATCACGCGCCTCAAAGACGGTGCATTTTCTTTGCCGCTGGACAACGGGGCGCAGATTCAGGTGGCGGTGCGCGTGAATGCCACCGAGCGCACGGCCGAGATCGATTTCTCCGGCACCAGCGCCCAGCTGCCCAACAACTTCAATGCCCCGCGTGCGGTGTGCATGGCAGCTGTCCTGTATGTGTTCCGCAGCCTGGTGGACGACGACATCCCCCTGAACGCGGGTTGCTTGAAGCCGCTCAAGGTCATCATTCCTCAGGGCTCCATGCTCAACCCCAATCCACCGGCTTCGGTGGTGGCGGGCAATGTGGAGACCTCGACCTGCATCACCAACGCGCTGTTTGGCGCTTTGGGCGTGATGGCGGGCAGCCAGCCCACCATGAACAACTTCACTTTCGGCAACGCCCGCGTGCAGTATTACGAAACGATTTCGGGTGGCAGTGGTGCGGGTGGGCGTTTTGATGCGCAGGGCCAGTTGGTCGGTGGTTTTGATGGCACTTCGGTGGTGCAAACCCACATGACCAATTCACGCCTGACCGACCCGGAGGTGCTGGAATTCCGCTTTCCGGTGCGCTTGGAGAGTTATGCGATCCGCCAAGGCTCGGGGGGAGCCGGGCGCTGGCACGGCGGCGACGGCGGCGTGCGGCGCGTGCGCTTTCTGGAGCCGATGACGGCGGGCATTTTGTCCAACGGTCGGGTTCACCCGGCCTTTGGCATGGCGGGCGGGCACAGTGGCTTGCCGGGCATCAACCGCGTGGTGCGCAGCGATGGCAGTGTGCAAGAGTTGGCGCACATTGGCCAAGTCGAGATGCAGGCGGGCGATGTGTTTGAGATCCACACGCCGGGCGGCGGTGGTTTTGGTGATCCTGGCGCGGCGGCCTGATGTTCAGGGTTTTTTGGGGGATGTAGGCGGGGCTTGGCCATAGTCCTGGCCTTGCACCCGAACGCCTTGTTCCGAGAGGCTGGCAGCTTTTTTGGGGCCTATGCCTTTGACACGTTGCATGACGTCTGCCCAATCGCGGAATGGCGTTTTTTGGCGTTCGCGCATGATTTCCCGAGTCATGGTGGGGCCGACACCTTTCAATCCGTCCAGGTCCATTTCCTTGGCATGGTTCAGATCCACTTGTGCCCAAGCGACGCCCATCCAGAGGATGGACACGATGCCTGATAAGAGTTTGTAGCGCATACCGATCGCTCCCTGTTCTGGCGCTGCATTGCTTTGCAGCCAGAGCCATTCTGGTTGGGGATTGGTGATCGGGGAAGGGTTTGGATCAGAGGACTTGAAACAAGGTGTTTCAAGTCCAATGCTCACAACTCTTCAATGCGTCTTGGTGGGTAACTGTCCCAAGCTTGGCAGCCAGGGCAATGCCAGAAGTGTTCTTTGGCCTCAAATCCGCAGGCGGCGCATCGGTAACGCGCCAAGGGTCGAATGGCTTGTTCCAGCGCTTTTTGAACCGGTGCTGGCAAAGGGTTGGTGGTCCTGTTTTCTTCGATCAACCAACGGGTGGCCGCCATCAAGGAGGCATGTTGGCTCAAATGATCGAGGTAGCGCTGGTGCGATGCCGCAGCATTCTGCGCCGAGTCTGAGGCCAGTGCCGTGATGCCATCGAGGACGTCAATGCAAGGCTGTTTGTCGTAATGCGCCTGAAGGACTTGGCTTGCAGCGTTGCACACATTGGCTGCTTGAGCGGCTTTGACCAAACTGGCTGCGGCCAAGGGAGCTGCCACGTCGGCACGTTCAAACAGCACCGACAAGGTCTCAAACGCTTGCGCAGCATGCCCTTGGGACAGTTGCAATTGCCCAAGCAAAATGCGCGGTCGGGCGGCTTCGGGGTTCGCCTGTGTGGCGGCCGTCAACAGTTGTGTGGCTTTGGCCGCATCACCTTGCTGCACTGCTTCGCGTGCTTGCTCGCATTGGTAGTGGGCCAAGCGCATGTCGAAATTGGCTTCACCTGATTTTTCGAGCAAGCCAGCCACCCTGGCTGCTTCAGGCCATTCGCGCGATCGCTCGTAAATGGCCAGCCGTGCCAGCCGTGCCTGCCCCTCGTAGGCAGTGCCCTCCAGCTTGCGCAGCGCTTCTTCTGCGCGGTCCAGCAGACCCGCCTTCAGGTAATCCAGTGCCAGGCCATGTTGGGCGCGTTGTCGGTCTGCAGCACTGAGGTCTGCACGCGAGAGCAAGTGTTCGTGAACGCGCACGGCGCGATCGTATTCACCCCTGCGGCGAAACAAATTGCCAAGTGCAAAGTGCAATTCAGAAGTGTCGGGGTCGTTTTGAACGGCTTCGATGAAGGCGTCGATCGCCTTGTCTTGTTGCTCGTTGAGCAGGTAATTGAGGCCCTTGAAGTAGGCCCGCGGTGCCTGCCGGTTGGCGATGCGCATCTGGCGCAAATCCAGGCGCGATGCGATCCAGCCCAAGGCAAATGCCGCAGGCAAGCCCAGCAAAATCCAGGTCAGATCAAGTTCCATGCGAGGCCTCTGGTGCAGACTTGGGCTCGGCTTCGGGTGCCGGGTTCATGCGCAAGGCCTGGCGGTGTCGCCACCATCTGGGCACCATGCCCAAGACGCCCACCACGACCCCAAGGCTGAAAGCGGAGAGCACCACCAAAACGGTAGGCGCAGACCAAAACGTGCCGAAAAAGAAGTTGACACGTGTTTCTTGCTGGTTGTTCAGCGCAAAGGCAAACAGGGTGAAAAAGACGGCAGCTTTCAGTAGCCACTGAAGCAGCCGAAGCAGACGTTTCATGGAAGACCTCGATTTCTGCCCATTCTAACGGGCGTGCCGCGATGCCAAGCCGGATGAGGTTGCAGAGGTGCCTTGCCTGTTCCGGGGAGACCAGAGCGACGTGTCAGTCTCGGGTGGCTTCTGGGGATGGGGTGCTGGTACCTGCATCCACCGCTTCGCGCAGCGCTTTGCCGGGCTTGAAATGGGGTACGCGTTTTTCCGGAATCTGAACGCTTTCGCCAGATCGGGGGTTGCGCCCTACGCGGGGTGGGCGGCGGTTGATCGAGAAGCTGCCAAAGCCGCGAATTTCGATGCGGTGGCCTTTGACCAGCGCGTCACTCATCGCATCGAGCACCGTCTTGACGGCCAGTTCGGCGTCGCGATGGGTCAATTGCGCAAAGCGTGCGGCGAGTTCTTCAACCAGATCGGAGCGGGTCATGATGTCAACTTATGGAGGGAGCTTGTGCCAGACTCAGGCAAGGACCTGAAAAAAGCCTGCCCCCATGACAGGGGCAGGCTTTTCAGACAGCAAGCGTCTTCAGATCACAAGGATCAGTTGTTGTCGAGCTTGGCACGCAACAAAGCGCCCAGGCTGGTCGTGCCAGCATTCTCAGTCTTGGACTGCTGCGACAGGGAAGCCATGGCTTCTTGCTGGTCAGCTTGGTCCTTGGCCTTGATCGACAACTGGATGTTGCGGGTCTTGCGGTCCACGTTCACCACAACGGCAGTGACTTCGTCGCCGACTTTGAGCACGTGGCTCGCGTCTTCCACGCGGTCACGCGAGATTTCGGACACACGCAGGTAACCGATGATGTCTTCGCCCAGGTCGATTTCAGCGCCCTTGGCATCCACGGTCTTGACCTTACCTGTGACGATCTGGCCCTTGTCGTTGATGGAGGTGAAGGTGGTGAAAGGATCGGAGTCGAGCTGTTTGATGCCCAAGCTGATGCGCTCGCGGTCCACGTCCACAGCCAAGACCAAAGCCTCAACTTCTTGACCCTTCTTGAATTCGCGCACGGCGTTTTCGCCGGTTTCGTTCCAAGACAAGTCAGACAGGTGCACCAAGCCGTCGATGCCGGCAGCCAAGCCCACGAACACGCCGAAGTCGGTGATCGACTTGATCGGGCCCTTGACGCGGTCGCCGCGCTTGGTGTTCTGAGCAAACTCTTGCCATGGGTTGGCACGGCACTGCTTCATGCCCAAGCTGATGCGGCGCTTGTCTTCGTCGATCTCGAGGACCATGACTTCGACTTCGTCACCCAAAGCGACGATCTTGGATGGAGCCACGTTCTTGTTGGTCCAGTCCATTTCGGAGACGTGCACCAAGCCTTCGATGCCTGGCTCGAGTTCCACAAACGCGCCGTAATCGGCGATGTTGGTGATCTTGCCGAACATGCGGGTGCTTTGTGGGTAGCGGCGGTTCACGCCCATCCATGGGTCGTCGCCCATTTGCTTCAGACCCAAGGACACGCGGTTCTTTTCGGTGTCGAACTTGAGGATCTTGGCAGTGATTTCTTGACCAGCCGTGACCACTTCGGATGGGTGACGGACACGGCGCCATGCCATGTCGGTGATGTGCAGCAAGCCGTCGATGCCGCCCAAGTCCACGAATGCACCGTATTCGGTGATGTTCTTGACCACACCGTGAACGATGGAGCCTTCGCGCAATGTTTCCATCAGCTTGGCGCGCTCTTCGCCCATGGAGGCTTCCACCACAGCGCGGCGTGACAACACGACGTTGTTGCGCTTGCGGTCGAGCTTGATGACCTTGAATTCCAGGGTCTTGTTCTCATAGGGTGACAGGTCTTTGGTGGGACGTGTGTCGACCAAAGAGCCGGGCAAGAAAGCGCGGATGCCGTTGACCAAAACAGTCAGGCCGCCTTTGACTTTGCCGCTGGTCACGCCAGTGACGAACTCGCCGGATTCCAAGGCTTTTTCCAAAGACATCCACGAAGCCAAACGCTTGGCGGTGTCACGGGACAAGATGGTGTCGCCGTAGCCGTTTTCGATGGAGCCGATGGCCACCGAGACAAAGTCGCCGACCTGGACTTCGACTTCACCCTGGTCGTTCTTGAACTCTTCGAGGGGCACGTAGGACTCGGACTTGAGACCGGCGTTGACCACAACGAAGTTGTGCTCGATGCGCACGACTTCAGCGGTGATGACTTCACCTGGGCGCATTTCCGTGCGCGTCAGTGATTCTTCGAATAGGGCGGCAAATGATTCAGACATGGTGTTTCCTCATCCACAAGTTCAGGACTGACGAGCGCGACATGCGTCGTTTCCAGGAGCTGACAGTGGCGATTGGTTTGCGGTGTGAACCGCGGTTGGTTTTAAAAAAACCACCTGGCCAGTGTGCAAGCTGCACGATGAGAGCCGGGTGGAACTTCAGGTCAGCCTGCACAGGGCGGGCTGGGGTGGCTGTTTTCGGTTTGTGAACTGTTGTCGATCAACCGAAAACCTGCCGACTTTGCCACCAGACCATCACTTGTTCCACCGAGGCTTCGATGGTCAAAGTGGAGTTGTCCAGTTGCAAGGCATCTTGTGCGGGCTTGAGTGGCGCCACGCTGCGGGACATGTCCCGTGCGTCGCGTGCTTCCAAGTCAGCGCGAAGAGCGTCGATATTAGCCGAAAAACCCTTCAAAATCAATTGCTTATGCCGTCTTTCAGCGCGTTTGGCGGCGCTGGCGGTCAAAAACACCTTCAAAGGGGCGCTCGGGAATATCACCGTGCCCATGTCGCGGCCATCGGCCAAGAGGCCTGGCAGGCGCTGAAAGCTGTGTTGCAGATCGACCAGTGCCTCGCGCACGGCAGGTAAAACAGAGACTTTGGAGGCGTTCATGCCGCCTTGTTCGCTGCGGATGGCATCGGTCACGTCGACGTTGTCCAGCAGCACTTGCTCGCCTTCAAAGCGCACGGGCAGACTGCGGGCCAACTTGGCAATCGCAGCTTCATCGATGGCTTCCAGCGTCAGCCCCGCTTGCAAAGCGGCGTGGGCCGTGACGCGGTAGAGCGCGCCTGAATCCAAGTAGTGGTAACCCAAAGCGGCGGCCACGCGGCTGGCCAGCGTGCCTTTGCCCGAGGCCGTGGGGCCGTCGATGCAGATGACCGGGATGTTGGCAGCTCCTGTGTGCGCGACCGAGAACAAGGCCTCGAAGTAATCAGGAAAGGTCTTGGCCACGCACTTGGGGTCTTCGATGCGTACCGGCACTTGGTCGGCGTTGAAAGCAGCCAGCGAGAAGCACATGGCCACGCGGTGGTCGTCGTAGGTGTGGATGCTGGCGCGTTGCCATTTTCCGGCGGGCAGTGGATGGATGGTGATCCAGTCCGGGCCTTCTTCGACGGTGGCGCCGAGCTTGCGGCTTTCGGTGGCCATGGCCACTATGCGGTCCGTTTCCTTCACGCGCCAACTGGCGATGTTGCGCAGGGTGGTCGGACCGTCGGCATACAGCGCCATCACGGCCAGCGTCATGGCCGCGTCGGGGATGTGGTTGCAGTCGAGCGTGATGCCTTTGAGGGGCCAAGCGCCGCGCTGGATTTCGAGCCAGTTGGGGCCGCTGCTGATTTTGGCGCCCATCTGGGCTGAGGCGTCCATGAAGCGGATGTCACCCTGAATGGAGTCTGCGCCCACGCCCTGGATGCGTATGCCACTGCCTTCAGCAATCGCACCCAGCGCGATGAAATAGCTGGCCGAAGACGCATCGGCTTCGACATGGATCGTGCCCGGCGACTGGTAGCGGCTGCCTGCTGGGATGACAAAGCGCTCCCAGCCTTGGCGTTCCACGGCAATGCCATAGCGCGCCAGCAGGTTGAGTGTGATTTCGATGTAGGGCTTGCTGATGAGTTCGCCCACCACTTCGATGGTGATGGCGCGGTCTTGAGCGGCCAGGGGCAGCGCCATCAGCAGTGCGGTGAGGAACTGGCTGGACACATCACCGCGCACGGGAATCGGCTTGTCCAGTTGCAGCGAAGGTTGGCCAACGCGCAGCGGAGGGTAGCCTTCGTTGCCCAAGTAATCGATGGTGCAGCCCAGTTCGCGCAGGGCGTCCACCAAGTCGCCAATTGGCCGCTCGTGCATGCGGGGCACGCCTTTGAGTGTGAAGTCGCCGCCCTGCACGGCCAGCGCAGCGGTGAGCGGGCGCATCGCCGTGCCTGCGTTGCCCATGAAAAACTCAATGGCCTCGGCAGGCCAAGCGCGACCGCCCAGGCCGGTGATGGTCACTGTGGTGCCTGCCACCTCGACCCCGCAGCCCAGCTGTCGCAGCGCGGCCAGCATCACGCGGGTGTCGTCCGAGTCCAGCAAGTCATGAACGACGGTGGTGCCTTGGCACAGCGCCGATAGCAGCAGCACGCGGTTCGAAATGCTCTTGGAACCGGGCAGGGTGACGGTGCCGGACGCGCCTTGCAGCGCAGGAAGGTCGAGAAAGGCGGTGGAGAACATCGTTCAGTCTTCAGAAGCTTTGTTGCAAGCGTTACCCGCTTGCAGCGTCCAAGCCGAGCGCACATCGCTGGCTTGTTGAATCAGTTGTTGCAGCTCGGCGGTGTCGCCTTGCTTCAAGGTGTTTTCAAATTGGTCGAGGGCCGCACGGAAGTGCGCCATTTGCGTGAGCACTTCGGCGTGGTTCGCGCTCAAAATGTCGCGCCACACCGAGGCATCGGACGCGGCAATGCGGGAGAAATCTCGAAAGCCTGGACCCGCCATCTCCAAAAACGCCGTTCCTTGCGGCTGGGCCATCAGTGCATTCACAGCGGCAAAAGCCAGCAAATGGGGCAAGTGGCTGACGGCTGCAAAAGTGGCGTCATGCGCCTGCGCTGTCATGTGGCTCACGTGGCTGCCGATGGCGGTCCACACTTCGCTCGCTGTTTTGATTTGGCGGATGCTGTTTTGCGGCAAGGGCGTGAGGATGGTGCGACGCGCTTGGTAAAGCGAAGCCTCGGCATGCTCAATGCCCGCCACTTCTTTGCCCGCAATCGGATGGGCGGGCACAAAGCAGCTCAGGCGATCGCCCAAAGTGGCCTGGGCTGCCGTGATCACATCGCATTTGGTCGAGCCCACATCCATCAGCAAGGCGCTGGGTGACAGGCTGCCTTGCAAGGCAGTGAAACTGCTGTGCATCGCGCCCACGGGCACGGCCAGCAAGACCAAATCAGCGCCTTGCACCGCCTCGGCCACGCTGCGGCAAGCTTGGTCGATGACCTTCAGCTCAAGCGCGCGTCGACGGGTTTTTTCAGAGGCGCTGAAACCGGTGATGTGCTGCACCAGGCCCGCTTGTCGCAGCGCGAGCGCAAACGAGCCGCCCATCAGGCCGCAGCCAATCAGGGCCAGGCGTTGAAATTTCACCGTGCGCTCACTCGGGGGTCATTCAGGAACGGGGTAAGAACCCAGCACCTTGTAAAAAGCACACAGGCCTTGCAACTCTTGCAAAGCGGCAGCCACATGCGGCTCGCTGATGTGGCCTTGCAGGTCGATGTAGAAGTAATACTCCCACTGACCCGATTTGGCGGGACGCGACTCAAAGCGGGTCATGGACACGCCGTTGTTTTTGAGCGGCACCAGCAAATCGTGCACCGCACCCGGACGGTTGGGCACCGACACCACCAGGCTGGTGCAGTCCTTGCCAGAGGCGGGGGGCGTGGCCAGGGTTTGCGGCAAAGAGATCACGGCAAAGCGGGTGCGGTTGAAGGCTTCGTCCTGGATGGCGTGGTGCACGATGTGCAGACCAAACTGGCTGGCGGCACGTTCGCTGGCCAACGCGGCCCAAGCGGGGTTGGTGGCGGCCAGGCGAGCGCCTTCGGCGTTGCTGGATACGGCGCGGCGCTCCACGTGTGGCAGGTGCTTGGACAACCAGCCTTGGCACTGGGCCAGCGCCTGGGGGTGTGCCATCACGACCTCGATGCCCGCGTCTGAGTTGAGTTGGCGCAGCAAATTGAAGCGCACTTGCAGGCTCACCTCACCCACGACGTGCACGGGTGAGCGCAAGAACAAGTCGAGCGAGCGAGCCACCACGCCTTCGGTGGAGTTTTCCATGCCCACCACGCCATATTGGGCAGTGCCCGCAGCGGTGGCGTGGAAAACTTCGTCAAAGTTAGCGCAGTAAATCAGGTTGGCCGCACTGCCAAAAAATTCGATGGCTGCTTGCTCGCAAAACGTACCCTGAGGGCCGAGTACCGCCACGCGCTGTGGCGCTTCGAGGGCCAAGCAGGCCGACATGATCTCGCGCCAGATGGAGGCCACATGTTCGTTTTTGAGCGGGCCGGGGTTGGCGTTGGTGATCTTGTCGATGACCTGGGCCACGCGGTCGGGACGGAAGAAGGGCGAGCCTTCGGCGCGTTTGATCTCGCCCACTTGTTCGGCCACGTGGGCGCGTTGGTTCAGCAGGCTCAGCAGCTGTTTGTCCAGCGCGTCGATTTGCACGCGCAAAGCGCCCAGGGCATCCGACTGAATGGGTTGTTGGATCATGTCTCGTTTACTTTCTGGCAGCCTGTTGGGCGGACTTCAGGCCTGTGTTTTTTCAAATTCGCGCATGTAAGCCACCAAGGCTTGGACGCTTTCGAGGGGCATGGCGTTGTAAATGCTGGCACGCATGCCGCCCACCGATTTGTGGCCCTTGAGCTGCAGCAGGTTGGCGGCTTTGGCTCCGGCCAGGAATGCGTCGTTGCGTGATTCGTCGCGCAGGAAAAAGGGCACGTTCATGCGCGAGCGGCAGTCCCTGGCGACACGGTTTTCGAACAAGCTGGAGCTGTCTAGGAAGTCGTACAGCAGTTGGGCTTTGGCGATGTTGCGTTGTTCCATGGCCGCGATGCCGCCATGCTTTTTCAGCCACTGGAACACCAGCCCTGCGATGTAAATGCTGTAGGTGGGCGGGGTGTTGTACATCGACTGGTTGTCGTTCACCAGCTTGTAATCAAAAGCGCTGGGGCAATGCGGCAGGGCGTGACCGATCAGGTCTTCGCGCACGATCACCAAGGTCAGACCAGCCGGGCCCAGGTTCTTTTGCGCCCCGCCAAAGGCCAGGCCCACGCGGGACCAGTCCACCGTGCGCGAAGCCACATGCGAAGAAAAATCAACCACCAGCGGTGCATCGCAGCCCAGGGTTTTGAGGTCTGGCAGTTCGTGAAACTCCACGCCGTGGATGGTTTCGTTGCTGCAGATGTGCACATAGCGGCTGTCAGCACCGATTTGCCATGTGGCTGGTGCGGGCAGGGTGGTGAAACCTTCTGTCTGCGCCGTCGCGGCCACACGGGCTGTACCGTATTTGCCCGCTTCCTTCAGAGACTTTTGGCTCCAGCTGCCTGTGAGCACAAAGTCCATGGCACCGCCTTGCGAAAGGTTCAGCGGGACGATGGCGTTTTCAGCCAAGCCGCCGCCTTGCATGAACAAGATTTTGAAGTTCGCAGGCACCGCCAACAGTTCGCGCAAGTCGGCTTCGGCTTGCTCATAAATGCTGATGAACTCTTTGCCACGGTGGCTCATTTCCATCACGCTCATGCCCGAGCCGTGCCAGTCGAGCATCTCTGCCGCAGCTTGTTGCAGCACAGCCTCCGGCATGACGGCAGGGCCCGCCGAGAAGTTGAAAGCGCGGCTCATGGCTTATTCCGCTGCAGGTGCGCTGTCGTCCGCTGCTGCGTCGGCATCACCGGTTTCACCTTCGGCCATGTTGGCGTCGTTTTCGACGATGCGTTGCAGGCCGGAGAGTTTGGCGCCTTCGTCCAAGCCAATCAAGGTCACACCCTGGGTGGCGCGGCCCATTTCGCGAATTTCGGACACGCGGGTGCGCACCAAAACACCGGTGTCGGTGATCAGCATGATCTCGTCGTCGGCATGAACCAAGGTGGCGGCGACGACTTTGCCGTTACGCTCGGATTGCTGGATGGCGATCATGCCCTTGGTGCCACGGCCGTGGCGGGTGTATTCGCTGATGTTGGTGCGCTTGCCGTAGCCGTTTTCGGTCGCGGTCAAGACGCTGGCGCGGGCTGCGGTTTCGTCTGCAGCTGCGGCCGGGTCTTCTTGTTCAGACACGAGCATGGCGATGACACTTTGATGCTCTTCGATCATCATGCCGCGCACGCCACGGGCGCTGCGGCCGAGCGGTCGCACATCGTTTTCGTCAAAGCGCACGGCTTTGCCGCCGTCGCTGAACAGCATCACATCGTGTTGACCGTCGGTCAGCGCAGCGCCAATCAAGAAGTCGCCCTCATCCAGGTTGACGGCAATGATGCCGCCCTTGCGCGGATTGCTGAATTCGTCCAGCGAGGTCTTCTTCACGGTGCCCATGGACGTGGCCATGAACACATACTGGTTGTCAGGGAAGGTGCGCGCTGCGCCGGTCAGGGCCAGCACCACGTTGATCTTTTCGCCTTCTTGCAAGGGGAACATGTTGACGATCGGACGGCCACGCGAGCCGCGCGAACCGGCAGGCACTTCCCAGACCTTGAGCCAATACAACCGGCCCCGGTTCGAGAAGCACAGCAAATAGTCGTGCGTGTTGGCGATGAAGAGTTGGTCGATCCAGTCGTCTTCTTTGGTGGCGGCGGCCTGTTTGCCACGGCCGCCACGCTTTTGTGCGCGGTATTCGCTCAGGGGCTGGCTCTTGATGTAACCGCTGTGGCTGAGCGTGACCACCATGTCGGTGGGCGTGATCAGGTCTTCGGTGGAGAGGTCTTGAGCGCTATGCTCGATCTCGCTGCGGCGTGCGCCGATCTTGGTTTGACCAAATTCCTGGCGCACAGTGCCCAGCTCGTCACCAATGATGGTGGACACGCGCTCGGGCTTGGCCAGAATGTCCAGCAGGTCTTCGATTTCGGACATGACCTCTTTGTACTCAGCCACGATCTTGTCTTGCTCAAGACCCGTCAGGCGCTGCAGACGCATCTGCAAAATTTCCTGCGCTTGTGTGTCCGACAGGCGGTACAGGCCGTCCTGTCCCAAACCGTATTCGCGCTCCAGACCTTCGGGGCGGTAGTCGTCGGCATTGACCACAGAGCCATCGTCGCGGGCGCGCGTCAGCATGGTGCGCACCATCTGGCTGTCCCAGGCGCGGGTCATCAGCTCGGCCTTGGCCACAGGCGGTGTGGGCGCGCCACGGATGATGGCGATGAAGTCGTCGATGTTGGCCAAAGCCACGGCCAGGCCTTCCAGCACATGGCCACGGTCACGCGCTTTGCGCAGCTCGAACACCGTGCGGCGTGTCACCACTTCGCGGCGGTGCTGCAAGAAGACCTGGATCAGGTCTTTCAGGTTGCACAGCTTGGGTTGGCCGTCGATCAGGGCCACCATGTTCATGCCGAAGGTGTCTTGCAGCTGGGTCTGTTTGTACAGGTTGTTCAGCACCACCTCAGGTACGGCACCGCGCTTGAGTTCGATCACCAGGCGCATGCCCGACTTGTCAGACTCGTCCTGGATGTGGCTGATGTCTTCGATCTTTTTTTCGTGCACCAACTCGGCCATGCGCTCTTGCAAAGTCTTTTTGTTGACCTGGTAAGGCAACTCATCGACCACGATGCACTGGCGTTGGCCTTTGTCGATATCTTCAAAGTGGCACTTGGCCCGCATGACCACGCGGCCGCGGCCGGTGCGGTAGCCGTCCTTGACGCCGGTCATGCCGTAAATGATGGCACCTGTGGGGAAGTCAGGCGCAGGCACGATTTCCATCAGCTCATCGATCGAGGCTTCGGGGTTGCGCAGCAGGTGCAGGCAAGCGTCTACCACCTCGTTCAAGTTGTGCGGCGGGATGTTGGTGGCCATGCCCACCGCAATGCCGCCCGAGCCGTTGATCAACAAGTTAGGCAAGCGCGAGGGCAGCACCAAGGGCTCTTTTTCAGAGCCGTCGTAGTTGGGGCCAAAGTCGACGGTTTCTTTATCGATGTCGCCCAGCATCTCGTGGGCGATCTTGGCCAGGCGGATTTCGGTGTACCGCATGGCCGCTGCGTTGTCGCCGTCCACCGAGCCGAAGTTGCCCTGGCCGTCGACCAGCATGTGGCGCATGGAAAAGTCTTGCGCCATGCGCACGATCGTGTCGTAGACCGACTGGTCGCCGTGCGGGTGGTATTTACCGATCACGTCACCCACGATACGGGCCGATTTCTTGTAAGGTCTGTTCCAGTCGTTGTTCAGCTCGTGCATGGCGAACAAGACTCGGCGGTGCACAGGTTTCAAACCGTCACGGGCATCCGGCAGGGCGCGACCCACAATCACGCTCATGGCGTAATCGAGGTAGCTGCGCCGCATTTCCTCTTCCAGACTGATGGGCAGTGTTTCTTTGGCGAACTGGGTCATAAAAAGAGTGAGGGATAAATGGACGCGATGTGAACCTGTGATTTTAGGTGCAAGCCGCTGTCGCGTATATGCAACATTTGTCATTCATTAAGACGGCAGCCTGAGAGGCGCGTGAGCCATTTAACGAATAGGCCTTCCGTGTATGGCACAATAAATGTCAACGGTTCATGTGACGGTCACTTGAAACGTATTTTTTTCGCAGCGAGTCTGCGGCTTTATCCCCTAAGAGGAAGACCATGAAGAAATTCAACAAAGTGGCGATGTTGTTTGCCTCCGCAGCTCTCGTAACAGCCGCAGGCGCTCAATCCGTTGACAACTGGCGCAACGCTTCCGGCGATGCTTGGAAAAACGGCACACAAGAACTCTGCTGGCGCGATGCCAACTGGACACCTGCCACAGCCGCTGCCGGCTGCGATGGTGCCATCGTTGCTCCTAAAGCTGCCCCTGCTGCTGCACCAGCAGCAAAAGCTGCTCCAGCACCAGCACCTAAGGCTGCTGCACCTGCACCTGCACCTGCACCTGCACCCGCTGCTGCCACCAAAGTCACTTACGCTGCTGACGCTTTCTTTGACTTCGACAAAGCTGTGTTGAAGGCTGAAGGCAAAGCCAAGCTGGACGATCTGGTTGGCAAAGTCAAAGGCATCAATCTGGAAGTCATCATTGCTGTGGGTCACACCGACTCCGTCGGCGCTGACGCTTACAACCAGAAGCTGTCTGTCAAGCGCGCTGACGCTGTGAAGGCTTACTTGGTGACCAAGGGCATCGAGAAAAACCGCGTTTACACCGAAGGCAAAGGCGAGAAGCAGCCAGTGGCTGACAACAAGACTTCTGCTGGCCGTTCCAAGAACCGCCGTGTGGAAATCGAAGTGGTGGGCACACGCGCCAACAAGTAATCCTTTACAGGATTAGCAAAAAGCCCCAGCAATGGGGCTTTTTTTCGTCTGTCGTTCACCGCTGGTGGCCTGTTCACCGACAATCAGACCCCATGACTACAAGCCATTCCAATGTTGACCCGGCCGAACTGGCCAAATTCTCCGATCTGGCTCACCGCTGGTGGGACCCTGAGAGCGAATTTCGCCCACTGCACCAGATCAATCCGTTGCGCCTCGAATGGATCAACGGTTTGGTGCCCTTGGCGGGCCTGAATGTCGTGGACATTGGTTGCGGCGGCGGCATTTTGGCCGATGCCATGGCGCGCAAGGGTGCCCAGGTGCTGGGAGCCGACCTGGCCACCAAATCCCTCAAAGTGGCCCAGTTGCATGCGCTCGAAGCGGGCACCCAAGGGGTGCAGTACCGCGAAGTCAGCGCCGAGGCGCTGGCGGCAGAACAAGCCGAGCAGTTCGATGTGGTCACTTGCATGGAAATGTTGGAACACGTGCCAGATCCGGCTTCGGTGGTCAAAGCCTGTGCCCAACTGGTCAAACCCGGCGGCTGGGTGTTCTTTTCCACGCTCAACCGCAACCCCAAATCTTTCCTGTTTGCCATTGTCGGTGCCGAGTACATCCTGAATTTGTTACCCAAAGGCACACACGAATTTGCCCGCCTGATCAAACCCAGCGAGTTGACCGCTTGGGCGCGTGAAGCTGGTCTGGATGCCCAAGGCTTCAAGGGCATGGAATACAACCCGTTTACCAAGCGTTATTGGCTCAGCCAAGATACCAGCGTGAATTATTTGCTGGCCTGCAGGAAAGCCTGAACATGTTTCACCACGCACAAGCCGTCTTGTTTGATTTGGATGGCACCTTGATCGATAGCGCCCCTGATCTGGGCGCGGCCGTGGACAAAATGCGGGTTGACCGAGGCATGCCCTCTTTGCCTCTGGATCATTACCGCCACATGGCCGGAGCTGGTGCCCGGGGGATGCTGGGCATCGCCTTTGGGATGACACCCGAGCACCCTGACTTCGAGGTCATGAAAGAAGAGTTTTTCGTCAACTACGAAAGCTGCATGACCGAACGCACCCGCATTTTCGACGGCGTGGTCGACATGATCGCCCGCCTCGATGCTTGGGGCCTGTCTTGGGGCGTGGTCACCAACAAGTCGAGCCGATTCACCGACCCTTTGACTTCGGCGATGCCGCTTTTTGCGACGGCGAAAGCCATTGTCAGTGGCAACACCACGCCGCATGCCAAACCGCATCCTGAGCCCTTGTTCGAGGCGGCGCGACGGCTGGCCATTGATCCGGCGCGCTGTGTGTACGTGGGTGACGACGAGCGTGACATCGTCGCGGGCCTGGCCGCCGGCATGGGCACCGTGGCCGCGACCTATGGTTATTTGGGGCAGCAGACCGATATTTCACGCTGGAATGCCCATTTGCACATTGATTCGCCGATGGACCTCTTGAAATTCCTCCAGAGCGCCTAAAATAGTCTCCTCAGGGGCTGCACTGGTTTCGACATGGGTTCGGACGCGTGGCAGGGCATGTCGAGGTTCTGATCCTCGTTAATCTTCGGAAAAAAACTAACTGCAAACGACGAACGTTTCGCACTCGCCGCTTAATCCGGTGAGCCTTGCAACAGTTGGCCGATAGGCTGGGTTAGGGTGATGAGGGGGTTAAACCCCTCAAAGTCCTAGCTGCAAGGTAAAACATATGGGCTGGCATCACCTCGGGTACCTTGAGGTGGTGTGAGAAAAAAGGGTACTGGCTGGGTGTTCAGCGTGTCGCTGCGCGGTGCATTTGGCGAGACTCAAATCAGACGACTACACATGTAGAACTGTACGAAAAAGACTTATGGACGGGGGTTCAAATCCCCCCAGCTCCACCAAATTAAAAAACCAACCTTTCTAGGTTGGTTTTTTTCTGCCATTTTCCCCCCGTAGCGGCGATATGGCTTGCGGATACCGGCTCGCATTTTTCTCAAATTTTGGCGTCCCTAAGGCCGTTTTCTCACTAAATTCTCAGTTTTCCTTGCGGACTTTCTATCAGCTAAGTGCTTGATTTATATGGTTTTAGCGCCCTGAGTTGGACCATGCTAATGCTCGGGCATTCGCTCAAAACAAACTTTTCGGCCGTTTTTAGAGTGGGATTTTTCACTTGGTGAAATCGTTTGGCGCACTCGGTGCCCCTTTGCCTGAGGCCCGGACTTTGGGGCTAGCCTTTTGTTTTTTGGTCGCTGGCTCGGCTTTGTATTCGATGCGCAGCAGTTCGGATAAGCCCGGCCAATTGATTTGTATCTCCATCTGATTTGGATAAAAAACTACTTTGCGCACCAGTTGATAAATAAGGCCCGCTACTGCGGGGGCGACAAATAAGTGCCAGCTTGTATCTAAGGCTGATAAGTTCTGCCGGACATGGGCAGGTTCGAACTCTGCTCGAGAGGCCCAGTCTGGTGGGAGTTGGTCCAGCCAGGGCTGGGGGTTTTTGAAGCGCTCGCGCAAATGGGAGACCACGATCCCGTGGACTTCTGAGGTGGCCAATGACAACGGCCCCGTGTCTGATGATTTTTCTTCTGCGGTTTGAGGGCCTACGTAATAGCAGTGGCGTCGGCCCTTGGGCGTGGTGGACACGTGCATCTTGTAGGCGCGCCCGTCGTGCCAAAACAGCCGCTGGTTCAAGGGAAAGTCCTCCAGGCGCCGGTCCTCGTGGGGGATGCCGCTGGACCTTGTGCGCTGGGCGCGGATGGCCTGCACCCGATCCCACAGGACCTGATCAATGATGGGCTCGTGCGCGGCGGGATGCCACGCCTCTTTGTAAAACACCTCACCCACGTACATCCGGTTGCGCAGCAGCTGGTTGAGGGTGTTGCGGTTAAAGGGCTCGCCGCCGTGCCGGTTACCGTTGGCGCTCACATGTAACTTGGTGCGGTAGCCCCGCAGCTTGAGCGCCTCGAGCAAAGCTGCCACCGACCCACCCTCGGCAACCCGCTCAAAGATGTCGCGAACGACCGCCGCCTCTGCCGGGTCCACTTGGAGCGCTTGCTTTTCGTTCAGGACGTAACCCAACGGGATGCCATTGCGCTGCCACTTGCCACTGGCACGCGTGATGGCCACCTTGTCTGCAGTCCGTTCCCCGGCCAACTCCCGCTCGAACTGACCAAACGATGTCAGCAGGTGCAGGGTCAGGCGGCCCATCGGGCTCTCGCTGTCAAACGCTTGGGCAATACTGACCAAAGAGATCTGCTTGAGCGTGAAAGTCGGCAAGATGTCACAGATGTCCCGGACGCTGCGGCACAGACGATCGAGCCGGTGCACGACCACGGCGTCAAATCGCCCAGCCTCTACCTCTTTCAATAACTCAATCAGGGCAGGGCGGTCCAGGTTGCCACCGGAGTAGCCATCGTCAAGGAAGGCGGGTGCTGCCAAGTGCCAGCCCAGGCTGCGTTGAGAGCGAATGAACTCCTCACACGCCTGGACTTGGGCGTCGATAGAGTTCAGGCCCGTATCGCTGCTACTCACCGACACTCGCGCATAAATGGCGCAGCGCCGCCCATTTGGCACCCCTGCCAAAGTCATCGCTTCACCGGGAGGGGTGAGGGTGTCGTGGTCCATAAGACCACATCATCTCAGAACGAAAGCATGGGCAATCTCGCCAATTTTGCTCAGACCCTATGGCGTCAACGTGGGGCGTCAACGCGTGCGTTCGTTGTCCAGCTGATAAGCGCGGCGGCGCTCGAACTCTTGATATTCCCTTGTGACCGCAGGGTCGCTGTAGCCTGCCGATACATCCGATTGCGCATCGATGCCGTCAAGACCCGGTAGTGCTGAGACCGACTGCAACCAGCTCTCGCGTGGAATTTGAGGCTCAATAAACGGCTTCAAATACGCATCCAGATGACCATCGTTTGGCGTCTCAATTTCTTGGGTGAGTGCGTCTAGATACGGTTGCTTGCTGGTGCGCATCCAGTTCACCGACATGTTGGCGCGAAAGCAAAGCTCAGCATGAACGAGCAACATGGTCCGCCCATTGCCGTCAAGGAAGGGATGGCCATACGCGAACATGCCCATGATGAAGCCGGGGCGTTGATTCATCAGCTTTTTGTCTTGCGCCAAAGACAACCCCTCCGAGACTGCCAGCCGACAGTCGCGTGGGTGGCAGAAGTAGAGAGAACCTTTTTTGACGGCACTGTCCGGCAAGACTTCGGCGCGATCTTTGCCGGCCCAAGGGTAAAGACCTTCGAACAAAATGTGGTGCACCTCTAAGAAGTCGTCGTACTCAATCCGCTGTCTCTTGGCCAGAAAATCCAGGGCAACTGGAAGCTGAGCTCGAAACAGTTCATGCTCGGCGATCTTGACGATTTCCAGGTCTTGCTCTTTGTCGAAGTTGCGCAGGTAGCCCTCGGTCGCAAAGTCACCAAAGGGGTCAAACACGGGCCAGATTCCGATGGTGCGCGATGACCAGTCGGGTCATGTCGCGGGGAGAGAGCTTGCCTGCCCGTGTCAGTGCAACGAGGAGGTCATCTGTTTTGTCGCTTTTGACCTCGTCGCCAGCCAGCTTGGTCACGGCTTTGGCCCAAAGGTCTGCATAAGTTGGGGCAAACACAATGCCCTCGCGCTTGGCCAGCTGACGTACATATATGGCAGTGGGGTCGCTGCGGCGTCGCCTTGCTCGCTTGAGCTCTTGACTCCGTTGGTGTTCTATCTTGGCCATGGCCTGTTCACGCAAAGCTTGTTGCCCCATCTGCTCGGCCTTGTCGGGCTTGGCATAGACACCACGATCGAGTCGGACGATGAGTCCCTTTTGAAGCAAGGCTTTGAGCGCGGCAGACACCTGGCTGGGGCTACCAAACCCATTGACGTCTGAGCGCAGCAAAACGCCGTCCCGCCGAGGGCGGAGGGATTGCAAGATGCGTCCTTCGATGTTCATATGGTTCATTATACGACTGACGAAAAAACTATGTAGATCAATCGTCTATGGAGATTTCTATGCCGATGTTGAGCCGAACTCCCGTGAGCATCGACCCAGGCGTCGCCGGAGTCCAGCATGGTCGGGGGCTAGCGTGTGTTGCAGCAAAGGTATTGGTTTAGCTTGGCACAACGAGGCCTATCAAAACAATAGGTTAAGCTCAGAAATTGAGTACCCGGACGGGCATCAAAAAGGACCGAGATGCACCACTACACAGATGGCGGGCTGCGCAACGTGTGGCTGGCTAATGGATATGAAATCAAGAAGACGCCCCACGGCGAAGGCGTGGCTTTTCACAACCTCGATGGCCTCACGCGCTCAATCAGCATAGCGCTGACCCGCAAGGCCTCGCTGTTGACGGGCGCCGAGTTTCGCTACATCCGCAGCGCGGGCATGTTGTTGTCACAGCCAGCTTTGGGCAAGTTGATGGGCATCGACGGCCAGTCGGTGGCGCGTTGGGAAAAAACTAGCAAGGTGCCGCGCTGGGCGGACAAGCTTGTGCGTCTGCTCTACACGGCCCAAGCCGAAGGCAGTGAGCCCATCGCAAAGGCGGTCGAACGGCTGCAGACCGTCGAGCGCCTGGCCAAGCAAAAAATCGTGGTCAAGGAGTCTCGTGGCCAGTGGCGCGCCAGTCTGCAAGACGAGGACATGGTGACCCACTGAACGTGTTATCTCCAGGGGGTTCATGAGGGCCAATAAGGGCCATATGGCCGCTCAATCATGATTGACGTTGCCACCATTCACTAGGGGACTGAATTTTCTCAGTCCCCTTTTTTTTGCCCGGAAGCCCCAGTGGTTGCGCCTTCCCGGGCATCGCCTTGCGGATGCGGCTTGCCTCGGTCGGTTCTTTTAGTCCAGCCGAGGGGCCGATTTTTCTCACTTTTCTCAGTATGCCTTGGGGACTGGTATTGAGCTAAGTGCAGGATACATATGGCATTTTTACCCCGAGTTGAACCATACTAATAGGTGGCGATTGATAAAAAAAACCGGATGGACCCTGGTCTTTGTGAGTTCGACGGTCACCTTCAGGCTGAGAGCGGATCTTCGTTAAGTCCGCATCGGATGGCCGTTTCAGATTACAAGCGAACTTCTGGAAACTCTAATTTATTGGCTGAATGCGGAAGTTCGGCGCCGCCTCAATATGCGGCACGCTTCCAGCGCAGTCAGTCATTAGGGGTCTATCCAGACGCCCAGAAGCGTTGGGGCGACGGCTGAATCAGCGGTTCACCGAGTAGACTGCGTTGGACAGAATAGACGGAGGGAGAAATGCTCGGTTCCGCAGTCATAAAAGTCCGGCCGCTTAAGCTGGCACTCATGGTTGACCCGAACAGCGCTTCGCAGGTGCGCGAGGCCATCCGCTTGGCCAGCACGCAGTGGGGCGGCATGTTTTTCCCGATTATCCCCGTGCACAAGCGCATGCCTGCGAGCTGGCGAGATGGGCCATTGAAGGCTCCTCCGGCGAACGACGTTGTGAAGGGATACCTCGACGGATTTGATCCAGACATCCTAGTCCAGTTCGGAAAAGAGTTACCCAGGTACGTCCTCGACTCGAAGCTGAAGGTCATCAAACCGGAGAATTTCTGGAGCGGCGGTCGAGACAAAGATTCGAACGAGCCCGCTTACGGTATCGGAGTACTCGATGTTCTGCTTGATATCTTCCGGGAGCACTTCAAGTTCAAGGCGAAGTACCCGCTCAAGGCCATCGTTCCCGTCATACCCAAGGGGTTCGGCCTGTTCTGGGCCAGCGTCTTCGGCGAATACCCGCAGCACATTGCCGACGCTATAGATAAGGAGTTTGCGGACGCCTTGGATATTTCTAAGCCGGAAGTGCGCGTGGACAAGTTCCGCGAGCTGACAGACGGGAACGTGCTCTTTCCAAAGCGTGTCACGCAATGGGCGACGCGCGTGCAAGGCGGGAGAGGCTTTCGTCAGAGCGGCTCGGTTTTCTTCATGGACGCCTCGAAGATCGAGGATGTCGTCGACTTCTGGAACCTCAGGGCCTCGGGACGTCAGGTGCTCCCGCTGCCAAAGCAGTTCTTGGAGGAGGAGTCCTTCAGACAGGTAGTTGTTGAATTTTTCGACGAGCACCGTCGCCCATGGGGTAAGGACGGCAATGGCTTCGATGTCGCCAGCTTGATTCGAAGTCGCCACAGCACGATGGACGAGATGCAAGCCTTTGCGAAGTCCCTGGCGCTTCCATCAGCGGAGGGGAAGGCGGGGGGCGCGACGCAACGTATGTCTCTTCAGCATTGGTACCCAAGGCTGTGGGATGAATGGGCTCGCGGCAAGGATGGTAGCGTGGCAGATGTGTATGGTGAGGATGAGGAAACCATCGACATCGAGGGCGAGGAGCATCTGTCGATGCGACTGAAATCCCTTATCCCGTCGTTTGGCCGCGAGAACTGGTACTGGAGTCAAGGTCGATGCGTGAACGAGTTCGACTTGCGCCTCTATGGGGCCGATGAACACTTGGCTGAGGTCTACCCAAAGGTCGAGGGGAACCAGCTACTGCAGGCTATTGCCGGCAACATCGGGCACTATGGCGAGTGGCGCGTAGGACGCCATGGCCTCGCCCGGATTGTCAGCCGCGTGTCGGGCGAGTCGCGCAAGCCACCTGAGTCGGAGAAGATCTTCTTCGCCTGGCTGAAAGATCGCGGCTGGGACGCGAAACTTTCGAGCCCAGGTATTCTGGCCAAGCAGATTTACAAACGCCTCGGCGGTGCAGTCGGCATGCTCGCAGACAAGGATGTTCTGGCCTTGATCGAGCACATGAACGGCGGGATGGTCAGCAGGGGCGGCGCGCAGAAAGATGACAGGATAGTCGCGGAGCGGGAAGTCTCCGTAGCCGAGGTAAAGAGAAAGCTAAACGCCGATCGCTACGAGTGGTTCATTCAAAAGGGCATCTTCAAGCTCGGACTGCAGACGAAGTGTCCTAATTGCCAGCGAAACAGCTGGTTTTCCGTGGCGACGCTAAAGGAAGAGCTCGACTGCCCGAAGTGCTTGAACGCGTTTCCCGCCGCAGGGAATATTGACCAAGGTCGAGGTGGCTGGTCCTACAGGACGGCCGGTCCGTTCAGCGTGCCGAACTTTGCGGACGGTGCATTCTCGGTCCTCCTGACGCTTGAGGCCCTTGCCGGGCGCGTCACCTCTGGGCGGCGGAGTACGTCAGTCCCGAGTTTTGAGGCGACAGCGCCGGGCAAGGTGGATCTTGAAGCTGATCTCGCCATGTTCTGGCGAGACGGGAGTTATGGTGATGACACCGCGGGGATCTTGTTCGGCGAATGCAAGAGCTACGGACCCTTCAAGCCCAAAGACTTTCAGCGCATGCGTTATCTCGCGGAGATGTTCCCCGGGGCTATTCTGGTCTTCAGTACTTTGCGTGAGAGTCTCACCAAGGAGGAGATTGCAGCACTCAAGCGCCTGACAAAGTTCGGACGCAAGTATTGGAAGGCGGAGCGACCCGTGAATCCTGTGCTGATCCTCACAGGCATAGAGTTGCTGACCTGGGTGCGGCCGCCTCTTTGCTGGAATGCGGAATTGCAAAAGCGATTCCAGAACGTGCATACGCTAATGGAGCACTGCAATGCCAGCCAGCAGATCTACCTCGGGTTACCGTCTTGGCAAGAGGACTGGCACGCGGCATTCGAGCGCCGCAGGCAAACGCGCGCGAAGAGAAGCCGTGGCCAGCGGTAAGCCCGAATCGCCAGGAATCGCCACGCGGACCGAACCTCCGGAATGGAGCCAGACGTGAACTACCGCTACAGTCCCAAGAGCTGTACCTCAACGCAGTCCCGCTGACAGGCAGTTATCGCTGCTTACCCGTTGTTTGACGCATACGTTCCCGAGCTACATCACCACCGCTGCCTCAGTTGAGCCACCACGGTTTGCTGCTCGTGCCAATTGATCGGCAGAGGGTGGCTAAAGAACCACTTGGCCGTCAGTTCGGCCGGCTGCCTACCGGCCATGATGTCGTCAACGATGTACGGATCTAGCAGCGTTAGCCGCAGCAGCTCATTCACTGTGCTCGCATCCAGCCCCTCCTTGCGGGCGATGTCGCTGCCGCTCTCAACCAGTCCTTTATCCATCAGCTTTTGCCAATAGAGGGCTCGGGCCAGGGCGGTGAGCAGGACGTTGTTGGGTAGGTTCGGGATTTGTGCCAGCTTGGCCGCTTCTTCCTCTGGCCGAATCACCACCGCCTTGCCGCCACGCTTTTTAAAGCGTATCGGAATAAAAGTCGAGGGCGGGGGAAAGTCCGGTAGTTGCACGGGTGTGTCGGTGGAGCGTTGTTTTTTCATGCGAACTCCATCTCATTCATTTCTCGTGCCGTAGTGCCCGGCGTGAGCTCACCGATGAATGCGCCCCATGCCTCGTAGCGCCAGTCCAGGGTGATGCCTTTGGGGTGAACGGTCACGCGCTTGAGTAGGCTGCGCACGATGTCCCTTTTGACATCGGGAAAGAGCTGATTCCAAACGGCGGCCGTGCGCTGAAACAGCGTGACCACCACCTCTGGCTCGCTCAGCTCTGGGTTGACCGATCGAATGTGCTCCCAATAGCGGTGCACCATCTGACCGGTGCGCAGCACCTCAAATACCTGCTCCATAACCGCCGTTTCCACCGTGCCTGCAGCCAAGTTGCCCGTGGAGCCCATGCCGGCGCCAATGTTGTGGTTCTTATTGACCACGTAATACCGGTAGGCCTGGCCCCCGCGCTTGTGGGTGGTCGTGGGCAGGTATAGCTCGCCTAGCTCGGTGTAAAGCATTCCGCGCAGCAGATGGTCGCTGGCCATGCCGTGGGATTGGCGGTGGCGTTTTTTGGGGTCCACCGCCATGATGGCCTGTACCTTGTCCCAAACGGATTGGTCCACGATGGGCGGATGCTCGCCTTTGTAGTGGGCCCCCTTGTGGTTGAGCATGCCCAGGTACATGCGGTTGTGCAGGATTTTGTAAATTGTCTGCTTGGAAAGAAGGGCTCCACGTTTGCTACGGATGCCTTCGTCGGCCAGCTTCTTAACCATGTGCGTGGTCGAGTGCGTCTCCAAAAACGAGTCGTAGATCCACCGAACGGTCTCGGCTTCCTTGGGTTCGATGATCAACTTGCGGTTGAGCACGACGTAGCCCAACGGAACGGGGCCTCCCATCCACATGCCTTTTCGCTTGGAGGCGGTGATCTTGTCGCGGATGCGCTCGCTGGTGACCTCGCGCTCGAACTGGGCAAACGACAGCAGCACGTTGAGCATCAAGCGCCCCATGGAGGTCGCCGAATTGATCTGTTGCGTGACCGAGCTGAAGCTGACCTTGTGCTTGTCAAAGAGGTCGACCATCCTGGCAAAGTCAGCCAGTGAGCGCGACAACCGGTCGATCTTGTAGACCACGATGATGTCGACCTTGCCGGCCTTGATGTCATCGAGCAGGCGCTTCAATCCCGGGCGCTCCATGTTGCCGCCAGAAAAGCCTGGGTCTTCATAGGCGTCAGGCACCAAGCTCCAGCCCTCGGCTTTCTGGCTTGCCACGAATGCCGCCCCAGCTTCGCGCTGTGCATCGATCGAGTTGAAAGTCTGGTCCAGCCGTTCGTCAGACGACACGCGGCAGTAAACCGCGCAGCGCTTGGGTGTGATTTTTTCTGTGGCTTGGCTCATGACTTTCTTTTCTCCCTGAGATGAAAGAACGACGCGCCTGACCAGTTGGTGCCTGAAATCATGCGAGCGATGCCCGAAAGACTCTTGAAGACCCTGCCGTCAATCTCGTAGCGGCCATCGGCCAAGACGGTGACCCGGTATTCCTGGCCGTCGTATTCACGCAGCAAGACGGTGCCTGGTAGCAGCGCATTGGCTTTGCGCGGTCCAGAGCGGATTTTGGAAAGACGTTCGCCAAATTCGGTCAGCAAGCTTCGGGTGGTAATTGGCAAGCCACCAAAAACCGCCTCTTGGATGCGGTACGCCAGCCGGGACTCGAGGAACTTGCGGTTGGGGTGGGTAGGTCGACTCTGAAAGTGCTGATCCCACAGCTTCCAAAGCTCTGCCATGGGCAGCTCTGGCAGGGCGGCAATCTGCTGGCTGACCTGCAAGGTTTTGGTGGCCGAACGCACCGGGTGGTTGTCTGGGTTTTTCATCTTTGGGCTCCATGAGGTTGAGAGTGGTTTGTATTCACGCTCTGGTGGCCAACGATGTCCAGAAACTCGTCTAGGTCAGTCGCATAAAGCCGACTGCTGTGGGCTTGGGCAATGCTGCGCCGCTGCTCGGCGACGGCCTGCCCAATGTGCGCTGCGATTTGCTGCAGGCTCAGGTGATTGCTTTTCGTGGGATGCCTTGGGGGCTGTGTTCGAAGGGGAGAGGTTTCGGGATTCATGGTGGGCACAGGTGACTGAGACAAACACCATCGAATCGTAAAAACCACCCCCCTCACAGGTAACGTGTTTTAGCGGTCCAAAGGGGAACAACGACCATCAGACCCGCATCAATCCTCAGTTCAACTCCCCAACTCTAGACAGCACAAGGCTTGGAGAAGCCCTTTTGACAGATTTTGCAAATACTGTACATTCATCCAGCATTAGTGACATTTGGTAACCGGATTCCAAGGCGACGGAGCGCGGATTTGGGTGGGGGCCCCATGCACTGAAAAAAACAAGAACGAGGAGACAACCGGTGAGCAAACCACTGACCTACGCAGACATCTTGCTCAGTCTGCCCGTCGACGACACGCTCAAGACATTTCTGGAGCGCCACGCGCTGCCCCTGCCAGCAGGCTGGGAGTGGAGCGACAACACCGCCACCTCACGGCGACTCATCCGCTTGGTGCAAAGTCACCCTGAAACGGCCTTGCGCGACCGTATCGTGGCGGGTCTCCACGCCAGTGCCTCGCTGGCCCACCCTCTGGGCAAACAGGCCCTGTTTCAGGCGGCCCATGAGAGGGCCGCCGAGTTGATGGGTCTGATTGCTTGCAAGAGCGATTTGCACCGAGCGTTTTGGCTCTATGTGCACCACCCTGACCTGTTTGATGCCGCCGCCGAGATCGAATACCTCGACCACCACGAGCCACAAGCCCAGCATCATGATCTCGGCATCAGCCGTCCGGTCCTTCAGGAGGAAGAGGCACTGGCCGCTTTCGCAGAAGCCATCAAGGGCTTCTATCAGCGAGAGCTGGGTTGCGGCGAGGTGTGCGTCGTCAACCTGCTTGAGCGGGCCCGAGGCACCCAGCTGATCTCAGTCCATGCCAAGGACTTGGCCACCGCCCGGCTGGAATTTGAAGGCAGCCAGCTCCAGCGGCGCGTGGGCAGTCCCAACATTCACATGGCTCTGGAGTACTCCCCCGCGACAGGTGTGGCCCGAACCATCATTCGGGGTGGTGCCAGATACCACGCCATGTTGTGCGATGCATTTGCCCGCCATTTGCTGGGGGCCAACACCGATGCGCAGCGCATCCTGGCGCCCAGATTGGATCTGTCCGGTCTGCGCTTGGGACTGAACGTCCCGCAGGCGATCGAAGATGGTTTTGTGGCCATGCAGGTCAAGAACGTAGTGGTGGTAAGCGAGTGCGGCCGGCTCAAGATGGAGTGCGTGGCCAGTGCGGTGAGCGACCAGCGCTGTGTGACCGAGCTTTTGAAGGACTACTTCGGGGCTGATAACCCGCTCAAGCGTGGATGGTCCATCCAAGCCGCCACGCTGAATTTTTACCTCGCGCCGGAGCCAGGCCGCAGCCGCTGCTCGGTCGTGAGCATTGAAGTCACCAGTCGTGGCCGGCTGAATCTGCACAAGTTCGATGAGAAGTTGCGCGCCCAGCTCGAAGGCTATTTGGTGCAACTGGGCATCCTGCAGGACCAGCAAGTGCTCAAACCCAGTGGTATCGCGACCCCGCCGGGCAGGACCTTGCATAGCGACCTGTTTGGCTGAGGCGATCATGGACTCGACCCTTCATCAACGGGCCATGGGCCTGGCCGGCATGCTTTTCTCCCGTGGAGGCCTTTCCACGGAAAACACCTTCACTCCCACCCAGCGCGAGTGCCTCCACCTGCTGCAGGAAGTCAAGGCTGTCCTCCCCGGGCCTACACAGACTACAGATGCGCTGTGCGACTACTGCGGTCTGTACCGCGGGCGCGTATTTCGCCGCCACGATGGGCTGATGGTGCAATGCCCAGATTGCGGGCCCACGTTCCTGGATCCAGCCAGTCTGCGCAGTTGGCGGCTGGACGACCAATGGCTCATCCGCAAGCTGCGTGGCGCGCTCAGCATTGATGCCAGTGCTCCGGTCACTCCTGTGGTTGAGGGTGTGTGGGACATTGGTACGCACAAACGCAGACCTGTGGTGCTGGGGCGCGAGATCGATGGCGTGATGTCGCAAGCCCTCAAGATCTTCCATGGCCACGAACCACGTCGCAATAGTTGGGTGATCACGCCACGCCCATTTGGCCCGGCGTCCATGGAGCCGCTGGCGGGAACTGCCACCTGGTGGCATTTGGAAGACCGTTTTGCCATTCATGGCCTGGCACTGCGACATGTGCCACTGGATGCAGAGCAGGGTGCTCGTGTCCAAGAGCCCGGCGCAGCGTACGCGGTCCATGGCCCGTTCACCAGCGACTTCGGCATGGCGGTGTTGGACGACTGGCCGCACGGTCCGATCCGCTTGTCGGGCGCCCAGAGCCGATTGTTCGCCGTGCTGTGGAAACACCGCCATCAAGCCCAGACCGCAGAGCTCCTCATGCGTGAGGCCGGCTTGGCCAGCGACCGCCCGTTGGATCTTTTCAAGATCAAAGCGGCCAACCGGGGCGATCCGGCCTACGAGGGGCCGTTGCATGCCTACGAGCGCCTGGTTGTTCGTCAACGACGGCTTGGGCTGTACCAACTGGTTTGGGCTGATTGAGTGTCATGGTCGGATGATATAACATTGAATTTGACGTCTAACAATTTTAATGTTATAGTTATTTTATATGTTAGAAAGACCTCTGCCCCAGAGAACCGTCCAGTACCTCAACCAGGTTCTTGGCGAGGGGGCGGTGTGCCTGCACCCCAGTCCCCAGGCAGCTGAGCTACCGTACTTTGTGCAAGACGCCTACGACATCATGACTGGTGGCGTCCATGGGCATCAGATCACCTTGGCCTGCCTCAAGCACTCCCAACCAATGCCGGTTGAGCAAATTGAGCTAAGTACGCAGCGCATCCGTGAGGCATTTCCATCCCCACTGATTGTCGCCATGCCGGGCCTTAGCCCGGGTGAGCGCAAGCAGCTAATTCAACGCGACATTGCCTTTGTCGTGCCTGGCAAGCAACTGTTTGCGCCAAAGCTGGGCATGATTTTGAGTGAGCAGTTTGGAGCGCCCACTGTCCAGCGGCATTCGCAGCATCTGAGCCCATCAACCCAAGCCTTGCTGATTTGGTTCTTGCTGCACCACCCCGTGGACGAGATCTGGCATCCCTTTGACGATGCTGCTGCCATGGGGTACGCCGCCATGACTGCCACGCGTGCGATTCGCGAACTGGTGGAGTTCGAGCTTTTGGACTTGTTGCAGCAAGGCCGTTCCAAATATCTGCAACTCAAGGCCAGCCGCCGTGACTTGTGGGATCAGGCCAAGCCATATCTGCGCACGCCCGTGCAAAAAACTTTGTGGACTTTCGATGCCGACATCTTGAACCTGCCGGGGGCCATGATCTCTGGCGAGGATGCATTGGCTCGCTTGACCATGATCAACGAACCACGGCAGCGCGTGGTCGCTATTGCGTCGTCTGCAGTTGCACAAGCTCGGCAGCGAGGTGTCTTCTTCGAGCCCGGTGAAGTGGCTGATGGGTTAGCCGTTCAGGTTTGGCGCTATGTGCCGGCCATGCAGGTTAAGACAAACGTGGTTGACCCGCTTTCTTTGTGGGTCAGCCTCAAAGACAGCGCCGACGATCGGATTCAAATGGCCCTGGATGAGTTGGAGGAGCAGTTTCCATGGTGAGAGGGCTGTCGGTCTTTCAGGCCTGGTTCAAGGATTTCGAGGATCAGTACGTCTTGATCGGCGGGACCGCAGCCAAGATCACTATGGCCCAAGAGGGGCTTGAGTTTCGCGGCACCAAGGATCTGGACATCGTCCTGCATATTGAAATGCTCACCCCGGAATTTGGCCGTCAGTTCTGGGCTTTTGTGCAGGCGGGTGGGTATCAGATACAAGAGGGTGAAGTTCAAAAAAAGCCTTGTCTGTACAGATTCCAAAAACCGCTGGACTATGACTTCCCTTATATGCTGGAGTTGTTTTCGCGTGTGCCAGATGAGGTTAGCTTCGCACCTTCCGGCCATCTGACGCCCATCCCCTTCGACGAACAGATCTCCAGCTTGTCCGCTATCTTGCTGGACGAGGATTACTACCAATTCGTGCTCAATGGTCGCCGCAACAAGGACGGTCTTCCATCATGGGTGGGCGAGGACAGGCTGATTCCCTTGAAGGCTATCGCATGGATGGAGATGACGCTGCGCGCGGCACAAGGCGAGGTCATTGACTCCAGAAAAATCAACAAGCATCTGGCCGACCTGGTCCAGTTGTCATCGCTACTCAGACCGGGCGTCACCCTTGAAGTACCTTTCAAGGTGCAGGCAGACATGCAGGGGTTTGTCGAGCGTGTTGCTGATTTGGATCCGAGAAAATACGCACTTGCGCTGGAGCGTATTTCCGCTGCTTACGGTTTAACAAAAGCCTAAGCTTGAACATTATTTACTGGACCGGTCTGACAGCTTGGTCAGTGCGGCTCAGAAAAACCACGAATCAGCCAAAGGTCACCTCGCTGACTGCTTTGGCCATCCAGCTAGGCAAACCAGCGCGCGCCTGGCGTATGGCCTCCCACTCTTGGCTAGACAACTTGCCTCTGAGCACACGCAGCGCTGCAGGCGCGTGCTCTGGCCCTAGCCAGATGAGCGCGCGTATGGCCTTGCCAGCTGGGCGCTTACCCAGCAGCATTTGACATCGGTTGCCGTGTTTGAGTTCAACATCGCGGCTCCCCAGCTGCAAGCGCCGCGACGGTCCAGAGGTCAGGTAGACCTCGCGTGTAGGTACCTGCGTGGTCAACCCCAGAGCATTGGCCTCGGCCGCGCCGCTGGCCACTACAGTCTCGCCGCTGTTGGATTCGATCGCTTCCACCACCGATTCAGTGGAGGGTGGCCGTACACCAAAGCGGCCTTGTACTGGCATCGAATAAGTGCCCCGACCCACCCGAAGTAGCGTGCCTTCACGTACCAAGCGGCACAGCGCCTGATCGACCGCTGCACGCGAGCCCAGGTGTAAGAACTCTTTGGGCGACAACAGGCCTCCCTCCTGGAGGGATTGCGCTTGCGTGAGTATGGTTTGGGCAAGAAGGCTCATGATGTCGACTCGTTTGTCAGAAGTTTACTACCGAATCTGACAAAAGGCAAAACCCGGGCATCTCACGCGATGACGCCGGGGAGTGATCCAAGAACTGGCGATACCAGCCCCAGTTCTTCAATCTCCTCCTTATCAGTTCTGAGGTGATTTTTTGCAATAGCAGCGTTGTCCCTCTACTCACTGAAAGGAGTGAACATGCTGCTCACAACACCAGCTCCCGGAGCGTCTCAGCCGCTTCACGTCATTGCCGCCACCCAGGCCACGCTCCCTGACAAGGTAGTGCTCACGGAGGCCGACCTGGCTTCGCGCTGGGGCATGAGCCCCAAGACCCTGCAGCGTTGGCGCATGGAAGGCCGTGGCCCGCACTACCTCAAGCTGGGCAAGCGGGTCAGTTATCCCGTCAAAGCTGTCATTGCTTTCGAAAACGGCGTCCAGCACGTCTCCACCTCCCAAAAGGCCAACGGCTGAAAGGACCTCGCACCATGAACCACCTTCAATTGCACGAGGCAGCCCTGCCTGACCTCTCAGAAAACCAGATCAGTCGCCTGGCCAAAGACGAGCTTGTCCATTTCAGCCTGGCCGTGGAGCAACTGCAGCACTGGAGCGAGCAGATGCGCCAGCGCATCAACCGTGCCATGGAAATTCGTTATGCCGAACACATCCGGCAAGCGGACGTGATGGGGCAGGGCGAGTCCCAGCGACTTCACATCGATGACGGCGATTTGCAGATCGAGATGAGCCAGCCCTTGGAAGTCACTTGGGATCAAAAGCACCTGTCCGAGATTGCCGATCGGATGGTGGCAGCCGGTGACCGCGTCCAGGACTTCATGCGGGTAGAGCTGTCTGTCACGGAGGCTGACTACACCCGCTGGCACCCGATGCTCAAGGCCGCATTTGAGCCAGCTCGCCAAGCGCGCATCACCGAGCCGCAGTTCCGCATTCGCTGGGCCGGCGAGCGCCAGCTTGCAAGCCCACTGTGAACCCGGTAATCGCTAGCTACATCCATTGAACACTGAACCGAGATCCATTCATGAACCACGATTCTTATCACTCACATGCCCAGACACCTGACCATGGTTGAGCTCTGGACCTTAGAAGCCGTGGCTGACCGGTTCACGGAGGCAGCCCGAACCGCCAGGCGCTTGCCCCGAGTGGCCGTACAAGGCTATGTCAGCGCCTGGCCTGTGATCGTGCGCAGCGAGCTCGAAGGCTATCCGGACCGAGACAAGCTCTATCGGCTGCCCCCGCCTTCGCCCAAGGATGTCGAGCTCATGCTCGAGGTCATGCACTGGGTGCAGGTGCTGGAAGTCGATGAGCGGCTGTTGGTGTGGATGCGCGCCAAGCGCTACGACTGGCAGGAAATCAGCAGGCGCTTTGCCTGTGACCGCACCACAGCCTGGCGGCGCTGGAAGCGCGACATGCAAGTCATCACCGATCGGCTCAACCAGGTGCGTTGATCAAACCCTGAACCGGGCAAGCCGCGCGCGCCTTGAGGGAATTAGCGTGTTTTAAATCGCGTGCGCGGCGCTAATCGAATCGCAGGGTAAATGTGCGGGCTTGAGGCCCTTTTGACCCGTGCAACATTTCGGCGATTCGGGTCTACATTTACGGCTATGGTGAGGCCTTGAACGCACCGCACTGAGTGCACTAAGCGATCAAGGCCTCGAACGAGCCCCCCAGTCCCGCTACACCAAGCACCAGCTCACGAAATCTACGGGTCCTTCCTGGCCGCGATGCTATGCGGGGGGCAACAGCGCGAGATTTCGCTACCGATAGCCCCAAAATCCGGGTACGCGTACGCACCGGGTACGCACAGCCAACCAGCACCGCTACAGCCGGCTCAAGGCCAGTGCTGTTCCGCCATTGTTCACAGGCCCGAAATGCAACAACCACAGATCCGAATGGTCGCCATTGACGCGCTCATTCCCTACGCACGTAACGCCCGCACCCACAGCGACGCTCAAGTGGCCCAGATTGCGGCTTCCATCGTGGAGTACGGCTGGACCAATCCCGTCCTCACGGACGGGGACAAGGGCGTGATTGCAGGCCATGGGCGCTTGATGGCGGCCAGAAAGCTGGGCGTTAAAGAGGTGCCCGTCATCGAGCTGGCGCACTTGACCCCAGAGCAAAAGAAGGCCTACATCCTGGCTGACAACCGCATTGCAGAAAACGCAGGCTGGGACCAGGAGCTTTTGAAGCTGGAGCTCGCAGAGCTGCAGTCGATGGACTACGACCTCTCGCTCATTGGCTTTAGCCAAGAGGAGCTGGACGGATTTTTTGATGACGTTGAAGGAGGCGGTGGTTTGACTGAGGATGACGTCATCCCAGAGACACCCGTAGACCCTGTTTCCAGACCTGGGGATTTGTGGATCCTGGGCAACCACCGCCTGCTTTGCGGAGACGCCACGGTGTCAGCAGACGTGCAAGCCCTGATGGGTGGCCAGCTGGCCGACATGGCGTTTACCGATCCCCCCTACAACGTCGACTACGGCAACAGTGCCAAGGACAAGATGCGCGGCAAAGGCAGGCGCATCATGAACGACGCCTTGGGCGACGGCTTTTATCAATTCCTGCATGACGCCTGCCAGAACCTGCTGGCCGTGACCAAGGGCGCTTGCTATGTGTGCATGAGCTCATCGGAGTTGCATACCTTGCAAAAGGCTTGGCTCGATGCAGGCGGCAAATGGTCCACGTTTGTGATTTGGGCCAAGAACGCTTTTACGCTTGGGCGCGCGGATTACCAGCGACAGTACGAGCCCATCCTGTACGGGTGGAAACAGGGCTCAGACCACTTTTGGTGTGGAGACCGTGACCAGTCGGATGTTTGGTTTTACAACAAGCCCCGCGTCAACGATTTGCACCCGACCATGAAGCCTGTGGAGTTGGTCGAGCGTGCACTCAAGAATTCATCCAAGAGCAGAGACACGGTGATTGACTTGTTCGGCGGCTCTGGCACCACGCTCATCGCTTGCGAAAAACTTAACCGCCACGCCTGCCTGATGGAGCTCGATCCCAGATACGTGGATGTGATCATTCAGCGATGGCAGGACTACAGCGGTAAAGAGGCTATTCGCCAAAGTGACGGCTTGACCCTGGAGGCTGCCAGGCAGCAGAAAACATCACAGGATCAAGCATCGCCAGCCGCGTCTTCAACGATGCTGCAGTGAATCACAAAGCCCACCAGGTGCGGTGTGCCCATGGGGATGCTATAGCGTTGATGGGCGGTTCGCCCAATTCGCCAGGTCATCCAATGCGTGACAGCTTGCTCAATGGCCGCGGACAGATCCAGGCCTTGATGTCGAGCGTCGTTGACCGAATCGGCAAAGTGCCGACCGAAGCGACTGTCCAAGAACACCCGCACATCATGGGCGTCTTCGTTCGTGGCAAGGCAGATGGCCTGCATCGCCAGCGGCCAGGCCAGGCAGGCGTAGCCACCCATCGTGCCCCAAAAGCCAAAGGACTCATTGCGTGACGGTGGCAGGGTGGTGGTTAAGGCTGGTGCTGGTGCTAAATCGGTAGCGTTCATGGCAGGCTCCTTATGTCATTGGGTTGTTTGATGGCTCTACGAACGCTCTGTAAGGGCGAGAAGTAAAGCGTTCATCAAAAGACTTTTATTTACCCCAAACGGCCCACATAGCGGGCGTAGTCGGATCCAGATGGATCCACATACAGGTAGGGTCTGCCAGGGGCGTGTATTTCCACGCAGAGGCGTGCCTCACCCACGTAGCCGCCCTTGCCCGAGAGCCAATCGCGCGATTTCATGAAATTCATGGCGAAGGCATCGAACTCTTCAGGGCTCATCTGTCGGGTTTCGTTGATGTAAACCAGGTCGTTGCCTGTGGGGCACATGTCGCCCAGGTCGGCGGGTTTGCGGGCAAAGGGCAGTCGGATGCCCAGGACTTCAACCTGGAGGGACTTGCCGTCCATCTCTACGGTCAGCGGCGTGCGTTCGATGGTCAAGGTCATTGATCTTGTGTTCATGGTGGATCTCCTATGGTTGAGGGGTGTTCTTTAGGCAATGCGGTAACGCCGCTCTTGCCCCTCGGCCTTGTCTGACGTCACCGTCAAGCCCAGCTTCTTTTTGAGGCTGCCAGCCATGAATCCGCGAATGGTGTGCGCCTGCCAGCCACTGGCCTGAGCCATCTCGCTCAGGCTGGCGCCATGAGCTTGCTTGAGTAGGGCAATCAGCGTGGCTTGCTTGGTGCCTTCACGCAGCCCGCCGGCGGCACTGCGGTCATTCGGTCTGTAAGCGTTGCTAGCAGCTGTGCTCAAGGGTGACATGAGTCTGGTTGGTCCCCGGCCCCAGGTTCAATCCGGGGTTGATCTCTACACAAAGCGAGAGCGTGATCTGCTAAGCGTAAGGCCTGGCATAACGGATTTCGCTTCGATCGTCTTCTCTGATGAGGGAAGCATTTTGGCAGGCCATCCAGACCCCGATCAGGGTTACGACCAGTTGATAAGACCCGGCAAAAGTCTTCTTGGCTTATTCTACATAGAACACAATTCTTTGTATGTCGACATTCGTTTGGTATGGCTTACGTTAATGACGATCATTTCTCGCAGGCGGGCGTTGGAAGGCGTAGTTGTTCTATTGAAAACCCTTGAAGCACCAACTGAGTTGGTTCGCCTAGCCTCGCGCCAAGATCTGCTCGTGCCTCTCCCACCGCCTAACTTTAATATTTGATATAGGGTCCCGCCTGACACCGCACTTCGTTTATTTGCTGTTCGTGGCGTTGCGTGTTATCTGCTCTGTGCAAGAGTATACGTTCCTGTTTTTGAAAAACATCCATTCTTATGGACTTCAACTGCGGTGGTGATATAGCGTCTAACCCGGTAGCCAAGTAGATGATGCAAAGCGTACTTGTCACCGGTGGTGCGGGCTATATTGGCTCTCACACCACGTTAGCGTTGCTGCAAGCCAATTTTGATGTTGTGGTGCTTGACAACCTTTGTAATGGTTCAGCTGAGTCGCTGCGGCGGGTGGCGCAACTGACCGGGCGCGCACCTGTGTTTGTGGAAGGCGACATTCGCGACCGAGCCTTGCTGGATAAGTTGCTGGAACAGCACACGGTGCAGGCGGTGCTGCATTTTGCCGGGTTGAAGGCCGTGGGTGAAAGTGTGTCCCAGCCGCTGCGCTATTACGACAACAACGTGGGCGGCACCGTCACCCTGTGCCAAGCCATGGCGGCGGCGGGCGTGTTCACGCTCGTGTTCAGTTCGTCGGCCACAGTGTATGGCGACCCGGCCACCGTACCCATCACCGAAGACCAGTTGGCAGGCGCCACCACCAACCCCTACGGCCGCAGCAAGTACATGGTGGAACAGGTGCTGGGTGACTTGGCCACGTCGGATCCGCGCTGGCGCGTGGCCTTGCTGCGCTACTTCAACCCCGTGGGCGCGCACGAAAGCGGCCAGATAGGCGAAGACCCGCACGGCATACCCAACAACCTGCTGCCTTACATCACTCAGGTGGCCGTTGGCAAGCTGCCCGAACTGGCTGTGTTTGGCAACGACTACCCCACGGTGGACGGCAGCGGTGTGCGCGACTACATCCATGTGGTGGACCTGGCCGAAGGCCACCTGGCGGCTTTGGCCGCGTTGAACGCACCGCACACCCGCCCCGGCACACACGTATGGAACCTGGGCACCGGCCAGGGCTACAGCGTGCTGCAGATGGTGCAGGCCTTTGAAGCCGCCAGCCGCCGCCCCGTGCCCTACCGTTTGGTCTTGCGCCGTCCCGGCGACATCGCCACCTGCTACGCCGACCCCACCAAGGCCGCCACCGAACTGGGCTGGACCGCGAAGCGCGACCTCCACACCATGATGCTTGACGCTTGGCGCTGGCAGTCGCAGAACCCAGATGGCTATCGTGGATGAAATGAAGAAATCAATAATGAACGCAGATTCTGGCTCAGGGCTCAGGGCTCAGGACTCAGGACTCAGGACTCAGGACTCAGGACTCAGGACTCAGGACTCAGGACTCAGGACTCAGGACTCAGGACTCAGGACTCAGGACTCAGGACTCAGGACTCAGGACTCAGGACTCAGGACTCAGGACTCAGGACTCAGGACTCAGGACTCAGGACTCAGGACTCAGGACTCAGGACTCAGGACTCAGGACTCAGGACTCAATGGGATTTCACATCATGGGTGAAATCATGATCCGTACCATGAATCGTTTTGCCACACTGGTCATAGCGCTGCCACGTCAGGTGAAGCGCGTTGTCGTGCTTGTTTTGGATGCCGCTCTTTGCGTTTTGTCGGTCTGGCTGTGCGAGAGCTGGACATTGACGATCTGCTGGGCCGTGAGCCTGTCAAGCCCAATGGCCTGCTGCTCAACCTGAACACCCACCACAAAACCGTGCTGGTGACCGGGGCGGGGGGCAGCATTGGCAGTGAGCTCTGCCGCCAGATCCTCAAGACCAACCCCAAGCAGTTGCTGTTGGTGGAGATGAGCGAATTTGCGCTTTACCAGATTCACCAGGAGCTGCAGGCATCGATTGCAGGCGAACGCCTGAGTATGAACGAGCCTGTCGAGGTCGACGGGTCCGGGGCACCAGTGGCCGGCGACGGGCCAGACATCGAAATCGTGCCCCTGTTGGCCTCTGCGTGCGATGAAGTGCGCATGCACGAAATCATGGACACCTGGAAGCCGCACACGGTGTACCACGCAGCCGCCTACAAGCATGTGCCTCTGGTGGAGCACAACCCGGCCGAAGGCGTGCGCAACAACGTGTGGGGCACCCGGGTGTGCGCTGAAGCGGCGGCGCGGAATGGTGTTCGCAACTTTGTGCTGATTAGCACCGACAAGGCGGTGCGGCCCACCAACATCATGGGCGCCACGAAGCGGCTGGCTGAAATGGTGCTGCAAGCCTTGGCTGAGGTGAATGCCGCCGTGGCCGCCCAAGGGGACAGGGCGCCCAGTGCCAAGACGACCTTTTCGATGGTGCGTTTTGGCAATGTGCTGGGCTCCAGCGGCTCAGTAGTGCCCCTGTTTCGTGAGCAGATCAAAAACGGCGGCCCTATCACTTTGACGCATGCCGACATCACCCGTTACTTCATGACCATCCCCGAGGCAGCGCAGCTGGTCATCCAGGCCGGGGCCATGGGGCAGGGCGGCGATGTGTTTGTGCTGGACATGGGCCAGCCCGTCAAGATCATCGACCTGGCCCGCCGCATGGTGGAGCTGTCGGGCTTGATGGTGCGCGACGAACTGAACTCCAGTGGCGACATTGAACTGACCGTGACCGGCCTGCGCCCTGGCGAAAAGCTGTACGAAGAGCTGCTGATTGGCGACAACCCCAAGCCCACCCAGCACCCGCGCATCATGAAGGCGCATGAGCAATTCATCAGCTGGCCGCAGCTCGAAGCAAAGCTCAACGCCTTGAACATGGCCATGAGCGTGAACGACGTGCCTGTCATCCGCGCTATGCTCGAGCAAATCGTCAGCGGCTACCAACCCAGCGGCGAGGTGGTCGACTGGGTCCACATGGCCTTAGAGCGCGAAGCGCTGGCCAACGAATAATTCCCACAGAACAGGAGCCAGACATGGGCCTTATGGAAAGCGTCAAAAACTGGATTCAACCCCAGCGTGACCCCAACACCCTCTATGTGTCGATCGACGAAATTCCTCAGCCACGCGACTGGGGCACCGTGCAGTTGACCGTGGGCAGCGACGTGATGCTTAGTCGCGATATGGCACTGGTGGGGTCTGCGCCAGATGAGTTGCTGAGTTGGATCGAGCGCAACCTGCCCAAGATCAAAGCCTCTGGCTTTGAGCAGGTGCACTTCGAGAACGTGGCCGAACCGATCCAGCGCCGCATCCAGGCGCTGCTCAATGGCTGATTAACCCGACTTGTTCTTTGATGGCAGAGTGGGGCGTGAGCCCCCTTTTGCTTTTAGGGGCCCGATTTTCAGCGCACCTTGCGGATGCTGGCAGGCGCCACCGCCATCTTGACATCCTTGCTTAGGATGTTGAGCAGCACCATGACGCGGCCTTCGCCATCGGTCATTTGGTAGATCGCCTCCACCCCCACAAACGGCCCATCGGTCACCAGGACCGGCTCACCGGGCTCAAAGTGGCGCAACTGCACCTCGGCCGAGTTGGACTGGACGCGAATGTCGGCAATCAGCTCTTCGTCTATCTTGGCGGGCGTCTGCCCAAACGTCACCAGGCGGCTCACGCCCACCGTGGAGCGAACAGGGGCCCAGCTTTGGGACTCCAGTCCGGTGCCCAGGCGGATGAACAGGTAGCGCGGGAAAAGCGGCTCCTGCACCACCTGCAAGGCACCCCGTCGCAGCTTTTCAGCATGGATCAGGGGCAAGAAGCACTCAAAGCCTTGGCGCTCGAGATTTTCCAGAGCAACGCGTTCTTGGCGCATCTTGGTGTGGATCAGATACCAGTTGCCCATCAAGTTGCCCCCAAGCCGTTAAAGAATTGAAGAGCAATTCTATATGGCTGAGTGACCGACAACTGACAGTTCTGTTGACTGGAGGGAGGGCCCTGAGGGTCAGTTCTGCGATAGTCAGGGCAACGGGCAACGGGCAACGGGCAGTCCGGCTGGGCCGGTAGGTGAGTGGGTCGAGCCGAGATGTTTTCCAACTTAACGAACTTGACAAGTCGATCCAGGTAAACGAAAATGTGATTCAGGAGCTGCAATGGAGCAGCTTGTGAGCCGGAGAGCGCAAATGTTGACTTGGGAAGAAACCACGGTTTCGGGTGAGCCTGGCACCACAGGGGCTTATGCCCACTATCAGATCGTTCGCCGTAATGGGTCAATCGTGCCGTTTGAGCCCAACAAAATAGCCCACGCCATGATGAAAGCGTTCATGGCGGTGCACGGTGCCTGGGCTTTTGCCCAGGGCATCTGCAGTGGTTGGCTCCACGGCTTTTGGCGCCCACTCAAACCATCAAGGGTCAGCGCTCATGCAGGTGATCGTGCAGCTTGTCTTGATCGCCCCATTCATATGGCTCCGCAGCAGGCCCAATCTAGGCATTTGCGTTTTTTCGGCAGCAGCAAGCTCGACATGCGCAACGCACCCTGAGCAGGTGCTCAAGACTCAATCGCCATGAACACATTAACTTCCCCTTTTTCTGTTGCCTTTGACCCCGTCAACACACGTCGCACCAGCACGGCAGACCCCTACGCAACTGAGGCGCAGACCGCTGCGTTGCTGCGCCGTGGTGCGGAGTACAGGCGTCAACGCATCAATGCGTCGGACATGATTACCACGGATGAAGCTGCCGACCTGAGCGGGACGAGCCGCGTCACGATCAATGCGTGGATCAAGAGCGGTCGCTGCATTGGGGTGACGCATTTGCGTCGCGGTTTCAAGATGCCGAAATGGCAGTTTGAGCCCTACGTTTTTCCGGTGATTCAGTCACTGTCAGAAGCGTTGGGCACCACCGATGGGTGGCAACTGCTGTCGTTTTTGGAAACGCCGCACGAGGCACTTGACGGACTGGCACCACGGATTGCCTTGGAGCAAGGCTTGTCTGGCCAGCGCATCGTTGACTTGGCAGCAGCAGAAGGGCACTGAGCTTGATTGCCCATGAAATTCAAAGATCTCAACCCAACCGTTATTGAACTTGCTGCCCCCTACGTTTTTTACCGAACCCAGCTGATTCGACCCCGAGTCAACAGCGTGCAAATGAATGGCGTGTCCATGCCGCCAGTCGGCTTGATGCATGGCCGGTATTGCTTGCCAGATGAACCGGTGGCCTATTTGGCCGACAGCCCAGACACGGCGCTGTATGAGTCACTACTCAGGCGTGAGACGGTAAGCAGAAGCTTGTCAGAGCTGCGTCGCAGGTGTTTGGTCGAATTTGTGACCACTGGCACTTTGCGGCTTGCCGATTTACGCGGCTTGGCCGAGCCATACCCTGTGTTGCAGTCGCTGCGCGTGGCACAAACACAGGAACTTGCCGCCGACTGCAGAGCCATGCATCTGGATGGAATGGTCTACGCTTCGGCCCAGCACCCGCATCACACATGCATCGCCCTGTTCCAGTCAGGCATCACGCAGCTGAGCAAGCGTAACTCCCAGCGACTCATAAAGCCCGGCACCAATCGTTTGCTGCTGGTGTTGCAAACCGCGCTGTGGCGCTCGGGTGTTCCGTTAGATGAGAGTTGAGATCGCTCCACACCGTTTGACGTGAATTCTCCGAAAAGGAAGTATCAATCTAATATTTAGGTGCCTGAAATGATCATCGAAAGAGCTATTCAAAGCCGCCATCTTTTGGCGTTCACGTACGATGGTTTTGTCCGCACGGTGGAGCCACACACCGTCGGCATTGATTCCAAGGGCCATCGAGCACTGCGGGCCTACCAGGTCAGTGGTGGAAGTGAATCCGGGGAATACGTCGGGTGGAAGATTTTCCATGTTGATGAAATCTTCAGCTTGTCTGAGCTGCCACAAGCGTTCAATGGCCCGCGTCCAGGATTCAAAAGAGGTGACAGCGCCTTCAGGGTCATAACGGCTGAGCTTTGAGGGTGCTTTAACTCAGGACGCGGACGCCGGTTCAATTCCGTAGTTGCGTTGAGTGATTTCTGGTTTCTGCTGTTTCCAAAGCAGGCAAAAACTCATGCGTAGGAGCGGGGGGCAGCCGTTTTTACGCCCAGCGGGACAACATCAATCCCGTTTGATCGCACGCACTTTTGAGAGAGAATTAGCTTTGGTTTTTTTCAACACCGCACCGCCACCATATGCAAAGTGAAAAAGCCACCAGGTTCAACCAACCTGGTGGCTTTTTTTTGGGCAGATTCAAGGACGAAATCAGCCATTCCAAAAAAACCGCGCCTGGCGCGGTTTCCATGGATGGGGGCTTAACAAAAGTGGGGCGTCAAACTTGCACAGCCGCCGTCTTGTTGCTTTCTTGCTTGTGCAGTTCGATGTACCTGCCGGCAAGGAAGGCTGTGAAAAAGCCGTTGAACCAGTCCATATTGATGGGTTTGGCCATGAAGATGCTGCCTTCTGGGAGGCCACCTTTGGCTTCAATTTCTTCCGCCGTCAGGCCTGACAAGACCAGCGTGGTCATTCGGTTGAACAGCGGGTTTTGGCGCAGGGTGCGCAGCAACTCAAAGCCGTCAACGCCTGGCATGTCCAAGTCGGTGATCAGGACGTCGGGTTTGATGCTGGAGATATCGATCAAGGCTTCCAGTCCTGAGGACATGGCGGTGCAATCGACCGGCATGCTGGAGCGGTTGCAGTAGCCGCGCAGCATTTCGCGTGTGACCGCATCGTCTTCGACCAGCAAAACACGCAGACGGTTGTCGCGCGGTTCGTTCTGGATGGTCAGCATATTGTGCTTGCGCTGGTATTCGCGGATAGAGGGCATCGAAATCCTGCGATGGCCTCCCTGCGTCTTCCACGCCTGCAGTTCATTCTTTTCGACCAATGTTTGAATCGTACCGACTGACAACCCCAGCAGTTTGGCTGCATAAGTGGTGCCGCAGTAGTCTTCCGGGGTGTCTGGTGTAGTGTTTGTTTGCATGATGGTTTATTTTAGTAATAAAAGTATAAAAACCAATCCATGAATACTCTTAAAAGTTGTTAAAAATTTTGCTTTAAGGGAAAAAATGTTGAGGCGCTACTGTTTTCTCATGAAAAGTCCCAAATCGTGCACGGTGATCAACTGGCGAGGCTTGGTCTCCGTTGCGACAAAGTCACACCCGCTCAAAAGGTGTCTGGCGATTAACATGCACCACCACATTCATTGAGGAGACTGCCAATGCCCGCACACGCTGCTGTCTGGCCTGCGCGCTTGCCCGACCGGATCACCGCGCCCGCCACGTCCTTGTGGATGAACTTGGCCATCAGCGCCCTGCGTTACCCGGACAAAGCTGCGCTGGTGTTCATGGGTCGGGTCTGGACTTACCGCGAACTGATGGCCAGTGCCGAGCGCTTGGCAGGACAGCTGCGCGGCTTGGGTGTGCAAGCTGGGGACCGCGTGGTGTTGGACATGCAAAACTGCCCGCAGCTGGTCATTACCCACTTCGCCATTTTGCGCATCGATGCGGTGGTGGTGCCGGTCAACCCGATGAACCGGGCCGAAGAGCTCAAGCATTACATTACCGACCCCGATACGAAATTGGCCGTGACCACGGCTGACTTGGCCCCCGATTTGGCCCAGGCCAGTGCTGCACTGGCCCCCGAGGAGCGATTGAAGCATTTGGTGGTGACGCAATTCACGGATGTTTTTGACCCCGATGCCTTGGGCCCCGAGGACATGCCCGAAGCCTGGCGGCCATGGTTGTTGCCGGTGCGGGCTTTGCCCGAGTTGGCCTCTGGTCTGGTGCATGCCTGGGCCGATCTGATGGCGCCCCCCGCGGTGGACTTGCCGCCCCCTCAGGCCAAGACGGATGACTTGGCCATATTGCCTTACACCAGCGGCACCACCGGCTTGCCCAAAGGCTGCATGCACACGCACGGCACCATCATGCACAACGCCATGTCCAGTGGCTTGTGGGGCAATGGCACGCCAGAAAACGTGACCTTGTGTGTGGTGCCCATGTTCCACATCACCGGCATGGTCAGCGTCATGCACACCAGTATCTTGCTGGGGGCCAGCCTGGTGTTGATGCCGCGCTGGGACCGCGATGTGGCGGGGCATTTGATCTCCAAGTGGCGCGTGACGCACTGGACCAATATCCCGACCATGGTGATCGACTTGCTGGGCAGCCCGAACATGGACCGCTATGACCTGAGCAGCTTGGTCTACATCGGCGGCGGCGGCGCGGCCATGCCTGAGGCCGTGGCCCAGCGCTTGCGTGACCAGTTTGATCTGCGTTATGTGGAGGGTTACGGCTTGACCGAAACGGCCGCACCTTCGCACACCAACCCGCCTGATGCACCCAAGAAGCAGTGTTTGGGCATCCCGTTCATGAGTGTGGAGTCGCGCATTGTGGACCCCGAGACCCTGGCCGAGTTGCCACCGGGCGAGTCGGGTGAGATCGTCATCAGCGGCCCGCAGGTGTTCAAGGGTTACTGGAAACGGCCCGAGGCCACAGCCGCGGCGTTTTTTGAGCGCGATGGGTTCCTGTTTTTCCGCTCGGGCGACATGGGTCGTGTTGATGAAGAGGGGTACTTCTTCATGACCGACCGCTTGAAGCGCATGATCAACGCGAGTGGCTTCAAAGTCTGGCCCGCCGAGGTCGAGGCTCTGATGTTCCGCCACCCCGCGATCCAAGAGGCCTGCATCATTGCCACCCGAGACGCCTACCGGGGTGAGTCGGTCAAGGCGGTGGTGGTTTTGCGGCAAGACCACAAAGGCAAGGTGTCTGAGCAAGACATCATCGACTGGTGCCGTGACAACATGGCGGTTTACAAAATGCCCCGCGCCGTGAGCTTTGTCGATGCCCTGCCCAAGAGCGGCAGCGGCAAAGTCATGTGGCGGGCATTGCAAGAGGCCGAAATGGCGGCTTTGGCCCCCGAAACCAAAACCACATGAGCCTGAAACTTTCTGTCCTTGACCAGTCTGCTGCTGCCGACGGGCGCGGGCAAGACATCACCATTCGTCAGACCCTGGCGCTGGCCGAAAAGGCAGAGGCCTGGGGTTATCACCGCTTTTGGGTCAGCGAACACCACAGCCATCCGAGCATTGTGGGCACTGCGCCCGAGGTCTTGATGGCCGCCATTGCAGCTCGCACACACCGTATTCGTTTGGGCAGTGCGGGCGTGATGCTGCCGCACTACTCGGCGCTCAAGGTGGCCGAGCAATTTCGGGTGCTCGATGCGCTGGCACCCGGACGCATCGATCTGGGCGTGGGGCGTGCCCCCGGCAGTGATGGGCGCACGGCGCAATTGCTCAACCCTGACCGCAATGCGTCCGAGCGCTTTCCTCAGCAGGTGATGGAACTGCAAGCCTGGGTCAAGGGCCACAACCTGCCACCCGGTCACCCGGGGCACAACGTTTATGCCTACCCGCAGTCGGACACCTTGCCAGACGTTTGGATGCTGGGCAGTTCTGACTATGGTGCGCAGCTGGCCGCGCACTTGGGCCTGCCCTACGCATTTGCCTATTTCATCACCGACGGACAGGGCGCTGATGAAGCCTTGCAGATTTACCGCGAGACTTTCCGGCCCAGTGCGACTCTGGCTAAACCTTATGCTGCTCTGTGCGTCTGGGCGCTGGCCGCAGACACCGACGAGGCAGCCCTGCATCTTTTTGAAAGCCGCGCCCGCTGGAAGATGGACCGCAACCTGGGCCGCATTGGCCCACTGTTGCCGCCCGAGCAAGCCGCGCGCGACTACAACCCAGCAGAACAGTTTGCGCTGCAGCGCCTGCGTGAAGGGGCCTTGATCGGCTCAGCCGCCACGGTGGGCAACAAGCTGCGCCAGTTGGCCGCGCGGCTCCAGGTCGATGAGCTGGTGGTCATCACCTGGACGCATGACCCTGTAGCCCAAATGCGTTCTTACGAACTGCTCGCCAAAGAATTTGGATTGTCGGCAAACTGCTGATCTTTAATTTTTCAAACCAAGGACTTTGTGATGTTTACCACTGCAATCGCTGGCAGCTTGCCCAAACCCGCCTGGCTCGCCGAGACCGAAAAACTCTGGCCCCAGTGGACCACCCAAGGACCCGAGCTGCAGCAAGCCAAAGCCGACGCCACCCTTTTGTGGATCAAGGCCCAAGAAGACGCGGGTCTGGACGTGATCGGTGACGGCGAGCAGGCGCGCCAGCACTTTGTGCACGGTTTTGTCGAGCAGGTTGAAGGCATCGACTTTGTGAACAAAGTCACCATGGGCATCCGCAACAACCGCTACGACGCGCAGGTGCCGCAGGTCGTTGCGCCGCTGCGCCTGAAGGGCCGCGTGCACGCTTTTGAAGCCCAGCTGGCCCGCGCCCACACGAAGAAAAAACTCAAATTCACCTTGCCTGGCCCGATGACGATTGTGGACACCGTGGCCGACCGCTTTTACGGCGACAAGGTCAAGATGGCCATGGCCTTTGCCGAGCTGCTCAACCAAGAAGCGTTGGCGCTGCAAGCCGACGGCGTGGACATCATCCAGTTCGACGAGCCTGCTTTCAACGTCTACATGGACGAAGCGGCCGATTGGGGCGTCAAGGCGCTTGAAGTGGCCGCGCGCGGCCTGACTTGCACCACCGCCGTGCACATTTGCTATGGCTATGGCATCGAAGCCAACAACAAGTGGAAAGAAACCCTGGGCCACGAGTGGCGCCAGTACGAAAAAGTCTTCCCAGCCTTGGCCAAGAGCAGCATCCAGCAGGTCAGCCTCGAGTGCATGCACTCGCATGTGCCGATGGAGATGATGAGGCTGCTGGAAGGCAAAGACGTGATGGTCGGTGTGATCGATGTGGCCAACCCCGCCATTGAGACGCCCGAAGAAATCGCCGACACCATTGGCCGCGCTTTGCAGTTCGTGCCCAAGAACCGCCTGATCGCCTGCACCAACTGCGGCCTGGCCCCGATGAGCCGCGCTGTGGCCGAGGCCAAGCTCAAAGCCTTGGCCGAAGGCGCGAAACTGGCCAGCCAGCGTTACGCCTGAAGGCGCTCCGTCTGGCGCGCGCGGTATGCTTGCGTCCTTTGCCTGATCTCCTGGACGTTTCATGCCCCAACAAACGCTGCAGCCCCCTCTGACCGCACCCGACCAGCTCAACGCCACTTTGGCGGAGCAGGGCTTTGCGGTGCTTGATGCCGCGAGTGTTGGCGCTTTGGCGGGTGTCTCGATCACGGACTTGCAAGCGCTGGAGCCAAGTTGGAATGATTTGCCGCCCGACCAGTACCTCAAGGATGGTGGGCGGTACCGCCGCAGGCGCCATGCCAGTTTTGAGGTCGCAGGCGATCAGTCCCGAGCCATGCCCCACCGCGCCCATTGGCAGCCCCTGTCGTACAACGCCTTGCACGGCGGCATGCAGCGCTGGTTCGAGCCCATGGCAAGTGAGGTGGTTCAACAAGCGGCTTGGTCGCAATTGCTGTGCTGGCTGGCCCGCGTGGCTTCCAAAGCGCAGGGCGATCAGACCTGGTTCACCGAAGCGCACCAGTTTCGCATCGACACCACCGACGGCATTGGCCGCCCCACGCCCGAAGGCGCGCACCGCGATGGCGTGAATTGGGTGGCGGTGTTTCTGATTGGTCGCCACGGCATCAAGGGCGGCGAGACGCGGGTGTTTGACATGGATAGCCCGCGCGGTCAGCGCTTTACTTTGAGCGAGCCTTGGTCCGTGCTGCTGCTGGACGATACCCGTGTGATCCACGAGACCACCCCCATTCAGCCCGAACAACCGGGCGGGTGGCGTGACACCTTGGTGGTCACTTTGCGCTCAGAGGGCTTCTTGGATGAGCCTGCGCCCAAGGCTTGAGTTCAGGGCGGTTTAATCCCTGAAGTTGTCGAAGGACAGCGGCAACTCAGTCATGTCCTTGCGCAACAACGCCATGGCTTCTTGCAAATCATCGCGCTTGGCACCGGTCACGCGCACCGCATCGCCCTGAATGGACGCTTGCACTTTGATCTTGCTTTCTTTGATGAGTTTGGTGATTTTTTTGGCGTCTTCGGTCTCGATGCCGTTTTTCACCTTGATCACTTGCTTGACCTTGTCGCCGCCGATTTTTTCGACTTTGCCAATGTCCAAAAAGCGCACGTCCACACTGCGTTTGGTGAGCTTGTTGCGCAGGATGTCTTCAACTTGTGTCAGTTGAAACTCGGCATCGCCGAACATCGTGATCTCTTTGTCTTTGAGCTCGATCTTGGCCGATGTGCCTTTGAAGTCAAAGCGGGTGCCGATTTCTTTGGCAGAAGTGTCAACGGCGTTGCGCACTTCGGCCATATTGGGTTCACAAACGGTATCAAACGAGGGCATGGCAGGAAATATCAGAGGTTGAGAATGCGACAATTCTCCCATGAACCTGGAGAAAAATGTCCCCCTGCAGCCGTACAACACGTTCGGCATCGCCGCCAAAGCCCAAGCTTTGGTGCGGGTGCGCTCCGAAGCCGACCTTTTGGCGGTGCTGGCCGACCCCGCTTTGGCTACTTTGCCCCGGCAAGTGCTGGGCGGCGGCAGCAACATCGTTTTGACGGGTGACGTGAAGGCGCTGGTGCTCAAGGTCGAGGTGCCGGGCATCCGTTTGGCGTCAGAAACAGACAAACACTGGATTGTGGAAGCTGGCGCAGGTGTGGACTGGCACCACCTGGTGGCCTGGACGCTGGACCACGGCTACCCCGGTCTGGAAAACATGGCGCTCATCCCCGGGACCGTGGGCGCATCGCCTGTGCAAAACATCGGCGCCTACGGCGTGGAGTTGCAAGACCGCTTTGACTCGCTCGACGCCATGGACCTTTTTACCGGGGAGCTGTTCAGCCTGAATGCCGCGCAGTGCGGCTTCAGCTACCGCGACTCGGTGTTCAAACACGCCTCCGTCGGCTCTGGCGGCCCGGATGGCTTGGGTCTGGCGGGCAGGGCGGTGATTTTGCGGGTGCGCTTTGCACTTCCCAAACGCTGGAAGCCCGAACTGGGCTACCTGGATCTGGAGCGCAAAATGGCCGAGACGGGCATCCATAACCCCGATGCCCGGCAGATTTTTGACTGGGTGGTGGCGATCCGCCGCGCCAAACTGCCCGACCCGGCAGTGATTGGCAATGCCGGCAGTTTCTTCAAGAACCCCACCGTCACCCCCGAGCAATGCGCCGACATCATCGCCCGCGAGCCTAAGGTGGTCCACTACCCCATGCCCGACGGTAGCATCAAGCTGGCGGCAGGCTGGTTGATCGACGCCTGCGGCTGGAAGGGCAAAACCGTGGGCCATGCCGGTGTCTATGAAAAGCAGGCGCTGGTGTTGGTGAACCGGGGTGGACGCGAGAACCCTTGCACGGGTGGCGAAGTGATGACTTTGGCCAAGGCGATTCAGACCAGCGTGTACGAGCGGTTTGGGATTCGGCTGGAGCCGGAGCCTGTGGTGATCTGATGTTTTTTGTTTGTGGCTTTGTTCCGCACTGGGTTTTGGCCTGAGCGGTCTGCCTCATAACTCGCTTCGCTCGCCAAATCGGCCGATCCGCTCAGGCCAAAACCCAGCGCTATGTCGTTGAAAACCTCAATATTCGCTAGTGTTGCAACAGGTACAGCCTTGGTGCGGGTGTCTGCCGGACTCGCCGATTTGGCGAGCGAAGCGAGTTATGAGGCGAGCCGGTAGGCACCCGTACCGAGGCGGAAAACACCCACAAAACCAAGCAAGACAACAAAAAACGGCCCGAAGGCCGTTTTTCATTGGGACAGCAAAAATCACTTCTTGCCGCTGCCATCCAGCTTGTAGATGTGTGGACCTTCGCCCACCGACAGCAGGCCAGCATGCGCGTAGATGCCCAGCTTTGCGCGGGTGTCCACGATGTCGAGGTTGCGCATGGTCAGCTGGCCGATGCGGTCCAGCGGGCTGAACGGCGCGTCTTCCACTTTTTCCATCGACAATCGCTCAGGGGCATAAGTCAGGTTGGGCGACTCGGTGTTCAGGATGCTGTAGTCATTGCCACGGCGCAGCTCCAGCGTCACGGTGCCGGTCACGGCGCGGGCCACCCAGCGCTGGGCGGTTTCGCGCAGCATGATGGACTGCGGGTCGAACCAACGGCCTTGGTACAACAAGCGGCCCAGGCGCAGGCCGTTGATACGGTACTGCTCGATGGTGTCTTCGTTGTGGATGCCAGTGACCAAGCGCTCGTAGGCGATGTGCAGCAGGGCCATGCCGGGGGCTTCGTAGATGCCGCGGCTCTTGGCTTCGATGATGCGGTTCTCGATCTGGTCGCTCATGCCCAAACCGTGGCGGCCGCCGATTTCGTTGGCTTTCAGGAAAAGCTCGACCGGGTCGGCGTATTCCACGCCGTTCAGCGCCACGGGCATGCCTTCTTCAAAGCGCACGCTCACTTCTTCGGCCTTGACTTCCACTTCGGGCTTCCAGAACGCCACGCCCATGATGGGGTTGACGATCTTCATCCCGCTTTGCAGGCTTTCCAGGTCCTTGGCTTCGTGGGTCGCGCCCAGCATGTTGCTGTCGGTGGAGTAGGCCTTTTCGGCGCTCATCTTGTAACCAAAACCGTTGGCGGTCATGAAGGCGCTCATTTCAGCGCGGCCACCCAGCTCGTCGATGAACAGCTGGTCCAGCCAGGGCTTGTAGATTTTGAGGCTCGGGTTGGTCAGCAAACCGTAGCGGTAAAAGCGCTCGATGTCGTTGCCCTTGAAGGTTGAGCCGTCGCCCCAGATGTTGACGTCGTCTTCCTTCATGGCGGCCACCAGCATGGTGCCGGTCACGGCGCGGCCGAGAGGTGTGGTGTTGAAGTAGGTGATGCCGCCAGTGGAGATGTGGAAAGCGCCGCACTGGATGGCTGCAATGCCTTCGTGCGCCAGTTGGGTGCGGCAGTCGACCAAGCGGGCTTTTTCTGCGCCGTATTCCATCGCTTTGCGGGGAATTTCGTTGTAGTCGGACTCGTCAGGCTGGCCGAGGTTGGCGGTGTAGGCGTAGGGCAGGGCGCCTTTTTGCTTCATCCACAGCAGGGCGGCAGAGGTGTCCAGGCCGCCCGAGAAGGCGATACCGACTTTTTGCCCTTTGGGCAGGTTTTGCAGAATGGTGCTCATGAGGGAATCAACCGAAGTGGCAAATGTAGTGGTAAGGCTCGGTCACACGGATCTCGAACTTGGAGTTGCCAGGGATGCTGAATTCTTCGCCTGCGCTGGATTTGACCCATTCGGTGCTGCCGTCGAGCTTGTATTCGCAAGAGCCGCCCACGCATTCCATGATTTCAGGGGCGCCGGTGTTGAAGGTCAGGGTGGCGGGCAGGATCACGCCCACCGACAGCTTGGTGCCGTCGGCCAGGGTCAGGCCGTGGCTGACACATTTGCCGTCAAAGTAAACATTGGCTTGGGTGTTGACGGAGACGCCGTCGATTTTTTCGGTGGTCATGGGTAGGTTTCCTGGGGCGGGCAAGGCCCGCGTCTATGGAAAAGGGCGTCTTGAGACGCCCTTTGTGTCAAATCAAGCCTGCATTTTAGGCCAGACCGTGGGGAGTCTGACCGGCTGTCATGCCGTGCAGCGCTTTCAGCGCCAGTGGCCGTGTCGGTGTCCGCCGCCCCATCCCCAGCCCAAGTTGACACCGGTGTAAACCGGCGGATAGCTTCGGTAGACCGGGGCGGGCACATAGACCACGCGGGACTCCGTGACCACGGTGGCAGGTGGGAGATGGCTCACGATGGTGGTTGCAGGGGCTTCAGAGCGGGTAGGGCTCATCGGCGTCACTTGCAGCGCGATGGTGGGTCCGGGGTCTTGCGGCAGCTGTACGTTGTATTGCTTTCCCGCGTATTCATAGACCACGTTGTAACCAACCAGGCGGTTTTCGTAGACAGTTTGGGTCGTGCACGTGTTTTCAGGCTGTGGTGGGTTGCCTTGGCTTTCCACTTTGTTGCCCAGCAATGCGCCCCCGATCACACCGACCATCGTGGCCAAGCCCTGGCTGTCGCGCCCCCCGAGTTGGCTGCCAATCACGCCACCGGCAATGGCGCCAATGATGGCACCGCCACCGGATGTCTGCGTGGGTGCCTGAGGTGCGCTTTGGACGCAGGTTTGACGAGGCACTGCCACTTGCTGGTACACGGCGGTGCGCGATATCACTTGACCCACTTCTTGGGCCTGTGCGGCAGCTGCGGCGATGCACAACAAAGTGGTGAGTGTCAGTTTTTTCATGGCTTCGTGTCCTTGCGTTCTGCGTGCTTTGAGTTTATGCCGCGCGCAGCGTCTGAACCATCGTGTTTGGGTAAAGTTTTGTGACAGGCCGCTCAGGCAGGCCACTGGTCGGGCGTGAAGCCCACCGTGAACTGGCCAGATGGCCAGGCAATGACAGGGCGTTTGATGGTGCTGGTGTGCTCCAGCATGACTTTTTTGGCGCTGGCGCTGTCGGTCACGCTGGCTTGCTGGGCAGGGTCGAGCTTGCGCCAAGTGGTGCCTTTGCGGTTGAGCAGGGTTTCCCAGCCCACGGCAGCCAGCCAGGCGTCGACCTCGGTCGCTGGGACGCCTTGCTTTTTGAAGTCATGAAATGTGGCGTCGATCTCGTGGTCAGCCAGCCAGGTTCGGGCTTTTTTGACGGTGTCGCAATTGGGAATGCCGTAAACGATGGGGTGCATGGTGTTTGCTGAAAGAGTAGTTGACCAGTCTGGGCGACAATCGCCGCCTATGAAGACTCTACAGGAATGGCTCGACTGGTGCGAGCAGCTACACCCCGTGGCCATTGACATGGGCCTTGAGCGCGTGAAAACCGTGGCCGACCGCATGGATTTGCGCTTTGACTGCCCGGTTATCACCGTGGCGGGCACCAACGGCAAGGGCTCGACCTGCGCCATGCTGGAGGCGGTGTTGCTCCAAGCGGGGTACCGTACAGGCGTCTACACCTCGCCACATTTGGTGCAGTTTGAAGAGCGCTGTCGTTTGCACGGTGAATCGGCCTCGGCAGAGGTGTTTGCCGAGGCTTTTGCCGCTGTCGATGCGGTGCGAGGCGATGTCAGCCTGACTTATTTCGAGTTCAGCACCCTGGCGATCCTGCACCTCATGGCCAAGTCCAACCTGGATGTGGCCATTTTGGAAGTGGGTTTGGGCGGGCGTCTGGATGCGGTCAACATCATTGACGCCGATTGCGCCGTGATCACAAGCATCGACATCGACCACACTGCCATATTGGGCAAAGACCGCGAAAGCATTGGCTTTGAGAAGGCGGGCATCATGCGCGCAGGGCGTCCGGTGATCGTGAGCGATCCGGTTCCGCCGCAAAGCGTGATCGACCATGCCGGCGCAGTAGGGTCCGATGTCTGGCTGTTTGGTCGGGATTTCAACTTCTCTGGGGACAAGCAGCAGTGGGCTTGGGCGGGCCGTGACCGCCGCTACAGCGGCATGGCTTACCCAGCCCTGCGTGGGGCCAATCAGCTGATCAATGCCTCAGGCGTCTTGGCCGCACTGGATGCCTTGCGCCAGCGCATCCCTGTCACGGCTCAGGCGGTGCGCAACGGCTTGGCCATGGTGGAGTTGCCAGGGCGTTTCCAGATCGTGCCGGGCCAGCCGGTGCTGGTGCTGGATGTGGCGCACAACCCTCACTCGGTGGCGGCGCTGGCAGCCAATCTGGACGCCATGGGTTTTTACCCCACCACCCACGCGGTGTTTGGCGCCATGGCCGACAAGGACCTGCTGCCGATGCTGCAAAAGGTCAATCCGATGATTGATCGCTGGTACTTCACTGATTTGCCCTTGCCCCGAGCCGCCAAAGCAACCGACTTACAGCAAGCCTGGCAGGCCCAAAACAACCGCAACGACAGCGCGTCCAGCGTCCACAACGAGCCGATGCAGGCGCTGCAAGCAGCCATCGATGCAGCGGACCCGGCTGATAGAATTGTCGTCTTTGGCTCTTTCTATACCGTGGGCGGCGTTTTGAAAGACGGCATCCCCCGTCTGCAAGCCAAACACCTCAGCCCTTGAGCTCCACGCCATGGCCTTTTTCAAGTTCCGATTTCCTGGTCAAACTGCCTCTGCTGAGGCGGTGACTGCTGGCCCCAATGAAAACATTGAAGTGGTTCGCCGCCGCGCGCGGCATCGTTTGATAGGGGCTGTTGTGTTGGTGCTGGTGGCTGTGGTGGGATTTCCGCTGCTGTTTGACACCCAGCCCCGGCCTGTCGCAGTGGACACACCCATCGTGATTCCTGACCGGCAAACCACGCCGCCTTTGGCCAGTGGTACCCCTGTGCCTGCGAGCCAGGCACCTGCCAAACCTTTGCTTCCCGCTTCAGAGCCTGTGACGGCCCAAGCCAGTCTGGATGCCCGCGAAGAGGTGGTGTTTCCTGCTTCATCGGCAGTGTCATCCCCCCAAGCTGAGCCCGCCAAAGTGTCCCCTCCGGTTGCAAAAGTCATCGACAAAGAGCCTGCTGCCAAGAAGGAAGTCCCTGCTGCCGCTCCAGTGAAGGCCGATAAGCCTGCTCCAGTGGCCAAGCCCAAGGACGATGGGGACAAGGCGCAGGCGCTGCTCGAGGGCAAGCCGCCTGCCAAGGCATCAGCAGGGCGCATGGTGATTCAAGTTGGCGCTTTCAGCGACCCTGCCAAAGTGCGCGAAGTGCGCAGCAAGCTGGAGCGGGCGGGAGTGACAACCTACACCCAGGTGGTGGAACGGGATGGCAAGAGCACGACCCGTATCCGTGTAGGCCCTTACGAAACACGTGAAGAGGCCGACAAAGTGGCTGCCCGCATTCGCAAGCTCGACTTGCCAGTGTCCTTCTTGAAGATCTGACATGGCGGTCAGCCTCACCGATTGGCTTTTGTTGGGGGTGTTGTTGGCCTCCATGCTGATGGGGCTTTGGCGGGGTCTGGTGTACGAGGTCTTGTCCTTGGCTGGCTGGGTGGCTGCTTTTGTGGTGGCGCAGTGGTTGGCTGCCGATGTGGTGGTGTGGTTGCCAGTCGTTCAGGGCGCACCTGAATCGGTTCAATATGCCGTGGCTTTTGCTTTGGTTTTTATCGCCACGGTGTTTGCTGCAGGCTTTTTGTCCTGGTTGATCAAGAAGCTGGTGGAAACCGTGGGCTTGCGCCCGGTGGATCGGACTTTGGGCGGTGTGTTTGGGCTGGCGCGGGGACTGGTGTTGTTGTTGGCTTTGACCGTCGTCCTGCAATTGACGGGCATGGCGCGCGACAGCTGGTGGGCAACAGCGCAAGGCCCGGTTTGGCTCAATACCATTCTGACGGGCTTGAAACCCCTTTTGCCCCAAACCTTTGTGGAATATTTGCCCTGAATTCGAGGGTAGTTCGATTTTTGAACGGAAATAAGTATGTGTGGAATTGTCGGCGTGGTCAGTAGCGCCCCGGTCAATCAGTTGATTTATGACGCCTTGTTGCTTTTGCAGCACCGTGGGCAAGATGCGGCGGGCATTGTCACGCAGCTGGACCGCAAGTTTTTCATGCACAAGGCCAAGGGCATGGTGCGCGACGTTTTCCGTACCCGCAACATGCGCAGCTTGCCCGGCAATTGCGGCTTGGGTCAGGTGCGTTACCCCACGGCGGGCAACGCTTTCAGCGAAGAGGAAGCGCAGCCTTTTTACGTGAATGCGCCTTTTGGTCTGGTGCTGGTACACAACGGCAACTTGACCAATGCGCACGCACTCAAGGCCGAGTTGTTTTCCGACGACCACCGCCACATCAACACCGACAGCGACTCCGAGGTCTTGCTCAACGTGCTCGCCCACGAATTGGAAAAGACCACCCGTGGCTTGCCCCTTAAGCCGTTGGATGTGTTTGAAGCTGTGCGCGGCGTCAACCGCCGTGTCAAAGGCTCTTACGCTGTGATCGCCTTGATTGCAGGCCATGGTTTGGTGGCTTTCCGTGATCCGCACGGTATCCGTCCTTTGTGTGTGGGCCGCAGCGAAGACGGCACCATCATGCTGGCCAGCGAGTCGGTGGCGCTCGATGGCACTGGGCACCAATTTGAGCGCGATGTCGCGCCAGGTGAGGCTATTTTTGTAGACCTGCAGGGGCAGATGCACAGCGCGCCTTGCAGCGACAAAGCCCAACTGAGTCCCTGTATTTTTGAATACGTGTACTTGGCTCGCCCTGACTCCACCATGGACGGTATTTCGGTTTACCAAGCCCGCTTGAATTTGGGCGAGACACTGGCCAAGCGCGTGATCTCGACCGTGCCGCCCAGCGACATCGATGTGGTGATCCCAATCCCGGAGTCCAGCCGTCCCAGCGCCACGCAGTTGGCGCACCTGCTGGGCATCCCATACCGCGAAGGTTTTGTGAAAAACCGCTATGTGGGCCGCACCTTCATCATGCCGGGCCAGGCTGTGCGCAAAAAATCGGTGCGCCAAAAGCTCAACACCATCGTGAGCGAATTCAAAGGCCGCAATGTGCTGCTGGTGGACGACTCGATCGTGCGCGGCACCACCAGCCGAGAGATCGTGCAGATGGCGCGTGACGCTGGAGCCCGTAAGGTCTACATGGCCAGTGCGGCCCCTCCTGTGCGCTACCCCAACGTGTACGGCATCGACATGCCCACCAGCCAAGAGTTGGTGGCGCACGGCCGCAGCATCGAAGAGATCCGCGAGATCATTGGCTGTGACGCCCTGATTTACCAGGACGTGGACGCCATGAAAACCGCCGTGGCCCAAGCGCGTGTCAACGCAGCTGGGGCGCTGTCTGATTTTGATGCCTCCTGCTTTGACGGCGTGTACGTGACGGGCGATATTTCCATCGACGACATCACCCGTTTGAACGAAACCCGACTCCAGGTGGAAGAGGGTGATGACGACAATTCGCGTTTGGCTCTGCCCAACGCCAGCGAGTGAGCAAGCGCCATGACCGATCCCAACCGATTTGACGACCTGCACATCGAGACCCTGGCGGTGCGTGCCGCTGTGGAGCGCAGCCAGTACGGTGAAAACTCCGAAGCCCTGTACCTGACCAGCGGTTATGTCCAGCCCACAGCCGCTGCTGCTGCTGCCCGATTTGCGGGCGATGAAGAGGGCTACACCTACGGCCGCTACGGCAACCCCACTGTGAGCAGCATGGAAATGCGCCTGGCCGCGCTCGAAGGCACCGAAGCGGCCATGGGCACGGCTTCGGGCATGTCCGCCATCCTCATGATGTGCATGGGCCTCTTGAAGGCGGGCGACCACGTGGTGTGTTCACGCTCGATGTTCGGCTCGACCATCAAATTGATCGGGTCTGATTTGGCCAAGTTCGGCGTGGAATCGAGCTTTGTCTCGCAGACCGATTTGTCCGAGTGGGCATCGGCCATCCGACCCAACACCCGTTTGCTGTTTGCCGAAACCCCCACCAACCCACTGACCGAGGTGTGCGACATCCAGGCTTTGGCCGACTTGGCGCACAACGCTGGCGCCTTGTTTGCCGTGGACAACTGCTTTGCCACACCCGCCTTGCAACGCCCGGTGGCCATGGGGGCCGACATCATCATGCATTCGGGCACCAAGTACCTGGACGGCCAAGGCCGTGTGATGGCGGGGGCCTTGTGCGCCTCGCAGCAAATGGTCACCGAGAAATTTTTACCGGTGCTCAAAAGCGGCGGCATGACGCTCGCGCCCTTCAATGCCTGGGTGGTCCTCAAGGGCCTCGAAACCCTGGACCTGCGAATGCGGGCTCAAACCGCCCGTGCTCAGATCCTTGCCGAATGGCTGGAAAAACACCCCGCAGTGGCCCGGGTTCATTACCCAGGTCTGACGAGCCACCCTCAACACGACTTGGCCATGCGTCAGATGTCTGGCTTGGGTGGTGCGGTCTTGTCCTTCGAAGTGAAAGCCGAGGGTCCGGAGCAATCGCGACAGCGCGCATTCCATGTCATGGATCAGATGAAAATGTTGTCCTTGGCGACCAATTTGGGCGACACCAAAACCATGGTGGCTCACCCCGCCAGCACCTCGCACGGTCGGCTGACCGAGGCGCAGCGCCAAGCCGCAGGCATTGGCCAAGGCTTGATCCGCGTGGCGGTGGGCTTGGAGTACCCGCAAGATGTTCAAAAAGACCTGTCCTACGGTCTCGATACCCTTTGATATGACGACACCTGTTCACACGCGCACCCGTTTCGCCCCATCGCCCACCGGCTTCATTCACCTGGGCAACATCCGCTCCGCTCTCTACCCTTGGGCCTTTGCCCGTGCAACGGGCGGTGACTTCATTTTGCGCATCGAAGACACCGATCTGGACCGCTCCACACAAGCGTCTGTGGACGTCATCATCGAAGGCATGGCTTGGCTGGAACTGAATCACGATGAAGGCCCGTTCTACCAAATGCAACGCATGGACCGCTACAAGGCGGTGCTGGCCGAGCTGATTGCCGCTGGCCATGTTTACCCCTGTTATATGAGCATGGAAGCCTTGGATGCGCTGCGTGAGCGCCAAATGGCCAGCAAAGAAAAGCCCCGTTATGACGGCACATGGCGTCCTGCTGACGGCAAAACTCTGCCTGAGATTCCCGAGGGCGTGAAACCTGTATTGCGTTTCAAGAACCCGATTGGCGGTGTGGTGGCGTGGGACGACAAGGTCAAAGGCCGCATCGAGATCAGCAACGACGAGCTGGACGACTTGGTCATCGCGCGCCCCGACGGCACGCCCACCTACAACTTCTGCGTGGTGGTGGACGACATCGACATGCAGATCACCCATGTGATCCGCGGTGATGACCACGTGAACAACACGCCACGCCAGATCAATATCTTCAGAGCCTTGGGCAAAGAGCCGCCGGTGTATGCCCACTTGCCTACCGTGCTGAACGAGCAGGGCGAGAAGATGAGCAAGCGCAATGGCGCCAAGGCTGTGACGGCTTATCGCGATGAGGGCTACTTGCCTGATGCCATGGTCAATTACCTCGCGCGTTTGGGCTGGAGTCACGGTGATGATGAGATTTTCAGCCGTACGCAATTTTTGGAGTGGTTCAATCTGGACCATTTGGGCCGCAGCGCCGCGCAGTTTGACGAAGCCAAACTCAAATGGGTCAACGCCCAGCACCTCAAGGCCATGAGCGATGACGCATTGGTCCAACACGTTCAGCCATTCTTGGCCAAACTGGGCGTCGTGGCAGATGAGCGATTGGCTAACATCTGCGGCCTGTTCAAAGACCGTTGCGACACGCTGGTGGTGTTGGCGCAATGGATTTCGGCTTTCTATCTGGATGTGGTGCCCAACCCGGATGAAAAAGCCCAGCATGTGACCGATGCGGTCAAACCTGCTTTGGCCGTTTTGGCTGGCAAGCTGGCCACATGCGCTTGGGACAAGGCCTCGATTGCTGCGACCATCAAGGAAACCTTGGGCGAGACGGGCCTCAAAATGCCGCAAATCGCCATGCCGGTTCGCGTGTTGGTGATGGGCACGGCCCAGACCCCTTCGCTGGATGCGGTGCTCGCGTTAAGTCACAGAGAAAAAATTCTGGAGCGCTTGAAAAACGCCTGAATTTCTGTCTATAATTCAAGTCTCGACACCAACGAGGCATAACGAAAAAGCAGCAGTGCTCAACGTTGTACCAAAGGGGGTATAGCTCAGCTGGGAGAGCGCTTGCATGGCATGCAAGAGGTCAGCGGTTCGATCCCGCTTACCTCCACCAAAGTGTCGAGAAGATTCGAAAGAATCAGTCCAGGTTATGACCCTATCGTCTAGAGGCCTAGGACATCACCCTTTCACGGTGAGTACCGGGGTTCGAATCCCCGTAGGGTCGCCAAGTTTTGTAGCACTTGGTCAGCTGCTTCAGCAGTTTGACAAAAGTTACAGCTACCAGGAGTGGTAGTTCAGTTGGTTAGAATACCGGCCTGTCACGCCGGGGGTCGCGGGTTCGAGTCCCGTCCACTCCGCCAAAACGAAAAACCGTTGTAAATTTCTGATTTACAGCGGTTTTTTTATTTTCGACCGTCTTTCGCGCTGCTGCACCGCGTGACAAAATTCACAACATTTGGGGTTTGCACACAAAATTAAAAGCCGCTCAACTTGCGTTGAACGGCTTTGTTATTTATGAGCTCATCAGCCCATGGTTCAGGCTTTACAGGCCAGCGGCTGCTTTCAGTGCGGCTGCGCGGTCGGTGCGCTCCCAAGTGAAGTCTGGCTCGTCGCGGCCAAAATGACCGTATGCGGCTGTCTTGCTGTAGATAGGGCGCAGCAGGTCCAGCATCTGGATGATGCCTTTGGGCCGCAGGTCAAAGTGCTCGGCCACTAAGGCTGACAACTTGTCGTCAGAGATCACGCCGGTGCCAGCGGTGTTCACCGTGATGTTCATTGGGCGGGCCACGCCAATCGCGTAAGCCACTTGCACTTGGCACTGGGTGGCCAGGCCGGCGGCTACGATGTTTTTGGCCACGTATCGGGCGGCGTAAGCGGCCGAGCGATCCACTTTCGAAGGGTCTTTGCCGGAGAACGCACCACCACCGTGTGGGCAAGCGCCGCCGTAGGTGTCCACAATGATCTTGCGACCCGTCAAACCGCAATCGCCCTGAGGGCCGCCAATGACGAAACGGCCGGTGGGGTTGATCAGGTACTTGGTGTCTTGCAGCCACTCTTTGGGCAGCACGGGCTTGATGATCTCTTCGATGATGGCTTCGGTGAAGCTGGCCTTCATCTTGGTCGATGTTTCCGACTGGTCGGGGCTGTGCTGGGTGGACAGCACCACGGTGTCGATGCTGTGGGGCTTGCCGTCCACATAACGCATGGTCACTTGGCTCTTGGCGTCAGGGCGCAAGAAGGGCAAGCGGCCGTCTTTGCGCAGCTGGGCTTGGCGCTCGACCAAACGGTGTGCGTAGTAGATGGGGGCGGGCATCAGCTCAGGTGTTTCTGAGCAAGCGTAGCCAAACATCAGGCCTTGGTCGCCCGCGCCAATGTTGAGGTGGTCGTCAGACGCGTGGTCCACGCCTTGGGCGATGTCGTTAGATTGCTTGTCGTAGCAAACCATGACTGCGCAACCTTTGTAGTCGATGCCGTAGTCGGTGTTGTCATAGCCGATGCGTTTGATGGTGTCACGGGCGACTTGGATGTAGTCGACGTGCGCGTTGGTGGTGATCTCACCCGCCAACACCACCAAACCGGTGTTGGTCAGGGTCTCAGCAGCCACGCGTGAACGTGGGTCTTGCTCGAAGATGGCGTCCAAAATCGCGTCAGATATTTGGTCAGCCACTTTGTCTGGGTGGCCTTCCGAGACGGATTCGGAGGTGAAGAGGAAATTACTGGACATGAAAAAAGCTCCTAAATTTTCAGGGGTTTGTCGGCGTTGCCGACCCTGAAAACCCGGAGCCTGGCGAACGCTTTAGCAGGATTTATAAATCGCCCTGCAAGTAGTTCAGATAACTCGGCGATATCTAAATTATAAAAGATCTCAAAAAGTCCTGCCCGAAATCATGTCCAATACAGGCATGGACATTCCTTCCCCCATTGAAAACCGCTTGGTTGACCTCGAAATCAAGGCGGGCTTCACCGAAGACCTGCTTGACCAGCTCAATGCGCAGGTGTACCGCCAACAGCTGCAAATCGACACGCTGATGGCCGAGTTGCGGCAAATGCGAGACCGTCTGCCCGAATCTGGCGGCGGCGCTGAAATGCGCAACCTGCGCGACGAAATCCCGCCCCATTACTGACAACGGTTGTGACGACCATGCTCAGCGTTCTGGACATTCGTGACTATTTGCTTGCGCTGGGTGCGAATGAGCGTCATGTGCAACGCGTGCTGCGCCTTTGGACGCAAGCCAAACCGCAGGACAGCGGTCGCAGACCGCTGGAAAGCTTCATGCCCACGACGGTGCGCGAAGCTTTGCCCGCGCTCAGCGCCACGCTGGCAGGCCTGGCCACCTTGCGCGAGGAACACCCCGGCCAAGACGGTTCGGCCCGTTTGCTGGTGGGCCTGCAAGACGGCCAGACGGTGGAAAGCGTGCTGCTGCCGCGCGACGGCTTGTGCGTTTCATCCCAAGTGGGCTGTGCAGTCGGTTGTGTGTTTTGCATGACGGGGCGAGAGGGTTTGATCCGGCAGGTGGGCAGCGCCGAGATCGTGGCGCAAGTCGTGTTGGCCCGCACGCTCAGACCCGTCAAAAAAGTGGTGTTCATGGGCATGGGCGAGCCTTCGCATAACTTGGATGCGGTGATGGAGGCCATCGACCTGCTCGGCACGGTGGGCAACATCGGGCACAAGAATTTGGTGTTTTCGACCGTGGGCGATGCGCGTGTTTTTGAGCGGCTGCCCCAAGGCCGCGTCAAACCTGCGCTGGCCTTGTCGCTGCACACCACCCGGGCCGAATTGCGTGCGCAGTTGCTGCCCCGAGCCCCACGCTTTGACCCGCAAGATCTGGTGGCGGCGGGCGAGGTGTACGCCCGCGCCACTGGCTATCCAATCCAGTATCAGTGGACGCTGATCGAGGGCGTGAACGACAGTGACCAGGAAATCGAGGGCATCGTGCGATTGCTGAAGGGCAAATACGCACTGATGAATATGATCCCGTACAACGCGGTGCCCGATTTACCTTATACAAGACCGAGTTGGGAGAAGGCCGCCGCCATTGCCCGCACGCTGCACCAGCGCGGGGTGCTGACCAAGTTGCGCCAGTCAGCGGGGCAAGATGTGGATGGGGGCTGTGGGCAGCTCAGGGCGCGCGATGTGCAGCGAGTCAAGCCTGTCACTCTGTACCCACGGGTCAACGCCCCGGCAGTCTGACCAAGCCGCTGGAGAGCGAAGTGCCCAGCAAAATCACCGCGCCGCAGAGCAGCATCCAGGCGGTGACGCTCTCGCCCAAAAACAGCACGCCATAGGCGATGGCAAACACCGGAACCAAAAAGGTGACGGTGAGGGCGCGTGCAGGTCCTGAGTTTTCGATCAACTTGAAGTACAGAATGTAGGCCACCCCGGTGCACAGCACCCCAACCACGATCAATGACCCCCAGGCCGAGGCACTGGGCCAGTGGTCAGGGCGGAACCACAGTGCTGGTAATGCCAAGGCCAATGTGGCGCCAATCTGGCTGCCGGTGGCCGTGACGAGTGGCGGCAGACTGGGGATGTGTTTCTTGGTGAAGCTGGCTGCCAAGGCATAGCAAGTGGTGGCAGCCAAGCAAGCGAGCACCGCCCAGGCTGGAGCAATGCCTGAGTCGTTGGGTTTGAAGCTGGCTTGCCCTCCGGCCAGCAACACAACGCCGCCGAAACCGATGCCTAAGCCCACTGTGCGAGACAAACTGGGCTTGTCACCCAACCAGACCCAAGCCACCACCGCGCCAAACAAGGGCACGGTGGCGTTCAGGATGGATGAAAAACCCGTGGTGATGTGCATCACCGCAAAGGAATACAAGACAAACGGCACGCCGCTGTTGAGCACGCCGACAAACAGGACGGGCTTCCAGTGTTGACGCAGTGCTCCCCAATGGCCTTTGGCCAACATCAGGGGCAGCAAAAACAGTGAGGCAATGGCCACCCGAATGGCCGCAGTAGGCAAAGCGCCCATCTCCACCGCTGCCAGGCGCATGAACAGAAACGAAGAGCCCCAGATGGCGGCCAGCAGCAAAAAGTCGGCCAGCCAGCCTTTGGCGTGAGAAGAAGTCATTTAAGGGGATTTGTTAGACAGCCGGGTGGCCTTCGAGTTTCAGCAGGGCCTGTTTGCGCCACAGACCGCCGGCATAGCCGGTGAGTTGACCACCCGAACCCAAGATGCGGTGGCAGGGCACGATGATACTCACCGGATTTCGCCCCACCGCAGCGCCGACGGCGCGCACGGCTTTGGGATTGTTCAATTGCCTTGCCAGATGACCGTAACTTTGGCTGGAACCCGATGGGATGGTGAGCAGGGCTTGCCAGACGGCTTGCTGGAAAGGGGTTCCGGCGGACAAGTCCAATGGCACATTGAATACCGTGTGTTGTCCAGAAAAATAGGCCAGCAATTGCGTTTGGGTCTGCTGTAGAAAGGTATTGCTCGGGTCGATGCGCCAAGACTGAATCATTGTCAGGCTTGGGCCGTGTTTCTGGTTTTCAAACCAGAGTCCGCACAAACCTTTTTCACTGGCGGCAAGGGTGATCAGGCCCAATGGACTGTTGACGGCATGTGTGCTGCAATTTTTCATCATGTGATTTTTGGCGATCGTTTCAGCCAGTCTGAGTGGGGCGTGGCAGGTGCGTGTCGACACCTACAATGTAGGTCATCTCTTTACTCTGGAACAGCCTCTTTTGTTGGCTCGACACCATGCAAGTCACTCCTTCGATCTTCAAAGCCTACGACATTCGCGGCGTGGTGCCGTCCACCCTCAACGAGCAAGTGGCTGAAGGGCTGGGGCGAGCCTTTGGAACTCAGGCGATGGCAGAAGGACAGACCACGGTCGCCGTGGGGCGGGATGGGCGTCTGAGCGGCCCCGTTTTGTCGGCAGCACTGATTCGTGGTTTGGTCGCTGCAGGTGTACAGGTGATCGACATTGGTCTGGCGACCACACCGATCTTGTACTTTGCCGCGAACACCGCTTGCCAAAGTGGCATTCAGGTGACTGGCAGCCACAACCCCAAAGATTACAACGGTTTCAAAATGGTGCTGGCAGGTCGCGCCATTTACGGCGACGAGATACAGGCTTTGCGCCAAATGATGGAGACCGAAACCTGGAAGCTGCGCGAAGGCGGCAGTGTCAGCTCTCTGGATGTGTTGGCAGATTACACGCAGCGCATCGTCGGTGACATCCGCTTGGCGCGCCCAATGAAGATCGTGGTGGATTCGGGCAACGGCATTGCCGGCGCTTCAGCCCCTGCCATCTTCCGTGCCTTGGGCTGCGAGGTGGTTGAGTTGTTCAGCGAGGTCGATGGCAACTTCCCCAACCACCACCCCGACCCGAGCAAACCCGAAAACCTGCAAGACCTCATACAAGCGCTCAAAACCAGTGGGGCTGAGCTGGGCTTGGCTTTTGATGGCGATGGCGACCGCCTGGGCATCGTCACGAAGGATGGCAACAACATTTACCCCGACCGCCAGATGCAGCTGTTCGCTCAAGATGTGCTCAGTCGCGTGCCAGGCGGCACCATTTTGTTTGACGTGAAGTGCTCTCAGCGCTTGGCCCCAGCCATTGAAGCTGCGGGCGGCAAGCCGTTGATGTACAAAACCGGGCACTCGCTCATCAAGGCACAAATGAAGGCCATTGAGGCAGCAGGTGGCCAAGCGCCTTTGGGTGGCGAGATGAGCGGCCACATCTTCTTCAAAGAGCGCTGGTTTGGTTTTGACGACGGTACTTACGCAGGCTGTCGCCTGCTCGAAATCGTGAGCAAGTCTCCCGATGCCAATGCCATCCTCAACGCCTTGCCCGCCAGCTTCAGCACGCCAGAGTTGAATGTGGCCTGCGCCGAAGGCGAACCGCACAGCGTGACTAAGACCTTGCAGGCCAAAGCAGCGAGCGCTTTCAGCGCCCCCGCCAAAGTGTCTGACATCGACGGCCTGCGCGTGGACTGGCCCGATGGCTTTGGCCTGATTCGGGCATCGAACACCACGCCGGTGTTGGTGTTGCGTTTTGAAGGCCAGACCGAAGCGGCCTTGCACAGGATCGAAGCTGAGATGCTTGCGCTGTTGCGTTCGGTCAAACCCGATGCGCAAGTGGGCGCTTCGGCGCATTGAGCCGGTCAGCCCAGGAAAAATGATCCATGAACAAGCCCGATTCTGTGTTGAGCCAAGACCCTGAGGTCATCGTCTTCAACCTCAAGCAGCGCTACACAGGCGTGTCAGCCACCATCAATGCGCTCGTGCCCTTGCAGGCCAAGCAGTGGCATTTGGGGTTTTGTGGCACACGCATGTCCAACGGCATCGATGGCATGTCGCTGGGGCAGGCGATTGAGCTGTCGCGCAAGCCGCCCGCCGGGCGCGCTTTTAGGATCTGGCATGTGCGACGTGATCCGGAAATGATGGTCGCCATTTTTGCGCGGGATGTGTTGCGTCTGCCCATCAAGCTGGTGTTTACCTCGGCCGCCCAACATTTGCATGGCTGGTTTCCACGGTGGCTGATCTCCAAAATGGACGCGGTCATCTCCACCACCCCTTTGGCTGCCAGCTTTGTGCCCAATACCACCGCAGTGGTTCCGCATGGCATTGATTTGTCGCGCTTCAGTCCTCCGCCTGACAAACTGAAAGCTTGGGCTGATTCAGGCTTGCCAGGTGAATACGGCATCGGTGTGTTTGGCCGTGTGCGACCCGATAAGGGCAGCGATGTGTTTGTGCAAGCCATGATCCAGGCCTTGCCGCAACTGCCGGGTGCCACGGCGGTCATCGCTGGATTGGCTCAGCCCCAGCATCAGGCCTACCAGCAAGATCTGCAGCGTCAGATCGATGACGCAGGCTTGCACGATCGCATCGTTTTTCTGGGGGAGGTGCCTGCCGGTGAGGTGCACCTGTGGTACCAACGCTGTCTCTTGTGTGTGGCTTGCCCACGCTACGAGCCGTTTGGACTCACACCTTTTGAGGCAGCTGCGACCGGCTGCGTTTTGGTGTGTTCGCGAACGGGTGCCTTTGATCAATTGACCATACCCGGAGAAACAGGAGAAATGGTGGATACCGGCGATGTCGACGGCCTGCGCCGCGCTGTGGTGTCCGTCTTGGCTGATCCGGTGCATGCCGTCCGCATGGGAGAGGCTGCGCGTGCGCGTGTGACGGAGCATTTTTCTCTGGCCCGTGAGGCAGAGGGTATCGGCCGTGTTTATCGTGGACTCATTGAAAAGGCCAGTGCTGGATGACTCAGGCCTCCCGCACGTTGACGTGGGTCGAGCGGTTGGCGTTGACTGCCTACGATCTTTTGTTAAGGGCTTTGCAGCCCGTACTTCGCCGAAAGCTCAGTCGTCGTGCTCAGAAAGAGCCGGAATATCGGCTGAATGTGGCGCAACGCTTTGGCTTTTATACCGGCGACATTCCTACGGGTAGCTTTGTCTGGTTGCATGCAGTTTCCTTGGGTGAGACCCGCGCCGCAGCCCTCCTTTTGCCAGCTTTGCGAGCCACTTATCCTGGGATGCGACTTTTGTTGACGCACAGCACAGCAACAGGTTGGGTGCAGGGGCGATCTTTGCTGCTGCCCGGAGATGTGCAGGCTTGGTTGCCTTGGGACACAGCGCAGGCAACGCATCGGTTCTTGATGCATTTCAAACCCCAAGTTGGGCTGCTCATGGAAACCGAAGTTTGGCCACGTTTGGTTTTGGCCTGCCAGCGCGCGGCCGTGCCTTTGTGTTTGCTCAATGCGCGCATGAGCGAAAAATCCTTTAGTCAAGCCACGCGTTGGGCCGTGCTTTCTGGTCCTGCCTATCGGGGCTTGAGTTTGGTGCTTGCTCAATCAGAAGCGGATGCGCAGCGATTGAAAAAATTGGGTTGCCAGGATATTCGGGTGATGGGCAATCTCAAATTCGACGTAGACATCTCAGAGCATGCAAGAGCCCTGGCCAAGTGCTGGCAGAGTTCTTTGTCCGTTCGTCCAGTCGTGATGCTGGCCAGCACACGAGAGGGGGAGGAGTCTTTGTGGTTGCAGGCTTTGCAGTCAGATCCCGAACGCTTGGCTCGACTCAATGCGTTCAATATTTTGTGGTTGGTTGTACCTCGTCATCCTCAGCGTTTTGATGAGGTGTATGACTTGATTGAACAAGCCGGATTGCGTTGTGTTCGCCGAAGTGTGTGGGCAGAGGGTGTACCGGATGACCAGACCCTGGCATCGACCGATGTGGTTTTGGGCGACAGCTTGGGTGAAATGCAGGCCTATTACCTTGTGAGTCGCATGGCGCTGCTGGGCGGCAGCTTTGCACCCTTGGGGGGGCAAAATCTCATCGAGGCGGCTGCTTGCGGATGTCCAGTGGTCATGGGGCCGCATACTTTCAATTTTTCTGAGGCTGCTGCTTTGGCGAAGAAAGAAGGCGCTGCATTGCAAGTACAAGATATGCATGCCGCATTGGACCATGTGGCCTTGGTATTGGCCGATCCCCAATGGCTTGATCAAGCGCAAATGGCTGCAGTTCAGTTGCTTCAAAACGGGCGTGGGTCCGTGGCTCGGCACATTCAGGCATTGCGTTCGTCAAAACACCTCAACATGAGCGGGACTGTTGTATGACCCCTATGGATTTTTCACAAGTCACGGTGGTGGTTGTGACTTTCAACAGTGCGCATTGTTTGCCAATGCTCGCCCCATTGTTGTCCCTTTGCTCCCATGTCGTGATATCCGACAACGGCAGCGATGACGATACGGCACTTAAGGCGCAGATGCTTTGGCCTCATGCCCATGTTTTGTCACATGGACGAAACCTCGGGTTCGGTTCAGCCAATAACCGAGCACTTGAGCACGTCAAAACACCTTTTTCTTTGTTGCTCAATCCCGATTGTGAAATGACAGCACAAGCGCTGGGCGATTTGCTGGCCGCTGCAGAAGATTGGCCTGATGCTGCCCTTGTCGCGCCGCAGCTCGTGGCTGCTGAAGGTAAAGCAGAAGTCAATTACCGATGGCCCTCTTCGTATTGGACCAGTCGCGGAGCCGCTGCAGAGGGGCCCTTGTGTGTTGGCTTTGTCTGTGGTGCAGTGATGCTTTTGCGCATGAGCCGCATGGCAACCGCAGGCTTTTTTGATGAGCGTTTCTTTTTGTACTACGAAGACGATGATTTGTGTCTGCGGCTTTTTCAGGCGAAGCTGCCCATAGTTTTGTGCCCTCAGGTGAAGGTACTTCACCGCTCAAGAGGCTCTGTGAGAGGCAATTCTCCTTGGCGGAGTGAGTATCTGCGCGGGTATCACCATGCACAATCGAAGCTTATTTTTTTGAATAAACATGAGTCCTTGAGGGCGGCTAAACGCCTGCAAAGACAACTGATCTGGATGACCACCTTGGCTCTGCCATTGCGGGTCATCCTGTTTTCTCCCAAGTTGGTGGCCCGTATGTGGGGGCGCTGGCGTGGGCTTTTGGAATGGAATGCATCATGAAGCCTTTAGATCGACCCACCCTGTGCATTGGCATTTTGACGATGAATGAGGAGCGTCGGATTGCCCAATGCATTCAAAGCGCCAAGTTTGCAGACCAGATTGTGGTCGTGGACAGTGGCAGTACAGACCGCACACTTGCGATTGCCTTGGAAATGGGTGCTGAAACTCATCGCTATGATGATTGGCAAGGCTTTGCTGTTCAACGGACACGCTTGCTTCAACACATCAAAGCAGACTATGTTTTCTTTTTGGATGCAGATGAAGTCATTGGTGACGTGCTGGCTGAAGAAATTAGTGCCGCAGTGGCCAGCCAACGCGATGCCATTTGGGAAGTTTTATGGAACCAGGTGGCTTACGGCCGCCCGCTTACGCTGATGAAATCAACGGCAGGGGTCCAGCGATTATTTAAAACAGCCTCAATTGAAAGATTTGACGGTGTTGTTCATGAGGGAGCCGTGATGCGCAACGGTTCACGCTCCGTAATCAAATTTCGCGAGCGCTTATTGCACTATTCCCGTGAAACCGTGCATGGTAGTTTGCTCAAACTGGCCCAATACGTACAGCATGGGGCAGCGAAAAGAGCGCAAGTCGGTAAAACGGGCGGCGTGCTCCGCGGCTTTGCGTCGGCGATTGCCATTTTTCTCAAGCTCTACGTTTTCCGCAGAGGGTTTCTTTGTGGTGCAGAAGGATTCTTGTTCTGCTTCTTCATCGCACTCGAGTGTTTTTTCCGCTACGCCGCTCTGAAATATGACTTTAAGCAACCGAGTGTTGCTTTATTCAAACGCTAACTTTTTTGGAAAAGATGATGAAAGTATTACTTGTGCATCAAACTAAGATTCCAGTCTTCTCTTACGGAGGGACTGAGCGTGTGGTTTGGGATTTGGCCAAAGGCTTGATTGAATTGGGGCACGAAGTGACTTTTTTGGTTCCGGAAGGATCAAGTTGTGACTTTGCTAGTGTTATTTTTATAGACTCTTCTAGATCCGTGATGGATCAAATTCCACAACGTGACTTTGACATCGTTCACTTTCAGTCCAACACGGAAAAGGAACCAGATTTTCCATATTTGGTTACAGAGCATGGCAATAGCAAACGGGAATACCCTTTCCCATTAAATACGGTCTTTATTTCGAAAAACCATGCAGAACGCTATGGCTCTCAGGAATTTGTTTACAACGGATTAGATTGGACAGCCTATGGTGCCGTCGATTGGACAATGCCGCGCCGCCGTCATCATTTTTTGGGTAAAGGCTCTTGGCCTGTCAAGAACCTGAAAGGCGCTATTCAGGTGGCTCGCAAAGCGGATGTGGAATTGGCCGTCTTGGGCGGAACACGGTTGAATTTGTCGCGCACTTTCCGATTTACCCCGTGGCGATCCATTCATTTTCACGGTATGGTGGGTGGCGCCTTGAAGTTTCGGTTGCTTAACGAATCCAAGGGGATGATTTTTCCTGTCCGCTGGAATGAGCCTTTTGGCTTGGCCGTGATTGAGAGTCTGTATTTCGGTAACCCGGTGTTTTCAACGCCTTATGGGGCATTGCCGGAGCTTGTATTGCCTCAGCACGGTTACTTGTCTAACTCCATTACCGAGCTCGCGGAGGCTGTTCAGGGTATCAAGTTTGATTCTCGCGAATGCCATGAGTGGGCTGTTTCAAAATTCAACCATGTGGCGATGGCACGAGGGTATCTGGAAAAGTATCAACGTATTCTGGATGGTGAACGCATGAATGCATCACAGCCGGTTCTGAAAGAGAATGGGCATCAATTGTTGCCTTGGAAGTCTTGATGTGTTTTCCTTGATTCAGAAAACGATTCCGCAACATCAGTCAATCTTGCAATTGCAGCCCCCCAAAAAAATACCAGCCCCATTTGGGCTGGTATTTTTATTTCAGACGTTCAGATTGGTCATGTTAAATCGCTGCCAAATGGCACTTCAGCAGAGATTCATTGCCCAAAAAGTCCATTCAATGCTTGCACATCTTCAACCTTCAGCACTCCCGCAGCTTGACGCAACTTCATCTGCCCCAGCAACACGTCGTAACGCGCTTTGGCCAGATCGCGTTTGGTCTGGAACAGCTTGCTTTGGCTGTTGAGTACTTCAATATTGGTACCAAAGCCCACCTGGTAGCCCAGTTTGCTGGCGTCCAAAGCGCTTTGGCTGGAGGCTTCTGCCGCCTGCCAAGCCTTGACCTGGCTGAGGCCTGATTGCAGGCCCAAAAAGGCGGTGCGGGTAGCTTGCACCACGCTGCGCTGGCTCGCTTCGAGGTCGTTCTTGGCCTTGTCTTCCAGGGCCACAGTTTCTTTGATGCGGTTTTGACTGGCCTGACCGGTGTAAAGCGGGTAGTTGAAGGCCAAGCCAATTGTGGCCGCGTTGGTGTTTGGCTGGGTTGATGCGCCATTGCGGTAACGCGTCATGCCGTAACTGCCCGTGAGGTCGAGCGTGGGGCGCAGGGCGGCCTGGGCTTTTGTGATTTCAAGTTGGGCCACTTCCAGGGCAATGCGGGCTTGGGTCAGGTTGCCATTGTCCTGCACCGATTGCGCCACCCAGGACTCGATGCTGCCGCTTTGCAGGCCGTCCATATTGACGGCGCCCAGCAGAGGCTTGGGCGAGACTTCGCGTTGGCCCACGGTGTCGTCCAGTACCAGCTTCTTGATGCGCAAATCATTTTCGGCTGCTATTTCCTGGGCGGTTACACGGTCAAATGTTGCCTGCGCTTCACGCGTGTCAGTGATGGTGGTGGTACCCACTTCGAATTTGCGTTTGGCTGCGGCAAGTTGTTCAGATACTGATGATTTTTCAGCTTTAACAAAATTCAGGCTTTCCTGCGCGGTCAACACGTCAAAGTAAGCCTGGCTCAGTCGCACGATGAGCTCTTGCTCAGCCACTTTCAACTGGGCCTGGGCCTGGGCCACTTGCTTCATGCCTTGTTCGTAACTGGCCTGGTTGGCTGGGCGATACAGCGGGTGGCTGGCGCTGAGTGTGAGCGCACGGGTGCCGAAAGCGCGACTGCCCAGGGCATTGCTCTGGTTGTCCAGATCGGTCTCGGACAGGTTGCCGCCCAAACCTGCCGTGGGCCGCAGCAAGGCCTTGGCCTGCTCGGCACGGGCCAGTGTGGCCTCGTACTGCGAGCGGGCCGACTTGAAGGTGGCATCGTGGCTTTTGGCCGCTTCGTAGAGCGTGGCCAGGCTTTGGGCCTGGGCGGTGCCTGCAAAGGCGGCCATCAAGGCCAAAGTCAAGGGCAAGGTGCGCAGTTTCATGGCGGGTCTTTGATTAAAAAATGTCGGGCCGACTGGGGGCTAAAAGCTGACTCAATAAACCGGAATGCTGGGGTCCAATTGCGCCGACCATGCGTGGATGCCGCCCGAGACGTTGGCCACCTGGAAGCCATGCTGTTGCAAAAATGCCGCGACTTGCATGCTGCGGCTACCGTGGTGGCAGAGGCAGGCAATTGGGCGAGACTTGTCCAGCTCATCTAAGCGGGCCGGAATGGTTTGCATGGGCATGTGCACAAAGTCCAGCGCATCGGTCTTGGCACTGGCAGTTTGTACCTCCCAGCCTTCACGCACATCCAGCAGGATGGGGCGTTGTGTCTGGCCTTTGGCCCAATCGGCTAGCTGTGCGGGGGTGATTTGTTCCATGGCGTGCCCGTTCAGAACTCGAACCGTGAGTGCTCGGGGAAACCACTCAGGCGAGGGGCGTTGCAATCCCAAGGCTCAGTCGTGGTCCAGTTGTTGTCGCTGGTTCGGGTGATCAGCGTGGCACGCATCATGGGCTCTTCACCCACGATGGCGACAAGGCGGCCACCCACGGCGAGTTGCTGCAGCAATGCGGCAGGCACTTCGGCCACCGATCCGCTGAGCGCGATCACATCAAAAGGTCCGTCTGCTGGTGCACCCTGGCTGCCATCGGCCGTGCGCACAACCGCATTGGTCACGCCAGCTTTTTGCAGGTTGGCTTGGGCTTGGGCGGCCAAATTGGCATCGATTTCCAGGCTCAGCACGCTGGACGATTGGTGCGCCAGCAAGGCGGCCATGAAACCGGATCCCGTGCCGATATCCAGCACTTTGTCGGTTTTCTTCACGGCCAGGTCTTGCAGCATTCGGGCCTGAACGCGAGGGGCCAACATGACCTGGTTGGTTGCAGCGCCCAGAGGGATTTCCATGTCAACAAAAGCCAGGGCTTTGTGCGCCATCGGCACAAAGTCCTCGCGGCGCACGACGGAGAGCAGATCCAGTACTTGGGGGTCCAGCACTTCCCAAGGGCGGATTTGCTGTTCGATCATGTTGAATCGGGCTTGATTCAGATCCATTCGGGTACTCCTGAGGGGGTTATCGCTAAATGAGTTGATTTTAAGGGGCGGACGTGTCTTGTCCCTGACGCTCGGGTGCAAGGCCAGCTTTTCGGCGCAGCCATTGGGCCAAGTCGTCCATGTAGCAGTAAACGACGGGCACGACCACAAGGGTCAGCAAGGACGAGGTGATGACACCGCCAATGACCGCTTGGCCCATGGGCGCGCGTTGCTCGGCGCCTTCGCTCAGTGCAAAGGCCAGCGGCACCATGCCGAAAATCATCGCCAAAGTGGTCATCAAAATCGGGCGCAGCCGCACCTTGGCTGCCAGCAACAAGGCCTCGCTGCGCTCCAGCCCGTCCTCACGGGCGCGGATGGCAAAGTCCACCAGCAAGATGGCGTTTTTGGTCACTAGGCCCATGAGCATGATCACGCCGATGATGGAGAACATCGACAGGGTCGAGCGAAACGCCATCAGGGCCAGGACCACGCCGATCAGGGTCAGCGGCAGAGAGGTCATCAGCGCCAGGGGCTGCAAGAAGCTTTTGAACTGGCTGGCCAAGATCATGTAAATAAAGATCACCGCCATGGCCAGGGCCGACAAGGCATAGCCAAAGGACTCGCCCATGCTCTTGGTGGAGCCACCAAAGCTGTAGCGGTAGCCGGGCGGCAGGTTCAGGCTGTCCATGGCCTTGCGGATGTCGGCGGACACTTCACCCGCAGCGCGCCCGAACACGTTGGCGTTGATGGCCACTTCGCGCATCATGTCGCGCCGGTTGATCTGGTTAGAACCGGTGGTTTCGCTCACGCGGGCTACCTGGCCCAAGCGGACGGTGCGCGAAGTGCCATCGGGCACAGTCACCATGAAGGGCAGCCGTTCCAGGTCTTGGGGACTGTTGCGGGCCTCGGGTGCAAGGCGCACGTTCACGTCGTAAGTCTGGTCGTCTGGCGCACGCCAGTTACCCACGGTTTGTCCCGCCACCAAAATGCGCAGCGGCGATGCCAGCTGCGCTGTGCCCAGGCCCAGGTCAGATGCTGCGTCCCGCAGCACTTCCATGCCGATGACAGGTTTGTTGGGTTTCACACTGGAGTCCAGATCCACCAAGCCGGGAATGTCGCGAACCTTGGCTAAGGCCAGCAGCGCCAGTCGTTCCAGCTCTTTTTGGTCGGGGCCTTGCAGCGAAAATTCGACTTGCTTGTTGCCGCCAATGGCGTCCAGCAAACCGGTGTGCGTGACCGCGATGCCGGGCACTTGTTTGAGACGTTCGCGCAGCACGGCAGACATTTGGTCGGCGTTGCGGCTGCGGTTTTTGCGGTCCACTAAACGGATGTACAGGTTGACGTTGTTCTTGCCTTGCGCGTTGGCGGTGTTGATGGTGCTGACGGTGTAACGCACTTCCGGGAAGTCGCGCAGGATGGCCTCGACCTGGCGGGTTTTGGCCTCGGTCGCCTCGAGCGAAGTACCCACCGGGGTTTCGAACTTGACCGAGGTTTCAGAAAAATCAGCTTTGGGCACGAACTCGGTGCCCAGCAGCCTGACCATGAACACGCTGGCCACAAAAATGCCCAGCGCCAGAAACACGGTGGACTTCTTGTGCACCAGCGCCCAGCGCAAGATGCCCTGGTAGCCATCGGCCAGGCGCTCGGTGCTCCGGTCAAACCAGCCGGTCACGCGGCCAATGCTTTTGTCGTACCAGCTGACAGGCGCGTGGCTTTTGCCGTGCGCGTCGATGGCTGGGTCGTGCCAGATGCTCGAGAGCATGGGGTCGAGCGTGAAGCTGACGAACATCGAGATCATCACCGCTGCCACGATGGTGATGCCGAACTCGTGGAAGAACTTGCCGATGATGCCTTCCATGAAGCCGATGGGTAAAAACACCGCCACGATGGACAAGGTGGTGGCCAGCACGGCCAGGCCAATTTCTTGTGTGCCTTCCAAAGAGGCCTTGTAGGCGTTCTTGCCCATTTGCACATGGCGCACGATGTTCTCGCGCACCACAATCGCGTCGTCGATCAGCAGGCCCACACACAGGCTCAACGCCATCAGCGTGATCATGTTGATGGTGAAGCCAAACATCTGCATGAACATGAAGGTGCCGATCAACGAGATCGGCAGCGTCAGGCCTGTGATGACCGTCGAGCGCCAAGAGTTGAGGAACAAAAACACGATCAACACCGTGAGGATGGCCCCTTCGATCAGGGTTTGGCGCACATTGTTCACCGACACGCGGATGGGCCGCGAGTTGTCGGTGATGGGTTCAAGCCGCAGGCCAGGCGGCAGCTGGCTTTTCAAATCGGCCACAGCTTTGACCAGGCCATCGACCACTTGGATGGTGTTTTCATCCTGCGACTTTTGCACCGACATCAAAAGCGTACGTTGGCCGTTGTAGAGCGCCAGGTTTTCCAGCTCTTGCGCGCCGTCTTTCACGGTGGCCACTTGCGACAAGCGAATAGGGATGCCGTTTTTGCGGGCCACGATGATGCGACCAAAGTCTTCAGGCCTTTGCATGCGCGAGCTGATCTGCACCATGCGCTCTTGCTCCAGCGAGCGGATCGCGCCCACGGGCAAATCCTGGTTTTCATTGCGCACGGCGCTGACCACCTGCTCGGCGGTCACGCCAAAGGCCTCCATGTTGGCCGGTTGCAGATACAGATTGATCTCGCGTTTGCTGCCGCCCACCAAGGTGACCGAGCCCACACCACGCACATTTTCCAGACGCTTTTTCAGCACCTGTTCTGACCAATTGGTCAACTCGACTGCGTTGAGTTTGTCACCCTCTGGAATAACAGCCAGCGACCACACGGCACGGCTGGAGGGGTCAAAGCGCAGAACCCGGGGTTCTTTGACTTCGGTGCGCAGCAGAGGGCGAAGCGAGGCGACTTTTTCGCGCACATCTTCGGCCGCTTTGCGGCCATCGATCTGCAGCTGGAACTCCATGATCACCACGGACTGGTTTTCGTAGCTGCGCGAGGTCAGCGCGCTGATGCCAGCGATCGAGTTGACGCCTTCTTCGATCTTTTTGGAGACTTCGCTCTCCACAATCTCTGGCGATGCGCCGGGGTATTCGGTGCTGATGACCACCACCGGAAAGTCGATGTTGGGGAACTGATCGACTTTGAGGCGCTGGAACGAAAAAATGCCCAGCACCACCAAGGCCAACATGACCATGGTGGCGAAAACGGGGTTTTGCAGGCTGACGCGGGTGAACCACATGAATGGGCCTCTTTCAGCGCACGCCAGCGGTGAATTTCACCAGCGTGCCTTCGCGCACAGCGCCGGCGCTGGCCATCAGCACCTGGGTCCCTTCGCTCAGCCCATCCACTTCGACCCAGGTCAGGGTGATGTTTTGGTTTGTTTTTTCAGTGCGGGTGCCGGTTTTTACCAACACATGCCGCACTCGATCGCCATCGACCACTTGCACATAAGGCTGGGGCTTGTCGGTGCGCACACTCGACAGCGGCACTGCCAACGCTTGCGCCGTGCGTGTGCCCAGCAGTCCTTCTGCAAACAGGCCTTGGCGCAAGCCCTCATGGCCTGCAAGGCCCAGGTACACCAGCACGCTGCGGCTGGCCGCTTGGGCTGAGGGGTTGATGCGCAGGACCTGCGCTGCCACGGGCTCTTCCTGTCCTTCGACTTTGAGTTGGGCTTTCATCCCTTTGCGCACCAGACCCGCGTCGGTTGCGGGCAAAGCCGCTTCCAACTCCAGCTGGCTGAGGTTGACCACCTCCACAATCCGGGCGTCCAGCGCCATCCTTTCGCCGGGCTGGGCCAAGCGTTGGGCAACCTGACCGCTGATGGGCGTGCGAATGGTCGCATCGTCCAGGGCTTTGCGGGTCACATCGAGTGCTGCCACAGCTGCCATGTGGGTCGCCTTGGCTCCATTCAGGCTGGCCATGGCGTTTTGCAAAGCGGTCTGCGAGATGAAGCCTTGATCCACCAGCGCCTTGTTGTTGTCGTATTGCTTTTGTGCAATGTCGACTTGCGCCCAAGCGGCGTCGGCTTGTTGCTTGGCCTGGCGCTCCCGGGCTTGGTATTCGGTGGGGTCGATGCGGGCGATCACTTGGCCTGCCTTGACCATATCCCCTTCGCGGACCACCAGGCCCAGCAATTCGCCAGCCACACGCGCCTTGACCATGGCACTTTGGCTAGCTTTGAGCGTGCCAGAAACGGGCAAGCCCAGCACCATGTCCATGTTTTGGACCCGAACCACATCGCTGGCACTCAATTCAATGACTGGTGTTGCCGGGGCGCTCGTTTTGGCGGCTTCGCTGGCAGGCTGGCGCTGGCTCAGCCAAAGCGAACCGCCGGCGAGCAAGACGGCAGCAGCTACGGCGGATAAAAACCAGAGGGTCGACTTTTTCATGTTGAATCGGGCAAAAAATCAGTTGAATATCAAGCTTGGGACAGGCCACGCGCCATGAGGCGGGCGTGCTGCGAAATGAAGGCTTCGGGGTCAATTTGCTCGTGGTTGGGGCAGCATGGCCCCATGGAATGCTTCCACATCACCAAAAACAAAAGCGGGGCCATGACCGAATGCAGGGTCAAATCGATGTTCATTGGACGAAATTCGCCACGGTCAATGCCACGCTGCAATGCGTTGCGAACCAGGGCATGGGCGGGCTCGATCACTTCGTTGCGGAAAAAAATCGCCAGGTCAGGGAAGTTGCTGGCCTCGCTCATGACCAGCTTGGAAATGCCCGATGCCTTGGTGGCCCCGTAACGACGCCACCATTGCAGCATCATCCATTCCAACAACTCACCCGTGCTCCCTTGGAATTGCGCCACTTCGACAGCGCCTTGGGTCACGGGGGCCACCACGTTTTCTCGTACCACCGCTTTGAACAGGTCTTCCTTGCTGGGAAAGTATAAAAACAGCGTGCCCTTGGACACGCCGGCCCGCAAGGCCACTTCCTCGACGCGCGTCGCAGCAAATCCTTTTTCCACAAACAAATCCAAAGCCGCTTCGAGCAGTTCACCCGGGCGGTCTTGTTTGCGGCGTTCGCGTTTGTGGGGAGCGATGGCTTCGGTGGAGTTCACAAATATTTAATGACTGACTGGTTAGTAATATACGGCCTGTGACAGTCTTCGTCAAGGCGCCAGCGCACCTTGGACCTCGAATAAAAAAGGGCTGCCATTGGGCAGCCCTTCTTGCTCATCAAAGCCAAGCTTCAGTTCGAGAAAGCAGGAATCCCGGTGATGGCGCGGCCGAGAATCAGGGCGTGCACATCGTGTGTGCCTTCGTAGGTGTTGACCACTTCCAGGTTCACCAAGTGGCGGGCCACGCCGTACTCGGCGCTGATGCCGTTGCCGCCCATCATGTCGCGCGCCATGCGGGCGATGTCGAGCGCCTTGCCGCAGCTGTTGCGCTTGAGGATGGAGGTCAGGTCCACCGAGGCGGTGCCTTCGTCCTTCATGCGGCCCAAGCGCAGGCAGCCCTGCAGGCCCAGGCTGATTTCGGTCAGCATGTCGGCGAGTTTCTTCTGGATCAATTGGTTGGCGGCCAAGGGGCGGCCAAACTGCTGGCGGTCCATCACGTACTGACGGGCGCGGGCGTAGCAGTCTTCGGCAGCGCCCAGAGCGCCCCAGGCGATGCCGTAGCGGGCGCTGTTCAGGCAAGTGAACGGGCCTTTCAAGCCGCGCACTTCTGGGAAGGCGTTTTCTTCGGGGCAGAACACTTCGTCCATCACGATCTCGCCGGTGATCGAAGCGCGCAAGCCCACCTTGCCGTGCACGGCGGGGGCGCTCAGGCCTTTCCAGCCTTTTTCCAAAATGAAGCCACGGATCTGGCCGCCATCGTCCTTGGCCCAGACCACAAACACGTCGGCGATGGGGCTGTTGGTGATCCACATCTTGGCGCCGGACAGGCTGTAGCCGCCGTCCACCTTTTTGGCGCGGGTGATCATGCTGCCGGGGTCAGAGCCGTGGTTGGGTTCGGTCAAGCCAAAGCAGCCGATCCACTCGCCACGGGCCAGTTTGGGCAGGTATTTTTGTTTTTGCGCTTCAGAGCCAAAGTCGTTGATGGGCAACATCACCAAAGAAGACTGCACGCTCATCATGGAGCGGTAGCCGGAGTCCACGCGCTCGACTTCGCGTGCCACCAGCCCGTAGCACACGTAGTTCAGGCCCGCGCCGCCGTACTGCTCGGGGATGGTGGCACCCAAAAGGCCCAGCTCACCCATCTCGCGGAAGATGGCCACGTCGGTGGTTTCGTTCAAAAACGCGTCTTTCACGCGGGGCAGCAGGCGTTCTTGGCAGTAAGCGCGGGCGGCTTCTTGCACTTGGCGCTCGTCGTCGGTCAGTTGCGCGCTGAGGTTGAAGGGGTCTTCCCAGCTGAAGGTGTTTTTGGTGGTGGCCATGAGGGGTGTCTCCGTGAAAAAATCTTGATGCCGATTGTCAGGGTGAGATGAATAGTTGTCTAATATTGATTGCCTATCCATCAATACATTATTTTAATTTATGGAATTTCGTCACCTGCGCTATTTCCTTATGCTTGCCGAAGAGCTGCACTTTGGCCGTGCGGCCCAGCGCCTGTCCATCTCGCAGCCACCGCTCAGCCTGAACATTCAGCAGCTTGAGGCTTCGGTCGGGGCCCAGCTGTTCGCCCGCAACAGCCGGGGCGTGCAGCTCACGGCGGCGGGGTCGGCGTTTGTGCCGGCGGCCCGGGCCTTGCTGGCGCAGGCGAGCGCCGCTGCACGTGAGGCGCGCGATGTGGCAGAGGGCCAGTCGGGCCAGCTGCACATCGGTTTTGCCGGGACCATGTTGTATTGCGGCCTGCCGCAAATCTTGAGCCGCTTTCAAAGCAGCCACCCGCGTTTGCGTCTGGTGCTGCGCGAGCTGAGCTCGTCCGAGCAGCTTTCTGATTTGTTGCGCGACCGCCTGGATGTGGGCTTTGTGCACACGCCCCGGGTGCCGCTGGGCTTCGAGCAAATTTTGGTGGCCAGCCAACCCTTGGTGGCGTGTTTGCCTGCCAGCCACCCTTTGGCGGGGGCGACCAGCGTGGGGCTGGGTGAACTGGTCGGGCAAGACTTGGTTGTGGTGTCCCGAACGGTGTCGCCCGATTACCACGAGCGCATCGTGATGCTGTGTGAACAGGCCGGTTGGATGCCGCAGGTGGTGCACGAGTTGCGCCATTGGCTGAGCGTGGTGTCTTTGGTCTCGCAAGGCTTGGGTGTGGCGCTGGTGCCGCAGGCCCTGCAGCAGTCGGCGCTGGCGGGCGCGGTGTTCGTGCCGCTGCGCGAGGTCGATGCACGTTATGACACCCGATGCTTGTGGCGCAGCGACCGAGACCAGACGGCGCTGGGGGACTTTGTGCAGGCAGTGCAGGGCGGGCTGCTACCCCACGGATAATCCAATCCCTCTTCAACAAGGAACCCACATGACACAAACTCTGGTTTTGGGCGGCGGCTGCTTTTGGTGCACCGAGGCGGTGTACGTCAAGGTGCGCGGTGTGACCGATGTGGAGTCGGGCTACTGCAACGGCCAGACCGTGAACCCCACTTACGACGAAGTCTGCACTGGCCGCACGGGCCACAACGAGGTGGTCAAGCTCGAATACGACCTGACGCAGGTGAGCACCCGCGAGTTGTTGGAAATCTTGTTTGTGATCCACGACCCCACGACCTTGAACCGTCAGGGCAACGACGTGGGCACGCAATACCGCAGTGGCATTTACTTCACCACGCCCGAACAGGCCGAAGAGGCCTGCGCCCTGATTGCCGAGCTGACGGCTGGCAACGCCTTTGGTCAACCCATCGTGACCGAGGTGCTGGCTCTCGCCAATTACAGTGCAGCTGAGGACTACCACCAGGATTTCTTTGAGCGTAATCCCTACCAAGGCTATTGCATGGCGGTGGCCGCGCCCAAGGTGAGCAAATTCAAAAAGACGTTTGCGCGCCTGGTGCGTGAGTGACAATGTTGCTTGCCGCTATCGGGCAATGCCCAATCTGAAGCTGGTCAGCACAAAGCCAGTCACCTCTAAAAAATCCATGTACAAAATTGCCTTTTTGCTCGCCGCCATGAGCTTGTCCGCAATGGCCTTGGCCCAACACAGCAACAAAGAAGTCCAAGAAGACATTGCACGACACCGCGCTATGGCCGAGGCCCATGAGGCGGCTGCCAAATGCCTGGAGTCCGGTAAAAAGCCAGACCAGTGCACCAAAGAGTTGCAAATTGCCTGCAAGGGACTCGCGTTGGGTAAATACTGCGGTATGAAGCACGCGCATTGATCTGCAGCTGAATGGCGTTGCCAGACCGAGTATTCCAAGCATGAACCTTGATCATCCCGTCTTGTCATCTCTTTTGCCCGTGGCGCTGCTCATCTTGATGGGTTTTGTCGCGGGCAAGACCAAACTGGTGCAAGGTGAATCGGTGCGCGATTTGTCGAACCTCGTGTTCATGGTGCTGACACAAGCGATGCTTTTTCGCACCATGAGCAAGGTTCATCTGGAGCAACTCGATTTTGAACCCGTGGTGCAGTATTTGGCTGTGACCGTGCTTTTGTTTTTCATCCTGATTTTTGTCTATGGACGAAACGCTAGGGCGACTGTTTTGGCCTTGGCCGGTATTTTCAGCAACACCTTGATGATTGGTGTGCCCTTGGTCGGTCTGGCTTACGGTCAGGCAGGCCAGGTTTTGCTGCTGACTTTGGTCTCTGTGCACGCCTTGGTCTTGTTGACCTTGGCCACTTTGATACTGGAATTGCAGATGGCTCGAGAGCAACAGATGGCTTCTGGTGATTCCAGACACTTATGGCGAACCGCCTTTCAGGCGATCCGCAGCGCCGTGCTGCATCCTGTGCCATTGCCGATTTTGGTGGGCTTGTTGTATGCCCAAACTGGGTGGGGGCTTCATCCCGTGGTCGATAAGCCCTTGCAATTGCTCGGTAACGCTTTTGTGCCCATTGCTTTGTTGTTGGTGGGCATCACCTTGTCGCAGACCAACATCGGACTCAACCTTGTCAAAGCGGTTCGTTTATCGCTGGTCAAAACAGTCTTGCACCCGCTGCTGATGCTGGTTGTGTCATGGTCTTTCGGCTTGCGCGGTTTGCCCTTGTCGGTGATGGTGGTCGTGGCTGCTTTGCCCATGGGGGCCAATGGTTTTTTGTTTTCGCAGCGCTATCAAAAAGAAGAAGACACGGTCACCGCCGCTGTGGCGGTGTCAACGCTGATGGCCGCCGTTGGCATCAGCTTGGCCTTGGCCTGGCTGCCGAGCGTTTCGCCCTGAAAATTCCGATGCGGTCCATGGCTTGGTATCACCGCACATGACCCACAGTGAGTCTGCATTCGTTTGCAGAAGTCTGGCTTAAGAGCCTTCTGACAGAAGCAATTGAAGCCACTTGCTTGCCAGTTGTGGTGTCGCAGCGGCAATGCGACGGGACTCATGCCAGATCAATTCATCCAAGGTGAAGACATCTCCTCCAGCCTCTCTGATCAAGAGCACACCCGCTGCGGCATCCCAGCTGCCCATGTCATGTGACCAAAACACATCGACTCTGCCAGCCGCCAGATAAGCCAGTTCAAGCGCCATGCTGCCCGAGCGTCGGACTCCGGCCACGGTGGAAATGGCCCTGTCAAACTGGATCAAGTACTCGGGCAAAGATGCAGCACGGGGTTTGGGAAACACCGTGGCCGCAACGGCCCGTTGCAAATGGTCTGTACCTGCCACTTTCAAAGGCTTGCCGTTCAGGGTGGCACCATGATGAAGGGCTGCGCTGAAGACCTCTTGACGGCAGGGATCCACAATGCACGCGGCAATCGGCTCACCATCTGACAAAAGTGCAATGGACACGCTGTACTGGGGATAGCCGCGCAAGAAATTCATGCTGCCATCGATGGGATCGATCACCCAGAGCAATCCATCGCTGACCTGTGCCTTGGCACTTTCTTCACCCAGGAACCCATGTTCTGGATACGCTTGGGCAATGCGTGCCTTCAGGTGTTCTTCGATGCTGCGGTCCAAGGCGCTGCACCAGTCACCAGCCGACTTGAACTCGACGTCATGTGGCTGGCCAGTCGCTTGCTGGATCATGTGGGCGGCTTCCAGTGCCAAGGTTTGGGCGAAAACCCTGGCGTGTGTGGCGAGGTCGGTCATGCCATCTCTCGCATGCGCGAGACGTAATCAAAGTTTCGGGTGTCCACAAAGGAAGTTCGAAATTCGGCGGGTTTGCGATCAAAAGTGTGTGCGACACGGTCAATGCGCAACACGGGTGTGGCCAAGTCCAAGTTCAGCAATTGGGCGCTGTCGGGCAAGACCAACTCTGCGCGAACCCGTTCATCTGCCTCAACAATGGTCACCCCGAACGCCGCCTGATAGTGCCCGTAAATCGTCGTGGTCCGAGCTGTGAAAGTGGCTTGATTCAATCCCGGGAACATCGCTGCAGCGATGGCAATTCGATCGTGGATCACCGGCTGACCTTGCAAGTGAAGGACATTTTCAATGCGGAACACCCATTGATTGCCATGCAGTCCCAGTGCTTGGGCTTCTACTTGCGTGGCTCTGGACTTGGAGAACTTGTGCAGTCGGACTTCGGGAAATTCACTCGGCCTGTCTCGGGGCACGATTTTGAAAAACTGGAACATGAAGCGCTCGCGATCGAGCTTGCCGACAAAGGTGCCTCTTCCTTGCTGACGCAAAAGCACGTGTTCAGCCACCAATTCGTCTACAGCGCGACGAACCGTCCCTACCGAAACCTGAAAGCGCAGGGCCAAATCTTTTTCATTGGGCAGCGCGGCCCCCGGCGCCGCAAAACCGGATTGGATGTCGTTGATCAGTTGCCGTTTGACTTGGCGATAAAGCATTCGAAAGATCTTCCAAAAGAACAAACATCCAAACCGGAGCCTGACGGATCAGACCTATCGCAGGGCTGCTTGGATGGATGGCCTGCAGCTTCTATAAATTGTCCACGTAACTTTCAAGGGTTCAATTTTGCCCAAGATTCATGAAAAGAAGGGCACTGAGCACGAAACACGCAATCACCAGGGTCTCTGCCACCAGCATCAAGACAGGTTGCCAGCCCAACTTGGCGAGTTCACCGAGACTGGTTTTGACGCCAGCGGCAGCAATGGCGATGACCAAGCACCAACGAGAAACACTGTTGGCCATCGCCGTGACCTCCGTGGGTACCCAGCCTGTACTGGCCAGTATGACCAGCGCCATGAAGCCCATCAAAAAGCCCGGGACCAAAGGGGGCTTCGTTTGCGAAATATCACCAGCTTCTTGGACAGAGCCCCATTTTCGGTAGCCAAAAGCGATCAGCATCACCACAGGCAGCAGCAACACAACGCGGAACAACTTGACCACGGTGGCGGCATCCCCTGACTCTTGCCCCATCATCATGCCTGCAGCGACCACTTGGGCCACATCGTGGATGGTGCCGCCGAGAAAGATGCCGGACTGAACAGGTGAGACCGATAACCAATCGAGAAACAAAGGGTACGCCACCATGGCCAGCGTGGAGAGCACGGTCACGCCGACCACGGCCATCAGGGTAAAGCGCTCATTTTCTCGTGTAGGGGGCAACACGGACGAGATGGCCAAGGCCGCAGAGGCGCCGCAAATGCCTACAGCACCGCCTGACAGCAAGCCCTCCGAGGCGGGACGGCGAAAGACCCGCGCCAACAAAAGACCCGATGCGATGGTGATACCAACTGCGAGCACCAAGACCAAACCCACACTGGCACCCAAGTGCGTCACTTGGTCCAGGGTAATGCGGATGCCAAGCAAAGCAACGCCAAATCTCAACACGGTGCGAGCGCAAAAATTGATGCCTACAAAATTGCCCGCTTGTTGAGACAAAAAGTGAAGAGACAACCCGATCAGCAGGGCATACAGCAGTTGTGGCCCGCCATAGTGCTCAGACAAAAAGGTCGCAGACAAGGCAATGACCGTACAGATCAAAACGCCTGGCGTGTGTGTTCTGAGTTTGCCGACCATGGCGACAACGGTTTGAGCTGAATGCCCCATCAGCATAACGATCGGATCGTGTCCAGCAGTGACTGAGGCACCTTCAGGCCTGATTGCTTGGCCGCATCGAGCAATTGAAGGCGTCGTTGGCCCGGAAGGCGCACGCCCTCATCCGCCAACATGGCCGTCACGAGGGCCTCTATCCGCTCGCTGTAAACAGCATCACCACCCAGTGCCTTGGGGTCGATCACAATGAAGGCTTGGCCCAGCTGAGGCTGATTGCCTTCTGGCTTGAAAAACGTATCGGCTTCGGCACCAAAGTGAGCCCCTGTTAAGGTGGTGACGAGCAGCTCCACCACCATCGCCAGCATGGCACCTTTGGTGCCACCAATTGCGAGCATGGAGCCCTCTAACCCTTTCTTGGGGTCAGTTGTGGGGTTTCCATCCGAGTCAAGGGCCCAGCCCAGTGGGATCGATTCGCCTTTGTCGGCAGCCACCATCAGTTTGCCTCGAGCAACCTCTGACAAGGACAAGTCGACACTGACAGGCGGATGGCCGGTTCGGGGAAAAATCGCCGCAATGGGGTTGGTACCAAAAATGGCCCGTTTGCCTCCGGCTGGCGGCATGGCTGCGGGTGAATTGCCACAGGCAATACCGACCATGCCAGCGGCGGCCACAGGATCCAAGTGGTAAGCCGCCATGCCGAAGTGGTGGCTGTTGGTCACAGTGGCGATCGCGATGCCATGCTGCCGAGCCCTGGAAATGGCTTCCTCAATGGCCATGCGGCAGGCTGGAAAAGCAAAGCCATTTCCCGCATCGATCAGCACGGCGCTGGAACGCTGGTTTTTAACCACGGGTACAGCATCACCTATCACACGCCCAGCCTTGAGGTGGCTGACATACATGCTGACACGAGACAGGCCATGCGAGGGCAGGCCGCTGGCTTCGGCTGTGACCAGTGCCAAAGCCGTGGAATGGGCTTGGTTTGGTGATGCACCGGCATGGGTCAGTGCTGCTTGCACCAGGGTGGTGATTTCTTCGTAAGGGTGCAACATGGGATATCAGGCTTTCAGGGCGTGCGCCACAGAGGACGCAATCATGGAGGAGACGCGCACATTGGATTCGGCGGTGACACCGGCAATGTGCGGCGTGAGAATGACATTCGGACAGCCTTGCCAGGCTGTGCCGGAAAGAAGGGGCTCCGGTTCAAACACGTCGAACGCTGCACCGCCAAGGTGCCCTTGGTGCAAGGCATCGGCCACTGCCGCTTCGTCCACTATGCCGCCACGCGAGGTGTTGATGACAATGGCACCGGGCTTCATCTGAGCAATGCGCTCTGCCGACAGCATGTTGCTGGTAGAGGGCGTGAGCGGTACATGAAGGCTGATCACATCCGCTTGAGCAATGAGCTGGTCTAAGGAGGCTGATTGAACACCCGATTGAGTCCAAACCGGATGGTCCATCGGGAGCATCGGGTCGTGCGCCACAACGCGCATGCCGAGGCCTTGGGCCAATTTGGCGGTCAATTGACCAATGCCGCCAAAACCAAGCAGCCCCAAGCAGGTGCCGGAGATTTCCCGTCCATTTGAGAGGGACGCTCGTGGCCATAAGCCGCTGGCCACCTGCTCGCTGGACAGATAGACGCCCCGAAGCAAAACCATGGCCGTTCCGATGACGTATTCGGCAACTGCCAGTGCATTGGCGCCGGTAGCGGGTATCACTTTGATGCCTCGCGCATCACACGCCGCCACATCGATGTTGTCAAGCCCCACGCCCAATCGGCCAACCACCATGACTTGTGCGCAAGCCGCCAATAATTCGTCTTTGACTTGGGTTCGGTTGCGCACGATCAGGCCATCGGCATTGGACACTTCAGCGATCAGGCGGCTTTTGTCATCGACCAGTTTCGGATCGTAAACAACATTGAAGCTTGCACGCAAAGACGCCACAGCCGATTCGTCCATGAACTCCGTGATGACGATTTTTTTCATGCTGGTGTGACTTGGACGGCTTGAATATGGCGCATATTGAAGACTTCACACCCAAGTGAAAACCAACCTCTGGATCACTTGTTCCATTCGTTGGTGTGAAGAGGGCAGGGCCGGGGAAAGTTCCCCAGCCCTCATGGCCATCAAGCGCTTTCGAACAAACGGGTCATCACAAATTCGCGATGGCCCAGTGCTTCTGCTGAGGTGAATCGGCCGTTGATGGTTTGCATCATCATGTCCAGCAACAAATCACCTGCAGCATCCATGGTTTGCTCTTGTTGCAGCAAGCCCGAGCAGTCCACATCAATGTGTTCGCTCATCAGGCGCACGGTGCGAGGGTTGGCGCAAATCTTGATCACCGGGACGATGGCATTGCCGATCACGTTGCCTTGGCCTGTGGGGAAGAAGTGCACCGCAAAACCCGAGGCCGCGCACAGAGTCACCATTTCTGCAGCGGCAGAAGAGGAGTCCATGAACCACAAGCCGGAGCCTGTGGGCGTTTCGGCCTTGCCCAACACGCCGTCCACCATGCACTCCTTGCCGATTTTTTGGATGTTGCCCAGGGCTTTTTCCTCAATCGTGGTCAAGCCGCCAGCAATGTTGCCCTTGGTGGGTTGGGAGTCCGACAGGTCGGTTGTGGCATGACGCTTGATCATGTCCTGGTAGTCGTTGAACATTTTCATGAAGTCTGTGCGCACTTGCTCTGTGCGGCAACGAGCGGCCACCAGATGCTCGCCACCCGTCAATTCAGAGGTTTCGCCAAACACCAGCGTCGTGCCCAAGCCGTAGAGTTTGTCAAAGGCATTGCCCACAGTGGGGTTCGCACCGCAGCCAGAGGTGGTGTCAGACTCACCGCACTTGGTCGAGATCCACAAGTCGGAGATGGGGCACTCCACGCGGTGCAGGCTGGTGGCGTGTTGCACCATCTTTTTGGCCGCCTTGGAGGCGCGCATGATGGTGTCATGGTCGCCATGTCCTTCGATGCCGAAACCCACCACGGGCTTGCCTGTGGCTGCAATGCCGTCGACCACGGTTTTGGTCCAGCCGTCTTCGATACCAATCACCACCACCGCAGCGACGTTGGGGTTGGAGCCTGCACCAATCAAGGTGCGAAAGTGCAGTTCGAGGTCAGCGCCAAATTGCAAACGGCCATAGGGGTGCGGAATGGCCATGGTGCCCTTGACGGCGTGGGCCACAGCCTCTGCTGCGGCGTTGGACAGGTCGTCCAAGGGCAGGATGATGACGTGGTTGCGAACGCCGACACGGCCGTTTTCACGGCGGTAGCCCCAGAAAGTGGTGTTTTTGTCAATGATGGTCATGAGATAAACCTTGAGGAAGATAAAAGGGCAATCGGTGCTGAATTACCAGCGCTTGGTTTTGATGTTGTGGACATGGGCGTGGTCGCCAATGGCAATGGCTGCAACCACCTTGCCAATGTCTGTGCCGTACTTGATAACCGTGTCACCGATGGCCATCGCCTTCACGGCCACTTTGTGTCCAATGGGGATGGCCGCATTGGCCTTGATCGTGATCGTGCGGTTGTCGTCCAGGATCAGGGCGTTCATGTTTTGACCGGCTTCGATGCCTTCAACAACGACAACAGCGACGCTGTCTTTTTCTTCGTGCAGTACGCAATGGATCACAAAATTCTCCTTGAGTGGATTGAGCGGGTTGGAACAGTTGGTGCCTGAATTGTGGAACGCAGGCTCGATGTGTGTTCTTGAAAATTAATGTAAATCATCTATATGAATTTATGGGTTGGTGTTTACCCCATGAAGTCTTGAAATTGCTGGATGTTCAGACCAACTTGCAGGTCTCGGCCTGCTTATATGGGCGCTTGCCTGCTGGGGGCGGGGTGACCTTGGCGCTGTCAGGCCTGAAAATCCTGGTCCAAAGAGACTCGCAATGCCGCTGCTTTGAACCCTGTCAGGGCCCCTGTCAGGGCAACAAAACCAGTTTGCTGGATGCAATCTGGCCACTGTCGAGGTCCGCAAAAGCTTGCGCACCATCGGCCATTGGCACACTTGCGACCCATGACAAGTCGCCAAATGCACCCTCATGCAACAACTTCACGGTGGCGCGCAAATCTGCTGTGGTGTAGGTGTACGTGCCCATCAAAGTGATTTCGGCCAAGGTGAGCTTGCGCATGTCGATCTCGCTGGCCCAGTCTTGCAGACCGATGTGCATGATCACGCCGCCTGGCTTGACAGCATTGAGGGCCGCGACCCGGGTGAGCTTGCTGCCTACTGCATCGATGACATAGTCAAAACCATTTTCTTCGGGGGCAGTTGTGCGTGGATCGTAGGTGGTGACCCCCGCGTGCTTTTCCGCCGATTGACGTCGCAATGGATTGACTTCGGCCAAAACGGTGCCGCGTGCACCATAGGTTTTGAGCAACAAGGCGGCCAACATGCCAATCGCACCACCGCCAATGATCAGCGTGCGATTTTCTGGCAAAGGACGGGCCATGGCCTTGAGGCTCATGTTGATGGCATGCAGCGCTGTGGCGGCAGGTTCGGTCAGGGCCGCCTGAATGGCTGGCATGTCCTGGGGCATCTCAATCAGCGAAGCTGCCGGAATGGCCATGAATTCGGCAAACGCACCCGGACGAGTCATGCCCACCATGGTGCGGCGACTGCACAGATTGTTGCGGCCTTGCACGCAGTAGTCACAAACACCACAGGTGATGAGCGGATTGCCCGTCACGCGCTGTCCGAGCGCGAAGCCGGGTGCATCGCTTTTGACAATGGTGCCGCAAAATTCGTGTCCCAAAACCAGACCCGGTTTACGGCGTGGGTCGTGCCCGTGGTAAGCGTGCATGTCAGAGCCGCAAATGCCTACGGCATCAATGCGCAAAACGACCTCGCCCGGGGCCAATTCAGGTTCAGGGCGGTCCTGAATTTGGACTTCGAGTGGGTTGGTGTAAACGAGTGCTTTCATGGGATGTGTTCCGAGTTAGGGCGTGGTGTGAATGGTTTGGCGCAGGCAGTCGACCCTTTGTTCGATGTGTCTGCGGGTGTTGACAAAGAGCGGTGCCATGACAAGGTGCTCATGGCTGCGCGCGCGGCGTCCAAGCTCAAGGGTGGTTGACATTACGCGGCCGAATTTTGGGTGCGACAGGTCTTCAAAAAATCTGCCATGAAGGCGCGCAATGCCTCCACTTGTTGCAAGCTGACGCCGTTGTACAAACTGGCCCTCAAATACTTCCCAACCCCAAATGGGGTGAGCGTTCTTAAGCCGACGATGCCCCGCTCCCAGCCTTGGACCAAGAAGTCCCGTGTGGTTTCTTCGTCGCCACCGGCAACATCAAAGGGAATGTTCATGCGGCTGCGGATGGCGCGATCCGCGATAGGGGTGGCGTAAAAGCCCTCTGACTTGTCGATCAAGTCGTACAACATGGACGACTTTGCAATCGCTCGGCGTTCCATTTCATGCACGCCACCCTGCGCGATCATCCATTGCATATAAATACTGACCACCTCGACGTTGAAGGTGGCGGTGGTGTTCCATAAATTGCCTTCACGGGCATTGGTGGTGTAGCACAAGACACCTGGGCAAAGTGGATTGGGCTTGCCCAGCAAGTCCCGTCGAATGACACACAGCGTGAGGCCAGGGTGACCGATGTTTTTGGATGCGCAGGCATACAGAACGCCCACATTGCATCCCACCCAGTCAATGGGCTTGGTGGAAAAGTCTGATGAGGCGTCAACCACCAAAGGTGCTTGGATCCCGAGCTTGGGCAACTGATGCAGCTCAATCCCGTTCACCGTTTCATTCGAGCAAAGGTAGACGTACTTGGATTCGGGATCCAAATTCTCAAAGGATGGGTTGTGGGTAAACGTGCCATCCTTGCTCTCGGAGGAAATAACGATGGGACGGCAGTATTTGGAGGCGTCGGTCAAGGCGCGTTTGGACCAGGTGCCGTTGACCAGGTAGGTCGCTTTTTCATCGCCATTGGAACAAAGATTGAGCGGAACCGCCGCAAATTGTCCGTGCCCACCCCCATGCATGAAAAGAATTTCATACTGTTCAGGAATGTCCATCGCCAGGCGGCAGCGTTGCACCGCAGTGGCAAGGATGTCTAAAAACTCAGGCGACCGATGCGAGAGGTACATCGAGCACATCCGTTCCGCGTCGAACAAGGCTTTGATGCTTGTCTGTACTTCAGCCGCAAGTGATGTGGGCCCCGGGCTGAAATTCAACGGTGTCACACCACGGGGGGGAAGCAATGAACCGAGCATGGCCGGATGCGTGTCGGCTGGCTTCAATGGGGTTGGGTCAAAGCGGGTCATTTGATGTTTTCCAAAGAAGGCATTGACACGCTTGTGTGGTGACAGGATGCGTCCATGTGTTTGAGGGGGCTATTTGGCGGTATAGCCACCGTCAATCATGATGGTTTGGCCCGTGATGTAGCTGGACGCATCGCTGGCCAGGAAAACAGCCAAGCCATGCATGTCTGAAAGCTCGCCATTTCGACCCAAACAGGTTTGTGCGGCATGCCGCGCGACCAACTCCGGGTTACCAAAGACAGGTGCGGTCAACGCCGTAGGGAAAAATCCAGGACCGATGGCGTTGCAGGTGATGCCATGCGGTCCCCATTCGAGTGCCATGGCTCGGGTCAGCTGAACGATGCCGCCTTTGCCAGCGCCATAGGGCGCGCTGTTGGCAAAGGCCCGGTGGCTTTGCAAGCTGGCGATGTTGATGATTCGCCCCCAGCCGCGTTCCTTCATGGACGGAGCCAGTGCCTGGGTGAGAAAGAAAGGGGCGCTCAAGTGGATGTTGATTTGAGCCATCCAGCTGTTGACAGAAATATCCGCAAATGGTTCACGCAAATTGACGCCAGCCGCATTGATCAGAATGTCAACAGGGCCCAAGTTCAAGGCTTGCTGGGCACCTTCTTGGGCCGCTTCTGGAGAAGCCAAATCGCAGACCAGTGTTTGGACTGCGATGCCCATCGCTGTCAGCTTGTCAGCCGACTGTTGGAGCAAGTCCTGCCTGCGGGCCATCAAGATGAGCTTGGCTCCGGCCATGCCCAGAGCTTGCGCCATGGCTTCGCCCAATCCGGAGCTGCCGCCTGTGACCAAAGCCGTTTTACCTGAAAGGTCAAATGAAACAGCCGGACTGTTCATGATGCAGAGCCTGTCTGTAAATGGGGGACCTGTTCGAAGAGTTGTTGCAGGTTCATACCTTCACCTGTTCTCCCAGCTCAAAATCTTGCCCTGGAAAATACTTGGCCAAGCGGTCATCGGCCGTGCGGGCGTGGGCTTCCATGCCTTCGAGCCTAGAAATACGGGCTGTGGCCAGTCCAATATCGCGCGCAGCCTCGCGTGTCATTTTTTGCCATGTGAAGGTTTTCAAGAATTTGTGAACCGACAAACCGCCTGAATACCGAGCCGCACCTTTTGTCGGCAGCACATGGTTGGGTCCACTGGCTTTGTCGCCGTAGGCCACAGTGGTTTCTTCGCCCAAAAACAAGGAACCATAGCAAGTCAGTGTCTTGAGCCACCAATCCAAGTCTTTGGCGTGCACTTCCAGGTGTTCACTGGCATATCGATCGGAAATTTCCACCACCTCGTCTCGTGTGTCACACAGCATGACTTCACCATAGTCACGCCATGCCGATCCGGCGGCATCGCGTGCGGTGGGGGGGAGCAAATCAATCAACTTGGGCACCTGGCGCATGACTTCTTCTGCCAAGCTGCGGCTGGTTGTGAAAAGCCATGCGGGTGACTCATGGCCATGTTCCGCTTGTCCTACCAAGTCGCTCGCAACGATGGCCGGGTCGGCTGTTTCATCGGCAATGATGCCAATCTCGGAGGGGCCCGCAAAAACGTCGATGCCCACTTTGCCAAACAAGGTGCGTTTGGCTTCTGCGACAAACTTGTTGCCCGGGCCCACGATCACATCGGCGGGCTTGCCGGTGAACAGACCATAGGCCATCGTTGCAATCGCTTGCACGCCGCCCAAAGTCATGATGATGTCAGCGCCTGCCTTGTTGAAGGCATAGAGCAAGTAAGGGTGCATCGGTCCACCCCGGAAGGGGCCCGAACAGGCGATGATGGTCTTGACGCCCGCTGCCTTGGCCGTTGCGACGCCCATGTAGGCGCTGGCTATGTGAGCGTATCGTCCTGCCGGTGCATAGCACCCGGCAACGTTGACCGGCAGCACGCGTTGGCCTGCGGTGACACCTGGGTGCAGTTCGACTTGAAACTCAGACAGGGAGCGCCGCTGTGCTTGTGCAAAATCAAAAACCTGTTTGATGGCGAAATCGATGTCGGCCTTGACCTGTTGTGGCACCTCACGCGCATTGGCTTCGATTTGTGCCTGGGTGATGATCACTTCACCTTTCCATTGGTCCAAATCGTTGGCGTACTTGCGTACTGCAGCTTCACCATTTTGCTGGATCTCGGCCAGCATGGTGTTGACGACTTTCTGGGCCGTGGCCGTTTCGGTTTCGGGTGTCTTGTCCGCTTTTTTCAAATACGTGATGGCCACGTTGTTCTCCTGGTTCGGATGTTTTGCTCAAATCAAGGCAAAGGGTTGACCCAGCGCTTCATCAGAAGCACAAGGCAATTCAAGTTCGAGATGAACTGGGACGCCATGTGGGATGCATGGCGTCCCAGTGGGTTCAATTACCGGGTTGAATTGGCCATGTCACGCAGTTTGGCGTCTGCCTGAACCAATTTCAGGTATTCGTCGGTCACGAAGTCAGCCACGGCGGGGACTTGTTGAACTGCACCGGTTTCACGCATGAAGCCAGACAGTTCGGTGAACCAGCCATCCATCTTCGAATTGGCTGCGCCGCCTGTGCGTTCCATGTTCTTCAGTTGCTGCGCCAGGTTGAAGGTGGGGCGGGTATCAAACTCTTTGTTCATGGCCGCATCGCTGATGCTGACGCCACCCTTGGCATAAAAGTCTTTCATCATGCGGATGGCTTCGGGCCGGTTCACGCTCATCCAGCTCCAGGCGCGCAGGTAGACCGCGAGGAATTTGGCAACGTTCTGTGGGTTTTGCTTGGCATAGTCACCCCGTGCGATCAAAGCACCGGGCACGATGGCACCACTGTCCTTGCCACTGCAAAGCATTTTGGCGCCAGCTTTTTCTTCCACCGTATAGGTGTTGGGCGCCCACATGCCCGCCAAGTCGGAGTTGTTGGAGGACAGTGCTGAAATGATTTCGGCTTGCCCCATGTTTTTCATGACCACATCGGATTTTTTGAGGCCGTACTTTTTCAAGCAAGCCTGCACAGCAAAGTCAGCCGTTGAGTTTTGAGTCAAGGTGATGGTCTTGCCACGCAGAGCGCCGGCAGGGTCTTTGGCGAAATCAGCGGCGGCTTTGCTGCTGCCCACCAGACCATTGGCAGCCGATTCGTCGTTCGTGACGCCGATGGTTTTGATGCCGAAACGAACATGTCCCAACACGGCGGGCACCGAGCCAGTGCCGCCTACATCCCAAGACCCTGCGGCTGAAGCAGCGATTTGAGGGACGCCAGCTGGGAAGGTCGAAAACTCAGGCGCCAAACCCACATCTTTCCACCAGCCTTTTTCAGTGGCAATGTGAAAAGGCAAGGCCCAGTAAAGAGAGGGTTGGTAGCTGATCTTGATGGGGGTCAGCGCTTGAGCGTGTGCTGTGCTGGACAAGCCCAGCACAAGGCTGATACCCATGGCGACTGCTGCGAGTTTTTTCATGTCGATGTCTCCTTCAGTTGGTGGTTGCTTCAATGATCCGTGCCCGCGTGCTCTTCACGCAAAGACTTCCAGATTCGGGTACGCAAATGGACAAAACTTTCGAGGTCCATCACGTCTTCAATCTTGCTGTGGCGGTCCCATTGTTCGGCTTCGCGAACGGACTTCACATCCAGAATTTCCTTGATTTTTCCTGGGCGGCTGGTCATGACCACCACGCGATCGGCCAGGTACACCGCTTCTTCCACCGCGTGGGTGATGAAGAGCACGGTGCGCGGATTTTTCCGAGCCAACTTGACCAGCTCCTCTTGCATGACCACGCGGGTCTGAGCATCGAGAGCACCAAACGGCTCGTCCATCAGCAGCACTTGCGGGTTGAGTGCATAAGCCCGCGCAATGGCAACACGTTGCTGCATCCCGCCAGACAGTTGATGCGGGTAGGCGCTTTCGTAACCTTTCAGGTTCATCAACGCGATGTAATGCGTGATCAGACTGTCTCTTTCTTCTTTGGCAAGACCTTTGCTGCGCAGACCAAAGTCGATATTTTCATGAACCGTTTTCCAAGGAAACAGGGCGAACTGCTGAAAAACAACCGCACGGTCTGGGCCAGGCCCAGTCACCTGTACATCGTTGACCTTCACGCTGCCTGTGCTTGGAAATTCGAGGCCAGCGGCCATGCGCATGCAAGTTGTTTTGCCGCAACCCGAGGGGCCGACGATGGCCACGAATTCTTCGTCTTGAACCGTGAGGTTGATCTTGTCAAGGATCAGAAAGTCTTTGCCGTCGCGCTCAAAAACGCGGCTGACATCGGTGAACTGGATAGTGGCCATTTAAGTTATTTCTGTAAAAGAGACTTCTCAAGCATTCCTGTGTTTGAGCAGGAACTTTTCCAAGCGACGAATCAGGATGTCGATCACCACGCCAATGGCGCCGATGGCAATCATTCCCACCATCACGGTGTCCGTGGCCAAAGCACTTTGTGCGCGGACAATCAAATTGCCCATTCCGCTGCTTGCCACGATCAATTCAGCGCCCACGAGAGAGAGCCAGCCCAGTCCTGCGCCAATTCGCAGGCCTGCAATGATGGACGGCACGGCAGCCGGGAAAAGGACCTCTGTGATGGTTTTGAAACTGCCGACCCCCAGCATGCTCGCTGCTTCGAGGAATCGAACTTCGACATTGCGTGCGCCGCGATAAGCGTTGATCAAGCAGGGCGGGAAGGCGCCGGCAAAGATGATCAATGTGGGGCCACCGATGCCTGTGCCAAACCAGAGCGCGGCAAATGGCACCCAAGCAACGGGTGCTATGAATCGCACGCCATCAAAAATGGGGGTGATCACATCGTCCAGCCATCGAAACCATCCCATGGACAAGCCCAAAGGAATACCCACCAGTGCTGCCAATCCAAAGCCCATGCCAAATCGTTTCAAACTGGCGGCCATGTGTTCTGGCAAGGTGGCGCCTGCAAATGGTTTGTCCATCAGCTCGATCAGTTTGAACAAGACCTCATGCGGCATCGGCAAAAATTGAGGAGGTGAAAAGTGCAGTACCCTGGCCAGATACCAAAAGGCAAAGAACGCCACCGTGCCTGTAACGGTCAAACTCCAAAAATGTGAGCGGCTCAGAGCTTTTTTCATGTGGCCACTCTTCCTTTGCGCCAAGGCATGGCTTGGTTCTCCAGAACACCCAACACCCAAGTTGTGGAGGCGCCGCAGATGCCCACAAAGGCCATGGCTACCAAAATCATGGCTGGGAATATGTCTTGAGCGGCCTGGTTCAGAATGCTCCCAAGACCATACAAAGCACCGATCAGCTCGGCAGCGACAAGCGTTGTCCAACTAGCTTGCAGTGAAAGTCTCAGACCCGTGAAAATCATGGGCATCGCACCGGGGACCAGAACTTCGGTCACCATGCGCCATCCTTTGATGCCCAGCATGCTGGCGGCTTCCATCACGGGTGTTTCAATGTTGCGAACACCTGTGTAGCTGTTGATGACCGATGGCACAAAAGCAGCAACAAAAATAACCAAGATCTTGGAGCCATCGTCCAGACCCAGCCAAACAATGGCCAAGGGAATCCACGCCAGAGGCGGTATGGGGCGCAACAACAAGAATGCGGGGTTGATCAGTGCCTCGGCGCGGCGTGAATAGCCCATCAGCAAGCCGAGTGGGACACCGACGCCAACAGCCACAGCAAACCCCATGGCCACGAGTTTCAAGCTGTGAAGCACATGCTGGTGCAGTTTCCCGTTGCCATACCCTTCTGTCTGAATGAATGTGAACGCACTCACCACTTCATCCGGGCGCGGAAATCGTGAAGGGTTGATCAATCCACTGACCGTGGTGGCAAGGTACCAAATGATCAACAGCAGCAAGATCGTGGCGATCCCGACAACGCTGCGACGGTGATTTCTTCGTTGGGTCAATCCCACCATGCTTCCTTTCAGCGATCCTGTGGAAAAACATTCCAAAATGTAAGCGCTTGCAATGACTTTGATTTTGTTGCCAACAGTTGTCAATCACGAAAACCCGAATTTGCTTAAAACCAAGGGAAAACACTGAATTTTTATTTGGAAAGCGCTTACATTTTTGTCGGCCTTGCGGGTTTCTTATGGCATGCTATTTCCATGAAACACCGCATCACCATTGAGGAAGTCGCTCGTTTGGCGGGCGTTTCTACCGCGACCGTTTCACGCGTGCTCAGCAGACCCGATGTGGTGAGAACGCGCACTCAAGAACAAGTGATGGCGGCAGTCCGCCAACTTGATTACCAACCTGATGCGGCTGCCCGTGCGCTGGCGTCTGGTCGTACGCACACCGTTGGATGTGTCATACCGACACTGGATCACGCCATTTTTGCCCGCAGCACGCAGGCGATGCAGACCACTTTGGCGCAGGCGGGCTATCAGTTGTTGGTGGCCAGCCATGAATACGATCCTGTCGCTGAGTTTGAATTGGTGCGTGCACTGCAGCAGCGCGGTGTGGATTCTTTGGTCTTGGTTGGCACCGACCATGCCCCCCGTCTTTGGAAGGCTTTGAGCGACTGGCGCAAGCCCACATTGCTCACCTGGTCATGTGATCCGCGTCTTCCTTCGCTGGGCTTTGATAACGAGGGGGCGGCTCAAATGGCTGCTTCGCATTTGCTGGAACTTGGGCATCGACGCATTGGTGTGATTTCAGGTTTTACCACCCACAACGATCGGGCACGCAGCCGTGTGGATGGTGTGCGCAAATCACTCGCACAAGCAGGACTTTCCTTGCCAGCCGCTTGGGTCACCGAGCAGGCTTTTAATCTTGAAGGTGGGCGTCTCGGTTTGCGTCAGCTTTTGCGTGGGCGGCACAAACCTACGGCCATTTTTTGCGGCAACGACCTGTTGGCAGTGGGCGCATTGCTGGAAGCTCAGCGCATGGGCCTGAACATTCCCGTGGATTTGTCAATTTGTGGGATTGACAACCTTGAGATTGCCCAAGCGATCAACCCTGGACTGACGACCGTGAGTTTGCCGACCCAGGACTTGGGTCGGATGGCGGCCAAATCCATGTTGTCTGCAATTTCCGGTGAGGTTATCGCCGATCAATCGCTTTTGCCATTTGAGTTGGTGATTCGCGGTAGCACAGCAGCGCCCCGAAAATCACGCGCCAATCCCTGGTAGACACGTGATGGGGTTGTGTGTGGGGGAGAACGCCCTAAGGTGCCAATCGCTCGCGCAGCCATCCGCTAGCCTCTTGGGTGTAACGCAGTCGGTCGTGTAGACGGCTTTTGCGTCCTTGCCAGAATTGCCAGTTGTCGGGCACCAGTCGGTAACCGCCCCAGTGCGGTGGGCGAGGGGGCTGCAGCATGAACTGCGCCGCGTATTTGGCGGCGTTGGTCACCAGCACCGTCCGTCCATCGATCACCTGGCTTTGCGGAGAGGCCCACGCGCCGATGCGCGAATCGAGTGGGCGGCTGTGAAAGTAGGCGTCGCTTTCCGCGTCGCTGACCTTTTCCACTCGGCCCTCGATGCGCACCACGCGCTCGAGCTCGACCCAGTGAAACTGCAGCGCCGCAAACGGGTTACCCGCCAGTTCCTGACCCTTGCGGCTGTCGTAGTTCGTGTACCAGACGATGCCTCGCTCGTCATACCCCTTGATCAGCACCACGCGTGTGCTGGGGCGCAAGTTGCTGGCCACGGTGGCCAGCGTCATGGCGTTCGGTTCGGGCACTTCAGCGGCGATGGCCTCTTGCAACCATTGGGCAAATTGCTGCAAGGGGTCGGCGTGGGAGGCGTTTTCGTTGAGCTCGGCTTTTTCGTAGCTCTTGCGCAGGTCGGCGATGTTCATGCAGCAAGTATAGGCAGGCGCTGTGTACGGTGGGCCGCGTGGGCCAGATCGACCCAAGGCAGGGATGTGTTTTAGTCGGCGTGGCGCAGCAAGGCGGCCAGCGCCCGGTCTTCGATGCCATGGGCCCGCAGACTGTTGTAGGTTTGGCGGGCATAGTCCAGCGTGGTGCCAAAGCGCCCGCAGGCCTGCTGAAAAATGTGTCGGTAGGTTTCGGCAGTTAAGTGCCCGGTGAAGCTGGGGCTGCTGCGTGGCAGCGTAAAAGCCAAGGCCTGCACAGGGCCTTGGGGTGTGTTGCAAGGCAGCCAGCTGGGGGTGTAGACGTCCATGGGCATTTCCCGTTCCCACAGCCTCACCAGCACCTCGTCGGCCTGGTCCTTGGCGACCCGGTAGACCACGCCCTGGCAACTGCCGCCTGGCAACAAGGCAAACACCAGGCCCGGGCACTCGGGGCTGCCCCGGTTCAGGCGGCTCCACATTTTCAAGGCTCGGTGCCAGCCCCAGACGCGGCTGATGTGCTGCTCTTGCGCCTCGAATTCAGGTCGCCATAAAAGGGAGGCGTAGCCAAACACCCACAAATCCCGACCCGCTGTTTGCGCCCGGAACCGGTCGAGCAAAGCACCTTGAAATCCCGTGGCACGGCCTTCGGCCAGGCTCACGGTTGGCGCATCGGCGGGTGTGTCAGTCATGTGCAATCGGGCCCCATTACAATCTGGCCACTATTTTCGGAGAAAACCAATATGTCGACCCCTCAAGATGACAATCAACCCGTAGTTTGGGCCGTTTTGGTGGCCGTGATCGTGCTGGCCGTTGGCCTGGCGATTGGCTTTGGCATTGCCAAGAGCAAAAAAGCAGCGCCTGCTGCACCTGCCGCTGTCACCGCTCCTGCAGCCGAGGCCTCTGCGCCCGCAGCAGACGCCTCTGCAGCGCCTGCCGCCGCCGAGGCATCTGCCGCCAAGTGAGACTTCAGTGGCCCTCGCAAAAAACCCGCTTCGGCGGGTTTTTTTACGTCTCCCATCCAGCACTGGCGAGTTGTACCGCTTCTGTAACGCATTGAACGCACCAAAACAGTTGAACCCGGTTACCATCGGTCATGTAATTTAGTTACCACGCCAGCCCTGGCGTTAAAACATGACAATCCATCCGATTTTGGCCGCTGTGACCGCCCGCATCACCGAGCGCAGCCGTCCATCCCGCCAGGCCTATTTGGCGCAGGTGAACGCGGCAGCTGGCCAAGACCCCGGTGCCCAGCGTTTGGGCTGCGCCAACGTGGCCCACGCCTTTGCCGCCATGCCCGAAGCCGACAAGGGCCGAGCCACCGCCCTGGACAAGATCAAAGTCGTGGCCCCACGCGCACCCAATATTGGGATCGTCAACGCTTACAACGACCTGCTCTCGGCCCACGCCCCGCTGCAGCATTACCCCGACCTCATCAAAGACGAGGCCCGCAAACTGGGTGCTACGGCCCAAGTGGCCGGTGGCGTGCCCGCCATGTGCGATGGCGTCACGCAAGGCACGCCGGGCATGGAGCTGAGTTTGTTCAGTCGCGACGTGATCGCCATGGCCACCGCCGTCTCGCTCAGCCACGACGTGTTTGATGCGACCCTGATGCTGGGCGTGTGCGACAAGATCGTTCCGGGGCTGTTGATTGGTGCGCTGCAGTTCGGCCATTTGCCGACCGTGTTTGTGCCCGCAGGGCCCATGACCAGCGGCTTGTCGAACAACGAAAAATCCAAGGTGCGCGAACAAGCTGCTCAAGGTCTGGTCGGCCGCCCCGAACTGCTCGAAGCCGAATCGGCGGCTTATCACGGCGAAGGCACTTGCACCTTTTATGGCACGGCTAACAGCAACCAGATGCTGCTCGAAGCCATGGGCCTGCATGTGCCGGGTACGGCCTTCATCAACCCAGGCGAGGGTGTGCGCCAAGAGCTGACCCGCGAAGCGGCCCGTACCGTGCTCGATTTGGTCAAGGCCAAAAACTTCACGCCCATTGGTCGGCTGGTGGACGAGCGCTGCATTGTGAATGCCATGGTCGCTTTGCTGGCCACCGGCGGCTCGACCAACCACCTGATCCACTGGGTGGCGGTGGCGCGTGCGGCGGGCATCGTGATCGACTGGGACGACTTCTCAGCCTTGTCGGATGTGGTTCCCTTGCTGGCTCGCGTCTACCCCAACGGCAGCGCCGATGTGAACCAGTTCCAGGCCGCAGGTGGCCCCGGTTATGTTGTACGCGAGCTGCTCGACGCCGGGTTGATGCACGCTGATGTGCTGACGGTGCGCGCCGGGGGTCTGCGTGAATTCACCCGCATCCCGTCCGCCCAAAATGGCCAACTGGTGTGGCAAGAAGCCGGTACCAGCAAAGACGACACCGTGGTGCGCCCTGCCTCCAGCCCGTTCAGCACCTCGGGTGGCCTCAAGTTGTTGCAAGGCAATCTGGGCCGCAGCGTGATCAAAATTTCGGCCGTGCCTGAAGCCTTGCATGTGATCGAAGCGCCGGCACGTGTGTTCAATTCGCAAGACGAATTGCAGCATGCCTTCAAGGCGGGCGAGCTGGACCGAGATGTCGTCTGCGTGGTGCGCTGGCAAGGCCCACAAGCCAACGGCATGCCCGAGTTGCACAAGCTCACACCGCCGCTGGCCGTGCTGCAAGGCAAGGGTTTCAAGGTGGCACTCGTCACCGATGGCCGCATGAGCGGTGCCTCGGGCAAAGTGCCTGCAGCCATCCACGTCTCGCCCGAAGCCGCAGCCGGTGGCCCGCTGGCCAAGGTGTTGGACGGCGACCTGATCCGCCTCGACGGCGTGAAGGGCACCTTGCAAGTGCTGGTGAGCGAGTCCGAATGGGCCACTCGCCCTCTCGCCCACATGCCCGCTGAGCTTTGCGCCGCCAACGGCGTGGGCATGGGCCGTGAACTGTTTGCCAACATGCGCCGCAATGCGCTCAAAGCCGAAGAAGGAGCCTGCACATGGCTGTGAATCTGAATCTGAATCTGAATGCTCCATTGACCGCCCTGCAAGTCATGCAGGACGCCCCGGTGATCCCTGTGATCGTGCTCCACGACGTGGCCCACGCCGTGCCCATGGCCCGTGCCTTGCTGGCTGGCGGTATCCGCATGCTCGAAGTCACGCTGCGCACCCCGCAGGCGCTGGCTTGCATGGAAGCCATTGCCAAAGAAGTGCCTGGTGCCGTGGTCGGTGCGGGCACCGTGCGCAGCGCGGCTGATGCGGCCGCCGCTGCCAAAGCGGGTGCCCGTTTTGCGGTCAGCCCTGGTTACACCAAAACTGTGGGGCAGGCTTGCCGCGACCACGGTTTATCGCTCTTGCCCGGCGTGGCCACCGGCAGCGAAATCATGATGGCGCAAGAAGACGGCTACACCGAGCTCAAGTTTTTCCCGGCCATGCAGGCGGGTGGCCCCGCCATGCTCAAGGCTTGGAGCGGTCCATTTTTTGATGTGAAGTTCTGCCCCACGGGCGGCGTCACCTCGGGCAATGCATCTGAGTTCTTGAGCCAGCCCAACGTGGCCTGCGTGGGCGGCTCATGGTTGGTGCCCGCCGATGCGCTGGCCCAAGGCGACTGGGCGCGCATTGAAAAGCTGGCGCGTGAAGCTTCGCAACTCCCCAAGTGATTTCAGCCAGCTCAACCAAGTGTTTTGTACGAACCCGGTTTCGGGCGATCTTCATTAACACGACGCTGGTGACACAGCATCGCCCAGGATCTGGGCTCTTACAGGGAAAGCGCAAAGGCCATCCATGTCGTGGAGTTCTGGAGTTGTTGTGTGACGCTTCACATGGGCTCAGCGCACTGCCCAGCCCCCCGACATCGGGAACACCTGCCCCACAAAGCAGCTGGCCGCGTCGCTGCACAGGTAGGCCACAAAGCTGGCGTCCTCTTCGGCCTTGACCAGGCGGCCCAGCGGCACCTCGCGTTTCAAACGTTCCTGAAAACGCGGGTTGGCTTGCACCTCGGGCGGGAAGTAGGTGGGGTTGTCCACAAAGTTCTGCGCCACCGCATTGAGCTGGATGTTGTCGGGCGCCAGCTCCACGCCTGCGGCCTGCACATAGGCCAGTTGAGCGCCACGAGCGGCGCTGTAGCTGGCGGCCCGCTTCATGCCGCGCAGGGCCGAGGCACTGCCCATCACCACGATCTTGCCGCCGCCTCGGGCCTTCATTCCGGGCACCACCGCCCGCACCAGGCGGGGCAGTGGGTCGACCATGACTTCAAACACCTGTCGCCATTCGGACTCGTCGATTTGCGTGACGGGTGTGGACGGCGCAGGCAGCGCCAGGTTGATGACGAGGGCGTCGAGCGGCCCTGCCACATCGACCATGGCCTGTGCGTCTTGTGGGGCGGTGAGCAAGCGTTCGTCCGCGATGACCTCGGCGCCACATTGCGCCAACATGGCGCACAAGGCCGGGCCCATGAAGTCTTGGGCCTGGGTCACCAGGATGCGTTGGCCAGACAAGTTGATCATGTGGATGCTCCTGAAAATGAACGCAGGAAGAAGGGATGCCGCTGCCTGCACAAGGCGGGTGGTGGACTCAGAGGTTCGCGTATTGCGGACGCTGGATCAGCTCAACCTTGTAGCCATCGGGGTCGGTCACGAATGCGATCACCGTGCTGCCGCCTTTGACGGGGCCGGCTTCCCGTGTGACGTTGCCGCCATTGGCGCGGATTTTCTCGCATGCGGCATAGGCATCGGGCACGCCCAGGGCGATGTGGCCGTAGGCCGTGCCCATGTCGTAACTTTCCGTGCCCCAGTTGTAGGTCAACTCCAGCTCGGCGTGGTCGGGGTTGTTGCCATAACCCACAAACGCCAGAGAGTATTTGTACTCTGGGTTTTCAGAGGTGCGCAAAAGGGTCATGCCCATCACGTTGGTGTAAAAGTCGATCGAGCGTTGAAGGTTGCCCACGCGCAGCATGGTGTGAAGAAGTCTCATGGTTTATTTCCTGTGGGTGAAGGCATGTCAAAAACCAGGCAAGCCGTACTGGCATGGGCGTAGAGGGTGCCATCAGGCCCCACCAGTCGGGCTTCAGCGGTGGCTAACTGGCGGCCACAGTGCACCACCTGGCCAATGGCCCGTACACGCTGCACTTTGGGGGTGAGGGCTTTGACCAATTTGACGCTCAGGTCGGCCGTGGTGTAGCCGCGCCCCGGCGGCATCATGGTGTGCACTGCGCAGCCCAGGGCGGAGTCGAGCAAGGTGGCAAACCAGCCGCCGTGCACGGTGCCCAGTGGGTTCATGTGGTTCAACCCCGGCGCACCTTGAAAAATGGCTTGGCCTGCGCTGACTTCCATCAGAGTGAAGTCCAGCGTCTTGGCGATGCTGGCGTAGGGCAGCTCGCCGCTGAGCAAGCCTTGCATGACTTCCAGGCCGGTTTTGCCAGCCACTTGGTCGGGTCGGGCCACACCGGGACCTGCGCCTGCATCCAGGCGCAGGCGCACCACTTGCTCTTGGGCCAACCAAGTGTCGAGTAAAGAGGGGGATGTAGATAGAGAGGGGTTCACAAAATGGGTCTTCTTCAAACAGGCACGGTGTAATTAAGCGCCATGCGGCCGCCGTCAACAGTGACGATCTCGCCGGTGATGTAGCTTGCCGCATCGCTGGCCAAAAACGCCACCACCTTGGCGACTTCGTCAGGCTCGCCCAAGCGTTTCATGGGTGTGCGCATCATGATTTTTTTCTCGGCCGCTTCGCTGGTCAGCACGGCTTGGCGCGCCAACTCGGTGGCAATCGTGCCCGGGGCCACCGCGTTCACGCGGATGCCGAAGTCAGCGAGCGCCAAAGACATGGCGCGCGTCAGCTGGTTGATGCCGCCTTTGCTCACGTTGTAGCTGGCGATGTTGGGGATGGCCAGCACGGCGTTCACGGAGCTCATGTTGACGATCGAGCCGCCCCCAGTGCTTTTCATGGCGCGGGCGGCGGCCTGGCCCATCAAAAATGAGCCCTTGATGTTCACGTTGATGACGGCGTCGAAGTCTTCTTCGGTCACATCCAGAAAATCAGCAGCCTTGAAGATGCCCGCGTTGTTGACCAGCACGTCGACGCGGCCAAAGGCCTGCAGCACATGGTCCACCAAGGCGTCGACATCGGCCTTGCGCGAGACGTCGCAAACCATAAAGCCAGCGCTGTGGCCTTCGCTGCGCAGTTCTGCGGCCACAGTGGCGCCGCGCTCGCTGTTCACATCGGACAGCACCACATGGGACCCTTCAGCCGCAAAGCGGCGAGCGCAGGCCTCGCCTATGCCATTGGCTGCACCGGTAACGATGACAACACGGCCTTGCAGGCCGAAAGACAAGTGGTTGGAAAGGTGCATGGCTTGGACTCCTAGAATGGTTTGCACTCAAGCCTGTCATGCTGCCACAGTCATTTCATGCGATGTGTCACGCACAGGCCGAACTTGATTTTTTTAGAGCTTTTCTACGACACTGCCCAAGCCATGCAAGCCGCCTGTGCATCAAGTAACATGGGTTGTAATTTAAAAACGCCCAATTTCGGGTACTTCAGGAGCACGCAATGTTCAGCCATGTCATGGTCGGGGTGAAAGATCTCGAAGCCTCTAAAAATTTCTACGATGCCGTCTTGGGCACCTTGGGCATCGCTCCGGGTGTGGCCAATAACAAGCGCTACTTTTACCGCAGCCCCACTGGCACCTTTGGCATCACCACGCCCATCAATGGCGAAGCCGCCAGCGTGGGCAACGGTACCACTTACGGCTTCAAAGCCACTTCGGCAGAGCAGGCTGAAGCCTTCCACGCCGCAGGTGTTGCCAACGGCGGTGTGACCTGCGAAGACCCCCCAGGCTGGCGCGAAGGTCCGGCGGGTAAGTTGTTCTTGGCGTATTTGCGTGACCCGGACGGCCACAAAATCTGCGTTTTGCATCGCCCTGGATGAAGGCTCCCCCGCGTCTGCAGACCCTCGTGGAAGAGGGGCTGATTGACACCGTTGTGCGCCAGCTCATGAGCGGCAAAGAGGCCATGGTGTTTGTGGTGCGCTGCGGGGACGAGACCCGCTGCGCCAAGATCTACAAAGAAGCCACGCACCGCAGTTTTCGCCAAGCGGTGGACTACACCGAAAACCGCAAGGTCAAAAACTCGCGTTCAGCGCGCGCCATGGCCAAGGGCAGCAAGTTCGGCAGGCAAGAGCAAGAAGCCGCTTGGCAAAGTGCCGAGGTGGATGCGCTGTACCGTCTGGCCGCTGCGGGCGTGCGTGTGCCCAAACCGTTTAACTTTTTTGACGGCGTGCTGCTCATGGAGCTGGTGACCGACGTCCATGGCGACGCGGCTCAGCGCCTGAACGATGTGGCCTTCACGCCCGAACAAGCTTTGCAGCACCACGCAACCTTGATCAACGAGGTGGTGCGCATGTTGTGCGCGGGTGTGGTGCATGGCGATTTGTCGGAGTTCAACATCTTGCTGGCCCACATCGCGGGTGAGGGCGACCAGCCCGGCGTGGATGAGCCGGTCATCATCGACTTGCCGCAGGCCGTGGATGCCGCAGGCAACAACCACGCTCAGCGCATGCTGCTGCGCGATGTGGGCAATTTGCGGGATTTTTTTGGGCAGTTCGCGCCCGCCTTGCTGAAGACCGAATACGGCCCCGAAATCTGGAGCCTGTACCAAGCGGGATTGCTGAGCAACGAGACGCCGCTGACGGGCCGCTTCGAGCGCTCGACGGCCGATGTGGACATGCAGGCGGTGTTGCGAGAAATCGACGACGCGCGCGACGAAGAAGCCGCGCGACGTTTTCGCATGGCCACGGCGGTTTGAGGCTTGGCCAAGCCAATGCGTTTGACCCAGCCTGAGTTGGCCCCAACGCCCCACGCCGTGTCGCGTCTGCGCGCCGCTCGGCTGGCCCGCAGCGCCAAACCTTTTTTAGCTCGGGGCGGCATCAAGGGCGAGCGCTGCCCGGGTTGCCGCCTGGTGCCCAGCCACTGCCTGTGCGGCTTGAGGTCCGTGGTGCCGACCCATGCGGGCGTGTGTTTGCTGATGGCCGACATCGAGCCCCTCAAACCCAGCAACACCGGGTGGCTGATTGCCGATGTGGTGCCCGACACCTTTGCGTTTGGTTGGGCCCGCACCGAGGTGGACCCCGCCTTGCTGGCGCTGCTGGCCGATCCGCAGTGGCAGCCGGTGCTGGTCTTTCCGGGGGATTTTGTGGATCCTGAGCGGGTGGTGCGCACGGTTCAGACCCCCGATGTGGGCAAGCGAGTCTTGTTCATCTTGCTGGACGCCACCTGGCCCGAAGCGCGCAAGATGTTCCGCAAAAGCCCCTATCTGGACAAGCTCCCGGTGCTGAGTTTGCACCCTGAGCAGATGTCAAATTACAAGCTGCGCCGCTCGCGCCGCGATGACCATTTTTGCACCAGCGAAGTGGCATCGTTGTGCCTCGATCTGGCCGGTGAAACCCATGCCGCCCACACCTTACAGTCTTGGCTTGAGGTGTACACCCACCACTACCTGCAATCCAAGCACCAGCTGCCACCCGATCTGGACGGCGCAGTGCATTCAAAATGGCGGGGTTTGAAGTCGGCCTGAAGCCGCCCGGAACCCAAGCCCCCGAACTTGCACAAGGAGCCCCCGTGTCCAACACCCTATACACCGTCAAGCTGCCCCGCACAGTGGAGCGCCTCGTCACGGGCCAGGCCACGTCCGACGGCGCAGGCGTCAAGCTCAGCCGCATCCTCACCCAAGACTTGCAGCACCGCTTGGACCCGTTTTTGATGCTGGACGCTTTTGGCAGCGACCAACCCGACGATTACATCGCGGGATTTCCGGACCACCCACACCGGGGCTTTGAAACCGTGACCTACATGATCGCCGGGCGAATGCTGCACCGCGACAGCGCGGGCAACGAAGGCCTGTTGCAAAACGGCGGCGTGCAATGGATGACCGCAGGCAAGGGCGTGATCCACTCCGAAATTCCGCAGCAAGACCAAGGCGTGATGGAGGGCTTTCAGTTGTGGCTGAACCTCCACAGCAGCGAGAAGATGAACGCCCCTTGGTACCGCGACTTCCAAAACGCGCAGTTGCCACAACTGAGCACGCCCGAGGGCGTGCAGGTGACGGTGATTGCCGGTGCCAGCCATGGCGTGCAAGGTGCCGTGACCCGTGAGATCACGCAGCCGGTTTATCTGGATGTGCACATGCCGCAGGGCACACGTTTTGAGCAAGTGCTGCCAGCAGGCCACAACGCTTTCATCTATGTTTATCGAGGCGAAGTCCGCATCGGTGGCCAGACCGTGCCTGTGCAGCGTATGGCCATTTTGGCGAATACACCCCAGTCCGATGGTGCGGTGATCGAGGCCAGCGCTGACGCCAAATTGATTCTGGTGGCGGGCCAGCCGCTCAAGCAGCCGATCGTGCAATACGGGCCGTTTGTGATGAACACCAAAGAAGAGATTTACCAAGCGCTGGCGGATTTCAGGGACGGGCGCTTGGGAGAATCGGCCCAGATGGGCTGACGACCATGTGGGCTCAGGTCGATGGAGGCGGTGGGCTCGGTTTCACAAGCTCTTGAAAGCTTGCACAAATTTCTGCGCTGCTGCTTGCACCTGATCGGCGCTGCGCCCTGACGCATACAAAGCCGATCCCAATCCAAAACCCGAAGCGCCTGCGGCGCGGTAAGCGGCCATGTTGTCGGGTGTGATGCCGCCCACGGGCATCAGGGCAGCGTTTGGGGGCAGCACGGCACGCATCGCTTTGACGGTGGCCGGTGAAATCATCTCGGCCGGGAACAGCTTGAGCCCGTGCGCACCTGCGTCGAGCGCGGCAAAGGCTTCGGTGGGCGTGGCCACACCGGGCAGCACCACCATGTTCAGTGCCAGGGCTTGAGCCACCACCGCCGAGTTGAAATTGGGGGCCACGACCAAACGGCCGCCAGCGGCGTGGACGTCTTTGACTTGTTGGGCGTTCAGCACGGTGCCTGCCCCGATCAGCGTTTGCGGAAACTGTGCCGCCAAAGCGGCGATGCTTTGCAAAGGCTCGGGCGAGTTGAGCGGCACTTCGATCATGGCAAAGCCACTGGCTACCAGTGCCAGGCCGATGGCCGGGGCTTCGGCAGGCGTGAGGCCGCGCAAAATGGCGATCAAGGGCAGCTGGGTCATGGCTTGCGCCAGTGTCTGGGCGGGTGTGTTCGTCGATGTCATGGTGGTTTTGTGTAGGAGCGGCGCCCTCGCCGCGATGGCGTTTCAGTGGGTCAGCATGCCGATGCCAGCGCAAACAAGCCCGCCCAGGTGGCTTCGGCCCCCCGGCTTTCGCAGGCGATGCCCAAGTGTTGCAGGGCCAATGTGTAGCGCTGGGTGAGGGCGTTGCTGCCGATCAAGATCACAGGAGCCGAATCGACATGGACGGTTTGTGTGCGCAGCTCTTCACCAATCAGCAGGCCCGACAGGTAGCTGGGCAAAGCCGCTGCGCTCATGCGCTCAAACAGCCCCAGCGTGCGCACGGCAAACAGCTTGTTCAGCACGCTGCCCGCGGTCTGGCTTTGGTCCACGCCTTGCACAAAGGCCGCTTCATCGAAGGCGCCGTTCAAATCGAGGGTCTTGGCCAAGATGGATTGTTGAGTCAGCAAAGCATAGACCTCGCCGGTCATGAAGGTCTGGAAATGCGTGACGCTGCCACCTTGCACCTGCACCCATTTGCTGTGCGTGCCCGGCAGCACCAGGGTGGCGATGTCGCGTCCAGCCAGTTGCAGTGCACCAAAAATTTGAACTTCTTCGCCGCGCATCACATCGGGCGTGTGCAGGGCGTCTTGGCCCAGGCAGCTCAGGCCCGGCACCAGAGCGATGCGCCCAGGCTGCAGCCACAGCAGGTGCTGGCCCAATTCGGCAAAGCCTGCGGGGCAGGGGCAGTAAGGTGCTTCTTGCCAACCCTGGCGGCTGCCGGCCATGCCCGAAATCAGGCACAGCGCATTGGGCGCTTGCATCCAGTCGCCAAAGTGTTCATGGAACAATGCTTCAAATTGGCCCGAAGGCACCGTCAGGATGCCCCGCGCAAATTCGCGCGATTCCAGCACCTGACCGGTGGTGCCCAGCAGTGCACCCCGCAGTGAAGAGGTGCCCCAGTCGATCGCGATCAAGGGTCTCATGGGGTGTGTGCTTTCGTCAAAAGGTTCAGCACTTCATCGTGCCGGGGTAGTGGGGCTACGGCCCCATAGCCTTGCACCGACAAAGCCGCTGCGGCGTTGGCGTAGGCGGTGGCGTCCCACAGGCTGTCACCTGCTGCAAGCCGAGCCAGCAGGTTGCCCGCAAAACAATCTCCTGCGCCTGTGGCGTCGACCGCTTGTACTGTGTGACCCTTGACGGTGCGCTGGGTTTGGCCATCGCTGGCCAGCGCGCCATCGGTCCCCAACTTGAGCACCACTTGCGCTGCGCCTTGGGCATGGCTCCATTGGATGATGTCTTTTGCTTGCGTGAGCCCCGTGAGCGCGGTCATGTCTTCGAAGCTGGGCAAAAACACATCGCACAGACTGGCGGCATGGCGGATACAGGCCTGCGCCCGGTCCAGTGGCCAGAGCGACAGGCGCAAATTGGAATCCAGCGCCACACGCGTGCCCACGCTGCGGGCGTGCTGCATGGCTGCAAACGCCGTGTCACAGGCCGAGCTTGAGATCGCCAGTGAGATGCCCGACAGGTGCAGCCATTGGCTGCTGGCGATGGCGTCCTGCCAATGCGCCACGTCTTGCGGCTGCATGCGACTGGCCGCCGACCCGGCGCGCGCGTAGCTGAAGTGGTGGCCTTGCGCATCATGGCTCACAAAGTACATGCCGGTGGGCGCTTGCGCATCGCGCATCACGGCCTTGACGTTCACGTTTTCGCGCTGCCACAAGTCCATGAGGCACTCGCCCCAGCGGTCCTTTCCTAGCCGGCTCAGGTAAGCCACGCGGGCACCCGCACGCGCTGCGGCGATGGCGGCGTTGCTGGTGTCACCGCCAAAGCCTTGCAGGTACAGCGGTGGGTCTGCCTGCGTTTGGTTGAACTCGACCATGGCTTCGCCCAAGGCGACGATGTCGAGGGTTTTGGAGAGGCGTGTCATATGAGTCAAAGCAGAATTGATTCAGTTCGTGGTGGGAGAATCAGCGTGAAACGGGTCACGTGATGAACGGAGCACAGAGACATGGAACACGATTTTGTACTGAATGGGTCTTGCAAAGGTTTTCCCTTGGCGGCCGAGCCCTGCGCGATCTCGCAGTTGGGGGCGCGTGGCTGGAACCTGCTTCACGATGCACTGGCCTACCCCGTGGCCGTGCTGCGCCGCCCGGCGCTTGCGCACAACCTGGCCTGGATGCAAGACTTTGTGCAGCGCAAAGGCGTGGCCCTGGCACCGCACGGCAAGACCACCATGTCGCCCGAATTGTTTCGCATGCAGTTGCAGGCGGGCGCTTGGGGCATGACCTTTGCCAATGTGCACCAGCTGCGCGTGGGACTGGCTGCGGGGGCGCAGCGCGCCATCATTGCCAATCAGTTGGTGTGTGATGCCGATCTGGATGGGCTGGATTTTTTGTTGCGTCAGCACCCGCAAGCGCGTGTCTGGTTTTTGGTGGATTCTTTGGCGCAACTCGCTGTGTTGGTTGATTGGGGCCAGCGCCGTGGCAACACCCGCTGTTGGGATGTTTTGCTCGAGCTGGGCATTGCCGGTTACCGCACCGGCTGCCGCACGCACGAACAGGCCCTGGCTTTGGCTCAGGCCATGGCTGAATCGGGCGTGGTGCGCCTGGGCGGCGTGGAGTGCTACGAAGGTGGGCTGGGCCAATGCGACAGTGCCCATGACATGGAGGCCGTGAGCGCTCTCATGCGCAGTGTGCAGGCACTGGTGCAGCAGATCGATGCGCAGAACCTGTGGGGCGGTGAGGAGGTCTTGTTGTCGGCAGGCGGCTCGGCTGTGTTCGATTTGGTGATTCCAATGTTGAAACTGCAGGTGCAAAGCCGTCCGGTCCAAGGCGTGTTGCGCTCGGGCTGTTACGTCACGCACGACCACTGGAACTACGCCCGTTACCTGAAGTTGGTCGAAGCGCGTGAGGGCTTGAGCGCCTCGCTGCAGCCCGCGCTGGAAGTGTGGGCCAAGGTGCAGTCGGTGCCCGAGCCGGGGCTGGCCATTTTGACGGCGGGCCGGCGTGATCTGTCGTTTGACCAGTGCATGCCCATGCCGGTGCGCTGGGCGGCACGCGGTCAACGTGGTGAGGGTGCCCTGCAGGCCGCGCCCGAGTCTTGGAAAGTCAAGGCGCTCAGCGACCAGCACGCCCACATGGTGTTTGACCCCGAAGGTGTCTGGCCGCAAGTGGGCGACCGGGTGGCCCTGGGGATTTCTCACCCCTGCACCACTTTTGACAAATGGCGTTGGATGGCGATCATGGAAGACGATGGGCGCATCAGCGGGGCGATCAGCACGCATTTTTAAATCTTCAACCCTTGATCAAACGAAAAAAGGCCGCCACGCAGCATTCGCGTGGCGGCCTTTTTTAAAGCTCACTTCAAACCGTTCAAAGCCTCGGCCGGGTAGCCCGGACGGGTTTTGCAGTCCTCGATGTACTGCTCAATGATCGCCTCGTAGCTGGCATCGGCTCTGAGACCCAGAGCATGTGCACGCTCAAAGGTGCAGCCCTTGGCCCAGTTGTCCACGATCGCGGCGATGCGTTCGTCTTTCTGGAAAGTCACGCGGGCGCGGGCGGCAGGGCCAGCCACTTTTTCAAGGGCTGCCAGCATGTCACTGACCTTCACATTCAGACCCGGCAGGTTCAGCGCCATGCGGCCACCAAAGGCTTCGCGGCTGGCCTCGAACACGGTGATCAAGCCATGCACGGTGTTGCCCGGCGAAGAAATGGGGTGCGACACATGGGCATCCACCGGGCAGGTGGTGGCGGTACCTGCCAGCGGCTCGCGGATGATGCCGCTGAAAAACGAGGACGCTGCGCCATTGGGTTTGCCGGGGCGCACGGCCACCGTCATCAGGCGTGCGGCGCGGCCGTCGATGTAGCCCTTGCGGGTGTAGTCGGCCACCATGTACTCGATCATCAGTTTGTGCGTGCCGTACGACGTTTGCGGCGTGGGCAAGGTGGTATCGGCCACCAGCGCAGGCATGGGGTTGGCCGTATCGGGGCCGAACACCGCGACCGAGCTGGCAAACACCAAGCGCGAGGCTTTGCCTGAAGCCCGGATGCTGTCGAGCAACAGACGTGAGCTGTCCACGTTGGAGCGCAGGCCCAGGTCAAAGTCGAGTTCGCACTCGCCCGACACGGCAGACGCCAAATGGAACACGCCGTCAAATCCGCTCTTGAACAAGTCGCCTTGCTCCAGCATGGGGCCAGCGTGGCCTTTGACGCGGGGGTCTGCCAGCAGGTCGGCCGGTGCTGGGAAGAGGTCGGCAATGACCAATTCCGTCACGGTCTGGCCGTTGAGTTGGCCCTTTTTCAAAATCTCGCGGGCCAGTCGTGCGCCCAAAAATCCGGCACCGCCGGTGATCAAAATACGCATGGTTTTTCCTTGCAAATCAATGGTTGTCTTTGGGCACGGCCGAGCCGCGTTGGCCGACCAAAAAGTCCATGTCTGCGCCTTCGTCGGCTTGCAGCACATGGTCAATGTAGAGCTTCCAATAGCCCGAGTTCATGGCGGGGGCGGGCTTTTCCCAAAGGGACAAGCGCTTGGCCAGCTCTTCGTCGCTGATGAGCAGTTGCAGTTTGCGCTCAGGCACGTTCAGCTCGATCATGTCGCCGTTTTGAACCACGGCCAGAGGGCCACCCGCTGCCGCTTCGGGTGTGGTGTGCAGCACCACGGTGCCATAGGCGGTGCCGCTCATGCGGGCGTCGGAGATGCGCACCATGTCGGTGATGCCTTTTCGCAGCACCTTGGGCGGCAGCGGCATATTGCCCACCTCTGCCATGCCGGGGTAGCCCTTGGGGCCGCAGTTTTTGAGCACCAAAATGCAGTTCTCGTCCACATCCAAGCTCTCGTCGTCGATGCGTTTGTGAAAGTCGTTGCTGTCCTCAAACACCACGGCGCGCCCGGTGTGCACCATCAGTGCTGGGGTGGCCGCGCTGGGTTTGATGACCGCGCCACGCGGGGCCAAGTTGCCGCGCAAGATGGCGATACCCGCTTTTTCTTTGAAAGGGGCGTCGAAGGTTTTGATCACACGCGGGTCGTAGTTGACGGCGCCCGCGATGTTCTCGCTCACGCTTTTACCGGTCACGGTGATGATGTCTTTGTGCAGCAGGTGCTCGATCTCTTTCATGATCACGGGCAAGCCACCTGCATAGCAAAAGTCTTCCATCAGGTGGTCACCTGAGGGTTGCAAATTCAACAGGCAAGGCAGTTCGCTGCCCAAGCGCTCGAAGTCGTCGACGGTGAGCTTCAGACCCAAGCGGCCGGCAATCGCGATCAGGTGGATCACTGCGTTGGTCGAGCCGCCAATGGCGGCCAGCGTGCGGATGGCGTTTTCAAAGGCTTCGCGCGTCAGCACCTTGCTGATGGTCTGGTCGGTGTGCACCATTTCAACAATGCGGCGACCTGCATCGCGTGCCAAGACATTGCGGCGGCCGTCTACTGCAGGATAAGTGGCGTTGCCGGGCAGGCCAACGCCCAGGGCCTCGACCATGCTGGCCATGGTGCTGGCTGTGCCCATGGTCATGCAGTGGCCATGGCTGCGGTGCATGCAGCTCTCGGCTTCAAAGAAGTCGGCCAGCTTGAGCGTGCCTGCGCGCACTTGCTCGCTCATGCTCCACACGCCGGTGCCCGAGCCCAACTCTTGGCCGCGCCATTTGCCGTTCAGCATGGGGCCGCCCGACACGCCAATGGTGGGCAGGCCCACGCTGGAAGCGCCCATCAGCAAGGATGGCGTCGTTTTGTCGCAGCCCATGAGCAGCACCACACCGTCGATCGGGTTGCCGCGGATGCTCTCTTCCACGTCCATGGATGCCAAGTTGCGGTACAGCATGGCGGTGGGGCGCAACAGCGTTTCGCCCAAAGACATCACGGGAAATTCCAATGGGAAACCACCGGCCTCGTACACACCGATCTTGACCTGTTCGGCCAAGGTGCGGAAGTGCGAGTTGCAAGGCGTGAGTTCGCTGAAGGTGTTGCAGATGCCGATGACGGGTCGACCGTCGAACTGGTCATGCGGCACACCTTTGCCCTTGACCCAGCTGCGGTAGGCAAAACCGTCGCGGTCTTGGCGCCCAAACCACTGTTGGCTGCGCAGGTCTTCGGGTTTTTTACGAGGTGTATCGCTCATGGTGCGTGTCCAGTTTGGGAGTGAATCGTGAATCCTGAAAATCCTATCGTATGACGATAGAAAAACAAGCAGGCTTTGTAAAGCCAGTGACATGGGGCAAACCCTTGACGCCAAGACGACTCGGCCTAGGGTTTACCAGAGTCTGTCTCGGGCATTCAATCATCATATGATAGGCGTCCGATCGCCGCACCGACATGAGCAACAATTTCCACAAAAATTCTCTTGATTTATTGGGTCATGCCATCTTGTCTGGTCGCTATGCCGTGGGCGCGAGTTTGCCGCCCGAGCCGATTTTGTGTGAAGAGCTGGGTGTGAGCCGCACCGTGGTGCGTGAAGCCATCAAATCGCTGGTGGCCAAGGGCTTGCTGTCCACGGGCCCCAAGGTGGGCACCCGTGTGATGCCCGATGCGCACTGGAACTGGTTTGACCCTGATGTGGTGGCCTGGCAGGCCCGCTGCGGCCTGACGCCCGAGTTTTTGAAAGACCTGCAGGAACTGCGCCGTGTGGTGGAGCCTGCTGCTGTGCGCCTGGCTGCCGAGCGGGCCACGCCCGAAGACATTGCCCGCATTGAGGCTGCCTACGCCGGCATGAAGCTCGCGGTGGAAGAGGGGGGCGATTACGTCACACACGATCTGCGTTTTCACGAGGGTTTGCTACAGGCCTCGCACAACCGCATGTTGATACAAATGAGCAAGGCGCTCAATGCCTTGCTGCGCACCAGTTTCGAGATTTCTACTCGCATTCAGGATGGCACCAAGACCTCTTTGCCTTTGCACCGCGCGGTACTCAACGCTGTGATCGCCCGCAATCCGGCCAAAGCCGAGCGGGCCGTCATTGTCTTGATCGAGGGGGCACGGCAGGACATTGAACAGGTGCTGGCCTCGCGCCGCAAGTTGCCTGTGGTTTCGGGTGCGGCCACCCCCATCAAATCAAAAAACCGGCCTAAAAATCAGGCCATGAAGGAAGCGGCCTGAGCTGTAAGACACCCATGCAAACCACCATCAACGCTTTTTTCAAACTGCTGGAGTTTCTTGTCGTGGCCTGCCTGGTGGCCATGGTCATCATGGTCTTTGGCAACGTGGTGCTGCGCTATGGTTTTAACTCGGGTATTTCCATCTCGGACGAGATGTCGCGCTACTGCTTCATTTGGCTGACCTACCTTGGGGCCATGGTGGCCATGCGTGAAAAAGGCCACTTGGGGGTGGACACGCTGGTGCGGCGTTTGTCTCTAGGCGGCAAGAAGCTGTGTTTCTTTTTAAGTGAAGTGATGATGCTCGGCTGTAACGCGCTGTTCTTTTGGGGCACCTGGAAAATGCACGAACTGCAAGTCACCAACATCTCGGTGGTGGTCGGTATTTCCATGATCTGGATTTATGGCATCGGTTATGTCACGGCAGGGGTCATGGGGATCATGAACCTCAACCAGCTTCGCTTGCTGCTGACCGGTCAACTGAAGGAAGAGGACTTGGTGATGGTGGTCGAAACGGAGGACGCGGTGGTGCTGGATGAGTTGACGTCCAAAACGGGCTCGCCCATGCCAACCCATTCAGAAGAGCGAGGCCGCGCATGACCATCGCCGTGTTTGTCTTGAGCTTGCTCGGGGCCATGGCCCTGGGCATGCCGATTGCCTATGCCTTGTTGGTGTGTGGCCTGAGTTTGATGGCCTACATGGCCAGCAACGGCATGATCAATGCCTTTGACAGTCAGATCTTGGCGCAGCGCTTTGTGGATGGCGCGGACAACTTCCCTTTGCTTGCAGTACCGTTCTTCTTGTTGGCGGGTGAATTCATGAACGCGGGTGGTTTGAGCCGCCGCATCGTGACTTTGGCCATGGCCTGGGTTGGGCATTTCAGGGGTGGTCTGGGTTATGTGGCCGTGATGGCTGCGGTCATCATGGCTTCGCTCTCGGGCTCTGCCGTGGCCGACACCGCGGCGCTGGCGGCCTTGCTGATCCCGATGATGAAGCGGGCAGGCTACAACGTGGGCCGCTCGGCGGGTTTGATTGCCTCGGGCGGCATCATCGCGCCGGTGATTCCGCCGTCGATTGGTTTCATCATCTTTGGTGTGGCGGCCAACGTGTCCATCACCAAATTGTTCTTGGCCGGTATCGTGCCTGGCATTTTGATGGGCGTGGCCATTGGCCTGACCTGGTGGTGGTTGGCCAAGCGCGAGAACGTGCAACCCGCACCTCGCATGAACCTGGCAGACAAGCTCAAAGCCACCCGTGAAGGCATCTTGGCGCTGGGCTTGCCGGTTTTCATCATCGGCGGCATGAAGTTTGGCGTGTTCACCCCAACCGAGGCAGCGGTGGTGGCGGCGGTTTACAGCTTTGTGGTGGGCGCTTTTGTCTACCGAGAATTGCAGTGGTCCAAGTTGTACAGCTTGACGCTGGCGGCAGGCAAGACCACTTCGGTCATCATGTTTTTGGTGGCTGCGGCCATGGTCAGCGCTTGGCTCATCACCGTTGCCAACATCCCGGCCGAAGTGGCCCGCATGATGGAGCCGCTGATGGGCAACAAGACTTTGCTCATGGTTGTGCTCATGCTCTTGGTGGTGGTGGTCGGCACCGCGCTCGACTTCACACCCACCGTGCTCATCCTCACACCCGTTTTGATGCCCTTGGTCATCAAGGCGGGTATCGATCCGGTTTATTTTGGTGTGTTGTTCATCATGAACAATGCCATCGGTTTGATCACCCCGCCCGTGGGCACCGTGCTCAACGTGGTGTGTGGCGTGGCCAAGATCAACATGGACACGGCTTTCAAAGGTGTCTTGCCTTTCTTGTGGGCGCAGCTGGCTGTGCTGGCCTTGTTGATTGCTTTCCCGTCCATCGTCATCGAGCCGATGAAATGGATGCTGAGATGATTTTTTAACCCTGTGAGTATTTTTAAAAGGAGACAGTCATGTTGAAACGCAGAAATTTGGTGACCCTGATCGCGGGCACATTCCTGGTGGCATCGAGCGCCATGGCGCAGTTTGCCGACCGCAACATCAAGTTCACCAACGGTGTGAACGAAGACCACCCGGTGGGCGTGGGCGTCAAGAAAATGCAAGAAGTGCTGGCGGCCAAAACCGGTGGCAAGATGAAGATCACCGCCTTCTGGGGCGGTGCTGCGGGCGGCGATTTGCCAGCTACCCAAGCTTTGCGTGCAGGCACCCAAGAGATGGTCTGCACCTCCAGCTCGCCGCTGGTGGGCATCATCAAAGAGCTGGGTGTGTTCGACCTGCCTTTCTTGTTTGCCAACGAGAAAGAAGCCGACGCGGTGTTAGACGGTGCAGCGGGCAAGTACTTCAATGCCAAGCTCGAAGCCGCTGGCCTGGTGAACCTGGCGTATTGGGAAAACGGTTTCCGTAACCTGACCAACAGCAAGCGTCCGGTGACCAAGCTGGAAGACTTCGATGGTGTGAAAGTTCGCGTGATGCAGAACAACATCTTCTTGGACACTTTCAAGACCCTGGGCACCAACGCTGTCCCCATGGCCTTTGGCGAGGTGTTCACCGCCTTGGAAACCAAGACCATCGACGGCCAGGAAAACCCCTTTGTGACCATTGAAACTTCCAAGTTCAACGAAGTGCAAAAGTACCTGAGCGTGACACGCCACGCTTACACCCCGTTCTTGATTTTGTACAGCAAGAAGCTTTGGGACCAACTCAACCCACAAGAGCAAGCCGTGCTGCGTGAAGCGGCCATGGAAGGTCAGAAAGTGCAACGTGCGGCCAACCGCGCTTTGAACGAAAAATCTTTGGCCAGCCTGAAGACCAAGGGCATGCAGGTCAACGAGGTGAGCGCAGCCGAGCAAAACCGCATCCGTGCCAAAGTGGCTTCGGTGTACGACAAGCACAAGGACTCGATCGGTGCCGACGCGATCAAGGTGGTGCAAGACGAGTTGAAGAAGTCACGCGGCGGTTGATCCCTCGTACTCAGCTTTTTTGCTGAACCACCAAGCTCCACAGCCGTCCGCTGTGGGGCTTTTTTAACGACCGAAAAGGGTGCTGCCATGAAAATCACGCAACTCGAAACCATCCGCCTGGGTGAATTTCCCAACATCATCTGGGTGCGTCTGCACACCGATGAAGGCTTGGTGGGCTTGGGCGAAACCTTCATGGGCGCGCAAGCGGTCGAGGCTTACTTGCACGAGTGGGTCGCACCCAAACTCGTGGGGCAAGACCCGCTGGCCATCGAATCGCGCCAGCGCGACATCACGGGCTACTTGGGCTGGCGTGGGTCCGGTGTCGAGACACGCGGTAACTCGGCGGTGGACATTGCGCTGTGGGACATTTTTGGCAAGGCCGCTGGCATGCCGGTCTACACCGCTTTGGGCGGCAAAAGCCGAGACGAAATCCGCGTCTACAACACCTGCGCGGGTTACCAATACATCCGCAGCAACGTGAACCAGACCAGCAGCAATTGGGGGTTGGGTAACAACGCGGGGCCTTACGAAGACCTGCAAGGCTTTTTGCATCGCGCCGACGAGGTGGCCGAGTCTCTTTTGAGCGAAGGCATCACCGGCATGAAGATCTGGCCTTTTGATGTGGCCGCTGAAAAGTCCCACGGCCAGTACATCAGCCCACAAGACCTGAACACGGCACTGGAGCCCTTCCGCAAGATCCGCAAGGCGGTAGGCGACAAGATGGACATCATGGTGGAGTTCCACAGTCTGTGGCGCTTGCCCATGGCGCAAAAGATCTCACGCGCCTTGCAAGAGTTCGACACCTTCTGGCACGAGGACGCGATCCGCATGGACAGCCTCGATTTGCTCAAGCAGTACGCGGTGGACTGCAAGGCGCTGATTTGTGCGAGCGAAACGCTGAGCTACAAATGGGGTTTCAAGGACTATTTGCAAACCGGTGTGGCGGGCGTCGCCATGCTCGATTTGAGCTGGTGCGGTGGCCTGACCGAAGCGCGCAAGATTGCCGCCATGGCCGACGCCTGGCAGCTGCCCGTCGCTCCGCACGACTGCACCGGGCCGGTGGTGTGGGCCGCGTCCACGCATTTGTCGCTGCACGCGCCCAATGCACTCATCCAAGAAAGCGTGCGGGCCTTTTACAGCGGTTGGTACAAGGAGCTGGTGACCGAGTTGCCGCAGGTCAAAAACGGCATGATCAGCCTGAATGACAAGCCGGGCCTGGGTTTGGAGCTGTTACCCGATTTGCACAAGCGGGCCGATGCGGTGGCTCGCATCAGCCGCTGAGTGGGCCTGTCAATCGGTCCAGCGCGTGTGGAACTTGCCGGGCCGGTCCATTCGCTGGTAAGTGTGCGCGCCAAAATAGTCGCGCTGGGCTTGCAGCAAATTGGCGGGCAGGCGGGCCGATCGGTAAGCGTCGTAGTAACTCAACGAACTCATGAAAGAGGGCACGGCCACGCCGTGCAGGGCGCCCAGTGCCACGACTTCACGCAGGTCTTGATGGCTGCGGCTCAAGACTCCGGTAAAGTGCTCGTCCATCAACAGGTTGTTGAGGTCTGGTGATCGCTCAAAGCTGGCACGAATGTCTTCCAACAGATTGGCTCGGATGATGCAACCTGCACGCCAGACCGAGGCCACTGTGCCCATGGGCAGTTGCCATTGGTTTTCGCGATCAGCGGCCTTGAGCAGACTGAAGCCTTGGGCGTAGGCGCAAATCTTGGAGGCCAGCAGCGCATTTTTGATCTGCCCCAGCACCGCATCGCGTGGCCCTGCAGCGCGGACCACAGGCCCTGGCAGCACCTTGGCAGCTTTGGCCCGCTCGGCATGCAAGCCGCTCACTGTGCGTGCAAACACGGCATTGGCAATGGTGGGCGCTGTGACCCCCAGATCGAGGGCAATCTGACTCGCCCATTTGCCCGTGCCTTTTTGCTCTGCCGTGTCCAAAATCAGGTCCACCAAAGCGCTGCCCGTTTCGGGGTCGGTGTGCGCCAAGATGTCGGCGGTGATACCGATCAGGTAACTGGCCAGTTCACCTTGGTTCCATTCGTGGAACACCGTGCTCATTTCTGCCGGGCTCATGCCCAGCAGCTTGTGCATCAACCAATAAGCTTCGCAGATGCTTTGCATGTCGGCATATTCAATGCCGTTGTGCACCATCTTCACGAAGTGGCCCGAGCCGCCCGGACCCATCCATTCACAGCAGGGCTCACCGCCATCGGTTTTGGCGGCAATCGCTTGCAGCATGGGTTTGAGGCGTGGCCAGGCAGATGCTGAACCGCCGGGCATCAAAGCCGGACCGCGCAAAGCGCCTTCTTCGCCGCCGCTCACGCCCGCGCCCACGTAGTGAATACCCGAACCTTCCAGTGCCTGCATGCGGCGTTGGGTGTCCGTGTAAAGCGTGTTGCCGCCGTCCATCACCACATCGCCCGCGCTCAGCAATGGGCTGAGCTGGCCCAGCACGGCATCGACAGCAGCCCCGGCGGGCACCATGAGCCACACGCAGCGCGGTTGCTGCAAGCTGCCCACAAGTTCCACCAAAGAAGCTGCTGCCTGCGCTTTGAGCCCCTGGGTACGCTGGCCAAAACTGTCACGCTTGGTTGCGTCCAGATCAAAACCCGCCACACCAAAACCGTTGCGTACCAAATTCAGCGCCAGGTTTTCACCCATGACGCCCAGGCCCACCAGGCCGATGTCCATCTGCTGCATAGGTCGGACTTAACCTCGACCCACAAAAGGCATGTTGGTGGCCATCACGGTGGTGAACAAAATATTGGCAGACAGGGGCAGGCGAGCCATGGTCAGGAAGGTCTCAACCACAGCGCTCATGTCCATGCGCGGCTCGGCTTTGATGCTCAGGTCGGCTTGGTGCACACCTTGCGCCATCTTGAGCGTCATGTCAGAGGCCACGTTGCCGATGTCGATCTGGCCCACGGCGATGCTGTAAGGGCGGCCATCCAAAGAAGCGGCACGGGTCAGGCCAGAGATGGCGTGTTTGGTGGCGGTGTAAGCAATCGAGCCCGGGCGCGGCACATGGGCCGAGATCGAGCCGTTGTTGATGATGCGGCCGCCTTGCGGGCTTTGCTCTTGCATCAGCTTGAAGGCGTAAGACAAGGTGTAGAACGCGCCGTTCAGGTTGATGTCCACAGCCCTGCGCCATTCGTCGCCAGACAGGTCGCCCGGCAAGGTGTAGGGCAAGGAGATGCCTGCGTTGTTGAACACCAAATCGAGTCGGCCAAAGCGCGAACGGATCTGCTCGAACAAGGCTTTGACCTCAGGCTCTTTGGACAGGTCGGTCGGGATGGCGTGGGCGTTGGCCGCGTTGGCACCCGCTTCGGCAACAGCGGACGCCAGTGCGTCAGCACGGCGACCGACCAAAACGACTTGCCAGCCTTCTTTGAGCAAGGCCAGTGCGCAGGCTTTGCCAATGCCGGAACTGGCACCGGTGACGAGGGCGATTTGGGACATGGTGAAAACTTTCTAAAGTGGTCTGTAAACAGCCAGATTTTCAGGCGTTTTGGAAAGAAATCTGTACTTTGAGTGACTGGCTCTTGTCCGCGGCCAGGTCAAAAGCTTCGATGGCTCGCTCCACCGGCAAGATGCCGGTGATGACCGGTTTGCCGTTGACCAAGCCTTCGTTCAAAAAGCGCACGGCGGTGGCAAATTCGGCGTGAAAACGGAAGGTGCCGCGCAGGTCCACTTCTTTGGCCACCACTTGTGTCATGGGCAGGCTGATGTCGCCGCCCATGCCCACGGTGATCAGCACGCCACGCGGCACGATGGTGTCCAGGCCCACGCGCAAAGCGGCTTCGCTGCCCGAGGCTTCAAACACGGCATCGAATTGGCCTTTATCCACTTTGTATTTGTCCAGGGCTTCCGGCTGGGTTTTGAGGTTGATGGTTTCGTCTGCGCCCATCTCTTTGGCGCACTTCAGCGGCAAATCGGCGATGTCAGCGGCCACGATGCGCGCTGCACCGGCCCGACGCAAAGCACCAATCAGCAGTGAACCAATGGGGCCGCAACCAGTGACCAAGACCTGTTTGCCCAGCACGCTGCCAGCGCGCTGAATCGCGTGCAAGCCCACCGACAGGGGCTCAGCCAGCGCGGCTTCGGACAGGCTCAGGTGGTCAGCAATCGGATGGGCTTGGTAGCCCTCGATGATGATTTGTTCGGAAAACGCGCCCTGGATGTGGGGGAAGGGCATGGCGCTGCCGTAAAAGCGCATGTTCAAGCAATGGTTGTGTTGCCCCGCTTGGCAAAAGCGGCAGTGGCCGCAAGGGCGTGAAGGCGATATGGCGATGCGCTGGCCTTTGGCGATGCCGCTGGCTTGGCTGCCCAAACCCTCCACCACGCCCGAGACTTCGTGCCCCAGCGCAATGGGTTGCTTGATGCGCACGGTGCCAAAACCACCGTGCTGGTAGTAATGCAGGTCCGAGCCGCAAATGCCGCCATAGGCCACATTCACGCGCAGTTGGTGTTCACCCAAAGTGGGCAGTTCGGTGTTTTCAATGCGCAGGTCTTTGGCCGAGTGGCAGACAACGGATTTCATGGCAGGTCTCTTGGGTTGAATGAAGGAAGAATCTTAGAGTGTCGCGGTCACGCCGCCGTCGACATACAAGATATGGCCGTTCACAAAGCGTGAGGCGTCGCTGGCCAAAAAGACCGCTGCGCCGCCCAGGTCTTGCACATCGCCCCAGCGGCGGCTGGGTGTGCGGCCCACCAGCCAACTGCTGAAGGCCGGGTCGTCCACCAGCTTCTGGTTGAGTTCGGTTTTGAAGTAGCCCGGTCCAATGCCATTGACGTTGATGCCAAACTGGCCCCAGTCAATCGCCATGCCTTTGGTCAGCATCTTCACAGCGCCTTTGGTGGCGGTGTAGGGCGCAATGCCGGGGCGGCCCAGTTCGCTTTGCACCGAGCAGATGTTGATGATCTTGCCGCTTCCCCTTGGGATCATTTTTTTGGCCACCGCTTGGCCCACAAAGTACACGCTGTCCAGGTTGGTCTTCATGATCGTGTGCCAGTCGCTGTCCTGGTACTCGTGCAGCGGGCCACGGATTTGCATGCCCGCGTTGTTGACCAAAATATCGATCGGGCCGTCGGCCTCGATCTGGTCCACTGCCGCACGCACACTCTCGGCCTCGGTCACGTCAAAGACTGAGGTGCTGACCGACAAGCCCTGGGCTTGCAGTGCAAGAGCTGCCGCCTCCACTTTGCTGGCGGTGCGGCCATTCAAAATGACATGGGCGCCCGCTTGCGCCAAGGCCTCGGCCAAAGCCAGGCCAATGCCAGCAGACGAACCGGTGATCAGGGCACGGCGGCCCTTGAGTTGAAAAGTGTCGAGAGCATTCATCGCATCAGCATCCATTTGAGAGGAACCATCACCAAACTCGGGAAGGCGATCAGCGCCCCCATGACGACCACTTGGGAAGTCAGGAAAGGCATGACCCCGCGGATGACATCGTGCATCGGGATGCGACCCACCCCGCACACCACGTTGAGCACCGTGCCCACGGGCGGGGTGAGCAAACCGATGGCGTTGTTGATGATGAACAGCACGCCAAAGTAGACCGGGTCAATGCCAGCTTCGCGCACCAAAGGCATCAGCACCGGCGTCAAGATCAGCACCGTGGGTGCAAAGTCCAGCGCCGTGCCCACGATCATGACCAGCAGCATCAGCATGACCATCAACAATGTTTGGTTGTCGATGAAGGGGCGCAAAATTTCAACGATCTGCGCTGGGATGTTGGCCACGGTGATCAACCACGCCGACACCAGCGCGGCGGCGACGAGGAACATTACCACCGAAGACGTTTTGGCGGCCGCCAAAATGATGCCGTACAAGTCTTTGAACTTGATTTCTCGGTAAATGAACAAGCCCACGAACAGCGAATACACCACGGCCACCACGGCCGCTTCGGTGGGGGTGAAGATGCCCATCTTCATACCACCGATGATGGTGATGGCCAGAAGGTAAGACCAGAACGCGTTGATGGTGACGGTGATGCGTTCTTTGAAAGGCACCTTGGCAGCGACCACCACATTGTCTTTGCGCGCCACGATCCACCAGGTCACGATCAAGGCAAAACCCATCAACAGGCCTGGAAAAATACCCGCCATGAAGAGTTTGGAGATGGACACACCGCCGATCACACCAAACAAGATGAAGCCAATCGAAGGTGGAATGACCGGCGCGATGATGCCGCCCGCCGCGATCAAGCCAGCCGAGCGGTCCATGCGGTAACCGGCATCGCGCATCATGGGCATGAGCACGGCAGCCAAAGCTGCAGTGTCGGCCACGGCCGAGCCCGACAGGCTGGCCATCACGATGGCGGCAAACACCGCAACATAGCCCAGGCCACCCCGGAAGTGGCCCACCCAGACCATGGCTGAGTTGACAATGCGCCGGCTCATGCCGCCCGCGTTCATCAACTCACCGGCCAGCATGAAAAAGGGCACGGCCATCAGCGGAAAGTTGTCGGCCCCGTTGATCAGGTTTTGCGACACGATTTGCGTGTCGAAGTTGTCCAGGTGCAGCATCAAAGCCACACCTGAGACGATGAGGGAAAAGGCCAGCGGCATGCCAAGCGCCATGGCAGCCAGCAGCGACACGATGAAAACAAGCACGGTCATTTGGCGGCCTCCTGCGTGTGCGCGGTCACGACTTCTTCGGAGTCTTGCACCTGGATCAAATCGGATTCATTGAAATTGCCTTTGGCCAGCTGAACCAGCTTGCCCATGATCATCAGGCCCATCGCCACGCTGGTGATGTAGCCCACGCCGTACACCCAACTCATGGGAATTTCGGTCACGGCGGAGCGCGTGGTGGCATTGATGCTGTGCTGTTTGAGCGTGCCGTAAAACATCAGGGCACAGCAGCCGAGCATCAGCACATTGGAGATGGCGAAAGCTGCTTTTTTACCCGTCAGGCTGAGCTTGCGCACCACAGAGTCCAAGCCCAAGTGGCCGTTCTCGCGCATGGTGACAATCGCGCCCAGGAAGGTGATCCAGATGAACAAAAACCGCGACAACTCCTCCGAGCTGATGATGCCGTCATTGAAGCCGTAGCGCAGCACCACGTTGCCAAACACCATGATGACCATGGCCGACAGCATGATGACCAGCGTGAACTCCGCCAGCTTGAAGAAAAGGTCGTTGATTTTTTTCATACGTCATTCACAAAAAAGCCCCCTCCGTAGAGGGGGCGTGATGTCTCTCAAACCATCACTTGGTGTCTTCGATCGCCTTGAGCAAAGCGGTGCCGCTCTTCTCGCCGAAGGTCTTGGCAATTTCAGCCGACACGATCTTTTGGAAGGGGGCCATGTCCACGTTCTCGATCACTTGCATGCCCGACTTCTTGAGCTCTGCAATCACTTTCCCTGCGTTGGATGCGTTCAAGCCACGCTGGTAAGTGGCGGCTTCACGTGCGGCATCCACCACCACTTTTTGGTAGTTGGCTGGCAGGCTGTCAAACTTGGCTTTGTTCATGGCCACCACCAGCGGTGAGTAAACGTGGTTGCTCACTGTGAGGTGCTTTTGCACTTCGTAGAACTTGGACGACCAGGTCACGTTGATGGGGTGCTCTTGCGCGTCAAAGGTGCCGGTTTCCAAAGCGGTGTACAGCTCGGCAATCGGCATGGGCGATGGGTTCATGCCCAGCAGCTTGAACGCTTGGATGTGGTACGGGTTGGGTGTGGAGCGGATCTTCAAGCCCTTCAGGTCTTCGGGCTTGTTGACGGGGCGTTTGTTGTTGGTGAAAGCACGCCAGCCGTTTTCCCAGTAAGCCAGACCTTTGAGGCCGTGCGGGGCCAATTCGTTGAGCACGCCCGTGCCCACGGCGCCATCCAGCACGGTGTAGGCGTGTTGCGCGTTGCGGAACACAAAGGGCAGTTCCATTGCTGCGGTGTTAGGCACGATGCCGTTGAAGTTGGAAGCACCACTGGACACGATGTCGATCGTGCCGCCGCGTGTGCCGTTGATCATGGCCGCGTCATTGCCCAGCTGGTTGGCTGGGAACACGGTGATTTCGACATCGCCGTTGGTGCGTTGCTTGACCAGTTCGGCCAGCTTGAGGGCTGCGGCATGTTGTCCATCGGTGGCGTTGACCGCGTGGCCCATTTTCAGGTTGAACTTGGCGGCGTAAGCGCTGGAGCCGACGGCAGCGACGAGGCAGGCGAGAAGGATGCGGGAAAGTTTCATGGTTTTGTCTCCTGGTTAAAAGAACGGTCGAAAAAAATCAATCGGTGGGCAGCGCGTATTCGTCAGCGCTGAAGACGGTGTGAAACACAGTGCCATCGAACATGGCGATCAAATCTTTGGACACTTCGCGGCTTTCCATGCGCACGGCCGATGCCAGTGCGATCTCGATCGACTCACGACTGGGGTAACGCACCGACAGCACCATGCCGAAGTGCGGGTCGGCCACGTCGCTCTCAACTTGACGCAACACGCGCACTTCTTGGGCGCCCGGAAAACGTGTCCACAAAGGCACCAGCTTTTCGCGGATGTAGCGGTTGAAGGCGTCTTCCATACCGGGTTTGACGTTGCCTTGGAAAAATGCACAGCGGATGAACATGAAGGGCTTTCTAAAAATCAGAGGGCTGGATGCAAGCGGGTGTGCAAGGCGTTGAGCGCTTGCTCGACCATGTCCTGCACGGGTTCGGTGATGGGCAGTCGAATCACGTCGGGCTCATCGGCCTGGGGTTTTTCAAGGGTGCGGAATTGACTGTCCAGCAAGCCGGGTTGCATGTAATGGCCTACGCGTTGGTGCATGCGCTTTTGAATCAAGTCGAAATCGCCATCCAGGAAGACAAAACACACATCACCCGCTTGTTCACGGATGCGGTCGCGGTAAACGCGCTTGAGCGCCGAGCAGGCTACGACGCGGCCTTGCGCATGAGGTTGAGACAAGTAATTGCCGATGCGTTCCAGCCAGGGCCAACGGTCGTCATCCTGCAATGCAATACCTGCACGCATTTTGGCCACGCTCTCAGGCAGGTGCAGGTCATCGCCGTCGACCATGTCGAGACCCAGGCGCTCGCTCAAGGCGGCAGCCATGGTCGACTTGCCACAACCGGACACGCCCATGACGATCAGACGCAATGGCAGGTGATTCATGGCTTCAGACAGCGTCTCACTTCACCAGGCCTGAGCACTCGGGCACAGGCGTGAGCAAGGGCTGGCCGGAAATACCGGCTTGCATATTGGCAAAAGCCAGATCGGCCATGGCTTGACGCGTTTCGGTGGTGGCGCTGGCCATGTGCGGGGTCAGCACCACATTGCGCATGCCCCACAGGGCTTCGGGCACGTTCGGCTCGTTTGCAAATACATCAAGACCTGCGCCTGCGATGGTGCCGTTTTGCAGGGCTGCAATCAGGGCCTGTTCATCGACCACGCTGCCACGCGCCACGTTGATCAAAAAGCCTCGTGGTCCCAGCGCCTTGAGCACCTCGGCGTTGATGAGGTGCTTGGTGCCAGCACCACCAGGCGTGATGGCCACCAAAAAGTCCACATTCGCTGCCAGATCGGCGGCGGTTGGGTAAAACTTGAAACCGGAATCGGGCTTGGCTGTCCGTGCCGTGTAAGCGATCGACATGCCGAAGGCGCTGGCGCGTGTGGCGATGGCTTTGCCAATGCGGCCTAAGCCCACGATGCCTAGCCGCGCACCTGAGACCTTGCGGCCCAATGTCATGGGGCCGTTGGGCCATTGGCCTGCACGCACAAACTGGTCTGCTTGTGGAATGGCGCGGCCCACCGAAAGCACCAGACCCATGGCCAGATCAGCCACATCATCGGTCAGGACATCCGGAGTGTGGGTGACAGGGATGCCGTGTTCCATGACGGCAGGTACATCCACGCCGTCATAGCCCACGCCAAACACCGCGACCACTTTGGCGTTGGGCAGTTGTTCGATCAGGCTGCGCGGCACGCTAGCCTCACCCGTTCCGGCCACACCCAAAATTCGGGGGGCGAGGGCTGCAAAAGCAGCCGGGTCTGTCACATGCGTACGATCGTGCACGGTGTACAGCGATTCCAGAGCTTTTTGGAAGAAGGGGTGGAGTTTGGCCACGGCCAGCACATCGGGTTTAGACACTTCTCAACTCCTGCTCTTCACTCTCGGACAGCGCTGTCCGAGAGAAATAAAAAAAATGAACCTCTGGCAGTGGACCTATGACTTAGCTTGTCATGGAAAATATTCTTTGGACAAGATAGGTCATCAAAAACCTGTGGGATAGCGCTATCCTATAGACCTTGTGGCCCATCACCTCTACGGACAAACCCTTGTCAATCCATCTTGCCCAGAACAAAAAACACCGCGCCTCCGGGCGCGTCACCCTGAGCGATGTGGCCCGCGCTGCCGGTGTCAGCCCCAGCACTGTTTCGCGTGCATTGCGTGGTGAACGTGCCGTGGACCCGGCCCTGATCGAGCGCGTCACGTCCGTGTCGGACATGCTCGGCTACGTGCCCGATCCGGCGGCCAGGGCGCTCGCCTCGCAGCGCAGTGACCATGTGGGCATCCTGATTCCACTGTTGTCCAATGCCCTGTTTGTGGACCTGCTTGATGCCGCACAAACCAGTTTTCGCGCCGCCGGTTACCAAACCCTGATGGGCGTGACGCACTACAACCCCAGCGAAGAAGAGCAATTGCTGCGCGAGCAGTTGCTGCACCGCCCGGCCGGTTTGCTGGTCACCGGGCTGGACCACAACCCGGCCACCCGCCAGCTGATGGCCCGCAGCCAAGTGCCCTGCGTTCACCTGATGGATTTGCCCGCCAGCGACGGCGAAGCCTTGTACTGTGTGGGCTTTCGTCAAACCGATGCAGGCTCCGCCATGACGCGTCACCTTCTGGCCAGTGGTCGCCGCCGCATCGCCTTTGCCGCAGCGCAGCTTGATCCCCGTGTGATGCAACGCTTGTATGGTTGGCGTCACGCCCTGCAAGAGGTTGGTGCCTTCGACCCCACGTTGGAATTTCTCAACCCCGCACCCTCATCGCTGGCTTTGGGGGGGGTGATGTTTGAGCAAATCATGCAGCAGCGCCCAGCCGTGGACGCCATCTTTTTTTGCAACGACGACCTGGCCCAAGGCGCTTTGATGGCGGCGCTTCGCATGGGTGTCTCGGTGCCGCAGCAGGTCGCCATTGCAGGGTTCAACGACCTGACGGGCTCTGACCAGATGTTGCCGCCTCTGACCACCGTGCGAACACCGCGCGCGCGCATTGGCCAGGCGGCCGCCGACATGCTGCTGAGTCTCATGCGTGGTGAGGAGCCCGAGCAGCCTCAACTTGACCTGGGCTTCGAGATCGTGCAGCGGCAAAGCAGCTGAGGCGCTGTTAACCAGGGCTGCCTGGCCCATGCAGCACATGGATCAAGGGCTCGCCCCGGCTCAAACGGCCGATGTTCTCGGCCAGCGTCTCTTGGCGGCGGCGCACCGTGCCCGCTGTCCAGCCCGACATGTGGGGCGTCATCAGCACATTGTCCAGCGCCGCAAAATCGAACTTTGACGGTGCGCATTCGCTTTGTGTGGGGGTGGGGTATTGGTACCAAGTGTCGATCACGGCACCCCCAATCTGACGCGATTTCAGGGCCTCGTAAAGTGCGGTTTCATCGATCACCGCACCCCGGCCCACGTTGAGCAGCACCGCATCGGGCCGCATGGCGGCCAGGGCTGCCGCGTCCACCAGTCCTTGGGTGTTGTCGGTCAACGGCAGGCTGACCACCACCGCGTCGGCGCTGGCCATGAAGGTGTGCAAGTCGTCGAGTGTCCAGCTATGGTCCACCAAGGGGTGTTGGATGGGGCTGCGGTTGGCCACATGCACCCGCATGCCAAAGGCCTTGGCGCGATGGGCTGTGGCCTGCGCGATGTGCCCAAAGCCCAGCAGGCCCAAGGTTTGCGCGCCCATTTCGGTGCGCAGTGCGGCCGGGCGACCCGCCCAAAACGTCCAGCGGCCTTGGCGCAAATCCTGGTCTGCGCGGGCCAGTGGCACATGGCGCATCAGCAAAGCCGCCATCACGTATTCGGCAATCGCATTTTCGTGTCCAAAGCAATTGGCCAGTGTGCAGTGCGCGGGCAGCAAGGCGGTTGAGATGGCGTCGGTGCCCGCAGCCGGGGCGTGAAACAGCCGCGCCTTCAAGGGTTGGGGCATGGCGCGGTTGAGCTGGATGCCGATCACCACGTCCGCGTTTTCATACAGCGCTTGTTCGCCCGGCTGGTCCAGGCCATCAGTCAGGTCGCTGATGCGGTGCTGGGGCCCGATCAATGCTTCAAAACCTGGGCGGAAATTGGCCGCATTTTGGCCATGGAAAACGATGTTCAAAGGGGCAGTGTTCATGGCTTCTTGAAGGATCAAAGTGTGTTGAATCAGGCGTTCGTTGCTGAGCTTGTGGGGTCACGACAGAGGGTTTTTCGTTCAGTCTATGCCATGGGCGTTGGGCTGCCTTGTTGGCTCAACGACAATCGAGCCTTCATTTTGATGAAAGAACACCCCCATGAATCAGCTGAAAAAAGTCATTCTCTTCACCGACACCGATGGCCGTGCACGTTTTCGCGATGAATGGGTGCCCTTGGCCGAAGGCACGCCCCAAAGCCAGTTGTCGCCACTGATGGCGGCCAGCGCGTGCCAGTTGCGCCAAAGCCCGGTGGGCTTTCGCAGCACATTCCACTGCACCGGCAACCCACAGTGGTTGTTTGTGCTGGGTGGGCAAATGGAGATTTTTTTGCAAGACGGCAGCTCGCGCATTTTTGGGCCCGGCGAGTTTTTCTACTCGGCCGACACTTTGCCCGAGGGGGCCACATTCGATGCCACGGTACATGGCCACTGGAGTCGTCAGGTGGGGCCCGACCCACTGGTGACCTTGTTCGTGCGCGACTGAGACTCGCGCAGACAAAAAAAGAGCCCGCATCTGCGGGCTCTTTGTATTTTGGGGTGTTTGTGGATCAGCGACCGAAGCCACGACCACCACCACCGTTTCCACCGCGGTTACCACCGCCGTAGCCGCCACCACCGCCGCCGCCGCCATGGCGGCGACCGCCGCTGGCCAAGCTGTCGATGCTGGTGCGGGTTGGGTCAGGTTGGCCGCTGGTGCGCACGGGTTTGCGGTTGGGCAAGTCCAGACGCGCAAACTGAGTGGTTTTCAGTGGATCAATGTGGCGTGGCAATTCGTCGCCATCGTGACGGCGGCGGTCTTGTCCACCTTGCCCACCTTGTGGGCCGCGACCTGGGCCTCGGCCTTCAGGGCGTGGGCCACGTGGCGCGGGACGGCCTTGGCCGTCACCACGGTTGTCAAAGCGCGGATCGCCGCGTTGCTCTTGTCCTCGACCACCGTCACGACCACCTTCACGGCGACCATCGCCTTGGCCTTCAAAGCGGGGCGCGCCCTGTGGTCCATTTCGGCGTGATGGCGGAGGGCTGTTGCGCGAGGGACGGGGCTGGCCCTGACCTTCGGCGCGGGGTTGGCGTTGACCGCCACCACCACCGACGGCCACTTTGTTGTCGCGGATGCGTTGCATCATGTCTTGGCGTGCGGCCTTGGCGGCTGCGGCCATCACATCACGGCTTGGCGGCTTGCCTGCGCCGCCCCACAAGGTCTGGCGACCCATGGCGATAGGCTCGGCAATTTCGCCTGGCTCGGGGCCAAAACCTTCGAGCAATTGCACTGGAATCTCTTGCTTGGTGAAGCGCTCGATGTCCATCATGAAGCCTTCTTCGTCCAGACAGACCAGGCTCACCGCCTCGCCGCTGGCACCCGCACGGCCGGTGCGGCCAATGCGGTGCACGTAGTCTTCCGACACGTTCGGGATTTCAAAGTTCACGACGTGTGGCAAGTCTTCGATGTCGATGCCGCGTGCCGCAATGTCGGTGGCCACCAAGGCGCGGATCTCGCCACTCTTGAAACCGGCCAAAGCCTGGGTCCGGGCGGTCTGGCTCTTGTTGCCGTGCAGGGCCATGGCTTTCACGCCATTTTTGGTCAGGAAGTCGGCCACGTTGTTGGCACCGAACTTGGTGCGTGTGAACACCAGCACCTGGCTCCAGTCGTGCTTTTGAATGATGTGCAACAGCACGTCTTTTTTCTTGCTGCGGCCCACAGGGTGGATCACTTGTGTGATGCGCTGCACCGTGGTGTTGCTCGGAGTGACCTGGATGCTCTGGGGGTTCTTGAGAAGGTTGCCCGCCAACTCGCGGATCTCGTCGCTGAAGGTGGCCGAGAACAGCAGGCTTTGCTTGTCTTTGGGCACCAGGGCCAGCACTTTTTTCACGTCGTGGATGAAGCCCATGTCCAACATGCGGTCGGCTTCGTCGAGCACCAAAATTTCAACCGTCGACAGGTCCAGGAAACCCTGACCTTGCAGGTCGAGCAAACGACCGGGTGTAGCCACCAGAATGTCCACGCCTTTTTTGACCTTGCTGATCTGCGGGTTCATGCCCACACCACCAAAAATCACGGTGGAGTCGAGCTGCAGGTATTTGCCGTAGTCGCGCACCGACTCTTCGACCTGGGCAGCCAGCTCGCGGGTAGGGGTGAGGACCAAAGCGCGGATGGCTTTGCCGCCAAAGCGGTTTTTGCCCGGCTCACTCAGGCTCAGCTTGTGCAGCATGGGCAAGGTGAATGCGGCGGTTTTGCCGGTGCCGGTTTGTGCACCGGCCAACAAGTCTTGCCCGGCCAAAACGGCGGGAATGGCTTGGGCCTGAATGGGCGTGGGGTTCTCGTAGCCGAGCTCGCGCACAGCTTGCATGATGGCCGGAACCAAATTCAATTCTTCAAAGTTCATTTTTACAGAGCGCCATGTCCGGCGCGGGTATCGGCTCATTCAACTGCTGTTGGCAGTTACCAGTGTTGGCCGATAGGTCTTAGGGTGGGCATGGAAACCGCAGGCGCTTGTTTTGAGCGTTGCCTGGGTCAGGCCCCAGCAGAAGTGCTGATGTTGCGGCAACTGGAGGCTGCAACGGTATGCATTGTCGCACAAAGCAGAAAAAGCCCTGTGGATGTCCCTCACAGCTCAGCCCATGGGTTCAAACCCCAATGGCCTCCTCGGCCATGCGCCACTAGACTGCACCGCATCTACAAACCGCTCACAAGCATGACCATGAAACCATTTTCTGACCGCCGATCCTTTCTTCAAACTGCCGCTGTGGCCGCCACCGCCGTGGCCACCAGTGGCCCGTTGGTCCATGCCTGGGCGCAAACCAAGTGGCCTGCCAAACCCATTCGGATCATTGTGGCTTTCCCACCCGGCGGCTTGACCGACGCCTTGGCCCGCAGCTATGGCGAACACCTGTCTGGCAAGCTGGGTGTGCCCGTGGTCATCGACAACAAGCCCGGTGCAGGCGCCATCATCGGCATCGACGCGGCGGCCAAATCGCCCGCCGATGGCTACACCCTGGTCATGAGCACCTCGGGCACCTTTTGGCAAAACCGCATCTTGTATTCCAAGCTGCCCTACAACCTCGACAAAGACCTGACCCCCGTCACCGTGTTCCCCTCCGGCCCGCTGGTGGTGGGCATCAACGACAAGATCCCGGCCAACAACATGGCCGAATTTGTGGCTTGGGCCAAAAAGAACCCAACTTCCATGGGCACCTATGCCCCGGGCTCTTACCCGCATATGGTGGCCGACCAGACCAACCGCGTGCACGGTACCCAAATCCAGTCGGTGCATTACCGCGGCGAAGCACCCATGTGGCTGGATGTGGCGTCTGGCCAATCGCAAATTGCCGTGGGCAGCTATCTGGCCTTCAATGCGGTCGCCAGCCGTGGCGTGCGCGCCATTGGCGTGACGGGCAGCTACCGCTCGCCCAAACTGCCCAACGTGCCCACCCTCATGGAACAAGGTGACACTGCCAAGCTCGTGACTTTGGAAGGTGGCTTGCCCCTGGTGGCCCCCGCCGGAACGCCCGAGGCGGTGCTGAAGCTGCTGGCCGACGAAGCCGTGGCGTGGTCCAACACCGACAAAGCCGCCAAGCTGCGCGAGACCTTCGCCATCCCCAACAAGCCGAAAAATCTGGCCGGTACCCGCAAAGACTGGGAATCTGAAGTGCCCGTCTGGATCAAACTGGCGGTGGACTTGGGCATCAAGCTCGACTGACACGGAGGCCTTGGCGCTTCTTTGGTCTTGTCGGAGGGGCTTGAAGTCGCGGTTTAATCACGCCTTATGAACAAGATCGATCAGATGAGTTTTTTCGGCTTTGAGGCGGAAGCAGCAGCGACTGCACCCCCCAAGGCGACCAAAACACGCCCAGCCAAAGTGTCATCGCCTGTGGCGACAACGCCTGATGGGGTGCAAGCGGTTGCAGCGCCGCTTGTCGCTATGAACCTTTCAGTCCCCTCCGACGCCGAAGCCATGGCCCAAACCCTGTCGCAGCACCCTGACTTTCGTGTGTTGCGCCGTTTGGTGCCGCACAGCGATTACGGGCCAGTGAACGGGCAGGCGACCCGGCGCGTGATCGTGCTGGACACTGAAACCACCGGGCTCGACAGCAAGAACGAAAAAGTGATCGAGCTGGCCATGCTGTCGGTGTTGGTGGACGTGGCCTCGGGTTTGCCTGTGGGGCCCGTGACCATTTACGAGTCGTTCGAAGACCCGGGTAAGCCGATTCCGGCGCAGATCACCGAGATCACGGGCATTGACGACAGCATGGTGCAGGGCTTGCGCATCGACGACGCCGCCGTGACGGCGCTGGTGCAGCAGACCGATTTGATCGTGGCGCACAACGCCGGGTTTGACCGCCCGTTTGTCGAGGCGCGCTTTCCGGTGTTTGCAGGCAAAGCCTGGGCGTGTTCCTTCATGGGCATTGACTGGAAAAAAGAGGGCAGCGGCTCGGCCAAGCTGGAGTTTTTGGCTTCTGAACGCGGCTGGTTTTACGACGCGCACCGTGCCCAGGTGGACTGCCATGCGCTGTTGCAGGTGCTGGCTTCGCCGCTGGCCGACGGGCAAACGGGTTTGTCGCGCCTCTTGGCGGGGGCAGACCAGACGCGCTACAAGCTGCGCGCCACAGGGGCACCCTTTGAGGCCAAGGACAAGCTCAAGTCACGGGGCTACCGTTGGGACGGCGAAGGCCGGGTTTGGTGGTGCAGTGTGGGGTCTGACGACCTGCTGGACGCCGAATGCACTTGGTTGCGAGACGAGGTGTATGGCTGCCGCAGCGCTCGGGTGATGCTGGAAGCCCTCGACAGCTTGGTTCAGTATTCCAGCCGTTCGGGCTTGCAGACGGAGCGGCAGCTTTAGGAGTCCTGCACGCGGGGCGAATGCTGGTGGTCTGCGAACGGTCCACCGCGACGAGGGCGTCGCTCCCACATAGACAGTCTGGTACTGGGATCGCCCCATCTGTTTAACGCTGCATCACGGCAAGCTGGGATAATGCGCAGTTATTGGTATTTTTTCAGGCGGGTATAAATGGCTCAATACGTATTTTCGATGAACCGGGTTGGCAAGATCGTGCCGCCCAAACGTCACATTCTCAAAGACATTTCGCTGTCTTTCTTCCCTGGCGCCAAGATCGGCGTGCTGGGCACCAACGGCTCGGGCAAGTCCACTTTGCTCAAGATCATGGCGGGCATCGACAAGGAAATCGAAGGCGAAGCCATTCCCATGGCGGGCCTGAAGATCGGGTATCTGCCCCAAGAGCCGGTGATGGACCCAGAGCAGACCGTGCGTGAAGCGGTTGAAAGCGGCATGGGCGAGGTCAAGGCCGCACAAGCCCGCCTGGAAGAGGTGTACGCCGCCTACGCCGAAGAAGACGCCGACTTTGACGCTCTGGCCGCCGAGCAGGCCCAACTCGAAGCCATCATTTCGACCGCGGGTGACGCGTCTGAGCACCAACTCGAAATCGCCGCCGACGCGCTGCGCCTGCCCGCCTGGGACGCCATCATTGGCAAACTGTCGGGTGGTGAAAAGCGCCGTGTGGCGCTGTGCCGCCTGTTGTTGTCGCGCCCCGACATGCTGTTGCTCGACGAGCCGACCAACCACTTGGACGCTGAAAGCGTGGACTGGCTCGAGCTGTTCTTGCAGCGTTTCTCGGGCACTGTGGTGGCCATCACCCACGACCGTTACTTCCTTGACAATGCCGCCGAGTGGATTTTGGAACTCGACCGGGGCTCCGGCATTCCTTACAAAGGCAATTACTCCAGCTGGCTGGAGCAAAAAGACGCCCGTTTGGCCACCGAGCAGCGCACCGAAGACGCCCGCTCCAAAGCCATGAAGAAAGAATTGGAGTGGGCGCGAGCCAACCCCAAAGGCCGCCAAGCCAAGAGCAAGGCGCGTTTGGCCCGCTTCGAAGAGCTGTCCGATCACGAATACCAAAAACGCAACGAAACCCAGGAGATCTTCATCCCTGTGGCCGAGCGTCTGGGTAACGAGGTGTTCGAATTCAAAAACGTCAGCAAGTCCTTTGGCGACCGTTTGCTGATCGATAACCTGAGCTTCAAGGTGCCTGCGGGTGCCATCGTGGGCATCATCGGCCCCAACGGCGCGGGTAAATCGACCCTGTTCAAGCTGATCGCGGGCAAAGAGCAACCTGACAGCGGTGAAGTCACCATCGGCCAAACCGTGCGCATGGCCTTTGTGGACCAGAACCGTGACGACCTGGACAACAACAAAACCGTTTGGGAAGACGTCTCGGGCGGTCTGGACATCATCAACGTGGGCAAGTTCCAGATGGCCAGCCGCGCGTATTGCGGGCGCTTCAACTTCAACGGTGGCGACCAGCAAAAGAAGGTTGGCATGCTGTCGGGTGGTGAGCGCGGCCGTTTGCACCTGGCCAAAACCCTGATCGAAGGCGGCAACGTGTTGCTGTTGGACGAGCCCTCCAACGACTTGGACGTGGAAACCTTGCGCGCTTTGGAAGACGCGCTGCTGGAATTCGCGGGCTCCATCATGGTGATCAGCCACGACCGCTGGTTCCTGGACCGCATTGCGACGCACATCCTGGCCGCCGAAGGCGACAGCCAGTGGGTGTTCTTTGACGGCAACTACCAAGAGTACGAAGCCGACAAGAAACGCCGTCTGGGCGAAGAGGGTGCCAAGCCCAAGCGCGTGCGCTTCAAGGCTTTGAAGTAATCAGCTGCTTTGCACAAAACAACGGGCCCTTCGGGGCCCGTTGTTGTTGGTGTCTGCTGAGAAGCCTTGTGTTTTTTGGGAGGCCGCCCCTGCGGCCGAATGCGCGCCCAGGCAGAACCAAGATTCGCGAGCAGGGGCTCGCTCCCAAGCTATGAGCCTCTTTCCTTTTACGGGATGGTCAGCTTGGCCCGCGCCTTGTCTGCCCACAGTTGCAAACTGGCCATCAGGTCTTTTTGGCTGAACGAGCAGCTTTCTTCGCTGAACAGCGCGCTGGCCTCGATGCGGTCAAGCAGGTTGCCCAGCACTTCCCCAAACTTGTCGGGCAAGGGCAAGCTGGCGGCACTGCTACGCCATTGGCGGATCATGTCGCTTTGTGCCAGTTGGCCTTGGGTGCATGCCGTCAGCGCTTCGGTCATGCGGTCGAGTGTGTCAAGGGCGGTGCTCATGGGCCATGTGTCTCCTGCCAAGTCTGTTCGCCATCGCGTGTGTGTTTTCGAGGTCACAATCATGCCCCATGAAAGCCAAACCTCTCAAACCCATGCGCCTGGAAGACATTCTGTTTTGCCAGGGTTTTGGCATCCGCCGCGTGTGCGCGGGCCTGGTCCAGCAGGGCCATGTGCAAGTCGACGGCCAAACCGTCACCGATGCCGGCGAGTTTTTTGATTTGGAGGGCCTGCAGTTCAGGGTGCAAGGCACCGATTGGCCCTTCAAGGACAAAGCCTACGTGCTCCTCAACAAGCCCACAGGCACCGAGTGCTCGCAAAAACCCTCCACCTGGCCAAGCATCTACACCCTGCTGCCCGCGCCTTTGCGCCAGCGCCCACAAAAAGCGGCGGTGCAGGGCGTGCAGGCGGTGGGGCGACTCGACCAAGACACCACAGGTTTGTTGTTGCTGACCGATGACGGCCAGTTCATCCACAAGATGAGCTCGCCCAAGCACCATGTGCCCAAGGTGTACGAGGTGACCACCAAGCACCCGATCACGCCAGAGATGGTGAACAAGTTGCTCACGGGGGTGGTGCTCGACGACGACCCCAAGCCCGTAAAAGCCGCCGCTTGCGAGGCGGTGGGTGAGTTGCACCTGAAGCTGACACTGACAGAGGGCAAATACCACCAAGTCAAGCGCATGCTGGCGGCGGTGGGCAACCGGGTGGAGGGGCTGCACCGCTCGCAAATTGGCGGTTTGGTTTTGGGGGATTTGGCCCCAGGTCAGTGGCGCTGGTTGACCGACGACGACCTGGCTTTGCTCAAGCCCTAAAGTTGCTGGATGAAGGCCTGAACAGCCCGAGCCACGGCCTCTGGTTGGTCGCGGTGGGGTGAGTGGCCGCAATCGGGCAGTTTGAGCAGCTGTGCATGGGGCACGACGCGAGCCATGTCGTCGATCTGGGCCATGGTGCCGTAGGGGTCGCCTTCGCCTTGGATGGCCAGCAAGGGTGCGCGGATGCCGCCCAGTTCGGGGCGGATATCGAAGTCGTGGAAGCCGGGGCTGAGCCAGACATCATTCCACTGCCAAAACGCGCAGTCCACATTCGCGTGATAGGGGGCAAGGCGCTGGCGCAGGGGTCCGTGTTCATAGGCTTGCCGAGCCGCCAGGATGGCCTGAAGCGAGATGTCTTCGACCATCACATGCGGTGCCATGACCACGCAACCAGCCACCTCAAAACGGCTGGCATGGATCAGGGCGATGGTGCCGCCATCCGAGTGGCCCAGCAAAACAGGGCGCTGGATGTTGAGCGCCTCCAGCAAGGCGGGCAAAACTTCCAAGGCTTCGCGGTGCATGTAGTCGGGCTGCAGACGGCCGTGGCGCACGCCCTCTCTTTCGCCCGAAGGGCCGCGCACATCGACCACCGGATCGGACCGGCCATAGCCTTGGCGCGAATAGACCAAGCCCGCGCAGCCTAGGCGCTGGCACAGGCTTGCTGGCCAGTCGCGCCACATGGAGACGCTGCCCAAGCCTTCGTGCAGAAAAACGAGGGTGTGCGGGGGGCTGATTTTCTCTTCAGGCTGCCAGTGCGCGACTTCCAATGTTAGTTTTTCCAAAGAGATGGTCGTTGTCATGGGTTGGGGCATCTTGGGTCCTGAATCGGCGTTTACACTCGGATGTGATTTTGAAAGTGTTTTGTGATTGATTTGCGTTGGGTGTCTCGAATTTTTGTGAGCGCGGTTGGGGCTCTTTTGTTTGGCGGCATGACCGCTCAGGCCCAATCCCCGGTTTTTGTCCTCAATTCCCTGGATGGCAATGTCAGTGTGATCGATCCTGTCACCTGGAAAGAAAAAAAGCGCATCCCTACGGGCAAAGAGCCCCATCACCTGTACCTCACACCCGATGAAAAGTCGGTCATCGTGGCCAACGCCATGAGTGACTCGCTGACTTTCATCGACCCTCGCACCGCCGAGGTTCAGCGCACTGTAACCGGCATTCTGGACCCGTATCACCTCCGGTTCTCCCCAGACATGAAATGGTTGGTGATCGCCGCCAACCGCCTAGATCACGTGGATATCTACCGCTGGGATGGGCAAAACCCGACCTTGGCCAAGCGCATCTCAACCGGTAAGACGCCCAGCCACCTGTGGATCGACAGCCAGAGCAAGACCGCTTGGGTTTCGATGCAGGACAGCGACGAGATCGTGGCGATTGACTTGGGAAAGCAAACCCTCAAATCTCGCACGCCGGTTGGCCCCATGCCAGCGGATGTTTTCGGCACGCCGGATGACAAATTCTTGCTGGTCGGATTGACCGGTGGAGACGGGGTCGAGGTGTACGACATCGCCAACGGCCAAGCCAAACTCGTCAAAAAAATCACCACCGGTAAGGGGGCGCATGCGTTTCGGGCACTGGGCGACAAACGCCATGTGCTGGTCAGCAACCGCGTGACCAACACCATCAGTCAGATCGACTACACCCAGATGACCGTAGTGGCTGACTTTCCAGGCCCCGCGGGTCCAGACTGCATGGACATCACGGCCGATGGCAAAACCATTCTGGTGGCCTCGCGCTGGGCCAGGAAACTGACGGTGATCGACATCGCCACGCGCAAAGTGGTGCGGCAGGTACGGGTTGGTAAATCACCCCACGGGGTGTGGACACTGGACCATGCGCCACGCTTTTGAGTGGTGCCGTAAGTTCCTGGCCTGCGCCTTTGGGGTGTGCAGTTTTACCGTTGTCGCGGCCACATGTGACAAGCCCGTTTATTTGACCTTTGACACCGGCCATATGGGCGTGGCCCCATTGATCGCTGAAGTCTTGCAGCGACAACAGGTGCCAGTCACTTTTTTTGCGGCGCATGAAAAAACCCGAGAGGGCGATGGCACTTTGGGCCAGCATTGGGCCCCTTGGTGGCGGGCACGGGCCGCAGAGGGCCACGCCTTCGCCTCGCACACTTGGGACCACGCTTATTGGCGCGCCGACCTGCAAGAGGGCAACGCCTGGCAATTCCGAATCCGCCCCAGCGCAGGCGAGCGGGCAGGCCAAACCTTCACCTGGACCGCTGCACAGTATTGCGACAACTTGCGCCAAGCTGCCCAGCGTTTGCAGACCTTGACCGGACAAGCACCCCTGCCCCTGTTCAGGGCGCCGGGCGGTAAAACCTCTGCCCGCTTGATCGACGCCGCTCGGCAATGCGGCTTTGCCCATGTGGGCTGGTCCGATGCTGGTTTTTTGGGCGATGAGCTGTCCAGCACAACCCACCCCAACGCCCAATTGCTTGCAAAGGCGCTGAAAAACATCCGCGCTGGCGACATCCTGATGGCGCATTTGGGCATCTGGTCGCGCCAAGATCCGTGGGCCCCGGCCGTGCTGGAGCCACTGATCATGGGCCTGAAGGCGCGGGGCCTGTGTTTCGCCACTTTGCGTGAGCACCCGGCTTACCGGGACTGGGTGCGACAGCGCCCCTTGACCCTGTCGGTTTTGTCCGATTCACAACAATAAAGCCATGGACTTTTTGATCGACCTGTTTGACCGCTGTCAGCAGACGCTTTTCGAGGCGGTCGTGCAGCCCATCGCCTTTGCTTTGGGACAGGGCCATCTGCTGGACAAGGCTTATGAAGGCACAGGCTGGGTGGTGGTGGGCCTTTTGCAATTGCTCGTGATGGGGGTCGTGATCGGCCCCATGCAGCGGCGCTGGCCTGCGGAGCCGATGCGCGACCGACAGGCAGTGTGGGTCGATGTGGTGTACACCCTGATCCACCGCTTGGGCTTGTTCAAGCTGGGCATGTTTTTCACGCTCGACTACGCTTTTGAGCAAGGCCTGGGTGTGCTGCGGGTCTGGGGCTTGCCCACGTTGCACTTGGATGGTTTGTGGCCTGGGGTGACCGATCTGGCCCTGGTCAGTTTCGTGCTCTATTTGGTCGTCTTTGATTTTGTCCACTACTGGATTCACCGGGCTCAACACCAATCCAACACCTGGTGGGCCTTGCATGCCTTGCACCATTCACAGCGGCAGATGACCATGTGGAGTGACAACCGCAACCATTTGCTGGACGACATGCTCACCAGCCTGATCTTGTCGGCCGTGGCCGTGCTGATTGGGGTGGGGCCGGGGCAGTTTGTGGCGCTGGTGGCGATCAGCCAGCTGAGCGAAAACTTCCAGCATGCCAATGTGCGCATCTGGTTTGGTCGCGTGGGTGAGCGCCTGTGGGTCAGCCCCCGTTTTCACCGCAGGCACCACAGCATTGGCATTGGCCACGAGTCCCAATCGCAGGGCCGCACCGTGCTGGGCGGCTGCAACTTCGGGGTGTTGTTGCCTTGGTGGGACATGTTGTTTGGCACCGCCGACTTTCAGCTGCGTTACGACCCGACAGGTGTGCGCGACCAGGTGGAGCAGGGCCGCGACTACGGCGCAAGCTTTTGGGCCCAACAGCGGCAGGGCTTGGGGCGGCTGCTGGGCCGCAGCTGAGTCTGCGCACCTGGCCTTGGCCTGGCGGTGTTGCCGCATTCAACTGTTAAGCTTTGATCCATGAAACTCTTGATCGATTCCTTTTGGCGCGCGGCGATGTATTGCCTGTACCCCCGGGTGATCGGCTTGTCGTTTTTACCGCTGGTGCTGATCGTGGCCCTGTCCTGGTTGTTGGGTTATCTGTATTGGGACATCGCCGTTTCCTGGGTGCGGGCTTGGCTGGACGCCTCCAGCTGGCTGACTGTCGTTTGGCGCTGGCTCGAAGGCATCGGCTTGCCTGACCTGAAAACGGTGGTCGCGCCTTTGCTCGTGATTTTCTCGGTCACCCCTTTGGTGGTGGTGGCGTCCTTGTTGGCGGTTTCGTTCTTGATGACGCCTTCGCTGACCCGTCTGGTGGCCGATCGGCGCTTCGCAGGCTTGCAGCGCAAGCAAGGTGGCAGCCTGACGCGGAGCCTGTGGTGGACTTTTTTATCCTTGCTGCTGGCGCTGGGCGCCTTGTTGCTGACCTTGCCCATGTGGCTGGTGCCGCCCTTGGCCATGGTGCTGCCCGCACTGATTTGGGGGTGGCTCACCTACCGCGTCATGGCCTTTGATGTGTTGGCCGAGTTCGCCAGCGCCGAAGAGCGCCACAGTCTTATGGCCCGCCACCGCATGAGCTTTTTGAGCATGGGCGTGGTCACGGGTCTCATGGGCGCTGCACCCAGCCTGGTGTGGGCCTCTGGTGCCGTGTTTGCCGCCGCCTTTGTGATTTTGGTGCCCGTGGCCATCTGGATTTACACCCTGGTATTTGCGTTTTCTTCGCTGTGGTTTGCCCACTTTGCGCTGGCGGCTTTGCAGGCACTGCGCCATGAACCGCATCGCGCAACCGTCGATGATGTCCAGCCCTCTGTGCCTGCTTCTCCCCATGCCATGGCCCGGCTGAGCGCAGGCCCTGAAGACAAAGCCGACAGCGTCACCGATGTCGAGCCGCGCTCCAGCCATTGAACCCCATTCCTTTTCCTTCTTGACCACCATGACCCCCACCTTTGGCCTGATCATCATTGGCGACGAAATCATGTCCGGCAAACGCCAGGACAAGCACATGCCCAAAGTCATCGAATTGATGAACGAGCGCGGCCTGAATCTGGGCTGGGCCGAGTACGTGGGCGATTCGCCCGAGCGCATCACCGCCACGTTGAAGCGCGCTTTCGCCTCGGCCGACGTGGTGTTCAGCTGCGGCGGCATTGGGGCCACACCAGACGACCACACCCGCCAATGTGCGGGCAAAGCGCTGGGTGTGCCGCTGGCCTTGCACCCCGAAGCCAAGCGCTTGATTCAAGAGCGCATGCAGGACACCGCCAAAGAGCAGGGCGTGGCTTACGAGCCGGAGCGTCCGGACAACGTCCACCGCCTGAACATGGGCGTGTTCCCCGAAGGGTCGGCCATCATCTGCAACCCGTACAACAAGATTCCCGGCTTCAGCTGCACAGGCCCGGGGGGCGGCACGGTGCACTTTGTGCCTGGCTTCCCAGTCATGGCTTGGCCGATGATCGAATCGGTGCTGGACAGCCACTACAGCGCCCATTTCCGGCGCAACGCGTACATCGAAAAGTCGGTGATCGTTCTCGGTGCGATGGAAGCCACCCTGACCCCCTTGATGGAATCCATCGAAGCCGCGCACCCTGGCGTCAAGGTGTTCAGTTTGCCCAGCGTCGACCATCCGCAGTGGGGCCGACACATTGAGCTGGGCGTCAAAGGCGAACCGTCAGATGCCGAAAAGGCCTACCTGGACCTGCGACAGGGCCTGACCGCCTTTCCATTGGAATACGGCCCCGAATTGGTGCGTTGATTGAATATTCACTTTTATGGTGCAAATTGCACCATAAAAGTGCATTTGACGCCTGCTGAAGTCAGTTCGGACGCGGCGCTCTGGGCTTGAAAGGCGGTTTGTGGCCGTGTTGCAAGGCGCCCAAGCCCGTCGGTCGCTCTTTTTTATCCGGCGCAAATGCCGAATCGGTCACCCACAAGGCACAATCTAGGGTTGTTCGTGAGCGGTTTTTGGCCTCGAGTTGGCACAGAAACTGCAAGACCTGTGAGCAAGCTTTTTAACCCCTTTCCATTCAGGAGAATTTGATGGCCAAGACCGTCGCAGACGTGATGAAGATGGTGAAAGAGAACGAAGTCAAGTTCGTTGACTTCCGTTTCACCGATACCCGTGGCAAATGGCAGCACATCACTGCGCCCGTGTCGCAGTTTGACGAAAGCAAGTTCGAAGACGGTCAAGCGTTTGACGGTTCTTCCATTGCTGGCTGGAAAGGCATTGAAGCTTCGGACATGTTGTTGATCCCCGATGCCAACAGCGCCATCATCGACCCCTTCTTCGAAGAAGTCACACTGGTTCTGATCTGCGACGTGATCGAGCCCACAGACGGCAAGGCCTACGAGCGTGACCCACGTTCGATCGCCAAGCGCGCTGAGACTTACCTCAAGCAATCGGGCCTGGGCGACACCGCCTACTTCGGTCCCGAGCCAGAATTCTTCTTGTTCGACGAAGTGCGTTGGAGCACCGAGCCAAACAACACTTTCTACGCCATCGACGAAGCTGAAGCCCCATGGAACAGCGGCACCAAGATGGACGGCGGCAACAAAGGCCACCGTAACCGCGTCAAGGGTGGCTACTTCCCAGTGCCTCCAGTCGACAGCACACACGACATGCGCAGCGAAATGTCGCTGATCCTCGAATCCGTGGGCATCCCGGTCGAAGTGCACCACCACGAAGTGGCGGGCGCTGGTCAGTGCGAAATCGGCACCAAGTTCTCCACATTGGTTGAGCGCGCTGACTGGACACTGCTGCAAAAGTACGTGATCCACAACGTGGCCAACGCTTACGGCAAAACCGCTACTTTCATGCCCAAGCCTTACGCTGGCGACAACGGTTCCGGCATGCACGTTCACCAGTCCATCTGGAAAGACGGCAAGAACCTGTTTGCAGGCAATGGCTACGCTGGTTTGTCTGAATTCGCTTTGTTCTACATCGGCGGCATCATCAAGCACGCCCGTGCCCTGAACGCGATCACCAACCCCGGCACCAACAGCTACAAGCGTTTGGTTCCTCACTACGAAGCCCCGGTCAAGTTGGCCTACTCGGCCAAGAACCGCTCCGCTTCGATCCGTATCCCCAACGTCGCCAGCGACAAGGGCCGCCGCGTGGAAGCCCGCTTCCCCGATCCATTGTGCAACCCTTACCTGGGCTTCGCAGCCTTGTTGATGGCGGGCTTGGACGGTATCGAAAACAAGATCCACCCCGGCGAAGCAGCAACCAAAGACCTGTACCACCTGCCTCCAGAAGAAGACAAGTTGGTCCCCACCGTTTGCTCCAGCTTGGACCAAGCTTTGGACGCACTGAACGCCGACCGCGCTTTCTTGACCAAGGGTGGCGTGTTCACCGACTCGTGGATCGACGCTTACATCGAATTGAAGATGCAAGAAGTCAACCGCAGCCGCGTCGAAGTGTCGCCTGTCGAATACGACATGTACTACTCGCTGTAAGCGGACATGTACGGCATTGCACCTCCCCGTGCAATCACCATCAAGGACGGCCTCGGCCGTCCTTTTTTTGTGCGTTTTTTGCAGCAGCTTGCGCTGCTGTGCGTTGGCGTCTGGTGTGTGAGCGGACTGGCCCAAGAGGTCATTTACCGCTGCGGGCAGGAATACACCAATGCGCCCAAAGACCTGTCTCGGTGCGAGCGGCTGCCTGAGCAGGCCGTCACGGTCATCACCGGCTTGCGCACCCAGCCTGCGCCAGTGGCGGCGACACCTGCTGACCCGATGCCTGATGAGGCGCGCACCAAAGCGGAGCCCTCACGCACGGTAAGCGACCGCCAGAGCGAGCGGGATGTGCAGGCGCGCACCATTCTGGCCCAAGAGCTTGAGCGTGTGCAAAAACAGCACCAAGGCTTGCTGCTCACCTACAACCAAGGCGCTCCACTCAAGTCGGCGGGTGAACAGTCCTCGCCCCGCCAATACCAAGAACGCGTGGCCACGCTCAAAGCTGCCATTGACCGAGCCGAGCGCGACATCGACAGCCTGCAACGCGAGCTGGCGCGACGCCCTGTGGCCTTGAAAGCCGCCAAGCCATGAGCACACCTGTTTCAAGATTCCAGGCCTTTGATTTGTTGGCCACGCCTGTGGCTGTCATGCAAGGTCAAGGTCGGGTGCGGTTTGTCAATGCGGCACTGGAAGACGCTTTGGGCCTTTCCCGTCGCACGCTGTACGACACGCATTTGCCCGACTATTTTGTGGACCCACAGCCCTTGATCATGGCCTTGGCCGGAGCCCAGTCCAACGAGTTTGCTGCGCTTCGCTACGAAGCCCAACTGCGCCGCCTGCACCACGAGGACTCATTGCCCGTGCATGTGATCGTGGCCCCCTCAGACCAGCCCGATGAGGTCATCGTGGAGCTGCTGCCCGTGGAGCAGCAAACCCGTCAAGAGCGCGAAGACCGTCTGTCGGAGCAAGCCCAAGCCAACAAAGAGCTGATCCGCAATCTGGCGCACGAGATCAAGAACCCGCTGGGCGGCATTCGCGGGTCGGCTCAGCTGCTTGAGATGGAGCTGAACGACAAAGAGCTGACCGAATACACCCAAGTCATCATCCACGAGGCCGATCGGCTGCAGACGCTGGTGGACCGTTTGCTGGCCCCACACCGCAGGCCGCATGTGGTCAGTGATGTGAACATCCACGAAGTGTGCGAGCGCGTGCGGGCCCTGATCCTGGCCGAGTTCCCCAAGGGGCTCAAGGTGGTGCGCGACTACGACATCTCGATCCCCGAGTTCCGTGGCGACCGCGAGCAACTCATCCAGGCGGTGCTCAACATCTCACACAACGCGGCGCAGGCCTTGCAAGAACGCATCCTTCAAGGCGATGCGCAGATCACTTTCAAGAGCCGGATCTTGAGGCAAGTCACGTTTGGCAAGCAGCGGTATCGCTTGGCATTGGAATTGCATGTGATGGACAACGGGCCTGGTGTTCCAGACTCGATCAAGGACCGCATTTTCTTCCCGTTGATTTCGGGGCGCGAAGGCGGTTCGGGCCTGGGGCTGACATTGGCGCAAACCTTTGTGCAACAGCACCACGGCATGATCGAATGTGACAGTGAGCCCGGTCGTACGGACTTCAAGATTTTGATTCCGTTGCCTTAATGCACACAAGAGTGCCCACAGAAAGCGTCAAGTTGATGAAGCCGATCTGGATCGTAGACGATGACCAATCCATCCGCTTTGTGCTCGAAAAAGCACTCTTGCGCGAAGGACTGCCCACCCGCAGCTTCACCAACCCACGCGAGGTTTTGAAGGCGCTGGAGGCCGAGGGCGAGAGTGATGGCCCGCAAGTGCTGGTCAGCGACATCCGCATGCCCGGCGGCTCCGGCCTGGATTTGCTGGCCGCCATCAAGCAGCGCATGCCCGGCTTGCCCGTCATCATCATGACGGCGTTCTCTGACCTAGACAGCGCGGTGTCGGCGTTCTCCAGTGGCGCTTTTGAGTACCTGCCCAAGCCTTTTGACTTGCCCAAAGCAGTGGAGCTGATCCGCCGTGCCGTGGGCGAGAGCCAGCGCGAGGACGTGGCCGAAGAAAAAATGGCCGACGCCCCCGAAATGCTGGGCCAAGCGCCCGCCATGCAAGACGTGTTTCGCGGCATCGGCCGTTTGGCGCAAAGCCATGTCACGGTGCTGATCACGGGCGAGTCGGGTTCGGGCAAAGAGCTGGTGGCGCACGCGCTGCACAAACACTCGCCACGCGCCAACCAGCCCTTTGTGGCCATCAACACTGCAGCCATTCCCAAAGACTTGCTGGAGAGTGAATTGTTTGGCCACGAGCGTGGTGCCTTCACGGGCGCACAAGCCTCACGCCGAGGCCGCTTTGAGCAGGCCGATGGCGGCACGCTGTTTCTGGATGAAATCGGCGACATGCCGTTTGACCTGCAGACCCGCTTGCTGCGCGTGCTGTCTGACGGCAACTTCTACCGCGTGGGCGGGCACAGCGCCGTCAAAGCCAATGTGCGCGTGATCGCAGCCACCCACCAAGACTTGGAGCAGTGCGTCAAGGAAGGCGTGTTCCGCGAAGACCTTTACCACCGCCTGAATGTGATCCGCCTGCGTTTGCCCGCGCTGCGCGAACGCCGCGAAGACGTGCCCGCTTTGGCACGCCACTTTTTGCAGCGCAGCGCTCAACAACTGGGTGTGGAGCCCAAGCGCATTTCCGATGCGGCGCTCGACCGTTTGGGCCAGTTTCAGTTTCCGGGCAATGTGCGCCAACTCGAAAACATTTGCCATTGGCTCACCGTGATGGCCCCTGCGCAGGTGATTGAAGTCAAAGACTTGCCACCCGAGGTGCAGGAGTTCCCGGTGGGTGCAGCCCCAGAGTCAGGTGCCTTTGTGGCCTTGTCATCTGGCATAGCCACGCCCCATGCCAGCCTTGCAGCACCCGATACCTATCAGCGCGGCATTGAACAGGATGGCGTCGGTTTGCAGCATGGCATGGGTTCACCCGAAGCCAACCCCACCAACGCTACCACCATGGGCTGGGAGCTTGGCCTGGAACAAGAAGCCTTGGCCTTGCTCAACGCAGGCCGCACCGATGTGTGGGACGAACTGACCCGCCGCTTTGAGCGTAAACTGATCGAGGCCGCCCTTGCCACCACGCGCGGGCGACGCATCGAAGCTGCGCAAAAACTGGGCATTGGCCGCAACACCATCACCCGAAAAATCCAAGAACTGGGCCTGGACGACGCTTGAACGCGGATCGGTCCCGGACGATTCACATGGCTTGTCATCCCGGACTTGATCCGGGATCCATGCCTTCGGTGAAGATGGATACCCGCCTTCGCGGGTATGACATTCAGGTGGGTCCATCCCCTTGTCTGTCATCCCGGACTTGATCCGGGAACCATGGCTTCGGTGAAGATGGATACCCGCCTTCGCGGGTATGACATTCAGGTGGGGTCATCCCGCTGTCTGTCATCCCGGACTTGATCCGGGATCCACGGCTTCGATGGCGATGGATACCCGTCTTCGCGGGTATGACATTCAGGCAAAAGGGTCTTGCAGCACTACGTCGCTCAGGGGCCTGGCCACACAAGGCAGCACGCAGCCCTCGGCTTTTTCTTCGGCCGTGAGTCCGGGCCATTCCATCTCGTAGTGCACCTGGCCGGAGACCAGTTGGCCGATGCAGGTGCGGCAAGTGCCCGATCGGCAGGAGCTCGGCCACTGCAGGCCGCCTTGCTCCAGCGAGTCGAGCAAGCTCTGTGCTTTCCAGGCGTCGAAGCTGCCGCCATCGGGCGCGATGCGGGCATTAAAAAAAGGGATTTCTTGGGACATGGTGGGCGAGTGTAGTGGCTCTTGCGCACAAGGGCCGAGGGCGTTGCGCGGGTTTGCCTTGAGTGACAGCTCAGGACGCCTGTGTGTGCCAAGATGGCCGCTTATTGAACAGCTTGCCGCCCGTGAATCTCCCACCGAACCCGCCCCCAACATCTGCCCAAGCCAGCTGGATCGGGCCCGGTATCGTCTTTGCCGTGCTGGCCATGGCCAGCCTGAGCTTCAGCGACGCCACCAGCAAATGGGTCATGCTCAGCGTCACGCCGCTGATGGTGCTGTGGTTTCGTTACGCGGTGCAGGCCGTGGGCACCGCACTGGTGCTGGCCCCGCTGCGGGGGCGTGCCATGTGGCGCACGCACAGCCTGCGTTGGCAGTTGCTGCGCGGCTTGCTCATGGTCTCGTGCAGCCTGCTGGCTTTTTATTGTTTGCAACGCATGCCGGTGGCCGAGTTCACCGCCACCGTCATGCTCACACCCTTGGTGCTCACGGCGCTGGCCCGCTTTGTCATGAAAGAGCAGGTCTCGCCGCTGCGCTGGCTCATGGTGGTGGGCGGGCTGATCGGGGCCATGCTGGTCATCCGCCCCGGTGGGCAGGTTGACAGCTCGGTCGGCTGGATGGCGCTCACGGTGGTACTGACTTACGCCGTGTTTCAAGCCGTGACCAGCCACATGACCCGCACCGAAGACCCGGCCGTCATGCAGCTCTACACAGGATGGGTGGGCTGGGCGGTGAGCACGGTGTTGGTGTTCAACGCTTGGGTCACGCCGCAAAGCCTGAACGAATGGGCACTGCTGCTCTTGGTGGGCTCGGCCGCCACGCTGGGCCAATACCTGCTGATCGTGGCGTTTTCCAAAGCCCCGGCCTCGGTGGTCTCGCCTTTTCTCTACACCGGGGTCGGTTTTTCCACGCTGATGGGCTGGTGGTTGTTTGACCACATCCCTGACGCGCTGGCCTTCACGGGCATGGGCTTGGTGGTGCTGTGTGGTGTGGTGGCGGGCCGCATCAAGGGCGCAGCCAAGGACTGATCGCTCAGGGCTGGGGGTGATGAACGGCCAAGTACGGCGATAGGGCAGACCACTCGACCGGGGCCTTGAACGCCAAAGCTTGCTCGGTGAAGGGGTGCACAAAGGCCAGCTCTTGCGCGTGCAGCAGCAAGCGGGGGCTGAGGGCTTTGATGTCCGGCGGTGCGTACAGCGAGTCGCCCAGCATGGGGTGGCCGATGCTTTGCATGTGCACCCGCAGCTGGTGGGTGCGGCCCGTGACGGGTTCGAGCTCAATCAGGCTGGCGCTGTCGCAGGTTTGCAGCGCACGCCAGCGGCTGCGGCTGGCTTTGCCATCGGGGTGAATGATGTGCAGCGGGCGGCGTTCCCAGTCCAGCAGGATCGGGCCGTCGATGGTGCGCCAACCCTCTTCGTCAGTCTCCACAGCCGCTTGGGTTTGCTCTGGCTGGCCAGTGACGACGGCCACGTAGCGTTTTTTGACCTGGCGGGTTTCAAACAACTTGCTCAGGCGGCGTTGGGCCTCAATGCCCCGAGCCATGAGCAGCAGACCCGAGGTGTCCTGGTCCAAGCGGTGCACGATCAGGGCTTCGGGGTAACGGTCTTGCACCCGTTTGGACAGGCAATCTTGCTTTTCCGGGCCGCGTCCAGGCACCGACAACAAGCCGCTGGGTTTTTCCAGCACCAGCAGGTGCTCGTCTTCGTGGATCGGGATCATGCAGGGCGGGCCAGGCGGGCAGGGCGCTTGGCCAAAAAAATCACTTGTCTTTGTCTTTGACTTTGCCGCGGGGCGCCACAAAAGTGGACGGGGCCATGGGGCGGTCTGATGTGAACGTCTTGGGGGGTGACGTGTCTTTCTTTGGCTTCTTGGCCATTTTGTTGCTGCGTTGTTCGCCTTTGGCCATGGTGTTTCCTTGGGTTGCATCCCGACTTGGGAAGGCTTGATGTTAAAGCACAAAGCCGCAGAATCTGCGGCTTTGTGTGGGGTGGCCCGAGGGGCTGAGGGCACAGAAAATCTGCCGCCCCAAGCGCCTCAGGTTTTGGCGCTTGTTATTTGACTTCGGTCACAAACTGAGCGGTGGGGCGGCGCACTTTTTTCAGGTTCGCCAACCAGTCGCCTTCGGCGGCGCGGTAGCCCAGGGGCACGATGACCACGCTGCGCAGGCCGCGAGCGCTCAGGCCCAAGATTTCGTCCACGGCTTTCGGGTCAAAGCCTTCCATGGGTGTAGCGTCCACTTCTTCAAAAGCGGCTGCGATCAGGGATGCGCCCAAGCCGATGTAGGCCTGACGTGCGGCGTGCTCGTAGTTCACTTCTGGGGTGCGCGCAGGGTAGTTCTTGAGCAACATCTGGCGGTAGTTTTCCCAGCCTTCGTTGGTGCCGCCGCGTTGTGCGTTGGTCATGTCAAACATCATGTTGATGCGCTCGGCGGTGTAGTTGTCCCAAGCAGCAAACACCAGCAGGTGCGAGCCGTCGGTGATCTGGGCTTGGCCCCAAGCCTTGGGCTTGATCTGTTCGCGCACGGCGGCGTTGGTCACGACGATGATTTCGAAAGGCTGCAGACCGCTTGAAGTGGGGGCCAAGCGGGCGGCTTCGACGATGCGGTCGACTTTGTCTTGGGGCACGACCTTGGTCGGGTCCATTTTTTTGCAGGCATAGCGCCATTCGAGTTTGTTCAGCAAGTCAGACATGGGGGTTCTCTTGGGGTTGAAAGATGCGCGATTGTGGCCTATTACCGCCCTAAGGGCTGTCGCCTCTGGCAAAGCAGCCGCTCAGGCGGGAACTTCTTGCCAAGTGCCTGTGGGCAAATCGTTCAGGTTGTAATGCCCCACGGCGGTGCGGATCAAGCGCAGCGTCGGCAAGCCCACGGCGGCGGTCATGCGGCGCACTTGGCGGTTGCGGCCTTCTCGGATGCACAGTTCCAACCAAGAAGTCGGAATGTTTTTGCGTTCGCGAATCGGCGGGTTGCGGGGCCACAGGTCGACAGGCGGCGGCACAGCGCGGGCGCGGGCGGGCAGGGTGGGGCCGTCGTTCAGCGTCACGCCCCGAGCCAAGGCGGTCAGGGCTTGGTCGGTCACGATGCCCTCGACCTGCACCAGATAGGTCTTCTCCATCTTGAAACGCGGGTCAGCAATCCGGGCCTGCAGTTGGCCGTCGTCGGTCAGCAGCAGCAAGCCTTCGCTGTCGGCGTCCAGCCGCCCGGCTACGTACACGCCGGGCAGGTCGATGTGGTCGATCAGCCCAGTCCAGCGCCCCTCGGGGGTGAACTGGCTGAGCACGCCATAAGGTTTGTTGAAGCGGATCAGCATGGGCGTGAGGGTAGCAGGTCGGTTAGCATCCCCCGCATGAGTACCCAATACGAATGCCTGAAAAGCGCCGACCTGTATGCCGAGGCCTTTGGCGTCGCACCGCCCGAAAAACTGCCCGGCAAAGAAGTCTGGCCGCGCCAGCAAGGCTTGTTCATCCGCAAAGCCGCAGTGGCCTTCACCGAGCCCGACACACATGCGCCAGCAGATGCCGCCCCCGCCAGCCCGCTGGTGCTGGAATTGGCCCAAGGCCAGTTCGGGTTGGTGCCCACCTGGGTCAAGTCGGCGTCAGACGCCAAACTGCGCTCGACCAAGTTGGCGGTCACCCGTTTTGAGACCATGAGCACCGCCACGCCGACACGCGAGACGTGGCTGAATGCGCAGCGCTGCATCATCCCCATGCAAGCGTTTTTGGAAGACGACTGGCGCAGCGGCAAGGCGGTGCCCACACGCATAGCGCGAGTCGATGGCAAACCCATGGGGGTCGCGGGCTTGTGGGAGCGATGGACGCAAGGCGACGAAGAAATTGTGAGCTACACGCTGCTCACGGTGAACGCCAACAGCCACGCGCTGATGAACCGCTATGGCCAAAACGGCAACGAAAAACGCATGCCCGCTATCCTGAACGAAGGCGCTTGGAACGCCTGGCTGACCGCCCCTCTGGACAAAGCCCGCGAGTTCATGCGGGCCTATCCGGCCAACTTGCTGCTGGCCAACCCGGTGCAAAAAAAGTAAAGCCCGCCTTACAGCGACTGCTGGTAACGCGCCAGCATCTGAGCTTGCGTTTCGGCCTCGATCTCTTCGCCTTTGAAGGCACGAATCTGGTCGCGCATCATCTCGGCCATGCTCGGCAATTGCGCACGGTCGGTGTGGCGCGAGGTATCCCACAAGCCAGATCGCATGAAAGCCTTGGCGCAATGCAAGTACACCGACTCCACCGTCACGCGGATCACCAGCGCTGGCGTGCGCCGCGCATCGGCGCACAGCGCCAAGTCGGCCGGGTCGGTGGACAGGACGGCGCGGCCATTCACCCGCAAAGTCTCGTCAAAGCCCGGCACCATGAACAAAGTGCCCAAGCGGCCCGTAGCGACGATGTTCTCCAGCGTGTCCAGCCGGTTGTTGCCCGGCGCATCGGGCAACAAGAGCGTGTGCGCGTCCAGCACCTTGACGAAGCCCGCATCGCCCCCGCGAGGCGAGGCGTCCATGTGCCCATCCGCATCGCTGCTGGCCAGCACCACAAACGGCGACAGCCCGATGAACTGCACCGCATGTGCGTCGAGCGCCGGGATTTCTTTTTTGACAGAACGCTCTCGGGCGGGGCCATAGAGTTCGCGCAGGGTGGTCAGGGTGCTGATGTGATTGGATGTCATGGGGGGACGGCGGTGAGGCGAAATACCCAAATGGGGTTGGTTCATGCCCAGTTTGGGTATTTGGCAAGGGCTAGCTGTGGATATTCTGGCTCAAAGCAATAAATGGCCGCGGCCCCTATCCGAGCGGCAGAGTTAGAACCCCGACCCCGGCTCACTCAAAAACGCCAGCTCCTCGGGCGTGGACTCGCGGCCCAGGATGGCGTTGCGGTGGGGGTAGCGGCCAAAGCGTTCGATGATGGCTTGGTGGCGCAGTTCAAAGCGCAAGGTGTCCTCCATGCCCGGCTGATCAAACAGGACCACCGCTTGTGCGTGCACCAGGGCGGACTCGCTGTGCATGTAGGGCATGTAGGCAAAGCTGCGCTGCGCCAGGGGCAGGCTGCGGTCCTGCCCGCTGGCCACCAGCTCTTGCGCCAGCGCCAAGGCCAGCGCGTCTTGCGCAAAAGCGCGGGGCGTGTCGCGGTAGACATTGCGTGAGAACTGGTCTAGCACCAAGACCTCGGCCAAGCGCCCCTCGGGCGAGGTGCGCCAGGCAAATAACTCACACCGCGCCGCCGCCTCCAGCGTAGTACCGAAGCGGGTGCTGATGGCTTCGTCCAAGGCGGCGTCTTTGGCGAAGTGGTGCTTGGGGGTGAGTTCGGTGAACCAGAAGTTGAGGATGGATTGAGTTTGCATACTTGGGGCAAATGCTGCCTGCACTACACGTAAGTTGAGACCCAGCACATTGAAATGCCCAATTTTGATATTTGACTGTGAAGGCAAAGGTATCTGGTGCACTAACTCTGTTTAAATTTGAGTGTTGTAGGAATCGAAATTGTCACTTCAAAGTTTGCAAATGGCACACCTCCATAATCCATAGTTGTCCTTGTCTGCGGATTAAATGAGGTGCTGGCACCAATCAAATCAGCTAATCGGTTGACATTAAAAAGACCGTATCCATCTCCGGACACTGGTAGTTTTTTTGCTGCTTCTGATCTAAAGCCCTTGGTGCCCAAATAAGTCTTTTCATGGTTTGCTACTAGTGGGCCGATCGAAGAAAAAAATAACTTACAAACCTCGCCTTGAATACTTGCTGAAATTTCTATAGCCCCCCCCTTTGGAGAGTATTTAATGCAGTTAGAAACGAGAAGATCTAAGAGTTGCTCAAAATACGGAATATAGGTTTCCACTACGATGTTGGGAACGTTTGTTATGTCAAGCTTCAACCCAATGCTTGCTAAGTCTCTGCGACGTTTGTGTTTTACTCGCGTGATCTTTGACTGAGGTGGATTCAAGGACGAAGTGCAACACGGTTCAACGAGGCGTGAAACACCTCGTATGGCGTCTTGAATCCGAGCCGCTTTCTGGGCCGGTGATTCAATCTGTTTTCGATCATAGTCAACTCCTCATCGGTGACAGTTTCCATGCGCCGCTTTTTGGGAATGTATTGGCGCAGCAAACCATTGAAGTTCTCGTTGCTGCCGCGCTGCCAGCTGCAATACGGATCGGCAAAGTAAGTCTGGATGCCAAGGGCCTGATCGATGGCCTGGTGATCGGCAAACTCCTTGCCGTTGTCCACCGTCAAGGTCTTCACCCGTGAGTTCACGGGCTTGAGCTTGGCTTCAATGGCCCGGCCCACCAAATCGGCAGACTTGTTGGGCACTTTGGCCAGCACAGCAAAGCCACTCTTGCGTTCTACCAGTGTCACGATGGCTTGTTTGTGAGCCGCGCCAATGACGGTATCTCCCTCCCAGTGGCCCACTTGCTTGCGATCTTCAATGTGACTTGGTCTCTCGCTGATCGGGCGGCGGTTCGGGATCTGGCCACGCCTGTCACGCCCGCACAGGTGGCGTTTGCGCCGGGGCTTTTGGCTGCGCAGGTGCGTGTGTAAATCACCACCGGCAGCCTTGTTCGCATAGACATGCAAATAGACGCTCTCATGGCTGACCGCCACCTTGCCTGCAATCTGCTCGGGGCTCCATTGAATGCCCAGGTAGAAATCCACATCGGACCAGACCTTGGAATCTACACGGCGGGCATTACGGCTGCGCTGTGCTCGCTCAGACGCCTTGGCGCAGGCTTGTTCGGCGCGGTAGCCACGCTGGCCACGACCACGGCTGAGTTCGCGGCTGATGGTGCTGCGGTTCCTGCCCAGGGATCGGGCAATCTCGCTAATGGTCTGTTTGGCTTTCAAAAGGCTGTGAATTTGGTATCGTTCTTCTCGGCTGAGGTGCTTGTACATCTGGCAACTTGGACTTGGCGGTTTGAGTGGCCATGATGCCTTGACATCCTCAGCCACCCATCACCGGGTTCATCTTTGTTGCACCTCGTACTTGAATCCGCCTGAATATCCAATCTGCCTGGAGCGCAGTTTTTTCGCGCATCCTCTGCATTTTCTAGGGTGCTGATCAATACCCAGCCTGAGAAATCTTGCCAATATTCCGCGACTTCATTTATCCCAATTGATATTCGCTCGACGTCAGCGGAAGAGCTACATTTTTTTAGTGCTTCTGTTTGCTTTTGTAAATTTTGCAAACTATTCTGAAGGTCGCGAGACAGAGTGCGGAAGCGCTCGAGAAATTGATTGGACTCAATCACTTTTGATCCCCAATGAACGGGAGGAATACTTGGGCCAGTTCAATGGCTTTCAATCCCACTAATAGGGTTGCTCTCGTGTCAATTCTGGTGGTTGAATCGACAATTACCTGTTTTAGATGGCTTTCGTTGTATGCAGGACGTGCGCTCAGCATTTGACATAGTAAAACATTCTCAACAAATACTTTTTGAACTGCCGATATCTTGTGTTGAGCGAGGCCTAAATGTGTCAAGCGATGCTGAATGAACTCCCATCGATTTTTGGGTCTTGTAAAGATATCCAATACTTCCCGGAAGTTAAATAAAAAGTCATCGACGCTCCATTCCTTCGCAAAGATCCGATCAAGAGTGTCCTGTTTTTTTAGTCTTGTCAGAATCGCACCGGGGTCAGCAGTGTATGCGACTATTACCTTGAGAGGGTGCTTTTTCCGCAAATCCTCAAGAACACTAATTCCCTCTGATCCTGGAAATATTTGGGCGCCAATTCCGTGGATATCACAAACAATAACATCAAAATTTGTCAATTGAATTAGTTTGTGTTTTTCATTTCTCTGAGATATCTTTGAGGAGTAATCATCAAAAACTTGAACGTAACAACCTTCCGCTTCGAGTGCGTTGGTAAAAGGAAAAGGCTGGTCATCAATGATGGCAACCCGGATTTTTGGACGCTCTGCAATTAATGATAATAAATCTAATTCTATAGTATCATAATGTACCGAATTGGATTTCCATTTGGCTAATATCCTGTAGTAGTGATATCTAAGATCAATGTGCACGTTCTCTCCCTTTTTATTGTTTTAATTTCGACTTCAAGGCATTCACTAACTTCCAGTACCCGATAGTTATTCCCCCCAAGAATCCTTCAGCCCTACAGCCAAGTTAAACACTGGCTTGTCGGCCTTGTGGTCCACGCGGTCGGCCACAAAATATCCGTGGCGTTCAAATTGAAATTTCTGGTCGGGTTGCGCATTCGCCAGTGACGGATCCACGATGCCGTGACCACCTTCTGGCTGTCCGGGTTCAGCGAGTGCAAGAAGTCTTTACCACCCGCATCAGAGTGCACACCACAAAAAAGTCGGTCATACGGGCGCATATCTGCGCTCTGGCGAAGGGGCTTGAGTGCCCAAGGCATGTGAGAAGCAGTCAATTGTTCGGCTCCATTGCGCAGCGCCGTTTAGCGATGTCGTGTGCGCTGAATGTTAACCCGTTTAATGAATTTTTAAATACACTTAAAGGATAAAAATTAATTCCAAAGAAATGACAAAATTATATTTATTGTCGAAAATTTTCAAATTTTGCAATAACTAGACCCGATCAGGTGCTGGGCTGTGATCTGGCCCAGCACCGGCTGTGGCTTCACTTCCCCCAGCTGTCCTTCAACCCCGTCACCCGGTTGAACACCGGCTTCGCTCCCGCCACATGATCCAGGCGATCCGCCACAAAGTACCCAAAGCGCTCAAATTGGAACTTCTGGTCCGGCTGCGCAGCGGCCAGTGATGGCTCCACGTAAGCGGTGACGACCTTCAGGCTCTCCGGGTTGAGCGACTGCAAGAAGTCTTTGCCGCCCGCATCAGGGTGCGCGTCGGCAAACAGGCGGTCGTACAGGCGCACTTCGGCCTTCACCCCGTCGGCCACGGCCACCCAGGTGATGGCGGCTTTGGCTTTGACGCTGTCGGCGCCGGGGGTGCCACTCTTGGTGCCGGGGATGACTTTGGCGTGCACTTCGGTCACGTTGCCTGCCGCGTCGCGTGCGCAGCCGGTGCATTCGATCACGTAGCCGCCTTTCAGGCGCACCACGTTGCCGGGGAAGAGGCGTTTGTAGCCCTTGGGCGGCACTTCTTCAAAGTCTTCGCGCTCGATCCACACTTCTTTGCCGATCTTGAACACGCGGTCAGCGGGGGTCATGGCGCCTTCAGTGCCATCTTTCCCATCCTTGCCCTCGGCGATCGCGCTGTGGGGCAGGGCGGGTTGGGTGCAGTCTTCGGTGTAGGCATCTGAGCCAAAGGCTTCGGCCCAGTTGCTCAGCACCAGCTTGACGGGGTCGAGCACGGCCATGCCGCGGTGGGCTTTGTTTTCCAGGTCTTCGCGCAGGCAGCCCTCAAGGGTGCTGTAGTCGATCCAGCTGTCGCTTTTGGTCACGCCAATGCGGTCGGCAAACAGGCGCAGGCTCTCGGGCGTGTAGCCCCGGCGGCGCAGGCCCACGATGGTCGGCATGCGGGGGTCGTCCCAGCCGCTGACTTTGCCTTCACCCACCAGTTGCGCCAGCTTGCGTTTGCTGGTGATCACATAGGTCAGGTTCAGGCGGGCAAATTCGTATTGCTTCGGGCTTGGCGCAGCCAACAGTTTGCATTCGCACAGGCGCTCCATCAGCCAGTCGTAAAACGGGCGCTGGTCTTCAAACTCCAGCGTGCAGATGCTGTGGGTGATCTGCTCAAGCGCGTCTTCGATGGGGTGGGCAAAGGTGTACATCGGGTAGATGCACCATTTGTCGCCGGTGTGGTGGTGCGTGGCGCGGCGGATGCGGTAGATGGCCGGGTCGCGCAGGTTGATGTTGGGCGAGGCCATGTCGATCTTGGCGCGCAGCACGGCCGCGCCGTCAGCCAATTTGCCGTCGCGCATTTCGCGAAAGCGCGCCAAGTTTTCTGCCACGGTGCGGCTGCGGAAGGGGCTGTCCACGCCGGGCTTGCCAAAGTCGCCCCGGTTGGCGCGCATGTCTTCTGCGCTTTGCTCGTCCACATAGGCGTGACCGGCTTGGATCAGCGCCTCGGCTGCGCGGTACATGAAGTCGAAGTAGTCGCTGGCTTGGTAGGGCGCGGCGCTGCCGGCAGCCTGGCCCATTTGGGCCCAGTCAAAACCGAGCCATTTCACGGCGTCGATGATGCTGTTGACGTATTCGGTGTCTTCTTTTTCGGGGTTGGTGTCGTCAAAGCGCAGGTGGCACACGCCGCCGTACTCTTGGGCCAGCCCAAAGTTGATGCAGATGCTTTTGGCGTGGCCCACATGCAAATAGCCGTTGGGCTCGGGCGGAAAGCGGGTGCGGATCTTGGCCGGGTCACTCTGGCCCGCAGCGTGGTGCGCGGCGTCGCCGGGGCTGCCCGCCCAGCGGCGGCTGGCATACGTGCCCTGCTCGATGTCTTTGTCGATGATTTGGCGCAGGAAGTTGCTGACTTTGTGCTCAGCAGAAGTGGCTTTGTCGGTGGGGGTGGTCATAGCGCTTGATTTTAGGGGCTGGCGAGGGGCTGCCCGTGTGGTCGCCGTTACGAATGGACACCACTGTAAAGCTCTGACGGTGCACCAAACCTCTGGCTGACGCGCTAAAGGGGCAGGGAGCATGCTTTCAAGAAAAGCCAACGTGATCAGAGGTACTTTGTCATGCGTTATCCGTTCAAACCGTCTTTTTCAAGAGCCATCGCGCTGCTCGGTCTGCTGGGCTTGGGTCTGGCGCAGGTGGGTTGCGCCCATCCTGTGGTGGTCGAGCCATCGGTGTCGGTGCACTCGCGCATCGGCCATCTACCGGTTTACACCCAGGTGGGGGTGCATGGCCCGGTGATTTATGCCCCACCGCCGCGTGTGATCTACGTCCCGCCACCACCACCTCGGGTGGTTTATGTGCCCCGTGTGTATGCGCCTGTTTATGGCTGGGGGTATGGGTATGACGGTCGTCAAAGGGGCCATGAACGCAGGCACAACCGGCACGATGACCGAGAGTACGGGCGAGGTGGTTGGGACCAACGGCAAGAGGGTCGCCATGATGGTCGGTACGATGGGCGGCGATGATGACGCCATGCTGGCAGCACTGAGGCCGTCAAGTTTCAAGGGCGCTGACGCAGGACCATCTCGTCGCGTCGGATTTCCACATCGAAGTGTTTCAGAAAATTCTGGCCCAGCAGGGCTTGTTCGGGCTGAAGCCCGTTCAAGCCCACCGTCACGCTGGCATCGTTGAGCACCAGATGCCCCGCCCGCACGGGCACGCTGCGCACCAGTTGGCCAGGGCGCTGGCCGTTGGCCGTGTGCAAGGTGATGCTTTGGCCCGCAGGCAGCCCGGCTTGCGTGGCCAGCGCTTCGCTCACACTCACATGGCTGGCCCCGGTGTCCACCAAAAAGGTGACGGGCTGGCGGTTGACTTCGCCCTCGACATGAAAATGCCCATCGCGCTGGCGCGGAATGACCAGATCACCCGAGCTGAGCGCATAGGGCTTGAGGCTGGCTTGTCGGTTTTGCTCGACGCGCTCAAACACCAAATACAAGACCCCAGCCACAACCAGCCACACGGCGGCGATGGCCAGTGCGCCGATGCGGGCGGTTTTGTGGATCGAGGGGGTGGACATGGATGGGGCGAGGCTGTATCGAAGAGCCTCAAGGGTAACTTGTCCAGGAGCTTCGTACTGTGCTCAGAGAACCTTCTTCAGTCGCCCTTGGCCCTCTTCATCCACCCTTGGGCCACCTTTCTTACCCCGGGCCCTCTTTTGTCACCCCGGGCTCTTTTCTGTCACTCCGGGCTTGACCCGGGGTCCATCTTCTGGGGTTATCGCGCTTGCCCTAACGAAAACATGGATCCCGGATCGAGTCCGGGATGACGGTGGTCTGTGATGAAGGACCTTCTGCACAAAGACGATAATCCCCCCAGATTTTTGAGGAGCGTTTGTGGACCTGATGTTGTTGCTGAAAGCCGCCGTGATGGGCGTGGTCGAGGGTTTGACCGAGTTCTTGCCGATCTCGTCCACCGGGCATTTGATTTTGGCCGGGGCTTTGCTGGGCTTTGACGATGACAAGGCCAAGGTGTTTGACATCGCCATCCAGACAGGCGCGATTTTGGCGGTGATCATTGTCTATTGGCAAAAAATCAGCTCCACCGTGCGTGCCCTGCCGCGCAGCGCCGATGCCCAGCGTTTTGCGCTGAATGTGTTCATCGCTTTTGTGCCTGCCGTGATCTTGGGTCTGGTGTTTGGCAAAGCGATCAAAGCGAACCTGTTCACGCCAGCCGTGGTGGCCACCACGTTCATCATTGGCGGGTTCATCATTTTGTGGGCCGAGCGCAGACAGGCCAGCGCTGTGCGCATCGCCGAGGTGGAAGACATGCGTTGGCAAGACGCGCTCAAGGTGGGCTTGGTGCAGTGCCTGGCCATGATTCCGGGCACCAGCCGCAGTGGCGCGACCATCATCGGCGGCATGTTGCTCGGCATGTCGCGCAAGGCGGCGACAGACTTTTCTTTTTACCTGGCCATTCCCACGCTGATTGGCGCGGGGGCTTACAGCCTGTACAAAGACCGCGCATTGCTCAGCATGGCCGATGCGCCCATGTTTGCGGTGGGTCTGCTTTTCTCGTTCTTGAGCGCTTGGGTGTGCGTGCGCTGGTTGCTCAAGTTCATCTCAACCAACAGCTTTGAGGTGTTTGCTTGGTACCGGATCGTGTTCGGTCTGGTGGTGCTGGGCACGAGCTACTTTGGGTTGGTGACCTGGGCAGCTTGATCGGGTGCACCTAGGCGACATGCTGGGCCTTGGGCCGCGCCCAGAATGGAAGACCCTTATTTGACGCATCCTGCGGATGCGTTTGTTCACAGCCCCCTGCATGTCTGTCGCCCTGTCCGCCTCTTTTCGCCGTCTGGCTTGGTCCAATTTGCTGGCCCAGTCGGCCGAGCAGCTGAGCCTGGCCGCTGTGCCCATCGTGGCGGTGCTCTTGCTTAAGGCCGGGCCCGGTGAAATTGGTTTGCTGGCCTCCATCCAATCGCTGCCGTTTTTGCTGCTGTCCATGCCGCTGGGCCTGCTGGCTGACCGCACTTCGCGCACCCGCTTGATGGCGCTGGCTGAGACGCTGCGGGCCTTGGCTTTGTTGTTGTTGCTGGCGCTGATCGTCACCGGGCATGTGTCGATTGCGGCTTTGGCCATCATTGGTTTCATGGCGGCGGTGGGTACGGTGGCCTTCAGCGTGGCGGCGCCTTCGCTGGTGCCTGCCCTGGTGCCCGTGGAGGGCTTGGCGCAGGCCAATGGGCGCTTGGAGTTGGCGCGCAGCGCGGCGTTTGCGGCAGGCCCAGCCTTGGCCGGAGCCTTGATCGCGTGGACCGGGGCGTCGGCGGCGTTTGTGTTGTCGGGCATGTTGTCGGTGGCGGCGGTGTTGTGCCTGCGTGGGATTGCCGAGCCTGCACGCGCTGCCATGCCTGCGCGCCACCCATTGCTGGAGTTGCAAGACGGGGCCAAGTGGGTGTGGCAGAGCGACTTGCTCAGGCCCATGGTGTTTTGCTCGGTTGCCTGGAACATTTCGTGGTTCATGCTGCAAGCGGCTTATGTGCCCTATGCCATCAATGATCTGGGGCTGGATGCGAGTGGCGTGGGGGTGACGCTGGCGTGTTACGGCGTGGGCATGATCGTGGGGTCTTTGCTGGCTCCGCGCGTGGTGGCGGCTTTGCCCTTTGGGCAGGCGATTTTGGTGGGGCCTTACTTCTCGGTGCTGGCCGCACTCACCATGGCCTTGACGCTGTTTTGGCCCCAGGGTTGGGTGGCCGCTTTGTCTTACTTTTTGTACGGTGCCGGTCCTATCCTGTGGGTCATCACTTCGACCACCTTGCGCCAGACGGTGACGCCGCGCGCCATGATCGGGCGGGTCACCTCCATCATCATCGTGGCGAGCACGGGCGCACGGCCTTTGGGCGCAGCGCTGGGCGGCTTGTTGGGGGTGTATTTTCCGGCCTCGGTCAGCTTGTGGTGTGTCGTCTTGGGCTTTGGTCTGCAGGCCATCATCATCAGCGCGTCCAAGATCAGGACGCTCAAAAGCTTGCCTGAGCCTTTGCCCGATTGATTAAAAAACAGAGGAGACAAGACCATGCAACAAGCCGCGTTTGAAGAGTTGCTCAAGCGGTTTTCGGCCGCCGCCGAGGCGGGCGATGGTGAGGCCTTTGCGCAGTGCTTCACGCCCAACGGCGTGTACCACGACTACATCTACGGCGACCACACGGGCCGCGCCGACATCGCCCACATGATGAACGACTTGTTCCACCGCGATGCCGGGCCGGATTACCGCTGGGAGATGTTTGAGCCCGTGTGCAATGGGCAGGTGGCTTATGCGCGGTCTTTGTCGAGCTTTACCTCGAAGGTGCCCGAGTTTGCGGGGCGGCAGGTGGTGATCGACGGCATCAGCCGCTTTGAGTTGCGTGACGGGCTGATCTGTGACTACAGCGAATCGGTCAATGGCGGCGTGGCCATGGTGCAGCTGGGGGTGGCCGCGCCGCGCCTGGAAAAGGTGCTCAAGCGCTGGAGCCAGCAACTGCTGGACCAGCCCGCCACCCAAGCTTTTTTGGCCCGTGGCAAGCGCACGGTGTGAATTGTTCAATCCTTCTTTGAAAGGCCAGGCCATGACTTACCAAGACATCCTCTACAAGGTCGAGCACCGCATCGCGACCATCACCTTGAACCGGCCCGACAAGCTCAACGCTTGGACCGCCGTGATGGAGCGCGAGGTGCGCCAGGCCATGGACGCCGCTGCGGCAGACGAGGGCGTGCGCGCCATTGTGCTCACGGGTGCGGGGCGGGGTTTTTGCGCCGGGGCCGACATGGATTTGCTCAAGGGCCTGGACCCGAGCGACATCACGGCGACCACTTGGACAAAACCTTTTGATGTGAACCAGCGGCTGGATTACCAAACGCGCTATGGGTATTACCCGGCGATTCCCAAGCCGGTGATCGGCATGCTGAACGGCGCCACCGCAGGCATTGGCCTGGTGCACGCTTTGTATTGCGACATCCGTTTTGCGGCGGACAACGCGGTGTTCACCACCGCGTTTTCAAGGCGCGGCTTGATTGCCGAACACGGCCTGAGCTGGATGCTGCCCCGCATGGTGGGCCACGCCAACGCCATGGATTTGCTGCTGTCGGCCCGCAAGCTGCTTGCCCCCGAGGCGCAGGCCATGGGCTTGGTCAACAAGGTGTTTGCGCCAGACGCATTGGCTGCCGCCACCTATGCTTATGCGCGTGATTTGGTGGACAACGTGTCACCCCGCTCGATGGCGGTGATCAAGCGCCAGCAGTACGACGCGCCGTTCCAGACGCTGGCAGAGAATTCCCGCCAGGCCAACGTCGAGATGGCCCGCAGTTTTGCGAGTGACGACTTCCGCGAAGGGGTTGCGCATTTCATGGAGAAACGCGCACCTCAATTCACGGGCAACTGAGGTTCAGGGGAAGCTGCAGGGGCCGACACGGCCAAGCAGCCGTTTTGGCATGCTCAGAAAAGCATGCTGCCATGGGCTTTAGACGCCCAGATTGCGCAGCGTCGCTTCGATCGCTGCAGCGGTGGCGATGGGTTTTTCCATCGGAAAGAGGTGGGAGCCGTCGAGCATTATCACGCGGCCTTTGACCACCTTGTGCGTCAGCTCTGCACCGGCCTGGCGCATTTCGGCCGAGTGCGTGCCGCCAATGAAAGCGACAGGGCATTTGAGGGGTTTGCGCTTGAGCAGGCTGTCGAGTTTGTGCGGCAGGCTGTTGTAGATGGCGGTTTCGATGTCGCGGTCAAAGCTCAAGACGCGCTGGCCGCCTTCGTTGTGGGTGCCGTGCTCGATGTAGTCGCGCAAAACTTGCGGGTCCCAGCGGGCGAAGGATTTTTTGTTTGCAAAGCTCTCGAGCGCGGCTTGGGCGTCGGGCCAGTGGTGGCGGCGCTTTTGGCTGATGCGTCCTGGCGACACTGATCCGACCAAAGCGGTGCGTTTGGCCAGGCCCAGGGTGGTGGCCCGCCAGCCGCCCAGCACGGGCGAGTCGATCATCACCACGCCTCGCGCCAACTCGGGATGACGGGCCGCGCACATCAGACTCAAGATGCCACCCAGCGAATGGCCCACCAAAAAGGCGGGTTCGCCACTACCTTGTTTTTCAAGAGCAAAGTCGGCCAGTTGCTGCACCAAATGCGGCCAGTTGTTGGTGACCGGGTATTTCGGATCATGACCGTACATCTCGACCGCATCGACCCGAAAACCGCGCTGGCGCAGGTTGTCGAGCATCACTTTGTAGGTGCTGGCCGGGAAGCTGTTGCCGTGCGAAAAAATGATGCGGGCGACCATCAGATCAGCTTCTCTTCGGGCGTGGTGATTTTTTTGAGCAAGGCGTTGCGCTGGGCAGGCACCATGAGCGGGATGTCGGTCGCGCCGCCGTTCCACATGGGGTCTTCAATGCTGTCGAACATCTGGCGCAGCTTGTCGCCCCAGCTGGTGCGCAGCATTTTGAAATACGGGTTGTGCTCGTCGATGCACATGATGCGGTCGGTGTGCAGGCTGCCCACTTGGTAGACCACCATGTCCAGCGGCAGGCCCACCGACAGGTTGGATTTGAGGGTCGAGTCCATGGACACCAGTGCGCATTTGGCCGCTTCGTCCAGCGGGGTGTTGGGGGTGATGACCCGGTCGAGCACGGGTTTGCCGTATTTGGATTCGCCGATCTGGAAGTAGGGCGTCTCATCGGTGGCTTCGATGAAGTTGCCGGGCGAGTAGACCTGGAACAGGCGCATGCCTTCGCCGCCAATCTGACCGCCAAAAATCATGGACACGTTGAACTCCACACCCGAGGCGCGCAGGGCGGCGGCATCTCGCTCGTACACACGGCGCACGGCGGCACCCAGCACGCGGGTGGCATCAAACATGCTTTTGGCGTTCCAGATGGTGAGCGGCTCGTCCTGGCCGGGTTCGACCAGTTTTTCGATTTGCAGCACTTCGCGCACAGACTGCGAAATGCTCAGGTTGCCCGCTGACAACAAGGCCATGAAACGATCGCCCGCTTTTTCATAGACGATCATTTTTCGGAAGGTGCTGATCTGGTCCAGGCCCGCGTTGGTGCGGGAGTCGGACAAGAACACCAAACCGGCGCGGGTTTTGACGGCAACGCAGTAAGTCATGGATTTAACTTTTTGGCAAAAGACGCTGCAAAGCGTACAGGGCATCGAGCGCCTCGCGGGGGCTCAATGCATCGGGGTTGATTTGGGCCAAGGCCACTTCGATCGGGCTGGGTCCTGCCGTTTCGGTTTCGGGTGGCGCGGCAAACAGGTCGACTTGCTGGCGGCTTTCAGTGGCTCCGGCCTCCAAGGCGCTGAGCGCATGGCGGGCGTGGTTGAGCACGGCTGCAGGCATGCCCGCGAGCCGCGCCACTTGCACGCCATAGCTCTTGCTGGCGGGGCCGGGTTGCAGCTCGTGCAAGAACACAATCGACGCGCCGGATTCGGCTGCGCTCACATGCATGTTGACGGCGGCGGTGTGCGTGGCCGGGAACTCGGTCAGCTCAAAGTAGTGCGTGGCAAACAGTGCGAAGGCTTGCGTTTTGTTGTGCAGGTGCGTGGCGATGCCGCTGGCCAAGGCCAAGCCGTCAAAGGTCGAGGTGCCGCGCCCGATCTCGTCCATCAGCACCAGGCTGTGCGGCGTGGCGCTGTGCAAGATTTGCGCGGCTTCGGTCATCTCCAGCATGAAGGTCGATTGGGCATTGGCCAGGTCGTCGGCCGCACCGATCCGGGTGTGGATGGCGTCGATGGGACCGAGTCGGCAGCGGCTGGCGGGCACATGGCTGCCGATGCTGGCCAGCAGCACGATCAGGGCCACTTGGCGCATGTAGGTCGATTTACCGCCCATGTTGGGGCCTGTGATGATCTGCAAACGCTGCTTGGGGCCGAGCACCGTGTCGTTGGCAATGAAGCTGGCTCCCGACAGCTCGGCCAGACGCGCCTCAACCACTGGGTGGCGGCCTTGGCGGATTTCGATGCAAGGCTCTTTGGTGAATTCGGGCGCGCACCAATTGAGCGTCAAAGAGCGCTCCGTCAGTGCGCACAGCACGTCCAGGCTGGCCATGGCTTGCGCCAATTCGGTGAGCGCAGGCACAAAGGGCTGCAACTGGTCGAGCAGGCCTTCGTACAGCCACTTCTCGCGGGCCAAGGCGCGCTCTTGCGCTGACAGAGCCTTGTCTTCAAAGGTTTTGAGCTCGGGCGTGATGAAGCGCTCTGCGTTTTTCAGGGTCTGGCGGCGGCGGTAGTCGTCGGGCACTTTGTCGAGCTGACCCTGCGTGACCTCGATGTAAAAGCCGTGCACCTTGTTGAACTGCACGCGCAGGTTGGCAATGCCGGTGCGCTCTTTCTCGCGGGTTTCCAGGTCGAGCAAAAACGCATCGCAGTTGGTCTGGATGCCGCGCAGCTCGTCCAGCTCGGCATCCAGGCCGTCGGCGATGATGCCGCCGTCGCGCACCAAGGCAGAGGGCTCTTCGAGCAGGGCCATGTGCAGCAGCTCGGCGCAATGTGTGGGAGGGGTCAACCAGCGGGCCATGCCTGCCAGCAAGGTGCCGGGCTCGGGGTTCAGAGTCTGCAGTTGGGTCGACAGCGAGGCCGCACGCGCCAGCGCGTGGCGCAGGGCCACCAACTCGCGTGGGCGCACCTGGCGCAGCGCGGTGCGGGCGGTGATGCGCTCCACGTCGCTTGCGCCTTTGAGTTGTTCGCGCAGGTTGTTCCAGACCCCTGCGCCGCTGTCGCCACGCAACACGGCTTGGGCTTGCAGGCGTTGCTGCGCCACTTGGCGATCGCGTGGTGGGCTGAGCAGCCAGCTTTTGAGCAGGCGGCTGCCCATGCCGGTCATGCAGGTGTCGAGCAGCGCAAACAGCGTGGGTGAATCGGCAGCGCTTTCGCCGCGCAGGGTTTGCGTCAGCTCCAAGTTGCGGCGGGTGCTGGCGGGCAGGTCGATCAGCGCGTCCGAGCGCTGCACCTGCACCCGCTGCACATGCGGCAGGCTGCGGCCCTGGGTGTGTTCGGCGTACGTCAGCAGCGCAGCGGCGGCGGCGTGCGCGTCGGCCAGCGCATCGGCGCTCCAGGCGGCGAGCGACGCGGCTTGCAGTTGTTCCAGCAGCTTGCGCTGGCCTAGGCCCGCGTCAAATTGAAAGTCGGGCCGCAGGGCAAACGACCAGCTACCCCGGCCAACGGTTTTGAGGCCGCGCAGTTTTTGCTCAAAAGTGGGCGTCATGCCCGCGCTGGCCAGCAGTTCGCTGGGCGCGATGCGGTCGATCCAGTCGGCCAATTCATCTTGCCCGCATTCGGCCAGGTGCACCACGCCTTGTGTGACGCTGAGCCACGCCAGGCCGCAGCGGTTTTTGGCGGCTTGGTGCACCGCCAGCAAGATGGCTTCGCTTTTGTCGGACAGCAGCTCGGTGTCGGTCAGCGTGCCGGGGGTGACCACGCGCACCACTTTGCGCTCCACCGGGCCTTTGGACGTAGCCACATCGCCCACTTGCTCACAAATGGCCACCGACTCGCCCAGCTTGATCAAGCGGGCGAGGTAAGTTTCCATCGAATGAAAAGGCACGCCCGCCATGAGCACGGGCTGCCCTGCCGACTGGCCACGGCGCGTCAGGGTGATGTCGAGCAGGCCTGCAGTCTTTTCGGCATCTGCAAAGAACAACTCGTAAAAGTCACCCATGCGGTAGAACACCAGGGTGTCTGGGAATTCCGCCTTGATGCCCAGGTACTGGGCCATCATGGGGGTGTGGGCACTCAGGTCGAGCGCTGACATGGCTTAAAAAGGGGCGTCTTTGGGTTCAACGCCGTCAGCGGCTTCGGGCGCGACCTCGGCGTCCGATGCATCGCTGTCTGAGGCGCGTTCGCGGCTCAGGGCGTCCACGGCCGTGCGCACGTTGGCCTTGTCGCCCGCGCTGGCAAATTTGCTGTACTTGCCCAAGATGTTGACCAGCTGGCCGTAAATGCGGGGCGCACCGGCCAGGCATTCTTTTTGTTCCAAAAAGTCGGACTCGCCTGTGAAGTTGCCGATCAGGCCACCGGCTTCGGTGACCAACAGCGAGCCTGCAGCCACATCCCATGGCGACAGACCGGTTTCAAAGAAGCCGTCGGTGAAACCAGCGGCCACATAAGCCAGGTCCAGGGCGGCAGAGCCGGGGCGGCGCAGGCCAGCGGTGCGTTGCATCACGTCGCCCATCATGCGCAGGTACTGGTTGAAGTTGTCGCCCTTGCGGAAGGGGAAACCTGTGGAAATGATGCACTCCTGCAAGCGGATGCGCTTGCTCACGCGCAGGCGGCGGTCGTTCATGAACGCGCCACGGCCTTTGGTGGCGGTGAACAGGTCGTTGCGGGTGGGGTCGTAAATGACGGCTTGTTCTATCTTGCCGCGCACTTGCAGGGCAATGCTCACGCAATAAACAGGAAAGCCGTGGATGAAGTTGGTCGTGCCGTCCAGGGGGTCGATGATCCAGATGTGGTCAGCGAGGGGGTTGCCGAATTCGCGACCGGACTCTTCGGCCAGGATGCCGTGGTCAGGGTAAGCGGTCAGCAGGGTGTCGATGATGACTTTTTCACTCGCATGGTCGATCTCGGTCACGAAGTCGTTGACTTGTTTTTGCGAGATGCGAACCGCTTCAACGTCGAGCGCGGCGCGGTTGATGATCGCGCCAGCGGCGCGCGCAGCCTTGATGGCCACGTTGAGCATGGGGTGGAGATTGGACGACATAAATTGTGTGAAGAACTGGATTGGCCCACGCACGATCGCGGCGGCTAAGGGTTCATTTTCTCATGAAAACAGGGTGTATTCGTCATTTTGACGTCATGAACCAGATGAGCGTGTCGTCTGAGTGCCATCCGAGCATGGACAATCGGGGCATGCAAACGCGATTCATCCTGATAGAAACTAGCCATGCGGGCAATGTGGGCGCTGCCGCCCGGGCCCTGAAAGTCATGGGTTTTGACGACTTGGTGCTGGTGGCACCGCGCTGGCCCAATGTGCTGCGCAAAGAAGAAACCATCCAACGCGCCAGCGGGGCCAACGATGTGCTGGCCAAGGCCCGCGTGGTCGATACGTTGGACGAGGCTTTGGATGGCGTGACGCATTTGTGCGCCACGGCCATGACGCCGCGCGACTTTGGCCCACCCACCCGTTCGCCGCGTGAACACTTTGCCGAGCTGACGAAGCCCGGTGCACCCGAGCAGTGTGTGGCCTTCTTGTTCGGCTCCGAGCGCTTTGGCATGAAAAACGAAGACGTTTACCGTTGCCATGTGGCGTTGTCGATCCCGACGAATCCGCAATTCGGCTCGCTCAATCTGGGCTCGGCCATTCAGGTCATCGCTTACGACTGGCGGGTGGCTTTGGGCGGTTTTCCGGTGCAGGACGCGGTGCCGCCGGCTGACAGAGCCGATGCGCAGCAGGTGGCGGGCATGCTGACCCATTGGGAGCAGGCGCTGACCGATATGGGCTTTTTGGACCCGGCCGCGCCCAAAAAGCTCATGCCGCGCTTGAACCAGCTGTTCAACCGCGCTGACCTGAGCCCAGAGGAAATCCACATCCTGCGCGGGGTGGCCAAGGCCATGATCCAAAACGCCAGCATCAAGCGATAGACTCAAAGCCTATGTTTTCTCGCCTTCGCTCCGATATCCAATGCATCCTTGACCGGGACCCCGCCGCTCGCACAGCCTGGGAGGTCTTGACCTGCTACCCGGGCCTGCACGCTTTGGTGCTGCACCGCCGCGCGCATTGGTGCTGGAACCACGGCCTCAAGTGGCTGGGGCGCTTCATTTCGCATGTGGCGCGTGGTTTGACGGGCATCGAAATCCACCCCGGTGCCAAGATCGGTGAGCGTGTGTTTTTTGACCACGCCATGGGCGTGGTGGTGGGCGAAACCGCCGAAATTGGCGACGGTTGCACGATTTACCAAGGCGTGACCTTGGGCGGCACATCGCTGTACAAAGGTGCCAAGCGCCACCCGACTCTTGGCAAAGACGTGGTCGTGAGCGCCGGGGCCAAGGTGCTGGGCGGCTTCGAGGTGGGTGACGGGGCCAAGATCGGCAGCAATGCGGTGGTCATCAAGCCGGTGCCTGCGGGCGCCACGGCGGTGGGCATTCCAGCGCGCATCATCCCGTCCAAAGCGGGCGAGAGCGCCGATGTGTCGGGCACCGAGCGCAAGTTCAACGCCTATGGCATCACGCAAGACGATGATCCGGTGAGCCAGGCGCTGCGTGGCCTGATCGACAACGCGGCTGGGCAAGAACATCAGATCGCCATGATCTGGAAAGCGCTGGAGCAGCTGTGTGCGCAGCAGCAAATGCCCATGCCGGGCGATGCGGCCAAGAGCGAAAGCTTCGAGGCCGACAAGCTGAACCAGCTGCTCGACAAGTGACGCCCGCCTGAATGCTTGTATGGGAGGCCGCCCCTGCGGCCGAGCGCTCAGGGTGCGGCTTGCAATGCTGCTGCCGCTGCCATCAGCGCTTTGCGGCGTTCGTGCAGGCTGCGCCAGCGTTGTTGGGCTTCGGGATCTTGCCCCGTGCTGGCCTGGGTGAGGGCCTCGGTTTCGAGCTGCTTGAGTCGGTCGATCATCAGCATGGTGAGCAAGCGGCGCAGCTCTTGGCGGGCTTCTTGTGGGTCGGGTGGGGTGGCGTCTTCGCTCCCGGCCACGGCATTGAGTTTGTCCTGTGCCATCCAGCGGGTGGCGTCGGCGGCAAATGGCTGGCCTTGCATGTGCTCGCGCAAGGTGGACCAGCCCACAGCCCCTTGTTCGTGAAAATGTGATTCGAGCCATGCAAACAGCGGGCCATGCGGCGCGGGCAGGGCGCAGAGCATGGCGTGGTCTTCGCCCGCCAATGACTCCCACAGCGCCATGTTGCCCAGCAGCAGGCGTGCGGCGTGGTCGGCTCGGCTGGCGGGCACGGTGCGCGGGCCGGTGTAGACCGGTGGCTGCTCACGTTTGTATTTGCTGTTGCCAAACTTGCTGCCCGGCGTCCAGTTGGGGTTCTTGTTTTTCCAGTGGCTGTTGCCATTGGACGGCACAAAGGTGTTGGCTCCCGACCAAGCCTGTGGTTCGCCGTAGTTGGGCTCGAAGTTGGGGTAGTGGTCATGCCCTGCAGGGGCAGCCTGACTGAAGGCTGCGTTCGCCGACTGGGCTGCGGGCGCTGCAGCAGGTCGCGCAGCGGGAGCATAGCGCTGGTCACTGGCCGCTTGCTGGCCCCAGAGTTTTTCGAGGCCTGCGGTTTCCAGTTGGATGAGTTGCGCCAGCTCCGACAGCAATTGCTGCTTGAGCGCACCGTCGGGCAGCAGCTGCCACAGCGGGCGTGCTTGACTGGACAGGCGGGCGCGGCCTTCGGCGGTTTGCAGATCGCAGTCGGCGCTGGCCGCTTCGATCAAAAAGCGCGACAGGGGCATGGCTTGCTTGATCTGCTCTGCAAAAGCGTCCTGGCCAAACTCGCGCACATAGCTGTCGGGGTCGTGCTCGGCGGGCAAGAACAAAAATTTGATGCTGCGCACATCGGTGGCGTAGGGCAGGGCCCCGTCGAGCGCCTTGCGGGCAGCGCGGCGGCCCGCGCCGTCGCCGTCAAAGCTGAAGACCACCGAGTCGGTGAAACGGAACAGCTTTTGCACATGGTCGGGCGTGCAGGCCGTGCCCAGCGTGGCCACGGCGTTGGCAAAGCCTAACTGCGCCAGCGCCACCACGTCCATGTAGCCTTCGGTCACCAGCACATAGCCTGCGCTGTGCAGCGCTTCGCGGGCTTCGTACAGGCCATACAGCTCGCGGCCTTTGTGGAAGACCGGGGTTTCGGGCGAGTTGAGGTATTTCGGCGTGCCGCTGCCAATCACCCGTCCGCCAAAGCCGATGCACTCGCCCTTGATGTTGCGGATCGGGAACATGATGCGGTCGCGAAAACGGTCGTAGCGCTTGTCGTCTTCTTCGTTGACGATCACCAGACCAGATTCGGCCAAAAGGGGGTCGTCGTATTTGGGAAAGATGCTGGCCAGCGAGCGCCAGCCTTCGGGGGCGTAGCCCAGGCCAAAGCGCTTGGCAATTTGGCCCGACAGGCCGCGGCCCTTGAGGTAGTCGATGGCGTGCGGGGTGATCTTGAGCTGGTCGCGGTAGGCCTCGCCCGCTTTTTCGAGCACATCGCTCAGGCTGTCTTGCTTGGCTTTGGCAGCGGCGGCTTTGGCGCGGTCTTCGGGCGATTGCTGTTCTTCGGGCACCACCATGCCGGTTTGCTGGGCCAGATCTTTCACCGCTTCGATGAAGGTCATGCCCGCGTGCTCCATCAGGAAGCCGATGGCATTGCCGTTTTTGCCGCAGCCAAAGCAGTGGAAAAACTGCTTGGTGGGGCTGACGCTGAAGCTGGGGGATTTTTCGCCATGGAAGGGGCACAGGCCCATGAAGTTGGCGCCGCCTTTCTTGAGCTGCACGTACTTGCCCACGATGTCGACCACGTCGACGCGGGACAGCAACTCCTGGATGAAAGACTGGGGGATGGCCATCGGGGTATTTTCGCTGATTAGGACCCGCCATCCCGACAGTCCCAGAGACTTGTTTCGGGGCAAACGAGCATGGATTTTTGTACGGGCTCAGGTAAACTGTTCACCATTGGACAGCCAGCCTTCACGGAACACCTATGACAGAAACCAAAGTCAGCATCTTCGATCAAGATTTGCCCCAGACCCCCGCCAACCACGCGCCGATGTCGCCTTTGAGCTTCATCGAGCGCACGGCCGAGGTTTACCCGACACGCCTGGCCATCGTGCACGGCGATTTGCGCCAGGACTGGGCCACCACCTACCGCCGCACCCGCCAACTGGCCAGTGCGCTGGCGCAGGCTGGCATTGGCAAGAACGACACAGTGGCCGTGATGCTGCCCAACACACCGCCCATGGTGGAGGCGCACTTCGGCATCCCCATGGTCGGGGCCGTGCTCAATGCCCTGAACACCCGGCTGGACCCTGAGACGGTGGCTTTCATGCTGGACCACGGCGAGGCGAAGGCGGTGATCGTGGACCCGGAGTTTGCGGGCGTGATGAAAAAAGCGCTGGCGCTGCGCCAGTCCACCCGGCCCTTGCTGGTGATCGATGTGGCGGACCCGCTCTACACCGGCCCGACCGAAAAACTGGGTTCGGTGACCTATGAAGCCTTTGTGGCCAGCGGAGACGGCAACTTTGCCTGGAGCCTGCCCGCCAACGAGTGGGATGCGATTGCGCTGAATTACACCAGCGGCACCACGGGCAACCCCAAGGGTGTGGTCTACCACCACCGGGGCGCGGCGACGAATGCAATCTCGAACATTCTGGAATGGGACATGCCCAAGCACGCGGTCTACATGTGGACGCTGCCCATGTTCCATTGCAATGGCTGGTGCTTTCCGTGGACAGTGGCGGCGCGTGCGGGTGTGAACGTGTGCTTGCGCAAGGTGGATGCCCAGGCCATGTTCGACGCCATGCGCGACCACGGCGTCACGCATTACTGCGGTGCACCCATCGTGCACGGCCTGCTGGTCAACGCCCCGGCGGCCATGAAGGTGGGTGTGCCCGCCGGCATCCAAGCCATGGTGGCGGGCGCTGCGCCCCCGGCCTCGATGATCGAAGGCATGGAGCAAATGGGTTTTGACTTGACCCATGTGTACGGCCTGACCGAGGTGTATGGTCCCGCCACCGTGTGCCCCAAGCACCCAGAATGGGACACGCTCGACATCGGAGATCGGGCCCGACTGAACGCCCGCCAAGGCGTGCGCTACCACCTGCAGCGCGATGTACGGGTGCTCAACCCCGAAACCATGCAGCCCGTGCCGCAAGACGGCGAGACCATGGGCGAGATCATGTTCAAGGGCAACATCACCATGAAGGGTTACTTGAAAAACCCCAAGGCCACACAAGAGGCGTTTGCGGGTGGCTGGTTCCACAGCGGCGACCTAGCGGTGCAGTACCCGGATGGCTATTTCAAGATCAAGGACCGCAGCAAAGACATCATCATCTCGGGCGGCGAGAACATTTCGTCAATCGAGGTGGAAGACGTGCTGTACCGCCACCCCGCGGTGCTGGCAGCCGCCGTGGTGGCCAAGCCCGATGCGCGCTGGGGCGAGACGCCTTGCGCTTTCGTGGAACTGAAAGCCGACGCGCAGGTCACCGCCGAGCAGATCGTGGCGCACTGCAAGCAGCACTTGGCGGGCTTCAAGGTGCCGCGTGCGGTGGTGTTTGGCGAGCTGCCCAAAACCAGCACGGGCAAGATTCAGAAGTTTGAGCTGCGCAAGCAGGCCGGGTCGGCTGAAGCGATTGACGTGTGAGCGTTTGGCGCTGAGCGTTGAGCGTTGAGCGTTGAGGGTGCTGTGTTCAGCGTTCAGCACCGCGTTCAGGCGATGTCGAAGGCGTGTGTGCCAAACTGGCCCGCACGCCGATCGGCAAAGTAGTGCTCCAGAGTTTCCTTCACCGTCCTGAACGCCAGTTCGTCCCAGGGAATTTCTTCTTCGGTGAACAGCCGCGCTTCCATGGTTTCGTGGCCGGGGTCAAACACATCGCTGGTCAGGCGGGCGCGGTAATACAGGTGCACCTGGCCCACACGCGGCACGCTCATCACGGTGAGCAGGTCTTCCATGATGAACTGCGCGCCGGCTTCTTCGGTGGTCTCCCGGGCTGCACCTTCTGAGGTGGATTCGCCCAACTCCATGAAACCTGCTGGCAAAGTCCATTTGCCTTTGCGCGGCTCGATGTTGCGCTTGCACAGCAGCACCTGGTCGCCCCAGTGCGGCACCGTACCCACCACGTTCAGAGGGTTTTCGTAATGCACGGTGTGGCAGGCGGTGCAGATGGCGCGCAGCTTGGTGTCGCCGTCGTCGGGCAAACGGTAAGCCACCGATGCGCCGCACTGGCGGCAGTGTCGAATGGCTTCTCGTGTGAACATGGTCAGAGTTTCAGGACAAATAAGACGACGGATGGGACAAACACGATCAGCAAGATTCGCAGCAAGTCCGAGGCCAAAAAGGGCATGACGTAGCGGAAGATGTCCTTCATAGGCACATCTTTCGTCATGCTGCTGATGATAAACACGTTCATGCCCACCGGTGGCGTGATCAGGCCAATCTCCACGACCATCAGTGCCAATATGCCAAACCAAATGGCCTTGGACTCGGGGTCCATGCCCCACAGGTCAATGCCCATGATGATGGGAAAGAAAATCGGGATGGTCAGCAGCAGCATGGACAGGCTGTCCATCACGCAGCCCAGCACCAGGTAAATGGCGATGATGGTGAACAACACGGCCAGTGGTGACAGGTCCATGCCGACCACCCATTTCGCCAGTTCGGTGTTGACCTGAGTCAGCGCCAAAAACACGTTCAGCACGTCAGCGCCCAGCAAGATCAAAAAGATCATGCCAGTGCCCACGGCCGCACCGTACAAGCATTGCAGCAGGCCTTCACCCCGCAAACCGCCCGATTTCCAGGCTACAAACCCAGTGGCTACAGTACCCACCGAAGCTGCTTCGGTGGGGGTGAAAAAGCCGCCATAAATGCCGCCAATGACCACTGTGAAAATCAGCAATACTGGCCATGTTTCCGCCAGAGCTTGCAAGCGTTGGGGCCAAGTGAAGCGATCACCTCGGGGCGCATCTTGCGGGCTGACGCGTGCGATGATGCCAATCACCACCATGTAGCCAATGGCCGCGATGATCCCCGGCACGAAGGCGGCCATGAACAATTTGGCGATGTTTTGCTCGGTGATGATGGCGTAAATGACCAGGGGCACCGAAGGTGGGATCAGGATGCCCAGCGTGCCGCCCGCCGCGATCACGGCCGCCGACAGTCGCTCAGAGTAGTTGTGCGCCTTGAGTTCAGGCAAAGCCACTTGGCCCATGGTCGCTGCTGTGGCCAGTGATGAGCCGCAAATGGCCCCAAACCCGGCGCACGAGGTGACGGCGGCCATGGCCATGCCGCCACGCCAGTGGCCAATCATGGCGTTGCCGGCTTTGAACAAGGCCTTGGACAAGCCGCCGTTGGTGGCGAACTGACCCATCAACAAGAACAGCGGCACGACCGACAAGTCATAGGTCGAGTAGCGTGCAAAGGCGACGTTCTTGTAATAGTTCATCAACGGGTCCCAGCCCGACATGAAGATATAGCCCACGCTACCCGTCAGCAGCATGGCAACGCCAATGTGGATCCTGAGTGCCAACAGCAGCAGCAGGACCGCGAACATCAAGGAACCCCATTCAATGCCGGTCATGGTGTGATTTCTTTCAATTTTTCAAGGGCGCGGTACAGGGCTGTGGCGGTCAACAATGCAAATGCGGGCACCAGCGGGACATAGGCCCACCAAGTGGGGATTTCCAGCAGCATCGAGGCGTCGAAGTTGCCTTGCAAGTCGCGTAAGCCCACCCAAATGCGCCAAGTGAGAAGGGCTGAAAACATAGCCAAAATCAGATGCGCCAGCATGTCGAGCAAGGCATTGAGTCGTGCAGGTGCCTTTGCTGTGAAAAAGTCCACGATCACATGGCCAGAAATCCAGTGGGTGTAAGGCAGTGACATGGCCACAGCACCAGCGCACAAAAACTGCACCAGCTCGTAGTCACCCAGCAAAGGCGAGTTAAAAAAAGCACGCCCCACGATGCTGCGCAAGGACATGAAGGCCATGGCCAACAAGGTCAGACCAGACAATATGGCCAACAACTTGCATAAACGGTCCAGCACCCAGCCTAGGCCTTGGTATTGGCGTGTTGAAACGACATGGACGGCTTCAGCCACAGGACAACTCCTTGAAAATAAAAAAATGGGGTGGGCCGGAGCTCACCCCATGGTGCAACCAGAAAAGAACAGGCTTTACTTGGTGTATTGCTTGATCAGGTCCTGCGCATCTTTGAGCAAGGCTGCGCCGTTTTGGCCGCGCTTGTTCATGGCATCGACCCACTCGTTGTCTTGCTCGTCTGTGGCTGCTTTCCAGCGGGCCAGTTCAGCTGGGGGGATCACCGAGATGGTCTGGGTTTTGGTGTCGGCAAACACCTTGCGACCAGGGACGTCGTTGCCGGCTTGGGTGGCACCCATGAAAGCCGAGAACTCACGACCTGAGTTCTTGTCGATGACCGCTTTCAGGTCAGCTGGCAGCGACTCGTACTTGGCCTTGTTCATGGGCACCACGAACACGGTGGTGTAGAGAGCCGGGTAGCTCTTGTCGGTCTCGGCGCTGAACTTGGTCAGCTCGTGCACCTTCAGGCCTGGTGCCACTTCGTAGGGGATCACCGCGCCATCGATCACGCCTTTGGACAAAGCCTCGGAGACAGCAGGAACAGGCATGCCCACGGGCGTAGCGCCCATTTTGGCCAGCATCTTGGTGACGTTGGCAGTGGGCGCGCGCATCTTCATGCCCTTGAAGTCTTCCATCTTGGTGATGGGCTTGTCACGCGTGAAGATCACGCCTGGGCCGTGCACGTGCACCGCCAGCAGTTTCACGTCTTTGTGTTCGTCCATGGCGTGCTTTTGCACGAAGTCCCAAGCGGCACGGCTGGTGGCCGCAGCGTTGGTCATGGTGAAGGGCAGCTCAAACACTTGGGTTTTGGCAAAGCGACCAGCCGAGTAACCGGCCACTGTCCAGACCACATCGGCCACGCCGTCTTTGGCTTGGTCATAAAGCTGGGGTGGGGTGCCACCCAGTTGCATGGCGGGGTAGATCTCGCACTTCAGGCGGTCTTTGGAGTCGCGTGCAATGTTCTTGCACCAGTCGCCGAGCATGGTGGTGTGCTGAATGGACTGTGGGCCCAAAAAGTGGTGCACCTTCAGGGTGATGGTCTGGGCGTGAGCGCCAAAACCAACGGCCATCAGACCTGCGGCCAAGGCCGTTTGTTGTAAGAACTTCTTCATCGACTTGTCTCCATCTTGGGTTGAAAAACGAAATGATAAACCAACCGAGCGGTCGGTTAATGAAAAGAAAAGCTTCAATGGCACTCAGCTTGGGGCACCATCAAATCCCTTGAATTGCAATGTATATGAATTATGTTGCAACTCGGGTGGCTATTTTTAGGGGTTAACCCTTCGTTTTGCGGGGTGTGTGCACTTTTGTTCAATGAACAAAAGTGCTTTTATGGCGGGGCAAATTGCGTTCTGATCCACCTGCGGGTCAGGAAATTTTAATTTGCAAGCTGCCCAACCCAGCCACTTGGCCCACCAAGGTGTCACCCGCCACCACGGCGGCCACGCCTTCAGGGGTGCCGGTATAGATCAGGTCGCCGGGCTGAAGTTCCCAGGCGGCGGACAGGTGTTCGATGGTTTCGGCCACGCTCCAGATGAGTTTGGCCACGTTGCTGCGTTGACGGTCTGCACCGTTGACTTGCAAGCTGATCTCGGCCTGATTCACGTCACCCGCTTGCGCGATGGGCGTGATCGGGCCGATAGGAGCTGAGTGGTCGAAGCCCTTGCCGATGCACCAAGGGCGGCCTTGTTTTTTCATCTCGTTTTGCAGGTCGCGTCGTGTCATGTCCAGACCCACGGCGTAGCCGTAGATGTGCTTGGCCGCATCGGCCGCTTGGATGTTGCGGCCGCCTTGGCCAATGGCCACCACGAGCTCGATCTCATGGTGCAGGTTTTTCGTCAGGCTCGGATAAGGCATGGTGCCGGTTTGGCCAGCTTCGACCACCACCAGGCTGTCTGCGGGTTTGAGGAAAAAGAAAGGCGGCTCACGCCCAGTGAAGCCCATTTCTTTGGCGTGTTCTTCGTAGTTGCGGCCCACGCAGTAAATGCGGTGCACCGGAAAGCGGCTGGCGTGGCCAAGGACAGGCACAGAAACGGTGGGGGTTGGGGGGAACAGAAAACTCATGCGTGACTTTCAAAAGTGAGATGTGGCGGTGCCACTGCAAAGGCAGAAAAGTTGCTAAGCGCGCTTACTATAGGAGTCTGAGCCAGGTCAGTGACTGGTGATAACCCTGCTTTTAATGGAGAGACCCGCAAATGACCCACAGCTTTGATTTGGCCGCCGCTCCGGGGCACTTGATCAGGCGGGCACACCAAATTTCCGTGGCGGTTTTCAATGAACACCTGAGCGCGGCCGATGTCACCCCGGTTCAGTTCGCAATCTTGAATGCCTTGCTCGACACACCGGGCGTGGATCAAATCACCTTGGCCAAGCATGTTGCTTTTGATCCGGCCACGTCGGGCTCGGTGATTGGCCGTCTGGAAAGCAAGGGTTGGGTCGTGCGACGGGCCGACGAGGTCGATCGTCGGCGCAAGTTGCTGGTGCTGACCCCTGAGGGGTTGGATGCCTTGGCAGGCATGCGGTCGGCGGTCGCGGCTGTCCAGTCGGCCATTTTGCTGCCGCTCACACCGCCAGAGCAGGCTCAGTTCATGCACTTGCTCAGCCGCTTGGTCGCAGGGCATGAGGCCTCTTGAGAGCAGAGGATGTCCTGGCCGTTTGGCTTCAGGCCGATTTGACCGTCAACTCGAAGTGTTCCACGTGCGGAGGTGCCGCAAAAAACGGACCCACGATGGCACGCCATTCCGTGAAAAGGGGTGATTGACGGAAGCCCACGGTGTGGTCTTCCAAGGTGTCCCAGAAAATTTGCAGCACATAGCGTTCCGGGCTTTCGATGCCGCGGTTGACCTTGGCGCCTTGAAAGCCCTTGGCTTTGCAAGCCACGGTGTTCAAGCCGAGATCAATGGCTTTTTCAAATGCAGCTTGCTGGCCGGGATGGATGCGGATGTCGGCGAGTTCGAGGATCATGGTGCGGTGGTGTTCAGAGTCTGCGAGGCCTCTACCTTAATGCATCTGGCCACCTTGGGGTGTCAACCTTGAGGCACGCCAGACCATGGCCGTGAAGAGGACCGATACCAAAGCCAGGGCGGCGGTGCTCGTCATCCAGAAGGTGTCCACGCTGGCACGCATGGGCCAAGCAGCCCCATCCATGCCTTGGTAAGCCAGCACATAGCCACCATACAAACCCACGCCCCACAGCAGGGCGGTGTAAATGAGCAATGGCATCAGGGTGATGCGGTAGCAGCGCAGCAGGTAAGCGCAGACCGCTTGCACCGCATCGGCCAGGTGATAGAGCGCGACCCAGCCCAACCAAACCGTGGCCGCTTGCACCACGCTGGGGTCGGTGCTGAACGCCTTGGCCACCACTTCGCGGCCCAAAAACAAGACGCCCGCCCCCAGCAAGGCGGCGCCGATGGCCAGGCCAATGCCCAGACCTGCCGCACGTCGGGCCTGGCGTGCTTGCCCGGCACCGAGCCAGTAGCCTGTGCGTGCGCTGCTCGCAATGCCAATGGCCAGCGGCACCATGTACAAGACGGCAGCCAGACTGGCCGCAATCTGGTGGCTGGCCAAGGCCACGGCACCCAGCCGCGCAATGAACAGGGCCATCAAAGTGAACGAAGTCACCTCCACCATGATGGATAAACCAGCAGGGACACCCAAGGCCAGAAAGCGACCGATCACAGGCCAATCGGGTTTTTCGGGACGACGCCACAAGTGGTAAGGCCGGTAGATGTCCTGGGTGCGCAAGAGCCACAGGCCCGCCAGCAACATCAGTGTGTTGACCACCAAGGTGGCCCAGGCGCATCCCACCACGCCCATGCCGGACAAACCTGCGATGCCAAAAGTTAGGGCATACGACAGCGGCACTTTGACCAGCAAGGCCCCCGCCTGCAACCAAGTCACCAAGCGGGGATGTCCCAAACTCTGGTTGAGCGTGCTGAACATGCGAAACAGCAAAGATGGGAACAAAGCCAGCGCCAGAATGCGCAAATAAGCACGCACATCGGGCCAGAGTTCTTCGGGCACCTCGGTGGCCGACAGCCACAGATCCGGAAACCACAAACCGCAGATGCCCAGCACGGCGGCTGCACCAGCGATGTAGAGCGCTTGCCTGACCGACTGACCTATTTCAGTTTGACGCCCGCCGCCATGCAGCTCGGCCCAAACCGGCAGCAAGGCCTGCAGCAAACCATTGAGCGCCACATAAATGCTGATGTAAATGGAGGAGGCCAAAGCCAAAACGGCCAGCGCCTGTGGGCTGTAACGGCCCGCAATCAATGTGTCCGCAATCCCGAAGGACATGACGGCCAGCTGCCCCACCAGCACAGTGCCTGCATGGCGGGCGATGGTGCGCAACTCTGACATGCTTCAGCGCTGTGGCAAGCCGACGGGGGCAGCGATGGCTCTGGCGGGGCGGAAAATGACCAAGGTCTCGTCTTTGTCAGTGGGCCGTTTGATGGCTGTTTCTTGCGCCCAACCCAAGGACTGGATTTTGGCTGACAGCAAGGAGCTGTTGACGTTGTCCATGATCAGCCAGGGGCAGTCGCTTTGCGGGGACTGCATGGGAATGAGTCTGGCTTGCGCGTGGTGCATCAAGGCTGCGCCTTGTGCCTTGCTGATGCCGGCGTATTGCAGGCATCCGCCAGTGCCTGTGATGCGACTGACCTTTTGTATCAATGGGGCATAGCTTCGGGCGTAGTCGAGCAGGGGTAACCACAGGCTGGTCAGCAGCAGCCAGCAAAGCGCGGCACCGCTGGCGGGCAGCACCAGACTCTTCCAGATGGCGGCGCGGTGGTAACCGGTGCGCCAGCGCACCAGTGCGGCCCAAGCCACGGTGGCGACCAATGCCAAGGCGAATGCCCCGATGGAAAATTCGGGCACGAATTCTGGGGCCAGGCGCGCCACGTTGGCCGCCGGTTTGGCCGGTGTGCCGGTTTGCATGGCCACCCAAACCACCCAGATGATGAGTGCACAGACACTGAAAAACAGCAGCGTGAACCAGTCGATCAGGGCGCCCAGACTGCGGCGCAGCGTGGGCAGCGCTAACGCGGCCAAGGTGGCAATGGCAGGCAGGGAGGTCAAAAGTGCGCGGTCGGATAAGCCCGTGAACCAAGTGGCCCCAACCGTCACGATCACAAACCACAGTGGCAAACCCAGATGCGGGTAGCGCCAGCCGTGCGCGAGTTGTCCTCGCCAGCGCCACAGCGCCCACAGGGCCAGAGGCCATGCAGGCCAAGTGAACCAGACCATCAATTTGGCCAGCACATGGACGTCGACCATGGTGTGAGGCACCACGCGCCAGCGCCACAGATCGAGGGCACCCGCAGTGGTTATGCACAGAAGGGTAATGAGCGCCATCAGGCCTACATCGAGCATGGTCAAGCGGCGTTGCGCTGGATCGGTCTGCGCGGTGGCGCAAATGACCGAGCCACCGATGCCCAGCCACAAGGCGAGGCTGGGAGCCCCCGACAGCGTCAAGCCCAGCATTCCGGCAGCGACCGCCGCAGCGCTTTGAATCCGATGGCGGGTCCAGGTAGACAGGCCAAAAAACAGCAAGGCCGCAAAACACAGCTGACTCAGGGCGGGCGTGGTTTCGTGCGACAGCCGAGCCAAGCCCAGGCATGCCAGCAGCGCCAGCAAGCCACCGTCGGCCATGGCTCTGGCGTAGTCCGCTGGTTTGGCTTCGCCACCAAAGGCAAAGGCCACAGGTTGTGCAGCGGGGTGACGGGTCAGCGCGTAAACCGCATACCAGGTGGACGCCAAAGTGACGCTCAACATCCCGATGAAGGGCAAACGGGCGAATGCGGCTTCAAGTCCTGCGGGCGCCCATTGGATCAAAACAGCGCCCAGCCAATAAGGCAGCAAGGCCAGTTGGGCATCGGGGCTGCCCAATAAAGTGGGTTGAAGCCATGACACGGCGCTGCCGGCACCTGTTTGAGCCAACTGCAGCATGTAGCCAAAGGCTTCGATGTCTTGGGCTTTCCAGTGCGTGCGTCCCCAAAAACCAGGCAAAACATAAGCCGCGCACAACAAAAGCAAGGCCAGACGCGGCAGTCTGCGCACGGCGTTTTGAGCAACGATGGCGGGCGTGGGGTGGTTCACAGAATCAGAAGATAACAGTTCGGGGCGTGGGAGGGTGTCGCCGAGCAAGGCCTACCACCATGGAAAAAGGGCAGGCCGGTTGCCCGGGCTGCCCTTTGGGGTTCACCGATTCGCGAATTACTTGGCGATGGTGGTGGTCTTGCCGAAACGGTTGCGGAATTTCTCCACGCGGCCGCCCATGTTGTCGACCGACTTTTGTGTGCCGGTGTAGAAGGGGTGCGACTCGCTGGTCGTGTCCAGCTTGTACCAAGGCAGCTCGCGGCCGTCTTCCATGGTGATCATCTCTTTGGTGTTAGCGCATGAACGGGTCACGAACTTGAAACCATTGGACATGTCTTGGAAGCAAACTTCACGGTAGTTGGGGTGAATGCCGTCTTTCATGGGAAAATCCTTTTACTTTCGCTACGGTAGCCACTCCTCAGCCTATCTGAGAGCACTTTCCGCAAAACTTGTCGATTATAGGGTATCAGCCGCCGCGACGCATCATGTCGAAGAACTCGGAGTTGTTCTTGGTGGCTTTCATGCTCTTCAAGACCATCTCCATCGCCTCGATTTCGTCCATGTTGTACATGAATTGACGCAGGATGCGGGTTTTTTGCAGCACTTCGGGCTGGAGCAGCAACTCTTCGCGGCGGGTGCCGCTGCGGTTCAAGTTGATGGCGGGGAACACGCGCTTTTCGTAAAGGCGACGCTCCAGGTGAATCTCGCAGTTGCCCGTGCCCTTGAATTCTTCAAAGATCACCTCGTCCATGCGGCTACCGGTGTCGACCAAGGCCGTGGCGATGATGGTGAGCGAGCCGCCTTCTTCCACATTGCGCGCCGCACCAAAGAAACGCTTGGGGCGCTGCAGGGCGTTGGCGTCCACACCACCCGACAGCACTTTGCCAGAGGACGGCACCACGTTGTTGTAAGCACGGGCCAGGCGGGTGATCGAGTCCAGCAAGATGACCACGTCTTTTTTCAGCTCGACCAAGCGCTTGGCACGTTCAATCACCATCTCGGCCACGTGCACGTGGCGCGAGGCGGGTTCGTCGAAAGTGGAGGAGATCACTTCGCCGCGCACGCTGCGCTGCATTTCGGTCACTTCTTCGGGACGCTCGTCGACCAGCAACACCATCAGGTGCACATCGGGGTAGTTGGCGGTGATGGCGTGGGCGATCTGCTGCATCATCACCGTCTTGCCCGACTTGGGCTGCGCCACGATCAGGGCACGCTGGCCGCGGCCAAGCGGGGCAATGATGTCGATCACACGGGCGGTGATGTTTTCTTCGCCCTTGATGTCGCGCTCCAGACGCATCTGCTCTTTGGGGAACAGGGGCGTCAAGTTCTCGAACATGACTTTGTGTTTGTTGTTCTCTGGCAGGTCGTCGTTGACCTTGTCGAGCTTGGTCAGGGCAAAGTAGCGCTCACCGTCTTTGGGGATGCGCACTTCACCTTCGATCATGTCGCCGGTGTGCAGGTTAAAGCGGCGCACCTGGCTGGGGCTGATGTAGATGTCGTCGGTGCTGGCCGTGTAGCTCGAGTCGGGGCTGCGCAAAAAGCCAAAGCCGTCCGGCAAGATTTCAAGCACGCCGTCGGCAAACACCTGTTCGCCCGCTTTGGCGCGCTTTTTGATGATGGCAAACATCAGCTCTTGTTTGCGCATGCGGCCGGTGTTCTCGATTTCAAGCGTGTCGGCTTGCTTCAGGAGTTCGGACACATGAAGTGCCTTGAGTTCGTTCAAATGCATGGGAATGGGCCTGTGTCGAAGCGGACCGCTGTGTGTCCGTTGTCAGATAACCGGGTGGAAATGTTCAGAACCGGATGCCGCCCGGGGTTGGGGGCAGGTGCTTCCGGCAATCAAGGCGTTGGTCCCTGTTCGGGTTGCCTTGTGGAAATTATGACAGGTTTTGAAGAGGGGCTGAAAACAAAAAAACCGGGCCATTCCTGCCCGGTTTCGAATGAGGTGACCGAAGCCTTCGGTCGCCCGTTGGCATCACGCCAGTTGTTGGTCGATGAAAGCCGTCAGTTGTGACTTGCTCATGGCGCCCACTTTGGTGGCAGCGAGCTGGCCGCCTTTGAAAATCATCAAAGTGGGGATGCCGCGGATACCGAACTTGGCGGGGATGTCGCGGTTGTCATCGACGTTCATCTTGGTGATTTGCAGCTTGCCCTCGTAGGCGCTGGCCACTTCGTCGAGGATGGGGGCGATCATTTTGCAAGGACCGCACCATTCAGCCCAGAAGTCCACCACCACGGGTTGACTGGACTGGAGCACGTCGGCTTCGAAAGTGGCGTCGGTAATGTGTTTGATCAGATCGCTGGCCATGGCCTATTCCTTATAAACATTGAAGATGCGGCTAAAGTTATGTCTATTTTGACAGAATCCCAAGGCGCTCACCTGTCGCACAGGCGTTGCCAACACATCATTTCATGACTTATTTCCCCGCATCTGCTGTTTCATCTTCGGGTTCTGCGTTGGCGGTCGATGTGGCGATTGTCGGCGGGGGCCCTGCTGGCTTGATGGCAGCGGAGGTGTTGTCGCAAGCGGGGGTATCGGTTCATTTGTTTGATGCCATGCCCTCCGTGGGGCGCAAATTTTTGCTCGCGGGCAAAGGCGGTTTGAACCTAACCCATGCAGAGCCTTTGGCCCAATTTCGCAGCCGATATGGCCCCCATCAAACGCAAGTGGGGCGCTGGCTGGACCTGATGAATGCCCAATCGGTCAGGGATTGGGCCAAGGGCCTCGGTGTGGAGACTTTCGTGGGCAGTTCGGGGCGGGTATTTCCTCTTGAAATGAAGGCGGCGCCCTTGCTGCGCGCTTGGTTGCATCGATTGAGGCATCCAGCTTCTGGTGTGCCTGTGCAGTTTCACATGCGCCATCGCTGGCGGGGCTGGGACGGGGAGAACTTGGTTTTTCAGCCCACCGGCACATCGGGCGTGAGCCGCGTGCAGGCCCGTGCCACTTTGTTGGCTTTGGGTGGGGCCAGTTGGCCTCGCTTGGGATCAGATGGCGCATGGGTGCCCTTGTTGACCGATCAGGGGGTGGCGGTCGCACCGCTTCAACCTGCCAATTGCGGCTTTGACGTCTTGGGGCGCGAGGGCATGGGTTGGACGGACCATTTCCGACACCGCTTCGCGGGCCACCCACTCAAGTCGGTGGTGCTCCGGGTGGAAGCCGCTTCAAGCATGGGACACGGGGCGAACGCAACCCCCAGGTTCGAGCGCCAAGGTGAATTTGTGATCACCGACACGGGTCTGGAAGGCAGTCTGATTTATGCCGCATCGGCCCTGTTGCGCGACGATCTGGCGCGGGGTGCCTCCCAATTGACGCTGGATTTGTTGCCCGATAAAAGCTTGGATCAGGTGCGTGCCGAGGTGCGTTGGCCGCGTGGCAGTCGCAGTCTGTCCAGCCACCTCAAAAGTCGTTTGGGCATCGATGGCGTCAAGATGGGATTGCTTTTCGAGCTGTGCACCCCGGCCTGTTTGGCGCAGCCCGATGCGTTGGCGCTCAGCCTGAAAAGTTTGTCTGTGCCCCTCAAAAACCCCAGACCCGTGGAGGAAGCGATCAGCACTGCTGGTGGCGTGGCATGGTCGGGTATGTCCTCGGGGGGCATGCTGACGCGCCGACCAGGGGTGTATTGCGCAGGAGAAATGATCGATTGGGAAGCGCCCACAGGGGGGTATTTGCTCACGGCGTGTTTGGCCAGTGGATGGTGTGCGGGGCACACTATTTTGACGAATTTGTAACAAATCTACACAAGTTGTGTATGCCCGCAGGCCATATGCTGCGTTGTTAGCTGGTGAATAACTTCATCAACAACGAGGTAGACATGACGCCAGAAGCTTCCCAGGAATACCAACGTGCCGTAGAAGAGGCCGCCAACGCTTTCATGAAAGTGATGGCCTTGCGTGGTTTCAATGTCCGTGACTACCCACAAAACTTTGTGGCTCAGATGTCTCAGCAAACCAGGTTGGCTTTTGAAACCAACCGAGCCGGTGCCCATCAAAATGCCGACAGATTGGTTTCTGAATTGCTCCGCGCAGCCCCCGCTGCCCCCCAACTGGTGAGCACTTCCAAGGTCAAAACCATGCGATTTTCAGCGTTGCGCCATCGCATGGCCTGAGTGTTTCTAAGACGCATTGGCCTGCCACTTTCCTGAGTGCGCAGGGGCTACTGGAGGCCCAAGAGCCTCAACCCAAGGTGTCGCATCCACCCTTCCTTAAGGGTTTTCTTCCCTGAATTCGCCTGCGTAACGGCTGCTTTGGGATGCACGCGCATTTTCCTGGGCGCGTAAATCCACTCGGCGGATCTTGCCCGAAATAGTCTTGGGCAGGTCGCTGAACTCGATGCGGCGCACCAATTTGTAGCCCGAAACCCGCTCCCGCATGAACGTGAAAATCGCGCCCGCCGTGGCCGCATCGGGGGCATGGCCCGGAGCCAGAATCACATAGGCCTTGGGCACCAAGCCGCGCACGGGGTCGGGCGCGGGCACCACCGCCGCTTCGGCCACCGCCGGGTGTTCGATCAGCGCGCTTTCCAGTTCGAAAGGGCTGATTCGGTAGCCCGAGGACTTGAACACATCGTCGGCCCGGCCCACATAGGTGATGTAACCCTGCTCGTCGCGCTGACCCACGTCGCCCGTGTGGTAGTGGCCATCGCGCATGGCCTCGGCGGTTTTGTCCGTGTCGTCGGCATAACCGTTCATCAACGCGGTGGGGCGGTGCGCCAGGTCAATGCAAATTTCACCCTCGTCGGCGGGTTCTCCATCGGCGTTCAGCAGCACCATCCTGTAACCCGGCAAAGGCCGCCCCATCGAGCCTGCCTTGAGCGGTGCACCCGGCGGGTTGCCAATTTGAGCCGTGGTCTCGGTCTGGCCATAACCGTCGCGGATGGTGATTTGCCAAGCGGCCCGCACCTGATCGATGACCTCGGGGTTGAGCGGCTCGCCCGCTGAAATCAGCTCACGCAACTGCACGGGCCAGGCTTTCAGGTCCTCTTGAATAAGCATGCGCCACACCGTGGGCGGTGCGCACAGGGTGTTGACCTGGTGCTGCACCAGCGTGCCCAGAATGTCTGGCCCGTTGAAGCGTGCGTAGTTGTAAATGAACACGCAGGCCTGCGCGTTGAGCGGCGCAAAAAAGCAGCTCCAGGCGTGCTTGGCCCAGCCCGGCGAGCTGATGGTCCAATGCACATCGCCTTTTTGCAGGCCCAGCCAATACAAGGTGGACAAATGCCCCACCGGGTAGCTTTGCTGGGTGTGTTGCACCAGCTTGGGTTTGGCCGTGGTGCCCGAGGTGAAGTACTCGAGCAAAGGATCGGTCACACGGGTCGGCTCGGGTTGGGTGAAGGCGGTGCTGGCTTGGTGCGACAGCGCGTAATCTTGCCAACCCGCAGGCAAGCCCGCGCCGCCTGACACGCTCACCAAAGTCAGCCCCTTCGTCACGGCGCTGGGCAAATCCAGCACCTTGGCCATGCCCCCCGCGTTGGTGATGATGCACTTGACCCGCCCACGCTCCAGGCGGTCTTGCAAATCGTCGCCCGAGAGCAGGGTGGTGGCGGGAATCAACACCACGCCCAGCTTGATCGCGGCCAGCATGGTCTCCCACAGCGGCACTTCGTTGCCCATCATCAGCAAAATCCGGTCGCCTTTGCGCGCACCCAGAGCCACCAGCCAGTTGGCCACTTGGTTGGAGCGCTGCGACAACTCGGCATAGCTCAGACGAAACTGATCGCCCGATGCCTCCACGATGTGCAAAGCCGGGGCAGGGTTGTCCCGCGCGATGCTGTCAAAGTAGTCCAGCCCCCAATTGAAATGCGTCAAAACAGGCCAGCGAAACGCCGCCACGGCGGCTTCGTAATCGGTGCGATGGGTCAGCAAAGCGTCGCGGCTGGCTAAAAATTGTGCAAGTTCGCTCATGGGCTCCTCGGCGGGCGTTGGGTGCAGGTCAGGATCGTTAAAACAGTTTAGCGCCTGCACATGGGCCTGTGCATGGGGACTTGCCTAGGGAGATCAAGGGTAATACAGGCCTCCGGAGGCCACAGACTCGGCAAGCCAGCCCGCGGCAGTTCAACCGCGCCAAACGACGCTGGGTATGGAATCGGGCAGGGAGATGGTTCAGACATCGGTCAATGAACAGCCCACCGGTCGACAAGATGTTCGGCCTTATCAAAGGCGTAGAGCATCGGGGATGGGGGGCTCAAGGGCCTGGGCAGGGGCACCGACTGAAACCAGGTCTTTAGGCCAACTTGCTTGGCCCAATGGCGCAACTGCCCGAAAAAGGTGACGAGCCTTGACCCCGGCACTGGATTCACAGTTAGGGCTGCTTGGTTCCCCACCTGACCCGGTTGGCCGCTTCACCATGCGGGAAGGCCCGTCGGTGTCCATTGTAGGCGAGCGGGCGGCAGCTTTGTCCGGGGTGCTGTAATTTTGTCGGAACCCTCTGCTCAGAACCACCCCCCTGGCCCGATAGAATCGACCTCCATGTCTTACCTTGTCCTCGCGCGCAAATACCGCCCCCGCAATTTCACCGAAATGGTGGGGCAAGAGCACGTGGTGCAAGCCCTGACCAATGCGCTGGTGCAGCAACGCTTGCATCACGCCTATTTGTTCACCGGCACCCGGGGCGTGGGCAAAACGACGGTCTCGCGCATTTTGGCCAAGTCGCTCAACTGCCAGGGCGCAGACGGGCAGGGCGGCATCACCGCCGAGCCCTGTGGCGTGTGCCAAGCGTGCCGTGACATCGACGCCGGGCGCTTTGTGGACTACACCGAACTCGATGCCGCCTCGAACCGTGGCGTGGACGAGGTGCAAAGCTTGCTGGAGCAGGCGGTTTACAAACCGGTGCAGGGGCGTTTCAAGGTCTTCATGATCGACGAGGTGCACATGCTGACCAACACCGCGTTCAACGCGATGTTGAAGACCCTGGAAGAGCCGCCAGAATATTTGAAGTTCGTGCTGGCCACGACCGACCCGCAAAAAGTGCCCGTGACGGTGCTCTCGCGCTGCCTGCAGTTCAACCTGCGCCCCATGGCCCCCGAGACGGTTTTTGAGCACCTGACCCAGGTGCTGGCGGCCGAGCAGCTGAGCGCCGAGCCCCTGGCACTGCGCCTGCTGGCCCGCGCCGCACGCGGCTCGATGCGCGATGCGCTCAGCCTGACCGACCAGGCCATTGCTTTTGGCAACGGCCAGCTGCAAGAAGCCGGCGTGCGTCAGATGCTGGGCAGCGTGGACCGCAGCCATGTCATGCACATGATCCGCGCCCTGACCGAGGGCGATGGCGCAGCGGTGGTGAACCAGGTCAACGCTTTGCGCCTGCAAGGCGTGTCGGCTGCGGCCACGCTTGAAGACATGGCCATGCTGCTGCAGCGCATGGCCGTGATGCAGATGGTGCCCAGCATGGCGCATGACGGCGAAGACCCCGACACGCAGGGTTTGGCTGATCTGGCCCAGACCATGCCTGCCGAAGAAACCCAATTGCTTTACAGCCTGTGCCTGCATGGGCGCACCGAGTTGGGCTTGGCCCCGGACGAATACGCAGCGCTGACCATGGTCTTGCTGCGCTTGCTGGCCTTCAAGCCCCAAGCGGGATCAGCGGAAAAAAAAAGCCCGCTGACCAGCCCTAAAGCCACTCCTCAGGCCATTCCTCAGGCCTCTCTTGAGCCCGCCCAAGCTGTAGCCCCAGCAGTTCCCGCTCCATCGATCGCCGCTGTCGCGCCCGTCGTGGCACCTGCCGCTCCTGACGAACCTGCTGTGCCAGTCGCCGCCGACCCTCAGCCCAAGCCAGCCCCGCAAGCCGCCCGGCCCAGTGAGGTGCCGCCACCCATGGCTTCACAGATGGCCAAACCGCAGGCTTCAGCGCCCCCCGCCGAGCCAGTCATCAGCCATGCGCAAGCCGAGCCAACCTTGTCTGAGCCGCCCCCTTGGGAGGACTGGCCCGACACCACCGACTACGCCGATGTCCAGTCCATCCACACGCCCGTGGAACACGCGGCCATGCCCGAGCAGCTTCAGGCTGCCCCTGCTTTGCGGTCTTTGCCGGTGCGTGAGGCCACCTCAGGGCGCGCTGATCTGCCTACGCTGTCCGCACCGCCGGCCGTGCAGGCCACACCCGAAGGCGATGTCTGGCTGGAGGTGGTGCAAGGCCTGATGGCGCAAGATGCCATCACAGCTCTGGTGCGCGAGTTGGCTCTGCAGTCGCAGCTGTTGGCCCGCGACGCGAACCAGTGGCAGCTGCGCGTGGAGCGCGAAACGCTCAACCACCTGGCCAGCCGCGAACGCTTACAAACGGCTTTGCAGGCCGCAGGCCATGGCGATGTCAAGCTCGCCATCGAATTGGGCCCTGTGACCGACAGCCCTGCAAGGCGTCTGGCCGTGAAGGCCGCTGAAAAGATGGTGGCCGCACAAGAACTCATTCAAAACGACCCGCTGGTGCAGGCCATGGTGCGCGATTTCGGGGCCAAAATTGTGCCCGGCAGCATCCAGGTCATCTGATTTTTATTCCTCCATACCCACTCTCAATCAAGGAAACCCCATGTTCAACAAAGGACAACTCGCTGGCCTGATGAAACAAGCCCAGGCCATGCAAGACAACCTGAAAAAAGCCCAAGACGAATTGGCATTTGTGGAGGTCGAAGGCCAAGCTGGCTCCGGCATGGTCAAGGTGCTGATGACCTGCAAACACAGCGTGCGCCGCGTGACCATCGACCCCAGCTTGCTGGCGGACGACAAGGACATGCTGGAAGACTTGGTGGCCGCCGCCTTCAACGATGCCGTGCGCATGGCCGAAGAAGTCTCGCAGCAAAAAATGGGCAAGCTCACCGCCGGTTTGCCACCGGGCATGAAGTTGCCTTTCTGATCGCTTGAGCATGGCCGACACCCACGCCCTTGCCACACTGGTGCAGGCCCTCAAGGGCTTGCCGGGGGTGGGCATCAAGTCGGCCCAGCGCATGGCTTTTCAGCTGCTGCAAAACGACCGGGCCACGGCCCGGCAATTGGCGGCAGCCCTAGACAATGCCGTGCAAAAAATCCGCCACTGCGCCTGTTGCCACACCTTCACCGAGGCCGAGCTGTGCGACACCTGCCTGGACGACACCCGTGACCGCACGGTCTTGTGCGTGATCGAAACCCCGGCTGACCAGTCGGCCATTGAGCGCACAGGCACTTACCGGGGGTTGTATTTCGTGTTGATGGGCAAGCTCAGCCCGCTCGACGGCATCGGCCCGCACGACATTGGTCTGGCCAAGCTCAAACAACGCGTGGGCGATGGCGTGCTGACCGAAGTGATCTTGGCCACCAACTTCACCGCCGAGGGCGAAGCCACCGCCCATGTGATCTCTGAAATGATCCGACAGCAAGGCCTGCGCGTGACCCGCTTGGCCCGGGGTGTGCCCGCAGGCAGCGAGCTGGAATACGTGGACCTGGGCACCATCGCCCACGCACTGGTCGACCGGCGCTGATCCTGCACCAGCCGTTGCCAAGAGGTCATTCAATCGCCTCAGTGCCGCAATCCGGTGGTGCGTTTGCTTGTCAACTACCCGAAATCCATTACGTGAAAACCCGCTCGGGAACAATCCCGATGCGCCGCCCAGCACTTGTCCCTATCCTTGGGTCATCGAATGTTCGATGTTCACAGGAGTCGGTTTGTGTCTGGCCTCAATGGGCAACGGCGACAACTTTTGCTGTCAGCGATGGGCGCTTGGGCAGGCACTTCCCTGTCCCCAGCGTCTGCGGAGCCGCTGCGCAAGGTCTCCATCGCGTTGCCAGCCCGGCTAAGCCTCTACCATTTACCGCTCACCTTGGCCGATCAGCTGGGGTATTTCCGTCACGCGGGGGTTGCGGTCGAGTGGTTGGCTCATGAATCCGGCGCTAAGGCGCTGAACAGTGCTTTGCAGGGTCAAGCCGATGTGGTGGCTGGAGCCTTTGACCATGTGTTTGGTTTGCAGGTCAAAGGCTTGAATTACCAGGCCTTTGTGCAGATCGGGCGAACGCCCCAGGTCAGTCTGGGTGTGACTTCAAGGCTGGAGCTGCGTTCGATGATGGCGCTCAAAGGTGCCCGTTTTGGCGTGACTTCACTGGACTCCAGCACCTATTGGATGACTTGTCAGTGGCTCTTGCAAAACGGCTTGTTGCCAGAAGACGTGGTTTTTGTCGAAGTGGGTTCGTCTGCAGGCGCAGCCGATGCCTTGCGCGGTGGTGTCATCGACGCCTTGTGTAACCCCGATCCACTCATGTACGGACTGGAGCAAAAAAACGACATCCGTTTGCTGGCCGAAGCGCGTACCTTGATGTCCACGCGCAAACTGATGGGCGGCCCAGTTCCAGGTGCATGTTTGTTTGCAAAGACTGACTTTTTACAGCGCCAGCCCGAGCTGGCCCAAGCCTTGAGCGACGCGGTGGTGCATGCCCTCAAATGGCTGCAAACAGCAGGTTTGACCGATATCCTGAAGACGGTCCCACCCTGGCACTGGGCAGGAGATCGGGCCATTTATCTGGGTGCTTTCGAAAAATTACGCGAGTCCTACGCGTTGGACGGCTTGTTTGCTGCGGACGCTGTGGCCAATGCATGGCGTGTGCACTCCCGTTTGCCCGGGCGTTTGAACAGCGCCCGGCTGCCTTTGGCGTCAAGCTACACCAATGGTTTTGCGCAGAAGTCCAAAAATCGTTTCGCAGCCTGAGCGGTATCTCAGGCGTGGGCCATTTTCAGCCTATGCCCCCATCAGCGTTTGGGCTTGGTGGATTTCTTCTGGCGTGTCGCAGATACCTTGGGCTTGGTGGCGTTGCCCGGGTTGTTGCGGGCGACGCGCCTAGACGCTTGTGAAGGCACAAGAATGGTCAGGTTTTGGCCTGCGCTCAACCGTGCATTGACCTTCAGTTTGTTCCAGGCGGCCATGTTCGCTTCAGAAACACCATGCCGTGCGGCCAGACTGGCCAGAGAGTCGCCTTGACGTGCCTTGACGGCAATCCTTTTGAGTACCACTTCGGGGGCCAGACCCAGCTGGCCGTTGTCAGCCAGGTGTTCCGTGACATCGTTGTCCAGTCGACCTTTGCGGTGGACCAACAAAGTGGAGCCCGCGGTGACCATCATCCGGGGGGGGATGCCGTTGACCGATCGCAGTTGCTCCACAGGCATATCCAGCTGCTGGGCCACGTCTTCGGGTTTCATGGTGCGAGGGGCTTGCCAAGCTGTCCAGGTGGCCAGGGGCCGGTTGGCATGGGCTTGCAGGTTGCGCTCAAAAACCGTGGCGTTGTCCCAAGGCAGCAAGATCTGGGGGGTACCTGCCGCCAAAATGACCGGACGGTTCATTGAGGGGTTGAGTGCTTTGAAGTCCTCCATGCTCACGGCTGCGAGCTTGACGGCAATGGCCACGTCAATGTCCCGCTCAATGGGGACACTCTTGAAGTAAGGGTGGTTCTGAATCAGGGGCAGCTGGGTGTTGAATACCTCGGGTTGGGCGATGATGTTTTTGACCGCCTGCAGCTTGGGCACGTAGTAACGGGTTTCGTTGGGCATGCTCAAGTCGCTGTAGGTCAGCGGTTTGCCTTGTGCTTTGTTGCGAGCGAGCGCACGGCCCACACTGCCTTCGCCCCAGTTGTAGGCCGCCAATGCCAAATGCCAATCGCCGAACATGTTGTAGAGCTTTTGCAGGTAATCCAGCGCAGCGCGTGTCGATTCCAGCACATCCCTGCGGTCGTCCCTGAACAGGTTTTGCTTCAGGTCGAAGTACTTGCCCGTAGCCGGCATGAACTGCCACATGCCCGCTGCTTTGGCGCTGGACACCGCCTGTGGGTTGAAGGCCGACTCGATGAAGGGCAGAAGGGCCAGCTCAGTGGGCATTTTGCGGCGCTCGAGCTCTTCCACCACATGGAACAGGTAGGGGCGCGAGCGCTCAGTCATGCGCAGCATATAGTCGGGTCGGCTGGAATACCACTGCTCCCGGTTGCGGACCAGGTCGTTTTCCAGATCGGGCATGGCAAAGCCGCGCCGAATGCGTTCCCACACATCGGTTGGCGGGGTCAGCCCCAAAACCCCTTGGGGCTTGAGCGCCACTGAAGTTTCGACAGTGAGGGGCGAGACTTTTTCGGAGGCGGATACAGCTTTCCCCTGAGGTTGGGGACCGGCAGGCACCGGTGTCGAGGCAGGAGGGGGCAGTCCCGATGTGGACGTTGGTGCGGTGGCACAAGCGCCCAACAGCAGACTCAGGCCCAAGCAGACAACAGGGAGCAAGCGCTGGGCTGCAGCCCTTTGAACATGTGCCGCTATCGGGCCGTGGCAGGCAAGTGAGGTCGTCAAAATTCGTTCTTCCATGAGCGCAGTGAGGCAAAGGTCGTGACATCGTCCCGTGCGTGGGCATCGCGCTGACGCACGGCGCTGGCGACAGCACTGCTGCGGCTGCGTAAAAAAGGATTGATCGCGCGCTCGATTGACAGCGGCACGGGCAGGGTGGCCAGGTTTTGCTGGCGCAGGGCGTTGCAAGTTTGGGCGTATTCGCGCAGAACCTGGTTGTCCGGGTCGACCACCAAGGCAAATTTCAGGTTGGACAGGGTGTACTCGTGGGCACAGCAAACGCGTGTGTTGCCAGGCAGGGCGGCCAGACGGTCGAGCGAATCGAGCATTTGGGCGGGCGTGCCTTCAAACAGACGACCGCAGCCGCCCGAAAACAGGGTGTCGCCACAAAAAAGGAGCGGGGCTTGATCGGCAGGCTGCGCCCAAAAAGCGATGTGTCCCAAGGTGTGCCCAGGAACCTCGTGGATATCAAAACTCAAGCCGTGCCAGTCGATGCGTTCGCCCTGTTGCAGCCCGCGAGCTTCAACGGGCATTTTTTCCAGGGCCGGACCGACCACTTGCGCCCCCGTGCGTTCCACCAGATCGGCGAGTCCCCCTGTGTGGTCTGCATGGTGGTGGGTGACTAGAATCAGGTCCAGCCGCACGCCCGGGTGTTGCTCCAACCAGGCCAGCACAGGCGCACTGTCCCCGGGGTCCACCACCAAAGCGTGGTGGTCATCGTGCAACAACCAGATGTAGTTGTCTGAGAATGCGGGCAGTGCAATGAGTTTCATGGAGAGTCAGATTATAGAAAGCCAGTATGCAGCTGACGCATGGTTGGCCCGTTTGGGTCAGCCGGTGGCGTCGCGCCTGCTCGATTGGGAGCAGCAGCAGGCCGATGCCTTGCTGGCCGATGTGTTCGGTTACCACGCGTTGCAACTGGGCTGGCCCCAGCTACAGGCCCTGCGCAGCAACCGCATGCCCCACCGCTGGATGGCCCGGGCGGAATTTGAGCCTGTCTTGACGCTGCCAGCCGAAGCGTCGCCAGACGCGCCACATGTCTGTCTGGACAGTCGGGCTTGGCCCTGGCCGCCCGACAGCCTGGACCTGGTGGTCTTGCCCCATGCGTTAGAGCGCTCGGCTGATCCGCATGCTTGTCTGCGTGAAGTCGAGCGTGTCTTGATCCCCGAGGGGCAGGTCTTGATCACTGGGCTCAATCCTTGGAGCTTGTGGGGTTGGCAGCAAGCACGCGGGAGCCGGGGCGAGGGGCTGTGCGGTGCACATTCGGGCGATTTGATCGGTTACCGGCGTTTGCGGGACTGGTTGCGTTTGTTGGGTTTTGAGGTTCAGATCAGCCGGTTTGGCGGATGGTCCCCCGCCTTGGGCAGCGAACGCTGGATGCAGCGCTTGCAATGGATGGACAAGGTGGGCGAACGCTGGTGGCCGATTTTGGGCGGTGTTTACCTGATCATGGCCACCAAGAGGGTGCCCGGTGGTCGCTTGATCGAGGGCCGCCGCTGGCGCACGGTACGATCGCCCGCTTCGGCAACCGCTCCTGTGGCCCGTTCAGACACCACCATGGGCCAAGCCACGGCCCCGAAAGACTTTGTTGACTCACGTTGAAATTCACACCGATGGCGCCTGCAAAGGCAATCCCGGACCCGGCGGGTGGGGTGTTCGCCTGCAGTCGGGCCAACATGTTCAAGAGCTGTTTGGCGGTGAGCTGAACACGACCAACAACCGCATGGAGATGACCGCCGTCATCGAAGGCCTGCTGGCACTCAAGCGACCCTGCCAAGTCACGCTTTACCTAGACAGCGAATACGTGCGCAAAGGCATTACCGAGTGGATCCATGGCTGGAAAGCACGGGGCTGGCGTACTGCCGCCAAGCAGCCCGTCAAAAACGCCGATTTGTGGCAAAAACTGGACGCGGTGGTGTCCACTTCGGGACACCAGATCGACTGGCGCTGGGTCAAGGGTCACAACGGGGATCCGGGCAACGAGCGGGCCGATGCGCTGGCCAATCAAGGCGTGGACAAAGCTTTGGGCCGCTGAACGCGCTGGTTTTACCAAGGTGACCCGATCAAGCCCGCCATCGCTCGGGTCCAAACGGCCGAGCTGAGCCCATTGGGTAAATGGGTTGGCGCTGTTACATTCTGTCAGTCTTGGTGAATTCAACCTGAGAGAGATCTGAATGGCTTACAAGAAGAAATACGCCGTGCTGGCGTTGGTGGGTGTGGGTGTGGCGTCCGGTGCGGCCTGGTGGCTTCAAAACAAAGGCAGTGCCTCGGACGAGGCGGCCAAACCTGCCACCACGGCAGCCGCTCCAGCAGGCCCCGCTCGAGCCCCCGCAGTGGAGGTGGCCAAGGTGGACACCATCACCTTGGTCGACGAAACTCAAGCGGTGGGCAGTTTGCGCTCTCGCCAAGGGGTGATGCTGCGTCCTGAGGTGGGTGGGCGAGTCAAGCAGATTTTCTTCAACGATGGCCAGCGGGTGCGCAAAGGCCAATTGCTGGTTCAATTTGAAGACCAGCTGCAGCAGGCCCAGTTGTCACAGGCCAAGGCCGAGCTGTCGATTGCCGAGGCCAACCACAAGCGCAACCAGGAACTGGTGACGCAAAATTTCATCAGCAAGCGATCCCTTGATGAAAGCGGTGCCGCGTTGGAAGTCTCACGGGCCAAGCTGGCCTTGGCCGATGCCACTTTGCAGCGCCTTAAAGTGCTGGCACCATTTGACGGTATCACCGGTCTCAAGCAAATCAACGTGGGTGATTACCTCAAGGACGGCGCTGACATGGTCAACATCGAAGACATCGATGCTGTGTTGGTTGACTTCCGTCTGCCTGAGCGCTTTCAGGCCAAGATCCGTGCAGGTCAAAAGGCCCAGCTGACAGTGGACGCCCTGCCAGGTCGCCCCTTCTCGGCCATTGTGCAGGCGGTGGACCCCTTGATCGAGGTCAATGGCCGCTCGGTGGGTGTTCGTGGGTGCATCGACAACCGCCAGCAGCAATTGCGTCCAGGCATGTTTGCCCGGGTCAATGCGGTGTTCGGTGTGCGTGACAACGCGCTGGTGATCCCCGAGGAGGCCATCATTCCGCAGGGCGGCCGCACCTTTGTGGTCAAGGTCGTGGCCGGAGACAAGCCCGAAGTCCTGATTTCTGAACGTGTGTCGGTCAAGGTGGGTCTGCGCCAGCCCGGTAAGGTCGAGATTCTGGAAGGCTTGGCCGCAGGCGACACCGTGGTGACCGCAGGTCACCAACGCTTGCAAAAAGATGGCACCGCAGTGCGCGTGGTCGATTTGTCCCAGCCTGGCGGCGGTCGACCTGCCGGGGCAGCCGGACCAGCTGGCGCTCCTGCGGCTGGTGCATCCGCTGCGCCCGCCGCATCGGCCTCAGCCGCGGCTGGCCCCGCCTCCGGTGGCCCAGCGACTGCGGGTGCTGGCGCACCCGGTGCGACGGCCAAGCCAGCACAGCCGCCAGCCAAGCCTGTGGCCCTGTCGGGCCCCAACCCTTGCCTGAGGGGCGCCGATGCAGCTCGCTGAAGTTTCCATCCGACGGCCTGTCCTGGCCGTGGTCATGTCCTTGCTGATCTTGCTGATCGGTGCGGTCAGTTTCAAAAGCCTCTCGCTGCGCGAGTACCCCAAGATCGACGAGCCCACCGTCACGGTCACCACCCGCTATGTGGGCGCATCGGCCGAGGTGGTGGAGTCGCAGGTCACCAAACCGCTGGAGGACTCGATTGCGGGCATCGACGCGGTGGACGTCATCACCTCCATCAGCCGAGCTGAGCAGTCGCAGATCACCGTGCGTTTCCGTTTGGAAAAAGACGCCGACACGGCGGCTGCTGAAGTGCGTGACCGCACGTCTCGGGTGCGCAACCGCTTACCGCAAACCATCGAAGAACCGGTGATCGCCAAGGTCGAAGCCGATGCCTTCCCTGTGATTTGGCTGGCTTTTTCCAGCGACACACTGAACCCTTTGCAAATCAACGATCTGGTCAACCGGGTTGTCAAGCCGCGTCTGCAAACCGTGACGGGTGTGGCCGATGTGCGCATCTTTGGTGAGCGCAAATACGCCATGCTGGTGTCGCTGGACCATGCACGCTTGTCGTCCTACAAGCTCACGCCGCAAGACGTGGAAGACGCCATCCGCCGCAGCAATCTGGAGTTGCCAGCGGGGCGGATCGAGTCGACCACCCGCGAGTTTAGCGTGTCCTCACAGACCGACCTGAACCGACCCGGACAGTTTGGCGAGATCGTGATCCGCAGCGTCAACGGCTTTCCCGTCAAGTTGCGTGATGTGGCACAAATCCGCGAAGGCGCAGCCAATGATCGCAGCCTGGTGCGCCTGAATGGCCAATCGGCTATTTCAGCCGGAGTGATCCGCCAAGCCACGGCCAACCCGCTGGACTTGTCTGCAGGGGTGCGCGAGATGATTCCCCGTCTGAAGGCCGATTTGCCTGAGGACATCACTATCGACATCGCCAACGACAACTCCGTGTTCATTGACCGCTCCATCAAGAACGTGTTCAGTACGATTGTTGAAGCTGTGGTGTTGGTGGCCTTGGTGATCTTTGTCTTTTTGCGCACCGTGCGTGCTTCCATCATCCCGATTATCACCATCCCGGTTAGCCTGATTGGCGCGTTTGCCATGATGGCTTTGGCGGGTTTCACCATCAACACCCTGACCTTGCTGGCGCTGGTGCTGGCCATTGGCCTGGTGGTGGACGATGCGATCGTGGTGCTGGAAAACATTTACCGGCACATCGAAGAAGGGCTGGACCCGTTTTCAGCCGCCATCAAAGGCGTGCGTGAGATCAGCTTTGCTGTGATCGCCATGACGCTCACGCTGGCGGCGGTGTTTGCGCCTTTGGCCTTCACACCTGGGCGAACGGGCAAGCTCTTTGGCGAATTTGCGCTGGCACTGGCCGGAGCGGTGATCATCTCGGGTTTTGTGGCGCTCACTTTGGCGCCCATGCTCAGCTCAAAATTGTTGCGCCATAACCCCAACCCCGGCTGGTTTGACCGCAGCATGGAGCGCTGGCTCACGGCACTGTCAACGGGCTATGAAAACCTCTTGCGCCTGATCCTGACCCGTGCCCGATGGGCTGTGGTGTTGGTCATGATCGGCTCGGGTGTAGGCATCGCTTGGATATACCCCACCATGAAGCAAGAACTCGCTCCCCTGGAGGACCGGGGCACGATTTTGGCCACCATCAACGCACCCGATGGTTCGACCTTGGAGTTCACCGACCGCTATGCACGTGCGCTGGAAAAAATTGGTCAAAGCTATCCTGAATTTGACCGTATTTTTGCCAGCATGGGCAACCCCACGGTGGGCCAGGGCTCAGTGATTTACCGGGCCAAGGACTGGGACGAGCGCGAACGCAGCACGCTGCAAATTGCCCGAGAAATGGGGCCAAAATTCGGCGGATTGTCCGGTGTCAATGCCTTCCCGATCACCCCACCATCGCTGGGGCAGGGTTTCCGTGAGCGGCCGTTGAACTTCGTCATCCAGACTTCGGACAGCTACCAAAACCTGAGCGCGGTGGCCAGGCAAATGATGGACGAAGTGGCCAAAAAACCGGGCATTTTGCAGCCCGATGTGGACCTGCGCCTGAACAAGCCCGAACTGCGCGTGGAGGTGGACCGCGTCAAGGCCGCTGAGTTGGGTGTGAGCATCGAAGTGGTGGCCAAAACCATTGAGACCATGTTGGGTGGCCGCGTAGTGACGCGTTACAAGCGCGATGCCGAGCAGTACGACGTGATCGTGCAAACCTTGGCTTCAGCTCGCAACACGCCCGACGACATCGACGTGATCCAGGTGCGGGGCCGCAACGACACCATGATTCCCTTGTCGAGTCTGGTGAAGGTGCGCGAAAGCGTCTCGCCCCGCGAGTTGAACCATTTTGGGCAGCGCCGTTCTGTGTCGATCACGGCCAACCTCGCACCTGACTACTCGCTGGGTGAAGCCTTGAAGTTCATGGACGAAACCGCTGCCAAGGTGCTCAAACCTGGCTACACCACGGAACTCAACGGCACTTCTCGCGAATTCAAGAACTCACAAGGCGCTTTGGTGATCGTGTTTGTGCTGGCGCTGTTCTTCATCTTTTTGGTGTTGGCGGCGCAGTTCGAAAGCTTCATCGACCCCTTTGTGATCATGTTGTCGGTGCCGCTGTCGATGATCGGTGCGCTGTTGGCGCTCAAGTTCACGGGCGGTTCGCTCAACGTCTATTCGCAGATTGGTCTGATCACGCTGGTGGGCCTGATCACCAAGCATGGCATTTTGATCGTGGAGTTCACCAACCAGCTGCGCGAGCAAGGCTTGGCCACGCAAGAGGCGTTGATCAAGGCTTCGGCCCAGCGCCTTCGCCCCATTTTGATGACCACAGGGGCCATGGTGCTGGGCGCGGTGCCGCTGGCGCTGGCCACAGGTGCAGGCGCTGAGAGCCGCACGCAAATCGGCTGGGTCATTGTGGGCGGCATGAGCTTGGGCACCTTGTTGGCCATCTTTGTGGTGCCGACCATGTACTCGCTTCTGGCTCGCAAAGCCGTGCCGGGGCCCAATAAGTCGGTGGCGCATGACGAGCCTGCAGCGCAGGGCTATTCCGCCGGACATTGACCATCGGTGGGGCGAGCCTTCGCGAGCAGGGGCTCGCTCCCACCAGGGGCTGGTGCAATGGCTTTTCTTGTGGGAGGCTGCCCCTGCAGCCGAATGCTTGAAGTGCCTCAGCCCACATTCGTGAGCCGGGGCTGGTTCAAAGGTGCCCGTCAAACATCATCACATCGACCGCATCGCCCACCGCCACGTTGCCTTGGGCATGGCCCAGCACAATCAGGCCGTTGGCTTGCACCATGGAGCTGAGCACGCCCGAGCCCTGGTTGCCGGTGATGCTGACTTGCAATTCGCCCGCCGCGTTGGTGCTGACGATGCCGCGCTGGTATTCGGTGCGGCCAGGTTTTTTGCGCAGCGCCTCGGTGCTTTTGGCTTTGAGCAGGGGCAAAGCGGGCGCTTGCCACCCCATCAGCTGCTGCAGGGCAGGGCGCACAAAAGCAGCAAAGGTCACCATCACCGCCACCGGGTTGCCGGGCAGGCCAAACAGCACAGCCGAGCGCTCACCCTGCGTGATACGGCCCACTGCCATGGGGCGGCCAGGTCGCATGGCGATGCGCCAAAACGCCACATCGCCCAGCTTCTTCATCATCGCCTTGGTGTGGTCGGCTTCGCCCACGCTCACACCACCGCTGGTGATGATGGCGTCGGCTTGCTTGGCGGCATCCAAAAAGGCTTGCTCCAAGGCAGCTGGGTCGTCGCGCACCACGCCCATGTCGATCAGCTCGCAGCCCAGCGCCTGCACCAGGCCCGCTACGGTGTAGCGGTTGCTGTCGTACACCGCGCCTTCGCGGGGCGCTTCGCCCAAGCTCAGGATTTCGTCGCCGGTTGAAAAGTAAGCCACCTTGGGCCTGCGCCAAACGGTGGCGGTGGGCAGCCCCAGGCTGGCCAGCAGGCCGCAGGCGGCGGGTGTCAGTCGCGCACCCGCTGACAAGGCGGCTTGGCCTGCCATCAGGTCTTCGCCCAGCAAACGGCGGTTGTCACCGGCTTGCAGCAGTCCAGAGGGGATCTGCACCATGTCGCCCTCGGCTTTCACCAGTTCTTGCGGCGCCACGGTGTCCAGCCCGGCGGGCATGATGGCCCCGGTCATGATGCGCACGCATTCCCCGGCACTCACGGTGCCTTGCCAAGCCGCACCAGCGAAGGCGGTGCCTACCACTTTGACGTGCGTGACTTGTCCGGCTTGCAGTTCAGCCCCGCGCAGGGCGAAGCCGTCCATGGCCGAGTTGTCGTGAGGCGGCACACTGATGGGCGAGACCACGTCTTGCGCCAGGATGCGGCCGTGTGCCTGCATCAGAGGCACGGTTTCTTGTTCGCGCACCGGCTGCACCAGTTGGGCCAAAAACGCGTTCACCTGACTGGCCGACAAGGCCTGCGGGTCGTAGCCTTGCAGGCGTTCGGCGATCTGATCAAGGGACAGGGCAGGGGTGGTCATGGCAATGGCGATGGGGCACGGCGCTGCCGTGCCGCGCGGTTCAAAGTGATTCGAGTTCTTGCAATTCGGCCAGCGTGTTGGCGTTGGCAAAAGCGTGGGCGCTGTCGCCGCTCTGGTCAAACGGCACGATGATGCAGCGGTGCTGGCCCGTCCACGCGTCAATCTTGCGTCCACCGCTTTGCGTGAACTTGACCAAGCTTTCGAGCAGATCGGTTTTGAGCAGGCAAAACACCGGTTGCGAGCGCACCGTGCCATCCGCCTCGGGCGCGGCGGCCATGGCCAGGTCGGCGTCTTGCTCATCAAGGGCTTTGTAAAGGCGCTCCACGAGATCCAGCGGCAAGAGCGGCGAGTCGCAAGGCACGGTGAGCAAGAGCGGCGTTTCGCAGCGCTCCAGACCCGTGAGAAAGCCCGCCAAAGGTCCGGCAAAACCGTCGATGCTGTCTGGCCAAACCGGCACGCCCAGTGATTCGTAAGCGGCCAGGTTGCGGTTGGCGTTGATGAGGACTTCCTGGGGCGGCAGACTTTGCAGCTGCAGACGCATCAGGGTTTGCAGGGCCAGCGGCAGGCCGCGAAAGTTCTGCATGCCCTTGTCGACGCCGCCCATGCGCGAGCCGCGTCCGCCTGCGAGGATGAGGCCGGTGATGCCCGGTGCAATGTGGTTCATGGCGTTCAGCCTCCGATGTAGCTCATTTCCACCCGGCGGCCTGGGCCGCTGGTGGTGTCGGGGCCGCGCAGGCTGCGCAGCACCGAATATTGGTCAGTCCGTCCACGCCAGATGGCGTCCACCGTGGTGGCCAAGGTGGTGTCGCTTTGCGCCGGGTCGCGCAAAAGCTGGCGCAGGTCATAGCCCTGGCTGGCAAACAGGCACAGGTACAAACGGCCTTCGGTGGACAAGCGGGCGCGGTTGCAGTCGCCGCAAAAGGCCTGCGTCACGCTGCTGATCACACCGATCTCGCCCAAACTTGGGTCGTGTTCGCCCTGGGCGTTGGCATAACCCCAGCGCTCGGCGGTCTCGCCCGGGGCGGCTGGGTCCAGCTGCACCAGCGGCAGCTCAGCATGCAGGCGGCGCACCACCTCGGCGCTGGGCAGCACCTCGTCCATGCACCAGCCGTTGGTGGCACCCACGTCCATGTATTCGATGAAGCGCAGCACGATGCCCGTGCCCCGGAAATGCCGGGCCATGGGCAAGATTTCGTGTTCGTTGGTGCCGCGCTTGACCACCATGTTGACCTTGATTGGCCCCAGGCCTGCGGCCCGCGCTGCTTCGATCCCGGCCAGCACATCGGCCACCGGAAAGTCCACATCGTTCATTTGCCGAAAGACGGCATCGTCCAGCCCGTCCAGGCTCACGGTGACGCGTTGCAGGCCAGCGTCTTTCAGGCTTTGGGCCTTGCGGGCCAAGAGCGATCCGTTGGTGGTCAGCGTCAAATCCAGCGGCTGGCCGTCGGGCGTGCGCAGGGCGGCCAATTGTTCGATCAGGATCTCGATGTTTTTGCGCAGCAAAGGCTCACCGCCCGTGAGGCGGATTTTGCGCACACCCCGGCCCACAAACACGGTGGCGATGCGGGTGATTTCTTCAAAGCTCAAAAGGTGGCTGTGCGGCAGGTAGGCATAGTCTTTGTCAAAGACTTCTTTGGGCATGCAGTAACTGCAGCGGAAGTTGCAACGGTCGGTCACGCTGATGCGCAAATCGGTCAGGGGACGACGCAGACTGTCCAAGGGCAGCTCGCGCAAATCTTGCCCTGCCATCAACGTGGGCAAAGGCAAGCTGGGATGGCGCTGGTCAACCAGCGGAATGACGCGTTCAGACATAGGGGCTCGATTGTGCCCGAGTGGGCGAGTCCCGGGCGGCTGCCAAGCGGGCAGGCGCACGCCCTTTGGGGAGATCCGTGTCGCAAGCCCGGTGAAAGTAAAATCGGGGTTAATCCCTAGGATTTTTCGTTTCTTCTTAACTTTCAAAAGCAGACACCATGTCCCTGAACAAAGTCACCCCCGGCAGCAAAGTACCCGATGCATTCAACGTCATCATCGAAATCCCGATGAACTCCGACCCTGTGAAGTACGAAGTGGATAAAGAGTCCGGCGCTTTGTTTGTGGACCGCTTCATGGGCACCGCCATGCACTACCCCACCAACTACGGCTATGTGCCCCAAACCATCGCCGGTGACGGTGACCCGGTTGACGTGTTGGTGATGACCCCCTTCCCACTGCCCCCAGGCGTGGTGGTGTCCTGCCGCGCCATTGGCATCTTGCTGATGGAAGACGAAGGCGGCATGGACGGCAAGATCTTGGCCGTACCTACCGAAAAAATCCTGCCGATCTACGCCAACATCAAGGCGCTGGCCGATGTGCACGAGCTGCAGCTCAAGCAAATCGCCCACTTCTTTGAGCACTACAAAGACCTCGAAAAAGGCAAGTGGGTCAAGGTCAAGGGCTGGGAAGGCGTCGAATCTGCTGCCAAAGAACTGATGGACGGCATCGCCAATTACAACAAGGCCTGAGAGCCTTGCTCAATGGCTTTTGACGGAAGCCCTTGAACCCAAAACGCCTGCCCGGTTTTCGCCGAGCAGGCGTTTTTTATGGGCCCTTCTTCAAGGGCGAGTGCTGGTTGAGCGCTTCGAGGTAGTTCTCCACCCCCGCTTTTTCCCGTTCCAAAAACCGGGCCACCGCCTCAGAAAACGCCGGGTGCGTCAGCCAGTGGGCGCTGTGCGTAGGGGTGGGCAGCAGGGCGCGGGCCATTTTGTGTTCACCTTGTGCGCCGCCTTCAAAGCGCTTGAGACCGTGCTGGATGCACCAGTCGATGGGCTGGTAGTAGCAGGCTTCAAAGTGCAGGCAGTCCACCCGAGCCAGCGCCCCCCAATAGCGGCCATAGGCTACTTCGGGCTGGCCTTGGGTGTCCAGGTGCAGGCCGATCAGGCTGATGCCAATGGGTTGCGCCTCGTGTTCGGCCACAAACAGCAGCCAGTTGGCGGCCATGTCGGTGCGCATGGACTCAAAAAACGCCGGGGTTAGATAGGGCGGGTTGCCGTGTTCCCAATAGGTTTGCTGGTAGCAGCGCAGCAGCAGGGCCCAGTCGCCTTCCGTCATGTCGGGGCCGCGCACGGCGCGAAAGGTCACGCCCGCCTCCTGCACTTTGCGGCGTTCTTGCCGGATTTTTTTTGCGCTTTTCTTGCGTCAGGCTGGCCAAAAAGTCATCGAAGTCGCGCCAGCCCTGGTTTTGCCAATGAAACTGCACTTGGTCGCGCTGCAGCAGCCCGGCTTGTTCGCAGGCCTGCAGGTCACGCGGGCTGCCAAACAAAATGTGCAGGGAGGGGATGTTGTTGGTTTGGCAAATGTCCAGCAAGGCGGCCAGCAGGGCTTGTCGGGCGTCGTCAGATTCGGCCAGCAAGCGGCTGCCGGGCACGGGGGTGAAGGGTGGGGCGACCAAGGCTTTGGGGTAGTAGTCGAGGCCGTGGCGCTGGTAGGCGTCGGCCCAGGCGTGATCGAACACGTATTCGCCGCGTGAATGGGTCTTGATGTAGAGCGGGCATGCGGCGGCCAACACATCGCCTTGCGGGGTGCTGCGCCACAGGCTGATGACTTGTAACGTCCAGCCGGTTTCGGGCGCGGCCGATTGGCTGGTCTGCATGGCCGACAAATAGGCATGCTGCATGAAGGGGGATGGGGCGTCTTGCCGGGCGAGCAAATCGTTCCAGGCTTCAGGCGCGATGGCGCTCAGGTCATCCTGCACCCGGGTGACATAATTCAAGCTCACATTTTCCAGCACCTGTATGACTCTCCAAATTCGTGTGGCCCAGCTCAACTTTGTCGTCGGTGACATGCCGGGCAATGCCCGCAAGATCATCGACTTCGCCACCCAGGCGCATGCCGAGGGTGCGCGCCTGGTGCTGACGCCCGAGCTGTCGATTTGCGGTTATGCAGCCGAAGACTTGCTGCTGCGCCCCGCCTTCATTGACGCCTGTGATGATGCCCTGAAAACAGTGGCCCGCGAACTGGCTGGGTTAAAAGGTTTGCATGTGGTGGTGGGTCACCCCGAAGGCGGCGGCCTGCGCACCCGCAGCGTGGCGGTGACGCGCCGCCACAACCGCGCGAGCGTCTTGTGCGAGGGGCAGGTGGTCTGCGCCTACGACAAGCGCGAGTTGCCCAACTACCAGGTGTTTGACGAGCGCCGTTACTTCACGCCCGGCAACGGGGTGGGGGTGTTCGAAGTCGAAGGCGTGCGCGTGGGCTTGCTCATTTGCGAAGACGCCTGGTTTGACGAGCCTGCCCGGTTGGCCCGTGACGCGGGAGCGCAAATGCTGGCGGTGCTGAACGCCTCGCCTTTCCATGCTGGCAAGGGCCCTGAGCGTGAGCAGCGCATGCGCGAGCGCGTGGCCGACAGCGGTTTGCCCTTGATTTACGCGCATTTGGTGGGTGGCCAAGACGAGGTGATTTTTGAAGGGCGCTCGTTTGCGCTCAATGCCCAAGGCGAAACCGTGGCGCGAGCCGAGGGCTTTCGCGAGGCCGATTTGGCGGTGCAGGCTGCGGTGGGGCCAAATGGCGTGGTACTGAACGCAGCAGCCGATGCTCTGTTGCCTTTGGCCAGCGCTGATGCCGAGTTGTGGGATGCCTTGGTGCTGGGCGTGCGCGACTACCTGGGCAAAAACGGTTTCAAGGGCGCGATTTTGGGCCTGTCGGGCGGCATCGATTCGGCGCTGGTGCTGGCGATTGCAGTGGACGCGATTGGGGCCGACAAGATCCACGCGGTGATGATGCCCTCGCCTTACACGGCCGACATCAGCTGGATCGATTCGCGTGACATGGTCAAGCGCTTGAATGTGCGTTACGACGAAATTTCGATTGCGCCGCTGTTTGACGGCTTCAAACACGCGCTGTCGGCCCAGTTTGAAGGCCTGAAAGAAGACACGACCGAAGAGAACATCCAGGCCCGCATTCGCGGCACCTTACTCATGGCCTTGTCCAACAAGACTGGGGCGATTGTGCTGACCACGGGTAACAAGAGCGAGATGGCCACGGGTTACTGCACGCTGTATGGTGACATGGCGGGCGGTTTTGCGGTCATCAAGGACGTGGTCAAGACCCGCGTGTTTGACTTGGCGCGCTGGCGCAACCTGAACGACCCTTACGGCACGGGCAGCCAGCCCATCCCCGAGCGCATCATCACCCGCCCGCCGAGCGCCGAGCTGCGCCCCGACCAAAAAGACCAGGACAGCTTGCCCGCTTACGAGGTGCTGGACGCGATCATTCAGCGTTACATGGAAAACGACGAGGGCGTCGAGGCGCTGATAGCCGATGGCTTTGAGCGCGCCGATGTGGAGAAAGTCACGCGGCTCATCAAGCTCAACGAGTACAAGCGCCGCCAGTCGCCGGTGGGCATTCGCGTGACGCACCGCAGTTTTGGCAAGGATTGGCGTTATCCTATGACCAACCAATTTCGCGCCTGATGGTGCGGTTTGAACATCTTTAAAGGACTTTCCCCATGAAACAGATCACCGCCGTCATCAAACCTTTCAAACTCGAAGAAGTGCGTGAGGCCTTGGCCGAATGTGGCGTGACAGGCCTGACAGTGACCGAAGTCAAGGGTTTTGGCCGTCAAAAAGGCCATACCGAGTTGTACCGTGGTGCCGAGTACGTGGTCGACTTTTTGCCCAAGGTCAAGGTCGAGGTGGTGGTCAAGGACCAAGACGTGGACAGCTGTGTAGACGCCATCATCAAGGCAGCACGCACCGGCAAGATCGGTGACGGCAAGATTTTTGTGACCTCGGTTGAGCGCGTGGTGCGCATCCGCACCGGCGAACAAGACGAAACCGCGATTTAAGATGATGTTGCGCAGCGCCGCCTTGCCGGGTGGGGGCTGCGCTGAAGTGTGAAGGCGGGGCAGCGCCAACCCGCCAGCCAAGTTGGTTAGAGCATCACGATCAAATCAGTTCGATCAGATCAGCTCAACTTTGGCGCGGGGAGAAAACCCCGCTTTTTGCACCAAGCTTTGCAGCAGCGCTTCGGGCTCGGTGCCCAGTTTCACCAGTTCAGTTTGCCATTGGCCCATGAAGCCTTGTTCTACTACCTGGCCAATGAAGGCCATCAGGTTGTCGTAATAGCCCAAGCTGTTCAAGATGCCCACGGGTTTGTCGTGGTAGCCCAGCTGGCGCCAGGTCCAGACCTCAAACAATTCTTCAAATGTGCCGATGCCACCGGGCAGTGCCAAAAAGGCGTCGGCTTTCTCGGCCATCAGGCGTTTGCGTTCGTGCATGGTGTCGACCACATGCAGTTCGGTGCAGCCGTGGTGTGCCCATTCTTTTTCGACCAAAGCAGTGGGGATGATGCCGATCACGGTGCCGCCCGCCGCCATGGTGGCTTCGGCCACCAAGCCCATCAGGCCGTTGCGTCCGCCGCCGTAGACCAACTGACCGCCATGCGCGCCGATCCAGGTGCCCACTTGCACGGCAATCTGGGCAAATTCAGGGGAGTTGCCGGGTTTGGAGCCGCAGTAGACGCAGACCGAAAAGGCGGGTGTGGTTTTAGACGTGTTCATGGCGGGACAGATGTCAAGTCAACCGATGCCAAACTGCGGCCAGCCAAACACCGGCGCACAGCAGCAAGCTCAGCAACACCGCAGCGCTGCCCATGTCTTTGGCGCGTTTGGACAGGTCATGCCACTCCGGCCCGATGCGGTCGATGGCTGATTCCACGCAGGTGTTGAGCAATTCCACGATCAAAACCAACACGACCGATCCGGTGAGCAAGGCAGTCTCGATCCAGCTTTGACCCAGCCAGAAAGCCAGCGGCACCATGACCATGGCCAGAATGGCTTCTTGGCGAAATGCGGTTTCTCCCCAGCCCGCAAGAAGGCCTTGAAGGGAGTAACCGCCCGCATGAAGAATGCGGTTGAGACCTTGGCGGGTTTTTTGAGGGTTAACTTCTGAGTGGGGGAGGGATGGGTCTTGCATGGTGCCACTCGGGCTCAGGTTGGGCGTGCGGTGATCAGACGCGTTCCCGCGAGCGCATCATGCCAGAACTGGCGCTGCGGATGAAAGCGGCTGAGGATGGCCCAGATGGCCACCCAACCCAGTGTCAAAACCGTTATTTCGATGACGGACAGATGAAAGGGTGAAGCCGCAGCCAAGGGCGGAATGAACCAGAGCCAGCTGGCCACATAGCGTTTCAAGGCCAATTTACGGCTCACCCGGCGGCCCTGCAGATCGACCATTTCAATCCGCCAGGTTTTCATGGCCAAGGTTTGGCCCCGGTGCCACATCCAAATGAAATACACGCCCAGCACAAGGAAGCTCATGGCTTGAAGACCGGATTTCAGTTGAGGGTGCAGGTTCATGTCGCCAGGGGCCAATCCGGTTAGCCAATAGGCGGCGATGAAATAAACAAGACCAGAAGACACCATGACACCAAAAAGCAGCATGCCTTCGTAGAGCCAGCAGGCCATACGGCGCGTGATGGAGGGTGGTGAGAGATCAGTGGCCTGCGGGAGCGGGGAGCCGTTTTGCGTCATGAGGGAGCTGTTTCTGTGGCTTGCCGAACGCCGTCTGGCGTTTCGGTCGAGGCTGGCGACGGCACATTCGGCGTGGGCACGGCCATGGCCGCTGGCCGCGGCAGCAGTGTTTTGCGATCGATGGCAATGTTGGAGGCAGGCGGGTTGCCTGCAGCTGATTTCACGGGCGTTTGAACCTGGCGGTGGGGTTCCAGCGGTTTGGCCGTGGGGGCGGCATTCTTGGGCAAGGCCTTGGCGCCTGCAGCAAGCAGGCGTTTTTCTTCTGCAGAAAGCGCTTGGTAGGCCTCCCATTTGGCTTTTTTGTCTTCTTTGGGCAGATTTTGAAGCTTGTTGAAGTTCAGGCGGGCCAAATTGCGTTGCTGTGGGCTCAGCGCCACCCAGTCGGCCATTCGCTCGTGCATGGTGACCTGATCAGCCACGGACAGTTGCGTGAAATTGATCGATAGGACCAGCCATTTATTTTGCTGTTGTGCAGTCAACGCTCCCCATTGCGCGCCCAAAGGCGCCAAGGCTTGCTTTTGCTTGGGGGTGAGTTGTTGCCATGCTTTTGAGGCAGAGGGCTGTGTCATTTGAGGCGTGCTGGTTGCGCCCGGAACAGCAACCGACGTCTGAAGCTCTGGGGATTGAGCCGCCACGGTGCTCAAACAAGCCGACAAAAGCCAAGCCCCGCCCAGTTTCATGGCGATACGCAGGTCCATTGGTCGGCAGGCAAACAGATCAGTCATGGGTCTTGATGGTGCCAAGGCCTTGCTTCAAAAACTGGGCAAAACCGGCGTCTGTATAGGCATCAGGTGGCAATTCGTCGGTGAGCAAGGCCGCGTCGGTTGCCGCGATTTCCGATGTGATGTGGTCCTGTTGAATCGATTGGAAGGCCATCAAACCGATCACCAAAGCCAGCAGGGGCACGGCAGAAGCCAAGATGCTCCAGACGTTCAGGCCTTCATCGGAAGGGGCGGTCAATGAGCCGTTGTTGTTGATGTGCGCGCTTGTCGCTGTCCGTGACAGCACCAGCGGCTTGCGCTTTGCCAAGGCCAAGTTTCGGGCGATGCGCAGCCGTTCGCTGATGTCATGGGGCAAGTCCGGGGTGGCCAAGGTCAGTTGGCTTGAAAAATACTGTCCCCAGCGGTCCATGGTCTCTTCGTTCGGTGTGTTGGGGTGTTTCATGGTCTGATTCCTTGATTTCCCAATGTTTTGCTCAGGGCTTGGATGGCCCGAGAACAATGGGTTTTGACGCTGCCTTCTGAGCAGCCCATCACAGCGGCTGTCTCTGCAACATCGAGCTCCTCCCAGTAACGCAGCAAGAAGGCTTCTCGTTGACGTGCCGGAAGGGCCATGACGGCTGTTTCAATGTGCTCAAGGGTCTGAATACGGCCGACCCACGCCTCAGCGCTTTCGTGAGCAGCATTGCCTGAGCTGTCAGTGGTCACTTCCAGCAGGTCGAAGTCGCCCTCTGGATCAGCTCCGCTGAAATCCCCTATGTTGGTGAAAACGGCGTTGCGGGTCTTTTGCCTGCGAAACCAGTCCAGCATGGTGTTGGACAGGATGCGCTGAAACAGCAAGGGCAACTCGTTGACGGGTTTGTCCGCGTAGTTGGTGCACAGCTTGATCATGCTGTCTTGCAGGATATCCAGTGCTGCATCTTCGTTCCGAACGTGGTAGCAGGCGCGTTTGAACGCCTTCTTTTCCATGTTTTTCAGAAATTCTGAGAGTTCGGAGTCGGAAGCCAACTTTTTTCAGTACCCATGTCAGCGGTACTTTTGCCAGTTTGTGGGAAAGGATGTAGACCGGGTGCCCGAAATGGGCCGCAGTCTGAAGGTTTGAATTATGGCATTCGATGACGGCACATCCCGAAATTTGGGATGTGCGTTCGACAAATGCGATAATGCGCGATTGCAATTGAAAAAAAGCAAACGGATCACCGTCCGGCACTTTTACAGTTTGGTGCCCATGTCTGTGGTCTTAAGTCCTAAAGCCACTTCACAAGAGTCGAGCCCAGGGGCACCCAAGGTTTTTCGTTAGAGAAATTCACAAAGGTTGAATATGGAAATGAACAAGGCCGATACGGCCAACATCCCTGCGGGCGCTCAAGAGTTGCGCGGTGCAGAAATCCTCGTCAAAGCGCTTCAAGCTGAAAATGTGCAGTACGTCTGGGGCTACCCCGGCGGCGCCGTTCTTCACATCTACGACGCTTTCTACAAGCAAGACACCATTCAGCATGTTCTGGTGCGTCACGAGCAAGCCGCTGTGCACGCGGCAGACGGCTTTGCCCGTGCCACGGGCGAGGTCGGCGTAGCGCTGGTCACTTCGGGCCCTGGCCTGACCAATGCCGTCACCGGCATCGCGACCGCCTACATGGACAGCATTCCCATGGTCATCATCAGCGGGCAGGTGCCCACTGCGGCCATTGGTCTGGATGCTTTCCAAGAGTGCGACACCGTGGGCATCACCCGCCCGATCGTCAAGCACAACTTCTTGGTCAAAGACGCCAAGGACATGGCCGAGGTCATGAAAAAGGCCTTCCACATTGCGCGCAGCGGCCGTCCTGGCCCTGTGGTGGTGGACGTGCCCAAAGACGTCTCTTTCAACAAAACGATGTACGCCGGCTATCCCGAGACGGTGGAAATGCGTTCTTACAACCCGGTGCGTAAGGGCCACGGCGGCCAGATTCGCAAGGCTTTGCAGCTGCTGATGTCGGCCAAGCGCCCTTACATCTACACAGGCGGCGGCGTCTTGCTGAGCAACGCCAGCGCAGAGTTGCGTGCACTGGTGGACATGCTCAATGTGCCAGTGACCAACACCTTGATGGGTTTGGGCGCTTTCCCTGCTACCGATCGCCGGTTCTTGGGCATGCTGGGCATGCACGGCACGCTCGAAGCGAACAACGCCATGCAAAACTGCGACGTCTTGTTGGCTGTGGGTGCCCGTTTCGACGACCGCGTCATCGGTAACCCCAAGCACTTTGCTTCGGTGGACCGCAAGATCATCCACATCGACATCGATCCGTCCAGCATTTCCAAGCGCGTCAAGGTGGATGTGCCGATCGTGGGCGACGTGAAAGACGTGTTGACCGAGCTGATGGGCATGATCCGCGAATCTGGCCTCAAGCCCGACCCACAGGCTTTGGCCCAGTGGTGGGAAACCGTCGAAGGCTGGCGCAAACGCGATTGCATGAAGTATGACAACAGCAACACCCAAGTCATCAAACCTCAAAAGGTCATCGAGACCTTGTGGGACATGACCAAGGATGCTGATGCGTACATCACATCCGACGTGGGTCAGCACCAGATGTGGGCCGCCCAGTACTACAAGTTCAACGAGCCACGCCGCTGGATCAACTCCGGCGGTCTGGGCACCATGGGCGTCGGCATTCCATACGCCATGGGCATCAAACTGGCCAAACCAGACAGCGAAGTGTTTTGTGTGACGGGCGAAGGTTCGGTGCAGATGTGCATCCAAGAACTCTCGACCTGCCTTCAGTACAACACGCCCATCAAAGTGGTGGCTCTGAATAACGGTTTCTTGGGCATGGTGCGCCAGTGGCAGGAGATTGATTACTCCGGTCGTTACAGCCACAGCTACATGGATGCTTTGCCCAACTTCGTGAAGTTGGCGGAGGCCTATGGCCATGTCGGCATCTTGGTGGAAAAACCTGAGGATGTGGAGCCCGCCTTGCGCGAGGCCCGCAGGCTCAAGGACCGCACGGTTTTCCTGGACATCCGCACGGACCCGACTGAAAACGTGTTCCCGATGGTTCAGGCTGGCAAGGGTATCACCGAGATGCTCATGGGTGTGGAGGACCTGTAATCATGAAACACATCATTGCTGTACTGATTGAAAACGAAGCGGGCGCTTTGTCCCGCGTGGTGGGACTGTTTTCGGCCCGTGGCTACAACATCGAGTCCTTGACCGTGGCCCCGACCGAAGACCCCAGCCTCTCGCGCATGACCATCCAGACCACCGGTTCGGATGACGTGATTGAGCAGATCACCAAACACTTGAACCGCCTGATCGAGGTGGTCAAGGTGGTGGACCTGACCGAAGGTGCTTACACCGAACGCGAGCTGATGCTGGTGAAGGTGCGCGCCGTGGGCAAGGAACGCGAAGAAATGAAACGCATGGCCGACATCTTCCGTGGCCGTGTGATTGATGTCACCGACAAGAGCTACACGATTGAGCTCACCGGTGACCAATCGAAGAACGACGCCTTTTTGGAGGCGATCGACCGCAGTGCCATCTTGGAGACCGTGCGCACCGGTGCATGCGGTATCGGGCGCGGCGAGCGCATCCTGCGCGTCTAAACTCAACCCTTGAACCTGTTTTATTCCTAAGGAGAACCCTGTGAAAGTTTTTTACGACAAAGATTGTGATCTGAGCGTTATCAAGGGCAAGACCGTTGCCATTCTTGGTTATGGCTCGCAAGGCCACGCACACGCCCAGAACCTGAACGACAGCGGCGTCAAAGTGGTCGTCGGTCTGCGCAAAGGCGGCGCATCGTGGGACAAAGTCGGCAAAGCCGGTTTGACCGTGATGGAAGTCAACGACGCTGTCAAAGCCGCTGACGTGGTCATGATCTTGTTGCCCGACGAAATGATCGCCGAGGTCTACAACAACAACGTGGCCCCCCACATCAAGCAAGGCGCTTCTTTGGCCTTCGCCCACGGTTTCAACGTGCACTACAACCAAGTCGTTCCTCGCGAAGACCTGGACGTGTGGATGGTCGCCCCTAAGGCCCCAGGCCACACTGTGCGCAACACCTACACCCAAGGTGGCGGCGTTCCCCACTTGGTGGCGATTCACCAGGACAAGAGCGGCAAGGCCCGCGCTTTGGCCCTGAGCTACGCCATGGCCAATGGTGGCGGCAAAGCCGGCATCATCGAAACCAACTTCAAAGAAGAGACCGAAACCGACTTGTTCGGCGAGCAGGCTGTTCTGTGCGGTGGCGCGGTTGAGCTGATCAAGATGGGTTACGAGACCTTAGTGGAAGCCGGTTACGCCCCTGAAATGGCTTACTTCGAGTGCTTGCACGAATTGAAGCTGATCGTGGACTTGATCTACGAAGGCGGCATCGGCAACATGAACTACTCGATCTCGAACAACGCCGAGTACGGCGAGTACGTGACAGGTCCTGAAGTCATCAACGAAGAGTCTCGCGTTGCCATGCGCAATGCCTTGAAGCGCATCCAGACGGGTGAGTACGCCAAGATGTTCATCTTGGAAGGCAAGACCAACTACCCAAGCATGACGGCCCGCCGTCGCTTGACTTCTGAGCACTCCATCGAAGTCGTGGGCGCACAATTGCGCGCCATGATGCCTTGGATCGCCAAGAACAAGTTGGTTGACAAGTCCCGCAACTGATCGCTTGTCTGCGATTGAAAAAGGCCACTTCGGTGGCCTTTTTCTTGGGCGCTCTGACTGCCTTAAACTTCGCTGACGCGGGATGGATTGAGAAAAAGCCCCAACAGGAACGGACGATGAACAAAACCAACGACAAAGTCGAAGACGCCGAGGCCGCTGCACCGGTGCGCAAACCCTCCAAGGGCATCTACATGCTGCCCAACATGATCACCTTGGCCGCATTGTTTGCTGGTTTTTATGCCATCGTCATGGCCATCAATGGCCGCTTTGACCTGGCCACGGTGGGCATTTTCAGTGCCATGGTGCTCGACAGCTTGGACGGCCGGGTGGCCCGCATGACGAACACCCAAAGCGCCTTTGGTGAACAAATGGACTCGCTCTCCGACATGGTGTCCTTTGGCGCAGCGCCTGCTTTGATCGCCTATGTCTGGACTCTCAAAGAGCTGGGCCGCTGGGGCTGGATTGCTGCTTTTGTGTATTGCGCCTGTGCGGCGCTGCGTCTGGCGCGCTTCAACGTCAACACGGGCGTGGTCGACAAACGTTATTTCCAAGGATTGCCCTCGCCAGCTGCAGCAGCTTTGGTGATGGGTTTTGTCTGGATCATGTTTGAAAACGCCGTGCCCGCCAAAGCCGTTTCCTGGGGCATGTTTGCTGTGTGCCTGTTCGCTGGCTTGACCATGGTGACCAATGTGCCGTTTTACAGTTTCAAGGACATGCACATGAAAAAGAGCGTGCCTTTTGCCACACTCGTGCTGGTTGCTCTGGGCATTGCGGTGGTCAACATCGATCCCCCCACCGTGTTGTTTGGCGTTTTTGTGGCGTATGGCTTGAGCGGGTATGTGATTTATGTTTGGCGCAAGGCCAAAGGTCAACCGACCAGCATGATCAGCACCTCGACCGATGAGCCAGAAGAGCGCGGCTTGCACCAGTGAGTCATGTGCACGACAAAGCCCTTTTTGAACTGTGCTACAGTATTTGTATGAAATTTTCTTTGTTTGCTCTACTGCTAGCGCCCCTCGGGCGGGATGTGTAGCGCACGCAAACATTTTCCCAAAAGGCCCGAATGCCATCCGCATCGGGCCTTTTGCATTTTTGCTTGGATTTGCGGGTTTTTGACCAGGAGTGAACATGACTGACAAATTGATTATTTTCGACACCACCTTGCGTGACGGCGAGCAATCGCCCGGCGCCTCTATGACCCGCGACGAGAAGCTGCGCATTGCCCGTCAGCTGGAGCGTCTGCGCGTGGACGTGATCGAAGCCGGTTTTGCCGCCAGCTCCAATGGCGATTTTGAGGCGGTCAAAAGCATCGCTGACGCCATCAAGGATTCCACCATTTGTTCTTTGTCCCGTGCCAATGACCGCGACATCGCGCGTGCGGCTGAGGCCCTCAAAGGCGCCAACAGCGGGCGCATCCACACCTTCATTGCCACTTCGCCTTTGCACATGGAGAAGAAGCTGCGCATGACACCCGACCAGGTGTTCGAGCAAGCTAAGCAATCGGTGCGCTTTGCGCGCAATTTGGTGGGCGATGTCGAGTTCAGCCCCGAAGACGGCTACCGCAGCGACATGGACTTCTTGTGCCGTGTGCTCGAAGCCGTGATTGCCGAGGGCGCCACCACCATCAACGTGCCCGATACCGTGGGCTATGCCGTGCCCGAGCTGTACGGCGAGTTCATCCGCACCTTGCGCGAGCGCATTCCCAACTCCGACAAAGCGATTTGGTCTGTGCATTGCCACAACGACCTGGGCATGGCGGTGGCCAACTCCTTGGCGGGTGTGAAGATCGGCGGCGCACGTCAGGTCGAATGCACCATCAACGGCTTGGGCGAGCGTGCGGGCAATTGCTCGCTCGAAGAGGTGGTCATGGCCGTCAAGACGCGCCGTGATTATTTCGGTCTCGATATCGGTATCGATACCAGCCACATCGTGGCCGCCAGCCGCATGGTCAGCCAGACCACCGGTTTTGTGGTGCAGCCCAACAAGGCCGTGGTCGGCGCCAACGCCTTTGCCCATGCCTCAGGCATTCACCAAGATGGCGTGCTCAAGGCGCGTGACACTTACGAAATCATGCGTGCCGAAGACGTGGGTTGGACCACCAATAAGATCGTGTTGGGCAAGCTCAGCGGGCGCAATGCGTTCAAACAGCGCTTGCAGGACCTGGGCGTGACGCTCGACAGCGAGACCGAAATCAACAGCGCCTTTGCCAAGTTCAAGGAGCTGGCCGATCGCAAAAGCGAAATTTTTGACGAAGACATCTTGGCCTTGGTGGGCGACGAGAGCGTGACCGCCGAAAAAGAGCAATATGGCTTTGTCTCGATGTCACAGCACAGCGAAACCGGTGAGCGACCTCATGCGGCCGTGGTTTTCACGGTCGAGGGCAAGGAAGTGCGCACCGAATCGGATGGCAATGGTCCGGTCGATGCGTCTTTGAAGGCCATCGAGTCCCACATCAAGAGCGGTGCCGAAATGGTGCTCTATTCGGTCAATGCCATCAGCGGTTCGACCGAGAGTCAGGGCGAAGTGACGGTGCGTTTGCAAAACAGTGGTCGTGTGGTCAATGGCGTGGGTTCAGACCCAGACATCGTCGTCGCTTCTGCCAAGGCCTATCTGAGCGCACTCAATAAATTGCAAAGCAAGGCGGACAGGGTGGCTGCTCAAGGCTGATAATTAAGCTTTTTGGAGTACTCTCTGGCTTCAATAAAGTCACGCAAGTCATTGTTCTTGCGTGACTTTTTTTATTTGGGTACACTTGCGTGAATTAATCAAACAACGTCATGATGAAGCCCTCGATGCGATTCTTTGCCCTTTTCAGCCCGTTGGCGTCTGGTCGGTGGTCTCAAAGCCTGCTTGCCGCTTTGACCGCAGGGGCGCTGCTGGCCGTATCCGCATGGCCCACCACGGTGCTGGCGCAAAACAAAACAGCCAACGCTAAAAAACGCCCGGTTGCAACTGCTCCCAAAACCGTTCAGAAAAAAAAGCAGACGGTTGCCAAAAAAACCAAGGGCCAGCGCCCTGTGGCAGCCAATCGCAAAGCAGTGCCCATGCGTGCGTCTTACGGGCAAATGGCGGGTCTTCACAATGCCAACGATCCCCTGGATTTGCGCTCGAGCGTGGCATTGGTCATTGACCAAGACACCCGGGAAGTTTTGTTCCGCAAAAATGACCATGCCGTTTTGCCCATTGCCTCTTTGACCAAGTTGATGACCGGCTTGGTCATTTCAGAGGCCCAACTGCCCATGTCCGATATGATCACGATCACCCAGGCCGATGTGGACACTGAAAAAGGCAGCTCTTCACGTTTGGCTGTTGGCACAGTGCTCAGCCGAGGGGACTTGTTGCATCTGGCTTTGATGTCCAGCGAGAACCGTGCGGCACACGCTTTGGGCAGAAGTTTCCCGGGCGGGCTGGATGTTTTTGTTTCGCGCATGAATGCACGCGCACAAAATTTGGGCATGTCCGATACCCGCTACGTGGAGCCTACGGGCTTGTCCAGCAAAAACCAGTCCAGTGCCAGCGATTTGGCTGTTTTGGTCGGGGCAGCTTACAAGGAGCCTGTATTGCGTGAACTGTCCACTTCACATGGGCGCGAGATCGAGGTGGGACGCCGTACCCTGCAGTACAACAACACCAATCGCTTGGTCAAAAGTGCTGAATGGGACATCGGCTTGCAAAAAACAGGTTACATCTCTGAGGCGGGGCAGTGCTTGGTGATGCAGGCGCAAGTAGCGGGTCGCAAACTGATCATGGTTTTCCTGGACTCCGCAGGCAAACTCAGCCGTACCGCTGATGCTGAGCGCGTGCGCCGCTGGTTGGAAAAGTCATCGAGCCCCTCTGGGGTCAGGCACTCGGCTTTGGCCGAGCAGCAGCCCGGTTAACCCGTCAGTCCCATGAAAAAAGGCCTCTTAGAGGTCTTTTTTCATGGGGGCAAGCGCCTCAATCGTCACCGTGATAACCCAGTGTTCTGCTGATTTCATGGGACGTGGCTTGCAGCTTGGGCAACCATCCTTCGTCCAGCCGATCAGCTGGCGCAGAAATTGACAAGCCTGCCAGCAGTTTGCCTTGGTCGTCGTAGATGCCCGCTGCAATGCAGCGAACTCCTAACTCCAGCTCTTCGTTGTCACGTGCAATTCCGTGCTGCTTGACACGTGTCAGCTCTCGTTCAAGAACTTGCAGTTGCGTGATGCTGTTGCGTGTTTGGCCCAGCAGGCCCGTGCGCGTGGCGTAAGAGCGAACCCGCAGAGGGTCATCTGCTGCCAGGAAAAGTTTGCCCACTGAGGTCAGGTGTAAAGGGGCACGCCCACCAATGGCCCGAACCACCTGCATGCCAGAGCGTTCGCTGTAGGCCCGTTCGATGTAAACGATTTCATCACCTTGGCGCATGCTGAGGTTCACAGGCTGTTGAATGAGTTTGTGCAATTCACGCATGGGTGCCAGCGCCGCATCGCGCACATTCAGTCGTCCTTTGACCAAATTACCCAGCTCCAGAAGGCGCATGCCCAGGCGGTAGTTGCCTGCTTCTGGGCGATCGACAAATCGGCCGGTGGCCAAGTCGTTCAAGATGCGGTGTGCAGTGGAGGGGTGCAAGCCTGTTTTTTCGCTGATCTCTTTCAGTGAAATGGCTTCTTCCCGAGAGGCGAGAACGTCAATCAGCGAAAACATCCGCTCAATGACTTGGATGGTCGGAGATGGCGTGAAGGCAGGATCTTTTTTCATGGTGTCGTCGGGCGGTGCTTAAATTTTACACTGTGAAAACTCGACCGATCATGTCTGCGCTAACCATTCACCCTGCACACGTATTTCGCAGGGTTCAAAGCGCGATTTGTAATTCATTTTTTCGCTGTCTTGGATCCAATAGCCTAGATACACGTAGGGCAGCTGCAGTTGCGCTGCCTGCTGAATTTGCCAAAGCACACCGAAGGTCCCATAGCTGGCTGGCTCTTCGGGCTCATAGAAGGTGTAAACCGCTGACAGTCCGTGATTGAGCACATCCACAATGCTGACCATTTTGAGATCCCCTAGGCCTCCTTCGCTTGCTGGCTCGCGAAATTCCACAATGCGCGAATTGACCCGACTTTGCAGCAAAAATTGGTTGTATTGGTCCACGCTGTCCTGGTCCATGCCCCCACCCGGGTGCCGGCTGGTCTGGTAGCGCAAATACAAGGCGTAGTGGTCAGGATCAAATTGCAGGTCGAGCACCCGAACCTGCATGTGTTGGTGTTTGCGCCATGCACGCCGCTGGCTGCGGTCCGGCTTGAAAGCTTCGACCTTGACTCGCAAGGGTTGGCAGGCTTGGCAGCCGTCGCAGTAGGGGCGGTAAGTGAACATCCCGCTGCGGCGAAAGCCTTGCTCCACCAAGTCAGAGTAAACCTCGTTCTGGATCAAGTGGCTGGGCGTTGCAACCTGTGAGCGCGCCAAGCGTTCGGGCAAGTAGCTGCACGCATAAGGCGCTGTGGCATAAAACTGCAAGGCCTGAATGGGGAGATCTTTGAGATGGGTCACAACGGGATGTCCAAAGCCGTCAACGTGGTCCAGTATAAAGTTTGCTGTTCCCAATCGATGGGGGGCCTCTGGCGGCCTTGTTGGACTGCAGCCACAAAATCGGTGCGGGGTATTTCTTGGGCCCCCAGGGATGCCAGATGCCGGGTGTTTTGTTGGCAGTCGATGACGGGGACGCCATGCGCCAAGCACACACTGACCAGAGTGGCCAAAGCCATTTTGGAGCCATCGCTGATGGTCGTGAACATCGATTCACCAAAGACGGCATGGCCCAGCGCCACAAAATACAACCCAGCCACCAGCTCGCCATCCAGCCAGACTTCGGCGCTGTGGGCATAGCCTGCACGGTGCAAGTCTTCGTAGGCCTGCACCATGGTCGGAACAATCCATGTACCGTTTTGACCGGGTCGGGCTGTGGCGCTGCAACGGCGGATGACTTGACCAAAATCGCGGTCAAATGTGAGCATAAATCCTGGTTGGCGCAGCCAGCGCTTGAGTGACTGGCGCAGTGAACGGTGAAAGCGAAAATCGACCGGACGCAAGACCATTCGGGGATCGGGGCTCCACCACAGAACGGGCTGGCCTTCACTGAACCAAGGAAATACGCCTTGGCTGTAGGACTCTAGCAACCGTGCTGCCGACAGGTCCTGACCGGCTGCCAGCAAGCCCGGAGCGGGCGACTGCAGTCCCCAAGCCAGGTGAACGGGAGGGAGAGCTTGGTCCGCTTCAATCCAGCTCAGTTCGGGCATGAGGATATTGCTTGGCATGGGTGCATTACACCTGAAGGGTACGTGTTTCTTGTCCCTTTTTCATGTGCGCGTGATTTTTTTGGGTTTATCCTCAACACACAAGCGCTGCCACTGTTGTATTTTTTATTTTTGGAAGTGTGATGACACCTTTACCAGCCCATTGGTTACGGCCCGACTGGCCAGCGCCAGACCGTGTTCAGGCTTTGATGACCGATCGGCACGGAGGCGTCTCCCGGCCTCCTTGGGACAGCATGAATCTGGGTGATCACGTGGGGGATCTGCCGCAGGACATTCAACTCAATCGCCAGCGCCTGCAAGAGGTTACCGGTCATCGTCCAGTTTTCCTCAAACAGGTGCATGGCCATCGCTCAGTGGTGCTCGATGCCAACACCCTGGACGGCACCGAGGCGGATGCTTGCCTTGCAGTGAATTCGGGGGTGGCTTGCACCATCATGGTGGCCGATTGTTTGCCTGTGTTGATGTGTGACACGTCGGGTCATTGGGTCGCTGCCGCGCATGCGGGCTGGAGAGGCCTGGCGGGTGAGGGCGGTACGGGTGTGCTGGAGTCGTTGCTCGATCAGCCCGCTTTGCGTAACACGCCTCCTGACAACATTCTGGTCTGGCTGGGTCCTTGTATCGGTCCTCAAGCATTTGAAGTCGGCGAAGAGGTTCGAGAGGCGTTTTGCATCAACAACCCCGATGCCGCAGCCTATTTCAAACCTGGGGGGGCGGGCAAATGGTTGGCCGATTTGGCAGGCCTTGCCCGGCGGCGATTGCGACGCCGAGGCCTGAGCCGAGTCTTTGGCAACGACAGCCAATCCGCTTGGTGCACCGTGACCCAGGCCTCAAGGTTCTTTTCTCACCGGCGTGACAGCCGTGTCCTCGGACACACTGGGCGCATGGCGGCCTGCATCTGGCTCTCCCGTTGACTGGGGTGGCTCGGTCTCAAGCTGTACGCGCTCCCTTTCCTCCATCTGCTTTCGAGCTTTGCGGCGCAAAGGCGTGCCCATCAGGTAGACCACCAATGACATTGGGAAAACCCCGTACAGAAGGAAAGTGATGATGGCCCCCAATACAGTGCCTTGGGTACTAAATGCTTCAGCCAACCCCATCAGCAAAGTCACGTAGAGCCAGGCGATAACGATCAAATACATTTTTTTGCGCTTTGTAATTTAGGTGACAACAAATTGACAGATACTGAAGGTGGCCGATATCAAAAAAACCATTTACCGGAGGCAAGCATGAGCGCATCCACGCCAGATTACTGGTCCAGCATGAGCGAAGGTTTTCAGCAAAACCTGTCCAAAAGCTGGGGTCAGGCGATGCAGCATTTCCAGACCATCGACCTCGGTGGGCTGAAAGCCGGTGCAGAAGCAGCCTCGCCGCAAATCAAATTCTCGCCTGAAAAGCTCCAGGCCTTGCAAGGGCAGTATTTCAAAGACGCTTCTGATTTGTGGAATCAGAGCTTGAGCAACAGTTTGCAAGTCAAAGACCGTCGTTTTTCGGGAGATGCATGGGCCTCCAACCCGATGGCGGCTTTTAATGCTGCCACTTACTTGCTCAACGCTCGCATTTTGATGGGTTTGGCCGATGCCGTGGAGTCGGATGAAAAAACCCGTACCCGCATCCGTTTTGCTGTCGAGCAATGGGTGGCGGCTGCAGCGCCCAGTAATTTCCTGGCCTTCAATGCCGAGGCGCAAAAGAAAGCCATCGAAACCCAAGGCGAGAGCATCGCCAAAGGCGTCCAGAATTTGATGCACGACATGCAGCAAGGCCACGTCTCGATGACGGACGAGAGCCTGTTTGAAGTCGGCAAGAACGTGGCCACCACCGAGGGTGCGGTGGTTTTTGAGAACGAATTTTTCCAGCTGATCGAATACAAGCCTCTCACAGCCAAGGTCTATGAAAAGCCATTTTTGCTGGTGCCTCCGTGCATCAACAAGTTCTACATCCTCGACCTGCAGCCTGAAAACTCCCTGATCCGTTATGCCGTCAGCCAAGGCCACCGCACCTTTGTCGTGAGCTGGCGCAACCCCGATGAGTCCATGGCGCAAAAGAGCTGGGACGACTACATCGAGCACGCTGCGATCGAGGCCATCCACACGGTGCAGGCCATCACTGGCGCCCCCAAGATCAATGCGCTCGGCTTTTGTGTGGGCGGCACCATTTTGTCGACCGCCCTGGCCGTGCTGGCTGCGCGGGGCGAAAAGCCAGTGGCCAGCGCCACCTTCCTCACCACGCTGATCAACTTCACCGACACCGGCATCCTGGATGTGTTCATTGACGAGAACTTCGTCAAATTCCGCGAGCAGCAAATGGGCCAAGGCGGTTTGCTCAAAGGCCAGGACCTGGCCTCCACCTTCAGCTTTTTGCGCCCCAACGACCTGGTCTGGAACTATGTGGTCGGCAACTACCTCAAGGGCGAGACACCACCGCCGTTTGACTTGCTCTATTGGAACAGCGATTCGACCAACCTGCCGGGACCCTTCTACGCTTGGTACTTGCGCAATACCTATTTGGAAAACAACCTGGTCAAACCCCGCAAGGTCAAGGTGTGTGGCGAAGCGATTGACCTGGGCAAGGTCGACATGCCGGTCTACATCTACGGCTCGCGTGAAGACCACATCGTGCCGATCGGCGGGGCCTATGCCAGCACCCAAGTGCTGCCCGGCAAAAAACGTTTTGTGATGGGCGCCTCGGGCCACATTGCGGGCGTGATCAACCCGCCAGCGGCCAAAAAGCGCAGCCATTGGCTCAGTGAAGGCACGAAATTCCCGGCTGATGTGAACGATTGGATCGCCAGCGCCAAAGAGGTGCCTGGCAGCTGGTGGACCGATTGGTCGGACTGGCTCAAGGGCCATGCGGGCAAGCAGATTGCCGCACCCAAGACCTACGGCAAAGCCGCGAAATACAAGGCTATCGAAGCGGCCCCAGGCCGCTACGTCAAAGCCAAAGCCTGATTGATTTTTACTGGAGACAAAAATGGAAGACATCGTCATCGTTGCAGCCGCCCGCACCGCCGTGGGCAAATTTGGCGGCTCGCTCGCCAAAATCCCCGCCACCGAGCTGGGCAGCATCGTCATCAAGGGCTTGCTCGAGCGCAGCGGCCTGCCCGTTGACGCTATTGGTGAAGTCATCATGGGCCAGGTGCTGGCCGCAGGCGTGGGTCAAAACCCCGCCCGCCAAGCCATGATGAAAGCCGGTGTGGCCAAGGAAACCCCGGCCCTGACCATCAACGCCGTGTGCGGCTCGGGCCTGAAGGCCGTGATGCTGGCTGCGCAAGCCGTGGCTTGGGGTGACAGCGAAATCGTCATCGCCGGTGGCCAAGAAAACATGAGCGCCAGCCCGCACGTTTTGAATGGCAGCCGCGACGGCCAGCGCATGGGCGACTGGAAGATGACCGACACCATGATCGTGGACGGCCTGTGGGACGTGTACAACCAGTACCACATGGGCATCACTGCCGAGAACGTGGCCAAGGCCCACAGCATCACCCGCGAGATGCAAGACGCTTTGGCTGCTGGCAGCCAGCGCAAGGCGGCAGCTGCCCAAGAAGCAGGCAAGTTCAAAGACGAAATCGTCGACGTGCTGATCCCTCAGCGCAAGGGCGATGCCCTGGTGTTCAACACCGACGAATTCATCAACAAGAAAACCAGCGAAGAAGTGCTCGCCGGTCTGCGCCCCGCCTTTGACAAGGCCGGCAGCGTGACCGCTGGCAACGCCTCTGGCATCAACGACGGCGCAGCCGCTGTGATGGTCATGTCGGCCAAGAAGGCCGCTGCCTTGGGTCTCAAGCCACTGGCCCGCATTGCGGCTTTTGGCACCAGCGGTCTGGACCCGGCCACCATGGGCATGGGCCCGGTGCCTGCTTCGCAAAAAGCGCTGGCCCGTGCAGGCTGGAAAGCCCAAGACGTGGACCTGTTTGAGCTGAACGAAGCCTTTGCCGCGCAAGCTTGCGCCGTGAACCAGGCGCTCGACATCGATCCTGCCAAGGTCAACGTCAACGGTGGTGCGATCGCCATCGGTCACCCCATCGGTGCGTCCGGTTGCCGCATTTTGGTGACCTTGCTGCACGAAATGCAGCGTACCCAAGCCCAAAAAGGTCTGGCCGCTTTGTGCATCGGTGGCGGCATGGGTGTGTCGCTGGCCATCGAGCGCGTCTGATTTCAGGTTCCCCGTCATTTCAACCACTCATAAAAATGGAGACAAACATGAGTCAAAAAGTAGCTTACGTCACAGGTGGCATGGGCGGCATCGGTACCGCGATTTGCCAGCGCCTGCACCAAGAAGGCTTCAAGGTCATCGCCGGTTGCGGCCCCACCCGTGACTTCACCAAATGGCTGGACGAGCAAAAAGCCTTGGGCTTCACTTTCTATGCATCGGTCGGCAATGTCGGTGACTGGGATTCCACCGTCGAAGCTTTTAGCAAGGCCAAGGCCGAGCACGGCAGCATCGATGTGCTGGTCAACAACGCCGGCATCACCAAGGACCGCATGTTCCTGAAGATGACCCGTGAAGACTGGCAAGCCGTGATGAACACCAACCTGGACTCCATGTTCAACGTGACCAAACAAGTGGTGGCCGACATGGTGGAAAAAGGCTGGGGCCGGATCATCAACATCAGCTCGGTGAACGGCGAAAAAGGCCAAGCCGGTCAAACCAACTACTCGGCAGCCAAAGCCGGTATGCACGGTTTCTCCATGGCCTTGGCGCAAGAGCTTGCCACCAAGGGCGTGACCGTGAACACCGTCAGCCCTGGCTACATCGGCACCGACATGGTCAACGCCATCCGTCCTGACGTGTTGGAAAAGATCGTGGCCACCGTGCCCGTCAAGCGCTTGGGCAAGCCCAGCGAGATCGCCTCCATCATCGCCTGGATGGCCAGCGAAGACGGCGGTTACACCACCGGTGCTGACTTCGCCGTCAATGGCGGTTTGCACATGGGCTGATGTTGTTGTTTCTTACTTAGCTTGGCAACGCCCGGCTGCGCAAGACCAGCAAGTAGCATCTACAAAAAAACCCGCTTCGGCGGGTTTTTTTGTGTCTACAAGTCAGCTTCAGCCCGCTTGCTTGCCTGTGCTCACCATCTGCATGGCCGAGGCGATCAGGCCAGACACTTCGCTCATGTTGCCCGGCACGATCAGCGTGGTCTTGGCGTCCTGCGCCACCTTGCCGTAAGCCTGAACCGCTTGCTCGGCCACCTTCAGTTGCACCGCTTGTTCGCCCCCGGGCTGGCGGATGGCGGTGGCAATCCGCTCAATCGCCTGCGCCGTGGCATTGGCCATTTCGGTGATGGCGGCCGCATCGCCTTGCGCTTTGTTGATGGCGGCTTGTTTTTCGCCTTCAGAACGGGCAATGAAGGCCTCGCGCTCGCCGGTGGCGATGTTGATTTGCTCCTGACGACGGCCTTCGGAGGCGGCAATCAGCGCACGCTTTTCACGCTCGGCGGTGATTTGTGACTGCATGGCCAGCAAGATTTCTTTGGGCGGTGTCAGGTCCTTGATCTCGTAGCGCAAGACCTTCACACCCCAGTTGAGCGCCGCTTCGTCGATGGCAGCCACCACTTGGGCGTTGATGATGTCGCGCTCTTCAAAGGTCTTGTCCAGCTCCAGCTTGCCGATCACGCTGCGCAAGCTGGTTTGGGCCAATTGCGTCACCGCCACGATGTAGTTGGACGAGCCGTAACTGGCCAGTTTGGGGTCGGTCACCTGGAAGTACAAGATGCCATCTACTTGCAGCTGCGTGTTGTCACGCGTGATGCAAATCTGGCTGGGCACGTCCAGTGGGATTTCTTTCAGGCTGTGTTTCTGGATCACGTTGTCCACAAACGGGACCACAAAGTTCAGACCCGGGGCCAGGCTGGCGTGGAATTTGCCCAGCCTTTCGACCACCCAGGCCTCTTGTTGTGGCACAACCTTGACGGTCTTGACGATGAACAGGATCGCGATGATCACGAGGACGGCAGCGACTTCCATGGCTTTTCTCCCTTTTCTATGTTGTGAGCGGTGTGCTCAGATTTTCTCGAGGACCAAGCGGTTGCCCGCCATGGCCTGAATGCGGTACACACCCGGCGTAGCCGTCTGGCCCGGGGCCAACACCGCGGTCCAGAGTGCGCCCCGGTGTTTGACTTGCGCGGTGCCTTGGGCATCCCACGCATCGACCTGAACAATGGCGCCCAGGTCCAGGTGTTGGTCTTGGGCTTCTTGTGGCGTGGTGGTTTGGCGCTTGCGCCATTGGCCCAGCAGCACAGCTCCCAGGCCACCCACAATGGCAGCGGCAACCAATTGTGAGTTCAGGCCATGCCCCGCTACGGCCACCAAGGCTGCAGCCACGGCTCCCAGGCTCAGCATCAACAGATAAAAAGTACCGGTCAACAACTCCAGAGCCACCAAGACACCGGCCAAAACCCACCACATCGTTGCACCATCCATCCTATTTCTCCTTGCTCAAATTGCCATTGTCAGGCTCATGAAGTGCGTTCATACAATACCTTGCCAAAATCAGGCGTAATTGTTTGTTCTCAAGGCCGCAGCCAGCCAAGGATAATCAGCTCCCATGCATTTCCCCGAACCCCAACGCTGGCGTCTTTCTGTAGCCCCCATGATGGACTGGACCGACCGGCACTGCCGGTTTTTCCACCGCCTGCTGACCCACCACACCTTGCTCTACACCGAGATGGTCACCACCGGTGCGCTGCGCCACGGCAGTGTGCAGCGGCACCTGCGCTTCAACGCCGAAGAACACCCTGTGGCCCTGCAACTGGGCGGCAGCGATGCCGCTGATTTGGCCCACGCCGCCAAGCTGGGCCAAGAGTGGGGTTACGACGAGATCAACCTCAACTGCGGCTGCCCCTCAGACCGGGTGCAGCGCGGCGCGTTTGGTGCCTGCTTGATGAATGAGCCACGCACCGTGGCCGACGGCGTGAAAGCCATGCTCGATGTGGTGGATGTGCCGGTGACGGTGAAGCACCGCATTGGCATTGACCGCATTGAAAGCTACGACTTTGTGCGCGACTTTGTAGGCAACGTGAGCGAGGCCGGTTGCCGGGTGTTCATCGTGCATGCTCGCAATGCCTGGCTCGATGGCCTGTCGCCGAAAGAAAACCGCGAAATCCCGCCGCTGCGTTACGAGCTGGCCTACCAGCTCAAAAAAGACTTTCCGGGGCTGTTGATCGCGGTGAACGGCGGCATCAAAACCAACGAAGAGATCGCGCAGCATCTGCAGCATGCCGACGGCGTGATGGTCGGGCGAGAGGCCTATTACAACCCTTGGTTGTTGGGCAGTTGGGATGCTGCTTTTTTGGGCGATGCCCATGAAGTGCCCAGCCGAGAAGCGGTCGAAGAGGCCATGGTGGCCTACATGGAACGCGCCTTTGCCGAAGACGGCTGCCCTTGGTACGCGATTGCGCGGCACATGCTGGGCCTGTACCACGGGCAGCGCGGTGGGCGTTTGTGGCGACAGGTCTGGAGCGACCACAAGCTCAAGCCCTTGCCCCCGCGTGAAGTGTGGAAGTTGGCCCGTGCGGCGCTGGCGCGGGGTGCGGTGGTCACCGACTGAACGCGCAAAACGGATCGCAGGGCCATGCCCCATGCCCCTTGCCCTAAACCTGATGCATCAGCCGGGCATGGCGTGCAGGGCAAACAAATAAATGGATCCTCGCGTCTCTGCAAAGATATCCAGCGTCAGTGTCAAAGCGGCCTGCAAGACCAAGCCGATACCGATCCCGGCTGCCAGGTCGTGGCGCTGCCAAAAGGCAAGCATGCCCAGCCCGAGGATCAGCAGCACCATTTCGACCGCCTTGTAGATCGAAAAGTTTTTCATGACCGTCTGCATGCGTGGAATTTCCTGGGCCTTCAGCGCCGCAGGTTCCTGCTGCAGTTGCGCGCTCAGGGTGGCGACCTGGTGGTCGGTGCGCAGGTAAATCGACACGCCCACCACCATTTGCATCAGCGCAATGACGACCAGCGGGTAGGCCATGGATTTGAGCCGATGACCGTTTATCCAAAGCCAGGCGCTCACGCCAACGGCCACCAGGCCCACGGTGATGAAGATCACGCTTTCTTGCTTTTCTGCGCTGAAGTAGTTGTTCAGTTGGTTGATCATGGGGTCGTTCTCAAGCGAGGGGGCGGGTCAAAACTTTCACCACTTTGGTGGCCAGATTGCGAGGTGTGAAGCGCATGCTTTGCGCCATGGCCCAGTTCATGAAGCCCGGTATATAGACCCGCTGGCCGCGCTGCATGGCGCGGTAACCCAAGGCGGCCACCTCTTTGGATGTGGGTAGTTTCTTGCCTTTGATCAGGGCTGAGTTGCCCAGTTGGGCCTTGTCCTGAAAGCCCGAGGCGGTGGGGCCAGGGCACAGCGCGGTCACCGTCACGCCGGTGTCTTCCAGCTCACACGCCAGGGCCTCCGAGAAACTCAAGACAAATGCTTTGGTGGCGTAATACACCGCCATGTAGGGCCCGGGCTGAAAAGCCGCCGTGGACGCCGTGTTCAAAATCTTGCCGCGCGTTGCGAGCAAATCCGTCAGAAACAACTTGCTCAGCACCACCACCGTGTTCATGTTGAGTTGCATCATGGCCAGCTCAGACCCGAGCGCCGTGTCCTTGAACTCGCCAAATGCACCGTAGCCTGCGTTATTGACCAAGGCGCTCAAAACGATGCCACGTGCCTGAATGTCGGCGTGCAACTGCACGGCACCCGCGTCGGTTTCCAGGTCTGCACCGATGACAATGACCTGAACCTTGAATTGCTGCTTCAAATCGTCGGCCAGGACCTGCATCTTGGCCACGCTGCGGGCGGCCAGCACCAGCTGGTAGCCGTCTTGGGCAAAGTGATGGGCCAAGGCTTGACCGATGCCTGAAGAGGCTCCGGTGATGAGGGCTGTTTTGTGGGGTGTTGGGTGTTTGTGCATGGCGAACGTCCTTGTTTCGTGTGTCAAAAATCCATTGGAAACCCGGTACCTTGGTGCCATGTCAAGCGATTTTTTGTCCAAGGCGATTGAAAACCCCTTGACCCGGTCCCTAGGTGCCAGGTTTAGGATGGGTGCCAACATGATCAAAACACTGACCAACGCCCATGATTTCAAGGCCTTGCAGACCACCAGCGTCTTGTGCAAATCCGCTGGCGTGAGCCGCGGCCAATTGCGCTTGTATGAGGATGCGGGCTTGATTGCGCCCCAAAGCCGAACCGAAGCCGGTTATCGCCAATACGGCAGCGACACGCTGGATCGGCTCAAGGCCATTCGACATCTGAAGGATCTGGGCTTTACCCTGGCCGAGATCGCGCTGTTGCTCAGCGAACGCGACCACGGCACGCTGGATGCACCCGCACTTGAGCGTCTGGCGGCTGCAGTGGTGGTCAAAATCGATGAACGTGTTGCTGCACTGCAGGTCATTCGGGCTTACGTGGCCCCAGTTGCCTTGGGCGACATGCGCGTGCTGCAGGATGACGATTGCAGCTTCGTGTTGACATTCTTGAGTGCTTTGTCGGGCGGTCCTGCCCAAAAGCGCGCCTGAGTCTTGAGAACGCTTATTGGGCGGCCTGCAGGCCGTTCGTGAAGTGCGCCGACATGCGCTCGGCCGCAAGTTCGGGCTGGCGCAGGGTCAGGGCCTGCACGATGGCGCGGTGCTCGGCCAGGGATTGTTCAATCCGGCCCTCTTTGAACAGCGAGCTGTGCCGGTTGAGCTTCATCACCTTGCGCAGGTCGGCCACCATCTGGTCACGCCAGCGGTTGTCTGCCAATTCCAGCAGCAACATGTGAAAAGCTTCATTGATCTCGAAGAAACGGTCCCGGTTTCCCACGGCCCCTTCCAAGTTCTGGTGCAAGGCTTCGATTTGCGCCATTTGTTCGGCGCTGGCGTTTTGAGCCACCACGCGGGCCGCGTCCGATTCCAGCAAGGCCAACAGGTGGTACACATCGCGCAGGTCTTTTTCGCTGACCTCGGTCACATAAGCGCCTCGCCGCACCTTCATGGTCACCAAACCCTCGGCGGCCAGCACTTTCAGGGCTTCGCGCAAGGGGGTACGGCTGATGCCCAGCGCCTCGGCGATGCGCAACTCGTCGATCCAGCTGCCCGGCTCCAATTCGCGCGCAAAAATCCGCTGCCGCAGCAGTTCGGCCACTTCTTCGTACAGGGCTCGGGGGGCAAGGGACAGGGCTGACATGGAGCGTGGCGTACCGGGGAAACCGGTTTTAGGGGCGTTAAAAGAATCTTTTTCAGATGCGAGATTGTAAGCCGGTTAAAATATTCTGCATCAATAATTATGAATCACGGTACTTGTAAGCCGGTAGGCAGCCCCAGGCTGCCAAAATCCGTCTCAGCCATTTTTGTCCCGAAAGCACAGCGCCATGACGTCCAAATCCTTTGAATTCAACGCTTCCAACCTGGAAGCCTGGCAAAAAGCAGCGGTCAAGTCCGCCCCCGGTGGTGATGTGAACGCGCTGAACTGGAAGACGCCCGACGGCATCGTCGTCAAGCCTTTGTACACAGCGGCTGACACGGCCAACTTGCCTTACGCCAACACGCTGCCTGGATTTGAGCCGTTTTTGCGCGGCCCGCAGGCCACCATGTATGCGGTGCGCCCTTGGACCATCCGCCAATACGCTGGTTTCTCCACCGCTGAAGAATCCAACGCCTTCTACCGCAAGGCCTTGGCCGCAGGCGGGCAGGGCGTGTCGGTCGCGTTTGACTTGGCCACCCACCGGGGTTACGACTCCGACCACCCCCGCGTGACGGGCGACGTGGGCAAAGCCGGTGTGGCGATTGACTCGGTCGAGGACATGAAGATCCTGTTCGACCAGATCCCGCTCGATAAAGTCAGCGTGTCCATGACCATGAACGGTGCGGTGTTGCCGGTGCTGGCGGGCTACGTGGTGGCGGCTGAAGAGCAGGGCGTGAGCCAAGACAAATTGAGCGGAACCATTCAGAACGACATTCTGAAAGAGTTCATGGTGCGCAACACCTACATCTACCCGCCCGAGCCGTCGATGAAGATCATCGGCGACATCATCGAGTACACGAGCAAGAACATGCCCAAGTTCAACTCGATCTCGATCTCGGGTTACCACATGCAAGAAGCCGGGGCCAACCAAGCGCTCGAGATGGCCTTCACCTTGGCCGACGGCAAGGAATACGTGAAGACCGCCATTGCCAAGGGCATGGACGTGGACGACTTCGCCGGCCGCCTGTCCTTCTTCTGGGCGGTGGGCATGAACTTCTATTTGGAGATCGCCAAGATGCGCGCAGCCCGCTTGCTGTGGTGCCGCATCATGAAGGGCTTTGACGCCAAGAACCCCAAGAGCCTCATGCTGCGCACGCACAGCCAAACTTCGGGCTGGTCGCTCACCGAGCAAGACCCCTACAACAATGTGGTGCGCACCACCATCGAAGCCATGGCGGCTGTGTTTGGTGGCACCCAGTCGCTGCACACCAACTCGTTTGACGAAGCGATTGCTTTGCCCACCGAGTTCAGCTCGCGCATCGCCCGCAACACCCAGCTCATCATCCAAGAAGAAACCCACATCACCAACGTGATCGACCCATGGGCCGGTTCTTACATGATGGAGAGCCTGACGCAAGAGATGGCCGACAAGGCTTGGGCCATCATCGAAGAAGTCGAAGCCATGGGCGGCATGACCAAAGCCGTGGGCAGTGGCTGGGCCAAGCTCAAGATCGAGGCCGCAGCGGCCGAGAAGCAAGCCCGCATCGATTCCGGCAAAGACGTCATCGTGGGCGTGAACAAATACAAGCTGGCCAAAGAAGACCTGATCGAAACTTTGTCGATTGACAACGTGCGTGTGCGCGATGGCCAGATTGAGCGCCTCGCCAAAATCCGCTCTACCCGCGACAGCGCCAAGGTGCAAGCCGCGTTGGACGCTTTGAGCGCTTCGGCCGAATCGGGCCAGGGCAACTTGCTCGACTTGTCCATCCAAGCGGTGCGCCTGCGGGCCACGGTGGGTGAGATTTCGGATGCGCTGGAAAAATCCTTCGGCCGCCACCGCGCCGACACCCAAAAAGTCACCGGCGTCTACGCCGAGGCTTATGACGACGGCGAAAACGTGGGAGACACCATGGAATACTGGAACGCCCTCAAAGCCGACATCGCCGCTTTTGCCGATTCCCAAGGCCGTCGCCCCCGCGTGATGATTTCCAAACTGGGCCAAGACGGCCACGACCGTGGGGCCAAAGTGGTCGCCACCGCGTTCGCCGATTTGGGCTACGACGTGGACATGGGCCCGCTGTTCCAGACGCCCGAAGAGTGCGCCCGCCAAGCGATTGAAAACGATGTGCACGCCGTGGGCGTGAGCACGCTCGCTGCAGGCCACAAAACTTTGGTCCCCGCCATCATTGCCGAGCTGAAGAAGCAAGGCGCAGACGACATCATTGTGTTCGTGGGCGGCGTGATTCCGCGGCAGGACTACGACATGTTGTACGAAGCAGGCGTCAAAGGCATTTACGGCCCAGGCACTCCGATCCCGGTCAGTGCCAAAGACGTGCTGGAGCAGATCAAGAAGGCTCTCGGGTGAGTCCTGCGCAGTTGCTCGACGGTCTGTTGCACGGCAACGCTGCTGGGCAACGTCGCGCCATGGCCAAAGCCATCACGCTGCTCGAATCCACGCGTGTGGACCACCGCTTCCAAGCCGACGAGTTGCTCACGGCCATGCTGCCGCACACGGGCCAGTCTTTCCGCTTGGGTATCAGTGGTGTGCCGGGCGTGGGCAAGTCCACCTTCATCGAGGCGCTGGGCCTGTATTTGATCGGCCAAGGTCACCGCGTGGCGGTGCTGGCGGTGGACCCGTCCAGCACGGTGTCGGGCGGCTCCATCTTGGGCGATAAGACCCGCATGGAATTACTCAGCGTGCACGAGCGAGCCTACATCCGCCCCAGCCCCAGCAGTGGCACTTTGGGCGGCGTGGCCGAAAAAACCCGTGAGTCCATGTTGGTCTGTGAAGCCGCAGGCTACGACGTGGTGATCGTCGAGACGGTGGGCGTGGGCCAAAGCGAAACTGCCGTGGCCAACATGACCGACATGTTTGTGCTGATGCAACTGCCCAACGCGGGCGACGATTTGCAGGCCATCAAAAAAGGCGTGATGGAGATTGCCGATTTGGTCGTCATCAACAAGGCCGACATCGATGCGATTGCCGCCACCCGCGCTGAGTTGCAGATCACCAGCGCCTTGCAGCTTTTGGGCATGCACGGCGGCTCGGGCCACGCGCACGCCGACACCACCCAGTGGCATCCCAAAGTGGTGCAACTGAGCGCCTTGCTGGGCCAAGGTGTGGACAGTTTTTGGGTGGCGGTCAGCGAGTTCCGAAGCTTGCAAACTGCCAATGGCCGTTTGGGTCTGCGCCGCCAACAACAAGCCCTGTCCTGGATGTGGGAACGCATCGACGCAGGACTGAAACAAAACTTCCGGGCGCAGCCCAGTGTGCAAACGCTGCTGCCCCAACTCAGCCAACAAGTCGCAGCAGGCCAGCTGGCCGCGTCGACGGCTGCCCGTCAACTGCTCGGCGCTTACGAAACGAAAAGTCAAAGCGCTGGGTTCATTTGAAATCTTTCTGGAAAAAAGAGAGCCACCATGCAAGACATCATCGAACAACTGGAAAAAAAGCGCGCTGCGGCCCGCTTAGGCGGCGGGCAAAAGCGCATTGACGCGCAGCACGCCAAAGGCAAACTCACAGCGCGTGAGCGCATCGAAGTGCTGCTCGACGAGGGCACCTTCGAAGAGTGGGACATGTTCGTGGAGCACCGCTGCACCGACTTCGGCATGCAAGACAACAAAATTCCTGGCGATGGCGTGGTCACCGGCTACGGCATGATCAATGGCCGTTTGGTGTTCGTGTTCAGCCAGGACTTCACCGTCTACGGCGGTGCGTTGTCCGAGACACACGCCGAGAAGATTTGCAAGATCATGGACCAGGCGATGAAAGTCGGTGCGCCCGTGATTGGTTTGAACGATTCGGGCGGCGCCCGCATCCAGGAAGGCGTGGCGTCCCTGGGCGGTTATGCCGACGTGTTCCAGCGCAACGTGATGGCCAGCGGTGTGGTGCCTCAGATCAGCATGATCATGGGCCCATCGGCCGGTGGTGCGGTGTATTCGCCAGCCCTGACCGACTTCATCTTCATGGTCAAGGACACGTCCTACATGTTCGTGACGGGCCCCGAAGTGGTCAAGACCGTGACGCACGAAGAAGTCACGGCCGAGGAGCTGGGCGGTGCCCTCACGCACACCACCAAGAGTGGCGTCGCCGACATGGCGTTCGAGAACGACGTGGAAGCGCTGCTGATGCTGCGACGTCTGTACAACTACCTGCCGCTCAACAACCGCGAAAAAGCGCCTGTGCGCGCGAGCGGTGACCCCGCGGGTCGTCTGGACATGAGCTTGGACACCCTGGTGCCAGAGAACCCCAACAAAGCCTACGACATGAAGGAACTCATTGTCAAAACAGTGGACGATGGCGACTTCTTTGAGCTGCAACCTGACTACGCCAAAAACATCCTGATCGGTTTTGCCCGCATGGAAGGGCAAACCGTGGGCATTGTGGCCAACCAGCCTTTGGTTTTGGCCGGATGTCTTGACATCAAGAGTTCCATCAAGGCGGCCCGCTTTGTGCGTTTTTGCGATGCGTTCAACATCCCCGTGATCACCTTTGTCGATGTACCCGGCTTCATGCCTGGGACCAGTCAGGAATACGGCGGCATCATCAAACACGGCGCCAAGCTGCTGTACGCGTACGCCGAGTGCACCGTGCCGAAAATCACCGTCATCACCCGCAAAGCCTATGGGGGCGCTTACGACGTGATGGCCTCCAAGCACTTGCGCGGCGACGTGAATTTTGCTTGGCCCAATGCCGAAATCGCGGTGATGGGTGCCAAGGGTGCGGTCGAAATCATCTTCCGTGAAGACAAAGGCGACCCCGAGAAACTGGCCGCCAAAGAAGCCGAATACAAAGCCCGCTTTGCCAACCCCTTTGTTGCAGGTGCTCGCGGCTTCATCGACGACGTCATTCAGCCGCATGAAACGCGCAAGCGCATTTGCCGTTCGCTGGTCATGCTCAAAGACAAAAAAATTGAAAACCCATGGCGCAAGCACGGGAACATTCCAATGTGATTGCCAAGGAGAAGAACAAGATGTTTACCAAAATCCTGATTGCCAACCGCGGCGAAATCGCCTGCCGTGTCATCGCCACCGCCCAAAAAATGGGCATTCAAACTGTGGCCGTTTACTCCGAAGCCGACAAAGAGGCCCGCCATGTCATGCTGGCCGACGAGGCGGTGTTGATTGGCCCAGCGGCTTCGCGTGAGTCGTACTTGGTGGCCGACAAAATCATTGCGGCAGCCAAGGCCACGGGCGCACAAGCCATTCACCCTGGCTACGGCTTCCTGAGCGAGAATGCCGAGTTCTCCAAGCGCTGCGAAGACGAGGGCATTGCCTTCATCGGCCCACGCCACTTCTCGATTGCTGCCATGGGCGACAAGATCGAGTCCAAGAAGCTGGCAGGCGCTGCGGGCGTGAACTGCATCCCTGGCGTGAACGACGCGATTGAAACCGCAGAAAAAGCGGTCGAAATCGCCAAGGGCATCGGTTACCCCGTGATGATCAAAGCGTCTGCGGGCGGCGGCGGCAAAGGCCTGCGTGTGGCCTTCAATGACAAGGAAGCCTTTGAAGGTTTCACCTCGTGCCGCAACGAAGCGCGCAACAGTTTTGGTGATGACCGCGTGTTCATCGAGAAGTTTGTCGAAGAGCCTCGCCACATCGAAATCCAGGTGCTGGGCGACAGCCACGGCAACGTGATTTATTTGAACGAGCGCGAGTGCTCCATCCAGCGCCGCCACCAGAAAGTGATTGAAGAGGCGCCATCGCCTTTCATCTCTGAAGCCACCCGCAAAGCCATGGGCGAACAAGCCGTGCAACTGGCCAAGGCGGTGAAATACCAGTCTGCTGGTACGGTCGAATTCGTGGTCGGCAAAGACCAGAGCTTCTACTTCCTGGAGATGAACACCCGTTTGCAGGTGGAGCACCCCGTGACGGAAGCCATCACCGGTCTCGACTTGGTCGAGATGATGATCCGCGTGGCCGCTGGCGAAAAACTGCCGATTGGACAAAAAGACGTGCAGCGCAATGGCTGGGCCATCGAGTGCCGCATCAATGCCGAGGACCCCTTCCGCAACTTCTTGCCGTCCACAGGCCGTTTGGTCCGTTTCCAGACGCCGCACCAAACCATGTTCCAGGCCAACACGGCTGACCTGTATGGCGTGCGCGTGGACACCGGCGTGCAAGACGGCGGCGAGATTCCGATGTTCTACGACTCGATGATCGCCAAGCTCATCGTGCACGGCAAAGACCGCAACGACGCGATCGCCAAAATGCGCGAAGCCCTGAATGGTTTTGTCATTCGTGGCATCAGCTCCAACATTCCCTTCCAAGCCGCGTTGTTGGCCCACCCGCGCTTTGTGTCGGGTGACTTCAACACCGGCTTCATTGCCGAGCAATACAGCAAAGGCTTCCGCGCCGAAGACGTGCCGCACGACGACCACGACTTTTTGGCAGCCTTGGCCGCATTCGTGCGCCGCAAGTCGCGTCAACGCGCAGCCAACCTCAGTGGTCAGTTGCCCGGTTACGACGTCAAGATTGGCCAAGACTATGCCGTGGTCGAGCTGGGGCAGGGCGGCAACAACCGCTATGTGTCTGTGCATGTGGACGAATTCACCGGCAGGCCTGGTGTGGCACAAATCACAGTGGAAGGCAAAACCTACGCCATCGAGAGCAACTCGCGCTTGAACGACATCCGCATCGAAGGCACTTGCAATGGCAAGCCGTTCACGGCGCAAATCGAACGCGGCACTCTGAAGAATCCGCTGGCCCTGCAAGTGCAGCACAACGGCACCCGCATCGAAGCGTTGGTGATGTCGCCGCGCATGGCTGAGTTGCACAAGCTGATGCCTTACAAAGCACCACCTGACCTGAGCCGTTTTGTGCTGTCACCCATGCCAGGCCTTTTGGTCGATGTGGCGGTGCAGCCAGGCCAGAAGGTTCAAGCCGGTGAGCGCGTGGCCGTGATCGAAGCCATGAAGATGGAAAACGTGCTCTTTGCGGCGCAAGACGGCGTTGTGAAGAAAGTGGTCGCTGCAAAAGGCGAATCGCTGACGGTGGACCAAATGATTGTGGAGTTCGAATAAATGACACGCCCCTTCAAAGTGCTGGGCGTCCAGCAAATCGCCATCGGTGGACCTGATAAATCACGCCTGCAAAAGCTCTGGGTCGATATGTTTGGCCTGGAGGTCACCGGCACCTTCAAAAGCGAACGCGAGAACGTGGACGAAGACATCTGCGCCATCGGCACTGGCCCCTTCAAGGTCGAGGTCGATCTGATGCAACCGCTGGACCCCGACAAAAAGCCTGCCGTGCACACCACGCCCCTCAACCACATTGGTCTGTGGATCGACGACCTGCCTGTGGCCGTGGAGTGGCTCACGGCGCAAGGCGTGCGCTTTGCGCCCGGCGGCATCCGCAAGGGCGCGGCCGGTTTTGACATCACGTTTTTGCACCCCAAGGCGAACGAAGAGTTCCCGATTGGCGGCGAGGGGGTGTTGATCGAGTTGGTGCAGGCGCCACCCGAGGTGGTCAAGGCGTTTGCAGCTTTGGCTGCGTCGCACTAAGGCATGCTGTTCTGAAAAAAGCCCGTCAGGCTCCAGCTTGGCGGGCTTTTGCTTTGGCCAGTGCCGCTTCGATGATGGCGCGCTTGCGGTCCACTTCGGGCGCATTCTCGGTGCCTTTGGTGTGTTCGGCCAAATCGGCCAGTTTGTGTTCGGCTTTGGTTTGTAAGTGCTTTTGGTGCTCGGCTTGCTCGCGTACCAAACGCTGTTGACGAGAAGCATAGCGCCCGCGTGCGGTATCGGCTTGCTGCGCGGACCAAGCGGCCCAGCCGGTTTGTTCGCCAGTCATGTTTTCGAGTTGGATACAGTCCACCGGGCAGACTGGAATGCACAGCTCACACCCCGTGCACCAAGGCTCGATCACGGTGTGCATCATCTTGTTGGCCCCCAAAATCGCATCGGTCGGACAAGCCTTGATGCACAGCGTGCAGCCGATGCACCAAGCCTCGTCAATGATGGCCACATGGCGTGGCCCCTCTTGGCCGTGTTCGGGGTTCAGTGGGATCACCGGCTGGCCCGTCAATGCAGCCAGACGTTCAATGCCCGCTTGTCCACCCGGCGGGCATTGGTTGATCGGCGTTTGCTCTTGGGCCATGGCGCGGGCATAGCTGGCGCAATCGGGGAAGCCGCAACGTGTGCACTGGGTTTGGGGCAGGGCGTCGTTGAGCAATAGAAAAAGCGCCTGGGTCTCAGGCGCTGTTCTGGGAGAAGCGGGCATGGGCCTCAGGCTTTTTTCTTGGGCTCAACCCAAGCGGTTTTGACAGTGGCCTTGGGCTTGGTGACTGCAGCGGTTTTGCTGGAGGCTTTGGCCACGGGCTTGCTGGCTGTCTTCACCACCACTTGCTGGGGTTTGGACTTCACCGCTTTTTTGGCTGCCGGGTTGGTCAACTTGGGCTGGGCAGTTGCAGAACCTTTGGCAGCCGCTTTGGGTGCGTGGCTCTGGATGAACTTGACCAGCTGCGGGTACACGATGTCGCGCCAGCGGCGGCCACTGAAGATGCCGTAATGGCCTGCGCCGGGCACTTCCAGGTGCTGGCGCTCGCTGGCGGGCACGCCGCTGCAGAGGTCTTGTGCCGCGCGGGTCTGGCCCGAGCCAGAAATGTCGTCCAGCTCGCCTTCGACCGTCATGAGCGCGGTGCCCTTGATGTCTTGAGGGCGCACGCGCTCGACTTTGCCATCGACGCCTTTGACGTCCCAAGTCCCGTTGACCAGTTTGAAGTCCTGGAACACGGTGGCGATGGTCTCAAGGTAGTAATCGGCGTCCATGTCCAGCACCGCGTTGTACTCGTCATAGAACTTGCGGTGAGCTTCGGCGCTGGCGTCGTCACCCTTGATCAGGTCTTTGAAAAAGTCGTAATGGCTGGTGGCATGGCGGTCAGGGTTCATGGCCACGAAGCCGGTGTACTGCAAAAAGCCGGGGTAGACACGACGGCCTGCGCCTGGGAAGTTTGGCGGGACGCGGTAAATCACGTTGTTCTCGAACCACTCAAAGCTCTTGTTGGTGGCCAGGTTGTTCACCGAAGTGGGCGACTTGCGCGCATCGATAGGGCCGCCCATCATGGTCATGGTCAGCGGGGTCTTTTCACCACGGCTGGCCATGAGCGACACCGCAGCCAAAACTGGCACGGTCGGCTGGCACACGCTCACCACATGGCAGTGGCCATAGATGGACTGGATGTGGCGGATGAATTCCTGCACATAGTTGATGTAGTCGTCCAGGTGGAACTCGCCATCCGTCAACGGCACCAGCCGGGCATTTTTCCAGTCGGTGATGTAGACCTTGTGGTCTTTCAGCATGGTCTTGACGGTGTCGCGCAGCAAGGTGGCGTAGTGACCCGACAAAGGGGCCACGATCAACACTGCAGGCTGTGCCTTGAGCTGGGTCAGCGTCGCGGTGTCGTCCGAGAAACGCTTGAAACGGCGCAGTTCGCAAAAAGGCTTGTCGATCTCGATGCGTTCGTGGATGGCCACATCGGTCTTGTTGACCTTCACGGTCTGGATGCCGAACGCTGGTTTCTCGTAGTCTTTGCCCAAACGGTGCATCAAGGCGTAGCCTGCCGACACACGTTGTGCCAGCGGCGTTTGAGCCATGGGGTTCAGGGGGTTGCTGTAAAGCTTGGCTGCTGCTTGGGCCAGATCGGAAAAAGGCTCCATGATCGAGCGTTGAGTTTCAAAAATCTGATAAAGCATGTGACAGTTTCCCTTGCAACAAAATGGTGCGCTGCAGCAATACTACAGGAGACCAAGCGGTATTTTTTGAGTTTGCCCCCTAATTGACAGTCACCTTCCGGACCGCCCAAAAAGAAACCGCCCCGTCAGGGGCGGTTGCAAGCCGGATGTCAGTCAAGTCAGACGACTTTGGCGATCGAGGCGCAGACGTAGTCGATGTTTTTGCTGTTGAGCGCAGCCACGCACATGCGGCCGGTGTCGGTGCCATACACACCAAACTCGCTGCGCAGGCGCACCATTTGGTCCTTGGTGAGGCCCGAATAGCTGAACATGCCGATCTGGGTGGTGATGAAGCTCATGTCTTGCTTCACGCCAGCGGCCTTGAGGCTGTCCACCAGTTTTTGGCGCATGGCCTTGATGCGCACGCGCATTTCGGCCAATTCGCTTTCCCATTGGGCACGCAGTTCGGGGTTGTTCAGCACGGCCGCGACCACCGCGCCGCCGTGGATGGGCGGGTTGGAGTAGTTGGTGCGGATCGCGATTTTGAGCTGCGACAACACGCGCGAGGCTTCTTCTTTGTCAGAAGCCACCACAGACAGGGCGCCCACGCGTTCGCCATACAGGCTGAAGCTCTTGGAGAAAGAGGTCGAAACAAAGATGTTCAGGCCCGCAGCCACAAATTTGCCGATCACCGCGCCGTCTTCGGTGATGCCATGGCCAAAGCCTTGGTAGGCCATGTCCAGGAAGGCTGTCAGGCCCTTGGCCTTGACAACAGCGATGACCTGGTCCCACTGGGCATCGGTGATGTCGTAGCCGGTGGGGTTGTGGCAGCAAGCGTGCAGCACCACGATGGTCCCCGCGGCCGCAGCGTTCAGGCTGGCCAGCATGCCGTCGAAGTTCACGCCACGCTTTTCGGCGTCGTAATACGCGTACGAACCCACTTCAAAACCAGCGTTCACGAAGATGGCGCGGTGGTTTTCCCAGCTGGGGTCAGAAATCAACACTTTGGCGTTGGGGCTGACTTTCTTCAAGAAGTCGGCACCGATCTTCAGGCCGCCCGTGCCGCCAATGGCCTGCACGGTGGACACACGGCCCGACTTGACCACGTCAGACTCAGCGCCAAAGACCAGCGCCTTGACGGCGTTGTCATAGGCCACGATGCCGTCGATGGGCAGGTAGCCACGCGCAGTGGGGGTGGCCATCATGGTTTTTTCGGCCGCTTGCACGCACTGCAGCAGGGGCAGTTTGCCGTTGTCGTCGAAGTAAACGCCCACGCCCAGGTTCACCTTGTTGGGGTTGGTGTCGGCGTTGTATTGCTCGTTCAGACCCAGAATCGGGTCGCGGGGGGCCATTTCGACGGCGGAAAACAGAGACATGGAAAGTCCTTGGATTGTGTTCAGTGGTGGCAGGAAACCCGTTCCTCGGTTAGGCTTTCGGGTTGTCCCTGATTTTAACGGCCCCCGCCGCCTGGTTTGACCCGGCGGTCATCAGAAAAATGTCCACCGTGCCTGAAGTCCCTGTTGTTGAAGTTGTGTCTGATGCAGACAAGTACGCTGAGGGGAAGTTCATCAGCTACCCCGGCTCACCTTTTGAACTGTATCAGCCTTACCCGCCTGCGGGTGACCAACCCGTGGCGATTGAGCAGTTGGTCGAGGGGGTGCACGACGGCGAGGTGTTCCAAACCCTGCTGGGCGTGACCGGCTCGGGCAAGACCTTCACCATGGCCAACGTCATCGCCCAGCTGGGGCGGCCCGCCATTGTGTTTGCGCCCAACAAGACGCTGGCGGCCCAGCTGTACAGCGAGTTCCGCGAGTTTTTCCCCAAGAACGCAGTCGAGTACTTCGTCAGCTACTACGACTATTACCAGCCCGAAGCCTATGTGCCTCAGCGCGATCTGTTCATCGAAAAAGACTCGGCGATCAACGAACACATCGAGCAGATGCGGCTGTCTTGCACTAAAAGCATCATGGAGCGGCGCGATGTGGTGATCGTGGCTACGGTGTCGGCCATTTATGGCATTGGCGAGCCCGAGAGCTACCACCGCATGATCATGACGCTGCGCACCGGGGACAAGTTGGGTCAGCGCGACGTGATCGCCCAGCTGATACGCATGCAGTACCAGCGCAACGACATGGAGTTCAGTCGAGGCAAGTTCCGGGTGCGCGGCGACACCATCGACGTGTTTCCGGCCGAACACTCGGAGTTGGCGATCCGCATTGAGCTGTTTGACGACGAAATCGAGAGCCTGCAGCTGTTTGACCCGCTCACCGGGCGCATTCGGCAAAAAATACCGCGCTTCACGGTCTACCCGTCCAGCCACTATGTGACGCCGCGCGACAAAGTGTTAGCGGCGGTGGAAACCATCAAGGTGGAACTGGCCCAGCGCCTGAAGGAGCTGGTGGGTATGGGCAAGCTGGTCGAGGCGCAGCGCTTGGAGCAGCGCACCCGGTTTGACCTGGAAATGCTGTCCGAAGTGGGGCACTGCAAAGGCATTGAAAACTACACACGCCATTTGTCGGGCGCAGCCCCGGGTGATCCGCCCAGCACCTTGACCGACTACATGCCGCCCGACGCCATCATGTTTTTGGACGAGAGCCACCAGATGATTGGCCAGCTCAACGCCATGTACAACGGCGACAAAGCGCGCAAAACCACGCTGGTGGAATACGGCTTTCGCCTGCCCAGTGCGCTGGACAACCGCCCGCTCAAGTTTGAAGAGTTTGAAAAACGCATGCGCCAGTGCATTTTTGTTTCGGCCACCCCCGCCGACTATGAAAAAACGCATTCGGGCAAAGTGGTCGAGCAGGTGGTGCGCCCCACGGGTTTGGTCGACCCGCAGGTCGAGGTGCGCCCCGCCACGCATCAGGTGGACGACGTGCTGCAGGAGATCCGTATTCGGGTCGACAAGCACGAGCGGGTGCTGATCACCACGCTCACCAAACGCATGGCCGAACAGCTGACCGACTACCTGAGCGACAACGGCGTGAAAGTGCGCTACCTGCACAGCGACGTGGACACCGTGGAGCGGGTGGAAATTTTGCGTGACCTGCGCTTAGGCGCTTTTGATGTGCTGGTGGGCATCAACTTGCTGCGCGAGGGCCTGGACATTCCCGAGGTGTCGCTGGTCGCCATTTTGGATGCCGACAAAGAAGGCTTCTTGCGTGCCGAGCGCAGCCTGATCCAGACCATTGGCCGAGCGGCGCGCAACCTGAATGGGCGCGCCATTTTGTACGCCGACCGCATCACCGAGTCCATGAAAAAAGCCATGGGCGAGACCGAACGGCGGCGCATCAAACAACTGGCCCACAACGAGGCCATGGGCATCACGCCCAAGAGCATTGTCAAAAAGGTCAAGGACCTGATCGACGGCGTGTACAGCGAAAAGTCGGGCAAAGAAGCCGAGCGACTGGAACAAGCGGCCATGCAAAAGGCCAAGGTCGAGGACATGAGCGAAAAAGACATCGCCCGGGCCATCAAGCAGCTCGAAAAGCAAATGATGGAACATGCCCGCAACCTGGAGTTCGAAAAAGCCGCTCAGGTGCGAGACCAGCTGAGCATCCTCAAAGAGCAGGCGTTTGGGGCCACTGGCGGCGACAACATCGTGCCGCTGATCCGAGCTTGAATAACCCTATAACCCGAGTGATTTGATCGGGATTGGTTTATACTTGACTCGTTTAGTCGGGAACCCACTTTGGGGGGTCTCTGACCAAGCCCCCACACACTTCAGGAGTCTGCCATGCGTTTAACCACCAAAGGCCGTTTTGCCGTCACCGCCATGATCGATCTGGCCTTGCGCCAAGACGCCGGCCCAGTGACCTTGGCCGCCATCAGCCAGCGCCAACAGATTTCTCTGTCCTATCTGGAACAGCTGTTCGGCAAACTGCGCCGCCATAACCTGGTCGAGTCCACCCGTGGCCCCGGCGGCGGATACACCCTGGGGCGCAAATCCACCGACATCACCGTGGCTGACATCATTTTGTCGGTCGACGAGCCCATCGACGCCACCCATTGCGGCGGTAAAGAAAATTGCAACGGCGGCGATGGCCGATGCATGACGCACGACCTGTGGGCCTCCTTGAACTCCAAAATGGTGGAGTTTCTGGATTCCGTCTCTTTACAAAAGTTGGTGGATGACCAATTGGCCAAGGGCCTGATCGTTGAAAACAAACCCAGCCTCAAGCGCGCCATTGCCCCCATGCCGATCAGCCAACCGATCCGCGTGAATGTGCCCAACTCGGTGTTCGACTTGGGCAATATGTTTGCCAAATCCTGATTCAAAAAGAAAAACCACCATGACCACGCCTCACTTCCCCATTTACCTCGACTACGGCGCGACCAACCCCTGCGACCCCCGCGTGGTGGACGCCATCATTCCTTGGTTGCGTGAGCACTTTGGCAACCCCGCATCACGCACCCACGCCTGGGGCTGGGAAGCCGAAGCCGCCGTTGAAAAAGCCCGTGAGCAAGTGGGTGATCTGATCGGTGCCGACCCGCGCGAAATCGTCTGGACCAGCGGTGCCACCGAATCGAACAACCTGGCCATCAAAGGCGCAGCGCACTTTTACAAGTCACGCGGCAAGCACCTGATCACGGTCAAGACCGAACACAAGGCCGTGCTCGACACCATGCGCGAGCTGGAGCGTCAAGGCTTTGAAGTGACTTACCTCGATGTGCAAGACGATGGTTTGCTGAGCATGGACGCGCTCAAAGCCGCGATTCGCCCTGACACCATTTTGATCAGTGTGATGTTCGTGAACAACGAAATCGGTGTGATCCAGGACGTGACCGCCATTGGTAACCTGTGCCGCGAAAAAGGCATCATCTTCCACGTTGATGCGGCCCAAGCCACTGGCAAGGTCGAGATCGACATGACCCAGTTGCCCATCGATTTGATGAGCCTGGCCTCGCACAAAACCTATGGCCCCAAAGGCATTGGCGCTTTGTATGTGCGCCGCAAGCCCCGCATTCGCCTGGAAGCGCAAATGCACGGCGGCGGTCACGAGCGCGGCATGCGTTCGGGCACCTTGCCCACCCACCAGTGCGTGGGCATGGGCGAGGCGTTCCGCATTGCCAAGCTCGAGATGGCGCAAGACAACGCCAAGGCGCGTGCCTTGCACGACCGCTTGATTGCAGGCCTCAGTGATATGGAGCAGGTGTTTTTGAACGGCCACGCCACCCAGCGCGTGCCGCACAACATCAACATGAGCTTCAACTTCGTCGAAGGCGAATCGCTGATCATGGGCATCAAGGGCCTGGCGGTCTCGTCCGGTTCGGCCTGCACCTCGGCCAGTTTGGAGCCCAGCTATGTGTTGCGCGCTTTGGGCCGCAGCGACGAGTTGGCCCACAGCAGCTTGCGCATGACGATTGGCCGCTGGACCACCGAAGAAGACATCGACTACGCGATCAAAACCATCCGCGAGAACGTGGCCAAGCTGCGCGACTTGAGCCCCTTGTGGGAAATGCACCAAGACGGCATCGACTTGAGCACGATCCAGTGGGCTGCCCACTGAGCCGCGTCGCCCAAACGGCCCAGGGCTTTGTCGCGTTGTCTTGCCGTGTAAAGCACTGTTTTCGACAACGCTTCGCGCCCTGAACCCTTTGGGCTCAGCGACCTAAATTAAGGAGAATTGAAATGGCTTATTCTGAAAAAGTGGTTGACCACTACGAAAACCCCCGCAATGTCGGCTCGTTCGACAAGGGCGACGAAGACGTGGGTACCGGCATGGTCGGTGCACCGGCTTGCGGCGACGTGATGAAGCTGCAAATCAAGGTCAACCCGACCACCGGCGTGATCGAAGACGCACGTTTTAAGACCTACGGCTGCGGCTCGGCCATCGCATCCAGCTCACTCGTGACCGAGTGGGTGAAGGGCAAGACGCTGGACGAGGCAGCGGCCCTGAAGAACAGCGAAATTGCCGAAGAGCTGGCGTTGCCGCCCGTGAAGATCCACTGCTCCATCCTGGCCGAAGACGCCATCAAGGCCGCTGTGGACGACTACAAAAAGAAACACCTGAACTGACATGGCCATCTCACTGTCTGCTGCCGCAGCTCGGCATGTGACCCGGTATCTTGCCAAACGCGGCTCGGGTGTCGGTGTGCGTCTGGGGGTCAAGACCACAGGTTGCTCGGGCTTGGCCTACAAGCTGGAATACGTGGACGAGATTGCGCCGGAAGACGTGGTCTTTGAAGGCCACGGCGTCAAGGTGTTGGTGGACCCGAAAAGCTTGGCCTACATCGACGGCACCGAGCTCGACTTTGTGCGCGAAGGCCTGAACGAAGGTTTCCGCTTCAATAACCCCAACGAGCGTGACCGCTGCGGTTGCGGTGAGTCCTTCCGCGTCTGAGTTCCTAGCGTGTGATCTCGCTCCAAGCCAACGACTTTGAGTTGTTTGATGTGCCCGTGCAGTACGCACAGGACCGCGCTCAACTCGACGCCCGCTGGAAAGCCTTGCAGCGCGAAGCCCACCCCGACCGCTTTGCGGCAGAAGGCGCCGCAGCACAGCGCATCGCCATGCAGTGGTCGGTGCGCATCAACGAGGCGTATCAGCGCCTGAAAGATCCGCTCAAACGCGCGGCCTATTTGTGCGAACTGCAAGGCGCGCCCGTGCAGGCCGAAAACAACACGGCCATGCCTCCAGCGTTCTTGATGCAGCAAATGGAATGGCGTGAAAGCCTGGAAGACACGGGCAGTGCCCAAGGCCTTGAAGCTCTGGCCGACGAGGTGGCTGCCGAGCAGCGCCGTGTGCAGCAAACGCTGGGCGATTTGCTGGATGTAGCCAAAGACCCCGCGCAAGCCGTGGGGCAGGTGAGGGCGCTCATGTTCATTGAGCGCTTCACGCAAGAAGTGAACGCTAAACTCGACCGATTGACCTGACCTCCCCTGATTGACCATGGCGTTACTGCAGATTTCTGAACCGGGCCAGTCGCCCGACCCCCACCAACGCCGCATTGCCGTGGGCATCGACTTGGGCACCACGCACTCGCTGGTGGCTTCGGTGCGCAACGGCGTGTCCGAATGTTTGCCTGACGACGATGGTCGTGTGATCCTGCCGTCGGTAGTGCGTTTCATGCCTGGCCAAGGCCGCCAGATAGGTTTTGACGCGGTGCAGTCCGCCGCCAGCGACCCGGTCAACACCATCGCCTCGGTCAAGCGCTTCATGGGGCGTGGCCTGAACGACATTGCCGACCGAAGCAAACTGCCTTACGAATTCACCGCGAGCGAGCAAGGCATGCTCAGCATCCAAACCGTGCAAGGCCCCAAGTCGCCCGTTGAGGTCAGCGCCGAAATTTTGGCCACGCTGCGCTACCGAGCCGAAGACACCTTCAACGACGACCTGTATGGTGCAGTGATCACCGTGCCCGCTTACTTTGACGACGCCCAGCGCCAAGCCACCAAAGACGCCGCGCAACTGGCGGGCCTGAACGTGCTGCGCCTGATCAACGAACCCACCGCAGCGGCCATTGCCTATGGCCTCGACAACGCCAGCGAAGGCGTTTACGCTGTGTTCGATTTAGGCGGTGGCACCTTTGACATTTCCATCTTGCGCCTGACACAGGGCGTGTTCGAAGTTTTGTCCACCGGCGGCGACTCCGCATTGGGCGGTGACGATTACGACCAAGCCTTGGCCGATGCCGCCATGGCCCGCCAGCCTGGCCTACAAGCGGTCACGGCCGAAGACAAAACCGTGCTCAAGGCGGCGGCCCGCGCCGCCAAAGAAGCACTCACCACCGCCGATGCGGTCACCCTGAATGCCGCCTTGTCCACAGGCAGCCTGTCGGCATCCATCGGCCGCGCAGATTTTGAGCAAGCCACCCAAGCCCTGACGGCTCGCTGCATCACCGCCGTGCGCAAAGCCTTGCGCGATGCCCAGCTGAGCAAGGACGATGTGCAAGGCGTGGTCATGGTGGGCGGCTCCACCCGCATGCCGCAAATCCAGCAGGCCGTGGCCGACTTTTTTGGCCAGGCTCCGCTCAACAACCTCAACCCCGACGAAGTCGTGGCTCTGGGGGCGGCCATCCAGGCCAACCAACTGGCAGGCAACAACGCCGCTGGCGAGTTGCTGCTGCTCGATGTGATCCCGCTGTCGCTGGGCATCGAGACCATGGGCGGTTTGGTCGAGCGCATCATCCCGCGCAACCAGACCATCCCCACCGCCATGGCGCAAGACTTCACCACTTACCAAGATGGCCAGACGGCCCTTGCGCTGCATGTGGTGCAGGGTGAGCGTGACTTGGTCCAAGACTGCCGCAGCCTGGCCCGCTTTGAGTTGCGTGGCATCCCGCCCATGGCCGCAGGCGCGGCCCGCATCCGAGTGACCTTCACAGTGGATGCCGATGGTTTGCTGAGCGTGGGGGCCAAAGAACAAATCAGTGGTGTGGAGGCGCGCATTGACGTCAAGCCTTCGTATGGCCTGAGCGACGACCAGATCGCCACCATGCTGCAAGAGAGCTTTACCACTGCCCAGGCCGACATGAAAGCCCGTGCGCTGGTGGAAGCCCGCGTGGATGCCGACCGCATGCTGCTGGCCACGCGCAGCGCCTTGGCCGCCGACGGTCAATTGCTGCGCGATACCGAGCGTGCCAGCATCGACGCTCTGATGGCCACCTTGCAGGCGGCCATCCAAACCGAACAAGATGCCAAGGCATTGGAAGACTGCACTCAAGCCCTGGCCAAGGGCACCGAAGCCTTTGCCGCCGAGCGCATGAACCACAGCATCCAAAAGGCGCTGTCTGGCCAAAATATCCAGTCCTTGTAAAGTCTGCCCTGTACCGAATTCAAAGACCCCTATGCCCGTCATCAAAATCCTGCCCCACGCCGAATACTGCCCCAACGGTGCAGAAATCACCGCGCCTGCGGGCACCAGCATCTGCGAAGCCCTGCTCGACAACCACATCAACATCGAACACGCTTGCGACATGAGCGCCGCTTGCACCACCTGCCACGTGGTGGTGCGTGAAGGCTTCAAGAGCCTCAATGAGATGGAAGAAACCGAGGAAGACCTGCTCGACCGCGCCTGGGGTCTGGAGCCCAACTCGCGCTTGAGCTGCCAGGCCTTTGTGGCCAAAAGCGATCTGGTGATCGAGATCCCCCGCTACACGGTCAATCACGCCAAAGAAAACCACTGAACAGACGGAAGCGAAAAGACATGCGCCAAATCGTTCTGGACACCGAAACCACAGGCCTCTCAGCCGAAGGCGGCGACCGCATCATCGAGCTGGGTTGTGTGGAGCTGTATGCCCGCAAGCTCACCGGCAAGAACCTGCATTTCTATTTCAACCCTGAGCGCGACAGCCACGAAGACGCGCTCAAAGTCCACGGCATCAGCAACGAGTTTCTGCGTGACAAGCCCAAGTTTGCCCAGCTGGCCGACGACATCCTCGACTACCTGAGTGATGCGGAACTGATCATCCACAACGCCGCGTTCGACGTCGGCTTTTTGAACAAAGAGCTCGAGCGCGTGGGCAAAAAACCGCTCAAGGCTTACGTCAGCAACGTCATCGACACCTTGGCCATGGCCAAGGAAATGTTCCCTGGCAAGCGCAACAGCCTTGACTCGCTGTGTGACCGCCTTGAAGTCGACAACTCCGGACGCACCTTGCACGGCGCTTTGCTCGACGCCGAGTTGCTGGCCGATGTTTATATCAACATGACGCGCGGCCAAGAGGCTTTGTCGATCGATGCGGGGGATGCCGCAACCAACGGTGCGCAGCAAATGGTGGTGCAAGTGGACTTGAGCACCTTTGTCTTGCCCGTGTTGCCTGCCAATGCCCAAGAGTTGGCCGCACATGACGATGTGTTGGCTCAGTTGGACAAGTCCAGTGGTGGCAAAACCGTCTGGCGTGCGCACCAAGCCGCTTGATTGGTATCGTCAAGACGGGCCAGATACCCCCTTGATTTTTTAGAAAACGCGGGTCAACGGCTGTATTTTTTATGCCATAATTGCGATCTTCGCTGTAAGGCGTAAGGGCGGTTAGCTCAGGGGTAGAGCACTGCATTCACACTGCAGGGGTCGCAAGTTCGAAACTTGCATCGCCCACCACTTTTGGAATTTCCTCTTCCAAATCAACGGCTGTTAGGGTTTTCTTCACACTTGTTTTAGGTTTTCTAAGGCAGTGTTCTAGGAAACCTCATGCGCAAATTCAAACACCCCATCGATCTGAAAGCTGCAGCTGATGCGGCTTCATTTTTCGTTCCTGTTGACGTCACGTTGGCTGAACTGGTCCAAGCGCATTCGCTTGCAAAACCCCGTCTTGAACTGGAGCTGCGGCTCAGAAAATGGTGCGATCCAGTCCATGGTTTCGGCCACGAATCGGCATGGTCCATTTCCAGTGAACGGCTGCAAAAGGCAGCAGAGGCGTTGGTCGAATCAGGCTATGCAACTTCCACAGTCAACAGAGACATTGGTGCCTTGGGACAAGTCTATAGATGGGCTGTTGTGAATCGTCGGATGGCTCCCAGAGGATTTATCTCTCCCACACTTGCCGTCAAGCGCTTCGAGGAAAAAATTCGGTATGTGGCATCGTCAGAGCAGGATATTTTGTCTTTGCGCTTGGCTGCAAAAATGGGCAGAGACCGCTTGTTCACGCTGTTCGTTTGGATGCTGGTGGACTCTGGCGCACGCAAGAGTGAGGTGCTTGAAAGGTCATGGGAAGAGCTTGATATCGCAGGCGGAAAACTCATCGTGCCAAGGACCAAAAACGGTGATTCGCGAACACTGTTTTTTACGCCCGAAACTATGGCATTGGCCAAACGTTTGAAGCCTGCACTGACTGCGGGTTCTGGGGATCGATTGATCTTTGCGGGGAAGAACGGAATCACGCCGATTTGCTATCGAAAGAAGTGGAGCAGCATGACCGGCATGTTGCAACGTCCAGATTTGCGCGTGCATGACATCCGACATTGGGTCGCTGCATCGCTGTTGAGAAATGGCGTGGGTGTTGGAGTTGCCTCGCAAATTCTCGGGCATCGGGATCAGACAATGTTGATGCGTAGGTATGGTCACTTGGACCACATGTCACTTCAAGATGCGCAGCGAGCACGGTGGCAATCGGTCAGTGCTTCAACAGCGAAGCTCAACCCTACATGGTCCTTCGGTGAATATTGCGTCGCAAGTGCAGACCAGGATTGAAAATAAAGCGCGATCAGGTGTCCTCTTCAGGCTGGTGGCCGTCGTTCATGGCAGGTCGAAGACCGGCAGAAACCGACCCAAAGCGGAAATCCATGCCTCCAGATTCTTTAACCTATAGCAGTCATAGATGAACTCACCCGGTCGGACGGGACATCTGTTGAGGAAAATGTTACTGAGTGCTGGCCGTCCTGCGGTGATTCGTCAAGACACTTGCAGCGTTGCAATGAGTGGGCACTTCACCCCCCCTCGCGTAGCGCAGCAACGCTCTACGAGCCCCTGCAGCGCACCTTCGATCCGTTGCAGATCGGCAAGCCGGGCGCGCACGTCGGCCAACTTGTGCTCGGCCTGCTCACGGGCCTCAGTGCAGTGCGCCCCATCCTCCAGTTTGAGCAAATCCGCAACCTCGTCGAGACTGAACCCCAGCCGCTGAGCCGACTTGATGAAGCGCACGCGAGCCTGGTCCGCTTCCCCGTAACGGCGGATGCCGCCCAAAGGCCGGTCGGGCTTCTGCATCAGACCCTTGCGCTGATAGAAGCGGATCGTCTCGACGTTCACCCCGGCGGTCTCGGCCAGGACTCCGATGGTCAGGGTTTCGGCAGATGGATTCATGGCGCTTGACTCCGTACTTAAGTACAGAAGTAAGATTAACCTATGAAACCAGATTCCCCAAGTGATTCTGACGTGAAGGACCGCAGCAGCGGACGCGGTGCTCTACTGATCGGCGGTCTTTCTGCCACCCTGGCCTCCACCTGCTGCCTCGGCCCCCTGGTGCTGGTCACGCTCGGTGTTTCCGGCGCTTGGATCAGCAACCTGACGCTGCTCGAACCCTATCAGCCTCTGTTTATCGGGGCGGCGATGGTGGCGCTTTTCTTCGCCTGCCGCCGCATCTGGCGACCGGCCACCGATTGCGCACCGGGGCAGGTCTGCGCAGTGCCATCGGTCAACCGCAGTTACAAGCTGTTGTTTTGGGTCGTGGTGGCACTGGTCGTTCTCGCACTCGGGTTCCCGCTGATCGCGCCCTGGTTCTATTGAAAGGAAACTGCCATGAAGAAGCTCATTGCGCTGTCCACGCTGGCGGCCCTGTCCTCACCCTTGTGGGCTACCACCCAGACCGTCACACTGTCCGTACCCGGCATGAACTGCGCCACCTGCCCGATCACCGTCAAGAAGGCGTTGACCCAGGTGTCCGGTGTCAGCAAGATCGAGGTGAGCCTGGACAGGCGCGAGGCCAACGTGACCTTCGATGACATTAAGACCAGCGTCGAAGCGCTGACGCGCGCGACCAAGGAGTCGGGTTATCCATCGACCGTGGTGGGTGCGGTCAAATGAACGCCGTGATCCTGGAGTCGAAGCTGACCTGTCCCGAATGCGGTCACACCAAGCTTGAAACCATGCCCACCGATGCCTGCCAGTGGTTCTACGAATGCGAGCAGTGCCACGCTGTGCTCAAGCCGAAGCCAGGTGACTGCTGCGTGTACTGCTCCTACGGCACGGTGCCGTGCCCGCCCATCCAGGAGCGAGGCAAAGGCAGTTGCTGTAGCGGATGATCGCTATTGATCACTCCAGCCGTTGATTCAGGCGCGGCGCATCACTTTCTCAAGCACTACGCTGGACGAATCCGCCAGCCGTGCCACGACCTCCGGTGCCAAGTGAGTCAGTCGCAGCAAGTGGCGCAACTGCGCTAGGTATATGTCTTCGGCCACGGCGATTTCGGCTACCGATGCAGCTCGGTGCTTATAAATTTAAGTTTGGAGAACGGTCATTCGTGAATGGCAGATCATGGCCGACAGGAGACTGCCAGCTGACCTGAGCTGATGACTGCTCTCGCTGCATTCCAGTCATCCCCAAAATCTGATCTCACGAGTACGAGCGATAGAGTCACAATGGGTTATAAAACTTTCTAGAGGTTTGGGGCAGTGCCAAGGACGAAACGGCTTGGCGGCAGGGGTGGTTTGAAGTGCCGCCTTGTAGGGTAATATTTATAGACAAAATTTTTAGACAAAGCCATGCAGAAGTCTTGCCAGTCATGCAGTAATTTATTGATCTCTGACTCAGCTACCACTGGCTTCAGGTGCGGAGTCACCTATTTCAGTCAGCCGCCTGCTGAACGCAAGATGAAAAGAATGGAGACCTATCTTGAAGTTAATGAGATGGACAGCTGTGACCAATACCGATCTCGTGTTGAGCAGCTAAGGACAGACCTTTCAACTCAGTCTCGATTGGCCTGAACTATATTTTCGTTACAAAAACTACAATTTCCATAACACCATTTTTACAGCACATCACGCTTTTGCTCCAGCGTAAAGAGCGAGGTTTAAATCCCAAATTTCATGCACTTTGAGCGACGGCTCTACCTGTGACTCGCTTGAAAGTTGTGGCTCGAAAAGTCTCAGCGTAAAAAGAAATGACACTTGATCAAAGCTGTGGAATTGTTTCGACGATTTAACTGTAATCAAATTCCGCACACTGACTTTGGATCGGGCGCGCACAAATCAATCGACATCTTGCGGTGCCCAACTCATAGAAAGAGGGTGCTCAATGGTCGCCATCAAAACTTTATATACATTGGCCAGTGCGGACCAAAACTCTATGCACATTGCCGGTCTGCTGCGCGAAACTTTATATACATTGGCCGCTCGCCACAAAAAATCTATATACATTGAGCCATCTCTGAGCCACAATGACTATGTGAGAGGTGCTTAAAAAAGCAGCACCGTAAAAAGAAATGACACTGGTTTACAGCTGGCGTCACAGAAGTGAAATTCTAATATCACTTTATAATTACATGGGTATACTACAAGTATACTACTTTGACCCTGTTGAAAACAGCTAAGTTGTTGTTTTTAAAGGGGAAAAGGGTGAAATGTTGGCGTTTTCACACTGCAGGGGTCACAAGTTCGAAACTTGTACTGCCCACCAAAATTCCCGGTTCAAAAAGCACTTGAGAGAAATCTCAAGTGCTTTTTTGTTTTGTTTTGCCACTTTTCTGATGGATGCAATTCGTGTGGACTTAACTGGGTCAGTTGCAGTAAGCTACAAGGTTTTCCACGTAACTTGTTGTCGTTCATGGACAGTCCGCTTCCTTCCATCCCTGCCAAACGCTATTTCACGATCGGTGAAGTGGGTGAGTTGTGCGGTGTCAAACCGCATGTGTTGCGCTATTGGGAGCAGGAATTTACACAGCTTCGACCGGTCAAGCGTCGCGGCAATCGCCGTTATTACCAGCACCACGAAGTCCTGATGATTCGGCGCATACGTGACTTGCTGTATGACCAAGGTTTCACCATCAGTGGTGCACGCAACAGATTGCAAGAACTGGTGCAAACGGACCGCCAAGTGCAAAACGGTTCATCCAACGCCATCGAATCAGGCTATGCAGCTTCCATGACAGGCGCATTGAATGGCGTTTCAGCCGAAACATTCTCTGCTGCAGACATTGAATTTGCCGAAGCAGGCGCACACAGCGCAACGCTGCACAACGAGTTGGTTGCAATTCGTGCCTTGCTGACCCTTTGAGGGTGATTTATCTGGTTATAATTCGAAGCTTGTCGGCGTGTAGCGCAGCCTGGTAGCGCACTTGCATGGGGTGCAAGGGGTCGCGAGTTCGAATCCCGCCACGCCGACCAATTGATCGTACAAAGGCCACCAACTGGGAACAGTTGGTGGCCTTTTGCTTTGGTGCGTGCAACTTTGCATCAACGGCTCACGCGCCTTATGCCCAACCCCTCTGGTGAGTCATCCAGGCAAGCCGCAATAACTGGCTTGCCCCATCAACGTGCTCAGGGCTTGAGCTCTCTGATCACCACTGCCAGGGCATGCCGCAGGTATTGCCCCGCCAGTGAATGCGCGTCCATTGACAGCATGCCGCGTTGTATTGATATGGGTAATTTGATTGATTTATTAATAAATTGATTTTTTATAAATATTTTGTTTTTATTCAGTGTGAAGTATGTGAAACCATAATTTTCCATCTGCTGTTTTTTTGCTTCTCACCAAAAGCGATCAGACCCATGATTGCCAACAAATTTCCTCAAATTTTTTCGGAAAATTCCCTTCGGTTTTGAGGTGTTGTGGGTCCACAATGGTGGGATATCCCTAAAAGGGGATAGGCAGTGCTTGCTTCCCTGCTTAGTATTGGCGAGTCTGATATTTTTATAAGTTCGAATGAGCACCTCAAGCTGCGGTCATGTCTATGTTGTCGATGACAACCCAGACATCCGTTTTTATTTGACCGATCTGCTTCGGCAGATGGGCTATACCGTTGAGGGTTATGACAGTGCGCAAGCTTTTTGGGCTCACTCACTGGACATCTCTCCGGCCGTCTTGGTGCTGGATGTGCGTATGCCCCATATGTCTGGCGTGGATCTGCAAGACAAGATGAGGGCACTGGGAAGACAGACCCCCATCATCTTCATCAGTGGTGAAAGCCAATCTGAAGAAATCATTCAGGCCATGAAGGGGCAACCCATCGAGTTTTTATGGAAGCCGTTTCAAATTCAGGCGCTCATCAACGCGATTGAGCGAGGTTTGGCGCAGGACACCTTGAATCGTCAAGCATTCATCCAAAAAAATGAGATCCGTCGCAAATGGCTGTCTTTGAGTGCGCGAGAGCGTGATGTGTTTGCCTTGATGCTGGAAGGTCACACGAACAAAGGGATTTCCGAGCATCTGGATATCCTTCCTGACACGGCCAAGAAACACCGTGCCAACGTCTTGCAAAAAATGCAGGCACCACAGTTGTCCGATTTGCTGTCCTTGTGCAAAGGACTTGATCCCAGAGTGTTGGAGACATGAACACATCTTGGGAGCCATGGTCCGATGAAGAAGCCGCTGAGCTGCAAAAGCTCAGGGAGGAAGCTCATCTGGACTCCTCTCGCTTTGCCATCGAAAACGCGATCTCTCATGCACAGTTGCTGCAACTGGAGAGCGGTGGGGATTCCTTGTTCTACTCCCCGGCCATCAAGGCGCATTTGGGGCGAAAACTGATCAAGAAATTGCAGATGCGAAACAATGTGTCAGATCCTCACAAGTGATTTTGAATCCGTGAGCCCGTGCGCCCCAAGGGTGTGAGCGTTGAATTTTTAGGTCAAAGAAAAAGCCCCTGCAATCACTTGCAGGGGCTTGTCTTTTTGGCTCCTCAACCTGGGCTCGAACCAGGGACCTACGGATTAACAGAAAACTCGGACGTAGAAAAACCGTTAAAAATCAATGACTTATATCTTAAAAATCAGTTTGTGTAATATTTCGTGTAATTGACTAAAAGTTTCATTATGAAACAATCTCGAAAAACAGTCAAGATTTTGTGTTTTCGAGAGCACTTGATCGTTGAGTTAACAAGCCTGAAGGGCTTATGAAATCAACATTTCGTTGCAACAAGAATTGTTTTGACTATGTACGCTTTCGTGAGCGTAACGATCGGTCAAAGTCAGCAGCTAAAAGACTAAAACTGTGGAATATGTGTGCAATTCATAACGGCTGAATTGCAATGAGACTCAAATCAAAATACGCTCAATCACCGCCTTTTTCTGCTCCAGCGTATAGCCCACAGACCCGTAGTGGGCAAAGTCAGAGGTGTTTCTTCCATGCCCGGTAATGGCCTCGGCGATGGGCACGGGTATATCGCCGCAGGCCTTGAGTCGATCAATAAACGCATGTCTAAACATGTGCGTTCTGAAGCCCAAGTGGCGCATGTACTTGTTTAGCGTGGCAGCACAAGACGTGTTGCCAATCTCGGTTGCGTATTGCGGAATCAGCCACTCACTCTTTTGCTTTGTGGAACGGCGGTAAAGCTCTTTAGCCGCATCAAGCGATGCACCTAGCAAAGGCACGCAGCGAATACTGGCTTGTGTTTTCCGCTTTGTCAGTTGGTTAGGCCTTACCCACAAATGAGGGATGTCGTGGTCCAGCACCAAGTCTTCAAGCCGTGCTAGCACAGGTTCTGAAATACGCATGCCCGTGTTGAGCTGAATGAGTGCCGCAAGCCTTGACTCAATGGGGTGGTCAAGCAAATGGGCCTTGACCTTGCGCAGGTGATCAAGGCTTATCGGCGCAATAGTTCTGGATAGCTCTCCTTCACCACGAATGTATAAGCCGCGAAATGGGCTGAGCCGATCAATGTCCAAATGTTTAAAAGCCATGTTTATCATGGCGTTGAGCATGTTGATATGCCGCCTCACGCTGTTAGGGTGTAGGCCACGTGCCAGCTGACAGTCCCTAAATTGGGTAATGTGTGCATGGCGCAGGTCGTCTAGGGTTACATCGCCAAACTGGCTCACAAAAAGCGAATACGCATGCTGAGCAACAATGCGAAACTTGCGCCGATGTGCAGACGGGTTTTCTCGCATGTAAATATCGTAGGCGTCTGAAAACCTGGGCTTTGTTTGCCACCGCTTTTTGGTCAGATGTTTAGCTACAAGTGCCGACAAAAAATCTTCGTCGAATTCAATGCCGTGGAGACGTACTCTCCGCTGGGAAAGAATCAATAGCTCATCTGTGGACTCTACGGCTACTAGCTCTTTCATGAATCGTCAAACAAACAGACGTAATTGAGCTACACGCTAGCGTCAGCCTCTCAAAAGAGCAACCTGAAACCCGCCACTTGCTCGGGTTTCACCACCATTCTGGTTGCCCAAACCCCTGGTCCGAAAACACACTGTGTGCATACACATAGGAAAACGGTTTTATGGACGCACCCACACAATTTGATGCCAGCCAGCTGAGCTACTTTACTGGCACCACAGCTTACTACCGCATTACCCGAAAACACCTGCTCACCGATGGTACCAAATACCTGGCTGAAGCTGCGGGCGCCTATTGGCTTATGGACGCTGCTGCCAGCCATCTAGATGAAATTGGCACCCAAGACTGGTTCGTGCTCATCAAGCTACAAGTTCAGCAAAGCAGGGCGGTGATGATCTATGAAGATGGCAACGGCCACGAACACGCCCGACAAGAGATTGCCTATACCGACTTCCCGCTCAGCAGCATTGAGCTTTACGCGTGCTGGGACGGACAACACTGGGTGATCATGCTGCCCAGCGAATACTAAATGTCAGATTTCGTCAGCCCCTCGTCAGAAGCCTATCTTTTTGGCTAATATTTTTGCGTCGCAGTACAAAACCCTTCGAATAAACCCTTATGTGAAATGGCGGATTCAAGTACGAGGTGCAACAAAGATGAACCCGGTGATGGGTGGCTGAGGATGTCAAGGCATCATGGCCACTCAAACCGCCAAGTCCAAGTTGCCAGATGTACAAGCACCTCAGCCGAGAAGAACGATACCAAATTCACAGCCTTTTGAAAGCCAAACAGACCATTAGCGAGATTGCCCGATCCCTGGGCAGGAACCGCAGCACCATCAGCCGCGAACTCAGCCGTGGTCGTGGCCAGCGTGGCTACCGCGCCGAACAAGCCTGCGCCAAGGCGTCTGAGCGAGCACAGCGCAGCCGTAATGCCCGCCGTGTAGATTCCAAGGTCTGGTCCGATGTGGATTTCTACCTGGGCATTCAATGGAGCCCCGAGCAGATTGCAGGCAAGGTGGCGGTCAGCCATGAGAGCGTCTATTTGCATGTCTATGCGAACAAGGCTGCCGGTGGTGATTTACACACGCACCTGCGCAGCCAAAAGCCCCGGCGCAAACGCCACCTGTGCGGGCGTGACAGGCGTGGCCAGATCCCGAACCGCCGCCCGATCAGCGAGAGACCAAGTCACATTGAAGATCGCAAGCAAGTGGGCCACTGGGAGGGAGATACCGTCATTGGCGCGGCTCACAAACAAGCCATCGTGACACTGGTAGAACGCAAGAGTGGCTTTGCTGTGCTGGCCAAAGTGCCCAACAAGTCTGCCGATTTGGTGGGCCGGGCCATTGAAGCCAAGCTCAAGCCCGTGAACTCACGGGTGAAGACCTTGACGGTGGACAACGGCAAGGAGTTTGCCGATCACCAGGCCATCGATCAGGCCCTTGGCATCCAGACTTACTTTGCCGATCCGTATTGCAGCTGGCAGCGCGGCAGCAACGAGAACTTCAATGGTTTGCTGCGCCAATACATTCCCAAAAAGCGGCGCATGGAAACTGTCACCGATGAGGAGTTGACTATGATCGAAAACAGATTGAATCACCGGCCCAGAAAGCGGCTCGGATTCAAGACGCCATACGAGGTGTTTCACGCCTCGTTGAACCGTGTTGCACTTCGTCCTTGAATCCACCAATATAATAATAAATTAAAATTCGCACAAAACGTTTGCCCCGCGCAAACATGCCCACCGCGCTTGCTGACCGTGACACAGCATGGCGGTAGCGTGCCAAAAGCCTGCTAACCAGCACGCAAACCCAAAAAAACATGACCACCCGCCGCGCCCAGCTGCAAGAATACACCGACTTTAGGGTGTTGCGCATGTTGCAGGCCAACCCCGACCTCACCCAGCGCGAAATCGCCCAGCAGTTGGGCATTAGCACCAGCGGGCTCAACTACTGCCTTAAGGCGCTTATCGACAAAGGCCTGGTCAAGGTGCAAAACTTTAGCCAAAGCAAAAACAAATTTGGCTACATCTATGTGCTCACCCCACAAGGTATTGCCGAAAAGATGGCTCTGACCAGTCGCTTCTTGAGACGCAAGATGGCAGAGTACGAAGCGCTGAAGATGGAAATTGAGGCACTAAAGTTGGAGGCGGGTGGTGATGACAAAAAAGGAATTCATCAAGCATGACTAAAAAGCAAGAATCAGTTTTGGTAACAGGTGCTGATGGTTTTATCGGCTCCCATTTAACCGAACTTCTCGTTCGAGAGGGCTACAAAGTCAAAGCCCTGTCGCAGTACAACTCATTTAACCACTGGGGCTGGCTAGAAGATATTGAATGTCGCGACCAGATTGACGTCCTGAATGGTGATGTGCGCGACCCACATTACTGCAAACACATCACCAAAGATGTAGACATTGTTTTTCATCTGGCTGCACTGATCGCGATTCCTTACTCTTATATTGCACCCGATAGTTACGTTGACACCAATATCAAGGGCACGCTCAATATCTGCCAAGCGGCAATGGAAAATGGCGTTAAACGCGTGATCCACACTTCCACCAGCGAGGTTTATGGCACTGCACAGTACGTACCAATCGACGAAAAACATCCGTTGCAACCACAGTCGCCCTACAGCGCATCCAAGATCGGCGCTGACGCGATGGCAATGAGTTTCTTCAATGCTTTCAATCTGCCGGTTACTATCGCGCGTCCGTTCAATACCTACGGACCACGTCAGTCGGCGCGCGCAGTGATCCCTACCATCATCACGCAGATCGCTAACGGCAAGAAGCAGATCAAGCTAGGCGACGTCTCGCCAACACGCGACTTCAACTACGTGCTGGACACCTGTCGCGGTTTTCTAGAACTGGCTCGTTTTGACGCGGCCATCGGCGAGACCGTCAACATTGGCTCTAATTACGAAATTTCCGTCGGCGACACCTTGGCGCTGATCCGTGAGCTGATGGGCAGCGATGTCGAATTCCTTGCCGACGAGCAGCGTATCCGCCCAGAGAAGTCGGAGGTCTTCCGCCTGTGGTGCGATAACACTAAGATACAAGCCATGACTGGCTTTAAGCCGAGTTTCGATATCCGCGCCGGGCTGCAGGCCACAGTCGATTGGTTTACCAATCCGGACAATCTCCGGAAGTACAAAGCCGACATCTACAACGTTTGAGGCAGGCATGTTCGACTCTCTCATCCGTTTCGTCCGCGACCAGTACCGCACCGACGAGTTCATCCCGCTGCATGCGCCGGTATTTCGGGGCCGTGAGCGCGAGCTGGTGCTGGAAAGCATTGATTCGACGTTCGTCTCCAGCGTCGGCGCCTACGTCGATCGCTTTGAAAAGAAAATGGCCGCGTTCACGACCAGCCCGCGCGCCGTGGCGGTGATGAACGGCACGGCTGCCCTACACATCGCGCTGAAACTGGCCGACGTGGTACCGGGCGACTTGGTGGTCACGCAGTCGCTGACGTTCGTGGCTACCTGTAACGCGATAGCATATTGCAGTGCGGAGCCGCTCTTCGTGGACGTTGATCGCCACACGCTAGGCCTGTCGCCAACAGCGCTGGATGCCTGGCTGTCAGAACATGCTCTGATCGACGACCATGGTGATTGCCGCACTCGCATTGGGCACCGCCGAATCCGTGCTTGCCTGCCGATGCATACCTTCGGCCATCCGGTCGAGCTGGATGCGCTGATTGCTGTCTGTGAGCGTTGGCAACTGATTCTTATCGAAGATGCGGCCGAATCTCTTGGTAGTTATTACAAGGGCCGCCACACTGGTAACTTCGGCAAGATCGGCGTGCTGAGCTTCAACGGCAACAAGATCATGACCACTGGCGGTGGCGGCATGCTGCTGACCGACGAGGATATCGGCAAGCGCGCCAAGCACCTGACCACCACCGCGAAGATTCCGCATCCCTACGAGTTCGTGCACGACGAGATAGGTTACAACTATCGACTCCCAAATCTGAACGCAGCACTTGGATGTGCTCAGCTAGAGCAGCTGCCTGCCTTTCTCGCTTCCAAGCGAGCCCTGGCTGCACGCTATATTGAGTTCTTCAAAGACAGTGATCTTCAGCCTATCATCGAGCCCAAAGATTGCGGCTCTAACTACTGGCTGAACGGCGTCATCTGCCAAGATGCAGCGCAGCGCGACGCGCTGCTTAAGTCGACTAATGACGCGGGCGTCATGACACGCCCGATTTGGGCTCTAATGACGAGTCTGCCCATCTATGCGAATGCCATACGCGGACCGCTGGACAATGCCGAGTGGCTCGAGGCCCGTGTCGTCAACCTGCCAAGCAGCGTACTGCCAGAGGCAACCACCCAATGAGTCAAATTGGCATTTTTGGCACATCGGGCATGGCAAGAGAAGCAGGTGATATCGCTTGGGAACTTGATTTGGAACCGGTTTATGTTGCGCGCGATCAGGCAGAGCTGGATGCGTGCGAGTTTCCGGGCCATGTCATTCTCGAAAGTGATGTAGATCGAAATCAGGAAATGGGCTATGTGATTGGCATCGGCGACAACAGTATTCGTCAGCGCATTGCGCAGCGCTATGTCGGGCGTCTGCGTTTTGCCAATCTGATTCATCCAAGCGCATCCTTTGGCAAAGGGCAGCGCGAGCTGCTTGAAGTCAAGCAAGGCCTTATCGTCTGTGCCGGTGTGCGCTTCACAAACAATATTCAGGTTGGAGACTTTTGTATCTTCAACCTGAATTCAACCATCAGTCACGACGTTGTGATCGATGAATGCGTCTATGTAGCGCCAGGCGCCCACATCACTGGCAATGTTCACATCGAATCCCGTGCCTGGATTGGAACCGGAGTTGCTATTAATCAGGGCACTGAAAGTTTAAAGCGCCGCATTGGTGCAGACACAACGATTGGCTCTGGCGCAGTTGTCGTGAAGGACTGTGAACCAAATGGGATTTATGCTGGCATCCCCGCCAGGAGAATCAAATGAGGACATTAATCATTGCCGAGGCTGGTGTTAATCACAACGGGGACATCGGCCTTGCCAAAAAATTAATCGCTGCTGCGGCGGCGGCTGGAGCTGATCTGGTTAAGTTTCAGACCTTCTCCGCAAAAAATCTTGTTTCTTCGTCTGCGCCAAAAGCTGAATACCAGAAAAAAACAACAGAGAGCAGTGAAAGCCAGCTTGAGATGATTCAAAAGCTTGAGCTCTCGCGGGGGGACCATGTTGTACTGATGGAGGAGTGCCGCGCGCACGGAATCGGTTTTTTCTCCACCGCATTTGATTCCCAGAGTTTTGATTTGCTCATGGAATTGGGCTGTCTTGAACAAGTCAAGATACCCTCAGGTGAGTTGACCAACTTGCCGCTACTGCGCTACATGACTAGCTTCGGCAAGCCTTTATTACTTTCGACGGGTATGGCCAACCTTGGTGAGATCGAAGCTGCCATAGAAGCTGTTGAAGCAGCAGGTACCCCCCGCCACTTGATTACCGTCTTGCATTGCACGACGGAGTACCCGACGCCAATGGAAGATGTGAATCTCCGCGCGATGGTCGCGATGAGGCAGGCTTTCGGTGTGAATACGGGTTACTCGGATCATACCCCTGGCATAGAAATTCCAATCGCAGCGGTCGCGTTGGGCGCAACCGTCATCGAAAAGCATTTCACGCTGGATCGTAATTTACCTGGTCCAGACCACAAAGCCAGCTTAGAACCGCACGAGCTCAAAGCAATGGTCGAAGGTATTCGCAATGTAGAGCGAGCGCTCGGCGATGGAGTCAAGCGTCCAAGCCCCAGTGAGCTGAAGAACAAGTCGATCGCGCGAAAGTCGTTGGTAGCCATTCGCCCGATTCGTGCTGGCGAGACTTTCAGCTCAGAAAATATCGCCGCTAAACGTCCAGGTACGGGCTTGTCTCCAATGCGTTGGGACGAAGTGATCGGCCGCACCGCAATCAAGGACTTCGCTGTTGACGAGTTGATTACGCTATGAGTCGGAAGATCTGCATCATTACAGGTACGCGAGCAGAATTCGGTCTGCTGCGCTGGCTTATGCAAGAAATCCAGACCGAACCGAGCCTGGAGCTGCAGGTAATTGCTACTGGCATGCATCTATCACCGGAATTTGGCCTGACTTATCTTGAGGTGGAGCAAGCAGGTTTCGCAATTGATGCCAAAGTGGAGATGCTTGTAAGTGCTGATACTGCCACTGCAGTGACCAAATCCATGGGCCTGGGCTTGATAGGCTTCTCTGATGCCTATTCGCGGCTTTCACCGGACTTGATCGTTGTTCTGGGCGACCGTTTTGAAATCCTAGCCGCAGCTTCTGCTGCCCTGATCGCAGGAATTCCTATTGCCCATCTGCATGGTGGCGAAATAACCGAAGGGGCCTTTGATGAGGCAATTCGACACTCCATCACGAAGATGTCCCACCTTCATTTTGTCGCAGCAGAAGATTATCGACGGCGCGTGATTCAGCTCGGTGAACATCCTGATCGTGTGTTTTTGGTCGGTGGATTGGGCATCGATGCGATTAAGCGAGTCACTTTGCTTGACCGCGCAGCCTTAGAAACATCGCTGGACTTCAAACTAGGCCAGAAAAACCTCCTTATTACCTTCCACCCAGTCACCCTCGATGGTGCAAGTTCGCAGCGACAGATGTCAGAACTTCTAGCAGCCTTGGAGGAGTTAACAGACACGAATTTGATTTTTACTATGCCTAACGCCGATACCGGCGGACGTGAGCTGGCAAAGATGCTGGATGCCTTCGTCGCATCTCATGGTAATGCGCGTGTGTATGCATCGCTGGGCCAGTTGCGTTATCTGTCGTGCATGCGATATGTGGATGGCGTGGTTGGCAACTCTTCAAGCGGGATCGCCGAAGCGCCAAGCTTGGGGGTCGCAACAATAAATATCGGCGATCGGCAAAAAGGAAGGCTGCTTGCCAGTAGTGTTATTAATTGCCAACCCACAGTCGACAGCATACGCAAGGCGTTGAATAAGATATTTGATCCAGTGTTCCGATCAACGTTGGACCAAACCATTAATCCGTATGGGAGTGGTGGGGCAAGCAAGAGAATCGTCGAGGTCTTGAGGACGCACTCCATCGACAATTTGTTAAAAAAATCGTTCTATGATATTCGAATTGATATTTAGTTAAATCGCATTATTTTACAAAGTCATTTAATTCAAAAAACGGTTTGCAACTAAATTGAAAAAGTAAGTATCTATGAATTCTGGTAATAAAATTGCAGTGATTGGCCTTGGATATGTGGGGTTACCACTTGCTGTTGAATTTGGAAAGACACGTCCAGTTCTAGGCTTTGATATCAACGATGCACGCATTGCTGAATTGCGAGCCGGTAAGGACAGTACCCTTGAAGTTGATTCAAAAGATTTGCTTGCAGCTGCTCAACTGGAATTCAGCAGTTCCCGCAGCAAGCTCGCAGATTGCAGTGTTTTCATTATTACAGTACCGACCCCAATCGATACTGCCAACCGCCCTGACTTGACACCCATCATCAAGGCCAGCGAAACTGTGGGAAAGGCCATGAAGGCAGGCGCAATTGTCATTTACGAATCGACGGTTTACCCTGGTTGCACCGAGGAAGTTTGTGTGCCCATCCTGGAAAAGGAGTCGGGCCTGATGTTCAACGAGGGTTTCTTCTGTGGCTACAGTCCTGAGCGTATCAACCCAGGTGACAAGGTCAATACGCTGACCACCATCAAAAAGATCACCAGCGGCAGTACTCCCGCAGTTGCCGAGGCTGTTGATGCGCTCTATCGCGGAATTATCAAAGCTGGGACATGGAAGGCAAGCAGTCTCAAGGTCGCTGAAGCCGCAAAAGTTATCGAGAATAGTCAGCGCGATTTAAACATAGCCTTCGTCAATGAGTTGTCTGTTATTTTTGATCGACTCGGTATCGACACAACAGAAGTACTGGAGGCTGCTGGCAGCAAGTGGAATTTCCTTCCATTCAGACCTGGGATGGTAGGAGGGCACTGCATTGGAGTTGACCCTTATTACTTGACCCACAAGGCCGAGCAGGTTGGATATCACCCTCAAGTCATTCTGGCTGGAAGACGCATCAATGACAATATGGCACGGTATGCTGCCAGAAATATTGTCAGACTGATGTTGAAAAACGGGATTGACGTTGCCCGCAGCACAGTTGGTGTGATGGGCATTACTTTCAAAGAGAACTGTCCTGATATTCGCAACAGCAAAGTTGCTGATTTGGTCAAGGAATTAAAGCATTGGGGTGTCAACGTCGTCGTTACCGATCCGTGGGCTAATGCTGAAGAAGTAGAGCATGAGTACGGAATCAAGGTGGGCACAATTGATGAAAATAATCCTGTGGATTCATTGATCGTGGCCGTGGGGCACGCAGAGTTTCGAGCCATGAAGCCCATTGAATTAAAGGCCTTTTGCAAGGCAGAGAGACAGCCGGTCTTAGGAGATCTAAAGAGTCTGTTTGATCGGCATGCCTGCTTAGAGGTGGGCTTTAAAGTTTTTCGTTTATAAAATGAAGAGTTGGGAAAATACACTGATAGCGCCCACGCTTGCGTTGCGTGCAGCTCTTCAGACGATTAATGACGTCGGCTGCCAAATGGCCTTGGTAGTGGATCAGAATCGTCGTTTGTTAGGTACGCTAAGCGATGGTGATATCCGTCGAGCTTTGCTGCGAGGGTTGACGCTCGATATGCCAGTATCTGAGGCCATGCACACAACTCCGACAGTTGTGCATGACCGAGATGATCGGAAAACGCGTTTAGGACTGATTAAGCGTCTTGGCCTTCACCAGTTACCTATAGTTGATAACCAAGGGCATGTTGTTGGACTTGAGATCGTTGATGACTATTTGCAAGTCCACATCCGTGAGGAAACTGTAGTCATCATGGCGGGTGGTCTAGGCAGTCGCCTGAAGGAATTGACCCGGGATACCCCTAAACCCATGCTGAACGTGGGTTCTCGTCCAATTCTAGAAACCATCGTCCTATCTTTCTCTGAGCAAGGTTTCCGTCATTTTTATTTTGCAGTTAATTACAAAGCTGATCAGATTGAAAGTCACTTCGGCGACGGGTCCCGGTTCGGCATTGAATTGAAATATTTGCGTGAACAGCAACGCATGGGCACAGCCGGTGCACTCAGCTTGCTGCCCGCAGAGCTTGAGCACCCTATCGTCGTGACGAATGCTGATCTGCTGACCAGGGTAGACTATGTTTCGATGGTTGATAATCATCTGTCAGCTGGCGCTGACGCGACAATGGGTGTTCGCAAATACGAGATGCAAGTGCCATTTGGCGTGATTCAGGAGCAAGACGGCCGGATTTCCAGTATTTTTGAGAAACCCGTGCATCAGTTTATGGTGAGCGCAGGGGTGTACGTGTTGTCACCATCAGTCCTCAAGCTAGTTCCGCGCGATCAGTTTTTCGATATGCCGACGCTCTTCGAGTCCATTTCGGAGCAGGGTCTCTACGCCCGTTCTCACCATATAGATGGGTATTGGCTCGATATTGGCCAGCCATCGGACTTTGAACGAGCCAATCATGATTTTCACGAGATATTCAGATGATCGGTACGCTCAAAGTGCTCGCGCTGATCCCTGCCCGGGGAGGATCGAAGGGCCTGCCCGGCAAGAATATTTTGCCAATTTGCGGCAAACCACTGATCCAGTGGACGATCGATGAGGCGCGAGCGTCTCGTTATATCGACCGCCTAATCCTGTCCTCGGATGACGATGAGATCATGGCGGTTGCAGCCGCCGGCGGGTGTGAGACGCCTTTCAGGCGTGACACAAATCTCGGCGGTGATACTGCCTCGTCCATCGATGTTGTTGCTGACGCGCTGGAGCGTGTTCCTGGCTACGATATTGTTGTATTGCTACAACCAACCTCGCCGTTGCGTAAAGTTAGCGACATTGACGGCGCTATAGAACGCCTCGAATCAAGCAGCGCGCCAGCTTGTGTGACTGTTCGTGCAGCCGAGGAGCATCCCTACTGGACGTTTTATGCCGATGAGCAAGGATGTCTCGTGCATTATGTCAAGCCGCCAGCCGGCATACCAATACGGCGTCAAGACCTTCCCGAGGCTTGGTGCCTAAACGGCGCAGTTTATGCAGTGCGTACGGAATGGTTTCTCAGAAATCGCAGCTTTCTTACAGCTGATACCGTTTTTTACCCAATGCCAGCTGAACGTTCTATTGACATAGATACCCAAACTGATGTCGAACGCCTTATTGATATCGTGCAACGAATGACGCAACCTTCCTCAAATAGCCAGCCCAACATTGGACAAACCTGAAAGTGACCCCATGAAAAAACGAGACGTCGTCAATCAATATAACCTGCCCAATGAAGTGAAATATTGCAAACTTTGCACAATGTCAAACCAACGTCCACGCATTACGTTTGATGAGCATGGTGTCTGTTCTGCATGTAATTTTGCTCATTTCAAAAGAACCAAGATCAATTGGGAAGAGCGTGAGCGAGAGCTCATTGAACTATGCAACCGCTTTAGAAAGAGCAACGGTGAATATGATGTGATTGTTCCTTGTAGCGGCGGCAAGGATGGCAGCTTTGTCGCTCACCAGCTGAAGTTCAAGTATGGCATGAATCCGTTGACCGTTACGTGGGCACCGCTCAAAGCGACCGAGATAGGCCGCCGCAATCTCGATGCATTCATTCAATCGGGCTTCGATAATGTGCTAGGAACGCCTAATGGTCAGATTACCCGTAAGCTCACCCGCCTAGCAACTCAACACTTGGGTGATCCGTTTCAGCCGTTCATTTACGGCCAGACAAACTACCCGATGCACATGGCCATTAAACACAATGTGCAGTTGATCATGTATGGAGAGAACGGGGAGGTCGAATACGGCGGCGACATGAAGAATGCTTTCAGTCCGACACGCGAAATCAAGGATCATGATAAGCATTATTTCTCCGGCCTGCCACCAGAGTTTTGGGTTGAACATGGGGTGAGCCAGGCCGACCTGAAGCCATTCATGGCACCTAGCTACGATTCGATTATGGAAAACAAGACCGAGATTCATTTTTTCGGCTACTACAAATTTTGGGATCCACAAGAAAATTTCTACTACTGTCGCGAGCATACCGGGTTCCAACCGAATAGCGAACGTTCGGAAGGCACCTACTCGAAGTACGCAAGCCTCGATGACCGTATCGACGGTTACCACTACTACCTCGGTTTCATCAAGTTCGGCATAGGGCGCACGACTTCGGATGCGGCACACGAAATCCGCGACGGCAAGATCACGCGTGAGGAAGGCATTGCACTAGTGCGTCGCTACGACGGTGAGTTTCCGCAGCGTTACTACAAGGAATTCCTAGATTACTGTGGCATCACGGACGAGGAGTTCCAGGCCGTCGTTGATAGCTGGCGCTCGGATCACTTGTGGAGCAAGACCGACGAAGGCTGGGAGCTGAAGCACGCCGTCTGGCACGACGACATGACGAGCTGAACGCATGAAGAAGATTCGCCTGATCCCGCGCCTTGACATCAAAGGACCCAATCTCATCAAGGGCATCCATCTCGAGGGCCTTCGAGTAATGGGTGACCCGCAGGAATTCGCACGCCGCTACTACGAGCAGGGCGCCGATGAGCTGTTGTACGTCGATGTCGTGGCGAGCCTGTATGGACGCAACAGCCTGCACGACATTATCGAGCGCGCTGCACGCGATGTGTTCGTGCCGCTGACGGTGACGGGTGGGATCAGGTCGGTCGACGATGTGCGACGCATCCTCCGCGCGGGCGCCGACAAGATTGGCATCAACACCGCCGCGACCAAGCGCCCGGAGTTGATCCGCGAGGTAGCGCGCAAATTCGGCTCCCAGTGCATGGTACTGTCCATCGAGGCCAAACGCATCTCCGAGGGCCGATGGGAGGTTTACACAGACAACGGTCGCGAGAAGACTGGCTTGGACGTCGTCGAATGGGCTCAGCTTGGTACCGAGCTCGGCGCGGGCGAGATCCTGCTGACATCCGTAGACCAGGAAGGCACTCGCGAGGGCTTCGACATTGCGCTGCTCGCGGCCGTCTCCAAAGTTGTACCGGTCCCCGTGATCGCCAGCGGAGGCATGGGAAAGCTGGACGACGTGGTCACAGCTGTTCAGGAAGGCGCGGCTGATGCCGTCGCCATGGCCGACATGTTGCACTATGGCCGAGCGACCGTGAGCGATATCCGCGACGCCGCGCGTGAAGCAGGCCTGAATGTGAGAACAGTATGAGCGAGAGCATAGTCACCATCGTCGACTACGGCAGCGGCAATCTGCTGAGCGTCGCTCGCGCCCTCGAGCATGTTGGCGCCACAGCGCGGCTGTCCCACGACCCCGCTGAGATCGAGAGCGCCGAGCTCCTGCTGCTTCCAGGCGTGGGCGCCTTCGCGGACGGCATGCAGGGCCTGCGCGAGTATGGCCTGATTGAGCCCATTCGTCGCTATGCCGCCTCGGGCCGGGCGCTGCTGGGCATCTGCCTTGGCATGCAGATGCTGGCCAGCCTAAGTGAGGAGTTCGGTGAGCATGAAGGCCTGGACCTGATCCCTGGGCGCGTAGTGTCGGTGCCGTCGCAGGACGTCGACGGTTCGACGCAAAAGATCCCCCACATCGGTTGGGCCGACCTGAGCCCGGCTATGCCGGGCGGCTGGGCCGGCACGATGTTCGAAGGCGTGCGCGAGGGCACCTCAGTTTATCTGGTGCATTCCTTCCATTTCGAGCCGAGCGACGCCGCGCATCGCCTGGCCGACTGTTTTTATGGCGGCCACCGCATCACGGCGGCTGTCCGCTCGGGCCGCATCATCGGCTGCCAGTTCCATCCCGAGAAGAGTGGCGAGGCCGGGCTGCGTCTACTTAAAGGCTTCCTCGCAATATGAACTTGTTGGGGGCACTCCAAGTCACTGAGTCAAAGTTGAAATTCGCTGAGGGCAGCGAAAAGTTGAGTTACCGCCCTGACATAGATGGTCTGCGAGCTGTTGCCATCACAAGTGTGATCCTGTTTCATTTTGGTCTAGGCGCACCCGGTGGATATGTTGGGGTGGATATATTTTTCGTAATTTCTGGGTACCTGATTACAAAAAGTCTGCTGCTTAGCAGCTCAGCCGGGGTGAGCGGCTTGGCTAGGTTCGCGGCTCGCCGCGCGAGGCGTTTATTGCCGGTCCTGATCTTGGTGTGTTGTGTCACCGTCGGCATGGCGCTAATGCTGTTGATGCCAGACGAGTTGGTGGCTTTTGGCAAGAGCCTTAGGGCATCTTTGCTGTTCTACTCCAACCAGCATTTCTATGCCCAAGCTGGCTATTTCGATGCCCCTTCTCTTACCAAACCTCTGCTACACACATGGTCGTTGGGGGTCGAAGGGCAGTTTTACCTGACCTTCTCGATGGTGATAATGCTACTGCGGCGAAATCTTTTGGGGCCGCATCAAGCTGTCGGCGCAACGATAGTGGCCGTATTGCTGACTCTGTCGCTAGTCTACAGTATCTTCCTAGTAGGAAGTGATCCAGGACAGGCGTACTACTCATTGTCGTCGCGTGCCTGGGAATTTCTGGCCGGCGCGATGTTGGCGACTAATGTGCTCCCGCGTCCGCAGCGGCCGACGATCGTACTAGGGATGCAGCTGACTGGGCTTGCCATGATCGTCGGAGCTGTTTTCTTTTACTCCAGTGGCACACCGTTTCCAGGCTGGAGCGCACTGCTGCCAGTCAGCGGGGCTTGCCTGCTGATCTATTCTCACTCCATCGGCGCTGCAGCACCGATTTCGCGCCTGCTTGCGGCGCCGCCTTTTGTCTGGATCGGCAAGATGTCGTACTCGATATATCTATGGCACTGGCCTTTACTTGTACTTATGCCTTTTGCGCTGGGGCGCAACGGTGGGCTATTGCACACGGTGGTGATGATACTGTTGACTGTGGGTTTGGCGACGATAAGCTACTACTACGTTGAGCGGCCTATTAATAGATGGAGTTTTTCACCGCCAGCCCAGCGTTTTCTCGGAACTGGTCTGATCATAGTCTTCTTCGTGTTACTAATCAGTGCCATTTCTTTTGAGCGTAGTGACGGTTGGCCTACCCGCCTCCCGCAACAGGCGCTTTCCTACGCCGCCGCTAAGCATGATATAGCCCCTAAGGCTGATAGCTGCCACACCGTAGCATTGGAAAGGGTGCTTAGCGGTGACGTCTGTATCCTTGGTGCAGCAAGCGTAACCCCCGAGTTTATGATCTGGGGTGATTCGCATGCTCATGCTATGTACGGTGCCTTCGACCGATTGGCACGCGAGCGCGGCTTGGGCGGGCGTCATGCTAGTTACGCTGCCTGTCCGCCGGTTTTAAATGCGCGTATCGCAGGTAAGTCTTTTGACAACTGTGTCCGCTTCAATAATGCAATGCTTGACAATATCAATGCCAGCGGCGTCCGTCACGTATTCCTGCTGGCGCGCTGGGCAGTCTACGTACATGGTTTCACCCCAAATGGCGTCGAGCATGGCACTGAACCGCTTCTGGCCGACGATTCAGGCTCCACTCCTGAGCAATTATTCGAGCGCGGCCTAGAGCATACACTGCAGCGCCTAGCCGCACCCGGTCGCACCATTTACTTAGTAGGGCAGATTCCCGAGGCACAATATGATCTTCCATTTGCGCTGGCTCGCTCGACACTACCGCTCGGTCTGGATGCCGATGCACTTCGGCCGCGCCGCTCGGATATAGAGGCTCGTCAAGTATTCGTCAATCAGAAAATGGGGCTTCTAGCCTCGCGTTACGGCGCGAAAGTTGTTAACACTCTTGATCAGATGTGTGACGCACAAGCGTGCAGCATCGTGAATTCTGGGCGTTCTCTCTACAGAGACGGTGATCACCTGTCTAACTTTGGCGCCCAATACTTTTCTAAAGCTTTGGGGCATATTTTCGATGAAATAAAGCGCGAAAAATCCCTAAGTGTAGTGGGGGAGACGCGATGAATTTCCTGCGGACAGGATCCATCTATGCCGCCGCCAACGTGGTGTCGGCGGCGGTACCGTTCCTGCTGCTGCCACTGCTGACCCGCGTGCTGTCGCCGGACGAGTACGGCCACGTCGTGGTCTTCTCGTTGCTCGTGACCTTGTGCATGACTCTGGCCGGCCTCAACGCTCATGCAGCGCTCGGCGTACTCTGGTTCAAAAAGCCGCGCGAGGAGATGCCGCCCTTCACCGCCACGGCGCTGGCGCTGGCTATCATCAGCACAGGGGTTGTCGCCGGTCTGGTCGCCGCCGTGCTCGAGCACTTGCCGGGCCTGGCTGCCGGCATCACACCGATCTGGGGCGCCGTGGCCGCGCTGACGGCTGGTGCCGGCGTGGTGCTGCAATGCCGCCTGGTGCTATGGCAGAGCCAACAGCAGCCAGTGCGCAATGCCTTGCTGCAGGTCTCGTCCAGCACCGTCAACGTGGGCCTGTCGCTTCTGGCCGTGTTGGGCCTGGGCCTGGGCAGCGCCGGCCGCAACGGTGGCATTGCTGCAGCTGCATTACTAATGGCCCTGGTGGCTCTGGTGCTGTTCGTGCGCGCCCGCGAGGTTCGCTGGGCGCCCTCGTCCAGTCAACTGCGGGAACTCGTCAACTTCGGCCTGCCGCTGATCCTGCACACACTGGCCGGTGTGCTACTCGGCAGCGCCGACCGCTGGACCGTCTCCGTCCACCTCGGCAGCCATGCCCTGGGCGTGTATGGTGCTGGCGCCCAGCTCGGCATGGTCATGGGCATTCTGGCCGACGCCTTCGTCAAGGCCTATGGCCCCTGGCTCTATGTTAAGCTGGCCTCAAAGGACGCCGCCGACCGCCATGTCGCTGTCGGTGCGGTATATGTGGCCATGCCGGCCTTCTTCGTGCTGGCCGCCTTGGTCGGAGTGGCCCTGCAATGGGCCAGCCCCCTGCTGCTTGGCGCCAAATACCATGAAGCCGCCACAGTACTGCCCTGGTTCATGCTGGGCGGCGCCTTCAGCGGCGTCTACCTAAGCACCTCGGTGCTGTTCTTCTTCTCGGCACGCACAGGCCTGCTGTCGCTCACCACGACGAGCGCCGCCGTCTGTGGCGCCCTGTGTACTTGGCTGCTGGTGTCACGGCTGGGCGTGGACGGAGCCGCCATGGGCTTTGCCACGACGCAGGGCCTGCTGGCCCTGTTCACGACCCTCGTCGCGATGAAGTCCTTCAACCTGCCATGGGGCCAGCCTGTCCAGGCCCTACGTGTCTTGCGCCAGCGCGCCTTCCCGACCCCGCGTCCTGGCCCTGGCACCTCCATCTAAGAGATCTGCCCATGACCTCCACTTCTTCGCCCCAAACCGCCGGCCTGCGCGTCGCCGTCATTGGCCTTGGCCGCATGGGCCTGCGCCATGTCGAAGCCTTGCGCCGCCTCGGTATGGACATTTGCGGTGCTGCCGACGTGAGCCCGGCGGCCCTGCAGGCCGTCCAGGATCAACATGGCGTGGGCGCCGCAGCCTGCTTTATCGATGCCTTCGACATGCTCGCCAAGGTCAGGCCAGAAGCTCTCGTCATCGGGACGACGGCTCCGACGCATGCGCCCTTCGTGCTGGCCGCCGTCGAGTTCGGCGTTCGCTATGTGCTGTGCGAGAAGCCGCTGGCCACCTCTCTCGCAGAGGCCGACGCCATGCTGGCGGCCTGTGAGCGCGCCGGCATCCGCCTGGCCGTCAACCACCAGATGCGCTACATGGCCCAGTACACCCAGGTCAAGGCGCTGATCGGTAGCGAGGAGCTCGGCCCCCTAGCCAGCATCCTGGTCGCCGGTTCCAACTTCGGCCTGGCCATGAACGCCAGCCACTACTTCGAAATGTTCCGCTACATCAGCGGCGAATCGGTGCACAACGTGCAGGCCTGGCTCGAGGACGGCCAGTTGGCCAATCCACGCGGCGCACAGTTCGAGGACCGCTCGGGCCGCCTGCTCGCCCGCAGCGAAACAGGGCCATCGATGTTCATCGACTTCTCGGCCCAGGCCGGCTGGGGCCTGCAGGTGGTCTATATCTGCCGTCACGGCCAAATCGTCGTCGATGAACTGAATGGAGAGATGCGCATCGCCGCCCGCCAGGCTCAGTACCGCGAGCTACCGACGACGCGCTATGGCATGCCCGTCGACATCCGAAATGAGCAGATCGAGCCGGCCGACACCGTCGTGCCGACAATGGCCGTCTGGAACGCGCTGCTGGCCGGCGAAGGCTATCCCGACGGCGCCGCCGGCGCCCATGCGTTGGCTTGCCTGGTGGCCGCCCATGCCTCGCACGAGGGCGGCGGCCGCGTCTTGCGACTGGACGACTCTACCCTGCCGCGCGAGCGCATGTTCAAGTGGGCCTGAGACTGCCAACGATTTGAGGAAAACAGCATGAAGAAATGGAAGATCGCCATCGTCGGCTCCGGCTACATGGCCCAAGAACATGCAAAGGCCTTCGCCTCACTGCCCAACGTAGAGATCGTCGGCGTCTGCGGACGCTCGCGCGCACATGCCGAAGCCCTCGCCGCCACCTATGGCGTGTCGGTCTATGACAGCCTGGCCGCCCTGCACGCGGGCACCCAGGCCGATGCAGTCGTCGTGGCGGTCAACGAGCTGTCGGCCCGCGATGTCTGTCTGGCTGCCTTCGCTCATCCCTGGCTGTGCTTCTTTGAAAAGCCGGTCGGCGTCGACCTGCCCCAGGCCGAGGAGATCACGACCGCTGCCAAGCGCGCGGGCACGCGCGCCTATGTCGCGCTGAACCGCCGCAGCTATGCATCGACCCGCCAGGCTTTGCAAGAGTTAGCCAGCGACGACGGTGTTCGCCTCATATCGGTGCTCGACCAGCAGGACATGGTGTCAGCGCGCGAAGGTGGCCAGCCCGATGAGGTGGTACGCAACTACATGTACGCCAACTCCATTCACTTGATCGACTACCTAAACCTATTCGGGCGCGGCGAAATCGTGGCCGTCCAGCCGACCCAACGCTGGAATGCCGAGAACCCCGGCCATGTCGTCGCAACGATTCACTACGCCAGCGGTGACGTCGGCGTCTACCAAGCCGTCTGGAACGGCCCGGGGCCTTGGGGCGTGACGGTGACCAACCCGCAGGTGCGGCTTGAAATGCGCCCCCTTGAGAAGCTGGGCATTCAGCGTCGCGGCGAGCGCCGACTGATTGAGGCGCCGGCGGACGCCATCGACACTGAGTTTAAGCCGGGGCTTCGACACCAAGCCATTCAAATCATTGAGGTTCTGGAAGGCCGCATGACGAATCTTGCCACGCTTGACGACGCAACACGGTCGATGGCCCTCTGCGCTGACATATATGGACAAAGATAAAGGTGAGGAACCCCAGGATTTGCAACCGGCGGTCGGCTAAGAACTCGATTGCAATTTTATATTTGAATAACCATTGAAAAATACCAAAGGAGTTAATATGACAGTTTTGTTTGACAATGGAGGAAATTTCCCTGACATGGAAAGTGCCAAGGCATATGTACAAGGGAGTAGCTCGTCCAATACAAGCGCTGCTTATCATCAGGATCGTATGCGAGCGCTTAAGATCCTCGCTGAAAAGATTGTTTACTTAAAGCCGATGCGGGTCCATAATTTTGGATGCGGCGATAGCATGGAAATCAAGGAATTATTCTATCCGGCCCAAATGGAAAGTATAGTGGGGTTTGATATTTCATCTTCCATGATTGAGCTCTCGAAAGAAAATCTAAAGGGATACAAATTCCAAGGATATTGTTGCGGTGTTGAGGGCATGGCTACATTGGCGAATAATTCCATAGATTTGTTTCTTGCAATCGACGTACTTGGCTATTTATCAACAACCGAAAGAGATATTTATTTCTCATCATTAAAAAGAGTTGCTGCCGAAAATGCATACCTTTTAGTAATGACTGGCAATGAGTTATTTGACATGTATGCACTAAATGCTGGCACCGCACAGTTTTTCGATCGTCACTTTGAAGTGGACGTATCAAACTTACTCACAGAGGCTTCAGCTTCACAATACAAACCATCAGCGCGTCGCAATCCTCTAAGTTCTAGTGCCGAGTTAATGGGTTATGGATTTAAAGAAATTGATATTGCATACTCTCAATGGCATCTTACCCCCCCTGGGCTTGGTAACAAGATTGGTAGTAATGTTGCTGAAGCACGGATGCTAATGCGCGATCACGGATATAACCCCAACAATTTGGCTCCAAATGAGCGATGGAAAGCTATGTTTCGAAGCAGTATCTTTGCATCTCTCAGTCAAATAATATGACGAAAATTTTCTTCCAGAATTATACATTGCAAATATTCGATCTACGAGCAGATACTATCAAAGCAAAATACCGAAGGGTGAAAATAATAGAATAAATGAGGGCTGCCTATTTGCAGCAAGTAAAATATTGTTAAAATAATCAAGTATATTAATCTCATAAAATTTCTAAAAATATGCGCCGACTATTCAAAACAATTTAGTTTAATTTACATATAAAACATTAAATCTAAATTTATTATAATATTTTGCTTTTTGTAAATATTATTTACAATAATAAAATCAAACGCCGCCGTGTAAAAAATGCCTCCAAAATTTATTGATGAATTGAAAAATTTCGAAAAGAGGCATTGTCTTTTTGATGAAACGTACGATGGTTGGTCAGTTTGGCGAGTGATGAGAAACTCCGTTTTCAGGGAGTCCATGAAAAAGTATTGGCCAATAGCAACACCACCGAGATCCAACGTCAAGCGTGTTATAGACGCGTTGTTTTCAACAATAAGACTGGTCTTTATACTCATTTTTTCAGAGCAGAGAAAATTGATGATAAAGACTGCGAGATCCGGACTGCGGATGTCTCAAGGTGATAAATTTCGAGATGTCTACTTTGATGGAATTTTGGAAACTGAAAAATCCTACTTTAAAATCGAAGAAGTCAATAGCAATGATTTCGACTATCAAGCTGTACGGGCACTTTTTCCACCAGATGTAGAAGCCGTTGTATTTACTTTTTGGGGGCGTTTTCTTGGACTTATCTTTCCAGCTCCTGTGATGCCCTTTTGTGAAAGAACTTCTCGCCTGCTTAGAGATGAGATAGGTGTGATCGTTAGTCCGAATTTTTTGCGAATGCGCGTATCAACGGTAAAATGGCAATCGCAACTTTACAAACTATTATTAAAACGTATTAGGCCAGGGGTAGTATTAGTCAGCGACACTGGCGAATACGGTTTAAGAATTGCTGCTGCGGGGCATGGTATCCGATTCATTGAACTGCAGCATGGAGATTTTGACTCTATTCACCCTGATGCAATCCCAGAATGGGTTAATGGAGATCATAAAAGACTTGTATTGCCTGACATACTCGCATGTCGAGGCACTTATTGGATGGAGCAACTCGCAAGCACGCGCCAGGGGCGCGATCATGCTGTTGCGATAGGTAATGAGCTAATTGATCTGGCACGCGAGCGCCGTAAAATGCGTAAACGTAGTTCCAGCTTCCGACTTGTGTTGAGCTCACAAGGGCTCGATTCAGAACGACTTGCTCAGTGGGTTGATGCGCTCTTGGCCTCTGCACCCAACAATATTGAGTGGAATCTCGTGATAAAGCTGCACCCGGTTTATGACGCCAAAAACTGCTTTTTCGACGAAGTTAAAGATGGACGTATTAATATAGTCGGCGGATCCGATCTGCCTAACATTTTCGATCTTCTATCAGAGGCAGATCTACACTTGAGCATTGCATCTGCATGCCACTTTGATGCTGCTGCACTTGGCGTACCTAGCATAGTCATTCCCTTGGCCGGACATGAAGCCATGCTCAAGGCAATCGACAATCGACTTATTCATCTTGCAACTCATCCCAGCTATGTTTGGGTTTTCTTACAGCAGGATTCAAGAATTGACTGTAATGCCAATCGCTACTCGGAACCAGGATTCATTTCGAACTTAACAGACATACTCTCGCGAGAGTAAAAAGTTACTTTTCTAGGAAATTTATTATGATTCAGATCCACCCCACCGCCACCGTCGATCAGGGTGCAGAAATTGGGGACTATACATCCATATGGCATTACAGCCATGTTGAGGCCAAGGCGGTCGTGGGTGAGAACTGCAACCTTGGCCAGAACGTTTATGTGGGCAATAATGCGGTCGTTGGCAATGGATGTCGACTCGGTAATTCCGTCGCAATCTTTTCTCATGTAGAACTTGGTGACTTCGTATTTTGCGCTCCATTCATGGTATTTACCCATATAGCATTCCCACGCGCAGCAGTGAACCGACGGGCCAGTTTTGAGAAGACTATTGTTAAGAACGGTGTCACGCTCGGCGCGAACTCGACCGTTGTACCGGGCATTACAATAGGTGAAGGTACTTTTCTTGCCGCAGGCTCGACCCTAACTAAAGACTGCAAAGATTGGGCCTTGATGATTGGCACGCCGGCAAGACAGGTAGGCTGGGTCAGTGCATACGGCGAAAAAATCCCACTACCTATCGAAGGCAAGGGGGAATGGAAGTGCATTCATACTGGGGATGTATATACGCTTGAACTCTCAATATTAAAACGAACTCCGGGATCGCACGATATTCTTCACTACCTACCAGGCGTAAAGCTGGAAAGAATGACATCTCGTCTTGCCCTTGAAGATCCCTCATGATTGGAATGAAAACGTTTGATGGCGCGTTGCTTGTTCCCACGATCGCTGCTTCAAAGCACCGGCGGAATTTTGCGATGTTCCTTTACATTGTCCTCTCGCTTTGCGTCTCCATGTCGATTTCTCAGGAAGAGACCCCTGAAATTGGCTCACTTCGGTACTGGTTGCTGATCGCGCCTACGCTTTTGCTACCACTTACTGATATTAATGCCATTTTTCGCGCTTTGTTAGAACAAGCACGACCAATACTAATTTTTGGACTAATTGCTGGTGCCTGGCAATTGCTTCGGGGTGACATAAAGGCCCTGTTGCAACTTGTATTGATCGTTTGGGTGCTGGGCTGGTTCAGCTCACATAGGGCACGCCTCGAGTTACGAGATTTGATAGCTCTTTATCTTGCACTGATTCTGATTGGCGCCTACATTTGGATTTTTTCTGATGGAAATAAATGGGGTTTACTGCCAAACATGACTGTCTACGATGGGCTTGACTGGCGAATATCATTTTTCCCAAACATTGCGAATTCCGCCGTGCTGTCTTTGGCGATGTTCTTGATTCTGACGCAAAATGCTGCCCTGGCACGTAAGTATCTGGTGGTTTTACTAATAGTCGCGTATTTCTTGTTCTTTTCTTTCGTACGAACCGCCACGATCGGTGTGATGTTATACCTGTCGATGCGCTGGTGGCTGGGTAGAAAACCTCGAAGCCCACGGGCTATGTTCTGGGTGGCTTTGTTACTAGGGGTTGGGATCAACCTAATGGTTGCTGGCTCCGCAGCTATATTCTCTACTTTAGGGGAATTTGAGTTAATTTCGCGACTCTTTTTGCGCAGTGAGTCCAATCTAACTAGTGAAGAAGTCTTCGCGCAGTTATATCGACCATGGCTCTGGATGCAGCATCTTTTGCTATTTTGGGATAGCCCATGGAAAATGGGTCTCGGGGCCTTCGATTTTTTCGAAATGCAAATCGAGGAGCTCAATGTTGGAACTACGCCTGCTGGTAACGAAGCGCAGTTGACGCGTTTGCTGGCCACATATGGTTTTCCCGGTCTGCTTTATAGTTGGTATCTAATTAGTAGACTGCGTGAAGTTGCTAAAAATCGTGATGTTTGGGCAGTAGCTTGCTTTCCAACAATTTTTCTGTTGATGATGCAGTGGGGTAGCGTTTTCCACCCTACTGATGCCAATGGTGCAATTTTTTTGCTGATTGCAATTCATGGGAGTCAGGCTTTCGTCATCAAGAGGGCTAAGAATTATGACAACTTTGGGAAGCAGGGTTGAATGAATATGAATGTACTTTATTTGGACGGTGTGGGCCCCTTTGGAGGAGCTTCTCGCAGCCTATTTGAGGCTGTGCGCGTATTGAAACTCGAAGGTGTAATGCCGTACTTTTTAGCGGTAAACGGAACAGCATTGAATTTTTATGGTCAGGTCGCTGAAGACCTGATAGCAACTCGCGGGTTGACTCGTTTTGATAATACTCATTACAGCCACTACCGTGGTGTACGTTGGTTAGTCCTACTCAGGGAAATTTTTCATCTTCCATATACGATATTGGCGATTCGAAAGGCTCATGGAAAGTGGAAAGGGAAAATTGACGTTATTCACGTCAATGAAGTGACAGAAATCATTCCTGGGTTACTTGCCAAAAAACTATTCCAGGTTCCAATGGTGGTACACGTTCGATCTCCGCAGTGGGCGAATCAGCACTCCTTGCGATCGCGCTGGCTGAATGGAGTACTGAAAAGATCGGCCAATGCCATCATTGCAATCAATGAAACAACTCGGTCCACTATGCCAGCTGAGTTGAATGTCGATGTTATTCAAAACTCGTTTACACCGAAACGGTCGCCGGATCCGGATTCAAATATGCTGCACAAGCTGGAGAAGCTCCGAGCCAGCTCGCTGAAAATTGGTTTTGTAGGTAATGTCCAAGTTTCAAAAGGAATACTTGAATTGGTGGAGGCCGCTAGACTGCTGAAGGCGCAGGGTGACGATGTTGAATTTCTGATTGTCGGTGGCCACACCCGGGTTGATAAGGGTCTCAAGGGCTGGGTGCTTAGCAAAGCAGGGCTCGTACAGGATGTGGTGGAAGAACTTCAGCAACGCATCAAGCAATATGGATTGGAACGATCTTTCCACCTGCTTGGTGCTACCAGCGATATTCAATGCGTCTACGAACGCGTGGATGTCATCACTTTCCCCTCTCACTTTGATGCGCCTGGACGTCCCGTCTTCGAGGCCGCATTCTCAGCAGTGCCGAGTATTGTTTGTCTAAGTAATCCGCTATCCGATACGTTGATCCATAACGTAACTGGTCTAGCCATACCAGAACGAGATCCAGTCGCGTTGTCTGAGGCAATCCGGTACTTTGAAAAAAATAGGGAAGAGCTCAAACGCATGGGGCGCGAAGCGCAAAAACTTGCCATCGATAACTTTGAGCCGACACGCAATGCCTCTCGTTTATTTGATCTTTATAAGCGTGTTCGCAATTCGATTCAATAAATAAATCCATCGGAATTTCTTGATATGGTTTTAGTCAGCGCAAGCTCCAGTCGAAAAAAAATCTGCAACAGATGCATTATGGATACTTCGGACCCAAGCATCTTGTTCGACGAGCAAGGGCATTGTGATTTTTGCAGTAACTACGACGCCACCATTCAGCCCAAATGGGACTTTGGCTCTGAAGGCGGACGCAAGCTCGCGCTGATGGCCGACGCAATACGTGAGGCCGGTAAAGGCAAAGACTTTGATTGCATCATTGGCTTGAGTGGCGGCCTGGACAGTTCTTACGTTACTTACGTGGCTAAAGAGAAAATGGGTCTGCGACCTTTGCTCTTCCATGTGGATGCCGGATGGAACACCGATCAGGCCGTAGGCAACATCGAGAAACTGGTGGATGGCTTGGGTCTTGACCTCTACACCGACGTGGTTAACTGGGAGGCCGTCAAGCGGATGCAAGTGGCTTTTTTGCGGGCGGGCATTCCAGACCAGGATCTGGTGCAAGATGCTGCGTTCTTTTCAGGCCTGTACAGGTTTGCACGAAAGTACAAGATCAAGCATATCATTACAGGCTCCAACTTTTCAACTGAGTGCTGCCGTGAACCCGAAGAATGGGGGGGCTACCTGGGCATAGACAAAACTTTGTTTGGTGATATTTGGGCAAAGTGCGGCGACGGCCAGCCTAACGGTGACTTTCCATTGGTTGACATTCTGGTTTATAAGCTTTGGTACCAGAAGGTGCTGGGCATGAAGGTGCACCACCCGCTCAATTTGGTGCCTTACGTGAAGAAAGACGCGGAGGACGAACTCGAGCGCCGCTTTGGCTGGCAGCGCTTCCAGCACAAGCACCACGAGTCGCGCTTCACACGCTTTTACGAAGATTACTGGCTGCCGCGCCGCTTTGGGTTTGAGAAGCGGAGAGCTCACTTTTCCAGCCTGATCATGACCGGTCAAATGACCCGAGAGCAAGCGCTGGACCGTATTTCACGCCCCGAGATGGACGAACACTTTTTGAAACAGGAGTTTGAGTACGTGGCGCACAAGTTGGGGTTGACGGTGGCCGAGTTGCAAGCTTTGTTTGATAGCCCCAAAAAAACCTACCGCGACTACAAGAACAAGCGTGACTTGATTGGTTTGGGCTCCATTATCCTGCGCAAGTTGGGTTTGGAGAAGAGGTATTTCCGATGATCTGCATCGTGGATTACGGTGTAGGCAACATTCAGGCTTTCTTGAACCTGTTCAAACGCATTGGGGTTAAGGCACGCCGGGCCAGTACCAGTGAAGAGTTGTTGGGCGCACAGCGTTTGGTGTTGCCAGGAGTGGGGCACTTCGACCATGCCATGCAGCGCTTGAACGACTCGGGCCTGCGCCCCAAGCTGGAACAGTTGGTCTTGGGTGCGCAAACACCTATCGTTGGTATATGCGTGGGCATGCAGATGCTCGCGCACGGGTCAGACGAAGGCACCATCCCGGGTTTGGGTTGGGTGCCCGGGCGCGTGCGAGCATTTGCCAACCATGCCAAAAGTGCGCAACTGCCCATGCCGCACATGGGTTGGAACGAGTTGGAAGCACGACCCGGCAGCAAATTGCTTTCAAGGGGTTTTGAAGGCGGCACACAGTTTTATTTTCTTCACTCGTTTTTTTACGACGCCGAAGACAAGAACGACGTGGCCGCCACCGCACACTATGGCTTGGATTTTGACGCCGTGGTGTCAAGGGGGCACATCCACGGGGTGCAATGCCACCCAGAAAAAAGCCACCACTGGGGTGAGCAACTCCTGAAGAACTTTGTGGAGTTGTGAACCATGTTGCGCCCCAGGATTATTCCCTGCCTGCTGGTCCACAAGGGCGGGCTGGTGAAAACCCAGAATTTCAAAGACCTAAAGTACGTGGGGGACCCGATCAACGCCGTCCGCATCTTCAACGAGAAAGAAGCCGATGAGTTGATGGTGCTGGACATTGACGCCACCCGCAACGGCGTACCGCCAGACTTTGCCTTGATTGCCAAGCTGGCGGCGGAGTGCCGCATGCCCTTGTGCTATGGCGGTGGGGTGACCACAGCCCAACAGGCCATGCGCTTGGTGGACATGGGGGTTGAAAAAGTGGCAGTGAGTGCCGCCGCCATTGCCAACCCGGGCCTGCTAACCCAGATGGCGGCCTCGGTGGGCCGGCAGTCCGTGGTAGCGGTGCTGGATGTGCGCAAGCGCGCTGGTTTGTTTAGCAAAGGCTCTGAGGTGTGTACCCACAATGCCACCGTGACCCACAAGGTGGATCCGGTGGCATTGGCCAGGCAGTTTCAGGAGGCAGGTGCGGGTGAGGTGGTGATCAATGCCGTGGACCGGGACGGCACCATGCAAGGTTACGACCTCGACTTGGCGGCGCAAGTGAAGGCGGTATTGAGTGTACCAACAACGTTTCTGGGTGGTGCTGGCACGTTGGAACATTTGAGCGATTTGGTGAGCAAGTTGGGTGTGGTGGGGGCAGCGGCTGGCAGTTTGTTTGTGTTCAAGGGTAAGTACCGGGCGGTTTTGATCAACTACCCCAACCCCGAGCTGAAAATTCAGATGTGCAAGGCTGCATTAGCCAAGGTGTAAATGTTCTATGTTTGACTCAAAGACTTTGTTGATTACCGGGGGGACGGGCTCGTTTGGTAACGCCGTGCTCAAGCGCTTCTTGGACACAGATATCCGCGAGATTCGGATATTCAGCCGTGACGAGAAAAAGCAGGACGACATGCGCAAGCGCTACAGCAGCGCCAAGCTCAAGTTCTACATTGGTGACGTTCGCGATTCGCGGAGTGTGGAGCAGGCCATGCGCGGTGTGGATTTTGTGTTCCACGCCGCCGCACTCAAGCAGGTGCCATCGTGCGAATTCCACCCCATGCAGGCAGTGCGCACCAATGTGCTGGGCACCGAGAACGTGCTGGAAGCCGCCATTGGTGCAGGCGTGAAGCGCGTGGTGTGCCTGAGCACGGATAAAGCGGTGTACCCCATCAACGCCATGGGCATTTCCAAGGCCATGATGGAGAAGGTGATGGTGGCCGCCAGCCGCAACCTGGAATGCACCCAAACCGTGATCTGCGGCACCCGTTACGGCAACGTGATGGCATCGCGCGGTTCGGTGATTCCCTTGTTTGTGGACCAGGTGTTCAGCTGCAAACCCATCACCATCACCGACCCATCGATGACCCGCTTCATGATGACGCTGGCCGATGCGGTGGACTTGGTGCTGTACGCCTTTGAGCATGGCAGCAACGGCGACATTTTTGTGCAGAAGGCCCCTGCCTCCACCGTGGAGGTGCTGGCCAAAGCCATTCTGGAACTGATGAGCAAGCCCAACCACCCCGTGAATGTGATGGGCACCCGCCACGGCGAAAAGCTCTACGAAGCGCTGCTGAGTCGGGAAGAAATGGCCACCGCCCAGGACATGGGCGACTATTACCGCGTACCTGCCGATGGCCGCGACCTGAATTACGCCAAGTTCGTCGACCAAGGCGAGCAAAAACTCACCCAGACCGCCCATGGCGAAGACTACAACTCCCACAACACCCAGAGGCTGGATGTGGAGGGCATGAAGAAATTGCTGCTCAAGCTGGACTTTATGCAGAAAATTGCTCGCGGCGAGCACGCCGTGACCGAGGAGTGAAAGCGTGAAAGTGCTCATCACCGGTGCCAATGGTTTTGTGGGTAAAAACCTGAAACTGCATTTGGCTGAGCGCAAAGACGTGGAGGTAGTCTGCTTCACACGCGAACATTCGGTTGATCAACTGCCCGAGCTGCTGGATGGCGTGGGTTTTGTGTTCCACCTGGCAGGCATCAACCGCCCGCAAGACCCGGCGGAGTTTGCCACCGGTAATACGGATTTGACGGTGGCGCTGTGCAAGGCAGTGGCTGGCGTGGCCGAAGCCACTGGCCGCAAGGTGCCAGCGGTGTTTACATCGTCAATCCAGGCGGCGTTGGACAACCTTTACGGTGCCAGCAAGCGCGCTGCCGAAGACGCCCTGTTTGCCCTGCAGCGCCAACATGGTGTGCCAGTGCACGTGTTCCGCCTGCCCAATGTGTTTGGCAAATGGTGCAAGCCCAACTACAACTCTGCCGTGGCCACGTTCTGCCACAACGTGGCTCGCGATCTGACCATCAAAGTCAACGACCCCGGTGCACCGTTGACCCTGGTGTACGTGGACGATGTGTTGCAGCGTTTCATCCAGTTGATGGACAGCGCGGATACAGCAGCCGATGCCAACGGCTTTGCAGTGGTGGCCCCACAGTACACCACCACGGTGGGTGAAGTGGCCAACCTCATTCAAGCCTTCAAAGACAGCCGCCAGACCTTGCTGACCGAACGGGTGGGCACTGGCCTGGTTCGCGCCTTGTATGCCACCTACGTGAGCTACCTGCCACCCGATGCCTTCACTTACACCGTACCCATGTACGGCGACCCGCGCGGCGTGTTCGCTGAAATGCTCAAAACCCCTGACTGTGGCCAGTTCAGCTACTTCACCGCGCACCCGGGGGTCACGCGCGGCGGGCACTACCACCACAGCAAAACCGAGAAGTTTCTGGTCATCAAAGGGCAGGCGCGCTTCAAATTCCGCCACATGCACACTGGCGAATCGTACGAACTCACCACCAGCGGCGAAAAAGCCGAAATCGTAGAAACCGCGCCGGGCTGGACGCACGACATCACCAACATCGGCACAGACGAAATGATCGTGATGCTATGGGCCAACGAGGTGTTCGACCGCCAGCGCCCCGATACCTTTGCCTGCCCACTGTGAGATTTAATATGAAAAAACTCAAAATCATGTCGGTCGTGGGCACACGGCCCGAGATCATCCGCCTGTCGCGCGTGCTCGCGGCACTGGACGTGCATTGCGACCATGTGCTGGTGCACACCGGCCAAAACTACGACTACGAACTGAACCAGGTGTTTTTTGACGACCTGGGCGTGCGCAAGCCCGACTATTTCTTGAACAGCGCCGAGGGCAGCACGGGTGCCGCCAACACCATAGGCAACCTCATCACCGCCGTGGACGGCGTGCTGGCCCAGGTGGAGCCCGAAGCCATGTTGGTGCTGGGCGACACCAACAGTTGCCTTTCTGTGATTCCGGCCAAGCGGCGCAGAGTGCCTATCTTTCACATGGAAGCCGGCAACCGCTGCTTTGACCAGCGGGTGCCTGAAGAGACGAACCGCCGCATCGTCGACCACACGGCCGACATCAACCTCACCTACAGCACCATTGCCCGCGATTACCTGCTGCGCGAGGGCTTGCCGCCCGACCAGGTCATCAAGACCGGCAGCCCGATGTATGAGGTGTTGCACCACTACCTGCCGCAAATTCAGGCGTCCAACGCCCTGAGCCGCCTGGGGTTGAAGCCCGAGCAGTATTTTGTGGTCAGCGCTCACCGCGAAGAAAACATCGAATCGGACAAGTCATTCACCAAACTGGTGGCGGTGCTGAATGCGCTGGCCGAAGACCATGGCTTGCCGGTGGTGGTGTCCACCCACCCCCGCACCCAGAAGCGGGTAGATGCCACGGGTGCTCAGTTCCACCCCCTGGTGCGCCTGATGAAGCCCTTGGGCTTTCACGACTACGTGAACCTGCAAATGCAGGCCAAGGCGGTGCTTTCCGACAGTGGCACCATCAACGAGGAATCGTCCATTCTCAACTTTCCGGCGCTGAACCTGCGCGAAGCCCACGAGCGCCCCGAAGGCATGGAAGAAGCCGCCGTGATGATGGTGGGCTTGGAAGTAGAACGCGTGCGCCAGGGGCTGGCCGTTCTGGCCACACAGCCGCGAGGCGCCGACCGAAGCCTGCGCCTGGTGGCTGACTACAGCATGCCCAACGTGAGCGACAAGGTGGTGCGAATCGTCCACAGTTACACCGATTACGTGAACCGCGTGGTGTGGAAGAAGTACAGAGGCGGCTTTGCGGATTTTGGTTGTTAGCCAGTACTTCTGGCCGGAAAACTTTCGCGTGAATGACCTGGTGAAAGAGTGGGTGCAGCGTGGCCACCAGGTGACGGTGCTCACCGGCATTCCCAATTACCCGGCGGGCAAGGTGTTCGATGCCTACCAGAATCAGCCCAGCGCTTTCGCTACATACGAAGGTGCCGAAGTGGTGCGTGTGCCCATGTTGCCTCGCGGTAGCGGCGGCTTGCGCCTGATGTTGAATTACCTGAGCTTTGTGGTGGGCGGTGGCGTTTTTGGACCCTGGCGCTTGCGGGGCAAACCAGCCGATGTGATTTTTGTGTTCGAACCTTCGCCCGTGACAGTAGGGCTGCCGGCAGTCTGGCTGGGCAAAATCAAGAATGTGCCGGTGGTGTTCTGGGCGCTGGACTTGTGGCCAGAAACCTTGGCCGCCATAGGCGTGGTGCGTTCGCCCCGGGTGTTGTGTTGGGTAGGGCACTTGGTGCGCTACATCTACAACCGCTGCACTTTGGTGTTGGGGCAGTCGAGGGGCTTCCTGGGCAGCATTGCCCGCTATTGCGATGACAAAGCCAAGATCCGTTACTTCCCGAGTTGGGCGGAGAACGTGTTCATGGACGACAGCGTCAAGCCAGCCCCGGAGGTGCCCGAATGGAAGGATGGCTTCACCGTGGTGTTTGCCGGCAATATAGGCGAGGCACAAGACATGCCGGCGGTGCTGGATGCCGCCGAACGATTGAAAGGCGACACCAGGATCCGGTGGGTGATTGTGGGTGATGGGCGCAAGTCCGACTGGCTGCAATCCGAGGTGGTGAGGCGTGGGCTGGATAAACAGGTGCTGCTGCCAGGTCGTTTCCCCGTGGAGCGCATGCCGTCGTTTTACGCCCATGCCGATGCGCTGCTGGTCTCGTTGAAGCGCGACCCGGTGTTCACCATGACGATACCCGGCAAGGTGCAGTCGTACCTGATGGCCGGTATCCCCTTACTGGGTATGCTGGATGGTGAGGGTGCGGCTGTGATCCGTGATGCCCAGGCCGGCCTGACTTGCGAGGCGGGCGATGGCGCTGGCCTGGCCCAAGCGGTGCTGGCTTTGGCCGCCATGCCAACGGCCGAGAGAAAACAGATGGGGTTGCATGGGCGGAATTACGCCCAGCGAGAGTTTGGTCGCACCCAATTGATGGACCGCCTGGAGGCGCTGTTGGCTGAGGCTGTAGCCACAAGCAAAGCCACTGCTTGAAAGAAAGAATAATGATTTTGGTGACGGGATCCACAGGGTTTGTGGGCGGCGCATTGGTGAGGCGATTGGCTGCAGAACCCGCCTGCAAAGGTGTGGTGGCAGCGGTTCGCCACAATGCAGACTCGGGGTACGAAGGGGGGCGGCAATTCCAGGTGGGTGATTTGCTGCCCACCACAGACTGGGGCTTGGCCCTGCAAGGCATTGATGCGGTGGTGCATTGCGCAGCGCGTGTGCATGTGATGCAGGACGATGCGACGGACCCCTTGCAGGCCTACCGTGAAGTGAATGTGAATGGAACGCTTAACCTGGCCCGCCAGGCGGCCCAGGCAGGGGTGCGTCGGTTTGTGTTCGTCAGCTCTATCAAGGTGAATGGAGAGACCACTCAGCCCGGCCATCCGTTTACGGCTGATGATGCACCATCTCCATTGGACCCTTACGGTGTGTCCAAGCTGGAAGCCGAGCACGGCTTGCGCGAGATTGAAGCGCAAAGCGGTATGCAGGTGGTGATTGTACGGCCACCTTTGGTGTACGGCCCTGGCGTGAAGGCCAACTTCGCGTCCATGATCTGCTGGGTGGCGCGCGGCATTCCCTTGCCTTTGGGCACCATTCACAACGCCCGCAGCATGGTGGCACTCGACAACCTAGTGGACTTGCTGGTGACCTGCTTGACTCACCCCGCTGCAGCCGGGCAGACCTTTTTGGTGTCAGACGGGGAAGACGTATCCACAACCGAACTTTTGCGCCGTACAGCACAGGCCATGGATAAAAAGGCGTTGCTGTTGCCTGTGCCTGCGTCTGTACTGGAATTGTGTGCATCCCTGCTGGATAAGCGCGCAGTGGCGCAGCGCCTGTGTGGTTCTTTGCAGGTGGATATTGAGAAAACCCGCCGGCTGCTGGGCTGGTCCCCGCCCCTGACGCTGGACCAAGGGTTGAAGAAAGCGGTGGAGGGCATGAAACCGTGAAAAGGTTGTTCGATTTGGTGCTGGGCTTGATGGCTGCAGCCGTTCTGTTGGTTCCCCTGGTGGTGGTGGCTGTGCTGGTGCGGTTGACGTCCCCTGGGCCGGCCCTGTATTGGTCTGACCGGGTGGGCCGGTACAACAAGATCTTCAAAATGCCCAAGTTCCGCAGCATGCGGGTGGGCACGCCAGCTGTGGCCACGCACTTGTTGGCCGACCCCAAGGTGTACCTCACGCCCATAGGCTCTTTCCTTCGCAAAAGCAGCCTCGACGAATTGCCTCAACTCTGGAGCATTCTGGTTGGGGACATGAGCTTCGTTGGCCCCCGGCCGGCCTTGTTCAACCAGCACGACCTTATCGAGCTGCGTACGCAGAAAAACGTGCACGCCCTGGTGCCAGGACTCACCGGCTGGGCCCAGGTGAACGGGCGCGATGAACTGCCCATTACCCAGAAAGTGGCATTGGATGCCGAATACCTTCAGCGCCAAGACTTTTGGTTCGACGTCAAGATTTTGTGGCTAACCTTTTTGAAGGTTGTGCAACGCGATGGGGTGTCACACTGATGGCCAAGATTCGATTGCTTGTCGTGGGCGCAGGTGGGCATGGCCGCTCGGTAGCAGAGGCGGCTGAATTGTCTGGCCAGTTTGAGGTAGTGGGATTTCTGGATGATGCACTCCCGGCCGGTAAATTGTTGCTCAATGTGGCTGTGCTGGGACCTATGGTCGGCATCGGCCATCACAGGGCTGCGGCTGATCAAACTATTGTGGCCATTGGCAACAACGCCATTCGCGAGAAGCTGATGCAGCAATTGGCCGCAACGGGTTTCGCTTTAGCGACAGTCGTTCACCCTCGGGCCATCGTGTCGTCCAGTGCGGTGTTGAGTGAGGGCTCTGCTGTAATGGCCGGTGCCATTGTGGGTACTGAAGCCCGCCTGGGCATGGGTTCTATAGTGAACTGCGGCGCCGTGGTAGACCACCACGCCATCGTCGAAGACTTCGGCCACTTGGGCGTGAACGCCAGCATGGCTGGCGGCACGGTACTGGGTCACGGTGCCTGGATGCAGGCCGGGGCGGCCCTGGGGTATGGGGTAAGGGTGCCGGCCGGGGTTACGCTGGCTCCGGGTGTAGCAGTGGATAACAAGACCACAAAATACAAGAATGACTAACGAATCAAATTCAAATCTCGGGACTCGGGACTCGGGACTCGGGACTCGGGACTCGGGACTCGGGACTCGGGACTCGGGACTCGGGACTCGGGACTCGGGACTCGGGACTCGGGACTCGGGACTCTTGCGGGATTTCACATCATGGGTGATGCCATGATGCGCACTTTGAGTCGTTGGGCCGCCCCTGCGCTGGCATTGCCACGCCCGGTCAAACGCGGAATCGTACTTGCTTTGGACGCCGCACTGTGTGTGCTGACCGTCTGGCTGGCTTTTTATTTGCGCTTGGGCAGTTTTGTACCCCTGTCTGGTCCTGCCATCTGGCCCGCGTTGGCATCGGTGGTGTCGGCCCTGCCCATCTTCATCACCTCGGGCCTGTACCGGGCCATTTTCCGCTACAGTGGTATGTCGGCCATGGTGGCGGTGGCGCGTGCAGTGATGTTGTATGGCGTGGCTTTTGCCGCGCTGTTCACCTTCATTGGCGTGCCGGGGGTGCCGCGCACCGTGGGCATCATCCAGCCCATTTTGCTGCTAGTGCTAGTGGGCGCTTCGCGCGCGGCCGCCCGGGTGTGGCTGGGGGGGCTGTACCACCAGCACCTGCGCAAAGCCGCTTTGCCACAAGCCCTGATTTACGGCGCAGGCAGCGCCGGCCGGCAACTGGCATCGGCCATGGCCAACAGCCCCGAAATTCGTGTGGTGGGCTTTTTAGACGACGACGACCGCCTGCACGGCCATGTGCTTAACGGCCTGCTCATACACAACCCGGCTGACTTGGCAGAGCTGCTCACTGACTCAGCCATCACCGATGTGCTGCTGGCTCTGCCCAGCGTGTCGCGTCAGCGGCGCAACGAAATCATCAACACCCTCAAGCCCAACAAGGTGGCCGTGCGCACCCTGCCAGGCTTAAGCGACATTGCCACCGGCAAAGTGAGTCTGAGCGATGTGCGCGAGCTGGATATTGACGACCTGCTGGGCCGCGAGCCGGTGAAGCCCAACGGCCTGCTGCTCAACCTCAACACCCACAACAAAACCGTGTTGGTGACTGGGGCGGGCGGCAGCATTGGTAGCGAGCTGTGTCGCCAAATCCTGAGCACCCACCCCAAGCAGCTGCTGCTGGTGGAGATGAGCGAGTTTGCTCTCTACCAAGTGCACCAAGAGCTGGTGGAGTTGCTGGCCGAAGGCTTGGCAAATGTGAAGTCCATTCAATCAGCGGCCAAAGGCGAGCCTATTTTTGAGCCCGACAGAGCATTAAAAATTGCTGGGGTGGAGGTGGTGCCGCTGCTGGCCTCGGTCTGCGACGAGGTGCGCATGCACGAGATCATGGACACCTGGAAGCCGCACACGGTGTACCACGCGGCGGCCTACAAGCACGTGCCCCTGGTGGAGCACAACCCTGCCGAAGGCGTGCGCAACAATGTGTGGGGCACGCGCGTGTGTGCCGAAGCCGCGGTGCGCAACGGCGTGCGCAACTTTGTGCTCATCAGCACCGACAAGGCTGTGCGGCCCACCAACATCATGGGCGCCACCAAGCGCCTGGCCGAAATGGTGCTGCAGTCTCTGGCCGAGCAAAACCCTGCCGTGACCAGCCAAGGCGGCAAAGTGCCCAGCACCCGCACCACGTTTTCGATGGTGCGCTTTGGCAATGTGTTGGGGTCCAGCGGCTCCGTGGTGCCGCTCTTTCGCGAGCAGATTAAAAACGGTGGCCCCATCACCCTCACGCACGCCGATATCACCCGCTACTTTATGACTATCCCCGAGGCGGCGCAGCTGGTGATTCAGGCTGGTGCCATGGGGCAGGGCGGCGATGTGTTTGTGCTGGACATGGGCCAGCCCGTCAAAATCATCGACCTGGCCCGCCGCATGGTGGAGCTGTCGGGCCTGACGGTGCGCGACGAGCTGCACCCTGATGGCGACATCGAGCTCACCGTTACCGGCCTGCGCCCCGGCGAAAAGCTCTACGAAGAACTGCTGATAGGCGATAACCCCAAGCCCACCCAGCACCCGCGCATCATGAAGGCGCACGAGCAGTTTTTGCCCTGGCCCGCCCTAGAGCAAAAGCTCAACGCCCTGAGTATTGCCATGAGCGTGAACGACGTACCGGTGATCCGCGCCCTACTCAAAGACCTGGTCAGTGGCTACCAACCCACCGGCGAGGTGGTGGACTGGGTGCATTTGGCCATGCAGCGGGATGCGGTGGCTAACGAATAGCGCTTACGCGCTCATCTGGTCTTATCAAGCCAACTCCACCGCAGCCTTCAGCAAGTTAGGGCTGCTGTACAAATAAGCCGCAGTGGTTTGGATGCTGCGGTGCCCAGCCAAGGTTTTGAGCAAATGGATGGCAATGCCTTGGTTGGCCAAGTTGGTTAAAAACGTGCGGCGCCCACTGTGGCTGCTGGCACCATCAAGCCCAGCACCCGCATACAGCTGGGCAAAGGTTTGCGCCAGGCTATTGGCGCTAAAGCCCACGCAAACACTCTTTTGACTGGCAAACAGCGGGTATTGCCGGTCCACGCAACGGGCCTGCGCCACGTAGGCCTCCAGCTCACCTTTGAGCCGGGCGTTGATGAACACGGTGCGCGGCTGGCGCCCCTTGGTCATCTCGGGCAGCAGACGAATCTCGTCTCTGACCTTGCCCTCGTTGGTGGTGACATCGCACCAGCGCAAACACGCCACTTCCCCCACCCTTAAACCCGCCCAATGCGTGAGCAGTAGCATGGCACGGTTGCGTGCTGAGTATTTGCGCGTGTCAACGTAATCTAGCAATTGCTGCATGTCTGCTGCCGACAGTGTTTTTGCTTGTGCCATGGTGTTTTGCCCTTATAAACCTTGTGTTCCCGTTGCTTTTATTGTGTTTTCATAGGTTTATTTGGGCAACCGAAACCGTTCAATCGCCCGCCAAAGTGGCGGGTTTCTGGTGGATTTTTAGTGGGCTGTGGATAACTTTTTGGGTGGTTTTTTTCGTCAATGATTTCAACGGCTTAACCCCAGAATCTATGAAAATGCTGCTTTTCATAGGTTTTTGGTGCCGAGGATGCTTTTGGCAGCCAGCTTTACCCAACTTTTGAAGCGCTTTTAAGCCCTACAAGCGCTGATTTGGATGCCCAGCACCCAGACTCGCTGAATGGAGTTTTGACGCAGTACAGGGCTTTTTTGAGGTGTTTTTTAGCTGGTTTTGGCACGGTATCTGCAGCGCTGATAGCTGTCAGCTGCCCCCAAAAGGGTTCTGCAGGGTCAAAATTTGCCCGCGCAAAAAATTGGGGTGGAGTACTTGTCATTTCAAGGTGGTGATTTTTGACCCCAGCACCACCAATTTTCGGCATTTCCGTGGCAAAAAAAGAGGACTTGACTGGCTTCGCCACCAAGCAAGGCACCCCAATACCAGGCAATACCAGGCAATATTGGGTATTGGGGTGGTTGTTTTGACTAGAAATTACTATAAGCGTGTGACTTTTTGACGGATATTGGATAGGCTGTGGGTGTTGGCTAAATAGTTTGGCCACACAACACAAGTCATGCGCCCATGATCAAAATCACCGTCAACCCTGCTGTGTACCTCGCGCTCAGGCAGGCGTTTCCCAAACCGCCCAACGCAGCGGACAAGGCTTTGCGCAAGTATGTGCAAAAGCTCGAAGAAATGCTGTTTGCGAGCCTGCAGCGCCAAGCCACCCCCATGCAGCGCAAGCTGGAGCTGTTTTCAATCTCGCTGCAAAAGCTGGCCAACGAAGGCGGGCAAATCGGCAGGCAACGCATACGGCTGCATGCCTGGCTGCGCCAAAACAAATGGAATTTGGTGGAGCCGGTGGTCTTAGGCAACAGCCGCTCGGGCCTCGTGAGCGACTGCAAGCTGACCCAGTGGGTGACCATGGTGGATACCTTGGCCATAGAGGAAGACATTTTGATTCACAGCACCACTAACCGAGAAATTGACCAGTACCTAGGAGGTGACCCTGACAGCAACTTAGCTCTCATGCACTTGCTGTTCCCAGAATTTAAAAAGTACCAAAGAAATTTGGCCGCGTTGGATGCGTTTGACCTGGTGGAGGTGGATGTCGAGTCCCTCAAAAGCTACATCTACTGGCTGGCAGTGGAGGCCCAGTACATCAGCCGTGAACTCAAAGACCAAGCGCTGCGCCAGGCGCGCATTGTTTTGGCCATCTCTAGCTTGCTGGAAGGACATTTTCCGCAGCGCAGAAAGCCTAGTGACTTTGGCCGCACCTATTACGATGGCGTGAGCATTCAAAACGTCAACAAAGAGCTGCGCCGCGCCATTTTGGGTAACTGCTGGGAGTACGACATTCGCAGCAGCGTGATCACTTGGAAAATGGGTTGGGCTAAAGAGTACATCCAAACCCAAGCACCTGGGCAAGACGTGCGCAAAGTCTTCCAAGCCACCACGCTTTACTTGGAGGACAAAAAAGACTTTATGGGCACGGTGCAGTACTTCACCTTTGGCGCTGATAGCCCTGTGCCCAAAGACTTGCAGCCCAAGTTGATCAAAACCGCGTTGACCGCTATCAGCTTTAGCGCACGGGCGACTGGTACGGGCTGGAAAAGCGAAACGGGCGAGTGGACCAACCCAGCGATTGTTGACATCTTTAAAAACACCGAAGACAGGCAGCGGTTTTTGGCGGACAAAACCGTGCAAGCCTTTATCGAGGAGCAAGGCCTGCTCGACGATTACCTTTTTGCCAAGGTCAAGCAAGAGCGCCAAGATTTGCTGCGGCTGCCGGTGCTGCAAACCAAATCCGGCAGGCCCAGTAAAGCCAAGGTGTTGGCTTACTTGTACCAGCACGATGAAACCGAGATCATGGATGTGGTGCGTGCAGAGGCCGCAAAACGCGGGCGCGTGCCTTTGGCCAACATTCACGACGCCATCGTGTTTCGCAAAAAACTGGGGGTGGAGCTCAAGACCGAAATTGAGCATTGCATGCAAGAGCATTCGGGCAACCCCTACTGGCACCTCACACCCAAGGAGCTAGAGCGATACACGCCCCGCCTGCTAGACGTGGAGCAGGAGGAGCGAGACCACCATGCCCGCATACAAGCCGAGGAGGCCGTGGCTAAGCTGGTGTACCCTCATTTGGCGCTGCTGCTGGAAGACTGAATGGTGCGGATGGTTTGTTGAGCCTTTTGCAGCTTTTGACGATCCCGCTCGCGTTTGACCGCATCACTGGCGCGCTTGCTGGCTGAGCGCAGGCTGTCGAGCCGCTGTTGCTCGGGGGTTTTGGGTTGGACAACTTCACAAATTCTCATGCAAGTATTTAGCGCTGCCGCTGCAGCCGCTTAAAGTGCTGATGACACATCGCCTTCAGCTCCTTCGTCACTCTCATCAGGACCCCAAAAACCCCTCAATCGACGCAAAAGACGACGGTTTTGGCTGGCAAAGAGCCTAATGCGCAGGCCCCGCTGCGGGGTGACGACAGGCATAGTAAAAATACTCTAGCCCTTTTTTCGGGGTCGCACGGGTTTGAGAAAAGGCAGCTCAATGCCCTGCAAGTCGGCCAAGATGGCCAGCTGGGTTTGGGTGGTTTCTTCGGGGTGGTGTGGCAGAGCCATGCTGTGTTGCGGCAGCATAAAGTGGTGCTCATGCTCAAGCCAGTGTTGGGGTTGCCATGCGCCAGACGCCATGGCTTGATTTAATCCTTGCTGCTGTTGAGCTGTCCAGCGTGGTCGCGTTTTGACGACTTGGCGGCTGGGAAATCGCCCCACCTCCACATTGGCAATCAGTGCTTTGGCCGCTTGGATGACTTGGCTGTGTTTGCTGCGGGTGCTGTTTTGTTTGCGCTTTTGGGTGTTGAGTGTGTCTGTGGGTTTGGGCTGGTTGTGTGGGCTGAGCGCCAGCTGCTGCGCCATGCGGTAGCCACCCCAGCGGTGGATAGGGCTGGCAGCATCGCTTTGTGCCACGCAAATTTTGAGGGCGTGGGTCAAGTAAGCTTGGACCACTGTGGGCAGGCCTTTTTTGCCCATGGTCTCGAGACGATATTTGGCCCCCACGGTGTAATGCTCGCCACGCACCCGCGCGGTTTTGAATACGCGAGCAATGTGGATGTTGAGCAGTGCGCTGTCCATGGTCAGCGGAATGGCCACATACAGCATGCCAGGCTTAAAGGTGGTGAGGTCTTGCTGGCCCAAGACTTCCAGCCCTGCCAACATATCGCGGGATATTGGCAATTCCAAGTCGATTTCCGCCTGCGGCGAGTCGAACAGTGCCGGCCCTTTGTCATGCCACCAGGTGTTGAGGCTGTCGTAATCAAACAAGTTACCAAAGTCTTCCCACACCTTGACCAACCGCTCGTCTTGGCACTCGCCGTTTTGCTGGCAAATCCACCAGTAGTCGGGGCTGCAGCGCAAAAACGCAATCCACCAAAAGTGCAAGCTCGACGCCAGCAGCTGGCTGGTTTGCAGGGCATGGTTGGGCATGTCCATGGGCTGATCCTTTGCAGCACAAAGAACCCACTTTAAAAACTATTGCAGATTTGGTTATTGACAAATCTTTAACGACCTTCCGTTTTAGTCTGCGTTGACAGCGATTTGCTGTGTAACCCTTTGAAAGGAAGACGACATGCAATTGAGCAACGGAGCCATTAAACACACCGCCCAGCCCACTATGATGCCCACCACCGTGGTGGACGAGATGGATGGTGTGGACCTGGAAACCTTTGACCTCAGCGCCTTTGTGGTGCCCATGGTCAAAAAAGAAACCCCTGAAAAGCAGGCTGCTAAAGACGCTAAAACCAAGGCGGTTGAGAAGTTCTTGAACGAAAGCTCGGAGCTGTACAAAGCGGGCGAGCGCTATGAAGTGGAGGTGGTGCAGCGCGGCCACCGCGCCTTGTACGAGTTGTTGGCCTCGATCTACGACTTGGCGCTGCGCATTGAAGAGAACGAATACAAGGACAAAATCCTGGAGGCCGTTCGCAAAGAGCTCAAGGACAACCACAACATCACCATGAAGGCCAGCTCCACGCCCATTGCGGTGATGGTCAAGTACGTGGTGCGCGCCGACAAGGTCACCGCCAGCCGATACAACAAGGTGTTGAGCGTGGCCCTGCAAGAAAACCTCACTCCCGCAGAGCTGCCCGACTACATCACCCGCCGTGGTGGCGTGAGCCAGATTCAAGACATTGAGTCGGTCGAATTGGCCAAGAAAAGCGGTGACAAAACCAGCAAAGAGCGCACGGCCTTGATTCGTGAATTTTTTACGCTGGTGGGGCTGTCATCCAAAAGCGAGGTGAGCTTTAGTGGCGATGTGATTCCGCACACCGAGCCCAAAGAAGGTGAAACCGAAGCAGAAGAGGGCACGTTTTGCGTGTTTGTGGCCCACCACGTGACCGGTGACAAGTACAAGATCGTCTCAGCCAACGATTTGGGCAAGTCCTTCGAGGATTCGCTGATCAAATTTTTGGGCAAAGCCATGCCCAGCAACTTGAGCGTGTTGGAACACGGCATTCGCAACTACAAAAAGCGACTGGCCAATGACCCCACGCAATCCGACAACCTGCGCCAAGAAATGCAGCGCCAATTGGCAGTACCACTCAAGTACCAAACCACCGAAGTCATTGAAGTGGATGCCACCCAGGTGAGCGACGACGCGTCGTGAAATCAAACCACCAGCTAGAGGACGTGGCGGTCATGCAGCAACGCCGCCTACACCTCTAGCGCCATTGCATATGGAGCACGCAGATGAAAAAGTATTTTGTATTCAGGCATGACAAGCCGCTTCAAACGCCATATCCTCATGGTAGCTATGAAGCCGTGGCTTGCGAAATCGCTCGATTGACTTCAAACGATATGTGTCCAATTCGGCACTACTCGGCCTGCGAGCTTGGCAGCCAAGAAGCCACGTTTTATGGCTTGCAATCGGAGCTGTTATGCACGCTGTACCTGGACAAAAAGCGGCTTGATTTGTGGGAAAACGAAATTAGCCTTGTTGAGGAACACCTCAGTCGGGTACAGCAGGCCCTTGAGCAATCGAGGTACACGATTTCGGATACTTTGGATGAGCTTCTCAATATTTGCGAAAACAGTGAATCGGTTAAAGACCTCGATTTAGGCAAAGACATTGATGTCGACAGTGGGTTTTCAACCATGGAGCCAATGCCTTTGACGGATTTTTATGCTCGAGTGGGCTATCTATTTGATGTCCGTTTCCCCGAAAGTGCAGAGCAGGATTGAAGCAGGGCTTTCATCAAGTCGTTAGAGCGATAAAGGTGAGGTTTTTCTCAAGCTCTGTGATCGCCAGTTTGGCAGCCATGGGGTTTTTGGGAGTGATGATATTCAACCGGAAGTTTTCACCTGCTGAGGCGATGTGTATAGCCACATTGCCCGCACTGCTGGCAAAGAGGTAGGTCAAATCCGCTCTGGGCAGATGCTCTCGCTCATTCACAACCAGTTTGCAGGTGCATTTGCCGATGTCCAGTAGGCGAGGGTTCATGTCCCATGCTTGATCGCGCTGTTGCTTGTAATCGGCAATGGCTTGTTCAACCACTTTAAGGGTGCCTTTGGCACCCACTTTTTTGATAAGTGGCATTTCACCACTCAAGTCTTCACCGTTTTTGAGCCGTGCCCTAATGCGCTCGTAAAAGCTGATAGCCAAAATCGCCGACTTCATCCGCTGAATGGCGTTCTCAGCGAAGTGGTTGAAGTACTGGGTCAGTTGATCGCTCATGGTGCAGGCTTTTAAAGTCGTGGCTGTAGGCGGTGGTGTGGAGTTTGTTAAAAGATGGGGTTAAGCGGCTTGGGGTGCCGCGTTTTTAAGACGGTTTTCGAAGTCGTCTTTGAGGTCGGAGTTTTGAAGGGTCAGTGCCAGCGTCATACCTGTGCCCATTTGCACCAGGCTCAAGATGTTGTTGTTGGCCATTTGAGCTGACATGATGGCGCGAATTTGCTCAGCGTCCCCTTTGCCCTCGGGGTCCACCACACCCGCAAACTGTTTGGCTTTCATGAGCGGCGTGAGGTGGCTGTAGTGCTTGGTGATCATCAGCACCGAGGTGCCCATTTGCTCGGCCAAGTCATGAATGGGAATGCCCTCCAGCAAGCGCTGGGTGGCGTAGTAATGGCGAAGGCTGTACAAGCTGCGCTCCTTGCCTGTGACGGGGCAATTGAGCAACTGCGTGTCTTCTAGCCACTGTCTGAAGGGCTTGTTCCAGTTGTCGGGTATGGAGCCGTCGCGCAAGCGGAACAAGCGTTTGGCCACACGTTTTTTGAGCACTTGCTCCAGCGTCATGTCTTGCAGATCAGGGCTGAGCTGGCGCAGTTTTTCTAGCAAGAGCCAGCAGCTGTTGTGGGCCACAAAGTTGCGAGCCCCCCGCTTGCCACGCTGCAGCCTGAAATGCAAGATGGGTTGCTTGTCACGAATTTCCACATCGATGTGGCGCCACTCCAAGTATTCCGCCTCGGTGCCAGCACGCATCCCTGTAGCTGCCATAAAAGGCACGTAGATGGTGAGCAGCTCGCGGATCATGCGGGTGCGAACGGTACGGCCATCTTCAATGAACTTGGGCGTGGAGGAGAGTAGGGCTTCTAGCTCTTCATGACTGAACTCGGCGCGACGGTCGTTTTCAGTGCCCGTGTTTTTGGGTACGGGTCGCTCGTAAGCCGCCAGGTAGCCGCGCTCAATGGCCTCGTCGATGACTTTGTTGAAGGCAGCGTTGTGGTTGTTTTGTGCGCTGCTGGTGAGCTCTCTGCCAACCTTTTCGCGGCGCCAGAGGTGAAAGTCGGAAATGACGGCGGGCTTGAGGCTATCAACGTTGTAGTTGCCGTAAAAGGGGATGAGGTACAGCTTGATGGCCGACACATAGTCCCGCGCACTGGCTTTGGCTGCACCAGCTTTGATCTCTTCTTCAAGCTTGCGCAACACGATTTCGGCCACAGGCTTGAACTTTTTGCTGATGACGGGGCGGCCTTCTTCGTGATCAAAAGTGGCCTTCATCCACATGCGCTCTGCAATGCGGGTGGCTTCCTTGACATCGCTGCAATCGGTGCTGCGGCGAAACCAAGTTTTGATCCCATCCAGCTTGTAGTGCACTTGCCATTTTTTGCTGTCAGCACGTCGCACCAGCCGTATTAACTCAGGCTTGATGACGACGGTTTCTGTTGCTGGCACTCGCATTCAGCTAGTGTATGCGCAGACCGTGGAAAAAAACAAGCAGTGGCAGCCTAATTATTCGTGTAATAACCGTGTAATTAAAGTAAAAAATAAAAACAACGTTGTAAGGCGTTGTTTTTATTAGGGTTTTTGGCTCCTCGACCTGGGCTCGAACCAGGGACCTACGGATTAACAGTCCGGCGCTCTACCGACTGAGCTATCGAGGAATATATTCGGTTTTTTGAGCCACTGTCCTACAAAAATAGGACTCGGTTGGTTAACCAACGCATTGTGCTCTGTAGCCTTCTATTGTAGCAAAGAAATAAGGCTCTTTGCAAGCCACTTCAAAAATTTTTGCACCCCGCTCAAACCCGCATGCACACAGGCTTTTGACTTCATGTGAGGTTCAAAAACAGGCGCTTGAACTCATACAAGTAACTGCCTGTTTGGTGACCTTCGAGCATGCAACACACGTGATTTTGGCAACCCAACGGAGTTGCATGAAGCCAGTCATTTGGCGCTGAGCCGGGCAACTTTTCGCAAAATCCTGAGAAAGTTACATAATGTAACTTTTGCACCCCCTGACAACTTCCCAAAACCCAGCAAACATGGGGCTTGGCAGCGCTAAAACCCAAGGCCCTCTGTGTCCATGCAGAGGGCCTTTTTTTATCAAGATCCCTTGCCAAAAGTCAAAGAACGCTGAAGCAGCAAATAACAAAAGACGACCTTTAAATGTTGTCCTTTGTCATTGGGTCGGCCTTAGCCCTGACGTAGGGGGCAGGCCCTTTACAATGGACGTTGCTTTTCTAAAAAAACAAATTTCTCATGAACGAAACGCCTGTGTCCGCCATGGACGACGAAATTGATCTGCTCGACCTCTTGGTAACTGTTGCCGAGTCTTGGAAGCTCTTGGTCATTGCCCCTGTGTTGATTGCTATCGCCGCCTTTGCGGGTGCGACCTTTCTAAAGCCCAATTTGTATCAATCCTCGGCCATTTTGCGTCTTGCTGAGGAGGATGCTGCTCTATTGCATTCCGCTGCGATATTGGACCCTCTCGCTGAATCATTTGGATACTTAAGCGAAGCTGAGGGGGTCCGGGAGGACGCCAGAGAATCACTTAAAAAGGATCTCGTCAGCTCGGTCGACAAACGAACAAAGCTGGTCACCATCACAGCGAAGTCCAATTCTGCAGAGCAGGCTCAAAAGCTCAACGAGCAAGCCATTTCTCGATTACTGGCTGAGCTCACGCCCAAAGGTCAAGACAAAGCCAATATCCTTCAGCAAATAGAGATCAGAAAACAAGCCATTTCTGTAGCTGAAACGGCTTTTGAACAGCTTGTTCAAGCTTTTCCCAAAGGCAGTGTGGGAGCTTCAAATGCTGAGGAAGCGGTGAGCAGCATTGCTTCATTGGTCACACTTGTGCTGGATAACAAAAAAGCTATCCAAGAGATGGAGCGGCAGCTGCTCGTCAAAGGCCCAGAGGTGTTTGTTCAAACCCCAACGCTCGCGCAAAAGCCCATGCCGCGCAAGCGTGCCATGGTTGCCGTGATTGCGGCCTTGGCCAGTGGCTTTGCATTGCTGCTGTTTGTGTTCATTCGCAAAGCGTTGATCAATGCGGGAGCAAATCCAGAGTCTGCCAAGAAGATTGCTCAGATCAAACAATCGTTTGGCATTGCTTCCAAGACGAATTGAGGTCTTGACCCACACCGTCAACGGCAGTGTTCATTGATATCTGCTGATCGACATGTTGTTTATCGCCTCCAAACTCTTGCAAGCCATCACCCAGCCTTTGTTTTGGTTGGTGCTGTGGTGGGTACTGGCTTTGCTGATCTTGAGTTTCACCCAGCGTTGGCGCAGAACGGCTCTGGCCATGATGTGGGCTGGCTTGGCGGCGCTGGGTTTGTTGGGTTTTAGAGCCCTGCCTGATGCCTTGCTGCGCCCATTAGAAAACCAGTACCCTGTACCCACCGCCCAAGAGGTCAGCCGCCATGTGGGCATGATCGTGTTGGGTGGTGCCATACAGCACCCCAGCGTGTTTACGGCTCGGGGAGAAGTGCCTTTGGGTGAGTCAGCCGAGCGCATGAGCACACCCGTGGGCTTGATGCAGCAGCACCCGCATTTGCAATTGATTTTTTCGGGTGGAGAAGGGCGCTTGCTGACCACGGGCACCACAGAGGCTGAGCTCGCACAACACTTCTATGTATCGCAAGGTGTGGACATGAGCCGCGTCACGCTCGAAGGCGGATCACGCACCACACGAGAAAACGCCCAGCAAGTGGCCAAGCTCTTGGGTGATCGCTGCCAAGAGCCTTGGCTGCTGGTGACCTCGGCTTGGCACATGCCGCGCAGCATGGCCGAGTTTGAGGCAGTAGGCTGCAAGATCACGGCCTATCCGGTGGACTATCGGACTGGGCACACCACGCCGCCGACCGAATATTCACTGGCGCACAGCCTGGTGCGCTGGCAAACAGCGCTGCATGAGTGGCTCGGGATATGGGTTTACCGGCTCACCCGTTAACGTCCCCCGAACCCAATCCATTCATCACGGTTTAACTGTTGAGCTCACTCCACTCTGGCTCATTGTCATCGAGTTGCTGCTCTTGCTGCAGTGCTTCTTCCATGCTCACGGTGTTGACCACCAGTTCAAACTGCTCAAGGATATGGGGCTCCGCACGCTCGATGTAGGTTTTGACGACCTCGTTGGCCAGCAGCTTGGTCAAGTAGCCTTTAGCCACCACCAGGTTCAGGAGATCTGAGCCATAGTTCTGTTCGGCATCTTTGTACTGAGTCTGTACCTGGCTCATCTCTTTTTCTAGCTTGACCAGTTGCTCGATGGAGGAGGACTTGTCGCGCGGCGTGGGTCTGAGATCGGTGCGAAGCTCTGCGGGGGTAGCTTTGAGCAAGGCTTCAGCATGGGCCAAAGTGATGGTGTTGCTCGAGACCATGAGCTCGACCGCCTCGACCTGGCGAGCAGGCTTCATGTTGCGCAAGATGCGGGTGACATCGGGCGTGAATTGCTTGTCTTGCAGCCACTCAATCGCTTCGGGGCAAATGCCCTCCAATAGATTGATGCGTCGATTGATGGCGCTGAGGTTGACGTTAAACGCCCGAGCCAAGCGCTCGCGGCTCACACCCCGGTCAATGGCCCTGCGCAGCATGTAGTGCTCTTGGACGGTGGACAAGCGATTGATGCGGTGGTTGTAGCTAAAGGTCTCATCGTCTTTGGCCAGCAAACACGGCGCGCTTTCAATACCTAACTCTTTGAGTGCCAAGGTGCGCAGGTGCCCATCCAGCACCAAGTACTCCGATTGGTCTTGATCGGTCTGTATGACCGACAGCGGCTCAATAAGACCAATCTCTCGTATGGAGGAGACCACCTGTTTGTACTTGCGGGTGCTCATGGTGCCGTTGACCACTTTTTTGCTCGGCAGCAGTGCATCCAGTGGGATTTGGCAGGTTTGCATGTCAAACCCGAGTAACGTTCCCAAGAGCAACTCGCCCGATCCAGACGGGTCGTTGACCAGCGACTGCGGGCCTGCCACATCCGATGTGTACAACAAGGGGCTGTCTTGCAGTGTGTCAATGTCGCGTGCGTTCATGCGGTGGCTCCCTCAAAGTGATCAATTCTCTCGGCCAGGTATTTGGGCAAGGTCTCCAGTTGCTCGGCTCGCAGGAGCGTGACAAAGTGCTCATCGGCAAAGAGCTTTTTGAGGCCCTGGACCACCAGCAATAAGCGCTGATGGGCGTGCTCGGCTTTGAGCACCATTTTTCTTTGTCGATCCACCTCCTTTTGATAAGCCCTGACCAAGCTGTAGCTGGAGGTTGGGGGCTTGATCTGCCCGGCGTTTGGGGAACCTGGGCCAAGCTCTTGGCGTTTTTCGATCAAGCGCTTGGCTTCGATGATTTGTCGCCCCTTGAGTTGACCGCTTTCATAAGCCTCTTGCAGCAGGGTGCCCAGGTTGGAGGCGCTGTTGTCGCCGTCTTCCCCGCTGCTGTTGTTGGCGCTGGCGCGCGCGATCTCAAGGGCGGTGGTCAGCGGTATCGTGCCGCGCTGCACGCCCTCAATCAAGCGCTGCTCGCCTTGCTCCAGAAGAAAAACGATGTCGCGCACGTATTTGGGCGAGAGTCCAGTCTTTTGGATGATGAGGTCGGCCGAGTAACCCCGTTCTCGCAGCAGCTCAATATCGGCCAAGATTTCCAAGGGTCGATAGCCTCGGCGGGCAATGTTTTCTGCCAAGCTCATGATGAAGGCGTCTTCATCGCTGACCTCTACCACCAAGGCGGGGATGTGGGTCTCGCCCAGAATCCTAAAAGCGTTAAGTCGTCCCTCTCCGCAGACCAGCATGTAGGTCGGCTCACCGTCTTCGCCTGGGCGTTGGGTGACGGTGATGGGTTTTTTCAGGCCAATGAGTCGAATACTCTCGACGATCTCCTCAAAGACCTTGATGTTTCGATCCCTGGAGTTAAGAACTTCGATGCGCTCAATGGGCACCAGGGTGACGTTGTCTGGGGTGTTGGGGTGCATAAGCAGGCTCCTTGGTCATGGGTGTTGAAGTGGTGGGAATTGCAGCGTGTGAAGCTGAGGTTGAAGAAAAACAAGCGGTTAAAAAATGGAATACAGGCATACGGTTGTGCGTTTCATCGTGATCGATCCATGTGCTTCAATGGCTTAGTTCTTGTGAGCCTTTGCAGTCGCTCGCGCTGGCTCATTCCATAAAAGAAATTCAAGTCATCAAAGCGAAAGCACTCGAAGTCGCTGCTGTTGCGGTTGTGCAATCGGATCTCGTGATGGGGCAAGTCCAAGCGGGGGATGAGGTAGTAGTCCAGCTCGCTGGCGTTGTTGGCATCTAGGCGAATGGCCAGCGTGAGGTCAGACTTCAGGTCTTTGGGGTCAAGGCGAATACGCCAGCGCAGTAGCCCACTGTCGGTGGTTTGGCAGCGGGCCAGCACCAAGCTGATGACAAGCTCATCGTTGAGCGTGAGCAGGTCTGTTTTGCCGTCTCTTTGCACATGCCCGCCCAGCTCAGAGATGGTTTGCTCGGTGCGCGTGACGATTTCGGGGTGCAGCTGGCGCAGTCTGCGGTTGACCTCCAGCGACCCGTGTTGGTGCATGGAGTGAAACCCCACCATCTCGTAGGCTCTGCTGAGGCTGCCAAAGCGCTGAATGTAGGTGTTGGCCCCAGGCATGTCTGGTGCCTCATCAATGATGAAGCCCGATAGGGTGCCGCAATCGGCATAGAGGCGTCGCAGGTGATCCAAAAGCTCGTCATCGGTAAAGCGTCGGTTGCGCTCAGCCAGGGTTTCTTGAGCGCTCAGAAACGTCTCTAGCGGCACGATGCCCTCAAAAGCGCCTTCCTTTCTGATCCACATCTTGGGTGGATTCTTGACATGGTGCTTCTTGAGCTTGAAGGAGCGCTTGTTGTAGACGTTGTTGCCGATGTACTTCTCATTGGTGATGACTTGCCGAACCGTCTGGTACGTCCAGGGTCGATCCCAATCGGTCCAAATCCCCATGCTGTTGAGTCGCTTGGCAATTTCGGTTAAACCCAAATCATCCTCAATGACCCAGCGAAACATCTGGTTGACGGTTTGTACCTCTGAGTCTGGCCCTGGCATGAGCACGACGCGGTCGGTTTGCAAGCTCTTTTGCTCGCCGCGTTTGAGCTCGCCTTTGATCACACCTGTCTGATCAATCAACACCCGGCGCAGACCATAGCCTGCGGGCCCCCCTTGTCGGTAGCCCAGATCGATCAATCGGCATTGCCCGGCAAAGACTTTGGCCGAGAGCTCTCGGCTGTACTCACCTGCCATGGCACGTTTGACGCCTTTGACAATGGTGGAGACGGGCGAGCCATCGTTTTCGAACTGCTCAGCCACATAGGCTACAGAGATGCCTTTTCGCTTGCAGATGTACTCGTAATAAGCCGACTCATCAGCATCCTGAAACCGACCCCAGCGGCTGACGTCGTAGACCAAGATGAGGCTAAAGTCGGCTGCGCCAGACTCGACATCGGCAATGAGTTTTTGCAGTGCTGCACGTCCGTCAATGGAGAGCCCACTTTTGCCGTCGTCGGCGTAGGTTCGAACAATCTCGATGCCCCTTCGGTCGGCGTACTCTTTGATTTTGTCGGCTTGGTTGTGCGTCGAGTACTGCTGATGCTCCGTGGACATGCGCACGTATTGCGCTGCCTTGAATGTGGGTGTGGGATCAATTGAATTCATGCGACTTTGGTCAGCTGCGCGGTGGGGACTTGCAACTTGATCGTTCTGTTGAGAAGATTGAGCAAAATCATCGAGCGCTCCTCACCCGTAGCTGCTTGGTAGATGCTCTGCAGGCCCGCCAGTGGTCCATCGATTAGCGCCACCTTGTCTCCCCCCTCAAAGGCAGCAGTGGGGTTTTGATGTTGGGTTTGCTGGCGCTCAAAGATGGCTTGGAGCAGATCTAGGCTGATCACGGCTGGGCGGGAGCCAAAGTGCACCATTTCATGCACCCCGATGGTTGAGCGTATGGGTGAGGCCCCTTTCTGTTCAAAGTGCTTGTCACACGCCACAAACACGTAGCGGGCAAACATCGGCTCTGAGACGCATTTGATTTGCGCGCGATGAACTTTTTGCGCAAGCAGGGTCGGCATGTAGCAGCAGTAGCCTTGGCGCTGCAAGTTCTCGATGGCTGTTGCTTCTTGCCTAGGCTTGGTATGCACCACGTGCCACAGTGCGACTGAGGCCAGTGTTTGAGTTGCATCCAGTACGTCTTGCTGAACAACCGGCTGCGCACGACCCTTGCTCATGTCATGGGTCAAGACTTCTGACTTGACTGAGCTTGGCGCTCTTTTGGGTTCTGGTGCTGGAGTTGGTGTCGCCCCAGCCGCTGCCGCAGCAGCAGCCGTCACGACTGGGGTGTTGACTGGGATGAGTTGACCTGCAATACAGAGTTTGCTCAGCCCACTGACTTGGGCCATGCGCTTGAGTGTGGCCAATGGTGTTGGGCTGTGGAGCACGCACTCCATGACTTGAAGGGCCTCGGCGCGTTCATATGCTTGAACCGCCTGCATGCGATAGAACAATTTGAGCCCGTCTTGCTCAATGGGCAGGGCATCGGTTTTGAGGCGCAGCTCAGAGAGCTCAGAGGTGGAGATGCCCAAACGACTAGCGACTTCACGGGTGTTGAGTTGCTCGTCCGCTGGGGTCTGCATGTTACGTGCCCCGTTGGCCCTGCCAGCTGTCTTGCTGGGTGTTCTCTGGTCTGTGGATGTTCAAAGTCTGTGCTCCTGTAGTGCGCACAGTTTGTTTTCTGAGTAACCAAGAGGGCAACCTGGATGTATCAAGTCCCGATGACCTGACGGTTTATTGGTTGTCCAGCGTGCTCAAAGACGCTAGTGCCAAAGCACAAGGCAAACGGCAATACAACAATTGGCGTTTCCCAAGGTCACTGGCGTACAAACTTCAACTCAGTTGTATGCACCTGAGCACTGAGTTTTGCCGCTAGTAGCTCGATGCCTAAACTAGAGAAAAGTTACATAATGAAACTTTCTGTCAGCACCAGCGGCAGCCTAATTATTCGTGTAATAACCGTGTAATTGATAATAAGACACCAAAAAATCGCTAAGTTGTTGATTTTAAAGGGAATTTGGAAACAAAAAAGCCCCAAAAAGGGGCTTGTTAAGGATTAACAGTCCGGCGCTCTACCGACTGAGCTATCGGGGAAAATATTCGGTTGTGCTAGCAAGAAACTTGCCACTGGGGTGTCACCTCTATGGGCTCACTCCGTGTAGTTTGGGAAGGATTTATAAAGCTGTAAATCCTAACTCGCTAGCCCTCTATTGTAGCAAAGAAATGGGGTTATTTGCAAGTGCTCTAAAAAAATTTACACACCCCGCAAACCCGCATGAAATCAAGCTTGTGGACACAGTGTAGGGATTCAGTGGTGTGGGCTAGGGTGGTGTTGGGTATGAGGTGATAAGCCTATGAATGAGCACAATAAATCAGCCCCAACAGAGCCCATCAACATAGTGTTCAAACCCACTCAACAAAGTAGGGTGGCTGACGGCACGAGATGGAATCAGAACCAACCCCCATTTCAAAACTTCAAGCACGTGGCTTTGGGCAATTGAACCCATTGGCTTGGGGCAGAGCATTCAGTGCCAGACCCTGCAACAGAGTTTCATAAATCAACTACCAAGTACTTGGGGTCATGCAACCCAGTTGCATGGCTGCTGGCTTGTTGGCGAAGGGCAGAGCAACTTTTGGCTTCAGCGCAAGCCGCAGGATTTGGGCGGTGCAACTGAGCTGCGTGGGGCTGAGCCGCTGGCAAAACCACTCAGCGGCAGCGTATTTAAACGTGTAATTACCGTGTAATTGACATTGGTTCGAGAAAAGCGCTGTAGGTGTTTGATTTTAAAGGAGTTTTTGAAACAAAAAAGCCCCAAAAAGGGGCTAATTAAGGATTAACAGTCCGGCGCTCTACCGACTGAGCTATTGAGGAATAGCTTTGAATTATAGAGTGATTTTTGGGCTGTTTTGAGAGGAGAGGCAAGATTTCTGAAAATTCTTGCCGCCTTGTTTAAAAGCTCGCCTTGACACCCACTCGCACAGTCCGTGGTGCACCGGCATACAGGTAATAGTGGCCAAACTGTTTGGGTGATTCGCGCCAGTAGTGGCGGTTTGCCAGGTTGTCGATGGCCACGGTCCATTGAGTTCGCGTCCCTTGAATGCGGGTGTCGTAATGCGTGGCAAAGTCCAGCGTCGTCCAGCTGGGCAGGTTGAGGTGACCGTCTTCGGTCACGCGGCGTGAGCCTTCGTGGTTCAGGCGCAAGCTGCTGCGCAGACCAGGGATGTTTGTGAAGCGGTACTGGGCCATGGCACGCAGGGTCATGTCAGGGACGTTGACAGGCGTTTGACCGTTCAAAGCTGTAATGATGGTTGCATCAGAGATGCGTGCGTGGAGCCATTGTCCTTGAGCCTGGAGTGACCACGTCGCTGAGCGCCACTGAACACCCACATCAAACCCTTGATGGGTTTGCTGACCGTTGCTTACTCTTTTGAGTAAAACACCATCTGCTACGTCATAGGCCAATGGTCGTTCGATCTGGAATACGCTTGCATTCCAACTCCACGGCGTAGCGCGGGCAGCCGAGGACACGCTGCGGATGCCGACTTCGGTTTGCTTGCTGCGAGCCACGGCAAGCAACTGGCCAGCGTTGGAGTAGCTGGGTGTGTTCGGGACTGCTTGCAGTTCTATGCCATGCCCATGCGACACGAACACCATGTGTTGTCCCATTTGCTGTGCCATGCCGACCCATGGGGTGGTGATGTGACCGTTGCTGTTGATGGCGTTTGTTTGAGCGGCAGGTGAGCACAAGTAGGTGTCTGGATCACATTTTGCGTTTTGCTCGCTGCTTCGGCTATGGGACGAATAGCGCAGTCCCACCCAGACAGCTGTTTGAGCCGTCAGTTGCATGCGATCTTTGACAGCAATTTCTGTGCTGTATTCGCTTTTGTTGGTGTTGGGGTAACCGGGAATGGGGGAAGCTTGATTGATGCCGCCTCCGTAGATGCTGCCCTCGCCAGCAGAATTCCAAGCTTGCATGGCAGGCAGCCTGTCAAGTTGCCGCTGCCGGGTCAGTGATAGGGCTAGGTGGTGTGTTGTACTCCCCCAGCGGGTTTCTCCAGCCACTTCGGTTTGAAAGGCATCAACCAATCGTCGCTCATCGTTGCTGCGGTAATCGGCCAGCTCAAATCGTCCATCCGATGTAAAACGGTCACACAGTTTGGTGGCTCCGTTCGCAGGATCGAGTACCCCATAGCAGTTGTGGCCCAAGGCAAAACTCAACCGGTCGTCGGTTTTCAGGCGCTGTCCCCCATATTGCATGGTCCACAGCCAGCCGTCAGACAGGTTTTGCTTGAAGCGCACACTGCCCGTTTGGCTGGCAAACACACCCGGCAAAGACCAGGGCTGGCGTGTGATATTTCGTTTACCGTCCACGGTGGAAGGCAAAGACGGGGCACCATAAGGATCGTTGGGGTTTGCCAGCAGGCTATAGCCATTCACACCCAACTGCTGCCGTTCGCTGTGCTCGATTTCCCACTCCAGCTTGCTGTCGGGCGTGATGCGCCAGTCCATGGCCAGGGCAAAGAGTTTGCGGTGACCTTCGGTGTTTTGGATGTAGGGATTCAGGTCTTCATAGGCCACGTTGAATCGGTAGCCCAAGGTTTGGTCTTGGCCAAAGCGGCCACCCAGGTCGAGGCCGGTGCTGCTGCTTTGGCCTGGGCCGTAGCTGACGCTGACCGAGCGGATGGTTTCGTCTTTGGCCGATGGGGGGCGCTTGACCACGTAATTGACCAAGCCACCGGGGGCGCTGGTACCCGCCTGGATGCCGCTGGTGCCTTTGAACAGCTCAATGCGTTCCTTGTTGTCCATCGGGATCATGGTTTCAGCAGAAATTGGCAATCCCTCGCGGCGGTAGTTGTAGCGGTTGTCCAGCGTGTAGCCGCGCACACTCAGGCTGTCCCAGTAGGCAGGAGAGTTGTAGCTGTCTGCCACGCTGGCATCCAGGCGCAAGGCGTCGGAGACACGTTGGGCACCAATGTCCTGCAAGGTTTGCTGGTCGATGTTGATCGCGCTGAAAGGCGCTTTGCTGAGCGGCACATCACCAAAACCACTGACCTGAGACGGCGCAGTGTCGGTGATGGTGATTTCAGTCAGGCTTTGGGCCTGTGCTGCCCCCAGTGTGAGCAGCGCCACTGCGCTGGCGATTCGGCTGGTACAAAAGCGCGAATGGTTGCGGGACCGGCAAGAAAATGGCGAAAAAAATGCCATGACGTTTTTCCTTCAACGTTATGGCAGGTCGGCTGGCTGGGAACGTCATGCGGCCGAAATCGGTCGCCGTTCTTTTGACAAGCTTCCCTGCGCGAGGATTACCTCAATCAGGTTCAAAGGGACTTTCTCAGTCGATGGCCTTGCAGCCACCAACACCCCTAGCGAATGCGCCGCAAGATTTCGGCGCAGGGTGGATTCTAGGCGATGCCCAAACGCTGGTGCAGCAGCGTGGACGTTGTCGTGTACTGCAGCAGGGTCTTTTCTTCGGGCCGCAGCAGGGCCACGGCACCAAAAGCGGCCAGCGTGGCTTCGTGGAAGCCGCACAAGATCAACTTCTTTTTGCCGGGGTAGGTGTTGATGTCACCCACAGCAAAAACGCCAGGCTCTGAGGTGCCGAAGTTTTCGGTGTTGACCACCAGTTGCTTGCGCTCCAAGGCCAGGCCCCATTGCGCCACGGGGCCCAATTTGGGCGACAGGCCCAGGCAGGTTTGCAGCACGTCCAGGTTCAGCCATTCGGATTCGCCTTGGGGGTTGAGCAGCTCCAGTGCTTGTAATCGGCCAGCTTCGGTGCGCAGGCCGGTGGGCTGACCGGCCACAAAGCGCATGCGGCCGTCGGCGCAGGCCTGGCGCATCTGGTCGATCAACTCAGGTGCGGCGCTGAATTGGTCGCGGCGGTGCAGCAGCGTGACGCTGGCCGCCGCTTGGGTGCCATGGCCCGCATCCAGACAGGTTTGCAAAGCGGCGTCGCCGTCGCCGGCCACCACCAGGTGTTGGCCTGCCCAGTGTTCAGGCTTGGGGTGTTCGGCAAAAACTTGCTTGCCTTCAAACGCAGCCAAGCCATCGAGCGCCATGCGGCGCGGCACAAATGCACCCACGCCCGCAGCGATGAACAAAGTGGGGGTGCGAAAGGTTTGGCCTGCGCTGGTGATCACTTGCAGGCGCTGGTCGGGCAGTCGCTCGACGCTGCCCACTTGCTGGCCCAGGTGCAGTGTGGGTTTGAAGGGGGCGATTTGTTGCTGCAGGCGCTCGATCAGTTCGAGGCCGGTGCAAAACGGGATGCCCGGAATGTCGTAAATGGGTTTTTGGCCATACAGCTCGGCGCATTGGCCGCCGACATGGGGCAGGGCGTCGACCACATGGCAGTGCACGCCTTGCAGACCCAGTTGGAAGATCTGAAACAGGCCCACTGGGCCTGCGCCAATGACCAGCGCTTCGGTGTCGATGGAGGTGGTCATGAGGAGGGCTCGCGAGAAAAAGGCCGAAACATTCGGCCCTTCAGAAACTTCAGCGGATCAGCTCAGCCAGCTTGCCGGTCTTGTCTTTCCACTCGTCAGCGCTGGCCAGTGGGGTTTTGCGCTTGGTGATGCTCTTCCAGCCGGGCAACAAAGCCAACTCGGCGTTGAGCTTTGTCATGTGCTGCTGGTCGGCGGGCAGGTCTTCTTCCGCAAAGATGGCGTTGACCGGGCACTCGGGAATGCACACGGCGCAGTCGATGCACTCATCGGGATCGATGGTCAGGAAGTTGGGGCCTTCGCGAAAGCAATCCACGGGGCAAACGTCCACACAGTCGGTGTATTTGCACTGGATACAGGATTCGGAAACAACGTGGGTCATGATGGACTCGGAGTGAAGAGGAGCGCAACCGGGTTCGCGCAAGTGGGCATTTTAAGGGAGATCGGACGAGGTCTGTAGGAGCGAGCCCCTGCTCGCGAATGGGTTTGAGGATGAATCAACCATTCGTCCACGGGGTGGACTCCCACAAGGGACAGGTCTTCAGTTGACCAACACCGCTCCTGAGGTCTTGTGGCTGGCCGTGTCCACCAGCACCAGCGCGCCCAAAATGCGCGACTGGGCATAGGGCAGGGTAGCCAGAGGCTCTTGCAGTGCCAGCGTGACATGGCCGATGGCGTTGGGGGCCAGCTCGGTGGCAACATCCTCGGCCAAGGTGTTCACGTTCAGGCGGTGTACCACGCGCTGCACCTTGACTTTGACCCAGCGGTGGCCGTGCAGTGCCCAGTACAGGCGGCCCGCCACCAAGGGCTCGTCGTCCATCCAGGCGATGGTGGTGCTCAGCTGGCGCTGGCCTTCGGGGGCTCCTTCGCTGGCGAGCAGCCAATCGCCGCGCGAGACATCGACCTCGCGGTCGAGCACGAGGCCCGCGCTGTGGCCTGCGGCTTTGTTTTGCGGCTGGCGGGTGGCCGACAGCACTTGCGAGACCACAGCGGTCTGGCCGCTGGGGAAGACTTTGATGGTTTGGCCTGGCTCAATGCTGCCCGTGGCCACGCGGCCCCAGAACACGCGGCGGCCCTGGGTGGTCACGCCGGAGTCGTGGTGCTGCGCCGCCGGGCCGCCCCAAGGCGCAGCAGCGGCCCCCTCGGGGGGCTGCGCAGTACGCGAAGCGACAAGCGTGGGGGCAATAGGTTTCTCGACCCACTGCACCGGGAAGCTGAAGGCCACGTCGGTCTCCGCCGGGGTGACAGGCAGGTCTTCGAGGATGCTGAGCAGGCTGGGGCCGGTGTAGCCGCACCAGTCGGCTTGGTCGTTGTTCTCGGTGGTCACCACGTTCCAGCCCTTCAGGGCCGACACAGGCACCATGGCTGCAACCTGGATGCCCGCTTCTTGGGCGAACTTGTTTAAAGCGCCTGCAATGTTTTTGTACGCGACGGTGGCATCGGCCACGGCGTCGAGTTTGTTGATGGCAAACACGATGGACGGTACGCGCAGCAGGTTGACCAGCAGCGAGTGGCGGCGGGTTTGCGGCAGCAGCTGCAAGTCGGGGCTGGCCCAGTCGAGCTTGATGGCGTCGACCAGCACCACGGCGGCGTCGGCGCTCGATGCGGCCGTGACCATGTTGCGCGTGTACTGCTCGTGGCCGGGCGCGTCGCCGATGATGAACTTGCGCGCTTCGGTGTTGAAGTAGCGGTAGGCCACGTCGATGGTGATGCCTTGCTCGCGCTCGGCGCTGAGCCCGTCGGTCAGCAAGGCCAAGTCGGTCTCACCCGAGCGCTGCACGCCCACCAAGTGGTCTTGCAGCACGGCCTTGGTGTCCACCAGCAGGCGGCCAATCAGTGTGCTTTTGCCGTCATCGACCGAGCCGCAGGTGATGAATCGCAACGCGGTTTGCGTGTTGCTTTCTGAGTTTTTGGCAGAGAAATTTTTGTCGTTGCTCATGAATGTGTGCTCTCGCGTGATCAGAAATAGCCGTCTTTTTTGCGCTTCTCCATCGAAGCCTCGGACGTCTTGTCGTCCATGCGGGTCGCGCCGCGTTCGCTCACATCGGCGGCCAGCGTCTCGATCACGATCTGCTCAGGTGTTGATGCCGTGCTTTCCACCGGGCACGTGCAGGTGATGTCGCCCACGGTGCGGAAACGCACGTCGCGCACAACGACTTCTTCGCCGTCTTTGGGGGGTGTTAGCTCGGTCACCGGCACCAAGAGGCCTCGGCGGTCCACCACCTCGCGCTTATGCGTGTAGTAAATCGAGGGCAAGGCAATCTGTTCGCGGGCGATGTACTGCCACACGTCCAGCTCGGTCCAGTTGCTGATCGGGAACACGCGAAAGTGTTCGCCGGGCTGAAGCTTGTGGTTGAACAGGGTCCACAGCTCAGGGCGCTGCGCCTTGGGCTGCCACTGGCCAAAACTGTCGCGGTGGCTGAAGATGCGCTCTTTGGCGCGGGCTTTTTCTTCGTCGCGGCGAGCGCCGCCGATCAGCGCGTCAAAGCGGAACTCTTCAATGGCTTCGAGCAGCGTCACCGACTGGTGCACATTGCGGCTCTCGCCGGGGTGGGCCAGGCGCACAGTGCCTTTTTTCATGGAATCTTCGACGCTGCGCACGATCAGCTCAGCGCCCAGTTCCTTCGCACGCGAGTCGCGGAACTCGGTCACTTCCTGGAAGTTGTGCCCGGTGTCGATCATCAAGAGCGGGTAGGGGATGCGTCCCGCACCAAAGGCTTTTTCGGCGCATTTGAGCATGACCAGCGAATCCTTGCCGCCCGAAAACAGCAGGGTGGGGCGCTCGAAGGCGGCGGCCACTTCGCGCAGGATGAAGATGGTTTCCTCTTCCAGCGCATCGAGGTGGCTGTTGCTCAGGGTGTGCAACTCGGTTTGTGTCATGGCGTTCATGTTCATTACTCTTCAAATTCGGTCAAGGCGAGTCAAAAATATCCAAGGGCGATCGACTTGATGTGTGGGGCGCGGGAGGCGACGATGTGTGGCGCGAAGCGACTTCTGAGGAGCCTGCCGCGCCCCACACATCACCCCCCAAAAATCATTTCTTGACGTGCAAGCCACACTCCTTGGCCGCTTCGTCTTCCCACCACCAGCGACCGGCGCGGAACTCCTCACCCAGGCTGATGGCGCGGGTGCAAGGGGCGCAGCCGATGCTCGGGAAGAACTGGTCGTGCAGCGGGTTGTAGTCCACCTGGTTCTCGGCGATGTAGTGCCACACGTCACCCCAAGTCCATCGGGCCAAGGGGTTGAACTTGGTCAGGTTTTTGGTGACTTCTTCGCTGGTGTCAAGCAGCGGCACCTCGGCTCGGGCGGTGGATTGCTCCTGACGCAAACCCGTGATCCAGGCGCGTTGGCCTTTCAAGGCGCGGGCCAGGGGCTCCATCTTGCGAATGCCGCAGCAGGCCTTGCGCAAGTCGATGCTTTGGTACATCGCGTCTTGGCCTTTGTCGCGTACGAACTGGATGACGGATTCGGCTACCGGGCGGAACACTTGGATGGGCGCATGCGAATGCGCCTGTGTGCGCTCCAGCAGGGCCAGGGTTTCGGTGTGCAGCGCGCCTGTTTCGAGCACGAACACCGGGATGTCGAGTTGCAGACGGTTGATGATGTGGGTGATCACCACGTCTTCGGCGCCCAGACTGGAGGCTTGGGTGACGGGGGTGAACTCGGCGGCTGCGCGTTGCAGCAAAGCCTGAGTCTCGGCCAGCTTGGCGACAAAGTCAGGGCTCGCCTTGGCGTTTTGCTCGGTGGCTTTGGCCGGGGCGTTGCGGGAAAAAATCAGGCTGGAAGTCATGCAGTGTGTTGTGTTTTTCTGTGGGATGTCGCCCCTGTGGCCGCATGCGTGCAGTGGCTCCGGCTGGTATTCGCGAGCAGGGGCTCGCTCCCACAAGTGGCTAGCTCAGAAGGAGGCAATACGCAGGCGCTTTTCAGGAAGCTTTCGCAAACAGGGGTTGTGTGCCGATGGCCGAGCCTTGGTAGAAACCTGCAAAGCGCTCAAATTGGCGTTGCGCTGCCGAGGCGTCCACACCTTCGCGCAACACGGCCACGTCAAAACCGGTGCGCTCCATTTGCACCAGCTGGTCGATCAGCACATCGCCGGTGGCGCGCAATTCGCCCGCAAAGCCCAAGCGGCGGCGCAGCAAAAAAGCTTGGCTGTAAGCGCGGCCGTCGGTGAATTTGGGGAACTGCAGATCAATGCGTGTCACGCCGCTCAGGTCGAGCGTGCGGGGATCGGCGTCGTTGGCTAATGTGATGACCGTTGGCGATTCAACGGCCTGGTGGTCTTGGGCGGTGATGATTTTCATGGGTTCTGCTGTGTAGGGTGGTGTTCTGTGGAGGCTGCCCCTGCAGGGATATTCAGGCAGTTTGTTCCTCAGCCGGGTGGCGTGCTGCATTGGCAGCTGCCTTGAACGGATCCTGGCCCACACGGTGCAAGGTTTCGATGAAGTATTCGTGTCGGTCCAGCAGAGGCTGGCGCACGGCTTTGTAGGTGTCCAAAATTGCCTCGATCACGTCCGGCACTTCGACCGACGAGAACGAAGGGCCGACCACTTTGCCGGGGGTGGTGGGGCCTGAGAGGTCTTTGCCGTCCGAGCCGCCCAGCGTGACCTGATACCACTCCTTGCCGTCTTTATCCACACCCAGAATGCCGATGTGGCCCGAGTGGTGATGACCGCAGGAGTTGATGCAGCCGCTGATGTGAAAGTCGATGTGGCCCAGGTCGTTCAGCTCGTCCAGGTCCTGGTAGCGCTCGGTGATGGCGGCGGCCAAAGGCAGCGAACGGGCATTGGCCAGTGCGCAATAGTCGCCGCCGGGGCAGGCGATCATGTCGGTCAGCAAACCGATGTTGGGCTGGGCCAGGCCCAGGGCTTTGGCTTCGAGCCACAGCGCGTGCAGCTGGTCTAGGCGTACCCAAGGCAGCACCAGGTTTTGGGTGTGCGTCACGCGCGCTTCACTTGCAGAGTGTTGTGCGACCAGCGCAGCGGCGGCGTCCAGCTGGTCGGCGGTGGCGTCACCGGGGGCTTGGCCCACTCGCTTGAACGACAGGCTCACAGCGCGCAGTGCAGGGTTTTGGTGCGGTTTGACGTTTTGCGCGATCCATCGGGCAAAGGCGGGCGTTTTGGCTGCTTCGATGCTGACATCGGCTTCGGCCTTGGCCACCCATTCACCCAGGTCTGCAGGCAAGTTCAGCGCAGGCGCGGCAAAGCAAGCGGCCACGCGGTCGAACTCGGCTTGCGGGATGGTGTGCAGGCCGCCGTCCTTGACCAGAATATCCTGGTATTCGGATTCGACTTCGTCAAAGTAACGCTGGCCTTCGGCCTTGACCAAAATCTTGATGCGGGCTTTGTAGATGTTGTCGCGTCGGCCCCAGCGGTTGTACACGCGGATCACGGCTTCGAGGTAATTCATGATCTGGTTCCATGGCAGGAACTCGCGGATGACCGAACCCACCGTGGGTGTGCGGCCCATGCCGCCGCCCACCAGCACCTTGAAGCCGACTTCTCCAGACGTGTTTTTGACCATTTGCAGGCCCACGTCGTGCCAGCCAATCGCGGCGCGGTCTTCAAGAGCGCCGGTGATCGCGATCTTGAACTTGCGGGGCAAGAAAGCGAATTCGGGATGCAGTGTGCTCCACTGGCGGATCAGCTCGGCATAGGGCCGAGGATCGACCACTTCGTCCACCGCCACACCAGCCAACTCGTCGGTGGTGGTGTTGCGGATGCAGTTGCCACTGGTCTGGATGCCGTGCAGGTTCACGCTGGCCAGCAGGTCCATCACGTCGGCCGACTGGGACATGGGAATCCAGTTGAACTGCACGTTTTGACGGGTGGTGAAGTGACCGTAATTGGTGGTCAGCTTGGGTGCTGGACCGGCAATTTTGTCTTGTGTGGCCTGTGCCTCGGCTAACAGGGCTGGATCGGGCGTGTCGTAGTCGCGGGCGATTTGGGCGAGCACTTTGAGCTGGGGCGCCGAGATTTCGCCATAGGGCACAGCCACGCGCAGCATGGGCGCGTAGCGCTGCACGTACCAGCCGTTTTGCAGGCGCAGAGGTTTGAACTCATCGCCTGACAGTTGGCCTGCTTGAAATCGCTCAAGTTGGTCGCGGTGCTGTGCAGCGCGGGCGCGCACGAACTGTTTGTCAAATTCGGTGTATTGGTACATGGGGAAAACTCAGATCAAAACCAGTTTGGCGCCGGCCCAGGCCAGCAAGACGGAAAGCAATGAACGGATCACGCGGTCAGGCGTGTGGTGGGTCAGGTACGAGCCCAGCCAGATGCCAGGTAAAGAGCCGACCAGCAGTTTGGCCAGCAATGGCCAATCGACCGAGCCCAAGGACGCATGACCCAGGCCTGCCACCAAGGTCAGAGGCACGGCATAGGCTATGTCTGCCGCAACGATGCGCGGCAGGGGCAAAAGTGGGTAGAGCAAAAGCAGCACGGTCACGCCAATGGCACCCGCACCGACCGAGGTGAGGGTGACAAAAGTGCCAATCAACGCACCCAAGAGCACAGGCAGGCCCCAGTGTCGAGGGGTGCTGGCACGGACCTCGTCGGCGGCGGCCAAGTCCCGAGGGACTTGTTGGCCGCGCACCGCCTTGTAAAGCATGGCCGCAGCGGTGAGCAGCAGAGTCACGCCCAGCGTGGTCGTCATCAGCGACTGCACTTGGGCAGAGGCCGGGCCAACCCAGCGCAAAAAGCCCAAAGTCACCAGACAAGCTGGGATGCTGCCCACACTGAGTAAACCCACCACGCGCCAAGGCACGACACGTTGGCGGTCAAAACTCACGGTGCCGCCCATCTTGGTGAAGGCCGCAAACAGCAGGTCTGTGCCCACGGCCATGTAGGGTTTGACGCCGAAGAAAAAGATCAGGATCGGCGTCATCAAGGACCCGCCGCCCACCCCCGTCAGGCCCACCACAACGCCGACGAAAAAACCTGCAAAGACATAAGCTAAATCAACCATGCCGGCGACTGTAAGGTGGCTTTATTCCAAAACAAACGATTTTTTAGTTGGGTATATATTCCTAATGCTTATAAAAGGTGCCGCCGTGAATTCTGGTTGATCGAAGGTGTGCGTTTTCTTTGGACTGGACACAAGGTCAATCTCGGTAAGACGCCTCTTTTTGTGTCCTCTTTGCGACAGGGAAAAAGTCGGCTGGTACAGTCACGCCTTCAGACCTTAAGCCTAGGACCCGACGATGAAACGCCTGATTGCCACCGGCCTGCTGACTGCGGTCGCCATGTCCCCTGTTTTCGCCCAGACCCCGATCAAGATCGGGGAGATCAACAGCTATTCAGCGATTCCCCAATTCACCCAGCCCTACAAACAAGGCTGGCAGCTGGCGGTCGACGAGATCAATGCCCAAGGCGGCCTGCTGGGGCGCAAGGTCGAAGTGATTGCCAGAGACGATGCGGGCAAGCCCGACGAGGCGCTGCGCCACGCGATCGAGTTGACGTCCAAAGAAAAAGTGGATGTGCTGGCGGGAGGCTTTCTGTCCAATGTGGGCTTGGCCTTGGCCGACCATGCCGCCAAAAGCAAGCGCCTGTTTGTGGCCAGTGAGCCTTTGACCGACGCCATCGTTTGGGACAAGGGCAACCGCTACACCTTCCGCTTGCGACCCAGCACCTACATGCAGTCAGCCATGTTGGTCGAAGAAGCGGCCAAGTTGCCCGCCAAGCGTTGGGCGACCATTGCCCCCAACTACGAATACGGCCAAAGCGCCGTGGCCAGCTTCAAAGAATTGCTCAAAGCCAAGCGCCCCGATGTGGAATTTGTGAGCGAGCAGTGGCCCGCCCAGGGCAAGATCGACGCGGGAAGCACTCTGACCGCCACCATGGCCAGCAAACCCGATGCGATTTTCAACGTGACCTTTGGTGCCGACTTGGCCAAGCTGGTGCGCGAAGGCAACCAGCGCAACGTCTTCCCCAAGACGCCTGTGGTGTCTCTGCTTTCGGGCGAGCCTGAATATTTGGAAGTGCTGAAAGACGAAACCCCCAAGGGCTGGATCGTGACCGGCTACCCCTGGGACCAGCTCGACAACAAAGAGCACGCCAGCTTTGCCGCCAATTACTACAAGAAGTTCAATGAGAACCCCAAGGTCGGCTCTGTTGTCGGCTACGCCACCATGCAGGCGATCTTTGCGGCGATCAAAAAAGCCAACTCCACCGACAACGAAAAACTGGTCATCGCTTTGCGTGGCCTCAAATTCAGCACGCCCTTTGGCCCCGCCGAATTTCGCGCCATTGACCAGCAGTCCACCATGGGCGCTTATGTGGGCAAACTTGACCAGCGCGGCGGCAAAGGCACCATGGTGCAGTGGCGCTATGCCGATGGCAAGAATTACCAGCCGAGCGACGCGTATGTGAAGGCGCGCCGCCCCGCTGAAGCGATGAGGTGAGTCCTGCCTTGGCCAGATGAGATGCCCTATGCTGTGAGTCTTCCCCCCATCCAGTTCAGGTCATGCCCATGAAGGAAGACAAGTTCCACGATCCAGACCAACTCATGTTGGCCCAAGCCGATGCGGGTCTGGTTTTGGTGGATCCGATCAGTGGTCGCATTGAAGGCCTGAACCCGGCTTGGCCCGATTGGTTAGGGCGGTCTAAAGCGTCTTTGCAGGGAGCTGTTTTTTGGGATAAGGGGGGCTGGCAGCAACCGGAAGTGGTGCGCACACTGGTTTCATTGACCAGTCTGCCTTTGGCCATGCCGCCCATGGCCGTGACGGCTTTGAACGAGGACCGGGACAGCTTGTCGATGGTCATCAGCGCCCGGCCTGTCAATCTGTCTGACAGACGGCTGGTGTTGTGCACCTTGGTGCGCAGCAGTTTGGCCCAAGCCATGGCGTTGTCCTCGTCTGTGGCCGAAACAGCCCTCATGGGCGTGGTTCAGTCGCTGATCACTGTGCTGGAGGTGCACGATCCAGACTCGATCGGTCACCAAAGGCGCGTGGCCGATTTGGCCGGTACCTTGGCCCGAAGGCTTCAGTACAGCGCCGAAGAGGTGGAGGCGGTGATCTTGGCCGCCTTGATTCATGACCTGGGTATGGTCACGGTGCCGTCCCGAATTTTGGGCAAAACCGAGCTCTTGTCTCAGGGTGAGGTCAAGCAAATCCAGAAGCATGTGATGACAGCGCTGGACATGCTCAAACACATCGAGTTCGCAGGGCCGGTCAAAGCCTACATTGCGCAGCACCATGAACGCATCGACGGCAGTGGTTACCCCTTGGGCCTCAAAGGCGCGGATGTCTTACGGGGCGCCCAGATCATTGGCATGGCTGACATGCTGGACGCCATGACACGCGATCGCCCTTATCAAAGCGCACAAACCATGGACCAAGCTTTACAGGTCTTGCTGGTGTCATCGGGCGTCTTGTTTGATGCCGATTTGGTCCAGGTCTGCGTGGGTTTGTTCGTTCAAGAGGCCTATCGCTTTCCAGGGGTTTGATCAGGACACGCCCCAATGACTGGCCTCGCTGTCACGCCAGAATTCTGCAAAGGGGCTGGGCAGTGGGCTGGTGGCTGTAGGGCTCAAAAGCTGGCCGGACACCAGGGTGTCGATGTTGGAGGCCAATGTGCGGGCCTGACCGTCACCATTGCGCACCATCAGATGGTGCGGCTTGATGTCGCCGGGTTGGTTCAGGCCTGCTGCACCCACCAAATCGGCCAATGCGTGCAGCGTGTTGGCATGGAAGTAATACACCCGCTCGGCCTTGTCAGTGACCACGATGGCGCGTTGGCGTACCGGGTCCTGTGTGGCCACGCCTGTGGGACAGTGGTCGGTGTGGCAACTGCGCGATTGGATGCAGCCCAGCGCAAACATGAAGCCGCGTCCTGAATTGCACCAGTCGGCCCCCAAGGCCAGGCACCGTGCGATGTCAAAAGCCGAAATCACCTTGCCCGAAGCGCCAATCTTGATGCGCTCGCGCAAGCCTGCGCCCACCAAGCTGTTGTGCACCAAGCGCAGCCCGTCGCGCAGGGGCATGCCCACATGGTCGGCAAATTCGATGGGGGCAGCGCCCGTGCCGCCTTCTGCACCGTCGACCACCACGAAGTCGGGTGTTTGGCCTGTGGCCAACATGGCTTTGACAATGGAAAACCATTCCGCTGCTTGACCCACACACAGTTTGATGCCGACTGGCTTGCCCCCCGACAACTGCCGCAGTCGGGTGACAAAGTCCAACAGTTCGATGGGGTTCGAGAAGGCCGAATGCCGGGCAGGCGAGACGCAATCCTGGCCCATGGGCACACCCCGGGCTTCGGCGATCTCTGGGCTCACTTTCGCTTTCGGCAGCACGCCCCCGTGGCCAGGCTTGGCCCCTTGGGAAAGTTTGACCTCTATCATCTTGACCTGCGGCGACTGGGCTTGCAGCGCAAATCTTTCGGCGTCAAAGTGCCCATCGGGGGTTCGGCAACCAAAGTAACCGGAGGCAATCTGCCAGATCAGGTCGCCGCCGTGTTCGCGGTGGTGTGTCGAAATGCTGCCTTCGCCCGTGTCGTGGGCAAAGCCGCCCAAAGCCGCGCCCCGGTTGAGCGCCTTGATGGCATTGGGCGACAGGGCCCCAAAACTCATGCCCGAGACATTGAGCAGCGACAGGCTGTAGGGTTGCGCGCATTGGCCTGCACCCACCTGCACCCTGAAAGTCGTCGGGTCGGGCTGCACGGGCTGCAAAGAGTGGGCGATCCATTCGGTGCCAGTGCTGTACATGTCCTTGATGCTGCCAAACCCTCGTTTGTCGTTTTCGACCTTGGAGCGCGCATAGACCAAGGCCCGCTGGTTGCGAGAAAAAGGGAGTTTTTCCTCGTCATCTTCCAAAAAGTATTGGCGAATTTCTGGCCGGATGTATTCCAAGCCATAACGCAACCGACCCGTCAGGGGGTAGTTGCGCCGTACCGCTTGTTTGGTTTGCATGAAGTCCAACCAGCCCAGCACAAACAGGGCCGCAAAGCCGGCACTTGCCCAAGCCGAGAATGGCCAAGTGATGAGAGCGGCCGGGGCCGTGACCAGCCAAGGCAGGTAACGCGAGAAGGATTGACGGGCCATGGGCTGCTCTCCAAAAGAAACGGCGACAAAGGCCAACACGCGCAAGAATGGCTCACATCCTAGTTGACTTTGATATTTTTTCTAAATTTATCACCCGGCAAAGCGATCGGCCGCGAGGTGCTTGGCCAAGGCAGCAGGCAATGGCAGTGGCTCGTCGTTCAGCCACGCGGCGGTCAATTCTCCGCACAAAACGGACAGGCTGATGCCGCGCGCACCCATGCCGGTACTCAAACAAAGGCCCGGCAAACCTTGCCGATCGATAGGCCCAACCGCCGGCAAGCGGTTGGGCAAGGTGCAGCGCAAACCCGCCCACCCACGCACTTGATCCGGCCCGAATTGCCCGGCCATGGCCTGGCCTAAAGCGGGCAGCAGCGTGGCCAGGCGCTCTTGGTTGGCCGCATGGTCTTCTTCGCGCACGGGGGCTTGCTGGCAGTTGCGCTCAAAGGTGGAGCCAATGAACCAGCTTGGCGGCCCGTCGGGCGAGGGCACGCCGCTGATGAAACTGCCGTGGCCGTTGACCGGAAACGGCGGCAGCAACTGGCGCTGGTCCTGGTTCAGGTCAGCCATGTGCCCAAAACTGACCTGCCCGCGCAAAGGGTTCAGTGGCACGGCAAAGCCGGGCAGAGGCTGCAGCAAAGCCAAGCTGTCAAAGGCGCTGGCCACCACCAGCCAGGGGGCTTGACCCAGCGTTTGGCCTTGGGCATCGGTCACGGCCCATTCATCGCCGCGCCGCTCGATGCCCTGCACCTGTTGGCCCCAGCGCACCTGCACGCCCGGGGTTTGGAGCTGTGCGGCCACCAGCTGCCGGGGCCGAATCCAGCCTGCCTGTGCGTGCCAGAGGGCGGGCGAGTCGGGCGGCAGGCCTGCAGCGGCAATTTGCGCCGCGCTGGCCGGGGCACTGTGGTGATCGGTGGTGTCCGCGGGCAGGCGTCGTTTGCCCGCCAAGTTGTGTTCCAGAACACCCGTGAGGGCCCAATCGGTGCCGCTTTGCATCAGCATCTGGGCGCGTTGCAGCGTGGCCTGCACCCCTGCACGCGTGATGCGCGAGAGCACGTTGTCGTCGGGTGAAACGTGGGGTGCGGCCAAACCTGCGGGCAGGCCAGACGCTCCAGCCCCAACGCCAGGAGCCTGGTCGAGCACCGTGACCGACCAGCCCCGAACGGCCAGGCTGTGCGCCACGGCCGAACCTGACAAGCCCGCACCGATCACCAGCGCTTGGCGGGTGAAGGGTGGCGAGCTCAAGGGATCAAAAAGCAGGGGGGCAAGCGCAATGGGGCATCAGCCCGCTGCAGGCGGCACGTAGCCCTGGGCCGCGTCTGCGCCGTCGCCAAAGAAATGGTTTTCCATCTGGCGGGCCAGGTACTGGCGTGCGCGCAAATCGGCCAAGTTCAGGCGGTTTTCATTGACCAGCATGGTTTGGTGCTTGAGCCAGTCGGCCCAAGCTTGCTTGCTCACACCCTCCCAGATGCGCTTGCCCAGTTCTCCGGGGTAGGGCGGAAAATCCAGACCCTCAGCTTCTTTGCCGAGTTTGATGCATTGAACGGTGCGTGCCATGGTGGTGTCTTGCCTTGATGTATCTTAAGAAGCGCTGGTTATACGGATATAAAATTTCCGTATTTCCAGTTGTGAGCGGTTCACACGACAATGCGGGTTGACCCGATTTCGAGTGGCCTGACAGGCCGTAACTGTAGCAAGCTTTCAGCATCCCCCCAGGGCTTTGGGTCTCTTGTCTCCCCACACACAGCAATACCAAATGAGTGCATTTCTAGAAGAACGTGTTTTGAGCGTCCACCACTGGACCGACCGCCTGTTCAGCTTCACAACCACCCGTGACCAGGCTTTGCGCTTTTCCAACGGCCATTTCACCATGATTGGCCTGCGCGGCGACAACGGCAAACCTTTGTTGCGCGCCTATTCCATTGCCAGCGCCAACTACGAAGAGCACCTCGAGTTCTTGAGCATCAAGGTGCCCGACGGCCCGTTGACCTCCAAGCTGCAGCACATTCAGGTGGGCGACACCATCGTGGTGGGCCGCAAACCCACAGGCACCTTGTTGTGCGACTATTTGTTGCCCGGCAAACACCTGTACCTCATGGCCACCGGCACGGGCTTGGCCCCGTTCATGAGCATCATCCGCGACCCTGAAACCTACGAGCGCTTTGAAAAAGTGATTCTTGTGCACGGCGTGCGTCAGGTGAACGAGCTGGCCTATCACGACTACATCACCCAAGAGTTGCCGGCCAACGAGTTTTTGGGCGAGATGGTGAGTAAACAGTTGCTGTACTACCCCACTGTGACCCGCGAGCCCTACAAAAACCAGGGTCGCCTTACCGATTTGATTGAAAACGGCAAACTGTTTGCTGATCTTGGTTTGCCCACGCTGGACCCGGAAAATGACCGCATCATGATCTGTGGCTCTCCGGGCATGCTCAAAGACCTCAAACGCATCTGTGAGGAGCGTGGACTGGTTGAAGGCAACACCAGCACCCCTGGGGCCTTTGTCATTGAGCGTGCATTTGCCGAGTCCTGATTCGGCAGGGGCTTTGTGATGAGCCCCACCAATGATTGTTGAACACTGGCGCAAAATGCGCCCGTTGGCTTTTAAGAACCGAGCATGAACCTGACTTCCATCACCCCCCATCGCCTCTTGGCCTTGATCGCCTTGTCGGGCATAGGCATGCTGGCTTTTGGCCTTTTTTTGCAGCATGTGGTGGGCTTGAACCCTTGTCCCATGTGCATCGTGCAGCGCTATGCGCTGATTGGCGTGTTGGTGTTCGGGGCGCTGGGTTGGCGTTTGCGTGGCTGGGGCTTGGCCGTATCGGCCCTGTTGCTGGCGCTGATGGCGGGTTTCGGCGCGTTCACGGCGGCTCGCCAAAGCTGGCTGCAGTGGTACCCGCCCGAAATCGTCACCTGTGGCCGTGACTTCTACGGCATGGTCGAGAACTTCCCCATCAACCGCGCCATCCCCATGATCTTCAAGGGTAGCGGCGATTGCACCAAGATCGACTGGACCTTTTTAGGCGGCTCCATTGCCAATTGGTCGTTCTTGGCATTCGTGTTTTTTACCCTGGCGGGTTTGTGGGTCGCCTACAAGGCGCTGCGCAGCCGCTCCATCACAGCTTTTTGACCAACACCTGGCTCTTGCGGTCCCAGTTGTATTTGCGTTTGCGTGCCTCGGGCAGCCAGTCGGGGTCCTGTTGAACAAAGCCGCGCTTGATGAACCAGTGCATGGTGCGGGTGGTCAGCACGAAGATGCTTTTGAGACCCATGGCACGGGCGCGTTGCTCGATGCGTTTGAGCACTTTTTCGCCGTCGCCTTGGCCTTGTGACTGGGGCGATACAGTCAGCGCTGCCATTTCAGCCGTCTTGGCTTCGGGGTAGGGGTAGAGCGCCGCGCAGGCAAAAATCACACCGTCGTGGTCGATGATGGTGTAGTGGTCAATGTCGCGCTCGATCTCGGTGCGGTCGCGCTTGACCAAGGTGCCGTCTTTCTCGAAAGGCTCGATCAACTGCAAGATGCCACCCACATCGTCCGAGGTGGCTTCGCGCAGTTCTTCGAGTTTTTCATCGATGACCATGGTGCCGATGCCGTCGTGCACATACACCTCCAGCAACAAAGCGCCGTCCACCGCAAAGGGCAGGATGTGCGAGCGTTCCACACCTTCTTCGCAGGCTTTGACGCAGTGCTGCAAATAAAAGCCAATGTCGGTCGGCTCGGTCGGCGTGGGCAGCGAGGCCAGCAGTTGCTTGGCAGCGGCCAGCGGCAGTTCGGTGTCAATCGGGTTGTCTTCACTCGCCGGGGCGTGTGGCTCGATGCGGATGCCCGGCACTTCGGTCACAAAAATCAATTTGTCGGCCTGCAACTCGGCGGCCACGCTGGTGGCCACTTCTTCCATGGCCAGGTTGAAGGCCTCGCCCGTGGGCGAGAAACCAAAGGGCGAGAGCAGCACCATCGCGCCCATGTCCAGCGTGCGCATGATGCCGTCCACGTCCACCTTGCGCACCAGACCGGAGTGGATGAAATCCACGCCGTCCACAATGCCCACAGGCCGTGCGGTGATGAAGTTGCCCGAAATCACCCGCACGGTAGAGCCCGCCATCGGTGTGTTGGGCAGCCCCTGGCTGAAGGCGGCTTCGATCTCGTAGCGCAGTTGGCCCGCAGCCTCTTGGGCGCAGTCCAAGGCCACGCTGTCGGTGATGCGGATGCCCTGTGAATACTTGGGGGTGTGGCCTTTGGCGGCCAGTTGTTCGTTCACCTGCGGTCTAAAGCCGTGCACCAGCACGATCTTCACGCCCATGCTCTGGATCAGCGCCAGGTCTTGCGCCAGGTTTTGCAGCTTGCCCGCCGCAATCGCCTCGCCCGCGATGCCCACCACAAAGGTCTTGCCCCGATGCATGTGGATGTAAGGCGCCACCGACCGGAACCAGGGCACGAAGGTGAAATTGAAAACTGTGGACATGGGCGGTCAATCGGCGGCGAAAGTGGCAGGGTGCGCGGGACTGGGATAATCCCCCGCTGTTCTTGCCTTGATTTTCACAGAAGTTTCCGCCTTGTCCGACACCCCCCTCCAAATCGATTTCCCCGAAGGCCTGCCCGTCTCGGCCCGCCGTGACGAAATCATGGCCGCCATGGACCAGCACCAGGTCATCATCGTCTGCGGCGAGACCGGTTCGGGCAAAACCACGCAGCTGCCGAAAATCGCGCTGATGCTGGGGCGTGGCAAGCTCAACGCCAAACCGGGCGAGCGCGCCCGCATGATTGGCCACACCCAGCCCCGGCGCATTGCGGCCAGCTCGGTGGCCAAGCGCATTGCCGAGGAACTCAAAACGCCGCTGGGCGAGGTGGTGGGTTTCAAGGTGCGGTTTCAAGACCGTTTGAGCAAAAACGCCTCCGTCAAACTCATGACCGACGGCATCTTGTTGGCCGAAACCCAGACCGACCCGCTGCTGCAGGCCTACGACACCATCATCATCGACGAGGCGCACGAACGCAGTCTGAACATCGACTTCTTGCTGGGCTACCTGCGCCAAATTTTGCCGCGCAGGCCAGACCTCAAGATCGTTGTCACCTCGGCCACCATCGACGCCGACCGATTTGCCAAGCACTTTGCCTCGCGCAACGGCCCTGCGCCGGTGATCATGGTTTCGGGCCGCACCTTCCCGGTGGAGCAACGCTACAGGCCATTTGAGGAGACGCGTGACTACGGCCTGAACGAGGCCATGGCCGACGGCGTAGACGAACTCTGGCAAGGCGGGGCAGGGGGCGATATCCTGATCTTTTTGCCCGGCGAGCGCGAGATCCGCGAAGCTGCCGACCACCTGCGCAAACACCTGGCCCACCAGCCGCTGACCCGCAACGCCGAGGTGCTGCCCCTGTTTGCCCGTCTGTCGCAGGCCGAGCAGGACCGGATTTTTGAAGCGTCCAACGGCCGCCGCATCGTGCTGGCCACCAACGTGGCCGAAACGTCGTTGACGGTGCCTGGCATTCGGTACGTGATCGACGCGGGCACGGCGCGGGTTAAGCGCTACAGCCTGCGCAGCAAAGTCGAGCAGCTGATGGTCGAGCCCATCAGCCAAGCTGCGGCCAACCAGCGTGCGGGCCGCTGCGGCCGCGTGGCCAACGGCATCTGCATCAGGCTTTACGACGACAAAGACTTTGCGGGCCGCCCGCGGTTCACCGACCCTGAAATCTTGCGTTCGTCTTTGGCGGGCGTGATCTTGCGCATGAAGTCGTTGCACCTGGGTGTGGTGGAAGACTTCCCGTTCATCGAAGCGCCATCCAAACGGGCGATTACCGACGGCTACCAACTGCTGGCCGAGCTGGGCGCGGTGGATGACGACAACGAGCTGACGCCGATTGGCAAAGAGCTGGCCCGCCTGCCGCTGGACCCGCGTGTGGGCCGCATGATTTTGGAAGCCCGTGGCCGCGAAGCACTGGACGAAGTGCTGGTGATCGCCAGCGCCATGAGCGTGCAAGACGTGCGCGACCGTCCCATGGACGCGCAAGCCCAAGCCGACCAGCAACACGCCAAGTTCGACGACGACAAAAGCGAATTCACCGGCTACCTGAAACTGTGGAAATGGATTCACGACGCCCGAGGCGGGCACGGCACCGACCACAAGCTGAGCAACCGCCAATACGAGCAACTGCTGCGCCAGAACTTCATCAACATCCGGCGCGTGCGCGAGTGGCGCGACACGCACACCCAGCTGCTCACGGTGGTGGCTGAGCACAAGTGGCGCATCAACACGCAGCCTGCGAGCTACGAGCAGCTGCACCTGTCCATGTTGGCGGGTCTGCTGGGCAACGTGGGCTACAAGCTCGAAGACGAAGAAGCCTATTTGGGCGCACGCGGCATCAAGTTCCACAAACACCCCGGCGCGCACCTGAGCAAAAAGCCGGGCCGCTGGATCGTGGTGGCCGAGCTGGTGGAAACCACGCGCCTCTTTGGCCGGGGCATTGCGGCCATTGAGCCGCAGTGGCTCGAGCAAGTCGGCGCGCACTTGCTCAAAAAACAACTGCTCGATCCGCATTGGGAAAAGAAATCCGCCGAAGTGGTGGCGCTGGAGCGGGCCACGCTCTATGGCTTGGTGGTCTACAGCGGCCGCCGCACGCCCTACAGCCGGGTGGACCTGCACGGCGCGCGCGAGATTTTCATCCGCGAAGCCCTGGTGGGTGACCAGTGGGAGACCAAGCTGCCTTTCTTGGCCGCCAACCACAAGATGATCGCCAAGGTCGAAGAGCTGGAACACAAGTCGCGCCGCCAAGACGTGTTGGTGGACGACGAACTGATCTACGCTTTTTATGACCAGCAATTGCCCGCCGACGTGTGCAGCGGCCGCCTGCTGGAAAACTGGTACCGGACCGAAAGCGTCAAGCAACCGCGTCTGTTGATGCTGACCCGCGAAGAGCTGATGCGCCACGAAGCGGCAGGCATCACCACGCAGGCCTTCCCCAAACACATTCGCTTGGGCGGCACCGACTGCCAGGCCACGTATCTGCACGAGCCGGGCGATGCCCGCGATGGCGTCACGGTGACGGTGCCTTTGTTTGTGCTGAACCAAGTCAGCGAAGACCGCTGCGAATGGCTGGTGCCCGGTTTGCTCAAAGACAAGATCCAGGCCCTGCTCAAAAGCCTGCCGCAGCGCCCGCGTAGCCGATTTGTGCCGCTGCCCGAATCGGCCACGCGCTTGGCCGCTGAGCTGTCGGCGCCCGAGCTGTTTGGTGCCGGGTCGTTGACGGATGTGTTGCTCAAAAAAGCCCGCGACGAAACCAGCTTGGACATCAAACGCACCGACTTCAAACACGAAATGCTCAGCCCGCACCTGTTCATGAACCTGTGTGTGGTCGACGAACATGGCCGCCAACTGGGCATGGGCCGCAACCTGGGCGCGCTCAAAGGCGAGCTGGGTGCCAAGGCCCGTGGCGCGTTTCAGGCGCTGGCGCAGCTCAAAGTCAATGCGCCTGCGGCGGCGCCGGTGGCTAACCCTGCAAACAATGCTTCGTCTAAAGAGCCTGGCAATGCAGCAAGCGCCAACCGCGCCAGCGCAGCCCCAGCCAAAGCAGCGCCCAAGCCATTGGCCCCGCAGCGCTACACCGCATGGACCTTCGGCGAGTTGCCCGAACTGATGGAAATCAGCAAGGGCGGCCAGACCTTGATCGGCTTCCCCGCGCTGGTGGACGTGCAAGACGCGGTGACCATCGAGGTGTTTGACGAGCCCGACGTGGCCGCCGCCAAAAACCGCGCGGGCCTGCGCCGCCTGTTTGCGCTGCAAATCAAAGACGCGCTCAAGTACCTTGAGAAAAACATCCCCGACCTGCAAAAAATGGCCGTGGCCTACATGCCGCTGGGCACGGCGGACGAGCTGAAAACCCAGATCATTGACGTGGCGCTGGACCGCGCCTTTTTGCTCGACCCGCTGCCTAATGACGACATCACTTTCAAGCGCCGCATCGAAGAAGGCCGGGGACGCCTGACGCTGATTGCCAACGAAGTGGCCCGGCTGGCGGGCACCATCTTGCTGGAGTTTGGCGCAGCCACCCGCAAGATCAAGGACACCAAAAACGCCCCCGACGCGACGGCAGACTGCACAGCGCAACTGCAACGCCTGATGCCCAAAAACTTCATGGCCGCCACCCCGTGGCCGCAGTTGCAGCACTGCGCCCGCTACCTCAAGGCCATCACCTTGCGCCTGGAAAAATACCGCGCCGACCCCGCCCGCGACGCCCAGCGCTTGGCCGAACTCAAACCCCAAGAACAACGCTACTGGCGTCTGGTGGCCGAACGCAAAGGCGCGCAAGACGCCCGCATGCTGGAGTTCCGCTGGCTACTGGAAGAATTGCGCGTGAGTTTCTTCGCGCAAGAGTTGCGCACCCCGCAGCCGGTCAGCATCAAGCGGCTGGAGAAGGCTTGGGGGCATTTGAATCATTGAGTGCGGCAGTCTTTGCTTGGTTCTTCGACGAGGAGTGTTGTTTATAAACAGCATGGGTATGACGTTGAAATTGTGAACCACCACTGAGCAGTGATAAAGATGACAGCCAAAAATCCTGTGGATCGTCTGCCTACTATCCGCGCGGGTGAGTTCTTGCGTGAGACGCTGGAAGAACTTGCCGCGACCCAAGCTGCATTTGCCGAAGCCATTGGGGTATCTGCCCCTGCTTCTATCGCACTTACTCAAAGGTGATCGCCCGGTTACAGCCAAGTTGGCTCTGCGCCTTCGCCGTGCCTTGGGTCAAATGCCGCATATTGGCGCAACCTGCAATCTGCTTATGACCTGATAGTGGCGCAAATTCAAATGTAAGAAGGGGTGAAAGATTTGCGCCTGTTGGCGAGTGCATCAAAGATTGTTTGATCTGATAGATGCGCCCTCACCGCCCTCACCGCCCGCGTCGCCCAGCGAATGTCGGAGCCAAAACCCCAAGAACAATGCGACTTGCGCTTGGTGGCAAAACGCAAAGGCAATCAAGACACCTGCATGCTGGAGCTCCGCTGGTTATTGGAAGAACTGTGTATCAGCTTATTTGCACAAGAATTGCGTACCCCGCAACCGGTCAGCATCAAGCGACGGGTGAAGTCCCAATTGAATTATTGATACTGGCGTTTGGCTTGGTGTCACTCAGATATCCCGCCCAATAGTCCACACAAGCCCTGATTTTGGGCAGCCGATGCCGCTCGGGCAGCATCACGGCATAGACAGGGATGTCGTTCACATCAAAGCTATGACGCAGCAGGGGCACCAGCTCGCCCGTATGCACCCAAGGGCTGGCCACGATGTCGAACAGGCGGGCAATGCCCACGCCGTGGCGCACCAGTGTGAGCATGACGGCCGAGTTGTCGGTGAGACTTTGGCCTTTCACTGCCCAAGGCGTTGGACTGTCTTGCCTTTGCCATTGGTTCATGCTCGGGGCTTTGCTGTTGCCAATCAGGTGGTGGGCAGCCAGTTCGTCGGGTGTTTGTGGCGTGCCGTGCTGCACCAGATAGGCCGGGCTGGCATACAGGGTGCGGCTGGCCGTGCCCAGTGGGCGGGCGACCACGGTGTCGCTGTGCACATCGCCTGTGCGGACGGCGATGTCGATGCCGTCGCGCGCCATGTCGGCCAGTCGGTCGTCCACCACGATGTCGATGTGCAGCAGGGGGTAGAGGGCGTACAGGCCGGGCAGACTGGGGGCAATGATGGCTTCGGCCACCGAGGCGCTGACGCCCACGCGCACCCAGCCACTGGGCTGACCTTTGCGCACTTGTAGTTCCGACCCGAGCACATCGGCGGTCTGGAGCATGTCTTTCCCGTGTGCGAGCAGGGTGTCGCCTTCGTCGGTCAGGCTCAGGCCGTGGGTGGTGCGGTGCATAAGGCGTGCGCCGCAAGCTGTTTCAAGCCGGTTGAGCGAGCGCGTGACCTGGCTGACCGGGATGTCGCGCTCACGCGCTGCCGCCGACAGTGAACCCAGCGCCGCGATGAGGCAAAAAAGTGCGAGGTCGTCCAAGTGAAAAGGCATGGGCTCATTTTAGGTTTGTTTTGCAAATACCGATTAACCGATTTGCTTTTTATGTCATTTCCGAGGTTTGCTTGAGCTCTTAAAGTTGCAACCTTCATTCACAGGAGGAAAAATCATGCCTATTTTGAACGTCTTGCTCAGCGGTCCTGCCAATGCTCAGACCACCCGCGAAGTCGCAACGCTGTTGTCAGATTTGACGACCCGCTTACTTCACAAAAAGCCGGAGTTGACGTCGATTGCCGTGCGCTATGTCGAGCCTGAGCATTGGGTGGTGGGCGGGCGCACCTTGGCCGAGCAAGGCCGATCCAGCGCTTATGTCGAAATCAAGATCACCGACGAGACCAACACGCGGGCCGAAAAAGCGGCCTACATCCGGGCGGTGTTTGACGGTTTATCAGTCCTGATACCGAACTTGCACCACGAAAGCTACATCCATGTTCATGATGTGCGGGCCGGGGCTTATGGGTATGGCGGTTTGACGCAGGAATATCGGGCGCAGCATATATGAACGTGTGAACAGCTCAAGCCTGCATCGGCTGCGCCACGTACCACTTCGGTCATGCCGCGTGCGCGGGCGATGGTGCCCAGCGCGTGGGTCAGCTCGGCGGGGTTGTTTTCTTCTAGACCAGCGTCAGGTAGTTGGCCACGTCCTCTTGGGTCTTGAGGTAGTCGGCCATGTTGAAGTTGCTAAACCTCACGGTGTTGGCTTTTCAGGCGCTGATGAGTCGATCGGGATCAAATTTTAGAGGGATGGGTCATCATGAAATCCGCCGCGAACCGCTGGGCTCGTCCGTTCAGGCAAACTACGCGCCTTCGTTCACTTTCCCAACCGCTGATCGACCGATGGTCAACCGCTCGGACGCCTCAATTGCCTGGAACCACAGCATGGAAATCAAAGTCAACTTTCTCGACAAACTGCGCCTGGAGGCCAAGTTTGACGACTTCACTGTGCTGGCCGATCAGCCCATCCGCTACAAAGGCGACGGCTCGGCACCTGGGCCGTTTGATTATTTTTTGGCCTCTTCGGCTTTGTGCGCGGCGTATTTTGTGAAGCTGTATTGCGAGACGCGCGGTATCTCCACCGAGCACATCCGCCTGTCGCAAAACAACATCGTGGACCCCGACAACCGCTATTTGCAGACCATCAAGATTCAGGTGGAGTTGCCGGCCGACATGTCCGACAAAGACCGCCAGGGCATCCTGCGGTCCATCGACCGCTGCACGGTCAAAAAGGCGATCCAAGCGGGCCCGACCTTCATCGTTGAGGCGGTGGACAACCTGGACGCCGACGCGCAGGCCTTGCTCTCACTCAGCCCCGACGCGCAAGCGCAGACCTTTATCGCGGGCAAGGACTTGCCGCTGGAGCAGACCATCGCCAACATGACGCGGGTCTTGGCCGACTTGGGCATCAAGATCGAGATCGCGTCGTGGCGCAACCTGGTGCCCAATGTGTGGTCGTTGCACATCCGCGACGCGCATTCGCCCATGTGTTTCACCAACGGCAAGGGCTCCACTAAAGAGAGCGCCTTGGCCTCGGCGCTGGGTGAATACATCGAGCGGCTGAACAACAACCACTTTTACGCGGGCGTGTTTTTTGGCGAAGACATCGCGCAGGCAGAGTTTGTGCACGACCCGAAGGAGCGCTGGTTCCAGCCGGGCAAGCGCGACGCGCTGCCCAAAGGCTTGTTGGACGCGCATTGTTTGCCCATCTACAACCCCGATGGCGAGCTCAAGGCCTCGCACTTGTTCGACACCAACTCGGGCAACCCCTCGCGCGGCATTTGTGCGCTGCCCTATGTGCGCCAGTCCGACGGTGAGGTGGTGTACTTCCCCTCCAACCTGGTGGAAAACTTGTTTGTGAGCAACGGCATGAGCGCGGGCAACACGCTGGTGGAAGCTCAGGTGCAATGCCTGTCGGAGATTTTTGAGCGGGCCGTCAAGCGTGAGATTCTGGAAGGCGAAATGGCCTTGCCCGACGTGCCGCAGGCGGTGCTCGCGAAGTACCCCGGCATCGTGGCGGGCATCGAGGCTTTGGAAGCGCAAGGCTTTCCGGTGCTGGTCAAAGACGCGTCGCTGGGCGGGGTGTACCCGGTGATGTGCGTGACATTGATGAACCCGCGCACGGGCGGTGTGTTCGCGTCCTTTGGCGCACACCCGCGTATGGAGGTGGCGCTGGAGCGCAGCCTGACCGAGCTGCTGCAGGGCCGCAGTTTTGAGGGCCTGAACGACCTGCCCGCGCCCACGTTCATCAGCAACGCGGTGACCGAGCCAAACAACTTTGTGGAGCACTTCATCGACTCCAGCGGCGTGGTGTCGTGGCGGTTTTTCAGCGCGCAATCGGATTACGAATTTGTGGCGTGGGACTTTGCCGGGGAGGGCGAAAACGCCACCGCCCAAGAGGCCGCCACACTGTTTGGCATCTTGCAGGCCATGGGCAAAGAAGCTTATGTGGCGGTGCACGACCAATTGGGTGCCACAGCCTGCCGCATCTTGGTGCCGGGCTATTCCGAGGTGTACCCGGTCGATGACTTGATTTGGGACAACACCAACAAAGCGCTCTTGTTCCGCGCCGATGTGCTCAACCTGCACCGCCTGGACGACCAGGCTTTGGAGGCCTTGTTGGACCGCTTGGAGAACAACGAGCTGGACGATTACCTCGACATCGCCACCCTGATCGGCATCGAGTTTGACGACAACACGGTGTGGGGCCAGCTGACGGTGATGGAGCTCAAGCTCTTGATTCACCTGGCTTTGCAGCAGCTGGAAGAGGCCCACGAGCTGGTGGGTGCTTTCTTGCAGTACAACGACAACACGGTGGAGCGCCGCTTGTTTTACCAAGCCTTGAACGTGGTGCTGGAGGTGACGCTGGACGAGGACTTGGCCTTGGAAAACTACGCGCTGAACTTCCGGCGCATGTTTGGCGATGAGCGCATGAACGCGGCCATCGGCTCAGTCGACGGCAGCGTGCGCTTTCATGGCCTCACGCCCACCAGCTTGCAGCTCGAAACCCTGGACCGGCACCAGCGCTTGTTGGACAGCTACAAAAAACTGCACGCGGCGCGGGCAAGGGTGGCAGCAAAGCAAACCTTGGCTTAGGCCCCGCTACGCGGACCGCTCTGAGGCGTGCTACAGCGCGACACGGCTCGACACCGTGTTGCTCCAAGCTTGAGATCGTCAGTTCTTGCCAAATTTGGCTTTGGCCGTCGAAATACAGCTTGCTTTGGCATCGCCTGCAAGCGCGTCACATTTTTCGATGGCCACTTTGTAGTCGGCATCGACTTTTTCGGTGGCAGCCCCCTTTTTGGCGTCGCCGATTTCCTTGGTCATCTTGGCATTGGCCAAGGCTTTTTTCTCGACCGCTTTGCCTTCTTGGCGACACACGTCTTTGGCGTTACCCGCCAGGTCGTCACAGCGCTCCTTGGCAACTTCGTAAGTGGCCTTGGCCTTGGCAACCAGCACATTGGTGCGATCGGCGGCCTTGCCGGTATAGCTGTACTCCAGCTCCGCCCGTGCAATTTTTTCCTTGGCCTTGGCTTCTTCGATGCAGATGTCTTTCGCGTTGCCAGCTTGCGAATTGCAAGCGGCTTTGTCTGACTTGTAGTCGGCGCTGAGTCGTGTTTTGCTGGTCTTGTAGTCGCCTTTGCTGATGGTCTGGGCATAGGAGGCTGAGATGGGCAGCAGGCTGACGAACAAGATCGTGGCGGTGAAAACTTTGAATTTTTGCATGATGGGTTAACTTGAGGTGATGAAGAAAACCCATTAGCACACGCCTGACCCCTTGTGCTCAGTGCGTCAGCGAACTCAGCGAATTCATTCACCGCACTCACCAGCGCCCAGAACCATCACCGCCGCCCAGCTGAGAGCACTGTGCGCTTTCCCCCGCACAGTGAAGGTCAGAGCCTGCTGCGCAGGCCATCGTGCCTGCGAAGTCCTCAGAACACGCGCTGAGGCAGGTGATCAGCGCGGCAGCGTCATCAGCGGGATGTCTTTGGCCACGGCCAACTTGTCGAGCTGGACCCGCGTTTGGCCAGCGAGGAAGGTCTCAATGGCTTTGCGGGTGGCAGGTTTGAACAGGTCTTTCACCGGGTGCTCGAGCTGGATGCCAGCGGCCTCACACAGGCTGATGGCAAAGTGTGGCTCCAGTGCTGCCACGGCGACCCGACCGTTCTTGCAGGCATAGATGCGGTAGCCCGCGTGCGCACCGCCCACAGCTCCTTCTGGCGTGGTCATGCGAAGTTGCCGGGGAAGGGCCAGCCAGGCTGCGGCATCGGACAGGGCCACCTCATGGCGACTGCCTTTGCCGGTGGACTTGAGGCTGATCAGGGCTTTGAGCGCGGCTTCGCTCGCCATCAGTGCGCCCCCCATGTCTGCAAACAAACTGGGCGGCAAGTCCATCCCGTTGACCAAACCGACTTCGGCTTGGTAAGTCAAATCGTGGCCAGGGATCTCTGCCAAGGGGCCGGGAGCACCCACCACCTCGATCAGGCTAAGCGCTGGGTATTGCTTATGCAGTGTCTTCCAGCCCAGTCCGAGCTTGGTCAGGGCCGATGGACGAAACGAGGTCAGCAGCACATCGGTTTTGGGCAAGACTTTGTGCAGTGCGGCTTGGCCCGCTGGTGTTTTGAGGTCGAGCGTCAGGTGCTTGACCCCTTTGTGCATCAGGTCGTAGCCGCTGGGCGTGTAGTGCTGCATTGGGTCACCCGCAGGTGGGTTGACTTTGGTGCAAGTTGCGCCCATTTGGGCCAGCCGCATCAGTGCGGCAGGGCCGGGCAGGTTGAGGGCAAGACTCAAGACGCGCGTACCGCGCAGGGGTTTGGTGGTGCTCATAGTGCCCCGTATTGTAGAAGCCCCCAAAGAGGGCTTACTCCCCAAAATTCAGCGGCAAACCCACGTAGTTTTCGGCCATGGTGCGTGAACCGGCTTCGCTGTGGATCAGGTAATCCAGCTCTGCATCTTGGAATTTTTGGCCGATGTCGCCGTTTTCCGGGAAGTGGTGCATCAAGCTGGTGAACCACCAGCTGAAACGCTCTGCACGCCAAACGCGGCGCAAGCAGCGCTCGGAATACGCGTCAATGCCCGCATCGGTTTTGTCGGCATAAAACTCGATGAATGCGGTGGACAAATACTTCACATCGGTGGCGGCCAAGTTCAAGCCCTTGGCGCCCGTGGGCGGCACGATGTGCGCGGCGTCGCCCGCCAGGAACATGCGGCCAAAGCGCATGGGCTCGGTGACAAAGCTGCGCAGCGGCGCGATGCTTTTTTCGATGCTGGGGCCAGTCACCAGGTGCTCGCGGGCTTCGGGGTCGAGGCGATTGCGCAACTCGGCCCAAAAGGCGTCGTCAGACCATTGCTCGACTTTGTCCGTGGTGGGCACTTGCAAGTAGTAGCGGCTGCGCGTGGCGCTGCGCTGCGAGCACAGGGCAAAGCCGCGTGTGCTGTTGGCGTAAATCAGTTCGTGGTGCACGGGTGGTGTGTCAGACAGCACGCCCAACCAGCCAAACGGATAGACCTTCTCGTATTCCTTGATCGCGCTTTTGGGCGCACTGGCGCGGCACACGCCGTGAAAACCGTCACACCCGGCGATGAAGTCGCATTCGATGGTGTGCAGCTGGCCATTTTTTTCGTAAGTCACGCGGGGCTTTTGGCTGTCGAACTCGTGTACTTGCACGTTCTCGGCCTCGTACACCGTGGGCAAGCCCTCGGCTTTGCGCGTGTCCATGAGGTCGCGGGTCACTTCGGTTTGGCCGTAGACGATGACTTTTTTACCGCCCGTGAGGTGGTCCATGTCGATGCGGTGGCGTGCGCCCTTGAACAAAAGGTCAAAGCCCGTGTGCACCAAACCCTCTTTGTGCATGCGCTGGCCCACGCCTGCTTCGTCCAGCAGGTCCATGGTCACTTGCTCCAAGACACCAGCACGGATGCGCGAGAGCACGTAGTCGGGGCTTTGGCGTTCAACGATGACGGCGTCGATGCCCGCCTTGAACAGCAGTTGGCCCAGCAACAAGCCCGAAGGGCCTGCGCCGACGATGGCGACTTGGGTGCGGGTGGTGCTCATGCGGGTCTCCTGGACGCTGTCAAAGTAATGCCGTCGAGCATAGAGTGCGGGCCTTGTCCATGTGGGAAATGGTGTTGGAGTTTGTGCGATTGTGAGATGATTTGTGCGATGATCGCGCAATACCATTCGGCCGCAGGGGCGACCTCCCACAGGGGATCGCTCCTACTTCATCAAGTTGAACATGACGATCGCCAAAGCAGATTACATCGAGGGCCTGGCCAAGGGTCTGGCCGTGCTGGAGGCGTTTGACACCGAGCGCCAGCGCCTGAACGCCACACTGTGCGCGCAGCGCACAGGCATCACGCGGGCGGCAGCGCGGCGGCATTTGCTCACCTTGGCCGAGCTGGGCTATCTGGAAACCGATGGTAGCCACTACTGGTTGTCGGCGCGGGTGTTGCGCTTGGCGGGCAGTTACATGGCCACTTCGCGCTTGCCGCGCACCCTGCAACCCACGCTCAACCGCTTGGCTGCCCAAACGCAGGCGGCTTTCAGTGCGGTGGTGTTGGATGGCGATGAGTGTGTGATCGTCGCCCGCAGTGCAGGTGTGGCCGAGCCGGTCCGGCACCTGGCCTATGGTCTGCATCTTGGGGCACGTTTGCCCGCGCACGCCACGTCCACCGGGCGGGTGTTGTTGGCCAGCTTGCCCAAAGCCGATTTCACTGCTTGGCTCAAGGGTCGCGAGTTGGCGCGCATCACGCCTCAGACTGAAGTGGCTGGCCCAAAGTTCAAGGCCCTGATTGAGCAGGTCCGCCAAACTGACCACTGCTTGGCACGCGACGGCCACGAGCTGGGCATCCACGCGCTGGCCGTGCCGCTGCGCAACATGCAGGGGCAGACGCTGGCGGCGCTGAATGTGGTGGGCACTTCAGAGCAGTTGACAGATGTGGCAGTCCAGCGCCATTGGCTGCCGCTGTTGCTCGAAGCTGCGCGGGAGTTACGCCCCTTGTTGTGAGAGGCTCAAACGCCGAGGTGCTGCTCCAGCACGCTGGGGTCGGCCAGCAAGATTTGCGACGAGCCTTCAAACACCACCTGACCTTTGACCAAGATGATGTTGCGGTCGGTGATCTGGGTGACGTGTTTCCAGTTCTTGTCGACGATGATCGAGCTGATGCCGCTTTGTTTGATCAGGCTGCAAATGCGCCAGATCTCGCGCGCGATCAGCGGGGCCAGGCCTTCGGTGGCTTCGTCGAGGATGAGCACGTCGGGATTGGTCATGAGCGCCCGGCCGATGGTCAGCATTTGTTGCTCGCCGCCCGAAAGTTGCTGGCCGCCGTGGCCCAAGCGCTCTTTCAGGCGCGGGAAAGTTTCCAGCACGCGCTCGTAAGTCCACTCCCGTTGGCCTTGAGTTCCAGACCGTGCCGCCATTTGCAGGTTTTCCACCACGCTCAGGTTCCCAAAGATGCCCCGGCCCTCAGGCACGTAGGCAATGCCCAGCTGCGCCACTTCGAAGGTGGGGCGGCCGTTCATGCGCTGGCCCTTGATTTCGACCGTTCCTGTGCGTGGCGGCACGATGCCCATGAGGGTTTTGAGCAGGGTGCTTTTGCCCATGCCGTTGCGCCCCATGAGGCCAATCGTCTCGCCCCGGCCGACAGAAAAGTTCACGCCGCGCAGGATGTGGCTCGCGCCGTAATAGGTGTTCAGGTCTTGGGCCTGGATCAACAGTTCGCTCATCTCAATGTTCCTCGCCCACTTCTTCGCCCAAGTAGGCGGCCTGCACCCCCGCATCGGCCCGCACGGCTGCAGGCGTGTCGCTCGCAATCACCTGGCCGTTGACCATCACCGTGAGGTGGTCCGCCAGGGTGAACACGGCGTCCATGTCGTGCTCCACCAGCAAAATCGCGTGCTCATTTTTGAGGCGCAGCAACAACTGCACCATGCGCTCGGCCTCGGCCTGGCCCATGCCCGCCAAGGGTTCGTCGAGCAGCAGCACGCGGGGCTCGGTGGCCAAGGTCATGGCAATTTCGAGCTGTCGTTGCTCGCCGTGACTGGTGGCCCCGGCTTGTGCTTGGCGGCGGTCTTGAAGGCCAGCGAGTTCAATCGCGCGTTCAGCCCTTTGGTTCACGGCCTGCATGCGGGCGGCAGTCCGCACCCAACCCAGCGGGTTGAAGGGCGAGGGCTGCACACGCGATTGCGCGGCCAGGCGCACGTTGTCCCACACCGTGAAGGTGCTGAAAATGTTGGTCTTTTGATAGCTGCGGCCCAAGCCGTGGCGCGAGATTTTTTCGGGGGTCCAGCCGGTGATGGGGTGCTCGCCCAAAGTGATGCTGCCGCTGGTGGGCGGAAGGTCACCCGAGAGCAGGTTGGTCAGTGTGGACTTGCCCGCACCGTTGGGACCGATGACGGCGTGAATGTGGCCAAGCCACAAATCCAGTGAGACCTCATTCACAGCCGCCAAGCCGCCAAAGCGCTTGGTCAAGCCACGGGCGGACATCAAGATTTGGCGCTCAGTCATGGCCCGCCTCCTGCGTCGGCTTTTTACCCAAGAAGCGGGTGATCAACCCCAAAATGCCTTTGGGTGCAAAGATGATCAAGGCCACGATGAACAGGCCCATCCACATTTGCCAGTGTTTGCCGGTTTTGAAGCCGCCCACATCGGGCAAGTCCTTGAAGACGTGCAGCAAATACTCAAAGCTGAAAGCGCCCACAATGGCCCCCGCAAAATTGCCCATGCCGCCCAAAATCACCATCATGATGGCGTGCGCACTGAGGTGAAAGCCCATGAGTTCGGGATTCACAAAACCGGTTTGTGCCGCGAACAAATAACCCGCCAAACCGGCCAGCGCCCCGGCCAGCGTGAAGGCCGCCAGTTTGTGGCTGAAAGTGTTGAAACCCAGGGCCCGCATGCGGTGCTCGTTCACGCGGATGCCCGACAGCGCCCGGCCAAAGGGGCTCCAGAGCAGGCGACGCAAGAACACATACACCGCCAGCAAACAGCCCAGTGTGAAGTAATAAAACACCCGCTTGTTTTCCAGGTCGATGACGCCAGCATCAGGGCGGAAGTTCAGGAACAAGCCGTCCGAGCCACCCAGTGCCTTGTTGTCAAAGAAGATGTAAAAAATCATCTGCGCAAAGGCCATGGTCACCATGATGAAGTAGATGCCGTGGGTGCGCACCACCAAAAAGCCAATGACCAGCGCCGCCAGCGCGGACCCACCCACGGCGAGCGGCAAGCTGGTGTACAAACTGATTGGCTCGTTTTGCGGTGTGATGAAGGCCAGCACATAACCGGCCAGACCAAAGTAAGCAGCGTGGCCAAGCGACACGAGGCCCGTGACGCCTTGCAGCAAATCCAGGCTCATGGCCAAGATGGCCAGGATCATCATGCGCACGACCATGGCCGTGTAAAAGTCAGACCCAACAAAAGGGAAGGCGGCGAGGGCCACAAAACCCAGCACCATCACCAGTTGGATGCTGCGCGGCAGGGTTTCGAGGTGAATTTGGGGCGCGCTCATGTTCTTGTTCTCTTCGTCATTGCTTGAACAGGCCTTCGGGTTTGTACAGCAGCACCAAGGCCATCAGCACATACACCAGCATGCCCGAGGCTTGGGGCAGCAGCACCTTGCCAAAGGTATCGACCAAGCCCACCAGCAAGGCGGCGATCAAAGCACCGCGCACCGAGCCGATGCCACCAATCACCACCACCACAAAGCACATGATCAAGACCTGTGAGCCCATATTGGGGTAGACGCTCGACACGGGTGCCGCGATCATGCCGGCGATCGAGGCCAGGCCAATGCCCAAAGCGAACACCACCGAGTGGATGAGTTTGATGTTCACACCCAGCGATTCGGTCATCTCGCGGTTGAAAGCCCCTGCACGGATCTTCATGCCCAATCGGGTTTTGGAGATCAGCAAATACAAGCCCAGCGCCAACACCAGGCACACGCCCGACATGAACAATCTGTAGACCGGGTAAGACAGGTTCTCGGTCAGGGGAATGGACGCGGCCAGCAGCTCGGGCACGGGCAGGCCGTGCACATCGTCACCCCAGATCATGGAGCGCAGTTCTTCAAACACGTAAATCAGGCCAAACGTGAGCAGCACCTGGTCCAAGTGGTCGCGGTGGTAGAAGTGGCGAAACAGCAAGCGTTCAATCAATAAGCCAAAAGCCACCGACAAAGCCGTGCCCACCACGATGGCCAGCGCAAAGCTGCCCAGCTGCGCGGCCAAGGACCAGGCCAGGTAAGCACCCAGCATGTAAAAGCTGCCATGTGCCAGGTTGACCACACCCATGATGCCGAAGATCAGCGTCAGGCCAGCGGCCAGCATGAACAGCAGCAGCCCGTACTGGACGCTGTTGAGCAGCTGGATCAAGAAATTCACAAAGTCCATCGGGGATCACACTTTGAATGGAGGAGGGTGGCCGAAGCCTGGAGGATGCGCACCATTGAAAACGGCGGACCGAAATCCGCCGTGGCACGGCTGGCAAGCACAGGTGTTGGGGCAAGCCCCAGCGCCCGTTGCCTGCAGTTTACATGCGGCAACCTGCGCCAGAGTCGGCCAACGCCTTGGCAGCGATGCCGATGACCTTGTTCTCTTTGTTAGACACTTCACGCAGGTAAATGTCTTGCACCGGGTTGTGTGACTTGCTCATGGTCCACTTGCCACGCGGGCTGTCGATCACGGCGGCCTCCATGGCTTTGATCATGGTGGCCTTCTGGCTCACATCGCCCTTGACCGCGTTGGCCCCTTGCACCAGCAGCAAGCCTGTGTCGTAGCCTTGCACGGCGTACACGTCGGGCTGCATCTTGAAGGTCTTGGCGTAGTTCAGGCGGAATTCCTTGTTGCGCTTGGTTTCGATGCCGTCGCCGTAGTGCAGGGCTGTCAAAACGCCGTCGGCCGCCGGACCTGCGGCGTCCAGCACGCCTTCGGTCAGGAAGCCAGAGCCGTACAAGGGAATCTTGCCTTTGAGGCCCGCAGCGGCATAGTCCTTGAGGAACTTGGCCGCGCCGCCACCGGCAAAGAAGCAGGCCACGGCGTCGGGCTTGAGTGCGGCGATTTCGGTCAGCAGCGCCTGGAACTCGACGTTGGGGAAGGGCAGACCCAGCTCCTTGACGATGGTGCCGCCCGCTTTGGTATAGCTCTCTTTGAAGCCCTCAAAGGCTTCGTCGCCTGCGGCGTATTTCCAGGTGATCCACACCGCCTTTTTGTGGCCGCGCTTGACCATGGCTTCACCCAGCGCCATGGTGGGCTGGCTGTTGGAAAAGCTGGTGCGGAACACGTTGGGGGCGCACTGAGCGCGGGTGGCGACGTGCACACCCGCGTTGGGAATCAGGCTGATCACGCCGCTCTCACGGGCCACGCGGTGGATGCCCATTTGCACGCCCGAGTGCACGGTGCCGATCAGCACATCAACCTTGTCGCGTTGCACCAGTTTGTTGGCGTTTTCAATCGCTTTGGAAGGCTCGGACTCGTCGTCCACCTTGAACCATTCGATCTCGCGGCCACCGAGCTTGCCGCCTTGCTCGTTGATGGCCATGCGCACGCCGTTTTCAATGGCCACGCCCAGCTGGGCAAATGTGCCGGTGTAGGGCAACATGAAACCGACGCGGATCTTGCCGGACTGGGCGAGTGCGCTTTGGGGGATCAAAAGGCCGGAAGAGGTGGCGCCCAACAGGGCTGCGCCTTGGGTCAAAACGGAACGTCGGGATGTCATGTGTGTCTCCAATGATGCAAACCGGCTGGCTGCACTGTGCGGTCAACCGATCAAACCATTATGTGGCACCCCGACAGGGCATTTCCTAGGGGAAAGTCCTGAGCCCCAACCGCCGTTCAGCAGCTGCGTGAGTTTCGTTGGGGGCGGCTAGCCGTTCAGCCTTGCATGCGCAAGTTGAATTGCCTGACGCCCAGTTCGTCCATTTGACGTTGCTCGTGTTTTTCCTGGTCGCGTCGCACGGCCTGCAGGTCTTGCTCTTCCAGTGCCCGCATTTTTTGAAGTTCCATCTCGGCCAGCAGGCGTTTTTTGCGCAAGCTGGTCACCAGGGCCTCGGCTTTGCTGATGTCGAGCACCACACGGTGCTGCAGGTTCAGCAGTTGGGCCATGAACTGGCGCTGGTTCATGCTCGCTTGCATGCCCATGACTTCGGTTTGAGTCTGTTGCTCCTTGATCCGGTATTCGTCATACAGGCGGCACAGGCGTTGGTGGCTGGCCTGGAGCTGGTCGACGCGAGCGACTGCCGCCGCCAGCTCGGTTTGGATTTGGGTGACGTCGTCACTGGCTTTTTTGACCAGGGCGGGCCAGCAATTTCGGGCTTGACGCACAGGATGCTCCTTTCGTTCAGCCAGCCATCAGGGACTGGAGTTCGTGACGGGTGGAGGCCACATCCATGTTGGTGTGCATGTCTTGTTGCAGAAACTTTTCCATGCTTTGCCGCAAACGGATGGCCTGGTCGAGTTCGGCGTTGCTGCCGGCCTCGTAGGCGCCGACCTGGATCAGGTCCTGGTTCTGTTGGTACAGCGACCACAGGCGTCTGAAGCGGTTCGATTGCTTGAGGTCTTCGGGGCTGAGCAGGTTTTGCATGACCCGCGAGATGGACCCATTCAGGTCAATCGCCGGGTAGTGGGCGGCATCGGCCAGTTTGCGCGAGAGCATGACTTGCCCATCGAGCGAGGCGCGGGCGATGTCCACGATCGGGTCGTTGGCGTCGTCGCCCTCGGCCAGCACGGTGTAGATGGCGGTGATCGAGCCAAAGCCATGGCGGCCGACTCCTGCGCGTTCGATCAGGTTGGGCAGCAGTGCAAACACCGAAGGCGGGTAACCCTTGGCAGTCGGCGGTTCGCCCACGGCCAGGCCGATTTCGCGCTGGGCATGGGCCACGCGGGTCAGGCTGTCGACCAGCATCAGGACGTTTTTGCCCTGGTCACGGAAGTATTCGGCGATCACATGCGTCATGTGGGTGGCTTTGAGGCGCAGCACGGGTGACACGTTGGCGGGTGCGGCCACCAGCACCGATTTGGCCAGACCTTCCGGGCCCAGGGTTTCTTCGATGAAGGCCTGCACTTCGCGGCCCCGCTCGCCGATCAGGCCGATCACGACCACGTCGGCTTCGGTGAATCGGGTCATCATGCCCAGCAGCACGCTTTTGCCCACACCTGAGCCGGCCACCAGGCCCAGACGCTGGCCGCGCCCGATGGTCAGCACGCCGTTGATGGCCTTGACGCCGACATCGAGGATTTGGTGGATGGGGCCGCGCTCCATCGGGTTGAGCGGGCGGCCCAGCAGGCTCAGCACATCGGGGCAGTCGGGTGCGGGTTTGCCGTCCAGCGGCTGGCCACGCCCGTCGATGATGCGGCCCAGCAAGTCGGGGCCGAGCTGGACGTTGGACGAATGGTTGAGCACCGTGACCCGTGCGCCCGGGCCGATGCCGTTGGGCTCGGTGAAGGGCATGAGGTAGAGGGTGTCGTCGTTGAAGCCCACGACTTCGGCCTCCACCCGGTGGCCAAATTGGCCCACGACTTCGCAGCAGGCGCCCAGCGGTGCCATCAGTCCCCGGGTTTCCAGCCGCATGCCCACCAGCCGCACCAGGGTGCCGTTGCGCTGTGGCTCGGGGGCGTGCAGTTCACCGATCAGCTGGCTGACCTCGGCGTCAAAATCCATCATGGTGTGTCGTCGTCCGGGTTGGCTGCGGGTTTGATTTCGGTGTCTTCGACATCGACCACCTGGCGTTGCCAGTCACGCACCGGGGTGTCGGCAGGCAAGGCTTCGGCCCGGTCCTTGACCAAGGAAGATTGCTGCATCCAGGCCTCGGGCTGGGCCAGCAAGCGACGAGCCAAGGGCTCCAGACGTGTTTCGATCAGGTCTTGCACCACGCTGTCTTGCACGCGCACCCGCACGCTGCCCGGGCGCAGCAAGGCGTCGGCTTCGAGCTGCATGTGCTTGGTGACCGATTCACCCATGGCGGTCAGGCGCTGCAGGTCTTCGGGGTTGACGCTGACGTGGACAGGCTCGACCGCGTGGTCGAGCTGCTGAATGCATTGCTGAATCAGGTTGTGGATGGCTTGGCCAGAGAGTTGAAGCTCGGCCCGCACCAGTTGTTCGGCCAAGTGCAAAGACAGCCGCTTGAGGGGTTCAAAAAACCGTTGCGGGTCCTGGCTGATGCTGCGCAGCTCGATGCCCAAGTGCCGCATCAGCTCTCGCTCTTTGCTGCGTTCATTTTCAAATTCGGTGCGCACCAGCGCTTGCCCTTCCAGCAGGCCGCGCTGATACGCTTCGTCGCGCAACTGGGCCAAAGCCGCTTCGGTCCAAGGCGATTCCGGCTCGGCCGTGGGCGCAGCCTCTTGCGCTGCTGCCGCATCGGCGGGTACTTCTGTGGCCGCTTCGCTGGCGTCGGGTTCGGCAGCTTCGGTCAGCAAGCCTTCGGTGGGTTCGGCTTTGTCGGCCACGCGCCATGGACCAAACGAACGGGCCGTGGCCTCGTCCCATTGGGTGCGCAGAAAACGGGGGGCCTCGGCCTTGCTGTTGAGCAAGGGGTTGGGGCTCCAGGGGGCAGGCTTTTCGTTCAGGTCAGACAAAGCCATCGCCGCCTCCTGCCAACACCAGCTCGCCCGCATCGGACAGCTTGCGTGCCAGGCGCATGACGTTCTTCTGCGCTTCTTCCACTTCGGTGATGCGCAGCGGGCCTTTGCTTTCCATGTCGTCCACGAACATGACGCGGGCACGGGCCGACATGTTGTCGAGGAACTTGTCCTTGACGAAGTCGGGTGCGCCTTTCAGGGCGACCATCAGCAAATCGGGCTCGGCCGTGCGCATGATGGCCTGGATGCCGCGGTTGTCCACGCCCACCAGGTTTTCGAAGGTGAACATGTTGTCCTGGATCTTCTGCATCAACTCGCCGTCGATTTGCGACAGGCCGGCCATGATGGAGGATTCGAGCTCGACCTTGACCGAGTTCATGATCTGGGCCGCCGCCTTGACGCCGCCGAAGCTGGACGATTTGGACGAAGAGTTCGTGGCGAACTGCTTCATCATGATCTGCTCCAGCTCTTCCATGGCGGAGGGCTGCACCGTCTCCAGGCTGGCAATGCGCTGGATGATCTCGGGGCGCGACTCACCCGGCAGGAAGTTCAGCACGTCGGCGGCCACGGTGTATTCGAGCACCGACAAGATGATGGCCACCACCTGGGGGTGTTCGCCACGGATCATCTCGGCAATCGAGCGGGCGTCCATCCATTTCAGGATTTCCAGGCCCTTGCTGCCCTGGCCGGGCATGATGCGGCTGAGCACCGAGGCGGCCTTGTCTTCGCCCAAGGCGCGTTTGAGCACTTTTTCGACATAGTCGCCCGTGCCCAGGCCCAGGCTGGTTTGCTTTTTGAGCATGGTGACAAACTCGTCCAGGACGATGTTCACCGCCTCTTGTGACAAATCCGACACCGAGACCATGGCAGCACCCAGCGACTGCACTTCCTTGGGGTTCATGAAGCGGATGATCTCGGAGGCTTGTTGCTCGCCCAGCAGCAGCATCAGCACCGCCGCACGTTGTGTGCTGGTCAACTCGGCCAATTCCTTGGCCAGTTCTTCGGTCATCGGGATGGAGCCATCGCCCAGCAGGGCGGGCGGAGCGTCCTTGCCGTCTTTGGGCTTGTCGGCTTTGGCGTCTTTGTCGTCAGGTTTCTTGGTGGCCATGGTGTTTTTTCCTCAATAGCTTCAGCTGGACTTGATCATGCCCTTGAGCACGTTGGCCACGCGACCGGAGTCTTCGGCCACCAGCATGCGGATGAGCGCCACTTTATCGTCATAGGTATTGGCGGTGTCCAGCATGTCCATGGAGATGCTCGATTTCTTGGGCTTGAGCTTGGCCTTGATTTCTTCCAGGCTCTCGCCTTCGCCGATCTGGATCATGCGCATGTCGTCTTCGCTCAACTCGCCATCGCTCAGAGCGGCCTTGGCCTGATCGGCATCGGTGGCAGCGTCGCTGGCGTACATGTTGCGCATGATGGGGCGCACCACGATCAGCATGAACACGATGAAGCTGATGGCCAGCAAGCCGCCTTTGATGCCGGTTTGCACCGCATCTTCCAGGTACCATGGGATGGTTTCCAGCGCTGTCGCAGGCTCGAACTTGGCGGGCACCACCGAGACGTTGTCGCCGCGCTGCTGGTCGTAACCCACCACGCCGCGCACCACTTGCAGCATTTGCTCCAGCTCTTGGGGGGTGTAGGCCACTGTGGTCGGCGCGTTGGGAGCCACTGGGGCGTCCTTGGCGGGTGGCGGTGCGGGGCGTTCGTTCACGACCACTGCCACGCTGACTTTCATGATGCCGCCTGTGGCGTTGCGCACATGGCGCACGGTGCGGTCCAGCTCGAAGTTGCGGGTGGAACGGCTGCTGAGTTTGCTGCCGGATTCACCCTGACCTTTGTTGGCGTCCACCTGGGTGGCGTTGGTGGTGGTGGGGTCTGCGGGGGGCGTGTTGGCCAATGCCCCGGGAATGCCTTCGGCGGCCCGGCTGGCAGCGCGGTCTTCGGCCAGCACTTCAGAGCGGGTGCGGGGGCCTTTGTCGCGGTTGTCAAAGTCTTCGGTCGTACTCTCGATCTGGGTGAAATCCAGCGTCAAATTCACTTGCGAGCGTACATTGGCTTCGCCCACCATGGGGGCCAGAATTTGCATGATGCGGTTGCGGTAGACCTCTTCAAGTTGCTGTTTGTGCTGCTCCTGTGCAGAGGTCAAGCCCAATTTTTGTTCGGTGGCCGACTCGGTCATGAGCTTGCCCACGTTGTCCACCACGGTCACATGGTCGGGTGCCAGATAAGGCACGCTGGAGGACACCAAGTGCACGATCGCCTGCACCTGCGAAGCGGACACGGCGCGGCCGGGGTAGGGGGCCAAAACCACAGAGGCTTTGGGTGGTGTGCGGTCCCGCACAAACACGCTTTGCTTGGGTGTGGCCAGGTGCACGCGCGCGCTTTGCACGCTGCCAATTTGCATGATGCTGCGGGCCAGCTCCTGCTCCATGGCCGCGTTCACTTTGACCTGCTCCATGAATTGGCTGGTGGTCATCGACGACTGTTCTTTCAAGCCGTCCAGACCGGTCGCACCGGCCTTGGGCAACCCTTGAGAGGCCAGAAAAATCCGCGCCTCATGGAAGCGCTGGCTGGGCACGGTGAGCTGGCCTGTGGCGGGGTCGATCTTGGGACTGAAGTCGGCGGCCTTGAGCGACTCAAAAGCTTTTTGCTGGTCGGCTTCCTGCAGCCCGGGCATCACGGGTCGGTAGGGGGTGGCCTGCATCCAGGCGTAAACCAGACCAAAGATGACCAACACGGCCAGCATGATGATCAGCGGCAGCACTTTGCGAACGGCCGGTTGGTTGATCACGGTCTTGAAGGTGTCGGCCATGCCCTGAGTGCGCCAGGGGCTGAGCATGCCGCCTGCGCCTGCGCCATTGGCTGCACCGTTGGCACCTTGGGCGGTGGTCAACGCCGTGCTGCCCGAAGCATTGGCGGGCGTGGTGGCAGGGGTGTTGTTGGACGCTGGGGGCGCGGTCATCACGCCAGTGTTCATCGAAGCGGTTGCTGTGGCCATGTTTGTTCTTCTTCAGTTGAGCGGGTCAGACCGGCATGTTCAGAATTTCTTCGTAGGCCTTGAGCACTTTGTTGCGCACTTGCAAGGTGGCCTCAAAGGCGAGCGAAGATTTCTGCATGCCCAGCACCACGTCGGTCAGTGCGACGTTTTCGCCACGGTCAAAGGCGGCACGCATTTCGGAGGATTGGACTTGCAAGTTGTTGACCTGTCCGAGCGCACCCGAGACCAGATCAGAAAAACCTGTTTTCTGGACACCGCCCGCGCTGCCGTTCAGCTCGGTCGCGCCGGGCATGCCCGCTGTTTTGCCGGAGGCTTCAGCCTGGTGGCTGCGCAGGGTTTGCAGCATCGACTGGATGCTGGCAGGAGAGATGGCTTTGTCGATCATACGTGTCTCCTTCAGTAAGCCGCGCTGGCCATGCCAAGACCGTGCTCACGCAGCTGGGCCAGTTTGTAGCGCAGGGTGCGTGGGCTGATGCCCAGGCGCTTGGCCGCTTCTGTTTTGCTGGGGGTGCTGGCCAGGGTGGCCATGATCACCTGATGCTCGTTCATGCGGGCGGCGCTGTGCAGGTCGGTGGGCAAACCAAGGGCCTCGTCGGCGATGACCGGCTCTTGCAGACCAAAGGTGTGCTTGGCTGCACTCATCAATTCATCAAAACAGGCCACAGGCCGGGCTGGGGCCGAGAGGACCGCAGGTTCAGCGGTCACCGACGCCTGCGCTGGTGCGCTTGTCGATGTTGTTGCGGGGGTGCTGGCGGTCAGCCAGTCGTCAAACATCAGGTGCGCGGGCGTGACCACGTGGTCGGTGCACAGCACCATGGCGCGGCGCATCACGTTTTCCAGTTCGCGCACATTGCCGGGCCAGGGGTATTGCAGCAGTTGCATCTGCGCCTGTGGGTGCAGTTGCCACGGCTTCTTGTCGTGCTGCAGCAGGCACTGCATGGCCAGGGGAATGATGTCGCCCGGGCGCTCGGCCAAGGGCAGCAAGCGCATGCGGAAGGTGGCGATGCGGTAGTACAGGTCTTCGCGGAACTCGCGTTCGGTGATGGCTTTTTTCAGGTCTTTGTTGGTGGCGGCCACGATGCGCACGTTCAAGGGGATCACGCTTTGGCCGCCCAGGCGGGTGAGTTGGCGCTCTTGCAGCACGCGCAGCAGCTTGCTTTGCAGGTGCATGGGCATCTCGCCAATTTCGTCCAAGAACAAGGTGCCACCCTGGGCTTGTTCGAACAAACCTTTTTGGTCGCGGTGGGCGCCGGTGAACGCGCCTTTTTCGTGACCAAACAGCATGTCTTCGATCAGGTTTTCCGGCATGGCCGCGCAGTTCAGCGCCACAAAGGGGCCATGTGCGCGGCCCGATGCCTCGTGCAGCACGCGGGCCAAGACTTCCTTGCCCGAGCCGGTGGGGCCCACCAGCAAAGCGGTCACATCGGCCTGGGCCACTTTTTGAGCCAAGGCCAGCAGGTGCTGGCTGGCGGGGTCCACAAACACCACGTTGCGCACAGGCTGTGGCGACAAGCGTGGGGTGTTGGGGTTGATTTGGGTGTGCAGCCGCTGCCATGAGGCCGTGCGCACGTCGTGTGCAGCCAGCACCGTCAATGCGCCGGCTTGGGTGGCTTCCACAGCCAGGTCCAATTCGTGGCGCTCAACGCGGCAAACCACGGGGGTGCTCAGCCCGGCATCTTGCAAAAGTTGTTGAACCGCTTTGAGCCGTGTCGCGTCCAGTGTCAGGTGCAAGACCACCATGGCCGCATCGGCGGCATGGGCCAGCAGGTTGTCCAACGTGGTGACGGGCATCACAGCCCAGCCGCTCACCTGCAAGGCATGGCTGTGCTCGGGGCTCAGGGCTGCTTCGGGGTCCAGCCAGAGGGCCAGAGGGGTGGAAACGGGTTGTGACTTCACGGTGTTGGTCTCATGTTCAGATGAAACCTACCAAGCAACCCTTGTGCCAGATTTAAATGGATTTAAAAAGCACTGAAAAATTAAAAAATGAACACTTAAATATTTTTAATTTTCGAGAGATTTTGACACTGCGCTTGACGAAAGATTGACAGCGCGGATAAGGCAAGTGTCAGGCCGCAGATTTGTCTTTGGCGTGAAAGAGCCTGCAGAACTGCCCGTCCACGCGCAGCACTTCCATAGCGGGCAATAGCCGCGACTGGAAGCCCATGGCCCGGCAGGCATAGGGTGCCGAAGGGATGTGGGTGATGGCGAAATGCCGGCATTGCCAGCAGTTGGGGCCGCGTTGCGGACCTTCGGCAGTTTGGGGCATGCGTTTTCTTTGGGTGTTGCTGGGCTCAGCAGGCACTCAATCTCGCAGCAAATCCAGCACGGTTTTCAAGTCCAGGTTGGCCTGCGCGAGGACGGCCAACTCCGGCTCCAGCGCCAAGCTTTGCGCGGCGAGTTGACGGTGGGCTTGTGCGCGCATGGCATCCAAAAAATGGCGGGTTCTTTCGGTGGTGTGGATGGCCAGTGTGCGCATGAAATCTCCGGTGCAATGGGCGGTGCCCTGTCAATGAATCGTCGCTCGGGTAGCGAGCCAATGGTCTGTTTCATGGTGTGCAAAAGCTGTGCCAGAACAAAGCCTGAAGGGCGAAAAAAAACCTGCAAACTCCGAAGGTTTGCAGGCCTGCGCCCAGCGTTGAAGCAGCTCAACCTTGCAGCAGCTTGAGCACCGATTGGGGCGATTGGTTGGCCTGTGCCAGCATGGCCGTAGCCGCCTGCGAGATGATCTGTGTGCGGGCCAATTCGCTGCTGGCCTTGGCATAGTCGGTGTCCAGAATGCGGCTGCGCGACTCGGAGGTGTTTTGCGAAATATTGGCCAGGTTGTCCACCGAATAGGTCACGCGGTTGATGATGGCACCAATGCCTGCACGCTCTTCGTTGATGCGGTTGATCGCGTTGTCCAACTCGGCAACAGCCGTGTTGGAGTTTGTGTTGGTGGTGATGTCGAGCGGTTTGACGTTGGTCAGTGCACCGTTTTCGTTGACAAAGGAAAGCGCGACACCTGCTTGATTGGTTGGGGCCGTTGTGAATGTGACCACGCCGTTGGCGGCGCTTATGCCGGCTTGACCCAAATCCAGCTTGAACTTGGCGGCCATGTTGTCGCCTATCGACTTGAGGATCTTGGTCGTGTCGCCGGTGAGCAAGTCATTGCCCGACACCTCATAAGTGGACGTTGCAGTGCCCACGGTGACGGATATTTTGTCGCCCACGGAATAGTTGCCAGCAAGCGTCAGTGTTTTGGCTGTGGTGTCCAAGGTGGCGGTACCCGTGGACTCTTTGAAACCCATGGGCGGAATCGTGTGTGTGATGACCTGGCCTTCGTTGGCGCCCACTTGAAAGCGGAAACGCCCCACGTCGCCCGCATCGTTTTTGAAGGTGCCGTTGAGCACATCCATGCCGTTCCATTGTGTGGCCCGTGTGACCCGGTTGACTTCGGTCTTGAGCTGCTGGAATTCCAGGTTCAGGTATTTGCGATCGTCAGTGGTGTAGGTGTCGTTGGCTGCCTGGATGGACAGCTCGCGCATGCGCTGGAGCATGTTGGTCATCTCGATCATGGCGCCTTCGGTGGTCTGCAGCATTGAAATCGAGTCGTTGCCGTTGCGGATCGCCTGGTCCAAGCCGCGGATCTGGGCGGTCATGCGCGAGGTGATGGCCAGGCCGGCCGCATCGTCCTTGGCCGAATTGATGCGTTTACCGGTCGACAGCTGCTGCATGGCATCTGACAGTTCGCGGTTATTCTTGACCATCGCGTTTTGCGAGACCAGTGACTTGATGTTGGTGTTGATAACGGACATGGCGTTGACTCTTTATAAATGGGGTGTCGATCAGTGAAGGCGCAGAACGCGGCAGGTCGGCTCAATGCATGCGGGCCGAGGCTTCCACGGGCACTTGTTCAGAAACCAGTTTTTGCAGCGCCAAAAACTCGTCATTCAATGCCGAATCGGTGGGGTGGGCGACCATGGCTTGTTTGGCCACTTGCAAGGCTTTGCCCGGTTCGCACTGGCAACGCAGCACGCGGATCAGATGCCGCCAGGTGAAGGGTGTGACTGCAGCGCCTTGTGTTTCGATCAATTTGCGCAACATGTCTTCGGCGGTGACCCAATCTTTTTGGATCTCGGCAAGCAAAGCGCTGATGGCCAAAATGTCTTCGCTTTTGGGGTACAGGCTTTGACCAGCCGCAGCCAAAGCATTGGCCAGGTCAACCCGGTCAGCTGCCACCAGATCGGCCAGAGTTTGGCGAATCTCGGGGGCGGAAAAGTTCGATACATCACGCGCATCGAGCAATTGGCCGGATACGGACTGCGACAACATGGCATTTAAAAGTGTGGACATCACGGTCTCCAGGGGTGTCAAAAAATCCGGTGACAGTTGGCCGTCACCGATGGTGAACCCTGTTAAGCAAACCGCATGCCAGCAAAACTTTAGCCTTGAGGGGACTTTTTTTACGAAGAAATTTGAAAAAATCAAAATGAATTCGATGTTTTCAATTATTTGACCGCCAAAACCACAGCGTGGTGTCGACGTTCAGGTGTCGGAGCGTCGGCAGTGCGGCAAGGGCTTGCCGCTGGGCAAAGCTTGGAATCCTTTGGCCGTAACTTTCAAGCGGTTTTGGGGGAAGAGGCCGAGGTCTTTGGTGATTTGCACCAAGCACACGCCGTTTGTATGCGCTTATAAAAATTGCTCATTGCGTTGAGCAAAAGCAGAGGGGTTTAACCGCCCCCTCTTTGGCGTTGGCTGCAGCGCTGATGAGCGCTGCATGCCATCAAGCCACTTTGAGTGCTGGCGCAATGCCTGTTCGCTGCAAAGCGTTGAACTCTTCCTGCAGTTGAGCATCTTTGGGGTGAGTGGCCAAGCCTTGAGCGGCCACAGACATGGCGCGGGCATCGTCGCCCATGCAGCGCAGCACGCGCACCCACTGGCCCCAGCTCACGGCTTGCGCAGCGTGGCCTTGCAAACCGATCAGCCTCTCCAGCGCAGCACTGGCGGCGGGCCAATCTTGACGCACTTGGGTCACCAAAGCACGGATCACCAGAATGTCCTCGCTCTGTGGAAAACGTTGAAGTGCTTCGCATGACAAGGCATCTGCTTCGGCCAATCGATTTTTGCCAACCAGATCGGCGATGGATTGCCGAATTTTGGCCGGGCTGAGTTCTTGGGTGGCGCTGGCAAGAAGTGCCGAGTAGGACGTTTTGGCTATAAAGGCGGGGGCAGCATGCAACATGAATCACTCCTTCGATGATGGTGTGGCCATAAATAGCCGACGTAACAATAAAATTAAAAAAGCAATTAACATGCCATAAGGTCAACTGCTTTGGCCGTGAGAAGGGCTGTATCCCTTAGCATCATCTGTGATGAGACAGATAGCAATTGAATTACGCGAATTGCGTCTGTGGAGCTTGCAGAGGTGAAAAATGATGCAATTCAATTTTGAGTTTAAATTATATTTTTTTATTAAATTCCCCGCAAAGAGTATGAAGCGATTTTAACTGAGGGTATTTCAAAAATATTTGGTTTAAACTTTCGTAAAAATCATTGGGCAAGGTAAAATCATTCGTGGAATTGTGGAATAATGGTACATCAATTATTTTATTTTGATATTGATTAAATGCATTTTTAGATTGCATGCATAAATCTGTACCCCATAGATGCCAACCCATTTTAGGATCAATAACCACATCTGCTTCTTCATGCAAGGCAACTGCAAACTCATCAATTGAGCAAGCATGGTTGGTAGTAGAATGCTTGAACAATCTCTTTCGATCAATCACTAGACCAGATTTGTCAAAATTACCATCAAATGCTTCTTTTAATCCTGCAAATCCAATGGCATGGCGGGTAAATTTCTTTTCCGACAGTTTTCCCAAATGACGCCTGATAGCCAAGCCTGTGCAAGATGGAAAATAAACGTCTTGATGTACAAGTATTTTCCATTGATGTTTAGATTTTTCTGCACCAATTTGATACGCATCTGCCGCGCTTTTAGCATTGAATACAGGTACAATATCTGCATTAATTTCTTTGAGGCCGGGTGAACGGAGTATGTTTAATTCGTATTGCCAAGGTCGATTAACTGGTACAATAACACTAAATGGCTCTTCGGGGCCATTTTTTTCAAATATTGTTAATGGCCATTTTTCGCATTTTATTATCATCTGATAAAGACTAAGTTGATCAAGCGCGGTTGTTCTTGGTATTCCCAAAATTCCTGCTGAATTAAGGATTGATTCCGTAAATTTATCAACTCGTAAAGGTGTATCATATCGATTAACAATATCAGGTAGCCATCCTGAGTTAAGAAAAATTTTTATAGCTGATGATGCAGAGAAGAGGCGTGTGTGTGTTACGTCTAAAAGACCCATTTGATCATATGAAAAATCACCAGATAGCAGCCGCTCTACAATGCTGATATGTGCTGTATTTGGTATGCAGCAAACCAAAGAAGCATTTGGTAGGCTTAAGTCGTATAATTTATCTAGCAGATCTTCTGGATTTTTTAGATGCTCTAAAAGATCACCAATTACTATGGTGTCAAAATCTTTCCCAATATTTAATAAATCAGCTTTATCGATATCAATTTGGTATGCTTCATCAAGATATTTGGACGCTTCTTGAATTGCATTTTTATTGATATCTATACCAACCCAGAAAACGTGATTGTTTAGTTCTTTGTAGCGCCGCCCTAATTTACCATTTGCACAACCAAGTTCCAGTATTTTATTTGCATTTTTAGGAATCGTATTCAATAGTTTTTCGTTTAGTCCATCATAATAAGAGCTCATGATTTTCTTTCAATTTTATGCAGTGGTAATATCTTCTGGTAGCAAGCCAAAGTCCGATTGCATCGTCCTAGCCAGTGCGCGCTCATGCGGCGTGGTGCTGATTTTCTTTAGCTTGACTTTCATGAAGGCGGCTTGGTCTTCTTCGCAAGGAGTCAATTTGTTGTCAAGCCACTGAAATTGACTCATTTCAAAGCGGTACTCAAACCAGCCCAGATACCAGAACCAGTTGGTATAGTAAAGCCAAGAATTGAGGTTCATTGCACGCAGATGGGTCGGGTCTTGCCATGCGGTCATCGATTTTTCGTAGGGTACCTCGATTTCGATTTCGCCATCTTCTTTTAGTAGTGCCAAGAGGTTGGTCATCAGGCAAGGCAGATCTGGAACATGCTCGAGGACATTGTTGGCATAAATGGTATTCAGGCTGTTCTCTTCCAAAACGACAAGACCACCTCCCAGGGTCCGCTCACTTATTGGAAAAAGAATCTCTTTACCCAGATCGAGCACCAGATCGGGTTGAGCCCGTTCCAAGATGTCGACATTGAGCCAGCCTGGTTTGTAGTCTTTGCCTGAGCCCAGGTTCATTTGGGTTGTGCGCCAGATTTGACTGACTTTTTCTTCGCCGCCCATATTCCATAGGGCTTGGCAGTAAGCGTGGGCAATACTCCATGGCTGTAATACGTCGGTGTGTGCAAAGGCCTGAAGCTTTTCATGAGTTCGCTGGAGCCAGCGCGGTGTCATGAATTCATTCATGAAAAAGGACTCAAGTTCATCGTCTGTCACCCAGCTCACCGCATCCTCGAATGCTGCTGGCGGGCTGGTTCGCTCGGTTCTTTCTGAAATGAGTGGGGTGCCCAGCGAAAGCGTGTGAAAGGCACGGGCCTGCTCGAAGCGGCTGCTTTCATAAAAGTGGCAGTTGAAAACAGCTTTGGACTGGCGGATGAATTGGTCGCGTTCTTCGCTGAATAAGGGTTGGTCGAATCGCGAGACGCTCCAGCCGCATGCTTCGATACGATCAAACATCGTTTGACGACGTTCGTTGATACCGCCAAAAAATAGTAGATCAATCGGTCGTTCTTCTAGAGGCGTAATTGAAGTACTTGACAGGTAGGGAGCATAATGGAAGGAGACAATTGGGATGTCACCGTCCTTACAACCATATGCAGCCAAGTTACGCAAATCGTAATCAATAACTGCCGACGAGCTTAGCAGATCAATATAGGCTTGGCTGACGATAGCGCCATCTTCACCTAATTGCTCAAGATTGAAAAAAATACAGGTGTAACGTTCTTTGAGTTGTGCTTGAAAGCCCAAATGAGCCCCAAATACGATATTGATTGAGTCTTCTCTAAGCCTATTTTTGCCTAAGCTGACCGCCGCACCGAGTTTTCTGAACTGATAGCGCACGTAACGTGCTTGGTCTAGAAATCCCTGGGAGTGAATATATCCTGGGGGTTGGATAATACTTAAGTGTATACGTTTATTCATGATTTTTCGTCATTCAGTATATTTAAATTTTGATAAAATTTTTCTTAGTGATCTTGCGGAAAAATGTCTAGTTTTTGTGTATTGGCATGATATATATTGTGCGTTTCAATTAAAGCATTTTCGAAATTTCGTGTATATTTATTAATGTCATAAAGTGGTCCGGTATTTATGCCGGACCTAACTATTTTCTTTAGGTGATTTAAATATTCGGGGTTGCTATATATCTTAGTAGCCAAATTAAAATAATCTTCTTCATTTGTTACAATTAATTCGTTTGCATTTATAGTTGACAAAATACTGCCAGCGACTCTGCTTGCAAATGTTTTACCTGAACGTGTAAGCAGAGGAACACCAGCCCATAGTGCATCAGATGCTGTTGTATGAGCATTGCACGGAAAACTATCCAGAAATAAATCGGCATGACTCAAGCGTTCAAGGTGCGCTGCTTCCGGTAAGAAATTTGCAAAAATTATTCGCTTGGCATCGATTCCGGACTCGCTGGCGTGACGCAATAAATTATTTTGAGCTTTTTCTGTTGATTTCAATAACCACAGAACGCTATTAGGAGCTTCATGCAGAATTTTCATCCACAGATGAAATTGGGAGGGCGTGATTTTATAAGCATTATTGAAGCTGCAAAAAACAAACTTGTCTGCAGGGAGTTCAACAGGTCGAGACGATTGACCATGAGGTTTGGGACGGCCAGGATGATTTGGTTGATAGCAATCTGGCATAAAAATTATATTTTCAGAAAAAAATTCTCTATTTTCCTCGGTGATGGTGTATGGATCTGCAACCATATAATCTATAAAATCAGCGCCCATGCTGCCAGGGAATCCCAGAAAGTTGATTTGAATAGGTGCTGCTTTTTCCGCAAAAATAGCGGGTCTAGAGCCTTCCGTGTAACCCTTCAGATCGATGGCTATATCTATTTCAAGTTCTCTTGATAAGTTAGCGACGGCACGATCACTGTAGTGAAAAACTTCATGATAATGATCAAATAAATTTTTTATTCTGAGCGTGTATTCGTCTTCCTTGGTCAGGTCCAGGGAAAACGCATGCAATTCAAACAAATCCCGATCATGAGACTTCAAAAGGCCTTCGATCAGCATCGCTGTGGCATGCCCAAAAAAATCGCAAGTATAATAACCAATCTTTATTTTTTTGTGCCTTTTAGATGACTTCAATTGACCTAGTAAATTGGTTGATTTAACTTGACTTGCCCAATTTTTAGAGTAGGCTAAATGATTTTTCGGTTCGTTTGAAAATATAATCGGTGCAAATGGTCCTGACCATTCGAATTTACTGTCTTGTTCTAATTTTGCGAGAGTGGTTTCATAGTTTTCCCATTCGCAATGGAAGCACATGGTATAAAGATACGATCCAGCAACAGAAGGTGTTAAATTAAATGTTTTTTCTGCATATTTAAGTGCATTATTTAAATCTCTTTTAATAAGCATTAAGTTTGATATATTCCCAAAAGCTTTGCTATTTTTTGGATCAATTTCTATAACTTTGTTGAAAATTTTTATGGCCTCGTCAATCTGTTTGAGATGACCCAGTAAATTTCCGTAGTTGATCAGGGTAGGGATATGTTCTGGTTCAAGTTCTAAAGCTTCCTTGTATTTAATCAAAGATTCTTCAGTTTTTCGCATTTTCCTCAATAGTTCTGCATAAGTTGAAATATATTCAATTTTTTTAGGTTCATTTTTATTCAGTTTTACAAAAACATCCTCTGCCGATGCGTAAAGGCCCGCTTCAATCAATAGATTGCCTTTTGTATATAAAAGATCATGAGCGTGAGGATTTATTCTGAATCCAGTATCGAGTACTTCTATTGCTGCATTTTTATGTTGTAACTTAAAAAGTGTGGACGCTAACTGAATATATCCTGGTAATTTTTGTGGCTCTCGACTGATGACTTCGGAGTAGCTATTAACTGCTTCCGGATAATTTGCAGTCATTTCATGGCAAATGCCAATCATCAAATGAACATTGGTTAAATATTCTGAATCGATCAAACATTTTTTTAAAAAAGGCAATGCTTGTTGATGCTTTCCTTGATTAATATAGATTTTTCCGACGTTCAAATTTGCAACAAAATTAGTTGGATCAATTTTTAAGATCTCTAGATAACTTGCAGTACAGGCATCATCTTGCCCTGTCAGTAAATACGATAACGCACACAAATCTAAAATTTTTAAATTTTTGGGTTGTTTGCGCAGAATAGATTGGCACTCGGCAATACATTCGCTGTATTTTCCCAATTGATACAGACTATCTGCGTTTTCTGTTAATTTTTTTAGTTTTTTCTGTGAATTGGCTGCAAGCATACTTTGATCTCGGGTATTTGGCAGCGGTTGAGCTAAGCTGCCCCGTCGTTGTAAGAACGCGTTAGCCCAAAAGAAACGGCAATAGCTTGCCGCCCTTGAAGGCGCAAGCGAGTAAAGCAATATTTGTTCCAGTGATGACTGAAACCGAAAGCCAGTTTCTGGCTATGGATCTTCAGTAGAGCAGCTGAAGTACCGAGAATGGCTGTTGGTTGGCTTGTGAAAGCATGGCGGAACCCGCTTGTTGCAATATTTGTGCTCGGGCTAAGTTGGCCGTGGTTTTTGCGTAGTCAGCATCCATCAGTTGACTTTTGGAAGCGCTGAGATTCATGGATACATTGGCCGAGTTGTCGGCTGCGTAGGTCAACCGGTTCATGGCGGCACCCCAAACCGCGCGGTTTGAGTTCAGCGTGGTCAACGAACTGGCAATGGCCGTGATGGCCAAGCCCGCATTGGCGCTTGTGTCTACGCCGTTCGCACTGAGGACGGAGAGACTTGAAAGGCTGGTGAATGTAACCCCAATGGCATCTGAGCTTGCACTGCTGGCACCGACCTGATAGTTGTAAGTTGCAGTGGAATTGAGAAGGCTCATGCCGTTCCAGCTTGTGCCGTTGATGATGGCGGTCATCCCCGTTTTGAGCTGCGTAAATTCAGCATTTAATGCGGTTCTATCTGATGTTCCATTGGTGTCATTGGAGGCCTGGATGGCCAACTCGTTCATGCGAAACAGCGACTCTGAAAGCGACTGCACAGCACTGTCTGCTGTTTGGATCATGCTGATGCCATCGTTGGCATTGCGTATGGTTTGATTCAAACTCAGAACACGCGTTTGCATCTGATTGCCTATCGCCAAACTGGCGGCATCATCTGACGCTGAGTTGACACGTAAGCCAGTTGACAGCTGACTCATCGCTGAATTGAGTTGTCGGTTATTTACAGACAGCGCATTTTGTGCCTGCAATGCTTGTAAATTGGTATTGATGCTGGCCATAGGGCGACTCCGAAAGTGACACTTGCCGTTTGTAGAAATATCAAAGTGGCAAGAGTATTGGCAATGAAGGTTAGCCGTAGAAGCCAACCTTTCTTAACTTTCAAACAACAGCATCCCGGCTGTCACCGGGGATGCTGTGGAGTTCAGTTTTAGCGCAGCAATGACAGAACCGATTGCGGTGCTTGGTTTGCTTGAGCCAGCATCGCTGTGGCTGCCTGCTGGATGATTTGGCTCTTTGCCAAATCGGTTGTAGTTTGTGCGTAGTCGGTGTCTTCGATCTGACTGCGCGATGCCGAGGTGTTCAATGCCACGTTGGCCAGGTTGTCCGCAGCAGATGTCAAGCGGTTGACTCGGGCACCCAAACCAGAGCGGAAGGTGTCCACTGCAGTGATGGCGGTGTCCAACAGTTCAATCGAAGCTTGAGCTTGGACGCTTGTGCTGACAGACAAGGCGCTGATGGTCAAGGCGCCTGCGCTCATGGCCGAGAAGCCCACAGTGATGGCAGAAGTGGCGTCTCCTTCTGTACCGACCTGGAAGGTCATCGAGCTGTAGGCGGCAGCTCCGCTCAAGATGGCCATGCCGTTCCACTGTGTGTTGGTTGCGATACGTGTCACTTCGTTGGTGAGCTGAGTCATCTCGCCGGCGATGGCTGTGCGGTCACCCGCGCTGTAGCTGTCGTTGGCAGCCTGCACAGACAACTCACGCATGCGTTGCAGCATGTTGGTGATTTCTTTGGTGGCACCTTCAGCGGTTTGCAACATCGAGATGCCATCGTTGGCGTTGCGGACCGACTGGTCCAGTGCCTTGATTTGAGCGGTCATGCGGTTGCCGATCGCAAGGCCCGCGGCATCGTCGGCAGCAGAGTTGATGCGTTTGCCGGTGGACAGTTGCTCCATGGCTTTGCCCAGTGTGCGGTTGTTCACCGTCAACGCATTTTGGGCAATCATCGATTTGACGTTGGTGTTGATTACGGACATGGTCTACCCCTTAAAAATGGTTTGAAAATTTTTTCAGAATCACCAAGTCACATGACTTGGGTCTGATGGAAAACATATTTCACTCACCTGACCTGATAAGTGGTCAAGAAAGTACAGCTCAATTACTTGAGCAAAGAAAGAACCGATTGCGGTGCTTGGTTTGCTTGCGCCAACATCGCTGTGGCTGCCTGCTGGATGATTTGGCTCTTAGCCAGTTCGGTCGTAGTTTTGGCGTAGTCGGTGTCTTCAATCTGGCTGCGCGATGCCGAGGTGTTCAATGCCACGTTGGCCAGGTTGTCCGCAGCAGATGTCAAGCGGTTGACTCGGGCACCCAAACCAGAGCGGAAGGTGTCCACTGCAGTGATGGCGGTGTCCAACAGTTCAATCGAAGCTTGAGCTTGGACGCTTGTGCTGACAGACAAGGCGCTGATGGTCAAGGCGCCTGCGCTCATGGCCGAGAAGCCCACAGTGATGGCAGAAGTGGCGTCTCCTTCTGTACCGACCTGGAAGGTCATCGAGCTGTAGGCGGCAGCTCCGCTCAAGATGGCCATGCCGTTCCACTGTGTGTTGGTTGCGATACGTGTCACTTCGTTGGTGAGCTGAGTCATCTCGCCGGCGATGGCTGTGCGGTCACCCGCGCTGTAGCTGTCGTTGGCCGCTTGCACGGACAACTCACGCATGCGTTGCAGCATGTTGGTGATTTCTTTGGTGGCACCTTCAGCGGTTTGCAGCATCGAGATGCCATCGTTGGCGTTGCGGACCGACTGGTCCAGTGCCTTGATTTGAGCGGTCATGCGGTTGCCGATCGCAAGGCCCGCGGCATCGTCGGCAGCAGAGTTGATGCGTTTGCCGGTGGACAGTTGCTCCATGGCTTTGCCCAGTGTGCGGTTGTTCACCGTCAACGCATTTTGGGCAATCATCGATTTGACGTTGGTGTTGATTACGGACATGGTCTTACTCCTGAGAGATGGATTTCAAATGGTTGGCAGGAACCGAATGGAGTAGGACCTGCCTGGTTTTTACAGAAAATCCAACTTGAATCTCTGTTGTTTGATGAATCGGATGCTGTTGCAAAAGCTTTAGAAGCTGTCTAATTTTTTTTAATGTCAAGATTTTTCGTCTTGCATCAAGCCCTTCATGTTTTCAATGTTGTGGGCCACACGGAGTGCAACTTCTGAGGGGATCTGACGGACCACTTCGCCCTCTTGGTTTTTGACGGTCACCACAACTTTATCGACCACGTCGTCGACACTGAAGTTCAAATCCCGCTTGTTAAGACGCATTTGTTGGTTCAGCTGGTCGGTGGTTTCTTGCAGGGTGCGGCGCGCTTCCCTGGGGTCGGGTTTGGCTTCCGCGATTGGCTTGGGAGTTTCTGCCGCTTGCGGGCGAGCCGCCTCGACAGCACGCACGTTTTGGCTTGCAGCCGTTGGCACCGGCGCCGGGGCCTGTCGGGTGGGAGAGATGTCGTTGCTCATGATGTCGTCCTTTGGTCAAGGCACCCCCTCTGGCAGAACTGACACATGGCCAAACGCTGGAGCGGCTGGCCAATATGGGGGTATCGTGAGAAGGATTCGGCAGCAGAAGACGGGACTTGAGCGGTTTTTGAAAAAAAACGGCAAATATTTGCCGGTGGCGAGGTTTGAGTGATGCCTGCCCAGGTCAATGTTGACAGTCATCGCTTGAGGGCATGATCTTCGTGAGCGTCGCGTATGGCACCAGCCAGAAAACGGACCGGCTCTACAGCGGAGAATTTTGCATCGCCAAGTCAGAGCATGCTGCTGCCTTCAAATGCGCGGGCCTGAGCCATGACACCCAGTTCGATCTGAGCCAGGTCCTGGAGCTGCCGTTCAACGACGCCTATTTTTCGGTGCCACCCCATGCGCCGCATGGCCAAAGCCCGAAGCTGGGCACACTGCACCCGAGCATGGTCAGGATTGCAGCTGCCGCGCTTGCGCCGGCAAGCAAATAGTCATGCACGGTCACCGCCAAACAGGCTGACCAGCTTGGCCACTTCGGGGCTCATGCCCATGGTTTTGAGGCGGATGTGGGGGTGTGCGGTGGCAAACACGCGGAACACCTCGTCCACAAAGGCCTGCCCCACATGGACCACCCCTTCAAAATCGAGAATCACGGTTTTGAATTGGGTGGCGCGGTTCATCACCCATTTGGCTTGCGAACGCGACACCAGCTCGCTGCTCAGCTGCGCCAGGCGCACCGGAATTTCTGTGGTGTGAAAAGCCTCGCCGGGTTCGGCATCGCCAACATCGCTTGACTCAAAATATTTGAAGTAAACATCATTGCCCGTACGGGTACTTTCCAGCGCAATCGCCATGCGCACCACGGTTTGTGCCTGTGCGGGTTTGAACTGTGCGTTGGCATCGATCCAGTCAAAAACAGGCAAAGGGGCGCTGGCCTCTTTCGGATCGAAACGCAAGCCACACGACTCAATGGCAAAGCCATCCATCATGCGCGACGACACAAAAATACCCATGCCGGAGTGGCCTGCGGGCGCGGTGGTGTACTTGCCTTTGGCCAACTCCAAGATGGCCAGGCGGGGGTCAAACAAATCCGCCGCTTTGGCGATCTTGCGGAAAATCCCCTCGCCGTCATCGGCCACCAACATGTGCAGTTGTCCGCCTTGCAGATGCATGCCCATGACCACGCGTTGAGCGTTGGAGTGGTCAAGGGCGTTGTTGAGCATTTCGGTGAAGGCGGTGTAGACCAGATTTTTGACGTTGCCTGGCAAGTCCGCCAGCAAAGCCGCCAAATGCTGCTCCCACACCACCATCTCGCCACCGCGTCGCACGATCTGGTCAAGGGGTTCAACACGCAACCAAAAGCGCTTGTCGCCCAAGCTGTAGGTCTGTCGTGTGCCTGTACCGTGGCGCTGCAAATAGCCTGTGTCGGCCAGTTTTTTGATGCGTCGCGAAACTGCCACACGTGTCAAGCCCGTTTGGTCGGTCGCAGCGCTGGCCATGGTCCCAGCTTGGGTCGCACAGCTCAGGATGATTGCATCGTTGATGTCAAGCATTTGTATCTCGCTTGGATATTCAATAGGGTTATTATTGTATATCCTGAGATGTAATATTGTAATTTTTAACTTTTTCTATCGCGTGCCAGGTGTCGACGAGATCAGTGACTGAATGTTTCATCAAGCCTTTGAAGCCTGAACCAGCTTATTGGCTTGCGCCCTGTGGAGAGGTTTTCGCGAAGTGACTGGCTCAACTGCTGTAAGCCTTCGCCATACCTTCAAACGTGCCTTTGAGGCTGGTGCGCAGGCTGTTGCTGTTGCCTACGATGCTTTCCATGACGCTGAATTGGTTCATGTAGCGGGTCATGAGCTTTTCCATGCGGTCTTCCAGAGCGGTCAGCTCATCTTTGTATTTGACAATCTGCGTGCTGGCGTTTTTGCTTTGGGTCTCCACCAACCCTGTGGACAGCAGCATTTTTTCGATGCTGATGATGGCCTCGCCGGCCAAGCCCGCCGGGGCGGTACTGTAAATACTTTGGTTGTTGGTGCCGGCGCTGAACATGGTGGACACCTCGCTAAAGTTGTCCTGCAGTGCGGTGTCGAGTTTGGCCTCGTCGAGGGTGAGTTTGCCAAAGCGGTCAATGCTCAGGCCCACGTCGCGGGCGGCTTGGATGGTGGTGCCTGGCGTGCTGGAGGTGTTGGTGATGAAGCCCCGCACTTGGTTGCGCACCGATTGCAGCAGGCTCTCGCCCGCCAGAACGCCGCCAAATTCTTCCACCTCGCTTTTGCTGTCACCCAAAATTTTCAGAGTTTCTTCAAACTCGTTGTAAGCCGTTACCAGGCCCTGGATGTTCGCTTTGATACCTGCTGTATCGCGGTTGAGGTCTAGTCGGGCTGCAATGGGTGCGCCGACAGAATCTACGGCGGTTTTGGCAAAAAGCTCTAGCGTAACGCCATCGATCACGTCGTTCACAGTGTTGGTGCTTCGGGTGACGGGCAGGCCGTTGACCGTGAAGCTGGCGTCGGTAGCATCTTGCAGCGACTGTGAGAAGGTGATGGTGCTGACCGGGTCGGTGGGGTTGGTCCCCGAGGTGGTCATGCTGAAGGTGTTGGCCACACCCGTATCGCCCGTCAACACAATTTGGTGCCCGCTTCCGGTGTTGATCAATTGCGCTGTCACGCCCAGCTTCGCCCCGTTGATGGCGCTGACGATGCCTGCAGGGGTGGTCGTTGTGACATCGATAGGGTCTGTAGGCACTGCGCCAATGGTCAAGTTCAGTTGAAAAGCCACACCGCCGTTGAGGGTGGTGTCGCGCGCCGCAAAGCTGCTGCTGGCTGTGCGCTGGGCCAGCGCGGTTTGCAGCACTTCGATGCTGTAGCTGCCAGCCTCGGCGCTGGTGCTGGCCGTGACCCCAAAAGCGCTGGGCTGGGTGTTGGCGGGTTGAATGGAGCTGAAGTCGCTGGCGTCGTTGAGTTTGCCAAAGGCGGTTTTGAGCGTCGACAGCGCGTATTTGACGGCACCGTAGCCGGTGATCTTGGCTTCGGACTTGGCGATTTTGGCGTCGATGCGCTCTTTTTTTGGGGTCTTTTCCGCATCTACCAGACTTTGGGCCAGCGCTTTGACGTCGATGCCGGAGCCGGCGCCGAGGGTGTTGACAATGCTGCTGGTGGCCATGGGGTGGGTTCGCTGGTGTGGGGGTGGACGTTCTAAATCAGTTCATGGATTCGGCACGGGTGCGGAAAACTTGAGGAGGGGTGTGGCCATCAACCCCGGATGTAATCAAAAAGTGACAGCCCAGATATTTTGGAGAAGCTGCCCATGGCGGCTTCCAGGGCCATCATTTCCTTGTTCATGCGGGTCACGGCCTCGGCATAGTCCAGGTCTTCGATTTCGGAGAGCGTCGATTTGATGCGCAGGGTGGTTTCGTCCAGCACGTCAAGTTGCGATTGAACGACCGACTGGTCCGAGCCGTTTTGGGCTTGTGCCAGCGTCAGGTTGTTGTGCATCTGGGTCAGGTCGGCCACGCCTTGGTGGATTTTGCCGCTCTGGCTGTTGTTCACGCCTTCGATCATTTGGTCCAGGGCGTCAAAAAACACCACGGCCTGGCCGTCGTCGCGCACCACGCGGGTAAACACGTCGGTGCCTGCGCGGGTGAACTGCACGGTGCGTTCCACACCGGCGGGAATGCGGGTCTGCGTCTGGTCACCCTGATAGACAACCTGGCCGCTGGCGTCTTCGGCAAAGGCGGGGGTGTTCACCCGGGTGCCCGAAAACAAGTAATTGCCGCTGTCGTCGCGGGTGTTGCCCAGGCTCAGCAGCTGGTCGCGCAGGGCTTTCATTTCCATGCCGATGGCTTTGCGGTCGTCAGGGGCGAGCGTGTCGTTGGCGGCCTGGATGCCCAGCTCTTTCATCCGGATCAGGATGTCGTTGGACGAGGAGATGGCGGTTTCTTCGGCGGTGTAGCGGCGCATGGCCACTTCCAGAGTGCGCATGTGGCTGTCCTGGCGCTGCACTTCGCCCTTCAGGCGCTGGATGGCGGCGGCCTGGTCGGGCGCAGCGCTGGGCGAGAGAATTTGCTTGCCCACGGCCATTTGCGCTTGCGTGGTGGCCAGTTTGTTCTGGATGGTGCTCATGCGCTCGGTGGCGCGGTCAAACAGGAATGAGGTGGAGATTTTCATGTGGGCTCCGTTCAGCGCACTTGCAAGATGGTGTCGAACAAAGCCATGGCGGTTTGCATGACTTTGGCGTTGGCCTGGTAGGCCTGCTGAAAACGCACCAAGGCCGAAGCCTCTTCGTCGAGGCTCACGCCCGAGATGCCGTCGCGAGCCTCTTGGGCCTGTTGGTAAACGACGCTCAGGGCTTGCTCGGCAATGGCCGCTTGCCTGGCCACGCTGCCGACCTGGTTGACGCGCTCAATGTAGGCCTCGGTCATGGTCAAGCCGCCGGGCATGATGGCTTCGTCTTCCAGTGCCACCAGGCGCAGCATGGCTTCGTTGTTGCCGATGCCGTCGGCGTTGCCGTCGATCGTGAAGACATCGCCAGCCTTGGGTGCGGTCGAAAACTCGAGTTTCAAGCCCCGGTAAGTCAGGCTGGGCGTGGTGGAATTGGCATCGGCTTGCAAGCTGCGTTCAGCCACCACGGTGTCGGTGGTGGTATCCACAATCCTGTAAGCGGTGGCGGATGTGAAGCTCACTTGCAGGGTGGATGCCCGCAATGTTTGCTTCATATTGCCTTCGACGCCGGTGAATTGGCCACTCACCGTGGCGCTGCTGGCAGCGCCGCTGCGGTCGGTCACGAAAATCAGCAGGTCGTCTTTGGCAACACCCTGGATGGCGATGCGGGTGTCAAAACCCAGGCGAGCCAAATCGGCTGGCGTCCCGTTGCTGCCCATGCCCAGTCGGATGTCATCGGTCGTGTTGCTGCTGGCGCGTGACAGCACCAACCGACCACTGGATGCGCTGGCCGTGATGCCGGTGTTGGCGGTTTCGGTGTTGAGCCAGCTGACCACCGAGCTCAGGGTCAGCGGTCCTGCCAGTGCGGAGAGTGACCGTCCATTGAGGGTGAGGGCGCCTGCGGCAATGCCCGCAGAGGAGGGTACAAAGGTGTTGCCCGTCAGCACGGCCGGTGTCTTTTGGGGGGGCAGCAAATCACCCGTGGTGGTGTTGAACTGCTGGACCAGTCCCACCTCGGCTTTGGCCCCCATGAAGATGTCCATGTCCAGGTAGCTCGATGCACCGCTGGCGTTGAGGTTGGCTGCGCTGTAGGTGGCGCCCGCTTCCATGCCGTTGCCCGTTTTGATCAGCAAGGCCTGTTCGTCGGCGCTCAAGGTCTGACCCAAGATATGCCGACCGTCACGGGTCAGAACCTGAAACGATTGGTTGGCCGTGGGGTTCTGGAGGGTGAGCGACAGGTTTTGTGTGCCCGCAGTCACCACACCCAGGCTGGCGAAAGGCTGGCTGGTGCTGGTGGAGACGGTGACGGTGCCGATTTGCGGAATCTGCGCCAGCGCCAAGTCGCCTTGCAAGCCGGTGAGGCCTGCAAATGCGGGGGCTTCGTAGGCCACACGGGCCTGCGCGGTACCGCTGTTCAACGGGTCGTCAATCACCCGAAATTGACCTGCGGCTGCCACGCGGTTGGCGTCTTGCACAATCATTTTCATGCCCGCGGCCTGGAAGGGTTTGTCCGCGCTGAATCCGAACAAATCGCCACCCAGCAGGCCTTCGGCGTCCACACCTTCGCGGTGAACGGCATTGATTTCTTGGGCCATGACTTCGGCCAGGTCGTTCAAGGCGTTGAAGGCTGGATTCAAGACCTGGTCACGAAAACTCATGACGCCGCCGATTTTGCCGCTGCTGATGCCGGGCATCGTTTCGGGTTTGCCGTAAGCGTCGATCAGAAATTCGAGTTTGTTGCTGTCAATGTTCGATTGCGACACGCTGATGGCGCGCGAGGTCGAGTTCTGAACCAGAATGCCCTGGTCCAGGGTGTCGCCCACGCTGACCAGGACCGACCCGTTGGCTTCAAATCGGGTTTTGACCGCGACCAAGCTGGAGAGCTCACGCAGCAGGCGGTCGCGTTGGTCCAACAATTCAGAGGGCTGATTGGCTGCGCTGCTGTGCTTGACCATTTGCTTGTTCAGCAAGCCCAGTTGTTGCGTCAGGGAGTTGATCTGGCCCACATCGGTCTCAACCGATTGGCGGGTTTCGTTGTCGAGCAGGTCGAATTGCCCGGCCAGTTGTTGAAAGCGCGCCGCCAAACCATCGGCATCGCGCAAAAATGTGCTGCGCGAAACGACCGAGGCGGGATCGCTGGCCAGGTCCCTGGCGGATTCGAAGAACAGGTTCATCGCGGTCGTCAGGCCGATGCTTTCGTCGCCCATGACATCGATCAGCCGGTTCACATAGGACAACAGGGGCTTTTGGCTTTCCAGGTCGCTGTTGCTGTTGCGCAAGTTCGACTCGACAAAGGCGTCGTATTGCCTTTGAACCGCGTCAAAACGCGCACCGGTGCCCAAATAGCTGTTGCCCAGCTGCCGCGGCTGGTTGGAGCTGAGTGAAACGTCCTGGCGGGTGTAGCCGTCGGTGTTGACGTTGGCGATGTTGTTGGAGACGGTGGCCAGCGCACGTTGGTAAGCGTTGACGCCCGAGCTGCCAATGCTGAGCATGTCACTCATGGCTTAACCTCCGGGGTGATCCGGTCGAGTTTGTAGCCCGTCGTGCGATCGAGTTGGTAGGCCTTGATGGCTTCCGGTTTGAGCGGCATGGCTTCGCGCGGTGGGTTCAGCGGCATGGCCCGGGCTTCGGTTGGGCGCAGTTGCAGTGCGTCCTGTGTGCTGAGGCCCTGGGCTTGTGTCATTTGGCGTTCCATCATGTCGGCCAGGCCCATGCCGCCACGCTTGACCATTTGCAGCGAGACTTCCTTGTCCATCAGGTCCTGGTACATGTCCATGTTGCCGCCATCGACCAAGTCGCTTTTTTCGATCGACTCGCGCATGGTTTTCATCATCTGCTGGATGAAATAGGCCTCGAACTGCTCGGAGGTCTGACGGATGGCTTTGGACGGGTCTTGCGCCGCCTCACCCTTCAAACGCGTGAGGGCGTTGAAGTCCAGGTAGGTGCTGGAAGAGGTGTTGGTGGACAAGTCGCTCATGGGGAGGCTCTTTAGATCACGATCAGTTCGGCACGCAAGCTGCCCGAACTTTTGAGGGCTTCGAGGATGGCGATCAGTGCCGAGGGCGTAGCACCCACCTGGTTCACCGCATCGACCACCTGGCGCAAGTCCACACCGGGCTGGAACAGGAACATCGGGTTTTTGGGCTCGGACACGGCGATGTCGGCGTTTTGTACCGCTGCGGTCTGGCCACGCGAGAGTGCATTGGGCTGAGAGATTTCGTTGGTGGCGGCAATCGCCACCGAGATCGTGCCGTGCGCCACAGCAGCGGCTGTGACACGTACATTGCGGCTGATGACCACGGTGCCGGTGCGCGAGTTGATGACCACGCGGGCAGGCGGTTCGCCAGGCACCACGTCGAGGTTTTCCACCATGCTCATGAAGGCCACGCGCTGCGACATGTCGCTGGGGGCCTTGATGGCGAAAGACATGCCGTCCAGTGCCTGAGCGGTGCCTTGACCGAAGTTTTTGTTGATGGCGTTGACGATGGCGGTGGTGGTGGTGAAGTCCGATTCGCGCACGTTCATGACCACATGGTCGGCTCTGTCAAAAGGGGTGTCGACGATGCGCTCGACCGTGGCACCGCCTGGGATGCGGGCAGAGGTGGGCACGCCAATGCTGATCTTGGAGCCGGCTGCACTGGTTTCCACGCCAGTGGCTGTCAAGGCGCCTTGGGCCAGGCTGTAGATCTCGCCGTCAACACCGCGCAGGCTGGTGAGCAGCAAGTTGCCGCCGCGCAGGCTGGTGGCTTTGCCGATGGCGGACACGTTCACGTCGATTTTCTGGCCAGGCTTGGCAAAGCCCGGCAACTCGGCCGTGACCATCACGGCGGCCACGTTTTTGATGTCGATCTTGCCGCTGGTGGCGTTTTGTTCAAAGTCGGACAGCGGGCCATCGATGCCCACACCCAGGCGCGCCAGCATGGCCTTCATGCTTTGGGCGGTGAAGGAGACATCGGCACCGTCGCCTGTGCCTTGCAAGCCGACCACCAGGCCGTAGCCAATGAGTTGGTTGGTCCGACCGGCTGCGACCGAGGCCAGATCCTTGACGCGGTCTGCCCAGGCCGAGCCGGAGAGACCGAGCCACAAGATGAGGGCGAAGAGGGTGGATTTCATGGGTTTTCCCGCGTGCCTGTGATTTAGAAAGGCCAGAACTTCATCAGGGCGTTGGTGCCCCAGCCGGCTTTGGCGGCGTTGGCCATGTCACCCGTGCCTCGGTAGGCGATCTGGGCATTGGCCAGGCGGCGCGACTGCACAGTGTTGTTGGGCGAGATGTCTTCGGGGCGGATGATGCCGCTGACCTGGATGATCTCCGCGCCTTCGGTCAGGGCCAGTTGTTTTTCGCCACGCACCATCAGGTTGCCGTTGGCCAATACTTCGACCACGGTCACCGACACGTCGCCGATCAGGCTGGCTTGTTGGTCGGCTTCACCACCGCCTACGCTTTCGATGTTGGCTTTACTCAAGTCCACGCCGCCCATGATGCCGTCCAGGCGGGTGCCCAAAATTTTGGTAGGTAGACGCATACGCTGAGCCCGTGCGTTCAAACCATCGGGGGCACTGGCCACCGAGGGGATGATGTCGTTCTTGGCGGCACGTTTGACGCTGCCGCTTTGGGTGCGGCCAGCCTGGGTCGATTCATTGAGCAGCACGGTGATGACATCGCCCACGTTGTAGGCGCGTACGCGGCCAAACCAGTTGTCGCTTTGACGGCCGTTGTAGATGGCACCTGTGGCCATTTTGGGTTTTTCGACAGCGACCGGCAGCACTGGGGCGAATTGGGGGGAATGGGCCATGGGCGCATTGGGCGAAGCGCAACCGCTCAAACCCAGCACCAAAGCGAAGCCAGACAGGCAGGACAGTGACAGTGTTTTGTTCATGGTGCCCTGCTTACATGTTGTTGTTCAGGAAGCGCAGCATGCCGTCCACGGCCGAGATGGCTTTGGAGTTGATTTCATAAGCACGCTGGGTCTCGATCATGTTGACCATCTCTTCCACCACATTCACGTTGGACGCTTCCAGGGCTCCTTGCATGATTTGTCCGACACCGGCCACGCCGGGCTGACCCACCTGGGGTGCACCGCTGGCGGTGGTCTCTTTCATCAGGTTCTGACCAAGCGATTGCAGACCGGCTGGGTTGGCAAAGCGGGCGATCTGGATCTGGCCGATCACTTGGCTGCCGCCTCCAGCTGCGGTTTCGACCGAGACCGTACCGTCCTGGCCGACGGTGATGCTGGCCACGTTGGGGGGGATGGTGATGGCCGGTTGCAACGGTGCACCGTTGGCCGTGACCAATTGGCCGGTGGCCGAGAGTTTGAAGCCACCGTCACGGGTGTAGGCCGTGGTGCCATCGGACTGGGCAATCTGGAAAAAACCTTCACCTTGAACGGCCAGATCCAGTGCGTTTTTGGTGGTGACCAGGCTGCCTTGGCTGTGGGTTTTTTCGGTCGAGACAATGCGCACACCGGTGCCCAGCATCAGGCCCGTGGGGGCCTGCGCATCGGCGCCGACCTGAGCACCTGGTTGGCGCAGGTTTTGGTAGAGCATGTCTTCGAACGAGGCCCGGTCGCGCTTGAAGCCGGTGGTGTTGACGTTGGCCAGGTTGTTGGAGATGACCGACATGCGCGTTTGTTGTGCGTCCAGGCCGGTTTTGGCAATCCACATTGATGCATCCATGGGGGGCTCCTGTCAGTGGTTAGGCGGTTTTCATCATGGAAGCACCCGACTCGTCGAGCGATTTGGTTTCCTTGATGATGCGAATTTGGGTTTCGAAGCTGCGTGATTGGTCGATCAGCCGGGTCATGGCCTCAATGGCGCTGACGTTGCTGCCTTCCAGCGCCTCGGGAATCACGCGGGGCACGGTGTTTCCGGCAGGGATGTCGGCACCATCGGCTTGACCGTCCAGTTTGAACAAGCCGTCTTGGCGGCGTCCCAGCTTCACGTCGCTGGCATCACGCAGACGCAGCTGGTCGATGAAGACCGAAGGTGCAGCACCGGCTTGTGTTGGGTCTTTGGCGTAAACGGAGCCATCGGGGTTGATGGACACCATCATGCCCGGGGGCACGGCGATGGGGCCGCCCTCACCGAGCACCAGATGACCGGATCCGTTTTCCAGCTGCCCCTGTGCGTTGACTTTCAGGTCGCCCCGGCGCGTGAAGGCCAGATCGCCGTTGGGCGCTTGCACGGCCAATACGGCTTTGCCGGCCAGAGCCATGTCCATGGGGCGACCGGTGGCCATGACGGGGCCGGGGTCAAGACGGATCAAGTCGCGGGCTACGGCCTGTGCCTGAAAGCGTGAGTCAAAACCCGGGCCTTCCACCTTGACCGATTGCAGGGCCACGTCGTAGCTGTTTTTGAAGCCGATCGTGGACACGTTGGCCAGTTCATTGACCAGCACCTGGCGGGCTGTGGCCTGCTCCTTGATGGTGGCATTGGATGTGAAGACAAGGCGGTCCATGGTGTTTTTCTCAGAGGTTCAGGCGTGTTGTGATCAGTGCATCAAGAACGGATGTTGATGATGGCGCTGGTCATGGTGCTGCTGGTCTCGATCGCTTTGGCGTTGGCCTGGAAGTTCCGCTGGGCGGTGATCAGGTCCACCAGCTCTTGCGTCAAGTCCACGTTGGCACGTTCGGTGGCACCGGCACGGATCGAGCCGAAACCGGCCGAACCGGCTTCACCGATCTTGGCGACGCCAGAAGTGGCGGATGACAAATAGCTTGCATCACCCACCTGGCGCAGGCCGGAAGGACTGGAGAAATTGGCCAGCACAATCTTGCCCAGCGAGACTTGTGAGCCGTTCGAGTAAGTCGCATTGACCAGACCGTCCACGCCGATATTCAGACCCATCAATTCGCCCTCGGGCGCGCCGTCCTGGGACTGCGAGAGCACCGCGAAGGCACTGGAGTATTGGGTAGATTTGGTGAAGTCAATCGACATGGTCAAGGCACCTTTACCACCCGCCAGGAAGGCTGTTTCAAAGGGCATGTCGGTCAATGGCGAGATGGGTTTGCCCGTGAGGTCAAAGCTCAGCTCGCCGCGGTCGAGGTAAACAGGCCACCATTCGGTTTGGGTGGACAGCCCGGAGGCGTCTTCTGTTTGAATACCGTTCTTGACAAACTGCAATGCACCGTTTTCGGTGAATTGGGTCAATTTTTTCCATTCACTGGTGGAGCCGAATTGCATTTCGGTGTTGGCCAATCCCCAGTCGGCAGAGCCGGTGACCTGGATGGCTGAGTTTTCTCCGGTTGTACCTGTTGTGAAGACAAACTGTTTGGATTTGGCATCGAAGTTGACGGCGACACCCGAGACGATTCGGCCCGTGGATGGATCGACCTTGCCGTTGATGTTGTCTTGCAAGGCCTTGGCAAAACTGTCGATGTTGGTGTAAGTGGTGGGGAAAGAAAGCTCGACCTTGAAGGCATAACCGTCGACAGAGACAAAGAAGTCCTTGTTGGCCGATGTGGTGCTGATGCTCTTGGTGGTGTTGATGGTCATGCTCTCACCCCGCAAAACCGCTGGTTCACTCGGTTTGCCACGCAAAGCTTCGTTGGTTGATGCATCTACTTTGAGGCCTGCGCCGGTCAAGCCCATCACGCGGATGGCGTTGGCGTCTGTGGTGGTGACTTCAATGCTGGAGCCGTCGCCAGTGGTGCCCGAAGCGATGGAGAACCGGGCGGTATCAGGGTCAAAAGCAACGGAAATGCCGAAACGGGCATTTTTGATGGCGGGCGTGTTTGCTGTAGCCGGTGTTTCGGCCAGTGAGCCCAGAGCGTTATTGATGGCAATTTCAACGTTGCGGGCCAGTACCTCGGGATCCTGGTCGCCGGCTTTCATGGTGTATGTGATGGTTTGTGCAGTAGCAGCAGCATCCACTTTGATGTCAAAACTCAAGGTGCCGCTGACGGCGTTGACCAACGCGCCATTCGCGAAGCCGGACGATGTCAGGGCGGTACCAATAGCCGAAGCGGGAGAGGACCGACGAATGTCAGTCAATTGGTCCAGCGAATACATTTCGGTGGTGCCAGAACTGGGGACCACACGAGGGTCGCTCTTGGGCAGTACATCGCCGTATTTGTTGACAAACAATGCCCCACCCACTTTGTCAGTCGCTTGCTGCAGAGCTGGTTTGACCTGGGTGTCGCCCACAAAAAAGTAGGTTTGCCATTTGGAGCTGGGGGGCGTTTGATCCTGGCTGGCGTTTTGGGTTTTGGCGTAGTACACCGTGGCCAGGTAGCCGTTGCCACCGCTGTCGTACACCGTCAAAGCCGTGCTTTTGTTGTAGGTGCTGGGATTGCTTCGGTCAAAGTCGGCTGTGATCACGGCAGAGTCAGCGGGTAGGTTCAGACCCAGCTGGATTTTGGTGGTTTCAACTGCCTCCCCTGAGGTCTTTGGTGGAATAGTCAAAGCGTTGAGGTCGGTCAAGTCAGCCTTGCCGGAGGAGTCCACCGACGCTGCCATCAAACGCTGCCCTGTGGAGTTGACCACGTTGTTTTGGTCGTTCAGGGTGAAGGAGCCGTTACGGGTGTAGATGTCTTGCAGACCGTCTGGTGTCTTCAGCGGGAAAAAGCCATCACCCGTGATGGCCAGGTCCAGCGAGTTGCCAGATGTGGAGATGTTGCCCTGGCTGAATTCCTGGCTCACTTGCTTCAGGGAGACGCCCTGACCGATGTTGCTGGACGACTTTTGTAGAGGCGATGTGGAGAAGATGTCACCAAAGTCAGCTCGCGAGCGCTTGAAGCCCGAGGTGCCTACGTTGGCAATGTTGTTGGAAGTGACGGCCAGCTGCGCGGTGGCAGAGTTCAGTCCGGTGAGCGAGGTGTAGAACGACATGCTGGGTGGCTCCTGTGAATCTGGGGAAGATGGGTGCAGGTCAGAGACCCACGCGTTTGACGTCGGTCAGCAAAATGGTCTTGCCGCCATCGACTTCGACGCTGACGCTGCCGTCCGACGGATTGGTCACGATGGACTTGACGGTGGACAGTGCGTTGACCGCAACTTTGCTGGTGTTGCCGTTGATCACGGCTTGCGCTGTCAGGCGATACAAGCCCGCTGGGGCAGGGTTACCCATAGCGTCTTTGCCATCCCATTGCACAGGTGTGGTGCCCGGCATTTGAGGCCCGGCAATGAGCTCTTGGACCAAATTGCCTCTGGCGTCATGCACATTGATTTGTATGCCCGCTGCGCCTTCAGGCAGATCGATGCTGGCGTCGATGGTGCCGCCTTGCGTCAGCTGCGTCAGCGAATCGCTGATGGCCACTTTTTTGCCGATCAGTGAGGCGCTGTTGAGCATGCGTTCGCCTGACATAGCGGTCACGAAGGTGTCCAGCGAGCTTTGCATGTTGGTCAGAGCTTCAAGTTGCGAGAACTGGGCCAGCTGGGCCACGAAGGCTTCGTTCTTGACGGGCTCCAGGGGGTTCTGGTTTTGCAACTGGGCGGTGAACAGGGTCAGGAAGTCCTGTTTGCCCATTTCCTCTCTGGATTTGGATTTGCCCTGGTCTTTCACGTCTTCATAACGCGTGACGTTCTTGAGCAGGCTGGAAGAGCTGACGGTGTCGGTGGCCATGAGGTACTTTCGGATCAGGCTTTGGTGATGTCCAGCGTGCGCATCATGAGTTGACGCGCCGTGTTGATCACTTCCACGTTGTTTTGATAGGAGCGGGCAGCGGCCATCATCTCCACCATTTCGGTGACTTCGCTCACGTTGGACTGGTAGACATAGCCTTGCTCGTCAGCCAGCGGGTTCTTGGGGTCGGACACGCGCCTCGGTGGGGCCGCGTCATCTGCCATGCGGTCGATCTTCACGCCGCCCACATAAGCGGCACCGGCGTTGGTCATTTGCTCTTCCACCAGCGCTTTGAATACGGGGCGTTTGGCTCGGAAGGCGTCTTTTTCTGCACTGGCGACCGTGCCTGCGTTGGCCAAGTTGGAGGCGGTGGCGTTCATCCGGGTCAACTGCGCGTTCAACGCAGTGCCGGCGATGCCGAAAATGTTGTCCATGCTCATGTTCAATCTCCTCGCAGGGCTTTGCGCACGCTGCTGACCCGGTTTTCCAAAAATTGCAATGTGGCCTGGTAGTCGGCAGCGGCTTTGCCGTACTGGGCTTGTTCGACGCTCATTTCGACCGTGTTGCCGTCAAAAGAGGTGTTGAAGGGGGTGCGGTAGCGCATGCCGTCGTGGCCCATTTCTTCGCCGGCACCAAAATGCCCAGCGTTGGTGGCTGTCATGGCGGTGTCTTGTTGTTGGGCGGCACTCATCACGGCCTTGAAATCGATGTCGCGGGCCTTGTAGTGCGGGGTGTCGGCGTTGGCAATGTTTTGCGCCAACACTTCGAGGCGGCGGCTTTTGACTTGCAAAGCTTGTTCGTGCACGCCAAGTGCTTGGTTCAACAAATTCATTTCGACTCCTTTGCTACTGAGGGGTTGCGATGATCTCGGTCCGTCGGTCTTTTGACGTTGTCCACTCAAGTTGAGCGGGTTCGTGTCGAGTGCTGCAAAAGTTGTGCCAAGTTTTTCTGTCACCTTTTGAGGGGTCTGCTCCGTGCAAATACCGGTGTTTTTGGGTGCGGGCGGCAATCTTTGGTCTGGGGTGGCAAAGGTTTGCCGGTGGGCCGGTTTTGACCGCTTCCTCGAGTTGGTCCTGTTTTTGCTTAACTCAATGCAACTCACCCGACTGTCAAAACTTCTACACCGATATGAAACACGCTTTGCAAATGCTGTGCCGCCTGCTGGATCTCTTGATTGCTCGAGGTCTTTTGTTGGGTTTGGTGGTGTGGTTGTTCAGTGCCCCATCCTTTGCGGCCAGCCCCTCCAAACCTGCCGGCCCTTCGGGTTCGCCCCAGGAGGTGTTGCAGTCTTCGGTGAAGAATTGGGTGGCGCAATCTAGGAAGGTGACGACCGATCAGGTGTCCTTGGCCCCGTTGGATGCCCGCGTCAAGGTGCGTGCTTGCGACAAGCCGCTGGCCATGGATTTGCCTTTTTCCAGTGCCGAGACGGTTCGCGTTCGCTGTGCGCGCCCGGTTTGGCAGCAATTTGTACGTGTCAGCGTGAGCGGCAAAGCCCCCGAAATTCAGGCGCAAGCCAAACCCGAGACGCCGCCTGAGCCCGCCAAGCGCTGGGTTTTGGTGGCCAGCGTGCCCCTGCAGCGCGGCATGATGCTCAATGAGACTCATGTTCAGCGTGCTCAGGTCGATGCTTCAGTCATGCCGGTGAATGTGCTCGAACAGACCTCTGAGGTGCTGCATGCCGAGGTGGTGCGAGACGTGAGGCCGGGGGTGCCTTTGCGCAGCCACGACATTCGGCCCACGGTGCTGGTCAAAAGGGGCCAGATGGTCCTGATGTCGGTGGGCCAAGCGCAGGGTTTTCAGATCTCCGCCCGGGTGGAGGCCATGCAGGACGGACGTTTTGGCGATCAGATCAAGCTCAAAAACCGCGATTCCGGCCGTGAATTGAGTGGCCGCGTTCAGGGGCCCAACCAGGTGATGGGCTTGTGAAGTCGATTGCCCGGAAGTTTTGCAAGGTGAAATTCGAAAAATCTAATTTTCCGGCTCAAGTTCTAGAATCTCATGCCGATTCAGTATTCGAGCAGGGTCTCAGCTCCATGACCAGAGACCAGAAAAGAGAAACACCATGACCGATCCCATCTCTCATTTCGGCCGCAAGGCCCAAATAGATTCTGCCAGCCGCCAGACGGTTGCCAAGGGTGAGCCGCGCGCTTTTTCGCCAGCTTCTGAGGAAGTCGGGCGATCGGCTGCCCCCGCCACGGACGAATTGCGATTGAGTCAAGTCGCCCAACAAGCCATGCAAGAGCCCGAATTTGACCGCGCCAAGGTGGACGCCATCAAGACCGCCATTCAGCAGGGGCAGTACCCGCTGGATTCCCGACGTATCGCCGAGAACTTCCTCGCGATTGAAAAAATGATCAAAGGCTGATGGCCCCATGACCGAGATGACCCGACCCGATGACCCGCATGCCGCCACGCAGGCGGCTTTGTTGGCTGCGCCGCAGGATGCGGCTCGTCTGGCGGAGATTCTGGGTCTGGAGTTTGAAGCCCTGAAAATCCGCGATCTGGGGGCTTTTGAGGCGGTTCAAGACGACAAAACCCTGTTGTTGCAGCGCTTGGCTGCGCTGGCCGAATGGGCCTCAACTCAAGACCCCGTGCCTGCCCTGTGGCAACAGGTTCAAGAGAGTTTGCGGCAGAGCAAACAAGACCATCTGCGCAACATTCAGCTGTTGCAGCGACAGCTGCAGGCCGTCAAAGGCACTTTGCAGGCCTTGCAGGGCGAATCGGCAGCACCTGCTGTGGATTTGTACGACCGCATGGGTCAAATCGCCCGTCGCCCGGGTGCCTGGGGTTATCAACTGGCCTGAAGGCCCAGTCTGAGCGAGCGGGGCTTAAGCCGCAGCCCCAGCCCCAGCCCCAGCTGTCCCCATTGCGGTGTTTTGCGCCATATGCCTCATGGGCTCTTTTTCTCATCGCCGGGGCGCATGCCCTTGAGCCAATACACCCACGACAAAATGACAGCCACCGCCGTGTACATCTCGGGCGGAATTTCGGCGTCCAGGTCCACGCGGCTGAGCAAAGCCAGCAGCTGCGGGTCTTGCGCCACATAAACCCCGTGTTTCAAGGCCTCTTCGATGATTTTTTGGGCCAGATCGTCTTGACCTTTGGCACTGATGACGGGTGTTTTGCGCCGCCCGTATTCGAGGGCGATGGCTTCCTTGAGCTGGGTTTTCATGTTTGCACGTCCACCAAGCTGCCCGTGTCAGGGGGGGCATAGGTCATGGGCGCTTGCGGTCCCTGGCCATGGATGATCTGCAGTCGGGTCATGTTCAGCCCTGCGCTGTCGAGTTCTTGCGCCAGATTGGGGGCCAATGCCTGGGCCCTTTGCGCCACGTCTTCGCGTGCAGCCCACATGACCATGTCCACCTCGGTTTGCTCGCTGATGCGGGTTTGTAACCAGACTTCGCCCAGATCGCGGTTGCGGGTGTGCAGGTGGATGACCAAAGGCGGTTTGTCCTGACCGGGCTGACGCCTGCCGCGCACCAAGCGAAGCGCAACGGGTTCGGCATCTGCGAAAGGCAGCATCATCGAGAACACCCATTCGCGGCCGTTCAGGCTCTCACTGGCCAGCAGTTGCCGCGACTCGATGTCGTCCAGGCTGTCGCCGATCAGGCCGTCCTTGTCGGTGGCGGTGCCGCTGCGCAGCAGCTGACGCAACACGCTTTTGAGATCGACCAGCCCCCCGCCCATGCCTTGGGTGAGCATGTTTTCTGTCATGAAGCCGCTGCGCTGCATGGCTTGCTGCAGTTTTTCGGGGGTGAGTTGGGCCATGCCGGGACGCTGTTTGAGCCATTGCTGCAAAGCGCCCAGCTCGGGTGCCGATGCGCTAAGGCCTCGTAGCATGCTTTCGAGCACACCCGGGCGCAGCAACTGCGTCAAGGCTTGCATGTCTGGGGGTCTGAAGCCCAGTTGTTCGGTTCTTCCTGGCAAGGCGGCCGGGGCAGGGGGGGCGGGTATCGCCGTGGCGGGTGCAGCTTGCAGGGGGCGCAGCAGCAGGCTGCCGTTGGCCAGGACCTGAACGCGGAACAAGGCAGTATCTCCTGCGGCCAGGCGCAGGCCAGCTGGCAGGTCTTTGGGCAGGTCAATGTGGGCACCAGTTTGACCGGGTTGAGGGCCTTGCAAAATCAGGCGCAGGGCGTTGATTTTCGATTCGATGGTGCCTTGCACCACCTGGCCATCGCGCAAACCCAGTTCGGCTGCGGTTTTTTCGATGACCAGTGGCAGCTTGCCCTCCAGGTAAATGGTGGGCGTTTTGGGGGTGAGGTGGGCGGTTTCAGCCCCAGTGATCATGCGTAACCCGCTGTCAGGGGGTCAAGGAAAACGGACCCAGCGGCGCTTGTCGGGGCCCGCATGGGATGGCGTTGACTCGGCTTGCTCGTTGGCTACTTGAAAAAGAGCTGCCGTTTGTGGGTACTGCAACAGGATTTGCTGGCGCAGGGCCTCATGCGAGGGCAGCATCAACACGGTACCCGGCCGCACGGGGTAGGTTCGACCCTTCGGGAAGATCCGAGGATTGGCCCTGGCCAAGGCTTGGCGCATGAACTCTTCGTTGAGGATCAGGCCAGGCAGGCCACGGCGGATGGCGGCGTCGATGCTTTCGCCTTTTTGTACCGTGATGCTGGCAGCTGGGTGTTTGCCATCTGCGGGGGTCACGCCCGCAGTTGAAATGTTTGGATCGTTCAGCGGTGTGCTCAAAACCTTGAGCGCGGAGGCGGCAGCTGCCGATGTTTCTGCGGCTTGGGCCATGGGGGCGCTGAAGACGGCAACAGCGCTGAACAGCAGCCAGCTTGCCAGCTGAAGTGCAAGGAAAGTCCGATGGGCAGGAAGCTTGGACTGGTCGGTCATGGCAGGTGTTTGCATGGTGTGGAGGCGCATCGCGGCATGTCAACGGTTCAGGTCAAACAGACCCAGTTTAAAGGGGCAGAGCCATCCAGTGCCCTTGTACGGCCAAAGCCGGACCGGCCAGCTGCTGCAGCTCGGTGCGCTCGGGGCCCACCTTGACCACTTGAGCCAATGCCAAGTGCTGGGTAGCGCCAGGCTCCAACATTTGGCTGGGAATGTGGCTGGGGTTCACGAGCAGGACTCGGTCACCTGCGCGCAAGCCACTTTCGAAGCCGGCTTGCAGTTGCAGACCTTCTGGGCCGCTGCGGCGTACATGGAATTGAACGGGTTCGCACTCCGATCGTTTGTCCAGTTGTTTCACCCAGGCTTGCATGTGCAGCTGGACTTGTTCTTTGAGGCGGTGGACCCAAGCACTCGGGTTTTGGCTGGCGGCCTGAGGATCGATCGTGATGACCTGTTCGATTTGCCAACGAGGCTCGATGACCCCCTGACTGACGTGGCGCTCACCCAATGTGAAGCTCAAGGTCCAGCGCCAGTCGTTTTCGTTCTGGTTCAGGTCGTGCCAGGGATGGCGGATGCTCATGCCATCCGCAACCGCGTAAGGCTTGAGCACCAGCTCGGCAGTCCAGCCGGTCGGGCTTTCACTGGGGCCGGTCAGTGCCCGCATGTAAGCGTTCTCGGGTGGTGTTGCCTTGTGCTGTGCACGCCAGCGCTGTGAGGCCTGCATCTGCTGCGTCCACGATTGGCTGGCGATTTGGATCAAGGATTGGCTGGCAAATTGTTGTCGGCCTGCGAAGCCCTGCTCCACTCGGGTTTGGACCATCAAGGGCAAGCGCCAAGGGCGTGGCGGGGCTTTGCATTCGGAGGCCTGGGTCCGTGCTTCACGCCAGCCCCAGGGCAGTACCTCTGCGCTCACTTGGGGTGCCGCATCTTGCTCGTCTTGCAGATAGGACAGCACACGCACACCGCGCACCTGGGCTTCGGATTGGAAGTGGGCGCTTTCGTGGAGTGCGCCTTTGTCGTCTATCCAGGCGCTGCTGAGCACGCGCGTGGGGCGCTCGATGGTGGCTTGCAAAATCGCCTGGCGAATCGCCTCGAGCTGGGCTTCGTGTTGTTTGGCCGTGGGCGAGCGTGCTGCTCGACTGGCCATGGGAGTCTGTGGCTTTTCCAGCTGGCGCGGTTCGGACGGGTTGGCCGCGGCGCTTTGCGCTTGGACCCCAACAGCTGCCGCGCACAAAAGCCCCACGGCCAGAGCTTGGGCCAGGCGGGGTAGTCTGACAGCAGAGCGGCAGATGGGGTGGGTGGGCGAGCGCATGGGCTTTGAGGGGGCAAGCGAGGTGAGCACGGTTTCAGCGGCGGCGTGCGGTCAAGTGGCTCAGATACAAGCTGCGCAGGTCCCTGACCACGTGCTGGTCGAGCGACAGGGTGGTTTCATAGGTGTCTTCACCCACGGGGGCGATGCTGACCAGCACCGCACCGTAAATCACGCCTTCGACCTTGGCACGGAAGGTGTCGCTCATGACGGTCATGTCGGCCACGGTGGTGGTGGCATCGAGTTGCTGGCCGTAGACCTGCTCGGTGAGTGAGCGGTAGGCGTCGAGTTTGGACGCCCGAATGGCCAACAGGCGCTGCTGGGCAGAGTTTTTGTGATTTTGCACACTGATCACGGCATAGCCAGTGGCCACCAGAGTTTCGCGTTTTTCGACCATGGGCGTGATCATGGACGCTGCGGCAGGAGCAGCAGCCCCCGAGGTCTGGGCGTGAAGGGGTACCGTTTCACAGCCGGTCAAAGCCACCATGGTGAGCAGCGACAAGGCCAAGGGTCGGTTAAAGGTCATCTTAAAACTCCAGAGGCAAGCCTGGCGCGTCCCGAATTGGTTGGCCCGACTGATTTATCTTGAATGAAGTATCGGCAGCACACAGCAAATCTTGAGCGCGCCACCGACCTGACCCAACAGACAACTTGCGTGCTTGGCGTGTCAAAAAGCAGACAATAAAGTTAATATTTAATGTTTACTTCATAAAGCTATCATTTTTACTTGCTTAAAGTCTCATTAGTGATATATAAACTCATTATTAACATTTAAATCGTTTTTGGTTTTCCGTCTTTTCAGTTGGCTGAGGAGTCCGGACGACCCAATCGATACGACAAGCACCCGGTCCTTTGCGGATGAAACCCCACGGCAAACCCCTCATCATTGGCGAAAGTCAGGCCACGCTGTTTCTGCGTGAGTTGATCACGACCTTGTCGGCCTCGTCGTCTACGGCGCTCATCACGGGGGAGAGTGGCACCGGCAAGGAGTTGGTGGCGCAGGCCCTGCACATGCAAGGGCCACGTGCAGCCGGGCCTTTTGTGCCGATCAACTGCGGTGCGATTCCCCGCGAATTGATCGAAAGCGAGCTTTTCGGGCACCGCAAAGGCAGTTTCACTGGGGCATTTTCGGACCGCCTGGGGCGCTTTGAGTTGGCGCATGGCGGCACGCTGTTCCTGGACGAAATCGGTGACCTGCCCATGGACATGCAGGTCAAGTTGCTGCGCGTCTTGCAAGAGCGCTGCATCCTGCCTGTTGGCGCGTCCAAAGAGGTGCCCATCGATGTGCGTGTGGTGGCTGCCACTCACAAAAAGCTGGAGGCTGAGGTGGAAGCCGGGCGTTTCAGGGAAGATTTGTACTACCGCATCAATGTTTTGCCGGTTGTCACCACGCCTCTGCGCGAGCGCCCCGCCGATGTGGTCGCTTTGCTGAATTTTTATGCTGTTAAGCATGCTCTGCCCCAGGCCAAAGCAGTACGCTTTTCGCCCGAAATGATGCAGCTGTTGCAGGCCTACGCTTGGCCTGGCAATGTGCGTGAGTTGTCTAATCTGGTAGACCGTTTTTCCACCTTATATCCGGCCCAGTTGTTGCAAGTTCAGACTGTGCCCGCGTGCATGATGCCTCTGGGTTTGGCGGCTTTGCAGGCCGAATGGCTGGCCCAGAACGGCCTGAGCGCTGCGGCAGCCTTCGCGCCTTCGCTCAGCGCTTCGGCTGGTGTTTCTCAGGTGGTGTCCGCCGCGGCGCAGGTGCAGGCCAGTTCCCCATTCGATGACGAAGACGATCCGATGTCCCACCTGTTGTCGGGCCCTGTCAGCTCGTTCAATATGCCGGTCAAGGTCCTCAGTCCTGCGCCGCTGTCGGCATCGAACGATGAAATCAACGAAGTGGAGCAAGCCATCTTGCTGGCGCAAGGCATTCAGACGCTGCCACCCGAGGGCATGTCACTCAAGCAGCATTTGGTCGAGGTCGAGCGCAGCTTGATCGAGCAGGCGTTGGCTCGCACCCAAGGCAATGTCTCCCAAACTGCCAAATTGCTGCAGCTGCAAAGAACCACTTTGATCGAGAAGATCAACAAATACGAGTTGCGCGGCGTCGCTTGAGGTGGCTTGGCATGGGTCCTAGGTATTGGACCTGAGCGAACAGTGCTCTCCGTTCAGAAGGGCGGTTTGATGACTTTGGCGCAAGTGCCCTTGATCAGCTTGACGGTGCGGCCGTCTTGAAGGCTCAAGGACTGCACAAAACTGCCAGTTTTGCGGTCCACCACAAATTCTTCGCCTGTGATCATGACGCCAAAGCGCTGGAACATGGCGGGTCTGTATATTTTCAGCTTTGTGCCCATCAAGCTGAGCGTGCCCGCACGGCTCTCGGAGATGGCAATCTTGCCTTGGTACCAGCCGGAGTTTTTCTCGAAATCGACCTGGGCCATGGTGATTCTGGAGGGTTCGTTTTCCTTGATTCCAAGGGCCAGTTGACCGTCCAGGTCCAGCTCCAGTTCACAAATCAGATCGATCACGCCTTTGTTGCCACCCGGCATGCTCGTGCTGGCCATTTCTGGCGGCGTTTGCGTGTCTCCCATGAGGTGCACAAGCCCCCAAATGCCGCCCATCACCAAAAGGCCGATGGCGATGCCGATGGCAGTATTTTTCAACATGGATGAACCTCTTGAAGGGGGTAATACGGGCTATGGTGACCATTCATCATAGGTGAAGAGGTGCAGCGTCTGTTCAAACACGGTCACTGGTTGAGCACGGTGATGCTGACACGTCGGTTTCGCGGGTCAGCCGGGTTGCCGGGCACGTTCGGGTTGGTGTCTGCCACCCCCTCAATGCGCGTGAATCGGTTGGCACTGATGCCCTGCGATTGCATGAACTGGCGCGTGGCATCGGCCCGCTCGGTCGACAAGGACCAGTTGTTTCGCATGCTCTCGGGTGGGAAGCCCGTGCTGTCGGTGTGACCGCGAATGGCCAGTTTGTTGGGCAGCGGTTTGAGCGATTTGGTCACTTCGGCCATCAGGGCTGCAGCCTTGGCGCCCATTTCTGCGCCACCCGAGCCATACATGGCGAAGTCAGCCTTGTCGATCACCTCGATGCGCAGGCCTTCCTTGTCACGGGTGATGCTGACCTGGTCTTTGATCTTTTCAAACTGCTTGCTTTCGGACAGTTTTTGTTTGATGTCTTTTTCAAGCTTGTCAAAGTTTTCCTTGTCCTGCTTCTGGCTAGGCGTGCCGGTTCCGCTTTCCTTGCCGGGGTCCTGCTCGGAGGGACCGTCTTTGTTGTTTTCTTCTTTGGACGAGCCAAAACTCTCAGCCGGGCCGCCTTGGGCTTGAGGCGTCAAACGCTCGAGCATGGCCGATTGTTTGGCCGTAAATGGAAAGCCATCGGTGTCAATGATGGACTTGCCCCCGAACAAACCATTGGAGCCCGCCAACTCGCCAAACGCGATCTGGCTGTGGGACGCAGGCCGGAAGTAGTCGGCCACGCTTTTTCGCTTGTCTTCGTTGCTGGCACCCAAGAGCCACATCAACAAGAAGAAGGCCATCATGGCTGTCATCATGTCGGCCAGAGCGATCTTCCAGGCACCGCCGTGCGCACCCGCATGACCGTCGTCAGCAATGATTTTTTTGACGATGATGATGGGCCGCAAGGCCTCTGCCGCAGCGGCTTCGGCTGCTGCGATTTCTTCGGGTGTTCCCGCTGCGGCTTTGTCGGATTCAGCCATCAGGATCCTCGCATGCCGTCAAAGACTTCCGAGAAACTCGGTTGGTTGTGATGGGCAATACAGGCACGTGCCGACTCGATGACCAGAGGTTGTGGGTAGCCTTTGAGGTTGCCCACAATCATCTCGCGGATGACGTCGAAGGCTTGAGCGTCTTCGTTGATGATTTGGGTCAGTCGTCCTGAGAAGGGCTCGAACATGCCGTAGGCCAAAAACACGCCCATCAGCGTGCCCACCAGGGCCGAGCCGATCAGCGCACCCAGCACGGGCGGGGGCTGGTCAATCGAGCCCATGGTTTTCACCACACCCAGCACGCAGGCCACGATACCCAGTGCGGGCAAACCGCCAGCAATGCCAGCCAGGGCACCAGGGGCCAGCAAGGCTTCGTGATGGTGCACCTTGATGGCTTTTTTCATCAGATCGTCCAAGGCATCGGCATCCAAGTTGCCCTGCGAGATGACCATCAGGCGCAGCGGGTCACAAATCATCTGAACGATGGAATGGTCTTTGGCCAGTTTTGGGAATTCACCAAAAATCGGGCTGGAGTCCGGGTTTTCAACGTGCGATTCAAGGGCCACAACGCCTTCTTTTTTCATCACGGCTTGCAGCTTGCCCACCAGCAACATCAAAGCCAGGTAGTCGGCTTGGTGAAAACTGGGTCCTTTGATGCATTTGCCAATGCCGGCAAACGCCGCTTTGAAGACCGGGAAACTGTTGGCAACCAATGAGGCACCAATGGCAGAGCCACCGATGATCAGGAATTCGAAAGGCGCAGCCTTGATGATGGGCGCCATTTTGCCGCCGGCAATGACGTAGCCGCCAAACACCGCACCAAACACAACCGCTAAACCGATAAAGAAAAACATGCTGGCCCTTTAAAGCTAGACAATGCACCAAACGCCGATGCACCAACCCACTGTCCATTGAAAAAAGAAATCCATCAGATTGCCCAGCAAGATGATGGGTAAACCCAAATACAGTGCCCCCCAGGCCCAACCCGATAACGTGAGACGGGCTTTCGGGATGTTATGGCCCAGGATGGTGTGGTCTTTGGGCGATGACACGCTCATTTTTTCCATAGACACCTGTATTCATCGGACACAAATGGGGTATCTTGAGTGAATTTGAAAAATTTGCCTATTATGACGATATGGACGTGAGATGGGACCTTTTGCCCCATGCCGAATGGGAAGAATTTCATTCGTCGCATCAGGGGGCTTTGCAGCAAGCTTGGGCCTACGGTGAGGCCTTGACGGCTTTGGGGGTGACCATACGGCGTGCCATGGTCTGGGAAGAGGGCCGACTGCTGGCCATTGCCCAGTTCATGAGCAAGCGCGTGCTGGGTTACATCTCTTTGGCCTCTTGCACGCGGGGCCCCGTTTTTCTGCCCGATGTGCTTCCCGCTCAACGCGCCGAGATCTACAAACGTTTGCGGCAGTCGATGCCTTTGCCGCGTCTGAGGGTGAGCTTGTTCTCGCCTGACCGCACCGCCGAATTGTTGGACCCGGTTGAAACGCAGGGTATGTCGCGCGTGATGACCGGTTACGCCACTGTGCTGCTGGATTTGACACTGCCCCTGGCGACTTTGAAGGCCGAGCTGGAGGGCAAATGGCGCAACCGTTTGAACAAGGTGCTCGCCAATGAGAAGCTCCGGGTTCATGTACAGCCGAGTCTTAAGCGCTGCGAATGGCTGCTGGGTCAAGAGCAGGCGCAGCGGGAGGCTAAAAAATTCCATGGCCTGCCCACCGATTTTGTGCAGGCCTATATCGCTGCTTCGGCGGAGCCTCGTCAGGCCTTTGTGGTGGCCTATGCCGAGCTGGGTAAGAGCTCTGTAGCGGGCATGTTGTTTTTGATTCATGGCCGTGTGGCCAGTTACCATATGGGATGGGCCAGCGACGAGGGCCGGCAGCTCAATGCCCACAACTTCTTGTTGTGGCAAGCCATTGCGTATTTGCAGGGCCAAGGCATGGAGGTGCTCGATCTGGGCGGCGTGAACACCCACGATTTGCCCGGCATCTCGCGGTTCAAGTTGGGCACTGGCGGTCATGTCGTGACCCTTGCGGGAACTTATTTTTGAGAACAAACATGACTTTGCCAGGGTTTTCAATGCGTGCATTTTTTCGTTGTGGCTTGTGCTGTGTGGCTGTGTGGGGATGTTTGGCCCCGGTATCGTCTTGGGCCTGGACCCGCATCGGTGAAACCGCGGATGTGACGCTTTATGTGAACCGTAACTCCATTGAGCGAGACGACAACATTCGCCGGGTTTGGGAAATGCAGGACCTCAAGGCCCCTGACACCGATGGGGTGCGCTCCAGGCGCTACCTCAACGAGTACGACTGCACCTACAAAATGCACCGCATGGGGCAGATGACCAGTTTTGCAGGCCCCAAAATGACGGGCGAGAAAGTGGCCACCGTCAATGAGATGGGCTACTGGCGAAAAATTCCGCCCAATGGGGTTTTTGTGCTCACCTACATTGCCGTGTGCATTGAGTGAAGTCCATGCCTAAGCGCCATTTTCAAGGGGCGCTTTAGGGCTTTGCAGCCGGTGTGGCCGCGTTGCCGGGTGTGGCGTTGGGACTGCTTTCCCCCGGTTTGGGCGCCGCATAACGCGGGAACTGCACAGCCCGCTCGCGTGAGGCGGTGGCATTGTTCTTTTGTAAGGTTTCCAGATAACGCTCTTTTTGCAGCGTCACCAAGGCTTCGACATCGCGCTTGAGGCCATCGACATTGCCCACCGCCGATTTGAGCGACTTGACTTCGTTGCCCAAAGATTGCACCGCATTGGCTTGTGTCTGCAGCTTGGCATTGATCCCCTGGACCTGACGCATCACCGAGTCGCCGGTGGCGGCGACTTGCTTGGCGGTTTCGCTGGGTACTTTTTGGACCAGGCTTTCGGATTGCTTGAGCGAGGCGTCAATGCGGCCTTCGATCTGGCCTTGTGACTTGGTCAAGGCCAATTGCTGAGAGGCCAGCTCCTTCACGCTCTGGTTGACCCCTTCGAGCGACTCCATGCCCGTATTGAGTTCGACCACGCGTTTACCGACAGCGGTCAGCATGGCGTCCAGCTGGTTGATGCGGCTGACCAGCCGCACGCCCATGATCAGGAAGAAAATCAGACTGATGACCAAGACCCCGCCCGTGATGGCCAGCAGGATGCGGGCTTTTTTGTGTCCGTCTTCGGTGAGTTCCTTGAAGTCGGCCGTCGTTTGGCGCAGCTGGCTGCTGACGCTGGCGGCTGCCTCGGCCGATTGGGTGGCCAGATCCGCCGAATCGAGGACCACCTGCGCCAGTGACTGGTATTGCTGATAGGCGCGTTGGTCCACCGTCACGCCCGCATGCTGGGGTGGGGTAGGCAGGGTGGGTGCTGCGACCTTTGCAGGGGCCGAGGCAGGCCCGGGCTCAACCTTGGCGCTGGGGTGTTCGCTGGTGGTCAATGGTGAGGTGCTGACCGCAGCCGCTGAGGCTTCCATAGACTCAGATGAAGCTACGTCTTGCGGTTCGGCGGCGGGTGTGAAAGTGTTTTCGCTCATGGTTTTTTGCCTCGGGCTTGAAATGGGGGCTTCAGTCTTTGGATTTGCTCACCCAAAAGTGCGTTGCGTGCTCGCAGTTGTGCCAATCGTTTTTTCACCGGATTGTCTTGTTCCCATAATGCTGTTTCTTCCAGCACAGGGGGAGGAGGGGCAGCTGGAGGTGTTTGTGCCGGACGGGGTGCCGGGGGGGCTTCAGGGGTGACCTTAAGCACTGACGTTTTCAGCCGAGCTTTTGCACGAGGCTTGGGCGGGGGGCTTGGAGTTGATTTGGCCGGAGCGATGACAACCTTGGGCAGCGGTGGTCTGATCGCTGGGGCATCTACTTTGGCTTTGTCCTCAGGTTCTTTGGCGGTCGCTGTCTTGCGGGTCTTGCGCTCTGCCACATTGGAGCCTGCCTGCATCTTGACTGCGTGCGGAGATTCGTTACGCAGGACGGTATTTTTTTTCATAGGTTTGCTTCCTTGGCTTAGGTTGGGCTTTTGAGCAGCTCTTGCAAGCCACGCGTGGGGCGCACCCAGCTTCTGGGAATGCCGGAACGCTTGGAAGCCTCGTAGCCTTGGTTCAATTCACTGAAGGGGCCTGAGACGATCACGAAATGGGCCAGCTTTTCACCGGGGCGGTAGGCTGCGATGATCTGTGAGTCCTTCAGGGCTGGGTGTTTGCGCTGGATGTCCAGGATTTTTTCATAGCTGCTTGCCGTGCCGTGCTGGAGCAGAAAGCTGCTGGCGTCGAGCTGTTTGAGCCAAGCCTGTCCAGACAGGGTGCCTTCAGGGGCTTCGGTGACGGGTTCGGGCGGTGTGACGGCCATGGGGGCTTTGGGCCGTGGCGCATCTTGGGGCGTGGCCGCAGGGTCAGCTGCAGGCAAAGCTGCTGCCAATTGTGGGCTGGTGAGCGGGGCTGCTGTGACAGGTTTGGCCGATTTGATGCCAAAGGCTTCGGGTTGAATCCACAGCATTATCAAGACGGACATGATCAGCGCGAAGGCGATGCCCAACGCCAGCTTGCTGTTGTGGCGCAGCCAGTGGGGGATATCCCTCAGGCGCATGACTGTTTGCGGTAAGGCGCGGAGGGCCGAGGCGCCGATTTGCTGAAAAGCTTTGATCTTGTACTTGAGTGAGGGCGCTCTGTCCTTTGGCACATCGGCGCTGACCAAACCGACGCTCATGGCAGAGGCCTGAAAGGGCATGTCCAGTTCTGGCGGGCGCTGCTGGCGCTGGATGCGCTGGACCAATTGCTGTACGGCATTGAATTGACCCTCGTGGCGAGCCAAGTCCAGTGCGGCTTGGGCTTGGTCTTCTGTAGGAGCTTCGATGTCCCAGCGCAGAATTTTTCGGCCAAACGCTGACAGCGGTGATTTTTGTGCGTTGGGGTTGCCGGACATCAACAAAATGGCCCGGATGTTGGCCCCTGGGAAATTTTGGATCAGGCGAGCGAGCAGTTGGATTTCGCTCTCCGGCAGGGTGTGGGCATCGTGCACCAACCAGATTTGCGCTTGGTTGACGGTGGATGTGGCCTTGACTGCTTGGTTGAGTGACTGGCTGGCCAGGACCTCGTTGAAGCGGCCAAGTAAGGAGTCGGTATTGGCCGGAAAGTAGACCTCGATCCGGTGGTCCGGGGCTTGTTGGCTCAGACGGGCCAGCAGCAGGTTCACATAGTGGTCGAGCAAGGCTTCGAATGGGCAGTAGAGTGCCAGGCTCAGGCCTTCATGGGCCACGGCGTTGGCGCAACCGTCGATCCGCATGCGGTCGGCCGCGCGAAAGACGTAGTGGTTCAGGGCAGCGTTTTCGGGGTGGATCTGGATGTTCATGCGCGGGCTCCCGCTTTCTCAAGTCGGCTGCCGTCCGGATTGAACAGCATGCTCGGCGGGACTTTGACCCGGGGTTTGTCTTGCGGTGGGTTCATGGGCGATGCCGCTTCCAGACTGAAGACGTAGGCAATGACCTGGGCCACGGCGTGATACAGGTCTTCGGGCACTTGTTGTTCGACTTCGGTCGTGAAGTAAATGGCGCGGGCCAGGGGTGCCGCTTCAAACAGGTGCACGCCATGGGCCTTGGCTTCTTCGCGAATCAGGGCGGCCATGTGGTCGGATCCTTTGGCCACCATGATGGGCGCACCATCACCAGTGGGGTCGTATTCCAGCGCCACCGCAAAGTGCTCGGGGTTGGTGATCACCACATCGGCATCTTTGATGCGCTGCATCATCCGGGAATTGGCCATCTCGCGCTGACGCCTGCGGATCTGGGCCTTGACCTCGGGGCTGCCTTCCATTTGTTTGTATTCGTCCTTGACCTCTTGTTTGGTCATGCGCATGCGCTTGTTGAACGAATATTTCTGATACGGGACATCGATCAGGGCGATGACCGCCAGGCTCAAAGCGACCCACAGGGCCGATTGCATGATCATGAGGCCAGCAGCCGACAGGGCCGGCTCCAGTCCCATTTGGCCCATGCGGATCAGGTCGTCCATGTTGGACATGAGCGACCACCAGAGCACCGCCGAGACGAGGGCAAACTTGAGGACTGCTTTGCCCAATTCGACGGCTGCATGGGTGCCAAAAATGCGTTTGAGTCCGCTGATCAGGCTGAGCTTGGAGCCCTTGGGCGCGACCGCTTGTAGTGAAAACAAATAACCGCCCGTGACGCCCGAGGCCACGATGGCCGCAACAACCGTGAAGACCATGATGGGCATCACGGTGATGAAGGAGGCGAGCATCTGATCGCCGAAGTGCGCGGGCAGCAAAAGGGGTTTGTTGATGGTGGCGCGGTCAAACACAAAGCCATTGGCAAAAACCGTGGCCATGCGACTGACCAGCCAGCCACCGGTCATCAACAGCATCATGAGCGCGCCGATCACGATGACCGCAGCGGGCAACTCGCTGGAGCGGGCCACTTGGCCGTCTTCCCGCGCCTTGCTCAGTTTCCTGGCTGTGGGTTCTTCGGTTTTATCCTGTCCCGTGGCTTCAGACATTGGACACCCCCAGCACTTCGCGCACCACAGCAAAGCCCTGAACCCACAACCACTCGATGCGGGCCCCGATGCTTTCCATCGAGATGATCAGGATCAGAAAGCCCGCAATGATCATGGCGGGAAAGCCGACGGCAAAAATGTTCAGACTGGGCGCAGCCCGGGTGACCACGCCCAGCCCGATGTTGATGAACAGGAGCGAGACCATCACGGGCAAGGCCATCAGGACAGCCCCAAGAAACACCATGGAACTCCACTGCAGAACACGCCCATAGACGTTCTGGTTGAGGATAGAGGTACCAATGGGCAGGGAGTGGAAGGACTCGGAGATCAGGCCCAGCATGATGGCGTGGCCGCCGAAGCCGACGAAGATCAGGGTCGACATGATGATCATCAGCTGCGAGATGACCGGGACGCTGCCCATATTAGGGTCCAGCATGTTGGCCATGGACAGGCCCATGGCCGCCGCAATGCTTTGGCCGCCCACGACCATGGCGGCCACCACCACTTGCAAGATGAGGCCCATGACCGAGCCGATCATGATTTGGTTGAAGACTTCCAGGAGGCCGGGAGCGGTGGACGGATCGAGCACCGGCCAGGTGTGCAAAGGGTAGACCAACCAAGCCAGAACCAGGGCCATCAGGACGCGCAAACGCAGGTTGAAGGCGTTGACCGAAAAAATCGGGGCCGTGATCATCAAGGCCGAGATGCGCAGCATCGGCCACAGAAAGGTGTAGAACCTTTCGACGATGTCAGCGGCAAGAAAATTCATGGCGGGTCTGCCTGTACTCAGGAGAACAGGGTCGGAATGCGCTGGAAGATGCTGCGCGTGAAGTCGATCAGGGTCATGAGCTGCCAGCTGCCAAAAAGCAGCAAGGCCAGGCCCAGAGCGAATAGCTTGGGAATAAAGCTGAGTGTCGACTCGTTGATCGAGGTGGCGGCCTGAATGATGCCGATGATCAGGCCCACAGCCAATGCAACAACCAAGAGGGGTGCACAAACAAGCATCGACGTCCACAAGGCTTGTCTGGCCAGATCAATCACCATGGCGGTATCCATCTTCGTCTCCTTCAGGGCATGGCAAAGCTGGCGGCCAGTGAGCCCATGATCAGGCTCCAACCATCGACCAGCACGAACAGCATCAGTTTGAATGGCATCGAGATCATCATGGGCGATAGCATCATCATGCCCATGGACATCAAGACGCTGGCCACGATCAAATCGATGACCACAAACGGGATGTAAATCAGGAAACCGATGGTGAAAGCGCTTTTCAACTCCGAGGTCAGAAAGGCCGGTACCAAGGTCATGAAGGGCACGTCCTGCGAGCTGGCCACACCTTTGTTGCGGGCGATCTCCATGAACATGGCGATGTCGTCTTCACGGGTTTGCAAGAGCATGAAGGCCCGGATGGGTTTCTCGGCAGCGGCCAGAGCTTTGTCAAAGGACATGCCTTGGTTCATGTAGGGCAGCAGGGCGTTTTGGTAGACCTCGTTGAGCACCGGTGACATGACAAACAGGGTCAGGAACAAGGACAGGCCGACGATGACCATGTTGGGTGGCGTCTGGCCGGTACCCAAGGCTTGGCGAAGCAGCGACATGACGATCACGATGCGCACAAAAGCAGTCATCATGAGCAGCAAGGATGGCAACACCGACAGGGTGGTCATCAAGGCCAGCAATTGCAGCGTGATGCTGTACTGCGTGCCTTTGCCCGTGTTGGTGCTGGTGATGGCCGGCATGTCGGGGGCTGCCTGCGCCAAAATGGGCAGCAGCCCCAGTAAAACCGTGACGATCAGGCCGATGTGAAAAGAGCGCTTCATGGGGTATTGGTTTCAGGGCTGGTAGGGGCGGCCTGTTGGACTTCGGGCCATGGGCTCAGCACGGTCATTTGTTGGGCGGTGACGCCTACCAAAATTTCACGATCGTCGACTCGGATGAGCATGATTTTTTGACGTGTGCCGACCGACAGGGTTTCCAGGGTCTGCAGGCGTTGTGTGTTTTTGCGAAGCAGCGAAGAGCCGTTCTGCAGCTTGCGCAAGGTCCACAGCAGCGTCAACAGCAAACCGATGACAAAAACAAAGCTGAACAGGTATTGCAGCCAGTCTCCCAATGTCCATACCGAGTTCATGCCAAGACGTTCCGGGTCAGAGGTTTTCGAGTCGTTCGGAAGCCGGCACCACACGCGTCAGGCGGATGCCGTAGCGGTCATTCACCAGCACAACCTCGCCCTGCGCCACCACGGTGTTGTTCACCAGCAGGTTCAGGGGTTCGCCCGCGATGCGATCGAGCTCGACCACACTGCCTTGGGTCAGGCGCATCAGGTCGCGGATTTTGATCACGGCACGGCCCACTTCGATGGACAAGGTGACGGGGATGTTTTGCAACACATCCGAATGGATTTGGCCTTTTTCGGCAGCTTCGGGGCTGGCGTCGGCGGTGGGGGTCAGTTCGCTCATGGGCGCTCCTCAATAGGGGGGGTCAGGCTTGGACGTTGGGGCTGATGGCTTGGACAATCTTGACCGCCACCTGGCTGCCCATGGCACCCACTTCAACGTCATAGACAGGCATGTCTTCAATCAGTGCTCGGGCTGATTCGGGTTTTTTGAAAGGCAAGACATCGCCCGGTTGCATGGTTTGCAGCTGCTGGAGCGACAAATGGAGCTTGCCCAGCAGGATCTGGATTTCCAGATCGGCGTCCTTGACGGCGTCGGCCAGCTGACTGCGCCAGACTTTGTCGGACTCCTCGTTACCGTCGCCGGTTTGCACTCGGCTGCGCAGCAAGTCCCGCACGGGCTTGAGTGCCACATAGGGAATCACCATGTCGATGAAGCCAGCACCTTGATTGGAGGCATCGGACTCGAAGCGGCTGAGTACCACGAGGTCGTTTTCGTCGGCAATCTGGGCGAATTGGGGGTTGATTTCCGAGCTCACGTGCTCGAAATCGATGGGGGCAACCGGTGACCAAGCCTCTTTGAATGAGCGAAAGAAAACTTGCAGGATGATCTTGATGATGCGTGTTTCTGTCGGTGTGAACAGCCGACCCGGTGGCAATTGGCCCACGCCTCGGCCGAACCCGCCAAAGAAACTGTCCAGTGAGCTGAAGACCACGGTGGGTTCGATCACCACCATGGCATAGCCACGCAAAGGCGCCATGCGGATGATGTTCACCGACAAGGGGGCTTTGAGGTCTTTGATGTAATCGCTGAAGCGAACGATCTGGGCGCGGCTGGGGTTGATCCGGGGGCTGGTACGCAACACCTCCAGCATGCCCAAGCGGAACATCCGGATGAATCGTTCGTTGATCATGTCCAGCGAGGAGACATTCACCCCGAGGCTGCTGTCTTCGGCCGCCAAATCGTGTTTGCGCACCTGGGCGTCCAGGTTGTAGCCGGTGTCGACGTCCAGACTGCCGTCACTGATGCCGGCCGACAAGGCGGCCAGTTCATCCGGGGACAACAAGGGTTGGTTTTCAGCCATAGTCAGAGTTTCTTTTCAAGGACTTGCAGACTCACTGCACCACAAAACTGGTGAAGAAAACCTCTTCGATGCCGCCGAAGTCTTCGTATTTCTGCAAGACCGCGTTCATTTCTTCGCGGATTTTGGCGGCCAGGTCCTTGCGGAACTCGGGCTTGGCCAGGTCGGCTTCGGTCATCTGGCGCATCGCATCGAGGGCGACCGAGCGCAGCGCGAACTCATGTTTTTTGGCATTCTTGAACACGCGCTCGTCGTAGTGCGTCATGATGGCCAGGTTCAACTGGATGACTTTGCGTGTGTTGGTCAGGTTGGAGACCAAGGGCTTTTCCAGCTCCATGTAGCTGTTTTCAAAGCGCTGGAGCTCGGGCGACTCCTTGGCTTTCTTTTGAGGGGAAGCGTCGCTAGCCGCTGCCTTGCTGTCGGCGGCGCCTTCTTCCAGATTTTTAAGGGCCAGTTCGGCGGCAGCGGTGTCTTTCTTATCAAAGAAACCGGTCACGAACATCGTGCCCACGGCTGTGCCGACCAGCAGCAAAATGGCCACCAGCGCGATCACCACGATTTTGATCAGAGGCGATTTCTTCTTGCCTTCAACTTCGATTTCTTCGTCTGCCATGTTGATTCCTTGATTGATTGCGCGTCAAACCAGCACATCCCAGCCGTCTTCGCCCATTTTCATGGGTGAGGCGCTGACGGTGGGTGCGGGTGCTGATTCTGAACCTTCCACTCCGGTATTTGTCGATTTTGACATTTGTCCGGGTGTCGACTCTCCGCCACGTTGTCGGGTTTGCCCGTCACCTACCTGCATGGAAGCAACATCCATGCCCATTTGGCTCAGGGTGTCTTTGAGTTTGCTCATGCCGTCTTGGAGAAGTTCCCGGGTCATGGCCTGGGGGGCCGTGAAAACGGCATCCAGCTGACCGCTGAGCATCTTCATCTCCACCTCGATATGGCCGAGGGTGGCCGGCCTCAGGGAGATTTTGAGGTGCCACTGGCCTTTTTCAATTTCGGACAGTATGCGCTGCCCCACCGCTTGTCCCATTTTTTCAGCCAGGTTCTGCACGTTTTCACTGCGTTGTGTCAGTGCCGCGTCGGGGGCTGCTGCATTGGCTTCTGCGTTTTGCGCTTGTTGGCGGCTTGCAGCAGCGAGGTCGTGGCGGTGTGTGCCGTTGCTGGGTGTGGGTCCAGCACCCGAGGGGGCAGAGGAGCCCGCTTCGGCCATGGCTTGGCTGAGACTTTCCAGCAGTTCAGGCGTGGCTTCTTCGCTCAGGTCCAGATCGCTCAAAGCCATACCCGTCTTGGCTGCCTCTGTCTCCTTGAGGGCGGTCGCACTGAGTGTGTTGCGCAGCATCCAGACAGCTGCTGGAGCCGCTGGGGGCATCATGTGGATCTGTATATCAGAGACGTCTGACGAGCCGTCAGGTTTAGGGACGTTGATGCGGGCTTGTTCTGTATGCAGGCTCATGGCCCACAGGGCGGCATTGTTCAAACCGCTGTTGAGCACGGGCATATCGGGCTTGAGCGCTGTGCCTGTTTTCATGGCCTCACCGTTTGGGCTGGCGGCAGAGGCTGCCGCAAGAGGCTCTGATAATACATCCGAAGTACTCATATTTGTGATCGGAATCAAGGGGGCAACCGCTGCGACCAGGCTGGTGTGGTCGCCTGCTTGGGTCAGTCCACCGACCGGGCTTTGAAGTGGGGTAGCCAAGCCGGGGGTTGTGCCCATCAGCCACTGAACCGCGGTTTCGTCGAGGCCTTGCGAGCGGGCGAAGGCTTCAAGGCTTTGCTCATCCGGGGCTGTGATTTCAGCGGTGATGACATTGAGGTGTGGGCCCAAGTGGACGGCTTTGAGTGTGTCGCTCCCGAGGACCGCCTCGAAGCCAGTCAGCATCACCGGCCCATCGGCCAAGGCTTGCCCTGACAAATCAACGCCTGATTCTTTAAGAGGGCCCATGGCCTCTGTCATCACTTGGCCAAACTCGGTGGCTTCCTGACGCGTGCCAAGTTCATTTTTGAGTTCCAAAGAATTATTTGGGAGGCTGCTCGTGGCTCGGTTGGGGGTTTCTATCAGTGCGAAGGTCATCGGTATGGCGTCTTGTGAGAGGTTTGGGCGAAGTCAAACAGGTCAAACGCAGCGGCTATTTTTTGCCGCTTGCGTCCGTGATCACCTGATTGAGCAAGTTGCGCACCAGCTTTGCGGGCTGGGAGTCGGGACCATGGGTCAGGGGTGTCGATCGGTGTGGCATGTACCTTGCTTCAAGGTGTTGAAACATTTACACCTCGACTCTCTTTTCACTCTGTCAGCAGCCACTTCCACATGACCACATTGACCCTGTCAGCCATCCGACAGAACTTTGCCCGCTACGACCTGGCTGGTTTGGGTTTGCCTGTTCTGGTCCTGTTGATCATGGCGATGTTGGTGGTGCCACTGCCGCCCTTGCTGCTGGACATCTTGTTCACATTCAACATCATGATCAGCTTGGTGGTGATCATGATCGCGATTGGCACCCGCAAACCATTGGAATTTTCGTCTTTCCCCTCGGTTTTGCTGTTTGCCACCATGCTGCGGCTGGCCTTGAACGTGGCCTCCACCCGCGTGGTGCTGGTTCACGGCCATGAGGGGCCTGATGCCGCAGGTAAAGTGATTGCGGCGTTCGGCGAATTCGTCATCGGTGGCAACTATGTGGTGGGTTTCATCATCTTCGTGATCTTGATGATCGTGAACTTCTTTGTGGTGACCAAGGGTGCAGGCCGCGTCTCAGAGGTCAATGCCCGCTTCACCCTGGATGCGATGCCCGGCAAGCAGATGTCGATCGATGCCGACTTGAACGCCGGTGTCATCGATCAGGAAACCGCCAAAAAACGCCGGGAAGAATTAGCGCAGGAATCTGACTTCTTTGGCTCTATGGACGGTGCCTCCAAATTCGTGAGTGGCGATGCAATTGCGGGTCTGTTGATTTTGATCATCAACATCGTCGGCGGCTTGGCCATTGGCATTGGCCAGCACAACTTGGCCGTGGGCGAGGCGACCAAGTTGTATGTCCTGTTGACCATCGGTGATGGTTTGGTTGCTCAGATTCCTTCTCTGTTTCTGTCGCTGGCTACCGCCATCATCGTGACCCGGGTGACGACTTCCGAGTCGATGACCGAGCAGGCAGGCAGCCAATTCTCGAATGTGCCGGCCTTGTTCATTTCGGCCGGCATTTTGACCATCATGGGTTTGGTGCCAGGTATGCCTCACCTGGTGTTCCTGACGCTGGCCGCCGCCACGGCTGGGATGGGCTTCATGGTCATGCGCAAACAAATGGTGCTCGAACAAAGCACGGCCACACCCGCATTGCCTGTGAGTGATGCGCCCAAAGAGTTGGACTGGGATGATGTCGAGCAAGTTGACTTGATCGGTTTGGAAATTGGCTATGGCTTGATCCCCTTGGTCAACGTCGAGTCTGGCGGCCAGTTGATGACGCGTGTCAAAGGCGTGCGCAAAAAGCTCTCGGCGGAATTGGGCTTTTTGGTACAGCCTGTGCGCATCCGCGATGCGCTCAATCTGGAGCCCGACGCCTACCACATTGTTTTGAACGGCGTGGTGCGTGGCCGAGGCGAAGTCAAGGTGGGTCGCGAACTGGCGATCAATCCGGGCAAGGTGTACGGCAAAGTCGAAGGTCAGGCCACCAAAGAGCCAGCCTTCGGTCTGGAAGCAGTCTGGATCGAGCCCGCCTGGCGTGACCAAGCCCGCGCTCTGGGTTACACCGTGGTGGATCCGAGCACAGCCATCGCCACCCACATGAACAAGGTTCTGCGTGATAACGCCTCGGAATTGATGAGTCACGACGAAGCGCAGAAACTGCTCGACAAGTTGGCTGCGAAATCGCCCAAGTTGGTTGAAGAATTGGTGCCTGGTAAGTTGTCCTTGGGTGTGGTGACCCGTACGCTGCAAAATCTGCTGCAAGAGTCGGTGCCGATCCGCGACATGCGCACAGTCGTCGAAGCCCTGACTGAAGTCTGTGGTCGCACACAAGACCCTGACCAATTGACCCAGTTGGTTCGACCCAAGCTGGGCCGCATGATCGTGCAAAGCCTGACCGAGAACCGCGAGACCTTGTCGGTTCTGACCCTCGATCCTCAGCTGGAACAGTTGTTGCACAACGTCTTGCAACAAAACACCAACTCGGCCGGCATGGTGCTCGAGCCTGGTTTGGCTGAAAGCCTTTTTTCCGCACTGCGCGAGAGCGCCCGAGCCACCGAAGAGCAGGGCCTGCCCGCCGTGCTGGTGGTTTCGCCAGCCATTCGACCCTGGATGTCCAGAGCCGTGCGTTACCGAGTCAATGACCTCACGGTCTTGTCCTACAGCGAAATTCCGGATGACCAGGCTGTCAAGGTGATCAACACCGTTCAAGCCGATCCACGCAACAACCCCACTGTGACCAAAGCCTGATAAATCATGGAACTCAAACGCATCATTGCCCGAGACAGCCGCTCAGCCAACGAGAAAGCCATCCAGATGTATGGCCCCGACGTCCTGATCATCTCCAGCCAAAGGGTGGACCAGCAAACCGAACTGATCGTGGCGGTCGATGTCGGTAGTGAGCCTGTGCAGGCCGCAGCGCCCGCGCTGTCGGAGGTTAACGCCACGGCTGCTGCACAAGACGCCGCTTTCTTGGCCGACAAAGATGCGTCTTTGCCTTTTGCTCAGGTATTTCAAAACGCAAATGCCCAAGCTGCAGCAGACCTGCAGGAAGAGGAGGCAGCCACTCTGGATTTTCAGACGGCTGAGGCCGGTTTGCGTGCACGCGGTCTGCCTGTGCAGCCTCAAACCATGGTCGCAGAGAATCCCTTGGCGCCTACCCGCGCCCCCATCGACGCCGCCTTGCAAGAGGCAGCAGCCCAGGCAGCACACTATGAGCGGCAACGCAGCCAGGAAATCGTCGAGATGCTGCGCCAGGAAATGTCGGCTTTGCGCAAAGAGTTTGCGCTGTCCCGTCAAATGCAGCCTTGGCAGGCCGCCCAAGGCTTGTCGCCCGATGTCCAGAAGCTGACCATGGCCATGCAGGAGGTGGGCATGCCGGTGGCTTTGCGCAGTTTGCTGACCGACAGCATTCAGGGCCTGGACACGCTGGGCGAGGCTTGGCCTGTGATTGAAGGTCTGTTGACCGACGCCATCAGCCGCCCAGCGACCCAGGTGCCCGATGTGGGAATGCATGCTTTGTGCGGGCCTTCAGGTGCGGGTAAAACCTCGATGCTGGGGCGCTTGGCCTACGCAGCAGCTCAGGCGCACGGTGCTGAAAAGCAGGTCATGATCAGCTATGGCGATCAGCGCCCCGGTGCGTGGTCGCAAATCCAGTTGTTGGCTTCGCAAGCAGGCGCATCGTGCTTTCGCGCTGCCGACTTGGCCATGCTGCAAACCTTGCTCGACGAGTTGCAGGGCAAAACGATTTGGATTGATACCCCGGGCACCGATTTCGCAGCCCATGCGCAGCAGTTGAAACAGTCCTTTTCAGTGCTTGGCATTCACGCGGTGTTGCCCGTTGATGCTACAGTGACCAGTGTGCAAAAAATCCTCCAAAATTCTGAAATTCGATGGTCATCCTTGATGTTGACCAAAGTGGACGAAGCCGCCTACCCATGGCCTTTGATCAAGGGTCTGTGCGACCAGCCGCTGGCCGTTTCTTGCATGGCCGGGGACAGCAAGATCAATGTGCCCCCGCTGCGTTTTGGTCCCGAGCGCTTGATTGAGCTGGCGATGACGCCCCTGCAGGCGCTGCTGCCAGAGATCGCACATGTGCATGCCGATGCGAAGCCTGCCAAGGCGGCCCGCAAGCCCCGTGCCAAAAAAGAGGTGGCATTGGCCCCTGAAGTTCTACCTAAAACCCGTGCCCTCAGGGCGCGGGCTGTGACGGCCAAGTCGTCTGCCAAGGCTGTTCATGGATAAAAAAAGTTTTCCCCAAGTCATCGGTGTAGCCAGCGGCAAAGGGGGGGCCGGTAAAACAACCGTCTCCATCAATTTGGCGGTGGCATTGGCCATGCGGGGCCAGAAGGTGATGCTGCTGGACGCAGACTTGGGCATGGCGAATGCGCAAATTGCCTTGGGCGCACATGCACCTTTCAACATCAGCCATGTGCTCAACGGCAGCAAAACCTTGCAAGAGGTGTTGATCACCACTGCTCAGGGCGTCAGGCTGGTGCCTGGGGCCTCTGGTTTGCGCGATATTGCTGCACTCGATTCGGCGCAAATCGCCAGCATGATCCATGCGTTTGACACCCTCGATGAGCCCGTGGATTATTTGGTGGTCGATGTGGCTGCGGGCATTGCCCCTGCCGTCCTCGAGTTCATGGCCGCTTGCCAGCGTCGCTTTGTGGTGGTGTGCGACCAGCCCTCTTCGATTGCCGACGCGTACGGCTTGATCAAGGTCATGGCCACCGAGCAATCGCTGGACGAGATTTACCTGATTCCCAATATGGTGGGCAATGCCCACGAAGGTCGGCAGTTGTACCGACGCCTGAACGATGTGTGCACCCGTTTTCTCGGGGTGTCGATCCGTTACTTGAACGCCATCGAGGGCGATGAGTTGGTGCTGCAGGCCTTGCGCAAATACCAGTCGGTGCTGGATTACGCCCCCGGCAGCGCCGCAGCCAGAGATTTCCGTGCCTTGGCCGAAGCCGTGACCCAATTGCCCCCGGTCCAGTCGGCTTCTGGTCGCATGCAATTTTTCATGGAGCGGATGCTCCATGTCCCCACGGGCGAGTGAGCGCATGAACAGCAATGTCTCCCTGTACGAAGAAGTCGGCAACCGGCACGAATCGCTGATCCTGGCGCACATGCCCATGGTCAAGCGGGTCGCCGTGCACCTGAAGGCACGTCTCCCGCCTTTCATGGAGCTGGACGAGCTGGTTCAGGTGGGGATGGTGGGCTTGATTGAGGCCGCACGCTCATTTGATCCGACCAAAGGTTTTGAATTCGAGCATTTTGCGCTCAGTCGCGTGCGCGGAGCCATCTTGGACGAAGTGCGCAGGCAGTCTTTCTTGCCACGCTCGGCTGTGGCCTTCAACAAAAACGAAAACGAAGCCGTGCATGTCTTGGCTGCCGAGCTCGGCCGTGCGCCGACCCAAGCCGAATTGGCCTTGTATATGGGCAAGGAAATTGAGGAGTTCCATAAAGAGCGGGGACAAGCCAAGCGTTTTGAAACCTTCTCCATGGAGGTCGTCAACGACGAGGTGATGAGCATGCCTGGCGACAGCGCCATGCAGCCCGAGGTCATCGTCGAGGAGGCGGAGTTTATGGAAGCGGTGGTCCAGGCCATTGACCAATTGCCCGAGCGGGAGAGGATGGTCATGTCGCTGTACTACGTTGAAGAACTCAATTTGAAGGAGATTGGCGAGGTTTTGGGGGTCAGCGAATCAAGGGTGAGTCAAATTCTTTCGACAGTGGTGAAGAAGTTGCGGCAAAATCTGCAAATCTCTTAAAACTAATTGAATTTTCAATGCTCAGTATTTTCAATCGCAACAATCCTGCCGACGAGATGAAACGCGCTGTGGCAGCGTTTGAAAAAGTGGTGTCTTTGGATTCTGACTCACGCGAAGCACGGAGTTTACGCATGCGCATGGGCATGCTTTGTCGTGCGCATCTGGACAAGACATTCATTGCCGGGGCTGAACAAACGGCGGCTTGGCAGGAGTTGGCTACCTTGTCGATTGCGGCTGGTAAGCCTGTACCTGACCTACCAGTTGCTTCTAAATTTCAAAAAATACGCGCAGGTGAGTCTGATATTTATGCTTACTTGCCCGAAGAGTATGTGAATGAGGTTTTCGGTATGGGTGTGCGGTACCAAAAAATGGAATTGTCTGCACAAAAAGCCATTGAAGCCATGCAGGCCTTGGCCAATCAAATCAGTTATTACGATCTGCGTTTGCAAGAACCCTTTCAGGTCTTGAGTTTCTTGCGTGACGAGTTGGCGGCGGAAGAGGGCTCGCAAGCCAATGCGGATGGCACAGATCAAAACGAATCTCCTTCAGGCAGCCCTGGCTCCCCTTAATCCCCATGGAAGCCTTGGTCAACGCTCTGATGGCGATCGGCCTGCTGCTGATCTTGATATTGGTCATTTACCTGATTGACCGTGTCAATGCGATCGAAAAAGAAACGCGTAAGGTGATGACGTCCATCAGCGAAAAGTCGGCAACTGCATCGACCCCATTCATGGGCTTGTCCTCCAAAAGGCTGTGGGATACCATGACAGGCCGGGCAGCCGAAGGACTGGACGCACAAGCCATCGCAGAACTAAGAAGCCAGTACCAAGTGGTGCTTTCCAAGCACATAGAGGCGCTTTACCAGGAGGGCTTCAAAGACGGGCAGCGGGGCATGTCGGGTGAGACCAAAAACACCAAACAAATTTCCACATCCAAAGGGCTGGTGGAGTCTTGGATTCCCTCGGCGCAGGCCAACGCCTTGTACCAATGCGGCCTCAACGCTTCGCAAACGCCTGAGGCGGAATGGGGCCCTATTCGGGCCTCCATGGATGAAGCGGGTCAATTCTTGATGGGTAAAACCCAACTCGATGCCAGCAGCCCTTTATCTGACTGGCTGATGCCTGTTCTCAATCCCACCGCTTCTCCCGGTGCAGCGCAGGGTCCTCAGGCGGTTTTGGCTCCAGCGGTAGAACCCGCGGGCACGCCTGGCTCCGTGGCGAGCTGAAAGATATTTGGCCGATGGGCTGGTACCGGACTCAAGTTTTCCGGGATCCCGCCGATTCCTCTGTTACTGAAGTAGTAAAGGGGTTTTTTCAATGCGTGCCTATTCCAAGTTTGCTGAAAGTTACGGTTCTGTCCAGGTCTCTACAGGTGTGGCGACAGCAGACAATGTTCAGCTGATCCAGATGCTGTTTGATGGTTTGCTGGAGAGTTTGGCGACCGCATCGGGCCACATTCAGAACAATGCCATTGAGGAAAAATCCAAAGCGCTGGCTCGTGCAGGCCGCATTGTGGTGGGTTTGCAAGGTGCGCTGGATTTTGAGCGCGGCGGCGAGTTGGCTCAAAATCTGAACGAGTTGTACGCCTACATCACGCGTCGACTGTTCCACATCAACGCCTACAACGATTTGACGGCGCTGGAAGAAGTCAAAACCCTGATCAAGGACATTTCGCAAGCTTGGCAGACACTGCCCAGCCTGTTGGCCGATACCGGTCGCAAGACACACTACGCCAACTGATGGGGATTCCCTGTGAACGGGTTGGCCGATTGGTCTGCCCGACAGGGATCGAACCTGTGACCCACAGCTTAGAAGGCTGTTGCTCTATCCAACTGAGCTACGGGCAGAAAGTGCAAGATCTACAGAAACACAAAAGGCCCTGACGGGCCTTTGTTGTTTGTGTGTCTGTGGCCAGACTATTGGCATTTTCTTGGGGTTTGAATATCAAGAAATGGTCGGAGCGGCGGGATTCGAACTCGCGACCCTCTGCTCCCAAAGCAGATGCGCTACCAGGCTGCGCTACGCTCCGACAAGCGATATTCTAACCCTCAAAAACCCTGTTCTTGGCCTCGCGGCCAAAAAAGTCAGCTTCCCCGTGTGATCGGCATGCCCAAATCACCGGGCAGTGCCAGTTGTTTGGCCAGTTCCAGCTTGGCCAGCGAGTTGCGGTGCACCTCGTCCGGACCATCTGCCAGGCGCAGGGTGCGCTGGTGGGCGTAGGCATAGGCCAGCGGGAAGTCTTGCGACACACCGCCACCGCCGTGGGCCTGAATCGCCCAGTCGATGATCTGGCAAGCCATGTTGGGGGCCACGATCTTGATCATGGCGATCTCGGCCTTGGCCACCTTGTTGCCGACGGTGTCCATCATGTATGCGGCTTTGAGCGTGAGCAGGCGGGCCTGTTCAATCATGCAGCGCGACTCGGCGATGCGCTCTTGCCACACGGTCTGGCGAGCCACTTCGCGGCCAAAGGCCACGCGCTCGTTCAGGCGCTTGCACATCAGCTCGAGGGCGCGTTCGGCGATGCCGATGGTGCGCATGCAGTGGTGGATGCGGCCAGGTCCGAGGCGGCCTTGGGCGATTTCAAAGCCACGGCCTTCGCCTAGTAAGATGTTCTCAGCCGGTACGCGCACGTCTTTGAGCAACACTTCCATGTGGCCGTGTGGCGCATCGTCGTAACCGAACACCGACAAGGCGCGGACAACCGTGATGCCTTTGCTGTTGGCGGGCACCACGATCATGGACTGCTGCTCATGTCGGCCTGCGTCGGGGTTGGTCTTGCCCATGACGATGTAGACCGCGCAGCGTGGGTCGCCTGCACCAGACGACCACCACTTGCGGCCGTTGATGACATATTCGTTACCTTCGCGGCGAATTTCACATTCGATATTGGTGGCATCCGACGAGGCCACATCGGGCTCGGTCATCAAGAAGGCAGAGCGGATTTCGCCGCGCAGAAGGGGTTCGAGCCATTCGTCCTTGAGGCTTTCGCTGGCGTAACGCTCCAGCGTTTCCATGTTGCCGGTGTCTGGGGCTGAGCAGTTGAACACTTCTGCCGCAAAGGGCACTCGGCCCATGATCTCGCACAGAGGTGCGTATTCGAGGTTGGACAAGCCTTGCGGTGCGCGTGTCGACTTGGGCAAAAACAGGTTCCACAAACCGGCGGCCAGGGCTTTGGGCTTGAGCTCCTCAACGATTTTGGTGGGGACCCAAGCATTGCCTTTGGCGCGGTTCTCAGCGATTTCAGCGAAAAAGCGTGCCTCATTGGGGTAAATGTGCTCGTCCATGAAGGCCAGCAAGCGCGCTTGCATGTCTTTGACCTTGGGGGTGTATTGGAAATCCATGGTCTCTCTCCTGAGGGTTGGGTGGTGGTTTTGTAAAAGTGATCAGGCTTGGCGGGCAAAACGCCAGGCCAACTCGGCCATGGGGCGGGCACCCGCACCCGAAGTTTTGGCTTGGTCGCTGGATGCGGTGCCATCTTCGACGCGTTTGGCAATGCCTTGCAAGATGGCCGCGATGCGGAACATGTTGTAGGCGAGGTAAAAGTTCCAGTCTTTCGCCAGCGCTTCAGGGGTGGTGAAGCCGGTGCGTTCGCAATAGCGGCGGATGTATTCGGCTTCGGATGGAATGCCCAAAGCAGCCAAATCAAGCCCGCCAATACCTCGGAAGGTGCCGGGACTGATGTGCCAAGCCATGCAGTGGTAACTGAAATCGGCCAGCGGGTGACCCAGCGTGGACAGCTCCCAATCCAGAACCGCCAGCACGCGGGCCTCGGAGGGGTGGAACATCAGGTTGTCCAGCCGGTAGTCGCCGTGCACGACGCCGACCAGGGATTCGTCTTTGGCGCTGTCCGGGATGTTTTTCGGCAGCCACTCGATCAACTGGTCCATCTCTGGGATGGGCTGGGTGATGGATGCGGCGTACTGTTTGCTCCAGCGGCCGATTTGGCGCTCGATGTAGTTGCCCGGTTTGCCGTAGCTGGACAGGCCTTGTTTGGCCACATCGACCTTGTGCAACGCCGCCAGCACGCGGTTCATTTCGTCGTAAATGGCACCGCGCTCGGCAGGTGTCATGCCAGGCAGGGACTGGTCCCACAGCACGCGGCCTTGCACGAACTCCATGACGTAAAAGGCGCGGCCGATGACGGATTCGTCGTCACACAGCACATGCATTTGGGCCACGGGCACATCGGTGCCGTGCAGGCCTTTCATCACGGCAAATTCGCGCTCGATGGCGTGGGCCGATGGCAGCAACTTGGCCACTGGGCCGGGTTTGGCCCGCATCACGTATTGGCGCGAGGGGGTGATGAGCTTGTAGGTGGGGTTGGATTGCCCGCCCTTGAACATTTCCACGCTCAAGGGGCCCACAAAACCGGGCAGTCTGGCGCTGAGCCAGGCTTCCAGGGCTGGGATGTCGAAGGCATGGGTGCCCGTGACAGGCCGGGTCCCCACGAAATGGTCAAAAGCACTCATGGGGTTACCCGTCGAAAATCAGTGATCGCCGCATTCAGCGGCGAGAGGGTGGAAGTGGGGCGTGTCAGTGGTCCGCGTTGACGATCAGCAGCAGCGCATCGCGGTCCAGCACCACCAAGCCGCCCGGCTCGATGCGGATGATCTGCTCGCGCTCCATTTGTTTGAGTTCCTGGTTCACGCGTTGGCGCGATGCCCCCAACAGTTGCGCCAGTTCCTCTTGCGCCAGCTGCAAGCTGATGCGGATCGCTTTGGCGTCCGACAAGCTCGGCACGCCGTAGCTGCGCAGCAAGTGGTTGAGTTGCTTGGCCAAGCGAGCACGCAGCGGTAGGGTGTTGAGGTCTTCCACCAAGCCGTAGAGCTGTCGAATGCGGCGCGACTGCAGGCGCAACATGGCTTCGTAAAACTCGACGTGCTGCGACAAAATCTTCTTGAAGTCGGCCTTGGCCACGTTGAGCGTCGTCGTGTCGCCGTGTGCGTAGCAGTCGTGCGTGCGGCGATCCCCATCGAATATCGACACATCGCCGAACCAGATGCCCGGCTCCACATAGGTCAAGGTGATCTGCTTGCCCGATACCGAGGTCGAGCTCACGCGCACAGCGCCCTTGGCACAGGCGATCCACTGCTCGGGCGGGTCTCCCCGTGCCGCGAGCATGTCGCCGTCCTTGAAACGTTTGACGTAAGCGCATCGAAGTATGTCGTGACGAAGTGAAGGGGAAAGGGTTGAGAACCAGCGACCACCATTGATCGCTTCTCTTTCCTCCATTGTCAGAATCGGTTCGTCCATGCTCTGTCCTTTGAGTGACTGTGAATCGTTTTTTTGTCGCCTGGGGGACCAGTCGCTTTATTCGTATTCGGGTTTTTGCTTGTTTAAAAACGCACCGATGCCGATGCCGGCGTTGGGGTGGTGCAGGTTTTTGACAAAGTGATCGCGCTCTCGCGCCAGTTGCGCATTGAGGCTGCTGCCGTCGGCATCGCCGAGCAGCTCCTTGATGCTGGCCAGCGCGTTGGGTGCGCGGGCGTTGAGTTGTTCGCTCAGCTGCATGGCGATGTTCAGCGACTGACCTGCATCGGCCAGCCGGTTGACCACGCCCAGTTGTTGCAAGCGCTCGGCCCCAATGCGCTCACCACACATCAGCAGTTCGGTGGCCAGCTGGCGCGGCACCGCGCGAGACAGGCTCCAGCTGCCGCCACCGTCGGGCGACAAAGCAATCGAGCTGTAGGCCATCACGAACACGCTGTTGCGGGCCGCGACGATCAGGTCGCAAGCCAGCGCCAATGAAAAACCGGCACCGGCCGCTGGCCCTTCGACGGCGGCAATTACCGGTTTTGGGAAGGTGCGGATGGCTTCGATCCAGTTGTGCAGGCCTTCGATGCTTTGCGCTTGGTGCTCGGGCGGCAGCTGACGGTTGTTTTGCAGGCGCTGCAAATTGCCGCCTGCGCTGAAGATGCCGTTGGCCCCGGTGATGACCACGCTACGGACATCGGCGCTCGATTCGGCCACGCTCAGGGCTTCGACCCCGGCGGCGTACATCTCGGGCCCGAGGGCGTTGCGAAACTCCGGGTTGCTGAGGGTCAGGATAAGGGTCTGACCTTCGCTGGTGCTGAGAAGTTGTGCAGTCATTTTTTTCTCAATCAGTTGGGTACAGAGCTAAAGATCGGTCCCGCACAGTCATTATTCTTCGGTGTGCATCAAGGACAGGCCAATCGCACCACGGCGGCGCAACCAGGGGCTGGGGCGGTAACGCATATCGCCATAGACGGTCTGCATGTTGAATAGCACTTCAAGGATGCTGTCCGGGCCAAAGCGGTTGCCCATGGCCAATGGCCCCAGCGGATAGGCCAGGCCCAGCGTGACCGCGGTTTCCAGGTCTTGTGGGGTGCAGATGCGCTGCTGGCAGATGTCGGACGCGATGTTCACGATGGTGGCCACCACGCGCTGGGTGACAAAGCCGCCGCTGTCGCGGATGACCGAGACCGCTTTGCCGTCGCGGGCAAACAGGGCGTGTGCGGCGTCGCGCATGTCGGCGCGGGTGGCGGGGTTGGTGGCCAGCACGCGGCGCTTGGTGGCCCCGTCGTTGACCAGCATGTCGATGCCCACGGTGCGGGCTGGGTCCAGGCGCTCGACCACGGCCACGGTGGTGATGTCAAAGCCCAGTGGGGCGACGATGGTCAGCGCTTCAGGCGAGGGCGATGCGCCGGTTTCGACTTTGGCACCCAGATCCTTGAGCAGTTGCAGCAGTTCCATGCGGCGCGCCGCACGCGGCGAGACCCACACGGGCGGGATGGTGTCCACCACGGGCACGGGCGGCTCGGCAGGCACTTGGGCTGCGCCGTCCACGTATTTGTAGAAGCCTTCGCCCACTTTTTTACCGACCACGCCTGCGGCCAAGCGCTGGGCAGTGATCACGTTGGGGCGGTAGCGCGGCTCTTCGTAATACTGGTGGTAAATGGCTTCAATGACGTGGTGCGACACATCAAGCGCCGTCAGGTCAAACAACTCGAAGGGGCCGAGTTTGAAGCCGACCTGATCGCGCAAGATGCGGTCGATGGTGGCGAAATCGGCGATGCCTTCGCTCACGATGCGCAGGGCTTCGGTGCTGTAACCGCGCCCGGCGTGGTTGACGATGAAGCCGGGCGTGTCTTGCGCCTGCACGGGCGTGTGGCCCATTTGGCGGGCAAACTCCGACAAGCGCTCGCAGACGGCCGCGTCGGTCTTGAGGCCGGCGATGACCTCGACCACCTTCATCAGGGGTACGGGGTTGAAGAAGTGGTAACCGGCAAACAGGCCGGGACGCTGCAAAGCGGCGGCAATGGCGGTCACCGACAGCGAGGAGGTGTTGGTCACCAGCACGGCGGTGGGGGTCAGCACTTTTTCCAGCTCAGAGAACAGACTTTTCTTGATGTCGATTTTTTCGACAATGGCTTCGACCACCAACTCGCATTCAGCCAAATCTTGCAGTGTGGCTGCACCAAGCAGGCGGCTTTTGTGACCGGCCACGGCTTCGGCCGTCAGGCGGCCTTTTTCCTGCAACTTGTCCCATTGCTGGAACACCGCATCGCGGGCTTTGGCGATGGCTTCGGGTTGGGTGTCATACAGCCAGACCTGGCTGCCTGCCTGGGCGGCGATTTGGGCAATGCCCCGGCCCATGGCGCCTGCGCCGATGATGGCGACTTTGGAGAATGCGAGAGTCATAAAAGAGAGGAGGTCTTAAGGAGGGGCTCGTCAAAAACCCGCTGTGCCAAGGGCTAGGGCCGATAGCTTGCGGACAGGCACGCAGCGGAGCAACAAAGATTATCGCTTCAGTTCAGAGGCAAAACCCTGCTGGAGGCTCAGCGGCGCACTTGCAGGGCGCCGGGGTTGACGATGTTGGTGGGGGTGCCTTTGATGAAATTCACCACGTTGTCGAAAGCAGCACCGAAATACAGTTCATAACTGTTCTTTTCGACATATCCGATGTGCGGCGTACAGATGCAGTTTTCCAAGCGGAGCAAGGCCGAGCCTTGCATGATGGGCTCGGACTCGAAGACGTCGATGGCTGCCAAGCCTGGTCGGCCTCGGTTCAAGGCGCTGATCAAGGCGTTGGGCTCGATCAACTCGGCGCGAGAGGTGTTCACGAACAAGGCTGTGGGTTTCATACGGCCTAAATCCTCACCGGTGACCATGCCCTGGATGGCTTCGTTGAAGCGCAAATGGATCGACACCACATCGGACTCTTCAAAAAATGCCACCCTGCTGCTGGCAGCGCGCAGGCCCTGCTGGACGGCCAGGGTGCGGGATTCGTTGCTTCCCCAAACCACGACGTCCATGCCAAATGCTTTGCCGTACCCCGCGACCAGCTGACCAATTTGGCCATAACCCCAAATGCCGAGCGTCTTGCCGCGCAGCACGGTGCCCAGTCCGAAATTGGCCGGCATGGAGCCGGCTTTCAGGCCCGACTGCTGCCAGGCACCGTGTTTGAGGTTGCCAATGTATTGAGGGAGACGACGTGCCGCAGCCATGATCAAAGCCCAGGTCAGCTCGGCTGGCGCTATCGGAGAGCCGACACCTTCGGCCACGGCCACCCCGCGCTCCGTGCAGGCGGCCAAATCAATGTGCCCACCCACGCGGCCTGTTTGGGCAATCAGCTTCAAGCGGGGCAATTTCTCGATCACAGCCCGTGTCAGATGGGTGCGTTCACGGATCAGCACGATGATGTCTGCGTCCTTCAGCCGCACAGACAACTGCCCAATGCCTTTGACAGTGTTGGTGTAGACCTTGGCCGGGAAGTTTTCGAGTTTGACTGCGCAGTCGAGCTTGCGCACTGCATCTTGGTAGTCGTCAAGGATCACAATGTTCATCCCTCCATTGTGCCCTGACGAGGCGACCTGTTCAGGTCAGCGGGGTGGCATTTCGGATCAAATTCGGGCTTGAGCGGCCTCGAGAGCTGCCAGGCGGTCCAGTTCGGCGCAGACATCGGCCATGCGCCCCGAAATCACCATGCGACCGGCACCCTTGACCCGTTGATCGCTTTCGGTCACCCGCAAGACACGCAGTGCGGGTGTGGCCACAGGCTGAACGCGTTGCTGAGGCGTAATCCTCGATGCCAGAGCACTGCACGATGGTTGGCGCGTGGCCCAGACGGGCCGCAAATAGGCTTTCCCGCGCTGGGATAGGGCCGCAACGGGGGCTGCACGGTGGAGACGGGAGAGGCCTTGAAAAAGACCCGAAAAAGCAAGCAGAGCGATTCCCATGTGAAACCTTTCAAAAGCATGTAGGTTGGACACAGGCAGGATTGCTGAAGGAGCCTGTTGCATCAGGGCTGACAGAACCATGCCGTCAGCGCCCGCCACCTGTTGCAACAAGCAGGTTGTTTACATCAGAAGGGTGTTGCGGATCAGGCCCACGGCCAAGCCTTCGATGTCGAATGGCTCTTCGGGGTTGACCACAATGGTTGGGTAGTCGGGGTTTTCGGGCAAGAGCTCGATGCCACCGCTTGTTTTGCGCAGCCGCTTGACGGTGACTTCATCGCCCAGCCGAGCCACCACAATCTGGCCGTTTCGCACTTCTTTGGTGGATTTCACGGCCAGCAGGTCACCGTCCATGATGCCTGCGTCGCGCATGGACATGCCGCGAACGCGCAGCAGGTAGTCGGGTTGCTCGGTAAACAAGCTGCTTTCGATCTGATAGGTTCGGTCCACATGCTCTTGAGCCAAAATGGGCGACCCAGCAGCCACACGACCGACCAGAGGCAAACTCAATTGACCCAAGCCAGGCAGGGTGAGGCTGAACAGATCGGAGGGTGCGCGCAGAGTGTTGCGGTTGCTTCCTTTGAGGCGAATGCCGCGAGAAGTGCCACTGACCAGCTCGATGGCGCCTTTGCGGGCCAAGGCCTTGAGGTGTTCTTCTGCCGCATTGGCCGACTTGAAGCCCAACACGCTGGCGATTTCGGCACGCGTGGGTGGGGCACCGGTGTTGGCGATGGTGTTCTGGATCAGTTCCAGAATTTCCTGCTGCCGGGCGGTGAGTTTGGGGCTGTCGGTCATGTCGGTCTCCTTGGGGGACTGGTTGAACTGTTGTTCCATCCAGTGACTGTATTTTTAACCAGTTTTTAAGGCTGTGCAAGTGGTTGACGCAAAAAAAATTCAGAAAGTCGTGGTTTTGGGCACAGGCGGCACCATTGCTGGCACGTCCGCCAGCGCGGCTGACCACACGGCTTACAGCGCTGCACAGCTGGGGGTGCAGCAATTGCTGGACGCGGTGCCAGGGTTGGACGCAGTCTTGCAGGGTGGTTTGCTGGTGTGCGAGCAAGTGGCCCAACTGGACAGCAAAGACATGGACCATGCCACTTGGCAGGCCCTCGCGCAGCGTTGTGTTTATTGGCTCGCACAGTCTGACGTGGAGGGCATCGTGATCACGCATGGCACCGACACGCTTGAAGAGACCGCTTGGTTCTTGCAAATGCTGCTGCAAACCCACAAACCTGTGGTGCTGACTTGTGCGATGCGGCCGGCAACCGCTCTCGCGCCCGACGGTCCGCAAAATTTGCTGGATGCGATGGCCGTGGTGCGCGACCCGATGGCGCGGGGGGTTCTGGTCGTTTGTGCTGGCCGTATCCACAGTGCCCGTGATATTCAAAAAGTCCACCCCTACCGTTTGGATGCTTTCAGCTCGGGTGAGGCAGGCCCGCGAGGCTGGGTGGAGCAAGGCATCGTGCGCTGGACCGACCCAGGCAGTTGGCCTGTGGCGCATGCCCATGCCTCCATGGCCTTGCAAATGCCAGCTGCCGATTGGCCCTGGGTCGAGGTGTTGTTCAGCCATGCCGGTGCCGATGCCCGTCAGGTGCGTGCCTTGGTGGCTGCAGGTGTGAAGGGTCTGGTGGTGGCGGGCACCGGCAATGGCACGGTGCATGACAGCCTGTCGACCGCGCTGGCGCAAGCGCAGGCTCAAGGCATTGTTGTACGTCTGTCCACCCGCTGCGCCGAAGGTCAGATCGTGGGTCAACCCGCTTTGCAGATGGCCCCCAAAGGACTCAATGCCTTCAAGGCTCGGGTGAGTTTGATGCTGGATTTGATGGGCCAGGGCTGATCTGACCTTGAAAGCAAAAAGCCCCGCAGGGCGAGGCTTTGTGGGGGTGGTTGAACTGAAGAATCAGCTGGCCAACGCCTCGAATGCTCGGGATGTGATGTCTTCCACACTGCCCGTACCACTGATGGCGCAGTATTTGGGAGCGGCCGCGGGCTCTTGTTGGGCCCAACCTGAGTAGTAGTCCACCAGTGGGCGGGTTTGGGCGCTGTAAACATCCAGACGCTTCTTGACGGTTTCTTCCTGGTCGTCAGCGCGTTGCACCAGTGGTTCGCCCGTCAGGTCGTCCATGCCAGCCACTTTGGGTGGGTTGAATTTGACATGGTAAGTGCGACCCGAGGCTGGGTGGGAGCGGCGGCCGCTCATGCGGTCGATGATGGCATCAAAGGGCACGTCGATTTCGAGCACATAGTCGAGCTTGACGCCGGCAGCCTTCATGGCATCGGCTTGGGGGATGGTGCGGGGGAAGCCGTCAAACAAGAACCCATTAGCGCAGTCCGCTTGGGCAATGCGTTCCTTGACCAGGTTGATGATCAGGTCGTCGCTGACCAGACCGCCCGATTCCATGACGGCTTTGGCTTGCAGGCCCAGTGGGGTGCCTGCCTTGACGGCAGCGCGCAGCATGTCGCCGGTGGAGATTTGGGGGATGTTGTATTTCTGGCAAATGAAAGTGGCTTGTGTGCCTTTGCCGGCGCCGGGTGCGCCCAACAGAATCAGTCTCATGGGAAGGTCCTTATCGTTTGAAATTGTTTCGGCGTGTCGGGTTCCATGACCGATGCCAGATTGTTTTTAAGAATATCACGCCAGCCTCAAAGTTGGCTTACGGCGTCAAGCCCGGTGTCCCGTTCAGCGGATCAGGCTGCGCACACGCGCCAGGTCTTCGGGGGTGTCGACGCCAGGGCCGGGAGCCTCCGTTGTCACATGGACCGCGATGCGGTGGCCATGCCACAGGGCCCGTAGTTGCTCCAGCGACTCCATGGTTTCAAGGGGGGCGGGCTTCAAGGTTGGAAACAGGGACAGAAAACCAACCCGGTAACCATAAATACCAATGTGGCGCAGCGGCGCAGGGTTGGGCAGGGCCTTGAAACCAGAATCCGACTGACCATCTCGCCACCAAGGAATGGGCGCTCTGCTGAAATAAAGCGCCATCTGGCGGGCATCCATGACCACTTTGACCACGTTGGGGTTGGTGAATTCCTCCAGCGAGCCGATCTCATGGGCTGCCGTGCTCATGCTGGCGTCGGGCCGCTCGCGCAGCACGCGGGCCACTTCGTTGATCAGTGCAGGCGGTATCAGCGGCTCATCCCCTTGCACATTGACCACCACCGCGTTGTCGGGCAGGGCCAGCAATTGGCAGGCTTCGGCCAGCCGGTCGCTGCCACTGAGGTGGTCTTGGCGCGTCAACAAGACCTGCACACCGTGAGCCTGACACGCGGCCACGATGCGTTCGTCATCGGCGGCGACCACGACTTGGCTCGCCTGTGACTGCAGCGCCCGCTGCGCGACGCGCACGACCATCGGCAATCCGCCAATGTCGGCCAAGGGTTTGTCGGGCAGGCGGCTGGACGCCATGCGGGCAGGAATCACCACGGTGAAGCCCCGTGGCACTTGGACATCGTTCATGGGCAGGTGTTAAAGCGCCGGACGCAGGGCGGCCAGTTGGTCAATTTCTTCGTCACTCAGGGGGCGGGCTTCGTTTTCCAGCAGGATGGGAATGCCCTTGCGTACCGGGTAAGCCAAGCGGGCGCTGCGCGAAAGCAGCTCCTGATGTTCGCGGTCAAAGTTGAGCGGGCCTTTGGTGACCGGGCAAACCAGCAATTCAAGCAATTTGGTGTCCATGCCGCCAATGATAACGGGACCCCAGACTGGCGGATGGCCTCAGATGGCCTGCAAGGTGCTGTTGGGGTGGTCAGCGCTGCAAAAAGGCATCGAGGCGCGCATCCAGGGCCGCCCAGAAACCGTTTTCGGGCGTGAGCACCAAAGGAACGGCCAGCGCGCCCGGTTCGTGTGGCCAGATTTTGGCCGCGTCCTTTTCGGTGCACAGCCAAGTGAGGTCTGGGCGCGCTTGCCAGTCCTGGTAGTCATGGTGATCGGGCAGGGCGGTGGTGCTGGCAAGGCTCAGACCCGATTGGCGCAGCATCTGGAAAAAAGCTTCTGGTCGCGCCAGCCCGGCCACTGCATGCAATGGCCGCTGCCTCAGTTCGCTCAGTGCAATGCGCTGGCCCGTTGCGGTGATGGCGTGGTCTGCCAGTCGGCGTGTGGCCAAGTATTGAGCCGTGAGCGGGTCGCCTGTACCACTTGCCAAGGGGCTTGGCCCTGTGTGCAGCACCCAATCGACCTGGCGTGGCCAGGCCTCGCGCAGGGGACCTGCCGGCAACAACCAGCCGTTGCCCGTGCCGCGTTCGTCCATCACGCAAATCTCCAGGTCGCGGGCCAAGGCCAGGTGCTGCAAACCATCGTCACAAATCAGAACTTGCACCTGCGGGTGCGCATGGAGTAGACCGAGTGCCGCATCGGCACGGGCATTGGCCACCCACACGGGCACGCCAGTGGCTTGGTGAATCAGCAAAGGTTCGTCGCCCACATCCAGCGGGTGGCTGTTGAGCGTCACGGCACGGGCATCACGGGTTTTGCGTCCGTGGCCGCGTGAGATCACCCCGACCTTCAACCCCTTTGAGTTCAAGTGCTTGGCCAAGGCAATGGTCACGGGGGTTTTGCCTGCTCCCCCCGCCACCACATTGCCCACCACAATGACCAAGGCGGGGACACGACGGGTTTTGAACAGGCCGGAGGCATAGGCCATCCGTCGCAGCACCACCAGGGCGCCATATATGGCCGCCATTGGGCGCAATGCCCAAGCGATCGGGCCACGGCGTTGCCACACTCGAGGCAGCGCTTCGTGAAAAAACTTGGACAAACCCATGCCGATCAAGAGCCCGGCACTTCGGCCGATTGGGCCGCGAAAGTGATTTTGGACAAGCCGCTGCGGCGTGCCGCCTCCATGGCATGGATGACGCTTTGGTGCGAGGCGGAGGCGTCGGCACTGATGATCAGCATCGCGTCTTTGTCGGCCAGGGGGGTGAGTACCGCCACCAAGGCGCCCACCGAGCTGGCACCGACAGGGGATTTGTTGATGGCGTACTGACCTTGCGAGGTGATGGTCAGGACAATTTGGCGAGGCCGTGGGTTGGATGCGTTGGCATCGGCCACCGGCAAATTCAGCTGAATTTCGGTCAGGCGCGACCATGTGGTGGTGAGCATCAAAAAGATCAGCACCACCAAGAGCACGTCAATGAAAGGGATCAGATTGATCTCTGGCTCGGGCGTGGTACGCGAGGTTTTGAAGTTCACAAGCAACTTTCAGGTTCCGGCACGGCTGAGGTGCCTGGCAAATTGCTCAGCTGCCACTTCCATGGCCAGCACATGGCGGTCCACCACAGTGCGAAAGTAGCGCCAAAACATCAAGGCGGGAATGGCCACGATCAGACCAAAAGCCGTGTTGTAAAGCGCGACCGAAATGCCGTGAGCCAACAAGGCCGGTTGGTTGTTGGCGGCCGTGTGGGCACCAAAAATCTCGATCATGCCGACCACCGTACCCAGCAAGCCCAAAAGGGGTGCTGCAGAGGCGATGGTGGCCAGCGCTGGCAAGTAGCGCTCCAGACCTTGGGCTGCCAAGCGTCCCGCCATTTGCATATGGCCCTGGATGTCTTCCATTGACGCTTGCGGGTTGACTTGCAAACAGCGCAGCCCGCTGGCCAACACCGGGCCCACGGTCCCTGCCTTGTCCAATGTCTGGATCATCTCGGCAAGGGGCACGCCGCGTTGCGTGGCTTCGATGGTTTGCGTCAGGAGATTGGCGGGCATGACCTTGGTGTCTTGCAGCTGCAAGGTGCGCTCCAAAATCAGGGCTACAGCCAGAACGGAACACAAAATCAGGGGCCAGATGGGCCAGCCGGCGGCTTGTATGATGGACAGCAAGAAAAGTCCTTCCCGGTTTTTTCGGTAGCAAAGTGGCTGATTATCGGTGAATGACCTGGCCTTGCGGCAGCGCGCTCATTTCTGTGGATAACTTTGTGAAGAACTTTGGATATTTCGATTTTCAGCATACTCCGGTACATAGAAATTTTTCAAAACTTGACCGCTGATTTTGAAAATACCTCATGAAATCAAAGACTTGCAAGATTTTTCTGTTGCGGCGTGCAGGGGCTTCTCCCCAAGCAGCCACAAGCTTCGCTTGTGGAGTACTTGACCGCCACAGCGTTGGGATTGCCGCCTGAAATGCCTTTGCAACCCCCATAAAACCTCAATCCAATGCCATTGAATGACGATTTGAAGCCTCGTGCGTGGACAGTTTCTGCGCTGTGCCGCGCCATGGCTGACACGCTCGATGCCCAGTTCAATCCAGTCACGGTGCGCGGGGAGATTTCGGGTTTTTCTCGGGCTGCCAGTGGGCACTGTTATTTTTCGATCAAGGACGACACGGGCCAGATCCGCTGCGCCATGTTCCGGCGTGCCGCCAGTTTGATGGACTTTGCACCGCGCGACGGCGAACTGGTCGAAGTTCGGGGTCGTTTGGGCGTGTACGAAGCCCGGGGGGATTTGCAGCTCATTGTCGAATCCATGGAGCGCGCAGGCCAAGGCGCGCTGTTTGAGCAGTTTTTGCGCCTCAAGGCCAAGCTCGAAGCCGAGGGCCTGTTCGACCCCGCGCACAAACGCGTTTTGCCCGACCAGCCCCGTGCCATTGGCGTGGTGACTTCGTTGGGCGCGGCCGCTTGGCACGACGTGATGACCGCCTTGCAACGGCGCGTGCCGCACATCCCGGTGGTGATGGCGCCGGCCTTGGTGCAGGGCGCTGGCGCTGCGGCCACGCTGGTGCAGGCATTGCAAAATATCTACGCCCTCACGGCAGAGGACAACCCTCTGTGTCCGCCCGTGGACGTGATTTTGCTGGTGCGCGGTGGCGGCTCGATGGAGGACCTGTGGTCGTTCAACGACGAAAACCTGGCCCGGCTCATGGCCCAAAGTCCGGTGCCGCTGATTTGCGGCGTGGGCCACGAGACGGATTTCACCATTGCCGATTTTGTGGCCGATGTGCGTGCCCCCACACCCACAGCCGCCGCCGAGATGGCCGCGACCGATCGGGGCGTGGGCCTTGAAGCACTGTCGGTGCTGGAGCATCGCTTGAGCCGGGGTTTGCTGCAACAGCAAGACCGCCAAGCGCAACGGCTGGACGCGGTGGCCGCTCGTTTGGGCGTGGGTTTGGTCCGTCAGCAAGAGCGCCAGAGTCAACGCTTGAACGCCATCGCGAACCGCTTGAGCCGTCCCCAAGCCTTGCTGGGTCAGCACAGCCAGTGGTTGGACCGCCTGGGCAGTCGTTTGCAGACAGGGGTGCGCAGTCAGTTCATGGCGCAGGGCCACCAATTGGAGCGCTTGAGCGACCGTATGAGTTTTAACCGGGCTCAGCAGGTGCCGCAACGCGCCCAGCGTTTGGAGCGTGCCGCTTTGCGGTTGTCGTCGGTGGACCCGCACAGGGTGCTGGAGCGCGGGTATGCATGGCTGAGCGACGACAAGGGTCAGGCGTTGACCCATGCTGACCAGTTTCAACCCGGGCAAAGCGTTCAGGCGACCTTGTCTGACGGTGTTGTTCCATTGACCGTCTCGCTTTGAGGGCTCACTTCGGGTAAGCCTTGACGGGGTGGGGCCAGGGCTCTTCCGCTTTACAGGTAGGCTGCCCGTGCAGCCAAAGGCAGGCACCGCCGTCATGGCCTGTGGCCCGTGCACCTCATGAGGGAGTACCCAAAATCGGTGCCCAGTCCACAGCCCATGACGGCAATGCTTTTGAGAGCTTGCAGTGACCTGCAGCACTCAAGGGCGATCAGGCTGCCCCTAAAATGCACCCGTTGAGCTTTTTTCCTAACCACCTAAGGACACCCTCATGGAACACACCTTGCCCGCACTGCCTTACGCGATCGACGCTCTGGCCCCTCACTACAGCCAAGAAACTCTGGAGTTTCACCACGGCAAGCACCACAACGCTTACGTTGTGAACCTGAACAACCTGCAAAAAGGCACTGAATTCGAGAGCATGTCCCTCGAAGAGATCATCAAAAAATCCAGCGGTGGCGTGTACAACAACTCGGCCCAGATCTGGAACCACACCTTCTTCTGGAACTGCATGAAGCCCAACGGTGGTGGCGAGCCCACAGGAGCGTTGGCCACAGCCATCAACGCCAAGTTCGGCAGCTACGCCGCTTTCAAAGAAGCCTTCGTCAAGAGCGCCGTGGGCAACTTCGGCTCCGGTTGGACATGGCTGGTCAAGAAAGCCGACGGCTCGGTTGACATTGTCAACATGGGCGCCGCTGGCACCCCTCTGACGACTGGCGACACTGCCTTGTTGACTGTGGACGTGTGGGAACACGCTTACTACATCGACTACCGCAACATGCGCCCCAAGTTCGTTGAGACTTTCCTCGACAAGCTGGTGAACTGGTCGTTTGCTGAGAAGAACTTCGGCTGATCGAGGTTTTCTCCAAGTCAAAAAGCCCGCTGTTGCGGGCTTTTTGCTTTCTGGGCTAATGGTGAATGCCCCTCAGAAAAATGGCCTGATCCTAGCCAACAGCCACCGGCTTGGTTCAACTGTCGATCGACCACTGAGCTGAGCATAGGCTGGGGCCGGGCGCCGATTTTGGGTACTCCCTCATGAGGCGCCCGGCCCCAGCCCATGCTCAGCGGCACAAGCAGCACCGAAATCTCAACAGAGTCAGCGAATCATCATCCCCCCATCCGCCACGATGGTCTGACCCGTCACGTACTGCCCAGCCGGGCTCGCCAAAAACACCGCCACACCACCAATGTCATCCGGCTCGCCCATGCGGCGCAGCGGCGTTTCGCTGTTGTACTTGGCGCTCATCACCGGGTCCTCGTGCAAGGCCTTGGCAAAGTCGGTCTTGATCAAACCCGGCGCGATGCAGTTCACCCGGATGTTGTCCGGACCCCATTCCACCGCCAGGTTGCGCGCCAGCTGCATGTCTGCCGCTTTGGATATGTTGTAGGCCCCGATGATGGCCGAGCCGTGCAGGCCGCCAATCGACGACACGATCACGATCGCGCCGTCCTTCTTGGCCTTCATGTCCGGGTAGACCATGGTGCAAAGCCAGGTGTTGGACAGCACGTTGTTGCGCATCACCTTGTCAAACACCTCGTCGCTCATGCCCGTGGTGGGGCCGTAATAAGGGTTGGTGGCCGCATTGCACACCAGGATATCGATCGGGCCCCAAGCCGCGCGAGTCTGCTCGATCAGGTTTTGCAGCTGCTCCTTGCTGGAGATGCTGGCGGCAATCGCCATGGCTTCGCCGCCTGCGGCCTGGATTTCCTTGACCACCACTTCGCAGGCGTCTTGCTTGCGGCTGGATACCACCACTTTGGCGCCTTGCTTGGCCAGCTGGTGCGCAATCGATCGGCCAATGCCCCGGCTGGAGCCCGTGACGACGGCGACTTTGCCTTTGAGATTGAACAACGACATGAAACGGTCTCCTTGTTTGAATGGTTGGCAGTCTGCCTGTGCGCGGTGCCCGTGTCTGTCCTAAGGGCGTCACCACTGCAGGACCCAGCCTGAGCCACAATGCTGCCCATGGAACAAGTTGATGCTGTTGTGATCGGGGCCGGCGTGGTTGGCCTGGCTGTGGGGCGGGCGCTCGCGCTCTCGGGCCGTGAGGTGCTGGTGCTCGAATCGGAAAACGCCATCGGCACGGGCACCAGCTCGCGCAACAGCGAGGTCATCCACGCGGGCATTTATTACCCCGCGGGTTCGCTCAAGGCGCGGCTGTGTGTGCAAGGCAAGCAAATGCTCTATGCCTATTGCTCCGAGCGCGGCGTGGCGCACCAAAGGCTGGGCAAGTTGATCGTGGCGACCAGCCCGGAGCAAGTGCTGGCGCTTGACGGCATCATGGCCAAGGCCGCGGCCAATGGCGTGCACGATTTGCAAAAACTCACGGCGGCGCAGGCCCAGGCGCTGGAGCCCGCGCTGGCTTGCGAAGCGGCGCTGCTCTCGCCCAGCACCGGTGTGATTGACAGTCACGGCTTCATGCTCGCCTTGCAAGGGGACATGGAAAACGCTGGCGGTTTGCTGGCGCTGGTCTCGCCTGTGCAGCACATCGGCGTGCGGCAGGGCACCCCCACACATCCGATTCGTGTGACCACACAAGACGGCACCGAGCTGGCGTGCAAGGTGCTGGTCAACGCCGCTGGGCTGAGCGCTGTGGCAATCGCACAGCGCATGGACGGGCTGGACAAAAGCCTCTTGCCTCAAGCCCATTACGCCAAAGGCAACTATTTCACCCTGGCGGGCAAGGCACCGTTTTCCCGCCTGATTTACCCCGTGCCCGAAAAAGCCGGTTTGGGTGTTCACCTCACGCTCGATCTGGGCGGGCAAGCCAAGTTCGGGCCTGACGTGCAATGGGTCGAGGACCCCACGGACTTGCAAGTAGACCCGCGCCGGGGCGATGCCTTTTATGCCGAGGTGCGCAAATATTGGCCGGGTTTGGCCGATGGCGCTTTGCAGGCAGGTTATGCGGGCATGCGACCCAAGATCAACGCCCCGCACGAAGCGGCAGCCGACTTCATGATCCAAGGCCCCGCCGAGCACGGTGTGCCCGGTCTGGTGAATCTGCTGGGCATCGAGTCGCCGGGCTTGACCAGCTCACTGGCCATTGCGGACGAGGTCTGTGCTCGGTTGGCCTGAGGCCATCATGACCCACCGCTAGCCCTTCATGCACGCTTCGCCAACATTTTTTCAGCGTTTGTTTCAACGGGTAGAAACCGCGCTTTTGCGCCATGGCTCTGAGCCCAAAACCATCTTTTTGCTGGCGGTTTTTTCTGTTTTGGATGGGTTTTTGCCCATGTTGCCCGCAGAAATGTTTGTGCTGGCCTTGTGTGTTCTTCAGCCGAAAAAGGGCACAGTCATTGTGGTGGTCTTTGCGCTGGCTTCTGCATTGAGTGCTTTTTTGTTGGCCTTGGGCATGGGGACGCTGACCGAGTCTGCCGAATCGTTGAGCCAAAAGCTGATGGGGTCTCAAGGCCCGCAAGTATTGGCCATGTTGCGAGACTCGGGACCGGTCAGCATGCTGTTTTTCTCGGTATTCCCAGACTCTCCGCGTTCCGCCATCGCGCTGTTCGCCTTGAGTGGGGTGTCGCCTGAGTCGATCGGCACGATGGTGTTCATTGGCAAACTGATGCTCTACACCGCGCTGTTGCTGTTGATCCATCACTTGCCATCCAGGGTGGGCAGGTGGCGTGGCGCTGGGCCATTCGGGGTGAGGTGGCTGCAGCGCCGTGCAAGCCGCTTTGTCGCCTATTGCCGCCGAATCCGATGGCGTGCGAGGTCACTCAACCAGGGCACTTGAACAGCCATAGGGAATTCGTGATGCGCATTTCTTGGCTGTTTATCGCTAGAGAGACAGCGCAGGACAGCAGGTCGGACCTATCATGACCCGCATGCATCCTTTTGACGAAGCCATTGACCTGAAAGCCTCAGAGCGTCAGGACTTGCCCCACGAATTCATCGGCGCGACCCATCCGGCCTACGCCAACATGGTCGGGCCGTTTGGTGGCACCACTTCCGCGCAGTTGCTGCAGTCGGCCCTGTTGCACCCCGAGCGCCTGGGCGAACCCGTGGCTCTGACGGTCAACTTTGCGGCCCCGGTGGCCGATGGCGAGATCCGTTTTGTGGCCCGCCCTGTGCGCACCAACCGATCGACCCAGCACTGGATCATCGAAGCGCATCAGACCCAAAATGACATAAGTGGCGTGGTGGCGACCGCCACGGCGGTGTTTGCCGTGCGGCGCGAGACCTGGTCAGACGTGGAGGCCCTGATGCCTGCCGACGTGCCTGCGCCTGACGACTTGACGCGCATGCCCGTCAAAGGCATGCCCGCTTGGCCGCAACGCTACGACATGCGTTTTGTCGAAGGCGCTTTTCCTGTTGCCTTTGATGAGCAAGAACAAGCCCATTCCCGTTCGACCTTGTGGGTGCGCGACGAGCCCGAGCGGGCGCTGGACTTTGCCTCTTTGGCGGCCTTGAGCGACAGCTTTTTCCCACGCATCTTCATCCGCCGCCGCCGCCGAGCCCTGATCGGCACGGTGTCATTGACCACGTACTTCCATGCCGACAGCGCCTTGTTGGCGCAGGTGGGCTCGCGCCATCTGCTGGGCGTGGCCAAGGCGCTGAATTACCGCCACGGCTATTTTGACCAGACCGGCGAGCTGTGGAGCCCCGAAGGCCAGCTGCTGGCGAGCACGCACCAGCTGGTGTACTTCAAGGATTAAGCGCTCAGCGCTTCATCTGCTGCAGCGCACTCGCTACTTCCGTCACCAGCGCCGGGCCTTTGTAGATGAGGCCGGTGTATATCTGCACCACGTCGGCTCCGGCTTCGATTTTAGAGATCGCGTCATGCCCGCTCAGGATGCCGCCCACGCCGATGATGGGGAAATCTTTGCCCAAGGCGACGCGCAGACCGCGGATCACGCGGTTGCTGCCTTCGAGCACGGGCGAACCTGACAGGCCGCCCATTTCTTCGGCATGCGCCAAGCCGCTCACTGCGTCGCGGGCCAGCGTGGTGTTGGTGGCGATCACGCCATCCATGCCGTGTTTTTGTAAGGTGGCGGCGATGACGCCCACTTGTGTTTCGTCCAAATCGGGGGCGATTTTCAGGAACATGGGCACGCGGCGGCCGTGTTCGGCGGTCAGTTCTTCGCGCCGCGCTACCAGGGCGCCCAGCAGGCCGTCGAGCGCCTCGTCGCTTTGCAGGGCGCGCAGGTTTTTGGTGTTGGGGCTGGAGATGTTCACCGTCACGTAGTCGGCATGCGGGTAGACGCCAGCCAGGGCGATCAGATAGTCGTCGGTGGCGTTTTCGATGGGGGTGGCGGCGTTTTTACCGATGTTCAGGCCCAACAGGCGACCTTGCTGGCGGAACTTGGAGCGCTTGACGTTGGCGATGAAGGCGTCCAACCCGTCGTTGTTGAAGCCCAGGCGGTTGATCAGGGCGTTGGCCTCGGGCAGGCGGAACATGCGGGGTTTGGGGTTGCCGGCTTGCGCCTTGGGCGTGACGGTGCCGACTTCGACGAAGCCAAAGCCCATCGCGCCCAGGCCGTCGATGCAGCGGGCGTTTTTGTCGAGGCCTGCGGCCAGGCCGACGCGGTTGGGGAACTGCAGACCCGCCAGCGTGATGGGTTGCGCCACAAAGGGCTGGCGGTAGACGCGGTCGAGCGGGGTGTTTTGGGTGCGGGCCAGGCCCTCGATGGTCAGGTCGTGGGCCTCTTCGGGGTCCATCTTGAACAAAAAGGGGCGGGCGAAGGCGTAGGGGATCAGGGACATTGGATAATTCCGGGCAGCAAAGGCATTGATGGCAATTCACCCGATTGTCTCAAACCCCGGCCTTCCTCCAGTTTTTATCCAGACCCAACCCCATGACCCAAGACGAACTCAAAGCCCTGGTGGGCCAAGCCGCCCTGAAATACGTTGTTCCCGGCGACATCGTCGGCGTGGGGACCGGCTCCACCGTCAATAAATTCATCGACGTCTTGGCCACGATGAAAGACCAGATCAAGGGCGCGGTGTCCAGCTCCGAAGCCTCCACCGTGCGCCTGAAGGCCCTGGGCATCCCGGTGTTTGACAGCAACGAGGTTGAGAGCTTGTCGGTCTACATCGACGGCGCCGACGAGATCGACCACCAAGGCCACATGGTCAAGGGTGGCGGCGCGGCCCTCACCCGCGAAAAAATCGTGGCCGCTCAGTCCAAGCAGTTTGTTTGCATCGCCGACGAAAGCAAGCTGGTCAATGTGTTGGGCAACTTCCCTTTGCCGGTTGAAGTCATCCCCATGGCGACTGCCCGCGTGATGCGGCAGTTTGCAGCCATGGGTGGCAGCGCCGTGGTGCGCCAAAAAGACGGCCAGCCGCTGGTGACCGACAACGGCCAGCACATTGTGGATGTGAAGGGTTTGAAGATCACCGACCCGGTGGCGTTTGAAACCGAAGTCAGCCAGTGGCCTGGCGTGGTCACGGTGGGTGTGTTTGCGCTGCAAAAAGCGCAGGTGTGTTTGCTGGGTACAGCTCAAGGCGTGAAGACGCTGAGCTTTTAAATGGCCTTGGGGCTGTGCCAGTGATGTCGGAGCTGAAGCTGCCGACCTACGGGGTCCAGCGCATGGGTAGGTCGGTGGCTTCAGCCCCGACATGGTGCGATTTTGCGCAGCAGCAGGCGCAAATCAGGCCCAATGCGGTCCACCGTCTGAAAGGCCAGTTGAACGGCACCGCTCAGTTCGGTGAGCGCAGGCAAGTTGGCCAGTCCCTGGCCTGGGCCCAGCAGCTGTGGGGCCAGGTAAACCAGAAATTCGTCCACCAGCCCTTCGCGGATGAACGAGCCGTTGAGCTTGTGCCCGGCTTCCACATGCAGCTCGTTGATCTCGCGTCGGGCCAGGTCGCGCAGCATGGCGGACAGATCGACCTTGCCGCCGGGGCCGGGCATGTCGATCACGGTGACGCCGCGCGCGCTCAGGGCGGATCGTTTTTCGGCCTGTTCTGGGTTGGCAGGGTCCACAGCCGTGTAAACCCAGATTTGCCGGGCCTGATCGCCTGTGCCTTGCGTGTCGAGCAGCTTGGCATTGAGGGGCATGTCCAGGCGGCTGTCCACCACCACCAAGTGCGGCTGGCGCGGGGTGTCCATGCCGCGCACATTGAGCAAAGGGTCGTCTTCGAGCACGGTGCCGATGCCGGTCAGGACGGCGCAGGCACGGGCGCGCCAGGCGTGCCCATCGGCGCGGGCTTCGGGGCCGGTGATCCACTGGCTTTGGCCGTTTTGCAAGGCGGTTTGGCCGTCCAGCGAGGCCGCCACTTTCATGCGCACCCAAGGCTGGCCTCGTTCCATGCGGCTGAAAAAGCCAATGTTCAATTCACGGGCCTGAACGGCGATGTCATCCGTCGCAGCCAAAATCTGTGTCTGCACACCCGCTGCTGCCAGCCGCGCCATGCCTTGTCCTGCCACTTTGGGGTTCGGGTCGGTCAGCGCCGCGACCACGCGCCCGATGCCCGCTGCCGCCAGCGCATCGCAGCATGGCCCGGTGCGGCCGTGGTGGGCACAGGGCTCCAGCGTCACCCAAGCGGTGGCGCCTTGCACGCTGAGCCCGCGTGCAGCGGCATCGCGCAGCGCCATGATTTCGGCATGCGGGCCGCCTGCTCGCTGGGTGTGGCCTTGGCCGAGCACCGTGCCGTCGGCCGCGGTGATGACACAACCCACGCGCGGGTTGGGCGAGGTCAGCCACAGGGCCTGGCGTGAAAGGTTCAGGGCCATGCCCAGGGCTTGGGGCAAGGGTTGTGGGTGTTCGGTCAAAAGTGGCACGGCAGGCAAGAGTTCAGAAGTTCAGGAGCATTCAGAAGGTGCAAGGCGAAGCGTACACCCACTAGGGCGAGGATACGCCAAGCCAGCCAGGCAAAGTCGAGGCGCTGCTGTGCCAGTCGATGCGGTGTTCTGAGGCCACGCCCTTGCTTGCGCCCGTGGCGGCCCACTGCACTTGCACATGCAAGTCGATCAGCGCTCCATCGCCGAGGGGTGTGCTGCGCGCCTGTCTTTGGTAGCGCACGCCTTGCAGCTGCACGGTTTCTTGCGGCGGGCACAAAGCGGTGCCTGTTCTGGCTTGGACGTGCAGGCAATCCATGGCGTCTTGCGCCAGGTGTTGGGCCACTGTGTGTTGGCGGTTTTGACTGGCAGTGTTCAGGGTCTTGAGGGTCAACTGCGTAGCCCCCACCAGGCCAATGCCCAAGACCGCCGAGGCGATCAGTGCCTCAAGCAGGGCCATACCTTGCTGGGGTTTTGCTGAGCGTTTCACGGCGCGCCCTCGCTCCAGCTGCCATGGATGCGTTGTAGACGCGTGGTGTCGATGCCCTGCGGCCAGTTGAGGATGTAGGCGTTGCGCCCATCGGGCCTTGCCAGCACAGTGCCCGAACGCCATTCGGGCAGGCCCGACTCGATCACCAACTGACCTTCGATGGTGCCAGCCTGCCAGCCTCGCATCTTGTCGTCGTTGCAGCCCGAATCGAGCAGGACACTGCCTTGAATGCGCACACCCACGCCGATGCGCGGACAGCGCTGGGCGCAGGCTTTGGCAGAAAAAACCAGCAGGGCCGGGTGGTCCACCGTGCCCACGTTGTCTTGCCAGTCGGCGGGGCTGTCGATCCAATAAATTGTGCGCGGCGGGTTGCTTTGTGCGGTCAGGCCATTGCGCTCTTGCGCGGTGGACCAAGCCTGCAGTTGTGCGTCGGTGATGTCGCCCAACACACTTCGCCAAGCGGCGCGTGTGCAAGGGCTGCGCGGGCTGGCCGCGCTGGGCCCATTTTTGCTGCCCCCGCCGGGCAAGCTGGCAGCGTTCAGGGCCAGGCAATCATTTTTTTCGGCCGCAGAAATGCTGCCATTGCGGTCGCTGTCCTCTGCCCAATACGTGATCACCGCAGGGCCTTTGGCGCTGCTAACGCAGGCTTGGCCTTGGCTGTTCAAAGGGCAGACCTTGAGCTTGGCTGCTGCGTCTTCGCTGACGCAGCCATTGAGCACGAGCGCAGCAGGCGCTGCCACGCTGGTGGCTGGGGCCACCGTGGGTGCGAACACGCTTTCTCGCACCAGCGCTTGGCTGTGTTGTGCGTCGATGCGCGCGCTGGCGTGCAGTGTGAGCACATGCGGCGACATGAGGAGGTCGCGCACCGCGATGGCGCTCAGCTTCGTTTGCGGCAGCGCCGGGTGCGGCTTGAGCCCCAACTCACTGCATTGCCACTGCAAGCCGTTCAAGCCTTGGGGACAGAGGCTTGGGGAGTTCATCAGATCTTGAGTCGGTGTGACATTGAGCAAAGCCTGAGCACTGGCCAAAGCCGCATCGGCTGCCAATCGCGCTTGCTTGGCGCTGGCGAGGTTCTGGCTGGCCAGTTGGTCCATCAACACGCTGCGTGTGCTGTAAAAACTGGTCAGACTGGCCAGGATCACCAGTCCGATGGCGACCAGCAAGGTGATGGCGCCCCCTTGCTGCCTCAAGTCGCGAAGGCCGGTCATGGGCAAAACAGCGCTTGCTGGCTGCCCGGTAAGTCGTTGCGCAGATGCACGGTTTGCGTGAGGCTGACCTGGCGCGATGCGTCATGGGGCCATTGCGCGGTCAAGGCCATCTGAACACTGCGGCGCAGCCAACCCCGGTCCAATTCACAGTGCAGTTGCCAGCGCAAATCGGTGATCTGCAAGTTGGCGCTGTCGGTGATGGCCAGCCAGTCGCCACTGGCGCTGCACGATCTTTTGGCCAGCAGCGCTTTGCCTGCCAGCCGAAATCCCATGCATTCGTTGTTGTCTTGCTTGCCGTTGTGGTTGCGGTCGTGGCTGAAGTCAATCCAGTCGCCTTCGATGCTGAAGTCTTCCGGCCCATCGCAAAAAGCGTCATCGCAGGCGGTGGGTGAGCGGGTTTCCCATGCGTTGGCACTGTACTGGGCTTTGCGCAGCTCTCGGGCCATCCAGTCCATGGCTGTGCGCAGGTCGTGGTGCAGATGACTGTCTTGCAAGGCCATGCGGTGGCCGCGCAGCTGGTTGGAAAGCAGGGCGCTGCCAGCTGCCAATACGATCAAACCGACCGACAAGCCCACCAGCAGCCCCATCAAGGTTTCCCCCCGTTCGTGCACACCGGTCATGTGTTTGGAGGTCATGGCATCACCGACGCCAGCAGCGATGGGGGTCGCTGTCTGGGTGTTCGCCCGCGCCGAACACGGCGGTGGCGCTGCCTTGCCAACTCAGGCGCATTGGCGTGCAGTCCCGGTCCACAGCCTGATTGTTCAGTGCGATGGCTTGCGCTGCATAGCCTTCGGCGCTGACCTCGGTCAGCGTGATTTGGTAGTGCCCCAGGGGGGAGCGATCAGTGGTCCAGCCCAACGCGCTCAAGTTGTCGGCGTGGCTGTCGTGGGTGCTGCGCCAACGGGCCTGGTCCAGTTGGAGTTGGAGCAGCGCAGCTTGCCCATCGCTGCGTCTGGCCTGGCGCTGCTGCTGTTGGTAAGTGGGCAGGGCCAGGGCCCCGAGCAGGCCCATCAGGGCGACCACGATCAACAGTTCGGCCAAGGTCCATCCGCGGCTGTTTTGGGGGTGTTGGCTGGTCGTTGGCCCCTTGACTCGGGTGACGGTATCCATAGGCAATCTCCTGTGGCTTGTTTTATTGTGGCCTTATGTATTCATCTTGTACAGTGCAAGGACCCGCTCACCCAACCATGCGCCATCCAAGCCCTCAACCCCAAAAGACCCGTCTGAGCGTCTGTGCACCAGGATTTACCTTGCTGGAAGCCTTGGTGGTGATGGCTTTGCTGGGCATTCTGGTGGGCATGGCCGCTCCCGCCATGTCGGACTTGCGGTCCAAACACCAACTGCAGGCTCAAGCCGAGAGTTTTTTGGACAGCTTGGTGTTAGCGCGCTCGGAGGCCTTGCGCCGCCAACAGCGCATCAGCTTGTGTGCTCAAGCCAGTGGCGGCGGCTGTGACACCGATGGCCAGTGGCAGCAAGGCTGGCTGGTCTTTGTGGATGGGAACGACAACGGCCGGTTGGATACCGACGAAGCGTTGCTAGAGTCACATGAAGGCCTGCCTGCGGGGATAACGCTGCGCGCGACCAGTACGGTGAAAACCTATTTTTCTTATGGGCCCGAGGGTCGCAGCGCAACCAGCAATGGGGCATTCATGGCCGGGACATGGCGCTTTTGCCGGGCCTCAGCTGACGTGGGCTGGCAGGTGGTCAGCAATGCTTTGGGCAGGCCCAGAATTGAAAAGTACACACCGCAGAAGTGCCCCTGAAAACCCCGCTTTGGGCTCATCACCCTAACCGGATCAGCTTTGGACTTCGTCCACCAGAGTTTTGAACTCGTCGATGTCTTCAAAGTTGCGGTACACGCTGGCAAAACGGACATAGGCCACTTTGTCGAGCTTTTTGAGCTCGCGCATGACCAACTCGCCAATGCGGTGCGAGGCGACTTCGCGGCTGGGCATGGCCAGCAGTTTTTCTTCGATGCGCTCGATCGCACCGTCCACCTGTTCGGTGCTCACAGGGCGTTTGCGCAGGGCCAGGTTCAGGCTGGCGCGCAGTTTGTCGCGTTGGTATTCGATGCGGCGACCGTCTTTTTTAACGATGGCCGGGAAACTCACTTCGGGCTTTTCGTAAGTGGTGAAGCGCTTTTCACAAGCGCCACATTGACGACGGCGGCGGATGAAATCCCCGTCTTCGGCCAGCCGTGTCTCCACCACTTGGGTTTCGAGGTGACCACAAAACGGGCATTTCATCGTGAAGTCCGATCAGCCGTAAACCGGGAAGCGGCTGGTCAGGGCGTGCACTTTGGCGCGCACCGCAGCCAGGTTGGCTTCGTCCAGCGGGTTGTCCAACACATCGGCAATCAGGTGGGCCGTGGCGCGGGCTTCTTCGTCCTTGAAACCACGGGTGGTCATGGCCGGGGTGCCGATGCGCACGCCACTGGTCACAAACGGCTTTTCGGGGTCGTTCGGGATGGCGTTTTTGTTGATGGTCATGTGGGCGTTGCCCAAAGCGGCCTCGGCCACTTTGCCGGTGATGCCTTTGGCGCGCAGGTCGACCAGCATGACGTGGCTTTGGGTGCCGCCGCTGACGATGCGCAGGCCGCGAGCGGTCAAGGTCTCGGCAATGATCTGTGCGTTCTTGATCACTTGGGCTTGGTAAGCCTTGAACTCGGGCTGCAGCGCTTCTTTGAAAGCCACGGCTTTGGCCGCGATGACGTGCATCAGCGGTCCGCCTTGCAGGCCGGGGAAGATGGCGCTGTTGATGGCTTTTTCGTGTTCGGCCTTCATCAAGATGATGCCGCCACGGGGGCCGCGCAAGCTCTTGTGGGTGGTGGAGGTGACCACATCGGCATGCGGCACAGGGTTGGGGTAGACGCCTGCGGCAATCAGACCCGCGTAGTGGGCCATGTCCACCAAAAAGATGGCGCCGACTTCCTTGGCCACTTTGGCAAAGCGGGCAAAGTCGATGTGCAGCGAATAGGCCGAAGCGCCAGCAATGATCAGTTTGGGTTTGGTTTCGCGGGCCTTGGCTTCCATGGCGTCGTAGTCGATGGCTTCGTTGGCGTCCAAGCCATAGCTCACCACGTTGAACCACTTGCCCGACATGTTCAGCGGCATACCGTGGGTCAGGTGACCGCCTTCGGCCAGGCTCATGCCCATGATGGTGTCACCAGGCTTCAAGAAAGCCAAAAAGACCGCTTCGTTGGCCGATGCACCGCAGTGCGGTTGCACGTTGGCGGCTTCTGCGCCAAAAATTTGCTTGATGCGGTCAATGGCCAGTTGCTCGGCCACATCCACATGCTCACAGCCACCGTAGTAGCGCTTGCCCGGATAGCCTTCTGCGTATTTGTTGGTGAGCTGGCTGCCTTGGGCGGCCATGACGGCAGGCGACGCGTAGTTTTCGCTGGCAATCAGCTCGATGTGGTGCTCTTGACGGGCGTTCTCGGCCTGGATGGCGGCGAACAGCTCGGGGTCGGTTTGTTCAATCAGAATATTGCGGTGGTACATGGCAGTCCTTCAGATGATGGAACCTTGACAGGCAACTTGTGAAAAGTTCCCGACAAGGGCTGCCCAGGCGAACGGCTGATAACCCGAGGCTGGGTTTCATGGCCAGTTCCGGGCTGTGCGCTTCCCAGTGGTTCTGGGGTAGCCCAACGGCCACCGCGCTCCACGTCAGAGTGATCCCGACTTGTCTGTGAAAAGAAGGGGCTCCTATCGCCAGTCGCGCACTTCGTTAGTGTAGCCGAGCGCTGCAGCCTTTCGGCCCCACCTGCCTCAAAGCTGTGCCGGTCCGTTCTTGGGCAACAATGCAGCGGTATTTTGCTTGTCTGTGACTTGGTCCAGCTGCCGTTGCTCGGCCCGGACCCGGTCGACGTATTGGCTTTCTATGGCCTGGCCGGAGGACGCGCCATAGAGCGCCAAGGCTTCCTCCAGCGAGCTGGTTTGCTGGAGCAGACTTTGCAAATGCCGAACCCCCACGCGCACATTGGTCAGAGGGTCGAACGCCGACAAGGGGCCGCCAAACTGGCCCAACGTTTCGGCATGGGCCTTGATTTCCAGTTGCATCAGGCCCACGTTCCCCTGGCTGCCCGAGGCGAACGGATTGAAGCGTGACTCGACCGCCATGATGGCCAGGATCAGGCTGGGGGGCAGTTGGCTGCGTTCGCCCAAGCGCCAGGCTTCGGCGACCATCGCCCCCATGGGCTCACTCGACACGCGGTATTTGCGGCTGAGCCATCGGGTCACGGCCGCCTGGTCTGGCGTCAAATCGTCCAGACTTTGTGTCGTCGAGCGGGTGGCCGCATTGTTCACAACAGGGGGCTCCAAGGCCACGCTCTGGCGAATTTCGAGCCAACCCAGCAGCACTTCGCTGGCGGCTGTTTGCAGATTGGGACGAGCCAAAAAGCCCAGACCCACGATCACCACCACCAAGCCGAACAGGGCCAGACCATGGCGGGTGATTTCAACAAAACCTTCTCGGACATCGGTCGCCCAAGTCTTCAGACACAGGCTCAAGCGGGACATGTTCATTGGCGCTGTCATAGCACTTCCTCTCGTAGCTCGCGATGGTGATGGACATCAGCCAAGGCGGGTGGGTGGGGTGGGGAGCGGGGCCAGTAATGCATCGGTGTGCAGTGACCGAGCCCGTTCAAGTTGGCAGCGGTATCGGGTTATCCCTGATCTTTGGGTGTGCGAATTCTAGAAATATTTAATATCTAGTCAATACTATCAATCCTAATAATTATTCCATAAATGCATATAAAGGGCCTTGCGCGATGGAAATCACAAGAGATTGGCCCGTATTCCATGCAAGGGGCCGGTCCGGCCCAAATACCAGCGAAAATACAGCTTTGTCGCCCGTTGTGCTGCCCAGTTTGTCGGCAAGCCCGGCCCGACACTGATGCCGTATTTGGCATGGACCGTGTTTTAAAGTTTTTACCGTGACTTCATCCTCAAAGCCTCTAGACCTCGCCGCGCTTGACTCCTTGACCGGTGGGGCTTTTCATGCCGCCACTTCGGGTGAACGCGGTGCCCGCTTGCGCGAATGGCTCTCGACCGAACCTGCAGCCGAGATCTTGGCCGAGGTGTACCGCGAGATGGCCTCGCGCGACAAGGGGGCGGCCAAGCTCCTGAAGGAAAAGCTCGATGAGCTCAAGCGACAGCACGGTCAGGAAGCATTGGCCAGCGACTGGGCGCAAAAAGCAGAGCAGATGCTGCAAGCCCCGCGCCTGAATATCGGTGACGCCATGGCCTGGCAGCGTGACGCAGCCAAAGCTGGCGCGCCTCTCTCGCGTGAGCCTTTGGCGAGTTTGAAGCTGCGTTTGGCCGAAGTGGTCAAAGGCGTGGAAGACCTCCAGCACCAGGTGATGGTGCAACGCGAAGCCGCCGTTTTGCTGGCGCAACGCATCGAAGTGCTCTCCACCAAGCCCATGGCCGAGGCCCAAGCCGGTTTGGGTGGGGTTGAGGCCGATGTGGCCCAGTGGCAAGCCCAAGCCGGTCAGCTCGGCAACAACCCCGTTTGGCCCAGCGTGGACTTGAAATTCCCGGCCCAGCTCGACGCCGCTCAAAGCCAGTTGAATGCGGTCTGGCAAGGTTTTTCAGCCGCTTTGGAGATCGCCCAGCAAGCCCAAGCTAATGCGACAGCCGCCTTGCCTTCTGTGCCCGTGTGGGCCGATGAAATCCGCCGTTTGCGCGGCGAGGTCGTGGCCGAAGTTCAATCTGCAGCTGCAGGGGCTGCCAACAGCGATGCTCCCAAGGAGCCCAAGCCTGCCAAACCCAAAATGGATGCAGCCCAACGCCAGGCTCTGCGCGAGCAAGCGCTCAAAGCCGTGACAGAAGTGCTGGAAGCCCTTGAAAAACATATCACCGAGAGCGCGGGGGCACCCTTGCCCGAGGCGGCCGCCGCTTTGCGCGCAGCCCTCAAAACCCACGCCAAGAACCTGGATACCTCGCTGGACGAGCGTGTGCACTTGGCTCTGACGGCTGCTGGCGACACTGAAGGCTGGCAGCGTTGGCTGGCTGATCAGGTGCGCCAAACTTTGGTGGCGCAAGCCGAAGGCCTGCTGGACGCCGAAAAGGTGCCCACCGTAGGCGGCCGCAAAATGCAGGACAAGCTGCGCCAATTGCGTGACAGCTGGAAACAAACCGACCAAGGTGGTTTGCCTAACCATGCCCTGTGGAAGCGCTTCGATGCCGCTTGCAACGAAGCCTACAAAGCGGTTTTGGCTTGGCTCGAGCAGATGAAAAAAGAGTCTGCAGACCACCGCGCCCAACGTGTGGCTTTGATGGACGAGGTCAAAGCCTGGACGGCTGCCAACGCCGAGAGCGAGGACTGGCGGGCTCAGTTGCGAGCTTTGCACCAGTTTGCCGACCGCTGGCGCAATGCGGGCCACCTGAGCGAAAAATCTTTTGGCGAAATGCAGTCGCAGTGGAAGGCGATCTTCAAAGCTGCGGCTGCCCGATTGGAATCAGCGCAAAAAGCCAGCGTCGAACGCCGTCAGGCCCTGATCAATGAAGCGCGTGAGTTGGGCGCTGCCCCTGCTTTGCGTGTGGATGCCGTCAAAGCATTGCAGCAACGCTGGCAAGTGGAAGCCCAAGCCGTGCCGCTGGACCGCAAGACCGAACAAAAACTCTGGGAAGTGTTCCGCGCGCCGCTGGACGAAGCATTCCAGCGCAAAGGCACCGAGCGCCACGCTTCGGCTGCCCCTTTGACTGCCCGCGACCGCGCCGTGATCGACGCATCCAAAGCCCTGGACGAAGCCAATGCCGGCGGCGATGCCAGCCAAATCCGCGCAGCCATGGCCGCGCTCGACGCCGCTTTGCGTGGCCAAGCGCTGGAGGCACAGGCTGCACAAGCGGCACCCGCCCCAACGCCAGTGACCGCTCCTTCGGATGCCCTTGGCGAACCCGCTGCGCCCTTGGCAGAAACGGACGCTGCAGCAGATGCGCCAGTCGATGCCGCTGAAGTCAGCGCTGAAAGCGCCGATGCAGCCCCGGCCGAAGCGCCTGCGGCCCCCGTGGCCCCGCCCAAACCCGCCAAGCCTGTTGTGGCGGTGCGTGGTGATGACCGTCCTGGCCAAAAGAAAACAGAAGCTGCTGCAGGTCGGGATGGCCGCCGTGATGGCCGACCCGGTGAGCGCGGCGCGCGTCCCGGTGGGGACCGTGGTCCCGGTCGCCCGGGTGATCGAGGCGGTGACCGTTTTGGTGACCGCGGTGCACGCGGTGAAGGCCGTGATGTTCGCGAAGACCGCGGGCCACGCTTGGGCGATGCCGCTTTCCGCGCCCAGCGCGAAGCCATGGAGCGCGCCGAAATGTCGCTGCGCAAACTGGCCGCACAAGCGCACGGCGAAACACTGACCCGTTTGATGGGTGCTTGGCAAGAGCGTCAGGCTGATGCCTTGCCGAGCGCACAAGAACTGGGCCGTGCCATCAACGCCGCAACCCGTCAGTCTTGGGCGCAAGCGGTCACTGCGCCCGCCAAAGCGCCCGCTGCCACGGCTTTGTTGCGCTTGGAAATGGCCGCCGAAGTGCCCACACCCGCCGACAGTTTGAGCGAGCGCCGCATGCTGCAACTGCAACTGCTGACCCAACGCAACCAGCCCGGCCCCCGCGAAACTTGGGGCCAAGATGTGGCGCAGGTCTTGTCTGGCCCGCACGAAGAGGCCACCGCACGCCGTTTGCAAAACGTCTTGAAGAACCTGCTGCGCGGCTGATCGGTCTGTCTCATGCAAAACGGCCGCTTTTGAGCGGCCGTTTTTTTAGGGTGATGGGTATTAAAAGACAGCCGCTTTACAGCCAATCGATGCGCTGTGAAGCGCCATCGCGCTGCAGCCTGAACACCTGCGCACGCACAGGGGCGTGGTCCAGTGACCAATCGCTGAGCACATGGCGCTGTGCTTGGCCCAAGGCATGGTCTGCAGGTCGGTGGGTGTGGCCATGGACCAAGCGATCGGCCTTTGCCTCGGCCAGCCAGAAAAGACCCATCTCCAAGTCGGCATCTGCAAAGGTCATGCCTTCGTGCTTTTGTGACTCGCTGAGCGCCCGCAAACTTCGGGCAAATTCTTGTCGTTCGGCCAAAGGTTTGGCCAAAAAGGCCTGCTGCCATTGGGGGCTGCGCGCCTGCAGCCTGAAGGCTTGGTAAGGCTGATCGTCCAAGCACAGGGCGTCGCCGTGGGTGAGCAAGATGCGCTGGGTGCCCAGTTCGAGCAAGGTGGGGTCGGTCAGCGCTTGAACACCACAGGCCCCCAGGTAATCCGGTCCGACCAGAAAATCGCGGTTACCAGGCATGAAAGCGACCTGGGCGCGTTGCGCGGTTTGGCGCAAAACCTCGGCGCAGCTTTGCAAAAACGGGTCTTGGGCAGAGGCATCGTCGCCCACCCAAACTTCAAATAAGTCACCCAAAATCAGCACGGCATCCGCTGGGGTGCGGGCCATGTAGTCGCGCCAGGCTTCAAACGTGGCGGTCTCGGAGGCCTGCAAATGCAGGTCCGAGATCAGATCCACGGTTTGCCATGTCGCAGGCGCTGACAGCAAGCCGATGCACGGCCGGGTGGTGCGCGGGTCAGACATGGCGGGTCACGCTCAGATGGCGATGGCTTTTTCGATCACGACGTCCTCTTTGGGCACGTCACCGTGGCCGCCGCGGTTGCCGGTTTTAACGCCTTCGATCTGGTCGACCACTTCAGAGCCCTTGACCACTTTGCCGAACACGGCATAGCCCCAGCCTTGCATGGAGGGTGCGGTGTGGTTCAAAAAGTCGTTTTTGGCGACGTTGATGAAGAACTGCGACGAAGCGGAGTGGGGCGCCGAGGTACGGGCCATGGCCACGGTGTACTTGTCGTTTTTCAGGCCGTTGTTGGCTTCGTTTTCGATGGTCGCATCGGTAGGCTTTTGGCCCATGCCGGGCTCAAAACCGCCGCCTTGGACCATGAAGCCGGGGATCACACGGTGAAAAATCGTGTTGTTGTAGTGGCCCTTGTTCACATAGGCCAAGAAGTTTTCGGTCGACTTGGGAGCTTTTTCAGCGTCCAGTTCGAGGGTGATGACGCCGTAGCCGGTGATGTGCAGTTCGACTTGTGGGTTGCTCATGGTGTTACTTCAACAAAGTGATGGATTGGATGACAACCGGCGTCCGAGGAACATCGGTCGGGAAGGGGCCGCCTGCGCCCGTGGGCGTATTGCGGATTTTTTGGACCACGTCCATGCCGGACGTGACTTTGCCAAAAACGGTGTAGCCGAACAGTTGAGGGGCGTTCAGCAGTTGGGCACGGGCCACATTCTCGTAAACACGGCCTTGGTATTGAAATTTGGCAACCGGGTCACCGTCGGGGATCGGGGTGGGATCCAGAAAAGCGTTGTCCACCACGTTGATGAAAAACTGCGATGTGGCCGATTGCGGGTCGTTGGTGCGGGCCATGGCCAGCGTGCCGGTGGTGTTTTTCAGGCCCCCAGCCAGTGCCTGCCGTCCTTCGTGTGGGACCGGTGCGCGGGTTTTCTTCTCTTTGTATTGGGCATCAAAGCCGCCGCCTTGCACCATGAAGCCCGCAATCACCCGGTGGAAAATCGTGCCGTCGTAGTGCTTGTCGTTCACATATTGCAAAAAGTTGGCCACGGTTTTCGGGGCTTTGTCGTCGTACAACTCGGCTTCGATGTCACCCATCGTGGTGCTGATGCGCACTTTGCTCACGCCACCCGTCTGTGCCTGGCTGGCCATGGGCAGAGCCAAAGCCAGCGTCATGGCCAAAGAGATTAAAAAACGGGAGCGTTGCATGGGGTTTTTCCAGCAGGTAGGAGTTGAGGCGGCAGATGGTGTGCGGTATGGCGTGTGTTCTGGCGTGTCGCTGCCAGCTTCAAGGCGCCGATGACTTGAGCAGATTTTCAGCCGCCAGGCGTTTGCTGGTCACGCGGGGCTGCGGGGCGGGTGCTCGGCTGGCATTTTGGTAGGCCTGAATGGCGAGTGCAATGTAAACATCACCCAGATTTTCAAGCGCCGTGCCGTAATCGGGTCGTGCACGCACAGCGTCTTGCAATTGGACCAGCGCCTCGGCATAGCGGTTTTGGCGGGCCAGCAGAGCGGCCAAGTTGTTGTGCGGTTCGGGCAATTCAGGGAACGACTGGGTTAAGGCTTGCAGGGTTTCCATCGCCTCGGCGGTGCGGCCTTGGCCATCCTGAATGCGGCTGAGCAACAGGCGCATTTGCGGATCGGTCGGACGGGTTTTGAGGTGTTCTTGAGCCTGTGTTTGGGCTTTGGACCACTCTGCTGCCCCAATCAGCCGGTTCACGTCTTGGTAAGCGTCTGCTTGGGCGCCCACGCTGGAGAGCAGCAAAAGACTGGTCAATACGAACGAAAGTAGATTTTGCATGCGCGCCAAAAGTGTTGAATTCGGGCTGCCAGGAACTGGGAGCAGGGTTCCCGTCGGGGATATACTGAAGGGTCATTGTAGCGGAGGGCACGCGGCCATCAGGCCGTTGGCAGGGGCAGATGCCCAGCCGGGAAGCAGCGTTTTGGACGCTTTTTCTTTGTGTTGAATTTCCTGAATTTCCCTGAGCCGATCAGATGCCGATGCCGGACACTGTCGAGTGGGTGGTTGTACTAAAAAAACTTTGATCTGACATGAGTCTGCGCATCTTCAACACGCTGAGCCGTGCTGTTTCCGACTTCTCTCCTGCCGAGCCGGGCCATGTGCGCATGTATGTCTGCGGCATGACGGTCTATGACCTGTGCCACTTGGGCCATGCCCGATCGATGATCGCCTTTGATGTGGTGCAGCGCTGGCTCAAAGCCAGTGGCTACAAGGTCACGTATGTGCGCAACGTGACCGATATTGACGACAAGATCATCAAGCGCGCCTTGGAAAACGGTGAAACCATCCGCGGCTTGACCGACCGCATGATCGACGCGCTGCACCAGGACGCCGATGCGCTGGGCATTGAGCGCCCCCAACACGAGCCCCGCGCCACCGATTACGTGCCACAGATGCTGAACATGATTGGCACGCTGGAGCAAAAAGGCCTGGCTTACCGTGCCGGCAACGGCGATGTGAACTATTCGGTGCGCAAGTTTGCGGGTTACGGCAAGTTGTCCGGGAAGTCGCTCGACGAATTGAATGCCGGTGAGCGTGTGGCCGTGGAGACGGACAAGCAAGACCCGCTGGACTTTGTGCTGTGGAAGAGTGCCAAGCCCACCGAGCCTGAAGACGTGAAATGGGCCAGCCCCTTTGGCACCGGGCGGCCCGGCTGGCACATCGAGTGCTCGGCCATGGCCTGCGAGCTGCTGGGCCAGACGTTTGACATCCATGGTGGCGGCGCTGACCTGCAGTTCCCACACCACGAAAACGAAATTGCCCAAAGCGAAGGCGCCAACGGTCAACCTCTGTCGCGCTTTTGGATGCACAACGGTTTCATCAATGTGGACAACGAAAAGATGTCCAAGAGCCTGGGAAATTTCTTCACCATCCGCGATGTGCTCAAAGAGTTTGACGCCGAGACGGTGCGCTTTTTCATCGTGCGCAGCCACTACCGCAGCTCGCTCAATTACAGCGATGTGCACCTGAACGACGCCAAGGGCGCCTTGAAGCGCTTGTACACAGCCCTGCAAGCCGTGACGCCAGCAGACGTGCAAATCGACTGGGCCGACCCTTTGGCCGCCCGTTTCAAAGCCGCCATGGACGAAGACTTTGGCACGCCCGAGGCGGTCGCTGTGTTGTTTGAGCTGGCGGGCGAGGTCAACCGCAGCGCATCGGCCGAGCGCGCAGGTCTTCTCAAAGCCTTGGGTGGTTTGCTGGGTTTGTTGCAAACCGACCCCACGGTGTACCTGCAAGCGGGTGCAGGTCTGGATGAAGCCGCCATTCAGGCCCAAATTCAAGCCCGAGCCGACGCCAAAAAAGCCAAAAACTTTGCCGAGGCCGACCGCATTCGCAACGACCTGTTGGCCCAAGGCATTGTGCTCAAAGACTCGGCCACCGGCACGACCTGGGAGGCGGCTCAGTGAGCGCAGCAACGCCTGCGGTCACCCCCGTGACGCCCGCCTATTGGGCCGAGGCCTGTGCGCACTTGGCCAAAAAAGACCGGGTCATGAAAAAGCTCATTCCCCAGTTTGGCAATGCCATTTTGGAAACCCGGGGTGATGCGTTCGTCACCTTGGCGCGCTCCATCGTGGGCCAGCAAATTTCGGTCAAAGCGGCCCAATCGGTTTGGGACCGCTTTTCGGTCTTGACCAAGCGCCTCACACCTTCTGCCGTGCTCAAGCTCAAGGTGGACGACATGCGGGCGGCCGGTTTGTCGGCCCGCAAGGTGGAATATTTGGTCGACTTGGCCATGCATTTCAGCTCTGGCACGGTTCATGTCAAGGCCTGGCAAGAGATGGACGACGAGGCCATCATTGATGAATTGGTGGCCATTCGGGGCATTGGCCGCTGGACGGCCGAGATGTTCCTGATCTTCCACCTCATGCGCCCCAACGTGCTGCCGCTCGATGATGTGGGTCTCATCAACGGCATCAGCCGCAACTATTTTTCGGGCGAACCGGTCAGCCGCAGCGACGCCCGAGAGGTGGCGCAGGCCTGGAGTCCCTATGCCACGGTGGCAACTTGGTATATTTGGCGCTCGCTGGATCCGGTTCCGGTGGCGTATTGAGGGTTGGACGAGGCGTCCACCCGGTTATGAAAAGAGGAGTCCAACTTGGCCAAAAAAACATTTCTCGACTTTGAGCAACCTGTTGCCGAACTCGAAGCCAAGATCGAAGAGTTGCGTTACGTGCAGACCGAGTCGGCGGTGGACATCACCCTCGAAATCGACCAACTGAGCAAAAAAAGCCAGCAGCTGACGAAAGACATTTACAGCGATCTGACCCCCTGGCAGATCACCAAAATTGCCCGTCACCCCGAGCGTCCCTATACGCTGGATTACATCCACGGCATCTTCACCGACTTTGTCGAGATGCACGGCGACCGCCACTTTGCCGATGACTTGTCGATTGTGGGTGGTTTGGCCCGCTTCAACGGTCAGGCTTGTATGGTGCTGGGCCAGCAAAAAGGTCGCGACACCAAAGAGCGCACCCTGCGCAACTTTGGCATGAGCAAGCCCGAGGGCTACCGCAAAGCGCTGCGCCTCATGAAGACCGCCGAAAAATTCAAGCTGCCCGTCTTCACCTTTGTGGACACGCCCGGCGCCTACCCAGGCATTGACGCCGAAGAGCGCGGTCAGTCCGAAGCCATTGGACGCAACATTTTCGAGATGGCCCAACTGGAAGTGCCGATCATCACCACCATCATTGGCGAAGGCGGCTCCGGCGGCGCGTTGGCCATTTCAGTGGCCGACCAAGTTCTCATGCTGCAGTATTCGGTGTACTCGGTGATCAGCCCCGAAGGTTGCGCCTCCATCTTGTGGAAGACCAGCGAAAAAGCCGAAGTCGCGGCCGATGCGCTGGGCATCACGGCCCACCGCCTGAAAGCCTTGAACCTGGTGGACAAGATCGTCAACGAACCCGTGGGCGGTGCGCACCGCGATACCGAGCAAATGGTGTCCTTCCTCAAGCGCGCCTTGGGCGACGCTTGGCGTCAGGTGGCTGACCTCAAGCCCAAAGAGCTGTTGGAGCGCCGCTACGAACGCCTGAACAGCTACGGTCGTTTCACCGACACCAAAGCGAGCAAGTAAAGCTTCTGGTGAGCCGTCAGGTTTCCCCTATGGCGCTGACCCTCGAACAGGCCCTGGCTGATTTCAGCCCGGGCCTTCCTTTTGCAGTGGCCTTCAGCGGAGGTGCCGATTCAACCGCCTTGCTGCTGGCGTGCGCGCAGCGTTGGCCGGGGCAGGTGAGGGCGGTGCACATTCACCACGGCTTGCAAGATGCGGCCGATGCTTTTGAGGCGCATTGCCGTGATCTGTGCCAACAACTGAACGTGCCTTTGGCCGTGCGCCGGGTGCAAGCTGGTCATGCCTCCGGTCAAAGCCCCGAAGACGCCGCCCGCAAAGCGCGTTATGCGGCGCTGGCCGAAGCGGTGCAAAGTGAGTGGCCCGACGTGCACGATATTGCGCTGGCCCAACATGCCGACGACCAGGTAGAAACTTTACTCATCGCCTTGTCGCGTGGTGCAGGCTTGCCCGGCTTGGCCAGCATGCCAGCCCACTGGACGCGCCTGGACCTGAATTGGCACCGCCCCTGCTTGGCATTGCCGGGTGCAGCTTTGCGCGAGTGGCTGAAAGAACAAGGCCCAGCTCAAGGCCAAAGCTGGGTGGATGACCCCAGCAACTCCGACGAGCGCTTCACCCGCAACCGCATCCGCGCCAAAGTGTTGCCCGCCTTGGCCGAGGCTTTGCCCGCTTTTCGCGAGACCTTTGCCCGCAGTGCTGCGCATGCCGCCCAAGCGCAAGAGGTTTTGACCGAGGTGGCTGCGCATGACCTGGAAAAGATCGGCGTGCCGCCGCGCATCCAGGCCCTGCAGCAACTGAGCCGCGCGCGCCAAGCACTGGTGTTGCGTCACTGGCTTCGGCAACACCATGCCACCACGCCCAGCACGGCGCAGCTGCATGAATTGCTCGACCAAGTGGCGGCTTGCACCACCCGGGGGCATCGACTGCACCTGAAGGTGGGGCAGGGCTTTGTCGAACGAGAAGCGCTGCATTTGGCTTGGAAGGGTCAAGAAAGCGTCAGGTCGATGGGTACAATCTAGGGTTTTTCCGGGGCTGGCGGCAAGGACTCTTGCAGTTGGATTGCCGGTTTCATCTTCACTTGAACCTGACACATGGCTTTGATCGTTCACAAATACGGCGGCACCTCGATGGGCTCGACCGAGCGCATCCGCAATGTCGCCAAGCGCGTGGCCAAATGGGCGCGCGCTGGCCACCAGATCGTGGTGGTTCCCAGCGCCATGAGCGGCGAGACCAACCGCCTGCTGGGTCTGGCCAAAGAACTGGCCCCCGCCAAACCCGGCGATGCCTACAGCCGCGAACTCGACATGCTGGCCTCGACAGGCGAGCAAGCATCGTCGGCCTTGCTGGCGATTGCCCTGCAATCCGAAGGCCAGCCTTCGGTCAGCTATGCAGGCTGGCAAGTGGCCATCAAAACCAACAGCGCTTTCACCAAAGCGCGTATCGAATCGATTGACGATGCCCGTGTCCGCGCGGACCTGAATGCTGGCAAAGTGGTCATCATCACCGGCTTCCAAGGTGTGGACGATAACGGCAACATCACCACACTGGGACGTGGCGGCTCTGACACTTCGGCCGTGGCCGTGGCGGCTGCACTCAAAGCCGACGAATGCCTGATCTACACCGATGTGGACGGCGTCTACACCACCGACCCCCGCGTGGTGCCTGAAGCACGCCGCCTGCAAACCGTGAGCTTTGAAGAGATGCTCGAAATGGCATCGCTGGGCTCCAAAGTCCTGCAAATCCGCTCGGTCGAGTTTGCGGGCAAATACAAAGTGCCTATGCGCGTGCTCTCGAGCTTCACGCCTTGGGACATCGACATCAACGAAGAAGCCGCATCCGGCACCCTGATCACTTTTGAGGAAGACGAACAAATGGAACAAGCCGTCGTTTCCGGCATCGCATTCAACCGCGACGAAGCCAAAATCTCCGTGTTGGGCGTGCCCGACAAGCCCGGCATTGCCTACCAAATCCTGGGCGCTGTGGCCGATGCCAACATCGAAGTCGACGTCATCATCCAGAACCTGAGCAAAGACGGCAAGACCGACTTCAGCTTCACCGTGCACCGCAACGACTACGCCAAGACCATCGACCTGCTCAAGGAAAAAGTGCTGCCCGCACTGGGTGCGGCCGAAGTCTCTGGCGACGCCAAGATCTGCAAAGTGTCCATCGTGGGCATCGGCATGCGCAGCCATGTGGGCGTGGCCAGCAAGATGTTCCGCAGCTTGAGCGAAGAGGGCATCAACATCCAGATGATCTCCACCTCCGAAATCAAGACCTCGGTCGTGATCGATGAAAAATACATGGAATTGGCTGTGCGTGCCTTGCACAAAGCCTTCGATCTGGACCAAGCCTAAGTTATAATCTGACCCACTGGAAACGTGACCGAGTGGCCGAAGGTGCTCCCCTGCTAAGGGAGTATGGGGTGTAGAGCCTCATCGAGGGTTCGAATCCCTCCGTTTCCGCCAAGCTATATAAATCAAGGACTTAGATAAGTTTTTAACAAATTCTGACTTGTACCTTGACGCACTCAACTGCTTACAAATACCCATCAAAACTCACTTCCCTGTGGGTTTTTGGTGGGTTTTTTGTTTGGGGGCTTTTCTGTGGAGCTTGATGACTATTTAAAAGAGTTGCGCACCCAGTTTCCGGGGCAGTCTGTGTTGTTCACAGGCGACATTGTAAAAATTTTGGGAAAAACAAAAAGATCTATCGAAGGTCTGATTGCCCGCGGTGCTTTGCCGTTCAAGATCCAAAAACTTGGCGGTCGTTGGTGTGTTGCTTTGCTTGATGTCGCCCACTGGTTGTATTCGGGTGAGCAAGTCTCAAAAGAATCAATCTCAGTTCAGCCTGAGGCAAGTTCAAAACTACGCAAGCAGCCTGCTAGTACTAGACTCAGTAGGCGATTAAGTGTCAGGGCCGAGCTTGCAAAATTAGAAAGAGCCAGAACTTTCCAAGCCATGTGCAATCGCCTTTCGCTGCTCAGCAGTACCGATGAGCGGGAATTCGTTGCTGAGATGCTCAGTGATGCATATCCAAGAGAAGTTTTGAACCCGCCTTACGTCAGCGATCATGATTATTGGTACAGAGTGGAAGAGGCTGAATCGATTGATGATCAGCTTCTTGTCATGCGAACTAGCCACTTTCTTGGCGTACCTGCTAGCCCAAATGCCGCGGCATTCATGAACACAAGCACCGCTGTTTTGATAACTTTCAATCTCGGTAGCAAAGTCATCGCACATGCGTATCGACTGGGCAAAATGAAGTGGAAGTTTTCTACAAACTTCCCCAACGCTTCGCTGCACAACGAATGATTCAAGGCCTTAGTCAGCCAGGAGCGGCCCGCTTGATAAACCACTGGGAGCTTAGGATAGTTCTCATTGCAATGACTTGCAGCAGATGTTCGAGGCTGCTGCTGCATTCCTTATCCTAAAAGCTCGGCAATGCCCTCGTCCGTTGGCTTGTAAATTCCTTGATGTACCTCAATCCATTTTGAACTCTTAATAGTTGCTAGCAATCGTCTTGCTGACATGTCGCGTGCTGAGTCTGTCTTCCCTGTCAATAAGCCTGCATCTAAAGCCTTGACCTTCCATGTCGCAAACGAAAGAGATATCGGGCTGAGTTCGCCAGTCTCTGGATTAGCTTCGAAAAAAAGTTCAAGTGCGGATCGCGGCCTTGTAACAGTCGCAGGTTTCAAACTTGAGAGTGTCAACGCTCCGCCGTTAACTCTCTCAAGCCAGACGGGGTGCATTAAGTCTGGTGGAAGCGAGTTAGCTTTCGTCACTTGCATTCGCACAAAACGGTGTCGTTGCAGATCATCTATTCGAAAATCTTTAGCCTCCCTGGGAGTCATTACTCGCATTAAGACTTCTAATCTGAAGGCGTCGGTGATAGCGCCGCTACCTCTGCTGGCGTGAGAGCCAACTTCTTGCTGATATTGGACTGACTTAGCCGCATGACTTATGACGATAACCGCTGCACCTGTTTCAAACGCAATTCTTTCTATAGTGTTTGCAAGGTCCCGCTGTGCAAGCTCATCTAATTCGCGACCCCTAGTTAGTGCAATCGCTGGATCTAATCCGACAAGGCGAACATCTCCCAGTTCTTGTACAAAGTTAATTAGTTGATCAAGTCGAAGCGACGACTTATCCCCTTCGCTTGAGACGATCACGCAATCTGAACCTGCCGCCGCAAAAATGATCAGGCGCTTGTGTACGAGCGCGACATCGTCATCACTCAAGTTCATAGCTTGAAATATCGCATTAAGACTTCGGTGCGCATCTTCACCAGTGTCTTCAGCGAGAATCAAAACTGCTTTACCAGGTTTAGGAACGTTCATTCCCAGTGCACTTTTTCCTGTGGTGACCGCGATCGCAAGTTCTTTTAGAAGAGTGGATTTAGAGGAGGCTCCAAGCCCCGTTATCAAGGCGGCTCTGCCAGCTCTAAAAATGGGAGAGATGGCGTAGTCAATTTTTTCGTTTGCCACACGAACGGTGTCGCGAAGATCAATCGGTGACTCTAACCACTCCAAAGGAGGTGTTTTCAACCGTGCTTCAGTTTTGATACTGCGCGCGGCCCCGAACGGGCTTTGATCTGGTAACCCCGAAAATGAACTGAGCAGCCCAAGTGTTGTTTTCTCTGCTTTCATTTTTTTCTCCTCGCTTGATGCAAAGCTTCACGCAAGCGGGAAAAGTTTGTGTCCCCCAACATTGCAACAAAATCTTCATTGAAATCTTCTAAAGTAGAAGTCAAGACATATCCCGGAGGGTTTAGCAAGCTCGCTGCGTGCTTGGCTGCAGCCACTCCTGTTTTATCGTTGTCCGCAAAAAACCATACAGCTTGTCCTTGTCGTGCGAAGTTTTTTGCTGCACTTAGATTCGCAGCACCAAACGTTACTAGGACCGGTAATCCCCCCAACGCTATATGAATCGAAACAGCGGTGGACCATCCTTCTGCTACTCCGAGCACTGGACTCGCGTCAGGATTCCCGATCATGAGACCGTTCCCCGTTTTCTTTGTGCCGTCTACACAAAACTTGTTGTTTTGGCGGTCGATGTACTCGATGCCTTGAAGGTTGTATTCGTTATCGTGAATTGCCAGAACTAGATTTTTGAGAATCGGTTCGAATCGAGCGCCAACAGGCAAGATGCCTTTTTTCACCACATATGGATGAAATAGAGGGACGTCGACGCAGCGCGCTAGAACTCGCAAGATGTCGTCCCTATCTGAGCAATCTTTTTTGCTGCCGTGCTCTGGAATGAAGTTGTCGTGAACTTTGATCTTCTCGATTTGTGGCGTGTGACCAAGAAGATTTTTTCTAAGCCATCTTGCAGCATCAGAGAAGTTTTTTGCGCGTTCCATCTTGATGACGAGGTCAATCATTGATCCTCCTCTCATGTAGCACGAACAATTAAACCTGTCATCATCTTTGTACACACGAAAAGATGGTTTTTCGTCCGCGTGACTTGGAATAGGGCAATGTACTTTTCGCTGCATTGCTCGTTCATCCACTCCGAGTAGTTCGAGAATTTCTGGAGTGCGACCAATGATCTCTTTGGTGATGTCAAACTTTCTCATCGCAGCAATCCCATTTCTTTGGCGTAGATACACTGAAGTCTGTAGCTCGTTACGTGCAATTCACTCAGCAGCGGCATTACCTTGCGAACCTCTAATTGCCAAAAATTGCTAACTGGCTCAAGTATTCTGTGAGTGCGATAGTCGTCGAACCAGCCAATTGCAGCTGTGAATTGCTCATCTTCACAACGATAAACATCAAGGTAACCAATTCGAGCGCTGGCTCGCGCAGTAAAAAATCGTCTGGTTATTTCGTCTTTCAATGGCATCAAGGCTGCTGATAAATGCTTGGACTCATGTTCGTCTGCTAAAAGTCCAAGGTCCTCTGGGTATATGACTTCGCTATCTCGTGTGTGACGGCTTAAGTCCCACCCATGTGCATACCAGCGCACTGCAACTTGAGCGATTTGCCTAACTGGTACGTGCGTTCCACCGCCGACTTGCCAGCACGAATGTTGCTCATTCCATCCGACGACACCTCGAAAGTCGTCATCGGAAAATTCGTACATGTTTTTGAAAAAATAGTAATTTTCGTTTTGTTGGGTTCGGTTCTGAAATGTCCGAGCAAGTGCTTGTAGTGCGTAAGCGGGCGAGCGCGGATTAGGACTTTCTGCATTCAGCGCCCCGCTGATCGCCATGTTTTCTAAGCCTCGACCAAAGCCCCAGTCGTAATCTTTTATTGTCATATGTTCCCTTTTTGTGAAGGCCTTTCTGCACGATGCGAAAGGTCCTTCTGATGTAATCGCTTGTGGCTAATTTTTTTTAAGGGTGTGTCCGAAAATATTTTTCCATTCAAGTCACCAGGTTGGCTTCGTACCATCTGGTGCGACGGGGCCTGACAAAAGCTCAACAACAACACACTTAAGAAGTGTGTTGTTGTTGAGCTTTTGTTTGGGTCTTCGGGAAGAAAGGAGTTAGGCCAGTTGGCATGGATCAGCTGATTTGCTCTCATGCGAAACGCTGGCAGTCAGTAAGTAGCTGTGGTGCACACTTGCTGTGGTTTAGCGTTTGGGCTGATTCGGCTTCCTCTTTAATAAAAGGGGATTTGTTTTTCCGGCAAAGTGCCGTACAATCTTGGTGAAATTAGGAGAAATGTCATGACTGCTAGAGCCGTTGTTGCACCGCGCTCATTCAAACCTCAGTCCGCTCGACTGGAGGCTCGGATCAGCCAAGATTTACATATGACTGTGAAACGTGCAGCTGAGATACAAGGTCGAACCATGACTGACTTTGTCGTACATGCGTTGCAGATAGCCGCTAGTAGCGCAATTGCCCAGTCTGATCAGGTGCGTTTGTCTGTCGTGGATCAAGAGACGTTTGCTAATGCGTTGATAGCGCCTGCAAAGCCAAATGCAGCCCTCAAGCGTGCTTTTGCTAAAGCTAGCAAGCTTTTGGCGGCGTAAGTTTGGCTGAAGTCAGCCACCCAATGGCACATAAATTTTCTGTTGCCGCGCTGGATTCTGCTAGTGACCGGTCAATATTTGACAGTGGTTCTGAACCCTTGGATCGATATTTCCGAACTCAGGTAAGTCAAGATATCAAGCGCCGAGTGACAGCTTGTTTTGTTGCCACTGCTATGCATGGGCAAATCGCTGGTTACTACACACTTGCCTCAGCTAGTGTTGTGTTGGCTGACCTGCCCGAAGCCACCGTTAAAAAACTTCCTCGCTATCCCAGCGTGCCTGCGGTCCGCATGGGGCGGCTGGCCGTAGATAAGTCTTTTAAAGGCCAAGGTCTTGGCGCCGCCTTGTTGGCAGATGCATTGCACAGAGCTGCCACTGCAGAAATTGCAGCATATGCGTTTGTTGTGGATGCCAAAGATGCTACAGCGGCAAATTTTTATGCGCATCACGGGTTCGTAGCGCTGCCTCAACAACCACTATTTATGTTTCTACCGCTCGCTATGGTGAAGAGCTTGATTAAGTAGCAGCTATGCATCCGTAAGTAGGTGATCCGCAACTCGAAAATTACAGAGTGATTTCGCGACAAAAGTTCACCTTACGAAGGCTTACCGCGACAAGTCCAGACATGAGCTGTTCAGTAGATTTGAAAACACGACATTGAGTTTTGTGAGTACTTGTTTTGCTTGTAGAAGACCCTTACGAAAGCAGATATCGCCTGACGACAAACCTCATTGCTACACAAGAGATCAAAGTACTTAGGTGTAAAACTGATTGTAGGTAATAGTCTGCAAAAGGCTGGATGCAGTCGTAGCTACGTGGCAAGTCACCGGCAGTAACCGACCCCAAGCAGTCGGTGAGCAGCGTTTGCTGCATGTCCGCCTTTCAATTCATCGATACGGCAGTTGTGTAACGGTAGGCTTCTAATTCTTTTTACGATGGACAGCAACCATCACCTTCGCAATCGCTTCGAACTCGGCCGAGTGGGCGGATGTGGCGCGAGTCACCAATGCAATTACCCGCTTGGGGGCAGGGTTTGCCAGAGGCATTGCTTTGAGCGATAGATTTTGAAGAAGGCCGCTCTTGATCGCCATCTCCGGCAGTAAGGCCACGCCCATGCCTGAGGCGACCATCTGAACCAGCGTCAGTAGACTGGTGGCTTCCATTCCGTCCACACTGGCAACCTCTGCCGTCCGGCAGGCCTGCAGAGCGTGGTCGCGCAGGCAATGCCCTTCCTCGAGCAGCAGCAACCGCTCCGTCCATGCGCTGCTGAGCTGGATCGCTTTGCCGGTGATGGCGGGGTCTTGCTCTCGTCCCACCAGCCAGAACTTGTCCTTGTAGAGCGGTTGCACGCGCAGGTCATCCGTGTCGTAGGGCAGTGCGATCAGTGCGAAGTCCAGCTGGCGGTCGCGCAGCCGCTCCAGCAGATGGGCGGTCAGGTCTTCGCGCAAGGCCAACTGCAGCTGCGGGAATTTCTCGCGAAGGGCGGGCATGACAGTCGGCAGCACAAATGGGGCAATGGTGGGGATCACACCCAGGCGCAGCTGCCCTTGCATGGGTCGTGACGCGTCCGATGCAAAGTCGCTCAGGTCTTCGGCAGCAGCCAGCACCTGCCGCGCACGGGCCACCACCTCTTTGCCTACCGCCGTCAGCGCCACGGTCTGTTTGTCCCTCTCCACCAGTTGCACACCCAGGGTGGATTCGAGTTCCTTGAGTCCCGTGCTCAGGGTGGACTGGCTCACAAAACTCGCTTCGGCTGCGCGGGTGAAGTTCAGGTGCTCGGCCAGGGCCAGCAGGTAGCGCAGTTGTCTCAGAGAGGGCAGGGCAGCCATGGTCGGGTTCCTTGGGGCTTTGTTATCTGAATTTTAGATTGATTCAATTGAAATTATGCGTTGGACCGATTGATCGCCGAAATCCACAATTCATCCCATCGCAACACATCTTCACCACCAAGGAGCTTAAAAATGGCACGTCCCGAAATCAAAACCTGGCAGAACCTCGAAGCCGCATTCGCGGGCGAATCGATGGCCCACATCAAGTACCGTTACTTCGCCAAGCTGGCCCGCGCCGCAGGCGACGAAGACACGGCCCGCATCTTCGAGCAGACCGCTGATCAGGAAGTGATGCACGCCTTTGGTCACCTCGACCTGCTCTACCCCGCGGCCGACATCACCCCCGCCAAGGCATTGCAGATCGCCATCGAGGGCGAGACCTACGAGTACAGCGAGATGTACCCCGGTTTCCGCCAGACGGCGGTCGAAGAAGGCAACGCTGCGGCCGTGGCCGAGATCGACGAGCAGATCAGCGAGTCGAAAGAACACGCCGGCCAGTTTAAGGCCGTGCTCGAAAAAGCTGCCAAGCGCTTTGCCGCACTGGCCAAGGTGGAAGAGCGCCATGCCAACCACTACCAGAAGGCCCTCGACGCCATCCAGGCCTGAGCCTTTCTTTTACCTCATTTCACATTCTTAAATTCTGGAGAACACCATGAAAGTCTGGCAATGCATTGTGTGCGGTTTCATCTACGACGAAGCCCAAGGTATCCCTGAAGACGGCATCGCTGCCGGCACTCGTTTTGAAGACATTCCCGAAGACTGGGAATGCCCCGATTGCGGCGTGGCCAAGGCCGACTTCGAAATGGTTGAGATTGGTTGAACGAGCAGGAGCCCTGGATGATTGCACCCGCTCAAAACCTGGTGATCGTGGGTTCGGGCCTGGCCGCCTGGACGGTGGTGCGCGAGTTGCGCAAACTCGATGCCCACACCTCCATCACCCTCGTGACCCGCGACAACGGCGACTTATACAGCAAGCCCATGTTGTCCAATGCCCTGAGCAGCGGCAAAACCGCAGCCCAGCTGGTCAGCACCACGAGTGCTGCCATGGCAGAGCAACACGGGGTCAAGTTGATGGCGCACACCGAGGTGACGGCGATTGATCCGGTGGCCTGCACCATCAGTACAAGTCAGGGTACGGTGGCTTACAGCCGTCTGGTGCTGGCCCTGGGGGCGGACGCGGTGCGCCTGCCTTTGCAGGGTGACGCCGCAGATCGGGTGCTCTCGGTCAACGATTTGCAGGATTACGCTGCATTCCGAGAGCGGCTCCAAGGTGCTCGCCGCGTCACGGTCATCGGCGCTGGCCTCATTGGCTGTGAATTCGCCAATGACCTTGTCGCGGCTGGCTACGAAGTGGACGTGGTCGACCCGGGCACCCAGCCCCTGGGGCGCTTGCTGCCACCCGAAGCTGGCGACCTGCTGCAGCGTGCACTGAGCGACGCAGGTGTCCGCTTTCACTGGGGCTCGTCAGTGCAGGCCGTTCATGCGCAGCCCGGAGACTTGCAGCTTGAACTGGCAAACGGCCAACGTCTGGGCACGGATGTGGTGCTGTCGGCTGTGGGTCTGCGCCCGCGCACCGCGCTGGCACAAGCAGCCGGACTGCAAACGGCGCAAGGCATTGTCGTCAACCGCCAGTTGCAGACTAGCCAGCCAGACATTTATGCCCTGGGCGATGTGGCCGAAGTCGAGGGACGCAGCCTGCCCTACGTCATGCCGCTCATGCAGGCGGCGCGCACGCTGGCCGCGCACCTGGCGGGGCAGGCTGCATGCCTGCGCTACCCGGCCATGCCGGTGGTCGTCAAAACTCCGGCACTGCCGGTGGTGGTGTCGCCACCGGCCTCGGGTGTGGCAGGCCAGTGGCAGATCGAGACGAGCACCGATGGGGTGGATGCCCGCTTTGTGGGCCACGATGGCACTCTGCTGGGATTCGCCCTGGCAGGCCAGGCTACAACGAACAAAACTGCTTTGCAGAAAAGCTTGCCAGCGCTGCTGGCGTGAATTGATTTTTTAACCCCTGAAATGGAGAAATGACATGACCACGAAACTCGACAAAGTCCTCTACACCGCCAAGGCACGTACGACCGGAGGCCGCGATGGCCGCGCCGTGTCCGACGACGGCTTGCTTGATGTGAAACTCGCTCCGCCAAAGAAACTGGGTGGCATGGGCGGCGCGACCAACCCCGAGCAGCTGTTTGCGGCGGGCTACTCGGCCTGCTTCATGGGCGCACTCAAGCATGTGGCCGGCATGAAGAAGGTAGCCGTGCCTGCTGATGCCAGCATTGAAGCCAGTGTGGACATCGGCCCGATCTCCCAGGGCTTCGGCATTGCCGTGCAGATGACCATCAACCTGCCGGGGCTGGACCGTGCGGTGGCGCAGGACTTGGTGGATACAGCGCACCAGGTGTGCCCGTATTCGAACGCGACGCGCGGCAACATCGTGGTCGATCTGACCTTAGGGTGATCTGCCGATCCTCAGGCGTGCACTGAGCAAGGAGTACCGTGCCTTGAGTCGCTGTTCGCCCCAGAACGGACTTCCAGGACGAGCATGCCGGCGACCGCTTCTGGCCGAAAGCCGCCTCACCACGCTGAGAAAAAGCGTCAGGCCAACCGGTATGAACTTGTATGAAATCACCCCATACAAGCACCGAGGCACATGGCCACCCCTCTGCTGCGACACCACGGCTGGAAGGCACCCGAGACGTGCTGGACGTACTGACCTGCGGCATCGTCAGAACAGCAGCACGAGAGACCAAGCCGGAGCCCCTCATCCAGGCTCCAGCGACCCCGGCCGAACCCAGCCGAGAACTCCTGACCGAGAAAATGCTCGCCGATCGCTGGGTGTGTTCCGTCGCGCGGCTTCAGCGCTGGCGCACCGTCGGCGAGGGGCAGCCGTACTTGAAGATCGTGGGGAAGGTCCTGTACCGACTCAAGGACATTGAGGCCTACGAGGAAGCCAGCCTGGTCCGGAAGGTGTTCTAGGAGGGCTTTGGAAGGCCCCGAACGGATTGGAATTTGTTCGAACGACTTGGAATCAGTTCGAATGAATCTTGGCGGAGCAGAAATTCTAGCCCCACCAACCTGCTCAGGTCCGGATGCATCGTTTTTTGATGGCGCCGGGGATTCGAACCCGCAAATTCGGGGGCATGTTCATCCTTCATGCAGGCTTCCCCTTCAGGCCAGGGTCAACGAGCCTTCGATGTTCCCGCGAGCGGCATTCGATTTGGGACAGATCTAGTGAGCGGTATTCACTTCCCCCTTTGGGGCTTCGATCATGCCGAATTCTCTGTCACTGAACAGTACGAACTCTAGGAACTCCGTCACGTCAACCTGCTTAGGTTCGGATACATCTTTTTTGACAGGGTTGGACATTCGAACTTAACTACCGTACAAAGGCTGTATCGTGGCTCCCACGGATTTTCCGAGCCTTGCAGTAAGTGCTGCAATTGAAGGGATCATCCGCTCAGAGTAAACGCCAGCATGGCTGTTTCAGGTTGGTTACGGTCATTTGAGCCGTTGCATCCAGAAGACGGCGAACTGGGAAAAGCGAAAATTCCTTTGCCATTCGCCAATGACCGCCTCGCATCTGAAGTCAACGTTTGACCCCACCTGAACGATGAGGCATCTTCAACGCCAGCCTCGCTCAATGCGCAGGCAGCCGCCACCTCCTCAAGCACGCGGCGACTTTCCCTCGAACTTCAATACCAAGCTTCCGGCCAGCAAGGTCAATACAAAAAGACAACCGAGGTACGGCATCACGCTTTGCAGGGGGGCACCCATCTGATTCAGACGCAACGCTGCCTGGACTCCCGCCGTTGTGGGAATCAACCAACGCAGGTATTGCAACGCGGTAGGCAATGCCTCTGACGGCCATGAAAATCCTGCAAGAAATACCAAAGGCAGCGTGGAGAAAAGAATCACTTGGAGGACCCGTTCGCGATCTCGGCACCACAGGCCCACCAATGAGCCCAGCGTGACGATGGCGGACAAGTACAGGACCAAGAAGACTAGGGATCCAGCAACGTTTCCTGCGCGCGGGTAGCCATAGAGCCAAAAAATCCATCCAAAATAAAACAGCCCAGACACCAATCCCGGCACGAGAAATGCCAGCCAGCGTCCAATCCAGACCATAGGACTTGCTTGAACTGCACGTTGCTCGACCCAGGTCGCCACCAACATCCCCACTCCCATCAGAAGGGTCTGATGCATGATCAGCAGGGCGACGGCAGGAACGATGAAGCTGCCGTAACCCTCTGTGGCGTTGAACAAGGCAATGGCTTGAAAATCCACCGGCGTACGAGTCTCACTGGCCTGACGAGGACTTTGACCCTTTGCCTCTCGCTGTCGGATTTCAATACCCGCCGATGCTGCACCTACGGCTTCCGCTAACCCGTACTGCACCGCCTTGCTGATGATGGGGTAGGCGCCGTTCGACACGATCGTCACCAAAGCTGGCATCCCCCTGGCGACGTTTGCCTTCAGGGTGTCTGGGAGAAGCAGGTAGCCTTCAATCTCGCCGCGACTCATGGCGGCCTGCGCGGCGCGCTCATCAGACGCTACGGCTTTGACCTCGATCCGTGGGTTGGCAAGTGCTAGGCGTTGGATCGTCCGTGACAGAGCCGAGTGATCCTGGTCGATGACCGCCACCGGCACTCGGGTCACGACCTCCGGACCGAAGAACCAAGGGTAGAAGAAAGCATAGAACAAGGGCGCTGCAAAAAGCAGCATCAATACGCCCTTGTCTCGCACAACATCGCGCAGCGTTGCGACGAACCCCGTCCTCAGGGTTCTTGAGTGGTGGAGGGTCATGTCAACGAGCTCCCCATGTCGATGGCTTGTTGCGAGCCTGGACCAAGCCCCACGCGGCCAGTGCGAGCAAACCCAGAGTGGCCAGCAGGAATGCCACAGGAGTCGCAGCACTCGCGCGGGCCGGCAAGCCCATCAGCAATTGCTCCGTCTGCAGCCGGATGTAGTGGGTGAACGGCATGGAAGTCGCCCATAGGCGAGCGCTGTCAGGCATTGCACTCAGTGGGAAGCTCATGCCACTGAATGCGAAGGCCGGGGCGGTTAGAAGTCCAGTCACGGACAACGCGGTCCGCAAAGACTTGGTCAGTGCGGCCACCGCAGCACCCGCGGCCAGAGACAGTGCCATGAGCAAAGCCAGGGCGAGGCAGATCCAGGCAAGATGCCCGGGGATGTCCCAGCCACGCCCGGCCGTGATGAACCAAAGCGCTCCGGTACCGATCCCCGTAAGCGTCATCCAGGGAATCGCCAGCTTGCCCAGCAGGGCGACCGCGACGGACCGCCCTCCCTCGTGTCCCAGCCACTGTCCTAGCGTCTTGTCCCTCAACTCTCGACCTACCGCCCAGGCACCAGCCGTCATTGCCAGAATGTGCAGGATGGCCGGGATCACGGCAGCAGTCAGGTACTTTTCGTAGTTACCGGACCCGTTGAACAGCGCAATCGATTGAGTCTGGATCGGATTAAAGCTGGTCTTGGCCTGTTGGGGGGATTCACCTCGCTTGGTTCGAGCCGACACTTCGATACCGGCAGCCAAGGTCCCCACCACCGTGCGCACATCCCGCTGCAGCAGGCTCGAGTGCGTGGCAAACTGGGCGTTATGGCGCAGGGTGACTTCGGTCTTGACCCCGCGCTTGATGTCTCGCTCGAAGTCCCGGGGAATGTTGACCATCGCGTATACCCGCACGCTCCTGAGAGCGTTTTGGGCCGAGGATTCGCTGTCGAATTCGTCGACAACCTGAATGCCAGGCGAGGCGTCGAGCATGCGCACCAGTTGCCGCGACAGCCCGGAGTGGTCTTCATCTACCACGCCGACTGGCAGGTTCCTCGGGATGGCGCTGGAGAACATCCACACGACCAGCACCGCGGCCAGCAAAGGCACCCACGTCACCATCGCCAGGTCCCAGGGGCTTTGGCCTAGGCGACGGGCTTCCCGCCTGGCGCTGTCGAAGAAGTGGTGCATGGTCAATTCAATCGACCAGAACGGACATGCCTGGGCGAACCCCCTCGATCACTTGGGACGGGCGGGCCCGGACCTCGAAGGTTTTGATGTCAAAGCCCTGATCGGAGCGCGTGGCACGCCAGGTGGCGAAATCGGGCATCACTGCTGCCCGGTACACCTTGAAGCGAACCTTGCGGCCTTTCAAGGCGGGCAAGGTGCCATCGAATTCCTTGCCGACGCCAAACTTATCGAGCTTGTCTTCGCGCACGTTGAGCACCACCCACTGATCTGCCATGTTGGCGACCGTGACCACAGGCACTCCTTGGGGCGAGATCTCGCCCACACGCCCCAGGACCTTGACCACTTCACCGGCCACCGGGCTCTTGAGCTCCGTCTCGGCCTTGGCCGCCTGAACTTCAGCCACGACGCCAGCCAATTGACGTGCCTGGGCGGCGGCAGCTTGCTTGTCTTCGGAACGTGCCCCGTCGCGCGCCATCTCATACTGGGCCTGCGCGGCCAAGGCCTGATCGCGGGCTGCCTTGAAATTAGCCTCAGCCTCGTCGCGCTTTTGTGCGGCGATCAAGCCGTCCCGGGCCAGTCCCTCAATCCGCTTGAACGATGCTTGTGATAGATCCGCCGCGGCCTGGGCGCGCTGCCAGTTCAGGCGGGCGATTTCCACCTCCTGGGGCCGGGCACCCTTTTGCGCCTTGGCCGCCGTGGCCTGGGCAGCCTCCTGGGCTGCCGTGGCCTGCGCCAATTTGGCGGTCACCTCGGGACTGTCCAGGCGAATGAGCGGTGAGCCCACCGTGATGACATCCCCCTCCTTGACGAGGATGTCTGCGATGCGGGCGCTGACCTTGGAAGCGACATCGACTTCCTGCACCTCCATCTGTCCCTGGAAGGCCTCCGCGCCAGGCTGCTGGGCCTTCCACAGGCCCAGGCCGAGAACTGCCACTGCGCCGATAGTGACCAGTGTGACGGGTAGTTTCTTATTCATCTCATTGCGCTTTCAGATCGGCACGGGCCATGTAGCTGGTGAATTGATCGGACAGACCGGCCACTTCCAGGAGATCGGCGAGGGCCTTAACATAGTCATAAGCCGACTGTGCCTGCTCGGTCTTGGTTTTAGCCAGGTTCACCTCTGCGTCGATCAGTTCTAATGTGGAGTTCGTCCCCGCCTTCTGGCCCTTGGTCTTGAGTTGGAGGACTGCATCGGCCAATTCCAGACTTGGGGCCAGGGACAGGAATTGACGCCTGGTCTGGTCAACGGCCATCCACCGTTTCTCGACCAGCAGCGCGATGTCATTTCGGGCCTGCTTGTCCTGGCTGTCCGCCATCTCGATGAGCCGATGCGATGCTTCGCTCATCAAGGAGCGGTCCACCCCCCCCCACAGACGCCAGCTGACTCCCACGCCCACGACCCAGTTGGCTTGGTCCGAGGAGCGGAGCTGGCGTTGCCCGAAGGCAAATATCGTGGGCTTCTTGTGGGACTCTTCCAGGGCATGAATCTGCTCGGCCTCATGCCGCTTGGCGGCCACCTTGCCCAATCCTGGGTGTCGTTCCAGAGCAGCGTCGATGAAGTAGCCAAGCGGCTCAATGGGTGAACTGATCACGAAAAGAGGGCTCATGGCTTGAACCCGTTCACCGTTGCGGATGGTTCTGGCCAACGCGGTAGACGCCAACTCAGCGTCATCCCGAGCCTTTTGGGCGTTCCGCTTGGCTTCCTCCATCGCAGCGCGGGCCTGGAGTCGCTCGACCTGTGCGACAAGGCCCGCTTCAAGCATTCGCTGCGTCGCGGCGTCATGCTCCTGGACGGCTCGAAAGGCCGCCTCGCGCAACCCGGCCGCGCGCTCAGCCAACTGGGCTCCGAAATAACGCTGCGCGAATTCCGTAAACACCTCTTGCTGCGCCTGGCGTCCGTCCGCCCGGGCCTCTTCGGTCTTGGCTTCTAAGGCCTGCTTGATGGCGGTGGTGGCGCCGCCGGTGTAAAGGGGCAATACAGCCGAGACAGAAGAGGTGTTGCCGCTGCGCTGAGTGCTCAGGTCGACACTGTTCGGCAGTTGCGGCAGGCGTGACAGGCCTGCAGCCAAGGTAGGGGGTAGAGCAGCAATGGACGAACCGATGGTGTGCGTCAGCGGTGACAGATCGACCCCCTGCACCGCGCCTTGGAACCTGTAGGAGGCGGCGCCTACGGACACCACGGGGCCGCCCAGGTAGCGGGTAGCCTGCTCCTTCAACTGCGCGCTCTCGACCGACAAGCGAGTCATTGCCAGACGATCAGAATTGGCTTGGAGGCGCCGTGCGGCCTCTTCGAAGCTGAGCGCTTCAGCCCGTGTCAGCGCGGGAACGCAGGCCGCCGCAGTTATCAAGGCACACAGTGACAGTTTGGTGCGCAATCGATTTGGTTGATTCAACATGGCATTCTCTTTGTCGGTACCAATCGGTACCATAATCGAAATTCTAATCGGATTATTGGTACTGTCAAGTACCTAATGTGAGATACTTGCGCGATGAGTCGCCCCCAAATTCCCGACGACGAGCATCGCACCCGGTTGCTGGAGGGGATGGCGCGGGCGGTCACGGCTTGTGGGTATGCGGAGCTCACGACATCAGACATCGTGCGCGAAGCGAACGTGTCCAAAAGAACCTTTTACCAATTTTTCAAAGATAAGAGCGAATGTCTGATTGCGTTGTTCAATCACTCTGCGCAGAGGATTGAGGCCACATTACGTGCAAGCATCGACCCACAGGGTGACTGGAGTTCCCAGATCGATCGGACCATCCAGATCTATCTGGAAACGTTGGCCGCCAATCCTGTGCTGCTACGTACCTTGTTTGTGGAAATCCTAGCGCTCGGCGCCGCAGGCCTGAGTGCCAGACGCATCGCCATGGAAAAAATAGCTGCTGTGCTCCTGGAAGCCGCTGCCTATCAGCGCGAAAACCAGATCCCGCAATGGCTTTCCACCAGTCTGATTGGGGGGGTCAATGAGATGGTGTTGCAGCATATTGAGCAAGACCAGATTGCCTTGTTGCCCCAGCTAAGCGGAAATGCTGCCGCGTTCATGAAAAACACAATCCAAATATTCACCCATGAGGGTGCGCCAAGAGGGAGTAAGCCCCGAGGCACTGTACGAGCAAGGCGGTGACCTGATCCCAGCGACGCCCAAGCAGTTCGCAACTTTGGTCTACGCCGAGAGCCGCAAGTTTGGTGCGGAAATCGAGTACCCCCCTCGATTGATCCTTTCGATGCTCCGGGCTTCGCCGTGCATGTCCGGCCCAGCCTTGGCGCTCATTGCACATTCGAGCGCTGCCATACGCATGGTGAGGGATGGGTGAGCACGCAGACTCATGCTTGTGATCTGACCGCAGGGCCCAGACCGCTCACAGTGGTCGGTGGTCACAGCCTGTAACCGCCGTTTCGGCGCTCATGGATCTGGAGCGGGCATTCGGAAACATCACGACAGGTCTATTCGAGCTCGGTTGCAACTGCCAGCCACCTCACAGCGCCTGACAACTTCCTGTGAACTCGCTCCGTTTCGCACTGTGGGCCTCACGGGATGGAACCAGCACTTCAAGTGGCGCATGCCTGCAAGGCCGTTTCGGTCTGAAGCCGTGTCTGCTCGATTAAATATTCCAAAAATATCCGTGTCCGGTCGGGAATGAACTTGCGGCTTGGCAGCGCCGCATACAAGCTGACCCGCCCAGTGATCCAGGGCGAGAGCACCCGCTTCAAGGTGCCTTGCGTGAGGTAAGGCGCTGCGATCTCCATCGACAAGGACATGATGCCTGCCCCGTCGATCACGGCTCTGAGTGTTGAATCACAACGAAAACTGGGCCAAATTTGGGGAGAATCACACTGAAAACTGAGCCACGTTGACGGCTACGCTGCTGAATTTTTCAGCAAGGTGGTCAGGAGTGATCAACGTGAGCACATTGAGAAAATTGCGCCGCCTCGTGCTGAGGGATGGCGTATCGGTGCGGGAGGCCAGCCGGCGGCTGGGGATCTCGCGCAACACGGCCAGCAAGTGGTTATCTGAGCCCGAGATGCGGGAGCCGAAGTATCCGAAGCGGGTGAAGGTGGTGAGCGTCCTGGGGCCTTTTGAAGAGACCCTGGCCCGCTGGCTCAAGGCCGACCAGCACCGCAATAAGCGCGAGCGCCGCGGCATCAAGGCCATGTTCGAGGCCTTGCGCGCCATGGGCTACGGCGGCAGCCGTGGGCCGGTGTACCGCTTTGCCCAGCAGTGGCGCCTAGAGCAAGACCACAACGCCCGAGGGGCGGGGTTTGTGCCGTTGTCCTTTGAACTGGGTGAGGCGTTCCAGGCCTATGCGCACGAAGTGACCGCATTTTTCATGGACGAACTGATGCGCCACGGCGTGACCACCGCGCTGTGCTTCGCCACAGCTCACCCCGAGTCGGTCGATGTGTTCATGGCCGAGGCACAACAACGGCGCCTGCGCATGGTCACCGGCAAGGTGCTGCAAGACCGCCACAGCCCTGACGGCCTGCGCGACTCCGACACGGCCTTGAGCCTGCGCCAGACCGAAGACCTGATCCGCCGCTGGCACGGCGTGGACCGCCTGGGCTATGCCACCACGCCGCGCTTTGCGCCCACCAGCAGCCCTGAGCAGCTGCATGGCGCAGGCGAGATCGCGCAGCAGTTTCCCGATGTGTGGATCCAGTCGCACGTGGCGGAAAACCTCGACGAAATCCGCTGGGTGAAAGAACTGTTCCCCGAAGCGCGCAGTTATCTGGACGTGTACGACCGCGCAGGCCTGCTGCGGCAACGCTCGGTTTATGCGCACTGCATCTACCTCGATGAAGCCGACCGTTGCCGCATGGCCGAAGTGGGTGCCACCGCCGCCGTGAGTCCCACCAGCAACCTGTTTCTGGGCAGCGGCTTTTTTGACTACACCGCCTCGGACGCGGCTAGCTTGCGCTATGGCCTGGCCAGCGATGTGGGCGGCGGCACCAGCTTCAGCCCTTTCCACACCATGCACGCGGCCTACACGGTGGCAAGGCAAAGTGTGGGGCATCCTGGCATCAGCCTGGCGCCCGCACACCTGTGGTGGCAACACACGGCGGGCGCTGCTGCAGCGCTGGACTTGGGCGGCAAGGTCGGTAACCTGCTGCCCGGCTGCGAAGCCGACTTCGTGGTGCTCAACCCGAAAGCCACGCCCCTGCTGGCCCGGCGCACAGCGCAAACCGAGACCCTGGCCGAATGGCTGTTCGCCATGATCGTGCTGGGCGATGAGCGGCTGATTGCGCACACAGTGGTTCAAGGACAACTCAACTAAAGCGACATGGCTCAAAACCCTTGAGTCCACATGGCACAAAAAAGCGGCGTCATCGACGCCGCTGAAGATCGGCCGGATAGGGCCATGCTCAGGCCATGCCCGGGACCATCACCCCGATGGACAGGCTGGCCTTGTGGTGACTCATCAGATGTTGCGGTTGTAACGCTGTGGGTACAACTGGTTCAACTTCAGACCAGTTTCACCATCCGCCATGATGTTGCCGGTGCGGAGGGCTTCGGCCAACTCGGCCTTCACTTGCTCGCGGGTCTTGCCCTGAGCGGCAGACTTGGCGGGGTACAGGCCAGGGTTCAGCTCATTGGCTTTTTGCTGGGTTTCTCCGTTGACGACGAAGTCGCCGGTGCGCAGGGCTTCGGCCAGTTCAGCTTTCACCTGCTCGCGGGTCTTGCCCTGAGCGGCCGACTTGGCGGGGTACAGGCCGGGGTTCACTTCATTGGCTTTTTGCTGGGTTTCACCGTTGACGACAATGTCGCCCGTACGGATGGCTTCGGCCAGTTCAGCTTTCACTTGCTCACGGGTTTTGGGTGCAGATGCGTCCGCAGCCATGGCGTTTCCAGCAGCCAAGGCGGCCACAGCGAGGGTGATGGCGGAGAAATAAGAGCGGTTCATGATCAGGTTTCCTTGAAAGTTTGAAAAACGGTCTGCCTGTCGGATTGACGGGGCTTTGACCTGATCGGTGAAGCGTTGGTTGAAAGCGCTGCATCGATGGGTTGAACTGTAAAATTTCTTAATCAATAGAAAAACAATCAAAAACACATTGAGTTATTTCTAAATTCGAAACAATCAAGGGCTTGAAATCCCGTTTTGGAGTGCTTCATGGACCGTTTGTTGTCGATGCGCGTGTTTGAGCGCGTGGTGAATGAGGGGGGATTTGCCGCCGCTGCCCGTGCGCTGGACATGTCAGCGCCGGTGGTCACGCGCCTGGTGGCCGATCTGGAAGACCACCTGGGCACGCGCTTGCTCCAGCGCTCGACTCGCCGCCTGTCGCTGACCGAAGCGGGTCAACAGTACCTGGGCCGTGTGCGCAGCATCTTGCAGGACATTGACGAAGCTGACGCGGTGGTCAGTGCGCAGACCACCGAGCTGGCGGGCCTGTTGCGCCTGCATGCGCCACCGGTGCTGGCGACTTATGTGGTTGCGCCTTTGCTGGCGGAGTTTCGCAGGCGTTATCCCAAAATCCTGATCGAGCTGGAGGTGGAAACCTTGCGGGAGCCACCGATTGAGGACTTCGACATCACCTTGCTGGGCACCGATGAGAGCTTTAACGGCGATGTGATTGCGCGCAAAGTGCTGGAGTCCGAAGCCATTTTGGTGGCCTCGCCCGAGTACCTGCGCCGACGCGGCGCGCCGCAGCAACCACAGGACCTGATGCAGCACGATTGCCTGCGCCTGAAAATGCCCCACATCCGGCCTCGCATGTGGCAAATGTGGTGCCCCGACAACCCAACGCAGCCCATCGAGATCGACATCCAGCCGGTGCTGCTGGCCAACCACACCGACAGCCTGTTGCGCGCGGCGCTCGATGGCGCGGGCATCACCTCGGTGGCAATGGACATGGTGGCACCGTATCTGACACGCGGTGAGCTGGTGCGCGTGCTGGCACCGTGGATCACGAGTCGGCTGAGCATGTACGCGGCCGTGCCCACCCGCAAATTCATGCCGCAACGCACCCGTGTTTTTCTGGACTTTTTGATCGAGGAGACACGTTTGCAAAAGGCCAAAGCTTTGCAGGCTTGCGCCACTTGCTGAAGCTGTGTCCTCTCGGGTGAACTCCAGCCGACAACTGCCCACACAAAAGCGCTGTGTTGTCGCTCAAAACCCGCCTGCAACTGACCGACAATAAGGCATGACCGAAGGCAAGGAACACCTCATCGTCGACCCCAACCAGTCCCAGCGCGAAGCCGTGCGCCGGGGCATTGCGCAATTTCAGCAGCGCCTGCAGGCCGCCGGCCACGACCCCCTCCTGCCGTACCGCGGACAAAAAGTCAGGAGGTTCTGAGACGAAACGGGGTTTGAGACGCTTTTCGGGGGTGGGTGGCCATGGGGTCAGTCAGGAGCCCATAGCAAAAAGCCCCGCGTGGTGCGGGGCTCTGAGCGCCTTACAACCCGGCTGAGCGAGTTGGGAGGACTTGTTTTGGCGGAGCAGAAATTCTAGCCCCACTAACCTGCTCAGGTCCGGATGCATCGTTTTTTGATGGGGACGGGGATTCGAACTACCCCTCCCGGATGGGGCAGCTTTCGACCCAAAGCGGTCTTCACGGTGAACCAGCCCCTGACTCAGATACAGCGATAGCGGTCGGTCGTATCCGACAGTAACTTCTTGCCTTCAACTCAGAAGCAGGCACTCGAATTCAGTCGTCATTGCTTCTTCCGCTGACCGGTTTCATCTGACCAGCTGACAGTTGCAAAGCGCTGGATCGCTTCGAGGTGATGACGATCCTTTTATATTGGTGAGATGGGTAATACTGACTCAAAGCGGTCGTGCCACCATCCTAAATGCCTCGTGAGTTGTAGTGTCGGGGATTTTCTTGTGGCACCATATTGATTATGACCAGTCGACCTCGCGCACTCTCGAAATCGCCTACTCCTAGCCAGGTGCCGCCCTCACTCAACGAGGAAGCTTATCGCCTCATTGAAGAGATGATCGTGACTCTTGAACTCGCGCCGGGCAGCGTGGTGTCTGAGGCCATGCTCAGCGAACGCATCGGCATTGGGCATACGCCGATCCGTGAAGCCTTGCAGCGTCTGGCGCGCGAACATCTTGTTCAGATCTTGCCCCGTCGCGGTGTGGTGGTCACCGCCGTCGACGTGGGTCATCAACTCCAAATCCTAGAGACACGGCGCGAACTCGACCGCCTTATTGCTCGATCTGCAGCTACGCGTGCCACTCTGGCAGAGCGCGAGACCATGGCTGCCATTGCTCAGAACATGGAGACTGCTGTGAAGTCTGAAGACCTTGTAGCATTCCTGAAATGGGACAACGAAATGAACAGGCAGTCAGCACACAGCGCTCGGAACATTGTGGCTGCTGCGGCCGTGTCCGCTCTGCACTCGGCCTCACGGCGTTTCTGGTTCTACCATCACCATGATCAAGTCAACGCGACACTGCGTCTGCACGTGGCCCTTGCACGTGCGATGGCCTCCGGCAAATCTGACAAAGCTGCCGAGGCAAGTGATCGGTTGATTGATGATCTTTTCGGTTTCGCCCACAGGACCCTGATTACCCGCACTTGACAACTGGCATACCAGTCACATACCATGAACTCCTGTTTAAGGAGTTTGCCAGTGCGCCTCACCCATCTGCAGATCGAAACCTACCGCCGTGATGGATTTCTCACCCTTGATGGCCTTTTTTCTGCCCCTGAAGTAGCGGCCATGAGGGCCGAGCTTGAGCGAATTCAAGAGATCGACACCGATCACTTGGTACGGGAAAAGGGAAGCAATATTGCCAAAACTATCTATCGGGTCCACGAGCAAGACGGACCTACAGGTTCACCGGTGTTTCATGCCGTCTCGCGTACTTCACGCATGCTCGAGCCCGCACAGGATCTGCTTTCCGAGCAGGAGCTCTACATCCATCACACCAAATGCAATTTGAAGACCGCCATTGACGGTTCGGTGTGGGCGTGGCACCAGGACTACGGAACTTGGAAGCGAGATGGCATGCCTGAGGCACGTCCAACTACAGCGTTGGTCATGTTGGACGAGCCAACAGAAATGAACGGGTGCTTGTACTTCATTCCGGGCAGCCACAAAGAGAGCAATCTAGAGCCAGAATTCAACGACGCTACGGGCTACAAGTTTTATGTGACGCCGAAGGACAAGCTGCTAGAAATCATGGCTCGCAGCCCCGCACCGGTGGCGATCACTGGCAAGCCCGGCACCGTGGTGTTCTTTGACTGCAATATTCTGCACGCCTCGGGGCATAACTTGTCCCAGCACAATCGTTGGGCGATTTATGTGGTCTACAACCCGGTATCAAACCGGTGCAACGACGTTCCCAACCCACGTCCTGACTACGTACGGTCAACCAATACAAAACCACTCATCAAGGGAAGCGACCATATTTTCCCGCTTACAAGCTCGACGCAGGAAGCCAGATGAATACCCGCCATCAACGCATCCTTTCCCTTGAGCAGATCGGGGACTACCGCGATACGGGTTATCTCAATCTCCGTCAGGTACTTGATCCCAAATTGCTTGCGAGGCTGATCGCGACCACTGAGCGACTGTACGATGAGGGCCGATCACTCCAGCAAAAGTCAAAACATTACGACCTAGAGCCTGCGCATACCGCCCTTGCGCCACGTATCAGGCGTATCTCCAGCCCAACCGAACTAGATTCGGTGTATGTTGAAGCCGCTTTCGATTCGATCCTGGGTGACATCGCCGCAGACCTGCTTGGTGGAGCGGTCAAGTTTTACCACTCGAAGATCAATTTCAAACTGCCTCATGGAGGTGCAGAGATTGGCTGGCATCAGGACTGGCCGGTGTTTCCTCACACCAACACCAATCTTGTCGCTCTGAGCGTACCTTTGAATCCGTCCCGCGCCATCAATGGCTGCCTTCAGACGATCCCCGGCAGCCACAAGTTGGGGCCGCGCAGTCATTGGGAAAACGGCATCTATAAACTCAATTGCAACCACACGATGACGCGGGAAGACTTTGAGAACGTAGTCGACAATGAGCTGGATGTGGGAGATGTGGTGGCACATCACGGCCTCGCAGTGCACGGCTCCAGTCAAAATCGCTCGGACACCTTGCGCACGACCTACATCATTCAGTACGCCGCTGCTGACTCATTCGCCTATACCGCACCCGTTGTAGACAGCATCCATCGCAACCAGATGGTCAGGGGCGAGCCGGCTACTCATGCACGCGTGGAAACTGGAATCATTGAATTACCGCCGGATTTCTCGGCGGGATATTCAGGCATATACGCTTTGCAGACGGCCGGGAAGAACTAGGGCTTTTCGATAAGTACATCGGTGGAGCCACTTCCAGCAATGATTGAAGCACCCGACCCATTACGGCCATCAACTCTAGGTGCCATAACGGCATAATTGCAGCGATAGCGACCTAACGAACTCAAGGGCTTGATTCATGGTGCCTGGTAAAAGCCGTCACTGATTCACCCTGCAATGCTGTGACACCAACGACCGGTTTCGAAGGAACTGCAGTCGTCCTACCTAGCTAGTTAGCAGACCGCACTGAAAAATCGTGGGTGAAAGTCCGCTGCTCGAACCGGTGAACTCACCCTCTCGACCCATTGCAGCCGGTCACATCTTTTAAGACGTTGACTTGTTTGTAGCGGTTGCTGCCGGTCGTGTCCCGCAGTCATTTGTGGGCTTTCTGCCAGTAGCGGTCGGTCGATCTTTAACCATCAGGCTCGGCAGCCGGTCAGTTCGGTCATAGGCCAATGACCGCTACCACACATCCTATCCAGTGCTGACGGATAGGATCCATTGATGCATGGGCCAATTTGCACAACAGGCTATGACGCCCAATGAACAGGGAGCCCTGCACATTTTCGATGCAGCGACGTTTTCTTACTGAACTAGCTGGATGTCAGTGACGATCATCTTGCCACCTTCATTGATCACCATAAACTTAATTTTTTCGCCTGGCTTGATGCTGGTCAATAAACTCTTATCTTTAGCAGTAAATACCATTGTCATTCCCGGCATATCCATATGTTTGATTTCGCCGTGTTTGATCGTGACCTTGCCAGTTTCGAGATCAATTTTCTTGACCTCTCCGTCGGTTAAAGACGGCGTCATTTGAGACATGTTCATCTTGCTGTGATCCATGACAGCTTGGGAAAAACTGCTTAAGGGAAGAGCCGCACCAATGGTCAATAGTGCAATTGCAATTTTCGTTTGAATATTTTTCATATTTTCCTCATGAGTAAGAGGGCGGATTCAAGTACGAGGTGCAACAAAGATGAACCCGGTGATGGGTGGCTGAGGATGTCAAGGCATCATGGCCACTCAAACCGCCAAGTCCAAGTTGCCAGATGTACAAGCACCTCAGCCGAGAAGAACGATACCAAATTCACAGCCTTTTGAAAGCCAAACAGACCATTAGCGAGATTGCCCGATCCCTGGGCAGGAACCGCAGCACCATCAGCCGCGAACTCAGCCGTGGTCGTGGCCAGCGTGGCTACCGCGCCGAACAAGCCTGCGCCAAGGCGTCTGAGCGAGCACAGCGCAGCCGTAATGCCCGCCGTGTAGATTCCAAGGTCTGGTCCGATGTGGATTTCTACCTGGGCATTCAATGGAGCCCCGAGCAGATTGCAGGCAAGGTGGCGGTCAGCCATGAGAGCGTCTATTTGCATGTCTATGCGAACAAGGCTGCCGGTGGTGATTTACACACGCACCTGCGCAGCCAAAAGCCCCGGCGCAAACGCCACCTGTGCGGGCGTGACAGGCGTGGCCAGATCCCGAACCGCCGCCCGATCAGCGAGAGACCAAGTCACATTGAAGATCGCAAGCAAGTGGGCCACTGGGAGGGAGATACCGTCATTGGCGCGGCTCACAAACAAGCCATCGTGACACTGGTAGAACGCAAGAGTGGCTTTGCTGTGCTGGCCAAAGTGCCCAACAAGTCTGCCGATTTGGTGGGCCGGGCCATTGAAGCCAAGCTCAAGCCCGTGAACTCACGGGTGAAGACCTTGACGGTGGACAACGGCAAGGAGTTTGCCGATCACCAGGCCATCGATCAGGCCCTTGGCATCCAGACTTACTTTGCCGATCCGTATTGCAGCTGGCAGCGCGGCAGCAACGAGAACTTCAATGGTTTGCTGCGCCAATACATTCCCAAAAAGCGGCGCATGGAAACTGTCACCGATGAGGAGTTGACTATGATCGAAAACAGATTGAATCACCGGCCCAGAAAGCGGCTCGGATTCAAGACGCCATACGAGGTGTTTCACGCCTCGTTGAACCGTGTTGCACTTCGTCCTTGAATCCACCGAGTTAAAAACTTTTGATGATCCGTCTTTTTGGATTAGCAAGACTTGATACGCGTCACGCCTTGCGCCGTAGACAGGACCGTCCATTCCAGGAGATCCGATAGGCATCCCCGGAACGGCAAGACCTAACGCTTGTGGTTTTTCTTTGAGTAAACGTTGAATGTCTTCGGCTGGCACATGCCCCTCAATCACATATCCACCGACCAGAGCTGTATGACATGAAGCGAACTTTTGAGGCATACCCAGTCGAGCCCGCGCTGCGTTATTACCTTGATCGTTTACTTTCAAAGAAAAATTATTCTTTTCTAAATGAATAATCCAGTCTTTGCAACAGCCACAGTTAGGGTCTTTCCAGACTTGTATAGCTATAGCGTTTGGGCTGGCTGCAATAGCAATTGAGGACGAGCACATTGAAGCTATTCCCAACAATAGCAACCGCCTCGTTGAATTTTTTGAACTGTTTTTGTCAGTCATTTCAGCAGCCCTATCCTGTAATGAAATTACTTCTTGCCAACCTTGATCGCGCCCTTCATCCCAGCTTCGTAGTGGCCTGGCATCAAGCAGGCAAAATTTACGGTTCCAGTCTTCGTGAATTGCCAAACAATTTCGCCTTGCTGTCCTGGAGATAGTGTCACTTTGCCAGGTTCGTCATGTTCCATATCTGGGAATTTTTTCATCTGCTCCAGATGCTCGAGCAATTCCTTCTGGGTGCCCAGACTCAATTCGTGCTTGACCTTTCCTTGATTCTTGACAACAAAGCGGACCGTCTCTCCTTGCTTGACCTGAATAGATGAGGGTGTGTAACGCATGTTATCCGTCATATCGACATTGATGGTCTGCGTTACCTTGGAGGCAACACCTGGTTTGCCAATTGCGGTTTCCTCGTCAGCATGGCCATGCCCACCGGCGTGCTTTCCAGCCGCAAAAGCCGACGCTGACAGGGTCAGAGCAACCAAAACAAAGATTTGGCGAGAAGTGATGTGCTTGGGTTTCATTCGTTAACTCCGGAAAAAAAATTCAGTGATTGCTATGTGATGAGGGCTTGCGCACCTTGACTTCGGTCGTTTTGGCGGGCATCTGGGCGCGAGGCATGGACTGCCCACCCTCCGCCTTGAAGCGCGCTGGTTCAGTCAACGGCCCGGTGTATTCATGGGCTACCGTGCCTTCGGGATGCTTGTACCAACCCGGGTCCTTGTAGTCCCCCGGCTTTTGATTACGGCGGACCTTCAGAACGCTGAACATGCCACCCATTTCGACCGATCCGAAGGGGCCTTGGCCAGTCATCATCGCAGCGGTGTTGTCAGGGATGGGCATTTCCATCTCAGTCATGTCGGCCATACCACGCTCACCCATGACCATGTAGTCTGGAATCAGGTTATTGATCTTCTTGGCGATGCCACGGTGATCCACACCAATCAATGTCGGAACGTTATGACCCATGGCGTTCATGGTGTGATGGCTTTTGTGACAGTGGAAGGCCCAGTCCCCTTCCTCATCTGCCAGAAACTCGATCTGTCGCATCTGACCGACGGCCACATCGGTCGTCACTTCATGCCAGCGGGTGCTCTTGGGTGTCGGGCCACCGTCCGTACCAGTGACGAGGAACTCATGGCCGTGCAAATGTATGGGGTGGTTCGTCATCGTCAGATTGCCAATGCGAATACGCACCTTGTCGTTCAGGCGAACATTGAGGCTGTCAATGCCTGGAAATATCCGGCTATTCCAGCTCCACAGGTTGAAGTCCAGCATTGTCATGATCTTGGGGGTGTAGCTGCCCGGATCGATGTCATAGGCGTTGAGTAGGAAGCAGAAGTCTCGCTGGACCTCATCAATCAGATCATTCTTGACCTTAGGATGGGTCACCCAAAAGCCCATCATGCCCATGGCCATCTGTGTCATCTCATCAGCATGCGGGTGGTACATGAAGGTGCCAGGCCGGCGCGCGACGAACTCGTAAACAAACGTCTTGCCGGAGGGAATAGCCGGCTGGTTCAGTCCGGCCACACCGTCCATGCCGTTGGGCAGGCGCTGCCCGTGCCAGTGAATGGAGGTATGCTCTGGCAGCTTGTTGGTCACGAAGATCCGCACGCGATCGCCCTCGACCACTTCAATCGTGGGCCCCGGGCTCTGGCCGTTGTAGCCCCAGAGATGGGCTTTAAAGCCAGGGGCCATTTCCCGCACTACTGGTTCGGCGACCAGGTGAAATTCCTTGACGCCTTGATTCATGCGCCATGGCAAAGTCCATCCATTCAGCGTCACCACCGGGTTGTAGGCGCGTCCGCTGTTGGGGACAAGCGGCGCCATGGTGTTAGGGCTGGTCTGTATTACAGGCTCAGGCAGAGCGGCCATCGCCACGCGGCTGACCGCGCTGGCGGCCACGGCACCACCAGCAATCCCGGCGTACTTAAAAAAGTCTCTTCTGGAAGTCATCGTTGTATCTTTCATTCAATGAGGCGCAGCGCCACCGGCTGGCGCACTGGGCATGGCTGCCAGCGGAGTGTTCATCGGTCGCCCGACCAGTGAGGCTTGTAGCGCGGCATCCGCTAGCCAAAACTGCTGCTCGGCTCCGATCGCAGCCATGACCGTAGAGACCTGATCACGTGAGTCCGCCAGCAACTCGAAGATGCCGATGATCATTCCGTTGTAGCGCAGTTGGTTCTCTTCTGAGATCACCTTACGAAGCGGTATCACCTCGTCCCGGTTGTGCCGTGCAATGTCATAAGCCGTGCGATAGGAGGAGTAGCTTTCTCGCAAGCTTGAACCCGCCGAGCGGACGGTCGCCTCAAGCTGATTGGCTGCGGCCAAGGTGCGTGCGTTCATGGCATCGCGCTGCATGCCCCCCCAATCAAAGATGGGCAGGCGTACCGCGATTTCATACCCTCGCGCTACGCTGCGCTCACCCGCCACGCTGTTCGTGCTGGTGTTGCGCATGGCCCTCAGTTCAATGTCGGTGATGCTGGTGACCATGTTCAAACCCTGGGCTCTGGCGGAAGCATCCAGTGTGCTTTGGGCAAGACGGATGTCGAGGCGGTTACGCGTAGCAAACGTCGCAACGCCCTGCGGATCGAGCGCCTGTTTGGGTAGTTCAGGCAAGCGGTCCGGCAGTTTGAGCATCTGGGCCTGTTGGGCATCCAGACCGAGTACGCGTACGAACTCTTCGCGGGCAGCAGTTACTTGGTGAGTTGCTGTTGCCAATCGGGTCCCTGCGTCCGCATAGAAGGCCTGCTCACGAGCCCGTGTGAGGCGATTGAAGTTGCCTATGGCCTGCATCCTGCGAGCCAGTTCGGCACTCGCTGCAGCGCTTTCATACACCTGCTTGGCATACTGAAGCGTCTGTTGGGCAGCCACGGCGCGGACCCATGCCTGGCGCACGCGGGTGACCTGGTCGACCACATCACTCGACAGTCGCAGATGGGCCACTTCGATGCGACGGTTGGCGATTCCCTGGCGACTAGGGAGGGTCAGAATATCGAGCAGACCAAAGGAAAGCGCACGGTTTAACTCCAGCGCATCACCGGCCACCATGCGTTCCAGGGAGAAGACCGGGTTTGCAATCGTGCCCACTTGTGCCGCATCTGCGGACTCCGCCCAACCTTGAGCCAGCAACGCCTGGAGCGATGGGCTGTTGACGAGCGCCAGCTGGACCGCCTCGCGCTGACCCAGAATGTTTTGAAGCAGCTTCTGGGCCGCCTGCGCACGCTGTTCGCGCTCATCGGCAGTCCGCGCGAGAGAAATCTGCCCTTCGGCAAAACTCTTGGCCTCCTCGTTCACCCGGGCAACGTTTTGTTCGAGGCTAACAGTGGCGCAACCGGCAAGCGTGGCCAAGGCGATCGCGGATAGCGCCAGTTTCCCTAGCGAGGTGCTTGGGATGCGCTTCATGGCTTGACTCCCCCATGATGACCAGATTGCGTATCAGGCACGTCAGAGGCGTCCTTCAGGGCCTCACCTGTCGCGACCTCCTTGGCATAGCTGCGCCAGCCTCCAATACGACCTACCAAGTCGTTGGCTTTGACCCATGACTGAATGGCCTGGTCGTTATAGGGGCGGAAGTCACTAAGTGCAGACTTGTACTCAACTTCCACCACCGAAAGATTTTTCACGGGCTCGCTGGTGGCTTGGGCCGCGGCTACACCAGCTAACATGGCACAACTCAGGGCGAGACATGTCTGTGCGAATAATAGTGAACGTCTGACGAGCATGGTTTCCTCAATGTGATCGGTAACATAGATAGGGGGAATTATTAAAATACCAAGTCGTCAGCACGATGTCGAAAAGATTACATATTTGTCATCTTGCCATCGCAACAAATGGAAGTCGTCATACTCAGGTCTGCCAAAGAGGGTCAGTTGCCAATGAAAATTTTGATTGTGGAAGATGAGCCTAAGACCGGGGCATATCTGCGCCAGGGACTGATCGAGGCCGGTTTCGTTGTGGACTTGGCCAGAAATGGGCCCGACGGCCTTCACCTAGCTCTTGGCGGTAACTACGATCTCGCGATCCTGGATGTGATGATGCCGGGCATGAACGGTTGGGAGGTCCTGCAGGCGATACGTCATGAAGGCCTACAAGTGCCAGCCATGTTTCTCACCGCCCGCGATCAGGTGGAAGATCGCGTGAAGGGGCTTGAATTAGGCGCCGACGATTACCTCGTCAAGCCGTTTTCCTTTGCCGAGCTCTTGGCCCGAGTTCGCACCATTGTGCGCCGCGGTCGTAGTGGCACCGAATCCACGATCTTGCAGGTGGCAGACCTCCAACTTGATCTGCTACGCCGCCGCGTCACCCGAGACGGCAAGCGCCTTAATCTCACCGCCAAGGAGTTTGGATTGCTAGAACTGCTGATGCGTAGGCAGGGAGAAGTCCTGCCCAGGTCGCTGATCGCCTCTCAGGTTTGGGACATGAACTTCGACAGCGACACTAACGTCATCGAGGTGGCCATGAGGCGTCTGCGCGTCAAGATCGATGATGATCACCAGTTCAAGCTGATCCAAACTGTACGCGGCATGGGCTACGTGCTCGAAGCGCCGGAGGGTCGCTAGATGTTTCGCAGGCTGTCACTGACATCCCGCCTCACCATCTTTTTTATAGCGCTGGCCAGTTCGGTCATCCTGGGCTTGGCGCTTCTTTTCATGGTAGAGGCTGATAGGCACTTCGTCGACCTCGATAGCGCCGCCTTGGATGATAAAAAGCACCTGATCGAGGGCATTCTGGCCAGTTCTCGATCCCATGAAGAAGCTCGCAGTCGCCTGAACGAAGCATTGAGCCATCACCACAGCCTTTACGCTCTGGTCAAAGGACCGCAGGGTGAAAAGTTGTACCAGACCAACGGATACAGCGGCCCGACTACGCAAGCATCATTCATCACGAATGACGACGGCCACGGGCTTCAGTCTTGGAGGAGTGGCGGTCGCGAGTTCCATGAGATGAGCTTTACTGCTGGCATGGTTCAGGGAATGGCCGGGCCGCTCCAAATATCACTCGCCGTCGATACGCAGCACCACCAAGAATTCATGAGGGAGCTCCGGCGCAGCATTGCGATCTATGCTGTGCTGGCCATTCTTCTAAGCGGATTCTTGGCTTGGTTCGCGGCTCATCAAGGCATGTCTCCGCTGCGCGCAATGAAACGTCGCGCCGCTGCAGTGACAGGCCAACAGTTGCAAGAGCGCATGCCCGAGGATGCCGTCCCGATTGAAATGGCAGATTTGGCAAGGGAACTCAATGAGATGTTGGGTCGCCTGCAGAACGACTTCAAACAGCTTGCTGATTTTGCGGCGGATTTGGCACATGAACTTCGCACACCCATCAGCAATCTCCTCACCCAAACACAGGTGACGCTGTCCACCCAACGCGACCTTAAGACATACCAAGATACGCTGGCGTCCAACGCAGAGGAATTGCAGCGTTTGGCTCGGGTGGTATCAGACATGCTATTCCTCGCCAAGACAGAGCGGGGGGTAGACCTGCCCCATAAGGAGTCCTTCTCGGCAGCACAAGGAGCTCGCGAACTCGTTGAATTTTATGAAGCCGTTGCGGACGAAAAACGCATCTTGATGAGCGTGGAAGGTGATGGGCGAATCTATGGCGATCGTTTGATGTTCAGACGTGCCTTGAGCAACCTCCTATCCAATGCGCTCAGGCATGCACCAGTCGGCGGTGTCGTGGGCGTCAGAATCGAAAGTTCGTCGCGTGGAATTGAAGTCACTGTCAAAAACACGGGCAAGGAGATTCCATTGGATGTCCAGCAGAGAGTCTTCGAGCGCTTCTATCGCGCAGACTCAGCACGCAGGCACCCAGCTTCTGACGGGGCAGGCTTGGGGCTGTCGATTACCAAAGCCATCGTCGAGGCCCATGGCGGGGCGATCTCGGTTACTTCAGACCAGGAGTGGACTCGATTCAGGCTTGTTTTTCCAGGGCTTCAAGCAAGGATGAGGCAAGCGACTGAACTACTTAGTCGGCCCTGAATAACGCCTTTTGCGTGAACAAGAGAGGGCCGGATCGCGCTGTACCGATTCATAACAACCGCCGCAGCGGGCGCAAACAAATGAGACTGCCCAATGAGCAATCAAGGCGACCGGGGAAACTGCTGCGGCCGTGGGACGTGGCGGCCACACCGCTGGAACTGGCGCTGGCCAGGGGCCACCGGTGGTTGGCAATGCTGGAGTACGGCAAGTTGAAAAACCTGACTGAAAATGTAGCGCTGGAGGGAGTCGACAACAGCTACGTCAGCCGGATGGTGAATTTGACTACGCTGGCACCGGACATCGTCGAGGCGATTTTGGAGGATACGCTGCCGGATCACCTGACGCTGTTTGATCTTGCGGTGGACCCGCCTGCGCTGTGGGAGGAGCAGCGGTTACGGATTTGGTGAGACGGGACTGTAAAAGATAGTGATGGCGACTGACTCCATGACAGCGGGGTGTCTGTACAGCCAGCACCAGACCGCCCGATCATGTTCGCATAAGCACGGATCGCATACGCGGCATGTCGAGTGACCGGTATTTCAATTACAACGGTCCTCGTAGCTCCTCCCGCTTAAATGACCGGTAGTAATCGCCGCAACTATGACGTCCACTTACCGCGAGTGACTACAACCAGCCTAAATCACAGATTGATACAACAACAGCATCGTCCGCTTTTGGCCGGTAGCAGCCAGCAGGTCTGAGCCAACGATAGTTCCCGTTGCGACGCCGATATCCTCAGCTGCCAGCCTGTGGCCTGTCGGTATGCGTTAAGAACCAAGGGACCGCAGAGGTCCCCCGCGTCAGCCCTCCGCTGCGTTCAAGCCATCACTTGCCGAACCACTTGGCCACGTACTGCCATGTGCGCAGCAACAGACCGGCGCGCTCCACATCGGCCTGCGCCACGAGCGGGGTTTCGCCCAGCGGCTTGCCGTTCGAGGTGGCGACCACCTTGCCGACCACGGCGCCCTTGGCCACGGGCGCTTCCAGGCCCGGTTTCAGTTCCACCGTGGCCTGCACCTGCTGGCCGCGTGGCACGGTAAGCATCCATGGCGCGCCCAGGACCGCACCCACGGTGTCGGCCTTGCCAAAGCTCACCTTGGCCGTTGTGACCACTGCACCTGGCTGGATCGGGACAGCTTTTTCGAAGCTGCCAAAGCCCCAGCCGAGCAGCGTGCGCGTGTGGTCGGCTCGTGCCTGTGCGCTGTGGGTGTTGAGGATGACCGAGATCAAGCGCATATCGTTGCGCTTGGACGAAGTGACCAGGCAATAACCGGCCTCAGCGGTGTGGCCGGTCTTGAGGCCGTCCACAGTGGGGTCGGTGTAGAGCAGGGCGTTGCGGTTGCCTTGCTTGATGCCGTTGTATTTGAAATCGTGTTCGGCGTAGATGGGGTAGTACTCGGCGCTGTCGCGAATGATGGCGCGCGCCAGTATGGCGAGGTCACGCGCGGAGGACTTGTGCTCCGGATCGGGCAGACCCGTAGGGTTGACGAACTGGGTGTACGTCATACCAAGGCGCTGGGCCTCGGCGTTCATCAGCTTGGCAAAGCCGGCCTCTGAACCGGCCATGTGTTCGGCAATCGCTTTGGAGGCATCGTTGCCTGACTGGATGACAATGCCGCGCAGGATGTCAATGACGGTGGCCTGGCTATTGAGCGGCAGGTACATGCACGACTCGGTGCCCGAACCGCGGCACCAGGCGTTCTGGCTGACTGTGACCAGATCGGTCTGCTTGAGCTTGCCTGAGCGCAGCGCTTGCTCGACGATGTAGCTGGTCATCATCTTGGTCAGCGATGCGGGGGGCAGCGGCTCGTCGGCGTTGGCCGAAGCCAGCACCTCGCCGGAGTCAAAGTCCATCAGCAGCCAGGCCTTGGCAGGCAGCGCCGGCGGGTTGTCGGCCAGGGCCGTCTGGGCGGCCAGAGGCGGCAGGGCGTTTGCAGAGGCTGCGGCGGCCGCAGCCTTTTTGTGCGCTGCAGGCTTGGCGGCAGCGGGGTGTTTGGCCGCGAAGGACGCCGAGCTGGGCAACAGGGTGCCCACAGCGATGGCCAGGGCGATGGGGAGAAGAGAGAAAGTCTTGGCTTGCAGGGTGTGGTTCGGTAGAGCATCGATTGTCGCGGATTGGGGGCGGGTTTCTTGGGATGGCTGCCGATTGGCAGTCACCGCCGCTTCAGCGCCGCTCTGCCTCGCGCCAGCTGGCCGCGCCCAGCAAGATGATCTGCAACTGCTGCACGAAGTCCTGCACCATCGCCTGCTCGGACTGAGGCTCGTCGGCGGGCAGATCCAGAACCTCGGGGGCGGCGGCCAGCAGGGTGTTGACCATCAGGCCGCAGACCATGTGCAGGCTGGCCTGCGACAGGCCCTGGTAGGCCTCCAGCGGCGCCAGGTCGCGTGCCGTGTCGTCCACAAAACGCTGCACCTCGTGGCGGATCGCCAGCCGCAGCACCCGGCTGCCACCCGCGCGCTCGCTCGAGATGAAGCGGAACAGCACCCGGTTGTCGCGCACGTACTGCAGGTACACCTGCACCGACTGGCGCACCACGCTGGTCTGGGCCGAACTCGGCTGGCGCGCCTGGCGCAGCAGGCCGCGAAGCGTGGCCCCCACCTCGTCCACCAGGCTCAGGCCCAGCTCGTCTGGGCTGCGAAAGTGCCGGTAAAACGCATTGGGCACCATGCCGGCCTCGCGCGCGATCTCGCGGATGCCCAGGCTGGTGAAGCTGCGTCCCTCGCCGATCAACCGCAGCGCGGCCTGCACCAGGCTTTGGCGGGTCAGGTCCTTGCGGTCTTGCCGGCTCAGCGGCGGCTCGGGCGTGGCGGGGGCGGGGGTGTCGGGACGGGCGTTCGGCATGGACGGATTTGGCGGTTTGGGTTTTTCGGTGTACGATCGTACACAAACAAAGGAGCCCTGTCCATGTCCGACGCTTACCTCAACTTTGCCAACTCGGCCTTTGGCGCGCGCCTGGCCGGCATGCTGGGCCTGCCGCGTCCCGTGCCGCTCGAGCGGTTCGAAGCCGGCCAACCGGTGGTTGCTGGCGACGTGCTGGTCGGCGCCGGTGGTACGCCCGAACTGCTGCCCGCGCTGCTGGCTGCCTTCCGCGCCATGCGGGCCGCCACCGTGGCGCACCGCAGCGTGCAGGGCTGGACCGCGATGGCCAACCAGGCCGGCTTGATGAGCGGGCTGTGGAGCACCGGCGAGCAGCCGGGCGGTCCCCTCAAGGCCGTGGTGTTTGACGCCACCGGCCTGGCCACCGTGGCCCAGGCCGAGGCGCTGTACCAGTGCTTCCACGACGCGGTGCGCTCACTGCAAAGCTGCGGCCGCGTGCTGGTGCTGGGCCGCCCGCCCGAAGCCTGCCCGGTTGCCGAGCAGGCCACGGTACAGCGCGCTCTGGAAGGTTTTGTGAAATCGCTGGCCAAGGAGGTCAAGCGCGGCATTGCGGTGCAACTGGTCTATGTGGCGCCGGGAGCCGAGGCGCAACTCGAAGGCACACTGCGCTTCTTTTTGTCGCCGCGCAGCGCCTATGTGTCGGGCCAGGTGGTGCGGCTGGCACCCTTTGAGGCCCCGGCCCCGAGCGACTGGGTGCAGCCGCTGGCGGGCAAAAAGATTTTGGTGACCGGCGCGACGCGCGGCATTGGCGCGGCCATTGCCGAAACCCTGGCGCGCGATGGCGCCCAGGTGGTCTGTCTGGACGTGCCGCAGGCCCAGGACGCCTTGCAGGCCGTGGCCGAGCGGCTGCAGGGCCGCGCGCTGGCGCTCGACATTGCCGATCCGGCGGCCGCCGGGCAGATCGCCCAGGCGGCCCTGGCTGACGGCGGCTGGGACGGCGTGGTGCACAACGCCGGCATCACCCGCGACAAGACCATCGCCAAGATGCCGCCGCACCTGTGGCAGACGCTGGTGCAGGTCAACCTGGTGGCGCAGCAGGCGATCAACCAGGCCTTGCTGGAGCGGGGCGCGCTCCAACCCCAGGCACGGCTGGTGTGCGTGTCGTCCATCTCGGGCATTGCCGGCAACCTGGGGCAGACCAACTACGCGTTTTCCAAGGCTGGCGTGATCGGCCTGGTGCACAGCCAGGCGCCGCGCCTGCCCCGCGGCATGGCCATCAACGCGGTGGCGCCGGGCTTCATCGAAACGCAAATGACCGCCGCCATCCCGCTGGCCATCCGCGAAGCCGGCCGGCGCATGAATTCCATGGGGCAGGGCGGCCAGCCGGTCGATGTGGCCGAAACCATCGCCTGGCTGCTCAGCCCCGCCTCGCAGGGCGTGAATGGGCAGGTGGTGCGCGTGTGCGGCCAAAGCCTGCTGGGGGCTTAAGGTGCAGCGCCAGAACATCACACCCGCCAGCACGCTGAGCAACTTGGCCCGTGCGCTGGCCAGCAGTTTCAAGCGCCCCGGGCCGGTGCGCGCGCTGGCCCCGGTCACGCTGGTGCTGCCGCGCGTCGTGGTCGACGCCGCGCACCTGGCGCGTTACGCCGAGGTCTGCGGTTTTGCCCCGAGTGCGCAAGCGCCGCTCACCTACCCGCAGATGCTGACTTTCCCCCTGGTCATGACCTACATGACTTCGCCCGCCTGCCCCTGGCCTGCCATGGGCACGGTGCACCTGGCCAACGCCATCACCCAGCATGCGCCGCTGGCCGCAGGCGATGCGGTGCGGGTGGAGCTGAGCAGCGGCGAGCTGCTGGCGCACGACAAGGGGCAGGTGTTCACGCTGCACCTGCGCGTGCTACGCGAGTCAGATGGCGAGGGCGATGGCCAATGCGTCTGGCAGGCCACACAAACCCTGCTGCGCCTGGGCGTGAAGTCGCCCGTGGGCGCACCGTTCAACGGCGCCGTGGGGCCGGAACTCGCCCTGACCCAGGCCGGTGCATTCGACGCCCCCGCCGACACCGGCCGCCGCTACGCCCCGGTGTCGGGCGACTACAACCCCATCCACCTGTCGGCGCTGAGCGCGCGCTTGTTCGGCTTTCCGCGCGCCATCGCGCATGGCCTGTGGACGCAGGCGCGCGCGCTGGCCCTGTTGCAAGCCGCCGCGCCGGCCACTGTGCTGCAAGCCGCTTCGCTCACCACCGTGTTCAAGCGGCCCGTGCTGCTGCCGACACGCGCCTCGCTCTGGCAGGCGCAGGCCAGTACAGGCCAGACCGTGTTCGAGGTGCGCGACGCACGCGGCGAGCAGGTCCATCTGCGTTCCGAACTCCGCGCCGAACCCGCGCATCAACCCACCATTTCCTGAGCCCCACCATGACCCCCAACAGCACCCTCCGTCGCGTCGCCATCGTGGGTGGCAACCGCATCCCGTTTGCGCGCTCCAACACCGCCTACAGCCGCGCCTCCAACCTCGATATGCTCACGGCCACGCTGCAAGGCCTGGTGGACCGCTTCAACCTGCATGGCCAGCGCCTGGGCGACGTGGCCGCAGGCGCGGTGATGAAGCATTCGCGCGACTTCAACCTGGTGCGCGAAGCCGTGCTCTCCACCACGCTCTCGCCCGAGACCCCGGCCTTCGACCTGCAGCAGGCCTGCGGCACCGGGCTGGAGGCCGCCATGCTGGTGGCGCACAAAATTGCGGTGGGCCAGATCGAATGCGGCGTGGCCGGCGGGGTGGACACCACCTCGGACGCGCCCATCGCCGTCAATGACCAACTGCGCCGCACCCTGCTCGATGTTTCGCGCGCGCGCAGCCCCTGGCAGCGCCTGCAGCGGGCGCTGCGCATCCGCCCGGGGCAGTTCTTCCAGCCCGAGCTGCCGCGCAACGGCGAGCCGCGTACCGGCCTGTCGATGGGCGAACACGCCGAACTCATGGCCCGCGAATGGGGCATCACGCGCGAAGCGCAAGATGCCCTGGCCCTGCAAAGCCACCACAACCTGGCGCGCGCCTATGGCGAAGGTTTCTTTGTCGACCTGATGACGCCCTTCCTGGGCGTGAAGCAGGACAACAACCTGCGCCAGGGCCTGAACGCTGAACAGCTGGCCAAGCTCAAGCCGGTTTTCGACCGCAAGGTGGCGCCCGGCCAGGGCACGCTGACGGCAGGCAACGCCACACCGCTGACCGATGGCGCCTCGGCCGTGCTGCTGGCCAGCGAAGCCTGGGCGGCCGAGCGTGGTCTGCCGGTGCTGGCCTACCTCACGTTCAGCGAGGTGGCGGCGGTGGACTTTTTCAACCCCGACCCGGCCAAGAAAGAAGGCCTGCTGATGGCCCCCGCCTACGCCGTGCCGCGCATGCTGGCGCGCGCTGGGTTGACGCTGCAGGACTTCGACTTTTATGAAATCCACGAAGCCTTTGCCGCCCAGGTGCTGTGCACCCTGCAGGCGTGGGAAGACCCGGCGTTTTGCCGCGACAAGCTCGGCCTGGCGCAGCCGCTGGGCGCCATTGACCGCAGCAAACTCAATGTGAACGGCAGCTCGCTCGCCGCCGGTCACCCGTTTGCCGCCACCGGCGGGCGCATTGTGGCCACGCTGGCCAAGCTGCTCGCGCAAAAAGGCAGCGGGCGCGGTTTGATTTCCATCTGCGCCGCTGGCGGCCAGGGCGTCGTGGCCATTCTGGAGAAATGAGCATGTTGAACTACAAAGCCCCGCTGCGCGACATGCGCTTTGTGATGAACGAGGTGTTCGACTACCCGGCGCACTACCGCGCGCTGGGCAGCGGCGAAGACGCCTCGCCCGAGGTGGTGGACGCCATTTTGGAGGCCGCCGCCACCTACTGCGAAGAGGTGCTGGCGCCGCTCTACGTCTCGGGCGGCGAAGAGGGCTGCCACTTTCAGGCGGGCGAGGTCACCACGCCCAAGGGCTTCAAAGCGGCGTATGCGCAGTTCGTCGAGGGCGGCTGGCAGGGCCTGTCGTTCCCCACGGCTTACGGCGGGCAGGGCCTGCCCGTGTCGCTCAACCTGCTCAAGAGCGAGATGATGGGCACGGCCAACTGGGCCTTCAGCATGTACCCCGGTCTGAGCATCGGCTGCATCAACACCATCTTGCAGTACGGCACCGAGGCCATGCGCCAGCAGTACCTGCCCAAGCTGGTGGCGGGCGAGTGGGGCGGCACCATGTGCCTGACCGAGCCGCAGTGCGGCTCTGACCTGGCGCAGGTCAAGACCCAGGCCAAACCGCTGGGCGACGGCAGCTACGCCATCACCGGCACCAAGATCTTCATCTCCAGCGGCGAGCACGACTTGACCGACAACATCGTGCACATCGTGCTGGCGCGCCTGCCCGAGGCGCCCGCCGGCACGCGCGGCATTTCGCTGTTCATCGTGCCCAAGTTTCTGGTGGGCGAGGGTGGTGCTTTAGGCACGCGCAACGCGGTGCACTGCGGCTCGATCGAGCACAAGATGGGCATCAGCGCCAGTGCCACGGCGGTGCTCAATTTCGACGGCGCCATCGGCACCCTGATCGGTGAACCGAACAAGGGGCTGGAGGCCATGTTCACCTTCATGAACACCGCGCGCATCGGCACCGCCATCCAGGGCGTGGCCCATGCCGAGCTGGCTTACCAGGGCGCGCTGGCCTATGCCTGCGAGCGCCGTTCCATGCGCGCGCTCTCGGGCAAAAAGGAGCCCGAGCAGGTGGCCGACGCCATCGTCTGGCACCCCGACGTGCGGCGCATGCTGCTCACCCAAAAAGCCATCGCCGAAGGTGGCCGCGCCATGATCTACGGCGCCGCGCAACTGGCCGACAAGATGTTTGCCGCTGCCTGGGCCGGCGACCAGGCCGGCTACAAGCGCCACGACGGCGAACTGGGTTTCTTCACCCCCATCCTCAAGGGCTTTTTGACCGAAATGGGCCTGGAAGCCGCCAACCTGGGCATGCAGGTGTACGGCGGGCACGGTTACATCCGCGAGCATGGCATGGAGCAGATCGCGCGCGATGCCCGCATTGCCACGCTGTACGAAGGCACCACCGGCATCCAGGCGCTGGACCTGCTGGGGCGCAAGGTGCTGCTGCAAACGCGCGGCCAGTGCGTGCGCGACTTCACCGCCCAGATGTGGGTGCTGGCCCGGCCGGGCCTGCTGGCTGGGGGCTTGCGTGGCCGCATGGCCCGCGCCCTGGCGCGCCGCGCCGTGCAATGGAATACGCTCACCCTGCGCCTCATGCTCAAGGCCAAGGCCGACCCGGAGCAAGTGGGCGCGTCGTCGGTGGACTACCTGATGTATTGCGGCTACGTGATGATGGCCTACCACTGGGCGCTGATGGCCCAGCGCGCCGAGCAGGCCCTGCACAGCGGCCAGGGGCCAGAGTCAGCGGCGTTCTACCAGGCCAAGCTGCAAACCGCGCAGTTCTACTTTGAACGCCTGCTGCCCCGCGCCGACGCCCACCACCGCATGGCGCTGGCGCCGGCCAGCACGCTGCTGCAGATGCCGGTGGCGGCGATGGCGGGTTGAACCCGCTTCACCGCTTGGCGGCATGGACAGCAATGTATCTCAATGGATACAGAGCGCCATAAAAACGATCTATGCGCCAACTGAAGGGGTAACCGATGACTGCACTCAAACTGCGGAAATGGGACAGCGCCCAACACCTCAAGACCGAAGAGGACATGGCGCTCTATATGGAGGCCTGCCTGCAAGAGGCAGGGGATGATGCTGCCAAGGCCCTGGGCACCATTGCCCGGGCCAAGGGCATGTCGCAACTTTCGCGCGTACGGGCCTGGGCAGGGACAGCCTCTACAAGGCGTTGTCAGGGGAGGGCAACCCCAGCTTTGCCACGATCCTGAAAGTCACGGCGGCGCTGGGCATCCAGCTCCACGCACAGCCCATGCAGGCGGGGTAAGCGTGATGGGTGTTGGGGTAGGAGCGTTTGTGGCTCATGCCCTGTAAAGGCTGGTTGCTGTCGCTCGTCCCAAGCCGGTCCAATGCCAGCTTCCGACCCTTAGCTGTCATCGGGAACTCAGCTAAGCAGACACTCTTGGACTTAGGCAATTGATCAAAGCGGACGTTGACTGTCCTCAAAAACCTAGGCCATCAGACGGTGCATCAATGCGAATGCTGATGATGAATGTCAGGATAGTGCGGATGCTTGTGAGTGAGCGATGAATGTCGATGCAAATGGGCATGTGGCTCTGTCAAATCCAGACTCGCGTTGTGTTGATGTTGATGATGCTCGTCATGTGTATGCGCATGTGAGTGTTCAAGTGGCTCGTGCGTGTGCTCATGCTCGTGAGTCTCGGTCAGATGAAGCCATAAACCCAGGGCCATAAGTGCTGAGGCCAGCCAAAACGAGGCTGTTGCAGTTTCCCCGAGGAACAGCAATGAAACAGCAGAACCAATGAACGGTGAGGTTGAGAAGTAAGCCCCCGTGCGAGCAGTCCCTAATCCTCTCAAGGCCAAGACGAAGAACACCAGGCTGATGCCGTACCCCAGCAAGCCCACAGTCATCGCCAGCAAAGAGGTCTGAACTGCGGGAAAGCTGGCCCCCATCCCCAGGGCGACGGCGCAGTTCACCAATCCGGCCAATAAACCTTTTGAACTGGCAATGAACACCGCGTCAGAGGCCGACACCTTGCGGGTTAGGTTGTTGTCAATGGCCCAACACAGGCATGCGATGGCAATGGCAGCAAGACCAACAAGGGAGGAGCTGCCAGCGCCTCCAGGCTGCGAAGAAAGCACCGCCCCTCCAACCACGATGGCGAGCATGCCTAAGACGATGCGCTTGTCGGCGTTCTCTTTGAACACCACCCATGCCAAGACTGCGGTCAGCACCGACTCCAGATTGAGCATCAAAGAAGCAGCCGATCCTGATACCGTCGTCAGGCCATACATCAAGGCCACGGGACCTAAGACACCCCCAAAGAAGATGGCTCCAAGGAGCCAAGGCCAGTCACCAGCCTGTAGTCCTGATGGGTTCCAAGCCTTGTCACGCAGCATTCGGAATAGCCCCAACCCAACACCACTTCCCAGATAGAGCAGGCCACCGAGTAGGACAGGCGAAACATCGCCCACCAGCAGTTTGGCCAGCGGTGTGCTGGCACCGAACAAAACGGCGGCAGCAATGGCAAAGATAACGCGCTGATTCACGGGAGATTACATTTTGGGAGGCCAGTTGTGGGATTCACCTTGGCAGTGGCAACACCACGCATACAGCGCATCGTACATAACCAAGCCGTGCTTGAGCATTTCGTGGTCGTCTTTGAAGACTTCAGACAGACCCAGTGAGATGGCATACAAGCCTGGAGACTGGGGCGTTAAATCCAGTCGTGAGGTGTCCGCACCGCGCACGATTCCAGCCAACTGCTTGAGCGCGGGTTGCTCCAGTTTGTACGCCAACAAAAAGGCATCGAAGCTGCACCGCTCGCCCACATGAGAAAACGCCACACCCGGAATGTCATAGGGTGTGGCCCCAGTTTCACTGGACAGGCGCAGCACATCCGTGGCGGGAACGTAGAGAAATTCGGCGTCCTTGTCGATGAATCGCGTGATCAGCCATGGGCAGGCAATTCGGTCGATCTTGGGGCGCTCGCGTGTGATCCATTTCATGATCAAACCTCCTGATTACTGACCGACACAGGGTCAATGGATTGGCTGGCTTGGCTCAAGGTCAAGCAGGTTCCCCCGGAACACCAAGCCTCCACGGTCCAACATGTTGATGTCGCGACCATTGGCGTGAACTTCAAAACATTCGGTGAACCGTCGAGGCTTTTCCCGATGGAGGCAGAGCAGTTTCTTTTCGACCGCCCAAGTGCCTCGCACATCCTTGGCCATTTCGACACCGCTGAGAGAGCCATTGGTCTGGAATCGGTAGCTGTAATGGAATCCATCTCCAAGCACTTTGCCCTTGAACAAGTCCTCAATTTCAGACGATCCCAATGCTTTCCAGCCCGGCAATGGCTTGGTGGCCCAAGTCACTGAACAGACCATCAGCAAAAGCACGGCGATCCAGCGCGGGCGATACACGGTCATTCCTTGCGAAACGCCTTATGGCAGGTGTTGCAGGCATCCCGCATTGGACTAACGGCTGCCTTGAATCTTTTGAGATCACCGGACTCGGCGGCAACTGTCACCGCAGCCGATTTGACTTGCAGGTCGTTGGCATACCGCTTGAACTTCTCATCTTCAAACCAGATGTCATCTTTGGCGCGGGTCTCACCCCGTTCACTGCCCTCGACAAACCCCTCCCATGGCAGCTTGCTGAGCAATTCGACCGCTTTGGCATCTTGGGCCATCTGCTTGACATCGAACGGTCGGTTCCCCTCTACGGTCTGCACCATCCGATTCACATAGGTCGCCATCAAGGTGAACGCCGCCTTACGATGCTTAATGGCTTGCTCGATCTTGCGGTCTTGAGCGAAGCTGGTTTGGAGCAATAAAGCACCACTCAAGACCAACAGGTTAATTGCGGTTTTCATCAATGGCTCACCAGAGGATAGATGGCCAATCCGATCAGGGCAGCACCAATAACCAGTACCGGCTCGGGAATCTTCTTGAACTTCCATAGCAGTGCAGTGGCACTGAGGGCAAGCAGTGCGGTTGGGATGTCACTGATGGAGCGCTGCGCGATCACCACCACCGAGCCTGCAATGGCCCCGATGGCAGCTGCTGTGATGCCATCCACAAAGGCGATCACCGAGGGGTTCTTGCCCCACTTCTTGAAATGAGGTGCTGAAACGATGGTGATGAGGTAGCACGGCAGAAAAGTCGCTGCTGCGGCCATGGCCGCGCCGGGCAATCCTGCGACCAGGTAGCCGATGAAGCCCGTTGTGATGACCACCGGACCCGGTGTGATCATGGCCACGGCCACGGCATCGACAAACTGGCGGTCGGTCAACCAATGGTGCTCGGTCACAGTGCCCGCGTAGAGGAAGGGAACAATGGCCAGACCCGAACCAAAGACGAAGGTCCCGGCTTTCGCAAAGAACAGACCGATTTGCGTCAACAAGGCCGGATCAAGCACCACAGGAGCAAGCTGGGCGGCATCGACTGGGGGCACCAGACCCAGCCCCATGGCTTTGTTGCCGAAGGTGGGCTTGCAACGGATCACCCAGACCAGAAGCCCTGCTGCAATGAACAACCAAGCGATTTCAGACTGGGTGATGATGGTCACTGCGGCCAGCACACCAAAGATTGCCCACAGCAGTTTGTCCTTGCCGATGCTCTTGGTGGACAGTTTGTGTGCGCCAATGGCCATGATGCCCAGCACCGCAGCACCTACCCCATAAAACACTGCCTGCATCCAAGGCAAGCCGCCATAAGACACATAGGCCATGCCCAAACCTACAACCATGGCAAAAGATGGCAGCACAAAAGCAAAGCCAGCCACCGTTGCGCCAAGAATTCGGTGGTGCACATAGCCAAGATAGATGGCCAATTGGGCAGCCAGTGGTCCAGGTGCGATCTGTGCCAAGGCCAAGCCTTCCTTGTAGTCCGCCTCGGTGATCCAGTTGCGCTCTTCCACCAGGTCGCGGTGCATGAAACCCACCAGCGCCACTGGCCCACCAAAGCCTAGAGTTCCAAGTCTCAGGAAGTAAAGCGTCAGTTGCCAAAGAGAGTAAGGGGTCAGGTTCTTGGTATCGGTCATGCCTTCACTCCCTTGTTGGTGGGTTTCTGGAAAGTGGTCAGCAGACCATCGAAGATGGCACTGGCCAGCGTGAGCAATTGGTCGTCGTCGGTGATCGTGCTACTCAGGCCTTCAAGCGCGGCTTCCACGCCCACGGCTTCAGGGGGCTGCACGCCGCCCACATCCAGGTAGTGAACCAACAGGCCCAGACGTTGGAGCGCTGGCTCCATCAAGCCAAAGCTGGCAACAACAACCTCGAATGTCACCTTCGATCCGACATGTGAGAAAGTAGCCCCGTCGAAATCAAATCCCAAGGCGTCCTTGGGGCAGTCTTTGGGACTCTTGAGCCAAAGGATGCGTGCCTTGGGGTCAATGAAACGGCGGATCAACCAAGCGGTGGCCAGCCGGTCCATCCAAGGTTTGGCACGAGTGGCCCAAGTACGCCCTTGGTAGTCGGCAATGCTCAGCGAGGCAATGGCACCGACGGCGGCATGCGGCTCATCGGGAGAAATCAAGCGGGCACAGTCGCCTTCCAATTCGAGCAGCGCGGTTTCGGCCTGGGCCCGCTCCTGTCCGGGGAAGAAGTCAATCTGGCTGAGTTGATCGAAAGACTTGCGAAGCTTTCTGACTTGCTTGAGAACGTCTTGCACCGAAACAGGGGTCAGATCGCCTGCGGCTTTGGCAAGCTCAGCCAAAAGGGCGGCGTACTCTTCAGATCGGTTGAACAGGCTTTTGAAATTAGCCCCGGACGGCTCCACGGTGTCCAGCACCATGGCCGTTCCGCCACCCGACAACACATCTTGGGCGATGCCATCCAAAAGAGACCGATTGCCGAGCAAGTCAGGGAGCAAATAGACGCCATCACGCAGCACAGAGGCACCGGATGACTTGAGGGCCCGCCAGGCACGTTGACGCAGGGTGGCGTTTTCTGTGGGTAGGCTGGTGATGAAGCAGAGCCAATTCATAATGTAGATTATTCTACATTATGAATAAAACACTACAAACTTATATCATCCCCATCAGCAGAGAAGGGTTGCCCGGTTGCCTGGGTGGCTTCAGATGACCGCTATGTGGGAGCACATGGGCTGCGAATGACGGCCATCGGCAATCATCACGGCTGACCGCTTATGGCCGGAAGCTGAAGTTCGTTAAGGCATTCACGACAGGCAGAAACCGCTGCAATCTGGTCGCTCGGCTGAGACGAGCGATCGAATAGTCTGTGCAGCAATTAGAAGAACGTAGGCGAGTCGCTATGTGCCACTTGTTTTTTGACGTTTGATCTTCGCGCCGAGATACTGTGCACTCTGTAGCTTAGGACGTTGTACTTACTAAGTAGAGCTGGTACCGACAAACCTTCAAGCTGCCAAAACGGCTGCGCACCGAACTGTATGCGATGAGTTCTTGTGTCGTCGAAGAAGCCGATTTCGGCAACGTACTTATCAGTGCCATCTGCTTTGTACACGTCGCAATAGCCGAAGCGGCTCGACTCTCTATCAAAAAAGATGCGGCGCGTTAACTCACCATAGAGTGGCATCAATGCGTGAAATAGCTTATCGACGCCTTCACCTGACGGTCCAAATTCTTGATCCTCTGGATATTGAAATTCCGGGTCACGCGTGTGTCTACTGAAGTCCCAAGCGTTGACGTACCAACGCAGCACATCTGCCTGAATCCTCGATGCATCAACAGTTGGACCATCTTGCAAATTCCAGCACGAGCGAGTGCTATCCCAGCTCATTTTTCCCTTGTAAAACGTTCCTTTAAGCCTTGGAAACATGACTAAGAACGCTTCTTTGGTCATGAAAATTTGATCTTCTCCCCCATAGCTTTTTGCAATTCTGAATATTTCTTGAACAGCAAATGCAGGCGAACGAGGATTCGGACTAGGGGCGGAGAGGGCTTCATCGATCGCGATCATCTCAATATTTGCAGAATTGCCCCACTCGGCGGCGTCTAAGGTATCTTTACTTTTAGGCATGTGAACTCCATTTGTTACGGCCATGGCGCAACATGCGCGAGGTCCATGGAGGTGTATTCGCCGACTTTTCCCTGCTTTATAGGGTGTAGCTTGAATTTTTTTAGCAGGTTGCGTCTGCTGACTCAGACGGTCTCTCGGAGCGTGTTGCTTGTGTATTCGCTCTTCGTAGAGTGTTTTGCCAAGATCCAGCTCCCGCAAGCAGAGTCAGCGTATTTCCGTTCCGTTTCATGCCCCGCATCTCCGCTTCCGCTGCAAATCCCACACTTTCGGCTTGGCACGGCCATACCGCAGCTTTGATGTCATGCCATGTGGCTGAAGGGGAGGGTATGAGGGCTGGATGGACATACAGAGCCAGGCTCAGTGAATGGGCCTGTGCTGGGACAAAATTCACAGAACACAAATTTTGCGTTTTTTGTAATCAATTGTGTAATAGTCTGTTCGGCATCAAGTTCTTTTGCGTCTTCGATCAGTTGTTCGCACTCGGTGATGGCATCTACAGCAAAGCTTCTGATTTCTTTGCGAAGGTGACACCATGCGTCGACATACCAGTTATCCCGATAGTGCACCATTTGTTGAGGCGAGATGATTCGTTCAACAGTAATGCCTGTCTGACGGTTGAAATGCTGAATTCTGATTTGTTTGCGTTCTAGAGTTGCTTTTGCTATCAGCTCAAAGCATTTCAGTTTAAGGCGACGTTTAGCCTTGTATTGCGCTGCTTAGGTATCGTCACAATCAAAATTTTGCCTTTTTTGTCTACCAGCCCTATCCTGTAATTAGTGGAGGCGAAAATGTTAAAAGTGAATTTGGGCGAGATAAAAAAAAGAGAAATGGCGACAGCTAAGCTTAGAAAATTGTCGCTTGATGCGGTTAACGCGCACCAGTTGTTCGATGCCAAAAATCTGACGAGTATGAATTGTGGGTTGAATGAAGAGACGCGAAGTCAACTTCTGAAACTCGATGAGAGTGGGCCGCTGAGAAAGCTAATGATCGTTCGGGATGACTATCTTGCTAAGTGCCGCGAGCTAGAAGTGCGTTTCCCGAATTTTTCAGATTACATCAATGATTTTTTGCTGCCATCGCTAGCACTTTCCCATGTCCGAAAAGCAAGTCTTCAGCTACCACCTACGGTTTTTGTAGGTAGTCCCGGTGTCGGAAAAACTTTATTTTTGAGCGCACTTGCTGAGGCTTTTCACCTCGATTTTGAGCGTGTGAATTTGGAAACATCGCAAGCGTCCATGGAATTAGTAGGAACAGCTCGGGGATGGTCCAATGCGCAACCCGGAATGCTACTTCGTTGGCTCGCAAGATCTGACTTTGCTAATGGCATGTTCGCTATGGAAGAGTTGGACAAAGCTGACGATAAAGACTCTAAATATCCTGTTGTCAACTCACTATTGCAGTTGCTCGAGCCTACAACGGCTAGGTCCTTTGGTGATCTTTCGTTGCCAGAGTTGAAGTTGGACCTATCAAAAGTTAACTTCGTGTTTACGGCTAATACGCTAGCTGGAATCCCTGCCCCTGTGCTGAGTAGAGTGGTCGTTTTTGAGGTGCCAGATCTGACACCTCGTCAAGCTAAAGATATTGCGATACGACAGTATGAGGAAATGCTTAAAGATTTGAAGTTGCCTGTTGATGCACCGATCCTTACTCAGGAAGGTCTTACGCTTTTAGCAAGTGAATCTCCACGACGTCAACGATTGCTGCTTCAACTAGCAATAGGAAGCGCTGTTTATAAACAAGCTCAAGAGCTAGTGATTCAAAAAGTGACCAAGCCGAAAAAAGGGATTGGCTTTGTGATCTAAGAAAGATTTTTTCGAAAGATTAGATTTTTTTCTTGCACTCCTCTTCTTCGAGAAATTTTTTAAGTTCCTCACTGCGATTTTTCATTTGCATGTATCCTAAAAATGTTGCCAAAGATTTGTGCCCTGTCATTGCGAGAATGTCCTCAAACTTGATTGATTCGTCCTCGCACATCCTGCTCGTCGCTTCGTGTCGTAAGTCGTGAAAACGAAAATTCTTGACCTTTGCACGCTTGCGTAGGCTTATGAATGCTTCGCATACAGCATCAGCAGATGGAAATTGGTGAAATATGCGATCTTCGCCAGCAGGGCAAGTTTTCTTTTGTGAGGCAATGATTTGGCGAGCTTTTGTAGATAGAAAAATTGTTCGTTTTATTTTGGTTTTTGAGTTCAATTTTGGAATTACCAAATCGAAACCATGATTACGAATGTCGCTGAATTTTGCAAGCGTGATTTCTTGTTCACGCATAGCCGTCTCAAGTGCAAATCCAATGATCGCCTCCCAGTCTTGGCGTGTATAAGCGCCTTTTCGGGTCAAACCCGCTGCGTAAAGGGCTTGTTCTTCTCCTTCTTCAAATCGGCGTTCACGATGCCCCTCCCAAGCCTTTGGCATGATTTTTTTGTTGATTTTGAAAAGGTCAGGCTTTATGTAGTACTCGTGTTTTTCTTGGTGCCATCGCACCGATTGAACCAAGCTAAAAAAGAAGCGCCTCCGCGTTGCTTCAGCATATGGAGTCATTTCCCTTCCATCTTTGTAGTAACCCTTAGGGCTTTTTTTCAGTAGTGTCAGCCACTCTTCAATTGTTTGCTTTTCAAGAGTTGAAACGATTCGATTTCCAAGGTCGGACTTTACTTTGGTGAAGTCTGTTCGCTGGTTGCCCGACATGGGGCTAGTGGTGTCTCGATATGCGAGGTACTCGTCAATCACTGAGTCAATTGTGAATTTTTTGCCGTTTGTGATGGGGGCGCCCCTAGCTAGGGTTTTGAGTTGTTCTTCGCGCCAAGCTATTGCGGTACTTTTTTTCGTGAAGCGTTTTTGAATTGACTTTTCGCCGCTCCGATTGATTCGTGCTTCGAACCGAATCTGACCAGACTTCAGCACGATCTTGCTGACGCCATCTTCTGAGAACTCTCGTGCTGTCATGTGTAAACCTTTAAGAATTTCCACGATTGTGGGTTTTCTGTGGGTTTTTGTCAATTATGAAAGTAAATTATTCTATAAGCCTATGAATTTGTTCGTTTTATGTAGAGTTTTTCCTTTTACACATACTCCCCTGCTAAGGGAGTATGGGGTGTAGAGCCTCATCGAGGGTTCGAATCCCTCCGTTTCCGCCAAACCCTGTGGCTTCATGCGAGATTCCGATAGTCTTGTGTGAAATTACCACTTAAATAACCACGAGTGCTTCACTGCCTCGTGGTTTTTTTTTGACTTGATGTTTCAGTTTATGCGAGCCAGCGCCAGCGCCTGGATGTAGATCGACCACACACTCGCATAAAAGGTCACTTGTGAAAAGATCACCTTACGCGGTGCTTTGGCTCTGAAGGTAGGGGGGAGGGGTGAGGCTGTCAGAGTTGCTTTTGTAGCTACCTGTTCCGCTCACAAAAAGGGGCTTAGCTCAGTTTTTTGACTAGGCTAGTTGCGTCAAGCTGTATAGCCTTGCAGTAGTCGATAACTTCAATGAAATCGAGAGTTCGTTCGCCGCTCTCAACTTTGGCGACATAGGATTGTGGTCTCCCGAGACTTTCAGCAACATCAACTTGGCGTAGTTTGCTATCCAGCCGAGCTTCTTTGAGTAGCTCCCTTAATCTTTGTTTTCTGTCTCTGACCAACTGCATCGGAGCATGTTGAATCTTATTCTAGAATATCCCATAATGGGATATCATTGAATTTTGGTAGGTTAAAAAGTCGAGGAATTTATGAGAAGAATGCTTCTAATTTGCTGTTTTGGACTCTTAACAGGATGCGCTGACACACCTCAAAATCGTGCGCTTTGGGAAGGCATAGGTTCAGGAATGCAGTCCGCTGGCGACGCAATGAATCAACAGACTCAGCAACTGAATCAGCGCATGCATGAGCAGAGTCTTCAAAGATCACAACAAAACGTATACCAAGCACCGCGGCCAACTAATTGCATAACAACCTACAGTCAGTTATTTAAAGCATACGAAACTAGGTGCAATTAAGTGACTCAATAAGATTGAAAGGCGTACAGAGACGCTGAGGCCGCAGCTCATAATTCGCATGTGTGACTTTGGCAAGATGAGCACCCAGTGGCCCCATGGACGTTTAGGAGCAGCAAATAAAAGCTCTGATTTTGGTTTTGCTGTTTGCCCTGCCAGCAGTTGTATTTGCTCATGGGGGAGGCTTGGACACGTCAGGTTGCCATCACAATCGTAAAACAGGTGACTACCACTGCCATCGCGCCCCTGCCGCAGCTCCTAAAAAAGAGCAACCGGGCAACCTTCAGAGGCCTTCACCCGACCCCACCTGCCATGTTGGCCCAAGAGGTGGTACTTACACAATCACTCCGAGTGGGCGGAAGAACTACAACGGCTGTTAATATTGGCTTTCAATAAAAATACGGTATGAAAAAAATAGACCTTAAAACGATCTTCTCTTTTTGCTTCATCCTTGGAGTTGTGCTTATTTCTGGGTGCGCTTCTCAGATCATGGGTGGATATGTAGGCAGGCCAATTACCGCAGTTATTTCCGAGCATGGAATGCCTGTAGGTTCGTACGATGTTTCAGCAGACCAGAGAGCATTTATGTGGTCAAAAAATTCTAGCTATGTGATTCCGGGTAGCTCCTTCACCTCCGGCACTCTTGTAGGCAACCAGATGTTCGCCAACACATATAGCTCTCCAAGTTACGTTGGTACAAGCTCCTGTAACTATGTCTTGATTGCAAGAAAAACTAGAGCAGACATCGAAGGGCCTGCGGCTTGGACTGTTATTGGCTTTGAAAAACCACGCTTTGGTTGCGAGTAACTGACCCCGGCGTAGCCGAGCCAGCACTTTTCACACCCATCAGATCGAGTCAGTTTCAGCAGCGGGATAGAAGCTAACTTGCAGTTGCTCGGCCCAGCATTCCTTCAGCACCTGCTCGGCGGCAGCTTGAACCATCATTCCGCTGTTGACCATCAACGCATCGTGAATTGGTAGGGCTGTGATGCCAAGCTCAATCAGCTGAAGCTGTGCATTGATCATTATTTGCCCTTCTAGGCTTTGCAGCATGACACCAATGCCTTCGTTAAAGGGGACGAATGGATAGATTCTTCTTGTCTCAGTAGTGATCGCTTTGAATGTGTCATTGTCGATTGGCATGTCCTCGTCGTATCGTGCCCCGTGAAGGACACGACCAGCATGATCACTTCCAAGACTACGATTGATGGCTGACTTGACCACATCGCGCTTGTAGCCGGTTACTTTGACAATTTCCTCATAGGGATCAGTTGGTAGTTCCTCTTTGAACAATGCGGCAGCCATCCGAAGGTGATTAGCCTTCAGATCAATCTCGACTACAGGCTGTCCATTGATGAGAGTGTTTAGACGAACCTTGGCGCTTTTGTCAGGCAGGCGTTGCAGGTCCATATATACACGCCCACCTTGAACTGGCATATCTGGTTCCTCAAGGTAGATTAGACGCTGAGGACCGTGAAGGGCATAAGACTGCTCCTTCAGGTGGTCATTAATAACTTTCATGTTTCGTAGGTCATTGGCGGCAGCCCTCGATCCAAGAAATATCTTCTTTTTTGCGCCCTTGTTTCCTTCCTCGCGATAGCTGGCGAATAGGTATTCGTCATTGAATGGCTTCTGTACAAGGTACAGCCAACGAAACAAATGCTGTTCTGCTAGTTCGGACGGACGGTACATCGTCGATACATGTTGATAGCTGTTCCCGCTAATACGATCGGACAGCCATTCCATGTCGATCAGTCTGTTCAGCACATCCATGGTCGCTTGATGTGACATGAAAAGTTGATCTCGAAGGTACTGGCCATTTACATAGCCAGTTTTTTTGCTTGGCACGGTCAGCCATGATCTGGAATAGATGCAGTGAACGATGTTGGCGAGAATCAGTCTTGCGCTGCTGCGCACCGATCGCTTGTCTTCATGCTTTCGCCGAGGAATGCCGGCACAAATCTGGTCTAGAACTTCTGTAATCTCATCCCTTGGGCCATAAATGTCGCTGAGGGTCAAGTAGCAGATGTATTTGGCGTTCTGCTTTGTTGGTTCCGAATATGGGATGGATTGGGCAGCGGTGCACGCGGCAGCCGTATGGTCATGTGTCATCGAACTGGTTCCCTATATAGCTGTAGAAATTGATTTATGTACTCTCTTCTCTGTATGTGTATTACTACTACAAATAGTCCACTGTGAGGTACATACTTCAAGTACTTAACTTGTTGATATTTCTAACTTAATTGCTGTTATTCATAGTGTTGTAGGAACCTTCTGCGGCCCACCTTCAAGGCCTGTTAAACCTTGAAAGCTCCCCTGAAGGCCCTAGTACCTGCCTACGTGTTTAAGCCTGTTAAACCAGTAGATTGCTGATACTTTCTTACCGCAGACCTCACTGTCTCAAAGTTCAGACCAAGGCAGTCACCAATAGCACGCCAAGGCATGGTTTGATCCCTGAGTTCAATAGCTTTAAGGACTGACTCCGCAGGGATCGAAGACTTACGGTGATGTTTGTGCCCAGCCTTAAACCTAGCTGCTGGCCTCAGGTTCTTCAAGCTGTTGTGGTTCATGTACCTTGGTTTTTTGTCTTTACCTCTGACTTGAAGTGATGTCAGTTTGTCGATCAGTTCATCGGTCTTGAGTCTCTCTGGGACGTCGAAGCCCTTGATGATCCCTGAATCCTCATATCGTTCAAACTCAGCTGTCATAGGATTGGCATAGTTTGAGATGATCCCGATGCATTCATACTTTTCAGCCAGATAGATTGCCTCGGATAGCTTGGTCTTGTCAGTTCGGGAATTGAGCCGGACGGTTACAACAGGCTCTAGCCAAGTAGGGTGAATAGCGGTCAAATATTTCAAAATTAAAGCTCCAAAGCAAAGCTCTCCGAGGGCCATGAATGACGCCGGAGGGCTGGATTAACGAAGGGAGGAGGTTCCTTCAGCGTGAAGAGGCCACGAACTGAAGGTGCAGGTGCTGCTAGATTGGCTCCAGCTTCTGCAGTGAATTTTTGGGTGTCAGATATTGCGCCCTAGAGGGCACAAGTTAGAGGCATCGCCGATATAAGGCTGGCTGATGCATAAAATATACTCACACTATTATTTTATCAATTTTTGTTGATATTGTCAATTTTTAATAAATAAATACGCTTTTTCAAGCCACTCAAGTTTGAGCTTGACGCAACTAGCCTAGTCAAAAAACTGAGCTAAGCCCCTTTTTGTGAGCGGAACAGGTAGCTACAAAAGCAACTCTGACAGCCTCACCCCTCCCCCCTACCTTCAGAGCCAAAGCACCGCGTAAGGTGATCTTTTCACAAGTGACCTTTTATGCGAGTGTGTGGTCGATCTACATCCAGGCGCTGGCGCTGGCTCGCATAAACTGAAACATCAAGTCAAAAAAAAACCACGAGGCAGTGAAGCACTCGTGGTTATTTAAGTGGTAATTTCACACAAGACTATCGGAATCTCGCATGAAGCCACAGGGTTTGGCGGAAACGGAGTCCGTTATGCCCTTGAGTGGTAAATCAGGTGGTAAAGTTCATTTGTTACCTTCTTGATCCGTATGAGGCCTTGCAGATTGGCGGCTGACGTCTCCGTAAAGCGACTTGCGTCTCCGCTTACGTGACGTGCATCCACATAGGTCTACATCAACTCAGCAGTGTTTCCCTGTGCAGCGGTGAAGCCAGTGCTGGTTCGGTGCCGTCTTGGTTGCTCATAGTCATGTGTGCATCGCCCTGATGTGTGGATTGGCCAGACAAGCAAAACTTTTCCCAGTCAAGCATTAAGGCGCGCCGTCTCTCAAGCAGTATGCCTCGACGATAGGCTGCTTCCACCTTGTTCGTTATGGTGTGTGCGAGGGCCATTTCTGCTACTTCGCTGCTGTGAGTGGTTTCTTCAGAAACCCAATCCCGAAATGAACTTCGGAACCCATGTACCGTTAATCCATTTCGATACCTTCGGATCGCCATCAGCATAGCCATCGATGAAAGTGGTTTGCCGTAGTTGTTAAAAATGAAAGTCGAGTCCTTGCCCAGATAGTGAGCTTCTTTAAGCAATTCCAAGGCGCGGCTGCAAAGTGGGACCTGATGCTCACGCTTAGCTTTCATTCGATGAGCTGGAATAACCCAGACGTCATCCTTGACTTCATTCCACTCTGCAAAAAGAACTTCGCCAGTTCTGGCTGCTGTCAATATGGTGAACTGTAGAGCCAAGTAGGACATAGCCTGAACTTTTGACAAGTGGGCCATGAGCTCAGGTATTTCGGTGTAGGGCAGTGCTTCATGATGCTTGTTTGATTTTCGATGAGCAGGGAGCAGGTGCTCTAGGTGTCCTTTCCACATGGCTGGATTTGATTGTTGTCTCAAGCCTTGGGTTATCGCTGCACCCATGATTCGTTCGATGCGGCCACGTAAGCGTGAGGATGTTTGGTTTTTGGTGGTCCAAATCGGTTCAAGAATTCTTAAAACATGCTCCGTAGTTATCGCATCTAGGTCGAGCTTTCCTATGACGGGGAGGGCATAGGTTGTGAGCGTATTGATCCATTGCTTTTCACTTTTGTGATTCCACCATTGTGGAGACATCCGATCAATGTGGTCTCGTGCATATTCTGCGAACGTAACCTTGTTTTTTTGCTTTGTTGCTTCTCGTTGCTGCTGTTTCAACTCAGCTGGGTTGATCCCGTTGGCAAGTAACCCTCGCAGCTTGGCGACTTTGTGCTTTGCATCAGAGAGAGTGATTTCGGGGAAAGACCCAAGACCAGTGTCATGCCTCCTGCCGTCGACAGTAAACCTAAAAACCCAATATTTTTTGAGATCATCCCGCACCCATAGATGCAGTCCCTTGGTGTCTGGAATGGTGAAACGCGTTGGTCGATCAAGTCCTTTGAGTGTGCGTATGTCGGTTGATTTGGTCATGACAGTTCCTTTGTAAGTTTGAAAACTGTTACCACTCCCAATCCACACATCAGGGCGATGCACACATGACTATGAGCAACCAAGACGGCACCGAACCAGCACTGGCTTCACCGCTGCACAGGGAAACACTGCTGAGTTGATGTAGACCTATGTGGATGCACGTCACGTAAGCGGAGACGCAAGTCGCTTTACGGAGACGTCAGCCGCCCTCGGGTGTCGCACTCGTCCAATTCGTGATCACTCTTTGCTGTGGAGGCATTCTGTAGGTTTGGCCCAGGGCATGGGTAAGATCAAGGCATGCCTTTATCTGTAACTTCTGACCTGACGGGTCTACCCAAAGATGCCCAAAGCATCCTGAATCTGGCGGCCAAGTCACTTTTCGATGTCTTTGCTTACGCCAGTGAGGGCATGTTGCTGGTGGATCGTTCGGGTACCGTGGTTTGGATCAATGACCAATACAGACGCTATTTGCCGGCTTTGGGCTTTGCCAATGAGCAGGCCTTTGTCGGTCAGCCTGTCTCAGCGGTGGTGCAAAACACCCAGATGCAAAAGGTCTTGGAAACCGGTAAACCGATTCTGATCGACTTGCTGACCAACAAGGCGGGCACGTTTGTGGTCAGCCGTTTTCCCTTGCACGACGATGCTGGTCAGGTGATTGGGGCTTTGGGCGTGGTCTTGTTTGATCAAGCGCAGTCGAATTTGCAACCCTTTTTGGCCAAATTTTCCTTGATGCAGCGTGAGCTGGACGAGGCGCGAGATGCCTTGGCGGTCCAGCGCCGGGCCAGTCCGGGGCTGCGCCAGGCTCGACACAGTTTTGCCAGCTTCATTGGGGCCAGTGCTGTGGTGGTCGATCTCAAGCGCCAAGCGCGCAGGGCGGCGCAGTCCAGCAGTCCTGTGCTTTTGCTGGGTGAGACGGGCACCGGCAAAGAGTTGTTGGCGCATGCCATTCATGCTTCATCGCCCCGCGCCAAGGGCCCGCTGGTCAGCGTGAACATTGCTGCGGTGCCCGAGACATTGCTCGAAGCCGAGTTTTTTGGTGTGGCCCCCGGGGCTTACACCGGTGCAGACCGCAAGGGGCGCGACGGTAAATTCAAACTCGCCGATGGTGGCACCTTGTTTCTGGACGAAATCGGGGACATGCCTTTGGGTTTGCAGGCCAAGCTCTTGCGCGCCTTGCAAGAGGGCGAAATGGAACCCTTGGGCTCCAACCGCCTTGTGCCATTTGATGCCCGCATCATCGCGGCCACTTCGCGCGATTTGGTCCAACTGGTCCAGTCGGGCCAGTTCAGGGAGGATTTGTTTTACCGCCTGAATGTGTTGCCCTTACGGCTGCCGCCTCTGCGAGAGCGCGCAAGCGATATTCCCGCATTGATCGAGGTGCTTGCCGAAGACCTGGCTTTGCGCAGTGACTTGCCGCATCCGGAGTTCAGTCCGCAAGCGGTGGCTTTGTTGGCAGCACAAAACTGGCGTGGCAATGTACGGGAGTTGCGCAACGTTCTGGAACAATTGTTGTTGCGCAGCGATACCGGCTTGATGGATGCACCGGAAGTGGCAATGGTGCTGCGCGAGTCTGGCTTGAGTCAGATTTCACCGGTGCCCATGCAATCTCAATCCGCGCACGGGGCCATTTTCCCGATGGTTTCGCAGGATCCAGCTGCATTGTTGGCCCCGCTGTCGCAACAGGTGGAGGCCTTGGAGCGTTTGGCTGTGGCCAAAGCCCTTGAATTCACCCACGGCAACAAAGTTGCAGCCGCCAAAATGCTGGGCGTTTCGCGTGCGAAGCTTTACCTGCGCTTGCCGTGATGTGTATATATTTTGATCATATGTATTTTTATTGATCATTTGATGTGTATTTAAAAAATGCATACTTGCAGTTGCTGATTTGACTGCCAAAAAATATCGAGTGTTGACAAGGGTTTAGGATGGGGGTGGTGCTGGACGTTTCTGGCACGGCTTGTGCACAAAGACATGGGTGACAAGCGCATGACCATTCCAACAGGAGACCCCTATGTTCCGTCGACACCTCATTTCTTTGGCCGCCTTGGCGGTGGCATCTTCTTTGGCTCCGGCTGCTATGGCCCAGGGCAAAGACATCAAGATCGCCCATATTTACAGCAAGACCGGCCCGCTGGAGGCCTATGGCAAGCAAACCCAGACCGGTTTGATGATGGGTTTGAGCTACGCCACCGGCGGCACCATGGAGGTGGCGGGGCGCAAGATAGTGGTGATCGAAAAAGACGACCAGGGCAAACCTGACCTGGGTAAAAACCTCTTGGCCGCTGCCTATGGCGACGACAAAGTGGACCTGGCCGTGGGCCCAACCGCCTCGCCCGTGGCACTGGCCATGCTGCCTGTGGCCGAAGAGTACAAAAAGATTTTGCTGGTTGAGCCTGCAGTGGCGGACTCCATCACGGGCGAGAAGTGGAACAAATACATCTTCCGCACGGGCCGTAACAGCAGCCAGGACGCGATTGCCAACGCTGTGGCCGTGGACAAAGACGGTGTGAGCATCGTCACCATGGCGCAAGACTCGGCTTTTGGCCGTGATGGCGTGAAGGCCTTCAAGGACTCGGTCAAGAAAGCCAAGCTGGTGCACGAAGAGTACCTGCCACCCGCCACCACCGATTTCACGGCCGGTGCTCAGCGCATGATCGACAAGCTCAAGGCTTTGCCTGGCCGCAAGATCATCTTCATCATCTGGGCCGGTGGCAACCCCTTCAAGATCGCCGACATGGATTTGAAGCGCTACGGCATCGAGATCGCCACGGGTGGCAACATCCTCCCCGCGATGGTGGCCTACAAGCAGTTCCCCGGCATGGAAGGCGCGGCTTACTATTACTTCGGCATGCCCAAGAACCCGGTGAACGATGCCATGGTGGCCTCGCATTACCAACAGTTCAAGTCACCACCGGACTTCTTCACTGCAGGCGGCTTCTCCTCGGCCATGGCTTTGGTGACGGCCTTGAAGAAAACCAATGGCGACACGAACACCAACAAGCTCATCAGCACCATGGAGGGCATGAGCTTTGACACGCCCAAGGGCAAGATGACCTTCCGCAAGGAAGACCACCAAGCCATGCAGAGCATGTACCACTTCAAGATCAAGATCGATCCGGCGTTTGCCTGGGGCGTACCTGAGCTGATCCGCGAGATCAAGCCTGAAGAGATGAACGTGCCGATCCGCAACAAACGCTGATCGAGACACGATTGTCGGAGCTCCGCCCCCGGGGCGATGGCTTGTGGACTGCGAGCGCTTTTTCGCGGCGAGGGCGCCGCTCCCACAAGGGTTACGCCCACAAAACGCTTTGACGGATGGATGGAATGCTTGAAACCCAAAACTTGACTGTGCGGTTTGGCGGTCATGTGGCGGTCAATGCGGTCTCGTGCCGCTTTGAACCCGGCACGCTGACCGCCATCGTCGGCCCCAACGGGGCGGGCAAGACCACTTACTTCAATCTGATCTCGGGGCAGCTGCCTGCCTCTGCAGGTTCAGTGCACCTGAACGGTCGTGAGCTGACGGGCCTGAGTGCCTCGGCGCGCACCCGTGCAGGTTTGGGCAGGGCGTTTCAGTTGACCAATTTGTTCCCCAATTTGTCGGTGCTGGAAAACGTGCGTTTGGCGGTGCAGGCCACGAAAGAAGGTGCACACCGCAGAGGCCTGAACCTGTGGAGCATCTGGAGCGACCACACGCAGCTCACGAACCGGGCGCTGGAAATTTTGCAATCCGTGTCTATGACCGCGCAGCAAGACGCCCCGGTGGCGAGTTTGCCGCACGGCGACCAGCGCAAGCTCGAAGTGGCACTGCTCATGGCGCTGGAGCCCTCGGTGTACATGTTTGACGAACCCACCGCCGGCATGAGCCACGACGAAGCGCCTGTGATCCTGGACCTGATAAGGCAGCTTAAAAAAGACAAAACCAAAACCATCTTGCTGGTCGAACACAAGATGGACGTGGTGCGCGAGCTGGCCGACCGCATCATCGTGTTGCACAACGGCAGCTTGGTGGCCGATGGCGAGCCCAACGAAGTGATTGCGTCGCCCATCGTGCAAGAGGCTTACTTGGGCAAAGCCAAGGAGGCCGGATGAAGCAAACCGATATGAACACGAATTTGCTGACCCTCGAAGGCGTGCACACGCACATCGGGGCGTACCACATCCTGCACGGGGTGGATCTGGTCGTGCCGCGTGGCGAGCTGACCATGCTGCTCGGCCGAAACGGCGCGGGCAAGACCACCACGCTGCGCACCATCATGGGCCTGTGGCAAGCCTCGTCTGGGCGAATCACGTTCGGCGATACCGACATCACGGCGTTCAACACGCCCGCCATTGCGCAAAAGAACATCGCCTATGTGCCGGAAAACATGGGCATCTTCTCGGACCTGACCGTGAAGGAAAACATGCTGTTGGCCGCCCGCAGCGCACAGCACGCTGGGCAGATGGACGAGGCACGGCTGCAGTGGATTTTCAAACTCTTTCCGGCGGTCGAAAAGTTCTGGAACCACCCGGCGGGCAAGCTCTCGGGCGGGCAAAAGCAGATGTTGGCCGTGTCGCGGGCGATGGTGGAGCCACGTGACCTGCTGATCATCGACGAGCCCAGCAAGGGCCTGGCCCCGGCCATCATCCAAAACATGATCGAGGCGTTCCAGCAGCTCAAGGCCAGCGGGGTGACGATTTTGTTGGTGGAGCAAAACATCCATTTTGCGCAGCAGCTGGGCGACACCGTGGCCGTGATGGACAACGGCCGCGTGGTGCATGCGGGGCGCATGCAGGCGCTGGCCGAAGACACGGCTTTGCAGCAATCTTTGTTGGGGCTGGCCTTATGAAATTTTTCGAAGACATCGATACACGCCCCCTGTTGCTTGTGCCTGTGCTGGCTCTGCTGGCTTGGACTTTGATCGGCTCGGACTCGACCTGGATGACTTTGACCGTGGCGGGCTTGGCCATGGGCATGATCATCTTCATCATGGCCTCGGGCCTGACGCTGGTGTTTGGCCTGATGGACGTGCTGAACTTTGGCCACGGCCTGTTCATTGCGCTGGGCGCTTTTGTGGCCACCAGCGTGCTGGGCGCCATGGGCGACTGGACGGGATCTGGGGAGTGGTGGCGCAACATGGTGGCGGTGCTGCCTGCCATGTTGATCGCCATGGCCGTGGCCGCCGCCGTGGGCCTGGCGTTTGAGCGCTTCATCGTGCGGCCCGTTTATGGCCAGCACCTCAAGCAAATCCTGATCACCATGGGCGGCATGATAATTGGCGAAGAACTCATCAAGGTCATCTGGGGTCCGCTGCAGATCGCCTTGCCATTGCCCGAAGCCATGCGTGGTGCAGTGCTGGTGGGTGATGCCGCGATAGAGAAATACCGCTTGCTGGCCGTGGCCGTGGGCCTGGCCGTGTTTGCCTTGCAAATGTGGGTGCTGGGCCGCACCAAGATCGGTTTGTTGATTCGGGCTGGCGTGCAAGACCGTGAAATGGTCGAGTCGCTGGGCTACCGCATCCGCCGGCTGTTTGTGGGCGTGTTTGTGGCGGGCAGTGCGCTGGCGGGCCTGGGTGGTGTGATGTGGGGGCTGTACCAGCAGAACGTGGTGCCGCAAATGGGCGCGCAGGTCAATGTGCTGATTTTCATCGTCATCATCATCGGCGGGCTGGGTTCTACAGGTGGGGCATTGATCGGTGCTTTGCTGGTGGGCCTGATGGCCAACTACACCGGCTTTTTGGCCCCCAAGTTGGCGTTGTTTTCCAATATTGCGCTCATGGCGGGCATTTTGTTGTGGCGTCCGCAGGGCGTGTACCCCGTGGCCAACCGCTGAAAGGCCAGACATGTTCCATCGACTTATTTCCAACGACCAGCCACGCAGCCGCCTGCTGGCCGTTTTGCTGGTGCTCATCTTGCTGGGGTTGGCGTTTGCGCCATTCTTGTTCCCCGGCGTCAAGGCCTTGTCGGTCGCGGCCAAGGTGCTGATCTTTGTGGTGCTGGTGGCGGGCTTTGACCTGCTGCTGGGCTACACCGGCATCGTGAGCTTTGCGCACACCATGTTCTTTGGCATCGGGGCTTATGGCATCGCCATCTCGTCCAACAGCTGGGGGCCGACCTGGGGCGCTATCGGGCTGGGTTTTGCGCTGTCACTGGTGCTCACACTGGTGTTGTCACTGGCCATCGGCTTGTTCTCGCTGCGGGTGCGGGCGATCTTTTTCGCCATGATCACGCTGGCCGTGGCCGCCGCTTTTCAGACGCTGGCGTCTCAGTTGTCCGACTTCACTGGCGGTGAAGACGGCCTGAGCTTCAAGCTGCCCGAGTTGCTGCTGCCCAGCACCGAGTTCAGCGACGAGCCCTTCCTCGGCGTGTCGCTCGATGGCCGCTTGCTCTGCTACTACCTGTTGTTTGTGCTGGCGGTGGGCATGTTGCTGTCGCTCCTGCGCATCGTCAACTCACCGTTTGGCCGAGTCTTGCAAGCGATTCGCGAAAACGAGTTTCGGGCCGAGGCCATTGGCTACCGTGTGGTGGTGTACCGCACGCTGTCGAGCGTGTTGTCGGCGCTGTATGCCTGTGTGGCCGGGGCCATGCTGGCGCTTTGGCTGCGCTACAACGGGCCGGACACCTCGCTCAGTTTTGAAATCATGATGGACGTGTTGCTGATCGTGGTGATTGGTGGCATGGGCACCATCTATGGCGCGGCCATTGGGGCGGTGCTGTTTTTGCTGGCGCAAAGCTATTTGCAGGATTTGCTGCGGCTTGCCAGCGATGCCTCGACGTCTCTGCCTTTGCTGTCGGCCTTGTTGTCGCCTGACCGTTGGCTGCTTTGGCTTGGCTTGTTGTTTGTGTTGTCGGTGTATTACTTTCCGACCGGGGTGGTGGGGCGTTTGCGCACACGCGCTGCACTGCGTGCCTTGGCATCTGAGAAACAGGGTTGAGTTGGATATGACTTTCACATCCAACTACATCACCTGCGCCGGGCTCGAAATCCATTACACCGACTGGGGCAAGGCCGAAAAGGGCACCGTGATTGCCTGGCACGGCCTGGCCCGCACGGGCCGGGATATGGACGAGCTGGCCGCGCACCTGAGCGCACAAGGCTACCGGGTCATCTGCCCCGACACCGTTGGGCGCGGACTGTCGCAATGGAGCAGTGCACCTGAACAGGAGTATTGCCTGTCATTTTATGCCCGCATCGCACGCGAGCTGATGGATGGCTTGCAGCTGCGTGCTGTGCATTGGGTGGGCACCTCGATGGGCGGCGCGATCGGCACGCTGTCCGCGGCAGGTCTGGTGGAGCCCAGCTTGAAGCACCGCATTTTGAGTCTCACGCTCAATGACAACGCCCCCGAGCTGGCCCAAACTGCCATTGATCGCATCAAGGCTTATGCAGGCACGCCGCCATCTTTTGCCACGGTGAGCGAGCTCGAAGCTTTTTTGCGCCAGGTCTACAAACCGTTTGGTTGGCTCAGCGACGCGCAATGGCGTCGTATGGCCGAAACATCGACGCGCCGTTTGCCCGACGGCCGCGTGACGCCACATTACGACCCGGCCATGGCGCTGCAATTCACGGCGCACCCCGACGACTATTTGATCTGGTCGCACTATGACGCCATTGAGGTGCCTGTCCTCTTGTTGCGTGGGGTTGAGTCTGATCTGGTTCTGCCCGCAACGGCCGCTGAAATGCGCCGCAGAGGTCCCGGTGCACGTGGCCAACTCAAGCACATTGAAGTACCCGGCTGCGGACACGCGCCAGCGCTGAATGTGTTGCAGCAACTCGAATGGGTGACAGACTTTTTGAACGAAGTCTGAGTTCCGACATACCTTCGCGAGCAGGGGCTCGCTCCCACTTCAACGGTTCATGAGCTCAGACTTTTGCCCCATGCGCCAAAGCCCGCTCCCGGCTTGCCGCCAGCGCCTTAACATCTGGCGCTGTCAAGTCCCAGGCCTGCATGTGGCTCAGGCTGATGTCGGTCAGAGCCTCGATCCACTGCGCATGGTTGTTCAGGCAAGGCACATAGCTGAAGCTTTCGCCCCCCGCGTGCAAAAACGCTTCTTGCGCTTCTTGCTGGATTTCTTCCAGCGTCTCGAGGCAGTCGCTCGTAAAGCCCGGGCAGATCACATCGACTTTTTTGACGCCTTGCTGGGCCATGGCGATCAGCGTGGGTTCGGTGTAGGGCTCCAGCCACTTGGCTTTGCCAAAGCGTGACTGGAATGTCAGCTTGTATTGGTTTTTGGACAGGCCCAGGGCTTCGGCCAACAAGCGGCCGGTTTTCATGCATTCGCAGTGGTAGGGGTCGCCCAGTTGCAGCGTGCGTTCGGGCACGCCATGGAAACTCATGACCAGTTGTTCGGCTTGACCGTTGGCTGCCCAGTGTTCACGCACTGTTTGCGCCAGCGCGGCGATGTAGCGCGGGTCATCGTGGTAGCGGTTGACAAAGCGCATTTCTGGGATGAGCCGGGTTTTCAGGCCCCAGCGGTAAACGGCGTCGAACACACTGGCCGTGGTGGTGCCGCTGTATTGGGGGTAGGCGGGCACGATCAGCACGCGCTGCACGCCTTCGGCTTTGAGGGCATCGAGCTGCGCCGGGATGGACGGCTGGCCGTAGCGCATGGCGTAACGCACGCTGATGTGGTGCCCGCGCTCTTGCAGTGCCGTGCCCAGCGACTGGGCTTGTTGTTCGGTGAAGGCTTTCAGGGGCGAGCCTTGCTCGGTCCAGATGCTGGCGTATTTGGCGGCCGATTTGGCCGGACGCACGCGCAAGATGATGCCGTGCAGGATCAGCCACCAAATGGGTTTGGGGATCTCGACCACGCGGCTGTCGCCCAAAAATTCGGCCAAATACTTGCGCAGGGCAGGGGCCGTCGGGGCGCTTGGGGTGCCCAAATTGCAATAGAGGACAGCGGTGCGGGCGGCTTGCCCGTGCTGGAAGGAGGGTTCTTTGTTGAATGCCATGCGGTATTCTCCCACCACCATGCTTGACATTTCCCGCATTCGCGCCATTACCCTCGATCTGGACGACACTTTATGGCCCGTCTGGCCCACCATTCACCGGGCCGAGGCCGTGTTGACTGCTTGGTTGACCGCGCATGCCCCCAGCACGGCGGCGCTGTCAGCCGATGCCGATCTCAAAAAAGCCGTGCGTGCCGAGATCAACGCCCGCCATGCCGACCGGGCGCACGATTTGTCGTTTTTGCGCCTGCAGTCGATTCGCGCCCTGTTGGAGCAAGCCGGTGACCCAGTGCACCTGGCTGAGCCTGCTTTTGAAGCCTTCTTTGCCGAGCGTCAGCGGGTGGACTTGTTTGAAGATGCATGGCCTGCTTTGACTTTTTGGAGCCAGCGCTACCCGGTGGTGGCCCTTTCAAACGGCAATGCCGACGTGCACCGTGTGGGCATCGGCCAGCACTTTCACGCCAGCGTGAGTGCCCAGTCCTTGGGGGTGGCCAAGCCCGATGTGAGGATTTTTGTGGCTGGCGCGTCAGCAGCGGGCGTGCAGCCACATGAAGTGCTTCACATTGGTGACGATGCCCATGCCGATTGCGTGGGCGGGCTGTCCGCAGGCATGCAAGTGGCCTGGCTCAACCGCGAAGGCCACGATTGGACCCATGGCGACACCCGTCCACACTTGGAGGTGCGCGACTTGCACGCGCTTTGTTCCTGCTGGCCTGAATATGGTTTGTAGGTCGACGGCTTCTGCCTCGACATGGACTTTGGGTTCAGCGCCTACCGGGAGAGTGAAATGACTTTGAAAATTTACGGCATTGGTGCATCACGCGCCGCACGGCCCTTGTGGGCTGCATTGGAATTGGGCGTGCCCTTTGAGCACATCGCCATGACCTACAAAGCGGGCGCGACACGTACGCCCGAGTTTTTAGCGCTCAACCCCAACGGGCACATTCCGGTGGTGCTCGATGAACGCCCCGAAGGCACCATCACCGTTTGGGAGAGCATGGCTTGCGCGCTCTACATCGCCCGCGTCCACGGCAAAGCCGACGGCCAGTCGATCACCCCCGCCACACCCCGTGAAGATGCCGAAGCCCTGCGTTGGAGCTTTTGGACCGTGTCTGAGTTGGAAGCGGATGCGCTCACCGTGTTGATGCACCGCATGGCCATGCCCGAAGACCAACGCAAGCCAGAGTTGGCCGACAAGGCCGAAAGCCGCTTGAAAGTGCCCTTGGCGGTGCTAGAGCAACATTTGCAAGCCCAACAGGCCAAAGGCGAGGCCTACCTGACAGCCAATCGCTTCACTGTGGCCGATGTGTGTGTGGCCAGCGTGGCGAGCTGGATACGCCCGGCCACAGCGCTGCTGGCGCAATACCCGTCGGTTTCGGCTTGGTTGAACACTTGCTTGGAACGACCTGCACAAAAGCAGGCGCGTGGGATGTAATGAAGCTTGGGTAGCCTTAAAAATTTCACTTTTCGCTAAGATGCTCGGACTTTTGTAAATTTGAGAATTGTTCGAAAAATGAAAAACCTGATACCCGCTTGTATCTTTTGGTTGGTCGGTTTGGTCATGACTTCTGTTTGGTCTCAGACCACTATCAAAGTTGACTTCAACACAGGCGTAGGCACGCCGGTTCAACAGGTTGAAGCTGTATTTCGACCCGCTAATGGACCTTCCAATGGGCAGGCGCTTCTAATTCTTCACCACGGGGGAGGCTACAACGACAACACCACTCAGCAATATGCTGAGTACTTTTCCAGCAGGGGATTTGCGACTTTGGAGTTGATCATGTTTCGTTTCAGGACGCCTTCGACAGTCATCGACCCGATAGCCTTTCATGGACAAGTGATGGGTGGATTGAAATACCTGTCACAAGTGCCTGGAGTCGATCGGAAAAGGGTGTCTGCCATGGGCATGTCGCTTGGAGCGTTCTTGACCATCGATGCAACCAGTTCATGGTTTTATGAGAACTATGACGCTGGGGATTTGCGTTTTGATAAATTGGTTGCTCTGTACCCGGTTTGCTGGTTCATGTCAGAGGCCGTCAAGGGGCAAACGCAAGACATCGCGATCTTCAAAGGCTTACCCAATACCTTTCTCCAGAAATCTGCAGAAATCCCATTATTGATTCTGGCTGCAGGCAAGGACAGCTATGACAGTTCGGATCCCGGTGCATGCCCGGCCTTTGCCAAAAGCATCACTAATCCTCGTCAGGCCGCCATGACCAAGGTTGAGGTTTTTCCAAGTGCTACCCATGGATGGGATCACGGAAAGGATTACAGCTTTCCTTTGCGTGGGCAATGCACAGGAAGAACTAACTGTACGAATCGGATTGTTTCAAGTCCTCAAACCGTAGAGCACGGCAAGCAGGCCACCTTGTCTTTTCTGACAGCTCCTTAGTTTCCCTGCAGGTATCCAGCGAGCAACCGAAGCGATTTTCAAAATCGCCCCAGCGCCTGCATCTTCCAAGCCAGCCACAGCTTGCGCAGCGGCGTGAGCGCAATGCGCTGGTGCAGCACCTGATAACCCGATGCCTCGATCTCGCGCAGCAAGGTGCGGTAGATGCTGGCCATCATGAGGCCGGGTTTTTGGGCGCGGCGGTCGGCCGCAGGCAGCAGGGCCAGGGCTTCGTCGTACAGGGCGTGGGCGCGTTCGGTCTGGAACTTCATCAGCGCGGTGAAGCGGTCTGAGTAGTCGCGCTGCATCAGTTCGTTGGCTTTGACGCCAAAGCGTTGCTGCTCGTCGAGCGGCAGGTAGATGCGCCCGCGCATGGCGTCTTCACCCACGTCGCGGATGATGTTGGTCATCTGAAAGGCCAGGCCCAGCTTGTGCGCATACGCCGTGGTCGCGTCGTCGGTCTGGCCAAAGATGCGGGCAGCAACTTCGCCCACCACGCCTGCCACAAGATGGCAGTATTTCGTCAGGCCCGGAAAGTCCAAGTAGCGGGTCTGGTTCAGGTCCATTTGGCAGCCTTCGATCACGGCCATCAGGTGGCGGCTTTCAATGCCGAAGGTGTGGGCCAAGGGCATGAGGGCGTGCATGACCGGGTGGCTGGGCTGTCCTGCGTAGGCTTGTTGCACTTCTTTTTGCCACCAGGCGAGTTTGGTGGCGGCCACGCCAGGGTCTTTGATTTCGTCGACCACATCGTCCACTTCGCGGCAAAAGGCATAAAACGCGGTGATGGCCGCGCGGCGCTCGGGCGGGAGGAACAGGAAGGCGTAATAAAAGCTGCTGCCCGAGGCGGCGGCTTTTTGCTGGACGTAGTCTTGCGGGCTCATGGGCTGGGATTCTCGCATTCAAAGCGCCAGATCACGGCAGGGGCTCGCCGGACAATTGGCGAAATTCTCTTTGCAGAACGGCCGCAGACCCCATGCCCCAGGCGATGCGCCAGAGCAGGGCGCGCACTTCGTGGCGCGGCATTTTGACGCGCTGGCGCAGGGCCGCAGGGCCAGCCTGGCGCAGCAGAGCCACCGTGCGCGCACCAATGAGGGCGGGCAGGGCGCTGGCCAGACGCAGCCGCATGGGCTTGAGTGCCAGGGCGTAGCGCATGCCGTCGGCCAGTTGAGCCTGTGTGTGGTCCAGCCAATCGGTGTAGAGCGGGGCCAAGGCGTTCAGGGCGTCTGCATCAGGGTTGACAGCGGCTTGGGCCAAAAGTTCTGGTGTAAAGCTTGCCTGCCGGAGTGTCTCCTCGGGCCAGTAGCAGCGCCCAGAGGCGAGGTCCGCCCCGGCGTCGCGAACGATGTTCAGACGCTGCAGACCCATGCCGTATTCCCGCCCAATGCGCAGCATCTCGGCCTGCGGCAGCAGGCTGTAGCCGGGCAGGTGACGTCCGCACAGCTCGGTCCAGAACTCGCCCACGCAACCTGCCACCAGCCAGGTGTAGTCGGCCAGTTCCGCTTCGGTTTGCAAAGCCTGCAGGCCGTGGCCAAAGCGGATCATGTCCAGCTGCTGGCCCCGGGTGATGTGGCCCAACACTTGGCGCACACTGGCTTGGTCGTCCGGGGACAGAGTGCGCAAGAGCGGCAGGCATTGCGGCAGGGCTTGCATCAGGGCGCGTTCGTGCGGTTCGGTTTGTTGTGCAGCAAAGGCCTGGGTCAGGCGGGACAGTTCGCGGGTGTCTTCGGCGGGTGTCTCCTGGGCAGCAATCGTTCGGGTCATGAGGTCCAGCAAAACCTGGCGCTCATTCAGGGGCAAGGCGGTGGTGTCGGCCACCGTGTCGGTGGCGCGGGCCAGCAGGTAGCCGATGGCCACCGGGGCTTGCAACGCTTTTGGCAAGAGGCGGATGGACAGGTCGAACGAGCGCGAAACATGACGCAGTAACTTGCGCTGGGACGCGCTCAGGCCCCGGTGCGTGCCCCCGGATGGTTGGTGCTGTGGCTGTTGGAATAAGGGGGTTTTGATCATGGTCAATCCCTATTGTCGCTTGACAGGTCGGGGCACTTTGAATAGATTACTAACCAGTCAGTCATTATTATTTTTCTGGATTCCCCATGCCCTCTTTGATGCCACTCGCCGCCCGGCGGGTTTTTTGTTTGTGCGCGCTCGCTGCTTTGGTGACTACTTTGGTAGCATGTTCGAAAGCCGAAGCGCCTCAAGAGCCACTGCGCTCGGTCAAGCTGCTCACGGTGGCGGGCAGTGATTTGAACCTGGGGGGCGAGTACGCTGCCGAAGTGCGGGCGCGGGTGGAGTCGCGCTTGGGATTTAGGGTGGGGGGCAAGCTGGTGCAACGACCGGCTGAGCCGGGTCAACGTGTGGCCGCGGGGCAGTTGCTGGCCCTGGTGGACGCGCAGGATTTTCAGTTGGCCGCGCAAGCCGCCCAAGCCCAGGTGAGTGCCGCGCAAAGTCAGCGCGATTTGGCCGCGGCCGAATTCAAGCGCTTTGAGGCACTGAAGGCGCAAAACTTCATCAGCGGTGCTGAATTGGAGCGGCGCGAGGCCAGCCTCAAGGCGGCCGATGCGGCGCTGAGCCAGGCCAAAGCGCAGGCGCAGGCGCAAGGCAACCAGGCGGGTTACGCCCGGTTGACGGCCAGTCATGCGGGTGTGATCACGGCCGTGGAGGCCGAAGTGGGGCAGGTGGTGTCGGCTGGCCAGCCGGTGCTGCGTTTGGCCCACGATGGCCCACGCGATGCGGTGTTTGCTGTGTCCGAATCGGCCATCATGGCGATCAAAATGGGTCAGAGCATGCAGGCTACGGTATTGAGCACCGGGCAAACGGTGCAAGGCACGGTGCGCGAAGTGGCGGCCAGTGCCGACCCGGTCACGCGCACCTATGCGGTCAAGCTGGCGCTGGCGCCGGGCGTGGCCTTGCCTTTGGGGGCCACGCTGAATGTGCGCGCACCCGGGGTGTCCGATGCTGCGGTTTCGGCCATCAAATTGCCCACCAGCGCATTGCGGGAGGAGGGGCAGGGCACGGCGGTCTGGGTGTTGGATGAGGCCACCATGACGGTCAATAGTCAGGTGGTCCAGCTGGGCCGTGTCGATGGCAACGAGGTGGTGGTGAGCTCTGGGCTCAAGCCCGGGCAAAAAGTGGTCAGCGCCGGGGTGCATGTGTTGTCACCCGGTCAGAAGGTGACGATCTACAGCCCTGACGGCAAAGTGCCCGCTTCGGTCCTTGCAGCACCCAGCTCACGGTGATCGCATGAGCAGCACCGACAACACCCGATTCAACCTCTCGCGCTGGGCGCTGGAGCACCCGGCCCTGACGCGCTACCTGATGGTGGTGTTGATGGTGCTGGGCATGGCGTCTTATTTTCAGCTGGGGCAGGACGAAGACCCGCCCTTCACCTTCCGTGCCATGGTGGTGCGCGCTTATTGGCCCGGCGCTACGGCCGAGCAAGTGGCTGAGCAGGTGACCGACAAGATCGAGCGCACGCTGCAGGAAGTGCCGTTTGCCGACAAGATCCGCAGCTACTCCAAGCCGGGTGAGGCGCAGATCATTTTCCAGATCAAGGACAACTCCAAGCCGGGCGATGTGCCGCAAATTTGGTACACCGTGCGCAAAAAAATCGGTGACATGCGCGGCAGCTTGCCACCGGGCGTGGTGGGGCCGTTTTTTAACGACGAGTTTGGTGATGTTTACGGTGTGATTTACGCCTTGGGCGGCCAAGGTTTTACGCCCGCCGAGGTCAAAACCCAGGCCGACAGCTTGCGTCAACAACTGCTGCACGTGCCGGATGTGGCCAAGGTCGAGTTGTTTGGCGTACAAGACGAGAAGGTGTTTGTCGAGGTCTCTCAAACGCGGCTCGCGCAAATGGGCTTGGACATGAATTCGGTGGTGGCCCAGCTGAACCAGCAAAACGCGGTGGAATCGGCCGGCAGCATCCAGTCGCCAGCCGATGTGGTGCAGGTGCGTGTGGGCGGCCAGTTTCAGAGTCTGGAGGATTTGAAGGCCTTGCCGATTCGCGGCGCGTCGGGCGCGCAAATTCGCCTGTCTGACATCGCCACGGTGAGTCGTGGCTATGCCGACCCGGCCAGTGTGAAGGTGCGCCACGATGGCCAAGAGGTCATTGCGTTGGGCGTGTCCATGGCCAAAGGCGGTGACATCATCGCGCTGGGCAAGTCCTTGCGCCAGGCGATCGCGGCCACACAGGCCAGCTTGCCTGCGGGCATGAGCTTGACCCAGGTCCAAGACCAGCCCAGCGCGGTGTCGAGCTCGGTCAACGAGTTCATCAAGGTGCTGATCGAGGCCGTGATCATTGTGTTGGCGGTGAGCTTTTTGGCACTGGGTCTGCACAAGCGGCCGGGCCAGCACCCCCTGTGGCGGCGCTGGACGCTGGACATTCGCCCCGGTTTGGTGGTGGGCATCACCATCCCGCTGGTGCTGGCGGTGACCTTTTTGGCCATGTATTACTTTGGCATCGGGCTGCACAAGATTTCACTGGGCTCGCTGATCATCGCTTTGGGCTTGCTGGTGGACGATGCCATCATTGCCGTGGAGATGATGGTGCGCAAAATGGAAGAGGGCTACGACAAGGTGCGCGCAGCCACCTTTGCCTATGAACTCACCGCCATGCCCATGCTCACGGGCACCTTGATCACGGCAGCAGGTTTCTTACCGATTGGCATGGCCAAGTCCATGACGGGTGAATACACCTTCGCGATTTTTGCGGTCACGGTGGTGGCGCTGTTGGTCAGTTGGGTGGCGTCGGTTTACTTTGTGCCTTATTTGGGGGCCTGGCTGCTCAAACCGCCCGCCCACGCTGTGTCGGCTGAGCACCTCGATTCGCCCGAGATGTTCGACACGCCGTTTTACCGGCACTTTCGCGCCTGGGTGACGTGGTGCGTTACACACCGATGGAAGACGATTGCCATCACCATTGCTTTGTTTGCCTTGGGCATGGTGGGCATGGGCAAGGTGCAGCAACAGTTCTTCCCCGATTCTTCACGCCCGGAAATCATGGTGGACTTGTGGCTGCCCGAGGGCTCGCCTGTCAAGGCCAGTGAGGACATCACGCGTCGCGTGGAGCAGCGCCTGGCCCAAGAAGACGGTGTGAAGTCGGTCACAGCCTGGGTCGGCTCGGGTGTGCCGCGTTTTTACCTGCCACTGGATCAAGTCTTTCCACAGACCAACGTGTCGCAGTTGATCGTGCTGCCCACCGACTTGAAAACCCGTGAAGTCTTGCGGGCCAAGTTGCCCGCCTTGCTGGCGCAAGAGTTCCCTGAGGTGCGTGGGCGCGTGAAATTGTTGCCCAATGGCCCGCCTGTGCCTTACCCGGTGCAGTTCCGGGTGGTGGGGACGGACCCCAAGGTCTTGCGTCTGAAGGCCGAAGAGATCAAGGCGCAAATGCGCCAGAACCCCAACACACGCGGTGTGAACGACAACTGGAACGAATCGGTCAAGTCGGTGCGTCTGGAGGTCGACCAGGCCAAAGCCCGCGCCTTGGGCGTGAGCAGCCAGTCCATCGCACAGGCCTCGCGCACTTTGCTGTCAGGCAGCGCTGTGGGGCAGTTCCGGGACGGCGACAAGCAGCTCGAGATCGTGCTACGCCAGCCATTGGCCGAGCGCGATGCCTTGTCTGACCTGGGCCAGGCTTATGTGCCCACGGCCTCCGGACGGTTCATTCCCTTGTTGCAAATTGCCACACCGGTATTGGCTTGGGAGCCGGGCGTCATGTGGCGCGAGGGGCGGCAGTTCGCCATCACCGTGCAGTCGGACATCGCCGAGGGCCTGCAGGGCGCTACTGTGACGGCGCAGTTGCTGCCCGAGCTGAAAAAAACCGAGGCCACTTGGCAAGGGCAGGGCTTGAATGGTTACCGCATTGAAGTGGCGGGCGCAGTGGAAGAAAGCGCCAAAGGCTCGGCGTCCATCGCAGCGGGTGTGCCGGTCATGCTGTTCATCACCTTCACCTTGCTCATGCTTCAGTTGCAAAGTTTTAGCCGCGCGATGCTCGTGTTTTTGACAGGGCCTTTGGGCATGGCGGGTGTGGCCGGTGCTTTGCTGGTGCTGGATCGGCCGTTTGGTTTTGTGGCCTTGCTGGGCGTGATCGCGCTCATGGGCATGATCCAGCGCAACTCGGTCATCTTGATCGACCAAATTGAGCAAGACCGGGCCGCAGGTATGGCCCCGTGGCAGGCGATTGTGGAGTCGGCGGTGCGGCGTTTGCGTCCCATCGTGCTCACGGCGGCTGCGGCGGTGCTGGCCATGATTCCGCTGTCGCGCAGCATCTTTTGGGGCCCGATGGCGGTGGCCATCATGGGTGGCCTGATTGTGGCCACGGCCTTGACGCTGCTGGCGCTCCCGGCCATGTATGCCGCCTGGTTCAGAATTGAGCGCCCAAATCAAGCCCGTGCCTGAAATTGCCCAATTGAACCGGCTAAAATAGAAAGTTGACCGATTTCAACCGGGCGGTCAGGTGCGTCAGGGGGCTTTTGGGCCGTTCGGCGGACCTGTCGCCCTTTTTGTTTGGACCTGCGCGGGTGGCGAAATTGGTAGACGCACCAGGTTTAGGTCCTGACGGTGGCAACACTGTGCGGGTTCGAGTCCCGCCCCGCGCACCAACCGACTTCTGGCCGATGGTTTAACCAACGGCTTGAGAGACATTCAATTAACCGAGAACGACGATGACTGTGACTGTTGAAACCCTTGAAAAGCTGGAACGCAAGATCACCCTGACTGTGCCCGTGACGGCCATTCAGACCGAAGTGGATGCCCGCCTGAAGAAAATGGCCCGCACGGTCAAGATGGACGGTTTCCGTCCTGGCAAAGTGCCCATGAACGTGGTTGCCCAGCGCTATGGTTACTCGGTTCAGTACGAAGTCCTGAATGACAAAGTGGGCGAGGCTTTTGCTGTGGCCGCCAACGAAGCCCAAGTGCGTGTGGCAGGTCAGCCCCGCATCTCTGAAAAAGAAGGCGCGCCTGAGGGCGAGCTGAACTTCGAAGCCATTTTCGAGGTCTACCCCGAAGTCAAGCTCGGCAACTTGGCCGACACCCAAGTCGAGAAACTGACTGCCGAAGTCTCTGATGCAGCCATCGACAAGACCGTGGACATTTTGCGCAAGCAGCGCCGCACTTTTGCCCAGCGTGCCCAAGACGCCGCAGCGCAAGATGGCGACCGCGCCACCATCGACTTCGAAGGCAAGATTGACGGCGAAGTGTTCTCCGGCGGCAAAGCCGAAGACTTCCAGTTCATTCTGGGCGACGGCCAGATGCTCAAGGAATTTGAAGACGCCGTGCGCGGCATGAAGTCTGGCGAAAGCAAGACCTTCCCCTTGGCTTTTCCTGCCGACTACCACGGTCAAGATGTGGCTGGCAAAACAGCCGACTTCTTGGTCACTGTCAAGAAAATCGAAGCCGCACACCTGCCTGAAGTCAACGAAGCACTGGCCAAGTCTTTGGGCATTGCCGACGCGACCGTGGAAGGCCTGCGCGCTGACATTCGTAAAAACCTCGAGCGCGAAGTGAAATTCCGCTTGCTGGCCCGCAACAAGCAAGCCGCCATGGACGCTTTGGTCGCCAAGGCCGAGCTGGACCTGCCCCAGTCAATCGTTCAAAACGAAATCGAGCGCTTGAAAGAAGGCGCCCGCGCTGACCTCAAGCAACGCGGCATCAAGGACGCTGACAAGGCCCCAATCCCTGACGACATTTTCCGCCCACAAGCCGAGCAGCGCGTGCGCTTGGGCCTCGTGGTGGCCGAAGTTGTGCGTGGCAACACCTTGCACGCCAAGGCAGATCAGATCCAGGCGCACATCCAAGAGTTGGCCTCCAGCTACGAGCGTCCCGATGATGTGGTGCGTTGGTACAACAGCGACAACCAGCGTATGGCCGAGGTCGAAGCTGTGGTGATCGAAAGCAATGTCTCCGACTTTGTCTTGGCCCAAGCCAAAGTGGTCGAAAAAACCATCTCCTTTGAAGAGCTGATGGGTCAACAGGCCTGATCGGTCCTTTGAATCGTTGATGAATGGGGCTTGTGCCGGACTTGCAGTTCGGCTGACAAGCCCCATCTCTTTGGTGGGGTTGAAAACCCGGTTAAAGTTATCCATGAAATTTCTGGAGAAAAGATGAGCGCACTGGACATCACAAATTTGGGCATGGTCCCCATGGTCATCGAGCAATCGGGCCGTGGCGAACGCGCTTACGACATTTATTCGCGTTTGCTCAAAGAGCGCGTGATCTTTTTGGTGGGTGAGGTCAATGACCACATGGCCAACCTGATCGTGGCCCAGTTGCTGTTTTTGGAGAGCGAAAACCCCGAAAAGGACATTTCGCTGTACATCAATTCGCCTGGCGGCTCGGTCAGTGCCGGCATGGCGATTTACGACACCATGAACTTCATCAAGCCCGATGTGTCCACGCTGTGCAACGGCATGGCTGCCAGCATGGGCGCGTTTTTGTTGTCCTCGGGTGCCAAGGGCAAGCGTTTTTCGCTGCCCAACTCCAAAGTCATGATCCATCAGCCCTTGGGCGGTGCACGTGGTCAGGCCACCGAAATCGAAATCGCTGCCCGCGAGATCGTCAAAACCCGCGCTCAGTTGAACCGCATCCTGTCCGAGAACACCGGTCAGCCGTTGGAGAAGATTGAGTTTGATACCGAACGAGACTATTACCTGTCGGCCACCGAGTCCAAAGACTACGGTTTGATCGACGAAGTCATTTCCAAACGGGCTTGAGGGTGGCCGGCTTTCCGGCAACCTGGCTGACGGCGTTGACCCCCAAAGGGTGAACGCCGTTTTTCTTTCGTTATCATTGACGAATTACGGATACCAAGGCGACATTTATGGCCGATAAAAAAGGCTCGACCACCGAGAAAAACCTGTTCTGCTCCTTTTGCGGCAAGAGCCAGCACGAGGTCAAAAAGTTGATCGCAGGTCCATCGGTGTTCATTTGCGACGAATGCATTGATTTGTGCAACGACATCGTTCGCGATGAATTGGCCACCACCACGGTGACCGAAGGTGCCAAAGAGGGTTTGCCAACTCCCCTGGACATCAAGACCAACCTGGACAATTACGTGATTGGCCAGGAAAAAGCCAAGCGCAGTTTGGCCGTGGCGGTGTACAACCACTACAAGCGCCTCAAGCACAAAGCAGGGGCTAAGAAAGACGATGTCGAACTGGCCAAAAGCAACATCTTGCTGATTGGACCCACCGGCTCGGGCAAAACCTTGCTGGCCCAGACCATGGCCCGCATGCTGGACGTGCCTTTTGTCATGGCCGACGCCACCACGCTGACCGAAGCTGGTTATGTCGGTGAAGACGTCGAAAACATCGTGGCCAAGTTGTTGCAAACCTGCAATTACGACGTCGAGCGTGCCCAGCGCGGCATTGTCTACATTGACGAGATCGACAAGATCACCCGCAAATCGGACAACCCCTCCATCACCCGTGACGTGTCGGGCGAGGGCGTGCAGCAGGCCCTGCTCAAGTTGGTCGAAGGCACCATGGCCAGCGTGCCCCCTCAAGGCGGCCGCAAGCATCCCAATCAAGACTTCTTACAGATCGACACGACCAACATCTTGTTCATCTGCGGCGGCGCGTTTGCAGGGCTTGAAAAAGTCATTGAAAACCGCACCGAATCTGGCGGCATCGGCTTTGGCGCGACCGTCAAGAGCAAGAAACAGCGTTCGCTCACCGACGTGTTCAACGAAGTCGAGCCCGAGGACCTGATCAAGTTCGGCTTGATCCCCGAGCTGGTGGGCCGTCTGCCGGTGGTCGCCACCTTGGCCGAGTTGAGCGAAGAGGCGCTGGTACAAATTCTGACCGAGCCGAAAAACGCGGTGGTCAAACAGTTCACCAAACTGCTGGCCATGGAAGGTGTCGAGCTTGAAGTGCGCCCCAATGCACTGACGGCCATGGCCCGCAAGGCTTTGGCTCGCAAAACGGGTGCCCGGGGTTTGCGCTCCATCATGGAGCAGGCCCTGATTGACACCATGTTTGAATTGCCCAACCAGGCGAACGTTGAAAAAGTGGTGGTGGACGAGTCCGTCATCGATGACAACAAGCCGCCACTGCTGGTTTACCGCGAGTCGGCCAAGCAGGCCTGAGCCACATTGCTGCACCCCATGAATACCCCTTTGTGTCTGTGGGTTGAAATCTCAGGTGCAGCATCCATGTGCTTTGAATTGACCTGAGGGACATACCATGTCTGGACATACACCTTTGCCATCCACCTTGATTGAACTGCCCATGTTGCCGCTGCGCGACGTGGTGGTGTTCCCTCATATGGTGATTCCGCTGTTTGTGGGTCGCCCCAAAAGCATCAAGGCGCTGGAGTCGGCCATGGCCGCTGAACGCCGCATCATGCTGGTGGCCCAGAAGACGGCGGCCAAAGACGAACCCGGCGTTGAAGACATGTTCGACGTCGGTTGCGTGTCCACCATTTTGCAGATGCTCAAACTGCCCGACGGCACCGTGAAGGTCTTGGTCGAAGGTCAGCAACGGGCTTTGGTCAAATCGATCGTGGACGGCGAGGCCCATTTTGTGGCTTCCGTCACCCCGGTGGACCCGATTTCAGAGCAGTCGGATGACAGCAGTGAAATCGAGGCCTTGCGCCGCGCCGTGATGCAGCAGTTTGACCAGTACGTCAAACTCAACAAGAAAATTCCACCGGAAATCCTGACCTCGATCTCCAGCATTGACGACCCGGGTCGCTTGGCCGACACGATTGCGGCCCACCTGCCTCTCAAGCTTGAAAACAAGCAACAAGTGCTGGACTTGGCCAACATCAAGTCACGTCTGGAAAACCTGTTTGCCCAGTTGGAGCACGAGGTTGACATCCTGAACGTGGACAAGCGCATCCGTGGCCGCGTCAAGCGCCAAATGGAAAAGAACCAGCGCGACTTCTACCTGAACGAACAGGTCAAGGCTATCCAGAAAGAGCTGGGCGATGGCGAAGAGGGCGCTGACATCGAAGAGCTGGAAAAGAAAATCAAGGCGGCCAAGATGTCGGCCGAGGCTCGCAAAAAAGCCGAAGGCGAGTTGAAAAAACTCAAACTCATGTCGCCCATGTCGGCCGAAGCCTCGGTGGTGCGCAATTACTTGGATGTGCTCATTGGCTTGCCTTGGGGCAAAAAGACCAAGCTCAAACACGATCTGGCCAATGCCGAAGATGTGTTGAACCAGGACCACTACGGCTTGGACAAGGTCAAGGACCGCATCTTGGAATACCTCGCGGTGCAGCAGCGTGTGGACAAGGTCAAAGCCCCAATCCTCTGCTTGGTCGGGCCACCCGGCGTGGGCAAGACCTCGCTGGGTCAATCCATCGCCAAGGCCACTGGGCGCAAATACGTGCGCATGGCGCTGGGCGGCATGCGTGACGAGGCCGAAATTCGGGGTCACCGCCGCACCTACATCGGCGCCTTGCCCGGCAAGGTGCTGCAAAACTTGAACAAGGTCGGCACCAAGAATCCGCTGTTCCTGCTTGACGAGATCGACAAGCTGGGAACGGATTTTCGGGGCGACCCTTCCAGCGCTTTGCTGGAGGTGCTGGACCCTGAGCAAAACCACACGTTTGGTGACCATTACGTCGAGGTCGACTTTGACCTGAGCGATGTGATGTTTGTGGCCACCTCCAACTCGATGAACATCCCTTCGGCCCTGTTGGACCGGATGGAGGTGATCCGTTTGTCCGGCTACACCGAAGACGAAAAAACGAGCATCGCCATGAAGTATTTGCTGCCCAAGCAAATGACCAACAACGGCGTGAAAGATGCCGAGCTGCAAGTGACCGAAGAGGCCGTGCGCGATGTGGTGCGTTACTACACCCGCGAAGCCGGTGTGCGATCGCTGGAGCGCGAGCTGGGCAAGATTTGCCGCAAAGTCGTTAAGGCTTTGCTGCTCAAGCAAATGACGCCTCAGGTGGTGGTGAATGCCGACAATCTGAACGACTTTTTGGGTGTGCGCAAGTACACCTATGGCCGCGCCGAGCAAAAGAACCAAGTGGGTCAGGTCGTTGGATTGGCCTGGACCGAGGTGGGCGGCGATTTGCTGACCATTGAAGCAGCCCTGATGCCGGGCAAAGGCGTGATCACCCGCACCGGTTCACTGGGCGATGTGATGAAAGAGTCCGTTGAAGCCGCCCGCACCGTGGTGCGTAGCCGCTCGCGCCTCTTGGGCATCAAGGACGAGATTTTTGAGAAGAAAGACTTGCACATCCACGTGCCTGATGGTGCTACCCCCAAGGATGGTCCGAGTGCGGGCGCTGCCATGACCACGGCCATGGTGTCGGCCATGACGGGTATTCCGGTGCGCGCTGATGTGGCCATGACGGGTGAAATCACCTTGCGCGGCGAAGTCACGGCCATTGGTGGTCTGAAGGAAAAGTTGCTGGCGGCATTGCGTGGTGGCATCAAGACCGTGTTGATCCCCGAAGACAACGTCAAGGACTTGCAGGACATTCCTGAGAATGTCAAAAACGGTTTGGAAATCGTGCCCGTCAAGTGGATCGACCAGGTGCTGGAGGTGGCTTTGGAAGCCAAACCGACGCCACTGAGCGATGAAGAAGTCGCAGCAGCCGCTTTGTCTGCTGTCACAGCCACGGCCAAACCTGAGGCGGTGAAACATTGATGCAAAATTTTCAAGCCAGTCTCAAACTTGGCTTGAAATTGCATTACAATTTGACCATTCCAGCGAACAAGGCATAGAATGTCAAGTTTTCTGAAATACGCGGGAATAGCTCAGTTGGTAGAGCGCAACCTTGCCAAGGTTGAGGTCGCGAGTTCGAGCCTCGTTTCCCGCTCCAAATACTCGAAAGAAGTGCCAACATCTTTCATCAAATAAAGGGAAGCAACTGCTTCTCTTTTTTGTTTTTGTGTCGTTATTTGAAGTTATCTGAGGCTATGGCCACGATGTTCCAGAGAACATCGTTTTTTGATGACCTCAGAGGCAAAAAATGGCTTTTGTAGTTGTATAATTCAAGTCTCAGATGCGGGAATAGCTCAGTTGGTAGAGCGCAACCTTGCCAAGGTTGAGGTCGCGAGTTCGAGCCTCGTTTCCCGCTCCAATCACATGAAAGAAGTGCCAACATCTTTCAGCATCATGGGAAGCACAAGCTTCCCATTTTTGTCACCGTGATTTTGATTCTGGCGCGATAGCAAAGCGGTTATGCAACGGATTGCAAATCCGTCTAGCCCAGTTCGACTCTGGGTCGCGCCTCCAAGTCTTGATGCCTCAGTGGTTAACACCATTGAGGCATTTTTTATGCCTCGTCGACTTTTCAATTGGCTCGGGCCACCCAAACGGTCGCACCTTCCGCACCGTAAAGCTCGGCATGAGGCACGTCCCGCGCGAGTCGAAAGAAATCACCTGCCTTCAGGTGTTTGATCTCATCACCCTGAGTGAGCCAATACTCGCCACGATACACATAAGCGCTGACCGCAAAAGGATGGGTGTGGGTGTCGAGTTTGAGGTTGGCTTCCCACTCGCGAACGATGATTTCGTCAAATCCTTCCTCCAGCGACTGGGCTGTGAACGATGCCAATGTAGGGGAGTTCATGTTGGACCTTGCTGTTGAAAATTTGATCTTATGCGGCCTCGGCCAAGCACGGAGTCGCCAATCCGTCATGGTCGGGCCTTGGCATGTAAGGGGTCACCAAGCTGAGCCAGCGCAGTAAACAATCGCCGGAAAGGTGCTCAGCCAAGCCCAGAAAAAGCGGTTCAAACCAAAAAACCAGAACACCAAGAAATGGAAAAGTGTGGCCACAGCACACATAACCAGCGCCAACCGGATGTCAAGCAGGGCCAGCGGAAAGCAGCCTTCCCAGAGGGTAAAGGACCAAGAGCAAAGCCAAGCGACTTTGGTGTTTCGCAGAACGCTGTCGTGCGGCAACGGGCCATAGACGCCAGTGTCCAGAAAGAGTGTCAAGGCCTGACCTGAGCGCCATTCGGGGCGCAGCAGCTTCACCCAACCGGAGACGAAGTATGAGCTGATCGCATGCAGGCTCACGTACCAAAACCCAGCTCGCCACCCCAGGGACTCACCTGCGAAGGTCCCCACAAGATGCGAAATGAGCAAGCCGGACAAGCCAACCAGGGTCATGAAATCGCTGCCACCATTGAATGCACCACGCCAGCGCAAAAGCAGTAGCAATGCCAGCACAAACAACAGCACAGCACCCGTCAAGCCAACCAAGCCCAGCATCAAGGCGATGGACAGCGCCAGTCGCAAACCCAGCAGGGCAAGGTAGGGCCGTGGCTGGAGTAGTCGGGTCAAGCCGGTCTTGAGCCACGCGGGCTGAGTCGGAATTTCCTGGGCCAGCATGGGCCAAAGGGTCACGCGGTCCAGCGATGGCAGGCGCAGATATTCCATTGTTTGGATCACCAAGCTGAGGCCCAGCAGTACTTCAAAAATGCGAACGGCCAGCGTCAGTTCCATGTGCGCTCCACGGGTGATTGCAGCATGCGTTCACTGCTTGCGCCGCCTGGCAGTTCAACCCTCAATTCAAACTGATAGGCACAAAGCCTTGTAACGGGCGCAGAACTAAGGATGGGATCGTTCCCCCAAAAACCGCCTTCGATGGCTTGTTGGGCCAGTCGGCTGACGAGTTGGTACGTGACGCGATCGCGGATGTCTGCCCCATCGGGCAAATCGTTGATGTCATTGGCCATGTGGTCGACCAAGTTTTGGTGGGTCAAGGCCAAATTGACGGCAGGGTTGTGGAACAGGTGCCACGTTTGTCTGGCTAACCTGGGGTAAATCAGCCGCCAGTCGGTCCAAGCGCCTGATTCTGATTGACCGCGCACATACAAGCGGGGTGCGGGGTTGATGCCGTGGTAAAACTTCCAGTTTGGGAAAAATGCCCGAAAGAAAAAAATCCAAGGTCCTTCAATAACCCCCCAGCGTTTGCGCAAGTTGATCGCCAGCAAGGCGAAATAAGCCATGATCAAGAGCAGGGTGTAGTCCATGCGGGCAGTTTATCGCCAGTCGAAAGCGCACATAACCAGCGTGCAGGGCGCAACTTGAAAAGCTGAGACGGCGAAAACGGCCCATTCTTGTGGCTTAATATCGTTTTGTATTTTTTATCCGGAGCCACAGATGGGCAACAAAATCGTCACCGAAGCAGATCGTAAATTCACCCCCCCATTGCCCGCATTGCCAGGCGTGACCTTGCGCACAGGTGGCCGTGGCCAGCGCGTGAGCTTGGAGCGTGGTGTCGCAACTCGCAGCAAGAAAAACCCCGGCAAGCGCTCCAAAAAGGGCGGTTGAACCCGGTGCGCCCGGCGTTTGCCGGGCCAGTGCAGAGCCACTGAGTTCATCAGTGGCTTTTTTTTCGGTTTTTGCGGAACCTTTTAAGGTTTGGCCGCTCATGCAGGAGAGCTGAATGTTGATTTCTTATGGCGCTGTTTTGGTGGCGGGCCTCATGCCGGTGGTGTGTGCGGGCATTGCCAAATCCGGCTTCAAGGGCTATGACAACAGCGACCCTCGCGCCTGGCTGGCCCGCCAAACCGGGTTCCGTGCGCGTGCCAACGCCGCACAAGCGAACTGTTTTGAGGCGTTCCCGTTTTTTGCCGTGGGGGTCATCTTGGCCTTGCTCACCGGGGTCGATCCGGCCACAGTGGATGCGCTGGCCTTGTTCTTCATCGCAGCTCGGGTGGCCTATGTGTTTTTCTACGTGACCGACAAAGCCAAATGGCGCACCATGGTCTGGTCAGCGGCTTACCTCACAGTGGTAGCCCTGTTTGCGTTGGCCATGCTGAATTTGCAGGTCAACTGAAGCGGAAACAGCGCTTTATCAAGGCACAATAAGCGCTCTGCCCCGGTGGTGAAACTGGTAGACACACCGGACTTAAAATCCGTTGCTTCCTGAAAAGGGGCGTGCCGGTTCGATTCCGGCTCGGGGCACCATCTGAGGGAAACATCATCATGAACCACGACAACGCACCGCTTGAAATTCACGTGCATGGTGATGTGCCGATCAAACCCGGCATCGACATCAAGGCGATCCAGGAGGCGCTCAAGCCCCTTTGGCATTACGCCGGGGCTCGCTCTTTGCAGGAAGGCGCTGTGAGTCTTTACGAAGAAGAGCCGGGCATCCGTTTTGACACCACCACCCAGCGACTGAACTTGTGCTGGACGGTGCGCGGCGATGACGACTTCCGGATGGTCATGGAAGACTTGTGCATGAACCTCAATGACGTGTCCTCTGCCGGCACCCAGATTGAGGTGACTTTTTACGACACTGAATTCGACGACGAGGACGAGGCACGCGGTGGCGAGTCGCGCGACGATTTCGTGATGTTGTTTGTGGGACCCGACCCGGGTGCCATCATGCAAGCCCAGCGAGATTTACTCGTGCACGACGTGGTCAATATGATGGAGCGCCATTTTGACGGTGCTGAGCTGTCGGGCGTTGTGTCCGAGATTGACAAGTTGTTCAGTCAGCGCTTTGACAGCCTGGTCAGCTCTTTGGACATCGGTAAACCGCCTCGTGGCCCTGGCGGTGGTAATGGCCATGGCGGTGGTGGACGTCGCCCACGGCATCTGCACTGATCGGAGCACAGCATGAACGCCCAAGGCATTCGTTCTGCGCTCAACCCGGGTGTGCGTTTGCGCGAGGTCTTTGGCTGGGCCATGTACGACTTCGCCAACTCGGGTTATTCCACCGTGGTCATCACGGCTGTATTTGCCGCCTATTTTGTCGGTGGTGTGGCTGACGGGGCCGACTGGGCCACCTTGGCCTGGACATCGGGCCTGAGCCTGTCTTATTTGATTGTGATGCTCACCATGCCGGGGCTGGGTGCTTGGGCCGATCGGGTGGCGGGCAAAAAACGCATGCTGATGTGGGTCACGGCAGGCTGTGTGATCAGCACGGCGGCTTTGTCGCTGGTGGGGCCGGGGCAGGTGGCGCTGGGCTTGTTCATCTTGGTGCTGTCCAACACCTTTTTTTCTTATGGCGAGTCGCTCACGGCCTCGTTTTTGCCTGAATTGGCCAAGCCCCAAGCCATGGGCCGCGTGAGCGGCTGGGGCTGGTCTTTGGGTTACATCGGCGGCATGCTGACGCTGGGCATTTGTTTGGCTTATGTGCTGGCAGCCCAAGCGCGTGGCGAGACGGGTGGGCAGTTCGTACCGGTGACGATGTGGATCACGGCGGCCGTTTATGGCACCGCGGCTTTGGTGACTTTTGCTTTGCTGCGCGAGCACTCGCCGCCGCAACCGAATGCGCCGGTGGTGTCTGTGGTGCAAAGCTTGCGCGGTTTGCGCCAGACCTTGCGCGAAGCGCTGCCTTACCAAGACTTCACCCGTTTGCTCGCTTGTGCCGTGGCCTACCAGGGCGGGGTGGCGGTGGCCATCACGCTGGCGGCTATTTATGCCGAGCAGGTCATCGGCTTTCAGCCACAAGAGACCATGGTGCTGATCTTTGTGTTGAATCTGGCCGCTTTCGCCGGGGCTTTTTTGCTTGGGCATGTCCAAGACCGCATCGGCCACAAGCTGACGCTGGCGCTGACCCTGGTGGGTTGGGTGGCGACCTGCTTCATGGCGGCGCTGTCCACCGACAAGGGCATGTTCTGGTGGGCGGCGGCGATTGCCGGTTTTTGCATGGGATCGAGCCAGTCTTCCGGGCGGGCCATGGCGGGCTTGATGGTGCCGCCTCAGCGCTTGGGTGAGTTTTTCGGCCTGTGGACGTTTGCAGTCCGACTGGCGAGCATTTTGGGTCCCCTGACCTATGGCTTGATCACCTGGTTGAGCGACGGCAACCAGCGCCTGGCCATCGGCTCGACCTCGTTGTTGTTTGTGCTGGGCTTGGTGTTGTTGCTGCCGGTGAACGTGGAGCGCGGCCGCTTGGCCGCGCAATCACCAACCTGATCATTCGTCTGGCAAGGAGGCAGGAACGGCCCCGCAGACCGCCGGGGGCAAGCCCAGCCAGCGCTGGGCTGCGGCTTGCAGGCCTTGCAAGTCGCCGGTGGTGAACAAGCGCATCGGGTGCACAGCCCCATCTGGTTTCTCGTTGTTCAATATTTCCGCGGCCTCCAGCAAGCGCTTCGTTTGACGCGCCACGGCTTCGCCCGTTGAGACCAGTTGCACATGGGGGCCCAACAAGCGGCGCAAATCCTTTTCGACAAACACATAGTGGGTGCAGCCCAACACGAGGGTGTCGATGTCGCCTGGTGCGGAGCCAAAGCGGCCCATGGCTTGGGTGTAGACCTGCAGCAAGTGCAAGATCTGCGCTTGTGCAGCCACCGCTTGGTCGGGCAGGGTGCTGTGTTCGATGGCCAAGGCCAAGCCGTTGCAGGCTTGCACCTCAAAATGCGCCTCGCCTTGCACGCTGGCCAAGAGGCGGGCGAATTTGTCGCTGGCCACTGTGCCCCGGGTGGCCATCACGCCAATACGGCGGGTACGGCTCAGTGCCAGAGCAGGTTTGAGCGCAGGCTCCAAACCCACCAGTGGCAGCGCAGGGTGCCGTTGCCTCAATTCATGGATGGCCGCAGCGGTGGCGGTGTTACAGGCCACGACGAGGGCCTTGATCTGGTGCTGCGCCAGCAGGTACTCGGCAATCGCGTGGGTGCGCTGGCGAATGAAGGCTTCGCTTTTTTCACCATAGGGCGCGTGGGCGTTGTCGGCCAGGTAAACAAAGCGCTCGTGCGGCAGTTCTTTGTGCAAGGCTTGCAGCACGCTCAGGCCACCAATCCCGCTGTCAAACACGCCGATGGGGCACTGCTCAGAAGTCATGGGGTGAAGGGTCTGAAAAAAGGCCGCTTGCGCGGCCTGTTTGAGCTCAGGTGCATCAGGCGGCTCTGACGCCAATGCCTTTGAACTCGCCGGTGGCGATGCGCTTTTGCCATTCGGCCGGGCCCGTGATGTGGGCGCTCGTGCCGCCCGCATCGACAGCCACCGTCACAGGCATGTCGACCACGTCGAATTCATAAATGGCTTCCATGCCCATGTCGGCAAAGCCCACCACTTGGGCGTGTTTGATGGCTTTGGACACCAGGTAAGCGGCTCCGCCCACGGCCATCAGGTAAGCGCTCTTGTGCTTTTTGATGGCTTCGATGGCGACCGGGCCGCGCTCGGCCTTGCCGATCATGGCGATCAGGCCGGTATTGGCCAGCATCATTTCTGTGAAGCCGTCCATTCGGGTGGCGGTGGTGGGGCCTGCGGGGCCCACGGCCTCGTCGCCCACCGGGTCCACGGGGCCGACGTAGTAAATCACGCGGTTCTTGAAACTCACAGGCAGTGGCTCGCCTTTGGCCAACATGTCTTGAATGCGTTTGTGCGCAGCGTCGCGGCCCGTCAGCATCTTGCCATTGAGCAAGAGCGTTTGGCCGGGTTTCCATGCGGCGACTTGCTCAGGCGTCAAGGTGTTCAGGTCCACACGCTGGCTCTTTTCGGTGTCAGCCGTCCAGCCCACGTTGGGCCACAGGTCGAGCGAGGGGGCTTCGAGGTAAGTCGGTCCGGAACCATCGAGCACAAAGTGCGCATGGCGGGTGGCCGCGCAGTTGGGGATCATGGCGACGGGCTTGCTGGCCGCATGCGTGGGGTACATCTTGATCTTGATGTCCAGAACGGTGGTCAGGCCGCCCAAGCCTTGCGCACCAATGCCCAGAGCGTTGACCTTGTGGTACAGCTCCAGGCGCATTTCTTCAACTTGGTCGAGCTTCTCGCCCTTGCTCGATTTCTCAAGCAACTGGTACATGTCCAGGTCGTCCATCAGGCTTTCTTTGGCCAAGAGCACGGCTTTTTCGGCCGTGCCACCGATGCCGATGCCCAGCATGCCGGGGGGGCACCAGCCTGCGCCCATGGTGGGCACGGTCTTCAAAACCCAATCCACGATGCTGTCGCCGGGGTTGAGCATGATCAGCTTGGACTTGTTTTCGCTGCCGCCGCCTTTGGCCGCCACGGTCACGTGCACATGATGGCCGGGCACGATCTTGGTGAAGATCACGGCAGGCGTGTTGTCCTTGGTGTTCTTGCGGTTGAAGTGTGGGTCAGACACCACCGACGCACGCAGCATGTTGTCGGCATAGTTGTAGCCGCGGCGCACACCTTCGTTCACAGCGTCTTCCAAGCTGCCGGTGAAGCCGTCAAATTTCACGTCCATGCCCACTTCAAGGAACACGTTCACGATGCCGGTGTCCTGACAAATTGGGCGATGGCCGATGGCGCTCATCTTGCTGTTGGTGAGGATCTGCGCAATCGCGTCCTTGGCCGCAGGGCTTTGCTCGCGCTCGTAGGCGCTGGCCAAGTGCGAGATGAAGTCTGCTGGGTGGTAGTAGCTGATGTACTGCAACGCAGCGGCAACGGATTCGATCAGGTCGTCTTGTTTGATCAGGGTGGTCATGGTGTGTGTGATCTCGAAAAAATCAAAAACGGTGGTTATCGGGCGCTCAGTGGGCTTTGTCGTGGTGAGACATCAGGCGGTCGGCATAGGCGATGGCGATGGCGCTGAGCAAGAACGCCATGTGGATGATGGTTTGCCACATCAGCACTTTTTCATCGTAGTTGGCGGCGTTGATGAAAGTTTTGAGCAGGTGAATCGAGCTGATGCCGATGATGGCCGTGCCCAATTTGACCTTGAGTACCGATGCATTCACATGGTCCAGCCACTCGGGCTGGTCGGGGTGGCCTTCCAGATTGAGGCGTGAGACAAAGGTTTCGTAACCTCCCACGATCACCATGATCAGCAAGTTGGAGATCATGACCACATCGATCAAGGCCAACACGACCAACATGATCACGGTCTCATTGAGCGAGGTGATGGGCGCGTCGGTTTTGTAACCGATGCTGGTGATCAGAGCCTGCAGGGCGGTTTGACTGCCAAAAGCCGCTTCCAGCAAATGGACCAACTCGACCCAGAAATGGAAAACATACACGGCTTGTGCGGCAATCAAGCCCAGATAGAGAGGCAATTGCAACCAGCGGCTGGCGAAAATGAAATTGCTCAGCGGGCTCAAGGTGTTTTTTGTCGGTGGTGTGGGTTTGGACATGGTTTTCCAGAGTGGGAAGTCCCGTGACTTCGGGCAAACCCGAATTTTAGGGCTTAGTCAGGTGCTCGCAGGCGAAACTTGTGCAAGACTGGTGTCAGTCAGTGCTTTGTAAGAGCGAAAGCACACATTTGCACCAGTTTTAAACGAAGTCATGTCATTGAGGAGACAAATCTGATGAGTTCCAACCTTTACCAACCCAGCGCCGATTTCGTGAAAAATGCCCATATTTCGGGCATGCCAGCGTACGAAGCCCTGTGCAAAGAAGCCGAAACCGACTATCAAGGTTATTGGGGTCGCCTGGCCAAAGAGCTGATCAGCTGGAAGACTCCCTTTACCAAGGTGCTCGACGAATCCAACGCACCTTTCTTCAAGTGGTTCGAAGACGGCACCCTGAACGCTTCTTACAACTGCCTGGACCGCAACGTCGAAAAAGGCCTGGGCGACAAGACTGCCATCATTTTTGAAGCCGACGGCGGCGAAGTGACCAAAGTCACTTACAGCCAACTGTTGGCCAAAACCTGCCAATACGCCAACGCACTCAAGAGCTTGGGCATCAAAAAGGGTGACCGCGTGGTCATCTACATCTCCATGTCCATCGAAGGTGTGGCCGCCATGCAAGCTTGCGCCCGCATTGGCGCCACCCACTCGGTGGTGTTCGGTGGTTTCTCGGCCCAGTCGCTGCGTGACCGCATCGAAGACACCGGCGCCGTTGCCGTCATCACCGCCGACAACCAAGTGCGCGGTGGCAAGTTGCTGCCCCTCAAATCCATCGTGGACGATGCCATCAACCTGGGTGGTTGCGGCTCCATCAAAAATGTCTTGGTCGTGAAGCGCTCGGGTGCCGACATCGCCATGACCTCTGGCCGTGACCAGTGGATGGCCGACGTGGCCGACAAGCAAGCCACCACCTGCGAGCCCGAGTGGGTCGGTGCCGAGCACCCCCTGTTCTTGCTCTACACATCGGGCTCCACCGGCAAGCCCAAAGGCGTGCAACACAGCACTGGTGGCTATTTGCTGCACGCAGCCTTGACCACCAAGTGGACTTTTGACTTGAAGGCAGACGACGTGTTCTGGTGCACGGCCGACATCGGCTGGGTCACGGGCCACACCTACATCACCTATGGCCCATTGGCCTTGGGCGGTACCGAAATCGTGTTTGAAGGCGTGCCCACTTACCCTGACGCTGGCCGCTTCTGGAAGATGATCCAGGACCACAAAGCCACCATCTTCTACACAGCGCCCACCGCCATCCGCTCGCTCATCAAAGCCGCCGAAGCCAACGACGCGGTGCACCCCAAGAGCTACAACTTGAGCAGCCTGCGCTTGCTGGGCTCGGTCGGCGAGCCGATCAACCCCGCTGCGTGGGAGTGGTACCACCAACACGTCGGTGGCGGCAATTGCCCGATTGTGGACACCTTCTGGCAGACCGAAACCGGTGGCCACATGATCACGCCTTTGCCTGGCGTGACCCCGATGGTGCCCGGTTCGTGCACCTTGCCGTTCCCCGGCATTCAGGCTGCCATCGTGAGCGAGACCGGTGACGACATGCCCAATGGCCAAGGTGGCATTTTGGTGGTCAAGCGCCCATGGCCTTCCATGATCCGCAACATCTGGGGCGACCCCGAGCGCTTCAAGAAAAGCTACTACCCTGAAGACTTCAAGGGCAAGTACTATTTGGCAGGCGACGGCGCGATCCGCGACGAGAAAACCGGTTACTTCACCATCACTGGCCGCATCGACGACGTGCTGAACGTCTCAGGCCACCGCATGGGCACCATGGAAATCGAATCGGCCTTGGTCAGCTGCACTGAGCTGGTGGCCGAAGCCGCCGTGGTGGGCCGCCCTGACGACACCACTGGTGAGGCGATTTGCGCCTTTGTGGTGCTCAAGCGTTCGCTGCCCAACACCGATGAAGGCAAGGCCATCGCCAAGCAACTGCGCGACCACATCGCCAAAGAAATCGGCCCGATCGCCAAACCCAAGGACATCCGTTTTGGCGAGAACTTGCCCAAAACCCGTTCGGGCAAGATCATGCGCCGCTTACTGCGTTCGCTGGCCAAAGGCGAAGAGATCACGCAAGACATCTCCACGCTTGAGAACCCTGCAATCTTGGGTCAGCTGGGTCAGGCCTACTGATCATTGATCCTGCAAAGAAAAACGGCAGCCTAGGCTGCCGTTTTCATTTGGTGACTGCCGCAAGTGCACCAGCACCGCGCGCGACAGATTTGCCAAAGTTCTGTTGCTCTTGCGAGAACCTCAACTGGCTTTGGCCAAACCTAGTTTTTCAATCAACCGCTTTTCCTTGACGTAGCTGGCCAAAATGAACTGAGTGTAGGCCTCGCTGTCCATATAAATAACGGGTTGGTCGTATTTTTCGAAAGCCGCTTTGACACCAGGATCGCTCAATGTCTTCTTGAACCCGTCCTGCAGTTTGCGCACCACTTTGGGGTCCATGCCTCGTGGACCGGCAATACCAAAAGGCGAGTCAGATACGGTGTCGTAGCCCAGTTCATTGAGTGTGGGGACATTGGGCCAGCGCTTTGTGCGTTTGCTGCCATATGTGGCCAGAAGTCGCATGGTGCCAGCCTCGACGTGGGGGGCCCAGCCTGTAGCATCGCTGTGGGCGTCGATGTGACCACCCAGCAAGGCCTGCAGCCCGTCAGAGCTGCCCTTGAAAGGTACATGGGTCAGCTGTATGCCCGCCTTATTCGCGAACTCTTCGACCGCCAAGTGAGGCGTTGTGCCATTGCCTGTGGAGCCATAGTTGAATTTTCCAGGGTTTGCTTTGGCGTAATTGACCAGGTCTTTGATGGTCTTGAAGGGTGAATCTGCCTTGACCACAATGCCGAAGGTGTAACCCGTCAGGCAAGCGATGTAGGTGAAATCCTTGAGCGGATCGAATTGCATTTTTTGCATGTGCGGCAGCCGAGCCACACCGATCGTGACTTGAGACAGGGTGTAGCCATCAGGTGCTGCCTTGACCAGTTCATTGGGGCCGAGCATACCGCTGGCACCGGGCCTGTTTTCAATGACCACTTGCTGACCCAGTACCTTTGTCGCAGCTTCGGCCAGGGCGCGCATCACGATGTCGCTGGAGCCGCCTGCAGGCCAGGGGCATATCAATTTCAAAGGACGTGTTGGAAATGCTTGCGCCTGAGCCACCATGGGCAAGGCGAGCGTTGCCGCTGTGGCCATACCGGTTTGCACAAACTGTCGGCGCGAGGTGGTGTTCGATTTCACAAGTCTCTCCTGGTCGTTGATTCGACGCTCAGTATGGATGCACAAGCGTTTCCCTTCTATCGGGAATTCCCGCAAGAGGTCACTTGGGTGACCTGTGCTTTGATCAGTCGCCCAGCACCACGCCTTCGCGCCGGGGATCGGCACCGCCAAACCACCCTTGGGGTGTGCGCTCGATGGCCTGCAGGCCGCTGGTCATCTCCATTTCGCGCACCTCGTGGCCCCGCGCTTTCAGGGCGTCCACGGTGCTGCGGTCAAATCGCTGGGCTTCCAGCAAAGTGGGGCCACCCAGCGAGCCGAAGTTGGGCAGGTCAATCGCTTGCTGCGCATTCAGGCTCCAATGCAGCGTGCCCGTGAGCAGCTTGGCGGTGTAGTGGATGATGGCGGCGCCACCGGGGCTGCCGCCACTCATGAGCAACTGGCCTGAGGCCTGGTCGAACACCAGCGTGGGCGACATGGACGAGCGCGGGCGTTTGCCGGGCTCAACCCGGTTGGCAATGGGGCGGCCTTGTGCGTCGGCGGGCGTGAGACTGAAATCGGTCAACTCGTTGTTGAGCAAAAAGCCACCGGGGCGAGTCGGGTCGGTGGTGACCATGCGGCGCGAACCGAAGGCGGCTTCGATGGTGGTGGTCATGGCCACGGCGCGGCCTTGTGCATCGACCACGCTGATGTGGCTGGTGCCGTATTCGGTTTGTGTGGGCATGGGGGCGAAGCTGGTGGTTTTCCCGCCGGGCTGACCCGCTGTGGCCGCTTTCATGGCTTGGTTGCCGATCAGCTGGCTGCGTTCGCGCAGGTAGCCGGGTGCCATCAGGCTGCGCCAGTCGCCTGCGGGCGCGCTCACAAATTCAGGGTCAGCCACAAATTGCGCCCGGTCGGCAAAAGCCAGGCGCGAGGCCTCGGTGTAACGGTGCAGCCACTCGGGTGAGGGCAGGCCGCCTGCCAGCTCGGGGCCTTGGGCCGAGGTGTGGCCCAGCATGCCCAAAATCTGGCCGATGGCGATCTGGCCTGATGACGGTGGCGGGAAGCCGCAGATGCGGTAAGCCCGGGATGCAGCGGTGTGGTCAAAACACAGAGCATCGCGCATGCGGGGCTGGTAGTTGGCCAGGTCTTGCAGGCTCAGGGAGCCGGGGCGTGGGGCTTGTGCCGTGCGTGCCACCATGGCCTGGGCCACAGGCCCTTCGTGCAGGGCGCGGCTGCCCTGTGAAGCGATCAGGCGCAGCACATGCGCGTACTCAGGGTTGCGAAGCACATGGCCCACGGGCCAGGCTTGGCCATCGGCTTGGTAGAAAAAGCGCAGGGCCAGCGGGTCTTTTTTGAGCAGCGCATCGGCTTGCAGCAAGGTGTGCAAACGGGGGCTGACCCGAAAGCCTTGCTCGGCCAGCGCGATGGCGGGCTGCAGCAACTGTGCCCAAGGCAGGCGGCCGTGCTGACGGTGTGCTGCTTCGAGCATGCGCACCGCACCCGGCACACCCACCGAATGGCCGCTTTGCACGGCATCGGTAAAAGCCAGTGGTTTGCCTTGGTCCATGAACATGTCGCCGCGTGCGCCGGCGGGGGCGGTTTCACGTCCGTCGTGCGCCGTGACCTTTTGGCCATCAAAGTGCAGCAAAAACGCACCACCGCCAATGCCGCTGGACTGCGGCTCCACCAGACCCAGCACCATCTGCACGGCAATGGCCGCATCAAGGGCCGAGCCCCCTGCACGAAGCACTTGATGTCCCGCATCGGTGGCCAGCGGGTTGGCCGCGGCCACGGCCTGGCGTGTGAAGGCCCAGCCGGCTTTGGCCGTGTTGCCGCTGGCCGCTTCGGGTTGCGTGGCTTGATCGGGCACGCTGTAGCGCCAAGCGCTGGCGGGTGGCTGGGTCGTGCAGGCGCTCAAAAGCGCCATGACCGCCAGGCTCAAAGGCAATGGAATGTTCATAGCTTCTCCTTGACTATTGATTCGGCCCTCAAATAGATTCATGCAGCATACTTGACATGGGGGTCTTGGAAATAGGCTTTTACGCGCTGCGGTTCGGCTACAACGATGCGCATGTGATCCTCGACGGCGGCGCGTAGTTTTGGCTTGGTACGTATGGGCACCTTGCGACCGATGACGTGCTTCAGATCGGCGTTCAATCGTTCCTCGGGGTTCAGTTCCGGGCTGTAGCTGGGCAAATAAAACACCTCAATCTTGTCGCTGCGCTCAGCCAGCCAGGCCTTCACGGGTTTGCTGTGATGCACGCGCAGGTTGTCCAGAATCAGGAATACTTTCTTGCCCGCATCCTTAATAAGCGCCTCTAAAAACTCGATCAGCTTGTCCGAATTGAACGCCTCATCAATGATCATCCAGCGCGCCTTGCCCTGGTTGGTGACGCTGGCAATCATGGAGAGCTTGTGCCGGGTGCCGCCAATGGCCATTGTCACCGGCGTCTTGCCTCGGGGCGCGTAACTTCTGCCGCGCACGTCGGTGTTTACCAGTGCGGTTTCGTCGCCCCAATGAATCTCGCCGCCCTGGGCCTTGGCGCGCTCGGCGATGGCCGGATAGGTCTCGTCAAGCCAAGTCTTTACCGCCGCCGGTGATTGCTCATAGGCGCGCTTAATCGGCTTTTGCGGCGTGAAGCCCCAGCGGGCTAGGTACTTGCCCACCGAGCGCACATGCAACGTGATGCCGCACTCGCGCTCGATCAGCTGCATCACCGCCGAGCGGCTCCACAGCGCAAAATCCATCTTCAGCTGTTCGGGGCGTTGGTCACAGATGATCCGACGGATGGCCTGTGCCTGCTGGTCTGTCAGAGCACGATTCTCGCCGCTGCGTCGCCCGCGTGTGCGCGGCGCCAGCGCGGCAAGACCTCCGGCCTCATAGCGCGAAATCACTCGACCCACCGCCGTGTGGCTCAAGCCAACGTCAGCGGCGATCTGCGCCTTGGTTCGTCCACGCTTGTAAGCACGAATCACCTGCCGACGCCTCTCATGTTGCTCGGCAGAACTTAGTTTTCTCGCATCGTCTTTATCCATGCGCAATGATCGCATGAAACAGGCGAGAAATCAACCTATTTGTGGGCCGTATCTATAGATGATGCCAGCGATCCTTGCCAGAATGTGCACCCTTACGGGTATTCACTCAGGCTTGATCCAAGCGAAGCCCTGGAAAAAAAAACAGGCCCCGCAGGGCCTATCAAAAGTCCAGCTGAGCACATCAGCTCACTTCGGAGCCAGACGAATCGCACCATCCAGGCGAATCACTTCGCCATTGAGCATGTCGTTTTCGATGATGTGTTTGGCCAGTTTGGCGTAGTCCTGGGGCGTGCCCAAGCGGCTGGGGAAGGGCACGCCCGCAGCCAGCGCGTCTTGGACCTCTTGCGGCATGCCAAACAGCATGGGGGTGCCAAAAATGCCGGGGGCAATCGTCATGTTGCGGATGCCATTGCGCGAAAGGTCGCGGGCAATGGGCAAGGTCATGCCGACCACGCCGCCTTTTGATGCGGCATAGGCCGCCTGTCCAATTTGGCCGTCGTAAGCGGCCACGCTGGCGGTGCTGATCAAAACACCGCGCTCGCCGGTGGCTTCGGGTTCGTTTTTACACATGGCCTCAGACGCCAAGCGGATCATGTTGAAGGTGCCCACCAGGTTGACCATGATGGTCTTGGTGTAAACGGCCAGGTTGTGTGCGCCGTTCTTTCCCACGGTTTTTTCTGCGGGGGCAATGCCCGCGCAGTTGACCAAACCGACCAACTTGCCCATGGACACGGCCTGGGCCACCACGGCCTGGCCGTCGGCTTCGTTGCTCACATCGCACTTGACGAATGCACCGCCCAATTCTTTGGCGATGGCCTCGCCTTTTTCAGCCTGCATGTCGGCAATCACCACTTTGCCGCCGTTGGCCGCCAGCATGCGCGCCGTCCCTTCTCCCAGGCCCGATGCGCCGCCGGTGACGATGAAAACTTTGCCTTGAATGTCCATGTGTTGCTCCTGAAAGTGGTTGACGTTACGTCAACGTCAATTATGCCCTTTGGCCATGGCGAGTCTGAGGCCTGTACGACCTCAAAAGGGGCACAGCGATCAGGTCAAGTGTTTGCCGGACCCGAGCGCTTACCTCAAACACGGTAGGTTTGTACCGGTTTGGTTGGATGTGCAAGCGGTTCCAGTTTTTTTAGCATGAACAAGGCCACGGGTGCATGGCCCGGTTGGCATCTTTACAGGAGAACCGCATGGCTTCAGAGCTCGCTTGGGACAAGAACGAAACTGTGTTGGTACACGCCGACAGCAACTGGCGGCGCGCTTGCGAGTTACTGGCCACAGCCGATATCCGCGTCGGGGGCAGCAGGCCTTGGGACATGCGGGTACACCACCCCGACACCTTTGACCGCATCCTGACGCGCGGCAGTCTGGGTCTGGGCGAGAGTTATGTGGACGGCTGGTGGGATTGCGACCAGGTGGACGAGTTCATCACCCGTATCTTGCGGGCGCGGCTGGACGAGCAGGTGGGCAGAGCAGGTTGGTTGTGGGCGTCACTCAAGGCCCGCTTGACCAACTTGCAGTCGCAGCACCGCGCCTGGCAAGTGGGGGAGATGCATTACGACTTGGGCAACGATTTGTACGAAGCCATGCTGGACCCCTCCATGGCTTACAGCTGCGGCTATTGGCCAGATGCCCAATCGCTGGAACAGGCCCAAGAGGCCAAGCTGGAGCTGATTTGCCAAAAGCTGCAACTCCAGCCGGGCATGACGCTGCTGGACATTGGTTGCGGCTGGGGCAGCTTGATGCTGCACGCGGCCCGCCGCCATGGCGTGCACTGCGTGGGCTTGACCATTTCGAAAGAGCAGGCCCGGTTGGGTGCACAAAAGGCGCAGGGCTTGCCGGTGCGCTTTGAGCTGGCCGATTACCGCCAGTTCAACCTCGATGGGCTCCAGCGCTTTGATCGCATCGCCTCGGTGGGCATGTTTGAACATGTGGGCCATAAAAATTACCGCGCTTACTTTGAGATGGCCCGGCGCAGCTTGCGCGATGAGGGTTTGTTTTTGCTGCACACCATTGGCAAAAACCGCGCCGGCGCGAGCATTGACCCGTGGATTGAGAAATACATTTTCCCCAACGGCGTGCTGCCCTCGGCGTCTGAAATCGCTTACTACAGTGAAGAAGATTTCGTCATGGAAGACTGGCACAACTTTGGCGAAGACTATGACAAAACTCTGATGGCTTGGCAGGAGCGCTTTGAAGTGACGTGGCCCGGCTTGCAAGTGCGCTATGGCGAGCGTTTTTACCGCATGTGGCGCTACTACCTGCTGTGCTGCGCCGGCACTTTCAGGGCCCGAGACAACCAGTTGTGGCAGGTGATGCTGTCGCCCGGTGGGAGGGCAGGGGGTTACCGAAGACCACTGATGTGAGCGTTCCTTCCTGGTGGTTCACGGAGCTCACAAACGTGCTCCAATTCGCGGGTTCCCATATTTGGCCCTGTGCCCAGCATCCCATGTCCAGCCCATCCTTTGCTTTTGCCTCTGATGCCTCGTCTTCAGTCTGGCCCACGTCGGCCCGGTGGTTTTTGGCGCTGGGCGCCATCAGCGCCTGCACCAGCGTGGTGTTCAGCGCCGCCTTCGCCCATCTGCCGGTGTTTGCCGCAGGCGTGCCCTCGGCGGTGCAAACCGCTTTGAGCCAACAGCAATTTCATTCGCTGGGGTTGTTGTTCACGGGGCTGGGGTTGCGGGTCTGCGGGGCATCACGCTGGCTGCAGGCAGCGGGCTGGCTCATGCTGGTGGGCTTGGTCTTGTTCAGCTTCAACCTTTATTCACGGCATGTGTTGGGGTGGGATGCCCTGCGCGCACTGGTGCCCTGGGGCGGTGCGGCTTGGATATTGGCTTGGCTGGTTTTGGCGACGGGATTGGCACAGGTTGATAGAGGAGTAAATCGACAGGCATGAGCTGAAAGCTTTTTCCTATGAGGTTGATAGAAACTATTCATGGGTAGAAACCCTAGGCTGCATTATGATTGCGACCAATGAGTTTTCTCATTTGATAGTTTTTTTAAAACCAACCCAAGGAAATGACCATGTCCTCTTTGATCAATACCCAAGTCCAGCCTTTCAAAACCCAAGCTTTCCACAACGGCAAGTTTGTGCAAGTGTCCAACGAAACCCTCAAGGGCGAGTGGTCCGTGCTGATTTTCATGCCCGCAGCCTTCACCTTCAACTGCCCCACCGAAATCGAAGACGCGGCTGACAACTACGCCGAATTCCAGAAAGCCGGTGCCGAGGTCTACATTGTGACCACCGACACCCACTTCTCGCACAAAGTCTGGCACGAGACATCGCCTGCCGTGGGCAAGGCCAAGTTTCCTTTGGTTGGCGACCCAACACACGCCCTGACACGCGCATTTGGCGTGCACATTGAAGAAGAAGGCCTGGCACTGCGTGGCACCTTCATCATCAACCCCGAAGGCATGATCAAGACCGCCGAAGTGCACTCCAACGAGATCGCCCGCGACGTGTCCGAGACCCTGCGCAAGCTCAAAGCCGCTCAGTACACCGCCGCCAACCCCGGCCAAGTGTGCCCAGCCAAGTGGAAAGAAGGCGCCAAGACTTTGGCTCCTTCCATCGACCTGGTCGGCAAGATCTAAATCTCGGGTGCCCTGCTGGTCAGGGCGCTGAGTTCAACGCATGCGGGCCACAAGCCTGCGTGCCTTGCGCTCAACGTATTTCCCCCTAAATTCACCCCAATTCCCCCTGTTCCCTGGCCTGCGCCACAAGTGCGGGTTCAAGTTCACTGCCCCCTTAAAACCGGAGATCTCCATGCTCGACGACACCCTCAAAGCCCAATTGCAGCAATACCTGGCCCTGTTGCGCCAGCCGATTCGATTGATCGCTTCGCTGGACAACAGCGAGACCGGCGTCGACATGAAAAACCTGTTGGAAACCATCGTTGGTTTGTCTGACAAGGTCAGCCTGGACACCTCGGGTGACGACGCACGCAAGCCGTCTTTTGTGGTGGCCCGCGAAGGCCAGACCACTGGGGTGCGATTTGCAGGCTTGCCGCTCGGCCATGAGTTCACATCGCTGGTCTTGGCCTTGCTCTGGACCGGTGGCCATCCTCCGAAGGTCGAGCAAGACGTGATCGACAGCATCAAAGCGTTGGAAGGCAACTTCAATTTCGAGGTCTACATGTCGCTCAGCTGCCACAACTGCCCCGACGTGGTGCAGGCGCTGTCGCTCATGGCCATCGTGAACCTGAATGTGAAGACCGTGGTCATCGAAGGCGGCGCCTTCCAGGCCGAAGTTGAAGCACGCCAGATCATGGCGGTGCCCATGGTCTTCCTCAATGGCCAGGTGTTCGGCTCGGGCCGCATGTCGGTGGAAGAAATCGTGGCCAAGCTCGATACGAATGCCGGTGAACGCGACGCGGCCAAGCTCAGCGCCAAAGACCCCTTTGACGTCTTGATCGTGGGTGGTGGTCCTGCCGGTGCTGCGGCGGCCGTTTACGCGGCCCGCAAAGGCATCCGCGTGGGCGTGGCGGCTGAGCGTTTTGGTGGCCAGACCAACGACACCATGGCCATTGAAAACTACATCTCGGTACTGGAGACCGACGGCCCCAAGTTTGCGGCGGCTCTCGAAGCCCAAGTGCGCCACTACGAGGTGGACATCATGAACTTGCAGCGTGCCGACAAGATCGTTCCCGCCAGTCAGCCTGGCGGTTTGATCGAAGTGCAAATGGCCAATGGCGCCAGCCTCAAGGCCCGCTCGGTGATTTTGTCGACCGGCGCCCGCTGGCGCAATGTCAACGTGCCCGGCGAGCAAGAGTTCAAAAACAAGGGCGTGGCGTATTGCCCGCACTGCGACGGTCCTTTGTTCAAGGGCAAGCGCACCGCCGTTATTGGTGGTGGCAACTCCGGCATCGAAGCGGCGATTGACTTGGCTGGCATCGTGGCCCACGTCACAGTGTTCGAATTCGCCGACCAGCTCAAGGCCGATGCGGTGCTGGTGAGCAAGCTCAAGAGCCTGCCCAATGTCACGATCCACACCAACGCCCAAACCACCGAAATCACCGGCGCCGAAGGCAAGGTCAACGGCATCCGTTACAAAGACCGCACCACGGGTGATGACCATTGGGTGGAACTGGAGGGCGTGTTTGTTCAGATCGGTTTGGTGCCCAACACCGAGTTCCTCAAAGGAACTTTGGAGCTGAGCAAGTTTGGTGAAATCGTGGTGGACGCCAAGGGCCACACCAATGTGGCTGGCGTTTTCGCGGCTGGAGACTGCACCACCGTGCCGTACAAACAGATCGTCATTGCTGCAGGCGAGGGGGCCAAAGCAGCCTTGAGCGCCTTTGACCATCTGATCCGGATGCCTGCTTTGCCAGTGAGTGACGCCGCTAAAACAGAGAATGCAGTCGCCGTTTAAGCCAACGGTTTTTCAATCCCCAAGGAGCGCTGTGATGACGTGTTTTGTGATCGACCCCACTGCCAAAACCATCACCCCCGCCCCTTGGGATGGGGGTCTGGATGTGATCCGTCAGCTGATCGGTTTTGAAACCATCGACAGCGACGAGATCGATGCGGGTGGTGACCGTTTGTTTTTCGACGAGAAATGCTTCATCCGCCAAACACCTGGTGTGGGGCGTTTTCAGCTGGACAGTTTGGCCCCGGTGGCGGGCTTCGGTGTTGTGGTGGGCTCTGATGCCCACAGCGCCTTGCGGACGCCGCAAGTCAGCCTTGCGGCCTTGAAAGACCGCATCAAGTTCCTCTGAACAGGCGGCGCTGCAGTTTTTGCAGTCGCCATACTGCCTTAACTTGTTGTCTTGTTCTGTGATCACTGAAAGCGGTTTGGCGGCACAAGGCCGAGCGTGTTTCCTGTCTTTCGGTGAAGCTCACTTGGTCAAAATCAATTTACCTTGCCGAGTGGTTTGCAGTCGGTAGATTTCGCCTTGGTGCTGGATCAGCACCAAGCCATGGACACCCATGAGGGCGCTGCTGTTGATCATGTGCGGTTCGCTGGTGTGAGCAGCGCTGGTGGTTGAGGGCGATGGTCGTTCTGGCAAGCGCGGTACCTGGTTAGCAAAAGGACCATTGGGCTCAGCCACATACTTGTTATTCATGGTGCTTGGCCCTCGGTCACAAAACCAATTTTGGCCATGCCTGCGCGTTGTGCGGCGGTCATGGCAAAAGCCACTTTTTCATAAGGCACTTTTTTGTCGCCTCGAATGTACAGCTGGGGCTGCGGGTCTTTGGCCGCTTCGAGTTGCAAAACGGCTTCGAGGGCATCGGCTGCGATGGCTGTTTTGCCCAAAAAGAACAGCCCTTGCGCGTCTACCGCCAATTGCAGGTTTTCCGGTGGCGTCTTGTCGCGGGTGCTGCTGGTGCGGGGCAGCTCCACCTTCACTGCGTGCTGCACCACCGGGATGGTGATGATGAAGATGATCAAGAGCACCAGCATGACGTCCACTAGAGGCGTCATGTTGATTTCGCTCATCACGTCATCGGCGTTGTCACTGATTTCAAAGGACATGGGGCTTTCCTTGGGGGCTGTGCATGTGTCTGCTCAGCCCCGGCATGGGGTGTGATGGGGGGCGGTGTTGGCGTTGGCCTTGGCGTTCATTGGCTGGTGTGGGTCAGGCTGGACGCTTGCGAGGACGGTGCGATGCGGGTGCCGGTCACGTAATAGGCGTGCAGGTCGTGGGCAAAGCGGTTCATGCGGGCGATGATGAATTTGTTGCCACGCACCAGCGCGTTGTAGCCCATCACCGCCGGAATGGCCACGGCCAGACCCAGCGCGGTCATGATCAGGGTCTCGCCAATCGGGCCCGCCACGGCGTCGATGCCCGCGTTGCCAGTGGTCCCAATGGCCACCAGGGCGTGGTAAATGCCCCAAACGGTGCCAAACAAACCCACAAAAGGCGCGGTCGAGCCGATGGAGGCGAGGACTGCCAGTCCGTTTTGCAATTGACCGGTGCTGTCGTCAATGGCGTTGCGCAGGCTGCGGGTGACCCAGTCGCTCACGTCCAAGCGGTCGTGCAATTTTTTTTGCGCAGCCTGGTGGTGGTCGGTGGCTTCTTGGCCGGTGATGGCCAGGTCGTGAAACAGGTTGTCTTGGGAGCCCAAGACGTTCAGGCCCTCGTTCAGGCTGTGGCTGTGCCAGAAGGCTTCGCTGCCCAGCGCTTGCTGTTTGTAGCGCCAGACGTCGAGCGCCTTGAGCACAATGACGATCCAGCTGACGATGGACATGCCGATCAGCAAAGCCATGATGGCGCGGGTGACGGCATCGCCGTGCAGCCAAATGTGTGAGAGGCCAAAGGATTCGGACATGATTTTTTACTCCAGAACAAAACGAACAGGGACGTTGAACCACATGGCTTCGGGGTTGCCGTGGCGTTTGCCGGGCACATAGCGCCAGCGTTGAACAGTGTCGAGGGCCGCTTTGTCCAGTCGGTCGTTGCCACTGGACGTGCGGATTTCGGCTTGCTCAGCCGTGCCTTGCAGGCCGATGAACACGCGCACGATCACGGTGCCTTGCTCCCCCATGCGCTTGCTCATGCGGGGGTAGGCCGGTGGCGGGTTGTTCAGGTAGTCAGCGTCAGACGACGGCAACACCAGGCTGGGGGGCGCAGCTTTGCTGGCACTGGCGCTGGGGGCTGCGGCTGGGGCGGATGGTGTGGCGGGGGCGCTGTTGGCAGCGGCAACAACAGGTGTCACGACAGGTGCAATCAAAGGTGCTGAGGGGCTGGCTTCGGCCTGCTTGCTGACCGTGGGCAAGGGTGTGGAGACCGGTGTCGGCCGGGGCTGCTGCACAGCGGGTGACAACGACTTGGATTGCGGCTGCGGTTGGGGCTGTGGTGCAGGTGGAGTGGGCGATTCCACCATCACCGAAGCCATGATGACTTGGGCTTCTTCGATAGTGGCCGCTTGTTCCAACCAAGCTTGTCCCATCGCCCACAACAGGGCAACGTGTGCCAGCAGCACGGCACCACTGACGCGCCAGATGCGGCTGTTGTGGATGCGGTCGGGGCGGCGGGGCACTTCGAGGAAGGCGCTCAGTGAGGCGTTGAGGGGGGCTTCGAGTGTTGTCATGGTGATTTCAGGCCGGGCCTTGTGCGCCATGGGCGTGCAAGTTGTCGTGTTTTTCCAGTCCGGCAACATGGTTACGTTGGATGTCTTGCAGCTTGGCGCAGCCGCACAGGGCCAGGGTCATTTCAAATTCGTCGCGCAACAGGCGCAGGACATGGGCCACGCCTTGCGCCCCCGCATGGGCCAGGCCAAACAGGGCGGGGCGGCCCAGCAGCACCGCATCGGCCCCCAGTGCCAGGGCCTTGAAGATGTCGGTGCCGCGCCGGATGCCACCGTCCACCAGGATGTTCAGGGTGTGTGGTGTGGCCGCGTTGTGCCCGCGCACGGCTGCGGCAATCGGGGCCAGCAAGTGGGCGGTGTCGGGCAGGGTGTCGAGCGTGCGGCCGCCATGGTTGCTCACGATGACGCCCGCCACTTGCAGGCGAGCCGCTTGCAAGGCGTCTTGCGGGTGGGTGATGCCTTTGAGCAAGATGGGCAGTCGGGTCGTGCTTTGCAGCCAGGCCACATCGGCCCAGGTGGGGGCAGCGTTGGCCAGGCCTCCGCACAGGCCGCTGCTGGTTGTGAACAGGGAAGAAGGGCCGTCAGCCTGGGCTTGTGGCCAATGCACAGCGCGAACAGCTGGGGTCAGCTGCATGCCTTCGCGGCGTTCGCGGTCGCGCACGCCGTGCACCGGGGCGTCCACGGTGAGCACCAAGGCTTCGTAGCCTGCGGCCTCAAGCTGTTGAAGCAGGTCTTGCAAATAGGCTTTGTCGCTTTGCCAGTAGAGCTGAAACCACAGCGGCCCCCGGTCGGGCTCGGCCAGCACCAACGGTGCCACGGTTTGCAGGGGCGTGCTGGTTTGGTGGCTGAGCACCATGCCGCACTGTTGGGCGGCAGCCGCCATGGCCATGCCCGCTTCGCCATCGGCATGGGCCCAGCGCTGAAAAGCCATGGGCGCGACCAGCAAAGGGAAGGGCCAGGTTTTGCCCAGCAATGTGCAACGTGTGTGGCCACCGCGCAGGTCTTGCAGCACACGCGGGGCCAGGCCCCATTGCTGCCAGCCGCTCAGGTTGCGGCGCAGGGTGATTTCGTCCGCCGCACCGCCGCTGAAATACGCCCAGGCCGACGCCGACAGCACCGCTTGTGCGGCGCGTTCGTGGTCTTGCAGGTTGACGATGGGGGTGGGCATGGCGGCTCTAAATGAGGGGGCGTGAAATTCAGGGTGAAAGAGCGGGGTGAAAGGCAGAAGCTAGGCCCAGCGGCGTTCAGGTGTTGGCCCACTGGCGCAGCAGGTTGTGATAAACGCCTGTGAGTGCGGTGGTCTCGGGCGTTTCGCCGTGTTGCTCGCGCAGCTTGAGCAAGTTCATGTCCAGATCCGACAGGATGCGCCGTTGCGCGTCCGAGCGCACCATGCTTTCGACCCAGAAAAAGCAGGCCAATCGCTGGCCACGCGTGACGGGCGTGACTTCGTGCAGGGTGTGGCCGGGGTACAGCACGGCGTGGCCTGCGGGCAGTTTGATGCGGTGGCGGGTTTCATGGTCTTGCGCGACCAATTCGCCGCCTTCGTAGTCAGTCGGGTCGTTCAAAAAGACGGTGCACGACAAGTCGGTGCGCACCCGCTCGCCATCGGCACGCAGGCGAATGGCGTTGTCGATGTGCAGTCCGTAGTGCGGAAACTCGGGGGTGTAACGGTTCACGCGAGGGGTGAACACTTTGAGCGGCAGTGCGGCCGAGAAAAACTCGGCCGATTGGTCCAGCCCCGCCAAGACCCAGGCCCGAATTTGCTGCGCTACCGGATGGTCATGCGGCAGTTGCAAATTCGACTTGACTTGGCGGGCCTGCGATCCGGCACTGGCCCGACCATCGGCCCAATCCGCCTCAGGCAGACCCGACAGCAGTTGTCGGGCTTGCCAAACGGTTTCCGGGCTGAGCAGTTGGGGCAGGACGCGGATCATGTATGACGCTTCTGTTCAGGGCTTAGAACTTGTAAGACGCGGTGATTTGCGTCAAACGGCCAGCACCCGGGATGTAGTGGCCGGGGTACAAGGCATCGGCATACAACTTGTTGGTGACGTTGCTCATGTTGGCTTTGAAGGTCAGCGCCTCGCTGTACGCGTATTCGGCCATCACGTCGCCCACCACAAATGAGCGCACTTCAAATTCCGAACGCGTCGGCGTCTGGCGACCTCGGAAGGTCACGCCACCGCCCACGCGCCATTGGCTGGTGAGCTGGTAAGTGGTCCAAGCACTGCCGCTGTGGACGGGCGTCAGGGCAGGGCGGTCACCCACGCGTTCGCCTGCTGCACCTTGGGTGCATGAGCCGGTGGCTGGACAAGGCGCCGCCTTGCTGACCTTGGCATCAGGTATCCAGGTGAAGGAGCCGAACACTTCCCACTTTGGCGTCAGGCGACCTGCGACGTCGATCTCGACGCCCGACACATAACGACTGCCTGTGAGGGTGACCACGGGCAACAACGGGTCGGTGTTGCGTTCGTTCTTTTTGGTGGCACGGAACAGCGCCAGTCGGGTGGTGAACCGCTTGTCGGCCGAGTCGAGTTTGGCCCCCAGCTCCAGGTTGACCGATTGTTCGGGTGGCGTGTCCACATTGGATGCGCCCAGCGAATAGGTGTCGCCCGAGGTGTTGAACGAGGTGCCGTATGAGAAGTGGAAGGACTGCAAGTCGTTGGGTTGGAACAGCACGCCTGCACGCTGGCTCCACTCGCCCACCTTCATTTGATAACTGGTTTGGTTGCCGTTGCCGTTGTCGGTGGCGTTGGGCGGGGTGCCGAAGGCGTCATAGTTGCCTTTTAAGCTGTCATAGCGCAAGCCGCCCAGCACTTTCCAATGCGGTGCCACTTGCACCAGGTCTTGCATGTAAGCGCCCCAGCTGGTGCTGACGTATTGGTTGTTCACGCGCAGCACACGGGAACCCTCATTCACCCAGGCACCGTCGTTCGGGGTGCCCACCGTGGTGTTCGGTTTGTTCAGCGTGACGCCGCCTTGCGTGCCTGCCGTGCGCACGGCGTAGACGGTTTTGTCTTCGGTGGCCAAATCCACCCCCGCCAGAAGTTCGTGCCTCAGGCCCAAGGCTTCAAATTTCTTGCTGAAATCGCTTTGGACGTTCAGCGTGTCCATGTCCTGGATTTTGTTGTTGGTGCCACGGGTCAGTACCGTGTTGGGGCCCAAGGTGGCCAGAGACACGGCCGTGAGGTCTGGCTGCGAGGCCGCACCGGCCATCCGCATGGCACTGGCCCGCTGATCACGCTCGTAGCGGCCTTTTCGGATTTGCGTTTTCAATTCGCTGTCTGCCGCAAAACGGTGGGTGTGGCCCAAGCTGGCGTGCGTGGCGCTGCCCCCGTTGCCGTCGCTGGCCATGCCGTAATAGGTGGACGGATCGAGAGGCAACACGGTGCTCGTCAATGGCGATGAGGTGGGCGTGGGCCTGATCCAGGGCATGCCGTAGTTCATGCCGTTGCGGTTGTCCAGGTGGTACAGGCCAACCGAGAACTCGTTTTTCTCACCAATGCCCCAGCGGTAAGTGCCTGCCACACCGCTTTTGTCCAGGCTGCTGCCCGCGCCATTGTTGTCGGCTTGGGTGTGCATGGCCGTGATGCGCAGTGCGGCGCTTTCGCCTGTTTGCTTGTTGAAGTCACCGACGATGCGGCGGTGCTTGTGCGAACCCAAAGTCAGGTCGACCTGGCTTTCGTCCATCAGGCGAGGGGCTTTGCTGACCTGGTTGACCGCGCCCCCTGTGGAGCCGCGGCCAAACAGCATGGAGGCGGAGCCGCGCAGCACTTCAAGGCGGTCCAGGTTGAAGGTGTCGCGCTCGTAAAACGCCGGGTCGCGCACGCCGTCCACAAAAACGTCGCCTGTCGCTTGCAAAGAAAAACCGCGCAAACGGATGTCTTCCTCACCGCCTTCAGCGGCCAAAAAGCTGATGCCTGCAGTGTTTTTCAGGGCTTCTTTGAAGGTGTCCAGATTGCGGTCGTCCATCAGGCGCTCGGTCACCACGGTCACAGACTGGGGAATGTCGCGCAGTTGCTGCTGGCCTTTGCCGATGGTGGTTTCAGTTGCCCGAACGCTGTCTTTGCCTTCAGCGACTTCGGCTTTTTCCCTGACGGTGACGGCTCTCAGGGTTTTTTCGCTGGCTTCTTGTGCCAAGGCGTGCTGGGCAGACAAGGAGCCTGCCAACATGAGGGCGGCCAAAGGCAGCAATTTGGCAGGCGGCTGGAAGTTTTGGACGTGATCGTGTCTTTGAGTCATGGCGATGCGAGTCATTGAGTGAAAGGAAAAGGCAAAACGGGTTTGCCGACAAGTTCAATGGCTGGCTATCACCACCCGGGTGTCCGGTGTGAATGGCTGGCTGTCTATCAGGCGCAGCGGTGCTGCGAAGGCATGCTGTGGGAGCGCTGCCTGTGTCTGACCTGCAGGTGCCGCGCTACAAACATCGGCACCTTGCAGGCAGTGTCACTTGAAGCCAACCCGGTCCAGCATTTGCTGCACCTTGATCTGGTTCATGCCCACGGCACTGATCGGGAGCAATTCGCTTTTGAAGCTGCCGCCCGTCATGGCTTTGAGGGCCGGGTTGTCAAAGTGCACGCCTTTGGCGGCGGGCCACTCGTTGTTGCCATTGGCAAAGTGGTTTTGCGCAGCTGGGCTGGCCAGGTATTCCAGGAACTTGACCGCGTTGTCGGTGTTTTTGGCATGTCGGGCTACAGCGCCACCGGCCACGTTCACATGCGTGCCCCAACTCGATTGGTTGGGGAAGACCACGCCGATTTTTTCGGTCACGGCTTTATCGGCCGGGTTGCTTGACCGCATCATGCGGGCCAAGTAATAGGTGTTGGTCACGGCCACGCCGCATTCGCCCGAGGCGACGCCCTTTATTTGGTCGGTGTCACCACCCTTGGGGCTGCGAGCCATGTTGTCCACCAAGCCTTTGAGCCAAGTCTCGGTTTTTTGGGGTCCCAGATGTTCCGTCATGGCCCCAAACAAGCTCAAGTTGTAAGGGTGCGATCCGCTGCGGATGCACAGCTGGCCCTTGTATTTCGGATCGGCCAGCTTTTCATAACTGTCAAAGTCCGCCTTGTTGTATTTGATTTTGTCAAACACCACCACGCGGGCACGGGTGGACAGGCCAAACCAAGCCGTGCCGCCATTGTCTGCGGGCTTGGCCCGAAGGTTAGCGGGGATGGCGTCTTCTAGGACTTTGGATCTGACAGGCAGGAAAAGACCATCGACTTCGGCGCGCCACAGGCGGGCGGCGTCTACCAGCAAAATCACATCGGCGGGTGATGCCGCACCCTCGGCTTTAAGGCGGGCGAGAATACCGGCATCGTCGGCGTCCACCCGGTTGATCTTGATGCCCGTGGCCTTGGTGAAGTCGCTGTACATGACTTCGTCCGTGGGGTAATGGCGGGCTGAGTAGATGTTCAGTACTTTGTCTTGTGCAGAGGCCATGGTGGCGCTCAGGAGGCAGATGATGCTCAACAGGGACTTGGAGGGTGTCATGGTGTCTTTCGAACTTCTGGGGTGTTGGTCGAAGTTTAAACTAAATGCGAATCGTTATCAATAAGATTTGAGGAATACATGCATAAAGTGCAAGGGATAAGCCATGGGCTTGGCGTCAAAGCCGCCATACCAGCCATGGGGGAGACTGGAATCCGCCGAACATGGCAGCGACTGGGTTGTGTGTTGTCGCTTGTGGTCTTGACCGCTTGCAGCACCTTGCAGTCGAGCAAACCCCAAGAGCCTGGCTCCCCGCCCGTGGCCGAGCGGCGCGAGGTGCGGCTGGGGTTGGCGCTGGGGGGCGGCGCGGCGCGTGGGTTTGCCCATGTGGGCGTGATCCAGGTGCTGGAAGAGGCCGGTCTCAAGCCCAGTCATGTGGTGGGCACTTCGGCGGGGAGCTTGGTGGCGGCCTTGTATGCCAGCGGTAAAACCCCGGTGGAGTTGGTGCGAGTGGCCGAGTCCATGCAGGAGGCCGAGATCACCGACTGGATGTTGCCGATTTTGAACCGGGGCGCTTTGCGTGGTGAGGCTTTGGCTAAGTACGTGAACACGCAGGTGGGCGGAAAAACCCTTGAGCAGATGCCGATGGCCTTGGGCATCGTGGCCACCGATCTGGGCAGTGGGCAAGCCATTACCTTCCGCCGTGGCAACACGGGGGCGGCGGTGCGAGCCTCGAGTGCGGTGCCTGCGGTGTTTCAACCTGTTCGTCTGGGCGACCGTGAGTACGTGGACGGGGGCCTGGTCTCTCCGGTGCCGGTGCGCCAGACCCGCGAGATGGGAGCCAACTTGGTGATTGCGGTGGACATTTCCAGCGACCCGGAGGGCAACCCTTATGGCGACACCTTCCAGATCTTGATGCAGACCTTCGCCATCATGGGCAAAAGCATCAACACCCTGGCACTCAAAGACGCTGATGTGGTGATCCGACCCGCTTTGTCGGGTGTCAAAAGCGCCGATTTCAGCGCCCGCTTGCGCGCGATTGAAGCCGGTCGTGTTGCGATGCGGGCGGCACTGCCCATGCTGAAGGCGCGCATGGCCCAGTTTGAAGAGGGGCGCTGAGTTGAGCTGAACTCCCGATCCTTTCGGCTGTGATCAGGTCATTCGAAGTCGGGATCGCATGGTGGAGTCAAAAAAAGGGCCGATCTTGCGATCAGCCCTGGAAGGGATCCCTGTTTCCCAAATGAAATTCAAAGAGATCCGAGGAGACAACTTGCAAAACGACAGGCCGGTACTTACAAAACCGGTCTGCCGAGAAAATCACTTCTTCTTGGCAGCTTTGGGTGCAGCCGATTGTGTGACGGCAGCCAGGTTGGTTTCGGCCAGGTCAGTGGCTTGCTTGACGGCTTTTTGCACCGACTCGAAAGCGGTGTTGGCGGCGGTCACGGCACCCTTCATCATGGCCACAGCTTGCTCGGAACCGGCGGGCGCGTTTTGGGCGGCGGTGTCGACCAAAGTTGCGAACTGCTTTTGAGCAGCGGCGCTTTGGGCTTCGAAGGCCTTGGTGACCTCGCTGCCCGTACCCGACGCGATGTCGTACAGGTGGCGGCTGTAAGCGGCGGTTTTTTCAGCCAATGGCTGGAACAGGTTGGCTTGCATGGCCAGCAGCTCTTGGGCGTCTTTCACGCTCAGTGCGGCCTGGGTGTTGTTGGCGGACTCGTCCAGTGCAGCCTTGGCCACGCTCAGGTTCAGTTCAACCATTTTTTCCACGCCTTCGAAAGCTTTAGCGGTCAGGCCAAACAGGGTTTCCACGTTGGCTTTGTGCGAAGCGGCGATTTGTTCGGGTGTCATCATGAGAGGCTCCAGATAAAAGTTCGGTTTCAAGAAGACTGCGCCTGAACTGGCCGGGGCCGTACAACTTTGTTGCAGTGCAGCATGGATTGAATTTTAGGGTTTCTACTGGGTATTGCAAGGGGATGAGCCTGATCGTGGCTCAGTTTAGAGAGGGTTTTCTAGAATCGCTTTGCTATTCATCAAACCATGCACGCTTACTACGCCGACCACTTTGTCTTGCCCCTGCCCGAAGGCCACCGCTTTCCGATGCACAAATACAGCCGACTGCGCGACCGCCTGACGCAAGAGCTGCCCGCCGTGGTCATGCGCGAAGCCCCGGCCGCCAGCGACGGTGAGCTGGCGCTGGTGCACACACCCGCGTACATCCAGGGCGTGGCCACGGGCACTCTGGACGCCGCTTTGCAGCGGGAGATCGGTTTTCCTTGGAGCCCTGCCATGGCCGAGCGGGCTCGTCGTTCGGTGGGGGCCACCGTGGCCGCTGCCCGTGATGCCTTGGCCCACGGTGTGGCGGGTAACTTGGCTGGCGGCACGCACCATGCCTATGCGCACAAGGGCGGTGGCTTTTGTGTGTTCAACGACATCGCGGTCACCGCCCGATTGATGCAGGCCGAGGCCTGGCGGCACCAGCGCCAGACTTTGAAAGTGGCGGTGATCGACCTGGACGTGCACCAGGGCAATGGCACGGCGCACATATTTGCCAACGACCCCAGCGTGTTCACGCTCTCTCTGCATGGCGAAAAGAACTTTCCCTTCCGCAAGGAGCCCAGCGACCTGGACGTGGGCTTGCCGGATGGCTGCACCGACGAGCCTTATCTGGCGGCACTTCATCAAGCGCTGCAAACGCTGCAAGACCGGTTCGATCCGCAACTGGTGATTTACCTGGCTGGTGCCGACCCGCACGAGGGGGATCGGCTGGGACGGCTCAAATTGACAATGGACGGCATGCAGGCGCGCGACCGGGTAGTGATGGACTGGGCCTGGCAGCGCAGGCTGCCGGTGGTGCTGTGCATGGGCGGCGGTTACGGACACGACATCGAGACCACGGTGCAGGTGCAAATGCAGACTTGGGATGTGGCTTTGGGCTATTGGCAACGCTGGCACAATCTCGGGCGATGAACACGCCAGTCTCACCCATCACCAAACCCCAAGCCGACGCCCGCAGCAGCTACAAAGCGTTTCGCGCCATCAGCACCCGCTGGATGGACAACGATGTGTATGGCCATGTGAACAACGTGGTGTACTACAGCTGGTTCGACACCGCCGTGAACGCCACCCTGATTGAGCAGGGCGTGCTCGACATCCATGCGGGTACGACCATTGGCCTGGTGGTGGAAACCCAGTGTTTTTACTTCGCGCCGCTGGCCTTCCCACAAACCATCGACGCGGGCATCCGCGTGGCCAAGCTGGGCACCTCCAGCGTGCGCTACGAGGTGGGCCTCTTTGCCCAAGGCGAAGAAATGAGCGCAGCCCGTGGTCATTTTGTGCATGTGTACGTGGACCGCGAAACCCGCCGCCCCGTGCCCTTGCCGGCCCCACTCAAAGCATTTTTGGAGACATTGACATGAGCATTTTAGACATCGGACCTCAGGTCAGCACCCGCGTGAACGACCCGGCCAGTGTGGACGCGGCCATCCTGAGCCGCTTTTCGGCCCGGGCTTATTTGCCCAAGCCGGTGGATCGCGCTGTGCTGCAAGAGGTGCTGGGCGTTGCGTCCCGCTCGCCCAGCGGCACCAACACCCAGCCCTGGAAGGTGTATGTGCTGCAAGGCGCCAAGCGCGACGAGCTGGTGACCAAAACCTGCGCCGCGCACGACGCCATCAGTGCCAACCCGGCGCTGGCCTCTGAATACGCCGAGTCTTATGACTATTACCCCGAAAAATGGGTCAGCCCCTACATCGACCGCCGCCGCGAATGCGGTTTTGGCCTTTACGGTGTGCTGGGCATCGGCAAGGGCGATAAGGCTTTGATGCATGCGCAGCACCAGAAAAACTTCCGCTTTTTCGACGCGCCCGTCGGCCTGATCTTCACCATCGACAAAGTCATGGGCCGGGGCAGTTTGCTCGACTACGGCATGTTCTTGCAAAGCATCATGGTGGCCGCACGCTCGCGCGGACTGCACACTTGCCCCCAAGCGGCTTGGAACGGTTTTTCCAAAATCATCTTGCCGCTGGTCGGCGCAGGTGAAAGCGAAATGGTGGTTTGCGGCATGTCGCTGGGCTATGCCGATGAGTCGGCGCTGGTCAACACCTTCCAGACCACGCGGGTGCCTTCGCAAGACTTCACCCACTGGGTGGATTGACTTTTATCTAAACGCGCTTTTTTAAAGACAAGGGCCTGGTTTGGGATTCGAAGCACTGGCGCTGCAGCTGCTCAATGGTCTGAGCCACGCCACCACCTTGTTCTTGATGGCCTCCGGGCTGACGCTGATTTTTGGCGTCACCCGGATCGTCAACTTCGCACACGGCAGCTTCTTCATGTTAGGGGCTTTGTGGTCGGCGCACGCGGTGACGAACTGGTGGCCTGGCATGGCGGACACCGCTTGGGGCTATGGCGCGGTGATCTTGATGGGTGCGTGCGTGGCCGCCTTGTTGGGGGCGGTGACCGAAGTCTTGCTGCTCCAGCGCATGCGCCACGCGCCGCAGCTCTACCAACTCGTGGCCACTTTTGGCCTGACGTTGGCGCTGCACGATGCCATGCGCTGGTTTTTCGGGCCGGAAGAGGTGTTCGCGCCGCGCTTTCCGGGCCTCAAGGGCGCGATTCAGCTGGGCGAGTCGTATTTCCCGACCTGGCAACTTTTTACCTTGGCGTTGGGGCCCTTGGTCTGGTTGGGTCTGCACCTCTTGCTCACGCGCACGCTGTGGGGCCAGCGCGTGAAAGCTGCCACGCAAGACCGCGAGATGCTTGATGCGTTGGGTGTGAACCCCGCGCCGCTCATGCTGGGCGTGGTCATGCTGGGCTGCGGTTTGGCTGGGCTGGCCGGGGCGCTGCAGTTGCCGCGCGAGCCTGCGCATTTGCAAATGGACGTGAACGTGGTGGTCGAGACCTTTGTGGTGGTGGTCACCGGGGGGCTGGGCAGCATCGGCGGCGCGTTTGCAGCGGCGGTTTTGATTGGCCTGATCCACGCCCTGGGCCTGAGCTTTTTCCCGCAAGCGACCTTGGTGCTGGTGTTTTTGACCATGGCGGTGGTGTTGGTCTGGCGGCCGCAAGGGCTGGCCGGATCGGCTGCACATGCCGAGCAGCGAGAGAGCGTGCCGGTGTTTGCGTTGTGGCCGGTGGCGCTCTGGGGCAGAGCGCTGTTTGTGGCGGCCTTTGTCAGCCTGACCTTGCTGGCTTGGGGGCAGGGCGATTACGGCCGCAGCCTGGCAGAGGATGTGATGGTCATGATGCTGTTTGGTCTGAGCCTGCAGTGGATGATGGCTTTGGGCGGTCTGGTTAGTTTTGGGCATGCGGCTTTTTTTGCACTGGGTGCTTATGGCGCGGCGCTGTCGCACCTGCATTGGGGGGCGAGTTTGTTTGCCGCTTTAGCCGCTGGCATGGCGCTGGCGCTGTCGGTGGCGCTGGTGTTTGGCGCCTTGGTGGTGCGCAGCAGCGGGGTGTACTTGGCCATGCTGTCTCTGGCGCTGGCACAAATGATTTGGGCCGGGGCCACGCAATGGGTGGGCTTGACGGGCGGTGACAACGGTCTGATCGGTCTGCGCTTGATCGCTCCCGAGTCGCGTGCCTTGTGGGACGCAACGCTTTGCGGCTTCATGCTTTTGGCTTTGGCGGGCATGGCCCGGGTGGCGCGGTCCAGCCGGGGCGCGGCTTTGCAGGCTGTGCGCGATGCGCCGCAGCGGGCAGCGGCCAGTGGCTTGCCTGTGCAGGTTTTGCGCTACCAAGTGTTTGTGGGCAGCGCCATTTTGGCGGGTTTGGCCGGGGGCTTGTGGGCCGCCTTTAAAGGGGCGGTGTTCCCGTCTGTGGCGTCGGTCGCCATGTCGGTGGATGCCTTGCTGGTCATCTTGCTGGGTGGTGTGCACCAGTTGTGGGGCTCGGCCGTGGGCAGTGCGCTGCTGGTTTGGGGTGGGGCCGAGTTGGGGCAGGGCTTGGACTATTGGCGCGGGGTATTGGGTCTGGTGATCATGTTGGTCATGGTGCTGGCCCCCAGTGGTGTGCTGGGCGCGGTGCAGCAATGGCTGGCAAGCCGCACAACGTCCCCCAATTCCTCATCCACACCAACCGAGGGGGCCGCATGAGCACATCGGCTTTGCAGGTGCGGGGTCTGGCCAAGCATTTTGGCGGGGTGCGGGCGCTCGACGGCGTGGATTTTGAGGTGCCTGCGGGCCAGTGTGTGGCCTTGATCGGCCCCAATGGCGCGGGCAAGTCGACCTGTTTTGCCTGCTTGGCTGGCCAGCAAGTGCCCACAGCGGGTGAGGTGCTGTGGCAAGGGCAGTCGCTTTTGGGCAATCCGCCCGCAGGGCGGCAACGCTTGGGCGTGGCGCGCACCTTTCAGGTGGCGCAAACCTTCGAGGCGCTGACGGTACTTCAAAATATCCAGCTCGTGCTGCGCGGTGCCGCGCCGCTCGCCTGGTGGGACCGGCTGGACCGGCGTCAGCCCGAGCGCGCCATGCACTTGGCCACACAAGCGGGCTTGCAAGCCCAAGCCAACATCACCGTGGCCGATTTGCCCTATGGCGCAAAAAAGCGTTTGGAGCTGGCCATGGCGCTGGCGGGGTTGCCTGAAAAAGGTGCCGATCAAGGCGCTGCTTTGCTGCTGCTCGACGAGCCCGCTGCCGGGCTGGCCTTGGCCGAGCGGGCCGACATGATGGCGCTGGTGCGCCAAGTGGCTTCGGAAGGCGTGACGGTGCTGTACACCGAGCACAATATGGACGCCGTTTTCGGCGTGGCAGACAGGGTGCTGGTGCTGGTGCAAGGCCGCTTGGTGGCCGATGGTGCGCCCGAGGTGGTGGCGCAAGACCCACAGGTGCGCGAGCGTTACCTGGGGATGGATTTCGATCTGAACGCCAACGTCAATAGCGATGCGAAAGGCCTGCTCGATGCTCAACGTTGAAGGACTCAACGCTTGGTACGGCCAAGCCCAGGCCTTGTTCGACGTGAGTCTGACGGTGGGCGAGGGCGAGTTGGTGGTCATTCAGGGCCTGAACGGCGCGGGCAAATCCACGCTGCTGCAAAGCCTGATCGGTATTGGTCCCCGGGCGCAAGGCCGCATCACTTGGCAAAGCGAACCCATCCAAGCCTGGCCCGCGCACCGACGCGCCCAGGCGGGCTTGGGTTTTGTGGCCGAAGACCGGCGCTTGTTCACGGCCTTGTCGGTGAAAGAAAACTTGTGGATCGCTGCGACATCGGACGCAGGGCCCAGCGCTCTGGCCATGCCCGCGCAGCGCTTTGACCGCGTGATGGCCTTGTTTCCCCAGCTTCAAACCATGCTGCACCGCCCCGCCAGCCAAATGAGTGGTGGCGAGCAGCAAATGCTGGCGCTGGCCCGCACCCTCATGACCGGACCGCGCCTGTTGCTGCTCGACGAGCCTTGTGAGGGCATCGCCCCGGTGCTGCTGGCCGCCATGCGCGACGCGCTGCTGCAACTGGCCCGCGAAGGCGTGGCCATGCTGGTGGCCGAGCAGAACAACATTCTGGCTGGGCATGCGCAACGGGTGCTCGTATTGACCAGTGGGCGCATGAACTTGGCGGCATGAGCCCCGCTTGACCGGGTGGGGCATCCCTTACACTGCCTCCCAACAACGAGCGGCTCCAGCCGCCAGAGACAACACACCATGATCATCACCAGCCTGCTCGACACCGACCTGTATAAATTCACCATGATGCAGGTCGTTCTGCACCAATTTCCGGGTGCGCAGGTCGAATACAAATTCAAGTGCCGCAACCCCGGTGTGCCTTTGGCACCTTTTGTCGATGAAATTCGCCAAGAAATCCGATCACTGTGTTCTTTGAGTTTCAAGGAAACCGAGCTGCAGTACCTGCGCTCCATGCGTTTCATCAAGAGCGACTTCGTTGATTTTTTGGGCTTGTTCAAGCTCAATGAAAAATCCGTTGTGGTCACGGCGCTGCCTTCGGGCGAGATCGACATCACCATCCAGGGCCCTTGGCTTCACACGATTCTTTTCGAGATCCCGGTGCTGGCCATCGTCAACGAGGTGTACTTCCGCAACACCCATAAGGTGCCGGACCTGCTGGAAGGCCGCCGCCGTTTGGACACCAAAATCGCCCAGTTGCAGGCCTCTGGCCTCGAAACCCTCAAGATTGCTGACTACGGCACGCGCCGCCGTTTTTCCCGCGCCTGGCACGAAGAAGTGTTGCGTGTCTTGTCGGCCCGACTGGGCACTGGCCCCACCGGCCAATTTGCAGGAACCAGCAATGTGTATTACGCCTATTTGCTGGGCCTCACACCCTTGGGCACCATGGCGCACGAGTACCTGCAGGCCTGCCAGGCCTTGGGCCCGCGTTTGCGCGACAGCCAGGTGTTTGCCTTTGAGTCCTGGGCCAAGGAGTACCGGGGCGACCTGGGCATTGCCCTGAGCGATGTATATGGCTTTAATGCCTTTTTGCGCGACTTCGACCTGTATTTTTGCAAGCTGTTTGACGGTGCCCGCCACGACAGCGGTGACCCGTTCAGCTGGGGCGAGCGCATGATCGCGCACTACCAGCACAACCGGGTCGACCCGAAAACCAAGACCTTGATTTTCAGTGACGGCCTGACGATTCCGCGCACCATTGAGCTTTACCAACAGTTCCATGACCGCTGCCAGCTGGCCTTTGGTGTGGGCACCAATCTGACCAATGACCTGGGTTATGAGCCGCTGCAAATCGTCATCAAAATGACCCGTTGCAACGGCCAGCCTGTGGCCAAACTTTCAGACTCGCCAGGCAAGGGCATGTGTGATGATGAAAAATACCTGGCTTACTTGCGCCAGGTGTTCGAAGTTTCACCCGGCACCTGAATCCGGACCTTTCACCGGTAATATCAGTTTCATTCAATTGGAGATTTGCATCATGAAGCTTTTGGGGACACGATGGACCGCTTGGCTGGCATTGCCGGCGTTGTTGGCCTTGTCTGGGGGGGCTTGGGCCGCCGACTTTGATGGCGCGCAGCTGTCTGTCCTCTGGGGAGTGCCTTTTGCGGGCATTTTGTTGTCGATTGCCTTGATGCCTTTGCTGGTGCCCCACTTTTGGCACCACCATTACGGCAAAGTAGCCGCCGCTTGGGGCTTGGCATTTCTGGTGCCTTTTGCCCTGATGTTCGGTCCTGCAGCCGCTGGCGCGAACATGGTGCACGCCCTGTTTGCCGAATACATTCCTTTCATCATCTTGCTCACGGCCTTGTTCACCGTGTCGGGCGGCATTTTCATCCGAGGCAATTTGCACGGCAGCCCGGGCTTGAACACCGCCATCTTGGCCATTGGTGCTTTTTTGGCCAGCTTCATGGGCACCACAGGGGCGTCCATGCTGCTGATTCGTCCACTCATCCGCGCCAACGACAACCGCAAGCATGTGGCGCATGTGGTGGTGTTTTTCATCTTCATCGTCTCCAACGCGGGCGGCTCCTTAACGCCTTTGGGCGATCCGCCCTTGTTTTTGGGCTTCCTCAAGGGCGTTGATTTCTTCTGGACCATCAAAACCATCTTCCCTGAGACCCTGTTCCTCGTGGGCAGCTTGCTGGCCATATTCTTTGTCCTGGATTCTTGGTTTTACCGCCGTGAAGACTTGTTGCCGCAAGACCCAACACCGGATTCCAAATCGATTGGTTTTGATGGAGCCATCAACTTCTGGCTGCTCGGTGCAGTGGTGGGCCTGGTGCTGATGAGCGGGTTCTGGAAATCACCGGTGTCTTTCAACATCTACGGCACCGAAGTCGGTTTGCCGGGCGTGCTGCGCGATCTGGGTCTGATTGCCGTGACGTTCTTGTCGCTCAAAATCACCCCCTCTAAGGTGCACGAGGACAACCAATTCGGTTGGGCCCCCATGGCCGAAGTGGCCAAGTTGTTTGCTGGCATTTTTCTGACCATCATCCCCGTCATTGCCATGCTCAAGGCGGGTGCCAATGGGCCTTTTGGGGCCGTGGTCGCTGCGGTGACCCAGCCCGATGGCAGTCCCGATGTGATGATGTATTTCTGGATCACAGGGTTGCTCAGCTCCTTCTTGGACAACGCACCCACTTATTTGGTCTTCTTCAACACCGCTGGCGGTGACCCCCAGGTCTTGATGACCACACTGGCCCCGACGCTGGCCGCCATTTCTGCTGGTGCCGTGTTCATGGGCGCCAACACCTACATTGGCAATGCGCCCAACCTGATGGTCAAGGCGATTGCCGAAGACCGTGGCGTGAAAATGCCCAGCTTCTTTGGTTACATGTTGTGGTCGGGCGCTGTCCTGATTCCTTTGTTCGTGGTCATGAGTTTCATTTGGTTCAAGTGATGTCCAAACCTTCCATTTTGGTGGCCCGCGCCATCTTCCCCGAGGTCCTGCAATCTTTGTCGCAGGTGTTTGAAGTCGAGAGCAATCAGTCCGATGAGGTCTGGTCTGCCGCCGAACTCACGCGCCGCATGCAAGGCAAAGTGGGTGCCCTGACCACAGGCAGCGAGCGCATCGACGCAGCGCTTTTGCAAGCCAACCCGCAACTGCGCATCGTTGCCAATATGGCCGTGGGCTTCAACAACTTTGACGTGCCCGCCATGACCGCTGCCGGTGTGCAGGCCAGCAACACGCCCGACGTGCTGACCGAGACCACGGCCGACTTTGGCTTTGCCTTGCTCATGGCCACGGCCCGACGTGTGACCGAGAGCGAGCACTATCTGCGTGCCGGTTTGTGGAAAAAATGGAGCTACGACATGTTCGCCGGGGCCGAAGTGCATGGCTCAACCCTCGGCATCATTGGCATGGGCCGCATCGGGCAGGGCATTGCCCGCCGTGCGGCGCACGGTTTTGGCATGAACGTGATCTATTACAACCGCAGCCGCCTGAGTGCTGAGTTGGAAACCGAGTGCAAAGCCCGCTATGTGTCCAAGCAAGAGCTTCTTCAGTCTGCAGACCATGTGATGTTGGTCGTGCCTTACAGCGCCGAGTCTCACCACACCATCGGAGCGGCCGAGTTGGCGCAGATGAAGGCCTCGGCCACGCTGGTCAACATTGCCCGCGGCGGCATTGTGGACGATGCGGCCTTGGCCAAAGCTTTGGCGGCTCGCCAAATCGCGGCTGCAGGTTTGGATGTCTTCGAGGGTGAGCCTTCTGTCCACCCCGACTTGCTGAAAGTTCCCAACGTGGTCTTGACCCCCCACATCGCCAGCAGCACGGTCAAAACCCGCATGGCGATGGCCCAGTTGGCCGCAGACAACCTCGTCGCTTATTTGACCCAAGGCAAGGCACTGACGCCATTGAACACCGTGCCAGGCGCCGCTGCATGAGCGAGTGGGTGCTGTTGGCCCTGGGCGGGCTGAATCTGTTGCTGCTGCTTTGGTTGTTGCGGCGGTCCTCGTCAGCGGCTGATGCACACCACCCACAGGCTGCCGAGCAAGCGGCCTGGCAGCAACAGCAGTTTGCCGCCCTGCAGGCCCAGACCGAGCGGCTCGAGCGCGAGCTGCGCACAGAGATCAGCCAGTCGGGTGTGCAAGGCCGACAAGAGGCCATGCAAACCCTCACGCTGTTCCAGCAATCGCTGTTGCAGCAAAGCGCCGAGGCCACCCGCACCCAAAACCAGCAAATTGACGCACTGGCCCAGCAGCTGGCCTTGCTGCAAAAAAGCCTGACCGACAGCTTGGCCCAGCAGGTCAATGCGCTGTCTGAGGCCAACGCCCGCCGCCTGACCGAGATGCGCGGCACCATGGAGACCCAGCTGTCCCAGCTGCAGCAAAGCAACGCCGCCAAGCTTGATGAAATGCGCCAGACCGTGGACGAAAAATTGCAAGCCACCTTGCAAGCCCGCTTGGGCGAGAGCTTCAAACAAGTGGCCGAGCGCTTGGAGCAGGTGCACAAGGGCTTGGGCGAGATGCACAACTTGGCGCAAGGGGTGGGTGACCTCAAGCACTTGCTCACCAACGTCAAGACACGCGGCATGTTTGGCGAGGCGCAATTGGCTTCATTGCTCGAACAAGTGCTGACCCCCGAGCAATACGCGGTTCAGGTGGCCACCCGGCCCGGTGATAAAAACCGCGTGGACTTTGCGATTCGACTGCCGGGCCGATCCGACAGTGGCCAGCCCGTCTGGCTGCCGATCGACGCCAAGTTTCCCAACGAAGACTATGAGCGCCTGCTCGAAGCGCAAGGCCGCGCCGACCCGGTGCAGGCGGAGCTGTGTGCCAAAGCGCTGGAGACGCGCATCAAGCTCGAAGCCAAGTCCATTGCAGAAAAATACCTGGAGCCGCCGCACACCACCGACTTTGCGGTCATGTTCTTGCCCACCGAAGGCCTGTATGCCGAGGTCTTGCGCCGCCCAGGTTTGATGGAAACCCTGCAGCGCGACCACCGCGTGACACTGGCAGGGCCGACCAACTTGATGGCCATGCTCAACGCTTTGCAAATGGGCTTCCGAACACTGGCGCTCGAAAAGCGTTCGAGTGAAGTTTGGCAAGTGCTGGGCGCGGTCAAGACCGAGTTTGGCAAGTTCGGTGATGTGCTCGATAAGGTGCGCAACCAGACGCAAACCGTGCTCAACACCTTGGACCAGGCCCAGACCCGCAGCAACGTGATGAACCGCGCCTTGCGCCAAGTCGATGCCTTGCCGGAGCCTGAGGCGCAAGCGCTGCTGCCCGGCGGGGACCAGTGATGTTCAATCGGCCGAGGCTGGCCTTGGGATGAAGTCACTGCCCCGGTTGATCGCAGGCCAGATTTTTTTGCATGCCTGCATGGCGGGCATGCGCATGGCCATCCCTTTGCTCGCACTCAAACAGGGCTTCAGCGCCATGGCCGTGGGAGCGCTGTTGGCTTTGTTTGCCTTGACCCAGGTTTTTTTGGCGCTCCCCGTCGGGCGTTATGCGGACCGCAAAGGCCTCAAAAAACCGCTGCTGATCAGCGTGACCCTGTCCTCGCTGGGGGCTGGGCTCTCGGTAATTTGGCCCATTTTTCCCGTGATGTGTCTCAGCGCCTTGGCCACAGGTGGGGCTACGGGCATGGCGGTGATCGCCTTGCAGCGGCATGTGGGGCGTTTGGCCAAAGACCCAGCAGACCTCAAGGCTGCCTTCAGTTGGCTGTCCATTGGACCGGCGATTTCCAACTTTTTGGGTCCGGTTCTGGCGGGTTTGCTGATCGATTACGCCGGACCTGAGCCAGCCGATCTCACCGGTTTTCGTTGGGCTTTTTTGTTGATGGCGGTGTTGCCCCTGAGCACCTGGTTTTGGGTGCGCACGGTCCCCGAGCTGCACAGCCCTGTATCGCTTGAGAGCGCCGCACCGCGCCGCGTCATGGATTTGTTGGCCGAACCCATGATGCGGCGTCTGCTGGGTGTGAACTGGCTGCTGTCCTCATGCTGGGATGTTCACACTTTTGTGGTTCCGGTGCTGGGGCACGAGCGCGGTTTCAGTGCCTCGGTGGTGGGCACCATTTTGGGCGCCTTTGCCATCGCAGCGGCGTTCATCCGGGTGTGTTTGCCCTTTATTTCTCGGCATGTGCAGGAACACCAGATCATCACCGGGGCCATGATGTGCACCGCGCTGCTGTTTGGTTTGTACCCCTTCATGCCCACGCCTTGGACCATGGGCTTGTGCTCGGTGTTGTTGGGCTTGGTGCTGGGCACGGTGCAGCCCATGATCATGAGCACCTTGCACCAGATCACCCCCCAACACCGTCAGGGCGAGGCGCTGGGTTTGCGACTCATGAGCATCAACGCTTCGAGCGTGCTGATGCCGATGGTCTTTGGCGCTGCTGGCGCCATTGCTGGGGTCGCCCCAGTTTTTTGGGTGGTGGGCGCTGCCGTGGGCTTGGGCTCTCGCGCTGCATGGCGGCTTCGGCACGGCAAGAGCCACTGATCGCGCTGGCCATGTGTTTGTGGGCGGGATCCCTTGCTTGCGAAGATTAGCCGAAGGCACTCAAACATTCGGCCGCCGGGGCAAGCTTCTACTGGCCAGGGACATTCAGCTGGTAGAACTCACAAATGACCTGCCAAGCGGCTTCGGGCGTGTCCACATAACTGAACAGTTTCAGGTCTTCTCTGGAAATGGTGCCTTCTTGCACCAGCATCTCCATGTCGATCAGGCTTTTCCAGAATGCGGTGCCGAACAACAAGATGGGTACGGGGCGTGATTTGCGCGTTTGCACCAGTGTCATCACTTCGAACAACTCGTCCAATGTGCCAAAACCCCCCGGAAACGCGACCAATGCCTTGGCCCGCATCATGAAGTGCATTTTGCGCAGCGCGAAGTAGTGGAACTTGAAGCTCAACTCGGGCGTGACGTAAGGGTTGGGCTTTTGCTCGTGGGGCAGGGCGATGTTGAGGGCGACAGAGGGTGCCCCCGCTTCTTGCGCGCCACGGTTGGCTGCCTCCATGATGCCGGGGCCGCCACCCGTGCAAATGAACAGCTTTTCTTCGTCGGGCAGACATGAGCAAGACTGCGCTACCAACTGCGAAAAAATGCGGGCGTTTTCGTAATGCTGGGCATTGCGCACAGCGGTTTGAGCTTGGGCAATGTCTTGTGCCAAACCGCTTTGTAAAGCCGCTTGAAGTCGCGCTTGGGCGCTGGCCATGTCCGTGAACCGGGCGCTGCCGAACACCACGACAGTGTGCTCAATTTTGGCCTCGGTTTGTGCCAGGTCGGGTTTGAGCATTTCCAACTGAAAACGGATGCCCCGGGTCTCGCGGCGCAATAAAAATTCGGGGTCGGCAAAGGCCAGTCGGTGCGCTTCGGGTTCCAGCCAGTCGGCGGTGTTGGCTTGGGCTTGCAGATCGGCCCAAGCGTGGGGCAGGGAGGGCGTCAAGAGGTCTTGTCGGGATTGCATGAGGGCATTGTGCATGCGTCCGCCTTGCAGGCAAGCAGAAAAGCCTTTGCCAATCGATATGCCCATGAAAAAAGCCCCTTGCGGGGCTTTCTTGTGGGACCGTCTTCGATCAGACGCGCTTGCGGTATTCGCCAGTGCGGGTGTCGATTTCGATCTTGTCGCCTTGGCTCACGAACAAAGGCACTGGCACTTCCATGCCGGTGGCGATCTTGGCGGGCTTGAGCACTTTGCCCGATGTGTCGCCTTTGACAGCAGGCTCGGTCCAGGTGATCTCGCGTACCACGCTGGTGGGCAATTCGACCGAAATGGCTTTCTCGTTGTAGAACACCACTTCGAGTTCCATGCCGTCTTCGAGGTAGTTCAAAGCGTCGCCCATGTTGGTGGCTTCGACTTCATACTGGTTGAAATCGGTGTCCATGCAAACGTACATGGGGTCAGCGAAGTAAGAGTAGGTACAGTCTTTCTTGTCCAGAATGACCTGGTCCATCTTGTCGTCAGCGCGGAACACCACTTCGGTGCCGAAGTTGGCGATCAAGCTCTTGAGCTTCATGCGCACGGTGGAGGAGCCACGGCCGCCACGCTGGTATTCGGTGCGCAGCACGACCATGGGGTCTTTGCCGTGCATGATGACGTTGCCGACGCGGATTTCTTGAGCGGTTTTCATAGGAATTGAGTCTGAAATGAAAAGGGGTGGCTAAAAGCCAAGCCATCTATTCTAACCCGCGGGTCTTGGTTTTCTGGCGGACGTTTTGGGTTAATTGGTTCACCAAATCAGCTCCATGGAACAGTCTTTGCTGGGCATTTTTAAAGCACGGGTCCCACTCGGACATTGATATCTGATCAATCACTGCCCCATTTTTTGCAGGTATGCCATTCCACACTCGATGCGCCGAGCGCAAGCTCTCCGGCGCCTGTATCCACTCCAAAAACGCCTCCAGCTTGGCGTGATGGGCGTTGTCGTCTTGCGGGTAGATGTGCCAGATGAAGGGCTGGCCCGCCCAGAGGGCTCGGACCAGTGAGTCTTCTCCGCGCACAAAGTTGAGGTCGCAGGCCCATAGCATTTCGTCGAAGCCGTCTTGTGTTGTGTAGGGCAGGGCGCTCCAGCTGGGTTGCACAGCCATGCCCGCCAGCGCTTGCTGCACCGCCGCCAGCGGGCGGCCGGGGGTGACGAGCAGGTGGTGGGGCGTGCCCACCAGTTGCGCCAGCAGTTGGGGCAGGGCGGCAGGTTCGTAGCAGAACAGGCTGATCAGCAGGCCGTTCGGGGCCAAGTCGGGGGCGTGTTGCTTTCGCCAGGACGTGCGGTCAAAGGCCTGTTGGCGTTCCAGCAAGTCGGTTTCGCGCAGCAGGCCACCGGTGTCGGGTGTGAAGCCGGGGTAAAAGAATGTCTTGGTCCAGCCTTTGGCGGGGCCGCTCATCACGGGTGAGGGCAGGCCGTGCATGCGCGGCACCCAGTCTTCGGCGCTCAGGTATTCAAGGTTGATCCATTGGGGTTGTTGCGTGTGAGTGACCTCGGCACGCTCTACAAAATGGGCCACAAACGCTTCGGGTAGGTTGCAGCCAAAGGCTTCAATCCAAACATCGGCAATGGGCAAGTCACTCAGGTCGCTGCTCTGGCTGGCACTGGCCCACGGGCGCACTTCGATGCCCGTCTCTTGGTGGGCGGTGGGGGCCATCCAGGTTAGGGCCGAGGCGTCGTCTACCCACAGGCGCACGCGCTGGCCTGCGTCACGCAACTGGCGCGTCAGGCGCCAGCACACACCCAGGTCGCCGTGGTTGTCGATGACGGTGCAGAAGATGTCCCAGAGTTGGCCTGATTGCATCTGCCGATTGTCGCTGGAGATTTCACAGACAATAGCCGCCATGTCGAACACCCATGATGAAGCCCTGCTCGCGCAAGTTGCCGCGCTGCCCGCCTTGCCGGGGGTGTACCGCTACTTTGACGCGCAGGATCAGCTGCTGTATGTGGGCAAGGCGCTGAACCTCAAGCGACGAGTGTCGAGTTATTTCCAGAAGGACCATGGCGGCACCCGCATTGGCCACATGGTCAGCAAGATCGTGCGGATGGAGACCACGGTGGTGCGCTCCGAGGCCGAGGCGCTGCTACTCGAAAACAACCTCATCAAGACGCTGCACCCGCGCTTCAACATCCTGTTCAGGGACGACAAGAGTTACCCCTACCTCAAGCTCACGGGCAATGGCCGCGTGGCGCTGCCCGGTTTGGTCAAGACGCCCGAGGCGCAGCATTACCCGCGTGTGGCGTATTACCGGGGTGCGGTGGAAAAGAAACACCGTTACTTTGGCCCCTTCCCTAGCGCTTGGGCGGTCAAGGAGTCGATCCAGCTGATCCAGAAGGTGTTCAGGCTGCGCACCTGCGAGGACACGGTATTTGCCAACCGCACCCGGCCTTGCCTGCTGTTTCAGATCAAGCGTTGCTCTGGGCCGTGCGTGAACTTGATCAGCCCTGAGGACTACAAGGCCGATGTGCAGAACGCCGAGCAGTTTTTGCGTGGCGAGACCCAGGCGCTGATGCGCGAGATGGAAACGAGGATGATGGCGCACGCTGAGCGCCTGGAGTTTGAGCAGGCCGCTGAGGTACGCAACCAGCTGACGGCGCTGTCGCGGGTCTTGCACCAGCAGTCGGTGGATACGGCGGTGGACACCGATGCCGACATCCTGGTAGCCAAAGTGCAAGGCGGTCGCGCCTGCGTGAATCTGGCCATGGTGCGCGGCGGACGGCACTTGGGCGACCGGCCTTACTTTCCGGTGCATGTGCAAGACGCGCAGGACCTGTTGGGCCTGGAGGAGGGCGAAGCGCCGCTCCCGGTCGAGGTGCAGGTGCTCGAAGCCTTTTTGGCGCAACACTACATAGGTGTACCCGTGCCGCCGCTGCTGATCTTGAGCGCGTCTGTAGACAAAGCGCTGATCGCGGCTTTGTCGGCGCAGTCGGGCGTGAAGATCAGCACCGTGACGCAGCCGCGTGAACACCGCCGCGTGTGGCTGGAGATGGCCGAGAAAAACGCCGATTTGCAACTGGCCCGATTGCTGGCCGAAGAAGGCTCGCAGCAAGCCCGCACCCGCGCACTGGCCGAGGCGCTGGATCTGGCTCCTGACGATCTGGACCAGTTGCACATCGAATGTTTTGACATCTCGCACACGGCGGGCGAGAACACACAAGGTTCGTGCGTGGTGTTTCGCCAGCACAAGATGCAAAGCGGCGACTACCGCCGCTACAACATCGAGGGCATCACGCCTGGCGACGATTACGCGGCCATGCGCCAGGTGTTGATGCGCCGCTACGGCAAGCTGGCCGAGGCCTTGCGTTCTGGCGAAGGCACGGCCCGGCTGCCTGATCTGGTACTCATCGACGGCGGCAAAGGCCAGGTCAGCATGGCCCGCGAAGTTTTTACCGACCTGGGGCTGGACCTGTCGCGCATCGTGGGTGTCGAAAAAGGCGAGGGCCGCAAAGTGGGCCTGGAGGAGCTGTTTTTTGCCGACGGCCGCGAGAAGGTCTACTTGGGCAAGGATTCGGCAGCACTCATGCTGGTGGCGCAAATCCGTGACGAGGCGCACCGCTTTGCCATCACCGGCATGCGTGCGCAGCGGGCCAAGGTGCGCATGGGCGGCAGCAAGATCGAAGAAATCCCGGGCATCGGACCACGCAAACGCGCCAAGCTGCTGCAGCGCTTTGGCGGCGTGCGGGGTGTGGAAAGCGCCAGTGTGGAGGACTTGCTGGGGGTGGAGGGCATCTCGCGGGAGCTGGCCGAGACGATTTACAACGCCCTGCACTGAGCTTGTACCTGCCTCTCATCGGGCTTTTGGCTTGGCGTGCCACAATCAGCAACATGTTTTTCACGATCCCCACCATCATGACCTGGACGCGCATTGTCGCGATCCCTTTGATCATTGGCGTGTACTACCTCGACAGTTTGACGATCGAGACGCAAAACTTGATCGCCACGGTGTTGTTCGTGTTGTTCGCGTTCACCGATTGGCTGGATGGCTTTTTGGCCCGCAAGCTCAACCAGACCTCGGCCTTTGGGGCCTTTCTGGACCCGGTGGCGGACAAATTTTTGGTCTGCGCGGCCTTGCTCATGCTGGTGCAGATGGACCGGGTGAATGTGTTGGTGGCACTCATTATCATTGGCCGCGAGATCGCCATCTCGTCCTTGCGCGAGTGGATGGCCCAAATCGGGGCCAGCAAAAGCGTGGCGGTGCACATGGTGGGCAAGCTCAAAACCACGGTGCAAATGGTGGCGATTCCCTTCTTGCTCTACAACGGCAATCTGTTCGGCGTGATCGACACCCGGACTTGGGGCGCCGTGCTGATCGTGGTGGCCGCCGTTTTGACGGTCTGGTCCATGGTGTACTACATGCAAAAGGCCTTGCCTGAAATCCGAGCCCGTGTGAAATGAGTGGGGGCCGTTCGTCCGACGGCTGGTTGGTGGCGATACCCGTCGTGTTTGTGTTGATCTGGAGCACCGGCTTCATCGTCGCCCGTTATGGCATGCCCCATGCGCCTCCCTTGTCATTTCTGGCGCTGCGCTACGCCTTGTCCATGGCCTGCTTTTTGGCCTGGATCGGGTGGGCCAAGGTGGCTTGGCCTCAAAGCCGCGAACAATGGCTGCATTTGTCCGTGACTGGCGTGCTGATGCACGCGGCTTATCTGGGCGGCGTGTGGGTAGCGGTCAAGGCCGGTATGGGGTCGGGCTTGTCGTCCTTGGTTGTGGGGTTTCAGCCGGTTTTGACGGCCATTTGGTTGGCCTACAGAACGCGTGGCAGCGATCAGCCCGGCATTTCGCAAAGGCAGTGGCTGGGCCTCTTGCTGGGTTTTGTGGGGCTGCTCATGGTGGTCTGGCGCAAGTTGTCGCTGGGCACGCCCTTGGACCACGTCACACCTGCCAACATGGCCTTTGCCTTGGCCGCTTTGCTCAGCATCACGGTGGGCACCCTCTACCAAAAGCGCTTTGTCAAGGCCTGTGATGTGCGCTCGGCCAACACGGTGCAGTTGCTGGCCGCTTTGGTGGTCACTTTGCCTTTTGCCTGGATGGAAACCGAAGCCATGCGCTGGAACGGTGAATTGGCGGGGGCCATGGCCTGGTCGGTACTGGGCTTGACAGTGGGCGGCAGTTCGCTGCTTTACATGATGATCCAGCGAGGAGCCGCTGCCTCGGTCACCAGTCTGATGTACTTGGTGCCTCCCACCACGGCCATGATGGCTTGGCTGCTGTTTGACGAACCCATCACCTGGGCCACCCTCTTGGGCACCGTCTTGACGGCGTTGGGTGTGAGTTGGGTCGTGCGACCGTCCCGCAGGTGAAATCCATGCAGGGGCTTTGTTGCTAAGCTCTCGGTTTTGAAGTTCCATCCATTTTTTCCAGATTCAGAAAGTACCTCGTATGAGCAAGCATCGCATCGCTGTCATTCCCGGAGATGGCATTGGCAAGGAAGTCATGCCCGAAGGACTGCGCGTGATGGACGCGGCTGCCCGCAAGTTCGGCATCGACCTGCACTTTGACCACTTTGATTTTTCGAGTTGGGACTATTGCGAAAAGCATGGTCAGATGCTGCCCGACAACTGGAAAGACCAGATTGGTGGGCACGATGCTTTGTATTTCGGTGCAGTGGGTTGGCCCGACAAAATTGCTGACCATGTGTCGCTGTGGGGTTCGCTGCTCTTGTTTCGCCGGGAGTTTGACCAGTACATCAACCTGCGGCCTGCGCGCTTGATGCCCGGCATCATCGCGCCCGTGGTGCGTCGCGACGGCAGTGCGCGCCAGCCCGGTGAGATCGACATGTACATCGTGCGCGAAAACACCGAGGGTGAGTACTCCAGTGTGGGGGGGCGTATGTTTCCCGGTACCGAGCGGGAGATCGTGATGCAAGAGTCCATCATGACCCGTATCGGGACGGACAGGGTGTTGAAATTTGCCTTTGAGTTGGCGCAGTCGCGCCCCAAAAAGCACTTGACCAGTGCCACCAAATCGAACGGCATCGCCATCACCATGCCGTATTGGGATGAGCGCGTGGCCGAGATGGCCAAGGGCTATCCGGGCATCAACGTGGATAAGTTCCACATCGATATTCTGACGGCCCATTTTGTGCAGCGTCCCGACTTTTTTGATGTGGTGGTCGCCAGCAATTTGTTCGGTGACATCTTGAGTGATCTGGGGCCTGCTTGCACGGGCACCATCGGCATTGCGCCCAGCGCCAACCTGAACCCGGATCGCAAGTTCCCATCGCTGTTTGAACCTGTGCACGGCAGCGCTCCGGACATTGCGGGTAAAGGCATTGCCAACCCCATTGGACAAATCTGGTGCGGCGCCATGATGTTGGAGTTTTTGGGCTACAAAGCCGCGCATGATGCCGTTTTGGGTGCCATTGAGAAGGTGTTGGCGGCGGGTGCCGACGCGCCGCGAACACCGGATTTGGGTGGCACGGCCAAGACGTCCGATGTGGGCCGAGCCATTGCCGATGCACTTTGAATGCCAAGCCAACAAGCTCCGGCGTTCAATCTGGCGTTGAAAAAGGTCCACTCAGAACTGTCGATTCAACTTTTAACGGCTAGAATCCAAAGCCCACAGCGCTGGCTGTGACCAAATTTCAGTCCACTGCCGGTTGCACCGGTTTGTAACTTCAAGAGGTTTCTTGTGAACAAAACAGAGCTGATCGAACACATTGCAAAACAGTCAGACTTGTCCAAGGCTGCTGCAGGACGCGCCCTGGAAGCCATGATGGGCGCTGTACGCGCCACCCTCAAAAAAGGCGGTACCGTTTCCTTGGTCGGTTTTGGTACTTTTGCAGTGGGCAAACGTGCTGCACGCACCGGCCGCAATCCGCGCACGGGCGCAGCGATTAAAATCAAATCTGCCAAAGTTCCAAAGTTCCGTCCAGGCAAGGGCTTGAAGGATGCTTTGAACTGACAACACTTTTCAGGTGGGGCGCTTAGCTCAGTTGGTAGAGCGGCTCCTTTACACGGAGTAGGTCGGCGGTTCGAGACCGTCAGCGCCCACCACCCTACAAAGTAAAGGCGAACCCAGTGTTCGCCTTTTTTCTTGACAACCCGAGACTTCAGACATGTTTGATTCCATTCGCAACAACTCAAAAATCTTGATGGGGTTGTTGTTCTTGTTGGTAATTCCGTCTTTTGTGCTGTTTGGCATGGAGGGCTACAGCCAGTTTGAAGACAAAGGTGCCGTGGTCGCCCGAGTCGACGGACAAAAAATCACCCAGTCTGAATGGGATGCTGCCCACCAGCAAGAGGTGGACCGGATTCGTGCCTCGGTGCCCAATCTGGATCCGAAACTGCTCGATTCGGCAGAGGCTCGTTACGCAACCTTGGACAAAATGGTCAACGACCGCCTGATTGCGCGTGCTTCAGAAAAACAATTGTTGGTGACCAGTGACCAGCGCTTGGCACGTTACTTACAACAAGACCCTTCGATTGCTGGCTTGCGCGGTGCAGACGGCAAGCTGGACATGGAGCGTTACCGCCAATTGGCTGCCAGCCAAGGCATGACACCCGAGATGCTCGAAGCCAGTGTGCGTCGTGATCTGTCCAACCAGCAGGTGCTTGCCGGTTTGCAAGCATCGGTTTTTGCAACACAACGTCAAACGGATGCCGCACTCGATGCCTATTTGCAGCGCCGCGAAATTCAGCTCAAGCGTTGGACGCCGACTGACTTTGCAGCCAAGGTGGAGGTGTCCGATGCCGATCTGGAGCGTTACTACAAAGACAACTCTGAGCGCTTTCGGTCTGTCGAGAATGTGGATCTGGAGTACCTCGTTTTGGACGTGGCATCCTTGCAAAGCCGCATTGAACTGCCCGAGCAGGACCTCAAAACCTACTACGAGCAAAACCTGCAGCGGATCACTGCACAAGAGCAGCGACGTGCCAGCCACATTTTGATCAATGCGGCCAAAGACCTGCCGGATGCAGAAAAGCAAAAAGCACGCGCCAAGGCTGAAAACTTGTTGGCAACTGTTCGCAAATCACCCAAGACTTTTGCCGAAGTGGCGCGCAAAAATTCTGACGACACGGGCTCGGCCGAGCGTGGTGGCGATCTGGACTTTTTTGCTCGCGGTGCGATGGTCAAGCCTTTTGAGGATGCTGCCTTTGCCCTTCAAAAGGGTGACATCAGTCAGATTGTGGAGTCCGATTTCGGCTACCACATCATCTTGTTGACCGATATCAAGCTAGCTCAGTCGCCATCCTTCGAGTCTATGCGCCCCCAACTGGAAGCGGATTTGCGCAAACAACAGGCTCAGCGCCAGTTTGCTGAATTGGCCGAAACCTTCAGCAACAGCGTGTACGAGCAGTCGGACAGTTTGTCGCCAGTGGCAGAGCGCTTGAAGTTGTCGGTGCAAAAAGCCGCTTCTTTGACACGAACACCTGCGCCAGGTGTGCAGGGTGTTTTGAACAACCCCAAATTGCTGCAGGCCATTTTTTCGGAAGATGCCATTGCCAAGCGCCGCAACACGGCGGCTGTGGAGGTCGCCCCCAATACCTTGGTTTCAGCCCGTGTGGTCAACCACCGCCCAGCAGCCGTGCGCCCTTTTGAAGAGGTCAAGGCTGATGTCCGTCAACGGTTGATTCAAGCCAAATCCGCAGAGCTTGCCAAGGCAGAGGGTCAAGCCCGATTGGCCGCTTGGACAAGCGATCCCGTTCAATCAGCATTGGGTGAGGCCGTGACCGTTTCGCGCGATCAAGCACCCGCTTTGCCTCAAGCCGTGATCGATGCCGCTTTGCGCGCCGATCCTTCCAAAATGCCGGCTTTGATCGGTGTGGATTTGGGTCTGCAGGGTTTTGCCGTTGTGCGGGTCAACAAAATCGTGCAGCGGCCTGAGGCGACAGCGCAACAATCCGAGCAGAGTCGTCAACAATTTGCCCGTCTTTGGGGGCAGGCTGAATCTCAAGCCTACCTGGCCAGTTTGAAGTCTCAATTCAAAGTGGAAATGTTGGCTGAAAAACCTAAAAAGTTGGACGATTCACAGGCACAAAAACCCTGAGCTTCAGGCTATAATATGTCTCTACGGTGGCTGTAGCTCAGTTGGTAGAGTCCAGGATTGTGATTCCTGTTGTCGTGGGTTCGAGCCCCATCAGCCACCCCAAAGCTTCAAAGGCCCTTTCGGTAACGAAAGGGCCTTTTCATTTGGTGCATCAGTTTGTTTGTGCATCTGAGTTGTCCACGTTTGAACACGGGATACCCCATGTTTATCCACAGGGTTATCCCGTGACGCCAGCCCTTGCGGGGGCTAACATTGCTTTTTGATTTCCCGGTACGCCATGTCTGCTGTTTTTTCTCCCCCTCTGAGTGAGTTTTCCTCAGACCTGTCCTCAGACAGCCAAATTGCCAAATTGCGTGTTCCCCCTCATTCGATTGAGGCCGAGTCGAGTGTGCTCGGGGGTCTTTTGCTGGACAACGGGGCTTGGGATCGGGTGGGCGATTTGTTGATCGATACCGATTTTTACAGGCACGAGCACAAGTTGATTTACGCTGCGATTGGTGCCTTGATCAACGCGTCCAAACCGGCTGACGTCATCACCGTCAGCGAGCAGTTGCAAAACCAGGGCAAAACCGCTGAGATGGGTGGCTTGGCTTATCTGAACTCCTTGGCCCAGTACGTGCCCAGCGCCAGCAACATCCGCCGTTATGCCGAGATCGTGCGCGAGCGCTCCATCCTGCGCAAGTTGGTGTCGGCCAGCGACGAGATCGCCACCAACGCCTTCAACCCTCAGGGCAAGGCGATTGACCGCATCTTGGACGAGGCCGAGCAAAAAATCTTCAACATCGGTGAAGAGGGCTCGCGCATGAAGCAGGGCTTTCAGTCGATGGACACGCTGGTGGTGGAGTTGCTCGACCGCGTGCAGGAGATGGCCGACAACCCCAATGACATCACGGGTGTGCCCACGGGCTTTTACGACCTGGACCGCATGACCTCTGGCCTGCAGCCAGGCGACATGGTGGTGTTGGCGGCCCGTCCTTCGATGGGAAAAACCGCTTTTGCCATCAACATCGCCGAGCATGTGGCCTTGAACGAGGGCTTGCCGGTTGCGGTGTTTTCCATGGAAATGGGTGCATCGCAGTTGGCGGTCCGTGTGGTGGGCTCGATCGGCCGCATTGACCAAGGCCATTTACGCACAGGCAAGCTCAGCGACGAGGAGTGGCCACGCCTGACCGAGGCGATTGAAAAACTGCGCACGGTGTCCTTGCACATCGATGAAACGCCGGGCCTCACACCTTCTGAATTGCGTGCCAATGCACGCCGCTTGGCCCGCCAGTGCGGCAAGCTGGGCTTGATTGTGGTGGACTATTTGCAGCTGATGAGTGGCTCCGGCGGCTCAGGTGGCGACAACAGAGCCACCGAACTGGGCGAGATTTCGCGGGGTCTGAAAATGCTGGCCAAAGAGCTGCAGTGCCCCGTCATTGCCTTGTCTCAGCTCAACCGAAGCGTCGAGCAGCGCACCGACAAACGTCCCATGATGAGCGACTTGCGAGAGTCCGGCGCGATCGAGCAGGATGCCGACATCATCATGTTCATCTACCGTGACGATTACTACAACAAGGACTCCAAAGATCCAGGTGTGGCTGAGATCATCATCGGCAAGCAGCGTAACGGTCCAACAGGCACGGTTCGCCTGACCTTCCTGAAGAATCTGACGCGTTTTGAAAGCCTGGCTTCGGGCCTCAGCGACGATTACTGAGACCCGACGGCGGCTGGTTTACAAGGCTTCGCTGGCGAAGTCGGCCAGCCTGGAGCGTTCACCGCGCGCCAATGTGATGTGCCCGCCGTGTGCCCAGCCCTTGAAGCGATCGACCGCATAAGTCAATCCTGACGAGCCTTCGGTGAGGTAGGGCGTGTCGATCTGGGCCAGATTGCCCATGCAGATGATCTTGGTACCCGGGCCCGCGCGCGTGATCAGCGTTTTCATCTGCTTGGGCGTCAGGTTTTGGGCCTCGTCGATGATCACGTACTTGTTCATGAAGGTTCGACCGCGCATGAAGTTCATGCTCTTGATCTTGATGCGGCTCTTGATCAACTCGTTGGTCGCGGCGCGCCCCCATTCACCCGCATTGCCGCCTTCGCCTTTGGCCAAAAACTCGAGGTTGTCGTCCAAGGCGCCCATCCAGGGGCCCATTTTTTCTTCTTCAGTGCCGGGCAAAAAGCCGATGTCTTCACCCACGCTCACGGTAGCGCGGGTCATGATGATCTCGGTGTAACGGCGGTCATCCAGCACCTGTGTCAGGCCTGCGGCCAGGGCCATCAGGGTTTTGCCCGTGCCCGCAGTGCCCGCCAGCGTCACAAAGTCGACGTCCGGATCGGTCAACAAGTTCATCGCAAAGTTTTGTTCTCGGTTCCGCGTGGTGACGCCCCAGACCGCATTTTTTTGGTGGTTGAAGTCCTTGAGGGTACGCAGCACCGCTGTTTTGCCACGGATTTCGGTCACGCGGGCATACAGGCTGGGTTCCCCGGGGGCTTCGAAATACACAAACTGGTTCATGAACAGGCTGGGCACAATGGGCCCGCTGATGCGGTAGAAGGTGTGGGTGCCTTGTTGCCAGCTTTCGACGGTTTTGCCATTCTTGATCCAAAAGTCAGGGGGCAAAGCCATGGAGCCCGGGTACAGCAGGTCTCCGTCTTCCAATGTCTTGTCGTTTTGGTAGTCCTCAGCCTGCAGTCCCAGCGCACGGGCCTTGACGCGCATGTTGATGTCTTTGGAGACCAGGACCACATCGCGTGGGGCATGCAGCTGCCCTAAAGCCTTGACAACGCCCAAGATCTGGTTGTCCGCCTTGCCCTGAGGCAGTGCCAGAGGCAGGCTCAGGTCAAGCGCCTGGGTTTGAAAAAACAATTGCCCCATCGCATCGGTGTGGCCTGTGGCGTTTAAGGGTGAGCCCTTGCCGAGATCTGAACCTTGCGCCGAGGCCAAAGTGTCCAGCGAGCGGCTGGCCTGGCGTGCATTGCGGGCGACTTCGGTCATGCCTTTTTTATGGCCATCGAGCTCTTCCAGCACGATCATGGGCAAAAAGACATCGTGCTCCTCAAAGCGGAACAAGCTCATGGGGTCGTGCATCAACACGTTGGTGTCGAGCACAAAGAGTTTGCTCGGACCCGCCCTGCGTTTAGGTCTGATTGGGCTGGTCAAGCGTGGGGCCGCAGGTGCAGGGGCGGAGGTGACCGCCACAGAAGGTGTTGGGCTTGGCGTCGACGCTGCACTCTTTCGGCCACGGGGTTCGCGCTTGGCTTGCACAGAAGGTGCTTGCTCGGCAAGTACAGCCCGGACCTTGGTTTCGACTTGGATCAAGCCGCTCGGGGCATCGTCTTCAGATGGTGCGGAATCGAAAGCCGATGGGGTCAAGCGGCTGGCGCGATGGGAGGGGGCGGGTGGCAGTGGCATGAGCGAAGGCCTCTTGAGGGGTGAAAAATCCGAACGCTGAAAAATAAAAAGCCGCCTGGAGGCCAAGGCGGCTTTTGATAGGGAAAGGCAGAGGGCTGGAGTTCAGCGGCATGAATTCATTATGCACGAGCCGAAAGACAAAACCCGCCCAGAGACATCAAGCCACTGCAGCAGCTTTTTTGAGATCTTTGACCGCCTTGAGCACTTCTTCTACGTGGCCAGGCACTTTCAAGCCGCGCCATTCTTGCTTGAGTGTGCCGTCAGAACCGATCAGGAAGGTGCTGCGCTCAATGCCTTTGACTTTTTTGCCGTACATGATCTTGTTTTTGACCACGCCAAACATGTGGCACATTTTTTCTTCGGTATCAGCGATCAACTCGAACGGCAACTCCAGCTTGGATTTGAAGTCATCGTGCGATTTCATGTTGTCACGTGACACACCCAGGACCAAGGCGCCAGCTTTGACGAAATCCTTGTACTTGTCTCGGAACTGCATGGCCTCGGTGGTGCAGCCGGGTGTGTTGTCCTTGGGGTAGAAAAACAAAACCACAGGTTGACCGAGGTGGGAGATGTTGGAAACTTTCAGGCCGCTGGTAGCGTTCGCTTCAAATTCGGGGAGGGGTTTGTTAAGAACGATCGCCATAAAACTTTGATCTCGCTTGACAGGTTGAGCGCTTGCCGCCATCAGATGTCGGCAAATTCGCTAAAGGCCAGTGGCCTCGGCAACCTTAGATTTTACTCTGAATACGGCACGTCAAGGCAGCGGGTACTTGGAAACAAGGTCGGCATGCAAATGCATGCTTGAAGTTTCTAGCAGCAAAACGACCACAACTTTTCGCCCTTCACTGGCCAAGATGTTGTAAGTGCGGCATGCCGCAGCGGTGTCCATGGTTTCTACGCCAATGCCAATCGCCATCAATGGGGCAAGCCAGCTGGGCTGAGGAAAGCGAAGGCGCTGACCGCTGCCGAAGATGATCAGCTCGGCGCCGCTCTTGGCTAAGGGCGCGAAATCTTCTGAATTCAGTGCCCCAAACTGGCTCACCGCCCATTTTTCGGGAACAGCACCCTTCAAGCTGCTGACGATCAAGGAATGGGTGAATTTTTCACCATTGACCTCGATCCACCCAGGGCCGTAAGCATTGATGGTGAGGCTGTTGGATTTGTCGGGTTGTAGTTTCATGGGGTCTTAGGGGCAGCCGGGTAACTTGTCGGCATCATGAATTAGAGTGATCGCTCGGCGTTACAGGGCTGAAATGCCCCTGAAATGTGGTCAAATTATAGGTTTTCCCTTATCCACACTGCCTTTGGAGGCACTTTGAAGACCATTCAGAAATCTGCCAAGCTCGCCAACGTTTGTTATGACATACGCGGCCCCATCATGGACCGAGCGCGTCAGATGGAAGAAGACGGCCACAAAATCATCAAACTGAACATCGGCAACCTGGCGGTTTTTGGTTTTGATGCCCCCGAAGAGATCCAACAGGACATGATCCGCAATCTGCCCAATTCGGCAGGTTACTCGGACAGCAAAGGCATTTTTGCCGCCCGCAAAGCCGTGATGCACGAGACGCAGAAACAAGGCATTTTGGGCGTTAAGTTGGACGATATTTACCTCGGCAATGGGGCCAGCGAGTTGATCGTGATGGCCACCAACGGTTTGCTGGACGATGGCGACGAGTTGCTGTTGCCCTCACCCGATTACCCGCTGTGGACAGCAGCCGCTAGTTTGTCGGGCGGAACGCCTGTGCATTACCGTTGTGACGAGGCCAATGGTTGGATGCCCGATTTGGACGATATCCGTGCCAAAGTCACACCGCGCACCAAGGGCATTGTGGTCATCAACCCCAACAATCCCACCGGTGCTTTGTATGCCGATGAGCTGCTCAAGGGCATTGTGGCCATTGCCCGCGAGCATGGCCTGGTGATCTTTGCAGATGAGGTGTACGACAAGGTTCTGTACGACGGCGTCAAGCACACGCCATTGGCCAGTTTGTCGCAGGATGTCCTCACCTTGACTTTCAACTCCTTGTCCAAAAGCTACCGCTCTTGCGGTTACCGTGCTGGATGGATGGTGATTTCGGGCGACAAGAAGGTGGCACGCGATTACATCGAAGGGTTGAACATGCTCTCCAACATGCGTTTGTGCGCCAACGTGCCGGGCCAGTGGGCCATTCAGACGGCGCTAGGGGGGCATCAAAGCATCAATGAATTGGTGGGCGAGGGCGGTCGCCTGCGCAAGCAGCGTGACCTCGCGCACCAGCTGATCACGGCCATTCCTGGCGTCAGCTGCGTCAAGCCCCGCGCGGCTTTGTACATGTTCCCCAAACTCGATCCGAAGATTTACCCGGTTCAGGACGATCAAGACTTTTTCTTGCAGCTGCTGGAAGAAACCAAGGTCATGTTGGTCCAGGGCACGGGCTTCAATTGGCCCGATGCCGACCATTTCCGCATCGTGTTTTTGCCGCATGAAGAGGACTTGCGCGAGGCGATTGGCCGTGTGGCGCGGTTTCTGGAAGGTGCCCGCAAGCGCTTTGGCACCGACAAGCTGGTGGCCTGATTTTTTCAAGAAATGCCCGGTTTGGCCGGGCGCAACGTTAAAGAGAAGTGAATGAAACCGATCAAAGTGGGCCTGTTGGGCATTGGCACTGTGGGCAGCGGCACCTTCAATGTGCTCCAGCGGAACCAGCAAGAAATCCAGCGCCGTGCCGGCCGTGGCATTGAAATCGCCATGGTGGCCGATTTGGACGTGGCGCGTGCCAAAGAAGTGGTAGGCGAGGGCGTTCAGGTGGTGGCCGATGCACGTGCTGTGATTGCCAACCCCGAGATCGACATCGTGATCGAATTGATCGGCGGCTACGGCATTGCCAAAGCCCTGGTCATGGAAGCCATTGCCGCAGGCAAGCATGTGGTCACGGCCAACAAAGCCTTACTGGCCGTGCACGGCACAGAGATTTTTGCGGCGGCACAGGCCAAAGGCGTGATGGTGGCGTTTGAAGCCGCCGTGGCTGGCGGCATCCCGATCATCAAGGCACTGCGCGAGGGCCTCACGGCCAACAGCATCCAGTGGGTGGCGGGCATCATCAACGGCACCACCAACTTCATCTTGTCCGAGATGCGCGACAAGGGTTTGGACTTTGGCGATGTGCTCAAGGAAGCCCAGCGCTTGGGTTATGCCGAAGCCGACCCAACCTTTGACATCGAAGGTGTGGACGCAGCGCACAAAGTGACCCTGATGAGCGCGATCGCGTTTGGCGTTCCGGTGCAGTTTGACAAGGCCTATGTCGAAGGCATCACCAAGTTGGGCGCGGCAGACATCAAGTACGCCGAGCAACTGGGCTACCGCATCAAGCTGCTGGGCATCACCAAACGCACCGCGCAAGGCATTGAGTTGCGCGTGCACCCCAGCCTGGTGCCGACCCAGCGCCTGATTGCCAACGTCGAAGGCGCCATGAACGCGGTGATGGTGCAAGGCGATGCCGTGGGCACCACTTTGTATTACGGCAAAGGCGCGGGCTCCGAGCCCACTGCCAGCGCGGTGATCGCCGATTTGGTGGACATCACCCGTTTGCACACCGCAGACCCCCTCAACCGTGTGCCACACCTGGCCTTCCAGCCTGGCTCCATGAGCAACTTGACCGTGTTGCCCATGTCCGAGGTGGTGACCAGCTATTACCTGCGTTTGCGTGTGGCTGACCAAGCGGGCGTGCTGGCCAAGCTGACCGGCTTGCTGGCTGAAGCGGGCATCAGCATCGACGCTGTTTTGCAGCGAGAGGCCGATCAGGTCAGCCAGGCCGGAGAGAACCAGACCGACGTGATCATCTTGACCCATGACACCCGCGAAGGCACCCTCAACGATGTTCTGGCCCAGATGCAAGCCCTGCCCACCGTGATGGCGCCCATCGTGCGCATTCGCAAGGAAGAGTTGAACTGATGCGTTATCTGTCGACCCGCGGTCATGCCGACCGCAAACAGTTTTGTGAAATTCTGCTCGAAGGCCTGGCGCCTGATGGCGGCTTGTACTTGCCCGAAAGCTACCCCAAGATCGACGCTTCGGCGCTGACCCGCTTGCGCGAAGTCTGGCAAAACCAAGGCTATGCGGCTTTGGCTTTTGAGGTGCTGTCGCTGTACATTGACGACATTCCACGCGATGACTTGCAGGCTTTGTGCCGCAAGACCTACACGCCTGAAGTGTTCGGCACAAAAGAAATTGTGCCGCTCAAGCCTTTGCAGGCTGCAGGCCAAGCACAGCCCGAGATGTTCCTCGAAGCCTTGTCGAATGGCCCAACATTGGCCTTCAAAGACATGGCCATGCAGTTGCTGGGCAACTTGTTCGAGTACGAATTGGCACGGCGCGGCGAAGCGCTGAACATTTTTGGCGCCACCTCTGGCGACACCGGCAGTGCAGCCGAATACGCCATGCGTGGCAAAAAAGGCGTGCGTGTGTTCATGACCAGCCCGAACGGCCGCATGAGTCCGTTTCAGCAAGCGCAGATGTTCAGCCTGCTCGACGAGAACATCCACAACATCGCCATCGAAGGCGTGTTCGACGACTGCCAGGACATCGTCAAGGCGGTCTCCAACGATCTGGATTTCAAGCGGAAATACAAAATCGGTACGGTAAATTCCATCAACTGGGCGCGTTTGCTGGCCCAAGTGGTGTATTACTTTGCGGGTTACTTCCAGGCCACCCAAAACAATGCGCAAAAGGTCAGCTTCACCGTGCCGAGCGGGAACTTTGGCAATGTGTGCGCAGGCCATGTGGCCCGCATGATGGGCTTGCCGATTGACCGTTTGGTCGTGGCCACCAATGAAAACGACGTGCTGGATGAGTTCTTCCGCACCGGCGTTTACCGTGTGCGCGGCACCGCCGACACGCACGAAACCTCCAGCCCCTCGATGGACATCTCCAAGGCCAGCAACTTCGAGCGTTTTGTGTTCGACCTGCTGGGGCGCGATGCGGTCCAAACCAAAGCCATCTTTGGCGAAGGTTTGAGCCGCCATGGTTTCTTCGATGTGTCTGGCGACCCACGCTTTGCCCAAGCCGCCACCACCTACGGTTTTGACAGCGGCCGCAGCACCCATGCTGACCGACTGAAAACCATCCAACAGGTCTTTGCCACTTACGGCGTGATGATCGACACCCACACCGCCGACGGCGTGAAGGTGGCCAAAGAGCATCTGAATCCGCAGGTGCCCATGATCGTGCTCGAAACCGCTTTGCCCATCAAGTTCGCAGCCACCATCGTGGAAGCCTTGGGCCGCCAGCCTGAGCGCCCACCACAGTTTGAAGGCATCGAAGCCTTGCCCAAACGCGTGCAGGTCATGCAAGCCGATGTGGCTTTGGTCAAGGCCTACATCCAGCAGCACTGCGACTGACAGCCCATGAGCACCGCCCCACGCGCTCCTTTGATGTCTTTGGACGACGCGCTGCAGGCGCTGCTCGCACGCATCAGCCCCCTGACCGACGCTGAGTCGGTGGCCACCTTCGATGCCGATGGGCGTGTGCTGGCCGAAGACCTGGTTTCGGCCTTGCAAGTCCCGGCTTTTGACAATTCCTCGATGGACGGCTATGCGGTGCGACGTGCCGATTTGTTGCAGCCCGGGGTCGCACTGCGTGTGACCCAGCGCATCGCAGCTGGTCACACCGGGCAGCCTTTGCAGCCCGGGCAAGTCGCCCGCATCTTCACCGGGGCCCCCGTGCCCGAAGGCGCGGATGCCATCGTCATGCAGGAGCAAGCCGAGCTGGTCCCCGAAACGCCCGATGCCGTGCGCTTTTCGGTGGTGCCTGAGCCAGGGCAGTGGATTCGCCGCAGCGGCGAAGACATCCGTCAGGGCCAGACGGCTTTGCACCGTGGCCAAAAAATGGGACCTGCTGAGCTCGGCCTGGCCGCGAGCCTGGGTCTGGCGCATTTGCCCGTTTTGCGCCGCCCCCGAGTCGCCTTGTTTTCAACGGGCGACGAACTGGTCATGCCGGGCGATGTGGCCCCGCAGGACATGCCCCCGGGCAGCATTTACAACTCCAACCGTTTTTTCTTGCGGACCTTGTTGCACCGCATGGGCTGCGAGGTGAGCGACTTGGGCATCGTGCCCGACCGGCGCGAGGCCACGGTGGCCGCGCTCAAAACCGCTGCCGACCACCACGACCTGATCCTGACAAGCGGCGGGGTGTCGGTGGGTGAAGAAGACCACGTCAAACCGGCGGTGCAGTCCTTGGGCGAGTTGAACCTGTGGCAAATCGCCATGAAGCCAGGCAAACCCTTTGCCTACGGGCAGGTGCGCCGTCAGACCGCTGAGGGCGTGGCCCACTTTGTGGGTTTGCCGGGCAATCCGGTGTCCAGTTACATGACCTTTTTGCTCCTGGTCAGGCCTTTACTTTGCCAACTGCAAGGCATGTCCGCGTCTGCGCCCCGCACCCAACGCTTGCCTGCCCATTTTGCGTGGCCCAAGGCCGACAAGCGCCGCGAATTCTTGCGCGTGCGCCGAAATCCGCAAGGGGGGCTGGACCTCTTTCCCAACCAAAGCTCTGGGGTGTTGACCTCGGTGGTGTGGGCCGATGGGGTGGTGGACAACCCCGGTGGGCAGACGATTGAGCCCGGTCAAATGGTCGATTTTTGGCCTTTTTCGGAGTGCTTGGCATGAAAGTGCAAGTTCGCTATTTCGCCTCCCTGCGCGAAAGCATTGGTTTGTCGCACGAGACCGTGGAGACCCAGACGGCCGATCTGGCCGCTTTGCGAACCGAGTTGATGGCGCGAGGCGAGCACTACCGTGCTTGTCTGTCCCCAGACCGTCCAGTGCGCATGGCCCTCAATCAGCTCATGGTGCAGGGCAACGCCGCCCTGACCGAGGGCTGCGAGGTCGGCTTTTTTCCACCCGTGACCGGCGGTTGACGCGATGACGCCCCGAGTCAGCATCCAGACGCACGACTTTGACGTGTCCACCGAATTGGCCGCCTTGCAGGGTCAGGACTTGCGGGTTGGGGCGGTGTGCAGCTTTGTGGGTACGGTGCGCGACACCCGTGCACTGACCGGTCAGGCCAGTGATGAAGTGCAGGCCATGGAGCTGGAGCACTACCCGGGCATGACCGAAAAATCGATCGAAGCGATGATCGATGAAGCGCATCGGCGATTTGACTTTTATGCGGCGCGTGTGGTGCACCGCGTAGGGCGCTTGCTGCCTGCAGACCAGATTGTTTTGGTGGCCGTGACCTCGGCGCACCGGGGCGAAAGCTTCAAAGCCTGCGAATTTTTGATGGATTACCTCAAAACACAGGCCCCGTTTTGGAAAAAAGAACAAACCCCTGAAGGGGCGCATTGGGTGGATGCCCGTGTGTCTGACGATGCGGCATTGGCGCGTTGGGGCATTCAGGCCCACAACGCCTGAGTTTCAGTCGGTGCCCTGAGCGGGCCAGCCTCAGTGGGCGTAGCGAGGCGGCTCAGTCGGTGTCACAGTGTCTGAGTCTGGCGATTTGGCGGAGCTGCCCAAGCTGCCCCACTCGGCTTTCTCGATGGCCTGCTGGATCAGGTGCACCATCCCGTGCACCAGGCTGACTTGCAGGTGCAGTTGGCAAGCACGGGCTCGGACCGGGTCTGACTTGTCCTCAAAAGAGATTTCCAAAGACCCGTTGGCTTGAATGCTCAAATGCGCATCGGTGATGAGCAGGGGTTCAGCCCCCAGCGGCCATTGGATGGCGTGGTTTTCGAAAGGGGTGGCGAAGTCGGCTTTTTTCAAAAAAGCATCCCGCTTGAGTTCGCTCAGCAGATGTTGCGCTGGGGCGTCGGTGGCCGCCACGCCAGGTTGCGCCGCCTCCAGGCGCAGCGCCGATTGTTGGATGGCTGGCATCAAGCGCAGCGCCATGCGCCGTGTCAACCAGAAATGAAACTCCTGCTGGTCTTGGGTGTTCAGACGCAGCAACAAGCGGTCTTGCCGCTCATCGTGGTGCACAGACAGTTGATGAATGTTCATGTTTTGATTTTAGGCAATAGTGTGTACCGATGTGACCCTTGAAAATGCCAGTTTCAGCACAAGTTGCCTAGCATTGGAGATCTACACATGCGAATTGACAAACTCACCACCAAGTTCCAGGAAGCCTTGTCGGACGCCCAGTCGCTGGCCCTTGGCAAGGACCATGCTTACATCGAACCCCAGCATGTGCTGGTCACCATGCTCAAGCAAGATGATGGTCCTAAAGCTATTTTGTTGCGTGCGGGCGTTCAGGTGCCCGCACTGCTGCAAGCGGCCGAATTGGCCGTCTCACGTTTGCCCCAGGTCAGCGGGCAAGACCAGGTCACCGTGGGGCCAGAACTGGTCAAGCTTTTACAGGCGGCTGAAAAAGAGGCCATCAAGCGTGGCGACGCCTTCATTGCAGGTGAATTGTTCTTGTTGGCTTTGACCGAGAGCAAGTCAGAAGTTGGGCGCATCGCCAAAGAGCATGGCCTGAACCGCAAAAGCTTGGAATCTGCGATCGAGGCGGTGCGTGGCGGCCAAAGTGTGGGCAGTGCCGATGCCGAAGGCCAACGCGAGGCGCTCAAAAAGTATTGCATCGACCTGACCGAGCGTGCCCGCATTGGCAAGCTGGACCCGGTGATTGGCCGGGACGACGAGATCCGCCGCGCCATCCAGGTCTTGCAGCGCCGCACCAAAAATAACCCCGTGCTGATCGGTGAGCCGGGCGTGGGCAAGACCGCGATCGTCGAGGGGCTGGCCCAGCGCATCGTGGCGGGCGAGGTGCCCGATTCGCTCAAAGGCAAACGCGTGCTGTCGCTCGACATGGCGGCGTTGCTGGCCGGGGCCAAGTTCAGGGGCGAATTTGAAGAGCGTCTGAAAACCGTGCTCAGCGAATTGGCCAAAGATGAAGGTCAAACCATTGTGTTCATCGATGAGCTGCACACCATGGTGGGTGCGGGCAAGGCCGAAGGGGCCATGGACGCGGGCAACATGCTCAAGCCTGCACTGGCTCGCGGTGAGTTGCATTGTGTGGGCGCAACCACATTGGACGAATACCGCAAATACATCGAAAAAGACGCGGCTTTAGAGCGACGTTTTCAGAAAATTTTGGTCAACGAGCCCACGGTGGAGGCCACCATCGCCATCTTGCGTGGCTTGCAGGAGAAGTACGAAATCCACCACGGCGTGGACATCACCGACCCGGCCATTGTGGCTGCAGCCGAGCTGAGCCACCGCTACATCACCGACCGCTTTTTGCCCGATAAAGCCATTGACTTGATCGACGAAGCGGCAGCCAAAATCAAGATCGAGATCGACTCCAAGCCCGAGGTGATGGACAAGCTCGACCGCCGTTTGATCCAGTTGCAAATCGAGCGCGAAGCGGTGCGCAAAGAAAGCGATGAGGCTTCGCAAAAACGCTTTGCCTTGATCGAAGAAGAAATTGACAAACTGAAAAAAGAAGCGGCCGATCTCGAGGAAATCTGGCGCGCCGAAAAAGCGCAAGCCCAAGGCGGCCAACAGGTGCGCGAACAGATCGACCAGCTCAAGCAGCAGATTGAAGAGTTGACCCGCAAAGGCGATTTCAACAAGGTGGCCGAGTTGCAGTACGGCAAGCTGCCTGCGCTGGAAAAAACCCTCAAGGAGGTGCAGGCCAAGGAAGCTGCGCCTGGCGATAAACCCGTGCACCGCTTGCTGCGCACGCAGGTGGGTGCTGAGGAAATTGCCGAAGTCGTGTCGCGCGCCACGGGTATTCCAGTGTCCAAAATGATGCAGGGCGAGCGTGAAAAACTCCTGCAGATGGAAGACAAGCTGCACCAGCGCGTGGTGGGCCAGGACGAAGCCATTGCGGCGGTGGCCAACGCCATTCGCCGCTCGCGCTCGGGCCTGTCCGATCCGAACCGGCCAACCGGCTCGTTCCTGTTTTTGGGTCCCACAGGCGTTGGCAAAACCGAGCTGTGCAAGGCGCTGGCTGGCTTTTTGTTTGACAGCGAGGACCATCTGATCCGCATGGACATGAGCGAGTTCATGGAAAAACACTCGGTGGCCCGTTTGATCGGTGCGCCACCGGGCTATGTGGGTTACGAAGAGGGCGGCTACCTGACCGAGGCCGTGCGGCGCAAGCCCTACAGCGTGCTGCTGCTCGATGAGGTGGAAAAAGCCCACCCCGATGTGTTCAACATCTTGCTGCAGGTCTTGGACGATGGTCGCTTGACCGATGGTCAAGGGCGCACCGTGGACTTCAAAAACACCGTGATCGTGATGACCTCGAATTTGGGTTCGCACCTGATCCAATCCATGGTGGGTCAACCTGCCGAAGACATCAAGGACGCGGTATGGGACGAGCTCAAGACCCATTTCCGTCCTGAGTTCTTGAACCGCATCGACGAGACCGTGGTGTTCCACGGTCTGGACGCGCAGCACATCGCGTCCATTGCGCAAATCCAGTTGCAGGTGCTGCAAGCCCGTTTGGCCCGCATGGACCTGACGCTGGAAGTCAGCCCTGCGGCCCTGTCCGAGTTGGCCAAGGTGGGTTTCGATCCGGTGTTTGGTGCGCGCCCGCTCAAGCGCGCCATTCAACAGCGCTTGGAAAACCCCTTGTCCAAGCTCTTGCTGGAAGGTCGTTTCCCGCCCAAGAGCACGGTGCAGGTCAGCGTGGACCCAGTGCAGCGGCCCGGTGTGTTCGATTTTCAGGTGACCGAACAGGCTTGAATGCCAGCGCCGAGCGGGTCACTGCTGCATGAGCGGTGGTCTGCACGGTGGTGACACAGACGGGGAAGCGGCTTGTGCACAATGCGGCCATGACTTCAAAAATTGCTGGCCACTTGCTCGTTGAATGCCTTCTGGCCCAAGGCGTTACCCATGCGTTCGGCGTGCCTGGTGAGAGTTATCTGGCGGTGCTCGATGGCTTTCACCTGTACCGCGATCAACTCAACTTTGTGACCTGTCGGCAAGAGGGTGGGGCGGCCTTCATGGCAGAGGCCCAAGGCAAACTGACCGGTCGCCCCGGCATCTGTTTTGTCACGCGCGGGCCGGGTGCCACCAACGCCTCGATAGGGGTGCACACCGCGTTCCAAGACTCCACGCCCATGATCTTGTTTGTCGGCGATGTGGCCAGCGACACGCGAGACCGTGAGGCCTTCCAGGAAATGGATTACACCCACTTTTTTGGTCCCTCCACCAAAGGCATGGCCAAACGCGTAGAGCGGGTGGACGATCCTGAGCGCTTGCCGGAGTATGTGGCACGTGCCTTTGCCACCGCCATGAATGGCCGCCCTGGCCCGGTCGTCTTGGTATTGCCCGAAGACATGTTGACCCGACCCGTCAAAGCGCAGGCCTTGGGTCGCGTGGAGCCGGTACAGGCTTGGAGCGACCCGGGTGCTTTGCGCACGCTGCGTGACATGCTGTTGGCGGCTCGCAAACCATTGGTGATTGCGGGCGGCGGTGGCTGGACACCACAGTCGGCGCAAGCCTTGCAGCGCTTTGCCGAAAACTGGCAGTTGCCGGTGACCAATGCCTTCCGTTTTCAGGACACCTTTGACAACCACCACCCTTTGTACGCCGGGGATGTGGGCATCGGCATTGGTCCAGCGCTGGCTCAGCGCGTGCGCGATGCCGATTTGATTGTGGCCATTGGCCCTCGCTTGGGTGAAATGACCACTGGGGGCTACACCTTGCTGCAAGCACCCAAAACCCGCCAGAAGCTGGTGCACATCCATGCCAGCGCCGAAGAGCTCAACCGGGTTTACCAAGCCGATTTGGCCATCAATGCCACCATGAATGCGGCTGCCCGCAGCCTGGAAGTTTTGAGTGCGCCCACCGAGCTGCCTTGGGCCGATTGGACGCAAGCAGCGCACACCGACTACCTGAACAACCTCACGCCACAGGCCTTGCCGGGTGACATCGACATGCCCGCCATCGTGGCCACGCTGCAAAAGCATTTGCCCCACGACGCTGTGCTGACCAACGGCGCAGGCAATTTCGCCAGCTGGATGCACCGTTTCTACAAGCACCACGGCTTGGTCAAAGGCCACAAAATCCAGTTGGCCCCCACAGTGGGCGCTATGGGTTATGGCGTGCCTGCTGGCATTGCAGCCAATTTGTTGACGGGTCGTTTGGCCTTCACCATCGCAGGCGATGGCGACTTTTTGATGAACGGTCAGGAATTGGCCACTGCGGTCCAGCATGGTGGCAAGAGCATCATTGTGTTGTTGAACAACGGCATGTACGGCACCATCCGCATGCACCAAGAGCGCGAATATCCAGACCATGTGACGGGCTCCAAACTGCAAAATCCGGACTTTGCTGCTTTGGCATCTGCTTATGGTTACGTGGGGGTGCGCATTGAGCAAACCCAGGCATTTGAATCGGCTTTGATAGAAGCCATTGCGCGTCCACAGGGCACGCTCATTGAAATCATGCTCGATCCAGAGGTGATTACCACGCGTGGTACCTTGAGCGCCATTACCCAAGCCGCTTTGGCCCGACAAGAAGGCGATTGAGTCAACGTGTTTTGCACCGTTGGTGCAGAGCCTTGGCTTCCTGCCCTTTGATTCAAGATTTCTTCACCCAACAAAAAACCCGCCGAGGCGGGTTTTTTGTTGGGTGCGCTAGGCAGGGCAACTGAATTACTTCAGGTGCTTGCCAATCAGGCCAGCCATTTCGAACATGGTGACTTGTGCCTTGCCGAACACAGCCTTGAGCTTGTCGTCGGCATTGATCGCACGGCGGTTCACGCTGTCTTGCAGGTTGTGCTTCTTGATGTAAACCCACATTTTGCTGACCACTTCTGTGCGTGGCAGAGGCGTTGCACCCACCACGGCAGCCAGAGCTGCGCTGGGTGTCAAGGCTTTCATGAAAGCAGGATTAGGGGTGCGTTTTTTCGCTGGTGCCGCTTTTTTGGCGGGCGCTTTGGCCGCTACTTTTTTAGCGGGTGCTGCAGCTTTTTTCGCTGGAGCAGCTTTCTTGGCCGGTGCTGCTTTTTTAGCGGGAGCAGCTTTAGTTGCCGGGGTTTTCTTCGCAGTTGCCATGATGGAATTCCTTTGAACGGAAGTTGGTTCGTCGCTGAGTAACAGTTTGTTTCCAGCTGCCTGCATGCTACTGGAGAAACAGCGACTTTCCAAGCTGAATTCTGATTTTTCTATAGGGGTTGTTCCTGATTTGCCGGCAGATTCAAGCTTTTTTCCAATTGGATGCGTGATTCGCACTGTCACAGTGCGTATGGGCTGTGTAAGACGCATCCAGTCCACTCGGTTTTTTGATCTTTAGGGTGATGGTGATGAGCACTGCAATTTCTTTTTCTACCTGTGATTTTTGTGATGCACACAAAGCCTCCGACACGGATGACTTCAGGGTTCTGTTGCCTGTTTTCAAAGACTTTGGTGGACGAACCTCATTTTTCGGTCAAGTGTTGACCGTCAAGTGCTATCAAGACAACAGCCACGTCAAAAGCGCTGTGGAGTCCGAGGGGCTAGGTCGTGTTTTGGTCGTGGACGGCGCTGGTTGTTTGCAACGGGCCTTCCTTGGTGGCAATTTGGCCGCTGCTGCAGCGCGTCAAGGTTGGGCGGGCGTTGTGATCGATGGTTGCGTTCGCGATCTTTCTGAAATAAATCTTTTGCCCCTCGGTATCCGCGCCTTGGCTTTGAACCCCATGCCCACCATGCGTGCCGGGCAGGGTCATACAGGTGGGAGCATTAGGGTTCAAGGCACCCGTGTTCACACCGGTGATTGGTTGTACGCTGATCCCGATGGCATGGTGCTCAGCCGCGTCCCACTTCATATTTCATAAGCCGTTCACATTTTTCATGATTTGAAAAATAACCTTGTTGCACCGCCGCATTATTTCTCAATATGGAAAATACAAAACCACATTGCAAAATAATCTAAATAAGTTGTTGATTTTGAACAAATAAAAATATGTCTTGTATAAGACATAAGAATGTTTCGTGGTCTTGTATAAGAGTTAAGATGAATGCACCGACGAAGCAGAATTCGCTGCCCACATCGCCCGATTTCAACTTGACTTCAGGAGTCCACCATGCCAGCCAACCTCACTCAACAACTGAGCCGTGAACAGCAAATCGCCGCCCTCGAAAAAGACTGGGCCACCAACCCACGCTGGAAAGGCGTCAAGCGCGGTTACTCCGCAGCCGATGTCGTGCGTCTGCGCGGCAGCATGCCCATTGAGCACACTCTTGCCAAGCGTGGTGCAGAAAAGCTCTGGGAAAAAGTCAACGGCGGCGCCAAGAAAGGTTACGTCAACGCATTCGGCGCCATCTCTGCTGGTCAAGCCATGCAACAAGCCAAAGCTGGCTTGGAAGCGGTTTACCTGTCGGGCTGGCAAGTTGCCGCGGACGGCAACACTTCTGAAACCATGTACCCAGACCAATCGCTCTATGCGTACGACTCGGTGCCGACCATGGTTCGCCGCATCAACAACACTTTCAAGCGCGCTGACGAAATTCAGTGGGGCCGTGGCATCGAGCCAGGCTCCAAAGACTTCATTGATTACTTCCTCCCCATCGTGGCCGATGCTGAAGCCGGTTTCGGTGGCGTGTTGAACGCGTTCGAATTGATGAAGAACATGATCGCTTCGGGCGCTGCTGGCGTTCACTTCGAAGACCAATTGGCTGCTGTGAAGAAATGCGGTCACATGGGCGGCAAAGTGTTGGTTCCAACACAAGAAGCCTGCGAAAAGTTGATCTCTGCGCGTTTCGCTGCCGACGTCATGGGCGTGTCCACCATCGTGTTGGCCCGAACCGATGCCGAAGCGGCCAACCTGATCACTTCTGACCACGACGCCAACGACAAGCCTTTCCTGACGGGCGAGCGCACACAAGAAGGTTTCTACCGCGTCAAAAACGGTTTGGAGCAAGCCATCAGCCGCGGTGTGGCTTACGCCCCCTATGCCGACTTGGTGTGGTGCGAAACGGGCGTGCCAGACATTGGCTTTGCCCGCGAATTCGCGCAAGCTGTGCACGCTGCTTGCCCTGGCAAGCTGCTGTCTTACAACTGCTCGCCATCGTTCAACTGGAAGAAAAACCTCAACGACAGCCAGATCGCATCCTTCCAGGACGACCTGTCGGCTTTGGGTTACAAGTACCAGTTCATCACATTGGCGGGTATCCACATCAACTGGTTCAACACATTCCAGTTCGCACACGCTTACGCTCGCGGCGAAGGCATGAAGCATTACACCGAAATGGTGCAAGAGCCTGAGTTCGCAGCCCGCGACAAGGGTTACACCTTCGTGTCCCACCAGCAAGAAGTCGGCGCAGGTTACTTCGACGACGTGACCACCGTGATCCAGGGCGGGTCGTCTTCTGTGAAGGCCTTGACCGGTTCTACTGAAGAAGAGCAGTTCCACTGATCGACTTCTCAAGAGGCTGAAGGCGAGGGCGGCTAAAATCTGTCCTCAGCGTTTAGACACTTCTTTCAAGCGCGGCCTTTGCCGCGCTTTTTTACTTTTACAGACATGGTTCAGATTACCCTTCCCGACGGTTCATTGCGCGAGTTTCCAGGCCCGGTCACGGTCGCCGAGGTGGCCGCTTCGATTGGCGCAGGTTTGGCCAAGGCCGCTTTGGGTGGCAAGGTCAACGGTCAATTGGTGGACACCAGCTTCAGCATGGCGAGCAATTCGCAACTGGCCATCGTCACCGCCAAGGATTCTGAAGGTTTGGAGTTGATCCGTCACTCGACCGCCCATTTGTTGGCGTACGCTGTGAAGGATTTGTTCCCAGAGGCACAAGTCACCATCGGTCCTGTGATCGACAACGGTTTTTATTACGACTTCTCTTATTCCCGTCCATTTACGCCAGATGATTTGGCGACCATTGAAAAACGCATGACCGAGCTGTCCAATAAGGACGAGCCTGTGGTGCGTCGTGTCCTGCCACGTGATGAGGCCGTGGCCTATTTCAAGGGTCTGGGCGAACATTACAAGGCTGAAATCATTGCCAGCATCCCCGCCGATCAGGAGGTTAGCCTTTATCGCGAAGGCAATTTCGAAGACCTTTGCCGTGGCCCACACGTGCCCAGCACTGGCAAGCTCAAACACTTCAAACTCATGAAGGTGGCCGGTGCCTATTGGCGCGGGGACAGCAAAAATGAGATGCTGCAACGTGTGTATGGCACGGCCTGGGCCAGCAAGGACGACTTACAGCAGTATCTGGTGCGCTTGGAAGAAGCTGAAAAACGTGACCATCGCAAATTGGGTCGCGAGCTGGATTTGTTCCACATTGACGAACATGCACCTGGTTTGGTGTTTTGGCACCCCAAGGGCTGGACGGTTTGGCAAACCATTGAGCAGTACATGCGTCAGGTCTACCGCGACAATGGCTATCACGAGGTCAAAGGCCCGCAGATCATTGACAAGAGCTTGTGGGAAAAAACCGGTCACTGGGACAAGTACCGTGACAACATGTTCACGACCGAGTCGGAAAAGCGCGACTACGCGCTCAAGCCGATGAACTGCCCAGGCCACATTTTGATCTTCAAGCAGGGTATCAAGAGCTACCGCGACCTGCCACTGCGTTATGGTGAATTTGGCCAGTGTCACCGCAATGAGCCTTCCGGCGGCCTGCACGGCATCATGCGTGTGCGTGGTTTTACGCAGGACGATGGTCACATTTTCTGTACCGAAGACCAAATCCTGCCCGAGTGCGACACCTTCACCAAGGTGCTCAAGAAAGTCTATGCTGATTTCGGTTTCACCAACATTCTCTACAAGGTCTCCACACGCCCGGCGGCCCGTATCGGATCGGACGAGCTCTGGGACAAGGCTGAAAAAGCGTTGATGGACAGCTTGCGTGACTCCGGTTGCGAATTTGTGATTTCCGAAGGCGACGGTGCTTTCTATGGCCCCAAGATCGAATACACCCTGAAAGACGCCATCGGGCGTGAGTGGCAGTGCGGCACGATTCAAGTTGATTTCAACTTGTCTGAGCGCCTGGACGCCGAGTACACGGCCGAAGACGGCTCTCGCCAGCGCCCCGTGATCTTGCACCGCGCCATTGTGGGTAGCATGGAGCGTTTCATCGGTATTTTGATCGAGCAACATGCAGGTGCCTTGCCCACGTGGCTGGCGCCTCTGCAAGTGTCCGTGCTCAACATCACCGATGCGCAGTCTGATTACTGTCGTGAAATCGCTGCAAAACTGCAAAAATCGATGTCAAATCAAGGCCTTAGGGTCGATTTGGACCTGCGCAACGAGAAAATCACGTATAAAATACGAGAGCATTCGTTGCAAAAGCTGCCTTACATCCTTGTCGCTGGCGACAAAGAAAAGGCAGCAGGTACCGTCGCAGTGCGCGCCCGAGGCAACAAAGACCTCGGTGTGATGTCGATCGATGCGTTCATAGAACTCATTGCTGCCGACATTGCTTCTAAAGCCTGAAGGTGAGTTTCGCCACAAGCTTTGGCCCGTGGGCACAAAGATGGATGGGCTGCATGTCGCAGTTTTGTTCCGTAAAGGATTGAGTCATCGCTACCGAATTTCGTGATCGTCGCCAACGCGAAGAACGTAAACACCGTTTGAACCGTGAAATCATGGCCCCTGAAGTCAGGGTGTCTGGTCCTGACAACGAGCCTATGGGTATCTTGTCGCTGGCAGAGGCCTTGCGCTTGGCCGGTGAAATGGATGTGGACTTGGTTGAAATTGCCGCCACCGCCACGCCGCCGGTTTGCCGTTTGATGGACTACGGCAAGTTCAAGTACCAAGAGCAAAAGCGTGCGGCAGAAGCCAAAGCCAAGCAAACGGTCATTGACATCAAAGAAGTCAAGTTCCGTCCTGGTACCGACGATGGTGACTACAACATCAAAATGCGCAACATCCGCCGATTTTTGGCAGATGGCGATAAATGCAAGATCACTTTGCGTTTCCGCGGTCGCGAGATCACCCACCAAGAGTTGGGTATGGCCTTGTTGAACCGGATTCGCGACGAATTGGCCGATTCCATCATCGTGGAGCAGTTTCCCAAATTGGAAGGCCGCCAGATGATCATGATGATCGCGCCAGGGCGTAAGAAGCCGACCGCGGGTGGCAAGGCAGCAGATGCTGCAGCACCCGCAGATCCGGCTTAAAAAGGTTTGATGTGCCTTCGGGCATATCGAATCAAAAGCTGTCGCAAGGCAGTTTTTGTTAAAAGTGGCTCGGGGCCAACAAGGCTGCAAACTTTTTGCAGACGCCTCACGAGCACAATTAAAGGAGCATTGATATGCCCAAGATGAAGACCAAAAGCAGCGCCAAAAAGCGCTTCCGTGTTCGTCCAGGTGGAACCGTTAAACGCGGCCAAGCCTTCAAACGTCACATCCTGACCAAGAAGACCACCAAAAACAAGCGCCACCTTCGCGGTGCAGTGGCTGTGCATGAGACCAATATGGGTCACATCGCTCAGATGCTGCCCATGGCTGGCCTGTAATTACTGACGAACAAGGAGAATAAATATGCCTCGCGTTAAACGTGGTGTAACGGCACGCGCCCGTCACAAGAAAGTTTTGGCCCTTGCAAAAGGTTTCCGCGGTCGCCGCGGCAATGTCTTCCGCATCGCCAAACAGGCGGTGATGAAGGCTGGCCAATACGCCTACCGTGACCGCCGCACCAAAAAGCGTGTGTTCCGTCAGTTGTGGATTGCCCGTATCAACGCCGCTGCGCGTGAATGCGGTCTGACCTACAGCCAGTTCGCCAACGGCCTGAAGAAGGCTGCCATCGAAATCGACCGTAAGATGCTGGCGGACATCGCCGTGCACGACAAGGCCGCTTTTGCTGGCATCGTGAACCAAGTCAAAGCCAAACTGGCTGCAGCTTGAGTCCATGAGTGACACGGGCCCTCGGGCCTGTGGCACGCACTCGATCAAAGGGATTGAGGCTCGCAAAAGCTTCAATCCCTTTTTTATTTTGTCATCTACGAAATTCCCACCATGAACGAGTTGGACACCCTGGTTGAATCCGCCCGCCAGAGTTTTGTGCAGGCACTGACACCTGCTGATCTCGAAAACGCCAAGGCCCAATTTTTGGGCAAAGCCGGTCGCATCACCGAGCTGATGAAGGGCATGGCCGCTCTGAGCGTGGAAGACAAGAAAACCCGTGGTGCCGCCATCAACATCGCCAAGCAGGCGATCGAGGCCGCACTCAACGCACAACGCCAGGCGCTGGCCGATGCCGAATTGCAAGCCCAACTCAAAGCCGAAGCGCTGGATGTGACGCTGCCAGGGCGCAGCAGCAATGTGGGCGGTTTGCACCCCGTCTCGCTCACGCTCGAGCGGGTTGAAAACATTTTTGGCTCCATGGGTTTTGAAGTGGCCCAAGGCCCTGAGATTGAGACCGACTGGTTCAACTTCACTGCGCTCAACACGCCCGAAGACCACCCAGCCCGCTCCATGCACGACACCTTTTACGTCGAAGGCGGTCATCTGCTGCGCACACACACGAGCCCCATGCAGATCCGCCATGCGGTGCAGCACGTCAAACGCTACAAAAACCAACTCGACGCGGGCCAAGGCATGCCCGAGATCCGCGTGATCGCCCCAGGACGCACCTACCGTGTGGACAGCGATGCCACCCATTCTCCGATGTTCCACCAGTGCGAAGGCCTGTGGATTGGTGAGAACGTGAGCTTCAAAGACCTGAAGGTGGTGGTCACCGATTTCTGCCGCACCTTCTTTGAAAGCGATGACTTGGTCTTGCGCTTCCGTCCCAGCTTTTTCCCCTTCACCGAGCCCAGCGCCGAGATCGACATCCAGTTCCAAAGCGGCCCCTTGGCCGGTCGCTGGCTCGAAGTGGGCGGCTCCGGCCAAGTTCACCCGAACGTGGTGCGCAACATGGGCCTCGACCCCGAGCAGTTCATTGGTTTTGCCTTTGGCATGGGCATGGACCGGTTCACCATGCTGCGCTACGGTGTGAACGACCTGCGCCTGTTCTTTGACGGCGATGTGCGCTTCCTGAGCCAGTTTCAGTAATTCCATTCCCAGTCCGATACACGAGACACGAGTCATGCAATTTCCCGAATCCTGGTTGCGCGAGTTTTGCAACCCGCCCCTGACAACCCAGCAACTGGCCGACACCTTGACCATGGCGGGTCTCGAAGTGGAAGAGCTCGAGCCCGTGGCCCCGCCGTTCACAAAAATTGTGGTTGGCGAAATCAAGGAAGCCGTGCAACACCCCAACGCCGACCGCCTGCGCATCTGCAAAGTCGATGTAGGCCAGGTGGATGAGGGGCAGGGCGCCTTGTTGAACATTGTGTGTGGTGCACCCAATGCCCGCGTGGGCATTCGTGTGCCTTGCGCCATGGTGGGCGCCGAGTTGCCTCCGGGCGAGGACGGCAAACCGTTCCTGATCAAAGTGGGTAAGCTGCGCGGCGTTGAAAGCCAGGGCATGCTGTGCTCGGCCAAAGAACTGCAGATTGCCGATGACCACGGCGGCCTGCTGGAGTTGCCCACAGACGCGCCGCTGGGACAAGACATTCGCCAGTACTTGAATCTGGACGACACCCTGATGACGCTCAAGCTCACGCCGAACCTGGCGCATTGCCTGAGCGTGTACGGCATTGCCCGGGAAGTGTCGGCCTTGACCGGTGCGCCTTTGAAAGCTCCGAATTTCCCGGCTGTGGCCACACAGGTCAGCGATAAGCTGGCTGTGAAAGTGCACGCAACGGACCTGTGCGGTCGCTTCAGCGGTCGTGTGGTCAAGGGCGTGAACACCAAGGCCAAAACCCCTCAGTGGATGGTCGACCGCCTGGCCCGTTGCGGTCAGCGCAGCGTGAGCCCGCTGGTGGACATCTCCAACTACGTGATGTTCGAGTTCGGCCGTCCTTCGCACATCTTTGACCTCGACAAAATCCACGGGGGCCTGCAAGTGCGCTGGGGTCAGGCCGGTGAGACGCTCAAACTGCTCAACGGCAACACCGTGACCGTGGACGAGAAGGTCGGCGTGATCGCTGACGACAGCCAAGTCGAATCGTTGGCGGGCATCATGGGTGGCGACGCCACCGCCGTGTCCGACGACACGAAAAACATTTACATCGAAGCCGCTTTCTGGTGGCCCACCTCGATTGCTGGCCGTTCGCGCCGCTACAACTTCTCGACCGATGCAGGTCACCGATTCGAACGTGGTGTAGACCCGCAGCTGACGGTGGAGCACATCGAGCGCATCACCCAGCTGGTGCTCGACATTTGCGGCACGCCCGAGACCCAAGTCGGCCCCATCGACGATCAGACTCTGAACATCCCAGCCATCAAGCCCGTCACGTTGCGCGTGGCCCGTGCGGTCAAGGTCATTGGCATGCCTTTGACCCAGCAGCAATGCGCAGACGCCTTGCGGGGCCTGGGCTTGCAAGTGTCTGAAGGCGAGGGCACCGTCACCGTGACGCCGCCCAGCTTCCGATTTGACTTGCAGATCGAAGAAGACTTGATCGAGGAAGTCGCTCGCATGGTGGGCTACAACAACCTGCCCACGAACCCACCGCTGGCGCCCATCACCGCCAAGGTGCGCCCAGAGACCGAGCGCAGCCCGTCGGCCGTGCGCCGCGCCATTGCAGCCCTGGGCTATCAGGAAACCATCAACTACAGCTTTGTCGAAGAGAGCTGGGAGCGCGATCTGGCGGGCAATGCCAACCCGATCCGCTTGCTCAATCCAATCGCCAGCCAGATGAGCGTGATGCGTTCGAGCCTGATCGGTTCGCTTTTGCAGGTGGTCAAGTTCAACGCCGACCGCAAGGCCGACCGCGTGCGCGTGTTTGAGTTGGGGCGCGTGTTTTTGCGTAATGAAGCCGTGCAAAGTAACGACACCACCGTAGAGGGTTTCGATCAGCCCATGAAAGTTTCAGGCATGGCCTGGGGCCCGCTGGAACCATTGAACTGGACCGGCAAGTCGCGTCTGGTGGATTTCTTTGACATCAAAGCCGACGTCGAGCGTTTACTGGCCCCGGCTCGGGCCGAATTTGTGGCCGCCGAACACCCCGCCTTGCACCCCGGACGTTCGGCACAAGTGCTGCTGAACGGCCTTGTGATCGGTCATGTGGGTGAGTTGCACCCACGCTGGCGTCAGGCCTGGGACTTGCCACACGCACCTGTCCTGTTCGAGCTCGATTTGGATGCGGTCACTCAACGCAGCGTCCCTGTGGCTCAACCCGTGGCCAAGTTGCAAGCGGTGGAGCGCGACATCGCTGTGATCGTGCGCGAACAGGTCACACATGCCCAGTTGATGCAGGCCATCCACAGCGCCCCGACCCAGGGTTTGCTGCGCCATGCGGTGTTGTTTGATGTCTACCGCCCCAAGACGGAAGCCTCCGGCGGTTTGGCTGTGGGCGAGAAAAGTCTGGCGGTGCGTTTGAGCTTGCACAGCGACGAGGCCACCTTGACCGATGCCCAGATTGAAACCGCCATGAGCGCTGTCATGGCCAGCCTGTCAGCGCAAGTGGCTGCACGGCTGCGTGCTTGAGGTCGTGTGATGCAAATCAGTTTTGAATCTCTGGAAACCCCAGCCCTGACCAAGGCGCACCTGGCCGATTTGCTGTTCGAGCAGATCGGCTTGAACAAGCGCGAGTCCAAGGACATGGTCGATGCGTTCTTTGACCTGATGGTGGACAGCCTGATTGCGGGTGACGATGTGAAGATTTCCGGCTTTGGTAATTTTCAGATCCGTACCAAGGCCGCGCGTCCTGGGCGCAACCCACGCACCGGAGAATTGATCCCTATTGATGCACGTCGTGTTGCGACCTTCCATGCCAGCCATAAACTCAAGGCCTTGATTCAGGGCGATGCCGTTGACGACGAAGGTGTGGAGACCGTGGGCCGCTGAATCATTCCTGATTGGAGTGCCCATGTTGTTCAAGTTCAAATCTCAAGTCACCAGCGACCTCATCATGCTGGAGGCCGATGCCCGCAGGCTGCTGCACATCATGTTGGGTCATGACCCTGACAAAGGCATCATTTTGGCGAAGGACCTGCCTGCGGCCATCGCCAAGCTGGAGTCGGCTGTGGCTCAGGACGAGGCGGCCCGTTTGCAGCGCAGCCAAGAGGCGCAAAAAGTCTCAGCGCCTGCAGACAAGCCGCAAGATGCCATGGCTGAGACCCTTGACCCGGTGCGCCTTGCACAAAGGGCCAGCCCCATGCTCAAGCTGCTCAAGCACTGCGTGGCCCACCCGTCCGACATGGTCTGGGGCGTGTAACGCTCAACTGGGCCGTTTGTTGAAAACGGTGCCGACGAGCTTGTAGCCGGGCTTGATTTGCCGCTTGGCGAACCAGCCTTGGTTCATCTCCAGCACAAAACGCACGGGTTTGCTGGAGCAGTGCGAGTCGTCTTTTTGCGGCTGCATGTCGGCCAGATTGACGATGGTGCCATCGTCCTCCACGAACGCAGCGGTCAAGGGAATCAGGGTGTTGCGCATCCAAAAGCACTGGGTTGTCGCTTGTTCGAACACAAACAACATGCCCTCATGCTGCGGCATCTCCTTGCGCCACATCAGACCGATTTGGCGCTGCTCGGGGGTCTGGGCCAGTTGCACATCCAGCCGGTGCATGCCCGCTTGCAGTTGGGTTCTGGCTAAATTCAGCTGTGGACCGTTTTGGGTCCAGGCATTGAAACTCAGCGATGTCAGTGCCAAAGCGCCAAATAGTCGCCATTTGCGGGACTCAGGCAGGAGCGAGGATACGGAAATGTTCATGGTCTGAAGCAACAGGGCCAAGGGTAAAAGCCATAGGATAAAGGCAGTCCCACGCTTTCAAGGGATGTTCGGACCCTCTACAACCACAATACTCAATCTGCGGAGCTTGAATTCGGTGTTGAATCGTGAAGCGCAGCCCCAGGAGCGTCCAATTCGGCCTGAATGTTAGCGGCCATCAGCCCTTTGCTGCCTTCGCTCAGCTCAAAGCTGACTCGGGCACCTTCCTTGAGGCTTTTGTAGCCCTCTGACTGGATGGCCGAAAAGTGGGCGAAAGCGTCTGGTCCACCGCCATCGGGCTGTATGAACCCAAAACCTTTGGCATCGTTGAACCATTTGACCGTTCCACTGGGCATGGGATGTCTCCATATTGTTGCGCTCAGTGTGATTCGCGATTATCAATTTTGTCAATGTGAGGTTTTCCCCGATGTCAGTCGCGATGACCATTTCCATTCAAGACTTTTGTTTTGGTCTGTCTCAAGATGGCCCAAAGCGTCTATAGAATGAATTCATGGCAACGAAAAAACCTGTAAACCCTACGCTGCCGACCGTGACCCCCCGAGCGCCCGATGGTGGTGATTCGGTGGTTCTGGAACGCCGATCCCAAAAAATAGAACCACCGCAGATGTACCAGGTGGCCATGCTGAACGATGACTACACCCCCATGGAGTTCGTGGTGATGGTGATTCAGGAGTTTTTCAGCAAGGACCGCGAGGCAGCTACGCAAATCATGCTCAAGATCCATCTGGATGGCAAAGGTGTGTGCGGGGTTTATTCCCGTGATGTCGCCGCCACCAAAGTGGACCAGGTGCTCGACGCTGCCAAACAGGCCGGTCACCCGCTGCAATGTGTCAGTGAACCCATTGAATAGTGTGGTTTCTCCCCCACATCTTCTTTATCTCTCTCAGCAAGGCAAAAAGGAAATCACATGATTGCCCAAGAATTGGAAGTCAGTTTGCACATGGCCTTTGTTGAGGCCCGCCAGCAGCGCCACGAATTCATCACGGTCGAACATTTGTTGTTGGCCTTGCTCGACAACCCCAGCGCTGCTGAGGTCCTTCGCGCTTGTGCAGCCAATATTGATGATTTACGGAAAGCCTTGGGCAACTTCATCAAGGACAACACACCGCAAGTGGCTGGCACAGAAGAAGTCGACACGCAACCCACCTTGGGTTTTCAGCGTGTGATCCAGCGCGCCATCATGCATGTGCAGTCCACAGGCAGTGGTAAAAAAGAGGTCACCGGAGCCAATGTGCTGGTCGCCATCTTTGGTGAAAAGGACTCGCACGCCGTGTATTACCTGCACCAGCAGGGCATCACACGTCTGGACGTGGTCAATTTCATTGCGCACGGCATCCGCAAAAGCGATCCGCCGGAAGCGGCCAAATCGGCTGAAAACCCATCGAGTTCAGACAGCGAAGAGGGTGGCAATGGGGGCGAGCGCAACGAAAAAGCCTCGCCTTTGGAGCAGTACACCAACAACCTGAACCAGGCGGCCAAAGAAGGCAAGATCGATCCGCTGATCGGCCGTGAATACGAAGTCGAGCGCACGATCCAGATCCTGTGCCGTCGCCGCAAGAACAACCCACTGCTGGTGGGCGAGGCGGGTGTGGGCAAGACGGCGATTGCCGAGGGCTTGGCTTGGCGCATCACGCAGGGCACCGTGCCCGACATCTTGGCCGAGGCCACGGTGTACTCGCTGGACATGGGCGCTTTGCTCGCAGGCACCAAGTACCGGGGTGATTTCGAACAACGCCTCAAAGGCGTACTCAAGTCGCTCAAGGACAAACCCAACGGCATCCTGTTCATCGACGAAATCCATACCTTGATCGGTGCAGGTGCGGCATCTGGCGGCACCTTGGATGCGTCCAACCTGCTCAAGCCTGCCTTGTCGAGTGGCCAGCTCAAGTGCATTGGCGCCACCACCTTCACCGAATACCGGGGCATCTTCGAAAAAGACGCGGCCCTGTCCCGCCGCTTCCAGAAAGTGGACGTGGTCGAGCCCACCGTGTCCGAGACAGTGGACATCCTCAAAGGACTCAAGAGCCGCTTTGAAGACCACCACAGCGTCAAATACACGATCGCTGCTTTGCAGGCTGCTGCAGAGTTGTCGGCCAAGTTCATCAACGACCGCCAGTTGCCTGACAAGGCGATTGACGTGATCGATGAAGCCGGCGCAGCGCAGCGCATCCAAGTGGCGTCCAAGCGCAAGAAAACGATTGGCAAAACCGAGATCGAAGACATCGTGGCCAAGATCGCGCGCATTCCGCCGGCCAATGTGTCCAACGACGACCGCAGCAAACTGCAGACCATTGAGCGCGACCTCAAGTCGGTGGTGTTCGGTCAGGACAAAGCCATTGAAGTGCTGGCTTCGGCCGTCAAGATGGCCCGCTCGGGCCTGGGCAAAACCGACAAGCCGATTGGCTCCTTCCTGTTCTCTGGCCCCACGGGTGTCGGCAAGACCGAGGCCGCCAAGCAATTGGCTTACATCTTGGGCATTGACCTGATCCGCTTTGACATGTCCGAGTACATGGAGCGCCATGCGGTCAGCCGCCTGATTGGCGCGCCTCCCGGATATGTGGGTTTTGACCAAGGCGGTCTGTTGACCGAAGCCGTGACCAAGAAGCCGCATTGTGTGCTCTTGCTCGACGAGATCGAAAAAGCCCATCCGGACATTTACAACGTGTTGTTGCAGGTCATGGACCACGGCACACTGACCGACAACAACGGACGCAAGGCCGACTTCCGCAACGTGATCATCATCATGACCACCAACGCGGGTGCCGAGACCATGAACAAGGCGACCATTGGCTTCACCAACCCGCGGCAGGCCGGGGACGAAATGGGCGACATCAAGCGCCTGTTTACCCCCGAGTTCCGCAACCGTCTGGATGCGATGGTCAGCTTCAAGCCCTTGGACGAGCAAATCATCTTGCGCGTGGTCGACAAGTTCCTGCTTCAACTGGAAACGCAACTGGGCGAGAAAAAGGTCGAGGTCACCTTCACCGATGCCTTGCGCAAGTTCCTGGGCAAGAAGGGTTTCGACCCGCTCATGGGCGCTCGTCCCATGCAGCGCCTGATCCAGGACACCATCCGCAAGGCCCTGGCCGACGAGCTGCTGTTTGGTCGCTTGACCGAAGGTGGACGCCTCACGGTGGACATCGACGACAAGGACGAAGTGCAACTGGACATCACGCCCAATCCAAAGAAGGAAAGTCGTGCTTCGCGCTCAGAACCTGCTGAGCCAGAAGAAGCCACGGCCAGCTGAGGATTGGCATTGGCCTGTGCCGCTTGACAAGGCTTAAGCAACAAAAAAGGAGGCCAAGGCCTCCTTTTTTCATGGTCATCGGCGTAGCCGTTTAGGTACCAAAGCTCAGTTCACCATCACCAGTTTGCCTTTGACGCTGCGTGAGCCCATCAAGGTGTAGGCCGCCTTCAACTCGTTCATGGGCAAGGTGCGGTCGATCACGGGCTTGATCTTACCTTGGCCGTACCACTGGGCCAATTCACCCATCATGGCCGCATTGGCTTGGGGTTCGCGCTTGGCAAAATCGCCCCAGAATACGCCCACCAATGACGCGCCCTTGAGCAAGGGCAGATTCAGGGGCAGGGCGGGGATGGGGCCGCCTGCAAAACCAACCATCAAGTAGCGGCCGCGCCAGGCGATGGAGCGGAAAGCTGGCTCAGCCAAGTCACCTCCCACAGGGTCGTAAACCACATCGGGCCCTTTGCCTTCGGTCAGCGTTTTCAGGGCTTCGCGCAGGTTTTCTCGGCTGTAATTGATGGTGGCGTCGGCGCCCAGCGTTGTGCACAAGGCACATTTTTCGTCGGTGGATGCTGCCGCGATCACTTTGGCTCCCATGGCTTTGGCGATTTGAATGGCCGCGGTGCCAACGCCACCTGCCGCCCCCAAGACCAGCACAGTTTCACCGGCTTTCAAGGCTGCACGGTCCACCAAGGCGTGGTGCGACGTGGCATAGGTCATGATGAAGGCTGCACCATCAACTCCTGAAAAGCCATTGGGCAAAGGCATACACAGCTTGGCAGGCGCCAAGGTGTGGGTGCCAAAACCGCCCGTACCAGACAAGCAAGCCACCGTTTGGCCGACTTTCAGGTGCGTCACACCTTCGCCCACGGCTTGTACCAGCCCCGCGTACTCTGAGCCCGGCACAAAAGGCAGCTCCGGTTTCATTTGGTACTTGTTTTGAACGATCAAGAGGTCTGGGAAATTCAAGCTGGCAGCCTGAATTTGAATGAGAACTTGGCCTGGCCCCGGGGTGGGGGTGGGGAGTTCTTTCCAATTGAGTGCTTCAACCCCGACTGGGTTCTCGCAAAGCCATGCGTGCATGCATCTTCTCCTTGTTGATTGCTGTGACTATTGGCTTGATCTTAGGCAAGCCAAGGGGCCTGCGCATGTCTCTCGAGCGACCGATTCGTGAAAGCTTGTTTGCCGTGTGATCGGGACTGTCCAAAGTCAGCCGCCCTCTACAATCGCAGTTCAGACAGGACTCCGCATGAAAATTCTCATTTCCAACGACGATGGCTTTCGCGCCGAGGGCATCGTGGCCCTGCACGATGCGCTCAAAAGCATGGCGGACGTGGAGGTCGAGGTCGTGGCGCCCGAGCACAACAACAGCGCCAAATCCAATGCATTGACTTTGCACACGCCCTTGTATGTGCACCGCGCTGAGAACGGTTTTCGCTATGTGAATGGCACCCCTGCAGATTGCGTTCACATTGCGCTGACAGGCTTGTTGGGTTACCGACCTGATTTGGTGATTTCTGGCATCAACAATGGCGCGAACATGGGTGACGACACCCTCTATTCAGGCACCGTGGGTGCGGCCATGGAGGGCTATTTGTTTGGCATTCCGGCCATCGCTGTCTCGCAAATCGACAAAGGTTGGGCTCACCTGGATTCGGCGGCCCAGAAAATCAAAGAGATGGTGCAGCAAATGCGAACGGGTGCAGTGGTGGGGAGCCAGCCCTGGCTTTTGAATGTGAACATTCCCAATTTGCCTTTGGCCCAGATCAAAACCCCCAAACTCTGCCGCTTAGGCCGTCGCCATGCGGCTGAGCCCGTGATCACCCAAGTGGACCCTCGAGGTCAAACCATGTACTGGATTGGCAACGCGGGTGCTGCCATGGACGACAGCGAGGGCACCGACTTTCATGCCGCAGGTTTGGGCCATGTCGTGGTCACCCCCCTCAAGGTCGATCTGACGGAGCACACGCATTTGGACCAATGGACCCAAACGTTCACACGCTTGACCCCGCAAGACCACGCATGAGCCAACGTCCTGGATTTCCAGTCAAGTTGTCGCCCGCCGGGTCCATTGGTTCTGCGCGCAAAACTGCAGTGGGCGCTGTTGGGCTCAAGGTCTCTACGCCCCCGCCCAGTTTGAACGCCAGCCAGCAGTTGGCCAAAGAGGGGCGTGGGGTTGCACCCCGAACCGCTTCAGCCGTCTCCGGTTTGGGTCTGGACTCGGTCGCCGTACGGGCGCGCATGGTGCGTAAACTGGCAGACCAAGGAGTCCAAGATGCACGCGTTTTGGATGCCATGGGCCAGGTTGAGCGCCACCGTTTTGTCGAAAGCGCTTTGGTCAACCAAGCCTACGAAGACACCAGTTTGCCGATTGGATTGGGCCAGACGATCTCCAAACCCAATGTGGTGGCCAGAATGGTCGAGTTGCTTTGCCAAGACGCCCCTGGGAAACTGGGTCGCATTCTTGAAATTGGCACTGGCTGCGGCTACCAAGCCGCCGTGCTCAGCCATGTGGCCACCGAGGTCTACAGCATTGAACGTTTGCGCGGTTTGCACGAAAAGGCCCGAATCAACTTGCGCCCATTCAGGTTGCACAACGTTCACCTGATTTTTGGCGATGGGATGCTGGGCTACCCCAAGGGCGCACCTTATGCGGGCATCATCTCTGCGGCTGGAGGCGATGCTGTCCCCGACGCTTGGCTTGAGCAGTTGGCCGTGGGGGGGCGATTGATCGCCCCGACCATCACCCCTGCAGGGCATCAGGCACTGGTGGTGATTTTAAAAACCGCACAGGGCTATGAACGCCAAGTGCTGGAAGCTGTTCATTTTGTACCTCTAAAATCGGGCGTCGCCTGAATACGTAAAACCCGATGACTTCATTCCTACCTTTTCGTCCCCTGGTTTTGACAACTTTGACCGTGGCCTTGCTGAGCGCCTGCACATCCTCTGTGCGGGTGCCCGCGCCTGTCGAAGACCGAGCGGGAATGAGCCGTGCTCCCCAAACATCGTCCGGCCCTGTCACCACCTCATCCGGTGAGGCCGTCAAAACCCTGCCTGGCAGTGAAAATGCGGGTAAACCTGGCTTTTACACCGTTCAGCGAGGGGATACCTTGACCCGCATCGGTCTGGACAACGGCCAAGGCTGGCGTGATTTGGCCCGTTGGAACAATCTGAGCAACCCCGATCTGATCGAAGTTGGTCAAGTGTTGCGTGTGCTGCCGCCAGGTGCCTCGGTTGAAACCTCTGGGGTTGTGGTCAGACCGATTGCGCCTTCGGGCAACGCTCCGGCCACTGCCGCACCGTCCAAGCCAGAGCCAGCTGCTGCCCAAAACAACGCGCTCAACGACGAAGGCCTGGGGTTCATTTGGCCCGCCAATGGCGTGATGCTTGCCGGCTTTGATGAAGCCAAAAACAAAGGTTTGGACATCGGGGGGAAAGCGGGTGATCCCGTGATGGCTGCTGCCGATGGTCAGGTGGTTTATGCCGGCTCCGGTTTGCGCGGATATGGCAACCTGATCATCCTCAAGCACAACAACACTTTTTTGACGGCCTATGCTCACAATCAGGCTTTGCTCGTGAAAGAGGACCAAAAGGTGCGCAAGGGCCAGAAAATTGCCGAGATGGGCAAGTCCGATGCCGACCGGGTGAAACTTCACTTTGAAGTGCGCCGACAAGGCAAACCCGTAGACCCGGCCAAGTTTTTGCCTTCGCGCTGAGCAGCCCGCCCATGCCTTGGCCAGTCCTGGTTTTTGACATCGAAACCATCCCGGACATGGCGGGCTGGCGTCGACTCAACCCATCGGCCCCCCAGTCAACAGACGCACAAGTGCATGCGCAGTGGCAGGCCGAGCGGGCCGCAGAAGGCAAAAGCGACTTCATGCCCCTGTACCTGCAGCGCATCCTGTGCATCAGCTGCGTGTTTCGCAATGCCGAAGGTTTGCGTGTTCACTCCTTCGTCGACCGCGATGGCCAAAGCGAAGCCAAGGTCGTTCAGACCTTTTTTCAAGCCATTGAAAAGCATGCCCCCCAATTGGTCAGCTGGAATGGCAGTGGATTTGACTTGCCCGTTCTGCACTACCGCGGCTTGATGCACGGCGTGGTGGCTGACAAGTACTGGGATTTAGGTGACGATGACCGCGAGTTCAAGTGGAACAACTACATCTCGCGCTACCACATGCGCCACCTGGACCTGATGGACCTGCTGGCGAAGTACACCCCAAAAAACAACGCCCCCATGGATGCCCTGGCCAAGCTTTGCGGCTTTCCGGGCAAGCTGGGCATGGACGGCTCTCAGGTTTATGCTCAGTTTCAAGCTGGGCACACCGAAGACATCCGGCGCTACTGCGAAACCGATGTGATGAACACCTATTTGCTGTACTGCCGCTTCCAGAAAATGCGCGGCGGCTTCACCGAGGCCGAGTACGCGCAGGAAATCGCCTTTGTCCAAGAACAGTTGGGCAATTTGGCTCCGCAAGAGCCACATTGGCAGGAGTACCTGCAAGCTTGGACCTGACGTTTCCCTTTGAAACTGTGTGCTGCACCCTCAAGGCAGGGCCCACATCCTGAGACAATCGGGGCATGAGCGATCCAGACATTTCCCTATCCCAAGCCCACGCCGACGAACCCAGCCACTCCAGTGCCGACCTGCCCGAGGGGTGGCTGCGTGTGGGCTCTCTGGACATGGAGGCCCAAGGCATCGCCCGCAGACCCGATGGCAAAGTGGTTTTCATCGAAGGCGCTTTGCCCTTCGAGCTGGTGTCGGTCAACGTGCACCGCAAAAAGAACAACTGGGAGCAGGGCACCGTCACCCAAATCCACCACGAGTCGTCGCAGCGCGTGCGACCGGGCTGTCCGAATTTCGGCATGCACGCCGGGGCCTGTGGCGGCTGCAAGATGCAGCACCTGGAGGCCTCGGCACAAGTGGCCATCAAGCAACGGGTGCTCGAAGACAATTTGTGGCATCTGGGCAAAGTCAAAGCCGAAACCATGCTGCGCCCCATCGAGGGGCCGACATGGGGCTACCGCTACCGCGCCCGCTTGTCGGTTCGCTATGTGATCAAAAAAGGCGAAGTGCTGATCGGCTTTCACGAACGCAAAAGCCGCTACATCGCCGACATGAAAGTTTGTCCGGTTCTGCCCCCTCACGTCAGTCGCCTGTTGCTGCCTTTGCGTGCGCTGATTGGCCAGATGGAGGCTCGCGAGACCTTGCCCCAGCTGGAGCTGGCTTGCGGCGACGAGGTCACGGCCTTGGTGTTGCGCCACCTGGAGCCCTTGAGTGAGGGTGACAAAGCCCTGCTGCGGGCGTTTGCCGCCGAGCAACAGGTGCAGTGGTGGCTGCAACCCAAGGGGCCCGACACAGTGCATTTGCTGGACGAAGGCGGGGCGCAGCTCAGTTATGGCTTGCCCGACTTTGGCATCACCATGCCTTTCAGGCCCACCGACTTCACCCAGGTCAACCCCTTCATCAACCGCGTGTTGGTGACACGTGCGCTGCGCTTGCTGCACGCACAAAAGACCGAACGGGTGATCGACTGGTTTTGTGGGTTGGGCAACTTCACCTTGCCGCTGGCAACGCAAGCGGGGAAGGTGCTGGGCATAGAAGGGGCCGAGACCCTGGTTGCGCGTTCACGCGACAACTATGCCCGCAACCAGGCCACACGGCCCGAAGGCCAAACTTTGGCCCCCACCGAGTTTGTCGCGCGCAATTTGTTTGAGATGACGCCCGAGATGCTGGTGGCCGATGGCACCGCTGACAAATGGCTGGTGGACCCACCTCGTGAGGGGGCCTTCGCACTGAGCAAGGCACTGGCGGAGTTGAATGAAAACCGAGATTTGCGCCAGGGCTGGACACCCCCCCAGCGCATTGTGTATGTCAGCTGCAACCCTGCCACACTGGCCCGAGATGCCGGCATTCTGGTGCACCGAGCGGGTTACCGCTGCGTGGCCGCAGGGGTCATCAACATGTTCGCGCACACGGCGCATGTGGAAAGCATGGCCGTGTTCGAGTTGGACTGAACCCCGCAGCCCTTACGCAGGCCATCGTTTCTGCACCCATCAAAAAAGGCTCCCGAGGGAGCCTTTTTTGATGGGGCGGACAGAGGGAATCAGTCGCGCTCACCACCCATGATGCCCAGCAAGGCCAACAGGCTCTGGAACACGTTGAAAATGTCCAGGTACAGGGCCAGCGTCGCGCTGATGTAGTTGGTCTCACCACCGTCGATGATCTGCTTGAGGTCATACAGCATGTAAGCGCTGAAGATGCCAATCGCCATGACCGAAATCACCATCATGCCCACGGTGGAGCCGACAAACACATTGATGATGCCGCCGATCATGATGGCCAAAGCCCCCACAAACAGCCACTTGGACATGCCTGAAATGTCACGCTTGATGGTGCTGGCCAGGCTGGCCATGACGAAGAACACACCCGCGGTACCCGCAAATGCGGTCATGATCAGGTCAGAGCCGTTTTTGAAGCCCAAGACCATGGCGATCATGCGCGAGAGCATCAGGCCCATGAAGAAGGTGAAGGCCAGCAGCACGGGCACACCAGCTGCAGAGTTTTTGGTTTTCTCGATGGCGAACATGAAGCCAAAAGCGCCGGCCATGAAGACGACCAAGCCGACGCCGCCAGACAAAGAGCGGGTGATCCCAGTGGTCACGCCCAGCCAAGCGCCCAAAACGGTGGGCAGCAAGCTCAGGGCCAGCAGCCAGTAGGTGTTGCGTAAAACACGGTTGCGTGTGGCCAGGTCGGTGCCGTGGCCCCAATCCGTACTGTTCAGTGTGCGAAGGTCGCTCATGTGGGTCTCTCCTGTAAACCCTGATTTCAGGGCCATTGCATTGTAGGGTGAGGCTGCGTACCACCATCAATATCCGCACTGCCATGGGGTTATCCAGGTGAATCAGTTTTGCGCAGGGGTGTGCAATCACGCCATTCGGTCCGTGTATCCTTGATGTTTTTTAAACTGATCTGTAAACACCATGAAAACTCAAGCCAGCCTCGAACTCTCCGATGTCAAAGCCATTGCCGCTGCTGCCGAAGCCGAAGCAATCAAGAACAACTGGGTGGTGAGCATCGCCATCGTGGATGCGGGTGGCCATTTGCTGCACTTTGCCCGCTTGGATGGCGCAGCCCCCCTGTCTGCACACATCGCCCCTGCCAAGGCGCACACGGCTGCGATGGGCCGCAGAGAAACAAAGGCCTACGAAGACATCATCAACGGTGGTCGCACTTCGTTTTTGTCGGCCCCTACCATCCAGGGCATGCTCGAAGGCGGTGTGCCGATCATGAAAGATGGTGTTTGCCTGGGCGCAGTCGGTGTCAGCGGTGTCAAGTCGAATGAAGACGCGCAGATCGCCAAAGCGGGTATCGCAGCCATTGGCCTGTGATCAAGGGCTGAGGGGAATCGGGCCATGTAGGTCTGCCCACCGCTTAGCGCACAAAAAAGCCCGCTGAATTCAGCGGGCTTTTTTTATTGACTGTACCGTGCGATCAATACAAGTCGAGCACAGCGCCTTTGCTGGCGCTCGATGCGTTGAAGGCAAACTTGGCTTGAACGCCACGGGTGTAGCGGGGCTCGGGTGCTTTCCAGCCTTCGCGGCGTTTGGCCAATTCGGCTTCGGGCACGTTCAGTTCCAAAACCAATTTGTGCGCGTCGATGGTGATGCTGTCACCTTCATTCACAAAGGCGATGGTGCCGCCTGCGGCTGCTTCGGGTGCAACGTGGCCCACCACCATGCCCCAGGTGCCGCCAGAGAAACGGCCATCGGTGATCAGGCCCACGCTTTCACCCAAACCTGCGCCGATCAGCGCGCCCGTCGGGGCCAGCATTTCAGGCATGCCAGGGCCGCCCTTGGGGCCGAGGTAACGCAGAACCATCACGTCACCAGCCTTGATCTTGCCCGCCAAAATGGCCTCGAGGGCCGATTGCTCGTCGTCGAACACACGGGCTGGGCCAGTGATGACAGGGTTTTTCAGGCCGGTGATCTTGGCCACAGCGCCTTCAGGCGACAAGTTACCTTTGAGGATGGCGAGGTGGCCTTCGGCGTACATGGGCTTGTCGATCGGGCGAATCACGTCCTGATCGGCACGGGGAACGTCTGGGATGTCTTTCAGGTTTTCGGCAATGGTTTTGCCCGTGATGGTCATGCAGTCGCCGTGCAACAAACCGGCGGCCAGCAAGGTTTTCATGACTTGGGGAATGCCGCCCGCTTGGTGCAGGTCGACCGCCAAGTACTTGCCGCTGGGCTTGAGGTCGCAAATGACGGGGATCTTTTTGCGCATGCGCTCGAAGTCGTCGATGCTCCAGTCCACGCCTGCGGTGTGGGCGATGGCCAAGAAATGCAGGACCGCGTTGGTGGAGCCGCCCGTGGCCATGATCACGGCCACGGCGTTTTCAATGGCTTCTTTGGTGACGATGTCGCGTGGCTTCAAGTCCTTCTTGATGGCTTCGATCAGCACCTTGGCCGATTCTTTGGCCGAGTTTTGTTTTTCATCGTGGGGGTTGGCCATGGTCGAAGAGTAGGGCAGGGACATGCCCAGCGCCTCGAAAGCCGACGACATGGTGTTGGCGGTGTACATGCCGCCGCAAGAACCTGTGCCTGGAATGGCGCGCTTTTCGATTTCTTTCAGGTCAAAGTCGCTCAACTTGCCCGCAGCGTTCTCGCCCACGGCTTCAAAGACGCTCACGATGTTCAGGTCTTTGCCCTGGTAGCGGCCTGGCAAGATGGTGCCGCCATACACATAAATGGCAGGCACGTTGGCACGCAGCATGCCCATCATGCCGCCGGGCATGTTTTTGTCGCAGCCGCCAACGACCAGCACGCCGTCCATCCATTGGCCTTGCACGCAGGTCTCGATGCAGTCCGAGATCACTTCGCGGCTGACCAGCGAGAACTTCATGCCCTCGGTGCCCATGGCCATGCCGTCGGAGATGGTGGGGGTGCCAAACACCTGAGCGTTGCCGCCGGCTTCTTCAATGCCTTGGATCGCCGCATCGGCCAGTTTTTGCAAGCCGCTGTTGCAAGGGGTGATGGTGCTGTGGCCGTTGGCCACGCCCACCATGGGTTTGACGAAATCGCCCTCTTCGTAGCCCATGGCGTAGTACATCGAGCGGTTCGGGGCGCGGGATTTGCCCTGTGTGATGTTGGCGCTGCGGCGGTTGATGGGGGTGATCGGGATGATTTTGTCGCTCATGGTGGTGTCTCGGTAGAAGCCCAAAAGAAGGTCGCCACATTCTAACGGGCGCTTGTCGCGCTCTTAAGACTGTTTGAGCTCATGTCCGGTGCACAATCCGGACATGCTGATCCATCCTCAAATTGACCCCGTCGCTCTGCAGTTGGGCCCCTTGGCCATCCATTGGTATGGCCTGACCTATTTGGCCGCCTTTGGCCTGTTTTTTCTGCTGGGTGTGCAGCGCTTGAGTCATGCGCCCTTCAAACACTTGCCTCAATGGCAAAAACGCGACATTGAAGACATCCTGTTCTTGGGGGTCTTAGGGGTTATTTTGGGCGGGCGCGTGGGTTACTGCCTGTTTTACAAACCCGCGTATTACCTCTCTAACCCACTCGAAATCTTCGCCATCTGGCAAGGCGGCATGAGTTTTCATGGCGGCTTGCTGGGCGTGATGCTGGCCATGGTCTGGTTTGCCCGCACCCGCGAGCGGCCGTTTTTGCAGGTCATGGACTTTGTGGCGCCGTGTGTGCCCACGGGTCTTGCCGCCGGTCGGGTGGGCAATTTTCTCAATGGTGAACTCTGGGGCCGGGTGGCCGACCCCTCACTGCCTTGGGGCATGGTGTTCCGGGGGGCTGGTGATTTGCCGCGTCACCCCTCGCAGCTCTACCAAATTGCCTTGGAAGGCTTGCTGCTGTTTGTACTGCTGTGGTGGTTTGCACGCAAAGACCGCCCGACCGGCCAGGTTTCTGGGGCGTTTTTGCTGGGCTACGGCTTTTTCCGTTTTGTGGCCGAATTCTTCCGTGAACCCGATGCGCACCTGGGGCTTTTGAGTCTGGGCATGAGCATGGGGCAATGGCTGTGTGTGCCCATGATGCTGGGTGGGGTGATGTTGATGGTCTGGAGCCGCAAGACCCAAGGGTGACACTTGGAAGATTAGATCATTTGGGGCGGTCCAGCATTGGGTTGCGACTGACCTTATGATGCGAGCACTTAAAACGAGGAGACACTTCATGACTGTTCAGTTCAAAGCACAGCAGCGCCGCGATTTTTTGAAGGCGATGGCCGCCTTGACCGGCTCGCTGCCTGTGTGGTCCCAAGCCCAAAGCAGCTGGCCGTCGAAACCGGTGACCATGGTTGTGCCTTTCCCCGCAGGCGGCGGCACCGATGCTTTCGCCCGCCCCATGTCAGCCCAGTTTGCCAAACTGACCGGCAAACAACTCATCATTGACAATCGGGGTGGTGCGGGCGGCACATTGGGAGCTGGTGTGGCCGCCAAATCGGCACCCGACGGTTACAACCTGTTCATGGGTGCCGTTCACCACACAATCGCGCCCAGCATGTACCCCAAGCTGGACTACGACCTCGAGCGTGACCTGATCCCCTTGATTTTGGTGGCCAACGTGCCCCAGGTCTTGGTGGTCAATCCCAAAAAAGTCCAAGCGGCCGACTTCAAGGCCTTTCTGGAAATGGTCAAAAAGAACCCAGGACGCCTGAATTACGGCTCTGCCGGGGGCGGTACTTCGCACCATCTGGCTGGGGAGTTGTTCAAGCTTCAGACCAAGACCTTCATCACCCACATTCCCTACCGGGGTGCTGGCCCTGCCTTGCAAGACCTGATTGCCGGTAACGTGGACATGATGTTCGATGGCCTGGGTTCATCGGCGGCGCACATCAAGGGCGGCCGCATCAAGGCCCTCATGGTTTCGGGGCCCAAACGCAATGCGGCCTTCCCGGATGTGCCTTGCTCGGCCGAGTTGGGTTTGCCCGATTACACCGTCTCCACCTGGTATGGCGTATGGGCACCCAAAGGCACACCTGCAGACGCCCAAGCTCGCGCGATTGAAGAAATTCGCCGTGCCTCCCAGACTGACGAGGCCAAAGCCGTATGGGCCAGCCAAGGAGCGGAATTCCCCAACCTGACAACGACCCAGTTCGAAGGCTTCATCAAAAAAGAGCTGACCAAGTGGTCTCAGGTGGTCAAAGCTTCGGGGGCCAAGCTCGACTGAGTGCGGCTCGGTATGTTCAATGGGCCTGAAATCGGGCCCTTTTTTCATGCTTTTTTCTCTTTGTGATTTTGAAACCATGACCCACAACAACCTGTTTTCCGCCCTGCGGGCTGCTTTTCCTGCTGACATGACGGCCACGGCGGTCGAGACCGATGAGGGGCTGCACTACAGCTGGCAAGACTTGGACCGTGCCACGGCCATGATGGCCAATTTGCTGCAATCGCTGGATTTGCCCGAGGGCAGCCGGGTGGCGGTGCAGGTCGAAAAGTCGGTCGAAGCCATGGTGCTTTACCTGGCTTGCTTGCGTGCCGGGTGTGTGTTTTTGCCGCTCAATACCGCCTATCAAAGTGCCGAGATCGAGTATTTCATCGGCAATGCCGAGCCTACCGTCGTGGTTTGCAGCGGCGCCAATTTCGGTTGGGTCAGCAAGATCGCATTCAAGGCAGGCACCCAGCATGTGTTCACCCTGAACGATGACCGCACCGGCAGCTTGCTCGAGCGTGCTGCACACCACAGCGACCAGCACACGCCCGTGCCACGACAGGCCGATGATCTGGCCGCCATCCTCTACACCAGTGGCACCACAGGCCGCAGCAAAGGGGCCATGCTCACGCACGGCAATTTACTGAGCAATGCCGTCACGCTCAAGGACTACTGGGGCTGGACGGCTACCGGAGGGCCTACAGGCCAGGGCGATGTGCTCATCCATGCGCTGCCCATCTTCCATGTGCACGGCTTGTTCGTGGCCATCCATGGCGCGCTGATCAACGGCAGCAAGATGATCTGGATGGCCAAGTTTGACCCGAAGCGCGTCATCGCGCACATGAGCCGTGCCACCGTTTTCATGGGTGTGCCCACGCTGTATGTGCGCATGCTGGCCGAACCTTCGCTTGACAAGGCGGCCGTGAAAAACATGCGCCTGTTCATCGCGGGCTCCGCCCCTTTGTTGATCGAAACGTTCACCGAATGGCAAGAACGCACGGGCCACACGATTTTGGAGCGCTACGGCATGAGCGAGACCGCCATGCTGACCTCCAACCCTTATGCTGCGGACAAGCGCTACGCCAAGCAGGCTGAGCGGCGCGGCGGCACCGTGGGTTTTCCTTTGCCCGGCGTGGCTTTGCGTGTGCGCGGCGACGATGGGCAGAACATGCCTGTGGGCGAGATTGGCGGCATCCAGGTCAAGGGCCCGAATGTGTTCAAAGGTTATTGGCGCATGCCCGAAAAAACCGCCGAAGAGTTCACAGCCGACGGCTTCTTCAAGACCGGTGATGTAGGCAAAGTGGACGAGCGCGGCTATGTGACGATTGTGGGCCGCAGCAAGGACCTGATCATCAGTGGTGGCTACAACGTCTACCCCGCCGAGATCGAGGGCTACATCAACGAGATGAAGGGCGTGGCCGAAAGCGCGGTGGTGGGCGTGCCCCATCCGGACTTTGGTGAAGTGGGCGTGGCGGTGGTCATTGCCAAGCCCGCCTCCCAGGTGCAGCCTGAAGCCGTGTTGGCCGAGCTCAAGGCCAAACTGGCCAATTTCAAGATCCCCAAACGCTGTTTTGTGGTGGCCGAGTTGCCCCGCAACACCATGGGCAAGGTACAAAAGAACCTGTTGCGCGATCAGTACAAAAAATTGTTTTCAGCCTGAAGTGTCTGATGTGCCCAAGGAGGGCGCTTCCTCAAATGCCCACATCCTGTGGCCATTTGAGATGCAAGCTTATTTGAGGTAAGCGTTTTTCTCGTGCACGCTTTGGATGTGCCGAGCCGCTTGCTCGGGGGTGATGTCCTGGTTGATGACTTTCACGTTTGCGTACCAAAGCTCCTCCTCCATGGAGGGCCAAACCCGATTGATTTTTTGGGCGTTCAGCCGAATCGTGTCCTGACACTCCTGTCGCCAGTTGAGCATGTCCTGCCCGAGAGGGTCGTTCACCTTGACAGGGTGATCTGACAAGGGAAAGTAGCCTGTTAACGTGTCCGTCAGCAGTTGAGCGAAATCGGCCGTGCCCAGCCAAGCGATGAATTTCAAGGCCGCTTCTTGGTGGGGGGTGTTTTTGTTCACACCGATCCCGAAGTCCGGATGCACCGAAATGTGACAAGCCTGGCCGGGATGCTCTACAGGTGGCTTGAAGACGCCCAGATCAATCGGCTTTTTATAGGCAAAGCTGGTGCTGCGCAAGAAATCGATGTCCCAAGAGCCCGTCGGGAAAACCGCGGCATTGCCTGTGGCAAACAGCAGCTGAATGTCGCCGTTGGACATGTTGTTTTGCTTCGGGTGCATGTGAGGCTTGAGCTTGGCCATCATTTCCCAGGCCTTGATGAAGCCCGGGTCCGTGAATTTGGCCGTTTGCTGGATCAGACCGAGACGGGCTTTTTCGCCGCCCCAGAAGTTGGGACCCATGCCAGTGAAAACAACCTGGGTGGACTCCCACATGTCTGCCGTGCCCAATGCCAAAGGCGTGATGTTCCCTGCAGCACCGACACGGCCCAGCAGCCGAAGAAACTCATCGACCGTGACGGGGGGCTGGAGATTCAGGTCCTTGAAGATCTTCTTGTTGTAAAACAAACCATGCATCACATAAGCCACGGGCAGGCAATAGGTGGTCAGACCATCGTCCGTGGTCCATGCTTGACGGGCTTGAGGGCTGAAGTTCTCCAGCTCGCGGGCTTTTAAAGGCAATAAATAGCCTTTGGCATGCATACGAACACTGCCATCAAAGGGACGACAGAAAACAAGATCACCAGCTCGGCGCGTGGACAGGCGAGACTCTAAACGGGCGTCATAAGCCAATGGTTCTTCAGCCTTGAACGTCAGGCTAATGCCAGGATGCTGTCTTTGAAAGGCTGGGATCAGGACTTTGTCCCAAAAGATCTGATCGTCCTTGCGCCAGCTTTCAATCACCAGTTCTTGGGCGACGGCCGCGCTGCTGAACAGGCCAAAGGTCAGACACGCAACAGCCAAGCACTGGAGCCTGATGGTGTTGAGCCATGAAATAGGGTGCTTTTTCGCCTGTCGACAGATGGCCATGAGGCTGTCCTGAAAATGTATTCATTTTAAGGATTTTAGACAGGTGTTGACAGGAGCGCCGAGCGCCTGAAACAAGGTGTCGGCGCATTCATCGGGTGTCAGCGCAGCACCAGTACTGGGATGTGTGAGTGCGTCAGCACCTGTTGGGTTTCACTGCCCAACAACAGGCGTTTGATGCCTTTACGCCCGTGTGAGGCCATGACGATCAGGTCGACTTTGTGCTTTTTAGCCGCCGCAATGATGGCGTCCGAGACCACGTCCGATTTGACCGTGATGGCCTTGGTGCTCACGGCTTTGGCCTTGGCGCTTTTTTCGACAGCGGCCAATTGCATTTGAGCGGCTTCGGTCCACTGGCTTTCCACCCGCGAAATTTCATCGCTGGACAAGGGGATGCTGCCCTCAAAGTAGGCCTGGGGGTAGCGTGGTACCACCTTGATGGCGACCAGCTCTGCGCCACAGGTGGCCGCCAGTTGGATGGCGCTCGCCACGGCTTTTTTGGACAAGGTGGAGCCGTCGGTGGCCACAAGGATGCGTTTGTACATGAGGTGCTCCTGTTGAAAATGAGAAAAACACAGCTTAAAAGCGCGGCAAATGGGAGCGCTTGATGTACATCAAGCTTTTGCTGGGCAGGCTGTCGTATCTTCGAAACATGACACAAGTCAATGTTTTGCCAGGCCAGCGAACCGCTTTTCCTCATGAGGTGGAATCGCTTGCGCCTGAACTGACACAGGCCCATGGCGAGACCCCGCAACAGCGGTTGGAACTGCTCGATGCGCCCGAAGAATGGTCGTCTTTCAGCTTGCCCGAAAAAACCGAGTCGGGCTGCTGGCGCTCCAGCGTGGTGTTTGAGGGCATGCATTGCGCAGCCTGCGCCATCACGCTGGAAGATGCTTTGCGCGCCGTGCCGGGTGTGCAGTCGGTGCAGATCAGCGGAGCCAGCCACCGGGGCCAGATCGTCTGGTCGCCTGAACTCACTCGCCCCTCCGAGTGGATGCGTTCGGTCGAGCGTCATGGCTACAAGGCCTTGCCCGCCAACGATGCTCACGCGCATGCGCGCAGGCGCGCAGAGGCCCGGCGCATGGTCTGGCGTTGGGCGGTGGCGGCCATGTGCATGATGCAAGTCATGATGTACGCCACGCCGACGTACCTCACACAGCCGGGCGACATCTCGGACGAAGCGGTGCATTTGCTGCGCTGGGCTTCCTGGGTGTTGTCATTGCCGGTGATGTTTTTCTCATGCACCCCGTTTTTCAGCCAGGCCTGGCGCGACCTGCGCGAGCGCCAGATCAGCATGGATTTGCCCGTGGCTATGGGCATGGTGGTGACTTTTGTGGTCAGCACGCTGGGCACCTTTGAGCCCCTAGGACCGTTTGGGGCCGAGGTCTTTTTTGACTCGTTCACCATGTTCGTCTTCTTTTTGCTCACGGGTCGCTGGCTGGAGCTGCGCATGCGTGACCGCACGGCCGGGGCGCTGGAGGCGGTGCTCAACCGCTTGCCCGACAGCGTGCGCAAGCGCCAAAGCGATGGCACTTGGGCGCTCATGTCCATCCGCCGCTTACAAGTGGGTGATGTGATCGAGGTCTTGCCCGGCGAGGCTTTTGCGGGTGATGGCCGGGTGCTGGCTGGCCAGACCCAGGTGGACGAAGCCTTGTTGACGGGTGAGTCGCGGCCGCTCGCGCGGCGCGTGGGTGACTGCGTCATTGCCGGCAGCCACAACCTGAGCGGCACCTTGCAGGTGCAGATCGAGCAAATTGGCGCTGCCACCCGTTACGCACAAATCGTGGCCTTGATGGAAAGTGCTTCGGTCTCCAAGCCCGCCATGGCGCAGCTGGTGGACCGCTGGGCCAAGCCTTTTTTGGTGGCGGTGATGTTGGCTTCGCTGGCTTCGGCCATTTATTGGTGGCCCACCGACCCCGCGCACGCGGTGATGGTGGCGGTTGCCGTTCTGATCGTGACCTGCCCTTGTGCTTTGTCGCTGGCCACACCTGCGGCCATGTTGGCCACGGCCGGGGCATTGGCCCGCAGCGGTGTGCTGGTGCGACGCCTGAGTGCTTTGCAAAATCTGGCAAACATCGACACCGTGATTTTTGACAAGACCGGCACCCTGACGCGCGATGCTTTTGAAGTGGCCCGCATCCACACACGCGATGGCGTGAGCGAGGCACAGGCCCTGAACTGGGCAGGCAGTCTCGCGCGGCATTCCTTGCACCCGGTCTCGCGTGCCTTGTGGTCCGAGGCTCGGCGCCGCGCTGAGGCCGCTGGGCGGTTGCATGAACTGGAAGCGCTGGCCGCGCACGATGTGAGTGAGCAGGCGGGGCAGGGGGTGCAAGGTGTTTTGACGCAGACAGGTCAAGGGCATCAAGCCTTGCGTTTGGGCTCGGCTGCTTTTTGTGCGGCCCCGGCACGCGCCGGGCACCACCTGCAGGTCAGCCTGGCCGATGCGTCGGGCTGGCTGGCCAGCTTTGAATTGGCCGAGCAAGTGCGCCCCGAGGCGGCAGGTGTGGTGCGTGCCTTGGCTCAAATGGGTTTGACCCTGAAGGTTTTGTCGGGTGACGGCCCCGCTGCGGTGGCCCAAGTGGCCCAGGCCGTGGGCATTGCCGATGCGCAAGGCGGCTGCAGCCCCCAGCACAAATTGCAAGTGCTGCAGGCCTTGCAGACCCAAGGACACAAAGTGGCCATGGTGGGCGATGGCCTGAACGACGGCCCGGTGCTGGCCGGGGCCGATGTCTCTTTTGCCTTGGGCCAGGCGGTGCCGCTGGCGCAATCCAAATCCGATTTTGTGTTGATGGGCGGGCAGCTCGATGTGTTGGTCAGCACGTTGCAACGCAGCCGCCAGACGATGCGCATCGTGCGGCAAAACCTGTGGTGGGCGGCTTTTTACAACGCCGCTTGTGTGCCGCTGGCCTTGATGGGCTGGCTGCCCGCTTGGGCTGCGGGTCTGGGCATGGCGCTCAGCTCTTTGCTGGTGGTGCTCAATGCTTTGCGCCTGTCGCAGGCCTTGCCACAGTCGCTGCAGCAGCCGGCGCTGGTCCTTCAACCCGTTTGAGAAACAGCATGGACATTCTTTATTTGTTGATTCCTTTGTCTGTGGCCTTGGTTTTTTTCATTTTGGCGGGGCTGTGGTGGGCCATTGACCGAGGCCAATTTGAAGACATTGAGGCCGAAGGCGATCGCATTTTGCGTGACGATTGATTTTGATCAAGTGTCCAAGGCATATACCCGGGCACACTTCAAAAGTAGATTTTTTAAAAACAAGAGGTGAAAATGCAATTTGCCAATATGCAGGCGACGACCTACAACGACAAAGTTGTCAGGCAGTTCGCCATCATGACGGTGGTATGGGGTGTGGTGGGCATGCTGGTGGGCGTGATCATCGCTGCCCAGCTGACTTGGCCGGAACTCAACTTCGGTATTTCCTGGCTCAGTTATGGCCGTCTGCGGCCCTTGCACACCAACGCGGTGATTTTCGCGTTCGGTGGTTGTGGCTTGTTTGCAGCCGCCTATTACGTGGTTCAGCGCACCTGCAATGTGCGCTTGATCAACGACAAGGTGGCCGCTTTCACCTTCTGGGGCTGGCAGCTGGTCATTGTCTTGGCCGCCATTTCTTTGCCTCTGGGCCTGACCCAAAGCAAGGAATACGCTGAGCTGATTTGGCCCATTGATGTGTTGATCGCCGTGGTCTGGGTGGCGTTTGCTTTTGTGTTCTTTGGCACGGTGGGCATCCGTAAAGTGCGTCACATTTATGTGGCCAACTGGTTCTTTGGTGCGTTCATCATCGCCGTGGCTTTGTTGCACATCGTCAACAACATCCAGTTGCCCACAGGCCTGCTGCACTCTTACTCCGCTTATGCGGGTGTGCAAGACGCCATGGTGCAATGGTGGTACGGCCACAACGCCGTGGGCTTTTTCTTGACGGCGGGCTTCCTGGGCATGATGTATTACTTCATTCCCAAGCAGGCCGAGCGTCCTGTGTATTCGTACCGCCTGTCGATCGTGCACTTTTGGGCGCTGATCTTCACTTACATGTGGGCCGGTCCTCACCACCTGCACTACACCGCTTTGCCTGACTGGACTCAGTCGGTGGGCATGGTCTTCTCGCTCATTTTGTTGGCGCCCAGCTGGGGCGGCATGATCAACGGCATCATGACCTTGTCGGGCGCCTGGCACAAACTGCGTGACGATCCGATCCTGCGATTCCTGATCGTGTCTCTGTCTTTCTACGGCATGTCGACCTTCGAAGGTCCGATGATGTCCATCAAAACCGTGAACGCGCTGAGCCACTACACCGACTGGACCGTGGGCCATGTGCACTCGGGTGCCTTGGGTTGGGTGGGTTTGGTGACCATGGGTTCCATGTACTACCTGATTCCCCGTTTGTTCGGTCAGAAAAAGATGTACAGCGTCAAGGCCATCGAAATCCACTTCTGGACAGCCACCATCGGCATCGTGATCTACATCGCCGCGATGTGGATTGCCGGTGTGATGCAGGGCTTGATGTGGCGCGCCATCAATGCCGACGGCACCTTGACTTACACCTTTGTGGAGTCTGTCAAAGCCACCTTCCCGTTTTATGCCTTGCGTTTGCTGGGTGGCGTGTTGTACCTGAGTGGCATGGTCATCATGCTTTGGAACACTTTCAAGACCGTGTCCATGGGCCGGTCGGTGGAAGTCCAGATCCCGACACTCGCACCTGCACACTGAGGAGAAATTAAGAATGGCTCAAAACCCAAAATCAGGCGGCTTGTCGCACGAGAAAGTCGAGACCAACAATTTTTTGATGATCGTTCTGATCTTCATCGTCTTGTTGGTTGGTGGCATGGTCGAAATCGTGCCCTTGTTCTTCCAAAAGTCCACCACCGAACCGGTGCCTGGCCTCAAGCCTTACACCGCTTTGCAGGTCGTCGGCCGTGATGTCTATGTGCGCGAAGGTTGCTACAACTGCCACTCGCAGATGATTCGCCCCTTCCGCGCTGAAACCCTGCGCTACGGCTCTTACTCGCTGGCGGGTGAATTCGTCTACGACCGTCCCTTCCAGTGGGGCTCCAAGCGCACCGGCCCCGATCTGGCCCGTGTGGGCGGCCGATACAGCGACGAATGGCACCGCATTCACTTGACCAATCCCCGTGATTTGGTGCCTGAATCCAACATGCCCGCTTACCCATGGTTGGAAAAGACGGCGGCCGACCACGCCACGGTGGTGGCTCGCATGTCAGCTCTGCGGACTTTGGGCGCACCTTACGCCGATGAAGAGTTGGCCAAAGCGGCCGATGAAGTCAAAGGCAAAACCGAGTTGGATGCGGTCATTGCTTACCTGCAAGTGCTCGGCATTCACCGCAAATAAGGCATAGCCATGGACATCAATACTTTGCGATCCATCGTGACCGTCCTCGCCTTCATTGCCTTTGTCGGCATCGTGGTTTGGGCATGGTCTCGGCGCAACCAGGCCAGCTTTGACGAGGCGGCGCAATTGCCGTTTCGCCAAGACGACTGAGCGGTCCTTCAGAACTCAAAAAAATACTTCAAGGAAACTCCATGAGTGACTTCATCAGCAACTTCTGGCACTTGTATGTGGCCGGCATCACGCTGGTCAGCATCATTGCCTGTCTGCTTTTGTTGTGGTTCAGCGGCAAGGCCAAGGCCATGACCGCCAACGACAACACCACCGGCCACGTCTGGGATGGTGACCTGCGCGAGATGAACAACCCCTTGCCCCGTTGGTGGGTCGGCTTGTTCATCATCACCATCATTTTTGCCTTCGTTTACCTGGCCATGTACCCGGGTGCAGGCAACTTTGCCGGCAAATTTGGCTGGTCTTCGGCCGGTCAGTACGAGGCCGAAGTGGCCAAAGGCAATGCCGAAGTCGCACCGCTGTATGCCAAGTTCCAGGGCATGCCTCCCGAGCAAGTGTCCAAGGACCCCCAAGCCCTGGCCATTGGCGACCGCCTGTTCATGAACAACTGTGCCCAGTGCCACGGCTCTGATGCACGGGGCAGCAAAGGCTTCCCCAACTTGGCCGATGCAGATTGGTTGTATGGTGGCACGCCTGATGCGATTAAAACCACCTTGGTGCAAGGGCGCATGGGCAACATGCCGCCCATGGCTGCGGCCGTGGGCACGCCCGAAGACGTGCGCAACGTGGCGCACTACGTGTTGAGTTTGTCCAAGAGCCCGCACGACTCGCTGCGTGCACAACTGGGCAAATCCAAGTTCGGTGCTTGCGCTGCTTGCCACGGCATGGACGGCAAGGGCAACCACGCCATGGGCGCGCCCAACCTGACAGACGACACTTGGTTGCACGGCTGGGGTGAGAACGCCATCGTGAACATCATCAACAACGGCAAGGTCAACCAGATGCCCGCACAGGCCGCCAAATTGACCGAAGGCCAGATCCATGTCTTGGCGTCTTACGTCTGGGGCCTGTCCAACAACGCTGTGACCAGCGCCGCACTGAGCCCTGCCAAGTGATCTGACCCTCCTGCATCAGGCTGGGCCTGATGCAGCATTTGAACCAAGGCCTGCATTTTGTCCATCCCCGAAGAACGCCCCTCTCGCAGTGTGATTCCCATCACCCCCGTGCCCGCCGAGGGCGATGTGGAAATGGTGTCGCTGTACCAAGCGCACCAAAAAATTTACCCCCGCAGTGTTCAGGGCGTGTTCGCCAAATGGCGTTGGCTCATGGTGGTGATCACGCAGTTGGTCTTCTACTGCTTGCCCTGGGTGGAGTGGGGGCAGCGCCAGGCGGTGCTGTTCGACTTGGGCGCTCGCCGTTTCTACATTTTTGGTCTGGTGTTGTATCCGCAGGACTTCATTTACCTGACGGCTTTGCTGGTCATCTCTGCGCTGTCGCTGTTTTTGTTCACGGCAGTCGCCGGGCGTTTGTGGTGTGGCTTTGCTTGCCCGCAAACTGTTTACACCGAAATTTTCCTGTGGATCGAGCGTCAGTTTGAAGGCGACCGTTCCGCGCGCATGCGCCTGGACGATGCGCCAATGAGCTTTAACAAGGCCTGGCGCAAAACGGGCAAGCAACTGGCTTGGATCGTGTTGTCACTCTGGACAGGGTTCAGCTTTGTCGGCTACTTCACGCCGATTCGCGATTTGACGGCATCTATCTTGTCGCTGGGGTTTGGCCCTTGGGAAGTTTTCTGGATCTTGTTTTACAGTTTTGCCACCTACGGCAATGCAGGCTTCATGCGCGAGCAGGTATGCAAATACATGTGCCCCTATGCGCGTTTTCAGAGCGCCATGTTCGACAAGGACACTTTGATCGTCACCTACGACGAAGCGCGGGGTGAGCCGCGCGGTGCCCGCTCCAAAAAAGCAGACCCCAAAGCCCTGGGGCTGGGCGCGTGTGTGGACTGCACCTTGTGTGTGCAGGTCTGCCCCACGGGCATCGACATCCGCAAAGGTTTGCAGTACGAATGCATTGGCTGTGGCGCCTGTGTGGACGTGTGTGACACTGTGATGGACAAGGTGGGCTACGAGCGGGGCTTGATCAAGTTCTCCACGCAAAACGCCATGGACAAGGGCTGGGCCTGGGCGCAAACGCTGCGGCGCATTTTCCGACCTCGCGTGTTGGTCTACACCACTGTGCTGTGGGCCATCATCATTGGTGTTGGCGTGTCCTTGTGGAACCGAGACCCGTTCAAGGTGGACATCGTGCGCGACCGCGCCACCATGGCCCGCATTGTGGTGGGCGGCAAAATTGAAAACGTGTACCGCTTGCAAATCATGAATGCGGCAGAGCAGAACTTGACTTTCCAGTTGCAAGTCGAGGGTCTGCCGGGCCTGGCCCTGGCCACTGAGCCGATGGTGGAGGTGGGGGCCACCGAGTCTCGATGGGTGTCCGTGCGATTGCAAGTGCCCTACGACGCAGCGCCCGCAGGTTCGCACCCGATCCATTTCCACATCGAGTCCCGATCGACAGATGGCCAATCGGTCGGTCAGCTGAGCGAAAAAACCGTGTTTCTGGTCCCTCGTTGAGTGACCCCTATTTTTGAAAGACAGCCATGAACAAGGTTCTGAATGTGAGCAAAGAGGGGCAACCCTGGTGGCGTTTTGGATTGGTGTGGATGGTCATTGGTGGCCCCGCCGTGGTGGTGGTGGCTGGTTTCATCACGTTCTACATTGCCGCGACCAACCCCGATCCGGTGCTCAACGTCACGCCACGCACCGCCATGCAAGAGCGCCAGGGCATCACCCATGTCCCCGCCATGCAAGGACGCAACCATGTGGCCACGGGCGAGTTGCCTGCTGCGCTGCAAGCGCCTGCTGCTGAACCCACCAAACCCTGATTCCGAAAGGAGACACCATGCTCGCTCAACGCTGGATGTGGATCACCTGGCCTGCTTTTTTGGTGGCGGGACTGCTGGAAGTTTTGGTCTTCGCGTTTGTGGATCCGCACGACCTGCATTGGTTCGGGCAAGACCTGGACCTGTCCAGGCAAGCAATTTACACGCTGGCCTTTTTTGCGTTTTGGGCCTTGGCCATCGTGTCCAGCGCATTGACTGCGCTGCTGGGTCTGTCCTCGGCTGAAGTGAACCGTTAAGACACCGAACCACCTGTTCAGTGCTTGAGCCTAGGGCTCAGTGGCAATGTGAGGTGTTGTTCACCAGCCGCTGCAGTCCCTCGGTGTCCAGAATGCGCACGTGGCGCTGCTTGACTTCCACGGTGCCGTCTTCCACAAACTTCGAAAACGTACGGCTCACGGTTTCGAGCTTCAGGCCCAGGTAGCTGCCAATTTCTTCGCGCGTCATGCGCAGCACCAGCTCGGACTGTGAGAAACCTCGGGCGTGCAAACGTTGCACCAGATTCAGCAAAAAAGCGGCCAGTCGTTCTTCGGCCCGCATGCTGCCCAAAAGCAACATCACGCCATGCTCGCGCACGATCTCTCGGCTCATGATCTTGTGCACGTGGTGCTGCAAAGCGGTGACTTCGCGCGAGATTTCTTCGATTCGGTCAAAGGGCATGACACAGACTTCGGCGTCTTCGAGTGCCACCGCATCGCAGCTGTGCTGGTCGTTCACGATGCCGTCCAGCCCAATGATCTCGCCCGCCATTTGAAAGCCCGTGACCTGATCGCGCCCGTCTTCGGTGGCCAGACAGGTTTTGAAGAAGCCGGTGCGGATGGCGTAGAGCGACGTGAACTTTTCACCGTTAGTGAACAGGGTGTCGCCACGTTTGATTTTGCGGCGCACGGCCACGAGGTCATCGAGGCGGTTGAGGTCATGGTCGCTCAGGCCCATGGGCATGCACAATTCGCGCAAATTGCAGTTGGAGCAGGCGACTTTGATGGCTTGGGGATTCATGGTTTATCTCTTGGTTGAGCAATGGATTTGCCTTGGATCAAGACTTGAGCTTATACCGAATCAAGCGCTGAATTTGAGGGTATACCCGGTCCTTGCCAGAAATCCCCGAAAACCGGTAAAGGGTTTGACCTGAGTCAACACATGAGCAGATGCAAGCAGGCAAAGTGAGGCCTTGTTCTGTTTACATTCGAATTAAGGGGCAGACACATGTCCGTCATCTCACCGCAATTGCTGGCTCGCTTTGACGTGCCCGGCCCGCGCTACACCTCTTACCCCACAGCCGATCGCTTTGTCGAAGCCTTTGGAGAGGCCGATTACGTGCAAGCCTTGAAACAGCGCCAATCGGGCCCGGTGGGCAAGCAAGTACCGCTGTCGCTGTATGTGCACATTCCGTTTTGCGAATCGCTTTGCTATTACTGCGCCTGCAACAAAATCATCACCAAACACAAAGAGCGGACTACGGAATATTTGCGTTACCTTCGCAAAGAGGTCGAGTTGCACACCCGCCATTTGGGGCGCGGCCAGTCGGTCAGTCAATTGCATCTGGGCGGCGGCACACCCACCTTCATGAGCGACGAGGAGTTAGGCCAACTCATGGCCATGCTGCGTGAGCACTTCCAATTCGTGCCGGGTGGTGAATATTCGGTCGAAGTGGATCCCCGCACCGTGAATGAGCAACGGCTGGCGTTTCTGGCCGAGTTGGGTTTCAACCGCCTGAGTTTTGGCGTTCAGGACTTTGACCCTGCGGTGCAAAAAGCCGTGCACCGCATCCAGCCTGCAGACCAGGTGTTTGCCTTGGTCGAGGCGTCCCGCCGACTCGGTTTTGAATCGGTCAATGTCGATTTGATTTACGGCTTGCCCCTGCAAACGCCCGAGTCTTTTGACCGCACGCTGGAGCAGGTGAAAAGTCTGCGTCCTGACCGCATTGCGCTGTATGCCTATGCGCACTTGCCCGAACGTTTTAAACCGCAACGTCGCATTCACGCGCAAGCGCTGCCAGCAGGTGCCCCCAAGGTGGCGATGCTCTCGCGCTCGCTCGACGCGCTGACCGATGCGGGCTATGTCTACATCGGCATGGACCACTTCGCTTTGCCCGATGACGCTCTGGCTGTGGCCAAACGACAGGGGCGTTTGCACCGCAATTTTCAGGGCTACAGCACGCAGGCCGATTGCGATCTGATTGCGCTGGGCGTGTCTTCGATTGGCCGCATTGGCTCGACCTACAGCCAGAACGCCAAGACCATGGAAGAGTACGTCGATCTGCTTGACCAAGGCCATTTGCCGGTGGTGCGGGGCTTGGCGCTCACGCGCGACGACCTGATCCGTCGCTCGGTCATCATGGCGCTCATGTGCCAAGGGCAGTTGCAATACGAGTCCATCAACCTGGCTTGGCTGATTGACTTCAAGACCCTGTTTGCCCAAGAGCTGATCCAGCTTGACGCGATGCAGGAACAAGGCCTGGTTCAGTTGAGCGAGAGCGGCATTCAGGTCACAGCCATGGGCTGGTTCTTTGTGCGCGGCGTGGCCATGGTGTTTGACCGATATGTGCAGGCTGACCGCAACCGCACGCGGTTTTCCAAAATCATTTGATGTAGAGCGAAGGGCTGCATCGCCGACAATGCACTTCTTGAAAATCTAGCAAACAAGCCATGCAAAGTTCTTTGGCCATCACGGCCTTGATGATGGGGGTGCTGGGTGGCCCGCACTGCGTGGCCATGTGCGGCGCGGCCTGTGCGGGCCTAGGCCAGGCGGCGGGCGAGCGGCGGGCGCAGGCTTTGTTGGCTTTTCAGTTGGGCCGCCTTGGCGGCTATGCGCTGCTGGGTGCTTTGGCCGCGGCCAGCGTGCAGGGCTTGGGCTGGTTGACCACGCAGTCGGCCGCCATTCGCCCGGTCTGGACCTTGCTGCACCTGACAGCTCTGGTGCTGGGATTGTTGCTCATGCTCCAGGCAAGGCAACCCATCTGGCTCGACGCTGCAGCGCGCCGTTTGTGGGCGCGCGTGCGGGCTTTCAACAGCCGCTGGGGGCGCGCCGCGCCCTGGATGGTGGGTGGGCTGTGGGCCTTCATGCCCTGTGGCTTGTTGTATTCGGCTTTGATGGTGGCTGCCTTGACCAGCCAGCCCTTGGAGGGTGCGGCCACCATGGCCTTGTTTGCCTTGGGCAGCAGCATCAGCCTGTGGGCCGGGCCTTGGCTGTTTTTGCGCATGCAGACCTTGGGCGATGGGGCCTGGGGCATGCGTGTGGCAGGCTTGGCGCTGGCGTCGGTGTCGGCCTGGGCTTTGTGGATGGGCCTGGTGCATGACCAAGCGCCATGGTGCGTTACACCCTGACACCAAAATGCAGTGCTCGGGGCGTGTGACGCTCGCTGCGACGTTCAGAATCGTGGCGTTAAGTGCCCGATGTTTTTGCCACCTTCTTCGAAAGACTCTCCATGAAACTGATTCGAACACCCTCGTTGGCGTGGGCCCTGATGATGGCGCTGGCCCTGCCTGTTGCATCGGTGCAGGCCCAAAGTGCAGCCAGTTCGACACAACCAGCACAAGCCGCGCTGAACCAAGTCCTGCATTTGAGTGCCTCGGCCCAGACCGAGGTCGCGCAAGACTGGTTGGTGATCACCTTGTCGGTGCAAAAAGAAGGCTTGCAGGCCCCTGCAGTGCAAAAACAGCTCAACGCCATGGTGTCCGCCGCATTGGCCGTGGCCTCTCCCATGGCCAAACCCGGGGCTCTTGAGGTGAAAACGGGTGAGATGAATGTGTCGCCGCGCTATGGCCGTGACGGCAAAATGAATGGCTGGGGGGGCTCAGCGCAACTTATTTTGCAGGGCCGCGATGTCGAGCAAATCACCACACTCGCAGGGCGCATTCACGATTTGACGGTGTCGCAGATCGACTGGCGTCTGAGTCCCGAGCAGAAAACTGCGGCCGAAGCGCGCATCCAGGCCGAAGCTGTGGCGCATTTTCAGAGCAAAGCGCAATCCCTGACGAAGCAGTTCGGCTTTGCGGCTTATACGCTCAGAGAAGTGCGCGTGAGTGCCCAAGAGGTGGGCGAGGGCGTTGTCATGCCGCGCATGGCCATGGCCCAGATGGACGCACCAGCATCGATGCCGGTGCCAGCGGTGGCGGGTAAGTCGCGCGTGGTCGTGAGCATTTCGGGCAGCATTGTGCTGCGCTGAACAGGTCCACACTGCGGCTGGAGTTCAGCGAAGTTGGCCCAAGCCAGCGGGATGGGCCATGCGGTCAGGCGAACAGGCCTTTGTAAAGCATGTAAGCGGCCAGCAGGTACAGAACGCTGGCAAACACCCGCTTGAGTTGCTTGACGGGCAACTTGTGCGCGGTGGACGCCCCAATAGGAGCCATCAGCACGCTGCACACCGCAATCACCACCAAAGCGGGTAACCACAAGTAGCCAAAGCTGTAGGCAGGGAGGTTTTGAACGTTTTGGCCGCTCACGATGTAACCGGCCACGTTGGCCAGCGCAATGGGAAAGCCCAGTGCTGCGCTGGTGGCTACAGCGTTGTGGATGGCCACGTTGCACCAGGCCATGAAAGGCACGCTGATGAAACCGCCGCCGGCACCCACCAGACCCGATAGCAATCCGATCAGGCCGCCCGCGCCCAACAAGCCCTGAAAACCAGGCACTTGACGCGACGGTGCAGGTTTTTTGTCCAAAAACATTTGTGTGGCCGAAAAGCCCACAAACAAGGCAAAGAACAAAGCCAGATACGTGCCTTTTGCGAAGGCAAAAATGCCCAGGCTGCCAATCAGGCTACCGATCACGATGCCCGGGGCCAGGCCCTTGACCAAATCCCAGCGCACGGCTTTTTTCTTGTGATGGGCACGTACGCTGGAGACGCTGGTGAAAATGATGGTGGCCATGGACGTGGCAATGGCCATCTTGACGGCCAAGTCAGGGCTGACGCCTCGAGCCCCCAGCATGTAGGTCAAAAACGGCACCATGATCATGCCGCCGCCAATCCCGAGCAAGCCCGCCAAAAAGCCTGTGCAAAGGCCAAGAACAGCCAATTCGGCCAACAGCAGAGGTTCGATGATCATGGGGGAATGGGGGAGATAAAAAAGAAGGTGTCTGCAAGTGCCACCGGACCGGCATCCTGAACCGGGGTTCAGGTGGGCGAGGGCAGACTGGCGTTGGGTTCATCTGACGCGAGATGATCACGCTCACCAGCCAATGTACCAAGCCCGGGCTCTAAGAGCATTGGTTCAAGGAAATATAAAGCCCGGCATGCACTGCAGACAGCGCCATTGTAGGTCTTTCAAAAGACCCAGCACACAGCAACGTCTGGGTCAGATCAATTGGCCGTCTTGCTCCAGAACATGGTCCAGACGCTTGAGCAGCTGCGACAAGCGCTCCTGTGATGCATCAGAGATATCGGCAGCACTTGTCGTTGCAGCAGGTGCCTGTGCAGGTTTGGTGTCTTGCTCAAAGGCCAGATTCAAGGCAGCCAAAACGGCAATGCGGTCGCGTGCCTTGATCTTGCCGGCGTCACGGATCTTGCACATGGCCTCATCCACTTTGCGCACGGCGCCCAGCAATCGATCTTCACCACCCTCAGGGCAACCGAGGATATAGCTTTGTCCCATGATCTGGACGTCCAATTGCTTGTTGCTCATGCTGAAGCCTCAGGAGATGCGGGTGCGTTAGAAGCGGGCAAACGCTCGATGAGCGCATCGACGCGAGCTCTGGCGGCTGCCAGACGGGACTTGAGTTGGTCACGTTCGAGAGTCAGCGCCTGAACTTGCTGGGCCAGCAAAGTGTTGGTGCGTTGAAGCTCTTCGTGGCGCAGCAACAGATGATCCACACGCTCGGCAATTTGATCAATGGTGTTGGAATGGGCCATGGCAAACAAAGGAAGAGAAGTTTCACATTGTAGAGCTTGGGGCCATTTTGTAGGCTGGCAGACAGCTTGGCGGATAAAATCAAACTTGTTGGTGCTCGCGATGCCGGTTCACGGCGCGCAGTTCAACGGGAAGCAGGAGGGACAAGCCAACTCGGCCCACCTAACCTGCGCTGCCCCCGCAACGGTAAGCAGACGGGTTTTCGGTCAAACGAAAACCCAGCTTTTATCTCAAACCACTGGCCGCCCTGAAACAGGCGGCTGGGAAGGTGATGAAGGTCGCTCTGTCAGCCCGGATACCGGCCAACAAGGTGACCTGTCGCAAGACAGTTTGTAAAGCCCATGCACTGTCGGGGAAGGCGGTGAGGGCGTTTGACTTGTTAGTTTTAAATGAAAAATCGTTCCATTCGTGCGCGCCGTTTTGCGCCTGCACTTTCCGTTTTGTCTTTAGCCATGTCAGCATCTGTTCAGTCTCAGGTCGCAGAAATGAGTACCGTTGTGGTTTCTGCTGCACGAGTCGAGCAAAAGCTTTCTGATGTGATTCCGTCAGCGACTGTGATTACCCGAGAGGACATAGAGCGCTCACAAGCGCCTACCTTGCTGGACCTGATTCAAGGCCAGCCCGGTGTTGAAGTTGGACGAAACGGAGGACCCGGCACCGTCTCATCCATTTTCATGCGAGGTCAAAACAGCAACAACGTCGCCGTCTTGATTGATGGTGTGCGAGTGCAGACAGATACCATTGGCTCGTTGAAGCTGCTGGATATTCCCCCAAGCCAAATTGAGAAGATCGAAATCTTACGTGGCAACATTGGCGCTGTGTACGGTGAGTCGGCTGTGGGGGGGGTAATCAATATCTTCACGCGTGCAGGGAGTGCCTTCACTGGCCCAACAGGTTCGGTGACTTATGGCTCACGCAATACGTCAGATGCATCGGCTGGTTACAACCTGCGCGGCGATGATTACCGCTTGGGTATATCGCTTCAACGGTTTGATACCGATGGATATTCGGCTATGAATTCCATTCAAAATCTTGCAACAGTCAATCCAGACAAAGACGGTTTGCGTCGAGACTCCGTTTTTCTGAGCGGTGAAAAGTCTGTCAGCACGAATATCGCTTTTGGCTTTCAGGCTAACAAGATCGACAGCAAGGTTGATTACGATAGTGATGGGTTTGGGTTTGGCGATCCGGCCGACACTCATCAAAGCAAGCAGAAATCTTCGGATATCACGCTTTACAGCAAATTCAAATTGACTGATCGATGGTCATCTCGAGTTGGGTTAACTCAGTCTAATTTTGAAAATCGAGAATATAAAAATAAGCCTCTAGAGAGCTCATACGAGGGTGATCAACTCAGTGCTCAATGGAGCAATGTGTACAGTTTGGGAGCTGGGGCCGCTACTTTTGGTCTTGAAAGCTCGGATGCTAAATTCGAAAATTTTTCAATATTTTCAAGACTAAACAAGTTCAAGCGATCTACATTGGGTACTTATCTGGGCTACAGCGGTCGCGTTGACAGAATCAATTACCAAGTCAATCTGAGAAGAGATCAAGTTACAGCCAAATCAGCAACAGCATCAATTGATAAATCTGCAAACACATGGCTTGTCGGTGCAGGTTATCAAGTCTCCGATGCGTTCAAGCTTCTCGCTTCGACATCCACCGCTTTCAGAGCACCATCCATCACTGAATGGTTTACACCTAATGGTCTGAATTTGAAACCTGAGGAGCATAGAGGGCATGAATATGGCTTCAGTTATAAAACTGCCTTTGGAGCCTTGCGCATAGTTCACTTCAATACGAAAACAGTGAATGCCATAGTGCCCAATAGTGGCTGGACCGACTATTATAATTTAGGCGAGGTTGCGAACGAAGGCTATGAGTTAAATCTTGATGGGAATATCGCTGGCTGGGGTTACAAATTCAGTGCTGTGTCCCAAGACCCCAGAAATATTTCGGACAAAAACAGCCGCCTTGCTCGCCGAGCCAAGAATTATGGCTCGGTGGAATTGAGCAAGTCAGCACTGGGTATCGACTGGAGCATGAAGGCGATTCTGTCTGGCAATCGAAAGGACTCTGATTTCAGCACTGATATCAATGGCTCTTATGACGTAGTCCATCTTTTTGCATCTAAAAAGTTAAGCCGCGAATGGACGGGTTTTGTCAAAGTCGAAAACGCTTTTGACAAGCAATACCAGTTGGCCCGTGGCTACGATGCCGTGTCTCGCGGCGTTTTCGTGACTTTGCAATACCAGCCCAAGTAAAGCCCATGCAACACCTCTTGCCCCAACGCATCGTTTGCCTGACCGAGGAAACGACCGAGTGGCTGTACCTGCTGGGGCAGGAGGCGCGCATCGTGGGCATCTCGGGCTACACGGTGCGCCCGCGCCGAGCCCGCGAAGAAAAGCCCAAGGTCAGTGCTTTTTTAACCGCCAAGATCGACAAGATTCTGGCGCTGAAGCCCGATTGTGTTTTTGGTTTTTCCGATCTGCAGGCCGACATCGCTTCTTTGCTCATCAAAGCAGGCGTGCAGGTCACCGTGTTCAACCAGCGCAGTGTGGACGAGATTTTTTCGGTGCTTTACCAAGTGGCCGCGATGGTGGGGCAGGCCGAGCAGGGCTTGTCCCAGTTGTCGCGCATGCGCGCTGAGCTCGACGCGATCGTCCAAAAGGCAGCGGGTTTCAAGCGCCGGCCCCGTGTGTATTTTGAGGAATGGGATGAGCCCCACATGAGTACCATCCGCTGGGTGTCTGAGTTGATGGGCATTGCGGGAGGAGACGACATTTTTCCTGAGTTGGCGCTTCAACCCATGGGGCGCGACCGAATCATTGCCAGTGGTCAAACCATCGTAGAGCGCGCGCCGGATATCATCATTGGCTCTTTGTGCGGCAAGAAGTTTCGCCCCGAAAAAGTCGCGGCCAGGCCCGGTTGGCAAGACGTGCCCGCCGTGCGCACCGGACAGATTTTTGAAATCAAATCGGCCGATATTTTGCAGCCCGGTCCTGCGTCTCTCACGGATGGCGTGGCGCAGATGCAGCGCATCTTCAGCCAGTGGGATGCGCTGCATGGCTGATCTGTTGAGAAGCTGGGCTCAATCTTTGGCTTTGGTGGGTGCCGTGTTGGTGTGCGCGCTGCCCGCCCAAGCCGTTAGCGTGCTCGACGACCGCCAGCAAAAGGTGCAGATTGCCCAAGCCCCGCAGCGCATCGTGAGTTTGTTGCCATCCCTGACCGAAACCGTCTGTGCCCTGAAGCAGTGCCACAAATTGGTGGGGCTGGACCGCTATTCCAACTGGCCCGAGTCGGTCAAGTCTGTGCCGCGTGTGGGCGGGGGGCTGGACCCGAACATCGAGAGCATCGTCGCGCTCAGGCCCGATCTGGTCTTGGCAGCTGGCTCCACGCGAGGCGCAGACCGCTTGCAGGCCTTGGGCCTGAATGTGCTGCGCTTGGAGCCACGCAACCACGCTGATGCGCTGCGTGTGTGGCGCACCGTGGCGCAGGCGCTGCATGTGCCAGCCGCTGACAGCGACCGGGTCTGGCAAGGCATTCAACAAGGCGTGCAGGCGGCGGTGCAATCGCTCAGCCCTGCTGCACGGCAGCAGCGGGTTTATTTCGAGGTCAGCCCTGCGCCCTATGGCGCGAGTGAGTCTTCTTTCATCGGCGAGACACTCACGCGCATGGGCGTGGCCAACATCTTGCCCGCTTCCATGGGGCCGTTTCCACAGGTCAACCCCGAGTGGGTGGTGCAGGCCCGGCCTGATGTGATCATGGCAGGCGACAGCAGCCGAGCCAGCATGCTGCAGCGCCCCGGCTGGGCTCGCTTGCGTGCCATGCAAGGCCAGCGCTTGTGCGTTTTCAAGCCAGATGAATCGGACATGCTGGTGCGTGCCGGCCCGCGCATGGCCGAGGGTGCGCAGCTGATGGCTGACTGCCTGAACCGTTCTGCGGCCCAAAGCGATACTGGGGTGCAGCGGTGAACACCCACACCCAGACCAACATCCACGCACCCCGCTGGGCGTTGCTTCTCTTGGCTTTGGGACTGGTCGTGGTTTGGCTGGGCACGGCCGCTGGCAGTCAGGGCTGGCAGGCCTGGTGGTCGGCTGGGGCCGATACCGTGTCGCCCCAGATCGTGTGGGAAATCCGTTTGCCGCGCAGCTTGGGCGCGTGGCTGGGCGGGGCCTTGCTGGGCCTGGCCGGGGCTGTGGCGCAAGGTTTGTTTCGCAACCCGTTGGCCGATCCCTATTTGCTGGGCAGTGCCTCTGGGGCGTCGCTGGGGGTGGGGGTTTATTTGAGCTTGTGGGGCGGCAGCGCCTGGGCCGTGAACGCTTGGCTCGGCTTGGGCCTCACCGGCGCTGCTTTTGTGGGCGCGGTGCTGGCGGTGGTTCTCACGCTGGTTTTGGCGCGTGGTGTGCAACAAACCCTGCGCCTGTTGTTGGCTGGTGTGGTGGTTGGCGTGGTGCTGGGGGCAGTCACGTCCTTGATCTCGCTGATGCAGCCGCAGGTGCTGCAGGCCATGCAGGGCTTCATGCTGGGCTCGACCGCGTTTGTCAGCTGGAGCGCCTGCGCCACCATGGCGGCGGTGCTGGCCCTGTGCCTGGTGCTGGCCTGGATTTTTGCCCGTGTACTGGACGCGTTGAGTTTGGGCGAAGCCACCGCGCAAAGTCTGGGCGTGCCGCTGCCACTGACCAGCATGGTGATGGTGGGTGTTATTTCACTGGCCACGGGGGCGGCAGTGGCGCACATCGGTCTGGTGGCTTTTGTCGGCCTGGCCGCACCGCACTTGGTGCGTTCGCTGGTGCGCTGCACGCACGCTTGGCGCTTGCCCTTGTCGGCTCTGATGGGCGGGGCCTTGCTGGTGCTGGCCGATGTGATGGCACGCGTGGTGTTGGCGCCGCAAGAGTTGCCCGTGGGTGTGCTCACGGCGGTGCTGGGCGGGGGCTATTTGCTTTGGCTCATGCGCAAGCGGGTGGGGTGATGCCATGTTGATCACCGCACAACCAAAACCCACTGCCGCATTGCAAGCGGTGAACCTGCATGCCAGGCTGGGTGTAGGCTACAACGAGCGCCATGTTCTGCAGGGTGTGAACTTGGCGCTGAGCGCTACCCGCTGGACCAGCATCGTCGGTCCCAATGGCGCAGGAAAATCCACCTTGCTGCGCGCGTTGGCGGGGGTGTTGCCTTGCCAGGGCGATGTGCTTTTGCACGGCCAGCCCATGGCGAGCATGGCGCCGCGCGAGCGCGCCAGGGCGCTGGCCTGGCTTGCGCAAAGCGGCGCTGGAGAGGCCACAGCCGACGACCTCACCGTGTATGACGTGGCCTTGCTCGGGCGGCTGCCGCACCAGGCCTGGCTGGCCCCACCCGGCCCGGCAGACCACGCTGCGGTGGAGCGCGCGCTGCGCCAGACCCAAGCCTGGGACTGGCAGTGCCGCCCTTTGGGCGCGCTATCGGGCGGCGAGCGCCAGCGCGTGCTGCTGGCGAGGCTGCTGGCGGTGGAAGCCGACGTGTTGCTGATGGACGAACCGCTGGCCAACCTCGATCCGCCGCACCAGGCTGACTGGATTGCGCTGGTGCGCAGCCTGGTGGCGCAGGGCAAAACCGTGGTCAGCGTGCTGCACGAAATCACGCTGGCCCTCATGGCCGACGAAGTGGTGGTGGTGCAGCAGGGCCGCATTGCCCACGCCGGGCCCACCCATGAAACTGCCGCACACCGGGTTTTGGAGTCGGTCTTTGAGCACCGCATTGCTATTCATGAATTGGGCACTCGCTGGGTGGCTTTGCCCCAATGAATCCCATGGATCACTTGACAGAACATCAAACCATGAAACTGGAATCAGCTCCCAACGAGAAGCTCGAAGGCGAGCGCCGTGCTCTGGTGATCGTTGGCACTGGCGACGGCAATGCTCGCCCTTTTGGGTGCGGTGGCCTCGATGCGGGAGACCGTGTGTGACGGGCCCCCTGATTTTCTTGAACAACATGTTGAGCCCAGTGTGCTCGACGCGTTGAACCCCAAGGACTGAACCATGAACTTCACCATCCCCAGCATCGATGACTTGACCCAGCCCGACCTAGCGGTCCGTCTGCAGCACCGGCTGGACAACAAAACCAAACCACTGGGATCACTAGGTCAGATTGAGCGCCTTGGGCAGCGCATTGGCTTGGTGCTGGGCAGTGAAACGCCCGAACTGAAAGACCCGCAGCTGGTGGTGTTTGCCGGCGACCACGGCTTGGCCGCGCGCGGCGTGTCGGCCTACCCGAGCGATGTGACCTGGCAAATGGTGGAAAACTTCCTGGCCGGTGGCGCGGCAGTGAGCGTGCTCGCGCGCCAGCACGGCATAGGCCTCACAGTGGTGGACTGCGGCGTGAACCACGACTTCGCGCCTCGACAGGGTCTGGTGATTCATAAAGTGGCGTCGGGAACCGCCGATGCGCTCGAGGGCACGGCCATGACTGCTGCGCAGCGCAACACCGCGCTGGCCAACGGCTCTGCGCTGGTCAGAACGCTGCCCGGTAACGCGCTGCTGCTGGGCGAAATGGGCATTGGTAACACCTCTGCAGCCTCGTTGCTGATGAGTCGCCTTGCCGGGCTGGACATTGTGGACTGCACCGGCGCGGGCACCGGCCTGGACGGCGCTGCAGTGCAGCGAAAGATCACCATATTGCGACAGGTCTTGGCGCGCCACCCCGACGCCATTGAGCCGCTGGACGCTTTGGCGGCCTTTGGCGGGTTCGAGATGGCCACCATGGTGGGCGCGGTGCTGCAGGCATCGCTGGAACGCCGCGTGATCGTGGTTGATGGTTTCATTGCCAGCGCCTCAGTGATGGTGGCCAGCGCCCTGCAGCCGCTGGTTTTGCAGCGCTGCGTGTTCGCGCACCGTTCGGGCGAGCGCGGCCACGCGCTGATGCTGGCGCACCTGAATGCCGAGCCTTTGCTGGATTTGGGTCTGCGCTTGGGCGAAGGCTCTGGCGCTGCACTGGCCTGGCCGCTGCTGCTCAGCGCCTGCGCCATCCTGCGCGAGATGGCGAGTTTTGAAACAGCGGGCGTGTCGCGGCAGGATGCCGTTGCCAACCATCCAACAACCACAACAGCCCTTTGATCTGTCAAGCATGCAGCCCGTTCGTCACTTTTTGCTCGCCGTCCAGTTCTTCACCCGCATTCCCATCACCGGGCGGCTTGCGGTGTGGGTGGGTTTCAGCCCGGCCATGTTGCGGGCCAGCGCAGCGCACTTTCCTGGCGTGGGCTGTTTGGTGGGCGGCTTGAGCGCAACGGTCTTTTACGGCTCGTGGCTGGCCCTGCCAGCGCAGCCTGCAGCGGCCTGGGTGGCGGCGGTGGCTTGTGTCGTATTCAGCGTGCTGCTGACCGGCGCGTTTCACGAAGACGGGCTGGCCGATTTGGTGGATGGCTTAGGTGGCTCGATGAACCGCGAGCGCGCGCTCGACATCATGAAAGACTCGCGTGTCGGCACCTACGGCGCGCTGGCTCTGGTGCTTGCGGTGGCCACCAAGGTGGCTTTGTTGGTGCTGCTGGCACAGGCCGGCGGCGCTTGGCTGGCAGTGGTGGCGCTGTTTGCTGCGCACGTCACCTCACGGCTGATGCCGCTGTTTGTCATCCGTACGCTGGCCCATGTGGGGGACACGCCGCAGTCCAAGTCCAAGCCGCTGGCTGAAAGTATCACCACGCTGGGTTTGCTGGCCGGTGTGCTCTGGTGGGCCCTGGCCATGGCATTGGTGTGGTGGCTGCTCCCAGGCGCACCGTGGCTGCTTGCGGTGCTGGGTGCTTTGGTGGGCATGGGCTGGATGTGGCGACTGCTGCACCGCCGTTTGCAGGGTTTCACCGGCGATGGCCTAGGTGCCACACAGCAAGTGAGCGAGGTGTGCTTCTACCTGGCGCTGGCACTGGCGCTATGAAGCTCTGGATGTTGCGCCATGCGCAGGTTGACCTGGTCGAAGGGCTTTGCTATGGCGCTAGCGATGTCCCAGCCCACGCCGAAATGACTCAGGAGGCCGCCCAAGCGGCATCCGTGCTTGTGCCGGTGGATGCGCCTGTATGGGTGTCGGCTCTGGGCAGGGCCCAGGCGTTGGCCCAAGTACTGCAACAACTGCGACCCGACCTGGGCGCGCCTATCGTCGATGCACGCCTGAATGAAATGGACTTTGGCCTCTGGGAGCTCAAGCCTTGGGATGCCATCCCCCGCAGCGCTTATGACGACTGGATGGCTGACTTTGCCCATCACCGTTTTGGTGGCGCTGAGAGCACCCAGCAAGTGATCAACCGAGTGGCCGACGCCCTGAACGACCTCCGGGTATCACCCTACAGTGAAGTCGTGTGGGTCACGCATGCGGGGGTCATTCGGGCCGTGAAGTTTTTGGTAGACCAGGGCGCTGTGCCTGATCCTGTGGTGATCCACAGCGTAGACCAGTGGCCAAGAGACGCCCCTGTGCCCGGCGGTCACCTGTGCATTGAATGGTGAACAAGTGCCAGCGATGCAGGCACATGAAGTGACCCATCAACACCGCTGGCAGACGCTTTGTTACAACGCAGCGAGCTGGGGCGACTTTGATGCTTGCTGAGGGCATGGCCATGGCTAGAATCCAAGCCATGGAACTCAAAATCGTCGTTTACTCCAAGTCCGCCTGCCCGCAGTGCGAATCCGCCAAAATGGTGCTCAAGTCCAAGTCATTGGCCTTTGAAGAAATCAAAATTGACGGTGAAGCCGAGCGCATGGCCTTTTACGAAAAATGTGGCCCGTCGGTGCGCCAAATGCCCCAGATCTTCATCAACGACCAGCGCGTGGGTGGTTTGGCGGGTTTGCAAGCAGCCTTGGTCCAATTGGGCCGCTAAAAAATTTTTGCGGCAGTGTCCACGTTCAAGGAATCGCCATGAGCCTGATCATGAAACAAGCCATCACCGGGCCAGCGGTCTGGAAGGGCGCAGACATGGTTGGGGACACCACTTGGGTGCATGTCTTGAGCCCTGAGGTGTTGGCGATCCTTGACGCCGCGCTGGCCCATGTCAAGTCCAAAGGGCTGACTTTTCCAAATTTTGGTCGCGAGGACTTCCCCATTGGCGTTTGGGCGCAGGACCTGAAAAGCCACAGCGACGAGTTGGAAAATGGTCGCGGATTTTTGGTGCTACGGGGTTTGCCTGTTGAGCGCTACACCGAAGAAGACATCCAAATCATCTACTACGGCATTGGCCTGCACATGGGTGTGCCCGTTCGGCAAAACCCCAAGGGCGACCTGTTGGGCCTGGTGATGAACGTGGGTGATGTGACCCAAAAGACCACCCGCGTTTACGAAACCAACCTGTACTTGCCTTACCACTCGGACCCATCAGACGTGGTAGGCCTGTTGTGCATCCGCAAGGCCAAGCAGGGTGGTTTGAGTTCTCTGGTCAGCGTGGCGGCGATCTACAACGAGATCCTGCAGCACCACCCCGAGTACTTGGGTCTGTACTACCGCACTTGGTATTTTTCGCACCTGTGCGAAGACTTGCCCAGCCTGTCGCCCATCTTCAGCCACCACCAAGGCAAGCTCAGCTGCCGCTACTTGCGCCAGTACATCGAGTTGGGCCACGAAATCCGGAACTTGCCGCTGTCCAAGGTCGAAATCGAAGCACTCGATTTGTTTGACGAAATCATGCACCGCGATGATTTCCGCTTAAGCATGATGCTCGAGCCCGGTGACCTGCAGTTCGCCAACAACTACGCCGTGCTGCACTCGCGCAATGAGTTTGAAGACCACGGTGTGCACGAGCTCAACCGCAAGATGCTGCGCTTGTGGGTCAAGATGCCCAATGCGAGGGCACTGGCCCCCGAGTTTCCGGGGCGCAACGGTTTTCCTGCGCCTGCGGCCATCGCCTGAACGCCTCACCTCTGCCTGTCGGCTTTGAGGCCAGCTTAAGAACGTGTTTTAGCCGCGGGCGCCGCTTTTTTATGCGTTAATTTGACCTTGCCCGCTTCTTCCAGACACAGCAGTGTGTCCACATGCGCCATGAAGCGGTTGAGATAGTCAGGTGAAATATCGCGCATCAGCCCCAGCGAGCGCAGCACCAACATGTGAGAGTTGATGGGGCCTGCGTTTTGTGGCGCTTGGGCCATGGCCTGGGTGACCTGCTTTTGCACGCTGATCTGGCCCAACTGCTTTTTAAAGGCCTGAATGCGCGGGTTTTCGGATGGCCATCCTGCCGATCTGCCAGACCCCTGCGGCGCCGTTTTGGGTCCCATGTCTTGCAAAAGCGTGGCCAAAGGGGAGGGCAAGGGTTCGGCTGCGTCTTTAGGATTATCCTCCGCGCTCATGCGCGCATCGAATCGCTGCAGCGCTTCTTGCAGCTTGGCGTGCAGCAATAACCGCGCAGGGCCAGATTGGGCTTGCGTGCGACTGGCCAATGTTTCGATGTAATGCCAGCCCACCGCATCCACACGCGCTGCACCCGCCGCCCGCATGGCGTCCAGGTCAGGCAGCGCTGGTGCGGCTTCATTCATGGCTTGGTCGTGTCTTGTTTGACGCCTGCCGCTTGACCTGCCTGGGCTGCGTTGGCCGCCTTTGGCACAGGTGCCATTTCTACCCGGCGGTTTTGGGCGCGGGCTTTCTCGTTGGTGTTGGCCACCAAAGGTTGCTCTTGGCCAAATGCGGCAGCAAACAGCATGCCGGACGGCATGCCTTCCTCGATCAGCGTGCGCGTCACGGTCAGTGCACGCTGGGCCGAGAGTTCCCAGTTGTCTTCAAACTGGCGGTTTCGGCTGGTGACGGCTTTGTCGTCGGTGAAACCGCTGACCATCAGCATCTCGTCTCGCGTTTGCAGGTAGCTGCGCAAGGGCAGCACCAAGCTTTTGAGCAGTTGGCGGCCTTCGGGTTCGAGCCGGTCCGAGTTCAGCTCGAACAGCAACTTGCCGCTGATGCCGATGCGCCCGTTGTTCAAGGTGATGCGCCCACTGGCCAGCGGGCCTGCTAAAGCCTGCTCGAGGGAAATGCGCTTTTGCTCTTCGACCTGCCGCTTTTGCACCTCGTCTTCCAGCTTGGAGGCCATGTCCAGTTGCGCGGCCATCACGCCCACCAACAACAGCACAAACGCGCCCAAAAGGCCCGTCATCAGATCGGCAAACGAGATCCAGGTCGGTGCGGTGGACTCGACGTCTGCGTCGTGCTCAAGCATCAGGCTGCCCCTTCAGACTGGCGTTGCTGCAGGGCTTCCAGCACGTCTTTCTGGCTGCCAATGCTGAGGTCAATCATTTCGCGGGCTTGCGCCACGTAATAGGCCAGCTGTTCATCGCTGCGCGTCATGGATTTCTCGATCGCCTGCTCGATGCGCTGCAAGTTGGCCATCAGCTTCTCATTGGTTTCGCTGAAGTTGCGCACGGCAAAGCCAAAGGTCTCGCCCAGGCTGGCCACGTCCACCGCGCTGGCCGTGACCTGCGCGGCGATGTCGCCCAGCTTGCTGGTCTCGGCCGCCACCTGTTCGTGGAACTGGCCGCTGGTCTGCTGGAGCGACGCCTGACTGGCGGTGACCATGGCGTCGATCACGCCGCGTTGCTCGGTCGACGCGTGGTTGATCGCGTCCAGCAAAGTGCTGAGTGTGCCCAGAATGCGGGTGCGCTCTTCGAGCAAGGCGTTGTCGCGTGCCACGCTGACCGAGATTTCTTGACGCAGCTGACCAATGACTTCGGCAGCCGCCTTCGGGGCTTCGGAGGCGGTTTCGATCAGGCGGGTGATCGGATCTTCCAGCGCGGTGCCCAGTGTGGTCAGGTGGGTGGTCACAGCGGTTTGCAGTTCGGCCAGTCGGGCCACAGCGGTCTGACCGCGTGCGTCTTCAGCATCCCACAGGGCCGACAGCTCATGGCGCAGCACCTCGGTCAGCGCTTGGGCGCGTTCTTGGTGGCTTGCGGCCCACTGCGCTTCGGAGGTGATGCGCTCGCGCATCAGGGCTTCGCTGCTGGCCATCAGGCGCGTGATTTCTGCCAGTGTCTGAGTGGCCTGGGTTTGCGTGTGGCTGGTGATGTCTTGTGCCGTGCGGCTCAAGGTGTCGCAAATGGCTTGCTGCTGTGCCAAAGTCTGCGTCCCCGAGGCCTGCCATTTGATGAGCAGTTCGCTGGCCATTTGTGTCAGCGAGGCTTGCCAAGCTTGCAGGCGCTGCTGGTCGGCACTGCTTTGTTGGGTCAGCTGCTGCGTCTGGGCGGCACTGACTTGCTCGACCAGCGATTTGGCGCTGAGTTCGAAATTCTGGCTGAACGCTTCCAAGGTCTGGCCGACACGTTCGGTCATGTGGGTGTTGGCTTGTTCGTGGCGTTTCAGCGTTTCTGCGCTGGTGTGCGCTACGGCAGCGGTGGTGGCCGCCATTTGGGTGTGCAGCTCGCCCAGTTGCTGCTGCGTGTTGAGCAGCAGGCGCTCGTTCATGGTCTGGGCTTGCTCGCTCAGTTGCGCCATGGTGGCTTGCACCACAGGGCGAATGCTGTCGCTGGCCAGTTGCATGCTTTGGCTCAAACTGGATTGCAGCGATTGGTCAACCGATTGCGCCAGCTCCGTGTAGGCCGTGTGCACCTGCGCGTGAAAGCTTTCCTGATTGGCCATCAAACGCTCGTTCATCTGCTGGCTGGTTTGGGCCATTTGCACCATCAGGGTCTGCAATTGCTGTACGACTTGCGGCAGTGCTTGGGATTGCAGCTGCAGGGCCTTGAAGGTTTCTTGCCGTTGGTGCACCAAAGAAAATCCGCGCAGCGTGGTGGTTGTGAGTGTGTCCAGCACCTGTGTGGCTTGTGCGCGTTCGCGGCGCACCAAGCTGCTCATCAGCCCCAGCATGGCCGAAGTTGCCACGCCTGCCACTGAGGTGCCAAACGCCAGCCCCAGTCCCTTGATGGGTTCGGAAAACGCCGACCGAATCCCAGCGATGTTGGTCGAGCCTTCCAACGCAAACACCGCGCCATTGAGCGTGACCACCATGCCCAAAAAGGTGCCGAGCATGCCCAGCATGACCAACAAACCCACCAAATAAGGGGTCAGAGCCGGGCCAGGCAGACCGATGCGCTCACCTTCCACACGTTGGCGAATGGGGTTTTGCAAACCTGCGGGCAAGGTGATCAGCCAATCGCTGAGGTTTTGCAAATCGTGCGGAATGTAGGCAAGCGCTTGGTTCAGGGCTGCCGTGGCAGCGCGGTATTGCCGCAGCTCCATCGCGCCAAAGACATAAACCGCGCCAATGACAGCCGCCATGCCCAAGACCAGCAGGTGAGAGGTGGCGACTGCAGCCGCCACCCAGACGACGGCCAATGCGCCCAAAGCGAAGGCGATGTGAAAGGAATATCGTTTCATTGTTCTTTTGGTTTGTATGCGTTGAAGGCTTCAACAAGGCCCAGCACGGGTTGCAAGCGTGTGTCCAGCTCGGCCAGCAAAGCGGTGCGCATGGCTTGGCGAAAGGGCAAGAGCCAAGGCAAAGGGCTCACTGCGGTGGCGGACGGTGCATCGGCACCTTCGGCTGTGGCCTCGGCTTGTGGGGTGCTGAGTTGTTGAATGTGTTTTTTAAGGGCTTGCGCAAAGCGCTTTTCATGCAGCTTGGCGACTTTGGCCAGCAAAAGCGCCTCGCGCTCGCTCAGAATATTTTCAAAAGCCGCATCGAGCGCGGCCAGTTGTTGCAAGCTGGGCGTACTTTTGTTCAGCTGCCCCCGCACTTGTGAGCGCAAGGTCTGCAGGGACACTTCCATTTGGCGTTGGTGGGCGGCATAAAAACGACGATAGGGCTCAAACGCCGTTTTGGGCTCGATGTGTTCGTCCAGTTCTGCGGGGGGCATGTCGATGCGCGTCATCCCCGAACCGCTGGGCGCGCCTTGGGCGATGGATTGTTCGAGTTGGGCGCGGACTTTGTCCACATGCCGGGTCAACGCCTCGGCTGTCATCACACCTGAGCGCCGCAGGTGTGCGGGCTGCGGCGCGGCAGGCTGCTGCTCGGGGTTGAGCACGCCGTGCAATGCAATCGCTTGGCGAAAGTTGAGCCAATCGCCCAACTTTTGCCCCACATCGTCCGCCACAGGGGCGGCATCGATCATGGCGTTCTCGGTCAGAAAACGCGTCAGGCGGGAGCTGTTGAAGTGGGCACGCGGCGAAGGGCGCGTCATGGGTGGGGGTGTTTTGGGATACGAAAAAGCAGAGCGGCGTGGCTCGGGGCGGACGGTTGCCCTGGTGGGCACAGCCGATTCAGCAAAATTGTGATTTTACCCGCCGAAGGCATGGACCCCCGATCAAGTCGGGGGTGACAGATATTTGTTATGCCCCGTTTTCTGTCATACCCGCGCATGCGGGTATCCAGGTCTCCGCATTTCACAAAACCTTGGGTTTGAAATCGCAAAACGCTGCCACAGCGCACTGCCCGCACAGCGGTTTGCGGGCTTGACACACATAGCGCCCGTGCAAGATCAGCCAGTGGTGGGCATCCACCAGGTATTTGGCTGGAATGCGTTTAAGCAGTTTGAGCTCCACCGCCAAAGGCGTTTTGCCGGGGGCCAGGCCCGTGCGGTTGCCCATGCGGAAGATGTGTGTGTCCACCGCCATGGTCGCCTCGCCAAAGGCCGAGTTGAGCACCACATTGGCTGTTTTGCGTCCCACGCCGGGCAGGGCTTCCAGTGCTTCGCGGCTGCGGGGCACTTGGCCGCCGTGCTGCTCCACCAAAATGCGGCAGGTCTCCATCAGGTGTTTGGCCTTGCTGCGGTACAGGCCAATGGTTTTGATGTGACCCTCCAGCCCCGCCAGACCGAGGTCCAGGATTTTTTGCGGCGTGCCCGCCACTGGGAACAGCTTTCGCGTGGCCTTGTTGACACCCACATCGGTGGCCTGGGCCGACAGCAGCACCGCAGCCAGCAGCTCGAACACGCTGGTGTATTCCAGCTCGGTCACGGGCATGGGGTTGGCGGCTTGCAGGGTGGCAAAGAAGGATTCGATCTGTGCGGGTTTCATGGGGGTCAAATGTAGGTGTTCAGATGTTGGCAAAATGATGGCCAAGTCAACACGGGAAGATACACCATGCCTTTGCAATTTGCCGATCGCCTGAACAACGTCGAAACCTCCGCCATCCGTGAGCTGTTCAAGCTCCTGGGCAAGCCCGGCATCATCAGTTTTGCAGGCGGCTTTCCGGACAGCGCCATGTTCGACGTGGACGGCATCCGCGAAGCCAGCAACGCGGCCTTGAGCCAAGACCCCGGCGCGGCCCTGCAATACGGCGCCACTGAAGGTTTTGGCCCGCTGCGCGAGCAACTGGCCCACTTCATGGCCCAAAAGGGTGCCAAAGACGTGACCGCAGACCAGCTGATCGTCACCACCGGCAGCCAACAGGGGTTGGATTTGATCGGCAAAACCATGATCAGCCCCGGCGACAAGGTGATCGTGGAAGGCCCCACCTTTCTGGCCACCATCCAGTGCTTCCGTTTGTATGGGGCTGAACTCATCAGCGCCCCGGTGGACGGCCACGGTGTCAAAACAGACGAGCTGGAAAAACTGATCGCCGAGCACAAGCCGAAGTTTGTGTATTTGATCCCCACCTTTGGTAACCCGAGCGGTGCTTTGCTGAGCGCCGAGCGCCGCAAAAAGGTGCTGGAGATGGCGGTCAAGCACCAAACCCTGATTTTGGAAGACGACCCGTATGGCGATTTGTATTTTGGCGAGGCACCCCCACCCAGCTTGCTGGCCATGAGTGCTTCCGTGCCCGGCAGCCGCGAGCTGCTGGTGCACTGCGGCTCGTTGTCCAAAGTGCTGTCGCCCGGCCTGCGTGTGGGCTGGATGGTGGCGCCCGCCGAGTTGCTGGGCAAAGCCACCATGTGCAAGCAGTTCAGCGACGCACACACCAGCACCTTTGCCCAGGCCACGGCGGCACAATACCTGTTGGCGGGTCGCATGCCTGTCACGCTGGACAAAGTGCGTGCCGTCTATGCCCAACGGGCCCAAACCATGGGCGATGCTTTGCGCCGCGAACTGGGCGATGCCGTCGAGTTTGTGCAGCCCCAAGGCGGCCTGTTCGTCTGGGCGCGCCTCACGGGTGCTGGCGGCAAGGTGAATGACGGCAATGTATATGCCAAACGTGCCATCGAGCAGGGCGTGGCCTTTGTGCCGGGCACGCCGTTCTTCTGCGCCAACCCCGACCACGCCACCTTCCGCCTGAGCTTTGCCACCGTGGGTGAAGACAAGATCCTCGAAGGCGTCTCGCGTCTGGCCAAGGCGCTGTGATTTGACGATCCTCGGTGAGGGCAAGCTCTCTGTGGGAGCGAGCCCCTGCTCGCGAATGCTTGCCATGCCATTAAAAGCATTCGGCTGCAGGGGCAGCACCCAACAACACCCAAGCCATGGCTTTAAATTGAGGCCAACATGAACCAAGAACGCTGCATCACCATCAACGGCACCGAAGTCTGGCTGCAAGGGCAGGGCGATGAAGTCATCCTCATGCTGCACGGCTGGCCCGACACCCGCGCGCTGTGGGACGGCACCGTGGCCGCGCTTCTGGACCGTGCCACCTGTGCACGCTTGACGCTGCCGGGCTTTGAGTCAGGCCCCTCAGCCACCAGCCTGGACGATATGTGCCAGTTGCTGCGCCAGATCGTGGACCGCATCAGCCCAGGCAAACCCGTGACCCTGATGCTGCACGACTGGGGCTGCATTTTTGGCTATCAATTCGCCATGCGCCACGCCGATCGGGTGGCCCGCGTGGTGGCCGTAGACGTTGGGGACCACAACTCGGGGGCCTTGTTGCGCAGCTGGGGCATCAAGGAAAAACTCTCTGTGATGGGCTACCAAGTTTGGCTTGCCTTGGCGTGGAAGCTGGGCGGCAGCATCGGCACCCGCATGACCCGCGCCATGGCGCGTTGGCTGCGCTGTCCTACAGACCCGGCCACCATCACCCACAAGATGAACTACCCCTATGCCATGCAGTGGTTCGGCACGGCGGGCGGCTTCAAGCAGGCGACGCAAATCAACTTGCCCATGCCGCTCTTGTTTGTCTACGGCGAGCGCAAACCTTTCATGTTCCATTCGGCCAAATGGTTGGAGAAAGTTGCATCCACACCCGGCAGCGCCGTGCAGGGGCTGCCTTGTGGGCACTGGGTCATGATTTCACGTCCAGAAGCATTTCATGCGCGGGTGCGTGCTTGGCTTTGGACCGAGTTGTGAAGCGAGGCGTGAGGCGTGAAGTGAGGGCTCAAGCATGAAACCCGACGACCTGATGAAGCTGGTCACCATGCCCATGCCATTCGGTAAACACAAGGGCACACTGATTGCCGACTTGCCAGGCAACTACCTGAATTGGTTTGCGCGTGAGGGGTTCCCCAAGGGGGAAATCGGGCAACTTCTGCAGCTCATGCAGGAGATTGACCACAACGGTCTGAGCGATCTGCTCAAACCTCTGCGCCAGCCCAAGTAGGTCGGCAGTTTCCTCTTTGGGAGGCCACCCCTACGGCCAAATGCTTAGGCGGGATTATCCTGTGGGAGGCCGCCCCTGCGGCCGAATGCCTGCACGGGCAGAGCGCAAATTCGCGAGCAGGGGCTCGCTCCCACAGGGAAAGGCTGATCCCACAGGGACCAGATGTTTCAATCCCAGCCCGGAAGGCTCAGGGCTTGACGACTTCCAGCAATCGGTCCAGACCACCTTGGTTGATTGCCACCATGGCTTGCTCGCGCACCTTAGGCTTAGCGTGATAAGCCACTGACAAACCAGCCACGCCCATCATGGGCAGGTCATTGGCACCGTCCCCGACAGCGATGCATTGATGCGGCTCGATACCCATCAACGAGGCCATTTCCAGCACAGTTCTGCGCTTCTCGGCCCCGTCACAAATGTCGCCCCAGCTTTGCATCACTAGGCCGCCCGTGAGTTCGCCGTTCACCACCTCAAGACGGTTGGAACGGGCAAAGTCGATGTTCAAGCGCGCTTTGACGCGGTCGGCAAAAAAGGTGAAGCCACCCGACACCAACAGCACCTTCATGCCCGCCTTTTGGCAAGCGGTAATCAGCTCGGCCGCGCCGGGGTTGATTTTCAGGCGCTCGGTGTAGACGCGTTCCATGTCGGCCAGCGTCACGCCCTTTAGCAGGGCCAGGCGGCGGCGCAGGCTTTCCTTGAAGTCGGTGATCTCGCCGCGCATGGCGGCCTCGGTGATGGCGGCCACCTCTGCCTTGCGATCCACAGCGTCGGCGATCTCGTCGATGCACTCGATGCTGATGAGCGTGGAGTCCATGTCAAACGCGATGAGCTTGAACTGGGACAGCGACAGGGGGGCGGCAAAGCCTTGGATGGCAAGACCGGGGGCAAACTCGGTGGGGGATGCGGTGGTGGATGTCATGGGTCAGGATTATCGAAGATCGTTGAAAGTGCTCAGGCCACTGCGTTTTCGGATTTTGGCGTCCCCAAACTCCGCAACACATCCCGCACCATCTGCGCCCGCGCCTTCGGGTCGGGCAGTTCGCGCTCAATGCGGATTTTGTCGTTGCCCGCCAGCTTGATGTGTTTGTTCTTTTGGATCAAACCAATGATGGCCATGGGATCGACGGGCGGGTTGGGTTTGAAGGTGATCTGGATGACGCCCGGTGCGGCGTCTACCTTAATGACGCCATAGGGCTGGGTCAGCACGCGCAAGCGGTGCACGTCCACCAGCGTCTGTGCTTGCGGGGGCAGCTTGCCAAATCGGTCCACCAGTTCTTCGAGCAGGGCGTCGATCTGGTCGCTGGTTTTGGCGGTGGCCAGCTTTTTGTAAAAGCTCAGGCGCAGGTGCACGTCGCCGCAGTAGTCGTTGGGCAGCAGGGCGGGGGCGTGCAGGTTGATGTCGGTGGTGGCGGTGAGGGGGTTGAGCAAGTCCGGTTCTTTGCCCGCTTTCAGGCTGCGCACCGCTTCGGACAGCATTTCGTTGTAGAGCTGAAAACCCACTTCGAGCATGTTGCCGCTTTGGTTTTCGCCCAACACCTCGCCCGCGCCGCGGATCTCCAGGTCGTGCATGGCCAAATAAAAGCCGCTGCCCAGTTCTTCCATTTGTTGGATCGCGTCGAGCCGCTGGGCGGCCTGTTTGGTCAGGCCTTCGATCTCGGGCACCATCAAATACGCATAGGCTTGGTGGTGCGATCGGCCCACGCGCCCGCGCAGCTGGTGCAGCTGGGCCAAGCCGAATTTGTCGGCGCGAGAGATCACGATGGTGTTGGCCGTGGGCACGTCGATGCCGGTCTCGATGATGGTCGAGCACAGCAAGATGTTGTAGCGCTGGGCCACAAAGTCGCGCATCACGCGCTCCAGCTCGCGCTCGGGCATTTGGCCATGGGCCACGGCGATGCGGGCTTCGGGCAGGATTTCTTCGAGCTTTTGCTTGCGGTTCTCGATGGTCTCGACCTCGTTGTGCAAAAAGTAGCACTGGCCGCCGCGCTTGAGTTCGCGCAACACCGCCTCGCGGATCACGCCTGTGCCTTCGTTGCGCACAAAGGTCTTGATGGCCAAGCGGCGTTGCGGCGCAGTCGCAATCACGCTCAAATCGCGCAGGCCCTCCAAAGCCATGCCCATGGTGCGTGGGATGGGCGTGGCCGTGAGCGTGAGCACATCGACCTCGGCCCTCAGGGCTTTCATGGCCTCTTTGTGGCGCACGCCAAAGCGGTGTTCTTCGTCAATGATGAGCAAGCCCAGGTCGTGGAATTTGGTGGATTCGCTCAGCAGCTTGTGCGTGCCGACCACTATGTCCACCGTGCCGTCGGCAATGCCTTTGAGGGCGGCAGTGACTTCTTTGCCGGACCTGAAACGCGAGACCTCAGCCACCTTGACGGGCCATTTGGCAAAGCGGTCCTTGAGCGTTTGGTAATGCTGCTCGGCCAGCAAGGTGGTGGGGGCCAAAATGGCCACTTGTTTGCCCCCCGTGACGGCCACAAAGGCCGCGCGCAAGGCCACCTCGGTCTTGCCAAAACCCACATCGCCACAGACCAGGCGGTCCATGGGGCGGGGGCTGATCATGTCTTGAATGACGCAGTGGATGGCCGCCTTTTGGTCGGCGGTTTCTTCAAAACCGAAATCGTTGGCAAAGGTCTCGTAGTCTTGCGGGCTGTAGCGGAAAGGGTGGCCCTCGCGTGCGGCGCGGCGTGCATAAATGTTGAGCAACTCGGCGGCGGCGTCGCGCACCTGCTCGGCGGCGCGACGTTTGGCCTTTTCCCACTGGCCGGAGCCCAGCTTGTGCAGCGGCGCTTCGTCGGCGCTCACGCCGGTGTAGCGGCCAATCAGTTGCAGCTGGCTCACGGGCACATAGAGCGTGGCCTTGTCGGCGTATTCCAGGTGCAAAAACTCTTGCAGGGCGGGCGTGCCGTCTTCGTTTTTCTGGCCCATGTCCATGTTGACCAAGCCCCGGTAGCGGCCAATGCCGTGGGCACTGTGCACCACCGGGTCGCCCACATTCAGCTCGCTCAGGTCTTTGATCAGCGCTTCCACATCGCTGACCTGTTCTTGCTTCTTGCGGCGGCGGGTGACCGCCCCTGCCGCGAAGAGTTCGGTTTCGGTGACCAGGTCGATGTTGTGCTCGAACCAGTGAAAACCGCTGACCAACGCGGCGGTGGCCATGCCGACCTTTTCGTCGCTCGTCAAAAAATCTTCGAGGCTGTCAAAGACGGGTAGCGTGAGGCCGCTGGAGCGCACGAAATCGAGCAGGCTCTCGCGGCGGCCATCGCTTTCGGCCAGGATCAGCACCCGGCTGGCGCTGCTGCGGATGTGCGCTTGCAAGCGCGACAGCGGGTCTTCTGCGCCGCGCACCACCGTCAGCTCGGGCAGGGGCTGGGCCAGGGTGTTGTCGGCCACATCGCTGGTGCCTATGCGCAGGGCCAGTTGCGCGTGGCCGTTGGTCAGGGTGTAGAACTGCTCGGCGCTTAAAAACAGGGCATCAGGCGGCAACACGGGCCGCTCGGGGTCGCCCTGCACCAGGCGGTAGCGGTCGCGGGTGTCTTGCCAAAAGCGCTGGAAGGCGGGTTCCAGATCGCCGTGCAGCACCACCGTGGCCGCATCGCTTTGTGACGCATTGGGGCCCGCGCCCAAGTAATCAAACACCGTGGCGGTTTCTTCAAAAAACAGCGGCAGGTAGTACTCGATGCCCGCCGTGGCCACGCCGTTGCCCATGTCTTTGTAGATGCGGCTCTTGGTCGGGTCGCCTTCGAGCAGTTCGCGCCAGCGGCTGCGAAAGCGCGCACGGGCCGCCTCGTCCATCGGGAACTCGCGACCGGGCAGCAGCCGCACCTCGGGCACGGGGTAGAGGCTGCGCTGGCTGTCGGGGTCAAAGGTGCGGATGCTGTCGATTTCGTCGTCGAACAGGTCCACCCGGTAAGGCACCAGCGAGCCCATGGGGAACAAATCGATCAAGCCGCCGCGCACAGCGTATTCGCCGGGGCTGACCACCTGGCTGACGTGCGAGTAACCCGCCAGCGTGAGCTGGGCCTTGAGCTGGGCTTCGTCCAGCTTTTGCTTGACCTTGAATTCGAAGGTATAGCCCGCCAAAAAGGACGGCGGGGCCAGTCGATAGAGCGCGGTGGTGGCGGGCACCAGCACCACGTCGGCACTTTCGGCATGGTTGCGCTGCTTGATGCGCCAGAGTGTGGCCAGGCGCTCGCTGATCAAGTCCTGGTGCGGCGAAAACGTGTCATACGGCAGGGTTTCCCAGTCAGGGAACATCACGCAGCGCAGATCGGGCGCAAAAAACACCAGCTCGTCCATCAGGCGCTGGGCGTCGGCCGCGTCGCTGGTGACGATGGCGGTGAGCTTGCCTGCTTTCTTTTCGCGCTGCGCCAGTTGGGCCAGCAACACGGCATCGGCCGATCCGGCGGGGCGGGGCAGGGTGAAACGTTTGCCGGTGATCAGGCTGGGCAGTTGCATGGTGGCGATGGGCAATGGCGATGAAAAAAGCAAAACACCCCCCGCCAAGAAAGGAGGGGGGTGAAGAAAAGATCACACGCCATCATTGTAGAAGCGTTGCGGCATAGCCCCCTGAGTGGTCAAGGGCATGAGCGAAGCTAGGACATCAAGCATTCGGCTGCAGGGGCAGCCTCCCACAGAGTCAAAAATGTGAGCGTCTGGCCTTTGTGGGAGCGAGCCCCTGCTCGCGAATGTGTGATCTGGCTCAGGCGCCTATGCCGAACCACCATTCGGCCGCAGGGGCAGCCTCCCACAAGTCCACCGATTCAGCCGCGGGGCGACCTCCTACAATTCAAGATCATGTCGACGACCCCTACCTCTCCCCGTTTCCATGCCTTGGTGCCCTGTGCGGGCACGGGCAGCCGCGCTGGCACCCCCATGCCCAAGCAATACCAGATGGTGGCTGGGCAAGTCATGGTTTTGCACACCCTGCAGGCGCTGGCCCGTGTGCCTCAGCTGTCCAGTGGCTGGGTGATTCTGTCCCCGGACGACAATTTTGTATGGCCTCATGTCGGTTGGCCTGTTCATTTCAGACGTGAGGCTTGTGGTGGCGCAACCCGCGCCGAGAGCGTATTCAACGGCCTGAGCGCCATGCTGGCAGCAGGCGTCGCGGCGCAAGACTGGGTGCTGGTTCACGACGCAGCACGTTGCTTGGTCACCCCCGAGGCGGTGTCGCAACTGATCGATGCTTGCAAAGATGACCCGGTGGGCGGCTTGCTGGCCTTGCCACTGCCCGACACTTTGAAATCGCACACACTGGACGGCAGCAGTGCCCGCGTGGCCAGCACCGTGCCGCGCGAAGACAAGTGGTTGGCGCAAACCCCGCAAATGTTCCGTCTTGGGGCTTTGCATGCCGCTTTGGCAGACGCAGCGGCCACAGGTTTTGCAGGGATCACCGACGAGTCGAGCGCCATGGAGCGCCTGGGCTTGTCACCCCGTCTGGTGCCCGGCTCGGCGCAGAATTTAAAAGTCACTTACCCGGCCGATTTCGCGTTTGCCGAGGCGGTTTTGAAAGGCAGAACATGAACATCCGCATCGGCGAAGGCTGGGACGTGCACGCCTTGGTGCCCGGACGCAAGCTGATTTTGGGCGGGGTGGAGATACCGCACTCGGCGGGTTTGCTGGGGCATTCGGACGCCGATGTGCTGCTGCACGCCATCACCGACGCGGTGCTGGGCGCTGCAGGTATGGGCGACATTGGGCGGCACTTTCCGGACACGGATGTGCAGTTCAAGGGCGCCAATTCTTCCGTTTTGTTGCAAGAAGCCATGCGCCGCGTGCGGGAAAAGGGCTGGGAACTGGTGAATGTGGACAGCACCATCGTGGCGCAAGCCCCGAAACTGGCCCCGCACATAGCGGCCATCAACGCGGGCGTGGCCCAAGCGCTGGGCGTGGCGTTGGATCAGGTGAACGTGAAAGCCAAGACGGCGGAAAAGCTTGGCCCCGTGGGCATGGGCCAAAGCATGGAAGCGCGGGCGGTGGCTTTGCTGAAAAAGGCTTGATGGCAAGCTTGAGCTGTTGATCGCACATTCGCGAGCTGGGGCTCGCTCCCACGAAGACCAAACTTCCTGGCCTTGACTCTGTGGGAGGTCGCCCCTGCGGCCGAATCTCTGCTGTAGCTCAAGCCTCGTTTTGGACTTGACGGAACTTCATCAGCGCCATCAAGCCGCCTGCGCTGTTGTTGAACACCGAAAATGTGCCGCCCATGCGCTGCACCGAGCGCTCGACAATGGCCAAGCCCAAGCCCGAGCCTGTGGCCGAGGTTCTGGCCGCATCGCCTCTGAAAAAAGGTTGCGTCAGGTTTTTCAGCGCGTCTTCTGACACCCCGGGGCCTTGGTCGCGCACGCGCAACAAGACCCAACCCTCGTGGACCCGGGCGACGATTTCGACACGCGTGATGCCATCGCTGGGGCTTTGGCCGTAGCGGCGGGCGTTTTCAAGCAGGTTGGACAGCACCCGAGACAACTCCACTTGTTCGGCCTTGACTTGCAGGTCTTCGGCCACGTCCACACTGATCTCGAAACGCGGGTTGTTGCGCCAAGGGGCGATGCTGCGGCTGATGACGCCGGACAACAAAACCGGACCCAATTCCGTGGGCTCGGGGCGGGCGTAGTCGAGGAATTTGTCGATGATGGCGTCGAGTTGCGCGATGTCTGCGGCCATCAAATCGCGGGTTTCGAGGTCGGCCACGCTCAGTTCTGTCTCTAGGCGCAAGCGGGCCAGGGGCGTGCGCAGGTCATGCGAGATGCCAGCCAACATCAAGGCCCGTTCTTGTTCAATTTTGGCCAGGCGCTCGGCCATGCGGTTGAAGCCGATGTTGACCTCACGGATTTCGCTGGTGGCGGCGTCTTCGTCCAATGTGGATGTGGTGAAGTGACCTTCGCGCACTTGACTGGCCGCAAAGGACAAGCGTTTCAGGGGCCGGTTGATGAGGCCAGCCATCATGGCCGCGCCCGACAAGGAAAGCGCCAATGTGACGGCAAGCCAGGTCAGCCAGGCCGAGCCCCCCAAGGGGCGAAGCCGTTCGGGGTCCATTTGCAGCCAGTAGCTGTCACTTTCAATCTTGAAGCCCACCCACAAGCCGCTGGTGTCGTTCACGCGCGAGGCGATGACGGTGTCAGGGCCAAGCCGAGTGACCATTTCTTGCACCAGTCGGCTTTCCATGTCCGAATCGCCAAAGGGACGGATGCGGTCTGAGGGTTCGCGCAACTGGATGCTGACATCTTCCTCGTCGGCCAGCATCTTGAGCAAGGAGACACGCGCGATGGCATCGGTGTGCATCAAGGCGGTCTTGGTCAAATTGACGACGGTGGCAATTTGATGGGCATTGCGCAGGATGCGCGGCTCATACTCTTGGGTACGAAACATTTGCAGCCAGGCCAGGCTGCTGAACAAAATCAGCAAGGCCAACAAAAAGAAGGTGCGCCAAAACAGGCTCAGCTTGAGCCTGCGTGGCAGTTTTTCAGGGACGGGGCCCTCGGGCATTCCGGTTTTCGCTGGGGTCACGGCTGTCCATCAGGCACAAACACGTAACCCACGCCCCAAACGGTCTGAATGATTTTGGGCGATGCGGGGTCGACCTCGATCATTTTGCGCAGCCTGGAGATCTGTACATCCAGGCTCCGGTCGAAGGGCTCGAAGTCGCGGCCACGGGCCAGTTGCGCCAGTTTGTCGCGCGTCAGCGGCTGTTTGGGGTGACGCGCCAAGGCCTTGAGCATGGCGAATTCGCCGCTCGTCAAAGGCATGTCTTGGCCATTTTTGGACAGGGAACGGGTGCCCAAGTCAAGCGAAAAAGCGCCAAACACAATGACTTCGTTGTCGCCGGAGGAGGGTGCACCGGGCACCTCACCTTGCGGCCTGCGACGCAAGACGGCGTGAATGCGGGCCAGCAACTCGCGCGGATTAAACGGTTTGCCCAGATAGTCGTCAGCCCCAATTTCCAGGCCCGTGATGCGGTCCACGTCTTCGACCTTGGCCGTCAGCATGATGACGGGCGTTTTGACGCCCGAGCCCCGCAGCCGTTTGCAAATGCTCAAGCCATCTTCACCAGGCAGCATGAGGTCGAGCACGATCAGGTCGATTGTTTCTCGCTGCAAGATGCGGTCAAGGGCCCGGCCATCTTCGGCCAACAGGACGTCAAAACCTTCTTGCGACAAAAAACGGCGCAAAAGGTCGCGGATTCGGGTGTCGTCATCAACAATGACGATCTTGTCCAAGCGTGCAGATGTACTCATGGTTTTACTGGGCGGTCCAGCCGCCGTCCATGTTCCAGGCCACGCCGCGCACGTTGTTGCCTGCTGCTGAGCAGAAGAAAACAGCCAATTCGCCCAGCTCTTCGGGCGTGGTGAACTGCATGGAGGGCTCTTTCTCTTGCAGCAGCTGTTTTTTGGCTTCTTCGTTGGACAGACCCATGGCCGCCGCCTTGGCGTCCACCTGTTTTTGCACGAGAGGTGTCAACACCCAGCCCGGGCAAATGGCATTGCAGGTCACGCCTGTGGTGGCGTTTTCAAGGGCTGTGACTTTGGTCAGGCCCACCACGCCGTGCTTGGCGGCCACATAAGCCGACTTTTCGGCCGAACCGACCAAGCCGTGGATGGAGGCAACGTTGATGATGCGGCCCCAGTTGGCGGCTTTCATGGCGGGCAGGGCCAGTCGTGTGGCGTGGAAGGCGCTGGTCAGGTTGATGGCGATGATGGCGTCCCAGCGCTCGACAGGGAAGTCTTCGATCTTGGCCACATGCTGAATGCCAGCGTTGTTCACCAAAACGTCCACGCGGCCGAAGGTGTCAGCAGCGAACTTCATCATGGCTTCAATCTCAGAGGCTTTGCTCATGTCGGCGCCGTGGTAAGCCACTTTGACGCCCATGGCTGCAATCTCGGCCTTGGGGCCTTCGGCATCGCCAAAACCGTTCAGCACGATGTTGGCGCCTTGCTTGGCCAAAGCCTTGGCAATGCCCAGACCGATACCGCTGGTTGAACCTGTGACCAGTGCTGTTTTACCTTGCAACATGTTTTCCACTCCGAAAGATGAATTAGGATGTTCAAAAGTCCATTATGGCGCTGCCTAAGCCCGGTTTTGCAGGCAGCCCCTTCAGATTGTTTCCGATTGTCATGACCCTCACGCCCGACGCCCCCTCACCATCTCCACAGCTTGAATGGGTGACTTGCCCGCACCCCGAAGGTCAGCACCGCATGGCTTACTGGCGCTGGGGCGACGAGAATGCACGCCGCGTGGTGGTGTGCGTGCATGGTTTGACCCGCCAGGGGCGCGATTTTGACCGCTTGGCTCAAGCCCTCGTGGCACAAACCCCCGAGCCTCTGCAAGTGATCTGCCCGGATGTGGCGGGGCGAGGGCACAGCGAATGGCTGCGCGAGCCCGCGCTGTACCAAATTCCGCAGTACGCGGGCGACATGCTGGCCATGCTGGGCCAGATTCAGCGGCAGTTGGGCGCAGACAAGCCCCTGCAAACGCTGGATTGGGTGGGCACCAGCATGGGCGGCTTGATCGGCATGGTGCTGGCCGGACAGCCTGGCCTGCCATTGCCTTGCCCCATTCGCCGCTTGGTGCTGAACGATGTGGGGCCGGCCATCACCTGGTCGTCGGTGCAGCGCATGCAAGCTTATGTGGGGCAATACGGTCATTACCGCGACCTCGATGAGGCTGCTGCCGCTTTATGGACCCTGTCCCAAGGCTTTGGTCCGGTCTTGCCCGAGGTCTGGCGTGACATGTCGTCGCACATGACGCGCCCAAGCACCGAAGGCCGCTTGACGCTGCATTACGACCCGGCCATCGGGGTGCCCGTGAGGGCCCTGACGCCCGAAGCGGCCGCTGCTGGCGAGGCGACTTTGTGGTCCTTGTACGACCAGATTCAGGCCAAAACCCTTTTGATCCGTGGGCAGGACTCGGACTTGCTGACGCCCGAAACCGCTGCGCAGATGACGCAGCGCGGCCCCCGTGCGCAGCTGGACACTTGGCCTGGTTTTGGTCATGCCCCCACCTTGACGGGGGACGATCAAATCGCGGTTTTGACTTCATTTTTATTGGCTGACTAGGTCTCATGGTCAGCCCCACTTCAAGCCACTCTGCAAGCCCGATGTCCACACCAGGCCGTTTGCACGCGCCTCATTTGCCCCCTGTGGTTCTGGCCACATCGGAAGTTTCGGAACAAGCCGAAACCTTGGCCAAAGCCCGAGCTTTTGCCGAGCCCCTGATTGCCGGTGAAACCCTGGACACCGGAGAAAACATCCTGACGCATGCCGATGCGGTGGCCGCCATCTTGGCGGACATTGGGGGTTCTTTGGCCATGCAGGCGGCCAGTTACCTGGTTTATGCCTGCCCACATCTGAACAAGCCCGAAGAGGTGATCGCCAAGGCCTTTGGCCCGCAGTTGGCGCAACTGGCCATGCAGACCAACCAGCTGGTGCATGTGCAGCGCCTGTCGCGGGCGGCAGAATCGGGCACCCATGGGCCAGACAACACGCCGCTGAGCCCCCGCATCCAGACCGAGAATGTGCGCAAGATGCTGCTGGCTTTCAGCCGCGATCTGCGGGTGGTCATGCTGCGCTTGGCATCGCGTTTGCAAACCCTGCGCCATTACGCCGCCACCAAGCAGCCGGTGCCCCCCGCTTTGGCCAGCGAGTCGCTGCAGGTGTTCGCGCCTTTGGCCAACCGTTTGGGCATTTGGCAGATCAAGTGGGAGATGGAAGACCTGTCCTTCCGTTTTCTGGAGCCCGCGACTTACAAAGACATTGCCCGGCTGCTGGATGAAAAACGCACCGAGCGCGAGCGCAACATGGTGGCGCTGCGCGAGCGCTTGCAGCAGGCCTTGGCTGGGCAGGGCATTGCGGCTTCGGTCGAAGGGCGACCCAAACACATCTACAGCATCGTGCGCAAAATGCGCGGTAAATCGCTGCCCTTCGAGCGGGTGTTCGACATCCGTGCGTTGCGTGTGGTGGTGCCCAGCGTGGCCGATTCCTACCAAGCGCTGAGCTGGGTGCATGAGCACTTTGTACCCATCGCCGAGGAGTTCGACGACTACATCGCCAAGCCCAAAGCCAACGGCTACCAGTCGCTGCACACCGTGGTGCGCGATGCGGATGGCGGCCCGATTGAGGTACAAATCCGCACCCAGGCCATGCACGACCACGCCGAGCACGGCGTGGCCGCCCACTGGGCCTACAAGGAAGCGGGTACCAAAGGTTATGCCGGGGTGTCGGCCACCAGCGAGTACGACACCAAAATTGCGGTGCTGCGGCAACTGCTGGCTTGGGAGCGCGACCTGTCCGGGGCTGCGCAAGCCAGTGCGCCCGGCAGCGGCCTGTTTGACGACCGCATCTATGTGCTGACACCCGACGCCGCGGTGGTCGAGCTGCCACAAGGTGCCACGCCCATCGACTTTGCCTACACGGTTCACACCAATTTGGGCCACCGCTGCCGGGGTGCCAAGGTGGACGGCGCGATGGTGCCGCTGAACACCCAGCTGGCCAATGGCCAGACGGTGGAAATCACCGCCATCAAAGAAGGTGGGCCGTCGCGCGACTGGCTCAACCCGGAGTTGGGCTTTTTGGCCAGCCCCCGGGCAAGGGCCAAAGTGCGTGCTTGGTTCAACGCACAAGTCATTGCCGAAACCGTAGCCCGCGGGCGCGAGGCGGTCGAGAAGTTCTTGCAGCGGCTGGGGCGAACCGCCATCCGCCTGGAAGACCTGGCCAGCCAGCTGGGCTTCAAGTCGGCCGATGGCCTGTTCGAGGTGGTGGGCAAGGACGAGTATTCGCTGCGCAACATAGAGGTGTTGCTCAACCCGCCAGAGCCTGCGCCAGAAGCCGACGAGGTCCTGCACAAGAAGTTCAAAGGTGCGGTGGCCCGCAAATCCCCCTCGGGCGTGCTGGTGGTGGGGGTGGATTCCTTGCTCACGCAACTGGCGCGCTGCTGCAAGCCCGCGCCGCCCGATGCGATCAGTGGCTTTGTCACACGCGGCAAAGGCGTGAGCATTCACCGCCAGGACTGCAGCAACTTTCGTGAACTGGTCGCACGCCACGGCGAGCGCGTGATCGAAGTCCGTTGGGGCGAAAACAAAGGGGCCGATGCCTCGGTCTACCCGGTAGACGTGGCGGTGGAGGCCTTTGACCGCCAAGGCCTGCTGCGTGACATCTCCGAAGTGTTTGCCAAAGAAAAGATGAACGTGATTGGCGTTCAGACCCAGTCCGTCAAAGGTACGGCCTGGATGACTTTCACGGTGGAGATTGGCGACGCAGACCGCCTGAACAAGGTGCTGGGCACGGTGCGCAGCGTCAAAGGGGTGAGGGCGGCAAGAAGGCGGTAAACACGTCTTATTGAAACGTTCCCTGAAAAGGCAATTTTTGACGCTATAATTCGAGGCTTAGCAGGCGCGTAGCTCAGTTGGTTAGAGCACCACCTTGACATGGTGGGGGTCGCTAGTTCGAATCTAGTCGCGCCTACCAAATTTGGTAGGAAAAACAAGCACTTAGCGGTATCGCTCGGTGCTTTTTTTTCGTCAGTTCGGGTTTTACGGCTTACCCACTGGTTTGAGCGCGCAGGACTGAAGCTGCGCCAGTGTCACAAACCGAAGCGCGCGCTTGTGCGTGCATTCCAGAACAACCGGGGGCGCAACGCCCGCGTCCAGCGCTTCTTTCCAACGCATGGCACACAGGCACCAACGGTCGCCAGCTTTCAATCCAGCAAATCGGTAATCGGGGCGCGGCGTCACAAGGTCGTTGCCACGTGTCACCGAAAAGTCCAGAAACTCTTGCGTGACTTTCGCGCAAATGACATGGCTGCCTTGGTCATGATCGTCCGTGTTGCAGCAGCCGTCCCGGTAGTAACCGGTCAAAGGGTCATAAGAGCAGGGGACCAGAGCCTCCCCCAAGACGTTGCGTGCGTTTTCACTCATGATTTATTTGACCTTGACAGCGTCGAATGACCGATTGGAGTCCCTGAGAAATCAGGGCTTGGTGATGGCTTGTCGGCTCAGGCCGCGACCATGCCCTGATGGCGAAGCAAGGCATCCAGACTCGGCTCGCGCCCCCGGAAGGCCTTGAACGATTCGAGCGCCGGGCGGCTGCCACCGGCTTCCAGAATGGCCTGGCGGTAAAGGCGGCCCGTTTCCACGCTGGGCGTGCCGTCGGCTGCAGCGGTTTCCTCAAACGCGGCATAAGCATCGGCGCTGAGCACCTCAGCCCATTTGTAGCTGTAATAACCGGCGGCGTAACCGCCTGCAAAAATGTGGCTGAAGGTGTGGGCCATGCGGTTGAAGGCGGGTGGGCGCATCACGGCCACTTCGTCGCGCACTTGCTGCAAGAGCGGCATGAAGTCTTGCGCCGGGTCGTGCTCGGCGTGCACCAGCATGTCGAACAGCGAAAACTCGATCTGACGCAGGGTTTGCAAGCCGCTTTGGAAGTTTTTCGCGGCCAGCATTTTGTCGAACAAGGCGCGGGGCAGGGATTCGCCGGTTTCCACATGGGCGGTCATGTGGCGCAGCACCGACCATTCCCAGCAGAAGTTTTCCATGAACTGGCTGGGCAGCTCGACCGCATCCCATTCCACGCCGCTGATGCCCGAGACATCGCGCTCGCTGACTTGGGTGAGCATGTGGTGCAAGCCGTGGCCAAACTCGTGGAAGAGGGTGATCACGTCGTCGTGTGTGAGCAAAGCGGGCTGGCCGTTCACGCCTTCGGCAAAGTTGCACACCAAATGCGCCACGGGCGTTTGCAGCACGCCCGTGTCGGGGCGCTGCCAGCGGCCGCGCACATCGTCCATCCAAGCGCCGCCACGCTTGCCCGCGCGGGCTGGGGGGTCCAGGTAGAACTGGCCAATCAGTTTGCCATCACGCTCGATGCGGTAAAACGCCACGGCCGGGTGCCACACGGGCGCTTGGTCGGCTCGGATGCTGACTTCAAACAGGGTTTCGATGATCTTGAACAGCCCGGCCAGCACTTTGGGTGCTGTGAAGTACTGCTTGACCTCTTGCTCACTGAAGCTGTAGCGCGCTTCTTTGAGTTTTTCGCTCAAGTAGGGCACGTCCCAGGCGTTGAGGGGGCCGGTGATGCCCAAGGCGTTGGCTGCGAATTCACGCAGGTCGGCCAGGTCTTTTTCGGCAAAGGGACGGGCTTTGGCCGCCAAGTCGCGCAAGAAGCTGGTGACTTTTTCGGGCGATTCGGCCATCTTGGGCACAACCGACACTTGGGCGTAGTTGTCAAAGCCCAGCAGGCGGGCTTCTTCTTGGCGCAGCGCCAAAATTTCTTGCATCAATGGGGTGTTGTCGAAGTGTTTGGCGTCATCGGGGGCCTGATCTGAGGCGCGGGTCACATAGGCTTTGTAAAGTTGCTCGCGCAAAGCGCCGCTGTCGGCGAACTGCATCACCGGCAGGTAGACCGGCATCTTGAGTGACAAGCGGTGGCCTTCTTTACCTTCCTTTTGGGCTGCATCGCGCGTGGCTTGCACCACATCGGCAGGCACACCTTTGAGCTGGTCTTCGCTCACGTACAGCGCAAACTTATCGGTCGCGTCGAGTGTGTTTTCGCTGAACTTTTGCGTGATTTCGGCCAAGCGCTCTTGGATGGCGGCGTAGCGTTCTTTTGCCGTGCCTTGCAGTTCGGCACCGCCCAAGACAAAACCGCGCAGGGCGTTTTTGCGGGCTTGGGTTTGCTCGGCGTTCAGGCTGGCGGCGTCAATGGCTTTGTATTTGGCATACAGGCGTTCGTCACTGCCCAAACGCGTCCAGAACTCCGTCACGCGGGGCAGGGCAGCGTTGTAGGCGGCGCGCAATTCGGGGGTGTCGGCCACGCTGTTGAGGTGACTGACCGCGCCCCAGGCCATGCCCAGCCGCTCGGTGGCCACGTCCAAGTTGCTAGCGATGGCTTTCCAGTCGGCTGGAAAGTCAGCGGCGGTCACCGTTTCGAGTGCCTTGTCGGCTGTGGCCAGCAGTTCGTCCATGGCCGAGGCCACATGTTCAGGCGCGATGCGGTCAAACAGGGGCAAGCCAGAGGTGTCGAGCAAGGGGTTGGTCATGGTCAGTTCCAAGAGATCAAATACAGGTGAGATGTTCTCACTTAGAGGCGCGTTCTGCAGCTTCAAGGGTATTGACCAGCAGCATGGTGATGGTCATGGGGCCCACGCCGCCAGGCACGGGTGTGATGTGGCTGGCGACCTCTTTCACGCCTTGAAAGTCCACGTCACCGCAAAGCTTGCCTTCGTCGTTGCGGTTCATGCCCACGTCCAGCACCACCGCGCCGGGCTTGACCATGTCGGCCGTGAGCACGTTGCGCTTGCCCACGGCGGCCACGATCACGTCGGCTTGCAAGGTCAGGGCTTTGAGGTTTTGGGTGCGCGAGTGCGCCACCGTCACCGTCGCGTCTTTTTGCAGCAGCATCAGCGCCATGGGCTTGCCCACAATGTTGCTGCGGCCAATGACCACAGCGTGTTTGCCGCGCAGGTCATAGCCAATGCTTTCGAGCATCTTCATGCAGCCATAAGGCGTGCAGGGCCAAAAACCGGGCATGCCCGTCATCAGGGCACCAGCGCTCGCGATGTGAAAGCCGTCCACGTCTTTGGCGGGGCTGATGGCTTCGATGACCTTTTGGGCGTCGATGTGCGCAGGCAATGGCAGCTGCACCAAGATGCCGTGGATGGCCGGGTCGTTGTTGAGCGCTTCCACACGGGCCAGCAAGTCGGCCTCGGTCATGGTCACTTCGTACTTTTCCAGCACCGAATGCAGACCGCTGTCTTCACAGGCCTTGACCTTGTTGCGCACATACACCTGGCTGGCCGGGTTGTCACCCACCAGCACCACGGCAAGACCTGGCGTCACGCCCTTGGCTTTGAGGGCTTGGGCGCGGCTGGCGACTTCGGTGCGCAGTTGTTGGGAAAGGGCATTGCCGTCGATGCGTTGTGCGGTCATGTGAGAAAACCAAAAAGTCAGAAAGAAAATGCAAAACGCCCGACGGGTGCGGGCGTTTCAGAGAGGGGGCAGGCCGATCAGGCCTTGGGTGCGTTTTGCCCCAGCGCGATCTTGAGAAGGTCGGCCACGGTGTTGGCATTGAGCTTTTCCATGATGTTGGCGCGGTGCGCCTCCACCGTCTTGATGCTGATGCCCAAATCGTCGGCAATCTGCTTGTTCAAGCGACCGGCGACGATACGCTCGAGCACTTGGGCTTCGCGGCCCGTCAGCTTGAACAGCAGGGCATCGCGGCTAGCCGCTTGCTGGTAATCAGAGAAGGAATCACGGGCTTCGTCGAGCATGCGCTCGACCAGGCTGAGCAACTCTTCTTCTTTGAAGGGCTTTTGGATGAAGTCCATCGCGCCTTTTTTCATGGTGTTCACGGCCATGGGCACGTCGCCGTGGCCGGTGATGAACACGATAGGCAGGGGGGATTTGCGCTCAATCAGACGGTCTTGCAATTCCAGACCTGTCATGCCGCCCATGCGGATATCAGCGATCAAGCAGGCCACTTCACGGGGGTCGTAGCGGCTGATGAAAGATTCGGCGCTGTCAAAACAACGCACGCGGTAATCTTTACCTTCTAGTAACCACTGCAATGAATCGCGCACCGCTTCGTCGTCGTCCACAACGTACACAGTGCCTTTTTTGGGAATCAAGCTCATTCATTTACCCCGTGGGTTGTTATGTGGTCAAAGCGGCTTCGACTGGAATCCAGAAGGAGAACCGGCAACCGGTCACCTCGCCGGCATTGTAGAGGTTCTCAGAAACGATCCTGCCCTGGTGGGATTCGATGATGCTGCGGCACAAATTCAAACCAATTCCCATGCCCTCCACCTTGGTGGAGAAAAACGCCTCATAGACCCGCTCGGTGTCTTCCGGTGGCAAACCTTGACCAGTGTCCGTCACCGAGAATTCCACGACCGCTTGGTTGTCGATCTCTTTGGGGACGATGCGCAGTTCCACCTGTCGCAAGCCCAATGGTCGGTTGGCGTTGTCAATCGATTCGGCCGCGTTTTTCATCAGGTTGATCAGCACCTGTTCGATCAGGATCGGGTCCACCATCAGCTGGGGCAGTCGAGCGGCCACATGGTGGGTCAGGCGAACGTTGCGTCGGCGCATCTCGATCTCGGCCAATTCCAGCGATTCGCTGACCATGGCCGATACATCCGACAGTGTTCGGTTGGGCTCGCTGCGCTTGACGAAGCTGCGGATGCGCAAAATGATTTGCCCCGCCCGCTGGGCCTGCCGGGCGGTTTTGTCCAGCGCAGACAGCAGGTCCTCTTCCTTGACCTGTTGCGACTTGATGCGCGAGATCATGCCGCTGCAGTAATTGCTGATGGCCGTGAGCGGTTGGTTGAGTTCGTGCGCCACGCTGGAGGCCATCTCGCCCATGGTGATGAGCCGGCTGGCGGTCTGGGCGCGTTCGGCTTGCTGAGCCGCCAGTTCTTCGGCCTGGCGGCGAGGGGTGATGTCGCTGGCAATCACCATTTGCGCCAGTCGACCGTCTGCCCAATTGATGTAGCGCGAGCGCACCTCCAGCCATTTGCCCAATTCGGCGACGTAGATTTCTGAGTTTTCGGATTTGGCAACAGTCAGACTTTCTGTGGGCAAGCCTGCCATTTCGTCCACATGGTCCATCTCGTCTGTGGTGTCGCTGTCAGTGGCACCTGCTTGTTGAACCAGCCGTAAATGGCCTTCTGTATTTTGGCCAAACCACAGTCTGTAGAGTTTGTTGGCAAACAGCAGCTCCTGACTGCCCAGAGGGGCCACCGAGACAGAGGCGTCTAGAGCTTCAAGCACGATGGTGAAGCGCTCGTGCGAACTGGCCAATTGCTCCCGAATCCGATTGGGCTCGGTGATGTCCGTCATCGATGTCATCCAGCCGGTTTGCTTTCCCGTCGCATCGATCAGTGGCGACACGTACATGCGCGCATCAAACAACTGGCCGTTTTTGCGTTTCACCCGCACCTGAAAGCCGCCTGCCGAGTGTTGCCCGCTGATTTCTTCTTCCAGCCGCTTCATCAGCAGCTCCCGGTCTTGATCGGGCCAATAAGGAAATGGCGCCACAGCCCCCACGAGGTCGGCTTCGCTCCAGCCCGTCATCTGACAAAAGGCGGGGTTGACGTAGGTGATGCGGCCACGCAAATCCAGGGCGCGCATGCCCGTGAGCATCGAGTTCTCCATAGCGCGGCGGAAATTGGTTTCGGCAACGAGTGCTTTTTGGGCTTGAATGCGCCTGCGCGTATGCCGCCAATTGCCGATCAGCATCCAGGCGGTCATCACGCTCAGAACACCGACCAACCAGAACAAACCCCCACCGACCAAGCCTTGCGAAGTGCGCCAAGCTTGGGCACGCAAAATCAGGTCATTGCCTACGGGGGAGACCGGGACTTCGTAATCGTTGTTGGGTTTGTCGCTGCCAGGCAGCAAACTCCACAAAGCGATCCGCCCCGGTATGGTCTGACCTGCCAGCAAATGGCCTTTGCCGTCTTGCAGGGCCACAGCGTACTTGGCCAACACTTCGGTCGGAATGCCATATCGAAGAAGGCCTTCCATGGCGTATTCGGCCAGGATCACGCCACTGAACCGGCCTTGGTCGTTGCTCAGGGGCGTGTGCAACTGCAAAACTGCCAGCTGAGCATCTTTGTCTTCATCGGTATTGACCTGGCCATAAATGGGCTGCATCAAGTCACGGGCCAAGCTGAAATGGCTCTCAGTCTCGCCCACCTTGAGAACCGTGCCCGCACGCATCTGTTGGCTGGGTGAAATGCTGGAGACGCTTTGGTTGGCCATGATGCGTCTGCGGTCATCAATCCAAGTCAAAGACACAAATTCAGGGTACTGCTGCACCAAGGCTTCGGCACGGGACAAAAACTGGTCGGTGCGGATTTCCTTGTTGGAAACATCCCTGGCCAGGCGCATGACCTGTTCTTGCCGTTCCAGCAAGCGCAGGCGAAGCCGCTGTTGAGCGTATTCCACATCGCGTTTGATGGCTTCCTGTTCCCGCTCGATCTCTTCGACCCTCAGGTACCAAAATGCACTGGCGATGGCGGCCAAAAAAAGCACCACAGCGACCACGGGTGCCAGATTGGCATACCGGTCTTGTCTGTTTGGGGATTGGCGATGCCACCATGTGCGCCACCATGCCCATGGTCCGACTTGTTTGACGACCGAGGCTGCTTTGTTCAATTCCATCCCCTGAGTTTAGGGGACAAGGCATGAGAGATGGCACCGGACTCGTGATTCACAGCAACTGTTAATTACCATTATTTTTCACAATACAAAAAGAACAAGCACGATTTGAAATAACAAATAAAATATGTGAAAATTCGGCCATCATTGATCAACAACACAAACAGGAGACACGCATGACAGCGGCAACACCACAACAACCGGGCCATGACCTGGATTCACAGGAAACCCGTGAATGGATGGACGCCCTGTCCGCCGTGATCGAAAAATCGGGTCCTGAGCGTGCTCATTTTTTGCTCGAAGAGCTGCTCGAAGAAGCCCGCCAGCACAGCATCGATTTGCCGTTTTCGGCCACCACAGGCTACGTCAATACCATTGAGCCGCAAGAAGAAGAGCGCTCGCCCGGCAACCTGGAAATCGAAGAGCGCCTGCGCGCCTACATGCGCTGGAACGCCATGGCCATGGTCGTCAAGGCCAACCGGCATAACCCCGAGGATGGCGGTGATTTGGGTGGCCACATTGGCTCATTCGCCTCTTTGGCCAGTTTGTTTGGTGCTGGTTTCAACCATTTCTGGCACGCAGAGAGCGCTGAGCCTGGAAAAGAACACGGTGGTGATTGCCTCTACATCCAGGGCCATGTGTCGCCTGGCGTCTATGCCCGTGCCTACTTGGAAGGCCGCTTGACCGAAGAGCAGTTGCTCAACTTCCGCCAAGAGGTCGACGGCAAGGGTTTGTCCAGTTACCCACACCCCAAGCTGATGCCCGAGTTTTGGCAGTTCCCCACGGTGTCCATGGGCCTAGGCCCTTTGATGGCGATTTACCAGGCGCGCTTTTTGAAGTACCTGCACGCCCGTGGCATTGCCAACACCGAAAACCGCAAGGTCTGGGTGTTTTGCGGTGACGGCGAAATGGACGAGGTCGAGTCTTTGGGCGCTATCGGTTTGGCCGCCCGTGAGAACCTCGACAACTTGGTCTTCGTGGTCAACTGCAATTTGCAACGCTTGGACGGTCCAGTGCGAGGCAACGGCAAGATCGTGCAAGAGCTTGAAGGCGAGTTTCGTGGCTCGGGCTGGAACGTCATCAAGCTACTGTGGGGCTCCGGTTGGGACCCCCTGTTGGCCCGAGACAAAGAGGGTGCGCTCAAGAAAATCATGATGGACACGCTGGACGGCGACTACCAGGCCATGAAAGCCAACGACGGTGCCTACGTGCGTAAACATTTCTTTGGTCGCGATCCACGTACCTTGGAAATGGTCTCCAAGATGTCTGATGAAGAAATCTTTGACCTGCGCCGTGGCGGACATGACTCGAAAAAGGTCTATGCCGCTTTCCACAAAGCTGTGAATCACACAGGCCAGCCGACCGTTCTGTTGATCAAGACCGTCAAAGGTTTTGGCATGGGCAAAGCCGGCGAGGGCAAGAACAACGTGCACCAGACCAAGAAGCTGTCGGACGAGGACATCAAAGCCTTCCGCGACCGTTTCAACATCCCGGTGCCTGACAGCGAGCTGGCCAAGATTCCGTTCTACAAGCCCGCAGACGACACCCCGGAAATGAAGTACCTGCACGAGCGCCGCAAGGCCCTGGGCGGCTACTTGCCCCATCGACGCACCCACAGCGATGAGAGTTTCACAGTACCGTCGCTCGATACATTCAAATCGGTCATGGAGCCCACCGCCGAAGGCCGCGAAATCTCGACCACCCAGGCGTATGTGCGCTTTTTGACCCAGTTGCTGCGCGACCAGGCCTTGGGCCCTCGCGTGGTGCCGATTTTGGTGGACGAAGCCCGTACCTTTGGTATGGAGGGCTTGTTCCGCCAGATCGGTATTTACAACCCGGCAGGTCAGCAGTACACCCCGGTCGACAAAGACCAGGTCATGTATTACAAGGAAGACAAAGCCGGTCAAATCCTGCAAGAAGGCATCAACGAAGCCGGCGGCATGTCGAGCTGGATCGCTGCGGCCACCAGCTACAGCACGTCCAACCGGATCATGATCCCGTTCTATGTGTACTACTCGATGTTCGGTTTCCAGCGCATTGGCGATTTGGCCTGGGCGGCGGGTGACATGCAGGCGCGTGGCTTCTTGCTGGGCGGCACATCTGGCCGCACCACGCTCAACGGTGAAGGCTTGCAGCACGAAGACGGTCACAGCCACATCATGGCCAACACCATCCCCAACTGCGTGTCGTATGACCCCACCTTCGCCCACGAAGTCGGTGTCATCCTGCACCACGGTTTGAAGCGCATGGTCGAGAAGCAAGACAACGTGTTTTATTACCTGACTCTGCTGAATGAAAACTACGCAATGCCAGGCCTCACACCCGGCACCGAAGAGCAGATCATCAAGGGCATGTATTTGTGCAAGCCCGGAGCAGCTGGAGACAAGCGCGTGCAATTGCTGGGTTCGGGCACCATCTTGCGCGAATCCATTGCCGCCCAAACCCTGCTGGCCACCGACTGGGGCATCCAGGCCGATGTGTGGAGCTGCCCAAGCTTCAACGAACTGACCCGCGACGGCCAAGACGCTGAGCGTCACAACATGTTGCACCCGATGGAGACGCCTCGTGTTTCTTTTGTGGGCCAGCAGCTGGCCAAGCACAGCGGTCCCGTGGTCGCATCGACCGACTACATGAAGGCCTATGCCGAGCAGATCCGTCCGTTCATTCCGAAAGACCGCACCTACAAAGTGTTGGGCACCGACGGTTTTGGCCGCTCCGACTTCCGCAGCAAGCTGCGCGAGCACTTCGAGGTCAACCGCCACTACATCGTGGTCGCGGCCCTCAAGGCTTTGAGCGAAGAGGGCAAAGTGCCGGTTGCTCAGGTGGCCGAAGCCATCCAGAAGTACGGTATCAAAACCGACAAGATCAACCCCTTGTACGCATAAAAACTGGAGACGAACATGGCATTGGTAGAAGTTCAAGTCCCGGACATCGGTGATTTCGATGAAGTGACCGTCATTGAGTTGATGGTCAAGGTGGGCGACACGGTGAAAGCCGAACAGTCCCTGATCACCGTGGAGTCCGACAAAGCCTCGATGGAAATCCCGTCGAGCACTGCAGGCGTCGTCAAGGAATTGCGCGTGGCGCTGGGCGACAAAATCAAGCAAGGCTCTATCGTGCTGGTGGTGGAGGCCACTGGTGCGGCTGCTGCCCCGGCTGTTGCACCTGCCGCTCCAGCAATTGCACCGGCTGCCGCTGTGGCTCCAGTGGCGCCTGTTGCTGCTGCCCCTGCTGCATCCGGCCCCGTGCAAGTGCATGTACCCGACATCGGCGACTTCAAAGACGTGGCCGTGATCGAAGTTATGGTCAAGCCCGGCGACACCATCAAGGTCGAGCAATCGCTGATCACCGTCGAATCCGACAAGGCCTCGATGGAAATCCCGTCCTCACACGCGGGCGTGCTCAAAGAGCTCAAAGTCAAAGTGGGCGACACGGTCAACATCGGTGACCTGCTGGCCATTTTGGAAGGCTCCGTGGCTGCTGCCACGCCTGTGGCGGTGGCGGTTGCTGCAGCCCCTGCGGTTGTGTCTTCGGCACCCGCTGCTGCGCCAACACCTTTGGCTGCAGCCTTTGCTGCCGTGGCAGAGCCTGCCCACGCCCCCGGCGGCAACACGGTGGGCTTGCCCCACGCGTCGCCCTCGGTGCGCAAGTTCGCACGCGAGCTGGGTGTGCCGCTCGCAGAAGTCAAAGGCTCGGGCCTCAAAGGCCGGATCACCGAGGCCGACGTGCAAGCCTTCACCCAGGCGGTCATGTCGGGTGCTGCACAAACCAAGGCGCAAGCGGCCAAAGCCCCTGCAGCTTCAGGCGGTGACGGCGCAGCTTTGGGCCTGATCCCCTGGCCCAAGGTCGACTTCGCCAAGTTCGGCCCCATCGAGCGCAAGGAAATGGGTCGCATCAAGAAGATCAGCGGTGCCAACTTGCTGCGCAACGCCATCATGATCCCGGCCGTCACCAACCACGACGACGCCGACATCACCGACCTCGAAGCCTTCCGCGTCTCCACCAACAAAGAGAACGAAAAGTCGGGCGTCAAAGTCACGATGCTGGCGTTCCTGATCAAGGCCTGCGTAGCCGCACTCAAGAAATACCCCGAGTTCAACAGCTCGCTCGACGGCGATGCGCTGGTCTACAAAAACTACTGGCACATCGGCTTTGCCGCTGACACACCCAACGGTTTGATGGTCCCAGTGATCCGCGATTGCGACAAAAAAGGTGTGCTGCAGATCAGCCAAGAAATGGGCGAATTGGCCAAGAAGGCGCGAGAGGGCAAACTCGGCCCTGCAGAAATGACGGGTGCGACCTTCACCATCTCCAGCCTCGGCGGCATTGGTGGCAAGTACTTCACGCCCATCATCAACGCGCCCGAAGTGGCCATTTTGGGTGTGTGCAAGAGCACCATGGAGCCCGTCTGGGACGGCAAGCAGTTTGTGCCCCGCCTGATACTGCCCCTGTCTTTGACATGGGACCACCGCGTCATCGACGGCGCCGCAGCGGCACGCTTCAACGCGTTCCTGGGTCAAATCCTCAGCGACTTCCGTCGCGTGTTGCTCTAAGGACTTGATATGGCACTGATTGATATTCAAGTCCCTGACATTGGTGACTTCGACGAAGTCACCGTGATCGAGTTGATGGTCAAGGTGGGCGACACCGTCAAATCTGACCAAAGTCTGATCACCGTGGAGAGCGACAAAGCCTCCATGGAAATTCCTTGCAGCCACGGCGGCGTGGTCAAGGAACTCAAGGTCAAGATTGGCGACAAGGTCAAGCAAGGATCGGTGGTGTTGGTGCTGGAAGGCGAGGGCGCTGCGGCTGCCCCAGCTGCTGCGCCTGCTTCAGCGGTCGCTCCTGTGGCATCCGCTGCTGCACCCGTTGCAGCTACCCCCGCACCTGTGGCCTCCAGTTTCGGTGGTTCTGCAGACATTGAGTGCGATGTGCTCGTGTTAGGCGGTGGCCCCGGCGGTTACTCGGCTGCATTCCGTGCGGCTGACCTCGGCTTGAACGTGGTCATCGTTGAGCGCTACGCCACCTTGGGCGGCGTGTGCCTCAACGTGGGTTGCATCCCATCCAAAGCCTTGTTGCACGTCGCAGCGGTGATGGACGAAGTGGCGCACATGGCTGACCTCGGTGTGGACTTTGGCAAGCCGGTGGTCAACATCGACAAGCTGCGCGGCCACAAAGAAAAGGTCATTGGCAAACTCACAGGCGGTTTGGCGGCCATGGCCAAGATGCGCAAGGTCACCACCGTGCGCGGTTTGGGCCAGTTCGTGGGTGCAAACCACCTTGAAGTGTCGGAGACCACTGGCACTGCACAAGAACAAAACGGCAGCAAAAAAGTGATCGCCTTCAAGAAGGCCATCATCGCTGCAGGCTCTCAAGCGGTGCGTTTGCCTTTCATGCCCAACGACCCGCGCGTGGTCGACAGCACAGGCGCTTTGGAACTCAAAGAAGTGCCCAAGCGCATGCTCATTTTGGGCGGCGGCATCATCGGCCTAGAGATGGGCACGGTTTACAGCACGTTGGGCGCACGCCTGGACGTGGTGGAAATGATGGACGGCCTCATGCAAGGCGCTGACCGCGACTTGGTCAAAGTCTGGCAAAAGATGAACGCCAAGCGCTTTGACAACATCATGCTCAAGACCAAGACCGTGTCCGCACGCGCTTTGCCCGAAGGCATTGAAGTCACGTTTGCACCAGCAGAAGAGGGCGGCACAGCCCCCGCGCCGCAGGTGTACGACCTCGTGTTGCAAGCCGTGGGCCGCACGCCCAACGGCAAAAAACTCGCCGCTGAAAAAGCAGGCGTGGCTGTGACCGACCGTGGCTTTATTAACGTCGACATTCAAATGCGCACCAACGTGCCGCACATCTTCGCCATTGGCGACATCGTGGGCCAGCCCATGTTGGCGCACAAGGCGGTGCACGAAGCACACGTGGCGGCCGAAGTCATTGCGGGCGAACTGCAAGGCAACAAAGAGCTGGCAGCCGCTGCGTTCAACGCACGCGTCATCCCCAGCGTGGCCTACACCGACCCCGAAGTGGCATGGGTGGGCTTGACCGAAGACCAAGCCAAGGCGCAAGGCATCAAGGTGAAAAAGGGCTTGTTCCCTTGGACCGCCTCGGGTCGCGCCATTGCCAACGGCCGCGACGAAGGCGTGACCAAACTGCTGTTTGACGATTCACCCGAGGCCCACGGCCACGGCAAGATCTTGGGCGGCGGTATGGTGGGCACGCACGCTGGCGACATGATTGGCGAGATCGCTCTAGCGATTGAGATGGGCGCAGACGCAGTGGACATCGGCAAAACCATCCACCCACACCCCACACTGGGCGAAAGCATCGGCATGGCAGCGGAGGTGGCGCATGGTAGTTGCACGGACTTGCCGCCTGTTAAGAAGTAAACGCTTCGCGCTTTAAATAAAGAAGCCGCCAACCTGAAAGGGTTGGCGGCTTTTTCACATCAGGAATTGAAAGTAGGGCGGCCGAGTTGAGTGACTGATTTTTGAATCAATCGGCATAACCCGGGTTCACCCGGTCAATCACCCGCATCATGGCTTCAAAGAACAGGCGTTCGCGTTCGCTGCGGGGGTGGCGGTAATGGGGGCTGGGGTTTTTGATGCGCTGGATGACGGATTCGGTCAGCACGTTCAGGGGCTGACCTGTGCCCATGGCCAGCACTTGGGTGCGGCAGGCTTTTTCGAGTTTGTAGAGTCGGCGGTAGGCTTGCGCCACGGTGTCGCCAATCGTCATCACGCCATGGTTTTTCATGAAGAGCACGGTTTTGCCACCGCTCATGAGCTGCGACAGGCGTTCACCCTCAGACAAATCAGCGGCCAGCCCGGTGTAGTGATCGTCATAGGCAATGGCGCCATCAAAGAATGCCGCCGTTTGGGTGGCGGGCAGCAAGCGGTTGGCTTTGAGCATGTTCAAAGCCGTGGCCCAAGGCTGGTGGGTGTGCAGCACGACTTTGGCGCCCGTGAGGCGGTGCACCGGGGCATGGATGGATTGCGCTGACAGCTCCACCACGCCGTTGCCTTCCAGCGTTTCGCCCGCTTCGTTGAACACCATCATGGTGCTCGCTTTGGCTTCGGACCAGTGCACACCAAAGGGCGAGATCAGGTATTGGTCTTCACGCCCCGGCACGACCACGGTGAAGTGGTTGTCAATGCCTTCGTCAAAGTCGTGCAGCACCGCCAAACGCAAAGCCGCAGCCAAGTGCACCTTGGCTTGCCATATGGGGTCGCCTTGCGAGTGCGCTGGGCTTGGTGCTGTGGTGGATGCGTGCGGCATGGGTGGTCTTTCGATGGGTGATCTGTTCTGAACTCTATGCACGTATCGCCTGCAGAACTGTCACGTTTGCGGCAAAAGGTCACGCGGTACACACGTCAACCATCCTGGATGGGTCCACCACCGGGATCAAATTAGACCTTGGATGGCGCCTCACATCCAGATGCTGCGCCAAAGCAGGCTGGCACCGCCGCCGATCAGCAGCAGCCACACCGCCTGAGAGGCACGCTTGGCTGGCAGGCGGGCGTGCAGGCGGCTGCCAATCCAGTAACCCAGAAAACAGAGCGGAGCCAACGCAAAAGCCAGTGGCAACAACGATGGCTGGTTATAGAAGCCGCTGGTTGTGAACAAACCCAGACGCACCAAAGCTGTACTGAAAATCAAAACACCCAATGAGGCACGCAGGACGCTGAACTCCGTGATCCGGCCAGCCAGGTACAAAACATAGATGGGCCCGCCAGTACCGAACATGGACGTCAAGGAACCCCCAATCACTCCGGCGGGCAGAGCCCAGCGTCTTGAGATGGGTTGAGTGGCGTTTTTCTTCAGCAGATTGCGCACGGCGTAGACAAGCACAAAAGTGCCCAGCACCATCAACAACCAACGCTCATTGACATTGATGAGCAACACGATACCCAGAGCCATGCCCAACAACACAAATGGGGCCAACCACAGCAGTTCCGGGCGGCTCACTTGCTTGCGATCGCGCAGCCCAAACATCAGACCCGCACAGAGGTCAAACACGAGCATCATGGGAACGGCAAAACGCAGGGGATAAAAGTGCGCCAACAGCGGAATGCCCACAATCGCTGCGCCAAATCCGGTGAGCCCGTAAACCGAGTAAGCGAGCAGCACGATGAACGCCGTTGACAGCAATGTGGGCCAAGGAAAATCAAACATGGGTGTTTATAAACTGACAGGCACTGATCGGCGCGAACCGGGGTCAGTGCGCTTCATGTTGTTGTGTTTTCTTACAGTACGGTCTGCCCCGGAATCACTCTGGAAAAGACCACAGGCTCACGCCGCATGTCCAGCTTCGTGCCAGTTTGTGTCACCACAATGAAGGTGGAGCCCGGCAAATCGCCGGTCTCGGGGTGATCTTCACGGAAGTGCGCCCCGCGCGAGTCCTCGCGCGCGAGCGCCGAAGTGGCAATCACACGGCTCACAGAAATCAGGTTTTTGAGGTTGATCCAGTCGTGCCAGCTCAAATTGAAGGCGCGGTCACCATCGTCGACACCCGTTTGCGCCAAACGTTCGTCCAGAGCTGTCAGAGTCACCAGCGCACGCTGCAGACCATCGCCCGTGCGCAAGATGCCAACATCGTTCCACATGCACTCAAACAGCGCTTCACGGATGCTTTCAAGGCCACTCAGCTCGCCACTTTGTCCAGTCCGTGCAGTCGAATCTGGAGCGCCCAGACCAAGCGGCAGCTCATGCCATGCCACGCTGCGCGCAATGGCGTCTTCATCGGGTGCGCGCCAAGTGCCTTGGGTTTTGACCCATGCAGCCATGCTGTCGCCGGCAATCCCGCCAAAGACGGTCGAGTTGGCCACGCCGTTGCCACCCAGCCGGTTGGCGCCGTGCACACCCCCAGTGTCCTCGCCTGCGGCAAACAGCCCCACGAGACCGGTCTTGCAGTCGGCGTTGAACACCACGCCGCCCATCATGTAGTGGGCGGTCGGAACCACCTCGACCAAACCGCCAGCCAAATCAAAGCCGCAATCGCCGCAGCGTTCGACCATGCCTTTGAACTGCTGACGCACTTTGTCGGGCCCCAGGTGCGACATTTGTATGTACACGCCGCCGTTGGGCGAGATGCGACCATCGCGCATTTCAGAGAAGATGGAGCGGGAAACAATGTCACGCGTGGCCCGTTCCTCGCGGGCATCGTAGCGGTCCATGAAGCGCTGTTTGTCGCCATTGAGAAGGTAGCCACCAGCGCCACGCAGACCTTCTTCGAGCACTGTGCCCGTCATGCGTGTGCCACTGCCAGCCAGCAATCCGGTGGGGTGGAACTGCACCATTTCCATGTCGCGCACCGGAAGGCCAGCGCGCAGCGCCATGGCCAGACCATCGCAGCTTTTGTCGCCCGATGGGGTGTGGTACTTGTACATGGTGGGCCCACCACCGGTGGCCAGCAAAACGGCCTGAGTCTGCACGAACACAAACGAGCCGTCGCGCATATTGATCATCAGCACGCCCGCCAAAGCACTTCCGTCAGCCGTCCGTATGAGTTCGATGGCACGGTGCTCTTCGAGTCGGTCAATGCCACGGGCCCAGACTTGCTCGGCCAGACGGTTGATGATTTCAATGCCGGTCAGGTCGCCCTTGTGAACCGTGCGGTCAAAGGTTTGCCCCGCAAAGGCCTTCTGGTGCACAGTGCCGTCCGGGTTGCGATCGAAAAAACAGCCCAGCTCGTTTTCCAGCTCGTGGATGCGCTCAACCGCTTTGGTCACCAGCGTCCAGGCCAGGTCTTGGTCGGCCAGCCATTTGCTGCCTTCGATGGTGTCCATGAAGTGGCGCTCGACCGAGTCTCCCGGTGCCAAAGCCACGTTGTAGCCCCCCTGAACCATGCGTGTGCATCCCGACTTGCCCAGCAAGCCCTTGACGGCGACGGTCACCTTGAGATCTGGCGCTGTCTGCTGCGCATGCAAGGCCGCAAAAAGCCCTGCACCACCCGAACCCAGGATCAGGATGTCAGTTTGAATCCGTTGAATGTTCATGGGGGTAGATGCGTTCATGCTTTAACGCCCAGGCTGGCCAGCACCTCGGCGCGCCGCGCTTGCGCATCGTTTTTGACGACGCTGTAGAGGCTGCCGCTGTGGCTGTCCATGGCCACCAGCAGGGGGCCAAAGTTATGGATGCGGAACTTCCAGAGCGATTCGGGATTGAGGTCATCCATGTCGACGTCTTCGATTTGGGTGATCCAAGTGGTCTCAAGGGCCGCTGTGCCACCCACGATGGCCAAATAAGCGCCACCGATGTCACGAAAGGCCTGTGAGGAGTCCTCTCGCAATCCACCTTTGCCCACGATCAGGCGCACGCCGTTTTGGGTCATCAGCGGACGGGTGAAGCGCTCCATTCGATCGGATGTGGTCGTGCCAATGCAAATCGGTTGGTAGCCAGCCGGGTAAGTGGCGTCGGGGGTGACTTTGCGAACATTGGGCGCGGTGTGGATGACGGCGTGACCGCTCAAATCAAAGCGTGTGGTGCGACCCCGGTCGAACATGTGAATCTGCGTGGCGTCGCGGATGCCATACAGCGTTTGCTGCAGTGTGACGGTATCGTTGACCCGCAGCGCCCGAACTTGGGCTTCGGTCACGGGTGTCGTCAGTTCATGGTGTGCCATGGGTCAGCGCTCTTTCAATGTATTCAGATTCAGAAGCCATAGCGCACACCATCTGGCGTGAAGCTCGCCCGGGCCCGCCGCGCCGAATGGCACTGCATGTTCACGGCAATGGGATTCATGGTGATATGGGTCGCCGCCAACTCAATGTGCACAGCAAAAGCGGTCGAGTCGCCGCCTAGACCTTGAGGTCCCACGCCCAGTTGGTTCACCGCCATGGACAGCTGTTGCTCCAGTTCAGCGCCTGCGGGGTCCGTACAGCGGCTGCCCAATTCCCGGGTAGAAGCACGCTTGGCCAAAGCCACTGCCAAGTCGGAAGTTCCGCCCAAGCCGACACCGACGATGGTGGGCGGGCAGGTTTTACCGCCAGAAGCCAAAACGCAGTCAATGACAAAGGTCTTGATCGCGTCCACCCCCTCGGCAGGGATGGCCATTTTGAGGAAGGAGTTGTTCTCAGAGCCGCTGCCCTTGGGAATCATTTCGATTTCGAGCAATTCGGGTTGGTCACTGAACGTCACATGGATGACCGGCACCTCAATGCCGCAAGATGTGTGTTCATTTTTTCGGGTCAGCGGATGCACGACCGAACTGCGCAGAGGGTATTCGCGGGTAGCACGTTCGCAACCGCGCCGCACCGCCTGCATCAGCGCATGACCGTCCACCACCACGTCTCGCCCGATCACCACGTTGTAAATCGGAATGCCCGTGTCTTGGCACAACAGGTTATCGGTCGACTCCGCGACCGAGATGTTGGTCATCATGGTGGCGAGCACTTGGCGAGCGGTGTCTCCGGTTTCACTGGCCTGTAAGCGACCAAATCCGGTCTTGATGTCGGGCGGCAAAACCTTGAGTGCCTGGATGTACAGGGCTTTGGAGGCGTCTTCAACGGCTTGCAAGTCAATTTTCATGGGGTTTCGATTCAATGAAGACGGAGCGGTTGGCCCTGAACAAGGCCTGGTCAAGAAGACCACCAGCGGCCATGTAGCCGCTGGTGTGTGATGCGCGCGGTCAGTTCGTGCCAGCCAGTTTTCGGTTGTTCACCACCGTGGCCCAGCGCTGCGATTCGGCCACCATGGCCTTGGCAAAGTCGGCCGAACTGTTGCCCACCGGTGACATGCCCTGCACAAAGAGTCTGGCCTTGGTGTCGGTTTGCGCGAGCGTTTTGACCGTATCGGCTTGCACCTTGTTGATCACACTTGCGGGCGTACCGGCTGGAGCGAGCAGGCCAAACCAGCCCGTGTTTTCAAAGCCGGGCAGGCCGGATTCAGCCACAGTCGGGATCTCTGGCAACTGAGAAGACCGCTCTTTGCCAGTGACGGCCAGAGCGCGCAAACGGCCATTGCCCAGCAGGGCAGAGGCGGCGGCAAAATTACCCACCATCATCTGAATTTGCTTGCCCATCAGATCGTTGTAGGCAGGCGCTTCGCCGCGGTAGGCCACGTGTGCAATGTCAATGCCGGCAGCATCGGCAAAGTTTTCAGCGGCCAAGTGCACCTGACTGCCCACGCCTGCAGATCCGAAGTTGACCTTGCCCGGATTGGCCTTGGCAAAGTCGATCAACTCTTTGAGGGTTTTCTGGGGCGCGGACTCGCTCACCACGACCAGCATGGGGCCACTGGCCACGTTGGTGATCGGCGCCAGGTCTTTCACCGTGTCGAAGGGCATTTTTTTGTAAATGTGCGGGTTGATGGTGATGCTGCCCGAGGCCATCAGCAGTGTGTAGCCGTCGGCGGGCGACTTGGCCACCAAATCAGCCCCCACGTTGCCACCGCCACCGGCGCGGTTTTCAATGATCACGGGCACACCCCAAATGGCGGAGAGTTTTTGGCCGACCATGCGTGCCACCACATCGGTGGAACCACCTGGGGCGAAAGGCACAACGATGCGCACCGGCTTGCTGGGCCAAGCCTGTTGTGCGGCTGCGGGCATCGCCGCCAAAGCAGCCATGGCCAATGCGGTCATGGCCCAAATGCCTTTCAGTCCAGCACGTCGATTTTTGTTCATGTCTTTGTCTCCTGTCGTTTATAAATAAAAAAACATCTTCATTTTTCCACACCTTCAAGCCCAAAGGGACAGCGCAAAGACCAGACCCGCTGCAGCCGCAAAACCTACGGCCACGGAAATCCAGTTCTTGCGCAGACCCGAGGCTTGCCCAAATTCAATCAACAGCAACCGTACGCCACCCATCAAGTGCAGTGAGAGCAACACCACCAAGCCCCATTCGGCCAACTTGAAGAGCGGCTGGTCAGCCAGCTGCAAAAAGCCATCGAGTGCCGCAGCACCATGAATAGCTTGGCCTAAAGCCCAAAAGTGCAGAGGCAAAAAAAGCGCCAGCCCCAACCCGGACAAGCGATGCATCTGAAAAGCCCAGTAAGCAGGGTGGCCACGGGCCCGCTGGTCGTTTTGTCGCTTCGTACTCATGACACCACTCCCCACACCGCGCGCAGACCTGTGACCAAGAGCAGCAGACCAAAAAGGCGTGACAACCACAGCGCCACCGTCTCACCCCAACCCCACCACTCGCGGGCAATATTGGACAACCCCAGTGGCACATGAACCGCACAGGCGATCACAAACACGGCGTAAAAAACTCCCAATCCCCAGTTGCCCTGGGTGCGGCCCAAAATTTCGGCTGCGCTGAGCCCACCACTCACCGCGTACATGATGATTCCCAGGTGGACCAGAACACACAAAGCCAGCACCATGGCGCTGACGCGTTGCCAGTACCAGCGTTTGGCTTGTGCAATTTGCATCGATGGGTATTGGCTCACGGGGGGCCTCACAGCTTGTTGCGGACAGCGGCACGGGCCACGGTACGTTTGAGTCCGGCAATCGACACCGTGGGCGACAAATGTTTGGGGCAACGCTCGGTACAAGAACCAAGCGTGTGACAGGCATGACAACCCGCATCCCCCGCCACGGCGCGCAGCCGTTCTGTTTGCTGTACGTCGCGCACGTCGTTGACCAGTGTCCAAGAGCGGTTCATCGCCGCTGGGCCCAGGTAATCTGGACGCCAACCCACCACATCACACGAGGCGTAACACACACCACAGCCGATGCACTCAATGCCGGCATCGGCGGCCTTTCGCTCATTGGAAGCAGGTGCCACCTTGGCAAATGGATCGTGCCGGGTGGCTGCGCCTTTGAAGGCCCCTCCGGCGCGCGTCCATTTGTCGAAAAATTCACTCATGTCGGTGGCCAGATCTTTGATCACCGGCAAGTTGGACAACGGCGCTATTTCCAAGCTGCCCTCTGCGTCCACCACTTTGCTGACATGGGTGCGGCAAGTCCAGCAGGCCTTGCCATTGACCGTCATGGCACACGAGCCACACATGCCCACACGACACGCAAAACGGTAACTCAGCGTGGGTTCCAGCTCGCGCTGGATGTGGGTCACGACATCCAGCACAGTTTGGCTGGCCAGACGCGGCACCTCGTACTGGCTGAAACCGCCTTCGGCTTTGCCTCGCCACACTTTGACCGACATGGTTTCTGACATGTGGTTTCTCTTTCAATTCGTCATGATTAGATTCACTGTAGTTGCTCAGCCAATAAAGAAAAAGCGAATATTTTTTTAGTCCAGCAAAAGAATTGCTTTCTAATAGAGCTCAAGTGATGGGGTTTACCCTTTCTCTCAACATGAACCGTTTGGCCTCTTTACCCTTGCTTTGTCATGTCCTCCATCCGTATTCTCAAAACTTTTCTGGCCGTGGTGAGACACGGCACCTTGGCCGCCGCTGGCAAAGAGGTGGGCTTGACAGCTGCCGCCGTTGGTTTGCAAATCCGGTCATTAGAGGCCGATTTACGGCTGACGGTGTTTGACCGCAATGGCCGCTCCATCGTGCTCAACACGGCTGGGCGTGGCTTGGTGGCCCCCGTGCAAGACTTGGTTGACCGTTTTGAAGCGCTCGCGGCGGTAGAAAACGGCCAGGAGTTGGTGGGCACGGTGGTGGTTGGCGCACTGGTCTCCGCTTTGATGGGGGCTTTTTCCGATGGGTTGTGGGCGCTCAAACGTCGCCACCCAAAGCTCGATGTCACGCTGTTGGCCGGTTTATCGTCAGACTTTGCACTCAGGGTCGAGCGCGGTGAGTTGGATGCAGCCGTGGTCACGCAGCCCCCTCAGGCCCTCCCGTCCAGCTTGCTTTGGACGCCCTTGTATTCAGAGCCGCTGGTGCTCATCGTTCCACGCAAGCCGCACTTTGAGCTGCCTTCCACCCCCTTGGACATCTTGTCTCAAGCGCCTTTTATGCGGTTTGACCGCCAGACCTGGACAGGTCATTTGGTCAATGAGGCTTTGGGCCAATGCAACGCGCAGGTCAAAGAGAGCATCGAGTTGAATTCGGTGGAGGCCATCGTGGCGCTGGTGCGTCAAGGTTTTGGGGTGTCCATCGTGCCCCGCCTGGCCAATGTGACTTGGTCGCGAGACCGACTGCTTCAGGTGATGCCATTGCCCAGTGTGAATGTGCAGCGGCATGTCGGCCTGCTGGAACGTCGCCAGCACAGCCGTGAACGGTTCACTTCAGAGATCAAGGCCTACTTCTCATTGGCAGCAAAGAGTCAGCGTTTCAGCAACGGGGAAACCTGAATCAAGTTCGCTGCGTTCAAAGCACGGGGTTGAACTCAATGCGGCCCGAGGTAACACCCGTTAGCCCGTTCATCGTCTTCCCCTCCCTCACCGTCCTCTTTGCACAGAGCGGCTATCAGGGCCTGGTCAACCACCTGACCGGGCAACAGCAATTCTTCGTTTGTCCAGCGCTTGACCAAATGGCCATTGGCCACGCCACCCGTGTGCGGGGCTTGGTAGGCGCGTCGGTGCTGCATGGTGACGCCATGGTTGGCGTTGGCAATGAAGCGGCTTTCGCCCAAGGCCCAGGGCTCGAAGTAGGCGTTGGCGGCGGCATCCACTTGGCGGAAGTAGGCTCGTGCGCCTTCGGCATTGAGTTTTTTGCGCACCGTGCGCGTGATCAAGCCTTGTAAATGATCGAGTGCTGCATCGTCCATTTGACTTATCGCCGATGGATGCATCTCTTGCCCAGCCAGGGCTGCTGTGGCAGACAATTCTTCAGGCAGAACCAGCACCATGGCTTGGACCACGTCGCGGTGGGGTGCCACGGCAGTGGCCACGCCGCGGGTTTGCGGCTGGATGGGGCAACGGATTTCCACAAAGCGAGGCTTCACCGGGCCGGTGCAGCCATCGTGGTGGTAGTACTCGCCTTGGCTCAGCCGGCCTTTGCTGGAGCGCCCGCGCACATCGCGGTATGTAGAGTGTTCTGTGCGGACATTCAGGCACACCACCAAGCCCGTGGTGTCGACCAGTTGGTAAAAGGCTTCTCGCCATTCGGGCAAAAGAAGCTTGTCGTGCAAATAGTCGCTCACGGCAGCATCTTCATTCCCGACTTCGCCACCAATCACCAGCACAAAGGGCTTTGGCCTGCGGACGCGCCATTGGCAGTTGGCAAATTCCAGAACCGAACTGGCGTGTTCAGCAACTGAGGTAGGTATTTGGCCTGTAGGTTCAGACATGAGAGAAATCAGGAAGAGTTCGGGTTCGCGAAGCGAGCAGGGGGGATGGCAATTTTAGGTTCTCATACTTCAATGAATCAGCCTAAACCCAACACCTCCCAGACCCGAATCGCAGCATAGGCATCGTTTGCCGCATAAACCACCTGCGATTCGCTCAGCTGTGCATTGGCCCAGTTGCTGGTGGCGGCCTTTTTAGATTTCATGAAGCGTTGGTTAAACAAGACTGCCACTGCGCCTTTGACACCCATGTCTTTTCGGTAACCGCGCTGGTGGAAAACGGTGTTGAGTTCCAGGATACCTTGTGGCTCGATACCCAACTTTTGGATGATGCGCTTGCGGTCGTCACCCAAACCAAAGCCAGCCTTGACGATGCCTGGATGAGCCAGCAGATCGGCCGCCACCTTGCGACATGCCGTGTCGTGCAGCTGAAAGACCCAGGCCCTTTCGGACGTAGACAGTTGCAGTATGTGGGGTCCGTCAGAGGATTCACCCACCCTGAAAGTGGGTTTGGACTCGGTGTCGAAACCCCAAGCGGGAGCCTGTAACAAGTACCCAAGTGCCTGCTGTGCTTGCGCGCCGCTGCTGACCAGCGTGATTCGGTCCAGCCCCAGCCGCTCAAAAGGCGGGAGGAGGGCGATGGCATCTTTGTCGGGGGTGGCGTGTTGAGGGCTCATGCGATCAACCCACCTTTTTCCGTGAATTTTTCTTGGTTTTGTCGCTCGCCTCTTTGCGAACCGCACGTTCGGCGTCGGCTTTTTTGCCCTCTGCCAACCATTGGGCAAATTGTTCGGGCGTTTCCAATGTGATGCGGCCAAGAGCGGCTGCCCGGAAATCATGGATCACGATGTGTGCAGCCTTGGTGGTGTTGATCCTTCCACCGCTTTGCATGGCGCCTCGAACACGCCCAATTGCTTCGAGCAAGCTTTCATCGGTGTGGCTGGCCACATCGGTCACTTTATAGCGGTCGCTGAGCGCCTGCGGATAGTGGGGGATCAGGTAGTTGAGCAACTCCAGCGCGACCACTTCCTCATCAAAAGCATTCACACCGATTGCTCCGCTGGCCGCCAGGTTGTAGCCGCTTTGCTCGACGATGATGCGCGGCCAGAGCACGCCCGGTGTGTCATAAAGGTAGAAGTCGTCGGCCAAGGCAATGCGCATCTCCTGTTTGGTCACACCGGCTTCATCGCCTGTTTTGGCGGCGCGTTTGCCTTTGAGGGTGTTGATCAAGGTCGATTTGCCAACGTTGGGAATGCCACAGATCAGCACGCGCATGGGTTTGACCATGCCACCTCGGTTCGGTGCCAGTTGCATACAGGCCTCGATCAGCGCTTTGGCGGGTGAGCTCATGCTCGTGTCCAGTCCAATGGCACGTACACCAGGCATGGCGTTGTAATGGGACAGCCATTGGCTGGTGCGGTCTGGATCTGCCAAATCTTGCTTGCTCAGGATCTTGAGAGCGGGCTTGCCCTTGATCAGCTCGGCCAGCATGGGATTGGCGCTCGAGCCTGGTAAACGCGCGTCCAACATTTCAATCACAACGTCAATGTCTTTGATGCGTTCCCCGATCGCCTTGCGCGTGAGGTGCATGTGTCCAGGAAACCATTGAATCGCCATAAATACCGCTGCTAACCGAATGTCAAAGAATGAGATTGTCGGTTACCTCGTTATGGATTTCTCAGTTTTTTTCAAGTTCACATGAAAAGCCTGGTGGATTCAAGGACGAAGTGCAACACGGTTCAACGAGGCGTGAAACACCTCGTATGGCGTCTTGAATCCGAGCCGCTTTCTGGGCCGGTGATTCAATCTGTTTTCGATCATAGTCAACTCCTCATCGGTGACAGTTTCCATGCGCCGCTTTTTGGGAATGTATTGGCGCAGCAAACCATTGAAGTTCTCGTTGCTGCCGCGCTGCCAGCTGCAATACGGATCGGCAAAGTAAGTCTGGATGCCAAGGGCCTGATCGATGGCCTGGTGATCGGCAAACTCCTTGCCGTTGTCCACCGTCAAGGTCTTCACCCGTGAGTTCACGGGCTTGAGCTTGGCTTCAATGGCCCGGCCCACCAAATCGGCAGACTTGTTGGGCACTTTGGCCAGCACAGCAAAGCCACTCTTGCGTTCTACCAGTGTCACGATGGCTTGTTTGTGAGCCGCGCCAATGACGGTATCTCCCTCCCAGTGGCCCACTTGCTTGCGATCTTCAATGTGACTTGGTCTCTCGCTGATCGGGCGGCGGTTCGGGATCTGGCCACGCCTGTCACGCCCGCACAGGTGGCGTTTGCGCCGGGGCTTTTGGCTGCGCAGGTGCGTGTGTAAATCACCACCGGCAGCCTTGTTCGCATAGACATGCAAATAGACGCTCTCATGGCTGACCGCCACCTTGCCTGCAATCTGCTCGGGGCTCCATTGAATGCCCAGGTAGAAATCCACATCGGACCAGACCTTGGAATCTACACGGCGGGCATTACGGCTGCGCTGTGCTCGCTCAGACGCCTTGGCGCAGGCTTGTTCGGCGCGGTAGCCACGCTGGCCACGACCACGGCTGAGTTCGCGGCTGATGGTGCTGCGGTTCCTGCCCAGGGATCGGGCAATCTCGCTAATGGTCTGTTTGGCTTTCAAAAGGCTGTGAATTTGGTATCGTTCTTCTCGGCTGAGGTGCTTGTACATCTGGCAACTTGGACTTGGCGGTTTGAGTGGCCATGATGCCTTGACATCCTCAGCCACCCATCACCGGGTTCATCTTTGTTGCACCTCGTACTTGAATCCGCCCCTGAATCACGGCTCGATTTCATTGCACCAAATCTTCAATCGCATCCATCACCATGTTCGTGCCGATGGCAATCAGCAAAATATCGGAAGCCACTCGAACGTATTTGTAGCCTTGAGGGGGCATGCCTAAAGCCAGCACCACAGATCTTGGTAACTCGTAGTACGTCAAATTGGCAGGCAACGATTCCCCCTTTTTCCATTTTTTAGCTTGTCCCGGTGGCAAGCAGCCTGATCCTTTTTTGGCCAATCCCGGAGGACAGAAACCCTTATTTTCGGCTCTGTTGTAAAAATTTCGTGCCGCCTCAATTTGATGAATTTGAAAATATCCACCCACAGCAACATGTTCAGCAGAGGAGGGGGCCGACATCTGCGACATTGACTTGTCTGGCTTCTGCTCGTTTCGTTTTAGCTCTTTACTCGATTGCTGCTTGTTCTTTTGGTGCACGTTTGCAGGATGATTTTTCCCTTGCTCTGTAAGCGCATGACTGGTGTCAGGCTGTTTTGCGTACAAGTTTTGCAAGGGCAACAAGGCCTGATTCGCAATTAAGAATGCAAGAAAAATGGATCGGCTGTGACTCATAAGGTGCTTTAGGATGAACATGATGAACTTGTGTCGTTGATCAAGTTATCAGCCCTGAACGTTTTGCTCTGTGTGATAGCGCACTTTTTGAAACATCCAATCCAGTTTTACCCATGAAAAAAGGCAGCCAGGTTATTCACCAGGCTGCCTTTCGGCTTGAGCAATCAGAGATTACTTCTTCTTGTTCACGGCGGCTTTGAAAGCGGCGCCAGCTGTGAAGCGAGGCACGGTGGCCGCTGCAATTTTCAGCTTCTCGCCAGTGCGTGGGTTCTTGCCAACGCGAGCAGCGCGCTTGGCTGCCTTGAAGGTACCAAAGCCAATGAGTTGCACGTCTTGTTTTTTGGCAACGGTCTTGGTGATGATTTCAACCAAAGCGCTGACGGCACGGCCGGCAGCTGCTTTGGACATGTCTGTTTCTTTTGCCAAGGCTTCGATCAGTTCTGCTTTGTTCAAGATTTTCTCCAAGTGAATAGAACGGCGAGATTTTGCCATGCATCCGATCATTCATGCACACAATTTCTCTCAATTTTGTCATCTTGTTGCACACTGATTACTTTACATAATACACATCGTATGCATCCATATACACGAGATGATGACGATCTTGACCAATCGACCCGGTCACACAAGTAAAGTTGACGCTACTTTCCAAGTAAAGTTATAGCTACTCACATATTCCAAGTAAAGTTGACGCTATCAAGGACTGGTGATTTGGCAAGACCAAAACGTTGATGTGCTAACTTCTATCCGATTACGCTTCGTACGGCTTTGTTCTTTGCTGCAGATTTGAGTTTTTTGGGTTGCATGTCGTTGATGCGTGCAAGATAACCTGATGCGCGCTCTGATAGCTGCGTGTTTTGCATCCTCAGCTCGTGCAGTTGCTTGGTCAAATTTCCTGCCACTTCCAGAGCCTCACTTTGATGTCGTATCTGCTTCTTTTTTTCAATCTCCACCTCTGCCTGTAATTTTTTTACTTGTTGGCGCTCGCGATCAATCTCCGCCATCAGTCTTCGTTCTGAAGACACAAACTGTGCCTGAAGCGCTTGGATTTCAGCGCTGTGAGCCAGCAGTTGCGCATCGTGACGGCGACGCTCCTCATTGCCTTGGGCAACTTGCTGTTGAAGCGCCAGACGCGATGATGTAAGTTCCTCATCCTTCTTGTTCACATGCATTTGAAGCTTATGCGCTTGACCTTGTGTTTCGGCATGCTTCAGTTCAAGCGCATCAAGGGCTTGCTTTAATTCTGATGCCTTCTGCGTGAACGCTCCACGCTCAGCTTCAATTTCAGCAAGCACCGTCGTCATTTGCTGTTCTTGCTGACTTGCTGTGTTCGCGAAATCTGCTTTTGATGCTTCAAAAGTACTGTGAGCCTCCTGCAAAGCGCTTTTCCAGAGGGTTTTCATGGCTACTTGCACAGTAGCTGGCAATTCGCTTGTTTTATCGGATTCACCCGTTGGTCCTCTCAAACGCTCTCCCAATGAAGAAAACCAGACCTCCAGCATCGGGCCCACGGTGTTGGGCGATCCACGGCCCAATTTCATGCGAACACGTTCGATGGTCGGTTTGAGTTGCTCACTGAGCAATTCGTCGGCTGCGCCGTTGACATCGGTTTGCTGAACACCCCTTGGACTTTTAACTTGCATCGCCCTGCTCCTTGCTGTAAATTTACCGACGATAAGAGATATTTATCGTGATTTAAAGGATAAAAAGATAAATAATCTTACATGCTATGTAAGATTTCTTCAAAGAAATAAGCCGCCCATGAACTTGCGCCTGCCCACGCTCAAAAATACACCCGCCCTGGAGCCAGAGGCTCTGAGCGAAGTCACCCAACGCGCCGTCGAAGATCTGCTGCGCGAAGGTGAATCAAAAAACACCCTCATTAGCTACCGCAGCGCCTTGCGCTACTGGGCCGCATGGTTTGGTGCACGCTACGGCCGACAAATACAGCTGCCCGTGCCCACCGCCTGTGTGCTCCAGTTTGTCGTCGACCACGCGGATCGAACCACCGACAAAGGCCTGGCGCACGAGCTGCCCATCGAGATCGATCAAGCCCTGGTGAAATCCGGCTTCAAAGGCAAACTCGGCGCACTCGCACACAACACCCTGATTCACCGAATTGCGGTCCTGTCCAAAGCCCACCAAATTGGCGAGTTCAAAAACCCTTGCCACGACCCCAAAGTGCGCGAGCTTCTCTCCCGCACCCGCAAGGCCTACGCCAAGCGGGGTGCCCTCCCCCGCAAAAAAGACGCCCTCACCAAAGAGCCTCTTCAAGCCATCTTGCAAACGTGCGATGACTCAGTCATCGGCATCCGCGATAGAGCACTGATCTTGTTCGCCTGGTCCAGTGGCGGGCGCAGGAGATCCGAGGTGGCCAGCGCAGACATGCAGTTTTTAAAACGCACCGGCCCCGATGCCTATCTCTACAACTTGGCGTTCTCCAAAACGAACCAAGCCGGCGCAGAACGCGCTGAAAACCACAAACCCATTTTTGGCCTCGCAGCGCAAGCCCTCTCGGCATGGCTCACCGTCAGCCACATCACCAGCGGGGCGATTTTCCGAAGAGTGCGCAAAGGCGGTCACATCGCTGAAGCGCTCTCCCCTGCCGCTGTCAAAGATATCGTTAAAAAGCGATGCTTGTTGGCAGGCATTGACGGCAACTATGCCGCCCACTCCCTGCGCTCAGGGTTCGTGACAGAGGCAGGCTTGCAAAACGTTCCCCTCGCTCAGACCATGGCCATGACGGGGCACCACAGCGTCTCCACCGTGTTGGGTTATTTCCGCATCACACAAGCGGCTGAGGTGACAGACCTTATGAGAGATGCGCGCCCCAACACTTGAAGCTCAACTGGGGTATGAACTTGTATGGAAAATCAGGCACAGGAGATCAAATGAAGACCATCACGCTCTATTTCGCAACCGCAATCGCTGAAATCGTGGGGTGCTACCTGCCCTGGCTCTGGCTCAAGCAAAACGGATCTCCATGGTTGCTGATACCCGCCGGAGTCAGTCTGGCGGCCTTCGCGTGGCTACTGACACTGCACGAAGCTGCCACCGGACGCGTCTACGCTGCTTACGGGGGTGTCTACATCTTTGCAGCTATTCTTTGGCTATGGGCCGTCGACGGCATCCGACCATCGAATTGGGATGTCGCGGGTGTTGCCGTGGCCCTGCTGGGTATGAGCATCATTGCCTTTCAACCGCGCTAGGAACAGATCCTCAATTTGGAGAATGCTTTGAAAAAAGCGCCTTGCTTGCGGATCTCGGAACAGTGTTTACGGGCGCTCAAAGGGACTCGTACTCCTTTGACGCAAATCAGTGCGCCCCATGCACATGGCGCGCGCCTCGCTTGCCCACCGGCCCCACTTCCTTAGAGGCCTGAGCAATTCCGGAAAGCACACCGCACTCACTGACAGAGCCGTTTCCGGCACAACCGGTTCGCAACTCAACAAGTTGCCTTTGCAAGACCTTCAGCTCTCTGATTCGAACCGCCACATGCTTGATGTGCTCATCAACCAAGGCGTTGATGTCAGAACAGTCCTGTGGGGGGGAATCTTTCATGCGCAACAGCGCTCGAATCTCATCCAGGGCCATGTCCAAGCTTCGGCAGTACCGAATGAACGAAAGTCGTTCAACGTGCTCCGGTCCATAGACGCGGTAGTTGCCTTCTGTTCGCCCCGGCTGTGGCAACAAGGCCTCACGCTCGTAGTAGCGAATCGTCTCCACCTGTGTATCGGTGGCCTTGGCGAGCTCTCCAATCCTCATGGTGTCCTCCATCAGCGGTTGACCATATTTTAGGCGCTTGACTCTAAAGTGGCTACAGGGTTTCTAATCGCTGTAACGAGGAAGAAATCATGAGTACAAGTACATCTTGCGAAGGCGCAAAGCCACAGGTCCGCCCGACTGAGAACGGATGTTCAGCCGCTTCCTGCGTACCCTTGGTGCAATCTGAGCAGGACGTGGCGCATATGAACACAGACCAGTCACAGAAAAGGTTCCGTATCTCCAACATGGACTGCGCCTCAGAGGAGTCCGAGATTCGGCGCGCTGTGGATGGCATCCCGGAAATTGAAGCCTTGCGATTCGATCTGGGGGCACGCGTACTGACCATTTCTGCGAGTCAAGCTGCATTGCCAAACGCACTACAGGCGATTCGAAAGGCAGGGTTTAAGCCTGAGCCCATCGATGAAGCCGACAAAAAACCTTCCGGTACAACTAATGCGTCTGCGACGTTTTGGGACATGTGGGGAAAGCTTCTGGCGGCGCTCGGCTTGGCATTGGCAGCAGAGGCGATCGCGTACGCCTTCCCTGCGACGACCTGGATCAAAGCCCTGGGCATGGCCATCGCTTTGGGTGCCATCTTCCTTTCAGGCTTCGGCGTCTACGGAAAAGGCCTGGCTGCGCTGCGGCAAGGACGATTGAACATCAACGCCCTCATGGCAGTAGCCGTCACAGGCGCCTTCTTGATCGGCCAGTGGCCTGAGGCCGCCATGGTGATGGCGCTCTATGCCATTGCAGAGGCCATCGAAGCGCGGGCGGTCGACCGCGCTCGAGGTGCCATCAAAAGCCTTCTTGCCTTATCACCAGAGCAAGCCGAGGTAAGCCAGGAGGACGGCGGCTGGCTTCGGATTGACGTCAAGTCTGTTGCATTGAACTCGGTGGTACGTATCTCTCCGGGTGAGCGTGTTCCGCTTGATGGCACCGTGCTGGCGGGTCAGAGCGCGGTGGATCAATCGCCTTTGACAGGCGAGAGCCTGCCCGTGGACAAAGGACCTGGTGATGAGGTGTTTGCCGGAACCATCAACCAGGCCTCTGCTTTGGAAGTCCGGGTCACATCGCCCGCCTCAGACAGCACGCTCAGCCGGATCATCAAAGCCGTCGAGGAAGCGCAGGCCTCTCGCGCACCGACGCAGCGTTTTGTTGACCAGTTCGCCGCCGTCTACACACCTGCGGTCTTTGCCCTTGCGGTGCTGGTTGCCGTCCTGATGCCCTGGGTGGCCGGGATCACGTGGCTCGAAGCGGTCTACAAGGCTCTGGTCCTGCTTGTGATTGCATGCCCTTGCGCCTTGGTCATCTCCACACCCGTCACGGTGGTGAGTGGTCTGGCCGCAGGGGCACGGCGGGGTATCTTGATCAAGGGAGGCGTTTACCTGGAGGAAGCCCGAAAGATCAAAGCCGTCGCTTTGGATAAAACCGGCACCATCACCGAAGGAAAGCCCAAATTGGTGGCGTTCGAACCCATCGCACCCGACGAGCCTGAGCAAGGGGCAGAACTGCTCGCAAAGAGCCTGGCTGCGCGTTCAGACCACCCCGTCTCAAAAGCGATTGCCCAAGGCCTAGCGGTACAAGCCCAAGAAGTCGAAGCATTTGAAGCTGTCGCAGGTCGTGGCGTCCAGGGGGTGATCGATGGTCACCCCTACATCCTGGCCAATCACCGCTGGATCGAAGAGCGCGGCCAGTGTTCTGCGACATTGGAAGCACGCCTCGCAGTTCATGAGGAGGCAGGACGAACTGTGACCATTTTGGCCAATCGGGACCAGGTGATCGCGCTCTTCGCTGTAGCGGACACGATCAAACCGTCATCGATCGAGGCCATTTCCGAAATGAAGGCGCTGGGGGTCGTTCCCATCATGTTGACCGGTGATAACGCCGCCACGGCGCGCACCGTAGGACACTTGGCAGGCATTTCAGAAATCCGAGGCAACCTGCTGCCCGAGGACAAGCTCAAGGCGATTGAAGAGTTCCAAGGAAGATACGGTGTGACGGCCATGACCGGTGACGGCATCAATGATGCCCCGGCACTTGCAAAGGCGAACATTGGCTTTGCGATGGGCGCTGCGGGCACTCACACGGCCATGGAAGCGGCCGACGTCGTCGTCATGAACGACGACCTGCGCCGCTTGCCCGAGACGATTCGCCTCTCCAAACGTACCCATGTCATTTTGTGGCAGAACATCACCCTGGCTCTGGGCATCAAGGCGGTATTCCTGCTCATGGCCATCTTTGATGACGCGTCTATGTGGATGGCGGTCTTTGCCGACATGGGCGCAAGCTTGTTGGTGGTTTTCAATGGGCTTCGGCTTCTCAAGGCAGTCAAGTGATGGCTCCCAGGCAGCTGTAAACCTCTCCCATTGCCTCAGGATTACTGAGGCCAACGCCTCGTCCCGTGATCAAGTAAGCCTGAATCGACTAAACTATTAACTTATGAAAAAGTTCTTGGCAATCTTCTTGCTGGTTCTGTTGCCCTTGCAATACAGCTGGGCAGCAATGGCAAGCTATTGCGAGCACGAAACCAGTGTGACTGCCAAGCACCCTGGTCACCACACCCATGACCATGCGTCAATTGACCAGCAAGAGTCCAGCAAAAATGCCCCTCAATCGGCGGGCATGGACCATGACTGTGCCACTTGTCATATGGGTTGTGCCGCTGCCCTGGTCAGCGATCTGAGCAAGACCACATTAGCAGCCTCTGACGATCACCCACTTCACCTTCAGGTCATTGCTTCTCATATGGCAAGTGAACGTCCTGAACGGCCTCAATGGCCCGTGCTTGCCTGATCGGCGAGCCTCGGGTTTCTTTACCTTTCCCTCTTTTCGAATCCCCTGTGTGCGGATGCACATGACGCTTTGCGCGTTGTGCGTCATCGCCTAGCGACGTGTTGTCGCTGCTCGCTGATCTCCTTGGATGTTTTCACCATTGGAGATGAGCTATGAGTTTGTACAAAAAAAGATCGGCACCGATTCGAATCGCGCTGTCGGTCATGACCCTGAGTGGCTTGGTGCTGACGGCCCAAGCACAAGGCACATCCGCCGCCGCGTTGAGTGGCTCGGTGTCCTTGAAAGATGTTTTCGAAACGGCGTGGCAAAGGCAACCCGAGGCGTACGCGCTTCAATCGCGTCGCGATGCTGCCCAGGCCCAGGCCAAAGCCGCGTCGATGCTGTCCCCCGAGCCGCCCTCGCTGGAGATAAGTCAGCGATCAGACCGGATGACAGGCAACAGCGGTGCGCGGGAAGCTGAGGTGGGTATCGCCGTTCCCATCTGGCTACCCGGACAACGCACAGCCAGTGCCGATCTGGCGCAAGCTGAAATCTCGTTGGTTGAGCGCAAGCTGCTCGCCTCACAACTGCGGCTCGCTTCTTCCGTCAGGGATGCTTGGTGGGGCTGGTTGCGAGCTCGCGTCGATGCTGAACTGGCGAGCGAACAACTGGCCAATGCACAACGCATCGCCGCTGATGTTGCCAAACGGACCAACGCGGGTGATCTGGCAAAGTCCGACCAGCATCAAGCCGAAGGCGCTGTCGCTGCGGCCCAAGCGCATGCCGCCCAAGCTCAAGCTGCATCTGCCGCAGCCTTGGCACAAGTGATGGCGCTGACAGGCAGGACGGCTCAGGCAGACTTGACAGTCAACGCGGCTGTCGAGCCAGCGCCAGATTCGACCCCACATACGGGTGCGGCAGTGGGGCATCCCTTGTTGGCTGAACTGGAGGACCGCATCACGATGGCCGAGCGGACGGCTCAGCTGATCAGCGCCCAGAGGCGATCCAACCCGGAACTCACGGTGGCCACCACGCGCGGCCGTGGGGCATTTGGAGAACGCTATGGCCAGACTGTGCTGATTGGCATTCGCGTGCCCTTGGGTGCAGGCCCTAGGCATGACGCCCGTCTTGCGACTGCACAAGCCGAAGCGATAGAGGTGCAGTCACAACTGGTCCTCGAGCAGGCGCGCATTCAAGCCGACAAACAAGGCGCTGCTGCTCGTCTGGAGGCCGCACGCACTCAACTTGATGCTGCGCAGCGACGAGCCCAGCTGGCCAACGAGTCCCGCAGCTTTTTTGACAAGTCGTTCAGGCTGGGCGAGACGGATCTGCCCACCCGCTTGCGCATTGAAGCAGAGGCTGCAGAGGCCGCGCGACAAGCCGCTCGAAGCCGAATTGACCTAGCCTCCGCCATTTCGGCATTGCGGCAGTCCTTGGGCTTGCTGCCCGAGTGATGCTGACACCCCTCAAAATTTCAAGGAACACCATGAATTTAATTCATTCAACAGCCGCCACTCTCTTGGCGCTGATCTTCACACTGCTTAGTCCCATGGCCATTGCCGGTGCGGGTCACGACCATGGAGAAGCTGCTCCACAAGCGCAGGGGACAGCACTGCCGCGTTTCGTCGCGGTTTCAGAGGATCTGGAAATGGTTGGCATCGTCAATGGCAAGCAGCTGACGATTTTCCTGGACCGTTTTACAGACAACAGTCCGGTTAATGACGCTCAAATTGACATTGACATCGAAGGCAGCAAATACAAAGCTGAAAAACATGGCGTAGGTGAATACGAAGTCATCCTCAAGGACACGCTCAAACCTGGCGTCATTGCCATCACCGCAACCATTCAGGCCGGTGAACTGAACGACCTGCTGACTGGCGAACTCGATTTGCACGAGGACGAAGATGAACCTGTCAGTGGTTCTTCTTGGAAAGGCATCGCCCTGTGGATCGGCGGGGGGTTATTGGCCCTGATGGCATTAGGCGCGATCGTTCGCTTTCGTCAACAAGCTCGTACGGCCTAAGGAGCCTCAGCATGAAAAAAATCAATACTTTTAAACCACGCCACTTGATGGCACTGGCTGCGGCTTTGACGCTTGCAGGTGCTGCGCTGCCTACGTATGCGGGCGAAGGCCATGAGCACGGGGCTGCGCCTGCGATGGCCAATGCCAATGGTCCACAGCGTATGGCCGATGGCAGCGTGTTTTTGCCCAAGCCAGCCCAACGCCAACTGAATGTACGCACGCTGGTAGTGGAAACCGCTGAGCTGCCACGCGCCTTTGAACTCAATGGTCAGGTACTGATGGACCCCAACGCAGGAGGCAAAGTCCAACCCATTAACGCTGGCCGCATTGAGCCCGGCCCTAATGGCCTGCCCAACGCAGGGCAAAGCGTTAAGAAGGGTCAGGTATTGGCCTACGTGGTCCCTGCGGTCGCCCCCCTGGAGCGTGCAGGTCAGTTGACTCAATTGGCCGAATTTCGCGCTGCCAAAGCGCTTGCTGAAAAGCGTTTGGCACGTTTGCGCGAGTTGTCGGACACGGTTCCGCGCAAGGAAGTAGAAGCCGCAGAGAGTGATGTGCTCAGCCTGACCGATCGCCTGTCGGCCGTCGGTGGCGGCCTCAGCAGCAAAGAAGCACTGGTCGCGCCCGTTTCTGGCGTGATTGCCTCGGCGCATGTCGTGGCAGGCCAAGTGGTGGACACGCGGGAATTGATTTTTGAAATTGTCGACCCGAAGCGGCTGCGCATTGAAGCCTTGGCTTTTGATATCTCAGTGGCCAACAACATCGGCGGTGCCACATTGGCTGTCGGCGACCAGCGCACGCCACTGGTTTTCATGGGTGCAGCGCGCAGTTTGCGAGAGCAAGCTCTGCCGCTGAACTTCCAAGTGCAAAGCCCGGAACTATTAGGCCTGGCCGTTGGACAGCCCGTCAAAGTCTATGTGCAGTCCAAGCAAAAGACACAGGGTATTGCGGTCCCCCAGTCGGCACTGATGAAAAACGCTGCCAATCAGAACGTGATGTGGGTCAAGTCTGCAGCTGAGCAGTTTGAACCCCGCACGGTGACGTTCGAGCCCCTGGATGGCGCGCGCGTCACGGTGATCTCGGGCTTGAAGTCTGGCGATCGTGTGGCGACCCAAGGTGCCACGCTCATCAACCAAGTCCGTTAAAGGGGTCACGATATGTTCAAGTGGCTTCTCGAAAATAGCCTGACCAACCGGCTTCTGGTGTTGATAGCGGGTGCCGTGTTGATGGCTTACGGGGCATTCACATTGTCTCGAACGCCAGTCGATGTCTTTCCCGACCTCAACAAACCGACCGTGACGATCATGACCGAGGCGGGTGGCATGGCGCCCGAAGAGGTCGAGCAACTGATTACCTTTCCTCTGGAGACGGCCATGAATGGCTTGCCTGGGGTCGAATCGGTTCGTTCAACCTCTTCTGCTGGCCTGTCCTTTTTGTATGTCACCTTCAACTGGGACACGGAGATTTTTCGGGCACGCCAACTGGTGTCTGAACGCCTCTCGTCCATGGAAGAAGGTTTGGCTGCCGGGGTAATTCCACGGATGGGGCCTATCAGTTCCATCATGGGTGAGATCATGCAAATCGCTATTCCTGTCGATCCGCAGAAAATCTCCCCTATGGCCGTGCGTGAGTACGCCGACTGGGTGCTCCGGCCACGACTCTTGTCCATACCGGGTGTCGCACAGATCATCCCCATTGGCGGCGAAGTGCGTCAGTTTCAGGTGCAGCCCAATACAGCGCGCATGTCTGACTTGGGCATCTCCTTGGACCAGTTGGAGTCGGCGTTGCGCGGGTTTTCGGCCAACACCTCGGGGGGGTTTCTGGAACTCAACGGGCGCGAGTACCTGATTCGAAATCTTGGTCGCACTTCCCGTCTGGAGGACTTGCGCAATCTGGCCATCACCGCCAAGAACGGTCAGCCCATCTTGTTGCGCCAGATCGCTGAGGTCACTTTTGCCGCAGCCATCAAACGTGGGGATGCAGGCTTTGAGGGCAAGCCCGCCGTGATTCTGGGCGTTCAAAAGCAACCCACCGCTGACACGACCCGTTTGACACAGTCGATTGAAGAAGCGATTACGGATCTCAAGGCATCCCTTCCTGAGGGGATGGAGGCACCCCGTGTGACCTTCCGCCAGGCCAGCTTCATTGAGGCGTCGATCTCGACGCTGCAAGGCAAGTTGATCGGTGCGTCGCTGTTTGTGGCCGCGATCCTTTTCTTCTTCTTGGGCACAGTTCGACCCACCATCATCGCGCTCACCGCCATCCCAGTGTCCATCTTCATCACGGCACTGGTGTTCAAGTATTTTGGCTTGTCGATCAACACCATGACGCTTGGAGGACTGGCGATTGCCATTGGCGGACTGGTGGACGATGCCGTGGTGGATGTGGAAAACATCTTGCGGCGCATGAAAGAAGACCGTGCCAAGGACCCCAGTCAGCGCCTGTCGCTGCTCGCGCTCGTGGCCAAGGCGTCCATGGAAGTCCGCTCGGCGATCCTCTATGCGACGGTGATCATCGTGCTGGTCTTCCTGCCGCTTTTTGCTTTGCCGGGCCTGGAAGGCAAGTTGTTTGTGCCGCTGGGCATTGCCTTCATCATCTCGACACTGGCCTCTTTGTTGGTGTCGGTAACGATGACGCCGGTGCTGAGCTACTACCTCTTGCCGGGCATGAAAAACCTGGACCATGGCGACACCAAAGTGCTGGCATGGCTCAAGCAAGGCTACAAAGGCAGTTTGCAAAAAGTGCTGGACAAGCCACGCGTGGCGATAACCAGTGCATGTGTGGCGGTGGTGTTGGCTGCGGCGGCTGTTCCGTTTTTTCCGACCACCTTCTTGCCTCCTTTTAATGAAGGCACCTTGCTGGTGGGCATACGGCTGAACCCAGGCGTCACATTGACAGAGTCCTCTGACCTGGCACGCCAGGCTGAAGTGCTGGTCAAACAGGTGCCCGAAGTTCTGCATGTGGGCAGACGCAGCGGACGTGCTGAACTCGATGAGCATGCCGAAGGTGTTCATGTCAGCGAATTGGACGTGGGCATCAAACCCTCAGGCGAGTTGACGCGATCAATGGATGAGGTCCGTGCCGACATCCGTGCACGCTTGGTCAACCTGCCTGCTTCGATTGAGGTGGGGCAACCCATCTCACACCGCATCGACCACATGCTGTCTGGGGTGCGCTCCCAAATCGCCATCAAGATTTTTGGCGAAGACCTGGACGTGCTGCGCGGGCAAGCCGATGCGCTGCGCTCACGGCTGTCAGGTATCGAGGGCATAGCTGACCTGCAAATCGAAAAACAAGTTCTTGCACCCCAGATCAAGGTACGGTTGGACTATGCGGCAGCGGCGCAATACGGCCTGTCTGGCGCGCAAGTGCTTGCCACACTGCAGACCCTGGTGGAAGGTGAACGTGTCACGCAAATCATGGAGGGAGGTCGCCGCTTTGCGTTGGTTGTGCGTTTACCAGAATCCGCACGATCGCTGGAAGGCTTGGGCCAGGTGTTGATCGAAACACCCTCGGGCAGAATTCCGCTGTCCAAAATCGCAACGATTGAAGACGCCGATGGTCCCAACCAAATCAGTCGGGACAACGGCAAGCGGCGTATCGTGATTTCTGCCAACGCTTCGGGCCGCCCATTGTCAGAAGTTGTGGCCGACATACGCAAAGTGACGGCGGATTCTCGATTGCCAGAGGGCTACTTCATCACCCTTGGAGGACAGTTTCAGGCGCAAGAAGAAGCCTCGCGCCTGATCTCTTTGCTCTCGGTGGTCTCTGTGGTGTTGATGTTTGTGGTGCTTTACAGCCGCTACAAGTCCGCCGTTTTGTCGGCCTTGATCATGGTGAACATTCCCTTGGCGCTCGTGGGTGCCGTGTTGGGTCTTTGGCTGTCAGGTCAGCCCTTGTCGGTGGCCGCCTTGGTCGGGTTCATCACGTTGGCTGGCATTTCGGTGCGCAACGGCATTTTGAAAGTCAGCCATTACATCAACCTCATGCGCTTTGAGGGAGAGTCCTTCACCAAGCCCATGATCTTGCGCGGTTCGATGGAACGATTGAGCCCTGTGTTGATGACGGCCTTGGTGACTGCCTTCGCATTGGCACCCTTGCTCTTCGAGGCCGAACGCCCCGGCACCGAAATTTTGCACCCGGTCGCCGTGGTGATTTTCTCGGGCTTGATCAGCTCGACGCTGCTCGACACCTTTCTGACGCCTGCCATGTTTTGGCTCTTTGGCCGCAAACCTGCCGAGGCGCTTTTGCAAGACAAAGATGCTGAAGCATTCTGACCATTCATTCGTTTCTTTAACCTCAACCAAAACCTCAAAAGGACATCTCATGAAATTCCATACGCTCTTGATCACATCGTCGCTTTTTCTCAGCGGACTCGCATGGGCAGGGCCACACGATGCGGATCACAAACCCATGCAAGGTGGTGTTTTGACCACCGTCAAGGATGTTGACTACGAACTGGTCGCCAAACCTGATGTGCTGCAGTTGTTCGTGCGTGACCATGGCAAACCCGTTGACGTGAGTAAAACGACGGCAAAAGTCACACTGCTTTCTGGCGCTGACAAGCAAGAAGTTGAGTTGAAACCAACAGGCGACAAGCTTGAAGCCAAAGGTAGCTTCAAGGTAGCTCCTGGGACAAAGGTTGTTGCTCAATTCAGTTCAGCTGGGAAAACCACTTCTGCACGTTTTGTTCTGAAATGAGGCGTTTACAACTTACTTGTTTTTGCCACAAATGGTGGATCAATTTTGGGAAAATATTATGAAAACTTGGATTACTAAAACAATCGTCGTCTCAGCTTGCGTACTTGGCATCGCGGGCTGCGCTTCACCGGTTGATCGAATCGCTGAGAAGCCGCATTGCCATACGGATCGAGGAAGAAATGCTTACTGCACCAAAGATCCTGCACCCAGCATTGCCAAAGATGATGAAGCAAAGTTGTTTGCCTCAGTGCCTGAAGCTCTGACGGTTTACGTCGTGCGTTATTGGGGCGACGGACATCATCCGTTGGACATTTCTGTGGATGGTGGCGCAGCGATGGAGACTGTTCCAAACTCCATGATTCGCCTGCGATTAAAAGAGGGGACTCATCAAATCACCTTCAATGTTGGAGGCAAGACCTTTGATCGAACAATTTCAGGTACGAAGGGGGAAGTTCAGTTACTAGGGATTACGGGTACCGATTGGATCTGGGGCAACTCTTCACATTGGTGGACAGATGACTCAGTTGATCAACTCAAACGGCGCGCACTGCGTTCCCGTTTGATCAAAGACATCACTTTGCTTTGATGTTCTGGGGCCCCCGCCATGACTGTTTGTCATTGGCGGTGGGAGTGGCAGTGACGTTCATGGCGCAAACACTCAACACGCTTAGTTTCACAAACGCCTGCAATCAGCCTGAAGCTCAGGTTGATGCAATATCCTTATCGTCCGCTTATGGCCTGTACCTCACCCTCAAGGCAGTGATAGATGACCGGGTCTGAATTGGCCATATTTCAACGAAATCATTTCGCTATGAGACCAACCCGTTCAACCGAAAGGCTTCGATACGACGATCTGATGCGCAAAATCCATGCCGATCAATTTCACGTTCACATAAATATTTATATTGATCAAAACTCCTACATACCGGACTCGAAATAGCCTTCAAAGGGTGAGCAAAATTATGCTCATCGTTGGAGAGCGAGAGGTTGTTCATCTTGCAAAATTGAGCAAATTGCAGGCGCATAAAACCGAACAGGTCGGATGTTCGGACTGAAAAGACTTGAATTTTGTAGTCAACCAACCGTAGGTAAAAGTACCCTCCTGAGTAGAACAGGATTGATTTAATTCGTCGTCTGGGAGCGATGGACACATGGTGGATTTTCCAACCATCACAGAGTTCAACACTTGGCGCTGTGTGCCAACCATCACGCTCGGACCAAGTCAAACAAAGACCTGACCCACACTTTTGTTTCATCGCTTGGGTAAGGTTGTCATGATCCAAAACTCTTTGTGATTTGCTTCGTCCGATTTTTCGTGTCAATGCCAATGGCTCATCCACATAGCTTGTGAACTCCAGACTTCGTGCAGTAGGCCGGGTCACTGTGATCTGGAAAAGGTTCAATTGACGAATGTCATCGGTTGACCAAGTGCATCGTCCCTGTCCGATCTTGTATTCAACAAATCGCTCTGCTTCTTTCCAAACTGCCAGGCAGTAAAGGCCAAAGACGTGACTTTGGACCCATGATGAATATTCGGTTTTTGATGCTCTCTGAAGGTACTGCTCAAATCCAACGGACGCCTCACCCAAGAACTCTGAAAATTTGCATCTGTACCACCCTCCTTCTGGGGGGAATTTCTTACGCTCATCCCAACGCCTTATGTCCACCGTCGGCTCAACGGTTCTGGCCCAAATCAGCTCTATGAATGCCAGACGAGCTTGCCGGTTGGATCGCAGCAGTGCTGCAATCGCCTCTGGCGTTATGCACTTTCTGAATTGCCACACCCAATAATCAGATCGCGGAACCACGTGCCGACGCAAATACCGCGCTACAGATTTGTAGACATCTGTTGGTACAAAACTCATTCTCCAAAAATCAGTGTGACCACCCTGCTCGAATCCCAGCCGAGGTTTATTTGGTAGCTCTCGAAATTCAATACTCTTAGTTCTGTAGGCGTAACGGTAATTAGGTGTTTCATATTTGATCAATGCATTCGGATATGCGATAGCTTGGATTTCACACAATTCTTTGAGTCGAATGAGCCATTCTTCCTCGTGCAAAGCATCAAATTTTCTGTTCATGTACGAGGCCACATAAATGGCGCTCAACGACGTCAACCAATCGGCAAGAGGCTTGAGTTTTTCGGTGTTGATCAAACGATGATCGTTTCCGTTCAAGCGCGCTGGATCGAAATACTTCAGGCTTGAACATTGGCAAGTATTTGGATAGGCAAGAGACATGGCATCAACACGCTCTCCATCGTTCTTCATGCACGAACATTCGACGTGCAGAGGCTCCTCGTGGATCGGGCACTGAGTAAGCAATTTCAGTGAAAAGAGCCTGGTGTGATATCCCAACTCCAAGCACTTTGGGCAGTAGCCGTTTTGGGGTGTGAACAAGAATTGCCAGCAGTATGGAATGAATCGATGATCACAAAATGAAAACAATTGAACTGGCTCACCCATCAGTCGAGCCAAAACCCGAAGATCAACATTTTGAACCGAACGGCTTTGACTCTGCGCACGTTTCGCCCTGGGTGAAAAATCTTCACTCAGTGGAAAGTCAGAAATTCTGAGTTTGTTCAAGTGGGCCAGTTTTCTTAAGGTCAGCCAAAGTGACGTGTAAGGCAACAGCGTGCCTGGCTTCCATGTCAGAGTTGTCATGCGCTTACCCCTTTGGTGTTCGTCCCCTTGGTGCCCCCGCTGAAATAATCGCCATCAGGGCACCATGGCCAGAATGCTCGACGATTTCACTGATGGATTTTTTTGACAACACATCAGACACCGCTCGTCCAGACGCCAGCAAAAGGAGAATCCGTCTGCACACCACAGAGATGGTTTTCATTGGAATTTCATGCGGCCCGTCATAGCGATGCGGCAATTGGTTAATGAACTCTTCCCAAAGTGGTGCCGCATAACTGGCAATGCGAAATCCATTGCTCCAAAGCTCAGGGACGATGCTGGCAGTAAAAGATACACCCGACCCCTCAGGCCATTCAGAGCCTTCGTCATACCCGGACATCACGTACCCCAATTGCGCCTCATCGCAAATACCATGAAACCTTGCAGCGGTGAGCAAAAACCTCGCAGCGACATGTGCACCGCCCGCCATGGCGAGATTGATCGGGTCATCCCGAAACTGAACAGAAGCGATGGAAATCACACACAACCGAATCCTCTTTTTCTCCAGCATGCTGTGCAGCTCGACAAGCCACAACCACTCGCGCATCGTCATGCCTTGTGCTTCGTCAATCACAAGTACAACAAAACGTCCGCCCGCCTGTGCTGACAATTGTTCAAAACGGTCCACGAGCATTCCCAAGCGTTCCGTTGGGCTACGTGTTGATCTGGCCAACCGATGCTTGGCTGCTTCCAGCAAATTTGCATAGAACCGCCCGGATGCGCTGGCACCGCCCGATTCGGTATGACTCCAGATCACCATCGGTATGAATCCTCCATACCTGGCAGCGAGCAAGCCTTCTAGCCAGTTATCAACAGCGCTGGATTTACCCAGTCGAGAGGCCCCATAAATGGTGGCACCATCAAATTGATCGTCTAGCCACCGTCCGATGGTGCTCACCATTTTTTCAATGGCGGGGGTGAACAACGAGTAATCTCTCGTGACCAGGGGATGGTCTTTGGGGATGTGCTCTGGAACGAGCTGAAAGTCTGAGTTTTCCATCACCAGGTCTTTGCCATGCGCATCTTGGGAAGTGGAGCGCTCTGGCTTGCAGATTTGGGTTTCGGCTCAGGTGGCGGTGAGGTGCCCTTCGTTTTCTTGGATACTCCGGAGACCTTGGTCAGCTCTTCGGGCATGGCCTGACGGTTGATTTCACCCATGACGTCTGGCACCGAAAAGTTCGGCTCTTTCATTTCATCCAGCGCTTGAGTGCTTGTCATCATGATTCGTCGCGCCTGCAGATAGGCCGGATGAACAGGTAGCTTTTTATTGGCATGTATCTCAGCGTATTCAATTAACGCCTGGACGGGATCCCTATTGCCGGTCAGAAATAACAATCGCTTTGTCGCAAGTGCCCGAATGGCTTGCCGCATGTAAAGGGTGTGGGGTGATCGGTGCCACGGCGGTTGAACATGGACGGTTCCGTAGATCAGACCATTTGAATCGGAGACTGTGGCCCAGCGTGCGTCTGTTTCGTCATCCAGTTGAAGCCATAGTTTTTTACCGAGAAGATCCGGACGTTGAACCAGCCACTCGGAGGTGTATTTGGCGTTCTCAAAGTTGAAATACGGTCTTTTGCCCGTGTATTCACCGCCAAGCAATGTGCAGACCTTTCTGGTTCCCGCCATTCTTTTAACGAGCTCTGGGTCAGCGTGACGAATGCAATTTTTTGTTTTGGAAGACAAGAAGTCCATTTGAGCTAGAGGACTGCGATAGCCCAGACCTGTATGTGGCGTGGCGTTGTAGTTCGCGATGGTGACATCCAGCAACTCCTCAGCATAGTCAAGTTGGAACTGGACCTCCGCAGCAATTTTTTCTGGATCTCGTCCTTTCTTATCTTCGTGACTGCTGCCTGTGCTCGGAGAGAGTCGGTGCATGGTGCCAGAGGCCAAAACCCTGAAAAACGACTCGATAAATGGCCGATCATCTTTGCTGCGCCTTGAACTGTAAGACGTAGGGTCTTGGGGCTTGATGACCTTGGCGCCAACAATATGCAGCAATGGCTCCTCGACTCTGGGGCAAACGTTGGCCAATGCGCCATCAACGCTGAATTCATTCCAGCAAGCTGACAAATAGACTTCAGAGTGTGCGGATGGCAAGGCCGCGCCTTCTGCGTACCCATCCTCACAAAACGTCAAGGTTCTTGGGGCCCACTTGGATAAAGCATTTTTGATGGTGATCAGAACGTCGAGCGCACTGCATTCGCGTCGCAAGCTGATGTGATACCCCAGAACTGCACGGGATCTGACGTCAATGATCACGATGATCCAGATGCGGCGGATTTTTCTGGGTTCATAACCGCCGTGAGGAGACGGCACCATGACCACCATTCGGCAGTCCAATTTGTGGGCATCACACTCGACCCGATCAAACAGCTTGAAATCAGGTCGTCGGGTTCCATCGGAGGCTTTGGCTTTTGCAATTGCGTCAGGCCCCCCCATTTTTGACATGGCTAAAAAAGGATGCTCTGCCAAAACCTTCTTGATGTACAGACGAAGTGACTCATACCCGAGCGACTCTGAATTGAATGGCCAGGCTTTCTGATCTTCCAAGCCAGCTTTTCTTAGCTCGTCAATGAACCATCGAAAGATCGTTTGAACATTGATCTTAGGGTGTGCAAGAGAATCGGCGTTATTGAGGATTCGTTTGTGAAAACGATCTTTCAAATCTTTGAACTGTGGACGTTCAAGTAGCCACTTCAACGCGCCGGTTGCTCCAGCCCCATTTTCGTGAACAACAGGTGCAGTTTGACGCTCGTAAGCGGTCACACGAAAATGTGGAAGTGCTCCTCGCCAACCAAAAATATCCCCATCTGAGTGCCTTTGAAGGCATCGGTTTGTGATGATTCGGTAGATATTGGATCGTTTTTCACCCGTTTTCTTCTGCAAAACTGCATCGGTAGCGCCCTTGAGATACAGCTCAATGGCTTTTTTTCGGGCTAAAAATTTAGTTTTGCGAGCAGCTGACAAGCTGTTCTCATCCACCATAGGCCAGCTGCTAAGGTCAATGCTCTGGCTCGATAGCTCAGAATTCGGCGTTGAGCGATATCCAATTCGTCCCGATAAAGCCATAGAACCTCCTAGTTAAAGGTCTATTCAAGACTCATTAAAAAGGAAGAATCACTTAACGTCAACTTTACTTGGAATTCGTAGCATCAACTTTACTTGGAAAGCGACACCCTCCAGAGGGAAGATCCAGCTGTTACTAGCATCAAATTTACTTGTGTGAACGTTTCCGGTCACAAAGGTAAATTTGATACGGATTTGAAGGTAAATCTGATGCTACTCATTTGTTAAAAGTAAATTTGATACAGGTAGCCTCTAGTCTTGCTGCAGAAAACAAGATTCATTTTTTTTGCCTTCCCCATAGGAAGAATGTAGGGTTCCACAATTACTGTCAAAAAACAAAACTCGTCTCGGTGCATGTCCGAAGTAATTGGCAGATTCCTACTTAGCGGTACATCGCGCCAAGTTTGATCGACTTGATTCGGCCAGGAACAGTCAATCATGCCTATTTCCAATTACAGTCATCCGAACATTGAATCTATGCCATCGGTTTGATTGTCCTAATAATCAGGCATCCAAGACTAACAATTCAGAACGACCGCCTGAGACGCATATCATCATCGACTTGTTAGCAGCCTGCTCTTCCTTGGTAAGAATGCTATCCCGATGATCGACCACACCATCCAAAACTTTTGTTTCGCAAGCACCACAGATTCCCTCTTTGCAACTGTAACTAGGAATGATGCCCGCATTCATCATGGCGTCGAGAATGGTCGATCCAGCTGGCACTTGTATGGTACGCCCACTGCGACGTAACTCTACTGTGCAACCTGTCGCATTAATTGGAGCTGCGTCATCCTGTTCCACCGCCGCAAACCGCTCGGTATGCACATAATCAAAACCAAGGGTGGCGCAGGCACGTTGAAACGCATCCAGCATAGGGCCGGGACCACACCCATAGAAATGAGTCTCGTCAGAATAACCTGTTAGCAGCGACTGCAGGTCCGGTGGTGCACTCGCTTCGTCATCGAAGTGATATCGCAGTCTGATATTTTCTGATTGCAATGACTCCAAATCTTGTATGAACGCTGCATCTCGGCGAGACCGCGTGCAATAAATTAAATCAGCCGTTTTCCCTAAAGATGCTAACTTTTCAAGCATACACAACATGGGGGTGATACCAATGCCACCAGCAATCAATACTGAATGTTTAGCATCCTCCTTAAGCGGAAAATTATTGCGGGGCGCCGAGACTTCGAGGACATCCCCTACACGAATTTTCTCGTGCACATAACTTGATCCCCCACGGCTTTTGCGGTCCTTAAGCACACCAATTACATAGCGTTGTGAATTTTTGGACGGATTCAAAAGTGAGTAGCTGCGCACCAATCCATTACCCAAATGAAGGTTGATGTGAGATCCAGCAGTATGATCCGGGAAGACAATGCTTGAAGTAGCTGGTCGCAGTTCAACACTGATAACTCCGGTGGCTTCATACCTTAGGCTGTACACAATTGCAGAAAGAGTAGCAGTTGGCATAGTGAAATTCTTAGGAAAAATTTGAAGGTATTACCAAGAGTTACATGATATGCAACCCACCGTCCACCATGAGTGTGGTTCCAGTGATGAACGAGGCCTCATTGGACGATAGCCAAACGATTGGCCAAGCTATTTCCTCCGGATCCGCCCATCGTCCTATCAATGAGGTGTCTTTTCGTTCGCTTCGGAGTTGGTCGATGCTTTTACCCGCACCTTTAGCTCGATCGACATGAAAGTCAGTTAGCGTAGAACCTGGGCACACCGCATTGACGCGAACTTTGTGAGCGGACTCCTCGAATGCTAGAGTGCGTGTGTAAGCCAGTTGAGCAGCTTTTGTTGCATCGTAAAGTGCCATTCCTCGACGTCCAGTCACCGCATAGCATGACGAGACGTTCACGATGCTGCCAGAGCCAGACTGGCGCAATGCAGGCAATGCAGCCGCACAGTAGTTAGACATGCCGACCAAGTTGACATTCACCATCGCTTGCCACTCAGCAGGCGTAGCGTTCGCTGCTGCTGTGTAGTTACGCATGGCCGCATTGTTCACCAATATGTCCAATCTTCCGAACTGCAAAACACATTTTTGAACAGCTGACTTCGCGTCATCTTCATTGCTAACGTTCGCGACAACACAGAGCACTTTAGCCTCTGGCCATAGCGCCAAGATTGTTGAACTTGTTTGAGCCAGTGCCTGCTCATCTGTATCTATCAAGACAATGGCTGCACCTTCGCGGCAAAATAGTGTGGCTGTTGCTGCGCCAATACCTGCACCTGCACCGGTGATCAGCGCGACCTTACCGACTAGTCGGGATTCGCTCATATTTATTAACTCCAATTCAGGGGGGGCAAACGGTGCACTGAGCTTTTTTAGCGTCAAACTTGGTCAAGAACGCAGAAGTTTCAACGGTCACTACGATGTTGATGAGTAATGTCATTAAGATTTTCTTTATTCATAACCTCAGCAAAGACTTCACAGACTGAAAACTGGTTTCGTTGTACTGTCTGCGAGATGTTCACGAGCCCATTCGACAGGGTTTTGGTCTTTTGGCAGCAAGACACCGGCTGGTCGCACCCGTTGCTGACTAGCGTCAAGAGCGGGCGGCTCTTTACCCTCTTCGAGACTTACAGCCGCCTCTTGCAGCATGCGGCGCGCCATCACGATGGCCTTGTCTGTTGGAAGTAGATTTTCTGCCTGATGGTCTTGGATGGGCCCCATGCTTTCTTGCAGTGAATAGTCCTGCGCTGAGAACCCAAAGATTCCGCTATAAGCACGCTTCTCTTTTTGGGCCACGCGGTCCATTCCGTAATCGTTATCGCGGTTCTGTTTAGGGATAAAGCTGTCGGGTGTTTCGTATTCGACATGAATACCCTTGCCCTCCTGCATGGCCGCAAGCTCCTCTTGCGTGAGCGGCCGACTGGGCTGCCAGTTAATGCTCCATGCCCAGCAATTGTGGTCATCGATTGGCACCCACACATGCCCGCCTAGCGCGTGATCACCAAAAGGGGCAATCAATGTGAACCAAGGAAACAACCATTGAGTAACACGCCAATAGTATGAATCGGGCTCACCATTGCGTCGGCCAAAAAGACTCAGACCGAATGGTGTCTTTTCGATCTCGAAAATAACGTTTCCATCAGCCTTTATGTAGTCAAGGGCCTTAACTCCCCGGTGCATCGGGTCAGTGTCCACCTCGAAGCTATGCACATAGGACACGTGTGCCGTGTCGATACCACCTTCCATTGCTTGCAGCCAATTGCTGTATTGCAGTCGCTTAGACACGAACACGTGCTCAGGCGGCAGAGTGCACCACTCGAGTTCGGGCAATGCTGGCTGCTGGTCAGATGGCCCCATATATGTCCAAACTATGCCGCCGCGCTCAATGCACGGATAACCTTTGATGTGCATACGCGCACAGGCCTGAGGTGATGAGGGCACGTCTACACACTTCCCTTTGCCATCGAATTTCACGCCGTGATATGCACAACGGATGCCATTTTCTTCGTTACGCCCGAAATAAAGCGACACGCCACGGTGTGAGCAGAACTCGCTGATCAAACAAGCCTTGCCATCGGTATTCCGAAATGCCAACAGCTTTTCGCCGAGCAATTGCACGCGAACCTGCGGCCCATCGGGATCAGCAATCTCACTCGACATGAGGGCCGGTACCCAATAGCGACGCATTAGGTTACCCATCCGAGTACCAGGGCCAACGCGAGTCAGTGTTTCAGATATTTCCTTGTTCATAGGTTCATCTCCTTTTGTCCGCTGTGTGAGTATCATGTCCATTTTACGGACAAATCAGAGGATGTCAAGATTTTTTGATTCAGAAATCCACACAGCGGACAAATGCACAGATAACATCGCGCTATTCCAACTAGAGATAGATCTATGAGTCAAACTGAAAAACTGGGAGACAGTGTTCGTGCTGTAGATAGGGCCCTCGAAATTCTTATGGCGTTCACAGCAGCAGACCATCAACTGACAGCAAGCGAACTGCTCAAGCGGGTGGATCTGAGTCGTCCAACTCTTTACAGACTTCTGCGTACACTGGAAAACAGCGGGTTCATAGTTTCATCTGGAGATCCCCAAAAATTTGAGTTAGGGCCGTCGGTAGCGCATCTATCGCATGTATGGAGTTCAAGTTTGGACCTCGCTAACGTGGCACAACCTATGATGCGCCGCTTGTGGGACCAGACTGGAGAGACCGTAGCCCTTCTCGTACACCAGGGCAACAACCGGATATGCGTGGCCGAGTTGCCTAGTGCTCAGCCGCTGAGTTTCAAACGAGGTCTGGGCTACCAGGAAAATGTCACCTTAGGTGCAAGTGGCCGAGCCATTCTTGCCCATGTTCCTACGCCAGAAATTTATTTAAATAGGGACGCGGGCAAAATCGTGGATGTACCGACCTACCTAGATGCCTTGCAGCAGATTCGAGAGCAAGGCTACGCAATCAGCCGGGATGAGCTGATACAAGGCGCAGTCGCCGTCGCTGTCCCGTTCTTTTATGGCAACGATAAAGTCATGGGCTCCCTTGCCGTTTTTGGCCCCAGCGTGCGCGTGAACGATGCTTGTGTGGAAGGGTTCACAAAACTCCTCAAGGAAGAAGCTCGAAAGCTATCGCAGGCATTGGGACAGCGCTGACATTACCAACTAACCCACATTACACGCCCAGATACTGTTCCAGTAAATGAGGCTGGGAAAGCAAGGTAGGAGAGTCCCCCTCAAACACCACCTGACCCTTTATCAAGATCACGTTCTTATCGGTGATCTGGGTCACATGCTTCCAGTTCTTGTCGACGATGATGCTACTGATGCCACTGTCTCGGATTAGTGCGCAAATGCGCCAAATCTCACGCGCAATCAGCGGCGCAAGGCCTTCAGTAGCCTCGTCCAGAATGAGCAGGTCTGGATTGGTCATCAGAGCGCGACCAATGGTTAGCATCTGCTGCTCCCCACCTGAGAGTTGTTGCCCACCATGACCAAGGCGCTCTTTAAGTCGTGGAAAGGTATCCATCACACGGTCGTAAGTCCACTCAATTTGGCCTTGGCTTCCTGCACGCGCTGCCATGATTAAGTTTTCTTTTACGCTCAGATTTCCAAAGATACCCCGCCCTTCTGGCACGTAGGCGATACCCTTAAGCGCGACCTCAAAAGGTGGTGCGCCAGTCATTTCCTGGCCTTTGACATGGATCAGACCTGAGCTTGGTTTGACTAGACCCATCAGACTTTTAAGCAGGGTGCTTTTACCCATTCCATTACGGCCCATTAGTCCAATGGTCTGTCCCGGCAGCACTTCAAAATCAATGCCACGAAGGATGTGACTTTGACCGTAGTGAGTGTTCAACCCAGTCGCGTGGACTAACGCCGTGGTGATTTTGCTCATCAGTGCTCCTCACCCAAGTAAGCCGCTTGTACTGCTGTGTCGGCTCGAATCTGAGATGGACTTCCGCTAGCAATCACCTGACCGTTCACCATAACAGTCAAGCAATCAGCCAACGTAAATACAGCATCCATATCGTGCTCCACTAGGCATATTGCGTGACCTTTCTTCAATTTAAGCAGAAGCTCGACCATGGATTCAGCCTCAGCCTGGCCCATGCCGGCCAGAGGTTCATCAAGCAGGAGTACCTGTGGTTCAGTAGCCAGTGTCATCGCAATTTCTAACTGCCGTTGCTCACCATGGCTGATCGTAGCGGCGACGGCATTGGAGCGTGCCGTAAGACCGGTGAGTTCAATCGCACGTTCGCAACTGGCATTTATAGCTAGCTGATCGTCGGCGCAAATGAACCACTGCACAGGATTCCAAGGGGCATATCGGCGACGGGATTGAGCAGCTAAACGTACGTTATCCCAAACTGTGAAACTACTAAAAATATTGGTCTTCTGGTAACTGCGTCCTAGACCGCGCTGAGACTTAGCTTCGGGACTGTAGCGGGTGATGTCTAAGCCGCCCATCATTACCGTTCCAGAGCTTGGCAATATATCGCCTGAGAGCAAGTTGATCAGCGTGGACTTGCCAGCACCATTGGGGCCGATGACGGCAAGGATGCGATCACGGCGAAGGTCAAGGTTCACGCCATTGACCGCAGCTAAGCCACCAAATCTTTTGGTCAAGTCGCGTGCACTCAACAACACTTCGTCTTTAGCAGAGGTGACTGCGGTGCTCATTTTGAGGCTTCCTTCTGACGTACAAGCAGACCCATGATGCCCTTTGGCGCAAACACCACCATCAAAACAATGAAGCAACCCATCAATAGCTGCCAGTGCTTGGTCGTGTCTTTAAATAGATGCAACGTATATTCAAAGGCAAAGGCACCGACAATAGCACCGGCAATGTTGCCCATCCCGCCAAGAGTGACCATCATGATGGCATGTGCGCTCATGTGGAAACCCATCAAGTCAGGGTTTACGTAACCAGTTTGTGCTGCCCATAAATACCCAGCTACGCCTGCCAAGCCACCCGCAAGTGTGAAAGCGGTCAGCTTATATCCGTAGGTGCCATAACCTATAGCGCGCATTCGATGTTCGTTCGTGCGAATACCAGCCAGAGCTCGGCCAAAGGGTGAAAATAATAGGCGACGCAGAAACAAGTATGTGGCCGCTAACAATATCAGCGTGAAATAGAAAAAGGTAACTTTGTTGTTTAAGTCGATGCCATCCCAGCCTGCGATGGATGCTTGCGGTTTGAAGTTGACATAGACACCATCTGAGCCCCCCAATGATTTGTTATCGAAGAACAGGAAATAGATCATCTGAGCAAAGGCCATGGTGACCATGATGAAGTAAATCCCGTGGGTACGCACCACAAAAACGCCAATGATGAGCGCAGCTAATGCCGCGCCTAAAGCGGTCACTGGCAACGACCACCACAAACTGATCGGCATATCGGTGGGCATGAGAAATGCAAGTGAGTAACCGGCGAGGCCAAAGAAAGCTGCGTGGCCAAGCGATACAAGGCCAGTCACGCCTTGCAATAAGTCCAAGCTCATCGCAAAGATAGCCAAGATCATCATCTGCGTGAGCATTTGCAAGTAGAAGTCGCGCCCATCCATGGGTACCAATGGGAAAGTTGCCAAAGCGAGACCGCCCAACAACAGAGCAATACGAACTGCGCGAGGCAAGCGTTCGAGCGGAACTTGGGAATGAGAACTCATCTTGAATCAAATCTCACTGTTTAAACAAACCTTCGGGCTTGTAAAGCAACACTATTGCCATCACCATATAAACCAACATGCCTGCAACTTGAGGCAGCAGTACCTTGCCAAAGGTGTCAACCAACCCTACGAGTAGTGACGCTACTAGTGCTCCACGTACCGAGCCGATACCACCGATCACGACCACCACAAAACACATGATCAGCACACTGCTACCCATACTGGGGTAAACACTTGATATGGGCGCAGCAATCATTCCGGCAACAGAGGCGAGACCAACACCGAGAGCAAAGACAATACCGTGTATCAGACGAATGTTGATACCAAGCGCTTCTGTCATATCGTGATTGAAAGCACCGGCGCGTATCTTCATGCCAAGTCGTGTTTTAGAAATCAACAGATAAAGGCCGACAGCCAATAACAGACAAATACACGACATGAACAGACGGTAAACCGGATAGGCCAAGTTATCGGTTAATTGAATCGACCAGTCCAGCACTTTGGGCATCTGCACCGCATGTACGTTGTCGCCCCACAGTAACGAACGCAATTCTTCAAAAATATATATAAGGCCAAAAGTAAGCAGTACCTGATCTAGGTGATCGCGATGGTAGAAGTGACGGAAAAGAATCCATTCCAATGCCCACCCCAAGACCACCGACAAGAGAGCGCCGACCACTATGGCCACAAATAGGTTTCCAAAGAGCGCTGACAATGACCAGGCTAAGTAAGCACCAATCATGTAGAAACTGCCGTGCGCTAGATTGATCACGCCCATGATGCCAAAGATCAACGTCAGTCCGGCAGTCAGCATGAACAGCAGCAAACCGTATTGCAGGCCGTTGAGCAATTGGATAAAAAAATTGGTAGCGTCCACTTATGAAAAACCAAAAGGCAATAAAAAAGCGGCGAAATATCTTAAAGACGAATTTCGCCGCTGAAGGAAAAAACCGACCACTCAACCCATACGGCAACCCGTACCTGGATCAGCGACAGCTTTCTGTGCTACTCGAATTACCTTGTTGTCTTTGTTAACCACTTGACGCAGGTACATATCCTGTATTGGGTTATGAGATTTACTCATGGTCCATTTTCCGCGCGGACTGTCAATCGTGGCACTTTCCATCGCGGCGTAAAGTGACTTCTTATTCGAAAAATCACCTTTGACAGCATTGGCACCATGGACAAGCAAAAGACCGGCGTCGTATCCCTGCACAGCATAAACATCCGGCTGAGCCTTGAAAGTCTTGGCATACTCCAAGCGAAACTGCTTGTTGCGAGGCGTATCGAGAGAGTCACTGTAATGAAGTGTTGTGAGTACACCTTCTGCAGCATCTCCAGCCGCATCAAGCACACCTTCAGTCAGAAAACCAGAACCATATAAAGGAATTGTTTTATTTAAACCTGCGGCCGCATAGTCTCTCAAAAATTTTGCAGCGCCGCCACCAGCAAAAAAGCAAGCCACGGCGTCTGGTTTCAACGATGCAATCTCGGTAAGAAGCGCTTGAAATTCGACGTTGGGAAATGGCAAACCAAACTTTTTGACAATCGTGCCACCAGCTTCTGTAAAGCCTTTTTCAAAGCCTTCGAAAGCCTCTTCGCCAGCAGCATAGTTCCATGTAATCCAGACAGCTTTTTTGTGGCCACGATCAACCATGACCTTGCCGAGTGCTAGCGTAGGCTGTGCATTGGTGAAGCTGGTTCGGAAGACATTGGGCGCACACTGCGCACGCGTAGCCACGTGCACGCCAGCGTTAGGGATGATGTTGAGCACACCCGTTTCACGGGCAACTTTATGTATACCCATCTGAACACCAGAGTGAACTGAACCGATCAAGACGTCAACCTTGTCTCGCTGTACAAGACGAGTCGCATTTTCGATCGCTTTAGCTGGATTGGATTCATCATCTACCTTGACGAATTCGATTTCACGTCCACCTAACTTATCACCGTTTTGCGCTAGCGCTAAGCGAAAACCATTCTCAACGGCGATACCTGGTTGTGCAAACGTCCCTGTAAACGGCAGCATAAGGCCAACCCGTAATTTAGAACCTTGAGCATTTGCCCACCGAGGCAGCAAAAGACTACTTGAAACCGATGCGGCCAAGGCTGCACCACCTGTCAAAACGAAACGTCGTGAGTTCATGTGTTTGTCTCCTGATTACGTGTGGTTTGGAAATCCATTAGGAATTAGTTTTTTCTTCGGCAACCAATTGGTCAATGATCCGGCGAGCTTGAACTCCACCACCATCAATGTTCAGACTAAGTAGCTTTCGTCCTACGTTATTTTTAAGATTCACTTGCTGCATCTCTAGCATCTGCAGGTCTTCTGAAAACACCTTGCTCAAGCTGCCGCGGATCTGATCGCTCAGAGCCTGGTCCTGTGCATTAAAGTTCCTGGCCATACCCCAGAAGTACCATGTAGAAGTTTCGGTCTCGGGCGTAATGAAATCGATGACCGTACTGGAAGCCTTAACTTTGGGGTCTGCGTGAAATCCCCCATTACCAGCATGCGCAACGCCAACATCAATCAATACATGACTTGGAGGATAGAAGCGGCAGATCTGCCAGCGGTCCACTGGGACGTCATCGGCTAAATTGTTACCCCGCAGACCCGCTTTCCAGAATGGAGGCGCCATGATGCCCTCCATATACCTCTCGGTAATTGCGCAGTCCCCTTCAATTCGTGTTTTGGGGGGTGTTTCGTCAATTTCTTTCTGTCCGATACTCGTCGGATGCAAATAAGTTTCATGGGTTAAATCCATGAGGTTATCGATCATGAGCCGATAATCACATTTAACGTGATACAAGCCACCGCTATAAGCCCAAGCTGGGTCATCTGCCCAAGCCAGATGGTGGATCTTTGATGGATCCGCCAGCTCGGCATCTCCTGGCCAGACCCAAATGAATCCATAGCGCTCCACCACGGCAAAGGTTCGGATTGCCGGAAAACCGCTTACGCGTTGGCAAGGCATCGCTACTGTTTTACCGTCACAGCCCATCTCAAGGCCGTGGTATCCGCAAACCAGCTTGCCGTTCTCAACAGTACCCAATGACAGCGGCGCACCGCGATGTGGACAGAAATCCTCGACCGCTGCGACCTTGTTATCGGGTCCTCTAAAGAACACCATTGGCTCGCCGCAAATTTTGCGACCCAGTGGCTTTCCCTCGATTTCATCGGGCGTTGCACCCACGTACCATGCATTTTTGGGGAACATGTTTTGGTCTCTCCTAAAGGTTATGAACGAACAGAACTGGCTTCTCTAGTCAGTTCATAGGGGGTTCAAGCACTCCTACGCTTTGGTAGATGTGTTTAATCTCTGTGAAATCGATCAGCGCATCCACTCCGTGAAGTCGCCCAAGGCCGCTGCGGCGGTATCCACCGGTTTCTGCTTCAGCACACAACTTGTTGTGGTCGTTGATCCAAACAGTGCCGTTTCGGAGAGCGCGAGCGATTCGCCAAGCACGCGCACTTTGCTGGGTCCACACACTGGCAGACAGACCGAATTCGGTGTGGTTAGCCCTAGTAACCGCTTCGGACTCTGTCTCAAATTTCTCGAGAACAACTAAAGGACCAAAAATTTCTTCTTGAACAAAAGAAGCACTTGTATCTCGATGCGCCACGAGAGTTGGAGATACAAAGCCACCTTGCTGCATTGCACCGCCTAGGCGCTGTCCACGAAGTATGACCTCGTCGGCATCATCCATGGCCTGCTCGATACGCCCCTGTACTTTTTCTGCGGTGACTCGGTCGATCAAAGGTCCCATCTGTGCTCCGGGAGTACCTCCAGGTGCAACCTTGATTGCGGCTAGTGCCGTCGCCAGTGCCGTCTTCATTTCTTCGTAGCGCGATTCGTGCACCAACACCCGTCGTGCAGCTGTACATTGCTGTCCTGAGATCACTGTTGCTGCCGCCGCCAGTTGTGGCGCGATGTTTGGGATATTGGCATCCTCGAAAACAAGGCAACATGATTTACCACCCAGTTCCAATGACAGCTTCTTCATGGTGGGTGCGGCAGCGGCCATGATGCGCTGACCTGTTATGTTGGAACCTGTAAAGCTAACCACGTCCACCTCGGGCGAGGTGGTGATCAACTGTGCTACTTCGTTGCCTGTCTCACTTACCAAATTCACGACGCCAATAGGCAACGACGCCATGTCAGTCAACTCTCTGACTACAGCCGCAGTGATCAATGCAGACTGAGGTGCTGGCTTAATTACGCAGGTGCACCCAGCAGCTAGAGCAGGCGTAATTGACCGAATCAAAAGAATCACTGGGGCGTTCCATGGAACGATAATTCCCGCAACACCAGCAGGCTCCTTGAGCATTGTGGAGAAGACGCCTGGTTCCACCTCGAGTACGTGTCCCTGGATGTGACGAGCCAGTCCAGCGTAGTAGCGAATCTCTGAAATTGCACCAGCCAACTCGCCTCGCGATTGAGCGATAACCTTCCCGTTTTCTAGGGTTAGTAGTTGCGCAAGTGTTTCCGCCTTTTCTTCGAGTCTGTTTGCCCATTCGTTCATCACGTTTTGCCTGAGCCGTGGCGACTGTGACCATACAGGTTTCTCAAATGCGCGTCTGGCTGCGGTAATTGCAGCCTCCGCATCTTCTAAGGAACCAGCGCTAAACCAACCAATCTGGCTACCGGTTGCTGGATCCAAGCTTGGGGCTTTGATGCCTTGACTTGATGGCATCCATCGACCGTCTATATAGAGTTGTGCTGTGTTGTGCATGGCTGTTCTTAGTGCGTAACCGATCCACCATCCACCACAATCACTTGGCCAGTAACAAAGTCACTTTCGCCACTTGCAAGATATATGAGGGTGCCAGTCAAGTCATCGGGTACTTGATCGCGCTTTATCGAACGCGATGCCACGATGCCTGCTGCGACTGAACCCTGCCAATCGGGATTGGCACTGACGTTAGCGCTAAGAGTCAGACCGGGTGCGAGTGTATTGACACAAATATTGTCGTTGCCAAGTTCACGAGCCAAGCATCGCGCCATTGCAACCACCGCTCCTTTTGAAGTTACGTAGTGCAAAAAGAGTGGTGTTCCTTTGAACACCGTACCCGAGGCAATGTTGATAATTTTTCCATAGCGCTGCTGACGCATCACTTCGCTGACCGCCCTTGCACACTCAAAGGACCCTCGAACATTTACTGCCATCACCTTATCCCACTCTGCAGACTCAATTTGCTCGAATGGTTTGAGGATTAAGTTGCCGAAGATTGCTGCGTTATTTACCAATATATCGATACGTCCAAATGTCTTGACTGCAGCCTGGGTCATTTTTTCAACTGAATCGCGGGACGTTACATCAGTGTGAACAAAGATGGCCTGCCCACCCATCTCTGTGATTTGGTTGACAACTCCAGAAGCATCCAGGACATCCGCGCACACCACACATGCACCTTCCTTGGCCAACGCTCGTGCGTAGGTTTCACCAATTCCTTGTGCTGCCCCAGTGACGATTGCGACTCTGTTGGCTAATCTCATGGGCTTTCCATTTGGCATCTGATTCATCGTGCGTCTTTCTTCTCTTTGTTGTCGAGTTGCGTTTGAGGTTTGCACCGCGCTATCGATCCCCATTAGCAATTCACGGGGTAAATCTATCGAGCAAGCAATTTTTGATCTTTGGATCATGTCCATTTGGTGGACTCAGAGTCTATTCTACGGACAATGCCATTCACAAATACTAGGGGAAACCCTATATTTTGATATCTAGGACAGCGAGCTGCATCCAAAAAATCGTTAGGTTCAAGGTGGTGAAACTTGAATTCATATGTCTAGAGCAAAGTCAGTAGCTCGAAACAAATACGGACAGACCACATGTTTGTCGCATAACGCGTCATCAAATCGAACGTATTTTTTGCAGACAGGTGACCAGTCAAACAATAGCGTTATTGACTACCTCGGTCATGACATCAAATCAGATCTGCGTGCTTGAACAGTGGATTAGTTCTCAATGTGGAAAACGCAGCAGGCATCAATGCCTGACAAATATCAGATGCCCTGTGTGTATTGAGGATGAGTGTGCTGACTTTGTCTGAACTCAAGTTCGGACGTCTACGTTGCCCAGAAAACACTGCTTGTAAAGTGTCTTCATCTGCAAAAAACTAAATTACTGGCTCGTTGTCTTTGGTGGCAATTCTTGATACTTCTTTCATGGGTTCAATGGCTGAAATGGGTCGATTGCGCCTATCGGCCATTAGCTGACGGTCACAGCACTTGCCGATAGCAGTAGCTCGTGGAGCAGATCGGCCAGAAGCAGAAAGTCATTAGCGCAAGAGCATGGACCAGTTCGTCGCTGATTACCGGAATCAGGGCTGGCGGCTACTCTGAACGCAAGGCCGTTGATTCCCGCTCAACGATGCGAAAACCGATGTCGTTAATCTTCTGAGGGACTTCTTTCCCGGCGCAGCGGCTCAGGATTAGTTCGGCTGCCATGCGGCCAATTCCCGCACCGTCCACATGCACTGTCGTGAGTGACGGCACCAAGTGGGCCGCAAAGTCGGCATCGCCGAAACCGCACAGTGCCAAGTCCTGCGGAACCCGCAAGCCACGCGCAAGCGCCTCGACCAGCACACCCTGGGCAAGTCCGTCTGAACTGCAGAAGATGGCCTCGATGCCCGGCTCTTTTTCCAGGATTTCGCTCAGCGCCCGTCGCCCGCTTGCCAGGTTGCTAGGGGCGGGAATCGTCACCGTGGGAACGTCGTGACCAAAAGTGGCCATGAATCCTTGGCGTCGCTGTTGGGCTCGCTCGTCATCACCCGTGGCTAAGGCCACATTCTTCCACCCGCGCGACAGGAAAAAACCAGCCACCGCATTGCCCACCTTGATGTGCGAAAAGCCAACAATCATGTCAATTGGATGCTCGCTAAGGTCCCAGGTCTCCACAACTGGAACACCAAGATTTTTCAGGAGTTCGCGAGCCTTGGGCGAGTGCACCTGACCGGCAACAACTACGCCGTCTGGTCTACGCCCCATCAAACTTGAAATTAGCTTTTCCTCGCGCGCATGGTCATAACCGGTCTGCCCAAGGATAAGTTGATATCCGCTCGTATCCAACGTTTCCGTCATGACCCGTACTGTGGGCAGGAACTGCGGCACGGAAATGATCGGAACTAAACCGACTACAGTCATGCTGCGACGCGACTTCAAGCCACCCGCTAGCATGTTGGGTATGTAGCCAGTAGCGATGACCGCTTGCTTGACCTTTTCGATTGCCGGTTTGGATACCTTCTCGGGTGTGCGCAAAGCACGCGAGGCACTACTGCCTCAACGAGCATTCCGCACGAGCCGTACCGGCAGTCGGTCATCGCGGTGAGATGGAGTTCGTGAATGAGATCGGTGAGGTTGAGGTCAGCAACTCACATAGGTTTCTTATCCCGCCGAATGGCATGCCGTGCAAGTCGCTCGTAGAGCGGGAGTTCAATCTTCGTTTCGACTTCACCTTGTCCACAGACCAGGCGGCTGAACTTAGGCTCCGATTGTCGGCTTGGCCGTTTCGCTCAAGCTGGCCGGCAGCGTGGCCCACGACGGCACCTATGTAGAGCAGTGCTCCGCGTACGCAGAGTGCTGATCGTCAAGCGATGGGGCAGCCAGACGTCACCCTGGGGCTGTAAGGTGCGCGGGCAGAGCGTGGGGTGCAGGCTAGCTGCGCGAAGGAATATTGCTGGGAAAGGGCTGCGAACGCAGACTGGAGTTCGGCCCAGCGTAGGCCGACTTCAAAAGGAGATCAGCATGAAGCTGACGGATCAAGAGTTGCGCAAGCTGCGCGACGCATACAACGTACAGAAGAAAACGCAACGGCGCCGGAAACCAGATCGGAACGGCCACCGAATCCAGGTCACGATGACCTTCGAGGAGTGGCTGCAGGTCTGGACGGAGAGCGGCAAGCTGCACTTGCGAGGGAATGGGCGCGGAAAGTTCTGCATGTCGCGCAAGAACGACCTGGGCGACTACGCGGTGGGGAACGTGGAGATCAAGGCCTGTGAGGAGAACAGCCGGGAGGCCAAGCTGGGGCGACAACCTTCAACTTGCACTCGAGACAGGATGAGCGCGAGCCGAGCTGGAGTGTCAAAAACCCAAGCTCACAAAGAAAGCATCTCGGAAGGGCACCTTGCGTTGCCGATAGTCAGGTGCCCGCACTGCTCTAAGCCCGGCAGGCAAGGAGGCGCAATGCGGAGACACCACTTTGATAGTTGCAAGTCACTGGCAGAGCCGATACGAGAGCCAGGAGCCATCTACACTTGACCTTCGCATCGATATCTAGGTCCAACTCGGAGGAGTCCCCCGTATTGATCGGCTGCCGTTCTTGCTATCGCATCGGGACTGTGCTGCGCTGGCTCTTGTCTACGATAACAAACTCTAGAAAAACGAGTTTTTCCGTTGCGCTCAAATTGCGGTGCGCATGAATCATCCCGGGCCGAACGTGGAGGCTGTCCCCCGGCTTCAGCGTGACGGGTTCCTTTCCCTCCTCCTGCCAAACGCCCGATCCTTCGAGCACATAGAACACCACATGGGAAGGGTGGTAGTGCTTCGGGTTTTGACCGCCCGGAGCATACGTCGTGTGAAGCACACGAAACTCCTTGCCCGGCATAGTTATGTCGTCGAAAACATGCCGTGCTACAGCAGTGATGCCGGCGCGCTCGCCTGTTGCCCCAGCTAAGGCCTGCGCATTGGAAATGGCCGGACCGACCAGCAGAGCGCAAAAGGTGCATACGAGTTTCTTCATGCTTCTTCCTTCAGTGTCATGAGGGGTGCAGTCTAGCATGCGGGGTATAGTTCAGGTATCGATAATGGGCGTTTAGATATCCACCGTGGGTTATACCGAATGAGCGTGAGTTTGATCGACAGAAGGGTGACGCTGCGCGAGCTGCGTCTTTTTCTCGCGGTAGCGCAGTCTGGAAGCATCTTGAAGGCCGCGAACGAGATCGGCCTCACACAGCCGGCACTTTCAAAGTCAATCGCCGAACTGGAGCGGACATTCGGCGTTCGATTGTTCGATCGGACGAATCGGGGCGTGACTACCACTCCTCAAGGCGAGGTTCTATTACGGCGGGCGACGGGAATGTTTGAGGAGCTGCGTCAAGCTGTAGACGAGTTGGGCGCGTTGGCAGATGCAAGCATTGGAGAGTTGCGGCTCGGGGGCACACCAAGCATGTGTGCTGGAATGCTGCCTCTGGCTCTCACCACCATCCTCAAAGAGCGGCCTAAATTCCGTTTCCATGTGGCAGAACTTGAGTCGGGAAAGCTCGGAAGCGAAGTACTTGCGAGATCGCTGGACATCGGCATAGGCCGCGAGCAATTGGGTGTTGAGAACAATGGCTTGACTTTCGACCGGTTGTTCGATGATCGATTGTTCATAGTCGCTGGAGCACTTCATCCACTCGCAAGTCGAAGAACGACGACATTGGAGGAAGCCGCCCGCCAACAATGGGTGCTTCCAGTGACAGACGGCGGGGTAACAGCACAGTTGGCAACTGAGCTGCGCAAGCACGGGTTGGAGCTGCCACACTCCGTCGTCACGTCTATGTCAATGCTCGTCCGATATGAGCTGATTGCGACAAACGGGTTTCTCACAGCCATGTACGGCTCGGTGCTTCGCTTCGGGAAAGTGCCGAGATTCCTGCGGGTTCTACCGATAGATCTGCCCATCGGCATGCCAATTGGATTGCTTCGGCTAAGAAACCGCACGCTAGCGCCAAGTGCGGAGTTGTTCGCCATGGTCACTCGGGGCATCGTCCGACCCATGCACTCGTTAAGCGCAAAGCAGCTACGCCGCGAGATGCAAGCAAATTCGTGACCCTGCACTCCGCAGCGTCTACAACCGCAATCCCGGGCTTAGCTGCAGTCTTGTCAAACCTCCGTCGCCACCAGCCGCTGCAATGATCATGCAGTTTCTGCTTCTGAGCGCGGACACGCGCACCGTCTGCACGCTGCGCAATACTCTGGCGAAGTCGCTTGCCCCGACGCTTCCACCGACTGCGGACTTAGCTGATGTACTGAATGGGTCCAAGACCCATTCAGTACCCCTTTCGACGCACGCTGCTGCACACCACCTGCACGCTGCGCAACACGCTGGCCTAAGCCGCTTGGGCCGACGCTTTCGCTGACTTCTGACTTAGCTGATGTACTGAATGGGTCCAAGTCCCATTCGGTACATCTTTTGACCTATACTGACGCACATCGGCCGGTGCAAGAGGCTATCAAACTGGCGTAAGGGGGCGCGCTACATACCGGCACGATGGACCCAGTAAGAACGTCTCTTCGCGAAGCCTTGCCGCATCACCCATCTGCCGCCCTCCACCATCCACAAGCCCTCTCGATGCAACTCGCAGTAAGTCGGCCTGCACGAGCGCCATCGGACTAATGCGATTACGAGAGCATCGTCTGACCTCTCGTGTTGGGCACTCGGCTCGTCCTCCATGCAGCCTTCGTACGTCCAGCGAAAGATCTCCAATTCGGCTGGACTGCAGGGATTGAAAGTTCGATCGGGCAACAACGCCGCAGCACCGATTACCTCCGCCTGGTGCGGACCCCAAGACTCCTCAGGAGGTCTCCTCCAAAGGGAGCGGCCGAACTTGTTGGTTGCAATCGGAACCTCGTATTCCAAGCGATCGTTCCAAAGCTCCACGCATGACGGCGCCTTCGACGCAACCGTTTCGACCAGCGCCGCGCCTACGTCCATCTCAATCCCGAGTTCCAGCAATGCCGTCAGTACAACATCTGCCAGATCAAAGACGCTGCCGCCCTGAAGCTCAAGCCCTCGCTGAAGGCCGGCGAACACGGCCGCAGCAGAAGCTGCAGAGTTCTTAGCGGACAGGTTTGTTTCTCCGGGTCTGGGGCTGCGGTTAGGGTCATCAGACATAGCGCTGAGCATTCCGACCGGTGTTTGGGGTGCCCAAGTAGGGTAGGCACGAGTTCGAGTGCTTACCGGCACAAGCACTTGCATTGTGTCGCGCTGGTCCATCTGCGCTGCGCAACCCCCTGGCGGAAGCCGTCTTCGCTGCTGCACACCATCAGCACGCCGCGTAACACGCTGGCCAAAGCCGCTTGGGCTGACGCTTCCGCCACGCTCAGACTTAGCTGATGTACTGCAGCGCGGCAGCGATGGATTCGATCAGGTCGGCTTGCGTGATGTTCGTGCTCATGGGGCTTCCAGGGGGCTTGAGAAGGTGTGCGCCGCTTCAAAGACGCGCAGGTCTTTGCTAGGGTGAACCGACCCGTATTTTGACAGCGAACTCTTCGGGAGCCTGACATGGCCGATCACCCGCCCGACGGCGGTACCACCCGGCTGGAGCGCGACAGCTTCGGCGACATCCGCGTGCCGGCGGCGCGCCTGTGGGGGGCGCAGACCCAGCGTTCCCTGCAGCATTTCGATATTTCGACCGAATGCCTGCCCGATGAGCTCATCCATGCCCTGGTGCTGGTCAAGCGGGCGGCGCGGCTCGGGCCGTGCTGTTTGGCTTGATGGCCGAGGGGGCGAGAGAGATTCGCCTGATCAACCGTACCCGCGCCAAGGCCGAGGCACTGGCCGAGGACATGGGGGGTGTCGTCCAGGTGCTGGATTGGGAACAGCGAGAAGCCGCGCTTGAAGGCTGCGCCCTGCTGGTCAACACCACCAACCAGGGCATGTACGGCCAGCCGCCGCTGGACATCCGGCTGGACGCGCTGCCCCTGTCGGCCATGGTGTCCGACCTGATCTATATCCCGCTGGAAACGCCCCTGCTGGAGGCGGCGCGTCTGCGCGGTCACCAGACGGTCAACGGTCTTGGCATGTTGCTCAACCAGGCGGTGCCAGCGTTTGAGGCCTGGTTTGGCGTCAAACCGGAAATTACCGGCGAACTTCGTCAGGCTATTTTGGCCACATTTCAATGATGGGTGTTCTGACCGAACCCAAGATCGACGCGCACTGCCATGTGCTCGATCCGGCCAAGTTCCCGTATAACCCGGACGTGGCTTACCACCCCGCTGGACAGGAAATGGGCAAGGCGGAGTACTTCCTGCAGCTCATGGCGTGTTACGAGGTCAAGCACGCCCTGCTGGTGGGGCCCAACTCGGGCTATGCCACCGACAACCGCTGCCTGCTGCATGCCCTGCAGATCGGGCAAGGCGCATTTAAGGGCATTGCGGTGGTGCCCAACGACTGCCCGCTTGAAACCCTGCAGGTGCTCAAAGCCCAGGGTGTGATTGGCCTGGCGTTCAATGCGGCACTGATGGGGTTTGATTTTTATGCCGGCATAGAGCCCTTGCTGCGGCGCTTGCGCCAGCTGGACATGTGGGCGCAGTTCCAGGTCGACAAAGACCTGTTGCCTCGATTTCTGCCCATGCTCTCGCGGGTGGATGTGAAAGTCATGGTGGACCATTGCGGCCGCCCGCACCTGCCCGATGGGGTGTCACAGGCCGGATTTCAGGCCTTGCTGGCGCTGGGTCGCGAGCAGCGGGCGGTGGTCAAGCTCTCGGGCTTCGCCAAGTTTTCTGAAGCGGGTTACCCGTTTGCGGACGTGCGACCGTATGTGCAGGCGCTGGTGCGCGATTTCGGACTGAAGCAGTGCGTCTGGGCATCGGACTGGCCTTACCTGAAGGCGCCGTACCGCCTCGATTACGGCCCCATGCTGCGCACGTATGAATCGATGTTCACCCCCCAGGAGCGCCGGCAGCTGATGTGGTTGTCGCCGAATCAACATTTTGGATTCTGAACGTACCTTTTGAATTCGAGTGGCGGCTTTGGGTCGGAAGCTGACTGACAAGAGTTGTGTCGGAAAATAGGAATTTGACACTAAATTTAGGGGTGACCTTCTAACCCATGACAAGAGTTAGTGTCAAAGCCATTGATCACATTGACTCTCCATTGACAGTAATTTTGGAACCCTACATTTGCCAGCGATTTGGCTTTTTTCGGCAGCACATCGTTGAGGCGCGCAAGATAGCCAGATGCTCGTTCAGATAGCAGAGTGTTTTGTATGTTGAGTTCGTGAAGTTGCTTGCTCAGATTGTCCGCCAGCTCCTGAGCCTCATTTTTTTTGTTGTGCCTGCTTGCTTCTTTCAAGCTCTAGCTCGGCCTGTAATTTTTTAACCTGTTGGCGCTCGCGATCCATTTCAGTCATCAATCTTCGTTCTGAAGTCGAAAACTGTGTCTGTAGCGCTCACAAAACTAAAAGACGCTTCTGCAGAATCGATCTCTAATCGGTTTTGCTTTGACGCAAAAAGGGTCTTTACAATAAATTATCTTGCATGGATAATTAGCCGTAACAAATAAATTAAGGTAATCCAATGCAATCAGAGCACCTTTTTCATCGGTATGAGTATGGCCAAGACATGGCTCAGCAGCTTCTGCGTCCCTCTGGGCTCCAGCTACAAGTCAGGTCAGGCGTTTTCTTATCGGGCATTCGACGCATTGGGAAAACGACCTTCCTCAAGCAGGACCTGATCCCTGCACTTGAGGAGATGGGAGCATTGGTTATCTATGTTGACTTATGGGCAGATCGCAGCAAAAGTCCGGCTGCTCTGGTTCACGAGGTGGTGAGAACGACGCTCTCCAAGTTGACGTCTCCTGGCACCAGTTTGCTGAATCGATTCAAGGGATTGAACATCGGAGCGGCAGGACTGACTTTTGGGTTCCAGTTGGACACCGTCGGAAGGGCCGATGGAACAACGCTGGCCCAGGTCTTCACCGAGTTGGTCGATAAGGTGCAAACTGATGTGGTTCTGATCATTGATGAAGTGCAACAGGCACTTGGCACAGAGGATGGGACAAATCTCTTGTTTGCTTTGAAAGCTGCGCGTGATGCCGTCAATACTCGACTTGGAACGCCAGGGCATTTGCTGTTTGTCGGCACTGGCTCACATAAATCGTTGCTGTCAGACATGGCCACCCGACGCTCACAGCCATTCGCTGGCGCGGTATCGACAAGCTATCAGCCACTAGGCAATGAATTCATACAGTGGAAGAAAGAGCAATTGGCAAAGGCGGAGGGAGTGAAACTGCCTTCGCAAGGCGTCATGTTGCAAGGTTTTATGGAAATGGGGCAACGTCCAGAAGAATTGCAGAACGCATTGATCCAACTGCAATCGCGTTCAGAAGATCCGGACGTCGCGTTCCCAATCATTTGTGCGACGCTAGCTTCGGCGGCAGCGGAACTCGAGATCGCCACGGTGGAGTCACTTGGCACGCTGGCATCCGTCATTTTTGATCGGATTGTTCACGGTAATGAGGAAGGGGAATCCAAGCTGTTTTCGACTGAAGCCGTTGCGAATTACTCGGACCAAATAGGTATCGGAGTCGATACAACACAGGTACAAAACATGGTGGACAGGATGATTGCAGCCAACCTCATCCACAGACGCTCACATGGTGTTTATGCAGTTGCAGATCCCTTTGTAGGTCTGGCGTGGCGTCGACGTAAGGCAATGAAAATTATGAGCATAAAACCTAGCCCTGCTGAATAGCCCGCTGTACCCGATTGTTTATCTGGAATGCATCTACGTCAAAATCCGCGACAAGGTCGTGGTGCGTGCCAGGGCCGTGTACCTACCGTTGGGCATCAACATGGCGGGAGAGAAGGAAATCCTGGCTCTGTGGATCGCCGAGGCTGAAGGAGCCAAGTTCAGGCTGCAATTGGTCACGTAGCTCAATTGGTGCCGACTAAAGCGAGGTATTCGCTTCTTCAATACGATTCGTCAGCCGATACAAAATCCCCTGAAGTCCGCAGTCACAAGTTCGACCGATATTTTTGCTTTGCTCAATCTCGCAGTCGAGTGCGTGTTGCCCCAGCCAGCGCAAATACGTTATCGCCTCTCCCATCAATTCGACGTCCGCCTGGCTCAGTATTGCTGAAGACTCCATGTGGGTGCTCATACAGTTTCCTTTGCGAGAGAGAAGCGTTGCGCGATTCGCAGCAGGAGTTCCTTATGTGCCTCAATTCGCCTCGTAGCCTTCGCTGTTGCCAAAACCTTTTTGTCTGAGATGCCGGCCGTCATGAGGGTGCGCTCAACCCCATCGGTTAGATTTTTAACGTCGCCCGAGAAGTCAGCTTTGACAGGGATCTCTTTGCCGTCAGCACTTTTGATGCTAGCCGCATGATTGATATACGAACGGTCACCACGCGTCACGACAGTCGGCCAAGCTGAGATGCGAATGTATTCACCTGGCTGGCAGTTATCGAGTTTTACGATCAACCGTTGCGCCACGTCACCTTTCAGATCCAGAGACAACAGCATCGACTCATCCATGAACTGCAGGCCAATTCGCAGCTTGGGATAGGTATTGCCCGAGTTGTCTCGGTTTTCCACAAAAGCTACATGGACGAGTTCCCCTTCTACTTGAATGGGCTCAATGCCAGCTTTACGCAACTCGCTCATAGCTGCTTCTGTCGCGCCACCCGGCTCACCCCCAGAAAATCCACGCTTCCAGGTGTCTTCGCCGACACGTGTGCGAGCAGCACTCACCGCAGCGGCCAATCGGTCGTTTTGAGCATAAAAGCCACCGACCAGAGTGGAGTAAAGAATCAGTGATTTCATGAGGCCTATCCTAAATTATGTGGGAAACAAGATTTTGCTGTTGCAAATATCATAACGCAACCGGGCCAAAAGGAGAAGTTTTAATGTTCTGATTGGCTTAGAAAAGACTCGAACCTAATCCTCAAAACCCAAGGCCTGAGACGGAAAAAACGGGCCACAGCCCGATTCAGTTATTCATCCTGCCCGGTCAATCCTGAACACATCACCTTCAGTTGAGCAAGCAATAGCCCGATCGATGCAGGCAATCTTTGGCGCTTTGCCATTCATCCTGATTGGCGAACTGCTCAGGCGGAAGGATCACGGAGCCAATGCTCCGTTTGCTCTGGTGGGACGCGCTATCCCACGCCAGATCATCGGCGTAAATGGGATCGTGGTTGCTGTCTATGAGAACTACTCGACCAGCGCCAAGGTAATAGGCACTCACACCCGCGTAGAAATGGGGATAGGGGCTTGCTAAAAGCATCCGTTCAGCCAACTCATACGGAGCGTTGCCAGGAAATGCCACAAAGAAGGATTGCCCTTGGGTGATCATGTGTTCATCCCACGGGCGTGAATGGATGAAAACCGGGGTGTCACTGGGTTCGGCTACGTGTGCGAAACCATCCAAGGCCAAAGCGGGAAGGAACTCGTGCCACTGTGCAAAAGGCTTGCTTTGAACCACCGCGCGCATGCAGCGATCGAGGCTAAACAGCGTTTCATTGGCCAACTCATCGACTTGCAGGAAAACCATGTCTGGTCCATGTGGCTGGATGCTGCTCAAACCGATGATGTGGCTCATGTCTTTATCCCTTTGTGTCACCTAGTTTGGCCGCCTCATCCACTGCAGCCTGAACGAGGTCCAGCGTCTTGATGGAGCGAGGCGCTTTGTTTTGCGAATACCAGCGAAAGAAAGTGGTGTGGTTGATGCTGGGCTCATGCGTCAGCACATCTTTTCCGGCTTGCTTGGTCGTTTGCATCAATACGGCGTACTGAAGCACTTGGCCTACTTTGAGCTTTTCGCCGTCCGTGACCTCAAGCGGTTGAACAGGGTCTAGCCCAAATTGATGGGTTTCACCTTCATCGGTCACGATCTTGCAGATCAGCTGGTGCCCTTTGACCGAATCGATTTTGAATTTCCCGCTGACAGTGGCGAGAACGGGACGGCGGTAAAAAGGTGCGATGCGCTTGGCAAGAGACCTGGTCGGTGACGTTGTGCTGTCACTCGGGTCGATGCCCAAGGTCTTGTACCAACGGTTCATGATGGTTTGGATGTCCGATTTGGGCGCAAGCTGGCCCTGGTCTTTTTTGAATTTGTAGAGGTTCTTCAGACGCAATGTCATCAGTGCGATGAACTCTTCTTGCATGACCCAACCTTGCAGGTAGGAGGACATCAGCACGCTGCCCACTTTGTGCCAGGCAGGGCTGCCGTCCATACTTCGGCGGAAGTTTTTGGACTGGTGAACCTTTTCGTAGGCATTGAGCTCGGCAACAAGTTGCACGGTGGTCAATCGCAGCTTCTCTTTGATCTCCCGCATTTGCACTGTTTTGGGATGCTCAGCGTTTGGCCCCATCTTCAAAAAACGGGTTTTTGGTGCGATGAGCAGCTTGCCAGAGCGAGGTAGCGCAGGCATGGTGAAGCCGGGGATCAGAGAGATTTCTTCTTTAAACATGGTGTGTCGAACTGTTGCGCTTTAAGCCTGCATCCCTGGCATATTTTTCATATTTTTGCCATTATAGTTATTGCAACACATCTATCAAGGACTCTTTTCTGATTGCGTTTTGTAGATTTTCCGATCGAGCTGTACGACGTGTGAGTCAGGGTGTCGGAGGCTTCTTTTGATCTTCAAAATCCCAACCTCTGCATGTTCCTGCTGAGGTGTTTCAAGTTCTTCTATCTGAAGGCCCAGAGACTGGAAAAACGCATCATGACCAACGACCGCAATGGCTACGCTGTCTTCGGCCGCGACAGAGATGGTTTTATTGAGCAATGCGATCTGAATCCGGTAAGTGATCTTTTCGTGGGAGAGCTGCTTGTGATTCTTGGCTGAATTTCCGACCAAAGTGGTGATGTCTACACCGACGTCTTGTCCTTTTTCGCCAAGGGACTCGCTGGCGATGGCGTCATCAACCGATCTGCGCGATTTGTTTGGCTGGCGACCCAACCTGAATCCAGCGAATCTTGGAATTGAGCGGCTGTTCGGATAGGCTTGAAGTTTGGCCATGCTCTGCCAATCGGTCACATCCACAATGAAGGCGGAGGACAAGACAAGGCCTGGCGCAGTATCAATGGGATCTGTTGCGCCATGGAACTCAATTTTGTAAAGGCAACTGGTGGCGGGCCTTTTGTTGAGGCGTGGACCTTCATCAAAGCGAAACAGGAATGAATTCTCATCAAGTGCTTCAAGCACCATTTTTGTAAGCGGACTACTTTTCCCATCCCTCACATTGAGCTCAGGCTTGCCCAGGAATGCGGAAAACACTTTGACGAACTCAATCTCGTCAATGATGATGAGTTGGCGACCTCCACCGAAGCTGTCATCTTTGTATTTGAAACCGACGCTCCGTACAGGTGAGCGTGCATTGACCGGCATTTCCATGACAAAGAACTTGGTCAGTGCGTGGAACAGGTTCACGGGTTCAACGATCTCTTCCAAGCTGCTTGTTTCTGCAACTGCAGATGGAGCTTGCGCAAACGAATAATGCACGCCGTTTTCAATTGCGCTGGCCAGCCGATCGCATTCACCTAACAAATTGAACAAAGCTTGCAGTCGGTCAGAGGTCACAACTGCTGGGCTTTTGGTCGACATCCTTTGCACTGGCAGTTTGGAAGCTTTGTCGCTGAAATAAAGAATGGTCATCAGTGTTGACCGATCCTCACGGTCAATGTCGCATCTCCAGAGCTCGGGAAGCCTGCTCACTTCTTTGGCGCTTTGGGGAACATGCCCTGGATTCAGCATTTCGGGTTGCTCTTCTTCATTGAAGACGATTTTGCGAATTTTTCCGAGGTCGTGTGACAAGGCCAGCAGCGGAATCAAGGGGTCCACAGGGTTGAGCTTGAAGTGGATGTCTATGGCGCGTCGACCATGTCCTGGAACATACATGTAGTGGGGTGCTCTGTGGCCCATCAGTCCAAACACCAACAAGGAGTGCATCAGCAAGGACCGGTCTTTATGCCTGTCAATCCCCGCCGGAGTATTTAGGTTGCTTGGCTCCAGCATGGTCATGGCCAAAGCATCAAAGCAAGCGATAAGCGCTGGGTTTCTTGCACGTGCCTCTTGACTCAAAAAGGGTCCGAGGAGGTTTTCGAACACCTGCCCACTTGCCAACTCAGGCGGGCAATGTGCTTTTAGATCGTCGAAGCAGTATTGTTCAAGTCTGGGCAGAGCAGAGCACTGAATGGGAATAGGGCCCAGAGAGGACACCAGTGACCCCCATTGGCAGCCAAAGGCGTCCCGCTCGGATATTGGAAGTGCTTTGTCTTTTCGATATTTCAGAGCCGCAAGGCTATTGACTTTTAATTCAGTCGATTTGGCCTCTGCAACCCAGGCTCCAACCAAGATGGCTGCAAGCCATGGGGCCAAAAAGTAGAAATTGAAGCCATTCGTCCAGAAGAAAGCGGACAGGACACCTCCCCAAAAGAGGCATAGCCCGATGACCACCGCGGGTACGCGGCTGGGCTTGAGTGTTGCCATATCGTCGGGTCAAAGGCTTGCGATATCAGTCATCGCCTTTTGTTCATCTGCCGTTGGCGTTGGATCCGGTGCTGTTTCTGCTTTGGATACAGCCGTGCGTGCGCGTGAAGCCGCAATTTCTTCCGCTATTTCAGCAACCCAGCGCGGGATGGTGCTTCCAAAGTCAGTGTCAAATTGCGCTGGATCCTTGGGCGATGTGATGCGAATGTAGGTCTGAATTCGCTTGGTGGGTTGGCCTTTTTCGTCCAAGATTGGAATAGGTTTGCGTTCAGCATCGAGTTTCAAGCGTCCGTCCTCATCCACTTCAAGGGCCGGCACACTTCGAAACGCGTACTCGCCATCGACATAAATCAGTGATCCATACTTAACGCGCGAGACCATGGCAGATGCGTTTCGCGCTTCGTAAATCAAGGGGATGATGTTGCTGGGGTTAGCGTCTTGGCGCAGATCGATGTGAAAACGGGGGCTGTCGCCATCTTCAAAACGCGCCCCAACGACGACGCCCGCCAACATGACTTGATTGTGGATCCTGGCGCTGGAGCTTTTACCTAGTCGTGTTTCTTCCGCTTCGGCGGAGGTCTCGCCGGTTCTCACCAGATCTTCAACTGTTCGCAATTTTGCGTTGAATGAACTCAGGCGTTCGGTGCTTCGTGCCACAAGAACAGCATCATGGCCGCCAAACTTGTTTTTTTGACCGACGACAGAGGCGACGGTGTTGGTCATGCCTTTGAGCACGCCCAATGAGTTGGGGACCATGATGGGGAACTGCACCGTGGCGCTTTTTCGCACGATGGCTTTTACATATGCCGGTGTTGTGGCGTTTGCATTGCGTGCGGCTGCATCAGGAAGGGTGACCTCGCCAATCTGAAAGGAGACGTTTTTAAAGCCCCCGAAGAATGTCAACTGGGCCGGTTTTTTTCGCTCGGCCAAGGTCAAGGGACGAATTACACTAACCATCGTTAATCTCCTTTGATGTTGCAAACATCATAACCATATCATAAGAATGTGATGAGTAAAACAGGAAAGCGATCCGGTTAAGGTTGGCGTTACGTTGCAAATATGCTTATGCTTGGAGCTTCGGCATAATCCCGTCTTGTGAGCAATGCCCCTTAGGACCATGCCAAAAGTAACTAAACCATTAAAGCCCGTAAAAGCGGTCGCCAAATCACGTAAGTCTCTGGCCCATTTGGACCTTGGAGATGAATCGTCACAGGGTGGCGGTGCGTTTTTTGCGATTCAAAACCCCTTGATCCATCTGATTGATGAGTACCTGCTGACTCATCCTGTTGATGGAAAGAGAATGACGCTGAAGGTGTTCAGTGAAAAGTCCGGCATCTCGGTGGGTAACCTGACGGCCATCGTCAACGGTAACCGCTGGGCCGCCAAAATCAGCCGTGATGCCATTGAGCGCTTGGCCACTACTTTGGAAATTCCTGTTTTGCAGGTTTTCGTGTTGTCTGGGTTTCTCTCGAGCGACGATCTGGTGTGCCGAACGGACATTGAGGAGACGGTGAATGCTATCTTGCGTCGAATGTCTCGCGACAAGACGACAGCTCAGCGCTTGCCTGGTGAAGAAGAGTGGATGAATTGGCCCTTGAGTGCCAAAATTTCCATGTCGATGATGTACGAAGCCCTGACGACGAAGACACTGTTGCGTTACACCATCAAGTAAGGCCAGGGGAAAACCCAGACCAGAGAGCCGGCCCATGGGTCGGCTTTTTTATGGGTGGCGCGAGTGACGCGAGTGGATTGAATAGTCTCGAACGGGTGACGTTGTCAAGGAACGTCATTCACGTCTATGAGAAGAGCTCAGAGTGAGTCCCGCTACGCACAAAAACCACCAATCCAGTCTTGCCCGAATCATCGACTCTGTAAATCAGTAGGAAGTCGCCCCCTATGTGACATTCACGGTGACCTGCCCAGTCCCCCGTTAAGGGATGGTCTAACCACTCGGGTGGTAGCGCCCCATCGTTCGCAATCAGAAGAAGCATGGCTTCTTTGAGCCCATTCATGTCGTACCGACCCGAATGGGACAAGCGTTGCCAGTCCTTCAGAAATTCTCTGGTGTAGTCCGAAGCCCGGGGCAGGCTTGACCGTTTACTTGCTGCTGGCTTTTTCGAGGCCATTTAACAACGCGTCAGCGGTTTCAAAGCGAGCGCGGCGGCTCTGAATAATCTGATCAGCCTCAGCGATGGCGGCACGACTGATCTCATTCGGTGCTTTGATCGCAAATGGCATCTCTTTGTCTGCAACGATGCGGGTCAAGAACACCCGAACCGCGTCAGAAACAGTCAAGCCCATGGAGCTCAGCGTTTCAGTCGCCTGAGCCTTGATTTTTTCATCTACCCGGACATGAATCATTGTTGTGGTTGCAGCCATGAAAGTCTCCAGAAGTCTCATTTGAGATACATTGTATCGCAATTTTATTTCGGCGAATGTTTGGCTATCTCTCAGGAAGCCGTCATGGGCTCGCTCGCCTTGGGTGGCCGACCCAGTCGAACCCTGTCCCTCTTGATGTCATCCGGCCAGCCGATAAGGCTGAGCTTTTCCGCAAAGCGGCGTTTGGCATTTTCAAGGTCAATTCGGCGCTCGTTTTGCTCACCCTGGTTTTCTTCCATCGACGCGCTTGTCAACCTGTCGAGCAACCCGTCATCGTCACCATCTACCCCTTGAGACGATGACAAGCTGATTTCTTCGAATGCAATCGAATGAGTTGCTCGCTTGCCCCAGTTGGACACAACCAATTGACTGACCCGATACAGCACGAAGTAAACATCGGCGACAGATTCGAGGCGTTGAAGCATCTTCATCTGCATGACCACAGCAACTTCAGAGATGACATCGTCAAAAACGGACAAGCTGACACCGCGTTTGAGCATGTGCTGCCGCACGATGCCTTTGGTCCGCACGCAACCGAGCAGTGCCCGCGAGACCTTCGCTGATGTAGTCCATTGGTCACGTGAAACTTCCTCGAGGGCCAATTCCACGGTCCGATAGATTTTCTTCTCTGTCATGTAGTCTTTACTTTCCTTCGGGTGGGGCTTGAGCGAGTTGTCGCCGTTGCTTTGCCACGATGGCGCTTTTTCCTGCCAGCAAGGGGGGCGGGCAAGTCCTCGGGGCTGGGCATTCTGGCAAGGGCTGATCCGTCTTTGGCGGAACGGAGCACATGCTCGACCAGGCGTGCGAGCATCTGTTGGTACGCCCCGTAATTGAGTTCACCTTTGTGCAGCGCTTCAAGCTGGCCTTCGAACCAAGCGGTGAGGTCTGGCCGGATGAGCGTTTCAGACACGCTCTGTATGTACCCAAATGCCTTGGGGGTCGGGAGGTAGGTGATGATCTTTTGGCCGCGATCTTCAGCAACGAGGCCTGCTGTAACAGCGCGGGCAATGATGCTGGCCCTCGTTGCGGCAGTGCCCAAGCCCTCGACTTGCTTTAGGCGTGCTTTGACCTTGAGGTCAGTCGCAAACAGGTACGCCTTCTCCATCGCCTCAAGCAAAGTGATGGACGTGAACCGACTGGGTGCCTTGGTTTGTTTTGTATCCAAATCAATAGGGCCAGCAAATCCCACATCGCCCTTGTTGACAGGCGGTAGGTTGACCTGTTCGTCAGAGTCTGGGTCAGCCCCTTTTTCTTTGATGGCATCAAGACCTCCATAAAGAGTTCGCCATCCAACGGCCGTAGGCTGCCGCCCTGTAGCTCTGAAACGTTCGTCGAGGACATGAACCTCTAGGGCAGTATCCAAATACTCGAAATAGGGAAAAAATTGTGCCAGGTATTGCCTACAAATCAGTCGGTACACGTCACGTTCGCACTTGCTCAAAGCACTCACCGGGCAGGATGTAGGCAGGGGCATGATGGCAAAATGCTCGGCCAGCTTCTTGTCGTCCCATGCAGCAGACTTGCGGCTTGCATCCCAACCCGAGGCGGGGTGCCACGAGCCTGCAAAATTAGCAGTGATGTGTTTAATGACGAATTTGGCTTTGGCGTGTTCAGACTCTGGAGCGAACTGGCATTCGGTTCGTGGATAACTGATGAGTTTGTACTTTTCGTAGAGCGCTTGGGCTGCCGAGAGCACTTCATCTGGCGAGTAACCCATCCGTGCCGCCATTTTCTGCAATTCAACCAAAGATAAAAGCAGCGGCGGGCGCTCTCTTTTGGATACCGTATCAGCCAAACCGATGGTTGCCTTCTGCTCATCGCACTTGGATTTGATGTTGATCACGAACCTGCGGTCTATGACAAGCTTACCCGTGGGATCGAACTGCGCCCCACCCTCCCCGTTTACCGGTTTGATCCAAGTAGCCACGAAGCTGGGGTGCTGGCCAATCCGGATCTGGGCCTTCAGTCCGTAGTGCTCTTTAGGCACGAAGTCTTGGATGTCTTTTTCTCGTTGCACGACCATGCCGACGACTGGCGTAACGACCCTGCCAATGTTCAGGATCCCCTTGTGGCCTTTCTTCCACCAAAGTGCCGAATAGGCCCTGGTGGCGTTCATGCCAATCACCCAGTCCGACTCTCTTCGGGCCAGCGCTGCCATCCCAAGGTTGGCGTATTGCACGTTATCAGCCATTTTTCGCCAGGCTTCTTGGATTCCGTCGATGGTTTGGGCGTGAAGCCAAAGGCGCAGAACGGGGCCTTTGAAATTAAATTGGCGCAGGAGGTCATCAACGATCAACTGGCCCTCACGGTCCGGATCTCCCGCGTGTACGACAGTGCTTGCTTGGGCCATGAGTTCTTTGATCTTGGCCAACCGCGAGCGTATGGATTGAGTCAAGCTGCTGTTGACCACTCTGCCCTTCTCTCTCTGGAAATTGGGCTCGAGGATGAACCTGTCCGGCAGGACTGGTAGAGGTTCAATTCGCCATGGGAAGTCAAAGGCCTGACCGTACTGCTCAGGTGATGCCAGTGAAAAAAGATGCCCTTGCGCACCGATGACCGTGTACTGCCCTACGTGCTGACAAAGCCCATCAGACCGGATCTCTTGGCCAGACATATGGGACAGCGCCTCAGAAATGTCACGACCCATGGACGGTTTTTCGGCGATGACGAGGGTTTTCACTGTCGTAAATTAAATTAGATGTTGCGGTTATTATATTGCTGTGACCGAAAAAGGGACGCGCCATGAAGACGGCGCAGTAGGTCGTCAGAGACTTTTTTTCAGGGCGACATATCCATTGCAGTCACCCGGCAATAACGCTGGCGGCCACGGCGAAAGCCGTTTATCGCGGAGGCTCGAACTGCTTGTTCTTGCACCGCACTTTGAAATCCCAATTGAGGAGAAATCATGAGCAAGCAATCCCTGTTGACCCTGGCCAATTTCAACCTGTTTCGCAACACGAATCAGGACATTGAGTTCAGTCTGGCCAAAGAAAGCCGCGTTCAAGCGCAGTACTCGGCCTATGACAAGTCCAAGGGCTACGATGTGCGCGGTATCCGTGCGAAGTCCGGAAAAGGTGTCACCTACATTCGTTTGTCCATTTCGATGGTCAACGACAAAGGTGTGCGTGAGTACCATAACGGCGCACTGTTTAAGAACGAAAAAAAGCAAGCGGAAAAGCAACCTGACTTCCAAGGCTCAGTCAATCTTGACAACAAGACTGACGGCCCGAAGTTGCGACTGTCTGCCTGGAAGAAAAAAGGCGAAAAAGCTGGCGACTACTTGTCGATCAGCATTCAGGAGTTTCAGAGCAAGGATAAAGCGGTTGACAAAGGCGCTCCCGCTTCTGATGACCCCTTTGACTTCAATGACGTTCCTGCGACAGTTGTTCCCGCCCCTACTGGTGGTGAAAACAGCGTCGATGATGACGATATCCCGTTCTAAAGAGAAATCTTTTTGAACAGTTGCCTGTGATCTTCGGATTACTTTGGTCAAACCCAAAACCGCTCCTCGGAGCGGTTTTTCTTTGTCTGGGCTGAATCCAAGACACCTTAATTTGATGGTCTACGCACGCATTTCAAAAACACAGTGATGGCGGAAAAAGGTGGGCAAGAGGTCCCCTGATTGCCTGCGTCTAACCTTGGTGCCTCTCAAGAGCGGATCATTTTCTCAACCGATACATCTCCCCTTCAGTCACAGCAATCCCGCTGGACGGTTTCACGAGAGGAGATCGAGATGAAAGAGATTGTTCTGGAGCAGGGCACCCCTGCATGGTTGGCCTGGCGTCAAGGTCTTGCATTCGATGACCTGAAGGGTAACCACCATGCCGCGCTCAATGGACCACGCATCACAGCGACAGCCGCCAGTGTCTGTGGTGGCCACTCACCCTTTTCGACATCCCATGAGCTGTGGGGAGAGATGTTGGGTTATCGAAAGCGGCAGTTGGCCACGTTTGCGATGCAACGGGGCAGCAACTTGGAGCCCAAGGCACGCCAAGCCTACGCGACGCTGGTAGGCGAGGATTACGAGGCCATCTGTGTGGAGTCTTCGCAGACTTCTTGGATTGCAGCGTCACTCGACGGTGTCGATATGCTTCGCACGCGAGGGGTAGAGATCAAATGCCCTATTTCTGCACGTGTTCACGATATGGCCATGTTGGGGGAGGTACCTCCCTATTACTTCGACCAAATCCAGTGGCAGCTTTTGGCTACCGATAACCAGCTCAAGGAGATTGATTATTTCTCCTTTGCCCCACAAATCGGGGTAGCAGCCCCGATAACGGTGGGGATTGACCCTCAGCGACAAGCCGAGTTGCTGGACGCTGCGATGAAGTTCCGGCTCGCTGTGATGACGCGCACCCCACTGTCCGGCAGCGAGTTTGAAATGGCTGCTAAAGCTTTTTTGGTGCTGAACCGACGCTGCAAGGCGTTGGAGGAAGAGCTCAATTTAGCTAAGGAGCGCGTCAAGGAACTCGCAGCTGGAAAACCTACACAAGGCGGCGGGGTCATGGTGACTGTTTCCTCAGGTGATGGTCGCGTGGCATGGGAGAAAGTGGCGAACGATCTGATTGCCCGGCTTGGCCTGTCTGAAGGTGAAGTGGACTCCTTAAAAGACGGCTACAAAGGCAAACCGACATCGACTATTTCCGTCAAGGAAGCGGCTGATGCTGATGCCATTTACGGCGAGATTGTTTCTCTTCAGTGGTCTGAAACAAGTGCACCTGTTTCAAGCCCACAGATGGAGGGTCAACCCCAGCCTATTTGGTAATGTGCAACCCCAAAACAGCTTCTTCGGAGGCTGTTTTCTTTTTAAGGCGACATCTCCATGGCAGTCAGAGCAATTTCGCTTTGGCACAGCAGGAGAGGAAGATGATTTATCCACAAATATTCGTACGCAAAGAGCCGACCACAGACGAGCTTTCCCTGAAAGCGGGTCTTTTTCACCGGTCTGATTTGGTCGCTTACTCCGACAGTATGTGCAGCAAACGGTTGGCCCGATGGGCATGGTTTCAGGCTTCGAGGCCGCGTACAAAAAATGAAACCGTCTTGGTCAACATGGTTCGCTATGAGGTGACGTGGATGGAGCCGATAAAAAGTCGGGACATTCGGTTGAAAGAGCAAGGGATGCAGCAACTCTTTGAGTCAGCAGTACCTGATGATCAGGTTGAGAGCTACCCGATGACACTCTTGGATGCGCTGGAAAAGCTACTTGCTTTGCAGATGCAGACCTGGAAGTTGGCAGGCTTCACAGACGGGCAAATAAGGGCCTCACCGACCTTGAAGCCGATCTTTGACACAGTTATGGCACACAAGTCATGAATTTCAAAAACCCCTGCCCGGCTTCGTGCCGGGCTTTTTCTTTGCCATGGACATCTCCAAAGCAGTTTCAGCAATTTCGCTGACTCGCAACTTGGAGAACAACATGACTCTTATCACTGAAGCTTTTGGCTATGCAGACGAACTATTTGGCTTTCAGCGCTTTCCCGACGAGGTGCGTGAGGCTTCACGATTTCCAATCAAGAATGGACCGGCGCTGTTCGTTCCTGACCGCGATGACGCATATGTGTTTCGCAAGGAGCACCTGCGGATCATGCAGTTTTGGGCGGCCGGCGCAGAGAAGAATATCCTTCTTCAAGGCGAAACCGGTACTGGCAAGACCACCCTCATTGAGCAGGTGGCCGCCAGGTTGAATTGGCCGACTTTTACTGTTGGTTGCCACGGTGGCTTGGAATTTCAGGAACTCATTGGCCGGGTGACTTTGCAGCCTGACGGATCTACCGGTTGGGCAGATGGTCCGCTGATCGCCGCCATGCGAAATGGGGGTATTTTCTTGCTCGATGAGATGAATTTCCTGAAGCCTGAGGTTGCTGGGGGCCTCAACACTGTGTTGCAAGCGACGTCTTACACGATCCCTGAAACCGGTGAGACTATTTGGTCTCACCAGGACTTCAGGATCGCTGCGACTGGTAATGCGATGGATGGCGTTGGAAAAGGCGCATATCGGGGCACTCAAACCACGAACATTGCACTCTTGTCTCGCTTTTCGTTGGGGATCCGTGTGGCCTATATGTCTATCGCCGATGAGCAAAAGATGATTGAGGCGAAAGCCCCAGGCATCTCTGAAAACGTCGCAGCCTACCTTGCAGAAGTAGCTGACATGGCAAGAAAGTCTCACGCTGACGGGGTTCTCAAGGCCCCTTTGTCTCCGCGAGAAACAATTGCTTGTGCAAGGCGTGCACGGGCTTTTTCCGGCAACACCACAGGTGATGCTGCGATGCAGGCTCAATGCGCGGCCATGGCGGCTTCGCTTGAAATGACCTTCTTGTTCCGTTGGGCACCGGAGGAACGGCAGGAATTTATGAGAGCAGCTACTTCGGTGGCCAAGCGTATGGGTTTGCCCATCATGCTTGAGTGAAAGCAGCCCATGAAACCCCGCTTCGGCGGGGTTTCGTCTTTGTGGGTTTGAGGTGTGAAGAAAGTTGCAGTAACTGGAATCCCTGAGGTCTTGTGGGGCAGCTCTGCGGCGGAAGCGGTCGGTCATCGCAAATGGCGGAGTACCCAGTCCGGGCCAACAGGGGACCTTCCCCAATGACTGCTAAAGGGACCTGTAAATTCAGCGTTATCGATCTTTGGCGGTAACCGAGCGCGAGCGGGCGTTCAAGCCATTTTCTAATCGGTCTGCTTACGTGAAAGTGGTGCAGGCACACTTTTCAGATTCAAGTATCCAAAATCCTACTTCATTGGCCGTGTAGTTATTATTCCTGGTGCGCTGGCCACTGCCCCCCAAGGCCTTGCCGTGTGCCAGCCAGAGAGGGCCGCCGATTCGAGTCATTTCACCAGGTGCACGTCCAATGCCGAGACGGGCGGCGCCGCATTTCCCCACGACTGACGCACAAAGGTGCTGACTGCAGCGATGTCGTCATTGTTCAAGATCTGTGTAAAGGGTGGCATGCCAAACGGCTGCGGATTGCCGGCGGTGCTGGGGGAGAAGCCGCCCTTGCGGATGATCTGCACCAGATTGTTGGGCGAAATCAGAAGCACGGCGCGGTTGCCGGCCAAGGCCGGGTAGATGGACGCAACACCTTGCCCCTTGTTGCCGTGGCAAGCAACGCATTGCTGCTCGTAAATTTTGGCGCCACGGCCCAAAACATTGGAAGAGGCGCGTGGCGCTTCTGACTTGCCGCCGTCTCGCACCGGTAGGCTCGCCAGGTACTCCACCATGGCTTTCAGGTCTGACTCGGTCAGGTGCTGTGTGCTGTTGTAGACGACCTCAGCCATCGGGCCTGAGACCGTCGCGTGGCGTGCCACACCATTCTTGAGCAGATTCACCGCCTCCGCCCGTGACCATTTTTGAAAGCCTGCTTCGTCCGGGCTCGCCAGCGACGGGGCGTACCAGGTTTCATCCGGCATCAGCCCGCCAGCGAACTCGCCGTTCAGCCCGGTGGCACCCAGGGCGTTGCGGCTGGAATGGCAGGCAGCACAGTGCGCCAAGCCGTCGACGAGGTAGCGTCCGCGGTTCCATTCGGCAGTCTTTTGTGGCTCCGGCGTCAGAGTGCCAGGGCGGAAGAACAGGGCCCGCCAAACGGCCAGTGCGGCTTGGGTGTTGTACGGAAACGCAAGTGCATGGGCCTTGTTCGCCTGCACCACCGGCTTCACCGTGCGCAAGTACGCGTACAGCGCGTCAGAGTCTTCGCGGGTGACCAAGGTATAGCTAGGGTACGGGAAGGCGGGGTAGAGCAATCGGCCATCTTGGCTGCGTCCGTGGTGCATGGCACGCCAGAACTCCGCCGTCGACCAACTACCAATGCCCGTCGTCGGGTCTGGTGTGATGTTGGGCGTGACCACCGTGCCAAACGGTGTCTCCATACGAAGCCCACCGGCGTACTCCTGCGCCCCCTCCGTGCTGTGACAACCCATGCAGTTGCCTGCGCGCGCGAGGTAGGCGCCCCGCTCAACCGTCAAGCCGTCGGGCGCTGCGGTGTCTGGCGCATTGGAGTCCAGTGGCATCTCGCCACGTACGTTCAACCAGCCCGCCAGCAGCGCCAATACGACAAACAGGCCCGCCGTGCCCACTAGCCACCGCAGCCATTGGCGCTGCTCCCAGTTATGTTTCATCCGTATATCCATCACTGCTCCGCACTCCCACATCGCATAGGTAGCGCTTGGGCAGACTGCGGGGCTGTTTTCGTGCCACTGGGCAGGGTCTGCGCCGAGAGCCACTTGGCCAAAACCGACACTTCATCGAGGGTCAATTGCATTGCGATGTCCACCATGCAATCGGGTTCCTTGGCCTGGGTTTGTCCGGTTCGCCATGCGCCCAGCCGCGCCGACAGGTAATCCGCTGGCAGCGTGAGCAGGCCGGGCATGGCGGGTTGCTTGCCTGCCATCTGTTGGCCGTGGCAAGCAATGCACGCGGGGAGCTTGCGCTCGGGCGCGCCGTGTAGAACCAGGTTCTCTGCGGTTTGCTGTTCGCTTAGCGTCAATTTGGTGACTTTGGCCGGCGGGTACGGAAGATCCAGCTCGGCGAAGTACTTCGCGATATCGCGCAGGTAGTCGTCAGACATGTGTTGCACTAGGTGATTCATCGCCTCGTACTTGCGGCGCCCGGTCTTGAAACTCTGCAACTGGTTGTACAGGTAGCCTGCAGGCTTGCCCGCGATGCGCGGAAAGTAGCCTTGGTTCGTGGCGCGGCCTTCTTTGCCGTGGCACACCACACAGGCCTGCATGCGCTGAGCCATCGTGTTCTGAACGTTGGTCTCCGACGGGGCTGGCGCGCTGTCTTGCGCCCACACGGAATGCAGACCTGCCCAAAGGAGCAAGACTGCGGCAATAGGGTGGATGGCGCGCATCACTGAAGTGTGCTCACGGCTAGGTTCGCCAGGCCGAAGAGTGAGAAGCCGAAGATGGCCAGAATGACCGCAGCCACTACCAATAAGCCCAGTGGCTTGACCTTGGACAGGTCTTCGCGGTTGCTGGTGCGACTACCGATTCCAAAAAAGCTCCACAGCACCGTGCGGATGTAAGCAAGCAGTTCCATGTAATCACCTCGGTTGGTACTTTGCCTGAATTCGGGTTTTGTGTGCAGCCTCAGATTAGTGAAAAAAGTGCGTATCAGTTGCCATTGAATTCGGAAAACGCCTGCTCGTCCTCCAGGCGGAACAGGCGTACGTCATTCATCTGCTTTGTAAAATCAGCATAGATAGAAAAAACCATATCAGTTGATGCATGAAACTCTTTGAAACCTATGCCGGGGAAATTGCGGACCTGATCCGCAGTGGTGTTTTGCGGCCCGGCGAACGGTTGCCCTCGGTGCGGCAAGCCAAGCTGCAGCGAAAAATCAGCGCATCAACAGTCTTTGAGGCCTACAGCCTCCTGGAGGCGCGCGGCCAAATTCACTGCCGCCCTCGCTCAGGCTACTACGTCACCGAGCGCAAAGGCCCGCGGGCCCTGGAGCCGCACACCGCAGCGCCGGCCACCGAATCCCGGCCTGTCGCGATCAGCGATCTGGTGTTCGAGGTACTGGGCAACACCCGCAACCTCAACTTGGTGCCACTGGGATCTGCCTTTCCGTCACCGTATCTGTTTCCGCTGGACAAGCTTGCCAAGGGCTTGACCCCCCAGATGAAAAGCCTGGCACCCGCGCAGCTGACCGAGCATTTGACGGTGGGGGACGAAAAGCTGCGCCGGCAGATTGCCTTGCGCTATGGCACCTCGGGTCACCACGTCGAGCCCGCCGAGCTGGTGATCACCAACGGCGCCATGGAAGCCCTCAACCTGTCGCTACAAGCCGTCACCCAGCCGGGGGATGTGGTGGTGGTGGAGTCCCCCGCGTTTTATGCAGCCTTGCAAGTGCTGGAGCGCCTTAAGCTGCGGGCAGTGGAGGTCGCCACCCACCCGCGCACGGGGGTGGATCTGGATTCGTTGGCCGAGGTGTTGCGCCTGCATGACGTCAAGGCCTGCTGGTTCATGCCCAACTTCCAAAACCCGATGGGCTGCCTGATGCCGCTGGAACAAAAGCAGGCGCTGGTGCACCTGTTGGCGCAGCACCAAGTTCCCTTGATTGAAGACGATGTGTATGGTGAGTTGTACTACGGCCACCACCGTCCCCCGCCCGCTAAGGCGTTCGATACGCAAGGGCTGGTGCTGCACTGCAGTTCGTTCTCAAAAAGCCTGGCGCCGGGCTACCGTGTCGGCTGGGTGGCAGCCGGGCGCTTCGCGGAACAACTCCATCGCATCAAGCTCATGTCCAGCCTGTCCACGGCGATTCCGCCGCAGCTGGCCATTGCCGCCTATCTGGAGACCGGTGGGTTTGACCGGCATTTGCGGCAGATGCGCTTGCGACTGGAAGACAACGGGGCCACGGCACTGCGCAGTATCGCGCGGCACTTCCCCCGCGAGACCAAGGTCACACGCCCACAAGGCGGTTACTTTTTGTGGGTCGAGTTGCCCCGTCGTATGGACGCGCTCCAGGTGCATCGCCGGGCGCTGGCTGCGGGCATCAGCATCGCGCCGGGGCATTTGTTCTCTGCAGACCAACGCTTTCACCACCACTTGCGACTGAATTACGGCTTTCACGACAGCACCGAACTATCGCGCGCTCTGCAGACTTTGGGCGCATTGCTTACGTCTGCGGACAAGTAGTGGGGGCGGGCTCTGCTGCAGTAGCAGATGTCGCAATATGCATGCAAAGCGACTACTCGGGGTAGAGTAGAGATGTGGCGCGGTAGAGCCGTCATGAAGCTGTTTCTGTTTGCCGCCTCGTAGCTACGATTCGGTGCCTTCTGTTGCCCCAAGTCAGTACTCCCCGTTTCCACATCCCCCTCATCAAACCGGACGTGCAGATTTCCCGCATCCGGCTTTCGGACAAGACATCACGCCTTCGCCCACGCCTGCTCACGCCCCTAACGCTCAGACGTACGAGCCCAAAAAGTGCTCGTACAGGTGCGGAAGTGGATAGCTCCCCCCTTGCGATTTCTGAACGGTTGCCGGGTGCGCAACCACCAGAGCATCCGCGGTACTGCGGGCTTTGCCCACCAGCGTCGTGGTTGCACCAGTTCGCCAGACTGCCTCACCTGCCACAGTCCTGACTTTCGACTTCGCTTTCGCGTGTAACGCCGTCCGCGCACTCCGAGCGTTTATCGGAGTTGATAGGTTGCCCAATCTCCCGCCCCTTTGCACTTGTTGCGTTCGCCCTGAACTAAGGCCCCTTCCCTCCACCGGCGTTACCCGGTCTCACAGGTACTACGGGCCTATCCGCCACCCCAAGATGCCCGGCCTGTCCGTCACCGGCGTCCGGTTGGTCGTCCCCGACCACACCATGGGGTTTCCCGTGTTGCGCGCGCTTTCCTTGTGTACATGCTGCTGCCACTACCCCGGCACGGCAACCATGTTCATATTGGCTCAATCCCATGGTTGTGTCAGTCTTCCCCACATTGGCTAATGGGTCGACCCGCGCATTGACCTTTTCGAGGATTGCTCAGCATTCACTCACGTTGCGGCCTGCACACTCGCGCTGTCACCGTAAATCGTGACAACTATTACCCGAAGGCTTCAGCCATTTCGTTACCTCCATAGCCGCTCCGGTTGCTACTGGCTGGAGCCGTGGCCAGGTGGGACTTGCACCCACAGGAAAGCGCCGCCTTTGCACGGCGCACGCCAGTTGCGGTCACCCCAGCCTATGCCGATATCCCGGGTACTACCCAGCACCTCGAACACCAGGTCACTGATGGCAACGGGTTGCGACTCCGCAGCCGGCACAGCGGTGTGTGGCTCTGGGGTTTGTGGCCCTTTGCGCAGGTTTACGTAGTACCCTGACCGCGGGCGGCAGTGAATTTGGCCGCGCGCCTCCAGGAGGCTGTAGGCCTCAAACACGGTGGACGCACTCACCTTGCGCTGTTACTTGGCCTGCCGCACGGAGGGAAGGCGCGCGCCTGACGGTAGTACACCTTGACGAATCATGTTCGCCATCTCATCTGCGTAGGCTTCGTAGAGCTTCACGGATAAACTGATATGGTATTTTTTACGATATCTGCATCTTACATAGCAGATCAGGGCGCGGCATAGTCCAAAGTACCTTTTTGGGCTACTTACATGTCGTCATCCCACGCTGCCTCTAACGGCTATGCCGAAATCAAAATTTACACGCGCGCAACCCATGGACGCTTCGAACGACTCCGTTGGCTGATGCTGTGGCTCACACAAACCGTGTATTACGCTCTACCGTGGCTGCGCTGGAACCAGCGTCCGGCGGTGTTGTTTGATTTGACTGCACGCCGCTTTTATCTGTTTGATCTGGTGCTGTACCCGCAAGACCTGATCTACCTCACGCTGTTGCTCATCATTTCAGCCGTTGGCTTGTTTTTTGTAACAACGCTGGCTGGGCGTATCTGGTGTGGTTTTGCATGCCCGCAAACGGTATATACCAAGCTCTTCATGTGGGTAGAGCAAAAAACGGAAGGTGATCGCTCCGCCCGCATGCGCCTTGATGCGGCCCCCTGGTCCATTCAAAAAATGGGACGCAAGGCGGCCAAACAAGGGGCATGGATTGCCATCAGCCTTTGGACGGGATTCACATTTGTAGCCTATTTCACGCCTCTGACCAGTTTGGCACAAAGTGCGATGCAGAGCGGTTGGAGCGCCTGGGAAATCTTTTGGGTTCTGTTTTACGCACTGGCTTTATATGGCAACGCAGGCTACCTGCGTGAACAGGTCTGCAAGCACATGTGTCCCTATGCGCGCTTTCAGAGCGCCATGTTTGACAAAGACACACTAATCATTGGCTACGACAAACAGCGCGGTGACCCCCGCGGCTCGCGCCCCCGGACTGCCAGTGCTGCATCACTGGGTTTGGGCGACTGTATCGACTGCACGATGTGCGTGCAGGTGTGCCCCACAGGTATTGACATACGCGACGGTCTGCAAAGCAACTGCATTGGCTGTGCTGCATGTATCGACGCATGTGACGACGTGATGGACAAGATGGGCGCACCACGCGGCCTGGTGCGCTACTCCACCCAGACAGCCTTAGAGCAGAGACTGACACAGAAACAGCAACTGGAGCGGCTGTTGAGACCAAGGGTGCTGATTTACGGAGCGTTGCTGGCAGCAGTGGCTGTGTGGTTTGTAGTTGGGCTCAGTCTGCGAAATCCACTGAAGATCGATGTGATAAGGGACCGGGGCGCTCTGGCACGTACCGTCGGCAGGGGTGATGTGGAAAACGTTTACCGCCTACAAGTGATGCATGCGCTGGAACATCCACAGCGCTACACCATCCGGGTCAGCGGCCCTGAAGGCTTGCGATTGAGTGACGGTAGTCCCAGCGCTGTGATGTTGGAGTCTGCATCCGAGCGCCTGGTGCCGCTGGCGGTTCATTTGCCCGCCAAACAAGCGGAGGTGTTGGCGGGGCAGAACATTTCCATCGCATTTCACATCATGCCGGAAGGGGCACCAGAAGGTGCTAGTGAAACCACTGAATCCAGCCGCTTTATCGTTCCCAAGTGAGTCCTTCCATGTCTGAACACACAATGTTTTCTACACCTACCAGTAGCACCTCGCTTGGAATTGATCCGATCATGCCTAACCGATTGGCAGAAGCGACCATGAATGCAGGTCAACTCATCAATCCGGATGCACTGCGTTGTGCCGTGCCCGTGCACATGGGTGGACTGGGAGGTGACCCAGAGGAGCTGTCACGTCTGATCAGTCGCCTGTGCGAGGCATCACCTTCCGCTGCCTTGTTGTTCTGGGCGCAGAGAATGGCGATAGAGTTTTTGGTGCATGCTGAGAACGTGGGACTGCGGGAATTTTTGATGCCGGACTTGCTGACGTTTCATAAGTCGGCAACGGTCCCCTACAACTTTGAGCACAACAGCCTCCATGTGAGCAACGATAGTAGACATCTGTTTCTAAGCGGTGGAAACTATGTTGTGACCAACGCCCAAGCGGATGGCTTTATCCTCATTTGCCCTATTAAAACAGATGGAAACTCGATTGCATGGTGCGTTGTCGATAGTGAGACTCAAGGATTTGAGCGTTTGCCTCATGACATGGGGCCGTTTTCCTCTGGCGCGAAGGTTGCTCGCATCGAGATGCGAAACGTTTTTTTCCGAGGCGATGAGCTGTTGGGCGAGGCGAATCTCGCCACTAAGGCACTTGAAGTTCAGAGGGCACTTGGTGTCATTTACGAGGACCTTCTATCTCGCACGCAGTTCATTTGAATTTGAGTTTTCTTAATCGAAGCTTCATATGCCGCAATTAATTTAGGCCGCTTTTCAACAGCTGTTAAAGCGGGCCTTCGCCTATTGATGCGTAGAAAATTGCTTATATGAATACACAACAGTCCCTCCAACGCGCGAATCTAACAGGTATCTTCTGGATGGTTGCATCTATGGCAGCGTTTGCCGTCGAAGATGCGTTTATCAAAGCCGCTACGAAGCAGTTGCCTGTCGGACAGGTCCTGATTTTTTTTGGCGCTGGAGGGGCCATGCTGTTTGCCTACTTGACTCGGCGCAGCGGTTCCAACTTGCTTGGTGCGCAAGCGTATTCCAAGGTAATGCTAATCCGCGCGTTCTGCGAACTTATCGGCCGATTGTTCTATGTACTTGCGATTGCGCTCACGCCGATGTCCTCCGCCACCGCCATCCTCCAGGCGACACCCATCATCGTGGTTCTTGGCGCTACAGCGTTTTTTGGTGAAACCGTCGGCTGGCGTCGGTGGTGCTCCATTGTTGTAGGCCTGATCGGGGTAGTGATCATCCTGAGGCCTGCCACCGGCGACTTCTCCGCGTTGTCGATGCTGGCCGTGGTTGGCACCCTGGGGTTCGCTGGCCGAGACTTGGCGAGCCGTGCTGCACCGGCATCGCTGACCACTTGGCTCTTGGGTTTTTACGGATTTTTGACCGTCGTTGTCGCGGGAACCCTGTTTTCCTTGTGGGATGGCAAGATGTTTGTGTGGCCAACTGTCGCCAATCTCATGGGCTTGTTGGCCGCTGTGGGTGCCGGCGTCTTTGCATACACGGCGCTGATGAAGGCCATGCGAACGGGTTCGATTTCATCCGTCACGCCATTCAGGTACACGCGTCTGGTGTTTGGCATCACGTTGGGCATCGTGATGTTTGGCGAGCGACTTGACGGTCCCATGATCCTCGGATGTCTGGTGGTCATCGGATCGGGACTGTTCATTTGGTGGCAAGGTAGGGTCTCTGCCAAGACTTACTAGAGCGTATCGATAGAACAAGACTCAATTGTCTGAAGTTGAAAGATATTATTTCGTCATTTTTCAAACAGCCTGTGATTCATCCAAGTCGTTGTCGGCACTCCCCATTGCTGAACAGAAAATGAGGCTGCTGAAACAGCGATCTATAGATACGGCCCACAAATAGGTTGATTTCTCGCCTGTTTCATGCGATCATTGCGCATGGATAAAGACGATGCGAGAAAACTAAGTTCTGCCGAGCAACATGAGAGGCGTCGGCAGGTGATTCGTGCTTACAAGCGTGGACGAACCAAGGCGCAGATCGCCGCTGACGTTGGCTTGAGCCACACGGCGGTGGGTCGAGTGATTTCGCGCTATGAGGCCGGAGGTCTTGCCGCGCTGGCGCCGCGCACACGCGGGCGACGCAGCGGCGAGAATCGTGCTCTGACAGACCAGCAGGCACAGGCCATCCGTCGGATCATCTGTGACCAACGCCCCGAACAGCTGAAGATGGATTTTGCGCTGTGGAGCCGCTCGGCGGTGATGCAGCTGATCGAGCGCGAGTGCGGCATCACGTTGCATGTGCGCTCGGTGGGCAAGTACCTAGCCCGCTGGGGCTTCACGCCGCAAAAGCCGATTAAGCGCGCCTATGAGCAATCACCGGCGGCGGTAAAGACTTGGCTTGACGAGACCTATCCGGCCATCGCCGAGCGCGCCAAGGCCCAGGGCGGCGAGATTCATTGGGGCGACGAAACCGCACTGGTAAACACCGACGTGCGCGGCAGAAGTTACGCGCCCCGAGGCAAGACGCCGGTGACAATGGCCATTGGCGGCACCCGGCACAAGCTCTCCATGATTGCCAGCGTCACCAACCAGGGCAAGGCGCGCTGGATGATCATTGATGAGGCGTTCAATTCGGACAAGCTGATCGAGTTTTTAGAGGCGCTTATTAAGGATGCGGGCAAGAAAGTATTCCTGATTCTGGACAACCTGCGCGTGCATCACAGCAAACCCGTGAAGGCCTGGCTGGCTGAGCGCAGCGACAAGATTGAGGTGTTTTATTTGCCCAGCTACAGCCCGGAACTGAACCCCGAGGAACGATTGAACGCCGATCTGAAGCACGTCATCGGTCGCAAGGTGCCCATACGTACCAAGCCAAAACTACGCGCCGCCGTCGAGGATCACATGCGCATCGTTGTAGCCGAACCGCAGCGCGTAAAAGCCTATTTCCAAGACCCCCATGTCAAGTATGCTGCATGAATCTATTTGAGGGCCGAATCAATAAGTTGGTGCTCCTCGCAATGGATGGGGTCAATGAGCAGTCTGGAAATACTCAAAATACTGGATTTGATCCCTATAGTCTTTGCTACCTTCAAGGCTCTCGTGTTCGGCGCGGGCATGTTCTTCGCCATCTTTACCTTTGCCAAGTGTTTCGGCATGGACTTGGCGTTACCATGATTACAAAAAATGGCTGCTCCCGGTCTACCGTACTGTATGCAGTCCAATGTCCGCTATCCGGCCGTGAACCCGGGTTGTTGGAATGCCGCTTAGTCTCGATTGTGTGAATTCATCAATCAGCCGTGGCCGACCGGTATTGGCCTACAGCGGGTGTAAGTTTTTGGCCTTGAATACCCTTCTTCAGAGGGGAAATCCGCTCGTTTTACCTTTTCGAGGGGATGGGCTCATTTAGCCAACAACGAGTAATCTCTCGTGACCAGGGGATGGTCTTTGGGGATGTGCTCTGGAACGAGCTGAAAGTCTGAGTTTTCCATCACCAGGTCTTTGCCATGCGCATCTTGGGAAGTGGAGCGCTCTGGCTTGCAGATTTGGGTTTCGGCTCAGGTGGCGGTGAGGTGCCCTTCGTTTTCTTGGATACTCCGGAGACCTTGGTCAGCTCTTCGGGCATGGCCTGACGGTTGATTTCACCCATGACGTCTGGCACCGAAAAGTTCGGCTCTTTCATTTCATCCAGCGCTTGAGTGCTTGTCATCATGATTCGTCGCGCCTGCAGATAGGCCGGATGAACAGGTAGCTTTTTATTGGCATGTATCTCAGCGTATTCAATTAACGCCTGGACGGGATCCCTATTGCCGGTCAGAAATAACAATCGCTTTGTCGCAAGTGCCCGAATGGCTTGCCGCATGTAAAGGGTGTGGGGTGATCGGTGCCACGGCGGTTGAACATGGACGGTTCCGTAGATCAGACCATTTGAATCGGAGACTGTGGCCCAGCGTGCGTCTGTTTCGTCATCCAGTTGAAGCCATAGTTTTTTACCGAGAAGATCCGGACGTTGAACCAGCCACTCGGAGGTGTATTTGGCGTTCTCAAAGTTGAAATACGGTCTTTTGCCCGTGTATTCACCGCCAAGCAATGTGCAGACCTTTCTGGTTCCCGCCATTCTTTTAACGAGCTCTGGGTCAGCGTGACGAATGCAATTTTTTGTTTTGGAAGACAAGAAGTCCATTTGAGCTAGAGGACTGCGATAGCCCAGACCTGTATGTGGCGTGGCGTTGTAGTTCGCGATGGTGACATCCAGCAACTCCTCAGCATAGTCAAGTTGGAACTGGACCTCCGCAGCAATTTTTTCTGGATCTCGTCCTTTCTTATCTTCGTGACTGCTGCCTGTGCTCGGAGAGAGTCGGTGCATGGTGCCAGAGGCCAAAACCCTGAAAAACGACTCGATAAATGGCCGATCATCTTTGCTGCGCCTTGAACTGTAAGACGTAGGGTCTTGGGGCTTGATGACCTTGGCGCCAACAATATGCAGCAATGGCTCCTCGACTCTGGGGCAAACGTTGGCCAATGCGCCATCAACGCTGAATTCATTCCAGCAAGCTGACAAATAGACTTCAGAGTGTGCGGATGGCAAGGCCGCGCCTTCTGCGTACCCATCCTCACAAAACGTCAAGGTTCTTGGGGCCCACTTGGATAAAGCATTTTTGATGGTGATCAGAACGTCGAGCGCACTGCATTCGCGTCGCAAGCTGATGTGATACCCCAGAACTGCACGGGATCTGACGTCAATGATCACGATGATCCAGATGCGGCGGATTTTTCTGGGTTCATAACCGCCGTGAGGAGACGGCACCATGACCACCATTCGGCAGTCCAATTTGTGGGCATCACACTCGACCCGATCAAACAGCTTGAAATCAGGTCGTCGGGTTCCATCGGAGGCTTTGGCTTTTGCAATTGCGTCAGGCCCCCCCATTTTTGACATGGCTAAAAAAGGATGCTCTGCCAAAACCTTCTTGATGTACAGACGAAGTGACTCATACCCGAGCGACTCTGAATTGAATGGCCAGGCTTTCTGATCTTCCAAGCCAGCTTTTCTTAGCTCGTCAATGAACCATCGAAAGATCGTTTGAACATTGATCTTAGGGTGTGCAAGAGAATCGGCGTTATTGAGGATTCGTTTGTGAAAACGATCTTTCAAATCTTTGAACTGTGGACGTTCAAGTAGCCACTTCAACGCGCCGGTTGCTCCAGCCCCATTTTCGTGAACAACAGGTGCAGTTTGACGCTCGTAAGCGGTCACACGAAAATGTGGAAGTGCTCCTCGCCAACCAAAAATATCCCCATCTGAGTGCCTTTGAAGGCATCGGTTTGTGATGATTCGGTAGATATTGGATCGTTTTTCACCCGTTTTCTTCTGCAAAACTGCATCGGTAGCGCCCTTGAGATACAGCTCAATGGCTTTTTTTCGGGCTAAAAATTTAGTTTTGCGAGCAGCTGACAAGCTGTTCTCATCCACCATAGGCCAGCTGCTAAGGTCAATGCTCTGGCTCGATAGCTCAGAATTCGGCGTTGAGCGATATCCAATTCGTCCCGATAAAGCCATAGAACCTCCTAGTTAAAGGTCTATTCAAGACTCATTAAAAAGGAAGAATCACTTAACGTCAACTTTACTTGGAATTCGTAGCATCAACTTTACTTGGAAAGCGACACCCTCCAGAGGGAAGATCCAGCTGTTACTAGCATCAAATTTACTTGTGTGAACGCGACCGTTCACCAACCTGTTTTAAATGGCTTGGAGGCAGGCTGAGGTACGGTGATTGAAGGCGCCACGGGAGGCATCGTCGACATTGGCGCAGGCGCAGGCGCTGGCGCGGATGATTTCTCTGAACCAGGAGGCGTCGCGTCCTTCACGGCTGCATTTGAGGCGGGAGAATTGGTTGAACGCGCTGCTAGGCGCTGGAGGCCAGTTTCAATCAGCTCCTTGGCGTTTTGTCTGTTGCCACGAACTGCAAAATCGAGCGCCGACAAACCCAACTGGTTTTTGATGTTGAGATCAGCACCCGCTTGGATCAACACCTTGACCGCTTCGGGGCTGCCATACATGGCTGCCATCATCAAGGGTGTGGTGCCATTGGGCGATTCAGCGTCAATGTAAGCGCTGTTTTCAAGCAAAAACTCAATCACAGCCACCTGACCTGTGGATGCTGCGTAATGCAGAGGCGTCCAGCCGGGTTTGTTCACATCGGCATCTTTATCGACCAACTGCTTGACCAAGGGCAAATAGCCCTTGAGAGCGGCCAGCATCAAAACGCTTTCATCCTTGTCGTTGCGCACCTCAGTTTTGACCTTAGGCCAACTGACCAACAACTGAGCGACCTTGAGCGATGGCTCGCGCACCGCGAGCATCAGACCCGGCATGCCTGCAGGGTTGACGGTGTTGGGATCAAAACCACGCTGCAACAGAGCCTGCACGGTCTTCACATCGTCAAACTGAACCGCTTTGAAAAAGTCCTCGTAGGAACCCGCTGACGAAATGAGGTTTGTCGATAAAAGTCCAATAAAAACAATGGAATTTTTGATATATCGAATGTATTGCATGAAATATCAAACAGCCGTTTTGGCGAACAGTTTCAGAAAGTTGTGAGTCGTTAAATCGCCGATCACCTCGGAACTGCAGCCCCGCAACTCGCCCAACAACTTGGCCACCAAGGGCACATAGGATGGGTTATTGAGCTTGCCACGGTAAGGCACAGGGGCCAAATACGGGCTGTCGGTCTCGATCAGCAATCGGTCATCGGGCACGAATTTGGCCACTTCCCGCAAATCGGCAGCCGTCTTGAAGGTCAAAATGCCCGAAAGGGAGATGTAAAAACCCAAATCCAGAGCCGCTCTGGCCACCGCCTGGCTTTCGGTGAAGCAGTGAAATACCCCGCCCGCGCACCCTGCTCCGCCCGTTTCGCCCTCTTCTTTCAAGATGGCGATCGTGTCGTCAGAAGCTTGGCGTGTGTGGATCACCAGCGGCAAGCCGGTCTGCCGTGCTGCACGGATGTGGGTGCGAAAACGCTCACGCTGCCATTCCATGTCCGCGATGGTGCGCCCACCTTTGCGCTCGTTCATTTGGTAATAGTCCAGGCCCGTCTCGCCAATGGCCACCACTTTGGGGCGCGCTGCGCCATCCAGCAAATCTTGCAAGCTGGGCTCGCGCACGCCTTCGTTGTCCGGGTGCACACCCACGGTAGCCCACATGTTGTCGTTGGCCATGGCCAGGTTATGGACTTCGTCAAACTTTTCCAGTGTGGTGCAAATGACCATGGCGCGGGTCACTTGTGCGGCCACCATGGCCTGCTGGATGCTGTCCAGCTGGCCCATCAGCTCGGGGAAATTCAAATGGCAATGGGAATCGGTGTACATGGCTCAGCCCTTGGACAACAGAGTTTGTTGGGCATCGGCGGTCAGGGCTTCGAGCATCAAACCGGCATTAAAAGGGTGCTCCGCCGTGCGGGCGGACTGCATCAGGCGCTTGAACCAATCGGTCAGCACCGACACCGAGGCGTTGCTCGCGGGCAATTGCGACGCATCAAAAAAGCGAGGCGCAGCGCCCGACTGGCGCAAGACCAAATCATGACAAAGCTTTTGCAAAGCATCGATGGCTTGAGCCGGGCTCAAATCGGCCAGGTGCCGAGCATCGCCCCCACGCATGGCCTTGGGCAATGCGGCCCACCAATCGGGCGACAAGCCAGATTCGGCTTGGCGCAGCACATCGGTGGGACGGCCCCCCGCACTGCGCAGCAAAGCCTGCGCCACAGGCGCGGGCACGCCCTGCCCGCTCAGCCATGTCAAAGCTTCGTCGGCCTCGGGCCACTTCATGGTGTGGGCCAGACAGCGGCTGCGGATGGTGGGCAGCAGCATGTGCGCCGCCTCGGTGGCCAACACAAAGCGCACATCACCCGGCGGCTCTTCCAGGGTTTTGAGCAAGGCGTTGGCCGTGATGGTGTTCATGCGCTCGGCAGGAAACACCAGCACCGCCTTACCACGACCGCGTGCATCGGTGCGCTGAGAAAACTCCACCGCGTCCCGCATCGCATCCACACGGATCTCTTTGCTGGGCTTGCGGGTTTTCTTGTCGATCTCGTCTTGGGCTTTTTCAGACAAAGGCCAACCCAGCGCGATCATCACTGTCTCGGGCATGAGAACGGCCAAATCGGCATGGGTGTGCACCGCCACCGCGTGGCAGCTCGGGCAGTCGCCGCAAGCGCCTTGCGGCGTGGGCTTTTCACACAGCCAGGCCGAGACCATGGCCAGTGCCAAGTCGTATTGACCCAGACCCGACGGACCTTGCAACAACCAAGCGTGACCCCGCTGGGCCAGCAAATCGGTAGCTTGGCGGGCAATCCAAGGGGCGTTCAAAACGGCGCTCATGCGGTGACCTTCTTCAGCCAATCGGTCAGCACACGGCCCACGTCAGCGCCCACAGCTTCCATGCTTTGGGCAGCGTCGATGCGTGCAAAACGCTCGGGCATTTCGCCCTGACGCTTGGCATAACCAGCACGCACAGCGGCAAAAAAGTCGGCAGGCTGCGATTCAAACTTGTCCGGAACGCGGGCGGAAGCCAGGCGTTGCGCGGCAATTTGCGGGTCCAAATCAAACCACACCGTCAGCTCAGGCTGGCGCAAGCCACCATTGGGCAAGGCCTGTACCATGCGCTCCAACTGGGCCAGCACCTGCCAGTCGAAACCACGTCCACCACCTTGGTACGCAAAAGTGGCGTCGGTGAATCGGTCACACAGCACCACATCGCCACGAGTCAGCGCGGGCTCGATCACCTGGATCAAATGCTCACGGCGGGCCGCGAACATCAACAGCGCTTCGGTCAGCGCGTCCATGGGCTCGTGCAGCACCAGTTCGCGCAGCTTTTCAGACAAAGGGGTGCCGCCTGGTTCGCGTGTGAGCACAACCGCCCTGCCCGCTTGACGGAACATTTGGGCCACGCGATCAATGTGCGTGGACTTGCCCGCACCGTCGATGCCTTCAAAACTGATGAACAAACCGCGTGTCATGGTGTGTGAAATGGGGAAAACCCGATTGTCGCAGGCTCTCGCCTGCCCTCAATCTGTACCCGTTTTGATGCCGCGCTGGTAACGGTTAACTGCCCGGTTGTGCTCGTCCAGCGAGGCACTGAAGTGGCTGCTGCCGTCGCCTTTGGCCACAAAGTAAAGTGCCTGAGTTTTAGCGGGCTGCACCGCCGCCAACAAGGCCGCCTTGCCGGGCATGGCAATCGGTGTGGGCGGCAAGCCAGCACGGGTGTATGTGTTCCAAGGGTTGTCGGTCTGAAGATGGATGCGGCGCAAGTTGCCGTCAAAAGACTCGCCCAAGCCGTAAATCACCGTGGGGTCGGTCTGCAAACGCATGCCGATGCGCAGCCGGTTGTTGAACACGCCCGAAATCATGGGGCGGTCAGCGCCTTTGCCGGTTTCCTTTTCGACAATGCTCGCCAAAATCAACACCTCTTCAGGGGATTTGACCGAGACCCCCGGTTGACGGGCATCCCAAGCCTGCTGCACATGCTTGTCCATGGACTTCATGGCCCGCGTCAAAACCGCCAAATCGCTGGAGCCTTTGGCATAAGAATACGTGTCCGGGTAAAAGCGCCCTTCCGGTGCCACGCCGGGGCGTCCCAGCTGCGCCATCAAAACCTCGTCGGGCAAGGCCCGGCTGTCGGGCTTGAGGTTCTCGGCCTTGGCCAAGGCTTGTCGCACTTGCCGCCAGTTCCAGCCTTCCACAATCGTCACGGTGCGCAGGCTTTCTTCACCACGCACCAGCATGCTCAGCAAGCGCTCGGGCGATGTGCCGGGGGTAATTTCATAGCTGCCGGCGCGCATTTGACGCGATTGGCCCGACAGGCGAAACCACGCGTAAAGCAAGGTGGGGGATGTGTCCACACCGGCATCGGCAACGGCCTGAGCGATGGCTTTGGCCGATGTGCCCGGCTCGATCGACAAATCGACCGGGGTGAGCTCTGGCGCACGCAAAGGCATGGGGTCTTGCACCCAAAAATAGGCGGCAGCGACCAGAACAAAGGCCAGCACGACCAAACTGACCAAGCCCTTGAACAAACCTTTGATCACCCACTGCCCCCTGATTAATGTCCGCACAGAGCCGATTGACTCTGGCGGCTGATCATAATTGAGGGCTTCAAGCCTTTGCTTTGTAGCCCCATTCGGCCCCCATTGGAATCTGTGGGCCTTGCCTGCGGGGCTCACCTCACACTTTTTGTCATGACCACCTCAGCCACTGCCCCCTTTGACCACTTCGCTGTCCAGCTCCAAGGGAGTGCCACCCTGCCCCACTTGGGCGTGATTCAGGCCCAAGGTGAGGATGCGGCCAACTTTTTGCACAACCAGCTGAGCAACGACGTGCTGCTCTTGCCCGTGGGCCAGGCACGCTTGGCTGCTTTTTGTTCGGCCAAGGGCCGGATGCAGGCCAGTTTTGTGGTCATCAAAACTGCACCCGACACCGTTTTGCTGGTCATGAGCCTCGACTTGCTGGCCCAAACGCTCAAGCGTTTGTCCATGTTTGTGCTGCGCGCCAAAGTTAAGATGAGCGACGCCACGGGTCAATGGCAGCTGCGCGGCTTGTTGGGCGACAGCGCCCGCGCCGTTTTGGCTGAGGCCTCGCCTTGGCAAACCGCCAGTGCCGACGGTGCCCACGCCGTGGCGCTGTACCCCGCCGTGCTGGGCGACACCTCAGTGCCCCGCGCCCTGTGGCTCGGCGCGCCAACTCAAGCACTGCCTGCCGGGGCAGAACTGTCCACCGACGTTTGGGCCTGGGCCGAAGTGATGAGCGGCGTGACGCTGGTGACCCAGCCGCTGTTTGAGGCTTTTGTACCCCAAATGCTCAATTACGAATCGGTAGGCGGCGTGAACTTCAAAAAAGGCTGCTACCCCGGCCAGGAAGTCGTGGCCCGCAGCCAGTTTCGCGGAACGCTCAAGCGCCGCACGGCGCGGGTGTTCAGCCCGGTGGCCTTGTCAGCTGGACAAGATGTGTTCACCCCTACAGACTCCGAGCAACCCTGCGCCACCGTGGTGCTGAGCGCGGCAAGGCCCGATGGGCAGGGTTCTGATGCGCTGGTCAGCGGAACGCTGGAAAGCCAGCAGACGGGCTGGCGTGCGGGCAGCGCGCAAGGTGAAGCGCTGGAACTGCTGCCGCTGCCTTACGAATTGCTGGCCGATATTTAAATCAAAGAGCGCGCACCATCTCGATGTGCGCAATCCCCGCTTCTTCAAAAACAGCCCCATGCGGCGCAAAGCCTGAGCGCTTGTAAAAGCCTTCGGCGCTGCACTGGGCGTGCAGAATGACCTGGGTGTCGCCCCGGTTTTCAGCGGCGTCCATCAGTGCGTGCAGCACGCGGCGGCCCAGATCGCTGCCGCGCATTTGCTTTTTCACGGCCATTCGGCCTATGCGGGCCACACCGGGTGCGTGCTGCAGCAAGCGACCTGTGGCCAGGGGCATGCCCATGCGGTTGAGCGCCACCGCGTGCAGGGCGGTGTCGTCCTCGTGGTCCCACTCCATCTCGGCGGGCACTTTTTGCTCGTGTACAAACACCTCGGTGCGCAGCGGACTGGCCAGTTTTTGGAAGTCATGCCACGAGCCCACATGCACCTGCACCATGTCTTCGCCGCGTTCAAAGCCTTCGAGCATGTCGCGCAAGGGGGCGGGAATGGGCTGGCTCTTTTTGGCCACCGGGTCGGCGTACACATAAACCAGCTCGCTGGTGATCAGCAGCTCATCGCCCCGAAAAATAGCGCCTGCAAACGTCATGGACGAGTTCCCGATCCGCTCGCAACGCATGCAAACCTCCAGAAAATCGTCCATCTCAGCGCTCGCGTGGTACTCGACGCTGGCCTTTTTGACGAACAAGTCACCGCCCAGCTGGTGCATGGTGTCGGCGTAGGGCATGGCCAGATTGCGCCAGTAGTCGGTCACGGCGGTGTCGAAGTACATCAGGTAATGGCCGTTGAAGACGATTTTCTGCATGTCCACCTCGACCCAGCGCACGCGCATGCGGTTAGAAAAACGGAAGTCCTGGCGTTTCATGGGTTCAACTTTCAAAAGCGTGTTTCAATGCCCGGCCCGCATCGGCGTGCGCTTGCAGGGCGTCGGGAATGGCGCGGCCCATGGTGATGAAGCCATGCACCACGCCTTTGTAAATTTCCAGCTCGACCGGCACGCCCGCCATGCGCAGGGTGTCGGCGTAGCGCACGCCCTCGTCCACCAGCGGGTCACATTCGGCCAAACCCATCCAGGCGGGGGCCAGACCTGCATGGTCTGGCGCGTTCATCGGCGCAAAGCGCCAATCGTCTCGGTCGGCTTCGTCAATGTAGTTGGCAAAAAACCAGTCCACCGTGTCCTTGTCAAGCATGAAGCCTTCTGCAAACGTGTGGTGCGAAGCGGTGTCTTGCCGAGCGATGCAGCCGGGGTAAAACAGCAACTGCAGGCGCAAGGGCAATCCGGCATCACGGGCCATCAAGGCGCACACCGTGGCCAAAGTGCCGCCCGCGCTGTCGCCGCCCACGGCCAAGCGCAGGGTGTCCAAGCCCAGGGTGTGGCCGTTTTGGTGCAGCCAGTTCAAGGCGTCCCAACTGTCGTGCACCGCTGTTGGAAAGCGGTGCTCAGGAGCCAGCCGGTAGTCCAGCGACACCACAGCGCAATGGCCTTGGCGCGAGAGTTGGCGGCACAGCACGTCGTGGGTCGTCAGGCTTCCGACTGAAAAACCACCACCGTGGATGTACAACAAAACAGGCAAAGCGGTAACGCTGCGCGGGGCATACAGGCGGGCGGGCAAGGTGTGGCCATCGCGAGCTGGCAAGGTGATGTCTTCCACCCGGTCCACCTGGGGCGCGGGCTGTAGGTCCAGCATCGGTCCGCCGATGTCGTAAAACTCGCGCGCCTGAGCAGGCGTCATGGCGGCCATGGGCGGGCGGCCTGCGCGTTGCACCCGTTCAATCAGGCTGCGTGTGGCAGCGTTCAGCAAGGCGCGGGGGTTGACGTGATGGCTGCTCATGGGACGAAAACCGTGGTGTTGTCAATACAGAGATGACAGCAAAGGTCGGGGACCGCGATAGTCGCAGCGCCCTTGAACAAGGGTGACAGCCACCGCCTGCACAAAGACCCCAACCTGCATCAAAATGGATCTTGATCGTACAACGCCCTGCCCGCCCTTCCTGTCACTTGCGAACGGGCTCACCTGATTGGAGTTATTGCATGTCTTTCATCAACTACCTGACCCAGATCCAGATCGACTTTGGCGCCGTCAAGCTCCTGCAGTCAGAGTGTGAGCGCGTGGGCATCCGCAAACCCCTGATCGTGACCGATGCCGGGGTCAGGGCCGCCGGGGTGCTGCAAAAAGCCCTCGATGCCATGCCCGATCTGCCCGTTACGGTGTTTGACCAGACGCCCTCCAACCCGACCGAAGGGGCCGTTCGCGCAGCAGCGGCCCTGTACAAGCAGCATGGATGCGATGGCCTGATCGCGGTCGGCGGCGGCTCGGCCATCGACTGCGCCAAAGGCGTCGCCATTGCCGTCAGCCACGAGGGACCGCTCAAAACCTACGCCACCATCGAAGGCGGCTCGCTCAAGATCACCGACCGCGTGGCCCCGCTCATTGCGGTGCCCACCACCAGCGGCACCGGCAGCGAAGTGGCGCGAGGCGCCATTTTGATTCTGGACGATGGTCGCAAAGTGGGCTTTCATTCCTGGTTCCTGGTACCCAAAGCGGCCATTTGCGATCCTGAACTGACCCTCGGCTTGCCCCCCATCCTGACGGCTGCCACCGGGATGGACGCTGTCGCTCATTGCATGGAAACTTTCATGGCCGCGCCCTTCAACCCACCCGCTGACGGCATCGCGCTCGACGGTCTGACCCGTGGCTGGGCCAACATTGAACGCGCCACGGTCAATGGCCAAGACCGTGAAGCCCGTTTGAACATGATGAGCGCCAGCATGCAGGGGGCGATGGCCTTCCAAAAGGGCTTGGGCTGCGTGCATTCACTCAGCCACAGCTTGGGCGGCGTCAACCCGCGCTTGCACCACGGCACCTTGAACGCCATGTTTTTGCCCGCCGTGGTGAAGTTCAACGCCGTGGTCGAATCCGTGCAAAAAGAAAACCGCTTAAACCGCATGGCCCAAGCCATGGGCCTGCAAAGCGGCTCGGACATACCCGACGCCATCAAGGACATGAATGCCCGTCTGGGCTTGCCCACGGGGCTGGGTGCCATGGGTGTGAATGAAGACCTGTTTGACGCCGTCATCACCGGCGCGCTGGCCGATCACTGCCACAAGACCAACCCGCGCATCGCCTCGGCCGACGAATACCGAGATCTGTTGCTGACGAGCTTATAAGACTCAACACGACTCTTTTTGAAACGCTCACCCCGGTGAGCGGTTTTCAATCGTCTGAGCGTTTGAGCGCAGCACGCATTTTCAAACGGATTTTGGCCCGCTCTCCTGCCTGAGCCTTTGCCACATGGCCACGTAACGCAGCGTCCCAAGCAGACCTTGCCCAGCGCACCGCCTCGCAGGGCTCGTCAAAGATCGCATCGGGCGCAGACCAGTAAGACAAAGCCACCTCCTTGCCCTTCATGGGGTAGGTGAAGGGCGCGAGGCCAAGAGCCTCAAACTCTGGGCGGTTGACTTCATCGGCCTTGAGGTATAGCCGCTGGTCCATCACGATGGCAAACATCAGCCCCTCGTGGTAAAGACCATGGCCCCCAAACATGCGGCGGGCCGTCACAGGACCCCACCCGTCCAGAAGTTCCTGAACAAAAGGGATGAAGTCGCTCATTCAGGGTTTCAGGGCGCGTCGTGGCTGGGCATTTTGGCGCCTACATGCACCTCGCCCCGCGACTCGGCCAGCTCCACCTGGCGCTGGCGCTCCGCGAGTTTTTCTTTTTGCTCGGGGGTGCGTTGGTCGTGGCAATGGGCGCAGCTCACGCCCAAGACGTAATGCGGGGACTGCTGGTCTTGCTCGCTCAGCGGCCAGCGGCAGGATCGGCACAGCTCGTGGTGGCCCAAACCCAGCCCATGGCCAACACTCACACGCTCGTCGAACACAAAGCAGTCACCCTCCCAGATGCTTTGTTCGGGCGGGATTTCTTCAAGGTACTTCAGGATGCCGCCTTCAAGGTGGTAAACCTCTTCAAAGCCGCGCATTTTCATGAGTGCGGTGGATTTTTCACAGCGGATGCCACCGGTGCAGAACATCGCCACTTTGGTCTTTTTGGCGGCCTCGCCTTGCAGGTTTTCCTGCGCGTCCAGCCAGGCGGGCAGCTGAACAAAGTTCTTGAGGTTCGGATTGATCGCACCCTTGAAGGTGCCAATGGCCACTTCATAGTCGTTGCGCGTGTCGATGATGACCACGTCAGGGTCGGCCAACAGGGTGTTCCAGTCGGCCGGTTTGACGTATTGGCCAACGGTTTTGTTCGGGTCCAGCTCGGGCACGCGCAAGGTCACGATTTCTTTTTTGAGCTTGACCTTCATGCGGGTGAACGGCGGCTTGGGGCTCCAGGACTCTTTGTGCACCAGACTGGCCAGACGCGGATCGGCTCGAAGATGCGCCAGCACAGCGCGAATGCCAGCTTCGGGACCGGCAATCGTGCCGTTGATGCCTTCGTGCGCCAGCAGCAGCGTGCCTTTCACATCGTTGGCCTCACAACACGCTTGCAAAGGCGCTTGCAGGTCAACGAAGTCGGGCAGATCAACGAATTTATAGAGGGCCGCGGTGAGAAAAATGGATTCAGTCAACATGCCTCGATTATCCACTTTGTAAAAAGGGTCATGTCAGATAAGTGGTCAAAACCACATCAGCCGCCTCTTGGCGCAGCGGAATCAGGGCTTGGTAGGCGGCAGACGCGTGCCAGCCTTGCGCATCGCCCAAAGAAGGGAAACGGATCACCACGATATCAGGGTGCGGGTTAATGCCCGAAAACGATTGAACCTGTTCACCCCGAAACACGAGTGCTCCGCCATATGGCACCAAGGTGGCCAAGACCTGAGAACGGTATTGGGCCCATTTTTCGGGATGTTTCACGGTCATTTGACCCACAACAAAGGCTTGAGACATGAGCGATCCTTACAAAGACTGAACCATGGAAGCGTTGGGGTTTTGTAACCAGTGGTTGAACTCATCCGCCATTTGCTGGCTGGCACGAGCCGCCCCATTCCACACCTTCACCCGCCCCGCCAGATCACGGTCGTAGGTCATGAAATCCTTGCGGTCCGGCAATTTGCCGTTCGGCAGGGTTTTGACCCACTCGGGGTTGGGGGCCAGGACGATGGTGCTGTCCAGAAAAGACGATGCGCCGTGTCGCCACTTGAGCGCTTTGTCGAGCCAACCCGGCACCACACTTTTCTGAAAATGCGGGTAGAGCACGATGGCACGCTCTGGACCTTTCACTGGTGCATTCCAATTCAGGTGCAGGTGGTAATCGGTGATACCACCATCCCAATACGCTCCGCTTGGAGCGCCGGTGATGTCGTGCACGGCTTTCAGGGCAAACGGAATGGAGCAACTCGCTTGCAGCGCAGACATGAAATTGCCTTCTGTCAGGCCCACAGTGCATGTTCGAAAGTCTTGTGCGTCAAAGGGCAAGGCGGCGCTCTGCGCAGAGAACACCACCCGCTCCAACCAAGCGCCCAAAGCGCGGCGGCTCAAGGCGTTGCTCAGATAAGCTCCTGCGTAACCCAAAGGGGTGGCTACCGGGTGTTCGCGGTGAAGGATGTGTCGCCCGCGCGAGGTGACGATGTGCAGTTTGTACCGCGGGTTGGTCAGCACCTCGGCGATACGACCACCATAAAAAGCTTGCAGGCTGTGGCCAAAGGCATCACTGACTTGCTGGGCGTTCACTCGCTTGTGTCCCGGCAGCGGTTCGTAATGCTGGTGAATGTATTCATTCTCCAGCCGCTCAAACGCCGCCACCGAACCATTCAAGCAAGCCGTGGCCATGCGCCAAGCACCAATCGACGCCCCGACCAAGTCCACTTGTTGCTGGCTTTGTGTCAGCCACTCGCCAAAGATGAAACGGTCCAGCGGTCCAAGGATTAGCCCTTTGGGGCCACCCGCCGCACCTGGAATGACACCGATGTGCTCAGGCCGCAAACCGTGTTCGCGGATGTGGGCCAGGGCTTTGGGACCTGCGTGGATGTGGAGGGCTTGCATGGCTTTTACTTTTTGAGGCCTTGCAGTTTGGCAAAAGCGCTGGCCATGGCTGAGCCCGTGGCAGGTGGGGAGGTGTAGCCCCCACCCGATCCAGCTCCACGTTGGCGGTTGTCTCGCCCTGCCCCTTCAAACTTGTTGTCTCTGGGACCATCGCGGCGGGCGGGCGCAGCGTCCAACTTCATGGTCAGGCTGATGCGCTTGCGGGCCACATCGACTTCGAGCACTTTGACCTTGACGATGTCGCCGGTTTTGACCACTTCACGCGCGTCGGTGACGAATTTGTTGGCCAGTTGGCTCACATGCACCAAACCGTCCTGGTGCACCCCCAAATCGACAAACGCGCCGAACTGGGCCACGTTGCTGACAGTGCCTTCCAAGGTCATGCCTTCTTTCAGGTCTTTGATGTCTTCCACGCCGTCGGCCAGGCGGGCCACTTTGAAGTCGGGGCGCGGGTCGCGGCCGGGTTTTTCCAGCTCACCCAAGATGTCTTGGATGGTGATCGCGCCGAACTTGTCATTGGCAAACAACTCGGGGCGCAGGGTTTTGAGCACATCGCTGCGGCCCATGATTTCCTGAATGGGCTTGGCGGTTTTGACGATGATCTGTTCGACCACCGGGTAGGTTTCGGGGTGCACGCCGGTCATGTCGAGCGGGTTGTCTCCGCCACGGATGCGCAAAAATCCCGCGCTTTGCTCGAAGGTTTTGGCCCCGAGGCCCGTGACTTTGAGCAAATCTTGACGCGTCTTGAACACGCCGTTCGCATCGCGCCAACGCACCACTGCCTTGGCCACGCTGCCCGACAAACCCGACACGCGGGTGAGCAGCGGCACGCTGGCGGTGTTCAGGTCCACGCCCACCGAGTTCACGCAATCCTCCACCACCGCGTCCAGGGTTTTGGCCAGCTCGCTTTGGTTCACGTCGTGCTGGTATTGCCCCACACCAATGGCTTTGGGGTCGATCTTGACCAACTCCGACAACGGGTCTTGCAGGCGGCGCGCAATCGAGGCCGCACCGCGCAAACTCACGTCCACATCGGGCATTTCTTGGCTGGCAAACTCGCTGGCCGAGTAAACCGAAGCACCCGCCTCGCTGACCACGACCTTCGTGATTTCCACCCCATCGCGAATACCTTCTCGCAATCGGGCCAGTTGTTTGATCAGGTCGCCCGCCAGTTTGTCGGTCTCGCGGCTGGCTGTGCCGTTGCCAATCGCGATCAGATTCACGTTGTGCTTTTCGCACAGCTTGGCGAGGGTGAAGAGCGAGCCCTCCCAGTCTTTGCGCGGCTCGTGCGGGTAAACCGTGGCCGTGTCCACCAGCTTGCCGGTGGCGTCCACCACGGCCACTTTCACGCCGGTGCGGATGCCCGGGTCCAAGCCCATGACCACACGGGGGCCTGCGGGTGCGGCCAGCAGCAGGTCGCGCAGGTTGTCGCTGAAGACCTTGATGGCGACTTTTTCAGCGTCTTCGCGCAGGCGGGTGAACAGGTCGCGCTCGGTCGACAGGCTGAGCTTGACGCGCCAGGTCCAGGCCACGCATTTGCGGATCAGGTCATCCGAGGGGCGGGCCGCATGGCTCCAGCCCAGGTGCATGGCGATCTTGCCTTCGGCGATGCTGGGTTTGCCGGGTTCGGGCTCCACAGGCAGCACCAGTTTGGCGTCCAGCATTTCCAAAGCACGGCCACGGAACACGGCCAAAGCGCGGTGAGAAGGCACGCGGCCAATCGGCTCATCGTAGTCAAAGTAATCGCGGAACTTGGAAACGTCAGCATTGTTCTCGTCCTTGCCGTCGGCCAGTTTGCTTTTAAAGAGGCCTTCGTTCCACAGCCATTCGCGCAGCGCCTGCACAAGTGACGCGTCTTCGGCCCAGCGCTCGCTCAGTAAATCACGCACGCCGTCCAACACGGCCGCGGTGGTCGTGAAGTCGGCGCCTTCAATGGCACCCGCAACCAGCACAAAGGCTTGTGCTTCGGCGTGCGGGTCGAGTGTGGGGTCTGCAAACAGTTTGTCGGCCAGGGGCTCCAGCCCGGCTTCGCGGGCAATCATGCCCTTGGTGCGGCGCTTGGGCTTGAAGGGCAAATACAAGTCTTCCAGCTCTTGCTTGGTGGGCGCGGCGTCGATGGCGGCCAGCAACTCGGGCGTCATCTTGCCCTGCTCGGTGATGCTTTTGATCACGGCAGCACGGCGGTCTTCCAACTCGCGCAAGTAGCCCAAACGCGACTCCAACTCGCGCAGCTGAATGTCGTCCAGCCCATCGGTCACTTCTTTGCGGTAGCGGGCGATGAAGGGAACGGTGGCACCACCGTCCAGCAATTCCACGGCGGTTTTGACCTGCTCAGGGCGGATACGGATTTCAGCGGCCAGTTGGGCCAGGATTTTTTGCATGTCTCAGGTCACATCCAGAGGGGAAAGCGGGCAAGTTTGCCACAAGCCATCTGTGATCCTGGCGCGTGGTCAAGCCAAACCGGCAATTCTCAGTTTAAGTGTTAAATAATCTTAAAAAATGTTATTTATCAAATAATTTCTCAAATCTATTGACCACAAACCATCAAAACTGTAAACTTAATTCAAATTGATAAAACAATCAATACAGGGGGCGGTGATGAATTTCTTGTTTGAAAACCAAAGGGGCACGCTCAAGCGCTGGTTCGGTCTGGCTTGTGTCGGTTCAGCCCTGTTGATCTTGACGGGTTGTCAGACGATGGGGGGTGGAGTGATCCCCGCGTCAGAGTTTGACAAATTCACGCCCAAGACCGCGGACAAACGGATCATGAAAGAAGTCAATTTGCGCTGGGAAGTCCGTGAAGATGTGGCTCAGTACTGTGCCAAATCGATCGGCATGGGCCGCGAACAGGCTTACATTACCCCTCCAGTGGCCTGCGCGGTCTGGCATGTGGCCACCAAAGAGTGCGTGATCATCACGGGCAAACAAACCTCCCATGTCGCTTTAGGCCACGAGGTTCGCCACTGTTTTGAAGGCCACTTCCACAAATAAGTCCCGGTCGCCCATGGCGCCGGGCAGGAACGCACTCAAATTGAGCGCAAGGCTTTTCGCAAACTTTCACCCACATCGGGTCGCGCCGCAAATGGGTCTGGTGGGTTGATGCCCTGAACAATGGCTTCCATCCGACTTTGCACATTGCCCAGTGCCTGTGGATGGCTATAGATGTAAAACTGTCCGCTCGCCACGGCATCAAAAACCTTGTTGGCCACATCAGCGGCGGAGACCTTGCCACTGCTGACAGCTTTATCACTTTGCGCCTGACCGATCAATTGGCTGGCGGTCGGCTGCGTAGGGGCCAAGTCTGCCGGACGGTTGCGGTGACTCTGGCTGATGCCCGTGGGCACAAAGTAAGGGCAAAGCACACTGGCGCTGACCTGGTCTGACACCAGTTGCAAGTCTTGGTAAAGCGTTTCGGTCAGCGAGACCACGGCGTGCTTGCTCACGTTGTAAATGCCCATATTGGGCGGTGTGAGCAAACCGGCCATGCTGGCCGTGTTGACGATGTGACCTTGATAAGCCGGATCGGCCTTGGCGGCTTCGAGCATCATGGGGGTGAACAGGCGCACGCCGTGCACCACGCCCCACAGGTTGACGCCCAGCACCCATTCCCAGTCGGCCACCGAGTTTTCCCAAACCAAGCCCCCTGCCCCCACGCCCGCGTTGTTGAACACAAAGTGCGGTGCGCCAAAACGTGCTTTGACGTCGGCAGCCAGTTGCTCCATGGCCTGCGCATTCGACACATCCACCTTTCGGGCCAAGACCTGAGCGCCTTTGGCGGTCATTTCGGCTTCGGCTTTGTCCAGGGCATCTTGCTGCACGTCCACCAACACCAGGTTCATGCCCAGTTTGGCGCCAATGCGGGCGCATTCCAAGCCGAAGCCTGAACCAGCTCCAGTCAAGACAGCGGTTTTGCCTTTGAAGTTGTCAATCATGGGGAAACCTTTTTGAGAGTGAACCCGACACGCGGGAAATGAACATGCACAGTGCCCGCACGGTCATCGGTGCGGCGCAGCGTATAGCGGGTTGGAGTGGCCGCGATCAGCTCGCCATCGGTCGGCTCCAGGCCAAAGTTGTCGGCCGCAATGACCACCTGGGTGCCCAGGGCGATGCCGTGCTCGTCTTGAAAGAACTCGCCCTTCACAACCGCAGGCGTTGAACTGCGGGCGGTTTGCAAGGCTTCTTCGCCATTGCACTGACCTGGTGAGCCATGGCCGATGGCTTTCATGCGGGCCATCCAGGTTTTGACTTCGGGTGTGGCGTCCAGAATGCCCGCGAGGGCTGGTGTGCGCTCTTGCGTGAACCACAGCGGGTGATAGACCGCGAAATCGGCCACACAAGGCTGATCCCCGAACAGGAAGTTTGGCCCGTGCAGCATGTTGTTGACGCGCTGCAGGTACGTCTTGAAGGTGCCGGTCGCGTCGGAAGACGCCATGCGAGCGGCGCCGCCGCGCATGGCGGTGCGATCGGCCACAAAGGCTTGTACGCCCTCGGCGGGCGCGCCTGCAAAGACTTGTGCCACGCCAGCAGGCTGGAAGTTGTAGGCCATAGCGGCCGTGAACAAGGCGCTGTCGGCCCACTGCGCCACGATGCGGGCTGCGCCTTGCACGGCCTCGGGGTAGATCGTGGGCGTGGGTACCAGTTGCTCCAGCACATCACTGATCAAGGCGGTGTCGCAGTAAATGTCCGCGCCGATCTGCAGCACCGGCGTTTTGCGGTATCCGCCCGTGAGCGCGGTCAAGTCGGGCTTGGGCATGATCATCGGAATGTACACGCTCTTCCAAGACAGTTGCTTGTGGCCCAGGATCAGCCGGACCTTTTCTGCAAAAGGGGACGTCGGGTAATGGTGCAGGATCAGATCGGACATGGGGCCTGGCCTCAGACCAGCTTGACCAGCTGCTTGCCGAAGTTCTTGCCTTTGAGCAAACCAAGGAAGGCCTCAGGCGCAGCAGCCAGGCCTTGGGCCACGGATTCGCGGGGACGCAGTTTGCCCGTGCCCACCAAGGTGCCAAGTTCTTGCAGGGCTTCGGGCCAAACTTCCATGTGCTCGCTGACGATGAAGCCTTCGATCTTCATGCGGTTAACCAGAAGCAAAGCTGGGTTGGCCATGGGCAGCGGCGCGCCGTCGTAGCCGGCGATCATGCCGCACACCGCGATGCGGGCAAAAGCGTTGGTGCGCAGCATCACCGCATCCAAAACCATGCCCCCCACGTTTTCAAAGTGGCCATCGATGCCGTTGGGGCAAGCTTCGCGCAGTGCTTTGGACAGGCTGATGTAGTCCTTGTGTTCTTTGTAGTCGATGCAGGCGTCAAAGCCCAGCTCCTTGACCACGTAGTCGCACTTGTCTTTGCCGCCGGCAATGCCGACCACGCGGCAGCCGCGTGCTTTGGCCAATGCGCCGTAGGCGCTGCCCACGGCACCACTGGCGGCGCTCACGGTCACCGTTTCGCCTGCTTTGGGGTTGATGATCTTGACCAGGCCATACCAAGCGGTCACGCCGGGCATGCCCACTGCGCCCAGGTAGTGCGACAGCGGCACATGGGTGGTGTCGACTTTGCGCAGTGCGCCCAAGACATTGGCATCGACCACGCTGTACTCTTGCCAGCCGCCCATGCCGACCACTTGGTCACCGGCCTTGAATTTGGGGTGGCGGCTGTCCACCACCTCGCCCACGGTGCCGCCGATCATGACTTCACCCAAAGGCTGGGGCACGGCGTAGCTCTTGCTCTCGTTCATGCGGCCACGCATATAGGGATCCAGGCTGAGGTAATGGTGGCAAACCAGCACTTCACCGTCTTTCAGATCGGGCAATGGCAACTCAACCATTTTGAAGTTGTTGACTGTGGCCTCTCCTTGAGGGCGGTTGTCCAGAACGATGCGGTGGTTGATGGGCATGTGTGTCTCCAGTGAATTTGAAAAAGTTAATCGGTGGAAGGTGAAGGTGTGTCTCGGCGGCTGACGTATTTGAAGGTGCCCGTCGCGTGGGCGCACAGCTGGCCTTGGGCATCGAACACGCTGCCCTCTGTGAAGGCCATGCTGCGGGTGCGGTGTTTCAGGTGTCCTTTGCCCACCAACGCTTGTCCCGCGGGGACTTTGGCGGGCCGCATGAAGGTGGTCTTCATTTCGATGGTGACCACGCCCATTTCCTGATCGACGCTGCGCGCGGCCGTGGCCATGATCACATCCAAAAATGTCATGACCGCACCGCCGTGCGTGACATCGAATGAATTGAAGTGTTCGGGGCGGGGCACAAAATGGAGTTCGGATTCGCCGCCTTCAAATTTCTCCAGGGAGAAACCCAAATGGTCAACGAAGGGGATCTTGGCGCCGAAAGGGATGCTCATGCTGTGAGGCTTTCTGATCAGCCGCCAATGATGGCGCTGACGCCACCGTCGACCGCCATCCACTGGCCTGTGATGTGCTTGCCCGCATCAGACGCATACAACAGCGCCAAGCCCTTGAGGTCTTCGTCATCGCCCAGGCGGCGCAAGGGCGCACCTTGGGCCATCTTGTCAGCGCCGAGTTTTTCCAACAGGCCATAGGTCATCTTGCTGGGGAAAAAGCCGGGGCAAATCGCGTTAACCGTGATGCCGTGTTCACCCCACTCACCGGCCAGTGCACGGGTGAAGTTGATCACGGCACCTTTGGAGGTGTTGTAGGCGATGGTTTTCATCTCGGAGGGGTTTCCTGCCAGACCGGCGATGGAGGCCACATTCAGGATGCGGCCCTTGCCACGCGGGATCATGCTCAGCTTGGCCACTTCTTGCGACAAGATGAAATAGCCTCGGACGTTGAGGTTCATCACCTTGTCCCAAGCCTCGACCGGATGGTCCTCGGCAGGAGCACCCCAGGTGGCCCCGGCGTTGTTGACCAGAATATCAATCGACCCCATGCGCTCCATGGTTTCAAACGCCAAACGGCGGATGTCTTCTTCCTTGCCGCAGTCGGCCGCGATCCAGCGGGCGTCAATGCCTGCGGCTTGCAGCTCGGCAGCGGCAGCTTCGAGGTCGGCCGCTTTGCGCGAGCTGAGCATGATCTTGGCCCCTGCTTCGCCCAGCGCGTGGGCCATTTGCAAGCCCAGGCCGCGGGAGCCACCGGTGACCAGGGCCACTTGGCCGGTCAAGTCAAAAAGTTGTTGAACAGTGCGTGCCATAGGGTGCTCCTCTTGTGTGGGTCTTATTCGACGTTGAAATCCATGCAGCGGCGCTCTTGCACAACCGCTTTCATGAAGGGTTTGATGGCCACATGTTGCGGGTGATTTTGGTAAGCCGCTAGCACCTGCGCGTCATCGAGCAACATGTGGAGCACCAAATCGTTGGTGCAGTCCATGCCGGGCGTCGCGGTGGCGACTTCAAAGGCACGAATGCCGGGGACGACTTGAGCGCATGACAGCAACAAAGTCTTGGCTTTTTCCAGATTGGTGGCTTTGTCCGCACCCTCGGCCTGCTCGTGCAGGTTCCACATCACGATGTGGCGGATCATCAGAAAGCCTCCTCGGGCAAGTCGGCACAAGTCGGGTCGCGGCTGCTCACCACATTCAGCCAAGCGCCGATCTTGGGCAGTTCATAACGGAAGAAGTAACGGCAGGCGGCGCGGCGGCCCTGGGCGGCAGGCGCATCGTTGCCCTCCAAGCTGGCTGCGACATCCAGCCAGATCCAGGCGATCACCGTGTGGCCAAAGGCCTGCAAATACGGCACCGCATTGGCCAGCGCCTGAGCAGGTTCCGCGCCGGCCCAAGCTTGTTGGGTGGCTTGGCCCACTTGTTTCAAGGCGTCACGCAAAGCAGCGGCTTCAGGGCTCCAACTGGCTTCAGCCTGAGCGGCTGTAGCCAGCATGCGCTCGGCCAGCAGTTGCAGGCCCCGACCGTTTTCCATCAGCACCTTGCGGCCCAGCAGGTCCATGGCTTGGATGCCGTGTGTACCCTCGTGGATCATGTTCAGGCGGTTGTCGCGCCAATACTGCTCCACCGGAAAGTCGCGGGTGTAGCCGTAGCCGCCATGGATTTGAATGGCCAGGCTGTTGGCCTCCAGGCACCATTCGCTCGGGAAACTTTTGGCAATCGGCGTGAGCACTTCCAGCAGCAAGCGCGAAACGTCGGCGTCGTCCGTCGTGCCCGTGTGTTGCTCGTCCACCAAGCGGGCGCAATACAGGGCGAGTGCCAGGGCACCTTCAGAATAGGATTTTTGAGCCAAGAGCATGCGCTTGACGTCGGCGTGTTCCATGATGCGCACCTGAGGTCGGCTGGCGTCTTTGCCCCCTGCCCCGCTGGGTCGGCCTTGTGGGCGGTTTTTAGCGTAGTCCAGGCTGGCGTAATAACCGGCCATGCCCAACATGGTGGCGGCCATGCCCACGCCGATGCGGGCTTCGTTCATCATGTGGAACATGCAGCGCAGGCCTTCGCCGGGCTTGCCAACGAGGTAGCCCACGGCGCCGCTTCCGGCGCCGTCCAAGCCCCCGCCTGAATCACCTCGCACTGGGTACTTGCCCTCGCCAAAGTTCAGCAGCGTGTTGGTGGTGCCGCGCCAGCCGCATTTGTGGTTCAGGCCCGCCAACGCCACGTCGTTGCGCTCACCGGTGAGTTGACCATTGGTGTCCACCAGCTTCTTGGGCACGATGAACAGTGAAATGCCCTTGACGCCTGGCACCAACTGGCCATTCGCATCAGGGATTTTGGCCAACACCAGATGGATGATGTTCTCGGAGAGTTCGTGCTCGCCCGAGGAAATCCACATCTTGTTGCCCTTGAGCCGGTAACGCGCGCCCAAAGCCTCGGATTCAAAGTCAGCGCCATCGGGTGTGGCACGGGTGGTCACATCGCTGAGCGACGAGCCCGCTTGCGGCTCGCTCAGGCACATGGTGCCTGAAAAGCGTCCACTGAATTCGTTGGCGGCAAACACCTGCTTTTGCAAATTGGTGCCGTGCACCATCAGCAAATTGGCGTTGCCGCTGGTCAGCATGCCCGAACCGATGCTCACCGAGGCCATGGCAAAAAACGCATTCGCCGCCGCTTCCACGGTGTAGGGCAATTGCATACCGCCAAACTCGTAATCTTGCGCGGCGCTGAGCATGCCCGACTCGGCATAGGCCTTGTAGGCGTCATGCGTGGCCTGCGGCAAGATGACTTTTTCGCCGTCGAAATGTGGCTCTTGCGTGTCCACCAAGCGGTTGAACGGCGCGTATTTTTCACGAGCAATGCGCTCGCAGGTGTCGAGCACCGCGTCAAAAGTCTCGCGCGAGTGGTCGGCAAAGCGCTCGCGGCTTTGAAGACCTTCGACCTTCAACCAGTCGTGCAGTAAAAAATCAACGGTGGGGCGCAGACTCATGGCAGCGGGCTTTCATCAGGTCAATCCTTGTGGGAGCGAGCCACTGCTCGCGAATTTTTCGGCCGCAGGGGCGACATCCCACATGAAAAAAAAGGCAGAGGTCATCATGCCCTCTGCCCCGATTCGCATCAGCCATCTGAGCGACAGCCAACGGAAAGTTGTTTACAACACTTCAAAAATGCCGCAAGCGCCCATGCCGCCGCCAATACACATGGTCACCGCCACGCGCTTGGCACCACGGCGTTTGCCTTCAATCAAGGCGTGGCCCGTCAGACGCTGGCCCGACACGCCGTAGGGGTGACCCACTGCGATGGCGCCGCCGTTGACGTTCAAGCGGTCGGCCGGGATGCCCAGCTTGTCGCGGCAGTACAGCACCTGCACGGCAAACGCTTCGTTCAGTTCCCACAAGTCGATGTCGTTGACCGTGAGGCCCAAACGCGCCAGCGCCTTGGGCACGGCGTACACGGGGCCAATGCCCATTTCGTCAGGCTCGCAACCGGCCACGGCAAAACCAAGGAAACGGCCCAGAGGCTTCAAACCGCGTTGCTCGGCCAGTTTTTCATCCATCAGCACACAAGCGCCTGCGCCATCCGAGAACTGGCTGGCGTTGCCGGCGGTGACCAAGCCACCGGGCAAAGCCGAGCGCAAACCGCTGATGGCTTCAACGGTGGTGCCTTCGCGCAGGCCTTCGTCCACGCTCACGGTCACTTGCTTGGTGGTCATGCCCATGACCTTGTCGGCCACACCTTGGGTCACGGTGATGGGGGCGATTTCGTCGTTGAACAAACCAGCAGCTTGCGCAGCGCAGGCCTTTTGCTGGCTGGCCGCACCGTAAGCGTCCATCACATCGCGGCCGATCTTGTAGCGTTTGGCCACTTGTTCGGCGGTTTGCAGCATGTTCCAGTAGATCTCGGGCTTCATCTTGGCCAACGCCAAGTCTTGCAGCATGTGGGTGTTCATTTCTTGCTGGACGCAAGAGATGCTTTCCACACCGCCAGCCACATACACCTGGCCTTCGCCCGCGATGATGCGCTGCGCAGCCAAAGCGATGGTCTGCAGGCCCGACGAGCAAAAACGGTTCACGGTCATGCCGGACACCGAGATGGGCAAACCAGCTTTGAGCGCGATTTGGCGAGCGATGTTCGCGCCGGTGGCGCCTTCGGGTGTGGCACAGCCCATGATCACGTCTTCAACTTCGGCAGCGTCAATGCCTGCGCGGGCCACGGCGTGTTGCACCGCGTGGCCACCCAGGGTGGCCCCGTGGGTCATGTTGAAGGCGCCCTTCCAGCTCTTGGCCAGAGGGGTGCGGGCGGTAGATACGATGACAGCATTCGTCATGTTGGTCCTTTCAAGTGGGGGACAGCGCTTGCGGTCTGTCCCGCCAAAAATTTAAAAAATCAGTTGAATGTCTTGCCTTCGGCCACCAGACGCTGCAACAGCGGTGCGGGTTGCCAGAATTGCGCGTCGTCGAGCGGGTTCTTGGCAAAGCGCTTCATGGCTTCGGCCACATTGAACAAGCCCACGGTGTCGGCATACAGCATGGGGCCACCGCGCCAGAACGGGAAACCGTAACCGGTGATGTAGACCATGTCGATGTCGCTGGCCTTGCTGGCAATGCCCTCTTCCAGGATGTGGCAAGCCTCGTTGACCAAGGAATACACCAAGCGCTGTACGATTTCATCGTCAGAAATCTTGCGGGCTGTGATGCCTTGGGCTGCGCGGTGCTTTTCGATCATCTCGACCACCACGGGGCTGGGGATCGCGTCGCGTTTGCCAGCCTGGTAGTCGTACCAGCCTGCGCCGGTTTTTTGACCATAGCGGCCCATTTCACACAACAAGTCAGCGGTCTTGCTGTACTTCATGTTGGGCTTTTCCTGGTAGCGGCGTTTGCGGATCGCCCAGCCGATGTCGTTGCCCGCCAGGTCACCCATGCGGAACGGGCCCATGGCAAAGCCGAATTTCTCAACAGCCTTGTCCACTTGCGCGGGGGTGCAGCCTTCTTCGATCAAAAAGCCGGCTTGGCGGCTGTATTGCTCGATCATGCGGTTGCCGATGAAACCATCGCACACACCCGAAACCACCGAGGTTTTCTTGATCTTTTTGCCAATGGCCATGACGGTGGCCATGACGTCTTTGGCAGTTTGCGCACCGCGCACCACTTCCAAGAGCTTCATCACGTTGGCAGGGCTGAAGAAGTGCATGCCCACCACGTCTTGAGGGCGCTTGGTGAACGAGGCAATCTTGTTGACGTCCAGAGTCGATGTGTTGGAGGCCAAGATCGCACCGGGCTTCATCACTTCGTCGAGCTTCTTGAAGACAGCTTCTTTCACGCCCATTTCTTCAAACACGGCTTCGATGACCAAGTCGGCTTGGCCGATGTCGTCGTAGCTGAGTGTGGTACTCAGCAAAGCCATGCGCTGCTCGTATTTGTCTTGCTTGAGCTTGCCTTTTTTGACTTGGGCTTCGTAGTTTTTGCGGATGGTGGCCACGCCACGGTCCAGCGCGTCTTGCTTCATCTCCAGCATCTTGACCGGGATGCCCGCGTTCAGGAAGTTCATCGAGATACCGCCGCCCATGGTGCCTGCACCAATCACGGCCACGCTCTGGATGTTGCGCTGGGGAGTGTCGCTGGGCACGTCGGCGATCTTGCTGGCAGCACGGTCGGCCATGAAGATGTGGCGCAGTGAACGGCTTTCCGGGGTGAACATGAGGTTGGTGAAAATCTCACGCTCGAACACCATGCCATCGTCGAACTTTTTCTTGGTGGCCGCTTCAACGGCGTCCACGCACTTGAGTGGCGCAGGCAGATTTTTGGCCATGCCTTTGACCATGTTGCGCGCAAACTGGAAATAAGCATCACCTTGGGGGTGCTTGCAAGGCAGGTTTTTGACCAGGGGCAAAGGTGCACCGTCGGCGTGCGCAGCGGCCACTTTGCGGGCCAGCGCCAGGGCTTCTTCGGGCAGGCTGTCGGTGGACTGGGCCATGGCATCAAACAGCTTTTGACCGGGCAACATGGCGAGCATCTCGCTCTTGATGGCTTCGCCGCTGACGATCATGTTGAGCGCAGGCTCCACACCGATCACGCGGGGCAGGCGCTGCGTGCCGCCTGCGCCAGGGATCAAGCCCAGCTTGACTTCGGGCAAGGCAATCGATGTGCCAGGCGCTGCAATGCGGTAATGGCAACCCAGAGCCAACTCCAAACCACCGCCCATCGCGACCGAGTGAATGGCGGCGACCACGGGTTTGGAGGAGTTTTCGCAAGCACGGATCACGCTCAGCAAATTGGGCTCTTGCACGGCCTTGGGCGAGCCAAATTCGCGGATGTCGGCACCTCCCGAGAAAGCTTTGCCACCGCCCGTGATGACCACGGACTTGACAGCCGCATCGTTGTTGGCTTTTTCCAAACCATCGGTGATGCCGATGCGGGTGGACAGACCCAAACCGTTGACCGGCGGGTTCATCAGCGTGATGACCGCGACATCACCGTGGACTTTGTATTCAGCTGTCATGCTGGACTTCCTTTGCGTGAAAAATTAAAAAAGAACGACCGTTCGTTTTTTGGCATTGTAGACATAAAAAAACCCGATACAGCAAAAAAATTGTCGCAACAGGGACGGGTCAGCGAAGGGGTGATCAGAAAGGCTCGGGGCGGGCACAACCCCTAACGCCGGTCAGACTTCCAACCATTCCTTGCGGATGTAGCTGTTGGCCCGCAGCTCGTCGGGCGTGCCCTGGAAAACAATGGAGCCATGCCCCATGACCAAGGCCCGGTCGGAGATGCTCATGGCAATGGTGAGTTTTTGCTCGATCAGCAAAACCGAGACACCGCGCGCCTTGAGACTTTGAAGGTACTGCCCCACAAGCTCGACGATTTTGGGGGCCAAGCCCTCCGTAGGCTCGTCGATGATGATGAGGTCGGGATCGCCCATCAAGGTGCGGCACAGCGTGAGCATTTGTTGCTCACCGCCCGAGAGCACGCCGGCTTCGGTGTGCTCGCGCTCTTTGAGGCGCGGGAACATGGCGAACATGTCGTCAAAGGACCAGCGACCGTTTTGCCCGCTGCGTTTTTGGCCCAGTTGCAGGTTTTGGCTCACCGTCAGCTTGGGGAAGATCTCGCGGTTTTCAGGCACATAGCCCACGCCCAGGTGGGCAATTTCATAAGCTTTTTTGCCCTGGATGGGCTGGCCTTTCCAGTCAATGCGCCCCTCGCACTCGACCAGACCCATGATGGCCTTGGCGGTGGTGGAACGGCCCGAGCCGTTGCGCCCGAGCAGGGCCACGATCTCGCCCTGCCCCACTTCGAAATTGACACCATGCAGCACATGGCTCTTGCCGTAATAAGCGTGAAGGTTGTCGATTTGCAGCATCAGTGGCCTCCTGCTTGGCTGTCTGCGACTGGAGAGCCCAGATAAGCCTCCTGCACTTTGGCATTGGCCCGCACCGCCTCCGGGGTGTCGAAGGCGATGACTTCGCCATAAACGACCACCGCGATCTTGTCGGCCAAGCCAAACACCACGCCCATGTCGTGCTCCACCGTGAGCAGGGTTTTTCCTACGGTGACATCTTTGATGAGTTGGATGAATCGCGAGGTCTCGCTCTTGCTCATGCCGGCTGTAGGTTCATCCAGCAAGATCACATCAGAGCCACCCGCGATGGTCACGCCGATTTCCAGCGCCCGCTGCTCGGCATACGTCAGGTTAACTGCCAGCACATCGCGCTTTTTGTCCAGATGGATCATGTCCAGCAACTCATCGGTGCGTTCGTTGGCATCTTTCAGGCCCGACAGGAACTTCCAGAAACTGTACTTGTAACCCAGGCTCCAGAGCACCGCGCAGCGCAGGTTCTCGAACACGCTCAACTTGGGAAAGATGTTGGTGATCTGGAAGCTGCGCGACAGCCCCATGCGGTTGATTTCATAAGGCGTCTTGTTCTGGATGGCTTGACCACCCAGCAAAATCTCGCCACTGGTAGGGCCAAAGCGGCCGCTGATCAGGTTAAAAAGCGTGGACTTCCCCGCACCATTGGGGCCGATCACGGCCACGCGCTCACCGGCCTTCACGGCCAAGTTCACACCCCGAATGATTTCAGTCTTGCCGAAATTCTTGCGCACGTCCTGGAGTTCAAGGGCGTAACTCATAAAGCAGTTTCCCTTCGCTTGATTTCTTTTTCAATGTCGGTCTGGATTTCACCCCAGTCCCGGGCAAATTGCCTGCGGGCCAGCTCGAACAGGCCCAAGCCCGTGAGCATGACAAAAGCCGAGCCGAACCAACTGTCTAAGCTCTTGGCGTTGAGCGTGGCCCCCATGAATTTGACGGTGTCACCCAAGGCCGAATTGAGCTGCAAGTGGTAGACCATCTCGATCATGGCACCCGCCCCCGCCAGCATCACCATGGCTGTGAGGCCCAGGCCCAGGTAGCTGGTCCAGATCTGGCGCAATTTGCCAAACTTGGCCACCCGCAGGTTCATCATGATCAGGCTGGCAATACCACCCGGGGCATACATGACCATGAACAAGAAGACCAGACCCAAGTACAACAACCAAGCCTTGGTCAGCTCAGACAGCAGCACAAAGGCGATGATCATCAAAATCGCACCGATGATGGGACCAAAGAAGAAGGTGGCACCGCCCAAAAAGGTGAAGAGCAAATAGGCACCCGAGCGCCCAGCTCCAACCACCTCGGCCGTCACGATCTCAAAATTGAGTGCGCCCAAGCCGCCTGCGATGCCCGCAAAAAAGCCCGAGATGATGAATGCCATGTAGCGCACACGCTGCGTGTTGTAACCGATGAATTCGACACGCTCAGGGTTGTCTCGCACAGCATTCAAAATCCGGCCCAACGGTGTTTGGGTGAAGGCGTACATGAGCGCCACGCACACAAAGGTGTAGGCTGCGATCAGGTAATACACTTGGATTTGCGGGCCGTAGTTGATGCCAAAAAAGGGCTGCCCTGCCACCCTGTTGCCCGACACACCCGCCTCGCCCCCGAAGAATTCCGAGAACATGAGCGACATGGCGAACACCAACTCGGCCACGCCCAAGGTGATCATGGCGAAGGTGGTGCCCGATTTGCGGGTGGTGACCCAGCCCAGCAAGATGGCAAAGCCCATGCCGGTCAAGCCGCCCACAATGGGCAGCAAACTGACCGGGATGTTGAGCTTGCCCGCGCTCACCGAGTTGAGCGCGTGAATCGCCATGTACGAGCCCAGGCCCGTATAGACCGCGTGGCCAAAGCTGAGCATGCCGCCTTGCCCCAGCAGCATGTTGTAGGACAGGCAAGCGATGATGGCAATGCCCATTTGGGCCAGCATGGTGGTCGACAAGTTGCTGGTGAACACCAAGGGTGAAGCCACCAAAACCAGTGCGAACAGGCTCCAGATGACCCAGCGGCCAACGTTGTAGGGTTTGAATTTGTATACAGCAGCCATGGCTTTAAGTCTCGCGGGTACCCAACAGACCCTTGGGCCGGAAGATCAGGATCAGCACCAAAAACAGATAGGGCAAGATGGGCGCGACCTGTGACAGCGTGAGCTTGGCAAAAGAGTTTTCCTGCGTTGCGGCCGACAAGGCCCAACCCATGTCCTTGGCCAGCGTCAAGAAGGAGTAGTCAATGGCCACAGCAAAGGTCTGGATCACACCAATCAGGATGGACGCCAAAAAGGCGCCTGAAAGCGAACCCATACCGCCCACCACGACCACCACGAAGATGACCGAGCCCACGGTGGCCGCCATGGCAGGTTCCGTCACGAAGGTGCTGCCGCCAATCACGCCCGCCAAACCGGCCAAGCCTGTGCCCGCGCCAAACACCAGCATGAACACACGCGGCACGTTGTGGCCGAGCGACTCCACCATTTCGGGGTGGGTCAACGCAGCCTGAATGACCAGGCCAATGCGGGTGCGCGTGAGCAAGAGCCACAAGGACACCAGCATGAGCAGTGCCACCAGCATCATGAAGCCGCGTGTGGCCGGAAACGGCGAACACACCACGCGCACAGCGGCATCGGCCGCACTGCACATCTCGGCAGGCGCGGCGCCCCAGACCATGCTCAGGCCGTTGGCGGAGTGGTTGATCAGCGTGAAGGCTGAGCTGCGCAAAATCTCGGGCGGTGGAAACTCGACCGCCGTGCGGCCCCACACCAGCTGCACCAACTCCAGCACCACATACGACAGGCCAAAGGTGACCAGCAATTCAGGCACGTGGCCAAAGGGGTGAACTTTGCGCAGCGTCAGCCGCTCAAACAAAGCACCACAGGCCCCAACCAAAAGGGGGGCAATGACCAGCGCAGGCCAAAAGCCGACCCACTGCGAGATGGTGTAACCAAAATAAGCACCCACCATGTAAAAGCTGGCGTGTGCGAAGTTGAGCACGCCCATCATGCTGAAAATCAGCGTCAGCCCGGAGCTGAGCATGAACAGCAACAGCCCGTAACTGAGGCCGTTGAGCATGGAGATGATGAAAAACTCCATCACGAACTTTCCAGACCCTGCAAGGTCTAACTGCGTTACCGAAAGTGGGTTGGCCCACGGCCAACCCGGTCTCAATGGGGCCTGACAGCCCAAAAAAAAGCCCGATGAACCCTCAGGGGATCGGGCCTTGGCCCATCCGCCAAACCCTGGGCAACCCGGGCGGGTCACTCAGCGGTATGTGGCGGCAGGGGCAGCGCCTCAGCCAGGTCGCTTCATCTGGCAGCTGGTGGGCGTGCTGGAGACGTAAGACGGAAATTCCTTGACGGGGGCCAAGGTCATGCCGGTGTTTTCAGGGCTGTAGGGGTATTTTTTGTCGGCTTTTTGCCAAACGGTCATCCACAAGGGTTGCTGCAGCTGGTGGTCTGCTTTGCGGATTTCCACTTCACCGTGGTAGCTCTTGAACTTCAGGCCCGACATGGCGGCAGCCACTTTGACCGGGTCGGTCGACTTGGCTTTGGCCATGGCCTCACCCAAGGCGCTGTAAATGGAGACCACTGAGCCGGTATAGAAGTCATCGTTGAACTTCTGCTTGAACTCGGCCATCCACTTGCCCATGTCGCCGCCCATGTTGTAGTGGTTGTAAGAGATCTGGAACACGCGACCAGCACCGCCCTGACCCAGTGCGGTCGGTGTGCCGGTGACACCGGTGTAGTACGTGTAGAACTTGCCGGTGTAGCCGCCTTCGTTGGCCGCCTTGACCAGCAAGGCCAAGTCAGAACCCCAGTTGCCGGTGATCACGGTGTCGGCACCCGAAGCCTTGATCTTGGCAATGTAGGGCGAGAAGTCACGTACCTGGGCCAGTGGGTGCAGGTCTTCACCCACGATTTGGACGTCGGTGCGCTTGCGGGCCAGGTTTTCCTTGGCAAACTTGGCGACCTGGTGACCGTGTGAATAGTTCTGGTTGAACAGGTAGACCTTCTTGATGTCCTTGTCGTCCTTCATGAACGTGGTCATGGCCTCGATCTTCATCGAGGTATCAGCATCAAAGCGGAAGTGCCAGTAGCTGCACTTGCTGTTGGTGAAATCTGGGTCCACAGCGGAGTGGTTCAGGAAAATGATTTCTTTGCCAGGGTTGCGCTCGTTGTGCTTGTTCACGGCTTCGATCAGCGCACCGGCCACAGAGGAACCGTTGCCTTGAGTGATGTAGCGCACACCTTGGTCCATGGCGGCCTTGAGCGCGTTCAAGCTCTCTGCAGGGCTCAATTTGTTGTCAATGCCAATCACTTCGAACTTGACGCCCGCTGGGTTGGTCTTGCTGAACTTCTCGGCAAAAAACTGGAAGCTCTTGAGCTGGTTGCTGCCCACTGGGGCCATCAGGCCTGACAAAGGATCGATCCATGCGATTTTGACGGTTTCGCCCTTTTGCGCATAAGCGCCCAGGGAGCAAGCAGCCAAAGCGGCTGCGGCGATCAAACGGTGGGTGGTTTTCATTCAAGGTCTCCTGCGTTGTGAATCTGAACGATGTCAGCGTAACCGTTGCTGACACAAATGCGCTCGGGGTTTGCACCTATAGATACGGCCCACAAATAGGTTGATTTCTCGCCTGTTTCATGCGATCATTGCGCATGGATAAAGACGATGCGAGAAAACTAAGTTCTGCCGAGCAACATGAGAGGCGTCGGCAGGTGATTCGTGCTTACAAGCGTGGACGAACCAAGGCGCAGATCGCCGCTGACGTTGGCTTGAGCCACACGGCGGTGGGTCGAGTGATTTCGCGCTATGAGGCCGGAGGTCTTGCCGCGCTGGCGCCGCGCACACGCGGGCGACGCAGCGGCGAGAATCGTGCTCTGACAGACCAGCAGGCACAGGCCATCCGTCGGATCATCTGTGACCAACGCCCCGAACAGCTGAAGATGGATTTTGCGCTGTGGAGCCGCTCGGCGGTGATGCAGCTGATCGAGCGCGAGTGCGGCATCACGTTGCATGTGCGCTCGGTGGGCAAGTACCTAGCCCGCTGGGGCTTCACGCCGCAAAAGCCGATTAAGCGCGCCTATGAGCAATCACCGGCGGCGGTAAAGACTTGGCTTGACGAGACCTATCCGGCCATCGCCGAGCGCGCCAAGGCCCAGGGCGGCGAGATTCATTGGGGCGACGAAACCGCACTGGTAAACACCGACGTGCGCGGCAGAAGTTACGCGCCCCGAGGCAAGACGCCGGTGACAATGGCCATTGGCGGCACCCGGCACAAGCTCTCCATGATTGCCAGCGTCACCAACCAGGGCAAGGCGCGCTGGATGATCATTGATGAGGCGTTCAATTCGGACAAGCTGATCGAGTTTTTAGAGGCGCTTATTAAGGATGCGGGCAAGAAAGTATTCCTGATTCTGGACAACCTGCGCGTGCATCACAGCAAACCCGTGAAGGCCTGGCTGGCTGAGCGCAGCGACAAGATTGAGGTGTTTTATTTGCCCAGCTACAGCCCGGAACTGAACCCCGAGGAACGATTGAACGCCGATCTGAAGCACGTCATCGGTCGCAAGGTGCCCATACGTACCAAGCCAAAACTACGCGCCGCCGTCGAGGATCACATGCGCATCGTTGTAGCCGAACCGCAGCGCGTAAAAGCCTATTTCCAAGACCCCCATGTCAAGTATGCTGCATGAATCTATTTGAGGGCCGAATCAATAATGCTTATCACCCGCGCGACTTGCCCGAACGATTTGTCACCGTGCGGATTTGACAAACATCAAAGACCTGGCAACACGTAGTCGGCCAATTGCTCGCGCAGCTTGGTCTTGAGCATCTTGCCGGTGCCGCCCAATGGAATGGCATCAACAAAGACCACATCGTCTGGAATCTGCCACTTGGCGGTCTTGCCTTCATAAAAAGCAATCAACGCTTCGCGGCTGACTTCAGCGCCGGGTTTTTTGACCACACACACAATCGGCCGCTCGTCCCACTTGGGGTGACGCATGCCAATGCAAGCGGCCATGGCCACGGCCGGGTGCGCCATGGCGATGTTTTCCACATCGATGGAGCTGATCCACTCGCCGCCGGACTTGATCACATCCTTGCTGCGGTCGGTGATTTGCATGAAGCCGTCGGCGTCGATGGTGGCCACGTCGCCCGTTGGGAACCAGCCGTCCACCAAAGGGTTGCCGCCTTCTTGCTTGTAATAAGAGGCGATCACCCAAGGGCCTTTGACCAGCAGATCACCTGCGGCTTTGCCATCGTGTGGCAAGGTTTGGCCTTGCGCGTCCACGATCTTCATGTCGATGCCAAAGATGCAGCGACCTTGCTTCAAGCGCAGTTTCATCTGCTGCTCGGCAGGCAGGCTCAGGTGCTTGTTTTTCAGAGTGCAGACCGTGCCCAGAGGGCTGAGCTCGGTCATGCCCCAAGCATGCAGCACGTCCACGTTGTAGCTTTGGCGGAAGGCGTCGATCATGGCGGGCGGGCAAGCCGAGCCGCCAATCACGGTGCGGTTGAGGGTGCTGAACTTCAGGCCTGCGGGGGCCATGTGGCCCAACAGCATTTGCCACACAGTGGGCACGCCCGCGGCGAAGGTCACGCCTTCCGATTCAATCAACTCGTAAACTGATTTGCCGTCCAGCGCCGGGCCGGGGAACACCAGTTTGGCGCCAGCCATGGCCGCGCTGTAGGGGATGCCCCAAGCGTTGACGTGGAACATGGGCACCACGGGCAAGATCGAATCCCGTGCCGAAATGCACATCGAGTCGGGCAATGCAGCCGCATAGGCGTGCAGCACGGTGGAGCGATGGCTGTACAAAGCGCCCTTGGGGTTGCCCGTGGTGCCGCTGGTGTAGCACAGGCTACAGGCGGTGTTTTCGTCGAGTTGCGGCCAGGTGTAAGTGCTGCTTTGTTGGCCCATCCAAGCTTCGTAACTCACAAGGTTCGGGATGCCGGTGTCTGCCGGCATTTTGTCTGCGTCGCACAAAGCCACATAGTGCGTCACGGTTTGGCAATGCTTGTGCAAGGCCTGCACCAAAGGCAAAAACGTCATGTCAAAACACAACACCTGGTCTTCGGCGTGGTTGGCGATCCAGGCCATCTGCTCCGGGTGCAGGCGCGGGTTGATGGTGTGCAGCACTCGGCCCGAGCCGCTCACGCCAAAGTACAGCTCCAAGTGGCGGTAACCGTTCCAGGCCAAGGTGGCAATCCGTGCGCCCTGCGGCACCTTTTGGGCATCCAAAGCGTTGGCCACTTGTCTCGAGCGGCGGGCCACATCGGCCCAAGCGTAACGGTGGATATCGCCCTCCACGCGGCGCGAGACGATCTCGCTGTCACCGTGGTGCTTTTCAGCAAAGTCGATCAGAGAAGAAATCAGCAATGATTGCTGTTGCATCAATCCCAGCATGGGGCGCTCCTGTCAGGTGGGTGGTTTTCAAGCGATTCATTGTGCACCCGAGTTCGACCAGACACGGACCTAAAACCCGCCAAACAGCGGGTACTTGTCAAGGGCGTGACAATCGGTACCCATGTCATCTGCCCCTTTGGAATCCCCCGCCAGCGTTCCGCACGACGTGCCCGTGCTGGACTGGACGCACCGCCTGACCCAGCTGGGCCCCCGGTTTTTCACCCACTTGCAGCCCACACCTGTGGCCGCGCCGCGCTGGGCTGCCCGCAATGAAGCTTTGCGCGCCGAGTTGGGCTGGCCCAGCGCGCTGTTTGACGACGATCACCTGCAAGCCTTCGCCGGCAATGCGCTCATGGTCGGCTCACAACCCTTGGCCACGGTCTACAGCGGGCACCAATTTGGCCAATGGGCGGGTCAGCTGGGCGACGGCCGCGCCATCTGGCTGGGCGAAGCCGAATCCACCCAAGGCCCCCAAGAAATCCAGCTCAAGGGCGCGGGGCGCACGCCCTATTCGCGCGGCGGCGATGGTCGTGCCGTGCTGCGCTCCAGCATCCGCGAGTATTTGTGCAGCGAAGCCATGTACGGTTTGGGCATTCCCACCACCCGGGCTTTGAGCCTGGTCGCTTCACCTGAGCCTGTACGCCGAGAAACCATGGAGAACGCTGCCGTGGTGGCCCGCGTGGCCCCCAGCTTCTTGCGCTTTGGTCATTTTGAACACTTTTCAGCCCAAGGCGACACCGACAGCCTGCGCGCCCTGGCCGACCATGCCATAGCCCACCACATGCCCGAGTGCCGCGAGCGCGCCGCGCTGTGGCAGGGCAATGTGTACGCGGCGCTGCTGGACGAGGTGCAAGAACGCACCGCCAAACTGTTGGCGCAGTGGCAGGCTGTGGGCTTTTGCCACGGCGTCATGAACACCGACAACATGAGCCTCTTGGGCCTGACGATCGACTACGGCCCTTTCCAGTTCATGGACAGCTTTGACCCCGGTCACATTTGCAACCATTCAGACCATCAGGGCCGTTACGCCTATGGCCGCCAGCCCAATGTGGCGTACTGGAATTTGTACTGCCTGGCCCAGGCCTTGGCCCCGTTGATTGACGACCAAGAGCTGACGCTGCAGGTGCTGGAGGGCTACAAAACCCTGTTCCCCCGCTACCTGGGCGATGCCATGCGCGCTAAGTTAGGCCTGGTCGGCGACTTGGCCCCGGAATCCGAGCGCGAAGCCGACTGGACGCTGGTCGAGGACCTGATGCAGTGCATGGCGGCCGAAAAAGTGGACTTCACGGTGTTCTGGCGGCAACTCAGCCAAGCAGTAGTCAACCAATCAACCGATTCTGCTCTGACAGATGCAGGTTGGAGTGCGGTGACCGATCTGGTGCTGGATCGCCCTCGCCTTCTGACCTGGCTGGCGCGCTACACCGAGCGGGCAGGTCAAAGCCACTTCGCAGCCATGGGCCAGCAGATGCTGCGCACCAACCCGAAGTTCGTGCTGCGCAACCACCTGGCCGAAATCGCCATCCGTCAAGCGCAGGCGGGTGACTTCTCGGAAATAGACACCCTGTACAACTTGCTACAGTCACCCTACAACGAGCATCCGGGCATGCAAGCCTATGCCGACTTGCCGCCCGACTGGGCGGGCCAACTGGAAATCAGCTGTTCATCATGAGCAAAATCGAAAAATCCGCACAAGAGTGGCGCGAGCTGCTGGCCGCAAAAGGCGCAGAACCGGTGGCCTTTGCCGTCACACGCCAAGCCGCCACCGAGCGCCCGTTTACCGGCAAATACGAGGGCCATTGGGCCAGCGGCATTTACCGCTGCATCTGTTGCGACGCCGAATTGTTCAAATCGGACACCAAATTCGACGCCGGCTGCGGCTGGCCCAGTTTCTCGCAAGCCTCAACCGACGGTGCCATTGAAGAGCGCGTGGACACCAGCCACGGCATGCGCCGCGTGGAAACCGTGTGCGCGCAGTGCGGCGCGCACCTGGGCCATGTGTTCGAAGATGGACCTGCCCCCACGGGCTTGCGCTACTGCATGAACTCCGCTTCGTTAGACTTCGAGCCTTCCTGACCCCACACGACTTCACTTTTGGTGCAGCCTGCGCACCCATTTCATGAAATTCATCCTCGACTTTTTCCCCATCCTGCTGTTTTTTGGCGCGTACAAGATGGGCGACATCTACACCGCCACCGCCGTGCTGATGGGCGCGACCGTGCTGCAAACGGCCATCATTTACAAAATGGACGGCAAGCTGCAGACCATGCACAAGATCACGCTGGTCTTGGTACTGGGCTTTGGTGCCCTGACGCTGGGCTTGCATGACGAGCGCTTCATCAAGTGGAAACCCACCTTGCTGTACTCGGGCCTGGCGATTGCCTTGGCCGTGGCGCACTGGTTGTTGAAGAAAAACTTCCTGCACATGCTGCTGGGCACGCAATTGCAGCTGCCGCACGCCGTTTGGAACCGCTTGAACCTGTCGTGGATGTTGTATTGCCTTTTCATGGCCGCCATCAACGCCTATGTGGCGCACTACTTCAGCACCGAAGACTGGGTCAACTTCAAGCTCTGGGGCTACGTGTTCCCGGTGGTCTTCATTTTGGGACAGGGCCTGTACATCTCGCGCTATTTGCCCAAAGACGAGGACAAACAGCCATGAACCAGACAACTTTGCCCCTGAGCACCCAAATTCATGCCCGCCTGACCGAGCTTTTGCAACCCACCGAACTGCGAGTCATCGACGAAAGCGCTGCGCACGCGGGCCACATGGGTGCCAACGACAGTGGCCAAGGCACCCACATGCGGGTGTGCATTGCCTCACCCAAGTTTGTCGGCATCAGCCGCGTTCAGCGCCACCGCCTTGTGTATGATGCGTTGCAAGATTTCATTGACCAAGGCTTGCACGCCTTGGCGATTGAGCTGATCTGAACCGGGCCGTCACCCTTGGGTGGCAGCCCCTTTTTTTGAACCCTAGCCCCATCTCTGACACCCTGTCTCTTAGGAAAACACGATGAAAAAGCAAATGCTCAGCGCCGCTTTGGTGGCCTTGCTGGCGTCACCCGTTCTGGCGCAAAACTTGGCCGTGGTCAACGGCAAGCCAGTTCCTTCGTCGCGCGTCAAAGCGCTGCAGCAGCAAGTCGAAGCCTCAGGTCGCCCCGTCACGCCTGAAGTGCTGGACCAAATCAAGCAAGAGTTGATTGCCCGTGAGGTCTTCATGCAAGAAGCCAAAAAGCGCGGTCTGGATGCTTCTGATGAGTACAAAACCCAGATCGAATTGGCTCGCCAAACCATTTTGATTCGTCAATTGTTTGCCGACTATCAGAAAAAAAATCCAGTCACTGAAGCAGACATCCAGGCGGAATATGACAAGTTCGTCAAGGAAAACGGCGGCAAGGAGTACCGCGCTCGCCACATCCTGGTGGAAAAGGAAGACGAAGCCAAAGCGCTGATCGCCGAGATCAAAAAAGGTGCCAAGTTTGAAGACCTGGCCAAGAAAGCATCCAAAGACCCAGGCTCCGGTGCCAACGGTGGTGACCTGGATTGGGCCGCAGCGGGCAGCTATGTGCCTGAATTCTCTGGTGCCATGGTCAAACTGGACAAGGGCCAGATGACCGACGCCCCCGTCAAGAGCCAGTTCGGTTTTCACATCATCCGTGTGGATGACGTGCGTGATGCGCAGTTGCCCAAGCTGGAAGAAGTCAAACCCCAGATTTCACAGCAACTGCAACAGCAAAAGCTGAGCACCTACCAAGAAGGCCTGCGTGCCAAGGCCAAGATCCAATGATCTGAATCTGCCTGTATTCAAAAACGCGACTTCGGTCGCGTTTTTTGTTTGCGCGGTGCTCGGATGTGGGGCATTGAGAGGATTCAATTGGCGCCGTTGGGCAAAAGGCTTGGGCGCGGGCTGGGGTTCAGAGGCGCTTCGCTTTGCCACATCACCCCATCCCGCGCCCAAGCCTTTTGTGGGGCGTATCTGGAGGCGCACCCCAAAATGCCGGGCCCTTCAGCCTTCGCATATCTTCGCTGACCAGCAACTGAAGGCAGCACTGAAAATCCCACCTGAACAGGAACCACGAACACCCACGCCCTGAAGTGGTGGGCACTGGCCGGGGCGATGTGGCAAAGCGAAGCGCCTCTGAGCCCCGGCCAGTGCCCGCCAATTCAGGGCTCCCCAAAAGTTACAGGGCCACCCAAGAGTTACAGGGCTCCCGCATGCCTGAAAGACACAAGCTGGGATAATCCCAGCCCATGCAGCCTCACTACCTCGAACTCCTCGCCCCCGCCCGCACCTTCGACATCGGCATCGAAGCCATCAACCATGGTGCGGACGCGGTCTACATCGGCGGCCCGTCGTTTGGGGCACGCTCCACGGCGGACAACTCGGTGCAAGACATCGCCAAGCTGGTGCAATATGCCCACCGCTTCCACAGCCGCATTTTTGTCACGCTCAACACCATCTTGCGCGACGATGAATTGGAAGGCGCACGCAAACTGGCATGGCAGTTGTATGACGCAGGCGTGGACGCGCTGATCGTGCAAGACATGGGCCTGCTGGAGATCGACATGCCGCCCATCCAGCTGCACGCCAGCACCCAGACCGACATTCGAACGCCCGAAAAAGCCAAATTCTTGCAAGACGCGGGCTTGAGCCAAATCGTGTTGGCCCGCGAACTGACGCTGCCGCAGATCAGCGCAATCCGTGATGTGATCGACACCGAACGCACCGTGATCGAGTTTTTTGTGCACGGCGCTTTGTGTGTGGCCTACAGCGGCCAGTGTTTCATCAGTCATGCGCACACCGGGCGCAGTGCCAACCGGGGCGATTGCTCGCAGGCTTGCCGCTTGCCTTACGAAGTCAAAGACGCACAAGGCCGAATCCTGGCGCACGACAAGCATGTGCTGAGCATGAAGGACAACAACCAGAGCGAGAATCTGCGTGATCTGGTGGACGCGGGCATCCGCAGTTTCAAGATCGAAGGCCGTTACAAAGACATGGCCTATGTGAAAAACATCACGGCCCATTACCGCAAACTCTTTGACGAAGTGCTGACCGAACGCCCCGAACTGGCTGCCGCTTCGCATGGCCGCACCACCTTCAGCTTCGAGCCCGATCCGAACCAGAACTTCAACCGCGAGTTCACCGATTACTTTGTGCAGGGCCGCAAGGAAGACATTGGCGCGTTTGACACCCCCAAAAACCCCGGCCAGCCGATTGGCTGGGTCAGCAAAGTCATGCCGGAGCATGTTGAGATCACCACCGATGACCCCGCCACCGAGCTGCACAACGGCGACGGGCTTTGCTACTACGACCTGCAAAAAGAACTGGTGGGCTTGCAGATCAACCGCGCCGAGGCCGCCAAAGCCAAGGGGGTGTGGCGTCTGTTTCCCAAAGACCCGATGGACGGCTTCAAAGACTTGCGCCAAGGCGTTCAGGTCAACCGCAACCGCGACATGAGCTGGGTGCGCACATTGGACAAAAAATCAGCCGAGCGGCGCATGGGCGTGTGGATGCAATTGGCCGAAACAAGCAGCGGTCTGCAACTGACCCTGACCGACGAAGCAGGCCACACCGGCACAGCGCAAATGGCCATCGCCTGGCAAGCCCCAAAAGACGCGGCCCAAGCCGAGGACAAACTCAAAACCGCCTTGGGCAAACTGGGCGACACCCTGTTCGAGCCACTCGATGTGCAACTCGCCCTGCCCCGCCCCTGGTTCGTGCCGCCTTCACAGCTCAATGCCTTGCGCCGCGACGCTGTGCAGGCACTCGAAAACGCCCGCACCCAAGGTCTGCACCGCCTGCCGCGCGCGGTGCCGGTGGAGCCGCCCGTGGCTTACCCCGAAGACACACTCACCTACCTGGCCAATGTGTTCAACCAAAAAGCCCGCGACTTTTACGCCAAGCACGGCGTCAAGGTCATCGATGCGGCCTATGAAAGCCAGGAAGAGTTGGGCGAAGTCAGCCTGATGATCACCAAGCACTGCGTGCGCTTTAGCCTCAGCCTCTGCCCCAAACAAGCCAAAGGCGTGACGGGCGTGCAAGGCACGGTGAAGGCCGAGCCCATGCAGCTCATCAACGGCAAAGAAAAACTCACCCTGCGCTTTGACTGCAAGCCCTGCGAAATGCATGTGGTGGGCAAGATCAAAAAGTCGGTGCTCAATGCCGTGCCCGAAAGCCCGGTGCAATTTTACAAATCACGGCCTGTGGTGGGCCTGCACTGATTCACCAGAATCAGTCCAGCCAATCCCAAGCTTGCAGCTTGTAAGTTCCATCCAGCTGCCGCCAAACCTCGGCTTTGCTGTTTCGGGCGGCCCCGTCCAGCGTCACTTCCAGGTTCAGTTCAAAAAGGGTCCCCGCCACCACTTGCTGACGGGCCAGGCTGACCTCTTTGAAAAGCACCCGCGCCTTGTTTTGCACCGCAAAGCGCGCAGCTTCTTGCACATCGGGGTTGAAAGCGTCGGTTGGGGCCCATGCACCCGCCCTGACTTGGGTGGGCGGTACTTCCGAAGGCTTGTCGGGACTGCAAGCACTGACGCAAACCAAAGCCAAGAAAAACAAGACTTTCAACAAAGTCGATTCCAATCTCTCAACCCAACGGTTTGAAGAGTTCGTTCAAGTCCGACTCGCCAAAGAGTGGCTCTTTGCGCTGTACCGCGCCCGCATACATGTCTTGTGCCAGTTGGGCTTTGCGCTCTTGCAGGGCCAGCATGCGTTCTTCAATCGTGCCCTGGGCCACGAGTTTGAGCACCCAAACACTTTGGGTTTGGCCAATGCGGTGGGCCCGGTCGGTGGCTTGGTTTTCCACGGCAGGGTTCCACCACGGGTCGTAATGGATCACGGTGTCGGCCTGCGGCAGGTTCAGGCCCACGCCCCCTGCTTTCAGACTGATCAGGAACAGCGGCACTTGCCCGCTGGTGAACTGGTCAATGATGGCGTCGCGGTTTTTGCTTTGACCGGTGAGTTTGACCCAAGGGATGCCCAAGCGCGGCAGCTCTTGCTCGATCAAGCCCAGCATTTGGGTGAACTGCGAGAACAGCAAAATCTTGCGCCCCTCGGCCACCATCTCGGGCAGCATGTCCAGCAGTTGCTCCAGTTTGGCCGATTGCTGCACTTGGCTGGCCGCGCCCAACTTGAGCAAACGCGGATCGCAACACACTTGGCGCAGTTTGAGCAGCGCATCCAGAATGGTGATTTGAGATTTGGCCAAACCCTGTGCGTTCAGGGCATCGCGCACGGTTTTTTCCATGCCCAAACGGATGGTTTCGTACAGGTCAGCCTGTTGACCTTGCAGCGGCACCGGCATCAGGGTTTCAACCTTGGGCGGCAGCTCGCTGGCCACCACGTCCTTGGTGCGGCGCAGCATGAAGGGCGTGATGCGCTTGCGCAGTTGGTCCATTTTTTTGCTGTTGCCTTGGCGCTCAATGGGGTTGCGAAACAGCTCGCCAAAGCGCTTTTGGCTGCCCAAAAAGCCAGGCATCAAGAAGTGAAAGAGGCTCCACAACTCGCCCAAATGGTTTTCCATGGGTGTGCCCGACAGGCACAGGCGGTGCGCAGCGGGAATGTCGCCCACGGTTTGCGCCGCGTGCGTGTTGGCGTTCTTGATGTTTTGCGCTTCGTCCAGCACCAGCAAGTGCCAGTCAATCGCCATCCACAGCTCACGATCGCGGTGTAGCAAAGAGTACGGCGTGAGGACAATGTCAAAGCCACTCAGGTCTTGCGCGGTCTCATGCCGCAACAGGCCGTGGTGAATGTGGGTTCGCAGACCGGGGCAAAAGCGCGCCGCTTCGCGCTGCCAGTTGCCCAGCAAGCTCACGGGGGCCACGATCAACGCGGGTTGCGTGAGGCGTCCGGCTTCTTTCTCGGTCAGGATGTGCGCCAGCGTCTGCAGGGTTTTGCCTAAGCCCATGTCGTCGGCCAAGATGCCGGCCAATTGATGCGTGCGCAAAAACTGCAACCAGTTCAGGCCCTGCTGCTGGTATGGCCGCAAGATGGCTTGCAATCCAACGGGAACGGGCACCTCGGGCAGTCTTTCAAGACCGCGCATTTGCTGTACCAGATTCATCAGACTCTGAGCGCCCGCCCAGGCTACGCCCTCCCCCAACGAGGCCGCGGTGCGCAGGGCTTCGAGGCGCGACAGTCGCAGCTCATCTCCGCTCCAGTCGTGTCCACGCTCGGAGACCAGCTCCATCAAGGTGGTCAGCCATGGCTCAATTTTGGCAGTGGGCAACTTGACGAAGCCCTCGCCTTGCAGGTCGGGCAGGTACAAATACGGCGGCAAAGCGGCCTTTTCACCCTCGTCAGTCGCGCTGCTGATTTTCGCCAGCGTTGTCAAAATGGTGGGCACCCAAGGCAGGATGTTCACCCGTTTGCCGTCGATGTCCATGCCCAGCGACAAGTCAAACCAAGGCGAGGTTTCTGGCGCTTCCTCGTCACCGGACAAGTCGATGTGCACGTCGTCTGCCTGGCGCAACCAGGGGGTAGCGCCCGAGATGAAGTTCACATCCAGACCCACTTGGCGCAGCGGCGCAAAGTCGTTTTCGATCCACTCCAGCCAGGGCTGCTGCGACTGCTCGGGCGGCAACACCAGCATGTTGGCGTCGAAAGTGACCAGCCCCAAAGCAGCGACCGAATCCCAGACTTTGCGCTCAGTGGGCAGGTCGCGCAGCAACATGCGCGCTTGCAGGCCTTGCCCGACCAGGACGCGGTTTTGGGTACCCGGCCAAAAGCCGCGGTGGCCGTCGTAGTCAAAGGTCAATTCGGCCAAAAAGAGCCCCTGCAAACCACGGTCTGCAGGTTTCACGGGCGCGATGTCGAGCACGGCACGGGGCTTGACGCCGCGGATTTCGGGCATCTTCTGGATCACGGGCGGCAAAGGCACGGGGCCCAAGCGCTCCAGCAATTGGTTTTGGAACTTGAACGCCACGCTTTCGGGCATCACGGGCGAGTTGGACAACACTTGCAGCTCGTTGGCGCTCAGGCCCTGCGTGTCCAATGGGCCACAAAGGCCTTGCACCGTGTCCATGAAAAATGGCGGCTGGTTCAAACCGTACACCACACCTGCGCGCAGCGCTTGCATGCTCAACTGCCAGCCATCGGGCAAGTGGTCTTGGCCCTTAACCTCGCGCCACGTTCCCACCAATGCTTCTGGCGCGTCTTGCCAGCGCAAGGCGATGCCATCGTCCGAGACCAAACGACCGGTTTGGCTGCACAGCTGCAACAACAATTGGCCTGGCATGCCCTGCAGCTTGACCTCACTTTGGAAGCCGTAGGAGCTGAAGCTGCTGGCTGCGGGACAAGCTTTCAAGAGGTCAAAAATATCGCGGTCCAGCGGACTGCTGGTTTGCCAGATCGGGTCGTGCGGTGAAGGTTCGCTGCTCAGCTTTTTGGCTTTACCCCACTCCCCATTGCGCTTTTGTGCGGCGCGTTTCACAGCCAAGTGAAAGACGGGTTTGTAAGCGGTTTGCACCACAGACAGGCTGTAGACAAACTGATCGTGCGTGCTGCCTGGCAAGGTGTAAGCGGCTGGACCGTTGGCGTTTTCCAGGCGTGTCAGCCAGTCACGCACTTGGTATTCGGCGTGGCTCAGGGCCCGCTCTTTTTCCATTTGCGAGCGGCGCTCCAGCGCCTCGGGTGAGGGGCCGTTTGGTCCCCATTCGTTGAGCAGCGCCAAGCCTTGCATGGAGGCCAAGATGCCCAGAGCCGCACCGTGCTTGCAATAACGCCCTACCGGGCAAGTGCAGCCGCTGCGCCACTCGCTCAGGTTGCCGCCCGCGCTGACGCGCAGCTCGGCATTGACCGAATAGGGAAGCACCTCATTGCCTTGCACTTGGCCCTGCAAACGCCAGCCGTCGCCATCGGGCGAAAGCTGTGAAGACAAAACCTTGTCTTGCAGGTACAGCGTGGTACCGCGGGACCAAGCGCCCTGGTCAAAGTAAAAAGCCAGTTGCGAAGGCGGGAACCACTGAGCCGGGTTGTTGGACTTCATGCGGGGCAGCTCAACCCACCCACTTGCGGGCGTTTTGCCACACGCGCAGCCACGGGCTGCTGGAGGCGATGTCGCCACTCGTCCAGCTCATCTGCACATTGCGGAACACGCGCTCGGGGTGCGGCATCATGGCCGTGAAACGCCCGTCGGCGGTGGTCACGGCTGTCAGACCGCCCGCGCTGCCGTTGGGGTTGAAGGGGTATTGCTCGGTGGCCTGGCCGTGGTTGTCCACAAAGCGCATCGCGCCAATGGCTTGCGCTGCGCTGCCCCGGTGTTTGAAGTTGGCAAAGCCTTCACCGTGCGCCACGGCAATCGGCAAGCGGCTGCCCGCCATGCCTTGCAAGAACAGACTGGGCGATTCCAGCACTTCGACCATGGACAGGCGCGCTTCAAAGCGTTCGCTCTGGTTGGTGGTGAAACGCGGCCAGTCTTGCGCGCCAGGGATGATGTCGGCGAGTTCCGCAAACATCTGGCAGCCGTTGCACACACCCAAACCAAAAGTATCGGTGCGGCCAAAGAAGCCTTTGAACTGATCCGCCAGCGCCGGGTTGAAGGTGATGCTGCGCGCCCAGCCAATGCCTGCGCCCAGCGTGTCGCCGTAGCTGAAGCCGCCGCAAGCCACCAGACCCTGGAAGTCGGCCAACTTGGCGCGGCCAGACTGCAAATCGGTCATGTGCACGTCGTGCGACTCGAAGCCCGCTTTGTGGAAGGCGTAGGCCATTTCCACATGCGAGTTGACGCCCTGCTCGCGCAAGATCGCCACCTTGGGGCGCGACAAATTCAGGAACGGCGCGGCCACGTTTTCGGCAGGGTCAAAGCTCAGCGCCACATGCATGCCGGGGTCGCTGGCCTGGCCTGCGGCGGCGTGTTCGGCGTCGGCGCAAGCGGGGTTGTCGCGCTGTTGGCAAATCTTCCAGCTCACGCTGTCCCAGACCTGGTGCAAGTCTTCGAGCTTGGCGGTGAACACCTCTTTGGTGTCGCGCCAGATGCTCAGTTCGCCCACGCCTTTTTGGATGGTCGATTGAGTCGGACGGGTCTTGCCGATCACATGCGTGTGTTTGGACAAGCCGTGTTCGCGCAGGGTTTGCAGAACGTCATTGCGCTCAGCCGTGCGCACTTGCAGCACCACGCCCAGCTCTTCATTGAACAGGGCTTTGAGCGTGAGTTCCTCGCGGCGGGCGCTGACCTGGCCTGCCCAGTTCTTGGCGTCGCCGTGGTCGGCGCGGCTGTCAGAAATGCCGTCGCCCTCGGTGACCAGCATGTCCACATTGAGCGCCACGCCCACATGGCCTGCAAAAGCCATCTCGGCCACTGCCGCCAGCAAGCCGCCGTCACTGCGGTCGTGGTAGGCTAGGATCTGGCCCTTGGCGCGCAAGGCGTTCACGGCGTTGACCAGGCTGACCAAGGTTTGCGGATCTTCCAGATCGGGCACCTGGTCGCCAAACTGGTCCAGGACTTGGCCGAGCACGCTGCCGCCCATGCGGTTGTGGCCTTGGCCCAGGTCGATCAGCAGCAGGCTGGTGTCATCGGTCTTTGCGTCCAGCTGCGGCGTCAAAGTGCCGCGCACGTCAGGCAAGCTGGCGAAGGCGGTGATGATCAGGCTGACGGGTGAGGTCACTTTATGGGTCTGACAATCGGCTTGCCACTGCGTGCGCATCGACAAGCTGTCTTTGCCAACAGGGATCGAGATGTCGAGCGCAGGGCACAGTTCCATGCCCACGGCCTTGACGGTTTCGTAAAGCGCGGCGTCTTCGCCCGGTTCGCCGCAAGCGGCCATCCAGTTGGCCGACATCTTGACGCGGGGCAGCTCAATCGGCGCGGCCAGCAAATTGGTAATGGCCTCGGCCACGGCCATGCGGCCCGAGGCGGCGGCGTTGAGCGAGGCCAGCGGTGTGCGCTCGCCCATGCTCACGGCTTCACCGGCAAAGCCTTGGTAGTCGGCCAGGGTCACGGCCACATCGGCTACAGGCACTTGCCAGGGGCCGACCATCTGGTCGCGGTGCGTCAGGCCGCCCACAGCGCGGTCGCCGATGGTGATCAAAAAGCGTTTGGACGCCACGGTGGGGTGGCTCAGCACGTCGATCACGGCTTTTTGCAAACTCACGCCCGTCAAGTCCATGGCGGGCGACTGGCGAGTGACGGTCTTCACATCGCGGTGCATCTTGGGCGGCTTGCCCAGCAGCACGTCCATGGGCATGTTGACGGGTGATTCGCTGCCTTTGTCTTCCAGCACCAGTTGGCGGTCTTCGGTGGCCACACCGATCACCGCAAACGGGCAACGCTCGCGCTCGCAAAAGGCGGTGAACTGGTCCAGCGATTCGGGCGCGATTGCCATCACATAACGTTCCTGGCTCTCGTTGGACCAGATTTCTTTGGGCGACAGGCCGGACTCTTCGAGCTTGACGGCGCGCAAATCAAAACGTGCGCCTCGGCCCGCGTCGTTGGTCAGTTCGGGGAAAGCGTTGGACAAACCGCCTGCGCCCACATCGTGGATGGCCAAAATTGGGTTGTTCGCGCCCTGCGCCCAACAGTGGTTGATGACCTCTTGCGCACGGCGCTCGATCTCGGGGTTACCGCGCTGCACCGAATCAAAGTCGAGGTTAGCGGCGTTGGTGCCGGTGGCCATGGAGCTGGCCGCGCTGCCGCCCATGCCGATGCGCATGCCGGGGCCGCCCAATTGAATGAGCAAGCTGCCCGCAGGGAATTCGATCTTTTTGGTTTGCTCAGCATCGATCTGGCCCAGACCGCCCGCGATCATGATGGGCTTGTGGTAACCGCGCACCACACCGTCCACAGTCTGTTCGTATTCGCGGAAATAACCCAGCAAGTTGGGGCGACCAAACTCGTTGTTGAACGCCGCGCCACCCAAGGGCCCCTCGGTAATGATCTGCAAGGGGCTCGCGATGTGCTCGGGCTTGCCGCCCGGCTGGTCGCTCAAACCACCCCAGAGTTTGGACACGGTGAAGCCCGACAAACCCGCCTTGGGCTTGGAGCCGCGCCCGGTGGCGCCCTCGTCGCGAATCTCGCCACCCGCGCCGGTGGATGCGCCCGGAAAAGGCGAAATCGCAGTCGGGTGGTTGTGGGTTTCCACCTTCATCAGCACATGGTGCAAGGCTTGTTCGCTCTGATAAGCGGCGCCCTGCCCTGAAGTTTTCGCCACAAAGCGCTCCACCGTGTGGCCTTCCATCACCGAAGCGTTGTCCGAATAGGCCACCACCGTGTGCTGGGGGCTGAGCTGATGCGTGTTGCGGATCATGCCGAACAGACTCTTGGGCTGGGCCACGCCGTCGATGGTGAACTCGGCGTTGAAAATCTTATGGCGGCAGTGCTCGCTGTTGGCCTGCGCGAACATCATCAACTCCACATCGGTGGGGTTGCGCTTCAAACCCGTGAAAGCGGTGACCAAGTAGTCAATTTCGTCTTCTGCCAGAGCCAGGCCCCAGGTCTTGTTGGCTGTTTCGAGTGCAGCGCGGCCACCGCCGAGCACGTCCACATGGTCCATGGGCGCGGGGTCGAGTGCCGTGAACAAAGCAGCTGCCTCATCTCGGCTGGGCATGGCCGACTCGGTCATGCGGTCGTGCAGCACAGCGGCCACTTGGCCCAATTGCTCTGCAGTCAATTTGGCTGTGCTGAGCAAGCCCGACTTCATCACCAAGCGGTATTCGGTCAGGCGCTCCACGCGGCGCACATCAAAACCGCAGTTGTGGGCAATGTCGGTGGCCTTGGAGGCCCAAGGCGAGACGGTACCTAAGCGGGGGCTGACCAAGATCACGGGGCCGTCCACCGGTCCGGCATAGGGCTCGCCGTACGTCAGGAGTGCGGAAAGAGTCTGTTTTTGGGCCTCAGCCAAAGGCGCGGTCGTGGCGACCAGGTGGACAAAACGGGCCGAAATGCCCTGGATTTGCGGCGAAATGGCGGCCAAACGGGGCAAAAGTTGGGCAATTCGAAAGTCGCTGAGGGCGCTGGCGCCTTCAAAAGTCGTGATGTGCAGGGACACGGGGTGGCCTTGTAAAGAGACAGAAAACCGTCATTCCGGGGCCGCTGACTGGGGCTGGCCGGCAAAGGCGATATTTTAACGGTGTAAACCCTGATCTGGAGGAGCGATGGACCGATTCAGGACTCTCTTTTTCAAGAAGCAAAAAGCCGTTCAGCAGATGCAACACGACTTTTTGGTTACCCGGCAAATTGACCGTTCAACCCAGCACCGAAGTCGCTTCCATCTCGCGCCGAATTTTGTAGGCGTGGGTGCTGGTGTCCATGGCCACGTCGTCCCAGGTCAGGCTTTGGCCCTTGGCCACAGGGCGAATGACTTTCACGCCGTGCGCCAAGCCCAGGGGCACGCCGCCCATGCGTTTGGAAGTGGCGGCGGGCAGCAGCTTGCCCCAGACGGTGTAACCGCCCTCGCCGTCCAGCATGTCGCCGGGCTTCAAGTCGCGTTTGGCCGTGGCCACCACGTCGGCGTTCCAGCCGATGGCCACACCGGTGGGTTCGTTGCGCAAGGCGACACTGGCCACACTCACGCCCACTTCCAGGCCAATCAGGTGCCAGCGTTTGTAGAGCGTGAAGTAGCGGCCCGAGGGATCGGTGTGGGCGTTGTACTCCTCAAAGCAGTTCTTGATGTAGTCGGTCTCGGCTTCCACCGTGACCCACACGCCCATGCGGATGTCGTAAGGGATTTTCCGGCCGTCGGTCTCCAAGCTAGAGATGACCTCGACCATGCCCTTGCGCTCGAGCACGCCACCTTCCGAGATCGGGCGGGTGACGTAAGGGATGTCTTCCACACTGGCCGGTGGGTAGAGCAAACCGTTGCTGGGCACGCCCAAACCCGTGGCGTTGGACACGGCGGTGCTTTCAATCGAAGGCTTGGAGCCGTCCAAAAAGCTGTTGAACATTTTGGGGTTGAGGCCCCCGCGCTCGGCTTGTTCGGGCGTGAGGCCGTAATAGCCCCACACAGTTTCGGGGGTGGACTCGCAAAAGTGCGGCAGCCATTTGTGGCCCCGGCCTGCGGCCACGACCGGAAAGCCGCAGGTGCGTGCCCAGTCCACCAAATCGCAAATGAGCGCGGGCTGATCGCCAAAGGCGAGCGAATACACCACACCCGCCAGTTGAGCGCGGGTGGCGAGCAAAGGGCCACAAAACGCGTCGGCTTCCACCGTCACGTTGACCACATGCTTGTGATTCGCGAAGGCTTCCAGGATGTGGTCCACCGCATGCAAGGGCGATCCTGTGCACTCGACGACCACGTCCACCGCCGGGTGGCGCACCAGGCTTTGCCAGTCGTCGCCCACATGGGTGGTGCCGTTTTTCACGGCCTCGTCCAAGCTGCTGGCGGTCAGGCGCTCCGGGTTCCAGCCCACGCGGGCCAGGTTGGCGCGGGCGCCGTCGGGCGACAGGTCGGCAATGCCGACCAAATGCACGCCAGGGGTGCGCGGGATTTGCGCCAGGTACATGGAGCCGAATTTGCCCGCGCCGATCAGGCCGATGCGGATGGGGCGGTTTTCGGCCGCGCGTTGCAGGAGTTTGGCGTGCAGGTTCATACGGAGGCTTTCGGTTCATTCAATCAGGGTGCAGTTCAGCAAGCCATCTGATCCTGCTGATTCTTGAACTCACTTTACCCCCTCCCCGCGGATCTGGGTCGCCGCTGGATCCTCCATCAAGTCTCCCGCGTGACCCACCATCTATAACGGTTGCGTGCCCCTGCCAAAGCACGCAGGATCGCTCAATGGGATAATTAGGCCCATGAGCATAACCATCAAAAACGACCAAGACATCGAAGGCATGCGTGTGGCCTGTCGCTTGGCTGCCGAAGTTCTCGATTACATCGAGCCCTTTGTCAAACCCGGTATCACGACCAACGAAATTGACAAACTCTGCCACGACTACATGGTCAATGTGCAGCAGTGCATTCCGGCCCCCCTCAATTACGCGCCGGGCGGCTACAAGCCCTACCCCAAGTCAATCTGCACCTCCATCAATCACCAGGTCTGTCACGGCATTCCCAACGACAAACCCCTCAAAAAGGGTGACTCGCTGAATATCGACATCACCACCATCAAGGATGGCTGGCACGGTGACACCAGCCGCATGTTCCATGTAGGCGAAGCCTCGATCGCAGCCAAACGTCTGGCCAGCCTGACACACGATGCCATGTGGAAAGGCATCGAACAGGTTCGACCCGGCGCCCACTTGGGCGACATTGGTCACGCGATCCAGAAATTTGCCGAAGGCCACGGCTTTTCGGTGGTGCGTGAATTCTGTGGGCATGGCATTGGCCGAGGCTTTCACGAAGAGCCTCAAGTGCTGCATTACGGCAAGCCTGGCACCCTGGTCGAATTGGTGCCCGGCATGATCTTCACCATTGAGCCCATGATCAACGCGGGCAAACGGGACATCAAGGAAATGGGTGATGGCTGGACCATTGTGACCAAGGACCACTCTCTGTCGGCCCAGTGGGAACACACCGTGCTGGTGACCGAAACCGGGTACGAGGTACTGACCATTTCCGCCGGCATGCCACCACTGCCCGCCTTCATCCAAGACAAAACCACGGCCTGACATGAGCGACCAGGCCCAACAGGCCAGCCTGGCCACCTTGCGTGACACCTACAAACGCGACAAGGCGGCGGTTTTGCAAACACTGGCCAACAGCGGCGCGGCGGTTCGAGGCCTCAAGCAAACCCTGCGGCAGCTGTCCATTTTGGCTGACGGCTTGCTGATCCAGTTGTGGCAAAACGCCGGTTTTTCTCCCGAACTGAGCCTGGTCGCTGTGGGTGGTTTTGGCCGGGCCGAGTTGTTTCCGTCGTCCGATGTGGATGTGCTGGTGCTGCTCCCCGATGGCCAATCACCCGAGCTTTCGCCCGAATTGCAGGAACAGCTGGAGCGTTTCATTGGCAGCTGCTGGGACACGGGTCTGGAGATTGGCTCCAGCGTCCGCACCCTGAACGAGTGCCTCGCCGAATCGGCCAAAGACATCACGGTGCAGACTTCGCTGCTGGAGTCACGGCGGGTGACCGGCAACACGCGCTTGTTCACCGAGTTTCAGAAGCAGTTCCAAGCGGCCATGGACCCGCAGGCTTTTTTGGTGGCCAAAACACTGGAAATGCACCAGCGCCATACCAAGTACGAAGACACGCCCTATGCGCTGGAGCCCAACTGCAAGGAATCACCCGGCGGGCTGCGCGATTTGCAGGTGATTTTGTGGGTTGCCCGCGCAGCGGGTCTGGGCCACAGCTGGGACGAACTGGCCCGCAAAGGCTTGGCCACAGCGCTGGAAGCACGGCAGATCAAGCGCAACGAAGCGCTGCTGGGCCTGATCCGCGCACGCTTGCATTTACAAGCCCGGCGACGCGAAGACCGGCTGGTGTTTGACCTGCAGACCAATGTGGCCGAATCCTTTGGCTACAGCTCTGACGTGACACCCGAAGGGCGTTTGGCCTTGCGTGCAAGCGAAAAACTGATGCGCCAATACTATTGGGCGGCCAAGGCGGTGACGCAGCTCAATCAGATTTTGTTGCTCAACATCGAAGACCGGCTCAAAACCGATCGGGGTGAATCGGTCAGTGACTTCCGCCCCTTGAACGAGCGATTTTTTGAAAAAGCGGGCCTGATCGAAGTGGCCAGCGACGACCTGTACCAAAAGCACCCACATGCCATTTTGGAAACCTTTTTGCTGTATCAGCTCACGCCGGGCGTAAAAGGCTTGTCGGCCCGCACCCTGCGGGCGCTGTACAACGTGCGGGCCATCATGAACGGGCGTTTTCGCGCCGACCCGGTCAATCGGCAGACGTTTTTGCAAATTTTGCAACAGCCCCAAGGCATCATGCACGCGATGCGGCTGATGAACGAAACGTCAGTGTTGGGGCGCTACCTGTGGGTATTTCGCCGCATCGTGGGCCAGATGCAGCATGACCTGTTCCATGCTTATACGGTGGACCAACACATCCTGATGGTGCTGCGCAATGTGCGGCGCTTTTTCATGGCCGAACATGCCCACGAATACCCTTTTTGCTCCCAACTGGCCGCAGGCTGGGACAAGCCCTGGATTTTGTACACCGCAGCCCTGTTTCACGACATCGCCAAAGGCCGGGGCGGTGACCACTCCAAACTCGGCATCACCGAAGTTCGTACCTTCTGTCGCCAGCACTTGGTCGATAAAAACGACGCGCAATTGATCGAGTTTTTGGTGGGCGAACACCTGACCATGAGCCATGTGGCACAAAAGGAAGATCTCAGCGACCCGGAAGTCATCTCCCGGTTTGCCCAACGAGTGGGCAACGAGCGACGCCTGACAGCCCTGTATTTGCTGACCGTGGCCGACATCCGTGGCACCAGCCCCAAGGTGTGGAACGCCTGGAAAGGCAAGCTGCTGGAAGACTTGTACAAATCGACCCTGCGCGTGCTGGGAGGGCGGGCACCTGATGCCAATGCAGAGGTGGAAGCCCGCAAACGTGAAGCCTTGATTGAACTGGCGCGGCAAGCCCAACCGCACGAAGGGCACAAGGCCTTGTGGGACACGCTGGACGTGGGCTACTTCATGCGTCACGACGCCTCGGACATCGCCTGGCATGCGCGCCAGTTGTCGCGCCATGTGGCTCTGCCTGCTCCCGGCCAGCCCCGCACCATCGTTCGGGCCCGCATCTCGCCATTGGGTGAAGGCCTGCAGGTGCTCGTGTACACCCCCGATCAGCCGGACCTGTTTGCACGCATTTGCGGTCATTTTGACCAATCGGGTTTCAGCATCCTGGATGCCAAGATCCACACCACCCGAACAGGCTGGGCGCTGGACACCTTCCAGATCGTCACGTCCATGCTGCCCGAACATTACCGGGAACTGATGACCATGGTTGAGTCAGGCTTGGCGCAGACCCTGGAAAAGCAAAGCCCCCTGCCCGCCCCCACACGCGGCCGGGTGTCACGACGCGTCAAGAGCTTTCCGGTCACGCCACGGGTCAGCCTGCAGCCCGACGACAAAGGTCAGAACTGGCTGCTGAGCATTTCAGCCAGTGACCGCATTGGCTTGCTCTACAGCATCGCCAGCGTCCTTGCCCGCCACGGCATTCACCTGCAGCTGGCGAAAATCAGCACCTTGGGCGAACGCGTCGAAGACACATTCCTGATCAGCGGCGCAGAGTTGCAACAAAACAAGGCTCAAATCGAGATCGAGACCGAGTTGCTGGCGGCCCTGCAGGCTTAACCTTTCTTGCGCGGCGGCAAACCCGTGTGCTGCGTCAGCAACTGCCCCTTCTTGGGTTGTCCCATGCGCTTGGGCGCCGTCGACAAAGACACCGATGCCTTGGCTCCAACTCCCGTGCTGTTTTTGCGGCGGGCGCTCTGATAGCCTTCTTCGGCCAGCGGTTGCCAGTTCGGGATCAGGTGGTGTTTGCCGTTGCCAATCAAATCTGACCGGCCCATGGCTTTCAGGGCTTCGCGCAGCAGGGGCCAGTTGTTGGCGTCGTGGTAGCGCAAAAACGCTTTGTGCAGGCGGCGGCGTTTGTCGCCTTTGACCACGTCCACTTTTTCGCTGTCGCGGGTGATTTTGCGCAGCGGGTTGCGGGTGGAGTGGTACATGGCCGTGGCCGTGGCCATGGGGCTGGGGTAAAAGGTTTGCACCTGGTCGGCTCGGAAGCCGTTCTTTTTCAGCCAGACGGCCAGGTTCATCATGTCTTCGTCGCTGGTGCCCGGGTGGGCGGCGATGAAGTAAGGGATGAGAAACTGCTTTTTACCGGCCTCTTCGCTGTACTTGTCAAACATCGACTTGAAGCGGTCGTAGGTGCCGATGCCCGGCTTCATCATCTTGGACAGCGGGCCGCCCTCGGTGTGCTCGGGCGCAATCTTGAGGTAGCCGCCTACATGGTGCTGCACCAGCTCTTTCACGTATTCGGGCGACTGCACAGCCAGGTCGTAGCGCAGGCCGGAGCCGATCAAGATCTTCTTGATGCCCTTCAAGTTCCGCGCCCGGCGGTACATGTTGATCAGCGGGCCGTGGTCGGTGGTCAGGTTCTGGCAGATGCCGGGGAACACACAACTGGGTTTGCGGCAGGCGGATTCGATCTCGGGGCTGCGGCAGCCCAAGCGGTACATGTTGGCCGTGGGGCCACCCAGGTCAGAGATGACGCCGGTGAAACCTTTGACCTTGTCGCGGATGTCTTCCACCTCGCGGATGACGGATTCTTCGGAGCGGCTTTGAATGATGCGGCCTTCGTGCTCGGTGATGGAGCAGAAGGTGCAGCCGCCAAAGCAGCCGCGCATGATGTTCACGGAAAAACGGATCATCTCCCAGGCGGGGATCTTGGTCGCGTGGTCGTGGCTGCCGTTTTCATCGGCATAGCGCGGGTGTGGGCTGCGGGCGTACGGCAGGTCAAACACATGGTCCATCTCGGCGGTTGTGAGCGGGATGGGGGGTGGTGTGATCCAGACGTCGCGGGCGGTGTGACCTTCGCCATGCGCCTGCACCAAGCAGCGGGCGTTGCCGGGATTGGTTTCCAGGTGCAGCACGCGGTTGGCGTGCGCGTAGAGCACCGCGTCAGATTTAACCTGCTCGTAGCTGGGCAGGCGAATCACGCTTTTGTCACGCGGGGGTACTTTGTGGGTGCCTTTGCCCCGAAGACCAGATGAAAGGGCGGGGTTGGGCACAAAGGTCAGCGGCTGAATGATGGGCTGAATAGCGGCTTGCACGGTGCGGGCTTGGGCCACGGCGGCGGACAAATCGGCTTCAACGTTTTTAGCGTTGTGGCCCTCGGCCACTTCTTTGGCTTCTTCCTCGCGGGCGCAAGTGGCGCCCTGCTCTCGGGCTTGGTCCGAAATCATCAAATACGGGTTGATGTGCGCTTCCACATGGCCGGGGGTGTCCACACTGGTAGAGTCGATTTCGAACCAACCCTCTGGCGTTTCGCGACGCACAAAGGCGGTGCCGCGCACGTCGGTGATCTGCTGCACCGGCTCGCGGGCGGCCAGGCGGTGGGCGATCTCGACAATCGCACGTTCTGCGTTGCCGTACAGCAGCAGGTCGCATTTGCTGTCCACCACCACCGAGCGGCGGACTTTGTCAGACCAATAGTCGTAATGCGCGATGCGGCGCAAGCTGCCTTCGATGCCACCCAGCACGATGGGCACTTCGGGGAAGGCTTCCCGGCAGCGCTGGCTGTAGACGATGGCGGCGCGGTCGGGCCGCTTGCCGCCCACATCACCCGCGGTGTAAGCGTCGTCGGTGCGAATTTTGCGGTCCGCCGTGTAGCGGTTGATCATGGAGTCCATGTTGCCGCTGGTCACGCCCCAAAACAGGTTGGGTTGGCCGAGTTCTTTGAAGGCCTCGGCGCTGGTCCAGTCGGGCTGGGCGATGATGCCGACGCGGAAACCCTGGTTTTCCAGCATACGGCCAATGACCGACATGCCAAAGCTGGGGTGGTCCACATAGGCGTCGCCGGTGACGATGATGATGTCGCAGCTGTCCCAGCCCAGTTGGGTCATTTCGGCGCGGCTCATCGGCAAAAACGGGGCCGTGCCAAAGCGCTGCGCCCAGTACTTGCGGTAAGTGGTCAGCGGTTTGGCGTCGCGCGGAAAGAAAGAGACGTCGGTGAAGGCGTTCATGGGCTAGGTATCGGGGATAACCCGCTAGTGTAGGGGTTTGGGCTTGCACTTGATAGGCCAGCGGGTATTCATAAAACAAGCAAGGGACTGCGCTTCCACGACAATCCCGAGATGCCTTTTTCCCTCGTCACCCCCGCCCACCACGAGCTGGTCATCAAAAAAAGCCGCTTCATTGCTTGCATCGAACCTGTGAGCGGGCGTGCGCAGGCGCAGGCGCGAGTGGCACAGCTCAAGGCCGAACACCCCGACGCCGCGCATGTGTGTTGGGCTTTGCTGGCGGGCGGCCAATCCGCAGCCCACGACGATGGCGAACCCGGCGGCACGGCGGGTCGCCCAATGCTGGAGGTGCTCCGGCATCAAGACTTGGAAGGGGTGATGGCCTCCGTTGTGCGCTACTTTGGTGGTACCAAGCTGGGGGCGGGCGGCTTGGTTCGGGCTTACACCGATGCTGTGGCACAAGCCCTGCTGACGGCTGAAAAGGTACAGCGAATCGAGCAGACCCAACTGGCCTGCAGCGTGCCCTATGCGCTCGAAGGCTTGGTACGCCGCGAACTGGAGCTTGCAAAAGCCCAGTTGCAGGGTGTGGTTCACGGGAGCGTGGTGTCCTTTACCTTTGCACTGCCCGAAACCCACGTCGACACGCTGGTAGAACGCCTGAGCGAAAGCGGTCACGGCCAGCTGGTGTGGCTGGACGCCAAGCTGCCCGAGTAAGGCCACGAGGATAATGCCGCCCATGCCCGAAAACGACTCGCTGAACCGACCAAGCTCCAAAACCGATCTTTTTGTGTCCTTCTCCCTGTTGGCCTTGCAAGGCTTTGGCGGGGTGTTGGCCGTGGTCCAGCGCGAGCTGGTCGAGAAAAAACGCTGGATGACACGCGAGCAATTTGTCGAAGACTGGGCGGTTGCCCAAATCATGCCGGGCCCGAATGTGGTCAATCTGTCCTTGATGATCGGCGGACGTTACTTTGGCTTGCCAGGCGCATTGGCGGGCTTGGCGGGCATGCTGGCCGCGCCACTGGTGGTTGTTTTGTTGCTGGCTGCAGCCTTCGCAGGGGTATCTGATGCGCTTTGGGCGAAAGGCGCTTTGCGCGGCATAGGCGCGGTGTCGGCCGGATTGATCGCTGCCGTGGGCCTGAAACTGATCAGTGCCTTGCGCCATAACCCCATGGGCAAGCCGGTTTGTGTCGTCTTGGCAGCAGCCAGTTTTGCGGGTGTGGGCTTGCTGCGTTGGCCCTTGGTTTATGTGCTGCTGAGCACAGGACTTGTGGCCTGTGGATGGGCCTATTGGCAACTGCTCCAACAGGCCCGCCGCTCGGCCAACGCCCTATGAACCCGGTACTGCAACTCACCGCCACGGATTGGCTGAACCTTTTTAACCATTTTGCAGCCTTGTCACTGCTGGCCGTGGGCGGTGCGATCACCACCGCGCCGGACATGCACCGCTACTTGGTGGACGAAACACACTGGTTGAGCGAGGCGCAATTCACCTCCTCCATCGCTCTGGCGCAAGCTGCACCGGGGCCCAATGTCTTGTTTGTGGCCTTGATGGGCTGGAATGTCGGCATGAATGCCGGGGCCAGCTTGGGCGGGGGCTGGCTCAGTGCGGGCATGGGCAGTCTCGGGGTGATGGTGTCCATGCTGGGCATCATGCTGCCCTCATCCATCCTGACCTACACGGCCACGCGCTGGGCACACAAACACCGCGAAAACCTGGGCATTCGGGCCTTCAAATCGGGCATGTCTCCCATCGTGATTGCACTTTTGCTGGCCACAGCTTGGTTGCTGACCCTCAGCAACGACCAGCCTGCTCGTGACTGGCCTTTGTACGCCTTGACAGCGTTCACGACCTTGGTGGTTTGGCGCACCCGCATCCACATGCTCTGGCTGATTGGCCTTGGCGCCCTGCTCGGCAGCTTGGGCTGGCTTTGAGTCGAGTCAGCGCGGGTTTTCGAAGAAGACCGAATTCGAGTAATCGCTGACCTCGAAGTACACCTTTTTCTCATCGGGGTCGGCGATCATGTTCAGGTTTTCATCCAACACACCGTAGCCGTATCTGTAGGCGCGAGGCGCTTTGTCATCCGTGCCCAAGGCTGTGCTGATCTTGTCCACTTTCAAAAAGCGGCGCACCAGCTTGTCGCCGGCATAGACCTCCAGCACCCCGTTGGTGCCGGTCCAGTTCTGGATGTCTCGGCTGATCTTGTTTTGTTGCTCTTGGGTGCAGGCGGTCAGCCAGCTGGCGGTCATGAGTACGGCGATCAGTGCGATGCGGGTGGTCGTGGGTTTCATGGTGCAACTCCTGTGTCAATGGTCATGGTGTCAGCGGTAGGATCAAGCCCTCCTAAAGAAATCCGGGCGTTTCACCCAAAATCAAGAGCGCTGACGCAGCGCTTCGTAAAGACACACGCCACTGGCGACCGACACGTTCAGGCTCTCGACCGCGCCGCGCATGGGAATGCTCACCAGCTCGTCGCAGTTCTTGCGCGTCAACTGGCGCATGCCCGCGCCCTCAGCGCCCAGCACCAAGGCGGTGGGTACCTTCAAATCGGCTTGGTAAATGTTGCGCGGTGCATCGTCGCTGGTGCCCACGATCCAGATGTCACGCTCCTTGAGCTCACCCAAGGTGCGCGCCAAGTTGGTGACCATGAAATAAGGCATGGTTTCGGCGGCACCGCTGGCCACTTTGGCCACGGTGGCATTGATGCCAGCCGCGTGGTCTTTGGGGGCGATGACCGCGTGGGCGCCGGCACCATCGGCCACACGCAAACACGCGCCCAGGTTGTGCGGGTCGGTCACGCCATCCAGCACCAAAAGCAAAGGCGGGCCTTCCACGGTGTCGAGCAAATCGTCCAGCGAGTGGTTTTGAGGCATGGGTGAAACCATGGCCACAACGCCTTGGTGGCCGTGGCCACCGGCCAGCTTGGCCAGGCGCTCACCGTCCGATTCGATCATGCGCATGCCCGAATCGCGGGCCTTGTCGATGAACTGGCGCATGCGCGCATCGCGGCGTGTGACCTCGTAATGGATTTCAACAACGGATTGGGGGGCGATCTTGAGGCGAACGCCCACGGCATGGAAGCCGAACAGCACTTTGTGGGATGACATCCGAGGATTATCGTTGGTCGCAGCCTGCAGAGGGGCCCCATTGCGCAAACGGGCCCGAGTTTCAGGCCTGGCTCGCTGCAGGCTCCGTCAAGCAGCCGGCCTGAATCACCAAGCTGCGCTCGCACTTGGCGGCCAGCTGGCGGTCGTGCGTGACCAAGACCAAAGTCGTGCCCTGCTCGCGGTTGAGCGCGAACATCAAGTCCATGATGGCCTCGCCCGTGGCGTGGTCCAGGCTACCGGTGGGCTCGTCGGCCAGCAGCACATCGGGCTGCACCACAAAGGCACGGGCCAGCGCCACGCGCTGTTGCTCACCGCCGCTGAGCACTTTGGGCAAGTGCTTCAAGCGCTCACCCAGGCCCACGCGTTGCAGCATAGCCGTGGCGGTGCTGCGGGCATCGGGCCGATCGGCCAGCTCCAGGGGCAACATCACGTTTTCGAGCGCCGTCAGGTTGGGCATGAGCTGAAAGCTCTGGAACACAAAACCCACATGCTGGGCTCGCACGGCAGCACGTTCGTCTTCGGACAAATCGAACAGCGATTGCCCCGCCAACACCACTTGCCCGGTGCTGGGTGTGTCCAATCCGGCCAGGATTGCCAGCAGTGTGCTTTTGCCCGAGCCGGAAGCACCGACAATGGCCGCTGTTTCCCCCGCGTTCAATGAGAAATCGATATCGCGCAAAATGCGCAGTTCGCCGCTGGCGTCTTGCACCGTTTTGGAGACGCCACGCACGGCAATGATGGATTCAGGCATGCACAAACCTTTGTTGAGACGACGCCACTTTAACTGGACCTTGCTGGCCCTTGCCAGCTGGGGATTTGCCGCGCCAGCGCTGGCGGTCTCCGGACCGCGGATTTTGGTGGTGGGCGATTCGCTCAGCGCCGAATATGGCCTGGCCCGCGGCACCGGCTGGGTGGCCTTGCTGCAAAAGCAACTCGCTCAGGAAAAGCCAGGAGTAGAAATCATCAACGCCAGCATCAGTGGCGACACCACCTCGGGCGGACGCTCTCGCCTGCCCGCCTTGCTGCAGCGCCACCAACCCAGCCATGTGGTCATCGAGCTGGGGGGCAACGACGCGCTGCGCGGCCTGCCGATGACCCTGACACAAGACAACTTGCTGAACATGACCAAGCAAGCCCAAGCCGCCGGGGCCAAGGTGCTGCTCTTGGGCATGCAAATGCCGCCCAACTACGGCCCCGAGATGGCGCGGCAGTTTGAAGCCGCCTACGCCCAGGTGGCCAAAAGCCAAAAGGCGGCGCTGGTGCCTTTCTTTTTGAAAGGCGTAGGCGACGATGCCGAGCCGTTGAAATGGTTCCAGGCCGACCGCATCCACCCCAACGAAGCCGCGCAGCCGCGCATGCTGGCCAATGTTTGGCCCACTTTGAAGAAACAATTGAAATGAGCCTTCACCTGATCTCTGCTGCCGAAGCCATGGCCCGACTGAACGAGTTTGACGCCATCCTGGATGCGCGCTCTGAAGGCGAACACGCCGAAGACCACCTGCCCGGCGCTTTGAGCTGGCCATCGCTCAACAACGAAGAACGCATCAAGGTGGGCACGCTGTACAAACAGGTCAACCCCTTTGAGGCGCAAAAAGTCGGCGCAGCGCTGGTGGCCAAAAACATCGCCCGCCACATCGAAACCCAGGTGATGGACAAGCCGCGCAACTGGCAGCCGCTGGTGTACTGCTGGCGCGGGGGCAAGCGCAGCAACTCGCTGGCGCTGATCCTGGGGCAAATCGGCTTCAAGGTGCACCTGATCGAAGGCGGCTACAAGGCGTTTCGCAAAGAGGTGATGGAAGACACGCCACGCCAAGCCCAGCGCCTGCAATTCAAAGTGCTGTGTGGACCCACGGGTTCGGGCAAAACACGCTTGCTGCAAGCCTTGGCGCAAGAAGGAGCACAGGTGCTCGATCTGGAAGCGATTGCATGCCACCGCAGCTCCGTGCTGGGCCTGATCCCCGGCACGCCGCAGCCTACGCAAAAAGCTTTTGACACGCAGGTCTGGGACGCGTTGAGGGGCTTCAGTGCGGAACGTCCGGTGTTTGTGGAGGCCGAAAGCAAAAAAGTGGGCAATCTGGCGGTGCCCGATGCGCTGATGACGGCCATGCGAGCCAGCCCCTGCTTGCGGGTGGACCTGTCGCTGGAGAATCGGGTGAACTTGCTACTGGAAGACTATGCGTTTTTCACGCAAGACCGCGCCCTGTTTGCCGATCGGCTGGAGCGCTTGACTGCGCTGCGCGGCAAAGCCGTGGTGCAAGGCTGGCAAGAAAGAATCGAGCGGGGGGAAATGCGCGAGGTGGTAACCGAGTTGCTCTCAGGCCACTACGACCCGGGCTACGAAACCTCCACCGGCAACAACTTTGTGCATTACGCCCAAGCCCCTCTGGTCACGCCTGCGAGCCACAGCATGGCAGACATGCTGGTTCTGGCGCGTGAATTGCTGCAAGGGTGATAAGCGTCCGGTGATTCAAGCAGCGGGCGTGGAAGAGTCGGTCGCAATGGGCGCTGCAGTGTCGTCATCGCCCGCCTCGCCATCGACCTCAGAGCCATCTTCCGGCAGCAGGCCTGATTTGCGGTCGGACTTGGCCTTGAGCTTGTCTTCTTTTTTGCGTTTCTTGGCCAGTTCTTTCTGGCGTTTTTCGAATCCGTAGTTGGGTGTGGCCAAGATGGCTCCTTTAAATTGAGCTGCCCAATGTAACAGCTTCTTCAGGGCTTTCTTCCCACTCGACACTGCCGCGGTAAGCATGCCAGCTGGCGTGCCCCAACCAAGGCCCCACGACGATGATGCCCAGCGCCCAAGGCCACAGGGCCGCCAGCACCAGCAAGCTCAGCAGCAGACCCCACAGCAGCATCACGCCCGGGTGCGAAAAAACCACCCGCATGCTGGTGATCACCGCCGATATCGCATCGGTGTCGCGGTCCAAAATCATGGGGATCGACACCACCGACAGGCCATAAACCAAGGCCGCAAACACGCCGCCCACCGCCAGATAGACCATCAAAAATTCGATGTTTTGCGGGTTGAACACCGCCTCGAGCACGCCCGTGGTCGAGGGCATACCGGTGTTGAAGAACACCGCAAACACCACCAGCGACGCCCTGCCCCACAGCAACTCCAGCACCATCAGCACCAGCACCAACATGGCCATGCTCTTGATGTGCTGGTCCCAACACATCAAGGAACTGGACATCTCGGGCACTTCGCCCAACTCGCGTTTGCGGCTGACCTCGTACAAGCCCATGGCCAAAAATGGCCCCACCAGCAAGCAACCCGAGACAAGAGACAAGGTGTACTCGGGCTTGTGCTTGAACACCATGGCCAGCACCTGCGCCATGCCCCAAAAACACAGGCCGTAAAACAAAGCAATACCCGGGTGCTGGCGCATGTCCTTCAGGCCCCGCGCCAACCAGCGAAAAGGATCTGACCAACCCAAGTGCCGCATGCGCGAGCGCGGACTCACGGGCGGCGGGGGCACATAGGGCGTAGCCATGGTGGGCAAATCTGAATCTTGCGCAGCTTCTAGAGTGTTGGATTCGGCGTTCATGGGACAAATCAATCTGAAAGTGCAAAGGTTTTCAGATTAGCCCCACCGGTACGTTTTGAACAGTCAGGAAACCCCCAAGGGCGCGTGTCTTAGGGCACAAAAGTGTCCACTCTGTCACCTGCGTGATCAGGCCATGGGCAAATGCGCTTGCACAGATTGATGAAGGTCAAAAATCAAGTCTTGCGCCGACTCCAGACCGGTCGAAAAACGCACCAGTGTGCCGGCCTTCAAATGGCCGGGCCAAGCCTGGCGCATCGAGGCGATGTCATAAGGCACCACCAGGCTCACCGGGCCTCCCCAGCTGTAGCCGATCTTGAAGAGTTTCAGCCCGTCACAAAACGCGTCCACCTGGGCTTGGCTGAAACGCGCATCGATCATGACGCTGAACAAGCCTGCGGCCAGGCCCGTGCCAGGCACGCGATCACACAGGGCTTGCCAATGGGCATGACCGGGTGCGCCGTCGAAGGCCGGGTGCATCAGTTGCGCGCATTGCGACTGGGTTTGCCACCAAGCGGCCAAAGCGCGGGCGGTCTGGTCATGCGCGGCATAACGCAGCCCAATGCTGGGCAAGGAACGCAACACAGTTTCAGCGTCGTTGGCCGCCACGCCCAGGCCCAAACGCATGTGGCAAAGTTTGATTTGGAGGTGCAAAGCCGCGTCGCGCGTGATGACGCTGCCCATCAACACGTCACCGCCGCCGCTGGGATATTTGGTGAGCGCATGGGCGCTGATGTCCACCGCCAGGCTGCCCTCCCCGCCCGTGCCATCGCCCAGCAAATCAAAAGGCTTGAAGGCCAGACCTGCACCCCAGGTGTTGTCCAAGGCACACAAGACACCACGCTCACGGCAACGGCGCACCATCTCGGGCAACTCCGGAAACTCCATGCTCACCGAGCCGGGCGCTTCGAGCCACACCAGGCGCGTGCTGGGCGTGATCTGGCGGGACAAATCCTCGGGGTCCATCGGGTCGTAAAAACGGTGCGTGATGCCGAAGTGGCGCAACTCGCCATCGGCCAAGGCTTTGTTGGGGCCGTAAGCGTTGTCCGGAATCAGGACTTCGTCGCCGGTTTTCAGGGCTGCCAAGGCCACCAGGGCCAGCGCCGCAAGACCGCTGGGCACCAACACGCATTGCAATCCCCCTTCGAGGCTGCACAGGCGTTCTTCGAGCAAATAGGTGGTGGGCGTGCCGTGTAGACCATAGGTGTAGGCTGATTTGTCTTTCCACTCGCGCTGACGCATGTCGGCCACTGTGGGAAAGTACACCGTCGAGGCCTTGAAGACGCCTGGCTGGGGCGCGTCAAAACCGGCAGGCGGTGTGTAGGGGTGGTGTATCAGGCCAGTCGAGATGCCCAAGGGTAAGGATGTTGTCGGTTCGTCTTGCATCCGCGCATCCTAATGCAAACAGCCTCCAGAAGGAGGCTGTGATCAGTGCAGGCGACTAAGCGAGGACGCTCAGACGCTCCACTTTTCCAGCAGCTTCTCGGGGCGCATGTTGTCATACGGCTCAAAGGGCTGGTGAATCCAAGGGTTGGTCGGCAAATCGTCGACCGAGTAATCGGCCTTGAAACTGGACACGCCCTTGGTCCAGATCACGGCCGTGCGCAATTCGGTCACAGGCTTGTAGTTGTTTTTGAGCTGGTCGACCACTGCACGCAAGGTGTGGCCGGTGTCGGCCAAATCGTCCACCAACAATACTTTGCCAGCAATCTCGCCTTTGGGTGTGGTGATGTAGCGGGCGATGTCCAAGTGGCCCTGCACCGTGCCGGCTTCGGCGCGGTAAGAGCTGGTGGACATGATGGCCAAAGGCTTGTCGAAAATGCGCGACAGGATGTCACCTGGGCGCATGCCGCCACGGGCCAGGCACAAGATGTTGTCGAATTCCCAGCCGGATTGGTGGATTTTGATGGCGAGTTTTTCGATGAGGTTGTGGTACTCGTCGTAGCTCACGTACAGGTGCTTGCCGTCTTCGGTCAACATGGGGTCACTCCAATAAAACAGGGGTTGAAATCGATGCGTTTTCGGGGCTTGAAAATCAGGCCGCAAAGGGGTTGTGCAGCAAGATCGTGTGGTCACGGTCTGGGCTGGTCGACACCACATGCACGGGCACGCCGGTCACTTGGGCGATGCGGTCCAGGTAGTAGCGGGCCGAAGCTGGCAGTTTGTCCATCTCGGTCACGCCCACGGTGGTCTCGGTCCAGCCGGGAATCACCTCGTAAATCGGCTTGCAACGGGCGATCTCGTCCGCGCCCATGGGCAGGATGTCGATGGTTTCGCCGTCCAATTCGTAGCCCGTGCACAGCAGCAATTCTTTCAGGCCATCGAGCACATCCAGCTTGGTGATGCACAAGCCAGACAAACCATTGACCTGCGCGCTGCGCTTGAGCAAAGCCGCATCGAACCAGCCACAACGGCGTGAGCGGCCGGTGGTCACGCCTTTTTCAGCGCCCACGGTGGACATGTGATAACCGGGTGTGCCTGGGGTCTCCCAGTCCAGCTCGGTCGGGAATGGACCGCCACCCACGCGGGTGCAGTAAGCCTTGGTGATGCCCAGGATGTAGTGCAGCATGCCAGGGCCCACGCCCGCACCGGCCGCGGCATTGCCCGCCACGCAGTTGCTCGACGTCACAAACGGGTAGGTGCCATGGTCCACGTCGAGCAAGGTGCCTTGGGCGCCTTCGAACAGCAAATTGGCACCGGTCTTGTGCGCATCATTCAGTTCGCGCGACACGTCGGCCACCATGGGCAGCAGCTCTTTGGCGTAAGCCATGGCTTCGTTGTAAGTGGTGTCAAAGTCCACAGGCGCAGCACCCAGGATGTTGACCAAAATTTCGTTGTGCAGCGCGAGGTTTTCGCGCAGCTTGGTGGCAAAGCGCTCGGGGTATTTCAGGTCTTGCACACGCAGGGCGCGGCGCGCCACTTTGTCTTCGTAAGCGGGACCAATACCTCGGCCAGTGGTGCCAATCTTGGCGGTCCCGGCTTTTTCTTTGGCGGCTTCACGGCCCACATCCAAAGCGACGTGGTAGGGCAAGATCAGCGGGCAAGCCTCGCTCACGCGCAGGCGTGAACGCACCTCGACACCGGCTTTTTCAAGACCGGCAATTTCTTCGAGCAATTTGGGCACGGACAGCACCACACCGTTGCCGATGTAGCACTTGACGCCTGCGCGCATGATGCCGCTGGGGATCAGGTGCAAGGCGGTTTTCACGCCGTTGATCACCAAAGTGTGGCCCGCGTTGTGGCCTCCTTGGAAACGCACCACACCTTGGGCGCTTTCGGTCAACCAGTCGACCAGCTTGCCTTTGCCCTCGTCGCCCCATTGGGTGCCCACGACGACCACGTTACGGCCTTGTAACTTGTTCATGCTTGAAATGTTCTTTCTCAAAGAGCCTGTACCAACCACTGCCCTGCCGCTTCAATCAACTCGCGGTCGCAATGGAATTCGTCAACTTCGCTTTCATGGCCTGGCAAGACACAGACCACGGTTTCGCCCCTGCTGCGCAGTGCAGCGATGGCCGCACGCAAGGAAGGCGACTGGCCCCAAGGGGCGCGGATGGCAGCACGCAAAGCCAAGGGCTGAACGGCGGCCACCAATTCTTTCAAATCGAGACTGAAACCGACGGCCGGGCGGTCTCGGTCGATGCGGTGGCCAAAGACCGCGCCCACGCCGTCGTAGCGGCCGCCACGGGCCAAGGCGTCCGATGCACCTTTGGCGTAAATGGCAAAGCGCATGCCGCTGTAATAAGCATAACCACGAGAATCGCCCAGGTCGAAACTCACGGCGACCCCCGGTATCTGCTCAGCCAACCAACGCAACTGCGCCAAGGCTTGGGTGATTTCGGGGTGATTGGGCAAGCGCGATGCTGCACGGTCCAGAACGCTGATGTCGCCGTACAAATCGACCAGGGCCCGCAAGCCTTCTTGCGCAGCGGGTGTCAAACCGGCACTCAAATGGGCCAGTGCTGAGGCGTCCTTGCTCGCCAAAGCGGCATGGATGGCATGGCGTTGCTCGTCGCTCAAAGTCTGGTCTTGCAACAAACGGTTCACGATGCGGGCATCGGCCAGATCGACCTGCAGTCCAGTGGAACGGCCAGCGGCCAAGCAGTCCAAGGCCAGTTGCAAGATTTCCAGGTCGGCTTCAGGACCCGCATGACCGTAAATTTCGGCACCCAACTGCAGCGGCTCACGCGTGGCGTGCGGACGTGCCGGGCGGGTGTGCAGCACAGGCCCGCAGTAGCAAAGACGGGTCAGTGCATTGCGTCCCAGCAAGTGCGCGTCGATGCGCGCCACCTGCGGGGTGGTGTCGGCACGCAAACCCAGGGTGCGGCCCGAGAGTTGGTCAACCAGTTTGAAGGTCTGCAAATCCAAGGCTTCACCCGTGCCGGTCAGCAGGGATTCCAAATGCTCCAGCAGCGGCGGCATCACCAGCTCGTAGCCATAGCCACGGGCGGTGTCCAGCAGTTCGCGGCGGAGTTCTTCGATGTGGCGTGCCTCAGAGGGCAAGACATCGGCAACGTGATCCGGGAGGACCCAAGCAGACATGGGGATGGAGGGGGACTGTTAAAAACGAGATTTTACCGGCTGGAAAGCCCGTTTCCGGGTTTGCGCTCAGGAAACAAACCAGAACAGCAACAAGCCGATGATGACCATGGTCATCCCAAAGAAGCGAATTTGCCCGTCATCGAGCTGCAGCAGCTGCTCAAACAGGCGTCGCCAATTCAATGGCGACACCATGGGCATCAAGCCCTCCAGGATGAGCATGAGGCCCAACGCCAGCAGGAGGGTGTCCAGCAAGTTTTACTTCCGAGCAGGCGCGTTGCCGGGTGTGCCACGCATACCCTTGAAGAATTCGGAGCTACCCGGATCCAGCACCATCACGTCACTCTTGCTGGCGAAGCTGGATTTATAGGCCTCCAGACTGCGGTAAAACTGCGCAAACTGGGGATCGCGACCAAATGACTCAGCGTACAAACGGGCCGCTTGGGCATCGCCCTGACCTTTGATCTTCTGTGCATCGCGGTAGGCGTTGGCGATGGTCACCTCGCGTTGACGGTCGGCATCGGCGCGGATTTTTTCTCCTTCAGCACCGCCGGTCGAGCGCAGTTCGTTGGCCACACGCTTGCGCTCGGCTTCCATACGGCGGTAAACCGATTCGGTGATGGTGTCCACATAATCGGCACGGGTGATTCGCACATCCACCACATCAACGCCCCAAGGCTTGGCACCCTTGACCACCACCAGGACGGCTGCTTTGACGTCGTCCATCAGCTCTTCCCGCTTGAGGGACAGCAACTCTTTGACGGTGCGCTTGTTGATTTCTTCTTGGAAGGCATTGCGGACCACGCGGTTGAGCTGGTTGGTACCAGCCTTCTCGTCCAGACCCACGTTACGGATATAGGCCTGCGGATCGGTGATGCGCCAGCGCACATACCAATCGATCACCACACGTTGCTTTTCCGCCGTGAGCATGGGCTCGTTGTCGGGGCTATCCAAGGTCAGCAAGCGCTTGTCGATGTAGTTCACATTTTGAAGCGGCGGCGGCAACTTGAAGTGCAAACCGGGCTCGGTGATGACTTCCTTGATCTGACCCAGGGCGTAAACCACCCCAAACTGGCGCTGATCGACCACAAAAACGGTAGAGCTGAACAGCACAAAAGCCACCAGCAAGCTCGAAATCCACAATCCAATGCGATTCATTTTGTTTGTCCTTATCGTGGATCGCGATCACGCGAACGCTGGAGATCTCGTGAACGAGTGTCCACAGCCCCGTTGTTGGCCGCATTGCCACTGGCCGGTGCGGCTGGAACGTCCACGGCGGGTGGTGCTGTGGCTGCCACTTGCTGCATGATCTTGTCGAGCGGCAGGTACAACAGGTTCGAGCCCTGCTTGCTGTCCACCAGCACCTTGGTCACATTGCTGTAAATCTGCTGCATGGCATCGGTGTACATGCGGTCACGCATGACCTGCGGCGACTTTTGGTATTCGGGCAAGATGGTCTTGAACCGTTGTGCATCACCCTCGGCTTGCGCCACGATGCGTTCGCGGTAAGCGTCGGCTTCTTCTTTCAAGCGCGATGCCGTACCAACAGCGCGAGGCACCACATCGTTGGCATAAGCTTGGGCTTCGTTCTTGGCCCGTTCGCGCTCTTGACCGGCTTTGAGCACGTCGTCAAAAGCCGCCTGTACTTGCTCTGGGGGACGCACGCCGCCTTGCTGCAAATTGATGCCCACCACCTCAATGCCCACTTTGTAGCGATCCAAGATGGTCTGCATTTTTTCTCGCACGCGGGGCGCAATCTGGTCGCGCTCTTCGGCCAAAGCAGAGTCCATTTTCATTTTGCCCACAACCTCGCGCACAGCCGTTTCAGCAGACTGAACCACGGCCTCGGTCGGGTTGCGGCTTTCAAACAGGTAGGCTCGTGCGTCGTTCAATCGGTATTGCACGGCGAACTTGATCTCGACAATGTTTTCGTCCTCGGTCAACATCGCCGATTCGCGCAGACCGGTGGCTTTGATGATGTTGTCGCGGCCAATGTCCACCGATCGGATCTGGGTCACGAACACCAGCTCATGACGTTGAACCGGGTAAGGCATGCGCCAGTTGAAACCAGCACCTACGGTGGAGTGGTACTTACCAAACTGGGTGATCACGGCTTGCTGACCTTCTTGCACGATGAAAAAGCCCGTGCCCAACCAGACCAGCAAGGCAGCCGCCAAAATCACACCCAAGCCCAGGTTCTTGAAGAAAACAGGAATACCAGGCCCACCAGAACCACCGCCTGAGCCACCAGGACCTTGTGGTTTTTGAGGGCCGCCCTTGCCACCAAACAACTGGCCCAGCTTGCGGTTGAAATCGCGCCAGAGTTCGTCCAGATCGGGCGGACCGCTTTGCTGTTGCTGCGAACCACGACCGGGTGGCTGCTGCCAGGATTCTGGCCTGGGGCCCGGTGGCGGCACATCGCCAGCAGGCTTGTTGCCTGAATCAGCGTTGGATTTGTCGTCGTCCCGACCCCAGCGTGGGTCATTCAGATTGAACATGCCTCGGATCTTTGCGGGAAGCAATGACCATCGCAGGGCTGGCAGGTGAAAATTCATGGTGAAGTGTCTTTGTCTGGATGACGAATCCGCATTGTGCCGAATTCGGATGGACTTCAATGCAGATCACCCGGATATTCCCGGGTCAAGTCACGGGGATCTGCGGCTTCAAAAACGTTGGGAGGCAAGGCAGTTTTGACAATGTCAGACAGCGCTGAACGCAACAGGTCCAAACCTTTTCCCGATTGGGCACTCAAAAAAACACGGGGGACAGGCACGCCATCCAGCTCGTATTGATCTTGTAATTCAAGGGGATAACGTTCCGGTGACAGGGCATCGAGTTTGTTGAACACCAACAACTGGGGGACGTTTTCTGCCCCAATCTCGGCCAAAACCTTTTGAACCTCGGCCATCTGCTCCGGAAAATCGGGGTTGGACGCATCCACCACGTGCAGCAGCAAATCCGCCTCGGTGGCTTCTTGGAGTGTGGCCTGGAAAGACTCGACCAGACCGTGAGGCAAATCACGGATGAAACCCACCGTATCGGACAAGGAAACCGAGCGCCCCGCTTCACCCAAATACAGCTGCCGCGTGGTGGTATCCAAAGTGGCAAACAACTGGTCGGCCGCGTAGGCCCGTGCTTTGACCAAGGCATTGAACAAGGTGGACTTGCCCGCGTTGGTGTACCCCACCAGTGAGATGTTGAAGGTATCGCGCCGCTCGCGCTGCCGGCGCTGGGTGTTGCGCTGCTTTTTGACTTTGACCAGTCGCTCTTTGATGCGCTTGATCGAGTCGTTGATCATGCGGCGGTCCAACTCAATCTGGGTCTCGCCAGGACCACCACGCATGCCAATACCGCCGCTTTGACGCTCCAAATGCGACCAGCGGCGCACCAAGCGGGTACTCAGATACTGTTGGCGTGCCAGCTCGACCTGGAGCTTACCCTCGTGGCTGCGCGCACGCTGGCCAAATATTTCCAAAATCAGCAAGGTGCGATCGTTTACCGGCAAACCGATGTGACGTTCCAGATTGCGCTGCTGCGCCGGGCTCAGGGCCTGATCAAACAAGACCTCGACTGCACCGTGCATCAGGGCCAGTTCCTTGATCTCGTCGGCTTTGCCGCTGCCCACAAAAAGCGCGGGGTCGGGCGCCTTGCGTTTGCAGGTCAGGCGGGCCACTGGTTTCAGGCCGCCGGATTCGGCCAAAAGCCCGAGTTCCTGCAGCTCGCCGTCAAAATGCGGCAGCCCAAAGTCAACGCCGACCAGTAAGGTCGGCGCAGCTTGCTTGGAGTTGATGTCAGACAATGTCAGCAACCTGCGGCGACGGTGTCATGTCGCCGAGTGAACAAAAACCGCATCAAGCGGTAATTTCACCCGTTTCGGGGGTGCTGAAGGTGACGGAGCGACCGGGAACGATGGTCGAGATGGCGTGCTTGTAAACCATCTGGGTCACGGTATTGCGCAAGAGCACCACGTATTGGTCAAACGATTCGATCTGGCCTTGCAGTTTGATGCCGTTGACCAAGTAAATAGAGACCGGCACATGCTCTTTACGCAGTGCGTTCAGAAAGGGGTCTTGCAAAAGTTGACCTTTGTTGCTCACGATATTCTCCGTGTTCAGAAGTTTTAAAGCCAAGACCTTACCACAGGGCCACAAGTCGATTCAGAGGAAATCTCAATTTCCTCAAATCTCAACTGGATTCCTTGTCGGCATAAGGATTGGTGGATGTTTTCATCTCAATGCGCAAAGGGGTGCCGGACAAGTTGAAGGCTTTGCGAAAGCGCCCTTCCAGAAAGCGCTTGTAGGTATCGGTGACGTGTTCCAGCGAGTTGCCGTGCACCACGATCACCGGCGGGTTCATGCCGCCTTGGTGGGCGTAACGCAGTTTAGGCCGGAACATCCCTCCGCGCTGTGGACTTTGGAACTGCACGGCTTCGAGCAACAAGCGCGTCAAAATCGGGGTGCTCATTTTGCACATGGCTGCTTTGTGCGCCTGCACAATCGAAGCCCAAACCGGACCCAAGCCTTGTCGCTTCTTGGCCGAGATGAAGTGCATGTTGGCAAAGCTCAAGAACGGCAATCGTGTCTCAATGGAGCGCTGCACCAACTGGCGTTGGTATTCGTCCACCGAATCCCATTTGTTCACGGCCAACACCATGGCACGACCGCTTTCCAACGCATAACCCGCAATATGCGCGTCTTGGTCGGTCACGCCCTGCTCTGCGTCCAGCAACAGAAGTACCACGTTCGCAGATTCGATCGCTTGCAAGGTTTTGACCACCGAGAACTTCTCGATGGCTTCAAAAACTTTGCCCTTGCGGCGCAAACCTGCGGTGTCGATCAACTCAAACTTTTGACCCTGCTTTTCAAACGGAACCGAAATCGCGTCTCGCGTGGTACCCGGCATGTCAAACGCGACCAAGCGCTCTTCGCCCAACCAGGTGTTGATCAGGGTGGACTTGCCCACGTTGGGGCGCCCCGCCACAGCCAACTTGATGACCGATGGATCATCTTCGGTTTCTTCAGGGTCATCGGGCAGGTTCAGCGATTCAAACGCCAACTCCACCAATCCGCGAGTGCCTTGGCCGTGCGCGGCCGAAATGGCGATCACCTCACCCAGACCCAGCTCGTAGAACTCGGTCAGCTGGATGCCTTCGAGCATGCCTTCGGCCTTGTTGGCCACCAGCAAACAGGGTTTGCCGATCTTGCGCAAATATTTGGCGATGTCGTGGTCTTGTGCTGAGAGCCCACCACGTGCGTCCACCACAAAAATGACGATGTCAGCCTCCGCCACGGCCTGCTGGGTCTGCTTGGCCATCTCTTTGTAAATGCCGCTGCTGGCGTCGGGCTCGAAACCACCGGTGTCGATCACAATGAATTCTTGCCGACCTTGTTTGCCATTGCCGTAATGGCGGTCTCGGGTCAGCCCCGCAAAGTCGGCCACGATGGCGTCCCGGCTCTTGGTGAGGCGGTTGAACAACGTGGATTTGCCCACATTAGGGCGGCCAACGAGGGCCAGTACAGGTTTCACTTAAAAATTTTCCGATCCATCATTCAGGGCGAAATCCAAAGACGCCCCCGGCACGTGTCACCACCACCAAAGTCTGACCAGCGACCACAGGCTTACCGGTGATGGCACTGCCATCCGTGCTCAAACGCTGCAAAGCCTGTCCATCCTGCCGAGACAGGAAATGCAGCAAACCATTGTCATCGCCCACAACCACCGAGCGGCCCAAGACCAAAGGCGCACTCAGACCGCGAAATCGCAAGGCGTCCTGCGTCCAAGCAGGCTGTCCGCCCTGACGCTGCCATGCCAGCACCTTGCTGTCGGACTCAACGCCATACACCAGCGTGTCATCCCCATCCAGGCCTTCATGGCCTTGTGCTGGGCGTGTCCACAAAGTGGTGCCCCGATTGGCATCCACGCAGGCCACAGAGGACTGGAAGGCGCGCACGCACAGGGTTTGAGCTTGACGGCTGGCCCCGGCGACCAGGTCCACCAAGCGCTCTACTTCATTCGTGCCACGCGACGAGCCCACCAGGGCTTCCCAAAGAACGCCGCCAGTATTGGGGTTCAGAGCAGCCAAACGACCACCCCAACCCGCCAGCAAGGTATCGCCAAACGACATCAACAAACCGGCTTGCTGCAACACGAGGGGATCTCCGGTGCGCTGCTGGCTCCAGAGTTTCTGGCCCGAAGCACCGTCGAGCGCGGTGACCGCACGGTCCGCCGTCAACACGAACACGCGGGCACCAGCGACCACAGGTGCGGTGTAAGACAAGGCTGGCAAACGGTAGCGCCAAACGACCTTGCCCGACTCAATGGCAACCACCTCGTTGCTTCGGGTAATCACCGCAAAACGCTGACCGTCACCGCTGATACCCGCCTGGATGGGGCTGTCAAGTTGGAGTCGCCAAACGTCTTTGCCACTGGAGGCATTGATCAAGGCCACCTGCCCTTGGGTGGAAGCCACCGCCACCTGATCGCCGTGCACAGAAGCGAACAAGGGAGAAGTGACTGGACCCACGGTGCTGGACCAAGCTTTTTGCACGGCCACTTGGCCACTGACTGCGGGCAACGCGGATGGCTTCGGTTTATCGGGCGAACTGGAGCAGCCCGCAATCGACAAAGCCAAGGCCCCCAACAAGGCCCAACGGGGCCAGGTGTGTGAAAAAACAGTCATCACTTTGATGTCTCCAAAACAGCAGCCGCATCAGGATCGATGCCCAAGGCATTGAGTTTGGCTTGAACCAAACGCCGGTAATCAGGGGTGTCCGCCAGTTTTTTCCAGGCTTGCTGGTATGCCGCAATGGCTTCGCCGCTCTGACCTTTGGCCTGCAGCACATCGCCGCGCAAGTCGGCGGCCAAGCCCGACATCTCGGGCGTGAATTCCAAAGCCAGTTGCTTCAAAGCCTCGTCATAGGCCTTGGCATCGAGCTGCAATGCCGCCAAGCGCAAACGCGCAATGTCTCGGTAGGCTTTGTCAGATGCGCCATTGGCCACCCAACTCAAGGCCTCGCGAGCGGCTTCGGTTTTGCCTTGTGCATGCAGTGCTTTGGCCGCCAAGAGGGCTGATTGCTGGGCAAACTGGGTTCGTCCAAACTTGTCTTTCATGTCGGCGAGGCTGCGTTCCACTCGGGTGACGTCCCCCGAGGCGACGGCACGTTCGACTTCGTCATACAGGGCAGCGGCCTTGGCGGCCTGAGTTCGCTCCCAGTACTGATAACCGTTCCATGCGGCAAAGCTGCCCAAAACAACGATCAGCACCCAGGAGATCAGATTGCCCCAGGTCTTCCAGAAGTGCTTGATCTGGTCAAGTTGTTCTTGTTCATCAAGGTCGAGTGCTTTGGCCATGGTGTGTCTGATGCTGATTGCGCTTTAAAGCGGAGATTGTAGGCTCTGGGCCCAGTCGGTTACTGTGCTCAAAGACTCGGTGCGTTGAGCCCCGGCTCCGTCACGCAGGGATTTGACCGCCACCTGGCCCTTGGCCAATTCTTCGGCCCCAAAAACCAGGGCAAAACGGGCACCCGAGCCATCGGCTTTTTTGAATTGGGACTTCATGCTGCCCATGCCGTCACCACTGCCGGCGTGCATTTGGGCGGACACACCCTGCGCACGCAAGGTTTGCAGCACCTGCATGGCTACAGGCAAGGCAGCCGTTTCAGGAATGATGGCGTAGACATCGGGGGCCAGCTCAGGCAAGGCCTCGCCCTGCTCCTTGATCAGTTCGAGCACGCGCTCAACGCCCAAAGCCCAACCCACGGCGGGTGCGGGCTTGCCGCCCACTTGTTCAATCAGATAGTCGTACCGGCCACCGCCGCAGATGGTGCCTTGCGAGCCCAAGCTGGTGGTGATGAACTCGAACACGGTGAGGTTGTAGTAATCCATGCCGCGCACCAAGCGCGGGTTGATGCTGTAGACCACGCCGTTGGCATCCAAAATCGCTTTGACCGCGTTGAAGTGGGCCAGCGAAGCTTCACCCAGAAAATCAAGCAGACGCGGCGCTGACTCGACCACGCTTTGCATGGCCGGGTTCTTGGTGTCCAGAATGCGCAAGGGGTTGCTGTGCAGTCGGCGCTTGGCTTCTTCGTCCAGCACATCGCTGTGCTGCTCCAGGTGCGCGATCAAGGCGGCGCGGTGGGCTTGGCGCTCAGCGGGTTGACCCAGACTGTTGAGCTCCAGGCGCACGTCTTTCAGGCCCAACACCTTCCACAGGTCATTGGCCAGCAAGATCAGCTCGGCATCGACCTCGGGGCCACCAAAACCCAGCACCTCGGCACCGATCTGGTGGAACTGGCGGTAGCGGCCGCGCTGCGGGCGCTCGTGGCGGAACATGGGGCCCATGTAGTACAGGCGTTTGCCGCCTTCGTACAGCAGGTTGTGCTCGACGACCGACCGCACCAGCCCGGCAGTGCCTTCGGGGCGCAAGGTGAGTTGCTCGCCATTGAGACGGTCTTCAAAGGAGTACATCTCCTTTTCAACGATATCGGTCACTTCGCCCAAGCCGCGCACAAACAAGGCGGTGGGCTCGACAATGGGCAAGCGTACATTGCGGTAGGCGTAACGGGCCATCAAACTGCGGACTTGGCCTTCCAACCACTCCCAGCGGGCAGAGTCAGGCGGCAGGATGTCGTTCATGCCCTTGACGCCCACCAACTTCTGGGCTTTGACTGTCTTGGCCGTGTTTTCTTTCACCGATTCGCTCATTTTTTCTCAGCAGATCCGGAACCAAAACGGTTCTCAATGTAGTTTTCAACCAGCCCTTGGAAATCTTGCGCAATGCCTTCACCACGCAAGGTCAGGCGTTTTTCGCCGTCAATGAAAACGGGCGCAGCGGGCGCTTCACCGGTGCCAGGCAGGCTGATGCCGATGTCAGCGTGTTTGCTTTCACCGGGGCCGTTCACGATGCAGCCCATCACGGCCACCTTGAGGTTTTCCACCCCCGGGTAACGCGCACGCCAGACGGGCATTTGTGCCCGCAAAAAGTCGTCAATTTGTTTGGCCAGCTCCTGGAAGGTGCTGCTGGTGGTGCGGCCGCAGCCAGGGCAAGCGGTGACGCTGGGCACAAAGATGCGCAAGCCCAGCGACTGCAAAATCTCGGACGCGATCACCACCTCTTGCGTGCGGGCTTCGCCTGGCTGAGGTGTGAGCGAGACACGGATGGTGTCGCCGATGCCTTCTTGCAGCAGCACCGACAAAGCGGTGGCCGAAGCCACTGTGCCCTTGGTGCCCATGCCCGCTTCGGTCAGGCCCAGGTGCAAGGCGTAGTCGGTGCGGCGGCCGAGCTCGCGGTAGACCGAAATCAAATCCTGCACGCCCGAGACCTTGCAAGACAAGGCAATTTGGTCTCCATTGAGGCCCATGGCTTCGGCACGCTGGGCCGACGAAATGGCCGACGAAATCAGCGCCTCGTACATGACCTGACGTGCTTCCCAAGGGTTGGCACGTTGGCTGTTGGTGTCCATCAGGTCGGCCAACAACTCCTGGTCGAGGCTGCCCCAGTTCACGCCGATGCGGATGGCCTTGTTGTAGCGCATGGCCGCTTCGATCATCTGGCCGAACTGCACATCGCGTTTGTCGCCCTTGCCCACGTTGCCGGGGTTGATGCGGTATTTGGACAGTGCCTCGGCACACGCCGGGTAGTCGGTCAGCAGGCGGTGGCCGTTGTAATGGAAATCACCAATCAGCGGTACGTCAATGCCCATTTTGTCGAGCTGGTCGCGGATGTGCGGCACGGCTTCGGCGGCTTCTGGCGTGTTGACGGTGATGCGCACCATCTCTGAGCCGGCAATCGCCAGCTCCTTGACCTGGATGGCCGTGCCAATCACGTCCACGGTGTCGGTGTTGGTCATGGACTGCACGCGCACCGGGGCACCACCGCCCACGGTGACGATGCGTGAGCCCCAAACCACTTTGGACTGACGGCTTTTGCGCTGGACGGGCACAGCAATGGCGATGGGAGATGGAGCGCTCATGGTTTCACCTCAAAACGGGCGACGTTGACTTTGGTGTGTGGGATCAGGTCTAAAGGCTGACCCTTGAAACTCACCTGGATGGCATCCGCCCGACCGACCACCACGGAGACAGGCTGGGGCGCTTGCAAGCGTTTTGAATCGCCGGTATTGAGCACACCATTCCATAAAAGCTGGTTTTGGCTGTCCCGCACTTCAATCCAACTGGTATTGAGGGCACTGAAGAGCAATTCAGGCACTGGCGCAGCAGAGGTCACCGCGGGAACCGAGGCTGCTGCTGCGGGCATGCCAGCTGTACCGGGAATGACCGTCGGCAAGGGGACTGGGCCACCCTGCCCCCCTGAAAGCGAAGGATCGGTGATTGCCGGTGCGTTTTGAGGGCTGGCGTCAGCAGCAACTGCCATGACATTCGTGACCGGTTCAGACTTTGGCTCGGGCCCGGGCGAGGCCACGGCAGCAGTCACTGCATCGAGCCAAGCCCATTGTGAAGGGTGAGGCGCCCAAATCAGGACGGCGATCAAGACGACCATGGCACCAGCGGCCCACCAGGCTTTCGTGGACACACCGGCTGATGCCCTGCGCACACGCCCAAGGTCAGCAGGGGCCGCATAGGCATGGCGCACAGCACCATGGGGCTCCAAATAATTGGCAGACATGGGCATCAAAGCCAAAATCGGGGCAGGGTCGACGCGCAATTGGCGGCACATGCTGGCAGCCAAGGCTCGGGCAAAAACTGGGCTTTGGTTTGCAGGGTATTGGTCGGCTTCTAAAGCTTCCAACTGACGCACAGGCACCTTCAAGTTAACCGACAAGACCGCCAGATGCACCCCAACTTGCTGACGTGCGGCCTTCAACAAAGCACCCGCCGTTGAGGGAGAGATGGTCGCGCCCTCAGGCGTTAGCAAAATGGTGTCCGCATTCGTGTTGTCAGGCATCACCGGGCTCCTGGGATTGAACAGAGGAAGCAGGCACCAGTCGGATGGTGCGCTGCTGCGCCATGCGATTTTGCACCTGGGTGCGGTCTTTCACGTCACCGGCCAACTGGCCGCAGGCCGCATCAATGTCGTCACCCCGAGTTTTGCGCACGGTGGTGACCAGCCCAGCATCCTGCAGCTGCTTAGCAAAGGCCTGCACGCGGGCCTGAGGTGAGCGCAGCAAGCCGGAAGCCGGAAAGGGGTTGAAGGGAATCAGGTTGAATTTGCAGCGCAGGCCCTGACGGGCGTGTTTTTGCACCAGATCAATCAGGGCGCTGGCATGCTCAGGCTGGTCATTGACACCATCGAGCATGCAGTATTCAAAAGTGATGAAGTCGCGCGGGGCATGGGCCAAGTAGCCAATACACGCCTGCATGAGTTCATCGAGCGGGTATTTACGGTTGAGCGGCACGAGGTTGTCGCGCAGCGCATCAAAAGGCGCGTGCAATGACACCGCCAAAGCCACTGGGCAATCGCCCGACAAACGCTCGATCATGGGCACCACGCCCGAGGTGGATACCGTGACGCGTCGGCGCGACAGACCGTAGCCGTGGTCGTCGAGCATGGCGCGAAGTGCGGGCACCAAAGCCGAGTAATTTTGCAAGGGTTCGCCCATGCCCATCATCACCACGTTGGAGATGACGCGCTCTTCGGTTTGGAGGTGCTTGCGCAAGAAATGTTCAGCGAACCAGAGCTGGGCCAGGATTTCACCTGTGGTGAGGTTGCGGCTGAAGCCCTGGTGGCCCGTTGAGCAAAAGCGGCAACCTACCGCGCAGCCGGCTTGTGAAGAAATGCACAGCGTACCCCGATCGTCTTCAGGGATGAACACTGATTCGATGGCGTTGCCATCGCCCACGTCAAACAGCCACTTGATGGTGCCGTCGGTGGAGATGTGCTGGCTGATCACGGGCAAGGCAGAAACATGCGCGTGAGATTGGAGCTTTTGGCGCAAGGACTTGGCCAAATCGCTCATCTGATCAAAATCAGCAGCGCCCCGCTGGTGGATCCAGCGAAACAACTGGGTGGCCCGAAAACGCTTTTCGCCCAGCCCCTCACAAAAAACGGCCAAACCTTCCAGGTCGAATTCGAGAAGGTTGGCCGTCATGGGGTCAAGGTCGCGCTGGGGCCGCGACGCTATCAGCGTGGGTAAACGTTCATGCCAGCGAAGAAGAAGGCGACTTCAGCGGCAGCAGTTTCGGGAGCGTCAGAACCGTGCACAGCGTTGGCGTCGATGCTGTCAGCAAAGTCAGCGCGGATGGTGCCAGCGTCGGCTTTCTTAGGATCGGTTGCGCCCATCAGGTCACGGTTCTTAGCAATGGCGTTTTCGCCTTCCAGAGCCTGGATCATCACGGGACCGGAGATCATGAAGTCAACCAAGTCCTTGAAGAAAGGACGTGCACTGTGCACAGCGTAAAACTGTTCGGCTTCGCCGCGCGACAAGTGCGCCATACGGGCAGCGACCACTTTCAGGCCAGCAGCTTCGAAACGGGCATAGATTTGACCGATGACGTTCTTGGCGACTGCGTCGGGCTTGATGATGGAGAGGGTGCGTTCGATGGCCATGGTAATTCCTGTAACGAAAGGGTTTTTAAAAGCAATTTTGCCCTGCGGCAAAGCCATCTATTCTAACCTGAGCGGGCCTGCCAAAAGGCAGTCTTTTGGCACATGGCCCCATGGAAAAGGCTGGAATCAGCGGCTGCGCCCTGCGCCGCCCCGACCGCCTCGGCCAGGACCGCCCGGGGCTTTTTTCAAACGATTGAAACTCTCGGCGCCAATGTACTTGGCCTCGCTTTTCGGGCCATCCGACTTGGCATGCAAACCCGATCCACCGGGAGCCTGGTTGGGTTTGGCCGCCGGCTTGGCCCGCGGCACAGCGGTGCCCGCCCTGCCCTGACCTCCTGTGCGTGGGCGGCGATCGTTGCGGTCGGTGCGTGAGACCGGGCGCGGCGCAGGGGCACGAGTCCGGTCGAGCGTGCCCGCAGCCCGCATGAGCGCACGGATATCGGACTCGTCGAGTTCAAGCCATGCGCCGCGGCGTAAGCCATGCGGCAGCACCATGGCACCGTAGCGGATGCGGATCAGACGGCTGACCGCGTGGCCGACAGCTTCCATCATGCGGCGAACCTCGCGGTTGCGGCCTTCAGAGATGGTGACGCGGTACCAGCAGTTGGAGCCTTCGCCACCGCCGTCCTCGATCGAGCCGAACTGGGCTGGGCCATCGTCAAGGTTGACACCATCGAGCAGTTTTTGCTTTTCGTCTTTGCTGAGTGCCCCGAGAACGCGGACCGCGTATTCACGCTCAAGGCCAAAACGCGGGTGCATCAGCTGGTTGGCCAATTCACCCGAGCTGGTGAACAACAAGAGGCCTTCGGTATTCAGGTCCAAACGCCCCACCGACTGCCATTTGCCGTTTTGCAGACGTGGCAGTTTGCGAAACACCGAGGGACGGTTTTGCGGATCGTCATGGCTGACGATCTCGCCAGCGGGCTTGTGGTAAGCGATCACACGTGCGGGCGGCGGGTCAATCCGGATGTGGATCGGCTTGCCGTTGACCTTGATTTGGTCACCATATTGGACGCGCTGGCCCACGTGGGCGGGCTCATTGTTGACCGAAATACGGCCCTCGGCAATCAGCTTTTCCATCTCCAGGCGTGAACCCATGCCCGCTTGGGCCAACACTTTGTGCAGTTTGGGCGAATCGGTCTGAGGCGCCAAAACACGCTTGCCCAAATCAATGGCAACGTCTTCGGTGGCTTCTTCGTCATCGAATTGCCCCGACACCACATCGGCCAACTCAATGGGCTTGTAAACCGACTCGGCAGGTTCGCCCATCTTGGGTCGGCGGGCTGGAGTGTCAGGTGATGACGAGCGCTTGTCGTCTTGCGGATCTTGATTCATGTATTGGAAGACGCTTCGCCATGCAGCGGACGGTCAGGGTGGTTATCTGATTGCGCAGACAGGCTAGGATCATCGCTGTGATCGGAAAGAGCGCTCGGCGCGCCCGAAGGTTCGTTCAAGCCGACCGTTTCGGCCGGAAATGGGCCTTCGTCCGAGTCGGCCACGATGGGCATCTCGAACGGCAAGGCGTTGATGGCGTCTTCAAGCGACAAGGAGGGCTGAACCGGCAAGTCATCCACCAGACCGGACAAAGCCGAGGTCTGTCCATCGACTTGGGAAAGCATAGGCAACTGATCGAGGGCAGACAGACCCAAATCGTCCAGAAACTGGCGCGTCGTGGCATACAGCCCGGGCCGACCAACGGTCTCACGGTGGCCGATGACTTCGACCCAACCCCGGTCTTCGAGTTGCTTGAGGATTTGCGAGTTGATGGTGACGCCACGGATGTCTTCCATGTCGCCCCGGGTCACTGGTTGACGGTAGGCAATGATGGCCAAGGTTTCCAGCACGGCGCGGGTGTACTTGGGAGGCTTTTCGGGGTGCAAGCGATCGAGGTAAGTGCGCAACTCGGGGCGACTCTGAAATCGCCAGCCGCTGGCCACGCGGATGAGCTCCAGACCCTTCTGAGCCCATTCATTTTGCAGGTCTTGCAGCATTTGCCGCAGGGTGTCGGCCCCGAGCGCATCGTCAAAAAGCACGCGCATGTCGCGCAATGACAAAGGCTGACCCGCCGTGAGCAAGGCCGTTTCCAGGACACGCTTGGCTTGCGCCGTATTCATGTGTCGATCTTTCGGGAAAAAGACGCCTCACGGCGTCAAAGGTGCAGAGGTCATGGTCGCTTCTGCAAAGAAACAACCCCGTTCTGGAGGGCATAGACCACTGGCCAGGCCCTGGATGCGCCCAAACCGGTGATTCGGCTCAAGCTCCCTGAGTGGGTGCATTGTAGCTGAGGCCCCAATCTGACAATGCCCGAGTCATGTCATTGGGCAAAGGCGACCGGATGTCGATCATCTGACCGGTGATGGGGTGTACAAAAGCCAAGTGCCAAGCGTGCAGGGCTTGTCGTTCCATGCCCGCAGCTTTGGCACCGCCGTACACGGCGTCGGCCAGCAAGGGGTGGCCGATGTGGGCCATGTGCACCCGGATTTGGTGGGTGCGTCCGGTATGCAGGGTGCACTCGACCAGACAACCGAGCGCATGGCTGTCCAGCACCTCGATGGTGGTAGCGGCCGTCTTACCAGACTGGTGGGTCAAATCGACCACCGCCATCCGCAGGCGGTTGACGGGGTCACGGCCAATGGCCGCCTCGACGGTACTGGGCGAAGGTGAGACCCATGCTTTGTGCCCAATGGCCAGGTACTGGCGACGCACGTCTCGCGCAGCAATCAGCTGGACCAGCGCATCCATGGCCTGGCGCGTGCGAGCCACCACCATCAAGCCGCTGGTGTCCTTGTCCAAGCGATGCACAATGCCCGCCCGGGGCACCTCACTGGCCAGTGGATCCAGCGCCAACAAACCATTGAGCAGCGTGCCGCGCCAATTACCGGGTGCTGGGTGAACCACCAGCCCTGCAGGCTTGTTGATCACACGCAGGTGGGCGTCTTCATACACCACATCGATGGGCATGTCTTCCGGCACAAAGGCCTGCGACTGGGGCGTGGCCCGCAGAGTGACCACCACCTGATGACCGAGCCGGACTTTGGTCGACACCTTGGTGACCACACGCCCGTCGATCAGTGCATCGCCCTGCTCGATCAGTTGCTGCAAATAACTGCGTGAAAACTCGGGCACCATTTGCGCCAAAGCACGGTCCAGGCGCTGGCCATGCAAGGCCACTGGGACCTGACGGGTCCGCACCTCCTCGTCTGATGCCTCCAGCACACGCTCGCCATCGTCAAGCAAGGCAGAGGGCTCATCCATTTCGGGGTCGGTCGATATAATCAAGGCGTTCAACAGTACAAGGGTGTCACAGATGCGAAGCTTCAGATTATCGATGGTTCCAGCTGGCCTGGTTTTGGCAGCGGGACTGTTCCTCACGGGCTGCGCCAACACCACCAAGGATGTCACGGCTGGCTGGACCCCCGAAAAAATCTACGCTGAAGCGCGTGACGAAGCCAATGCCGGCGCCTGGGACAAGGCCATTGGCTATTACGAAAAGCTCGAAGGCCGTGCTGCTGGCACCGTTATGGCGCAACAAGCCCAGCTCGACAAGGCCTATGCCCAATACAAAACCGGCGACAAAATCCAGGCCATCGCCACGCTGGACCGCTTCATTCGTTTGCACCCGGCCAGCCCAGCGCTGGACTATGCGATCTACCTCAAGGGTTTGGTGAACTTCAACGACAACTTGGGCTTGTTCTCGTTCCTGACCAAGCAAGACTTGTCCGAGCGTGATCAAAAAGCGGCCAAAGACTCCTACGAGTCCTTCAAAGAGCTGACCACACGTTTTCCCGAGTCCAAATACAGCTCCGAAGCACGCCAGCGCATGCTGCACATCGTGAACGCCCTGGCGGCCTACGAAGTGCACGTGGCCCGCTACTACGCCAGCCGCGGTGCCCATGTGGCTGCGGTCAACCGCGCTCAACAGGCGATTGCCGAATACCAAGGCGTGCCAGCGGTCGAAGAAGCTCTCGCGATTTTGGTCAGCTCCTACGACGCCATGGGCATGAACGCTCTGCGAGACGATGCCAAGCGTGTTCTGGAAAAGAATTTTCCCCAGTCCGATTACCTCAAGGCCGAAGGGGTCAAGAAGTCATCGAGTTGGTGGCGTCTGTGGTGAGCTGACGCAAAGTCGACAAAAATTCGGCATGCCCGCTCAGGCGGCGCATTTCCGGCAGTCCGCGAACCAGCCTGCGGCCATACGACATGGTGGCTAGGCGTGTATCGCACACCACCAAAACACCCCGGTCGGTTTCACTGCGGATCAAGCGCCCTGCGCCTTGCTTGAGGGACACCGCGGCTTCTGGCAGCGCATGGTCGGCAAAAGCGCTGCGACCTTCGCGTGTGATCCGTTGACTTCTGGCCTCAAACAGGGGGTCACCCGGCGGCGGGAAGGGCAGCTTGTCGATCACGACCAGCTGCAAAGCCTCACCGGGCACATCAAAGCCCTCCCAAAATGAGGCCGAGGCCACCAGAACACAACCCGCACGACCATCTCCGCCACCTTCGCGAAAGCGCTCCATCAAGCGCCGCTTGGGACTTTGTCCTTGCACCAGCACTTCGACGTTCGCTGACGGGTCCAGGCGGGTTTGCAAATATTCTCCAATGCTGCGCATGGCGTTCAGTGTGGTGGTCAGCACCAGGGTTCTGCCGCCCAGCAACTCCACGGCTTCGACCACCAGCTGCGCCACATGCCCCGCGTGCCCGGGGTCTCCCGGTTTGGGCAGGTGCTCGGGCACGTACAGGGCCGCTTGTTGGGCGTAATCAAACGGACTGGTGACTTGCATGACCTGCGCAGATGTCAGGCCGCAAGGCTCGGTGAACCATCGCAAACTGGGTTCATCACCCAAGGTGGCCGATGTGAAAATCCAGGCGCGTTGGCCGACACCCACACCAGCTTCGCTGCTGCCCTGCATCGCATTGGACGAACCAGGCGCGCCGATGGATGCATGCCGGGGGTCGCCCGCCATCAAGGCCTCCAAAGAGTCCGGGTCTGGCATGTGCTGGCTGCCAGCATCACTGACACCCAAGACTGGGGACACTGCCCCAGGTTTGGTCAATGCCGAGAAAGCTTGGGCGATGTCCAACGGCGATTCGATCAAGCGCAGCTGAGCGCTGACTTCGGCCCAACGTACCCCTTCAGGATCGGGCGCTTGCGAGAACAAATGCGCTTTTTGGGCCAACTCGGTGGCCCGTTCGTGTAAGCGCTGAAAATCCGGGGCCAGCTCAGTGACCATCTCCAAACCCGTTTGCAACTGCCCCAAAGCCTGGACCAACTGTGCCAAAGCGGAGGTCCAATCTCCAGCCTCGACGCCCTCGGGAATGGCCTCGGTCCAGCGCAAACGCACCGAGCCCCGGTGCATGCCCGCCGCCAAGCGCAAATCGCGAGATGTTTTTTCCAGTCGGTCGGCCAGGGCATGCCAATCCACCAAACCCCGCGCCAATTGCAAACCGGTGGCCAGCACGTCGCGGGACAACTCCAGCAACTGCACGGTCGAAAATTGCTTGCCCAAGAAGTTCACACCAATCTCGTTGAGCTGGTGCGCTTCGTCAAAAACGGTCACTCGCACCGTGGGCAACAACTCGGCCACACCGGATTCGCGTACCGCCATGTCGGCAAAAAACAAGTGGTGGTTGATGACGACCACGTCCGATGCCATCGCCTCTTTGCGCGCCAGGTTCACATGGCATGCGCGGTAGCTGGGGCAGCTGGAGCCCAAACAGTTGTCGCGTGTAGACGTGACCAGCGGCCACAAGGCAGAACGCTCGTCCAGGCCCGTCAGCTCGGCCATGTCACCCGTGCGTGTAGATTGGGACCATGTTTCGATCTTGGCCAGTGCCTTCTGCGCACCTGGCTGAGCCGACTCGGCGCTGTGCCTGGCTTGCTGCATGCGGTGCAAACACAGGTAGTTGGATCGACCCTTGAGCAAGGCCACTCGAATGGGAAGCCCCAAAACTTCGACCAGACGCGGAATGTCGCGGGAAAACAATTGGTCTTGCAGTGCCTTGGTCGCCGTGGACACCAAGGCCCGCTGACCGCTGAGCAGAACCGGCACCAGATAGGCATAAGTTTTGCCCACGCCCGTGCCCGCCTCCACCACCAGCTGGCCGCCCTGCTCCAGGGTTTGCGTGACGGCCATCGCCATGTCGGTTTGCCCTTGACGTGGCTGAAAACCAGGCACCGACTGGGACAATGCGCCATGGCTGGACAGGGTTTCGGAGACCCTTTGCAGCAGCAAGCTCAAGCAGGCTCCTTGGGCTCAAGCATCCATTGCAACCTGGCCATTTGGTCACGCAAAGCCAAACGCCTTTTTTTGAGCCGCCGCAGCAAAAGCTCGTCCAAAGGCTGCGCAGCGAGCACCGCTTGGTCTATCAAAGCGTCCAGATCAGCATGCGCCATCTGGCATTCGATCAACTGGCGCTGGGGCGAACGCAGATCTTGGGCAGAGGCGTCCATCATGGCGGCGTGGGCTGACCCGTTTGCTTGCCTTGCAAGCGCAGATCGCGCTGCTCGGTTCGCCACTGACGCTCTTGGGCATTGAGCAGCAGATCTTGTTGACGCAAGGGCTCGAGTGCGGCCCGACGGATTTTCCGGGCGTCACTCAGGCAGGCGTTGACAGCAAATTTTTGCCAACAGGCTTTGGCTTCTTGCTCATAGACTGCCATGACCTCAGCACGTTGGCTGGCCAGAGCTTCCCGTTGCACGCAGATGAACTCAGGCTCACCCACCAAGGATTGTGCGCCCAGCCAGGACGTCGTCAACGCGGTCAAAGCCGCCAATGCAAAGTGTTTCATGTGAGGTGTGTGTCCACGGTCCGATGCTCAAGCGCCAAGAACTCGCTCGACTGCATCTCGTGCAGGCGCGACACTGTGCGCGGAAACTCATGTGACATGGGCCCAGAGGTGTACAGCCCTTCGGGGGGCACCGCCGCTGACATGATCAGCTTGACCCGGCGGTCGTACAGCACATCGATCAACCAAGTAAAGCGCCGCGCCTCAGACGCCATGCTGACGGGCATGTGGGGCACATTGCTGAGCAGCACCGTGTGGTACTGCGTAGCGATTTCAAGGTAATCGTTTTGCGAACGCGGACCGCCGCAAATGGCACGAAAATCAAACCACACCACATCCCCCGCGCGGCGCTTGGCAGTGATTTCGCGCGCTTCGATGTGGAGCACTGGGTCTTCGTCCGGGCCGGTGGCGAGGCGGTTGAAGGCGTCGTTCATCTCGGCATCGGCCTGCTCGCCCAAGGGCGAGTGGTACAGCTTGACCATCTCCAGCGTGCGGCGGCGGTAGTCGGTGCCGTTGTCCACATTCAAAACCTGCATGCGCTGGTTCAGCAAAGCAATCGCGGGCAAGATGCGGTCGCGGTGTAAGCCGTCGGGGTACAGGCCATCGGGTTCGAAGTTGGAGGTGGTGACAAAGCCCACGCCGTTGTCAAAGAGCGCTACCAGCAAGCGGTGCAAGATCATGGCGTCGGTGATGTCGGCCACATGAAACTCATCGAAGCAAATCAACTGGTAACGCTTGGCCATGCGTTTGCCCAATTCGTCCAATGGATTAACGGTGCCCTGGATCACGGTAAGTTCTCGGTGCACCTCGCGCATGAACTCGTGAAAGTGCAAACGGGTTTTGCGCTCAATCGGCACAGCCGCAAAAAAGCAGTCCATCAAAAAGCTCTTGCCGCGTCCCACCCCGCCAAACATGTAGACCCCCTTGGGGATCTCCGGGCGGCTCAGGAATTTACCCAACAGGCCCGAGCGCTTGGACTTGTAAGCCGCCCACTCGCTGGCGCAGCGCTCCAGCGCCTCAATCGCCCGCAATTGCGCGGGGTCGCTTTGATAGCCCCGTTTTTGGAGTTCTTCTTCGTAAACTGCACGAACGGACATGGGTGGCTTGCTCTTCAATTCAATAACAAAACCCGGGACCAGGCCCGGGTTTTCAGGGATGCGGAACTTTAACCCAACTCACCCGAAACCGCAGTTCCGGGGGTGTCAAAGACTCAGAAGTTCAGCGTGCGCTTGTCCACCGCCAAAGCAGCCTCTTTGGTCGACTCGCTCAAAGACGGGTGGGCGTGGCAGATGCGGGCAATGTCTTCTGCGCTGGCGCGGAATTCCATGGCCACCACAGCCTCGGCGATCAGCTCGGAAGCTTGTGGGCCCACGATGTGCACGCCCAAAATTTCGTCGGTGGTCGCATCGGCCAGCATTTTCACCATGCCGGTCGTGTCGCCCAAGGCGCGGGCACGGCCGTTGGCCAAGAACGGGAACGAGCCCGCCTTGTACGCCACGCCATCGGCTTTGAGCTGCTGCTCGGTGCGGCCCACCCACGCAATTTCGGGGCTGGTGTAGATGACCCAAGGGATGGTGTTGAAGTTGACATGACCGTGTTGGCCCGCAATGCGCTCGGCCACAGCAACGCCCTCTTCCTCGGCTTTGTGCGCCAGCATGGGGCCGCGCACCACGTCACCCACCGCCCACACGCCGGGCAGGTTGGTTTTGCAATCCGCGTCCACCACAATCGCGCCGCGCTCGTCCAACTGCAGGCCCACGGCTTCGGTGTTCAGACCGATGGTGTTGGGCACGCGGCCGATCGAGATGATCAGCTTGTCGGCGTCCAGCACCACGGCTTCGCCCTTGGCGTTGGTGTAGTTGACGGTGACGCCCTTCTTGCCGTTGACGATTTCGCCAACCTTCACGCCCAGCTCAATCTTCAGGCCTTGTTTGTCAAACGCCTTTTTGGCTTCCTTGGCGATTTGTTCGTCCACAGCCCCGAGGAATGTGGGCAGACCTTCGAGGATGGTCACGTCAGCGCCGAGACGACGCCAAACCGAGCCCATCTCCAAACCGATCACGCCAGATCCGATCAAGGCCAGCTTCTTGGGCACAGCACCCACGCGCAAAGCGCCATCGTTCGACAACACGTTGACTTCGTCAAACGGTGTGCCGGGCAACGCACGGGCGTTGGAGCCGGTGGCGATGATGATGTTTTTGCCGGTGATCACCTCTTCCGTCTTGCCTGCCACCTTGATCTCGTAGCCGCCTTCAGACTTGCTCGCAAAGCTGCCGCGACCGTGGAAGAACGTGACCTTGTTTTTCTTCAGCAGGTACAAGATGCCATCGTTGTTTTGCTTCACAACGTTGTCCTTGCGGGCAATCATCTTGGCCACGTCCATCTTCACGCCCGTGGCGCTGATGCCGTGCTCGGCAAAGTGGTGGTTGGCGTGGTCAAAATGCTCGCTGGACTGCAGCAAAGCTTTAGAGGGAATGCAACCCACGTTGGTACAGGTGCCGCCGGGGGCTGGGCCACCGGTTGCGTTTTTCCACTCGTCGATACAGGCGACTTGGAAACCGAGTTGGGCAGCGCGGATGGCTGCGATGTAGCCACCGGGGCCACCGCCGATGACAACGACGTCGAATTGTTTGCTCATGGGAAATGCCTTCTGGATGAAAAACGCCCCCTGGGCAGGGGGCATTCAAAACAAGGGGTTTTAGATGTCGAACAGGAGGCGTGCTGGGTCTTCCAGCGCTTCCTTCATGGCGACCAAGCCCAAGACAGCTTCGCGGCCGTCGATGATGCGGTGGTCGTAGGACATGGCGAAGTAGTTCATCGGGCGAACCACGACTTGGCCGTTTTCCACCATGGCGCGGTCTTTGGTCGCGTGCACGCCCAAAATGGCCGACTGGGGTGGGTTGATGATGGGTGTGGACATCATCGAGCCGAAGGTGCCGCCGTTGGAGATCGAGAAAGTGCCGCCGGTCATTTCTTCCAGGCCCAGCTTGCCGTCACGCGCTTTCACGCCAAACTCGGCAATTTTCTTTTCGATGTCGGCAAAGCTCATCTGGTCGGCGTTGCGCAGAATCGGCACCACCAAACCACGGGGCGAGCCCACCGCGATGCCGATGTCGAAGTAGCCGTGGTACACGATGTCGTTGCCGTCCACCGAGGCGTTGAGCACAGGGAACTTTTTCAGGGCGTGCACAGCGGCTTTGACAAAGAAGCTCATGAAGCCCAGCTTGCAGCCGTGCTCCTTCTCGAAGCGCTCTTGCATGCGCTTGCGCATCTCCATGACGGGGGCCATGTTGATTTCGTTGAACGTTGTCAGGATGGCGTTGGTCGACTGCGATTGCAGCAAACGCTCGGCCACGCGGGCACGCAGACGCGTCATGGGCACGCGCTGCTCTGGGCGCTCGCCCAAGTCTGGGGCAGCAGCTGCCACCTGGGGCAGAGACTTGGTGGGCACGCCGGTCGGGATCACGGCGGCGGTGGACTTGACACCACCGGCCACAGCCGCCAGCACATCACCTTTGGTGACGCGACCGTCTTTGCCCGTACCAGGCACCGAGCCAGAGGCCAGGCTGTTGTCGGCCATCAGCTTGGCTGCGGCGGGCATGGCCACACCGGCCATGCTGGTGCTGGCAGCAGCAGGCGCTGCGGCCGGAGCCGATGCTGCAGCTGGAGCAGCGGCAGCAGCAGCAGGTGCAGCGGCAGCAACTTTGCCGTCGGTGTCGATGCGGGCAATCAGCTGCTCGGCGGCCACGGTGGCGCCATCGCCCTGGATGATTTCAGACAAAACACCTGCCGAAGGTGCGGGCACTTCCAGCACGACTTTGTCGGTTTCGATCTCGATCAGGATTTCGTCAGCTGCAACGGTGTCGCCGACTTTCTTTTTCCACTGCAGCATGGTGGCTTCAGCCACGGACTCGGACAGTTGGGGAACTTTGACTTCTACGATAGCCATTTTGAATTCTCTTTAAGGTTGTAACGCGAGGTTGTTTGGGTCGATCACTTGGTCAGCACGAAGCCCTTGAGCTTCGCAAACGCCGCTTCGATCAGGGCTTTTTGCTGGTCCTGGTGCAGGTGGGAGTAACCCACCGCTGGCGACGCAGAGGCGGCGCGACCGGCATAACCGAGCTTTTGGCCATCCTGCATGTTTTCGTGGATGTTGTGCTGGATGAAGAACCAGGCACCCTGGTTCTGTGGCTCGTCCTGGCACCACACGATGTCGGTGGCATGGGGGTACTTCTTCAACTCGGCTGCAAAGGCCTTGTGTGGGAAGGGGTAGAGCTGTTCGACGCGGATGATGGCCACATCGTCGACACCCTTGGCCTCGCGGTGCTTGACCAGGTCGTAGTACACCTTGCCTGAGCAAGCCACCACGCGCTTGACCTTGTCGGCCTTGATGGCTTTGGTCTCACCGATCACGGTCTGGAAGCTGCCCTTGGTGAACTCGGACACGGGTGAAGTCGCATCCTTGTTGCGCAACAGCGACTTGGGTGTGAAGATGACCAGGGGTTTGCGCAGGTCACGCACCATTTGACGACGCAGCACATGGAAGATCTGGCTGGCCGTGGTGGGTTGCACCAGTTGCATGTTGGTGTCGGCTGCCAACTGCATGAAGCGCTCCACGCGGGCTGAACTGTGCTCAGGCCCTTGGCCTTCGTAGCCATGCGGCAGCATCAAAGTCAGGCCGTTCACACGACCCCATTTGACTTCACCCGAGGCAATGAACTGATCGATGACCACCTGAGCGCCGTTGGCGAAGTCGCCGAACTGCGCTTCCCAGATCACCAACGTATTGGGATCGTTCGAGGCGTAGCCGTACTCAAAACCGAGCACAGCCTCTTCGGACAGGATCGAATCGATGACGACAAACGGCGCCTGCTTGTCCGAGACGTTTTGCAAGGCCACATAGGTGCCGGTGTCCCACTTTTCGCGCTTTTGGTCATGGATGACCGCATGACGGTGTGTGAAGGTGCCACGGCCACTGTCTTCGCCCGACAAGCGCACAGGGTAACCACTGGCCACCAAAGAGGCAAAAGCCATGTGCTCGCCCATGCCCCAGTCCACCGGAATGTCGCCACGGCCCATGGCGGCGCGGTCGTCGTACACCTTTTTGACCAGCTGGTGCGGTGTGACCGACTCAGGGATGGTGGTGATCTTTTCGGCCAGACGCTTCCAGTCTGCCAAAGGAATCGAGGTGTCCCCCGCATCGGTCCACTTCTTGCCCATGAAGGGCGCCCAGTCCACGGTGAACTTGGTTTTGAAGTTGGTCAACACGGGTTCGGTCGTGTTTTTGCCAGCGTCCAAGGCAGCGCGGTAGGCCTTGGCCATGTCATCGCCCAAGGTATCACCCAAGCCCTGAGCGGCCAGCTTGTCGGCAAACAACTTGCGGGTGCCTGGGTGCGTGCCAATTTTCTTGTACATCAGTGGCTGGGTCAGCGCAGGGGTGTCTTGCTCGTTGTGTCCCAATTTACGGAAACAGACCACATCCAGCACCACGTCTTTTTGGAACGTCATGCGGTATTCCAAAGCCAGCTGGGTGGCCAACACCACCGCCTCTGGGTCATCTCCGTTGACGTGCAACACAGGGGCCTCGACCATTTTGACGATGTCGGTGCAGAACACGCTCGAGCGCATGTCGCGCGGGTCAGAGGTGGTGAAACCGATCTGGTTGTTGATGATGATGTGCACCGTGCCGCCAGTGGAGTAACCACGGGTTTGGGCCAAAGCAAAGGTTTCCTGGTTGACACCTTGACCGCCGAAAGCGGAGTCACCGTGCACCAGCACGGGCAAGACTTGCTTGCCCAGCGGATCGTCACGGCGGTCCATGCGGGCGCGCACAGAGCCCTCGACCACGGGGTTGACGATTTCCAGGTGCGAAGGGTTGAAGGCCAGCGACAGGTGGACGGGGCCACCAGCGGTGTTCACGTCCGAGCTGAAGCCTTGGTGGTATTTCACGTCACCAGCAGGCAGGTCTTCAGGGGCGGTGTGGTCGAACTCGGCAAACAGGTCCGCAGGCAGCTTGCCCATGGTGTTGACCAGCACGTTCAGACGGCCGCGGTGGGCCATGCCGATCACAACTTCCTGCACGCCTTGCGCACCGGCTTGCTGGATCAGCTCGTCCATCGCCGCGATGAAACTCTCGCCGCCTTCGAGCGAAAAACGCTTTTGGCCCACGTATTTGGTGTGGAGGTAGCGCTCCAGGCCTTCGGCCGCGGTCAGGCGGTCGAGGATCTGTTTTTTCTTCTCGGCCGTGAAATTGGGCTTGCTGCGGATGCTTTCGAGCTTTTGTTGCCACCAGCGCTTTTCAGCCTGCTCGGTGGTGTACATGTACTCAGCGCCCAGGGTGCCGCAATAGGTTTCGCGCAGCGCATTGAGCAGCTCGCGCAAGGACATGCGGTTCTTGCCGAAGAAGGTGTTGCTGGTGTCGAACACGATTTCGTGGTCGGCATCGGTGAAGCCAAAGAAAGCGGGGTCGAGGTCAGGAATATTGGGGCGCTCGGTGCGCTTGAGCGGGTCCAGATCGGCCCAACGCTGGCCCACGTTGCGGTAAGCGGCAATCAGCTGCTGAACGGCGGTGCGCTTGCGGCCCATTTCGGCATCGGCACTGGCCATGACGACTTTGGTGCCGCCGGACTTGGCGCGCTCGGCAAACGCATTGATGACGGGCAGATGCGGCACGTCTTTGGCATTGGTGCCATCAACGGCGGGGACGTGCTGGAGGGCGTCAAAGTAGTCGCGCCATGAATCGGGGACGCTGCCTGGATTGGCCAGGTAGTTTTCGTACATCTCTTCGACGTAGGGTGTATTGCCCCCGAAGAGATGGGTATTGCCTGAGTAGGCAGAGTAGACGGAATTTGTCTCGCTCATATTTCGCTGACCTCCGTTTCCCTCTGGGAAACATAAGTTGGTTGATTTTTACCTTCCGCGACACGGCTGAACCGGTTGGCGGATGCGACTGTGGCAGGGGAAGGGCCTGAGTACAGCGCGCATTGTGCCACGCCTTGTCCGATACCAAACTTACACCCGCACCAACAAGGTGTGCACGAGGTTTTTGGGGCAAAAAAAGACCCCGACAATGCGGGGTCCAGAATCGTCAGCCCTTGATCTGATCCACGATCTGCTGCAAAGCAGCCGGATCGTCCATGGTGGTCAGGTCGCCCGGATCGCGCCCTTCGGCCACAGCCTGAATCGCCCGGCGCAGCAACTTGCCGCTGCGCGTCTTGGGCAAGGCCGAGACAAAGAACACACGCGATGGACGGGCCACAGCGCCGAGTTGGCTGTCCACCACCTTCATGACTTCGCCTTCGAGCTTCAGGCGTGCCGCCGCATCGGTCAGGCCAGAAGTGTCTTTGGCGATGGCAAACGCCATGGCCACCTGCCCTTTGAGCTGGTCGGCCACACCGACCACCGCCACTTCGGCGATGTTGGGGTGGCTGGAGATGCTTTCTTCGATCTCGCGGGTGCCCAAACGGTGACCGGCGACGTTGATCACGTCGTCCGTACGGCCCAAAATGAAGTAGTACCCGTCTTCGTCGCGCACCGCCCAGTCGAAGGTGCTGTAGACCAGCTTGTTGGGCACGGTTTTCCAGTAAGTTTTGACGAAACGGTCGTCGTCGCCCCAGATGGTTTGCAGGTTGCCGGGGGGCAATGGGCCTTCAATGGTCAAAACGCCCTTCTGGTTGGCGCCGGTGAGTTCTTCACCGGTTTGATCGTCGACCAGCTTGACGTTGTAGCCGTAAATGGCTTTGCCAGGCGAGCCAAATTTGCTGGGCGCTTTTTCCACGCCGTTGCAGATGCTCAAAATCGGCCAGCCGGTCTCGGTCTGCCAGTAGTTGTCGATGATGGCTTTGCCGTTGAGGCCTTCAGAAATCCATTTGGCGGTGGGCTCGTCCAAGGGCTCACCCGCCAGGAACAGCGCCTGCAGGCTGGACAGATCGTATTTGGTGAGCAGTGCCGGGTCTTGCTTTTTGAGCACACGGATGGCCGTGGGCGCGCTGAACATGACCTGGACTTTGTACTTCTCGACCAGGCTCCACCAAATGCCGCCGTCGGGGCGAATCGGCAGACCTTCGTACAGGATGGTGGCCATGCCGCCGATCAGCGGGCCGTAGATGATGTAGCTGTGGCCCACCACCCAGCCGATGTCGCTGGTGCAGAAGAATGTGCCACCGGGCTTGCCCTCGAAAATATTGGGAATGCTGGCGGCCAGGGCCACGGTGTAGCCCCCGGTGTCGCGCTGCACGCCTTTGGGTTTGCCAGTGGTGCCCGAGGTGTAGAGGGTGTAGCTGGGATGGGTTGCATTGACCCACTCGCATGGCACCACCGCATCCATGTGTTTGGCGCGCTCGGTGGCGTAATCCACATCACGGCCAGCCACGGGGGTGAAGGCGGCAAGTTTTCGGTCCACCATGATGACGTTGGCGGGTTTGTGGGCCGACAACTCGATGGCTGCGTCCAAGAGCGGTTTGTAAGGCACGCCCTTGCCGCCACGCGAGCCCGCGTCGGCGCTGATGATGACTTTGGGCGAAGCGTCTTCGATGCGGGTGGCCAGTGAGTGAGAAGCAAAACCGCCAAACACCACCGAGTGGATGGCCCCAAGGCGCACGCAGGCGAGCATGGCAAACGCCGCTTCCGCGATCATGGGCATGTAAATCAGCACGCGGTCGCCTTTGACCACGCCCAGGTCTTGCAAGATGGCGGCCATGCGCTGCACTTCGGCGTGCAGCTCACGGTAGGTGTAGGTTTTTTCCTGATCGGTCTCGGTCGACACAAAAATCAGTGCAGGCTGATCGGCACGCTCGGCCAGGTGGCGGTCAACAGCGTTGTGGCAGAGGTTGGTTTGACCGCCCACGAACCACTTGGCAAAAGGCGGGTTGCTGTAGTCGCAGATTTGCTGGGGCTGGACTTTCCAGTCCACCAGTTTGGCCTGCTCAGCCCAGAATGCGTCGCGGTCATTGATCGAGCGCGCGTGAAAATCAGCAAATTTGCCCATGAAAAGTCTCCTGATGTCCCAACATGAAGAAAAAGCATTGGGGCACCCATCGGGTACCCGCCTCTTCTGAATTCATAATTATGAGCAAGGGACTTGCAACAAGCTGACTCTGTCGCACGCCGGACAGCACATCAACTTGTCCTTGGGTTTTGAAACCCGGGTGCAAGCTCCCGGGTCAGACGATCACTTGAACAAGCTTTGCATCAGCTTGAAATCGGGGTGCTCGGCCGTACGAATCCACTCAAACGCCACCATCTCGGCGGTCACCAGCTCGGCCCCTGCCCCGGCCAAGCGGTCGTAGGCCGCATCGCGGTTGCGCTCGGTGCGGGAACTGCAGGCATCGGTCACCACCCAGACCTCGAACTCGTCTTCCAGCAAATCGAGCGCGGTCTGCATCAGGCAAATGTGCGCCTCACACCCGGCCAACACGATGGTTTTGCGCTCTTCGGCACCAGGCTGGGGTTTTTGCAGGTGACGAGGCAGGCTGCGTGCGTTGCCTTTGGGGGCTTGGGGTGGTTCGGGTTGCAGCCATTCGCCCAGGCCCTCCTCCACGGCGCTGAACTGCATTTTGGCCAGCACCTGGCGGCAGTGACTGCGAATTTCCGGAGGCATTTCACCCAAGCGAGAAGGGTTTTGTTCGGTGCCCCAAGTGGGCACATTCAGGGCTTGGGCCAGCGTGGCCAAACGGGCGGCATTGGCCCACACCGCATCGGCGTCCAACATCACGGGCTTCAAGCGGGCCTGAAAATCCACCAACACCAGTTGGCTTTCGTCTGCATCGATCAACATAAGGGCTCCATTGAGAGTAGCCGCGATTGTCGCAGGCCAGCGTGGGTGCCAGCACGAAGGCATCCGTTATGCTCAGCGGCAATTGACTGACCTTGAAAAAAATGAAAACTCAAATTGACCACCTGGTGGTGATGGCTGCGTCTCTGGAAGCAGGCGTGCAGTGGTGCGAAGAGACCTTGGGCATCACCCCAGGCCCCGGCGGTGAACACGAAAAATACGGCACGCACAACCGCCTGTTCAAAATCGCCTCGCCCAAGTTTCCGCTGGCTTATTTTGAAATCATCGCCATCAACCCAGCGGCGGTGATCCCCAAACGCTCGCAAGTGCCCCGCTGGTTCGACATGGACAACAACACTTTGCAAAAAGCCATCGCCCAAGGCCCTCGGCTGATCCACTTTGTGACCAGCACCGACGATGTGAAAGCAGCGCGCCATGTGCTGCGCACGCAAGGCATTGAGCGCGGTCAAGTGGTGCATGCCAGCCGCAAGTCGGGCAAAGGCACCTTGAACTGGCAAATCACCGTTCGAGAAGACGGCGAACGGCTCTTCAATGGTTGCTTGCCCACCCTGATCCAGTGGGGCAAGCCCGACGCCACAGACCCGCTGCGCCTGCACCCTCGCAACAGCCTACCCCGCTCGGGCGTGACCCTGCAAAGTCTCACAGTGAGTCACCCCAGTGCGACCAAACTGCAAGCGGCCTACGAGTCCATTGGACTGGAAGGCATCGCCACTGATGCTGGCGAAGCCAATTTGGTGGCCACACTGCAAACCCCCAAAGGCCTGGTTCAATTGCAAAGCTTGGGAATCTGAGCCCGAACCCAGCATGGTGGCGCTGCTTTAGCGGCGTCCCGCGCCAGGCTTCGAAAAGTCGTTGTCGACCCAAGCCTGAGCCGTATGGCGGTTGAGCTTGAAGCCCGCCTCAACCTTCACCTCGGCCAGCGTTTCGTCAGCCTCATCCTGCGCGGTGAGCGTGGCGTAAGGGCTGTCCTCATCGGGCACGATGTCCAGCAGCACGGTCACCCGCCCGCTTGGGCCATTGACCACGACCGACTGGTGCAGCGTGGCGTGTAACTGCTGCTCACTGCGGCGCACAAACTCGCTGGCGGTTTTCACCAAAGTGATGAAGGCCGAGCCGTCCAACGGCTTGGGGTTCTTTTTGTCGCGCCCCATGGTCCACGGCCCCACCAACGCAGGCTCGCTCTCACCGTCTTTGTACATGGCCACGGCCCAACCGTCGTCGTCGTCGTTTTTGATGACCTGGGCAGTCCACTGCTCGTTTTGCCAGCGGCGGGGTTCTTGGACCAACGGCTGGTCTTGCGTGTCTGGGGTGTTGTCGTTCATCGTCTTCTTCAAATCAAGCGCTCATCATGCCTCATGGGCGCAGGTGCAAAGCCAGCAGCAGCACCTGGCTGGCGCCCTGCTCGCGCAAAAGGGCTGCCGCCACCGTGGCTGTCCAGCGACTGCGCACATCGGTGGTCACCAACAGCACCGGCCCGGCGGGCAAATCGGCATCGTGTGAAAAGCCAATGGCTGACTCCAGATGCGCCACCACAGGCGTAGAAGCCGCGTCGTCCGGCGCAGGCCCGCCCGTCCAGCTGAACACGTCGTGCAAAGGCAGACGGCCCTTTTGGGCCATGTGCTCGGCCAAGCGTCGGTTCGAAGCCATGTCGGGTGCAGGCATGGGCACCACACACACCGGGCGGGCGGACCAGCTTTTGGCCCAACGCCCGAGCAAGGCCAAGGCTCCCGCAAGGATTTCGGCAGGCACCACACCGGGCGCTGCGCTGCGCAGCGCCTGCAGCTCGGCCACCCAACCCGGGTCGTCGGCAAAAGCCACAGCGCGGCCCACATCAAAACCACGGATCGCGCCTTTGCGCCCCACACCTGAGGGCCAGCGCTTTCGCGGCTCGATGTCCACGTCCATGCCACGCAAGAAGTCACGCGCCGCGATCAGTTTGTCTTGGGAGGGGGCAAGGCCCGGAAACGGCAACTGCCCGGTGCACACCGAGCACCGGCCGCACGGCGCGGGCGATGGGTCATCCAAAGCGGTTTGCAAATACGCCATCAGGCAGCCCGCACCGTGCGCATACTGGCGCATGATGCCCGCCTCTTGCTGGCGCACTTGGGCCAGCGCCGACCATTTGGCCGTGTCGTGAACATAGGGCACGCCCGTAGCTCGCCAAGCGGTGCCGTCTTTGTCCACTACGCCCTCGACCGCCAAAATTTTGAGCAGCGCCTCCAGCCGCCCCCGGCGCACGCCGGTGTCGGCTTCGATCTCGATCAGGCTGCGAGCATCGCCACCCAAGCTTTGCAACACCTTGGCCGCCGTTTGCGGGTCAGGAATCGACGCCGTGGCAAAGTAATCCCAGATGCGCTCGTCTGCATCGGACGGCAGCAGCACCCCTTCGGCATGCGCCACCGCCCTGCCCGCCCGGCCCACCTGCTGGTAATAGGCCACCGGGGTTGAGGGCGAACCCACATGCACACAAAAACCCAAGTCGGGCTTGTCGTAACCCATGCCCAGAGCCGAGGTAGCCACCACCGCCTTGACCTGGTTGTGGCGCAAACGCTCTTCCACTTTGAGGCGCGTATCGGCGTCGGTCTGCCCGCTGTAGGCGTCCACCGCGTGGCCGCAGCTGCGCAAAAACGCCGTCAGCCGCTCGGCTTCTGCCACCGTCAGCACATACACGATGCCCGAGCCGGGCAACTGCTCCAGCGCATCGGCGATCCAGGCGTAGCGCTGCAAGGGAGACAAACCGGGCACCACCGACAGCGTGAGCGAGGTGCGGGCCAGCGTCCCGCGAAAGGTCACCGTGCCCGCGCCCAACTGCTTGCCAATGTCCAGTGTCACCCGCTCGTTGGCCGTGGCCGTGGTGGCCAGCACACTGGCCGTTGGCGTGGACAACAGCGCCCGCGCCAGCCGCTGGTAATCGGGCCTGAAATCAAAACCCCAATCGCTGATGCAATGCGCCTCGTCGATCACGATCAGGCCCACCCGAGCCAGCAACGCGCCCAGCCGCGCCGCAAAGCGTGGATTGCCCAACCGCTCGGGCGAAACCAGCAGCACATCGATGGCGTCGTCGTCCAGCCGCTGAAACACCTCGTCCCAATCGTCGAGGTTGGTCGAGTTGACCGTGGCGGCCTTGAGGCCCGCCCGCTCGGCCGCACTCACTTGGTCGCGCATGAGGGCCAAGAGCGGCGAGACCACCAGCGTGGGGCCAGCGCCGGTGCTGCGGATCGCGTGTGTGGCCGCCCAATACACCGCCGACTTGCCCCAACCGGTGGCCTGCACCACCAAAACACGCGATGCCGGCTGCAGCACAGCATGGACGGCATCGACCTGATCGGCGCGAGGCGAAGCACCTGACCCAGCCAGGCGGGCCAGGATGGTCTGCATGTGCTGTTCGGCGAAATTTCGATCTTGCCCCTGGGGGGTCTTGGGCATATTCATGGTTCCCTCCCTGTCGCCGTTAGAGGCTTTTTGAAAGACAAGTCCTTTTTGAGCCAATTGAACAAACAGCTTTTCGAACGATCCCCCATGCTGTTTGCGGATGATTTTTAGGACAGGATCACAAAAGATACGCTCATCAAATGCCCCGCCAGATTGGCGAACGCGAGGAGCTCACGCCTCGGACGGGTCCTGCGGCAAAGTGGCCAGCAAAGCCATGCCCAGCAGCATCACCCCAGCGGTCAACCACAGCGCACCCTTGAAGGTGCCAGTGGCCTGTGCCATGGCCCCTGCCACCACGGGCGCAATCACCTGCGCTGCGCCATAACTCAAGGTCAGGCGAGCCATGGCTTTGCCCGGATTTTGGGGTGCCCGTCGCCCGACCAGGGCCAGCGTCAGGCTCACAATGCCAATGAATGTGGCCCCATAACCCAAGGCACCTCCGAGCGCAGCCGCCAATGAGCCTGACAGTGCAGGCAAGATCACCGACACCGTTTGCAAGCCGAAGGCCAACAACAAGGCACGCGTGTCCCCCAAGCGGCGGGCCACCTTGTCCCAAAAAAACACAGCAGGCATGGCCGCCAAACCCACCAGGGCCCAGGCCAGAGCGCCCTGACCCGCCAAAGCCGGTTCGCGCTCAACAATGGCCACGGTGAAGGTGGCACTGATCACAAAGCCCCAGCCTGCGGCAAAGTAGCTGCCCGCCATGGTCAGCATCCAACGACGAGACACTGTGGGGGCGGCCTGTGTCGAAGCTGAAGCGGCTGGCGTGGGCGGCACCGGAGGCCGCCAAAGCCATGCGGGTATGAAAAACAGCAGGCCGATAGCGGCCATGGCCAACCACTGTGATGACCATTGCACCCAGACCTGCGTCACCCCCCAAGCACCCAGCGCCGACACCACAATGCCCAAGCCCAGGCCGATGAAATGCACGCCCAGCTCGGGTCGTCGGCCTTGCCGCATGAGCCAGCCCAACACGAGACCCGCCCCGAGCAGCATGCCTGTGGCGCCACACAAACCACCCAAAAAACGCCACAGCGCCCAGTTGGGCATCCAGGTTGACAGCGCCATACCCGCCACCGTCAAAAGCGAGAGCCACAGGCCCATGCTGTACAGCCGGTGACGCCACCGCACATCGTCAATCCAGGCGGCGGCCAAGGCCCCTGTGATGTAGCCCGCGTAATTGATGGCGGCCAATCCTCCGGCTGCGGCATCGGTCAAGCCGGTTTGCAACTGCAGTTGAGGCAACAAGGGGGTGAAGGCGAAGCGGGCCAATCCAATGGACAAGACAAGGCCGCAAATGCCACCCGTGATCACTTGCCAAGGGTTCAGGTGGGAAGTTGAAACTGAAGACATTGGCATTGACTGTAACTGCAAGCGTTTGACCGGACAGTCACCCTGGGGCCTGCCCACCCACAGGGCTCATTGACTCAATTTTGTCGATTATTTTCAAATTTTCAATAAATTCAATCAAAACATCCCCAATTGGGGATGTTCTGGGGAATTGTTTTTCTTGAAAATCAAACGATTTGCAAAGATTGATTTTGATACTTCAGAGCACCAATGCAGAACCTGGCCACACAGTAATTAAAGAAGTTGAAAAAATCACCAAGGCGAGCCCACGGCTTTGCCTGCGGGTCATCCACCGCAGACCGCCCGATACAACGAAGAAAGCCAACACACATGTCGACAGAAGCTGAAACACGCGAAACAGAGACCGCCGAGTTTTTGACCAGCTCACAGGCCGCCAAGCGTTTGGGTTTGTCGATGGCGACCATCCAGAAACTGGTCGACAACAATATCTTGCAAGCTTGGAAAACTTTTGGCGGACACCGACGCATTTCTCTGACCTCTGTGCTGAATTACCAGAGTGCGAACAACTTTTCGGAAGCTCCTCGGTTGCCCACCGACCGCCGCGCCAAGGTCATGATGGTGATCGACTCCCCAGAACTGACGAACCGTCTCAAAAAGGACGTGGCCCAGTGGCAACTGCCGCTTCAAATTTCGTTTCTGGAGTCCTTGACAGAAGCCTTGCTGGAGTTGTTGAACGAGAAGCATGATCTGCTGGTCATTCAAATGACCGAGACGCGCAAGCAACAAGAAAAGGCCTTGGACATTTTGCAAAAATTTGTGGGCTCCAGGCACACCGTGGGTCATACGCTGATCCTGACTGCGGAGGAGGATTTGCTGCCGCTTGCAAAGTCAAGCCACAACACGGTCAGTCTTCAGGTCCTCAACAAGGACTTGTCGCCCATGTGGCTGTCGGCCTATTTGTCAGGCTTTGTGGCGCAACGCCGCGCCTGACCTCAAAACACCCAAGCCATCGGGTAAGGCTCATGGTCGCAGCACCATGTGGTGCCCAACGGCTTGTGGCTGTTGTTGCAACGCCCGGTAGCCTCCTTGTGCCCACTGCAATGCCATGTCACGGCTGCGCGGATCAAAGGCATGGCCCGACTGGCCTGTCTGGTAAATGAAGACCGACTGAGCGGCCCCACTCATGTCGTACACCGCCCGCATAGAGGCCGCATGCCGGTTGGCAAATGGGGCTTGCTTGTCGTTGGCCCAATACTGGCCCACATTCACGGTGAACAAATCTCCCGCGCTCTCTACCCGCACATCGAACAAGGCATTCAGGTAAGGCACTTTGCCAAACGGCTTGTGGCTGCTGATGGCCGGATGCCATGCGCCCCAGCGCCAGAGCGAGACATCCCGCCCCTGGTTGACCGCGATGCGGTCGAGCGCACGCTCCAAGGCCGAGGTCACTTGCGCAGCGCAACCAGACGGGCCACACCAAAATGCGTCGGATCGGTCAAGGATGCCCTCCACGGCGGCCCTGAAATGGCGCTTGCCATACAGCGCTTGAAAACGCTCTGCCCCCAAATGCGGCGCCAACAAACCCCGTGTCAGTTCATCGGCCCAGACATTCAACACCAAAGCCGCTGCACTGTCGGTGCGCATCTGCCCATCAAAACCGGCCAACTGCTTCAATGCGGCAGGGGCCAATGGGTGTTGTGACGTGACCTGGCCCAGCTTGGCCAGCAAAGTCTTGCCCCCCAGAGACAGCACGTCGTTCTGGATGGCCTGCATGCTTTGAAGGCTGTGGCGGGGCGTTGCAGCCAGCAACTGCTCGATGCGCTCAAAGCGCTCGGGCGTGGTCCAGTCACCCCCTAAAAAATGGGCATACCCTGGTGGCAGGATGTTCTGGTTTGCGGTGGCGTGCCAGCCCTTTTTCTCAATCTGGGCAGCGTCCACAGCCGGGTTTTGTGCATAGGGCAACCAGCCGGTCCAGTCGTATTGCGCCAACCAGCCCGGTGATGGCGCCACGCCAAGGATGTCGTTTTGAGCCGAACGTGTGGGCACTTTGCCCACGGCTTTGTAGGCGACTTCACCCAACGTGTCGGCCATCACCACGCTTTGCATGGGGGCATGGTGCTCGGCAAAGGCTTCTTGCAGTTGCGGCACGGTTTGTGCCCAGTTGGCCTGCATGCCCGCTTCGATGGTTTTGTTGTCGGGCGCGAGCGCCGACCAGCGAAGGCTGACGGCATAACGGTTCGGGTCGATCAGGCCTTGGTATTGCGGCTGCACATCGCTGATGACTGGACCATGGCGAGTGCTGCGCACCTTGAGCGCGACATCCGGCTGACCTTTGACCCGGATGGTTTCGCTGCGCTCCGAGAAAGCGGCCCAACCATCGGGCGTGCGGTATTGACCGGGTCGGGCTGCGTCAAGCTGCTCCAGATACAAGTCCTGCACATCGGGCCCGGTGTTGGTGAAACCCCAGGCCACGCCCGTGGTGCGGCCCAGCACCACAAAGGGCAAGCCGGGCAAGGTGGCACCGATCACGTCGAGCGCGGGGTGTTTGTACCCGCCGGGCAACTCACCTGCCGGAGCTTTGAGGTGGGCGTAATACCAGATGGCTGGAGAACTCAGGGCCAGATGCGGGTCGTTGGCCAGCAGGGGCTTGCCCGACACGGTGCGGCTTCCGGGCACCACCCAGTTGTTGCTGCCTTTGCCTTCCAAAATGCCCATGTCGCGCACCCAGTCGGCCGACCATTGGGCCAATGGTGTCTGGACGGCAGACTCTGAGGCCGACTTGGCCGCCTTGGCCGAACCGGCAGCGTACACACCCAGTTGGGCATACAGAGCGGGCAGGTCCACTGCGGTGGCGGGTTTTTCGCCGGGGTAAGCGGGCAGCAGTTGCCACAGCTGTGCATGGTTCAAAACCTGACTGGCGGACAAACGGGCAAACTCCTGGCCCCAGTTGCCGCCCAAATCCAAGGCCATCATCAAAGCCCAACCCACGCTGTCCTCTGGCGACCAAACTTGGCCGCGGTTGTCCAGGACCGATGCGCCCAAAATTTTGAACTCGGGGGAAGGCTTGACCGCACCGCTTTGCCACGCGTTCTGAATGCCATCGCTGTAGGCTTGGAGTGCCGCTTGGGTGGCAGGCGACAAGCCTTGGAGTTGCTGCTTGGCCATGCCGATGATGCCCAGAGTGCGCATCAGCTTGTCGGTGTCTAAGGTGGCTTGGCCCAAAATTTCAGACAACTCACCGCGCATGACACGTCGGTTGAACGCCATTTGCCAGCCGCGCTCTTGGGCATGGACAAAGCCGATGGCTCGCCAAGCGTCCAAAGCGTTGCTGGCATTGATGTGGGTCACATCCGAAGCATCCCGGGTGATTTGAACCGCGCCGGACAAGCCTTGGAGTTGAGCCTCGCCATCGAGTTGCGGCATACCGCGCAACAATTGCACGCTGATGGCCCCACCTGCGGTCAAAAGAGCGGCCACAGCCGCCAACAGGATTCTTGCGATCCATTTCATGTTTGTCTCCATCTTCTTGAAAGCATCGGCTCTGCACGTCACTTCAGCGGCCCAAGGCCAGACAACACACTGGCCCGAACACGGCTGTTAAATATGACCCCAAACCATCAGCGCGTCACGCCCTTCGGTGACAAGGTCCACCTTGGCGCCTACGGGCAGCAGCACCTTGGTTTCGACATGCCCAAAAGGCAAGCCGGTGAGCACCGGGGACTTGATCTGGCCGCGCAGCCACTCAACCACCGTGGCCAACTTGAAGCCTTTGTCGTGGGCAGGCACCAACTTGTATTTGCTGAACTGGCCGATCAACACCGCTTTTTGCTGGGCCAAAACGCCAGCATGCAGCAGTTGCGTGAGCATGCGCTCAACCCGGTAAGGGTGCTCGCCCACGTCTTCGAGGAAAAGCACACCGCCCTTAATTTGCGGAAAGTACGGCGTGCCCAACAGCGAGGTCAGCACCGTGAGGTTGCCGCCCCACAGCGGCGCGTCTTTCACCAGCACGCGACGCTCGGCCTCGGCTTTGGGCGTTTGCCAGCCTGTACCCTCACCCTGCTCCAGCAACAGGTCGTCAAAGCAGGCTTGCATGATGTCGTCAGGCTCCTCTTCAGAGCCAAAGTCTTCACCCAGCGCCGGGCCTTGCCAGGAGATCCGGCCTGTCTTGGCGTAAACAGCTTGGCTGAAGGCCGTGAAATCGCTCAGACCCACAAACTGCATGCCGCCATCAATCGCTTTGGCGATCTGTTTGTAGGGCAGCGCGGGCAGGATGCGCGTGAGGCCGTAGCCACCGCGAGAGATGAGCGCCACGTTGGCCCCACTGGCTGCAGCGCGGGTGATGGCCGCAATGCGCGTGGCGTCGTCCCCAGCAAAGCGCATGTGGGTATCGAGGGCTGATTCGTCCACTTCCACCTCGTGGCCTTGGGCTTTGAGTCGTTTGATGCCACGGCGAAAAGCGGCTTTGTCGCGCACCGCGCTGGAAGGAGAAAAAATGTAGATGTGAGCCATGCGGGTGTTCTTAATCAGGGCTTGAAGTGTCGCACAGCGGCCTCGGCAATCGCCCTGCCCTGCTCCTGCACAAAATGGCCTGCATCGGACAGCAACATCGGCTCGGGGCAGCCCTTGATTTGACTTTGCAATTGGCGCATCACCGACTCGCCCAGCACCGGGTCTTGCTGGCCAATGGCCATGAAGCTCTGGCCTTGCCAGTCGTTGCGCCAAAAATCACACGCTTGCCGCGAGATGGCCGCACCGGGCGAATCGGAGAACTCCGGCACCATGGGCGGAAAGGCCCGAAGCGCGGCGCGAAAGCCTTTGTCCGGAAATGGCGCGTTGTAGGCCGCCGTCTCGGCAGGCGTCATGCCGGGGTTGCCGCGCTTGAACAACTTGCCCACATCGAACAGCGGCTGGCTTTGGCACCAGTCGCGCCAAGCCAAAAAGCCGTCGCTGAGCGGCTGCTCGCCCGTGGCCAAGGTGGTGTTCATGACGAGCAGGCCCTTGTATCGCTCGGACGCAGCCATAGGCAAAGTCAGCCCCAAAATGCCACCCCAGTCCTGCACCACCAGCACCACGCGCTGCAGATCGAGCCGCTCGATCAAATCCAGCAAAGACTGACGGTGCGTTTCAAACTGGTGAAACGAGTCCTTCTTGGGCTTGTCGCTCTTGCCAAAGCCGATCAAGTCGGGGGCCACCACCCGGTGCCCCGCTGCCAGCCAAACCGGGATCATCTTGCGGTACAGGTAACTCCAGGCCGGGTTGCCGTGCAGGCAAAGCCAGGTCAATGGGGCATTCGTGTCGCCCTCATCTAGGTAATGCATGCGCAGCCCGGCGATGCTGGGCAGGTCGTTCACGTAATGCGGCTGCCAGGGGTAGTCGGGCAAAGCTGCAAACGCGTCGTCGGGGGTGCGCAGGGCGTCTTCTCTGAGGGGCTGTGTGTTCATTCGCTTGGGCCTGAAAAAATCTTTGAGCAACTGGCCGCATTCTTCGGCCAGCACACCACCCGTGACTTGGGTTTGGTGGTTCAACTGCCTTTGGTCAAACAAGTTGAGCACCGAGCCCGCCACCCCGGTGCGTGGGTCGGTCGCACCAAACACCACGCGGTCCACCCGCGCATGCAGCATGGCCCCGCTGCACATGGCGCAGGGCTCCAGCGTCACATACAAGGTGCAGCCGTCGAGCCGGTAGTTTCCCGAGATGAGAGCGGCTTCGCGCAGTGCAACCACTTCGGCGTGCGCCGTCGGGTCGTGGCTGGCAATCGGGGCGTTGCGTCCTGTGGCAATCACCTGACCGTCTTTCACGACCACAGCACCCACAGGCACTTCGCCCGCTGCGGCGGCCTCTCGAGCCTGCTCCAGGGCCAAGCCCATCCAATGAGCGTCTTGGCTTGGTGTGTCCACGGTCACGCCACCATGCCCAGCCGCTGCATCCACTGCGCCAAGGCTTGCTCTTGTTCGCCGCCTTGGGCGTAGGCCGCGTGCATGGCCGCGTGCGATTCGGGGCGATGCTGGTTGATCTTGACCTTGGTTTTGAGGTCCAAAATCTTCAACTCAAACGCCACGATGCCGTTCAGCATGCCGTAGGCATAACTCTCTGGCAACGCACGCCACTGATCGGCATAAGCGGGCTCGTGGTCGGCAATCATCTGCTTGAGCATGGCGTCTTTCGCATCGTCGCCGTCCAACATGCGGGCCTCGACCCGGGCATGCACCGCCAGATAAGTCCAGGTCGGCACACGCAACAAATCGGGGTAAACGGCTGGCGACATGTAGGCCTGCGGCCCCATGAACGTGACCAGCGCCTGCGGCCGCACTTGCAAGAACCTGGCATGCGGATTGGCACGGGCACAGTGCCCGAGCAGCGCTACAGGCTCGCCGCCCTCCTCGATCAACTTGAGCGGCAAATGCGTGACAAACGGGAAACCATCACCATCGGTAGACACCAAGCTGGCGAACGGGTGCTCGCGCATGATGGCCGCAGCGTGTTTCGGGTGGTTGAATTGTTGGGGCAGGTACATGAAAAGACTGTACCAAAACAAAGGCACCCGAAGGTGCCTTGTCTGTCATTCCCACTCGATACATACACAGGTAAAAACATCAATAAAATCAATGGTTTGCAAGCATGAAAAGTGAGTGTGTAACATTTGTGTATATTTTGGTGACGTATGACAGTTCAGTAGTTCACAAAAAGATGTTCAAAAACATAGCGTAACAGGATTTGATGTTGCACGCTGTGCGACGAAACAAAGTTCTACTCAACATCAAGCTTGCGAACTCGTTTACGCAAAACACCGTCCAACTTTTCCAACTTTTCAGCAAGCCAATTGAACTTATTTTTCAATAGCAACAACCGTATTGAAAAGTCCGTAACGAGAAAGTCCTACGTGGCTATCTATTCCTGTATATCTTAAAGAAGCATCCTCATAACGCCTAAATGCAAACACAGCCTGGTTCATGTGCTCCGTATTGAAAACACGAAGTTGAACAAGGAGGTGAAAATCTTTTACAGTCAAACCTGTAACTGTTAGGAATAAATCTGGCTCTAACTTTGTAATGACGTCTTGCAAAGTATTCTCTCTAAAATCCGTCAAATACATGAATGCAGGAATACGAGTAGCAAATTTAATCAATTTTTCCTGTACGAGCTTTCGCTTAGATTTGTATTCTTTTTCTTCCTCAGTAAGCTCTCTCTTTTCCTTATCAGTCAAGTCACGACTCTTACCCTTCTCCTTAATCTCTTTAATCTTGTCGCTTTTATTGATGATAGTTTCAATAATGTTATCGCCTAATGCTCGCCAACCCTCAATTCGCTCAACCGCCGCCATTGCCTCAGGATTGTCCAAAACACGGCGTAGTGTCTCATTGTCCACGTTAACTAATAACGCACTTTCCCACTTACGAGCTAACAACGTAGCAGAGGTGCCAGCCATAGCTATATCAAGCACACCACCCGCATCAATCTGCGTCATGTTTGCACCATCGTAAGCTAACACTGGAAGAAACGATACAAGTTCTTCTACTGCCTTTTCAGGATTAGCTTCATTAGGCGACAAACCTATGCCGTACTCAGACAACTGCCTAAGAGCACGAGTTGGAGCAAAGTCAAAAACAAAACATACAGGCTTAAGGATTTCTTCTTGCTTGGGGTCATCACCATTAGGATTCTTAACAGACCATGGTGATTGCACACGAAAAGCTGATTGGAAGTAAGTTTCTGGTGACTTGAGATTCCTTAGCATCAGAATAGACGACCACTGCGCTACCGTTACACCTGTAGTTAATTTTCCACAAGAAAGTGTAATTGTCTTTGTATCAAATCCATTACCAATCGCATCACGTACAGGTGGCAAAGCTTCCAATCCAATGCCAGCTGATGTTCCAGCCGCGACTAGAACGTCATAGTCGTGCCAAAAAACATTTTGTCTTTCTGCTAGTAAGTTCGCCATAGCATGACAAGAACTTACGCTGTATAAGAACCAAAATGAATGCTGAAGATATGGCAACAACCTAACGTCAGAATAAGGAAACGGCGGACGTTTGCCTGTCTTTAGCATCTCAGCAGATTGAGGCAAGTAACCGCCACGTATGATATCCAACCACTTTTGAACGTCATTCTTGTGTTTAAACTTAGCAGACTTACCCTCGCCAGTAGCTTCAAAAAATGAGTTGAGGTCAAACTCATCAAACTCACCACCACTTGCTACAGCCAGTAATTCATCTGGCATTTGGTACGTAAGCAAACGCATTTGCGGCAATGCCGCATAGGGATTGCGTTCCTTAGGACGTTTGGTGGCGAAATGTTCTTTGGCTTTTTGTTCATCTGTGTATGTCCAATTGAAAATCTGTTCTTCAATGAATTCACCAGATGAAAGTGCCTTAAATGGTGTGCCAGATAGATACAAATAAGCCCTAGCTGTTATTGGCAAAAAATCACTTTCACTACCCAAAGGCTCACTTAAATCAGCAATTTTATCTTTGTAGTTTTTTGCATCTTCTTGTAGATTTTCTTCCTTCAGTATCCTATCTTCATCTGACGAGAAAAGTTCTTTAGCCGTTTCACGCCAAGCACCAAAGTGATACTCATCAAAAATTACCAAATCCCAATTGATGGTATGCAACCATTCGTTTTTTGCTTTGATGTTTCCGTTGGAATCCTTGCCAAGTAGGTCTTGTAACGAACCAAAATAAACCAAAGGAGTAGTACTCTTTACCTTTGTTGGATTACCTCCAGCGGCTCTAGACATGTACTGCCAACCATCAAAATCAACGTGGCTTTCTAAATCTGTTTGCCAAGCATCCTCAACAGCAGGTTTGAATGTAACTACTAAAACTCTCTTTGCGTTAAGCTTTTTAGCCAATTGATATGAACTAAACGTCTTACCAAAACGCATTTTGGCATTCCATAAAAATCTAGGTGCTGAGTTCTTGTTCTCTTTCCAAATTGATTGAAAATAGTCATACGTCTTATCTACAGCACTTGCTTGCTCATCGCGCATACCAAACTGTTCATATCTATCACCGCTAACCCTTTGTCCAGTCTGTAACTCAGTGATAACTGTTTTGACATCATTGACAGAACAACGCATCCACTCAAGCTCAGCTTTTTGAAACTTCTTTTGTAGAAGTCGCGCTCGTACTTCATGGTCACTAAAGAAAGAACCGTCATTCCTCACAGCATCACTTGAAAGCTCTATACGATAGTTCTTGATAGCCGCTGTCTTAAGCTGTTCTGCAACTCGTTGCTTAACATCACGTGTTGTTTGTCCTACTTTTAGAAGTCCTAAATGCGCCTTATCTTCAATGCTGTACGCATATATTTGTGGACGTAAATACGGTTTAGGTGAAAGGATTTCATCAATCGATTTTGTCATGATTACACCATTGCTTTAATGTTATTTTCAATTAAATCAATTTCCTCTTGTGTTAAACCATATTTCTTATACAGATCTGCATCAGTCCACGAGATTGAAAAATCCTGTATTGGAATTAATTCAAAAGTTGATTTTGAGAGATTTTTTTGAATTCTGTTATAAGATAATAAAGCTCTAAAAAATTTAGTCTTTATGTAACTAAGACAATTAAGTGCATCTTTTTCGGAGTCAAAATTACCAATCCGCAAGAAGGTTTCAGTACACACTTCATTAGGGGGGGCAACGATAATCTCAGGTGGAACAGTTGCTGTTGTTGTATATGCATAAGAGTGAAATAATTTCCACTTTGTTTCTGCATTTTTAATATCTTCAACTAATTTTTTATCAATATAACCAACAACACGTTTAGCACCTCCTTTGTTACCTTTAACACCATAAATTTTCATAGAGTTATTAAAGGGTTTCGTAGGAACGCTCTCATAACCATACTTTTTAGTGTCATTAAATAAATCTGTAGCAATCCCATAAGGCTTTCGAGATGACACAATGTCACTGAACTTATTTTCTTTTTTAAATGCAACTTTTTCAAGAATTGAAAGCTGCCGATAGTCACGAATAACTTTATCTGAAAATTCTGATTTTAAGAATCTTTGGGATTTGATTTCATCACCACTCATAGACTTATAAATGTAATTTACTTTACCTTTAAATTGCCTATTCCATAAAAAATAGCAAACTCCTCCATCTAAATTTATACCCTGAAAACATTCTTTAGCATTTTCATAGTCATATAGGATTTGTATTCTTGTATCACTCATCATGCTGTCTCTAAATTCGTCAAGTCCCTTTCCACCTTTGAGCCAACGAGAAGGAACTACCATAATAAGATAGTTAGGACTTAAGGAAATTGCTTGTTCAATAAAATGATGATAAATTGGCTTTGCACTATCACCCGTTCCACCTCCATCGCTGATTTGATAAGGTGGGTTTCCAATGATTACATCAAACTGCATTTTTTCTCCAAAATATTTTGATATTTCATTTTTTATATTTTCTGTATGTATAAAAGCATAAGCATGATTATCAAACTCATCTTTACGGTTAAATGATGACTTAGAAGCACCACAGTACTTGCATTTTTCACCTATCCAATTGTGACTAATATTTTCATACCAAATATTTCCATCTTTGCTTTTTAAGCTCTTAGCGATTGAATGTTCACCATCAGCACTCTTAGAACAATACACACTTCTACGAGCTAATAAGCTTGTTAGTTTGGTGATTCCAATACCATAGACTTGTTTACTTAAGATATGATCAACTCTTTCATCAAGATTAGGAATAATTTGTTCAAGTCCATGAGTTAATCTTGAAGTTATTTCTCTAAGAAAAACACCTGACTTAGTACATGGGTCAAGAAATTTAATATTCTTGTTTTCCCATATATTTTCACCATTGTGTTCATTAGCCCATGTCTCAGTAAGAATATCAAGCATCTTACTCGCTAATTCTGGCGGAGTAAAAACTTCATCATTAGATAGATTTGCAATACAAGTAAGTACATCAGGATTACGATTTCGCAAAGTAAAACTTGCTTGTTCATTCATAACTCTATCTCCTTAATTTCATTATATTGCTCTGCTAATTGAGAAATAGTTACCTGCTCATAGGTTTTAACAGGTTGAAAAATCTCATGTCTACCTAAATCAGCAAAAAGAGAACCCTCCGCAGTAAAAGCTGAAGAACCCGTCAAAACATCAAATCTAAAATCGCGCCGTTGAAACTTTCCTTTACCTAAGTAACCCCATTCTGCAAATGTGATAGGACTACCATTTATGTCACGCATGGTCAACGCATCTCCATGTATTATGTTTTGTGAAAGTACATAAACTGCCGAACAATAAAGTTCGTCTTCTATTTCTAGATTTAAGTATGAGATTAAAACCTCTAATACATTAGCTTGGCATTCTTCTATATTATCCTTAAGTATTTCAATACCGTAAATACACATCACACTTAATAATGCATAGTGTTTACGATCAAACTCAAATTTTCCATACCTTAATTCAACAGCCGCTAGCTTGCGTTTTAAAATTTTTGTTAGGAAATTCCCGCTTCCACAAGCAGGCTCTAAAAACCTAGAGTCAAGTCGTTCTGTCTCATCTTTAACCAAGTCAAGCATTGCTTCAACTAACCATTCTGGCGTGAAAACTTCACCATGATCTGCAACACGTTGTTTGGATTTTATTAGATTCATAAAGTTTTCAGGTTCAACATCAGGGTTTCTACTTGGTTTAGTCATGATAACTCAATGTCTTGTGTTGACACTCAACTATGCCGTTGGTACAGTTCGCTGTCAATCTCTACAACCCTTAGGAGCCAAACAATGACACGTGTAGACGAAATCAATGCACAAATCGCTAAGTTAGAAGCTGAGCGTACGTCTGCTATGAACGCAGAACGTGCCAACGTGCTTGCGAAGATGAAAGCTGACATCAAGCTCTATGGCTTCAAAACATCAGACTTCAAAGGCATCTTGCTGACTCGTAAGAAGCGTAGTACCAGTCCTGCCGCGAAGAGGTCAGTAGCAAAGAAAACTGCAAAATAACTCACACAGAAAACGTTATATGCCTAATGCTAAAAATCTGCCAAATGATTACGATGCGTTTGTCAAATTTGCAAAAATTAGTCATAAAAAATCTGCTGTTTCACTTCTAAATAAATTTTCATTTAGGTACAGATTAGCAGAAGATTTCGAAGGCATTGTTGCTCCAAACGTTGGACGAACTTTAGCTGGATATAACGTAATCACTAAAATTTTTCTTGCTTATACCGCATATGAAGCCGTCATAAAAGCGGCAAGATATCTTAGAGTTAGATCAGTTCAAGACATTGAAATGAACACTCGATTTGATCCTGATCTAGCAATAAAAATTCGTGAAAATGAGAAGCTCAAATCTTATCTTTTAGCCTATCCACATGAAGAAGTAGTTGCAATTAAAGTAAAACTTTTTTTCAACGGTACAACCAGTGACATCATTTGTATCGCATTTGCATTACGCAACATCTTTGCACATGGCGAATTAACTGCATCTGTAGTGGGAACTGAAACAATCGCCAAACGTAAAGTTTTTACTGACTTGGCAAACTCACTGCTTGATTATTGCGACGAAACATTCTCTCTTTGTATAAAAAAACTTTTTTGATACCTTAACAACAAAAGGCAAAATGATGGAATACGAAAAGTATGCTGAATTAAAAAAAGATGTTGAAATTTATTTTGCAAAAATTATCAAAAAAAGATTTCAAGAATTCATTGCAGAGAAATACGAATTGCATTTTGCTCCAGACTATGAGTCACATCGATTGATAAGTGACTTATTGCGTAAAGATGGATTAGAAGTTTACGGCATGAATGCCAACACGGATGGTTTTCAACTGTTGCTGGATTTCAAACACGACTATCTTGCAATTGATAATTTCCCATTCACTCGATTGAGTGTAGATTTCGAAAATGATGGAAATTACTCTGTCTACTTAGGCGAAGATAGCTTTGATGACGATTGGACTGTTCATTTAGAAGATGAATACAATCGCTATCGAATGCTCAAAGAAGAGGACTTCTTGTATACGCTCAATGAAATGAAAAATACACACTTAGTTTTTATATTAAAAAGCTAATCAGATTAGCTCAATCGCCTTGCGTTTCATGGCGTCATTGACGTCTATGTAAGCCTGTGTAGTTGAGATATTCGCGTGTCGTGCAATGCTTTGCAACACCCTAACGCTGACGCCTTTGTCTGCCAAATTGGTGATTAGCGTGCGTCTTGGGCTGTGACTGGAAGCACCTTCAATGCCTACGCTTTTAAACAAGTGATGGAAGAATTGGCAAAGCGTATTGCTGTTCCATCCCTCTTGTGGACGCTTCTGTGAATAGAACAGTTTGTCTGTGAGTGACTTGGGCGGCACTGATTTGACGTAAGCTTGAAGCTCTTTGCGTAGCTTGTCGCTGACAAATACAGTCCCTGCTTTGCTGCCCTTTGTCTGCTCTGGCGTTAAGCGGATTTCAGCTCTAATCTTGCCCTCCCCGTCAATTACGTCTTCATAACGCAAAGCCGCGCACTCCTTAACGCGAAGTCCTGCGTAGTACATCGTCAACAACATTGCACGATTACGCTCGCTGTGCTTGCGTGTTGCTACGTAGTCCAGCACACGACGGATTTCTTGTGCTGAAAGTGTTTTTGCTTGCTTGGACATGAGTGCTCTCCTAAATGTAAGCTTTTCAATGTCTAAAGCATAAATTCTTTGTTTCTTAATTCCTACCTCTTTTTGGCTTTGTTGGTTCAAGTTGTTTTCCTTAATGATTTCAATGACTTAGCGTATGAATGCGAAAAAACCAAAGCTAATAGCAAAAAGCTTTGGTTCTTTATTTATTGGTTTCAATGTGGGATTTTTGCGACTAAGCCTGCTTACGCTATACAAGCTCTACATGCTGTTTTTCACTGTGCCAGCTACCCTATGCTTCGCTCAGTGCTTTTGAGCGTTTGTAGCTTGTTTTAGCGTGTCTAGTCACTTTCAGTAATTTGAATTGCTGTTTCAAAATCATCAAAGTTGATTAATGAAATTTTTATTGAGTCAAAGTTAGTTTTGATTTTACTTCTCACCAACCATCCATCTAATCCTTCTTCTTCACCAATTTTATTGAGTTCCTTATCCTCTCCATAATCATAATGTTGAATCTCAAATATCCACTTTAGTTCATTGAGATTTCCTTCTAATGTGAAGATGGCATTCTTCTCCATGAATTCAGGTGATAAAACAAAATGGATATCACAATATCCATCTTCTTTGTCAAAATCAACTTCCCATATTTGTACGCAAGTTAATATTGGTCTAAAGTTAGCATGTTCAATCACTTCTTCAACAAGAATCGGATCTTGTGTATCACCAGAAAGCTCATGTATTGCTTTTATTGACATCCTAAATAAAGTTGACTCAAAATCTAGTGCATTCACATTAGTACCTCTCAATGTAGTTGAGAGAACTTTAAGCCAAGTGTCAACTTCTGTCAAAGCAATCAAATATGATGTGTAATGCTCATTGCTTGAGTGTTTAATCTAATACTTTAGTTAAGTTTCGTTGTTTGTGTGTTTGATTGCTAGTTTGATGTTTGTTTTAGACATAGCTACGCCATTAAGCACATTGCTGTGCTTTTCAACCATCAACCGCAAGCGTCACTGGGACAGGAATGCTTAACTACGGCAGGTAAAGATTTTTCATATCTTTACCGTCCAGTTTCTTTGTGATGTATGTGAGCCAACCCTCGTCAATCAAGTCGAGTTTGTATCTGTATTTTTCTACCAAAATATCTGCGTTTGCGTCATAGTTTGGATTTGTAATTTCAAAGTCGCCACTTAGCTCTAATGCTTTTTTAACAGCATTTTTAAACTCAATTAGTGACGTTGTTTCAGGTCTACGAATGGCAAAGTGAGCGTGTAAGTCAATCAATTCTTGCTCACCTTCCGTCACCATCACAATGTCCAAACGCTTGTTGAAGCGTTTGTATGCTTGCTTAAAAATGAGCCTGTTTAAAAGCTCAACAAATCTGTTGCTGGCGCTGACAAGCTCACTGCTGTTTAAGTGACGCAGGATTTGCTGGTTTTTCATCCCGTAGCGAGCTGATTTCTGCTTGTGATGCACCTTTTTGGGCATCAACGTCAAACCTATGTCAAAACGCTTCTCACAGCCCTTGCCAAGCCAATCAGCAAGCACCTGCCTGCGTGACAGCCTGTCATAGCCCTTTTGCTGGCATCTCTCCTGTAGTTCCTGTAATTTGCTCATGCGTTTATTTATGTAAATCAAAGAAAAGGAGATGGTTTTTTGAGGTTGTCCTATAGACATTTTGGTTATATAGTTTAGTTTTTAACAACCAAAGGGTGATATATGACAGTCATTGCAAAGCTTAAGCTGGTGTCCAGCAAAAAGGAACGTATCGTTAGCCCAATCGTTGCTCGCAGGAACAAGCTTGCTGGCAAAATTGATGAGCAATTACTGTTTGCAACTGCTCAGCGCGATGGACAGATTTATGCTCCAAAACGGCTTAAAAACGTCATTGATAAAGCCACTGGCGAGCGTAAAACAGTTGAAGCAACTAAGCGTATTAAGGAATGGTATTGGACGAATAGCGCAGGAAAAATTCATCTGTCAGTTCGCTACGGAAGCAAGACACTGGAACTGGCTAAAGGCAAGAACGCTATTGAATTAAACTCTGGCGATGAGTTGCTTGCAACATTGGTATCGCTGAAAGATGCTGTTATTGCTGGTGAATTAGATGATGCTATCGCTCAAGCAAGCGATAAACTGAAAGCGGGATTCACCAAATAAAGTTATTTTAAGATTCTAAATAGCTCCATTCGAGATTACTGATAAGTAATTTTGAATGGAGCTTTCTTATGACTATAAATGAACTTAAAGGTATTAAACCAGTTGGACCTATGACGCCTCAAAAGGCACGAATTGAAGCACTCAAAAGAACGAAGGATGCGGCAGCTAAAAACTTAAAGGCAGAGAGAGAACGACAAAAACTTGCAAAAGCGAGAGACACCGTTTCTGCTCTCGCTTTTAAGTCAATCAAGCTTTGATGTAGGCACCATACAAGCTGTCGTTTTCTTTTCCGTTTGCGACACGGTTTGTCTGCCTTTTTAAAAGCCGCTGTAGGGCTTTTTTGACGTGTTTATTGGTGCCATTAAGCATTTACTTAGGTATCAGCATCCCGTCTTTGTACTCGTAATCTGCCAAAGCGTTGCTAATCATCTTTGCTTCTGTGGTGTGGTAGTAAGTCTTTTCAATTTGCGTAATGCTCGTTCCGCACATTTCTGCTACTGCCGCAGGTGGCAAGTTACTGTTAACTCGTTTGGTAATGAAGTAATGCCTAAAGCTGTACGGAACTAAGTCTCTATTTTCTGTGTGTTTAATATCTGCCAGCTCAATAATTTTGTCAAAGTGGTAGCCAATTGAGCGTGGCGTTATACAGCTTTCACCATTCAGTCTAAATATTAGAGAGTTTGCAAATTTTGCTTTTTTATCCTCGCCTTCGTATTCATTTGCAAAGCGTTTGTATTGAAGCTTAAACAATCTATCAAAGTAATCCAAATCTTTAATTACAAATCTTCGTGTTTTCAGTACTTTGCTTGTTTCTGCTCTAACCGTTATTTTTACTAAATTAAAGTCGATTCCGTCTTTTCCACCAACGTTATGTTCGAATTCTGTAATATCTTTCCAGCGTAGTTGCAATTGCTCGCCTCTCCGTAATCCACTTAGCAAGCTAATCATCAAATAGTAGCCAGTAATCGCCTTTATTAGATTTCCGTTTTCATCGATTTGTTTCTCTGCTTCATCAATGTACTTGTCAAGCTCGTTGCTAATGTCTCGCACTTCATCGTCTGTAAATGTTGCACGACGATTCTCATCAAGTCCTTTATCGATACGCTTGAACTTCTTAAAGTCGAAGCCATCAATGTTTGTTTCTTTGTGCTTATAAAGCCAAGCAATCATTGCATTTATGGTACTTTGTTCATTCTCAACAGTAGTCTGACTAATCTTTATGTTTTTCTTTGTCTTTGTTCTTTTGTAGCCGTAATCTTCGCAATCCGTGCGCTCTAATTCCTTAAGCTTTACGTCTTTGCCAATAAAGTTAAGCCAATGATTTAGATGTGTGCTGATTGTTTTGTATCTGCCAGCGACAATGTGTGTGCCAATTTCTTTCTTTTTGTATTCCAAAAACATCTCAACACCCATCTTAGTGGTGATTGAAAAGTAGCTTTTGCCTTGCTTCTCCATCACCTTAAGCTCGTAGTAATGGCTCTCAGCTTTGTCGATGGCTGTGCTTTTGCTTCGTGTTTTTAGACTGAAACGGGCATATTTGTGTTCGTTGGGCAGCCACATACGCATCTGCCAAAACTCGCCACGTTTGTACAAAACGGCGTTGTCAAACAGCGGGATTTCGTCGTCGCTAAATTGCTTTTTTTTGAGCGTCATAAAGCTTTGGGTAACTACAGTTTTGAGTAGCCGCAACGCTGTGCGACTCTTTGTGCAACTGTAAACCCAAAAGCGTTTAAAAGCAACAACTTAGCGTGTCGCGTGAAACTTTTGTGTAAGTTGAAAACCTATGTAAATCAACAACTTACGTGCCAAAAGTCACTCCCATTCGATGGTCGCCGGTGGTTTTGAACTCACGTCGTATGTGACTCGGTTGATGCCGCGCACCTCGTTGATGATGCGGCCCGACACTTTCTTGAGCAGCGCATAAGGCAGCTCGGCCCAGTCGGCGGTCATGAAATCGCTGGTTTGTACGGCGCGAAGCGCCACCACATAGTCGTAAGTGCGGCCGTCGCCCATCACGCCCACGCTTTTCACGGGCAGGAACACGGTGAAGGCTTGGCTGGTCAGGTCGTACCAACTCTTGCCCGACTCGTCGGTGAAATTGCGCAGCTCTTCGATGAAGATCGCGTCCGCACGGCGCAGCAGGTCGGCGTATTCTTTTTTGACTTCGCCCAAAATGCGCACGCCCAAGCCGGGACCTGGGAAAGGGTGGCGGTAAACCATCTCGCGGGGCAGGCCCAACGCCACGCCCAGTTCGCGCACTTCGTCTTTGAACAGTTCGCGCAGGGGCTCCAGCAGTTTCAAGCCCAGTTGCTCGGGCAAGCCGCCCACGTTGTGGTGGCTCTTGATGGTGACGGCTTTTTTGCTCTTGGCGCCGCCCGACTCGATCACGTCGGGGTAAATAGTGCCTTGGGCCAAAAAGGTCGCGCCTTTGACGGCTGGTCGGCCGTCATTCCCATCTTTGCCGCCGTCACCGGCTTTCAATTTGGCGGCTTGTTCCTTGAACACATCCACAAACAAGCCACCAATGATCTTGCGCTTGGCTTCAGGCTCGCTCACACCTGCCAGTTTTCCAAGGAACAGGTCGCTGGCGTCCACTCGGATGACTTTCGCGTGCAGCTTGCCGACGAACATCTCCATGACCATGTCGCCTTCGTTCAGACGCAGCAGGCCGTGGTCCACAAACACGCAGGTCAACTTGTCGCCGATGGCGCGGTGGATCAGGGCTGCAGCCACCGACGAATCGACGCCGCCGGACAAGCCAAGGATGACTTCTTCGTCACCCACTTGCTCGCGGATTTTGGCCACAGCTTCTTCGATGTAGTCGCCCATGATCCAGTCAGGGCGGGCCTGGCAAATGTCGAGCACGAAGCGGTTGAGCAGCGCCTGGCCCTGCACGGTGTGTGTGACTTCGGGGTGGAACTGCACCGCGTAAAAGCGGCGGGCCTCGTCGGCCATGCCGGCAATCGCGCAAGCGGGGGTCGAGGCCATGACCTTGAAGCCCTCTGGCATCTGCGTGACCTTGTCGCCGTGGCTCATCCAAACCTTGAGCATGCCGTGGCCTTCGGCCGTGGCGAAGTCTTCAATGCCTTTGAGCAGTTCAGTGTGGCCGTGGGCGCGGACTTCGGCGTAGCCAAATTCGCGTGTGGTGCCAGCCTCCACCTTGCCGCCGAGTTGCTGCGCCATGGTCTGCATACCGTAGCAAATGCCCAAAACCGGCACGCCCAGCTCAAACACCGCATCGGGCGCTTTGTCGTCCACTTCGTATACGCTGGCATGGCTGCCCGACAGGATCACGCCTTTGAGGTTGCCGTCTTTGGCGTATTCACGCACCCAGTCGCTGCTGACGTCGCAAGGGTGCACTTCGCAAAACACATGCGCTTCGCGCACGCGGCGGGCGATGAGCTGGGTGACTTGCGAGCCGAAGTCGAGGATCAGGATTTTGGAGTGCTGCATGGCAGGCGTCGTTCTTTGAGAAATGAAAAGGCGTCTGGGGTGCAGACGCCTTGGTGATCAGGTACAGATTTTACTCAGCCCGGTAGTTGGGGGCTTCTTTGGTGATCTGCACATCGTGCACATGGCTTTCGCGGATGCCCGCAGCGGTGATTTCCACAAACTGCGATTCGTTGTGCATGGCCTCAATCGTGGCGCAACCACAGTAACCCATGCTGGCGCGCAAACCGCCGGCCATTTGGTAAATGATGGACACCACCGAGCCTTTGTAGGGCACGCGGCCTTCGATGCCTTCGGGCACCAGTTTGTCCGCATTGGGGTTACCGGTACTCGACTCCTGGAAGTAGCGGTCGGCACTGCCTTGCTGCATGGCGCCAATCGACCCCATGCCCCGGTAGCTCTTGTAGCTACGGCCCTGGAACAGGACGATTTCGCCGGGCGCTTCTTCGGTACCGGCAAACATGCCGCCCATCATCACGGTGCCCGCGCCTGCGGCAATGGCTTTGGCGATGTCGCCGCTGTAGCGGATGCCGCCGTCAGCGATCAGGGGCACGCCAGTGCCTTTGAGGGCTGTGGCCACGCTGTCTACCGCCATGATTTGCGGCACGCCCACACCCGCCACGATGCGGGTGGTGCAGATCGAGCCCGGGCCAATACCGACCTTGACGCCGTCCGCGCCCGCTTCGACCAAGGCCAAAGCGGCAGCGCCCGTGGCGATGTTGCCGCCAATGACTTCGATGTGCGGGTAGTTTTGTTTGACCCAGCGAACGCGGTCGAGCACACCTTTGCTGTGGCCGTGCGCGGTGTCCACCACGATGGCGTCCACACCAGCGCGGGACAAGGCCTCCACACGTTCTTCCGTGCCCTCACCCACGCCCACAGCAGCGCCCACGCGCAGTTTGCCTGCGCCGTCGCGGGCTGCGTTGGGAAAATTCAGCTGTTTGGTGATGTCCTTAACGGTGATCAGGCCCTTGAGTTCAAAGGCGTCGTTGATGACCAGCAAGCGCTCCAATTTGTGTTTGTTGAGCAGGTGTTTGGCTTGCTCAGGCGTGGTGCCTTCAGGCACGGTGACCAGGCGCTCACGCGGTGTCATGATCTCGCTGACTTTTTGGTCGTAGCGGGTCTCAAAACGCAGATCGCGGCCGGTGACGATGCCCACCACCTGGCGGCCATCACACACCGGAAAGCCGGACACGCCCAGCTCGTCACTCAAGGCCATGACTTGGCGCACGGTGGTGTCGGGGGTGATCACGACCGGGTCGCGCAACACGCCCGATTCGTAACGCTTGACCTTGGCCACTTGGGCGGCTTGTTCTTGCGCGGTGAGGTTTTTGTGCACGATGCCGATGCCGCCTTCTTGCGCGATGGCGATGGCCAAACGCGCTTCGGTCACAGTGTCCATGGCGGCAGACACCAGGGGCAGGTTCAGGCGGATGTTGCGGGTGAATTGCGTCGCAAGGGACGTGTCCTTGGGCAGGACTTGGGAGTAAGCGGGGACGAGGAGAACGTCGTCAAAAGTCAGGGCTTTACCGAGTAGGCGCATAAGCTAAGGCTCCAAAAAATGGATTGTACCCGTGCAAGCCTAGGGATTTCCCTGAAAGTTCACCAGAGAGGTGGTCTGAGATGTGGCAAAAATTCTAGGGCGCAAAGCGAGCGCCCCCCCCCATTTGGGCTGTGGCCCGATCGCTCAGGCGTTTTGGTAATGCAGGACCTTGAGCGATTTTTCAGGATCAATGTCCACAAAAGCCGCCGGATTGGCCAGCCTCTCGACAAATCTCAAACTGGGTGCCGCCTCGGCCACTTGGGTGTGTAAAAACTGCGTGTCCAGCTCTGGTGCATTCAAGCACAGCAACACATGACCTTGCGGCTCCAGCAAATCCGGCAAACGGCGGATCAGCTTGATGTAGTCCTTGGTGGCGATGAAGCTGCCTTTTTGGTAGCTCGGCGGGTCGATCACGATCACGCCGTAGGGCCCCATTTTGTTGATCTTGCCCCAAGTCTTGAAGATGTCGTGGCCCAAAAAACGGGCTTTGGGCGGCAAATCGTTGAGCCGGTGGTTTTGTTGACCGATGGCCAAAGCGCCCTGGCTCATGTCCAGGTTCACCACCTGCGCAGCACCACCTTGCAAGGCCACCACCGAAAACGCGCAGGTGTAGGCAAAAAGGTTCAGCACGTTTTCATGCTTGGCGTGATTTTTAAGCCACTCACGCCCGTGGGCCATGTCCAGAAACAGCCCATGGTTTTGCCCGCGTATCACATGCACGATGTAACGGGCCCCCTGCTCGCTCACCACATGCGGCTCGGGCACGCTACCGGCCATGAGGCGGGTTTCGGCTTCCGCAGTCACCCGGCTTTGGAATACCCAGTTGAGCGGCTGACCAGGGGCCAATGTTTGCCAGCGGGATTCCAGAGCGCTTTGGCACGCGGCCAATTCTTCGTCGGCCACCGGCTTGAAGCTGGTCAGCACCCAAACCGGGGCAAACCAGTCGAGCGACCACTGCTCACAGCCCGGGTACATGCCCCCACGCCCATGAAAAACACGTTGGGCGTCTTCGACCAGAGGCATTTGGGCGATGGCGTTCAAAAGGGCTTGCATGGCGGCTTTCAGTAACCTGCGGCCGAGCCACTCTTGCGGTTGGCGAACAGGCCGGTGCGTCCTTTGCCTTGGCGCTTGAAGCGCTGACGGCGCGCGACTTTAGGGTCGACTTTGAGGGCACGGTACAGCTCGATGCGGTCACCCATTTGAACGCCATGCGTCCAAGTCACCTTGCGACCCCAAATGCCAGGCTGTTGGAATTTGAGGGATGACAAAGACACATCGGAAGCGGTGCCCTGACTTTGCAGCCACAGGCCCAAGCCTTGATCCAGCACCGCTTGAACCGTACTGCCCTCAAGCACTTGCAAGCTTTGCTCTTGCACATGCCGAGGCCCCAGGCTCCAGCACAGCGTGACCTGAATCGTGTGCTCAGCCATAAACTGATTCGGCGCGCTTGACAAAAGCATCGACCAGACTGGCCGCGATCTTGTCGAACACCGGGCCGACGATCGCCGCCAGGGTTTTGCTGGAAAAGCCGTACTGCAGATCCAGCTCCACTTTGCAGGCGCGTTGGCTGCCATCACCCACAGGCGTGAAACGCCACATGCCGCTCAGGTTGGAAAACGGCCCTTTGACCAGGCTCATGCCCACCGAGCGGCCTTCTTCGTGTGTGTTGCGGGTGGTGAAGGTTTGCTGAATGCCCCCCAGGCTGATGCCGACTTCAGCCACCATGCCTTGCGCGTCGGTTTCGAGCACGCGCGCTTGGTCACACCAAGGCAAAAACTCAGGGTATCGGGCCACGTCGGTGACGAGGCGAAACATTTCCTCTGGTGAATACCAGATGAGAACGGACTTGTGGATATTCTTCATACAATGCTGCGATTGTAGTTTTTCATTTCTTCTCTGGGCTTGCAGCCACTTTGCACGCCCTTGTGAACGGCCAGCCCGTCCTCATTTGCTCACCATGGCCACTCCCAAGAAATCCACAGCACCCGTTTTTGCCAAGATCGCCGAAAACAAAAAGGCCGCTTTCGACTATTTTTTTGAAGAGCGCTACGAGGCAGGCATGGTGCTGGAAGGCTGGGAGGTCAAGGCCATCCGTGAAGGCAAGGTGCAACTCACCGACGGCTATGTGGTCATCCGCAACGGTGAGCTGTTCATCATTGGCTGCCTGATCAACCCGCTGAAAACCGCATCCACCCACATCAACCCCGAAGCCGCCCGCACGCGTAAGCTGCTGCTGAACAAAGAAGAGATCAAACGGTTGATCGGCAAGATCGAGCAAAAGGGCTACACCTTGGTGCCCATCAACCTGCATTGGAAAGCGGGCAAGGTCAAGTGCGACATCGCACTGGCCAAGGGCAAGGCCGAGCACGACAAACGCGACACCATCAAGGACCGCGAAGGCAAGCGCGAAGTGGAACGCGCCATGAAGAGCCGCCACCGCTGAATTTCTGTAGGAGCAAGCGCTTTGTCTTTGTGGGAGGCCGTCCCTGCGGCCGTACCTGCTAGCTCAGCGGCAGATCAGGCATTCGCGAGCGGGGGCTCGCTCCTAAGTTAAATCGCGCAACGGGTGGTGATCTGAAGGCCAGGGGCTCACAAAGAAACGAGCGGCCTCCGACAAGTCCACGTCTTCCAATCGCGCAGGCTTCCAATTGGGCGTATGGTCTTTGTCCACCGCCAGGGCTCGAATACCCTCCACGGTTTCGCTGTCTGCCACAGAACGCAAGTGGAAGCAGTGGTGCACCATGTCACGCTCCATGCGCAGGTCATCACCCAGGCTCAGTTGACGGGCACGTCGTATTTGCTCCAACACCACATGCAGCATCAAAGGCGAGCGGTGACGCAAGGCGTGTGCAGTTTTCTGACTCCACTCATCGGTGGAGGACTCCAGCTTGTCCAGCATATCGGCCATGGTGGGCAGGCCAAAGACATCATCGATCTGGGGCTGGGGCGTCAGCTTTTCGGGCGTGATCGCACCTGCTTGGGCCAAGACCCAACGCTCCACCGATTCGGCGTTTTCAAAAGGACTGCTGATCAATGTTTGCCAAATGGGCTCCAACATGCCACTGGGCAGCGCAATGTCGGCCAGCTTGGCCGCCACAGCTTGGGGACCAGAAAGCATGTGGCCGGTGAGGCCCAGGTACTCGCCCAATCGACCGGGACAACGGCTCAGAAAATAGCCACCGCCCACGTCAGGGAACAGGCCAATGTTGGTTTCCGGCATGGCCATTTTGGTGCGTTCGGTCACCACACGCACGCTTGCGCCCTGGCTGATGCCCATGCCGCCGCCCATGACAATGCCATCCATGAAGGCAATATAGGGCTTGCTGTACGTGTGGATCAGGTGGTTCAGGCGGTACTCTTCGGTGAAAAAATCCCCCAACGATGTATCGCCTGCATGTGCAGCTTGATGGAAGAAGCGAATGTCTCCGCCTGCACAAAAAGCGCCGAAAGGCCCCTCTTTGCCCGTACCGCGAATGGCCACAGCCAACACCTGAGGGTTGTCCTGCCATGCGACCAGCGCCTGGGTCAAGGAACGAACCATGTCGAGCGACAAGGCGTTCAAAGCCTTCGGTCGGTTCAGGGTGATGCAGCCGATGCGGCCTTCAATTTGCGCGATGACATCAGACATTGTTTTGTCTCCAGCCTAACCATTCATTGAGAAGCAAGGCACCCAAAACCAAGGCACCCCCAAAAAGCACGCTCAGTTGCGGCGCTTCGTTTGCGCCCCACCAAGCCAAAGCGATGCCAAAAACGATTTCAAGCAATGCCAGCAGCGCCACCTCGGGGGCTTTGAGCACCCTTGCGCACACCACCGACAAGGCACACGGAATGGCCAGCTGAAACAAACCCAGCAACGCCAGCAAACCCACATCATGCGCCGAAGCCTGAAACGGCATGGACAAAGGCAAAGTCAGCAAGGTCGACATGAGCGCGCCCAGCATCACGCTGGGCACCAGGTCGAGGTTTTGCCCCTCGCTTTGGCTTTTTTGGGCCAGCGTCCACTGCACGGAGCCTGCAATGGGCACGCACAAAGCGACCAAAGAACCGATCAAGAAATTGGGATCACCCAAGCTCAGTTGTGAGCCGTACATCCAGGCAATGCCCACACCCGCCAGCACGATGGCCACCCAAGTGCGGGCAGGCAAACGGTGCCCCAAAAACACCCGAGTGATCAATGCGGTGAGCAAAGGGCCCACCGCCATGGTGATCAACACGTTGGCCACCGCGGTCAGCGTGAGCGCCACCATGAAGGCTGTGAACATGACACTCCAGCAAATGCCGGAGTACCAAAAGTAACGGCTGCGCAAAGGCAACCGTGACCAAACACTTCGGCCCTGCCACAAGGGCAGGATGATGAGCAAGGAGACGACAGTGAAGAAGCTGCGCCAGAAGGTGACTTCAAAGCTGCGCGCTTCCTCCAGATGCCGTGTCACCACCCCGGCCATGGACCAGAGGGCGGTGCAGCCCACCATGGTCCAGACGGCCATGCCGTGCGTTAAACGCATGATCGTCAACCGATCACTTGTTGCGCTTGCGATCGCTTTCCTTCAGGAAACGCTTGCGCAGACGCACGCTCTTGGGTGTGATTTCGACCAATTCGTCGTCCTCGATGAACTCGACGCCGTATTCCAGTGTCAGGTCAATCGGAGGTGTGATCTTGATCGCGTCTTCCTTGCCGGACACGCGGAAGTTGGTCAGCTGCTTGGTGCGCGTGGCGTTGACCACCAAGTCGTTGTCACGGCTGTGGATACCCACAATCATGCCTTCGTACACCGGATCGTTCGCCTTGACGAACATGCGACCACGGTCGTCCAGCTTGCCCAAGGCGTAGGTGAAGATTTCACCATCGTCCATGGAGATGAGCACACCATTTTTACGGCCGCCAATGTCACCCTTGTGCAGCTCGTAGCTGTCAAAGATGTTGGAAATCAGGCCGGAACCACGGGTCAAGTTCAGGAATTCGTTGGTGAAACCAATCAGGCCACGGGCTGGAATGCGGTATTCCAAACGGACACGACCACGGCCATCGGGTTCCATGTTGACCAGCTCGCCTTTGCGCTCACCCAAGGCTTGCATCACGCCGCCTTGGTGGGTTTCTTCGATGTCAGCTGTCACCAACTCGATGGGCTCATGGCGCTCGCCATTCACGTCACGGAACACCACGCGTGGCTTGGAAACCGCCATCTCGTAGCCTTCACGGCGCATGTTTTCCAGCAAGATAGTCAGGTGCAATTCACCACGGCCCATGACTTCAAAGATGCCTTCTTCGTCGGTTTCCTTAACGCGCAGCGCCACGTTGTGTTGCAGTTCTTTTTGAAGGCGGTCCCAAATCTGACGGCTGGTCACATACTTGCCTTCACGACCAGCCAAGGGGCTGGTGTTCACGCAGAAGTTCATGGTCAGCGTCGGCTCGTCCACCTTCAGCATGGGCAGCGGTGCCGGGTTGGCCACGTCGGTCACGGTCACGCCAATGTTCAGGTCGGCAATGCCGTTGATCAAAACGATGTCGCCAGGACCGGCTTCGGTGACTTGCACGCGGTCCAAACCTTGGAATTTCAGGACTTGGTTGACACGGCCTTTGATGGCTTTGCCGTCTGGGCCTTCCATCACGACCACATCCATTTGGGGCTTGATGGTGCCTTGGCTGATGCGGCCCACGCCGATACGACCCACGAACGTGGAAAAGTCGAGCGCAGAAATTTGCAATTGCAAAGGTGCAGCAGGGTCACCTTGTTGGGGTGGCACGTGCTTCAACACGGTGTTGAACAGAGCCGACATGTCAGGGCCCCACTGCTCACCAGGCGCGCCCTCTTCCAACGATGTCCAGCCGTTGATACCGGAGGCATAAACCACGGGGAAGTCCAACTGCTCGTCGTTCGCACCGAGTTTGTCGAACAGGTCAAAAGCGGCGTTCACCACTTTGTCAGGGTTCGCACCGGGCTTGTCGACCTTGTTCACCACGACGATGGGCTTGAGGCCCAAGGCCAAAGCTTTCTTGGTCACGAAACGGGTTTGAGGCATGGGGCCTTCTTGCGCATCGATCAACAACACCACACCATCGACCATGGACAAAGCGCGTTCCACTTCACCACCGAAGTCCGCGTGGCCGGGGGTGTCCACGATGTTGATGTGGGTGCCTTCCCAGCTCACAGCGCAGTTTTTGGCCAAAATGGTGATGCCGCGCTCACGTTCGATGGCGTTGTTGTCCATCACGGTGTCCACGATTTTCTCGTGGTCAGCGAAGGTGCCCGACTGGCGCAGCAGCTGGTCCACCATGGTGGTTTTGCCGTGGTCAACGTGCGCGATGATGGCGATGTTGCGAATTTGCTTGCTCATGCTTTCTCTTCCTTTAAACCTGCTCGGCCAGCAATGGCTCGGGTGCAGGTGATTTTTCCAAAATCTGTTGAATTTCGATCGGGCTCAACAATCGACCCGGAATCAATTCGCCGCCATGCACATGTGCTGTTCCCAGCAAGGCACGAGGATGTTCTCCATACACCACGACTTGATCACAATCAACCCAAGGGCCGCGTCTGCGCACCCCACTTAAAAAACGCCCAGCGTTGTCGCTGTCCAGGCTCACCTCGGTGTAGCCCGGCAACAAAACATCGACGGACAGCAAAGCGCCCAGACGCTTGGCTTCATCCATCGCTTCCAAATCCTGCAGCGTCACACACTGTGACGCATCAAAAGGACCCGTCTCCACCCGGCGCAAAGCGCTCAAATGGCCACCACATCCCAAGGCCTCGGCAATGTCTTCGCCCAGTGTTCGGATGTAAGTCCCTTTGCTGCAGCGCACACGCAAACGCAAAAATGGCACATCGCCTTGCAGTTGCATGTCCAACAGATCCAGATCATGAATCACCACGTTGCGCGCTTCGCGCTCAACGGTTTCGCCCTCGCGGGCATATTCGTACAAGGCCTTGCCGTCCTTTTTCAATGCACTGTGCATGGGCGGTACCTGACTGATCGCTCCCATGAACCGGTCCAGCACCTCGACCACCATACCTGCGGAACATGACACTTCTCGGACAGAGATCACCTCGCCTTCGGCGTCAGCCGTGCTGGTTTTTATGCCGAGCCGAACCGTGGTCTCGTAAGTCTTGTCGGCATCCAGATGCTGCTGACTGAATTTGGTGGCCGCACCAAAACACAAGGGCAACACACCAGTGGCCAAAGGATCGAGCGTGCCGGTGTGACCCGCTTTTTCGGCCCGCAGCAACCATTTGGCTTTTTGCAAAGCCTGGTTGCTGGAAAGACCCAGTGGTTTGTCGAGCAGAAGCACCCCGTGCACAGGGCGCCGCTGCACCCTGGTGCGTGGCGCGTTCATGCTCAGTCCTCCTGGGCGCGAGACGACACGGCCTTGGCGATCAATGCATTCATGTCAGACGCACGCTCGGTGGTGCGGTCAAACAAAAAGTGCAATGTCGGCACGGTGTGGATGTGCAAACGCTTGAACAGACCATTGCGCAGGAAACCTGCGGCGGCATTCAAGCCTTCTGTCGCCTCATCGGGGTTACCCGTCAAAACACTGAAATAGACCTTGGCGTGGGCGTAGTCGGGCGTGACCTCGATCGCATTGATCGTGACCATGCCCACACGCGGATCTTTCAACTCGCGCGCAATCAACTCCGCCAGATCCCGCTGGATCTGGTCGGCCACGCGGAAACCGCGGTTGGGCACAGAGGACTGCTTGCGACGCACCATTTACAGCGTTCTCGCAATTTCCTTGACGTCGAAGAATTCGAGGTAATCGCCTTCTTTGATGTCGTTGTAATTTTTGAGCTTGATACCGCACTCGAAGCCTTCTTTGACTTCGCGCACGTCGTCCTTGAGGCGCTTGAGCGAGTCGAGTTCGCCGGTGTAAATGACCACGTTGTCGCGCAGCAGACGGAATTTGGCGCTGCGGGTGACTTGACCCGAAGTGACCATACAACCCGCAACCGTACCGATCTTGGAAGCCACGAACACGGTCCGGATTTCGGCCATGCCCATGATTTCTTCGCGCTGCTCAGGTGCCAACATGCCAGACATGGCGGCCTTGAGCTCATCCACAGCGTCATAAATGATGTTGTAGTAGTGAAGGTCAACACCATTGCCTTCGGCCAACTTGCGGGCGCCGGCATCGGCTCGCACGTTGAAACCGATGACGATGGCCTTGGAGGCGATCGCGAGGTTGATGTCCGATTCGCTGATGCCGCCCACACCGGAGTAAACCAGCTGAACTTTGACTTCTTCGTTGGACAACTTGAGCAAGGATGCGCCCAAGGCTTCTTGCGAACCCTGCACGTCGGCCTTGATGATGATCGGCAGCATCTTGACTTCGCCGGCCGACATGTCGGTGAACATGTTCTCGAGCTTGGCGGCTTGTTGCTTGGCCAGCTTGGTGTTGCGGAACTTGCCTGCACGGTAGGTGGCGATCTCGCGGGCACGGCGCTCATCGCCCATAACCATGAACTCGTCGCCAGCTTGCGGCACTTCGGTCAGACCCTGAATCTCGACGGGAATCGATGGGCCCGCTGACTTGATGGTCGCGCCGTTTTCGTCCAGCATGGCGCGCACGCGGCCAAAAGTCTGGCCTGCCAGCACCACGTCGCCGGTGTTCAAAGTACCGGACTGCACCAGGATGGTGGCCACAGGACCACGACCTTTGTCCAGACGCGCTTCGATGACCAAGCCCTTGGCTGCGGCTTGCACCGGGGCCTTGAGTTCCAGCACTTCGGCTTGCAAGAGCACTTGCTCCAACAAATCATCAATGCCCATGCCGGTTTTGGCAGACACGGAGACAAAAGGCGCTTCACCACCGAACTCTTCGGGCACAACCTCTTCAGAGATCAACTCGGCACGCACGCGCTCAATGTTCGAATCGGGCTTGTCCATCTTGTTGATGGCCACCACGATGGGCACACCGGCTGCTTTGGCGTGTTTGATGGCTTCCTTGGTCTGCGGCATCACGCCGTCGTCACCGGCCACCACAAGGATGACGATGTCGGTGGCTTGTGCACCACGGGCACGCATGGCCGTGAAGGCCTCGTGACCGGGGGTGTCCAGGAAAGAAATCATGCCGCGAGGCGTTTCGACGTGGTAAGCACCAATGTGCTGTGTGATGCCACCGGCTTCGCCAGAAGCGACTTTGGCTCGGCGAATGTAGTCCAGCAGCGAGGTCTTGCCGTGGTCCACGTGACCCATGACGGTCACCACAGGCGCACGTGGCAACAACTCGGCATGTTGGTCCGACACTTCGTCGTCAGTAAAGGCCTCTGGATCGTCCAGTGCAGCCACCACCGCTTTGTGACCCATTTCTTCCACCACGATCATGGCGGTATCTTGGTCCAAAGGCTGGTTCATGGTGGCCATCTGGCCCAGCTTCATCAGGTGCTTGATGACCTCAGAGGCCTTGATGGCCATCTTGTGGGCCAACTCGGCCACGGTGATGGTCTCGGGCACATGGACTTCCAACACGCGCACTTCGGCTGGTGCCTGCTGGCTTTGACCATCATCACGGTCACGGTCATTACCGCGTCGGCCACGTGGGCCTGTGCGCCAGTTGTTACGGCCAACACCGCCACTGGTGTCACCACGCGTGGGAATCGCCTTTTTCTTGGCAGGATCACCCGCCCAACTGGACGACAGTTTGGCCGACTTGACTTCTTTGTTTGCGCCAGGAGCCGAGGGCGCTGCAGCTTGCGCTGCAGCTGCACGTGTTCCGGGTGCGGGCGTGCCTGCAGGTTTGTGCAAAGTGCCTTTGACAGCTGCTTTGGCTTCCACTTTGGGCTCATCTTTTTTGGCCACCAACACCTTTTTAGGGGCGTTCATCATGGTCCGTATGGCTTCGGCTTCGGCCAGTGCCTTGCGCCGACGTGAATCCAAATCGGCCGCGCGGGCTGTTTCCTCATCGGCTTTGGCCTTCGAATCGGCTGCAGCTTTCAAGGTCGCAGCTTCGCGTGCAGACTGTTCTGTCTGGGCTTTGGCGGCTGCGGCTTCAGCCAGCTCGGCCGCCTTGGCTGCAGCTTGGCTTTCGGCAGAAACAACGGGCGCGGGCTTGGCCTGAGATGCGGCATTGATGCTGGCCGCTTCTGCGCGAGCAAGTTGCTCACGGTCTTCACGGCTCATCTGGGGCTTGGCAGGTGCAAGCTGTCCAGCGGCCAAGGCCGCAGCTTCGGCCAGCGCCTGAACATCAGCACGGGCCTTGGCCTCTTGGGCTGCCAATTCAGTGCGCTCTTGCGCTTCCTGCGCTTCACGCAGGCGGCGTTTCTCGGCGAGCTCCTGCTCTTGACGACTGATCAACTCAGCCTGGTGACGGGCTTCTTCTTCACGACGTGCCAGATCCGCATGGTCGATCATGGGTTCTTCAGGCTGTGCGACAGGTTCATCATCACGCTTGATCAGCGTGCGCTTCTTGCGCACTTCCACCTGGATCGTGCGGGCTCGGCCTGAGGCGTCGGCCTGCTTGATCTCGCTGGTGGACTTCTTCACCAAGGTGATCTTCTTGCGATCACCGGCCACGGTGCCGTGGCTGGCTTGCAAATAACTCAGCAGTTTTTGCTTATCGGTATCGGTCAGCGTGTCGCTGTCCGAAGTTTTGGCAACGCCAGCAGATCGCAATTGATCCAACAAGACATCGGCAGATTTTTTGAGTTCATTGGCGAACTCGGCAACAGTGGTACTGGACATAATTTTGTTCAAGCCTCCATCAGACTTCAGGCCTGGCCAGCGAACCAATGTTCGCGGGCTTTCATGATCAGGGCGGTCGCCTCTTCAGCTGTCTGAGCAGTGATGTCAGTCAGTTCGTCGGTGGCCAGGTCAGCCAAATCGTCGCGGGTATGAATACCTGCTTCAACCAACTTGGAAAGCAGCTCAGGTGTCAAGCCTGGCAGGTCACGCAAATCCTGAGACACGTCTTCGACGCTCTCTTCGCGTGCAATCTCAAGGGTCAACAACGCGTCTTTCGCACGGGTGCGCAACTCGTTGATCGTGTCTTCGTCGAAGCTTTCGATCTCTTGCATTTCCTGGATCGGCACATAAGCGACTTCTTCCAGGCTGGTGAAACCTTCGCCAATCAGGATGTCAGCGATCTCTTGGTCCACGTCCAGCTTTTCCATGAACAACTGGCGGATGCCCGTGGTCTCTTCGGCCTGCTTTTGGGCAGACTCGGCCGCGTCCATGATGTTGATTTTCCAACCCGTCAGGTCAGAAGCCAGACGCACGTTCTGGCCACCGCGACCGATCGCGATCGCCAGGTTTTCTTCGTCCACCACCACATCCATGGCGTGCTTTTCTTCGTCCACCACGATGGACTGCACATTGGCAGGAGCCAGAGCACCGATCACGAACTGGGCGGGGTCTTCGCTCCACAAAACGATGTCCACACGCTCGCCAGCCAATTCATTGGTGACGGCGTTGACGCGGGTGCCGCGCACACCGACACAGGTGCCAATGGGGTCGACGCGCTTGTCGTGTGACAAAACGGCGATCTTGGCGCGAGAACCGGGGTCACGTGCGCAGGTTTTGATCTCCAGCAGGCCTTGCTCGATCTCAGGCACTTCTTGGCGGAAGAGTTCGATCATGAATTCGGGGGCCGAACGCGACAACAAAATGGGCGCGCCGCGCAGCGTCAAGTCCACTTCCATGATCATGGCGCGCACACGGTCGCCACTGCGCAGGTTTTCCTTGGGGATCATTTCGCTGCGGCGCAGGCGACCTTCGATGCGGCCAGCCTCGCAAATGATGTCGCCCTTGTCCATGCGCTTGACGGTACCGACAAAAATCTTCTCACCACGCGACATGAAGTCGTTGAGGAGCATTTCACGCTCGGCGTCACGGATTTTTTGCAGAATGACCTGCTTGGCAGCCATGGCTCCAATGCGGCCAATGGGCAGTGATTCGATGGGCTCTTCGATGTACTCGTCGACTTCAATGTCGGGAATCTGCTCTTTGGCTTCGAACAACAAAATTTCCTGTTCAGGCAATTGCAGACCCGCCTCATCGGGCACCACGTGCCAGCGGCGGAAAGTATCGTAATTGCCATTGTCACGGTCTACCGCTACGCGGATGTCCACCTCACCGGCGTACAGTTTTTTGGTGGCTTGGGCCAAGGCAGCTTCCACGGCACCAAACACCACGTCGCGCTCAACGTTCTTTTCACGTGAGATGGCTTCGACCAACATCAACATTTCGCGATTCATGACTTGACTCTCCTGTTCCACTGGGTCTTCGGTTCAGACCCGATAAAAATGCTCAAAACCCGACACCCGGTCAGGCTTCAACCTTTGGCTTGCGCCCTTTGAAATCCACCACGGGGGCCAAACGGGCCTCACGCAATTCGTCCAATGTGAACCCCAATGCATGCACAGGCAAAGGGGCTCGCTTTTTACTGACTTTTTGACCAGGCTTGACGGCAGGCGCATCGCTCCAGACGATTTGCCAGCCTTGGCCGGTGGCGTCACGCTCAAGCGTGCCGCGAAATTTTTTACGGGTCGGATTGACCATGCCAGCAGCGCTCTCACCCATGGGAGCCTTGAGGGTGAGATCGATCAACTCACCGACGAAACGCTCAAAGTCCTGCTCATTGCGCAATGGGCGGTCAATTCCGGGAGAGGACACCTCCAACCGGTTGTAAGTCACTCCGTCGACTTCCAGCGCAAACTGCAGTTGCCGATTGACTTTTTCACAATCTTCAACGTTGATGAAAAGCTCAGAGCCTGGCTGCCAAGGCCAGTCGATGGTGATGCGCAACAAACCGCCCGCTGTGCGGTCAATCTCAACCAGGTCATAGCCCAGGCCGGTCACGGTTTCTTGAACAATTTGCTGCAATGCCACAGAGCTTCGGAATGTCAACGTTAAAAAAGAAAGACCCAAAAAAAACGGGCGGTGAAAACCCGCCCGTTTGGTCGTGAAGCCAGTATTCTAGCTGAAAAACGCGCTAAGTGCGTGATTTTTAAGGAAAACGAGACCCGAATTGTCGCGGATTGGCTCACGCATCCGGAAAGGCGGCCAGCAAACGGCGGGTGTATTCATGACCGGGATGCTGTAACACCTGCTCGGCAGGACCCGCCTCCACAATTTGCCCTGCTTGCAACACCATCACATGATGGGCCATGGCCCGCAAAACATCCATGTCGTGGGTAATCAATAAATATGCCATGTTCCTGCTTTTTTGGAGCGCTTGAAGTAACTTCAGGATTTGCTTTTGCACGGTGACATCCAGCGCACTGGTCGGTTCATCCAGAACCAGCAACTGCGGCTCCATGACCAATGCCCGGGCCAGCGCGATGCGCTGCCTCTGCCCGCCTGAAAAAGCATGAGGGTAGCGATTGAGCAAGTCCGGATAGTCGCTCGAGGCCAGACCCACTTCGGCCAAGGTCGCCAAAACGCGGCCTTCAATTTCAGTATCGGACACATGCGGCTGGTGTAGCCGCAAGCCTTCCGAGACGATTTCACCCACCGTCATGCGGGGCGACAAGCTGCCGTAAGGGTCCTGAAAAACGACCTGTACCCGCTGGCGCAAGGCCTTGTCCAACTCGGGCGCACCTTGCCATGTGTGTGACCCGAAAGACAGCTCGCCTTCAAAGGGGATCAGGCCCAGCACGGCCTGTGCCAGACTGGATTTGCCAGAACCCGACTCCCCCATCACCCCCAAAGTGGTGCCGGGTGAAATATTGAAGTCTGCACCTTGCAATGCAGTGAAGTGGTGTTTGCGAAACCAGTTGCGAAAGCCGGACAGGGCCATCGGGTAACGCACCTGCAAGCCCACAGCCTGCAACAAGGGGCTCGCGGAGCTTGGGAGCTCGACCAAACCATCCCGGCTAGGCCTGCTGTCCAGCAGCTTTTGGGTATAGGGGTGCTTCGGATGCGAAAAAACCTCATCCAAAAGGCCCTGCTCAACCAGATGGCCTTTTTCCATCACCGCCACCCGGTGAGCAAAGTGCCGCACCAAGGCCAGATCGTGCGTGATCAACAACACCGCCATGCCGGTTTTTTGCTGCAAATCGGCCAGCAGCTGCAGCATTTGCAATCGCAAACTGGCGTCCAGCGCGGTGGTGGGCTCGTCGGCCAACAGCAGCTTGGGCTCGGACGCCAGGGCCATGGCCATCATGGCGCGTTGGCGTTGGCCGCCCGACAACTGGTGCGGGTAAGCCCCAAAACGACGCTCGGGGTCATCGATGCCGGTTTCGGCGAGCAATTGAACGGCCCGCGCATCGGCCTCACGCCGAGGCAAGAGTTTTTTGAGTTGCAACACTTCCGAGATTTGCTGGCCCACCGTCATCAAGGGGTTGAGCGCCGTCATCGGCTCCTGAAAAATCATGGCGATCTCGTCGCCGCGGATGCGCTGCATCTCAGCGGGCGTTTGCTTCAGCAAGTCCTGGCCTTGCCACAGCACCTGACCACCGAGCTGCGCCGATTCCAGCAAACGAAGCACCGACAAGGCCGTGACCGACTTGCCCGAGCCAGACTCCCCCACCAAGGCCACGCGCTCACCCGACTGAATGCTCAGGTTCACGCCATGCACCACGGCCTGATCGCCAAAGGCGATGCGCAAGTCTATGAGTTCCAGCAAAGCTTGAGGCCTGCTCATGCGTCCAACTTTCGTGGATCGAGCGCATCGCGCAAGGCATCGCCCATGAAGGTCAACAGCAGCAAAGTCACCACCAGCACCACAAAGGTGGACAGAGAGATCCACCAGGCGTCGATGTTGTTTTTGCCCTGGGCCAAGAGTTCGCCTAACGAGGGCGTGCCCGGTGGCACGCCCAGTCCCAGAAAGTCCAGAGAGGTCAAGGCCAGAATGGCGCCGCTCATGCGAAACGGCAAGAAGGTCACCACCGGGGTCATGCTGTTGGGCAGTACATGCCGCCACATGATTTGCCAATGTCCCAAGCCCAGCGCCCGCGCCGATTTGACGTAATCGAGTTGGCGGTTGCGCAAAAACTCGGCCCGCACATAGTCGGACAAACCCATCCAGCCAAACAGGCCCAGCAGCAGCAGCAGCAGCCCCACACTGGGCTCGAAAACGGCCGAAAAGATGATCAGCAAATACAGCTCGGGCATGGCACTCCAGACTTCTATGAAGCGCTGAAACACCAAATCGGTCTTGCCCACAAAAAAGCCCTGTACCGCGCCGGTCAACACCCCCAACACAACGCCGAACAACGTCAGAGCCAAAGCAAACAACACAGACACCCTGAAGCCGTACAACAAACGCGCCAAGACATCGCGCCCCCTGTCGTCAGTGCCTAAAAAGTTATGACTCGTGGGGGGCGCAGGGTTGGGCAAGGGGGCGAAATAATCGAGCGTGCTGTGGTGGTATGGGTTGGGCGCTTGCAGGGCCCAGTTGCTGCCCTTGTTCAATTGTTGCTGGATGAAAGGGTCCAGGTAATCCGCAGGCGTCTCGAAATCTCCGCCAAAGACTTTTTCAGGCAAGGTCTGCACCACCGGGAAATACCACTGCCCTTCAAAGCGCACCACCAGGGGTTTGTCGTTGGACAAAAACTCGGCTCCCAAGCTCAGGATGAACAGCGTCACAAAAATGATCAGGCTGCCAAAGCCCAGGCGGTTGCGCCGAAAGCGCTGCCAAGCACGCGCCGAAGGCGAGGTTTGCGCGGGCGAAAAGGATGCGGTGGAGGTGCTCATTTGTCGAACTTCACTCGCGGGTCCACCCACAGGTAACACAGGTCACTGATCAGCTTGGTCACCAGCCCAATCAGGGTGAACAAATACAAGGTGCCCAGCACCACCGGGTAGTCGCGACGGATCACCGCCTCGTAACTCAGCAAGCCGAGACCATCGAGCGAGAACAGGGTTTCTATCAACAAAGACCCGGTGAAAAACGCACCGATGAAGGCTGCAGGAAAACCCGTGACCAGCGGGATCAGCGCATTGCGCATGACATGGCGGTACAGGACACGGTTTTCGCTCAAGCCCTTGGCGCGGGCCGTCAACACGTACTGTTTGCGGATTTCTTCTAAAAACGCGTTCTTGGTCAGCATGGTGATGACGGCAAACGAGCCGAGCACACTGGCCGTGACCGGCAAGGCGATGTGCCACAAATAGTCCACCACTTTGGCGCCCCAACTGAGCTGCTCCCAGTTGGACGAAGTCAGGCCGCGCAACGGGAACCACTGCAGCTGCCCGCCAAAGATCACCAGCAAAGCCACGCCCAGCACAAAGCCCGGAATCGCGTAACCCACCAGCACCAGCAAGCTGGTGAGCGTGTCAAAGCGTGTGCCTGCCCTCACGGCCTTGGCGATGCCCAAGGGCACCGACACCATGTAACTCAGGAAAAACGTCCACAAGCCCAAGCTGATGGACACCGGCAGCTTCTCCTTGATCAAGCCCCAGACGTCTTTGGGGTAGAAAAAGCTCTTGCCCAGATCGAACTGCGCAAATTGCTGGAGCATCATCCAAAAACGCTCGGTGGGCGGCTTGTCAAAGCCGTAAAGGGTTTTGATCTCTTCAATGCGCGCGGCATCCACGCCCTGTCTGCCTCGGTAACCGCTGCCTGCGGCCGCTGCGCCCTCCCCGCCCGTGTCACGGCCTTGCAGCTGGGCCACCATTTGCTCCACCGGGCCGCCGGGCACAAACTGGATCACCACAAAGGTCATCAGCAAGACCCCGAACAAGGTCGGGACCATCAAAAGCAGGCGTTTGACAATATAGGCCAGCATGGGTCAGGGGGCCTTGGGGGCTGATTTGGGAGTGGGTGTGGCAGACGCGTCGGGTGACCACCACACGGTGGTGACCAGTTTTTCTGGCTGGTAAAAACGGGGCAAGTCGGCGGGGCGCGCAAACGCCTTGGCGCGCCAAGAGACCCGGTGCACGGCGCCATACCAATGCGGCACCACGTAATGGCCATGGCGCAGCACCCGGTCGAGTGCACGCAGGCTGGTCACCAGTTCAGGCCTTGAGGTGGCACTCACCACCTTGTCCAGCAGCGCGTCGACGGCAGAGTCTTTCAGGCCAATCACATTGCCTGAACCCTCCACATCGGCCGATCGGCTGCCGTAGCGCTCGAGCAACTCGGTGCCGGGCGCTTCGCTGCCCACGGTGCGGTTGCTGATGATGTCAAAGTCGAACACGTCCATGCGTTTTTGCAGCAGCGCAAAGTCAATGACTTTGTATTGAACTTGGATGCCCAGTTTTTCCAGATTCTTGGCAAAGGGTGTGACCACGCGGCCCATCGAGCCCGAACTGTCCAAAAATTCGATGCTGAAAGCTTGCCCCTTGGCGTTGCGCAAAGCGCCATCTCGGTAGGTCCATCCGGCTTCTTGGAGCAAATCACGCGCTTGGCGCAAATGGTCACGCAGGGTGTGGCCCGAAGTGATGTCCAGCGCAGTTTGCGGCGGTTGCGGCACGTCTTGGTCAAAGACAGCGGCGGGCAGTTTGGCCCGCAAAGGCGAAAGCAAAGCCAACTCGTCGGGGCCGGGACGCCCCTTGGCCTCGAAATCACTGGCCACAAAATAGCCGCGCACACGGCTGTAAGCGTTGTAAAACAGTTGCCGGTTCAGCCATTCAAAGTCCATGGCCAGCGCAATGGCTTGGCGCACCCGCACGTCCTGGAACTTGTCGCGGCGCGTGTTGAACAAAAAGCCCTGAAAGTCACCCGCGTTGCCATGTGTCAATTCGGCCTTGATCAGATCACCCCGGTCGAACGCACGGCCCGTGAAGGCCCTGGCCCACTCACGCGCAATGAAAGACTGCATGTAATCGAACTCGCCAGCCTTGAAGGCTTCAAGCTGGGCGGTGCTGTCTTTGTAGATTTTGTAGGTGATGCGGTCGAAATTGAACTGGCCTTTGCGCACATTCAAGTCGCGGGCCCAATAAGCCGCGTCGCGTTCGTAGGTGATGTCCTTGCCAAACTGCACACGGCCAATGCGGTAAGGGCCAGACGCAATCGGAATGTCCATCACCATCTGGTCCAAAGGCTTGTGGGTATTGCCCTGCAGCCCCCACTTTTGGCTGAACACCGGCAAGCTGCCCACGATCAAGGGCATTTCGCTGTTGGGCCGCACAAAATCAAAGCGAATGCTGCGCTCAGCCAGGACGCTCACACCTTTGACCTCGCCGAAATAAGTACGGTACTGGGGGGCGGCTTGATTGCTGGTCAGGCGCTCAAAAGAATGCCGAACATCCGACGCCAGCACCGGGTCGCCATTGTGAAAACGCGCTTGCGGATGGATCTGGAAAGTGACCGACATGCGGTCGCTGGCCACGGCCACATCGGAAGCCAGCAAGCCATAGGCCGTGGTTGGCTCGTCCATGTTGCCCACCAGCAAGGTGTCAAACAGCATGCCCAGCATGGACGGGGGTGCGCTGCCCTTCAAAGTGAAGGGGTTGTACTTGTCGAAGTTGGACTGCCGGGTGGGCGGCACCAGCATGACCTCGCCACCTTTGGGCGCGGCAGGGTTGACGTACGAAAAATGGGTGAACCCGGCCGGGTAGCGGATGTCCCCGAATTGGGCATAAGCGTGGGCGGCCCAAGCGTTGCCCATGAGCCCAAGCCCGAGGGCCAAGCAGCAGTGTGTCCAGAAACGGGCCAAGGGTCTTCGCATGCGACAATTCTGCACACATTTTTCAGGAGTTGTAGGCATGACCACAAAAACAGGATTTCTGTCGGGCAAAAAGTTGTTGATCACCGGCGTTTTGTCCAACCGCTCGATCGCCTACGGCATTGCCAAGGCTTGCCACGCACAAGGCGCCGAGTTGGCCTTCAGCTACGTGGGCGAGCGTTTCAAGGACCGCATCACCGAGTTTGCGGCCGATTTCGACTCCAAGTTGATTTTTGATTGCGATGTGGGCAGCGACGAGCAGATTGAAAAACTCTTCACCGACCTGTCGGCCACCTGGCCCAAGTTCGACGGTTTTGTGCATGCCATCGGTTACGCCCCGCGTGAAGCGATTGCCGGTGACTTTCTGGACGGTTTGTCGCGCGAAGGCTTCAAGATCGCACACGACATCAGTGCCTACAGCTTCCCCGCCATGGCCAAAGCGGCCCTGCCCTACCTGAACGACAAGTCGGCCGTGCTGACCCTGACTTACCTCGGCGCAATCCGCACCGTGCCCAACTACAATACCATGGGCCTCGCCAAAGCCAGCTTGGAAGCCTCTGTGCGTTACCTGGCCGAATCGCTGGGCAGCCAAAACCGTGGCCTGCGCGCCAACGGCATTTCTGCTGGCCCCATCAAGACGCTGGCGGCCAGCGGCATCAAGGGTTTTGGCAAGATTTTGTCGGTGGTGGCCGAGGCCTCGCCCATTCGCCGCAATGTGACCATTGAAGATGTGGGCAATGTGGCAGCCTTCTTGCTCAGCGACTTGTCAGCGGGCGTGACGGCTGAGATCACTTATGTGGACGGGGGTTTCAGTCAGGTGGTGGGCGGCATTGCGGAGCCAGCGGCTTCGGCTTGATCCGTATTTCGGTTCACCAAGTGACTTGTCGGCATAGGGTGATCGCCATCGCAAATACCGCCTGAGGCAAGGCGAGCGCTGCCCGGGCTCATAACTCGCTTCGCTCGCCAAATCGCCCGGTTCAGCGCCCACCTTGCCTCAGGCTGAGTGGATGTTCGTGTGACCATGGGCCATGGTTAACGCGGCAATTCGTAGGTCGGTGCCTTTAGGTCCGACATGCGGCCTGTGCACCACAAACGTTTGAAAATGTCGCGTCGCTATAGGCCTAAGTGTCGGACCATAAAGGCCCGACCTACAAGGGGCTATGCGCGTGCATGACTGAAGGGTCGAAAAGTCTACTTGACTGACCAAGAACGCTCCGGATTTCGGAATTGAAAAAAGCGGCGAAAGCCGCTTTTTTCAATTCTCTCCCGCAGGTGAGCTGGGGCCCTGTGCGGGGGCTCAGAGGCGCTTCGCTTTGCCACATCGCCCCCGCACAAGGCCCCAGCTCACCTGCCCTCACCAAGGACTCAAATACACCAGAGCCCCTCACCGAAAGCAAGGGTCAGGCCTTCACGCAATCCGCAAAGTAACGTTTCTTGCCATCGTCGTCCTTGAGTTCCACCAAGCCGTGGATGTCGGTTTCAAAACCGGGGCACTTCTCGTTGAACTCGCGGGCGAACTTGAGGTAATCGACGATCTTCTTATTGAAGACTTCGCCGGGGATCAACAAGGGAATGCCCGGCGGGTAAGGCGTGACCAAGCCCACCGTGATGCGGCCTTCCAAGTGGTCGATCTCTACCCGCTCGGTCTTGCGCTGGGCAATGTGGGCGTATGCGTCTGAAGGGCGCATGGCCGGGGCCAGATCGGACAAATACATGTCGGTGGTCAGGCGGGCGATGTCGTACTTGGCATACATCTCGTGCACGTGCTGACACAAATCACGCAAGCCCATGCGTTCGTAACGCGGGTGCTTTTGGCAGAACTCCGGCATGATTTTCCACATCGGCTGGTTCTTGGCGTATTCGTCCTTGAACTGCTGCAAAGCGGTGAGCAAGGTGTTCCAGCGGCCCTTGGTGATACCGATGGTGAACATGATGAAGAAGCTGTACAGGCCGGTTTTCTCTACCACCACGCCGTGCTCCGTCAGGAACTTGCTGACGATAGATGCCGGGATGCCAGTCTTGTCGAACTTGCCATCCAGGTTCAAGCCAGGGGTCACGATGGTGGACTTGATGGGGTCCAACATGTTGAACCCGTCGGCCAGCTGTTGGCCAAAACCGTGCCACTTGCTGGCTTTTTTACGCGGGTCGTTGCGCAAGATCCAGTCATCCGCACGACCAATGCCCTCTTCGGCAAACTTCTCGGGTCCCCAGACCTTGAACCACCAGTCTTTGCCGTAATCGTCATCGACCTTGCGCATCGCGCGGCGGAAATCCAGGGCTTCGGCAATGCTCTCTTCCACCAGAGCGGTGCCACCGGGCGGCTCCATCATGGCTGCGGCCACATCGCAGCTGGCAATGATGCTGTACTGCGGCGAAGTGGAGGTGTGCATCAAATACGCCTCGTTGAACAGCGGACGGTCGAGCTTGGTGTTTTGCGCATCTTGCACCAGCACATGGCTGGCCTGGCTGATACCGGCCAACAGTTTGTGGATGGACTGCGTGGCGTACACCATCGACTCTTTCGGACGTGCGCGTTTTTTCCCCATGGCGTGGTACGGGCCATAAAACGGATGGAAGGCCGCGTGCGGCAACCAAGCCTCGTCAAAGTGAAGGTTTTCCACATAACCATCGAGCATGCTCTTGATGGTTTCGGTGTTGTACAACACGCCGTCGTAAGTGGACTGCGTGAGCGTCATCACGCGGGGCTTGACTTTTTTCGGGTCCACGCCCTTGAGCAAGGGGTTGGCCTTGATCTTGGCCATGATGGCCGCAGGCTCGAATTCGCTTTTGGGAATGGGGCCAATGATGCCGAAATGGTTGCGCGTGGGCTTCATGAACACGGGCACCGCGCCGGTCATGATGATGGCGTGCAGGATGGATTTGTGGCAGTTGCGGTCCACCACCACCACGTCGCCCGGAGCCACCGTGTGGTGCCAGACGATCTTGTTGGAAGTGCTGGTGCCGTTGGTCACAAAGAAACAATGGTCGGCATTGAAGATGCGGGCGGCATTGCGCTCGCTTTCGCCAATGGCGCCGTTGTGGTCGAGCAGCTGACCCAGCTCTTCCACCGCGTTGCACACGTCGGCGCGCAGCATGTTTTCGCCATAGAACTGGTGGTACATCTGGCCCACAGGGCTCTTCAAAAAGGCCACGCCACCCGAGTGACCCGGGCAATGCCAAGAGTAAGAACCATCTTCGGCGTAATCCAGCAAGGCTTTGAAGAATGGCGGCTGCACGCCCTCCAAGTAGCTCTTGGCCTCGCGGATGATGTGACGCGCTACGAACTCGGGCGTGTCTTCAAACATGTGGATGAAGCCGTGCAACTCGCGCAGGATGTCGTTGGGCAAATGGCGGGATGTCTTGGTCTCGCCATAAATGTAGATGGGCACATCGGCGTTCTTGCGGCGCACTTCGTCAATGAAGGCGCGCAAGTTGATGACGGCAGGGTCCAGGTCGGGACCAGGTGAAAACTCTTCGTCATCGATCGACAAAATGAACGCACTGGCGCGGCTTTGCTGCTGCGCGAACTGCGACAAATCGCCGTAGCTGGTCACACCCAGAACTTCAAAGCCCTCAGCCACAATGGCGTCAGCCAAAGCGCGTATACCCAGGCCCGAAGTATTTTCAGAGCGGTAATCTTCGTCAATGATGACGATGGGGAAGCGAAATTTCATGGGCTGAAGGGGCTGTGCGCCAAAGAAAGGACAAAGGGATTGAAACAGTGGCGAAGTTTAAGGACAAAAAGGTCCCACAGATCGACACAGATCACAAATTGGCAAAAAACCTTGCCTACGACGGTTTGTGCTCGCGGCACAAGAATTGTTTATGGCATCCGAAATCCCGTTTTTCCACTGCTACAATCACACCCCACGGAGCGGTGGATGAGTGGTTTAAGTCGCACGCCTGGAAAGCGTGTGTGGGTTAATAGCCCACCGCGGGTTCGAATCCCGCCTGCTCCGCCAAAACAAAAAAGCCTGCACAGTGTGCAGGCTTTTTTTCGTCTATCTCTTTCCAGCGCAGCAATATGCCGTGCTGGAAATAAGGCCCTCCAAAAGGAGGGCCAGAAGATCAGCGAACCACAGCGATCTGTGAACGCTCACCACCTTTGTAGGTGAACAAGGTCAAGGCACCATTTTTGATGTCGCCTTTTTCGTCAAACGCGATGTTGCCTGTCACACCTTTGTAGTTGATTGCCTTCAGGGCTGGCAAGTACTTGGCTGGGTCAGCAGAGCCGGCTGTGACCATGGCAGTGGCCATGACTTTCACAGCGTCATACACGTAGGGTGCATAGACCTGCACGTCAGCGTTGAACTTGGCTTTGAAGTCTGCACGGAACTTGTCCATGCCGGCTTTCTGCTCGCCTTCCACGCCACCGGCTTCAGCACAAATCACGCCTTCGTCCTTCATTGCGTCACCGGCCAACTTGGCCAATTCGGCTGTGCAGATACCGTCACCGCCCATGAACTTGGCATTGATGCCCAAGGATTTCATCTGGCGCAGCATAGGACCAGCCACAGCGTCCATGCCGCCAAAGAACACGACGTCAGGCTTTTTGGCCTTCAAAGTGGTCAAGATGGCGTTGAAATCGGAGGCTTTGTCGGTGGTGAACTCATGGCCCACAACGTTACCACCCGCAGCGGCCACGGCTTTCTTGAACTCTTCAGCCACGCCTTGACCGTAAGCAGTACGGTCGTCGATCACGGCGATGCTCTTGCCCTTGAGGGTCTCCACAGCGTATTTGCCGAGGGTGCCGCCCAGGTGCACGTCGTCAGCCACCACGCGGAAAGCGCCAGCGTAACCTTGACGTGTGTACTTGGGGTTGGTGGCCGATGGAGAAATCTGGGGAATGCCAGCGGTGTTGTAGAGCTGTGAAGCAGGGATGGTGGTGCCAGAGTTCAGGTGACCAATCACGCCGTTGACTTTGGCGTCGACCAGTTTCTGGGCTGCTGCAGTGCCCTGCTTGGGGTCGGCGGCATCGTCCTCTGCCAGCAACTCGAACTTGACAGCTTTGTCACCGATCTTGAGTGCTGCGGCATTGAGTTCTTCGATGGCCATACGGGCACCGTTTTCGTTGTCTTTGCCCAAGTGAGCGATAGCACCACTGACAGGACCCACGTGACCGATTTTGATCACTTGAACATCAGAAGCGGCTTCTTTTTTGCCGCAAGCTGCCAAAACCACTGCAGCCACAGCCACAGACACCAGGGTCAAAGTACGCGTACCAGAAAATTTCATGGAAACTCCGAAGAATAAAATTGCTTCAATCAAGCAAGCCGCAAAGATACTGCAAAACGAGGTCTTTGTGGCTTAGGGAAAACCAAAATTCTCGCAAAACATCAGGGAATACCTGTTCCAAGGACTCGGTGACCTGTTTGGTGCCTCAATCGCCAGGCTTGGTTAAGGCTATTTCGCACCAGATCGCAGGCCATCCGCTCGATTTCTGGGCGCAAAACATCAAGCATCTCGCCTGACAAGTTCATGAATGCCAATTTTTCATGGTCCAGGGCATCGAGCGCAGCCCGCAAGGCCTCAGAAATCTCAGATTCCGGCAACACCGCGCTCAAAACGGGCAAGACTGAATCAGGTGCGCCGGATGCGTAAGCCGAGTTGGAAAAACTCATGACGCCACCACCTTGGATAAGTCGTGCTGCACCAAGGCGTAGCCTAGCGCGGTGTAATGTCGCCAGCGCTGTCGTGCCGTCATTCGGCCATGGTCATCGGTCGCCACGATCTCGATCAGGCGATTGAACGACTCAAACCCAACAGGGACGTCATCGCCCAGGTTCACCAACACATCCAGCCCGCTCAGCTGCAAAGGGTCAAGGTGCAAGCGGATCGGAGATGCAGCCTGGATCTCCGGGGCATCGGCTGCGGTGCTGTGCGGCAGAAAATCGACCTCCGAGAGCGCCCACAAAGCAGCGTCCAGTTGGCGCAAACTGGCTTCGGAGCCGATCACACCCACCCGCAAGGACCGGCCATGGGCCTTGCGCAGCAACCTGCAAGCGTATTGCAAACGCTCCGTGGTGTTGAAGTGGAATTCGATTTGGGTCATCGCCCACCTGTCAGCGGCGACGGCTTGGAGCAGTTTTGGCCGCAACTGGATTCGCCTGGGCCAGCAGATAGGACAGCAACAAACCCACAGGCCTACCGGTCGCACCCTTGGCAGCGCCACTGCGCCACGCAGTCCCTGCGATGTCCAGGTGCGCCCAAGGGTGACGCGATGCGAACCGCTGCAAAAATTTGGCAGCGGTGACCGCGCCCGCCTGACGACCAGCCACGTTGGCCACATCGGCATAGCGTGACTTCAGGCCATCGGCATACTCATCGTCCAAAGGCATGCGCCAGCAAGCATCGCCAGAGGCATCCCCCGCCAACTGCAGGGCATGCGCCAAAGCATCGTCGCTGGAAAAAAGGCCTGACCTGACCCCACCCAGTGCGATGACGCACGCGCCCGTTAAAGTGGCGATGTCAATCACTGCTTGAGGCTTGAAGCGCTCGGCATAGGTCAAGGCATCGCACAACACCAGACGCCCTTCAGCGTCCGTGTTCAAAATTTCAATGGTCTGACCACTCATGCTGGTGACCACATCCCCCGGCTTGACCGCCAGGCCATCGGGCATATTCTCCGTGGCGGGAATCAAGCCGACCACGTTGATGGCTGGCTTGAGCTCACCCAAAGCCTTAAAAACGCCCAGGACACTGGCCGCGCCGCACATGTCGTACTTCATCTCGTCCATTTCAGCGGCCGGTTTGATGGAAATACCCCCGGTGTCAAAAGTTATGCCTTTACCCACCAGCACAACAGGGGCCTGCGCAGCTGGTGCACCGCTATAGCGCATCACAATGAAGCGCAACGGCTCTGCAGCTCCGCGCGCCACGGCCAAAAAGGCCCCCATACCCAATTGGGTGACCTCTTTGGGACCCATCACCTCACACTTGAAGCCTGGGCCTTTGGCGATCGCCTTGGCCGCGCCAGCCAGCAATGTGGGGGTGGCATGGTTGGCGGGCCTGTTGGCCCACTCTTTGGCCACCTCAATGCCGGCAACCAAAGCCTGTGCATGGCGCAACGCCTCTCGCAGCTCGGCGCTGACCGTTTCGGCGCTGAACATCACCTGCTTCAGCGTTCTGGGTTTGGGCTTGCTGAGGGTGCTGGTGTAACTGTAGCTGGCGTCCGCCAGCGCAGAAAAGGCCATTTGCAGGGTTTGGCCTGAGATCAAGGTAGCGGCATGCAAGCCGATACGCTTGATCTTGGCGGATTTGAGTGCGCCCCAGGCCGCATTCACGGCACTGCGCACCTGAGAGACGGTGCCCTCACCGATGCAGGCGACCACCACGTAGCGGGCTTTGATACCAGGCTGAGCATACAAAGACAACACGGCACCCGGTTTGTGCTCAAAATCACCGTGTGCAGCGGCGCTTCGCACCAGGGTCGAAATGGGGTCTTTATCGGACTCCTCCGCCTTACCCTGTGCAGGCCACAAGACAATCAAAGCGTCCAGATCATCACGAATCACACTGGACAGGGCGCGCTTTTGGATTTCGAAGTTCATAATTCAGCTTTTCCTTCGCACCGATGTTATTCCATTCTTCTTTACGCAAAGACCTTGCCCGTAATTTCGGGGCCACCTTGGTGGTTTTGGTCACCATTGTGATCACCATCATTCTGATCAGGACACTGGGCCAGGCCAGCCGAGGCAGCGTCAATCCGTCTGAGGTTTTGCTGGTCATGGGGTTCAGTGTCTTAAGCCAGCTCACCACGATCATCACCCTCAGCTTGTTCATCGCTGTGGTGGCCACCCTCTCGCGCATGTACGGCGACAGCGAAATGGTGATCTGGTTTTCGAGCGGGCAAGGGCTGGGCCAATTTATAAGGCCACTGTTCCGATTTTCATGGCCCATTTTGCTCATCGTGACTTTATTGGCACTTTTTGCTTGGCCATGGAGCAACCAGCAAATCCAGGACCTTAAGCAACGATTTGAAAAGCGAAACGACATCGAGCGAGTGGCCCCTGGCCAGTTCCAAGAATCATCGGGTGGGCAGCGGGTATTCTTCATTGACAAAGACACGCCTGACAACCGTTTCGGCCGCCATGTCTTCATCTCCGGTGTGGACGGTCAGAAAGAAACGGTGACCACGGCACAACAGGGGCGCATCGAATTGACAGGCCATGACCGCTTTCTGATTTTGGACAAAGGCCAGCAATGGCTGACCGACCGGGAAACTGGAGAAACCCGTCTGACCCAGTTTGAGCATTACGAACTCTTGATCGACGACGACGTCAATCTGCCCTCTTCGGCCATCAACAGTCGCTACACCACCACATGGGATTTGCTGAAACAACCCAATCGGGAAAACTGGGGCGAACTCTCGTGGCGTTTGGGCCTGGGCCTTGCGGGCATGAATTTACTGCTGATCGCCTTGGCCGTCTCAGCGGTTAACCCCAGAGCGGGCCGAAGTTACCACCTGGGTCTGGCTTTGTTCGTTTTCATTGCTTACTACAACATGCTCAATGTAGGCCAGAGCTGGATCAGTACAGGACGCTTTGACTTCTTGCCGTTCATGGTGGTGCTGCATGGCGGCGTCTTTTTGCTGGCCATGCTGTGGCTATCGATTCGGCATTACAACTGGTCCTGGCGATTCCTGTGGCAGATACAGGCACCTCTAGACAAAGGCGCTGCATGAAAACCGTTCGCAGTTTGCTGCATGGCGAAATCATCCGGGCCGTCGGCTTTGTTCTGATTGGATTTTTGGCTCTTTTTCTGTTTTTCGACCTGGTCGACGAACTGCAGAACCTGAGCCGTTTGGCCAGCCAAGGCTATCAATTGCACCATGCCTTGGTCTATGTCGCCCTCAAAACGCCTTCGCATATTTATGAATTGCTGCCCATTTCCGTCCTGATCGGCTGCATTTTTGTGATGGCGCGGCTGGCGCAAAGTTCCGAGTTCACCATTTTGCGCACGGGTGGACTGGCCCCCTTGAAAGCCCTCTACACCTTGTTGCAACTGGGTTTGGTTTTTGTGACCGTGACTTTTTTGATTGGTGATTACGCTGCACCTTGGGCTGATCGTCAAGGCGTGTTGATCAAGGCCCGCTTTCAAGGGGATCTGACGGTAGGACAGACCGGGGCTTGGCTCAAAGAACGCCAAGCGCAGAGGCATTTTGCGGTGAATGTGCGCAGCTTCGACGGCATCGGCCAAATGCAAAATATCCGGATTCACGAATTCAACGAAGCAGGAGAGCTGTTGGCCATCACCAGCGCGCCCAAAGCCGAAATTGGAGACGGCGTCTGGCTTTTACAGCAGGCACAAGAAAAGTCCATTCAAACTTCGGATTCAGGCCAAACCTTGCAATACCGATCAGACCAACATACCAGCCTTTCTTGGCCCACAGGCATCAGCGCCGACATGGTGGCCGCTGCCGTGCTCAGCCCGGACCGCATGAGAACTTGGGAACTGTTCAATTACATGCGCCACCTGAGCAGCAACAACCAAAATGCGCAGCGCTATGAAATTGAGTTTTGGCGCAAGGTGTTCTACCCCTTGAGTTGCCTCGTGATGTTGGTCATGGCGCTGCCATTTGCCTACCTGCACTTTCGCTCGGGGCAAATTGCCGGTCATGTGTTTGGCGGCGTCCTGGCGGGTATCAGTTTTTCTTTGCTCAACAACCTGTTCAGCTTTGCAGGTAATTTACAAAACTGGCAACCGTGGCTCACAGCAGCAGCCCCGGCTCTGATTTACAGCGCTGTTTCTTTGATCGGCTTTTGGTGGATGGTGTTACGACGATGACCTCTGACTTGAATGCTCAAACAGGGGTGATTTTATTTGCCCATGGCTCGCGTGACCCACTTTGGCGTTTGCCCATCGATGCCGTGGCCGAGAACATGACCCAGCGATGGCCTGAGATGTCAGTGGCCTGTGCTTTTCTGGAGCTGACCACACCCGATCTGGCCACCACCGTCGAGTCTTTGATGATGCAGGGCAAAACCCATTTGCGCATCGTGCCCATGTTTCTCGGGGTGGGACGTCATGCACGGGAAGATTTGCCGCAGCTTGTCTCGGAGCTGACCGAGGCCTATCCCCAAGTGCGCTTTGAATTGGTCCCCTCCATCGGAGAACACCCTGCCATGACCCAGCTCATGGCCGACATTGCGGCCAACCAGACCACCGATTCATAGACCAGTTAAAGCATAATGATGTAAGTCAATATGACATTTAACGTATGAATCTGCACCAATTCCGCTTTGTCCAAGAAGCTGCCCGCCGCAACCTGAACCTGACCGAAACGGCCAAGGCCCTGCACACCTCGCAGCCCGGAGTGTCCAAAGCCATCATCGAGCTGGAAGAAGAACTGGGGATCGAAATCTTTGCCCGACACGGCAAACGCCTCAAGCGCATCACCGAGCCTGGTCAACACGTGCTGCAAAGCATCGAAATCATCCTGCGCGAAGTAGGCAACCTGCGCAAAATTGGCGACCAATACAGCGCGCAAGACAGCGGCACCTTGTCCATCGCCACCACCCACACGCAGGCCCGCTATGTGCTGCCCATGCCCGTGGCCAAGCTGCGCGAAAAATACCCCAAGGTCAACATCAGCCTGCACCAAGGCGCGCCCGACCAAGTGGCCAAGATGCTGCTCGATGACACCGCCGAAATCGGCATCGCCACCGAATCCCTGTCAGCCTACGAGGAACTGGTTACCCTGCCCTGCTATGAATGGCAGCACGTCCTGGTGCTCCCACTTGATCACCCACTAGCCCAAAAAGAGCACCTGTCTCTCGAAGACATTGCCAATGAGCCGATCATCACTTACCACCCGTCCTTCACGGGCCGGGGCCGGATTGACCATGCATTTGCTGCCAAAAAACTGCACCCACGCATCGCACTGGAAGCCATCGATTCGGACGTGATCAAAACCTACGTTCGCTTGGGCTTGGGCATTGGCATCGTGGCTGAAATGGCCGTCAAGGACGACCCGGTCAAAGATCTGGCGGTTCGACCTCTGGGCGCGCTGCTGGGCATGAACGTGGCCCGTGTGGCCTTCAAGCGCGGGGCTTACCTGCGCCACTTTGTCTACCATTTTGCCGAATTGCTCAGCGATCGCCTGACCGCCCCCCTGATCACCAAAGCCATGACCGGACAGGTCAACGACTACGAACTTTAAGCCTTGAACTTTGAGCCTGGAAATTTGAACGCCATGAACGCACGCACCCCCAACCTCACCTCCAAAGCGCCCCACATGGGCACCACCATCTTCACCGTCATGTCGGCACTGGCCACCGAAAAAAATGCGGTCAACCTGGGCCAGGGCTTCCCGGACTTTCCGTGCGACCCCAAGCTGCTGGATCTGGTGAACGATGCGATGCGCGAAGGACTCAACCAATACCCACCCATGACCGGCGTGGCCCCGCTGCGCGAAGCCGTCTCGAAGAAAATCGAAACCCTTTACGGCCGACATTACGATCCGGCCAGCGAAATCACCGTCACCGCAGGCGCTACCCAAGCCATCCTGACCATCATCTTGGCCATCGTGCATCCGGGTGACGAAGTCATCGTTCTGGAGCCTTGCTACGACAGCTATGTGCCCAACATCGAGTTGGCCGGTGGTGTGGTCGTGCGCGTGCCCCTCAAGCCAGGCACCTTCCGTCCTGACTTCGACAAAATTCGCGCAGCGATCACGCCCCAAACCCGGGCTATCCTGATCAACTCGCCGCACAACCCCAGCGGCATGATCTGGTCCAAACAAGACATGCTCACGCTGCAAGAGATTCTGGAGCCCACCAACATCGTGCTCATCAGCGACGAGGTTTACGAGCACATGGTTTACGCCCCCAACCAGCACTGGAGCGCAGCACACTTCGACGGCTTGGCCGCCCGCGCCTTCATCGTGTCCAGCTTTGGTAAAACTTACCATGTGACCGGCTGGAAGATTGGCACCGTGGCAGCGCCTGCGGCCTATACCGCCGAATTTCGCAAAGTGCACCAGTTCAACGTGTTCACGGTCAACACCCCCATGCAGCATGCACTGACACGCTACATGGCCGACCCCGCCCCCTATCTGGATTTGCCCGCGTTTTACCAGCGCAAACGCGACCTGTTTCGGCAAGGTCTGGCGCAAACCCAATTCAAGCTGCTGCCCGGTGAGGGGACCTACTTCCAGTGCGTGGACATTTCCAACCTGAAAGTGCCCGAGAAAAACCTCAGCGAAGCCGATTTCTGCAAATGGCTCACCACCGACATCGGGGTTGCGGCCATTCCACTGTCAGCGTTCTACGGCAATGGCTTTGACCAAAAAGTCATCCGCTTTTGCTTTGCCAAAAAAGATGAAACGCTGAACCTGGCTCTGGAACGACTCGCCAAACTCTGAACGTCAGTCGTCTTCCGCCGCACTGATGTCTGGAAACAGGATGTCTGTGTAACCAAATCGGCTGAAATCGCGAACACGCATCGGGTAAAGCTTGCCGATCAGGTGGTCGCATTCGTGTTGCACCACGCGGGCATGGAATCCTCCGACGGTGCGGTCGATGGGTTGACCTTTTTCATCCAAACCGGTGTACCGAATGCGCGACCAGCGTGGCACCACGCCACGCAAGCCGGGCACAGACAGGCAGCCTTCCCAATCCTCTTCTTCTGATGAGCCCAAAGGGGTGATGACGGGGTTGATCAGCACGGTAGGCGGCACCACCGGTCGGTCCGGGTAACGCGGATTGCGTGCGGTGCTGCCAAAAATCACCAGCTGCAGGTTGACCCCAATTTGCGGCGCGGCCAGGCCTGCGCCATTGACAGCGGCCATGGTCTCGCGCATATCGGCGATCAGGGCGTGCAGCTCAGGGGTGTCAAAAGACTGCACAGGTTCGGCCACACGCAGCAGGCGGGCGTCGCCCATTTTGAGTATTTCATGCACGCTCATGGTTTTTCTCCTGTCAACAACACCGCCAGCCCTGTGTCGTCCAGCACGGGCACACCCAGTGCTTGTGCTTTCTCGAGCTTGCTGCCCGCTTCGGCACCGGCCACCACGTAGTGGGTTTTCTTGCTGACCGAACCCGCCACTTTGGCTCCCAGCGCTTCGAGTTTCTCTTTGGCTTCGTCACGGCCCATGCTTTGCAGGGTGCCCGTGAGCACCACGGTGATGCCCGCCAGCGGCATTTCGGTGGGGGCCAGCGCGTCGCCTTCGGGCCAGCTCACGCCCGCATCGCGCAGGGCTTGCACCACTTCGAGGTTGTGCGGCTGGTCAAAAAAGGTGCGGATGCTGTGCGCCACCACTGGGCCCACATCGGCCACTTGCAGCAGCGCGTCTTCGCTGGCGGCCATGACAGCGTCGAGCTGGCCGAAGTGCCGGGCCAACTCTTTGGCCGTGGCCTCGCCCACATGGCGGATGCCCAGACTGAACAAAAACCGACCGAGCGTGGTGTTTTTGGATTTTTCCAGCGCTTCGAGCAGGTTGACGGCCGATTTTTCAGCCATGCGGTCCATGTTGGCCAGGGTATCGAGCTTGAGGTGGTACAGGTCGGCCAGGGTTTTGACCTGGTCTGAATCGACCAACTGATCCACCAGTTTGTCGCCCAGGCCGTCCACATCCATGGCGCGGCGGTGGGCAAAGTGCCAAATGGCTTGCTTGCGCTGGGCGCTGCAAAACAGGCCTCCCGTGCAGCGGTGGTCGGCTTCGCCGTCTTCGCGCTCAGCCAAGCTGCCACACACCGGGCAGTGGGTCAGCATGGTGAACAGCGGTGCGCCAGCCGGACGGCGGTCCAGCACCACCGACACCACCTCGGGGATCACGTCGCCCGCACGGCGCACGATCACCGTATCGCCCACCCGCACGTCTTTGCGGCGGGCTTCGAGTTCGTTGTGCAGTGTGGCATTGGTCACTGTGACACCCCCCACAAACACCGGCGCCAGCTTGGCCACGGGCGTGAGCTTGCCGGTGCGGCCCACCTGCACGTCGATGGCCTGCACGGTGGTCATTTCTTCTTGCGCCGGGTATTTGTGGGCCACGGCCCAACGCGGCTCGCGGGTCACAAAACCCAGACGCTGCTGCTGCGCCAGATCATTGACTTTGTAGACCACACCATCGATGTCGTACGGCAAGGCGTCGCGTTCGGCCGCGATGCGCTGGTGAAACGCCACCAGCCCGGCAGCACCCTGCACGCAAGACGTCTGTTCGGCCACCGGGAAGCCCCAGGACTTGAGCTGCTGGAGCATGTCAAAGTGGTTTAGCCACTGCGGACCGCCTTCGGCAAGCGGCGTGATGTCGCCCAGCCCATAGGCAAAAAAGCTCAAGGGGCGTTCGGCGGCGATCCCTGAATCCAGTTGACGCACAGCGCCAGCAGCGGCATTGCGCGGATTGACGAAGGTTTTTTCGCCCTTCATACCGGCCGCGATGCGTTCGCGCTGGCGTTCGTTCAGGCGCTCAAAATCGTCCCGGCGCATGTAGACCTCGCCGCGCACTTCCAGCACCGGCGGTGCATCGACCGGCAGGCGCAGCGGGATCTGACCGATGGTGCGAATGTTGGCTGTGACCTCCTCGCCGGTTTCGCCATCACCCCGGGTGGCCGCTTGAACCAGCACGCCGCCCTCGTAGCGCAGGCTCATGGCCAAGCCGTCGAACTTGAGTTCGCCCACGTAGTCCACCGCCGGGTCGGCATCGGTCAAGCCCAGCTCTTTGCGGATGCGGGTGTCAAAGGCCTCGGCACCACTGGCTTCGGTGTCGGTTTCGGTGCGGATGCTGAGCATGGGCACACGGTGGGTGACCTGCGCAAAGGCGTCCAGCACCTGCCCGCCCACACGCTGGGTGGGCGAATCGGGCGTGATCAGTTCAGGGTGGGCCACTTCGAGCGCTTGCAGCTCGCGAAAAAGCCGGTCGTATTCGGCGTCAGGGATTTCGGGCGCATCGAGCGTGTAGTAGGCGTGCCCGTGGTGGTGCAACAGCGCACGCAGTTTCGCAGCGGTCTGGGCGGGAGATGGGGTCTGGCTGTCTATCCGGGGGGGAGACGGAGTATCGACCTGGCCCGAAGACGGAAGGCCAAACAAGTCCGGCTGGGACATGGCGTGCTGCGGCTGGATCAAGAAAACAGGCGACGCGCCTGAGGGCTGCCTGCCGACAGTTCACGCCCCGAGAGGGCATCGTAGAGTTGCTGCAGATCGTTGGCGATCTGATCCAGCACGTCATCACCCAAAATCTGGCCATTGCCGTCGGTGACCACGCCATCCATGTTTTCGGCGAGCAACCGAGCCGCCTCTCGAAGACGCTCAAAGGGCTCTTCTTCACGGGCGATTTGCGGCACATCCAGACTGAGTGAAAACTCGCGAATGGCCGACAACGCCGGATCTTCGGCCATGGCGGCCTGGGTGTCGAAAGTCAGGGAAAAAATGGGGGGCAAACCCACCACAGCGGCAGGCAGCACCATGCGTCCCGGAATCACCCCTGCCACAAAGCCCAAACGCGCCGCATGCTGCTGGATGTAACCAGGGCTCCAGGCGGAAGCACGCGCGCACACGGTGAAGCTCAGCTGGGCATCGTGGGCGCTGGCAAATTGGTCCAGCTCTCGGGCACGCGCCACTTCTTCGATCATGTCGCTGAAATTCGCACTTCCCCCCACGGCATCGGCAAAGGCTTGGGTTTTCACCACAAACTCAGAAAACTCGATGTTGTTCAGTGCACCCACCCGATTGGCCAGTTGCACCCCCGCTTGGAAGGCCGAGTAACGGCGACCTGCCGCCAAAACCTCCCATTCACCGCTCTGATCACTGCAACCCTCCACATGAAAAGGCTTGGTGCCGACACGGCGCGTCACGGGCAAAGCCGCCAAAGCGGCGTCCCCGGAGACCGGATGGTCCACCTCGATGGTGGCAATCACATCGATCAATGCGTCCAGCTGGGGCTTGCGCTCGGGCTGGGGCAGACTGGCGAAATCGTCGGTCAGGACCGGTTCACGGGATTCGGACAGCTCAGGGGACATGTCTGGCATGGCCAGTTCGGGTTCTGACTGGGGCTCGGCCTGGCGCGGCGCATTTTTGCGCGAAGTCCAATAGTTGTAGACCACCACGGCCCCGACGGTGAGCGCCCCGATGGCGGCCAAACTCAACTGCAATGAGCTCATCGATTCCAAGATAACTTCCTCAGGCCACGTCGGCCAATGAGACTGCGGACTCCATGTCCACAGCCACGATGCGTGAAACGCCCTGCTCCTGCATGGTCACGCCGATCAACTGTTCGGCCATTTCCATGGCGATCTTGTTGTGGCTGATGAACAGGAACTGGGTCTCTTTGCCCATGCCCGCCACCAGCTTGGCATAGCGCTCGGTGTTGGCGTCGTCCAGCGGCGCGTCCACCTCGTCGAGCAAGCAAAACGGGGCCGGGTTGAGCTGAAAAATCGCAAACACCAGCGCAATCGCCGTCAGGGCCTTTTCGCCACCCGACAACAAGTGGATGGTCTGGTTCTTCTTGCCGGGCGGCTGCGCCAGCACCTGCACGCCTGCATCCAAAATTTCGTCGCCGGTCATGACCAAGCGGGCATTGCCGCCGCCAAACAACTCGGGGAACATGCGGCTGAAGTGCTCGTTGACGATCTTGAAGGTGCCGCCCAGCAACTCGCGGGTTTCGGCGTCGATCTTGCGTATGGCGTCTTCCAGCGTGTTCATCGCGTCGGTCAGGTCGGCGCACTGGGAGTCGAGGAACACCTTGCGCTCTCGCGAGGTGGTCAGCTCTTCCAAAGCGGCCAAGTTGACCGGGCCCAGCGCGGTGATTTCGCGGTGGATGCGGTCGATCTCGCCTTGCAGACCCGTCACACGCACCTGGCCTGCCTCGATCGAAGCGGCCACGGCGTCCAAGTCGGCTTGCGCATCGGCCAGCAGCTGGGTGTATTGCTCAAGACCCAAGCGGGCGGCTTGTTCCTTGAGCTGCAAATCGGTGATGCGTTGGCGCAGCGGGTCGAGTTCTCGCTCGAAGCTCACGCGGCGCTCGTCGCTAGCGCGCAGCTTGGCGGTCAGGTCGTCGTAGGCGCTGCGGCAAGCGCCCAGCGCTTGCTCGCGCTCCAGTTTGACGGCCAGCACGTTTTGCAGACCGGCTTGCGCAGCAGCATCGGTCAGGCGGCTGAGCTCGTCGCGGGCCCGCTGCATTTCGGCGTCGATGCTGGTCACCTGCTGCTGCGCCGTCTCTATCGTGCGGTTCAGCTCGGCGCGGCGGGCGTCCAAGCTGCGCTGAGAGAACTGGGCTTCTTGCGCACGGCGCTCCAAGCTGCGCTGTTGTTCACGGCATTCGGACAGCTTGCGCTCGGCCTCGATCACGCGCTCGTCCAGCTGGGCGTGGCGCTCTTGCGTGTCGGCCAGCTGCATGTCCAACTCTTCAAAGCGGGCTTCGGCGGTGACGCGGCGCTCTTGCAGCTCATCGAGCAGGGCCTCGACTTCGGCCAAGTCGTTGTTGATCTGCTCGCTGCGGGCACGGGTTTGCGCCACCAACTGCGACAGGCGCAAGGTCTCGACCTGCAGCTCGTGGGTGCGGGACTGGCTTTCGCTGGCTTCGCGGCGAACGGTGATCAGGCGCTGCGAGGCATCGGCATAGGCCGCTTCGGCCCGCACCAAAGCGCTGCGGCTTTCTTCAGAAATCAGGGTCTGAGCGCGCAGCTGCTTTTCCAGGTTCTCAATTTCCTGTGCGCGGCCCAGCAAACCGGCTTGTTCGGAGTCTTGCGCGTAAAACACCACGCTGTTCAGGTCGACCGCATGGCCAGCCTGCACCAACAGGGTTTCACCCGCTTGCAATTGACTGCGCCAAGCCAGCGCGTCTTCCAAATTGGGAGCGGTGTAGCAGCCTTGCAGCCAGTCGGCAAGCAATGCCGACAAACCGGCATCGTGCACACGCAGCAACTCGGACAGAGGCTTGCAGCCTGCGGGCATGCCACTGCGCGGCGCGGCTTTGGCAGCCATTGGGGGACTGAAAAAGCTCAGCTTGGCAGGCGGTGCGTCATTGGCAAACGCACGCACCATGTCCAGACGAGAGACTTCCAGGGCCGACAGGCGCTCACGCAGGGCCGATTCAAGGGCGTTTTCCCAGCCGGGTTCAATGTGGATGCGGCTCCACAGACCTTCCAGCCCGTCCATGCCGTGCTTGGCCAGCCAGGGCTTGAGTTTGCCATCGGTACGGACCTTCTCCTGCAGGGCCTTGAGCGCCTCGATCCGGGCACTCAGATCGGCCAGGCGGGCCGACTCATCGTTGACCGCTTTTTGCCGGCTGCGACGGTCTTCGTCCAGCGCGGGCACCTGTTCTTGCAGGTCTTGCAAGCGGGCTTCGGATTCGGCCGACAGCGCCTCGGCCTCGGACAGTTGTTCTTGCAATTGGCTCAGCCGAGCCTCGTCGGGCGCGGCCAGGGCGTTGCGGTCGGTCAGCAGACGTTCGCGGCGGGTGTCGAGTTGGCGTGATTGCTCTTCAACGTTGCGCTGGTCTGCGGCCAGAACCCCAATTTGCTGCTGCACCTGCACCACCGTGGCGCGCTGGGCTGTCGCGTCGTTTTGGGCTTTGCGCAGGGCTTCTTCCAGGTCGGGCAAGGCCATGGCCTGGTCTTCGACTTGGGCAGCCAGGGTCATGCTCTGGTCTTCGGCCATGGCCGCTTGCTCGGACAGCGTTTCCAGCTCGGCTTGAGCGTCTTGGCTGCGGGTGCCCCATTGAGCCGTTTGCTCCACCAACTGTTGCAGACGCTGCTCGGCACGCTGGCGGCCTTCGACCACAAAGCGGATTTCAGCCTCCAAACGGCCCACTTCGGCGCTGGCCTCGTACAAAGCGCCTTGCGCCTGGTTAACCTGGTCGCCCGCGGCGTAATGCGCTTGGCGAATGGTCTCCAGATCGGCCTCCACATGCCTCAGATCGGCCATGCGCGATTCCAGCGCGTTGACGGCTTGGTCCACGTCGGACTTCATGCGGCCCTGATCGGCCTCGGCGTCACGGCGTTTCAAGAACCACAGCTGGTGCTGTTTGAGCGTGCTGTCAGCCTGCAGCGTGTTGTAGCGCTGAGCCACTTCGGCCTGTTTTTCCAGCTTTTCGAGGTTGGCGTTCAACTCCCGCAGGATGTCGTCGACCCGGGTCAAGTTCTCGCGGGTGTCGGACAGGCGGTTTTCGGTCTCGCGGCGGCGTTCTTTGTATTTAGAGACGCCTGCGGCCTCTTCCAGAAACAAGCGCAGTTCTTCGGGGCGCGACTCGATGATGCGGCTAATCGTCCCTTGGCCGATGATGGCGTAAGCACGTGGACCCAGGCCCGTGCCCAAAAACACGTCCTGCACGTCTCGGCGGCGCACCGGCTGGTTGTTGATGAAGTAACTGCTGTTGCCGTCGCGGGTCAGCACGCGCTTGACCGCGATCTCGGCAAATTGACCCCACTGGCCACCGGCGCGGTGGTCTTCGTTGCTGAACACCAGCTCCACACTGGCGCGGCTGGCCGGTTTGCGGGTGGTGGTGCCGTTGAAAATCACGTCCTGCATGGACTCGCCACGCAATTCAGACGCCTTCGACTCGCCCAGCACCCAACGCACCGCATCCATGATGTTGGATTTGCCGCAACCGTTGGGGCCGACCACGCCCACCAACTGCCCAGGCAGCAGGAAGTTGGTTGGCTCGGCAAACGATTTGAAGCCTGAAAGCTTGATGGAATTGAGGCGCACGGCGGTCAGGACAATCTAAAAAGGGAATACAAAATGACGACAGCTGGGTGTCATCACCCCGACCGAAAAGCCTGAATCCAGGCCATTCGAACAGTCTTCAATATTAACCCAGCAGACCTGCTCGGATGATCCCGGATAATCAAGGGATGAATCCCCTTCTCGCCAAGCTGCAGCCCTATCCTTTTGAGCGGCTGAAAAACCTGTTTTCAGGCCTCACGCCCAACCCCGCACTCAAGCCGATCAGCTTGGGCATTGGTGAGCCCAAGCACGCCACACCGGCGTTCATTCAGGAAGCGCTCAAGTCGGCTGTGACCACGGGTCTTTCAGCCTACCCCGCTACAGCGGGTGAGCCCGCCTTGCGCCAAGCCTGCACAGCTTGGCTCCAAACCCGTTACAAACTGACGCTGGACCCAGCCACCCAAGTGCTGCCGGTCAATGGCTCGCGTGAGGCCTTGTTTGCCCTGACGCAGACCGTGATCGACCCGACCCGCCCCGGTGCCACCGTGGTCAGCCCCAACCCTTTCTATCAAATCTACGAAGGCGCGGCCTTGTTGTCCGGGGCTGAACCCTATTACGTGCCCAGCGACCCGGCGCGCAACTTTGCCAACGACTGGGACAGCGTGCCCGCCGAGGTCTGGGCCCGTACACAGCTTTTGTTCGTTTGCTCGCCCGGCAACCCCACGGGCGCGGTCATGCCCCTGTCGGAATGGCAAAAGCTGTTTGCCCTGTCGGACCAGCACGGGTTTATCATTGCGTCTGACGAGTGCTACAGCGAGATTTACTTCCGCGAAGAAGCGCCTTTGGGGGGTCTCGAAGCCGCCCACCAGCTGGGCCGCACCGACTTCAAACGCCTGATCGCCTTCACCAGCTTGAGCAAACGCAGCAATGTGCCGGGCCTGCGCAGCGGCTTTGTGGCGGGTGACGCCAACATCATCAAACAGTTCTTGCTCTACCGCACTTACCACGGCAGCGCCATGAGCCCGGTGGTGCAATCGGCCAGCGTGGCCGCCTGGGGCGACGAAGCCCATGTGGTGGACAACCGCAACCAGTACCGCACCAAGTTTGCGCAGGTCACGCCCCTGCTGGCACAAGTGCTGGACGTGAAACTGCCCGACGCCAGCTTTTACCTGTGGGCCGGTGTGCCTGCGGGCTGGCAAGGCGATGACGCCGCATTTGCCAAGGCGCTGTTCGAGGCCGAAAGCGTAACGGTGTTGCCCGGCAGCTACCTGGCGCGGGATTTCAACGGCAGCAACCCAGGTCAAGGACGCATCCGCATGGCGCTGGTGGCTGAGACGGCCGAGTGCCTGGAAGCGGCCGAGCGCATCGCCCGTTTTGTGCGCGCACATCCCAGCAAGACTTGAACCATGAACACAGTCACCACCTGCCACGACACCCTGCGCCTGGCCGAACAACTGATCTCCAAACCCTCCGTCACACCCAAAGATGAGGGCTGCCTGGACCTGATTGCCGACGCCCTGAAGCCGCTGGGCTTTGTCTGCGAATTCATGGATTCCGGCCCAGAGACCTTCCGCGTGCGCAACCTCTGGGCCAAGCGCGCAGGCACTTCGGGCCAGACCTTGGCCTTTGCGGGCCACACCGACGTGGTGCCCACCGGGCCGCTCACGCAATGGGACAGCGACCCCTTCACGCCCACCCACCGCGATGGCAAGTTGTTTGGCCGGGGCGCAAGTGACATGAAAACCTCACTGGCTGCCATGGTGGTGGCCGTGCAGGAGTTTCTGGCTGCCAACCCCGATCCGAAGCTGGGCATCGCCTTTTTGCTGACCAGCGACGAAGAAGGCCCGGCGCTCGACGGCACGGTGGTGGTCTGCAAAGCGCTTCAAGAGCGTGGCGACGCACCGCAGTTTTGCATCGTGGGTGAACCCACTTCGGTGCAACAAACCGGCGACATGATCAAAAACGGCCGACGCGGCACCATGAGCGGCAAGTTGACCGTCAAGGGCGTTCAAGGCCACATCGCTTACCCGCACCTGGCCGACAACCCGATCCACCGCCTGGCCCCCGCGCTGGCCGATTTGGTGGCGATCCGTTGGGACGAAGGCAATGCCTTCTTCCCACCTACCAGCTGGCAGGTGAGCAACATCCACGCAGGCACCGGCGCGAGCAACGTGATCCCTGGCGACTGCGTGGTCGACTTCAACTTCCGCTTTTGCACCGAATCCACCCCCGAGAGCCTGCAGCAGCGCCTCACGGCCGTGCTGGACCGCCATGGTTTGAAATACGAGCTGAACTGGACGATTGGCGGTCTGCCATTTTTGACCACACCCGGCACTTTGGTGGCGGCTGTGCAAAAAGCGATTGCCGACGAGACCGGTCTGACCACGGAGCTCTCCACCACCGGTGGCACCAGCGACGGCCGCTTCATCGCGCAAATCTGCCCGCAAGTGATCGAATTCGGCCCGCCCAACGCGACGATTCACAAGGTCAACGAGCATGTGGCGCTGAGTGACATTGCGCCGCTCAAGGGCGTCTACCGCCGCACGCTGGAACAACTCAACGCGGGCCTGTCCGCATGAGCGCCTTGACCCTTTCGGGTTTGATCGCGGTATCGGCCGAGCGCCTCTCGCAAACCGGCGTGGCGTTTGGCCATGGCACCCTCAACGCCTTTGACGAAGCCGTCTGGCTGGTGCTCTGGCGCATGGACCTGCCGCTCGACACCGACTTGGACGAAGTGGCCGAGCAAACCGTGACGACCGAGCAGCAATCGGCTTGCGCCGCACTGATCGAAGAGCGCATCTCTACCCGCAAACCCGCTGCCTATCTGACGCAAGAAGCCTGGCTGCAGGGCGTGTCGTTTTACATCGACGAGCGCGCCATCGTGCCGCGCAGCCTGATCGCCGAGGTGCTGGCCGACGGCACGATCGACGCATGGTTGTCTGACCAGACCACCCGCGTGCTGGACCTGTGCACCGGCAACGGCAGCCTGGCCGTGCTGGCAGCGTTGGCCTGGCCCGAGGTGAAGGTGACGGGGGCTGATATTTCGGATGACGCTCTGGCCGTGGCCGCCATCAATGTGGAGCGCCACGACCTGCACGAGCGCGTGAAGCTGGTGCACAGCGATGGCCTGTCGGCTATGCCAGGCCCGTTTGACCTGATCTTGTGCAACCCGCCTTATGTGTGTCAGGCCAGCATGGACGCCCTGCCTGCCGAGTACCGCGCCGAGCCCGAACTGGCGCTGGCCGGGGGCGCGGACGGCATGGACTTTGTGCGCCAGCTTTTCAAAGAGGCGCCTTCGCGAATGAGCGAACAAGCGGTGCTGGTGCTGGAGATCGGCAACGAGGTCGAGCACTTCATCGCGGCTTTTCCCGAGCTGGAAGTGGCCTGGCTGGACACCAGCTCGGGCGACGATCAGGTTTTGCTGATCACGCGACAAAGCCTGCTTGCGCTGTGAATGTCATCCTCGCGAACGCGAGGATCCATGGCTTTACTGAGCTCAGCAGCCCAGTCAAACATGGACTCCCGCCTGCGCAGGAATGACACCCCCTTGCATCCACCCTCTTGCAGGTAGCCACATCGGCGAAAATAGCGGGTTATCAAGTTTTCAAAGCCAGCGTTGACGCTGGCCATGCCCCATCACCCGGATCGGTTCCGGACATTCGCTTTTCATGATCAACCTCAAAAACGTCACCCTTCGTCGCGGCACCAAAGTGCTGCTTGACCAAGCCTCAGTCACCCTCAACCCGGGGGAAAAAGTCGGCTTGGTCGGGCGCAACGGCGCGGGCAAGTCCACCTTGTTTGCGCTGTTCAACGGCACACTGCACGAAGACGGGGGCGACTTCGACATGCCCAAAGCCTGGCGCATGGCGCAAGTCGCGCAAAACATGCCCGAAACCGACCAACCTGCCGCCGACTTTGTGTTGGAAGGTGACACGCGCCTGGCCGAATTGCGCCAGCGTTTGGTCGCGGCCGAAGAAAGTGGCGATGGCATGGAAATGGCCCACGTCTACACCGACTTGGCCGATGCGGGCGACCACGACGCCCTGCCCCGTGCCGAGGCCCTGATTTTGGGCCTGGGCTTTCGGGTGGACGAGTTGAACAACCCGGTCAACAGCTTTTCGGGCGGCTGGCGCATGCGCTTGCAGCTGGCCCGCGCCCTGATGTGTCCGTCCGACATCCTGATCCTGGACGAACCGACCAACCACTTGGACTTGGACGCGCTGGTTTGGCTCGAAGCCTGGCTGCAGCGTTATGCGGGCACCATGATCGTGATCAGCCACGACCGCGAGTTTTTGGATGCGGTGACCAACGTCACGCTGCACATCGACCACGCCAAGCTCACGCGCTACGGCAGCAACTACAGCGGCTTTGAAATCTTGCGTGCCCAGCAAATGGAGCTGCAACAGGCCTCGTTTGCCAAGCAGCAGGACAAAATCGCCCACCTGCAAAAGTTCATCAACCGCTTCAAGGCGCAAGCCAGCAAGGCCAAGCAGGCGCAAAGCCGGGTCAAGGCACTCGAGCGCATGGAGAAAGTGGCCCCGTTGCTGGCCGATGCCGAATTCACCTTCGGCTTCAAGGAACCCAACAACCTGCCCAACCCGATGCTGGCCATCAGCGAGGCGAGTTTTGGCTACATGGTCAATGGTGAGCCCAAGACCATCGTGCAAGGCGTCAGCAAATCGGTGCTGGCAGGCCAGCGGATCGGTATTTTGGGGGCCAACGGCCAGGGCAAATCGACCCTGGTCAAGACGATTGCCCGCACCATGCCGCTGCTGGCGGGCACGCTGACCGAGGGCAAGGGCCTGAACATTGGCTACTTTGCGCAGCAAGAACTCGATGTGCTGCACCCGAACGACAACCCGCTGGAGCACATGATCCGCCTGGCCAAAGAGCTGGGCCCGGGCAGTGGTGAACCCAGCCGCGAGCAGGATCTGCGCAACTACCTGGGCACCTTCAACTTCTCAGGCGACATGGTCAAACAGGCCGTGGGCTCCATGAGCGGTGGCGAAAAAGCCCGATTGGTGCTGGCCATGATCGTGTGGCAACGCCCCAACCTGCTGCTGCTGGACGAACCCACCAACCACCTGGACTTGGCCACCCGTGAAGCGCTGTCGATGGCGCTCAACGAGTTTGAAGGCACGGTCATGCTGGTCAGCCACGACCGCGCCTTGCTGCGCGCCGTGTGCGACGAGTTCTGGATGGTGGGTCGCGGCAAGGTCGAACCGTTTGATGGCGACTTGGACGACTACCAGAAGTACCTGCTGGAAGAGTCCAAACGCCTGCGAGAAGAGGCTAAGAATGCCGCTCGTGATCCCGCCGTTTCGGTGCCGACACCCGCAGCTGAAATTCCTGCGCCTGTTGTCGCTGCCGTGGCAGCCCCCTTGGCGGCCACCAGCACACCGGGCATCAGCAGCGCCGAACAACGCAAACTCGATGCCCAAAAGCGCCAGCAACTGGCCGCGCAAACACGCCCCTTGAAGCGCGAGCTGGAGCAAAACGAACAACGCATGGCCAGCATCGAGGCGGAGAAAACCCAGCTCGAACAACAACTGAGTTCGCCCCTGCCACCCGCAGAAATCGCAGAAGCAGGTCGCCGCCTGAAAGCCCTGTCGGACGAGGTGAGCTCCTTGGAAGAGCGTTGGCTTGAACTGACACATCTGCTCGAAGAAACGGCTTGAGCTCCATCAGCCCATCCAAAAACAAAGGGGGCCCATGAGAATGGCCCCCTTTTTTTGGCATTAAGACCGCTGTGCTGCGGTCCGTGAAAAAGGCTTTATCCGCCCACCACAGACCAGCCTGCGTGCTGATCGGATTTGTTGTTCTCGTATTCCCACGCCGTGCCGCAGCGGTCGCAGCGGTAAGAGGTAATGGTCGCTTGACCTGACTCACGCTGCTCCTTGCGGTTGGCACCTTGCACCAACTCTGCATGACCAGGGGCACGACGCCAATGGCGCTGGATGCCCGAACAAGGCTCGCACAACGCCATCTTTTTCAATTCGCTTGGGCTGTTCAATTCGGAGGTCATGGGATGCTCTTTCGATGGGGGTCCGGGTTCACAACACGTGCGCCCAAGAAAAAAGCACTTTGTACCGAGATACAAAGTGCTTTTTAGTTTTTTGGTGGGACCAGCGGGGGTCGAACCCACGACAAACGGATTAAAAGTCCGCTGCTCTACCAACTGAGCTATGGTCCCTTTGCTACAGTGTTTGAGCACTGCAGCAAGACTCAAATTATAGCGTTATTTTTTAGCCTTCTGAAAGCCAGCGGCCAAAAAATTCAAAATTTCTGAGGCGGCACACATGCCGAACGTGGCCGTCACGCTGACCACCGAGCCATAGCCGTGGCAGTTGAGCGAGCCATCGCCTTCCACAGCACACGAGGCATCGGGCGGTGCAACGGCTTCGCGGCTAAACACCCCCTGAATCCCGATCCGCTTGTTGCCCTTGGCTGCACCGTGGTGTTTACGCAAGCGGTAGCGCACCTGGGCCAACAAAGGGTCATGGGTGATTTGAGACAAATCATCCACATCGACTTTGTGCGCCATGCGCTTGCCGCCAGCGGCCCCGACCGTGATGAAGCCCTTCTGGCTCTGCAACGCCCATTGGGCCATGGCCACTTTGGCTTTGACCTGGTCACACGCGTCGACCACTGCGTCAGGTTGACCAGGCAGCACAGCAGGCCAGTTTTCGGGACCGACAAATTCATCGATGGCATCGACTTGGCAAGCCGGATGGATCAATTCAATGCGCTCGCGCATGGCTTGCACCTTGGCTTGCCCTGTAGTGCTGATCAAGGCATGAATCTGGCGATTGATGTTGGACTCGGCAATGTGGTCCATATCGATCAAGCTGAGCCGGGCGACACCGCTGCGCGCGAGTGCCTCGGCCACCCAGGAGCCCACGCCGCCAATGCCTACAACGACGACATGCGCGCGGCGGATGTTCTGTGCGCCTTGCACACCGTATAAGCGTTGCAAGCCTCCGAAACGACGCGCATCTTCGTCGGTTACCTGCAGCAGAGAATTCATGCCTCAGCCTCGGCTCGGCGCAACTGCCACTGCAAGGTGAGCACAGCACCCAACAAGATACCCAGCACCGCAAGGAAACTGCCCAAGCTCAGGGTCGACAGACCCGACAACCCCTGACCGATGGTGCAGCCCATGGCCATGACACCGCCCACGCCCATCAAGGCGCCCCCTAACAAATGCCGAGCCAAATCAGGTGTCTGCGAGAAACCTTCCCACCGGAATGTGCCCTGCAGAAGGGAACTGACAAAAGCGCCCATCAACAAGCCCAAAGCCGTGGCCATGCCCAAGGTGATGCGTTTGCTGCCATCGCTGAAGTACATGAAGGCGTCCAACCAATACGCCACCGGGGCGGTCAAACTCATGGACTCCATCCGTGCGCTGGCTGTGGTCAAGAACATGGCCTCAAGGGTTTCGGGGTGCTCGGGCACAAACCCCATCACCCCACTGATCCACCAAAGCGCCAACACCACCACACCGACACCCGCACCGGACAGGTATGCCGATTTCGGCACAGACTGTGAATCCTTGAAAATCCAAAGCAACAACAGGCCAGAAAACACGCACGCACTCACCCACCCAGCCAACGGTTGCGACCAACCCGTAGCGCTGACCAGCCATTGCCCGACAAATGGTCCCGGCCCTGTGGTCACCTGTAACTGATCCAGGGTTTGGACCCGCCAAACTGCCGTCAAACCCCGCAAAGTGGCCAAAGCCGCAATGCCCATGGCCATCAAAACCACCAGCGATTTCAGATTGCCCGCTCCCAAGCGGATCAATGACTTGCTGGCACAGCCAGACCCCAACACCATGCCCACGCCGAAAAGCACCCCACCCAGCAACAGAGAGAGCCAAGGCAGTTGTGTGTTGGCATAAATGGTGTTGAGTGGGCTCACCCAACCCATCCAAGACATCAAGCCGAAACCGAAAATGGCCACTGCGATGGCCAAGGCCCACTGCTTGGCCCTGCCACTGTCACCCATGATGACCCAGTCGCTGATGGCGCCCATGGTGCAGAAATGGCTGCGGTGAAACAGCCACCCGGCCAGGCTGGCCACCAGAAAGGTCAAACCCAGGACAGAATCGCTCAGGAAGTGGAGCTGCTCAAGCGAGATCAATGCAGTCCCTCAGCGTTCAGCGCAAACGCGCCAAGCGCTCGCGGGCTGTGGCTGCTGTTTCAGAAGCCGGGTATGCCTTGATCAACTCGTCCATGGTTTTTCGGGCTCCCCTCAGGTCCTTCAATTCGATCTGGACATTGGAGATCGCCAGCATCGCTTCAGGGGCACGCGGATGGGTGGGCGCGGATTTCAGCATTTGCTGAAAATTCGCCATCGACTCCTTGTAATCCTTGACAGCGTATTGGGCATTGCCCAGCCAGAACATGGCCGAAGGGGTGTAACCACTTTTGCGGTGACGCTGAACAAATTGACTCAGAGCCGACTGGGCTGCCGCAAAGTCACCCTTGCGGAAAGTCTCCATGGCCGCGTCGTAGTCGCGTTTTTCGGAGGGCTCAGCCATGAACTCCTGGCCGTCGAGTGTGACCTTCAAAGGCTCGAACCGGCGCAAGCGCTCGTCCATGCCGGTGACCACATCTTTTTGACGCATTTGAACTTCCGACAACTCTCGGGCCAGTTGTTCCTGAGCCCCGCGGCCTTGCGACAGTTCAGCCTTGAGCCCTTCAATTTGCCCCTGCAAATCGAGCAATGCACGGCGCAGCTGGCCGTTTTCATCGGCAAGACCCTTGATGGCCGCATTCGACTCTTTGATCACCGCATTCGACTGCTCGACGCGCTGGCGCAGGTCCAAAATGGCCCTGCGGGCTTCGTCATCTTCAAAAAGACCCGCATGGGCTGTGCCCAAAAAACCGGACAGGGTCCACACCCAAACCCATCGGGACAAGGGCAGGCATGACATCGCGCGCGTGCTCATGGTGCTCAGTACCGGATTTCAACGCGGCGGTTTTTAGCCAAATCGGCTTCGGCAGCACCTTGCGCAGCAGGTTTTTCCTTGCCGTAGCTGACCGCTTCCAACTGGCTTTCAGGCACGCCCAACAGACTCAAGGCCTGTCGGACGGCTTCAGCACGTTTTTGGCCCAGTGCCAAGTTGTATTCACGGCCACCGCGCTCGTCGGTATGGCCTTCCAAATTGGCCTTGCGTTGTTTGTTCGCTTGCAGGAAGCGTGCATGGCTCTCTATCACGGGGCGGGCTTCAGCACGCACCACAAAGCTGTCGTAATCAAAAAAGACCACGTGCGCCACACCGGCAGGCCCGATGCCAGAACCCGATTTATCGACCACCACGCCGGCTACGCCCGTTTGGGCGGCACTTTGGTTGTTGCCAATGCCCTGCGAGGAGACACCAGACGATGTGGCCGACTTGTCTTCCACAGGCACATCGTCCAACTTCACACCAGATGCGCAACCTGCCAAAAGAGCCACCAACAATGTGCTGGCCAAAAATTGAGTTTTCATGATTTACCTCGTTAATTAAAAAAGCGAATATTCAAAAAATCATTTGCGTACCGGGCCCCAATGGGGTTCCCGGATGTCGCCGCCCTGCCCCGCCAAGCGCGCCTTGACACGACCGTCAAGCGTGGTGGTCATCAAGGATTCACGACCTTGAAAAACCGTGGCGTAGACCAGCATGCGGCTGTTGGGTGCGAAACTGGGGCGTTCGTCGGCAGATGTGTCGGTCAAAGCGGTGACTTGACCCGAGGACAACTCCATCAGATGCAAGCGAAATGCACCGCCCAAGCGTGACACGTAAGCCAACCAACGGCCATCAGGACTGACGGCAGGCGAAATATTGTAGGTGCCCGAAAAGGTCACCCTCTCGGCCGGGCCACCCTGGGCCGGCATGCGGTAAATCTGGGGGCTACCGCCCCGGTCACTGACAAAAAACAGCGCACTGCCGTCCGGCGAAAAAGCAGGCTCGGTGTTGATGCTGCCCGATGAGGACAAGCGGCGAGGCTCCCCCCCATTCAGATCAATGCGGAAAAGCTGAGAGCCACCATCGCGGCTGAGCGTGGCAGCCAAGGACTTGCCATCAGCACTCCAGGCGGGCGCGCTGTTAGAGCCTTTGAAATTGGCTACGGGACGGCGCTGCCCTGTGGCCAGTTCGTGCACATACACCACAGGTTTGCGCTGCTCAAAAGACACATAGGCCAAATGGGTGCCGCTGGGTGACCAGGACGGCGAAATGATGGGCTCGGGGCTGCTCAGGGCCGAGACTGCGTTTTCGCCATCCGAGTCTGCAATCCACAAGGCATAGCGTCCACCCGACTTGGTCACGTAACTGATCCGCGAGGCGAAAGCGCCCTGCGTACCCGTGAGCTGCAGGTAAACCCAATCGGCTACACGGTGTGCAGACAATCGCAGTTCTGCGGCGCTCACGGTGTCCTTGAAATCGCCTTTATCCTGGCCTTTGACCACATCCCACAATCGGGCACGCACGTCGTAACGCCCGTCGGCCAAGCGAGTGACCGAGCCTGCCAACAAGGCTTCGGCCGACAACTGACGCCAAGGGGTCCAGTCGGGCCGGCTGTTCTCATCCATCAAGGCACTGCCAGCGGCCAGACCCTTGAACTGACCACTGCGCTCGAGATCGGCTTGAACAATACCGGCCAATTTTTGCGGCGCCGTGGCTTCCCCCTTGAAAGGCACTATCACCACGGGCAACTGGGTCATGCCCACCCCCGTCACTTCGACCCTGAACTGGGCCCATGCGGGCGAGACCAAAGCACTCAGAACCAACAGCTTCAACAGCCAAGGCCAGCAGCCCATGCGGAAAAAAAGAAGATTCATGTGAACAGATGGATCATTCAAAACAGAAAGTCGTGATCGTACACCGTTGAAACAGCTTTCTGCGCCTCATTGGACGCTGGTTAGCCAACTGACCACGCTGCCATCCTTACAATCGAGGCCATGAGTCAGCCCCCCCTCCCTTCCACGCCCCCATCCAGCATCCGGGCCCGGCTGCAACGACTGGTCCCCTACTTCGGAAGCCAGAAGGGCATATGGGCAGTGGCGATTGCGGGGACCTTGATGGCCGCCTTGACAGAACCGATGATTCCGGCGCTGTTTCAACCCCTTTTGGACAAGGGATTTGCCGAAAACAAACTGCCACTGTGGGCCATTCCTGCCGCAGTGGTTGGTCTGTTCACCGTGCGCGGTATCGCCAACTTCATTTCCCAGTACGCGCTGTCCAGGCTGACCAACGATGGCATGGAAAAACTCCGGTCGCAGTTGTTTGCCCAACTGATGAAGGCCGATTTGTCCTTGTTTTCGAGGCAATCGGCCAGCACCCTGTCCAACACCATTGTTTATGAAGTCCAAAACGGTGCTTCGCAATTGGTGTCCGCCGTCATCGCTTTGGCACGTGATGGTTTCACGCTGATCGCCTTGCTGAGTTACCTGATGTGGCTCAACTGGAAACTGACCCTGGTGGTTTTTACTGTGGCCCCTGGTTTGAGCTGGATCATCAAGGCCCTCACCCGTCGTCTTTACAAACTGACCAAGGAAAGTCAAACCGCGACCGACAACCTGGCTTACGTGGTCGAGGAAAACGTGCTGGCGCACCGAGTGGTTCGTCTGCAAGGCGGGCAGACGCATCAGATGGCTCGTTTTGGACAACTGGCCAAGGTGCTGCGCCGACTGGCACTCAAAACCACGGTGGCGTCAGCGGCCATGACCCCCCTGACCCAAATCATGGCGGCTTTGTCCTTGTCCATGGTGCTGGTGATTGCGCTGTACCAAAGCCAAAATGGCGCATCAGGTGCCACCGTGGGCGGGTTTGTCGCATTCATCACCGCCATGCTGATGCTGGTCGCGCCCATCAAGCGCTTGGCTGAAATCTCCAGCCCCATCACCCGTGGCTTGGCAGCGCTCGAAAGGGGCCTGGCCCTGTTGCATGAGGCCAAGGAGGAAACCCAAGGCACCTTCAGCACCGTCCGCGCCCAAGGGGCCATCGAGTGGCGCAATGTCCATTTGCAGTTCACCCCCGAAGGGCAACCTGCCTTGTCGGCTATCGACCTGAAGGTCCAACCGGGGGAAACCGTGGCCCTGGTAGGCACATCGGGTGCGGGCAAAACCACCCTGATCCAATTGTTGCCTCGATTTGTGCAGCCCAGCGCGGGAGAAGTCCTCCTCGATGGCGTGCCCATCCAGGACTGGGCCTTGCACAGTTTGCGCCGTCAGATCGCCATGGTCAGCCAAGACGTGGTCATGCTCAACGACACCGTGGCGGCCAATGTCTGTCTGGGACACGATGCCGACCCTTTGCGCATTCAGGCCAGCCTCGAAGCCGCCAATCTGTGGGGCCATGTGTCGCAAATGCCGCAAGGCATGGACACGCTGCTGGGCCACAACGCCAACCAACTCTCGGGTGGCCAGCGCCAGCGCTTGGCGATCGCCCGCGCTTTGTACAAAGATGCGCCGATCCTGATCCTGGACGAAGCCACCTCGGCACTGGACAACGAATCCGAGCGCCTGGTCCAGGACGCTTTGCAAAAACTCATGCAAGGCCGCACCACCTTGATCGTGGCGCACCGCCTGTCCACCATCGAGCACGCCGACCGGGTCATTGTGATGGAGCGCGGCCGCATCGTGGAGCAAGGCGCTCCCGCTGAGTTGCTGGCGCGTGGCGGCGCTTATGCGCGGCTGCACCACCGCGGCGAATGGGCCAGTGAAGGCACTGCCGAGGCTGGCCCGTCGATCTGAGTCGCCTCAGAGCAGCACGATGTCGTACTGCTCAGGCCCCAAGGACGCCTCGACCTGCAGCGAAATCGGCTTGGCGATGAAGTCCGACAAACCTGCCAAGTGTTGGCTTTCCTCGTCCAGCAGCAAATCAATGACCGCCGAGGTGGCCACAATGCGGAACTCACGTGGGTTGAATTGACGCGCTTCGCGCAGGATCTCGCGCAGGATGTCGTACACCACCGATCGGGGCGTCTTGACGATGCCCTTGCCCTGGCAACTCGGGCAGGGCTCGCACAGCATGTGCGCCAGCGACTCTCGGGTGCGCTTGCGCGTCATTTCAAGCAAACCCAAAGACGAAAACCCACCCGCCATGGTCTTGACGCGGTCACGTGCGAGTTGTTTGCGGAACTCGGCCAGCACGGCATCTTGGTGCTCAGGGCGGGCCATGTCAATGAAGTCGGCGATGACGATACCACCCAGATTGCGAAGGCGCAGTTGCCGCGCAATGGCTTGGGCAGCTTCCAGGTTGGTCTTGAAAATCGTGTCCTCGAAATTGCGCGCACCGACATAACCGCCCGTGTTCACGTCCACCGTGGTCAGCGCCTCGGTCTGATCAATGATCAGGTAACCGCCCGATTTGAGCTCGACCCGCCGGCCCAGCGCCTTGGCGATCTCCTCGTCGATGGCATACAGGTCAAAAATCGGTCGCTCACCTTTGTACAGCTGCAGCCGTTCAGCCGCTTTGGGCATGAACTCCTGGCCAAAGGCCAGCAGCTTGCCAAATTGCTCTTGTGAGTCAATGCGGATGCTCTGCGTGGCCTCACCCACCAGATCGCGCAACACGCGCTGCAAGAGCGTCAGGTCCTGGTGCAACAAAGAAGCCGGCGGCAAGCGCATAGAGGCATCCTTGATGCGCGCCCAAGTCTTGCGCAAGTAAGCGATGTCGTCTTGCAACTCTTCGTCGCTGGAATCTTCGGCATTGGTGCGCAAAATGAAGCCGCCCCCGGCAGGCCCCACCAAAGCCTGCACCCTTTGGCGCAACGCATCGCGCTGGTCGGCGGGGATTTTTTGGGAAACACCGATGTGGTCGTCTTGCGGTAAAAACACCAGATGGCGGCCCGCGATGCTGATTTGCGTGGACAGGCGCGCGCCCTTGGTGCCCATGGGGTCCTTGATGACCTGCACCATGATCGCTCGGCCTTCAAACACCTGCTTTTCAATCGGCACCAGCGGCTGGCCCGTGCGGGCGGCAGCGGCTTCGCCTTCGGCATGCTTTTGCCAGACATCCGCCACATGCAAAAAAGCCGCTTTGTCCAAGCCGATGTCGATGAAGGCCGATTGCATGCCGGGCAAAACACGGGCGACTTTGCCCAGGTACACATTACCCACCAAGCCGCGTTCCAGCGTGCGTTCAACATGCAACTCCTGCACCGCGCCGAACTCCACCACCGCGACCCGGGTTTCCTGGGGCGACCAATTGACCAAAATATCTTGTTGCATGGTGGGCATCAGATGGGGAAAAGAGAAAACAAATAGGGCTAGGAATTAGCACCGTCAGCGCCTAGACATGGAAGAACGCTCAACAGCGCACGCCCAAGGACCGCAGCAGTGCTGCGGTCTCGAACAGCGGCAAACCCATGATGCCTGAATAACTGCCTCGGATCTGTTCAATATGGGCAGCCGCCCTGCCCTGCACCCCATAAGCCCCGGCTTTGCCCATGGGTTCGCCTGTGGCCACGTAGGCCTTGATTTGCGCGGACGACATAGATGCAAAGCGCACCCAGGACTCGGACACCGTCGACACCCGCTTGGCACCCTTTTGCACCGCCACGGCCGTCAACACGCGGTTGCTCTGACCTGCCAGACGCTGGAGCATGCGCACCGCATCGGCCTCGTTCGCGGGTTTGCCCAAAATCTCACGGCCCAGACACACGGTGGTGTCGGCGCACAGCACCGGCGCTGCAGTCAAGCCTTGGCGCTTCAAGCGCTGAACCGCCGCATCGAGTTTGAGCCCGGTCACCCGAGCCACATAGCGTGCGGGCGCTTCCGCGCCACGCACCTCTTCCAGAGACTCGGCGTCCTCTTCGGGCGAGGCCAGCAACAGCTTGTGGGCCACACCGATTTGCTCAAGGAGCTGGCTGCGCCGAGGGCTTTGGGATGCGAGGTAGATGAAGTCGCTCATTCGCGGTGGTAGGGGTGGTTGGCGTTGATGGACCAGGCGCGGTAGAGCTGCTCGATCAACAGCACGCGGGCCATGGCGTGGGGCAAGGTCATGTCGGACAAGCGGATGCGCTCGTGCGCAGCTTGCCTGAATTCTGGTTCGAGTCCGTCGGGGCCGCCAATGACCAATGCCACGTCGTCCCCGCCGAGCTGCCAACTGGTCAAGCGCGTGGCCAAGGCCTGCGTGGTGAGGTTGGTGCCGCGCTCGTCGAGCACCACGATGCGGGTGCCACGCGGAATGGCCGCTTCGATGCGCTGGCGCTCGGCCGCGTAAAGGTTGGGCAGGGTTTTGGAGCCCCGGGGCTCGGTTTTCACGGCCTTGAGCTCGACCTTGAGCTCAGGCGGAAAGCGTTTGGCATAGTCGTCCCAAGCGGTCTGCGCCCAATCCGGCACACGCAGGCCGACCGCAACGATCAGCAGCTTCATGCAAGATCAGTCGGCTTTGCGGCGGGTGGTCGCTTGCACGGCCTTGCGCGCTGGGGCTTTTTTGGCTGCCGGTTTGGCTGCTGCTTTGGCAGCAGGCTTGGCCGTGGGTTTACCCACCGTCTTCACCGTGGGCTTGCTGGTGGGGCTGCTGGCTTTCGGGGCCGATTTGGCCGCAGTCTTAGTGGCCGTTTTGGCTGGTGCCTTCAGAGCGGGTTTGGCCTTGGCGGCAGATTTGGCTGCGGGTTTGGCGGCCGACTTCTTGGCAGCGGGTGTTTTGGCCGCAGTGGATTTGGCCGCAGCTTTGCCCGTGGCTTTTTTCGCGACCGAGTTCTGAATGTGGCCTTTGACCTCTGCTGTGGCTACAGGCTTGGGCGCGCCGAACTTCAGGCGCACGGGTGTGCCGCCCCAGATTTCTTCCAAGTTGTAATAGGTGCGGATGGTTGGCTGCATGACGTGCACCACGGCCTGGCCGCAGTCGACAATGATCCATTCGCCGTTGTCTTCGCCTTCAATGCGGGGCTTGCCAAAACCGGCGTTGCGGACTTTGTCGCGCACACTGGCGGCAAGCGCTTTGGTTTGACGGTTCGAGGTGCCCGAAGCGATGATGACCCGCTCAAACAACGAGGACAGGTGTTCGGTGTCAAACACTTGGATTTCTTGGGCCTTGACGTCCTCCAGTGCGTCCACAATGGCCCGCTGGAGTTTCTGGATGTCTTTTTTGGCGGCGTTTTCGGTCATCAATGGGGCCTGTAAAGGTGGTGTTCGTGAATATAGCGCTCAACAGCGGGGGATACCAAGCCCGTCAGGGCCTGCTCTGTGGCCGCCAGCACACGGATGTCCGTGGCACTGTGGGGCATCAGCGGCATGTCCAGAGTGCGAATGCGCGCTTGCAGCGTGTCGGGAAGGGTTGGACTTGTGGTTGGCGTGCTTGATTCTTCGTTCCAGGCACGCACGGCTGTATCTCGGCCTGCGGCGCAGATTATAGCGATGCGGCCAATTTCACCGATCTGATGCCATGAAGGCAAGGCGCGGCGCTGGTCGTCACCGAGGAGCAAATACAACTGAGCCTGCGGGTATTCGGCCTGCAACTCGTGCAAGGTGTCCACCGTGTAGCTGGGGCCTCTGCGCAGGATTTCCCGCTCGTCCACCACCACTTGCGTCAAATGCGCAAAGGCCAGACGCGTCATGGCCAGTCGGTGCGCCGCCTCGCTCAGTTGGCGTGGTTTGTGCCAAGCTTGGCCCGTGGGCAGCACGCAAACTTGGTCAAGCTGCAACTGGGAGATGGCCGCTTCGACCAAGGCCACATGGGCCAGGTGCGGTGGGTCGAACGCGCCACCAAAAACCCCCAAGCGTTGCACAGAGGTTCGGGTGTTCGGCGTTGCTAAAGACAGACTCAAACCCAGTCCTTGGGCACCAGAAAGTGGCTGAGCAGTCGCTCCTCCGGCGAGCCTGCCTCGTCTTTGCGCTGGTAAGACCAGCGCACCTCAGGCGGCATGGACAGCAGGATCGACTCGGTGCGGCCACCGGACTGCAGTCCAAAATGCGTGCCTCGGTCCCAGACCAGGTTGAACTCGACATAGCGGCCACGGCGGTAGAGCTGAAAGTCTCGTTCGCGCTCGCCATAAGGCGTGTCCTTGCGGCGCATCACGATGGGCATGTAAGCCGTGAGCAATGAATCCCCCACGCTTTGCATCATGGCAAAGCTCTGGTCCATGCCCAGCTCGGAAAAATCGTCGAAGAAAATGCCGCCCACGCCGCGCTGCTCATGGCGATGCTTGTTGCAAAAGTAATCGTCGCACCAAGTTTTAAAGCGCGGGTGCAGTGCCTCGCCAAAAGGGGCCAAGGCGTCTTTGCAGGACTGGTGAAAATGCACCGCGTCTTCGTCAAAACCGTAATAAGGCGTCAGGTCCATGCCCCCACCAAACCAGGCCACAGGCGCCCTGCCCTCGGGTTTGGCCGCGATCATGCGCACGTTCATGTGCACCGTGGGTACATAGGGGTTGCGCGGGTGAAACACCAGCGACACACCCATCGCCTCAAAGGCCGATCCGGCCAACTCGGGTCGGTGCTGTGTGGCCGATGGCGGCAACTGCGGCCCGGTGACATGTGAAAAACCGCAACCGGCCCGCTCAAAAATCGGTCCACCTTCCAGAATCTGGGTGATGCCGTTGCCCTGGAGTTTTTCGCCCGGGTCTTTTTGCCAAGCGTCGGTCAGAAAAGGGGTGCCATCCAGGTCGGTCAAAGCCCCGGTGATGCGGGACTGCAAGCCCACCAGGTAATTTTTGACGGTGCCGAGTTCAAAAGTGGTGCTCATGGTGGGTAGTAACGTTGAATGATTTCAGGAAACGGTCGTGGTGTCTGAAGGTGAAGATGGCTTGGCCTGAGCAGGGCTCCAGGGAAGGATCGGACCCATCTGGTGTTCGTGGAAGCCTTTGACACCCTGAAAAACTTGGGCCATGTGGGCGTAATCGCGCTCGACATCGCCAGTCAGATCGTAAAAATCGACCACACTGAAGCGGCGCTGCCCCCAGTCGAGTTTGACCAGCGCCAGCGGCACCTGCGCCCCCAAGGCCAATTGGTAAAAGCCGCTGCGCCATCCTGGTGTGAGGCTGCGTGTGCCCTCTGGGGCCAGGCCCAGCCAGAGCAACTGGTCATTTTGCTTGTGCTGCTCGAACACATGCACCATCTGACCGACGACGCCGCGAGAGGAGCTGCGGTCAATCGGGATGCCGCCCACCCAGCGCATCCAGGCGCCGACCACAGGAAACTTGAACAGCGAATCCTTGCCCCAAAAGTGGGCCGGAATGCCCAGCGCCCATTTGGCCAGCATGCCGATGGGGAAATCCCAGTTGCTGGTGTGCGGATACACAATGGCCACACCCTGACGGGCAGGAAAGCCCTCAAAGTCCAAGCGCCAACCCAGCATTTTCAAAATCCAACGGGCCAGACGGGAGCCCTTGAAGGTGACGGGATGGCGAATCAAGGAACTCATGAGGGAGGTGGTACTTCAGTTTTTGATCGCGCGGTAACCAATGTCCTGGCGCATCTGCATGCCGTCAAAGGCGATGGGACTGGCGGTTTGGTAGGCTTTGTGTTGCGCCTGCTTGACCGAGTCGGCCAGCGCTGTAACACAAAGGACACGCCCACCCGAAGTCAGGATTTGGCCGTCTTTTTCGGTGGTGCCCGCATGGAACACCATGGCATCTTTTTGGTCCATGGGCAGGCCAGTGATCATGTCGCCCTTGCGCGGGTTGAGTGGGTAACCGGCTGCGGCCATGACCACGCCCAGCGCCACGCGGCGGTCCCATTCCATCTCCAATTGGTCCAGGCCTTGAGCGGTCGCAGCCAACAGCACATCCAGCAAATCCGACTTCAAGCGCATCAAAATAGGTTGGGTTTCGGGGTCGCCCATGCGGCAATTGAACTCCAGGGTCTTGATGCGCCCTTGCGGGTCAATCATCAAGCCTGCGTACAAAAATCCGGTGTAATTGATGCCGTCTTTGTCCATACCCCGGATGGTGGGCAAGATGACCTCGCGCATGGCGCGGGCGTGCACCTCGGCCGTGACCACGGGCGCAGGCGAATAAGCGCCCATCCCCCCGGTATTGGGGCCTTCATCGCCGTCCTGCAGCCGCTTGTGGTCCTGGCTGGTGGCCAAAGCCGCCACATTCTTGCCATCGCACAGCACCATGAAACTGGCTTCTTCGCCTTGCAAGAACTCTTCGATCACCACGCGCGGCACTGCCAGCCCGTCCGCGCCTGCGTTGTGCGTCACACCCAGGGTGTTGTCCAGCAGCATGAAATCAATCGCCTCATGGGCCTCGGCCAGCGTCATGGCCACCACCACACCTTTGCCAGCCGCCAAGCCATCGGCCTTGACCACGATGGGTGCGCCTTGGCGGTCCACGTAGGCATGGGCCTGGGCCGCATCGGTGAAGGTCTCAAATTCGGCCGTAGGGATGCCATGGCGCTGCATGAAAGCCTTGGAAAAAGCCTTGGAGCTTTCCAACTGGGCGGCCGCCTGCGTGGGGCCAAAAATCCGCAGACCATGCGATCGAAAATCGTCCACGATGCCCGCCGCCAAGGGGGCTTCGGGGCCCACCAAGGTCAGGCCGATGCCGTTGTCCAAGGCCCACTGGCGCAGCACAGCCAAGTCGGTGATGGGCACATTGACCAGGTTTTTGTCTTTGGCCGTGCCGCCATTACCGGGTGCCACATAAACCTGCTGCACTTTGGGCGACTGCGCCAATTTCCACGCCATGGCATGCTCGCGGCCACCACTGCCGACTACCAATACTTTCATCCAACTTCCTTAATCTTCTAATTCGGCATTGTGGAAAACATTTTGCACATCGTCCAAGTCTTCCAATATATCCAATAATTTTTGCATTTTGGCCGCTTCATCACCGGACAAAGACACTGAATTTTCGGCTCGCCAAGTGACTTCGGCCATCTCGGCCACCAGTCCAGCGGCCTCCAGCGCATTTTTCACGGTCTCCAAATCAGCAGCTGGGGTCAAAACTTCGATGGCGCCCTCCTCGTCAGTGAGCACGTCTTCGGCGCCAGCTTCCAGAGCCACCTCCATGACACGGTCCTCCGAAGTACCAGGGGCGAAAATCAGTTGACCACAGTGCTTGAACTGAAACGCCACCGAACCTTCGGTGCCCAGGTTGCCGCCGTGCTTGCTCAGGGCATGGCGCATTTCAGCCACGGTGCGCACCCGGTTGTCGGTCATGGTGTCCACAATGATGGCCGCACCGCCAATGCCGTAACCCTCGTAACGGATTTCTTCATAACTCACGCCTTCCAGGTTGCCCGTGGCCTTGTCCACATTGCGCTTGATGGTGTCAGCAGGCATATTGGCCGCTTTGGCCTTTTCGATCGCCAAGCGCAGACGCGGATTGGCAGTGACATCACCGCCACCCGTACGGGCCGCCACCATGATTTCGCGCACCACGCGGGTCCAGATCCGTTGGCGTTTTTCGTCTTGACGCCCCTTGCGGTGCTGAATATTTGCCCATTTACTGTGGCCAGCCATCTGGAATTCCTTGAATGTTGATTTAACCTAGAGACTGGATTTTACTTTTCACTCCGGGGAGGAGATTTTCGATGGCTGATCCGATGTTGATTGCTCAAAATACCCAGGCACAATGTCACCTTTTGCCGGGCCTGGCCAACCGCCACGGCCTGATCACTGGGGCCACCGGCACAGGCAAAACCGTGACCTTGCAAACCCTGGCCGAAAGCTTTTCACGCATGGGAGTTCCGGTCTTCATGGCCGACGTCAAAGGTGACCTGACTGGGGTCAGCCAAGCGGGCAAGATTGGCGACAAACTGGCCACTGTTTTGAAAGACCGGGGGCTCTCTCTGCCCGAGCCCTTGGCCTGCCCCACCACCGTGTGGGACGTGTTTGGCGAGCAAGGGCACCCCGTGCGTACCACCATCTCTGACATGGGTCCTTTGCTGCTCACGCGCATGCTGGGTCTGAACGACACCCAAGCTGGGGTGCTGAACCTGGTCTTCAAAATTGCCGACGACAACGGTTTGCTGCTGCTGGACATGAAAGACCTGCGGGCCATGCTGCAGTACGTGGGGGACAACGCCAAACAGTTCACCACCGAATACGGCAACATCAGCGCCGCCAGCATTGGGGCCATCCAGCGCGGCTTGGTGCAAATCGAGACCCAAGGAGGTGACCAGTTCTTTGGCGAGCCGATGCTCAACATCGAAGACTTCCTGCAAACCGATGCGCACGGCCTGGGGGTGGTGAACATCCTGGCGGCCGACAAGCTGATGAACTCGCCGCGCCTGTACGCCACCTTCTTGCTGTGGATGTTGTCAGAGTTGTTCGAGGTGCTGCCCGAGATCGGCGATCCGGAAAAACCCAAGCTGGTGTTCTTTTTTGACGAGGCGCATTTGCTCTTCAAGGACGCGCCAGCGGTCCTGGTCGAGCGGATCGAGCTGGTGGTGCGCCTGGTGCGCTCCAAGGGTGTGGGGGTGTACTTCGTCACGCAAAACCCGCTGGACATCCCCGACAGCGTGCTGGGCCAGTTGGGCAACCGGGTGCAGCACGCTCTGCGCGCTTACACCCCGCGCGATCAAAAGGCCGTGAAATCCACCGCGCAGACCATGCGCCCCAAGGCGGGTTTGGACATCGAAGCGGCCATCACCGAGCTGGCCGTAGGCGAGGCACTGGTGAGCTTTCTGGATGCCAAGGGTCGCCCCTGCGAGACCGAGCGGGTGTTTGTGCTGCCACCGGGCAGCCAGCTAGGGCCCATCACCACCGCCCAACGCCAGGCGCTGGTTCAGGGGTCTTTGGTAGCAGGGGTGTATGAACAAGCGCTGGACCGCGAGTCGGCTTATGAACGCATCAAGGGACAGACCACGGCGTCCGGCCAAGCCAGCGCAGCCAACCCCTTACCGGGCCAGGCACCAACTGAGGCCGAAACTGCCAGCGGCAGCCTGATGGGCGGCTTGTCTGACCTGCTGTTTGGCAGCACGGGGCCTCGCGGCGGTCAACGTGATGGCGTGGCACAGATGGTGGTCAAAAGTGCCGTTCGCACCGTAGGCTCGGCCATTGGTCGGGAAATCGTGCGTGGTGTGCTGGGCGGATTGCTGGGTTCGAGCCGCCGCCGCTGATCGCTACCGCTGATGTCGGGCGAAAAAAAACCGCCGGGTGATGCCCGGCGGTTTTTGAAGAGGATCTGATAACGATCAGGCAGTTTCGCCCAACACGGTCACCGTCACGTCCACCACCACATCGGTGTGCAGTGCCACTGCAACAGTGGATTCGCTCACAACCTTGATGGGGCCGTGGGGCATGCGGATCTGGGACTTGACCAGCTTGTAGCCTTGCTTGTTCAGCTCTTCGGCGATGTCGTGGTTGGTCACAGAACCAAACAAACGACCATCGACGCCAGCTTTTTGCGACAACTTGACCACCAGACCCGACAGCTTCTCGCCTTGGGCTTGGGCTTCGGCCAATTTGGCAGCAGCGGCTTTTTCGAGCTCAACGCGGCGGGCTTCAAACTCAGCCTTGTTGGCTTCGGTGGCGCGACGTGCACGGCCTTGAGGGATCAGGAAGTTGCGAGCGTAACCGTCCTTGACTTTGACGATATCGCCCAGATTACCCAGGTTCACAACCTTTTCGAGCAGGATGATTTGCATGGTTGGACTCCTTAGACTTTGTGCTGGTCGGTGTAGGGCAACATGGCCAAAAAGCGTGCGCGCTTGATGGCTGTGTTGAGCTGACGCTGGAAGATGGCACGGGTGCCAGTCAGGCGTGCTGGGATGATCTTGCCGTTTTCGGCGATGAAGTCACGCAGGGTGTCCACATCTTTGTAGTCGATTTCTTCGACGCCGGTGACTGTGAAGCGGCAGAAACGCTTGCGCTTGAACAGCAGTGACTGGGTGTTGCGCTTGGGGCGCTTGTCTTTGTTGAATTTTTTGAACGTGGCCATGGGGCCTCCTGAAATTAATCTTGCTGAAACTCTTGAATGTGCAACACGACACTTTTGCCTTGTCGAGGGGTGGCCAAAAAGCCTTTGAACGTCCAGACACTGCCAACCGCTTGTTTGACCAGCGTTTCAGCCTGAGACCCGAAGGCCAAGGCACGAAGCTTGAGCTGGACTTTTCGGTTTTGTCCTGCCTCTGTTATTTCAGAGGCGTGCTCCAAAATCAAATCCAGAGCGGGCAAACCAGCGGGTGTGTATCGCAAAGCGGCTTGCTCGGCAATACAGGCGGTCAGTTCGGTTCGGTTCACTCCTCAACAGGCACGTGTCAAGCGGCGAATTCGGCTTGTTGTGACTTGCGGGCTTCTTCGCGCTCAACGGTCTTCATCATGGAAGAAGGACCGGTGTCGGCTTTTTTCTTGAGCACAGTCAGGTGACGCAAAACAGCATCGTTGAACTTGAAGGCGTGCTCCAGTTCAGCCATGACAGCTTGGTCGGCTTCAATGTTCACACACAGGTAGTGGGCTTTGCCCAGCTTGTTGATCTGATAAGCCAGCTGACGGCGGCCCCAGTCTTCAACACGGTGGATGTTGCCACCGCCGGCAGTGATCATGCCTTTGTAACGCTCCAGCATGGCTGGAACTTGTTCAGACTGATCGGGGTGGATCAGCAAAATGATTTCGTAATGACGCATTGAGACTCCTTGCGGTTAACCCAAAAGGTTGGAAAAGCCGCCCCCAGCGTCTGTCGGGGTGCGGCAAGGCGAAGCCTGCGATTATAGCTTGAAATCAAAGGCCCGGATAGTCTCTCGAAGCGACCACAGAAGGAGGCGCCACAGGCTCACGGGGCCGCACCCAGCGCTCGGGCAACAACAAGGTCAGCAATACCATCACCCCCAAACCGGCGGGCACACCAAAAACGCCCGCCGACAAGGGCTGAATGCCAAACCACAAGCCAGCGCTCGGGTCCAAACCCCAAAAGTGCCGAACGCCGGGCGCGTTCACCACCATGTAATAAAGCGTCACCCCCAAGCCCGACAACATGCCCGCCACTGCAGCGGGTCGGTGAACTTTGGGCCAAGCCATTCCCAGAACCATGCCCGGAAAAAAAGCGGCCGCTGCCAGCGAAAAAGAAGTCGAGACCAAAGCCAGGATTTCGGCCGGCTTGAACGCAGCCACCACGGCAGCCAGCATGGCCACCGCCAACAAAGCGAACTTGGACAGGATCACACGCCCTTCTGCTGATTTGGGTTTGCGCTCACGCCCAGGACCGATGTCGTGCACCAAAGCATTGCTGATGGTCAAAAGCAAACCATCAGCCGTCGACAAAGCCGCAGCCAAACCACCTGCGGCCACCAGACCCGACACCACAAAGGGCATGCCGCCCATCTCCGGAGTGGCCAGCATGATCATGTTAGCCCCCAACTTCAGCTCCCCTAATTGCAGCACACGATCCCCGTTGACATCAGAGAACTCCAGCAAACCAGAATCCAGCCTTGCCCACTGGGCCATCCAGCTGGGCAAATCCTCAAAACTGCTACCGACCAAATTGTTCATGACCTCAAACTTGACCAGCACAGCCAAGGCCGGCACGCTCAAATAAAGCAAACCGATGAAAAAGAGTGACCAGGCCACGGAACTGCGCGCCTGTGCTACCGAGGGAACGGTATAAAAACGCGTCAGCAAATGCGGCAAACCCGCCGTACCGACCATCAGGCAAAACACCAAGGCCAGAAAATTGAGGCGCGACTCGCCAAACACCTTCACCTCTTCGGTGCTGCCTTGTGGGTTGCCAGCAAAAGCCTGTGCATGTGGCGGCATCCCCCCCAAAGGTTTGGCCCGCTCCCGGTTCTCATGCATGGCCCGGGTCCATTGCTCACGGGCTGAAGCGGCATCACGAGGCACTGCCAACAGCTCACGCCGGGCTTGAGTGATGGCTGTGTAATCAGCCGATTGGTCCTTCAGCAGCCGGATTTTTTCTTCCAATTCCTGACGCAACACCACCAAAGCGTTTTCAACATTTTGCAAGCGGGCCTCGTAAACCTGGGCGCGGCGGGCAAACTCTTGGCGCACTTCGATTTCACCGGGGTCGTTGATCAACTTTTTCTCAATGGCCTCGATTTCAGCCAACTGCTGCCCGTACACAAGGGGTGCAAAAGGGCTTCCAAGTTGCTTATAAGCCAACCAGGAAACAGGGATCATGAAAGCCAGAAGCAACATGATGTACTGGGCCACCTGGGTCCAAGTGATGGCGCGCATACCACCCAAAAAAGAACACAACAAAACACCGCCCAGCCCGAGCAAGATCCCAATTTCGAACTGAACGCCCGTCAAGCGTGAAGCGATCAACCCAATGCCATAGATCTGTGCCACGACGTAAGTGAAAGAGCACAACACAGAAGCGAGTGCAGCAATGATGCGCGGCCAACGCCCACCGTAACGGTGGTGAAAATAATCGGGCAAGGTGTAGAGCTTCATCGCTCGCAACTGGGGTGCGATCAGCAAGGCCACCAGACAAAAACCACCCGTCCACCCCATGACGTACGCCAGACCACCTGGCTGCTGGCCACTGCCGGAGAAGCCCTGCAGGTAAAGCGCTCCCGCCAGACTGATGAAAGATGCTGCGCTCATCCAGTCAGCCGCCGTGGCCATGCCGTTGTACATCGCCGGTATGCGCCGCCCAGCCACGTAATACTCATCTTCGTCGGTGGTTCGGCTGGAAATGCCAATCAAGGCATAAATCATCACCGTGCTGAACAAAAAGATGGGGCCAATCAGGTTGCGGGACAAACCCCATTGTTCTGCCCAGGCCATTGCGCCAATCAGAGCACCCAGGATGACCACATAAATCAGAACATTGCGATGAAGCCGCCAGTGGTAGGCGGCAGTGGAGCGGTCTGCCATGGCTGAGTTCATCGCAAGGTCTGAAGCACCGGCATCAACGACCCAGATTGGTCCAAGTCTCGATGACGGTGTCCGGGTTCAGCGAGATGGAGCTGATGCCCTGGTCCATCAACCAATGCGCGAAATCCGGATGGTCCGAGGGGCCCTGACCACAAATGCCAATGTACTTGCCCTGCGCCAAGCAAGCTTGAATGGCTTGCGAGATCAAGGCCGTGACCGCTGGATCGCGTTCGTCAAAATCAGCGGCCAGCAACTCCATGCCCGAGTCGCGGTCCAGGCCCAAAGTCAGCTGCGTCAGGTCGTTCGAGCCAATCGAGAAGCCATCGAAGAACTCGAGGAACTGCTCAGCCAGAATGGCGTTGCTGGGCACCTCACACATCATGATGACTTTGAGGCCCTCTTCGCCACGGCGCAAGCCTTGGCTGGCCAGCAACTGAGTGACCTTTTCGGCTTGCCCCAAAGTGCGCACAAAAGGCACCATGATCTGCACGTTGGTCAGGCCCATCTCGCCGCGCACCCGTTTGAGGGCTTCGCACTCCATGGCAAAAGCTTCGCCAAAATCACGGCTGATGTAGCGTGCAGCACCACGGAAACCCAGCATCGGGTTTTCTTCTTCGGGCTCGTAGCGGCTGCCGCCAATGAGCTTGCGGTATTCGTTGCTCTTGAAGTCCGACAAACGCACGATGACCGGCTTGGGCCAGAAGGCGGCCGCGATGCTGGCCACGCCTTCGGTGACTTTGTCCACATAAAAAGCACGCGGGGACGCGTGGCCACGGGCCACGGATTCCACGGCTTTTTTCAGGTCAGCATCAATGGAGGGGTAATCCAGGATGGCCTTGGGGTGCACACCAATGTTGTTGTTGATGATGAACTCCAGACGGGCCAGACCAACGCCAGCGTTGGGCAGCTGGGCAAAATCAAAAGCTAACTGGGGGTTGCCCACGTTCATCATGATCTTGGTCTTGATCTCGGGCAGCACGCCGCGCTGGATCTCACTGATCTCGGTCTCGAGCAAACCGTCGTAGATGTAGCCGGTATCACCCTCGGCACAGCTGACGGTGACCAACGTGCCTTGTGTCAATTGCTCGGTGGCGTTGCCGCAACCCACCACCGCCGGAATGCCCAATTCACGGGCAATGATGGCAGCATGGCAGGTGCGTCCGCCCCGGTTGGTGACGATGGCGCTGGCGCGCTTCATCACCGGCTCCCAGTTCGGGTCGGTCATGTCGGTCACCAACACATCACCGGGCTGGACTTGGTCCATCTCGCTGATGTGGTGCACCAGACGCACCGGGCCCGTGCCAATTTTTTGGCCAATCGCCCTGCCCTCGGCCAGGATGGCACTTTTACCTTTGAGCTTGTAACGCAGCTCTGGGGTGCCTTTGGCCTGGCTTTTCACGGTTTCGGGACGGGCTTGCAAGATATAGAGCAAGCCGTCGGTGCCGTCTTTGCCCCACTCGATGTCCATGGGGCGGCCGTAATGCTGCTCGATCACGACCGCATACCGGGCCAATTGCTCGACCTCGTCGTCGGTCAGGCTGTAGCGGTTGCGAAGCTCTGTGGGCACGTCGGTGGTTTTAACCAGCTTGCCCGAAGCTGCTTTTTCTTCGGGTGTGGCAAATACCATTTCGATGAGTTTGGAGCCCAGGTTGCGGCGAATCACACAGCGCTTGCCTGCAGCCAGCATCGGTTTGTGGACATAAAACTCATCCGGGTTCACGGCGCCTTGAACCACCGTTTCACCCAAGCCGTAGCTGGAGGTGATGAAGACCACATCTTCAAAGCCCGACTCGGTGTCGATGGTGAACATCACACCTGCAGCCCCCAGATCGGAGCGCACCATGCGCTGCACACCCGCTGACAAAGCCACATCGGCGTGGGCAAAACCCTTGTGCACGCGGTAGCTGATGGCGCGGTCGTTGTACAAAGAGGCAAACACCTCTTTCATCTTGTGCAGCACGTCCTCGATGCCGACCACGTTCAAGAAAGTTTCTTGCTGTCCCGCAAACGAGGCGTCTGGCAGATCTTCAGCAGTGGCCGAAGAGCGCACCGCAAACGAAGCCTCTGGGTTGCTGCCCTGCAAGCGCACGAACTCTTCGCGGATGGCTTGTTCCAGATCCGCCGGAAAAGGCTGGGCTTCGACCATGGCGCGGATTTCGGCACCGGCTGCTGCCAAAGCACGCACGTCTTCAGTGTCCAGTGCATCGAGTCGGGCATTGATGCGATCGGTCAAGCCGCCAAACGCCAAAAACTGGCGGAAGGCATGGGCCGTGGTGGCAAAGCCTGTGGGCACACGCACGCCCGATGGCAGCTGAGAAATCATCTCCCCCAGGCTGGCGTTTTTGCCGCCGACCGACTCGACGTCGGTCATTCGCAACAACTCGAAGGGAACGACCAGGGCGGTCTCACTGAAAAGAACAGACATGCTAAAGCTCCAAAGTTAAAACCGGGCTTCCAGGCGCTGTTCGGGATTTTTGCTTGTTCTTGTGATGGAACCCCGAGCCGACCGTGGTAGATAATCGACTGATTTTAGGGGTCTTGTTGACCTCGGCATTTGAAATTTTTGCAAGCATGTCAAAACGCACTGTTTTTTTCGTGTCTGACGGCACCGGCATCACCGCCGAGACTTTTGGCAACGCCATCTTGGCCCAGTTCGACATGAAAACGCGGCATGTGCGACTGCCCTTCACCGACACCATCGACAAGGCGCACCAGGCGGTGAGGCAAATCAACCACACCGCCGAGACCGAAGGGACCAAACCGATTGTGTTCACAACCTTAGTGAACATGGATGTCCTGAAGGTACTGCAAGAGAATTGCCAGGGCATGCTGCTCGATATGTTCGGCACCTTTGTCAACCCGTTGGAGGCGGAACTCGGTATCAAGTCACACCACCGGGTGGGGCGCTTTTCGGATGTGAGCAAAAGCAAGGAATACCACGACCGGATCGAAGCCATCAACTTCTCGCTGGCACACGACGATGGGCAATCCAACCGCGACTTGGAGTCGGCCGATGTGATTTTGGTGGGCGTGAGCCGCAGCGGCAAAACCCCAACCAGCCTTTACCTGGCCATGCAGCACGGCCTCAAAGCGGCCAATTACCCCCTGATTCCGGAAGATTTTGACCGCCGGCAATTGCCCCCAGCCTTGGTGCCGCACCGCCAAAAAATCTTCGGCCTGAGCATCCACCCGGACCGCTTGGCCGAGATCCGCGCCGAACGCAGGCCCAATTCGCGTTACGCCAGCCTTGAAAACTGCCGCATGGAAGTCTCGGAAGCCGAAGCCATGATGCGCCGCTCGGGTATACGTTGGCTGTCCACCACCACCAAGTCGATCGAAGAGATCGCCACCACCATCTTGCAGGAAATCAAGCCAGAGCGCTTGATTTACTGAGCGTCTGCATCAAGCCAGGGTGGCAGCAATGCGCTCAGCGCATTGTCTTGCCTGATCGGCATCCCTTGCCTCAACCATGACACGCACCAAGGGCTCCGTTCCACTGGCCCGGATCAACACCCGACCCGAGTCGGCCAACTCGGCCTCTGCTGCATGCGTGGCGTCCCACAATGGCTGATGTCCTTGCCAGTCAAAACCGGGCTTCAAACGCACATTGATCAGGGTCTGTGGAAAAAGCGTGATGCCGTCCAGCAATTGCGCCATGGTCTTTCCACTGCCCACGCAGGCTTGCAGCACCTGCAAAGCGCTGACCAGACCATCCCCTGTGGTGTGCTTGTCCAAGGCCAGCAAATGGCCTGAGCCTTCACCGCCCAGCAACCACCCCTTGGCGTGCAAGACTTCCAGCACATACCGGTCCCCCACTTTGGCCCGAACAAATTGCACACCACGCTGCTTGAGGGCCACTTCCACTGCCAAATTGGTCATCAAAGTACCCACAGCACCCGGTACAGCTTCGTCTCGGGCCAGTCGGTCTACGACCATCAGATACAAGAGCTCATCGCCGTTGAAGAGGCGACCGTTGGCATCCACAAATTGAAGGCGATCGGCATCGCCATCGAGTGCAATGCCGTAATCGGCCCCATGGTCCTTGACCGCCTGCACCAGCGCTTGCGGGTGGGTCGCACCCACACCTTTGTTGATGTTCAAACCGTCGGGTGCACAGCCGATAGCCACCACTTCAGCGCCCAATTCATGGAACACCTTGGGGGCGATTTGGTAAGCGGCCCCATGGGCTGCATCCACCACAATCTTCAGGCCCTTGAGCGTCAAATCGTTCGAAAAAGTACTCTTGCAAAACTCGATGTACCGACCCGCGGCATCGTCCAGACGCCGGGTTTTTCCCAAAGCGGCGGAATCCACCCAAACCGGGTCCTCCAGCAAAGTCGCCTCCACCGTTTCCTCCCAGGCATCCGACAACTTCTGCCCTTGGGCATTGAAAAACTTGATGCCGTTGTCAGCAAACGGGTTGTGGCTGGCGCTGATCACGACCCCCAATGAGGCGCGCTGTGCACGCGTCAAATAGGCTACCGCAGGTGTGGGTACTGGCCCCAGCAGAACCACATCAACCCCCGCCGAGTTGAAGCCCGACTCCAAGGCACTTTCAAGCATGTAACCTGAAATCCTGGTGTCTTTGCCGATCAGCACCGTGGGATGCGCTTCCTCAGACCTCAAGACACGGCCCACGGCATGCGCCAAACGCAAAATGAAATCGGGCGTGATCGGGCTTTTCCCCACCGTGCCGCGAATGCCGTCTGTCCCGAAATATTGCCGTGCCATGGATGCTTCCTGTTTTTTTAATAAGAGAAAGAATTTTAGCTGGCGCAGCACGCCCCAAAACTGACACGCAAGCTGACTCAGCGCATCAACACACGCCTGCATTCAAGCGCATCGCATGCCAGATCTTGAGTGCATCCACCGTATCCTTGACGTCGTGCACACGGACCACGGATGCGCCCCGCTCCACCGCGAGCAAGGCGGCCGCCACACTGGCCACCTGCCTTTGGGCAGGTTCGGGCACTTGCCCATTCTGGGCAAGAGCCGCACCCAGTGCGGACTTACGGGACCAACCAGCCAACACAGGTCGCCCCAAACACAACAAATCAGCTTGGCGGGCCAGCAATTGGAAATTTTGCGCCACCGTTTTGCCAAAACCGATGCCAGGGTCGAGCACCAGCCTGGATGCTGACACCCCCGTTTGCAAAAGAGTTGCCACACGCTCTTTCAAAAAAAATTGGACTTCCTCCGGCACATCACCCGTCATGGGTTCGACCTGCATGGTTTGAGGATCCCGGTGCATGTGCATCAAACAGACGCCACAACTGGGGTGCGTCGCGACGACTTGCACAGCACCCGGCTGTCGCAAAGCCCAAATGTCGTTGATGATGTCGACACCCCAATCGAGCACGGTCTGCATCACCTCGGGTTTGCAAGTGTCCACAGAAATAGGGACTTGCCAGCGAACGGCCTCGCGCACGAATGGCTCAAGACGTGCCAATTCCTGCGCCAAAGGCACCACTGCAGCGCCCGGACGGGTGGACTCGGCACCGATGTCCAAAATGTCTGCGCCTTGTGCCAGCAGTTGCTCTGCATGGCGCAAAGCTTGGGAAACGTCGGCATGCTGACCACCGTCTGAAAACGAGTCGGGCGTGAGGTTGACAATGCCCATGACCTTGGGCTGCGACAAGTCCAGATCAAAGCGTGTGGTTTGCCATCGCATGGCTGCACTGGATCGGGTGTTGGAAGTGACCATCAGTTGGTTCCATGAAAAACGGGGCCCGAAGGCCCCGATCTTGCTGCGCGGTTTTTGATAAATCAAGCCGCCGTGGTGGCTGGCTCAGGCTGAACCGAGGGGGTTCCACCGCCGTTGCCACCACCAGATGGCGGCGTGCGGGGCGTCCAATCCTTGGGAGGCAAAGGATCACGGCCCGCCATGATGTCGGCAATCTGCTCTTTGTCGATGGTTTCCCATTCGAGCAAGGCCTTGGCCATGGCGTGCATTTGGGCGCTGTGCTCCTCAATCAAACGGCGCGCGAGGCTGTACTGCTCGTCGATGATGCGGCGTACCTCCAAGTCCACTTTTTGCATGGTGGACTCGCTCATGTTGGTGGTCTTGGTGACCGAGCGGCCCAGGAACACCTCGCCTTCATTTTCGGCATACACCATCGGGCCCAGGGCATCGGTCATGCCATAACGCATGACCATGTCACGGGCAATGGAGGTGGCCCGCTCGAAGTCGTTGCTGGCACCGGTGGTCATCTGGTTCATGAAGACCTCTTCAGCAATGCGACCACCAAACAGCATGCTGATCTGGTTCAACATGAACTCTTTGTCGTAGCTGTAGCGGTCCTTCTCGGGCAAGCTCATGGTCACGCCCAGGGCTCGGCCACGGGGAATGATGGTGACCTTGTGCACCGGATCGCACTTGGGCAGCAAATTGCCGATGAGGGCATGCCCTGCTTCGTGGTAGGCCGTGTTGCGGCGCTCTTCCTCGGGCATGACCATGCTCTTGCGCTCGGGACCCATCAGGATCTTGTCCTTGGCTTTTTCGAAGTCGACCATCTCCACCACGCGGGCGTTGCGACGTGCCGCCATCAAGGCCGCTTCGTTGCACAGGTTGGCCAGATCGGCACCGCTCATGCCGGGCGTGCCACGGGCGATCACAGCCGCGTTCACGTCCTGACCGATCGGGACTTTGCGCATGTGCACATTCAGGATTTGCTCGCGGCCACGGATGTCGGGCAAGGTCACATAGACCTGACGGTCAAAACGGCCAGGACGCAGCAAGGCAGCATCCAGAATGTCTGGGCGGTTGGTGGCAGCCACCACAATCACGCCCAAATTGGTTTCAAAGCCATCCATCTCGACCAGCATCTGGTTGAGGGTTTGCTCGCGCTCGTCGTTGCCGCCGCCCAAGCCTGCGCCACGTTGGCGTCCGACCGCATCGATTTCGTCAATGAAAATGATGCACGGTGCGTTCTTTTTGGCGTTTTCAAACATGTCGCGAACACGGGAAGCACCCACACCCACAAACATCTCCACAAAATCAGAACCCGAGATGCTGAAAAACGGCACCTTGGCTTCACCGGCGATGCTTTTGGCCAGCAATGTCTTACCGGTTCCGGGGGGCCCCACCAACAGCAAACCACGGGGAATGCGACCACCCAACTTTTGAAAGCGCTGAGGATCCTTGAGAAAGTCCACCACCTCTTTGACTTCTTCTTTGGCTTCGTCACAACCGGCCACATCCGCAAAGGTGGTGTTGTTGTTGTTCTCGTCCATCATGCGGGCCTTGGACTTGCCAAAGCTGAAAGCACCACCTTTGCCACCGCCTTGCATCTGGCGCATGAAATAGACCCAAACACCAATCAGCAAGAGCATGGGGCCCCAGCTGACCAGCAAGGTCATGAGCAAGGAGCCTTCCTCGCGGGGCTTGACATCGAACTTCACGCCACTGCTGATCAGGTCGCCCACCAAACCGCGGTCGAGGTAAGTTGCTGTCGTTTTAATGCGGCGGTCGTCGTTCGTGATGGCCAGAATCTCGGTGCCACCAGGGCTCTCGGAAATGGTGGCGCTCTTGATCCGGTTACTGCGAACCTCTTCGAGGAAATCTGAATAGCCAATGGCATTCGCGCCTGCGACACCACGGTTGTCAAATTGCTTGAACAAGGTGAACAGCACCATGGCAATCACCATCCAGACGGCAATTTTGGAAAACCAGGGGTTATTCAAGAGAGACTCCAATCGAAAAAAGTGACTGTCACCATTCTAGGCCTGCCAGAAGCCTTGGCGACACTTTCAAGGGGTTTTGGCCCTCTAAAAGCTGGGAATTAAGGCATCAAACCCCGTGAATCAGGCCCATGCCCACCAAAAAAGTCTCCGAAGATTTGTCCCTTGAGGATTTCGGCTTGATCGGTTTGACCACCTTGAAGGTTTCCTTGAACATCTTGACGATCTGGCTATAACCACTGCCGTGGAAGACTTTCACCACCAAAGCACCCTGCGGCTTCATGTGATGTTGGGCAAACTCCACGGCCAGTTCGATCAAATGCTGGACCCGCGCCGCATCCGAAGACTCGATACCCGACAAATTGGGCGCCATGTCGGACACCACCACGTCGGCCTGCCGCCCTTGCAAGGCGGACTCCAGCAAGGCGGCCACCTCGTTTTCTCGAAAATCCCCCTGGATGAACTGCACCCCCTCTACAGGCTCCATGGGCAAAATATCCAGAGCAATGATGCTGCCATTGAGCTCGCCCACGGCCGCACCATCGGGTGACAAGCGGCGGCGCAGGTACTGACTCCATGCCCCGGGGGCAGAGCCAAGATCCACCACCAAATGACCGGGACGGATCAAGCCCAGGGTCTCGTCGATTTCCTTGAGTTTATAAGCCGCCCGCGCCCGGTAACCCTCTTTCAGGGCCAGTTTCACGTAAGTGTCATTCACATGGTCGTTCAACCACGCTTTGTTGACCTTTTTACTTTTGGTTTTGACTTTCATTCTTTCGCGTCCTTGCGGGGATAATACGGGGATGCCCCAAATACAACTCACACCTGCCGAGCGCAAAGTTTTTCGCGCCGATGCCCACCATCTTGATCCGGTCGTCATGATCGGGGGCGATGGCCTGACCCCCGCCGTGATCAAAGAAACCGAAGCGGCACTGAACGCCCACGGCCTGATCAAGATCCGCGTGCTGGGCGATGACCGCGCTGCACGCGAAGCCATATTCGCCCAATTGGCCGATCAACTCAGCGCGGCGCCGATCCAGCACATTGGCAAACTGCTGATCCTTTGGCGCCCACAGCCCGAGAAACTCAAAGAGCACGACGAAGACCGCAAAGCCGGTCCACGCGACTTCAAAATCCTGAAATACAGCTCACGCGGCGGTCAACGCCCTGAAGTCAAGACCGTTCGTGTGCTGGGCAACCAGCGCCTGGCCGCGGGCGGCCAAATCAAGCGAGCCAAGCCCAAACAAAAATCGGTCAAAAAAGGCCGCCACGACTGATCGTTGAACGGCCCACATCGGGCTGGCAATACCTACAAAGGCCGCTGAACAGCGGCATTTGTTTTGTGCATCAAACGTAGGATACGCCCACGATCTCGTAGCGGCGCACGCCGCCCGGAGCCTGCACTTCGGCCACATCGCCCTCTTCCTTGCCGATCAAGGCGCGCGCAATGGGGCTGCTGATGTTGATCAAACCGAGTTTCAAGTCGGCTTCGTCCTCGCCCACGATCTGGTAGGTCACGGCCTCACCCGAGCTCTCATCTTCCAACTCGACGGTGGTGCCAAACACCACACGCCCGCCTGCATCCACAGATGCGGGGTCGATGATTTGTGCGGCGGAGAGTTTGCCTTCGATTTCCTGAATACGGCCTTCAATGAAGCCCTGACGGTCTTTGGCCGCATCGTATTCAGCGTTCTCGCTCAGGTCGCCTTGGGCACGCGCTTCGGCAATGGCCTGGATCACGCCGGGGCGGTCCACCGTTTTGAGGCGGTGCAACTCGTCCTTGAGTTTTTCGGCACCACGTTTGGTGATCGGGATGGTTGACATGTTCGGTTCTCCAAAAGCAAACCGCCGAGTTTTGAAACTCGGCGGTCGTTGACAGCATTATGCCTTGCACCCCGTCTTGGGCGCAGAGACAACGGCCAGGGTTCAGGCTGCCAGTTGCGCGTGCATTTCCTGGATGGAAATCACGTCCAGCTGGTCCATGTATTTCATGCCCTCCACAGCCGCTTCTGCGCCTGCGATGGTTGTGAAGGTCGTGACGCGGTTGAGCAAGGCCGAGGTGCGGATGTGGCGCGAGTCGGCGATGGCATTGCGGCGCTCTTCGACCGTGTTGATGACCAGCACAACTTCGTTGTTTTTGATCATGTCCACGATGTGTGGGCGGCCTTCGGTCACTTTGTTCACTGTGGCACAGGCCACACCGGCAGCCTCAATGGCAGCGGCTGTGCCCTTGGTCGCCACCAGCTCAAAGCCTTGGGCCACCAACTGGCGAGCCACTTCGATAGCACGCGCCTTGTCGTTGTTTTTCACCGAAATGAAGACCTTGCCTGAAGGCGTGCCGTCGGCTTTGGTGGGGCGTGGCAGCTTGGTGCCTGCACCCATTTGGCTCTTCACAAAGGCTTCGCCAAAGGTTTTGCCCACGCCCATGACTTCACCTGTGGATTTCATCTCAGGGCCGAGAATGGTGTCCACACCTGGGAACTTCACAAACGGGAACACCGCTTCTTTCACGCTGAAATAAGGCGGGGTGACTTCTTTGGTGATGCCTTGAGATGCCAAGGTTTGGCCAGCCATGCAGCGCGCAGCCACCTTGGCCAACTGAATGCCCGTGGCTTTAGACACGTAAGGCACGGTGCGTGAGGCGCGGGGGTTCACTTCGAGCACATAGATGACGTCTTTGCCATCGATGTTTTGAATCGCGAACTGAACGTTCATCAAACCGACCACGTTCAAAGCACCGGCCATGGCGGCCGATTGGCGCTTGAGCTCGTCCACCGTGGCAGACGACAGCGAGTAAGGCGGCAAGGAGCAAGCCGAATCACCGCTGTGCACGCCCGCTTGTTCGATGTGTTCCATCACGCCACCGATGAAGGTCTTGCCTTCGGGGTCACGCAGGCAGTCCACATCGCATTCGATCGCGTCGTTCAGGAATCGGTCCAACAGCACGGGAGAGTCGTGCGACACCTTGACCGCTTCGCGCATGTAGCGCTCGAGGTCGCGTTGCTCGTGCACGATTTCCATGGCGCGGCCACCCAACACATAGCTGGGGCGCACCACCAAGGGGTAACCCAAGGCTGCGGCCTTTTCCAAGGCTTCTGGCTCGGTGCGTGCTGTGGCGTTCGGGGGTTGGCGCAGACCGAGGTCTTGCAGCAATTTCTGGAAACGCTCGCGGTCTTCGGCCGCGTCGATCATGTCCGGGCTGGTGCCGATGATGGGAACGCCTGCGGCTTCCAAGTCCAGCGCCAATTTCAAAGGCGTTTGACCGCCGTATTGCACGATGACGCCGGTCGGCTTTTCTTTGTCGACGATTTCGAGCACGTCTTCGAGCGTGACCGGTTCGAAATACAAACGGTCCGAGGTGTCGTAGTCGGTCGACACGGTCTCGGGGTTGCAGTTGACCATGATGGTCTCGTAACCATCTTCGCGCATGGCCAAGGCAGCGTGCACGCAGCAATAGTCGAACTCAATGCCCTGACCAATGCGGTTCGGGCCACCACCCAAGACCATGATTTTCTTGTTGGTCGTGGGTTCGGCTTCGCACTCACCGTCGCCCACGCCGAAGGTGTTGCCATTACCTTCGTAGCAGGAATACATGTAGGCGGTATCGGTCGAGAACTCTGCAGCACACGTGTCCACGCGCTTGTACACCGGACGAATGTTCAGGGCATGGCGACGGGCACGCACCACATGCTCGGTGGTTTTGAGCAACTTGGCCAAGCGACGGTCCGAGAAGCCTTTCTTCTTGAGCGCACGCAACTCTTCGGCCGTGACGGCTTCAAGCGTCGTGGTTTCGAGCTCCAACTCGATCTTCACGATCTCTTCGATCTGCACCAAGAACCAAGGGTCGATCTTGGTCAAGGCAAACACCTCGTCCACGCTCAGGCCCATGGCAAAGGCATCGCCCACGTACCAGATGCGCTCAGGACCAGGCTCGCCCAGTTCTTTTTCGAGCACTTCGCGGTCTTGGGTTTTCTCGTTCATGCCGTCCACGCCGACTTCCAGACCGCGCAGGGCTTTCTGGAAGGACTCTTGGAAAGTACGACCCATGGCCATCACCTCGCCCACAGATTTCATCTGGGTGGTCAAACGGCTGTCGGCGGTTGGGAACTTCTCAAACGCAAAACGCGGGATCTTGGTGACCACGTAATCGATCGATGGCTCGAACGAGGCTGGCGTGGCACCGCCCGTGATGTCGTTGCGCAACTCGTCGAGGGTGTAACCCACAGCCAGCTTGGCTGCGACTTTGGCAATCGGGAAACCCGTTGCTTTGGACGCCAAGGCCGACGAACGCGACACGCGGGGATTCATCTCAATGACAACCATGCGGCCGTCTTTGGGGTTGATCGAAAACTGGACGTTGGAACCGCCCGTGTCCACACCGATTTCGCGCAAAACGGCCAAAGAGGCGTTGCGCAAAATCTGGTATTCCTTGTCGGTCAGCGTCTGCGCAGGGGCCACGGTGATCGAGTCACCGGTGTGCACGCCCATGGGGTCCAGGTTTTCGATCGAGCACACGATGATGCAGTTGTCCGCTTTGTCGCGCACCACTTCCATCTCGTACTCTTTCCAACCGAGCAAGGATTCTTCAATCAAAAGCTCGGTGGTGGGCGAGGCTTCCAAGCCACGCTTGCAGATGACTTCGAATTCTTCGGGGTTGTAGGCAATGCCGCCGCCCGTGCCGCCCAGCGTGAAGCTGGGGCGAATGACGGTGGGGAAACCCAAAGTCTTTTGCACGTCCCAAGCTTCTTCCATGCTGTGGGCGATGCCGGAGCGCGCGGAACCCAGACCAATTTTGGTCATGGCGTCTTTGAACTTCAGGCGGTCTTCGGCTTTGTCGATGGCTTCGGGTGTCGCGCCAATCAGCTCGACTTTGTACTTTTCGAGCACGCCGTTGTGCCACAAATCCAAAGCGCAGTTCAGCGCGGTCTGGCCACCCATGGTCGGCAAGATCGCATCGGGACGCTCTTTGGCGATGATCTTCTCGACCGTTTGCCAAGTGATGGGCTCGATGTAGGTGACGTCGGCCGTGGCCGGGTCGGTCATGATCGTCGCAGGGTTGCTGTTGATCAGGATGACTTTGTAGCCCTCTTCACGCAAGGCTTTGCAAGCCTGCACGCCGGAGTAGTCGAACTCGCAGGCCTGACCAATGATGATCGGGCCGGCGCCAATGATGAGGATGCTTTTGAGGTCGGTGCGCTTAGGCATTATTTTGTCTCCATCAGGTTGATGAAGCGGTCAAAGAGGTAAGCAATGTCGTGGGGGCCAGGCGATGCTTCGGGGTGACCCTGGAAGCAAAACGCGGGCTTGTCGGTGCGGGCCAAGCCCTGCAAGGTACCGTCAAACAAAGACACGTGTGTGGCACGCAGGTTGGCGGGCAAGGATTTCTCATCCACTGCAAAACCGTGGTTCTGGCTGGTGATGGACACACGGCCGGAATCCAGGTCTTTCACAGGGTGGTTCGCACCATGATGGCCGAACTTCATCTTGAAAGTTTTTGCGCCACTGGCCAAAGCCATGATTTGGTGGCCCAAGCAAATGCCAAAAGTAGGAATGCCGGTCTCGATCAACTCGGCAGCTGCAGCAATCGCGTAGTCACAAGGCTGCGGGTCGCCAGGGCCATTGGACAAGAAGATGCCGTCCGGCTTGTGCTTGAGCACTTCGGCAGCGGGGGTCTTCGCAGGCACCACGGTCACTTTGCAGCCGCGCTCAGCCAACATGCGCAAGATGTTTTTCTTCACGCCAAAGTCATAGGCCACCACATGGAACTTGGGGGCGGTTTGGGTGCCATAACCAGCACCCAGTTGCCACTCGGACTGGGTCCAGTCGTAAGACTGGGCCACGGTGACTTTTTGCGCCAAATCAAGACCCGCCATGTTGGGGGCGGCCTGGGCTGCAGCAATCGCCTGGTCAATCACCGCTTGGGTGACCGCTTGGCCTTTGGCCAGGCCCACGATGGCACCGTTTTGGGCACCCTTGGTGCGCAAGATGCGGGTCAGTTGACGTGTGTCGATGTTGGCAATGGCCACTGTGCCAGCATCCACAAGGTAGGACGACAAGGTTTGGCTGGAGCGGAAGTTGCTGGCCACCAAAGGCAGGTCTTTGATGATCAGACCAGCGGCATGGACTTTGTCGGATTCGATGTCCTCCACGTTGACGCCGTAATTGCCGATGTGCGGGTACGTCAGGGTGACGATCTGCTGGCAGTAGCTGGGGTCGGTGAGGATTTCTTGGTAGCCGGTGAGCGAGGTGTTGAACACCACTTCGCCGACGGTGGAGCCGGTGGCTCCAATCGAATTGCCGATAAAGACCGTGCCGTCTGCAAGCGCCAAGATGGCGGGCGGGAAGGTTCCCTGAAGAGACAAAAGCACTGGGTTCTCCGGAATAGTTCGGGTACGCCTCAGCACTCACCAGAGATGGCTCTCTTTTTGGCTGCTTGTTCGAGGATTGGGCCTAGGATGGACTGTGGCGTACAGGTTGATGCGGGAAAGCCTCTCATTATAGCTGAGGACCGCTAGTAAACCCTGACAAATCACGCAGTTTGACCCTGCGACCGAACCACAAATGCCTCAGGGACCTGCCGTGGCGCTGGCGTGCAGGCAAATGGCCGCTGCCGTGGCCACATTGAGCGATTCTTCCCCGCCAGGCTGGGCAATGCGAACCTGGTGCCGGGCCTGGGCCATCAGGCTGGCGCTGACGCCCTGCCCTTCGTGACCAAAGACCCATGCACACTTTTGGGGCAAATCACCGGCTTTTAGCAAGGCGTGCAAAAAAGGCCCCTCGTGAGAGCTGGTGGTGAGCAAGGGCACCTGCAAAGCCGCCACATCGGCCTCGCTGAGCGCCTCGACCAAGCGCAGGCCAAAATGCGCCCCCATGCCAGAGCGCAGCACCTTGGGTGACCACAAGGCCGCCGTGCCCTTGATGGCCAGCACCTGGCGGTAACCAAAAGCCGAGGCACAGCGCAAAATGGCCCCCACATTGCCTGCGTCCTGCAAACGGTCCAGCACCACGGTGGCGGCATCTGGCAACACCTCATGAGCTGCTTGCCACGCCACCACAAAGCCCATGCGGGCCGGTGACTCCAAGCCACTCAGGCTGGCAAACAAGGCATCGGGCACCACAAAGGTCTGATCGGTCAGCCCCAGCCATTCGTCGCCCTGCTCGGCTTGAAACGACTCGGTCAGCACCACCTGCAGCGGACGCACACCGCGCTGCAAGGCGGCGCGGCACAGGTGATCGCCTTCCAGCCAGAACTGCCCCGCTTTGCGGTAAGCCGTGCTGTCTTGGGCCAAACGCCGCCAAGCTTTGAGGTGTGGGTTGTCACGCGAACTGATGGGTTTCATCTCACACTCCTGGCCACCGGGGCAAATGTCATGCGGTGGCAGTCGGCCGGGCCATGCGCTTGCAAGGCGTCCAAATGCTGCGCCGTGCCATAACCCTTGTGCTGGTCAAAACCATACAAGGGGTACTGCTGGTGCATCGCGACGCACAAACGGTCGCGGTGCACCTTGGCCAAAATGGAAGCGGCCGAGATGGCAGGCACCAGCGCGTCGCCTTGGACGATGGCCTCGGCACGAATGGACAAGGTGGGCAAGCGGTTGCCATCGACCAGCACCAATTTGGGCGGCAAACGCAAAGCCTCTACGGCTCGCTTCATGGCCAGCAAGGTGGCTTGCAAGATGTTGATTTGGTCAATTTCCTGCACACTGGCCTCGGCAATCGCGAAACACAAGGCACGCGCCCGGATCTCGTCAAACAGGGCTTCGCGGCGCTTGGCTGTGAGTTTTTTCGAGTCATTCAGTCCGTGGATCGGATTGAGATCGTCGAGGATCACGGCCGCTGCCACCACCGGGCCGGCCAAAGGGCCACGCCCGGCCTCGTCCACCCCGGCCACCAGACCATGGGTCTCCCAGTTCAATGTTTTTTGCTCAAGCTGCAAGGACTTTTTGGATCGCATGACTGGCCAGCGTCGGCATGTCCTGACGCAATTGAAGGTGCAGGTCGGCAAAACGCTGCTGGATTTTGGACACTGCCGCTGGATCGTCCAGCCAACGCAAAACAGCTTGGGCCAATGCTTGGGGCTGGACCTGCTCTTGCAGGAACTCGGGCACCAAGGCTTCGTTGCACAAAATATTGGGCAATCCAATCCAGGGTAACAAGCGCTTGCGGTTGGCAATTTGCCAGGACAGCCATTGCATTTTGTAGGCAATGACCATGGGGCGTTTGTGCAAAGCGGTCTCCAGTGTGGCGGTGCCACTGGCCACCAAAGCCACATCACAAGCGGCCTGCACAGCATGCGAACGGCCCATCACCAAGCGGACATGCGCCTGCATGCCGGCATGTGCGATGGCCGCCTCGACCATGGGCTTCAGAGGGCCGTGGGTAGGCAGCACAAACTGCAAATCGGGTCTTTGCGCGCGCATGAGCCGAGCTGCTTCCAGAAAGGGCAATGCCAGACTCTTCACCTCTGAAGGTCTGCTGCCCGGGAGCAAGGCCACGATGGTGGCATCTGCAGTCAAACCCAAGGCTTGACGCGCTTGCACGCGGTCGGGCTCCAGCGCAATCACATCGGCCACCGGGTGACCGACGAAGGTGCCCTCAATCCCATGTTGAGCCAACAACTCCGGCTCGAAAGGGTAAATGCACAAGACATGGTCCACGCTGTCGCGGATTTTTTGCACCCGCTCTGGCCGCCAGGCCCAGATGGAGGGACACACCAACTGAACCGTGGGCACGCCTTTTTGCCGCAACAAGCGCTCCACGGGCAAATTGAAATCGGACGCATCCACGCCCACATACAGGTCTGGAGGCGAAGCCAGTAAATCCTGAATCAGGGCCATGCGAATGCGATTGATGTGGCGATAACGCCAAAGCGCCTCCACCAAACCGCGCACCGACAACTCGTCGCAGGACCAGCGCGACACAAATCCGGTCGCATCCATCTGCGGCCCGCCAATGCCAGAAGCTTGCAAGAGCGGCCAGGTTTTTCGCATGCCTTGCAACAACAAAGCCGCGAGCATGTCGCCCGAACGCTCGGCCGCGACCATGCTCATACGCAGGTCTGACGTGGCGGCGGCCTTTGTGGACAGTGCGTCCGTCATCACGCCTTCAAAGCCTGGCGAATCACGCCGCACACCTCGTCAATGGCTTCGTTGCTCAGCTCGGGATAGATCGGCAAAGACAGGCAGCGCTCAGCCACCGATTCGGTCACCGGGAAGCTGGCGCCAGTAGAGATCGAGGCAAAAACTTTTTGTTGGTGCAAAGGCACAGGGTAGTAAACGGCGCTGGCGATTTGATGCGCGGTCAAGGCTTGCTGGATGGCCGCACGGTCATCGGTCAGCAAGGTGTACTGGTGGTAGACGTGCAGGCCCACACCATCTTCGCAGGGCGTTTGCAAGTTCAGGAGACACAAGCCTGCGTTGTAACGCTGAGCAACGCGACGTCGCTCTTGGTTGTAATGGTCAATCAACGGCAGCTTGGCACGCAGCACCACGGCCTGCAGTTCATCAAGTCGGCTGTTGTAGCCCACGATGTCGTGGTAATAACGCACCTTGCTGCCGTGGTTGCGAAGCATGCGCAGGGTTTCCGCCATGTCGTCCGACTGCGTTGTGATCATGCCGCCGTCGCCAAAGCAGCCCAAATTTTTACTGGGGAAAAAGCTGAAAGCGGCCACATCACCCATCGCGCCAGTCTTGATGCCACCGATGTCGGCACCAAAAGATTGAGCACAGTCTTCCACCAATTGAAGCTGGTGTTCTTTGGCCAAGGCCATCAAAGGTGCCAAATTGGCCGGCTGTCCAAACAAATGCACCGGCAACAAGGCCTTGGTCTTGGCGGTGATGGCGCGCTCGGCCTGCGCCACGTCGATGTTGAAGGTGCAGGGATCGATGTCCACAAATACGGCTTTGGCCCCCACATAAGCGATGGCCTCTGCCGTGGCGATGAATGTGAAAGGCGTGGTGATCACTTCGTCGCCTGGCCCGATGCCCGCAGCCAACAAGGCCAAGTGCAATGCATCGGTGCCGTTGGCACAAGTAATGGCATGGGCCACACCAAGGTACTCGGCCGCCTCTTTTTCAAAGGCTTGAACGTTAGGACCCAAAATGAACTGCGCAGCCGTCAATGCTTTTAAAAATGCAGGTTCCAACTGGGGCTGGAGATCGCGGTATTGCGCGACCAGATCGACCATAGGAATGGGCATGGTGGTCCTTTCAAACTGGCTAAAAACAGAAAATCAAGAAATCAGGCGGGTGGCTTCGGTGATGCGCTGAACGGCTTCCAGTGCACGGCGTCCGGCCTCACCACTCACCTTGGGCGCGCGACCCACTCGAATGCTCTCGACAAAGTCAAGGATTTCGGAAAACAGTGGGTCGGCTTCGCCAAACGACTGCTCGTGTCGTTCAATGGCCTGTTCGGGATCGGCCAAGGGCGTGGTGGCGCCGCGGTAGGTCGTCAACGTGCGGGCCTGAAAGTCCAGCGAATGGCAGGCCTGATGTTGGAAGACACGCATTTTGCGCTCGCTCTTGGCGCTCACGCGGCTGGCGGTCACGTTGGCCACACAGCCATTGGCAAAGCGGATGCGGGCGTTGGCAATGTCGATGTCGGATGTCAGCACCCGCGCTCCGGAACACTCCACACTTTCCAGCTCACTGTCGACCAGCGACAAAATCAAATCCACATCATGGATCATCAAATCCAACAGCACACTCACGTCGGTGGCGCGAGGTTTGAATGGGGCCAGGCGGGAGCTGTCAATGAACCGCGGGTTAGACAACAAGGGCTCCAGCGCCAAAGCGGCCGGATTGAAGCGCTCCAAATGGCCCACCGCCAAGACGCATTGGTTTTGTTTCGCAAAACGGATCAAGTCATCGGCCTGCGCCAAGGTGGTGGTCATGGGCTTTTCGACCAAAACATGCACGCCGGCCCGAAGGAATTCAGCGCACACGTCGTAATGACCCTGTGTGGGCACCACGATGGAGACCGCGTCGACCTGACCGATCAATGCACGGTAATCCGTCAGCGCCGCACAACCCAAAGGCCCGGCGACAGCCTCTGCCTGCTCCTGCCGACTGTCTACGACCGCAACGAGCTGACACTCGGGAATCTTGGCGTACTTTTGAGCATGAAATTTGCCCAGATAACCAACGCCAATGACGGCGCAACGCAACAGGGCCACAGGGCCCTCCTTTCATGCTCGGGCCAGGAAAGACCAGGCCCTTGGGTTGTTCAATCGACCGAGCGGCGACGCGAACGCACAATGCCCACTTTGGGCGAAACGCCCGACAAAAAGTCCAGCATCATGTCCACATCGGCCTGAACCTCGGGTTTGTCCTTGGCGATTTGCAAAATGCGTTCTTTGGACGCTTCCAGTGTGAGGTTTTCTCGGTACAAGGCTTTGTGCATGGCCCGTACGGCAGCGATTCGGGTTGGCGAGTAACCGCGCCGGCGCAAACCTTCGGCGTTCACGGTGCGGGCAGAAGCCGGCTGGCCTTGGCACGTGACATAAGGCGGCAGGTCAGCAAACAGCAAAGTGCACATGGCCGTGAAGCTGTGCGCGCCCAGACGCAAGAACTGGCGCACCACCGTGAAGCCGCCCAAGATGACCCAATCGCCCACCACCACATGACCCGCCAATTGCGAGTTGTTGGCAAAAATCGTGTGGCTGCCAATTTGGCAATCGTGCGCCAAATGGACATAAGCCATGAACAGGTTGTCATCACCCACTTGGGTCACACCTCCACCATTGACGGTGCCAGCATTGAAGGTACAAAACTCCCGGATGGTGTTGCCGTTGCCGATCACAAGACGCGTCGGCTCGCCCGCGTATTTTTTATCCTGCGGCGCAGCGCCCAAGGAGGTGTAGCTGTGGATGTGGTTGTTAAGTCCGATGGTGGTGTGGCCTTCGATCGTGCAATGCGAGCCCACCGTGGAGCCCGCGCCGATCAACACGTTCGGGCCAATGATGGTGTAGGGACCAACGGTCACGGAGGCGTCCAACTGAGCAGCCGGATCGACCAAAGCGGTGGAATGGATAGTCGCCATATGTCCTCAGGCAATTTTGCGCATGGTGCACATCAATTCAGCCTCGCAGGCCAACTCGTCACCCACCTTGGCCTGGGCCTTGAACTTGAAAATTCCAGCCTTCATGCGGTCCAGCTGCACATCCAGGGTCAACTGGTCGCCCGGCTCCACCGGGCGCTTGAAACGCGCACCATCTATGCCCGCAAAGTAATAAACCGTGTTGTCATCGGGTGCGGCGTCCAAGGTGTCAAAAGACAACAAAGCGGCCGCTTGGGCCAGCGCCTCCAGCATCAGCACGCCCGGCATGACCGGACGGTGCGGGAAGTGGCCCGTGAAAAATGGTTCATTGATCGTGACGTTCTTCAAAGCCTTGATGCGCACGCCTTTTTCGAGCTCCAGCACACGGTCCACCAGCAAAAAGGGGTAGCGGTGCGGCAGCTGCTTGAGAATTTTGTGAATGTCCATCATGGTCAAATTTCCTTGTTATTTTGAATGTCTGCCTCGAGGGCTTTGATGCGATCGCGTAAGCGAGACAATTGTTTGAGGCTGGCGGCGTTTTTTTCCCAATTGACATTGCTGTCCAGCGGAAACATCCCGGTGTAATGGCCGGGTTGCGAAATGGAACGCGTGACCACCGAGGCCGCAGAGATGTGCACATGGTCTGCCAGGCTCAAATGCCCCAGTACCACGGCGCCACCGCCTACGGTGCAATGGGCACCAATCTTGGCACTGCCAGCCACGCCAACACAACCGGCCATGGCCGTGTGCCGCCCCACATGCACGTTGTGTCCGATCTGAATCAGATTGTCGAGTTTGACGCCATCTTCAATGACCGTATCCTCCAAGGCCCCACGGTCAATACAAGTGTTCGCGCCAATTTCCACATCGTCGCCAATGCGGACAGCCCCAAGTTGCTCTATCTTTTCCCACTGCCCCTGATGCGGTGCGAATCCAAATCCATCAGCCCCAATCACCACGCCCGAATGCACCAAGCAACGCGCACCGATTTTGCAATCTTCACCCAACGTAACGCGGGATTTCAACCATGTGCCGGGGCCGACTTCGGCACCGCGCTCGACCACACACAAAGGACCAATCATGGCATCCTCTGCGATTCGGGCTTCGGGGTCGATCACCGCACTCGGATGAATCCTGGGGCCAGAAGGCTGGCGCAAAGTACGCTTCCACAAACGGGTCAAGCGGGCAAAGTACAAATAGGGATCATCGGTGATGATGGCCGCTGCCCGCTGGGCCACCTCGGCTTCGAACGCCGGGCCCACGATCACGCAGCCAGCCAAGCTGGTCGCCAATTGACTTTGGTAGCGGGCTTGGCTGAGGAAGCTGATCTGGTGGGGCTGAGCGGTCTGCAAAGGTGCCAATCCCGACACCAACATGTCAGAGGGGCCTAGCAGACGCCCTCCTAGGGACTCAACGATAGCGCCCAGCGTCAGCGACACGGTTTCAAACAGGCTGGACGCCTGTTATTTACCCACCGAGGCATTCAGCGCCTTGATGACTTTTTCTGTGATGTCGTGCTTGGGATTGAAGTAGGCAGCATCCTGCAAGATCAAATCGTACTTCTCGGACTCGGCCACTTGCTTGACCGCACGTCCAGCTCTCTCGAACAGCATCTGGTTTTCTTCGTTTTTGCGGGCACCCAGATCCTCCTGGAACTCACGCTGACGCCGCTTCAAGTCGCGGTCTTGCTCGATCAACTGCTTTTGCTTGGCCACCCGCTGCGGCTCAGACAAGGTGGGGGCATCTCGCTCGAACTTTTCAGCCGCTACTTTGAAGGTATTGATGGCGTCGTTGAGGTCTTTTTCGCGCTTCAAAAACTCCGACTCCAGTTTGGCCTGCGCCGCTTTGGCCACATTCGAATCCCGCAAAATGCGGTCCGTGTTGACAATGCCGATTTTGAAATCCTGAGCCTGCACCAAGCCTGTGAAAGCTGATGCACCAGCCAGCAGTGCGACGAGAAGGTTCTTGCGAATCGTTTTCATTAGAAAGAGGTTCCGATCTGGAATTGGAGTTTCTGGATTTTATCGCCCGTCTCTTGGCGAATGGGCGTCGCATAGGAGAAGCGCAAGGGGCCCATGGGAGAGATCCAGCTCAGGCCGATACCAGCTGAAGCACGCAGATCGCCGAATGAGATTTTTTCGTTCTCGCCAAAGGCACGTCCGATGTCTGTGAAGCCAAACAAACGCAAGGTTCGGTCATTGCCAGCGCCGGGAAAGGGCACCATGAATTCTGCGTTCAAGACAATTTTCTTGGATCCACCGAGGTAAATAGGCGTTGTGTCTTCGCTTTTGGGACCCAAAGTAGATTGCTCAAAACCGCGAACGCTACCCTGTCCACCCACATAAAAATTCTTAAACAGAGGATATGGATCATCATTCAAGCTTTTACCCCACCCCAAATCGGCATTAATCGCCAAAGTATATTTTTTACTGAGCGGAAAATATTGCTGGTATTGGTAATTGCTACGGAAATAACGTACGTCCCCAGCAACACTTAGATCGGCATTCAAACGTTGATAAGTGCCCTTGGAGGGCACTAAGGCACTGTCTCGACCATCCCTTGCCCAACCTAAAGTCAATGGCAAAGCGGTACTTGTAGAACCGAACTTCGTTACGTAGCCCTTGTAGGGAATAGGTAAAGGTACGCTTGTTCCTTCTTTAATTTGCGTCTGTTCTGCGTTAGCCCCTACAAAAACTGTATCCGTCTCTGTAACAGGCACACCAAAACGCAGACCAACACCTGAGTTGATCAAACTGTAGGAATTGATGTCGCCGAGGTAAGGACGTGTGGTGCGCTGAAAGACATCGATCGTGCGGGAAATACCGTTTTGCGTGAAATAGGGGTCGGTGGTACTCAACACCAGATTGCGGTTGTATTTGCTGGTGTTGACTTCAACCGCCAAATAGTTACCTGAGCCGAAGGCGTTTTCCTGTCGGATGCCAAAACTCAAGGTCACTTTTTCAGCCGAAGAAAAACCAGCGCCCAAGGAAATGCTGCCCGTTGGCTTTTCGGCCACGGTGAACATCAAATCGACCTGATCTGGCGTACCGGGGATTTCAATGGTTTCCACGTTGACTTCGGTGAAAAAGCCCAAGCGGTCTACGCGATCACGCGAAAGTCGGATTTTGTCGCCGTCGTACCAAGCCGCCTCAAATTGACGGAACTCGCGGCGAATCACTTCATCGCGGGTACGGTTGTTGCCCGAGACCAAAATGCGCCTGACGTAGGCGCGCCGCGAGGGTTCTGCCTGCAGCACAAACTGCACACGGTTGTTCTGTCGGTCAATTTCAGGCTTGGCTTCGACCTTGGCAAAGGCAAACCCGAACTTGCCGAAGTAATCGGTGAAGGCCTTGGTGGTCTCAGCGACGGTTTCAGCGTTGTAGGTCTTGCCCACACCAATCTTGACCAAAGCCTTGAATTCATCGTCTTTGTCCAGGTAATTGCCTTCGAGCTTCACGCCCGAGACTACAAAGCGCTCACCCTCGGTCACGTTGATCGTGATGGCCATTTCCTGCTTGTCAGGCGACATGGCCACCTGGGTGGAGTCGATCCGGAACTCCAAGAAGCCACGAGCCAAATAATAGGAGCGTAAAGCTTCGAGATCGGCATTGAGCTTGGTGCGGGCATAACGGTCAGACTTGGTGTACCAGCTCATCCAGCCGCCTGTGTCCAGATTGAACTGGTCACGCAGGTCAGATTCGGTGAAAGCCTTGTTGCCCACAATCTGGATCTGCTTGATTTTTGCCGGCCCACCTTCGGTGATGGTGAAGCTCAGATTCACGCGGTTGCGATCCACGGGCGTCGCGGTGCTGACCACTTCGGCACCATACAAACTGCGGTTGATGTACTGGCGTTTGAGTTCTTGCTCAGCCTTATCGGCCAAGGCCTTGTCGTAAGGACGACCCTCGGCCAGACCCACTTCCCGCAGGGCTTTGAGCAGAACCTCCTTGTCAAACTCCTTGAGGCCAATGAACTCAACAGCGGCCACCGAAGGCCGCTCTTCCACCACAACAACGAGCACATCGCCTTCGGTTTCCAGTCGGACGTCCTTGAACAAGCCCAAGGCGAACAAGGCACGAATGGCGGCTGCACCTTTTTCGTCCGAGTATTGATCGCCCACGCGCAACGGCAAAGATGCAAACACGGTACCGGATTCGATCCGCTGCAAACCTTCCACGCGGATGTCACGCACGGTGAAGGGGTCAACAGCCCAAGCGGGCATGCAGGCCATCAAAGTGGCAGCGACCGTCAACGCGGCAGGTTGAAGTCGGGAACGAATGTCAAAAAAATTCATGAAACAACCACATAAAGGTCAACGGCCCGAGGTGCACTGGCCACCCGACCACCAACCGATTTGAAAAAAACGAGTCCTGAGCGCCGCTTGATCGGCAGTCAACACGCGATTTTTGCCTGAAAGCGGGGGCTCGGTGGTCATTACCGCAAAGTCAAGATAATACACCCCGCAAGAGCAACATCGTCGCAATTGAGCAGCGGATTCAGTGCCTTATCCCAGTCGGTCAATCACTTGCCGGGCGGCCTCACGGCTTCTTCGGTCAATGCCCAGCAAGTCGGTCAGATTTTCCGGCCGAACGGTCTGGACAGCCTCCAGTGTCGCTTCGTTGACCTGATGAATTTGGTCAAAGCGGATCTGACGGTTCAAAAATGCGTCCACAGCGATTTCGTTGGCCGCATTCAGCACAGCGCAACTGCCAGGTGCGCCCTTGAGAGTCGACCAAGCCAGTTTCAGACCCGGGAACCGTTCAGGATGGCCATGCGCGTCCATGGACTCAAATGTCATGGCCGCCAAGTCACGGAAATCCAGCGCCGAAGCCCCTGACTCCATGCGCTCGGGCCAACTCAAGCCGTAGGCAATCGGCACACGCATGTCGGGCGTACCCAGCTGAGCCACCACAGAGTTGTCCTTGAACTGCACCATGGAGTGGATCACGCTTTGGGGGTGAATCACCACCTCCAACTGCTCAGGTGCCAATCCAAACAAATACCTGGCCTCGATGACTTCGAGGGCCTTGTTCATCATGGTGGCGGAATCCACCGAAATTTTGCGTCCCATCACCCAGTTGGGGTGTGCACAAGCCTGCTCAGGTGTCACATCTTTGAGACTGCCAGGTTCGCGCCCTCGAAATGGCCCACCGGAAGCGGTCAGGATGATTTTTTGGACACGCCGCTGCCAAGTGGCGGGGTCCTCGGGCAGTGACTGGAAAATCGCCGAATGCTCGCTGTCAATCGGCAACAACACGGCCCCTCCCTCGCGCACGGCCGACAAAAAGACCTCGCCGCCCACCACCAAAGCCTCTTTGTTGGCCAAAAGCAGTTTCTTGCCAGCGCGCGCGGCCGCCAAACAAGGAGACAAACCCGCAGCACCGACGATCGCGGCCATGACCGCATCCACCGGTTGGGCAGAGGCCACCTCATCCAGTGCAGCGGCGCCCCAACGCACCTCGGTGCGCAAACCCTCGGCTTTGAGTTTGTCCGCCAACAAACGTGCCGCATCCTCACGGACCATGACCGCCACTTCGGGTTTGAACTGCGCGCATTGGGCCAGCATCAGATCCACTTGGGTCGATGCGGTCAAGGCGTAAACCGCAAACTGCTTCGGGTGACGCGCCAAAACATCCAAAGTGCTCTTGCCGATGGAGCCTGTAGAACCCAGGATGGTGATTCGCTGGATGGTTTGCATGTGATCCACTCTCATTTCAAATCCAATCAATCAGCATCATGGCCAAAGGCAGTGTTGGCAGCAAGGCGTCTACACGGTCCAGGACGCCGCCATGGCCAGGCAACAGGCCTGAGCTGTCTTTCATACCCGCACTTCGCTTGACCAAGGACTCCACCAAATCCCCCACAACACTCATGGCTGACATGAACAACAAAGCGGGCAAAGTTATCCACCAACCTTGGGCCCACAACAAGGAATAAAAGCTCAGATCCTGCAGGGCCCAGCGCCGGTCCAGGTCGACCCAAACCGCGGCCACACACATAACCCCCAACATGCCGCCCAACGCCCCCTCCCAGCTCTTGCCGGGACTGATGCTGGCGGCTAGCTTCATTTTGATCCAACGGCCGCCGAAGGCCTTACCGAAAAAATAAGCAAAAACATCGGCCGCCCACACCAAGACCAAAACGGACAACAGGAAGTTCACGCCCCTTTGATGCGCTTGCGCCATCGCCAGCCAAGCCAGGGTCAACAGCGCGACCCCGCCCAACCAGCGCACAGATCGTGGCCAAAGCGCCCAGCCGGGCACACCGCGCTGAATCATCCAACTGCCCAGCAAGACCCAAAGGCCTCCCGCCACCCCCCAAACCCATGGTGGCGTGTGCTGAACCCACCCCATTTGCACGGCCGCAGCACAAGCCAACAAGCAAAGCAAAGCACCTGACCAAGCCCCCACAGCAGGCATGCCATTGAGACGCCCCCACTCCCATGCACCTGCGGCAATCAGGACCAAGGTCAGCGCCATAAAAGGCCAGAGATGGGTCGCAAACAAGGCGGGCAGCAGCAAAGCCAGCAGAACCAAGGCAGTGATGACGCGTTGTTTGAGCAAGGGTTCTCCAGAAAAAAATGGCCGCAAATAAAAAGGGCCGCCAATTGGGCGGCCCATCAGGCCGTGATGGGCCACGGCGCCAGTTTCAAACTCAGACCGCCATGATCTCTTGTTCTTTGGCAGTCACCAACTGGTCGATTTCCGTCATGCGCTTGTCGGTCAGTTTTTGGATGTCGGCTTCAGCACGCTTTTGGTCGTCCTCAGAAGCTTCTTTGTCTTTGACCAATTTTTTCACCGATTCATTGGCATCACGGCGCAAATTGCGGATGGCAATCTTGGCGTTCTCGCCCTCCGTGCGGGCCAACTTGGTCATTTCCTTGCGGCGCTCTTCACTCATGGCGGGCATCGGGACACGGATCAACTCACCCAAGGAAGCAGGGTTCAGGCCCAACTCGCTCTCGCGAATGGCTTTTTCAATCTTAGCGGCCATGCTTTTTTCCCATGGCTGAACACTGATCGTGCGCGAGTCCATCAAAGACACGTTGGCCACTTGGGACAAGGGCACCAGAGAGCCGTAGTAATCGACGTGAATGGTGTCGAGCAAAGCCGGGTTGGCACGCCCCGTGCGGATGCGTGTCAGGTTGTTTTTGAAAGCCGCAATGGATTGCTCCATCTTGGTTTCACTGGTTTTCTTGATGTCTGGAATGGTCATGGGGTTCTCCTCGTCAGAACGGTCTCAAGCATGCACCAAAGTGCCTTCGTCTTCACCCAAAACCACACGCTTCAATGCGCCGTTCTTGATGATTGAAAACACCTTGATGGGCAATTTCTGGTCGCGGCACAAGGCAAAAGCCGTGGCGTCCATGATGCCCAAGTTGCGTGAAATGGCTTCATCGAAGCTGATTTCACTGTAACGGGTGGCATGGGGGTCTTTTTTAGGGTCAGCCGAATAAACGCCATCCACCTTGGTGGCTTTGAGCACCATTTCAGCCCCGATCTCGGCGCCGCGCAAGGCTGCAGCGGTGTCGGTGGTGAAAAACGGATTGCCCGTGCCAGCAGCAAACACCACGACTTTGCCCTCTTCAAGGTATTGCAAAGCTTTGGGGCGAACATAAGGCTCCACCACTTGGTCGATGCCAATGGCCGACATCACACGGGCCGTCAAACCCGCTTTGTCTAAGGCATCCGCCAAGGCCAGGGAGTTCATGACCGTGGCCAACATGCCCATGTAATCGGCCGTGGCACGGTCCATGCCGACCGAGCCACCCGCCACACCCCTGAAGATGTTGCCGCCGCCAATGACCACAGCCACCTGCACGCCCAGCCGATTGATTTCAGCAATCTCTTCGGCCATGCGCACGATGGTGGCGCGGTTGATGCCAAAGGCATCGTCCCCCATCAAGGCCTCGCCCGACAGCTTGAGCAAAATACGCTTAAAGGCTGGCTTGGGAGAGGACATGATGGACTCCTTGGTGGTCAATATGAAGGGGGGAATGGCAACTCAACAGGACAATGGACTCAGGCTGCGCCTTGAGCGGCAGCCACTTGGGCAGCCACTTCAGCGGCGAAGTCGTCCACCTTCTTCTCAATGCCTTCGCCGACCACGTACAAGGTGAATGCCTTGACGGTGGTGCCAGCGGCCTTGAGCATTTGCTCAACCGTTTGCTTATCGTTCTTGACGAACGACTGGTTGAACAAAGAGACTTCTTTCAGGTACTTCTGGACCGAGCCTTCGACCATTTTGGTGGCGATGTCGGCAGGCTTACCAGACTCGGCCGCCTTGGCAGCAGCGACGGAGCGCTCTTTTTCGATCAGCTCAGCAGGCACTTCGGAGCTGGTCAAGGACACAGGTTTCATGGCAGCCACGTGCATGGCAACGTCTTTGGCAGCGGTCTCGTCACCTTCGAACTCAACCAACACGCCAATGCGGGTGCCGTGCAAGTAATTCGCGATCTTGGCGCCGCCAGCGGCGCGCTTGAAACGGCGGAAGCTCATGTTCTCGCCGATCTTACCGATCAGGCCCTTGCGAACTTCTTCCAGGGTCGGGCCGAACCCGTCTTGGCTGTAAGGCAACTCGCCCAATGCAGCGATGTCGGCAGGGTTGTGCTCAGCCACCAACTTGGCAGCAGCATTGGCCAAAGCCAGGAAGCTGTCGTTCTTGGTCACGAAGTCGGTCTCGCAGTTGACTTCGATCATGGCGCCTGTGGTGCCGTTCACGAAACTGGTCACCACGCCTTCAGCGGTCACACGCGAGGCGGCCTTGCCAGCCTTGGTGCCCAGCTTGACGCGCAGCAACTCTTCCGCTTTGGCCATGTCGCCTTCGGCTTCGGTCAATGCTTTTTTGCACTCCATCATGGGGGCGTCGGTTTTTGCGCGCAGTTCAGCGACCATGCTTGCGGTAATTGCAGCCATTTGATTTCTCCGTATTCAGTCTAAAAGTCAGATTAAAAAAAAGGGGCCACAAAGCCCCTTTCATCGAGTGTTGGGAACTCAGGCAGAAGCGTTGGCTTCTTCGACGAATTCGTCGGCGCCTTCGGTCACGGCCTTGACCACGTCGTTGACCGCATTGGCACGGCCTTCGATGATGGCGTCAGCGATGCCACGGGCGTACAAAGCCACGGCCTTGGCCGAGTCGTCGTTGCCGGGGATGATGTAGTCGATGCCTTCTGGTGAGTGGTTGGAGTCCACCACACCGATCAATGGGATACCCAATTTCTTGGCTTCCGAGATGGCGATCTTGTGGTAACCGACGTCGATCACGAAAATCGCATCAGGCAAAGCAGCCATGTCCTGGATACCACCGATGTCTTTTTCGAGCTTCTCCATCTCGCGCTTGAACATCAGCTGTTCTTTTTTGCTCAAGCTGTCGAGGCCGACTTCTTGCTGAGCCTTCATGTCCTTCAGACGCTTGATCGAGGTCTTGACGGTTTTGAAGTTGGTCAACATGCCGCCCAACCAGCGCTGGTCAACGAAAGGCACGCCAGCGCGCTGGGCTTCGGCAGCCACCATCTCGCGGGCTTGACGCTTGGTGCCGACCATCAAGATGGTGCCGCGGTTGGCAGACAGTTGCTTGGCGAACTTGATCGCATCCTGGAACATCGGCAGCGATTTTTCCAGGTTGATGATGTGAATTTTGTTGCGGTGACCGAAGATGAAAGGGGCCATCTTGGGGTTCCAGAAGCGGGTTTGGTGACCGAAGTGGACACCGGCTTCCAGCATTTCGCGCATGGTAACGGACATAAAAATACTCCAAAGGTTGGGTCTAAAACCTGTCCACTGATCACATGTAGTCAAAAATACATGTGACACCTTGACGGGACAGATTCGCGGATGAACTTCACTGGGCTTGGGCCTGGTCTTTAAGCACTGCTTGACGCAAGTCGAACATGACACTCAAAAGACAGTACCCGTGCACTGCAAAGCCTTAGGATTATAGCATCTTGACCCACCCGAAAGTACCCTTCCCCATGAAAGCTGACCTGATCGCCACCCGTCAAGCCATCCGGGCTGGATCCACCACCGCCCAGGCAGCCGCCCAAGCGTGCCTGGCCGTGGCGCAAAGCCCGGCCTGCGCGCACGCCTTCATGCAACTCACGCCCGAGTCGCTGCAATACACAGCCAGCCAGCCTCAGGTGGGCCAAAGCCCGCTCGCTGGCCTCGCGGTGTCCATCAAAGACCTGTTTGATGTCCAAGGTCAGATCACCCAAGCGGGCTCGGTGGTTCTGCAAAATCAGCCCCCCGCTCGGGTGGACTGCCTGGCGGTAGCGCGTTTACGGGCCGCAGGCGCGGGCCTGATCGGGCGTACCAACATGGTCGAATTCGCTTTTTCGGGCGTGGGCACCAACCCCCACCACGGCACACCCGCCGCCTGGGACGGGCTGTACGACCTCGCCGTTGGAGCCCCCGGGCAGCCCTATGCGCCCGGCGGCTCCAGCTCAGGCGCGGCCGTGTCGGTGGCCACCGGCGCCGCTTTCATCGGCCTGGGCTCGGACACGGGGGGCTCCATTCGGGTGCCCGCCGCCTTGAATGGCATCGTAGGATTCAAAAACACCGCCCGCTTGGTGCCCACTCAAGGCGCCCTGCCCTTGTCCACCACGCTTGACACCGTGTGCGCCATGACGCGCACCGTGCGCGACGCGATTTTGGCCCACGAGATTCTTTCAGCCAGACAAGTTCCCCAAGGGCAACGTCCCTTGTCCGGCTACCGCTTGGCGGTGGTCAAGAGCCTGATGCAGGATGGCATGGACGCGACCGTGTCGCGGGCTTTTGAGCGCAGCCTGAAGACGCTGCGCGCTGCGGGTGCGCGCATCGATGAGATCACTCTGACCGAGTTGACCGAATTGAACCCGATGATGAGCATCGGCGGCTTCAGCCCGGCCGAGGGCTTTGCCTGGCACCGTGCGCTGATCGAGCGCGAAGGTGAACGCTACGACCCCCGCGTCCTGCAGCGACTGATGCGCGGATCGAGCATGAAAGCCCACGAGTACATCGATTTGGTGCAGGCGCGTCAGGGTTGGATTCGCCGCATGGAGGCTGCATTGGTGGGCTACGACGCCGTGCTCTCGCCCACCACCCCTATTACCGGTCCCCAAATCAGCGACGTGGCACCGGGCGCTGAGCGCGATGCCGAGTTTTTCCGGGTCAATAGCCTGCTGCTGCGCAACACCAGCGCCGTGAACACACTGGACGGCTGTGGCATCTCGCTGCCCTGCCATGCGCCCGGGGAGCTGCCCGTGGGCTTGATGGCTTGGCACGCGGCCATGCACGACAACAGCATTTTGCAACTGGCCTTGCTGCTCGAGCCCTTGCTGCAACAGCACTGACCCCATGCACAGCCTGAGCCGCTCACACGTCTGGCCCATCTTGGAGCCTGCACAGGTGCGGCAGCTGGAACCGCTGCTTCAGGCCGTCAGCACGACGCCCTTGATGCAAAGCGCGGGTCTGGCCTGCGCCCGGCTGGCTTTGGCCGTGGCACCGCATGCCCGGCGCATCTGGGTCGCCGCAGGACCCGGCAACAACGGAGGTGACGGCCTGGAGGCTGCTTTGTACCTGCACCAATGGGGCAAAGAAGTGGTCGTCAGCCTGGTCGCGTCATCCGAACCTGGCCCGGCAGATGCGCAAGTGGCCTTGCAACGGGCGCAGCTGGCGGGCGTGCGCATTCAATCCAGTGCGCCCACCGAATGGCTGCAGCAGATGGACTCTCAGGATCTGTGCATCGACGCCCTGTTGGGCATCGGTGCCGCACGCCCCTTGAGCGCTGATTTGCTGGCCTGCGTGCAGGCCATGAACAACCGCTTGGCACCGGTGCTGGCCATCGACGTACCCACCGGACTCAACCCGCAATCGGGCCAGTGGCTGAGTGGCGACAGCATCAACAGCAGCAACGTGGCTGTGCAGGCCGACCACACCCTGAGTCTCATCGCGGTACAAGCGGGTCTGCTCATGGGGCATGGGCGCGATGCCAGTGGCCAGATCTGGTTAGACAACTTGGGCTATCTCCCCAGCCAGCAAAGCGTCCAGCCACTGGCCTGGCTCAATGCGCCTTACTTTTCCGCCCCCAAAAACCACGCCAGCCACAAAGGCAGCCATGGCGATGTGGCGGTGATCGGTGGCGAAGGCATGGCCACGCACGGCATGGGCATGACTGGCGCTGCCCTTTTGGCGGCCACAGCCGCATTGCATGCTGGTGCGGGTCGCGTCATTTTGAGCCTGCTGTCTGGCCAAGCCAGTGACAACGCGCCACCCGATGTGATGCAACGCGAATTCAAGCGGCTGGACCTTGAACAACTGCATGTGGTCTGCGGCTGCGGTGGTGGCACCAGCGTGCAAGCAGTCTTGCTGGAGGTGCTGCAGCGCAGTGGTCATCTGGTGCTGGACGCCGACGGGCTGAACGCCGTGGCGCAAGACACCCGCCTGCAAAATGCACTGCGCCTGCGGGCCACCCTGCAAACGGCTTCGCAGCCGACTGTCCTCACGCCGCACCCCCTGGAAGCGGCCAGACTGCTGGGCTGCAACACGGCTCAGGTGCAAAATGACCGCTTGAAAGCAGCGCAAGAACTGGCCGAGCGCTTCCAATGTTGCGTGGTCCTCAAAGGCTCGGGGACCGTGATCGCCGCACCCGGACACACGCCGCGCATCAACATCACGGGCAATGGCCGACTGGCCATTGGTGGCACGGGTGATGTACTGGCCGGGCTGGTGGGCGCGCGCATGGCGCAAGGCCCAAACACCTTGGAAGCCGCATTCGAGGCAGCCTGCGCAGCCGTGGCGCAACACGGCCAAGTGGCCGATAACTGGCCACCAGGCGAGGCACTCACCGCCACCCGACTGGCGCAGCGACTGCTGTGAACAGCCTCAGCGCCGGGGCTTGGTGGTCCGCGGGCCTTTTTTCTTGGCGGCCGCTTTTTTCACCGAAGCCTTGAGGGCCTGAATCGGCGAGCGGTTGCGTTCGGCATCGGCCATTCGGCGATCTTGGGCGCCCCGCTTCTTGTCGCGACCGCCTTCCGCAGACGCTGACACGCCTTTGTCGCGCATGGCACGCGGCACCAAATCTTCGCCCGGTGTGACCAAGCGGAAGTCGATCTTGCGCCCGTCCAGGTCCACCCGACTGACCTGCACCTGCACCCGGCTGCCAATGGCGTAACGGATACCCGTGCGCTCGCCGCGCAACTCCTGGCGCAACTCATCAAAGCGGAAATACTCGCCCCCCAACTCGGTGATGTGCACCAGCCCCTCAACATACAAAGTGTCCAAGGTCACAAAGATGCCGAAGCTGGTGGCCGCAGACACCACACCGCTGTACTCCTCGCCCAAATGTTCACGCATGTATTTGCACTTGAGCCAGGCCTCCACATCGCGGCTGGCCTCGTCGGCGCGGCGCTCGTTGGCGCTGCAGTGCAGGCCTGCAGCCTCCCAGGCACGCTGGTCAGCGGCCGACATGCGCACCCGTGGTGCTGACGAATCAGGCGCGTCGCCCTTGGCCGCACGGCTTTTCTCCAGCCGCTTGCTCAGCTTGGCATGCGCCTCGCCAGGCACGGGCAAGCTGGGCAGCGTGTATTTGCGGTCCAGCAAAATGGCTTTGATCACCCGGTGCACCAGCAAATCCGGGTAGCGCCGAATGGGGCTGGTGAAATGGGTGTAGGCCTCATAAGCCAGGCCAAAATGCCCGCTGTTCACCGGCGTGTAAATGGCCTGCTGCATGGAGCGAAGCAGCATGGTGTGGATCTGCTGGGCATCTGGGCGGTCCTTGGTCGCCAACGCGATTTTCTGGAACTCGCTGGTGTGCGGCTCGTCGCTGATGCCCATACCCAAACCCAGCGCCTTGAGGTAATTGCGCAGGATGTCTTTTTTCTCGGCCGTCGGGCCTTCGTGCACCCGGAACAAACCGGGGTGCTTGCCTTGCTGGATGAAGTCGGCGCTGCAGACGTTGGCCGCCAGCATGGCCTCTTCAATCAAACGGTGCGCTTCGTTGCGCACACGCGGCACGATCTTTTCAATCCGGCCACTTTCATCACAGACAATTTGCGTCTCGGTGGTTTCAAAGTCCACGGCACCACGTACAGCGCGCGAAGCCAGTAAAGCCTTGTACACATCCTGCAGGTTCATCAGGTCGGTCACACGCGCCTTGCGCTTGGCCGCTTCTGGTCCACGTGTGTTGGCCAAAATGGCCGCGACTTCGGTGTAGGTAAAGCGCGCATGGCTGTGCATCACCGCTGGATAAAACTGGTAGGCATGCACATCGCCCTTGGCGTTGACGAGCATGTCGCACACCATGCACAAACGGTCCACGTCGGGGTTCAATGAACACAAGCCGTTGGACAATTTTTCCGGCAACATGGGAATCACCCGGCGCGGAAAATACACGCTGGTCGCCCGGTCGTAAGCGTCGATGTCGATGTCACTGCCCGTTTGCACATAATGGCTCACGTCGGCAATGGCCACCAGCAAACGCCAGCCCTTGCCCCGGCCCACTTTGGCCGGTTCGCAATACACCGCGTCGTCAAAGTCACGGGCATCTTCACCATCGATCGTGACCAAGGGCACATCTCGCAAATCCACTCGGTCCTTGCGGTCCTTCGCCAGCACCTTGTCGGGCAAGCCTTTGGCCTGCTCCAAACAACCTGCAGAGAACTCGTGCGGCACGCTGTACTTGCGCACGGCAATCTCGATCTCCATGCCTGGGTCGTCAATCTCACCCAGCACTTCTTTCACGCGGCCCACGGGCTGTCCAAACAATGCGGGTGGTTCGGTCAACTCGACCACCACAACCTGCCCCGGCTTGGCCGCGCCTGTCGCCCCTTTGGGGATCATCACATCCTGGCCGTAGCGCTTGTCTTCAGGTGCCACCAACCACAGACCTGCCTCGTGCAGCAAACGGCCGATGATGGGCTGCTCGGGGCGCTCAACGATCTCGACGATGCGGCCTTCAGGTCGACCTTTACGGTCTTGGCGCACGATGCGAACCTTGACGCGGTCCTTGTGCAAAACAGCACGCATCTCGTTGGGTGACAGATAAATGTCCGACTCGCCGTTGTCACGGATCAAAAATCCATGACCATCCCGATGCCCTTGAACACTGCCTTCAATTTCTTCCAGCAAGCCGCTGGGTGGCGCTACTTTTTTGATATACAATCCTTTTATTCCTGAGGCGCCCAGATGGCGGAATTGGTAGACGCACTAGTTTCAGGTACTAGCGAGTAACATCGTGGAGGTTCGAGTCCTCTTCTGGGCACCAATCTTATCGAAACAGATAAGTTAAACACATCACAAGCCGTTGATTTTTGATCAGCGGCTTTTTTGTTGCCCGCTTCAAAAATGCAGGCAACGCGGCGCATGCTCACAACACCAAGGCTGCGCAGCATGGCACCGAGCCACATCAAACCGGAACCCCCACCAAATCGTGGCCTTCCACACTCACAATGCGAGCGCGTGTGAACTCGCCTACTTTGAGTGTCTTGCTCAATTTTTCGGGCGGCAACAAACGCACCACACCATCGATCTCGGGCGCATCGCCAAAACTGCGGCCCACACCACCGCGACGCCCCATGGCCGGCGCCGAGTCCACCAAAACCTGCATGGTGGAGCCCACGCGTTGATGCAAACGGGCAATCGACACCTCTTCGGCGACCGCCATGAATCGGGCACGGCGCTCTTCGCGCAGGGCCTCGGGCAACATGCCCGGCAGCTCGTTGGCAGCAGCGCCTTTCACAGGGCTGTAGGCAAAACACCCTGCGCGATCAATTTGCGCTTCGCGCAAAAAGTCCAACAAGTGCTCAAACTCTTCTTCGGTTTCGCCCGGAAAACCGGCAATGAAAGTGCTGCGAATCACCAGCTCGGGACACAGTTCGCGCCAGCGCTGAATGCGCTCCAGGTTCTTCTCGCCACTGGCCGGACGCTTCATGCGCTTGAGCACATCGGGGTGGCTGTGCTGGAAAGGCACGTCCAGATAGGGCAACACCAAGCCCTGCGCCATGAGTGGAATGATGTCGTCCACACTCGGATAAGGGTAAACATAGTGCAGTCGCACCCAAGCATCGTGCTCACGGGCCATCTCGCCCAGCGTTTGCACCAGCTCCAGCATGCGGGTTTTGACCGGCTTGCCGTCCCAAAAACCAGTGCGGTATTTCACATCCACGCCATAAGCCGAAGTGTCCTGGCTGATGACGAGCAGCTCTTTCACACCACCCTCAAACAAAGCCTTGGCTTCTTTGAGCACATCGCCGATGGGGCGCGAGACCAAATCGCCGCGCATGGAAGGGATGATGCAAAAGGTGCAGCGGTGGTTGCAGCCTTCGCTGATCTTCAAATAGGCATAGTGACGGGGCGTGAGCTTCAGACCCGCCTCACCAAAACCGCCGGGCACCAAGTCCAAAAACGGGTCATGGGGCTTGGGCAAATGGGTGTGCACCGCGTCCATCACCTCCTGGGTGGCGTGCGGGCCAGTCACAGCCAATACACTGGGGTGTGTTTCTAAGACCATGTTGCCACCGCCCTCGCCCGTTTTGGCACCCAGGCAACCGGTCACGATCACTTTGCCGTTGGTATTGAGCGCCTCGGCAATCGTGTCAAGGCTTTCCTTGATGGCTTCGTCGATGAAGCCGCAGGTGTTAACGATGACCAGGTCAGCGCCTTCAAAAGTTTTGGAAGTTTGGTAACCCTCAGCGCTCAGTTGCGTCAGGATCAACTCGGAATCGGTCAGCGCCTTGGGACAGCCCAAGCTGACAAAACCCACTTTGGGGGTTGGGATGGGGGCAGTTGTAGTCATTTCACTCATGCCCCCATTGTCCCCGCAAAAACGTCTGCGTTGTGACAAAAGGACATGAAGGGTCCCTCAGGTCCTCAAACCCAGAACACCCAACATCTGTTCAGTGTTCTTCTGGATCTGTTTTTGCATCTGCTCTTGCACCTGAGACATGACGTTTTGCGTCGGATTGGCCAGCCCAGAACACATGTTTTGCATCAGCGGGTTCTGCCATTGCATGAACTGTGACCAAACTTCTGGGCTCAGAGCTGGACTGGATTCGCCCAACTTGCTTTGCCAGTCCATGAAGGACTGGACATGACTTTCCAAATAAGAGCCCATGTGCCCCTGCATGGCATGACCATAAAAACGGATGATGTTGGACAGCACCGCTTCGCTGAACATGGGCACGCCTGCAGACTCCTCTTCCAAAATGATCTGAAGCAAAATAGACCGCGTCAAGTCTTCGCCCGTTTTGGCATCCAGCACCTCCACAGGCGTAGCCATCATGACCAGTTTTTTGATCTCCGCCAGCGTCACATAGGTCGATGTCTCGGTGTCGTACAAGCGGCGGTTGGGGTACTTCTTGATGGCGCGTACACGGCCAGCAGCGGGCGCAAAAGCGGTTTGGGCTGACTTGCGGGGCTTGATCGGCTTGACGGGTGGCTTGGCCTGCAAAGAAAACTCCTGATGACTGGCGGTGAATAACAAATCTGCTGCAATGCACCATTCTAGGCACCCACCCAGGCGTCTCAAGCCTTGGTTAACCCTGATCTGGCATAGTCAGCCCACCGAAAGTTTCAGTGCGTTTTTTTGTTGCGTGCTCGGCCGATTAACCCTCATTACCTGCGAAAATAGACAGCTATGTTCACCGGAATCATCACCGGCGTGGGGCGAATCGTCGCCATCCACGACCTGGGTCGCTCTTTACACCACGGCAAGCGCCTCACCATCGAGGCCCCCGCTGGGTACCTTGACGATGTGGGCTTGGGCGACAGCATCGCCCTCAATGGCGCTTGCATGACGGTCACCACTTTCAGCCCTGAAAGCCGTCAGTTCACCATCGACATCTCGGCCGAATCGCTGGACAAGACCAGCGGCCTCGACCAAGAAGGCACCGTCAACCTCGAAAAAGCCCTGCGCGCGCATGACCGTTTGGGAGGGCACATCGTGTCGGGCCATGTGGACGGTGTGGGCCACATCAGCCATTTTGAGCAAATTGGCGAAAGCTGGGAATTGCGCGTTTTGGCACCACACACCTTGGCCAAGTACCTCGCCTACAAAGGCTCGATCACTGTTAACGGCGTGAGCCTCACGGTGAACAGCGTGGCCGATCTGGCGCAAGGCTGCGAAATCAGCATCAACCTGATCCCCCACACCGTCGAGAACACCGCCCTCGGCAGCCTCCAAGCCGGCAGCCGAGTCAACCTCGAAATCGACACCGTCGCCCGTTACGTTGAGCGCATGCTCAGCGCTGGCCTGACCCAGAAAGACCCCGCATGAACGCCCCCGAGAAACTGACCCCCGTGGCGATCTCGCCTGTCGAAGAAATCGTGGCCGAGATGAAAGCTGGTCGCATCGTGATCCTGGTCGACGAAGAAGACCGCGAAAACGAAGGCGACCTGGTGCTGGCAGCTGACCACGTCACGCCCGAAGCCATCAACTTCATGGCCCGTTTTGGCCGTGGCCTGATTTGCCTCACGCTCACCCGCGAGCGCTGCGAATTCCTGAAGCTCCCGCCCATGGCGGCACGCAATGGCACCGTGTACAGCACCGCCTTCACCGTCTCCATTGAAGCGGCCGAAGGCGTGACCACCGGCATCTCGGCCGCCGACCGCGCCAAGACTGTTCAAGTGGCTGTGGCGCGCAACACCCAGCCCACAGACCTGGTGCAACCCGGTCACATCTTCCCGCTGCAGGCGGTAGATGGCGGCGTGCTCATGCGCGCAGGCCACACCGAAGCCGGTTGTGACCTGGCCGCCATGGCCGGGTGCAGCGCATCGTCTGTGATCTGCGAGATCATGAAAGACGACGGCACCATGGCCCGCCTGCCCGATCTGCAACTGTTTGCAGCCGAGCACGGCCTCAAGATCGGCACCATCGCCGACCTGATCCAATACCGCAGCCGCAACGAATCTCTGGTCGAGCGCATCGGCAGCCGAACATTACAGACTGCCCACGGCGAATTCACGGCCCACGCATTCCGTGACCAACCCAGCCAAACGGTGCACCTGGCACTGGTCAAGGGCCAATGGTCGGCCGATCAGGAAGTGCCTGTGCGTGTGCACGAGCCGCTGTCGGTACTCGACGCGCTGGAAGTCAACCGTGCCATGCACTCCTGGAGCCTGGACACCAGCTTGCAATACATCAACGCACAAGGCTGCGGCGTGGCCGTGCTGCTCAACTGCGGCGAATCGGCAGACCAGCTGCTGGCCCAATTTGAAGGCCGCGCTCGCTCGGCCCAAGCGCCCGAGCGCGGCAAGATGGATTTGCGCACTTATGGCGTCGGCGCGCAAATCCTGCGTGAATGCGGCGTGCACAAAATGAAACTTATGGGCCGCCCCCGCCGCATGCCCAGCATGACCGGCTACGGCCTCGAAATCACCGGCTACATCCCCAAGGAATAACCATGCTCGAAGCGAACAAAGGCACAGAACAAGAACTCGACGGGCAATTCCTGCACATCGGCATTGTGCAAGCCCGATTCAACGAAGACATCACCAATGCCCTGGCCAAAGCCTGCATTGAAGAACTCGAAGCGCTGGGCGTGACCAGCATCGACCACGTCATGGTGCCGGGTGCCCTGGAAGTACCAGTCGCTTTGCAAGCCATGGCAGAGCGCGCCGAATACGACGCACTGATTGCATTGGGTTGCATCATCCGTGGCGAGACTTACCACTTTGAGTTGGTGGCCAACGAGTCGGGTGCGGGCGTGAGCCGCGTGTCGCTCGACTACAACCTGCCGATCGCCAACGCGATTTTGACCACCGAAAACCTGGAACAAGCCATCGTGCGCCAGACCGAAAAAGGCCGCGACGCCGCCCGTGTGGCGGTCGAGATGGCCTGCATCATGGACGACCTGTCGGCCGACCTGGCCGAAGAGTTTGACGACGAAGAGAACACCTGATGAACGACCAGAACAGCACGCCAGAAACAGAAACGGCAAGCACCCCGCCCGCAGCCGCAGGCACACGCAAGTCATCTGCCAAGCCTGCCCGCAGCCGTTCGCGCGAGTTTGCGCTGCAGGCGCTGTACCAACACATCGTGGGCAAAAACGAGGCCTCGGACATCGACGTGTTCACCCGCGACCTGTCGGGCTTTCACAAAGCCGACTCGGCCCATTACGACGCCCTGCTCTATGGCTGCACCGAACAAGCCCAGGCTCTGGATACGTTGATCGCGCCCAAGCTCGACCGCAGCTTTGCCGAGATTTCGCCCATCGAGCGGGCCATCATGTGGATTGGCGTGTATGAAATGCAGCACTGCCTGGACGTGCCTTGGCGTGTGGTGCTCAACGAGTGCATCGAGCTGGCCAAGGATTTTGGCGGCACCGATGGTCACAAGTACGTGAACGCCGTGCTGAACGGCCTGGCCCCCGAGCTGCGCAGCGCCGAAGTGCAAGCCGACCGCCAATCTGGCCGCATCAAATAATTAAGAAACCATGCGCATCTCTGAGCGAGCCGAGCGGATCGAGCCCTTTTGGGTGATGGAGGTGGCCAAGGCCGCTTCGCAAAAAGCCCGCGAGGTCGCGCACACCGAGCGGCCCGTGGTCTTTTTGAACATCGGCGAGCCCGACTTCACCGCCCCGCCCCGGGTGCAGGAAGCTGCCCAGGCCGTCATCGCATCCGGCCAAACCCAATACACCCCCGCTCTGGGCCTGGACGCCTTGCGACAAGCCATCAGCCAGTGGTACGCCTCGCGCTTTGGCGTGCAGGTGCCCGCCAGCCGCATCGTGGTCACAGCCGGCGCGTCGGCGGCGCTGCAACTGGCGTGTTTGGCGTTGATTGACCGGGGCGATGAAATCCTGATGCCCGACCCGAGCTACCCCTGCAACCGCCACTTCGTGAGCGCAGCCGAAGGCAACGCCGTGCTGTTACCGACAACGGCCAAAGAGCGCTTTCAGCTCAGCGCCGCCAAAGTGGCTGCGGCTTGGGGGCCCCAAACCCGTGGCGTCTTGTTGGCATCGCCCTCCAACCCCACGGGCACCTCGATTGACCCGGCCGAGCTGGCCCGCATCGTGGAAGTCGTGCGCAGCCGTGGCGGCATCACGCTGATCGATGAGATTTATCTGGGCCTCAGCCACGATGACGCTTTCGGCCAAAGCGCCCTCGCTTTGAGCGATGACGTCATCAGCATCAACAGCTTCAGCAAATACTTCAACATGACCGGCTGGCGTTTGGGCTGGTTGGTGGTGCCCGAAGCGCTCACCCCCGTGCTGGAGCGTCTGGCGCAAAACCTGTTCATCTGTGCCAGCACCGTGTCGCAACAAGCGGCCTTGGCCTGCTTTGAACCCGAGAGCCTGGCCGAATACGAGCGCCGTCGCGCCGAATTCAAAGCTCGGCGCGATTACTTCATCCCGGCCTTGAACGACTTGGGCCTGACAGTGCCCGTGCCGCCCGATGGCGCTTTTTACGCCTGGGCCGACTGCACGGCCGCTTGCCAAAAGCTGGGCCTCAAAGACAGTTGGGACTTTGCCTTTGCCGCGCTGGAGCATGCCCACGTGGCCATCACGCCAGGACGCGACTTTGGCACCGACCAAACGGCCCGCTTTGTGCGTTTTTCCACCGCCAATTCGATGGCCGAGTTGCAAACCGCCATCGCCCGCCTCAAAGCCTGGTTGCAGCCATGAGCACGCCCAATCCCACCGTTTTCGAACACCCCATCCGCATCTATTGGGAAGACACCGACGCGGGCGGCATCGTGTTTTATGCCAACTACCTCAAGTTCTTTGAACGTGCCCGCACCGAGTGGCTGCGCGACCTGGGCTTTGGCCAGCAAATGTTGCGTGACGAATCGGGCGGCATGTTTGTCGTGTCTGAAACCGCCGTCAAATACCACTCGCCTGCCCGCTTGGACGACACCCTGATCGTGACCGCCGAGCTGCAAACCGGCGGCAAAGCCAGCCTGACCATTGCCCAGCGCGCCTACTTGCGCGCCGAAGACCAACCCGATCGACTGCTCGCCGAAGGCACCATTCGCCTGGGCTGGGTCGAAAGCCACACCTTGAAACCTGGCCGCATTCCGGCCCCCGTTCTGGAAGCCCTGAAATGAACCAAGACATGTCCATCGTCTCGCTGCTGCTGCACGCCAGTTTTGTCGTGCAACTGGTGGTGCTGATTTTGCTCAGCATATCGGTCGCCAGCTGGGCTGCCATCGTGCGCAAGCTGACCGCCATCAAGCGCATCAAAAACCTCAACGAAGAGTTTGAGCGTGTGTTTTGGTCGGGCACCAGCCTGAACGAGCTGTTCAACTCGGCCAGCCAAAACGCCAAACTCTCTGGCCCCATGGAACGCATTTTTGCCAGCGGCATGCGCGAATACCAAAAACTGCGTGAGCGCCACATCAGCGATGCAGGCACCTTGCTCGACGGCGCACGCCGCGCCATGCGGGCCAGTTTCCAGCGTGAGATGGACGTGGCCGAATCGCAATTGGCGTTCCTCGCATCGGTCGGCTCCATCTCGCCTTATGTGGGCTTGTTTGGCACCGTGTGGGGCATCATGCACGCCTTCACAGGCCTGGCCAGTTTGCAGCAAGTGACCCTGGCCACAGTCGCCCCCGGCATTGCCGAAGCGCTGGTGGCCACCGCCATTGGCCTGTTCGCCGCCATCCCTGCCGTGTTGGCTTACAACCGCTTCTCACACGACGTGGACCGCATCGCCATCAAGCTGGAAACCTTCATCGAAGAGTTCTCCAACATCCTGCAGCGCAGCCTGGGCGGAGCCAGCAGCTCGGCCTCGGGCCACTGAAAGGAACGTCATGCCCGGTGTTTCATCTCGGGGTCGTGGTCGCCGCACCATTGCCGAAATCAACATGGTGCCCTTCATCGATGTGATGTTGGTGCTGCTCATCATCTTCATGGTCACCGCACCCATGATCACCCCCAGCGTGGTGGACCTGCCCAGCGTGGGCAAAGCCGCCAAGCAGCCCGACAAAGTCATTCAGATCGTGATCCAGAAAGACGAACGACTGGAACTTGTGAGCGAGGGCAAAACCGACAGTGCCTCCCTCGCCAGCGTGGCCGCCAGCGTCAAAGGCCTGGTGGGTGACAGCGACAACACCGCCGTGGTCATCAGCGCCGACCGAACCGTCAAATACGAAACGGTGGTGCAAGTGATGGACAGCCTGCAACGTGCGGGCATCGCTCGCGTGGGCCTGTCGGTTCAATTGGCACCTTGACGGAGACACGGGTTTGAACGCCAAGGCGACGCCTAACCTCGAATTTGCGCCACCAGCCCAACCCGGCGCGGGTCGCGCCTGGGTCGTGGCGGGGGTGGCGCACGCCTTGTTGTTTCTGGCGCTGGGCTTGGCCACCGCCTGGAAAACCCAAACCCAAACCGTGCAGGCCGAAGCCGAGCTGTGGTCCGCCACACCCCAAGCAGCCGCCCCGAAACTGCAAGAAACCCCGCCCGAGCCAGAACCCGAACCCCAGCCTGCGCCCAAGCCCGAGCCCGAGCCCGCCAAACCCACGCCACCGCCACCAGACCCAGCAGTGGAGCGGCGCGACGCACAAATTGCACTCGAAAAGCAAAAACAGCTGGACAAGAAAAAAGAAGCCGAGAAAGCTGAAAAACTGAAGGCCGACAAAGAAAAAGCGGCCAAAGAAAAAGCCAAGGCTGAGAAAGAAAAAGCCGAGACCAAGCGCAAAGAGCTCGAAAAAGAAAAGCTCGCCAAAGAGAAAAAAGCGCAAGAAGAGAAAGACCGCGACAAGAAAAAAGCGGCAGAAAAAACCAAGACCGAAAAAGCCGATGCCGCCCGAGCTGACGCCATGCGACAGGAAAACCTCAAGCGCATGCAAGGCATGGCGGGTGCGTCGGGTGGCGAAAACGCCACGGGTACCGCGCTCAAATCATCCGGCCCATCGGCCAGCTATGCGGGCCGCTTGGTGGGCCGCATCAAACCCAACATCACCTACCCCGGTGATGTCGTAGGCAACCCGCGTGCCGAGGTGGAAGTCAAAGTCAGCCCTGACGGCACCATCCAGAGCCGTCGCATTGTGCAAACCAGTGGCAACAAGGCTTGGGACGACGCCGTGCTGCGCGCCATCGATAAAACAGAGATCTTTCCGAAAGACACCGATGGGCGTGTGCCGCCTGTGATTGTGTTGGGGTTCAGGCCTTTGGATTGAGGCCGCGGCCTAGGGACTTACAAGTCCACCACCACATTGCCCACGGTCTGCCCTGCTTCAACCGTTTGGTGCGCCTGGGCGATCTGATCCAATGAAAACCGGGCACCGATGCTGTGCTGCAACTGCTGTTGTGACAGCATGGCCGACAAGCGGGCCACAGCCTTTTGACGGTCGGCGGGCGTCAGGTCGTAGACCAGGAAAAACTTCACGCCCATCGACTGGAACAGCCAGGGGCGAAACGGCATGGCCACGTCCAGCGCGTTCGAGCCGTAGCAAACCACTTGGCCGTGAGCGGCCAAAGCGCCTTCGGCCGCCCAACGGGCCGTGGTGGAAAAATCCATGTCGATGATCACGTCTGCGCCGCGGCCTTGCGTCAAAGCCTTGACGCGCTCGGGCACCGACTCGGTTTTGTAGAACACCGCCTCTTGCATGCCAGCAGCGCGGGCATGCGCGGCTTTGGCTTCAGAGCCGACGGTGCCGATCACGCGGCCACCGGCCAAGCACACCATTTGGGTGATGTAGTGCCCCACGGCCGATGAAGCCCCGGTGACCAACACGGTTTGCCCACGCAAATCACCAGCCAGACGCTCTGCCAAAATCACCGCTTGCACAGCGGTCAGGCCCGGAATGCCCATGCAAGCACCAGCTACGAAGTCGGTGTCATCGGGCAAAGCCACGGCTTGCGCATCAGGCAAAGCGATGTATTGAGCGCAGGTGCCCAAAGCGCGTTGCCACTGGCCATTCCAGACCCACACGCGCTGGCCCACTCGGGCAGCGGACACGCCAGCCCCCACCGCTTCGATCACGCCAGCGCCGTCACTGTGCGGAACGATCAAGGGGTCGCTCACGGGCCGAGCGCGGCGAGATTTGACATCCGAGGGGTTCACACCCGAGGTCACCAAGCGCACCAACACCTCCCCCGCTTGGGGCGTGGGGGTGGGCAACTCGCCCACCTGCATCACGTCCTGGGCTTCGCCGTTGTGGGTGTACCAAGCTGCTTTCATGGTGTGCTCCTGAGTGGATGAGGAATGGCCGCGGAATGGGCGTTGAATGGGTGTGAGGGGAAGGTCAGTCGTACACGATCCGCGCTTGGCCCTGATCGGCTTGCGCCATCCAGCTGGCCAACGCGGCGTCGGTGGGGAAGAATTTGGCGGCTTCGCCCAGCGCCAGCTCGGCGCGGGCGGCCAGCTCATCGTTGCGTCGCTCCAGGACCAAACGCACGGGCAAACCGCGCACCAAATCGCCCTGCTCGGTTTGTTCGCGTTGCGCCGGGAACTCCCGCACCAGGCGGGCGATGTCGGGCGCACGGCCATTGACGGCCACGCGCAGGTATTTGCCGAAGCGACAGCGGGCCGCGCCCAAGTCCATGATCTGCTCCATCTTGAGACGGAAACCACCCGAGAAACGGTCGGCTTGCATCTTGGCGGTGACGATGATGAGCTCATCGTCTTTGAGCAAATGCTTGGCCGAGTTGATCAAGGATTCGTCGGCCGTGGCTTCCATCACACCCGATTTGTCGTCGAGCTTGAAGATCGCCACTTTGCCGCGCTGACCGTTGATGATGCGCAGGTCGCTCACGATCCCTGCCAGCACCATAGACTCGCGGCTGTCGATCAAGTCATCGATCTTGCGCCGGGCAAATTGGCGCACTTCACGCTCCACCGCGTCAAACAAATGACCTGACAAGAAGAAGCCCACGGCGGTTTTTTCGAGCAGCAGGCGCTCTTTGATGCCCCAAGGCATGACTTCCACCAACTCGGGCTCTTGTGTGCTGGAGCCGTGCGAGTCGTCGCCCAGCATGTCAAACAAACCGCCTTGGTTGGCGTTGGCCGTGGTGGCGGCAGAAAATTCAAACGCCCTGTCGATGCTGGCCGACAAGGCGGCGCGGTTCATGTGCAGCGAGTCAAAAGCACCGGCCTTGATCAGCGCGTCTACAGTCCGCTTGTTGATGCGGGTGCGGTCCACGCGCACGGCAAAGTCAAACAAGCTGGTGAAGGGGCCGCCTTCGTTGCGGGCGGCCACGATGGCGTCAATCGCCTGTTGGCCCGTACCCTTGATGGCCCCGAGACCATAACGAATGATCTTGTCGGTGACGGGTTCAAAGCGGTGCGTGCCCCGGTTCACATCGGGTGGATCAAAGCGGATGCCGAACTTCAGGGCGTCTTCGTAAAGCACCTTGAGCTTGTCGGTGTCGTCCATCTCCACCGTCATGTTGGCACAGAAGAACTCGGCGGTGTAGTGCACCTTGAGCCAGCCGGTGTGGTACGCCAGCAGCGAATAGGCGGCGGCGTGCGACTTGTTGAAGCCATAACCCGCGAACTTTTCCATCAGGTCAAAAACCTCGTCAGCTTTGTCCTGCGGGATGTTGTGGGTGGCCAAAGCACCAGCGCGGAATTTCTCGCGGTGCTCGGCCATTTCCTCGGCCTTCTTCTTGCCCATGGCGCGGCGCAGCAAGTCGGCGCCACCGAGCGAGTAACCGCCCAGAATCTGCGCCGTCTGCATGACCTGCTCTTGGTAAACCATGATGCCGTAGGTCTCACTCAGCATCTCGGCCACAGCCGGGTGCGGGTACTCCACCTCTTCACGCCCGTGCTTGCGCGCCACAAAGCTGGGGATCAGGTCCATGGGACCGGGCCGGTACAAGGCGTTCAGGGCAATCAGGTCTTCCAGGCGGCTGGGCCGTGCGTCGCGCAGCATGCCCTGCATGCCTCGGCTTTCAAACTGGAACACGGCTTCGGTCTTGCCGTCCGAGAACAGTTTGTAGGTCGGCGCATCGTCAAGCGGGATGTTCTCAAAAGCGAAGTTCTCTTGGCCTTTGTGTCGCTTCATGATGAACTCGCGGGCGATCTCCAAAATCGTCAGCGTGGCCAGGCCCAAAAAGTCGAACTTCACCAGCCCTGCGGACTCCACGTCGTCCTTGTCGTATTGGCTCACCGCGGATTCGCTGCCAGGCTGCTGGTACAGCGGGCAAAAGTCGGTCAGCTTGCCCGGGGCAATGAGCACGCCCCCGGCATGCATGCCGATGTTGCGGGTCATGCCTTCGAGCTTTTGCGCCAGCTCGATCAAGGTCCTCACATCCTCTTCGCGCTCAATGCGCTCGGCCAAGATGGGTTCCATGGCAATCGCGTAGTTGTTCTTGTCGCCTTCTTTCGGTGTGGCGGGCGGGTACTGCAGCGTGACCGACATGCCCGGTTTGTTGGGGATCAGCTTGCTGATGCCGTCACAAAAGGTGTAGCTCATGTCCAGCACACGGCCCACATCGCGGATGGCCGCGCGCGCCGCCATGGTGCCGAAGGTGGCGATCTGGCTGACCGCGTCGCGGCCGTACTTGTCCTTCACATAGTCAATCACCCGGTCGCGGTTGCCCTGGCAAAAGTCAATGTCAAAGTCGGGCATGGACACCCGCTCGGGGTTCAAAAAGCGCTCAAACAGCAAGCTGTATTGCAGCGGGTCTAGGTCGGTGATCTTGAGCGCATAGGCCACCAACGAGCCCGCGCCCGAGCCCCGGCCTGGCCCCACCGGGCAGCCGTTGGCCTTGGCCCACTGGATGAAGTCGCCCACGATCAGGAAGTAACCCGGAAAACCCATATTCAAGATGGTGCCCAGCTCGAACTCCAGCCGCTCCACATACCGCGCGCGTTCTGCCTCGCGTTGGGTCTCGTCGGGGTACAGGTGGATCAGCCGCTCTTTCAGGCCCTCGTGGGAAACGTGACGGAAATAGTCGTCCACGGACATGACCACGCCATTGACAGGCGGGATCGGAAAATTGGGCAGCTGCGGTTTGCCCAGCACCAGCGTCAGGTTGCAGCGCTTGGCAATCTCCAGCGTGTTGGCCACCGCACTGGGCACGTCGGCAAACAAGGCGCACATCTGCTCGGTCGACTTGAAATACTGCTCCCGCGTGAAGCGGCGCACCCGGCGCGGGTTGGCCAGAATTTCACCTTCAGAAATACACACCCGCGCTTCGTGCGCTTCGTAGTCGTCTGTGGTCAGAAACTGCACCGGGTGCGTGGCCACCACCGGCAGCCCCAAGCGAGCAGCCAGCGCCACGGCCCCGGCCACCTGCGTCTCGTCTTCGGGACGGCCTGCGCGTTGCAGTTCCAGGTAAAAACGGTGCGGAAAGATCGAGCCCAGCTGCAAAGCCACATCAGCGGCTTTGTCGGTGTCGCCCTGCACAATGGCCTGGCCCACCGGCCCGGCTTGCGCGCCCGACAGCAAAATCAGGCCCTCGGACAGCTCCTTGAGCCAAGCCAGCTTGACCACGGCCACGCCCTTGCCTGCGTTTTGCGTCCAGGCGCGGGCCAGCAGCTCGCAAATGTTCAGATAACCTGGGTGGCTTTGCACCAAAAGCACCATCCGGCTCAAGGCCGAAAGCTCACCGCCCAAGCCTTCGAGGTTGATCTCAGCGCCCAAGATGGGCTTGACCCCTTTGCCACGGCCTTCCTTGTAGAACTTGACGCCACCAAACAGGTTATTCAGGTCGGTGATGGCCAGAGCGGGCTGCCCATCCTTGGCGGCTGATTTGACCACCTCGTCGATGCGACAGGTCGAGTCAACGACAGAGAATTCAGAGTGAAGGCGCAGGTGAACAAACATAGCCTGCCATTGTAGAAGGTCACCCTGCGGCAAAAGGTGTGCGTTTTCAGTCGCGCAAGACCTGCAGAACCTCAGACCTGAACTCGCGCCCGTAAAGAATCAGCACCACCAAGGCCGTGGCCAAGACCAGCGCCAGCGGCGAAAAAAACCAGGCCATGGCGGCAAAAGAAAAGTAATAGGCCCGCAGACCATCGTTGAAAGTCTCGGCGGCAGCGCTGACCAGATTGCCCGCGCGCTCGGCAAAGTGTTGGCGGTCAAACCGTTTGGCCTCAAAGTCTTCGGGCGAAGGCATAGCCCCGATGACCAGCGCCACAAAGGTGTATTGCCGCATGGACCAAGAGAAGCGAAAAAAGGCGTACACAAAAATGCCCACCAGCACCAAAATCTTGAGCTCAAAAACCAGCAAAGGCGTGGGTTCAGCGAACGGAATTTCGCCCACCAACTCGGCAGCTTTGTCGGTGGTGCCTAACAGTGCAAACAATCCACCGATGATGATGATGCTGGTGGAGGAAAAAAAGGCCGGGGTTTGCGACAGATTCTGGGTGATCACGCCGTCCAGCACACGCGGGTCACGTTGGGTGGCTTGCATCATCCACATTTGGCGGTAGCGGTTGGTGTTGGCGATCAGGCTTTGGTCGCGCAGACCGCGCACCTTGGCGAGCCAGGCATAACCCACCCACAACGCAAAAAAAGTGATCAGTGCCAGCCAATCGGCCCATGGCAGCATGGAAATGATTTTCATGCCTTCATGCTAACCGAGAGGCACACCATTCGGCTACAGGGGCTCGCTCCCACAAGATCGGTAGACCCTGTGGGCGCGAGCCCCTGCTCTGGAATCGGCAAAGATCAGCCGCGCAGCTTGGCCGCGATGGCCGCAACGCGCTCGCCGTAGGCTTTGGCCGTGTCCAAGTCACCCTGAGGGATGTCTTCGGCAGGGCTGGTCGGACCGACTTGGGCCATCACGCCGGAGTTGGAGCCGATGCGGTTGATGGTGCCGTCGTTCATGGCGGGCTGGCCCACCCAAATCATGCCTTGCTGCTGGGACAAGGTGATGAAGTACTGGATAGTGGACAGCTTGTCGCCGCTGGGGCTGGCCGAGATGGTGAAGCCGCCTGCGACTTTGTCTTTCCAGGCGCTGGTGAACCAACGCTTGGAAGTGGCGTCGGCAAACTTCTTGAACTGCCAAGAAGCCATGCCCATGTAGGTGGGCGAGCCGAAGATGATCGCGTCGGCCGCATCCAATGCAGTCCAGTCGGCATCGGTGATGTTGCCGTCGGCGTCGATGGCGATGACTTGCGCATTGGCGCCTTGGGCCACAAATTGGGCCACGCGCTGGGTATGGCCGTAGCCGGAATGGTAGACAACAACTGTTTTAGCCATGAGAAAACTCCTAGGGGTTGAAAAAAGAGGAAAGAAAAAAGGGTCAAGCAGCCAGATCGAACACCAGCACTTCGGCGTCTTGGCCTTGGCTCAAAGCCAAAGACGATTCGGCTTGCAGCATGGCGGCGTCACCCGCCTGCAAAGTTTGGCCGTTGACCTGCAGGCGGCCGCGCACCAAAAACACATAGGCTTTGCGAGCGGGGTTGAGCGGCAGTTGGGCAGCCTCAGCGCCATTAAAAAGACCGGCAAACATGCGGGCATCGGCGTGGATTTGCACCGCGTAGTCGGCAGCCTGCGCGTCTGCCGCCGGGGCAGCCACCAAAGCGAGTTGGCCTCGTTTGGCGCTTTCAGGCACGGTTTTTTGTTCGTAGCCGGGGTCGATGCCCGTCACATTGGGCTCGATCCAGATCTGCAAGAAGTGGGTCTGCTCGCCCTTGGCATGGTTGAACTCGCTGTGGCGCACGCCACTGCCCGCGCTCATGCGCTGCACGTCACCCGGCGGAATGCCTTTGACGTTGCCCATGCTGTCTTGGTGGGCCAAATTGCCCGACAACACGTAGCTGATGATTTCCATGTCGCGGTGGCCGTGGGTACCAAAGCCGGTACCCGGGTCGATGCGGTCTTCGTTGATGACGCGCAGGTTGCCAAAACCCATGTGGGCCGGGTCAAAGTAGTTGGCAAAAGAAAAGCTGTGAAAAGATTTCAGCCAGCCGTGGTCGGCATAACCGCGTTCGTTCGATTTGCGCAGGGTCAACATGGGGAACTCCTCAAAACAGACCTGAACTTTAAGGACAGAACACCCCCCTGCGGTGCAATGGTTTTGCCGTCATCATTCAAATTATTTGAAATAAAATACCAAGATCATGCAAAGTCCCAAAGATTGGCTCACCCCAGACGCCCTGTTCATGTTGCAAACCATTGCCGAGCAAGGCAGTTTTGCGGCTGCCGCGCGTCAGCTGGGCCTCGTCCCCAGCGCCTTGACCTACCGGGTGCGGCAGCTCGAAGACGCGCTGGATGTGCTGTTGTTTGACCGCAGCGCGCGCCAAGCCCGCCCCACCGCAGCGGGCCAAGAGCTGTTGCGCGAAGCAGGCCGTTTGCTGCAAGACATCGACAGCGTGGCCAACCGCGTCAAACGCGTGGCCACCGGTTGGGAAGGCGTGCTCACAGTGGCGGTGGACAGCATCATGGCGCGTGATGTGGTGATGGATTTGTGCGAGGCCTTTTTGGCTCTGAACAGCCCCACCCGCTTGCGCATTCGCCATGAGGCTTTGTCTGGCACCATGGCCGCACTGACCTCCGGGCAAGCCGACTTGGCTTTAGGGGTGGCACTGGGCCAACACATGGCTGCAGACATCCAGCATGTCGCGCTGGGCGACGTGCCATTTGTGTTTGCCGTGGCGCCTCAACATCCACTGGCCCAAGCGGCAGAGCCTTTGAGCAATGCCTTGTTGTTGCAGCACCGGGTGGTGGCTGTCGCCGATTCGGTGCAGCGCGGCAGCGGTCTCACCGTGGGGCTGCAAGGCGGACAAGACGTTTTCACCGTGCCCGACATGCCCAGCAAATTGCAAGCGCAATTGCGTGGCCTTGGCGCGGGATTTTTGCCGCACAGTCTGGCCCAGCCTTTTGTCGCGAAGGGTCAGTTGGTCATCAAGACCACCGAGCAGACGCGTCTAAACACGGTTCATGCGGCTTGGCGAGACAGCCGCCTGAGCCCTGCGGGCCACGCCCTGCTGTGGTGGACGGCACAGCTCAACCAAGCCGCAACCAAAGAGGCTCTGTTGGGCTTGAAGGTCTGAAAGCAAGCAGCATCAGGACAAACCCACCCAAGCGACATTCACGCGCATTTCTGGGCTAAAGTGGCAGCATGACCACACAACACATCGCCATCATTGGTGTCGGCATGGCCGGCGTGACTTGCGCACGTACTTTGCGCCAAGCCGGACACAACGTCACTTTGTTCGAAAAAAGCCGCGGCCTCGGAGGGCGCATGTCCACCCGGTCCAGCGCTTTCGGCAGCTTTGACCACGGGGCCCAATATTTCACCGTGCGCGATCCCCGTTTTGAGCTGGCCATTGGCACAGCGCCCGGCGTGTGCAAGCCCTGGAGCGCGAACGCCGTGCGCGTGCTCGATCCCAATGGGCGGGTGATCGAAGCGGGTCTTCCCGGCGGCGAGCGCCACTGGGTGGCCGCCCCCGGCATGAACGCCTTGGTCAAAGCATGGGCTGCACCCTTGGTCGAAGATGGGAATGTGCAACTGCAAACCCGTGTGACGCAGATCATGGCCGACCCCCTGAAGAAAGGCGGCTGGCAGTTGCAGACCGAAACCGAAGACGGTGGGCAACACATTTACGCGGGTTTTGACAAAGTCATCTTGGCCATTCCGCCAGAGCAAGCCAGCGCTTTGCTCAAGGCCTCGGGTCAAAGTGATTTGGCTGAACCTTTGGCCCATGTGACGGTCGACCCTTGCTGGACACTCATGCTGGCTTACCCCCAAGCCGTACAACCGGGCCTGATCACCATCGGCCCCCAATGGAACGCGGCCCGCAGCACGCACCACCGCATCGCCTGGATGGCGCGGGAGTCGTCCAAACCCGGGCGCGAGCGCATCGAGCGCTGGACCGTGCAGGCCAGCGCCCCTTGGTCGGCCGAGCATGTCAACGACACACCAGATCGCGTCAAAGGCAAGCTGATCAAAGCCTTTGCCGAAATCACCGGGATCCGCGTGACGCCCGCGCATGCTGAAGTTCACCGCTGGTTGTATGCCAAAACAGCTCAGCCTTTGGGCCAGAGTTTCATGTGGTCCAAAGACCAAGGCATCGGTCTTTGCGGCGACTGGTGCTTGGGCCACCGGGTCGAAGACGCTTTTGTCTCAGGCCTGGAACTGGCTTTGGCGGTGCTCAAAAACCGCTGACCCTGCATGTCCGAGGTTTACACAGGCCGGTTTGCGCCATCGCCAACCGGCCTTTTGCATCCCGGCTCGTTGGTGGCGGCCCTGGCCAGCTGGCTCGACGCCCGCACGCACGGCGGGCAGTGGCTGGTGCGCATCGAGGATGTCGACACCCCCCGCTGCGTGCCCGGGGCCGCCCTGACCATCTTGCAGCAACTGACAAGCTGTGGCCTGGTGCCCGACGGCCCGGTGCTGTGGCAAAGCCAGCGTGGTGACGCCTACGCAGCCGCCCTGCAAAGCCTGGTGAACCAAGGCTGGGCCTACCCCTGTGGCTGTTCGCGCAAAGAAATTGAATCGGCCCAAGCCGTGGCCCGTCACAGCGCCGCCGTGTACCCCGGCACCTGCCGGGACGGCCTGCAAGGCAAACCCGCCCGCGCCTGGCGGCTGAATGTGCAGGCCGTGCAAACCGCGCTGGGCCTGCCTGCCATCACGCGCTGGCACGACCGCCGTTTAGGGCCACAACTACAAAACGTGTGCGAAGAAGTGGGCGACTTTGTGCTGCGCCGCGCCGATGGCCTGTGGGCCTACCAGCTGGCGGTGGTGGTCGACGACGCAGCGCAAGGCATCACCCATGTGGTGCGCGGCGAAGACCTGGCCGACAACACCGCGCGGCAAATCGTTTTACAAGCCGCTTTGGGGCTGACCACCCCGCACTACCTGCACACGCCCCTGGTATGGGGCGCGAATGGCGAAAAGCTCAGCAAACAAAATGGGGCGCTGGCGCTGGAGTTGCAAACGCCACAGGCTGTGTTGTCCGCGCTGAACGATGCCGCGCAAGTGCTGGGCCTGCCTGCTGTGTCCGAGCAAGCCACCCAGGCCAACGCGCTCGAAAAGTGGCTGGTACTGAGCCGAACACCACGATAATCACAGGCTTTGCAAACACCCACTGCTCCCCCATGACGACGCCTGAAGACACCACAACCGCCCCGGCAACCGAAGCCCCAGAAGCCAAAGATGCCCCCTTCATGCGTCAAATCAAAACCTATGTGCTGCGCGCTGGGCGCATGGGCTCAGGGCAAATGCGGGCGTTTGAGCAGTTTGGCCCTCAGTTTTTGATCCCCTACAGTGCTGAGCGCCTCGATGTGCAGGCCGCCTTTGGCCGCGCTGCGCCGCTGATTCTGGAAATCGGTTTTGGCATGGGCGACGCCACAGCCAAGATCGCGCAAGTGCGCCCGGATGACAACTTTTTGTGCTGCGAGGTGCACGAGCCCGGTGTCGGCGCATTGCTCAAGCGCTGCGGCGAAGAAAGCATTGGCAACATCCGCATCGTTCAGCACGACGCCATCGAGGTGATGGACCACATGCTGGGCACGGACAGCCTGGACGGTGTGCACATTTTCTTCCCAGACCCTTGGCACAAGAGCCGCCACCACAAGCGCCGCCTGATCCAAAGCCCCTTCATCCAGCGCTTGGCTGCGCACATCAAGCCCGGTGGCTACCTGCATTTGGCCACCGACTGGCAGCCGTACTCTGAGCAGATGATGGGTGTGCTGCGCGCCGAGCCCTTGCTGGTCAATACCAGCAACGCCCCAGATGGTTTTGCCACAAAACCCGACTACCGGCCACTGACCAAGTTTGAAAACCGGGGCCTGAAACTCGGCCACGGTGTGTGGGATCTGGTGTTCCGCCGCGTCTGACATGACCCGCTCGGGACGCGTCGCCCAGATGCCAACTCACGAGGGCGTGAGCGCCAGCGTGGTGGCTGTCCCGGCTGGCCATTGGCCCAGCTTGCTCGATTTTTTGGCCCAGCGCATGCCCGGCATCCCGCGTGAGGAATGGGCGCAGCGGGTGCGCCAAGGTCTGGTGCTGCAAGAAAACGGGCAAAGCGCTCAAGCCGACCAAGCCTGCCAAGCTGGGCAGCGCTTCTTTTATTACCGCAACGTGGCCGACGAACCACGCCTGCCCATGCAAGCGGCAGTCTTGTTCGAGGACGACCACCTGCTGGTGGCCGACAAGCCGCATTTCATGCCCGTGACCCCGTCTGGCCCCTATGTGCAGCAATGCCTGCTGGTCCAACTCAAACGCCTGACGGGCCATGCCGATCTGGTGCCCCTGCACCGCATAGACCGCGAAACGGCAGGACTGGTGCTTTTTGGCAAACGCTTGCACGAACGCGATGCCTACCACGCCCTGTTTCGTGACCACCGCATTCACAAGACTTACCACGCCGTGGCCGCGCACCGCCCCGAGTTGGCACTGCCGTGGGTGCACACCAGCCGCCTGGCCGAAGACCCCGCGTATTTTTTCAAAATGCAGGAAATACCGGGTGAGCCCAACAGCGAAACCCGCATCACCCGATTGGGCTTTCAGGGTGAGCACGCGCTCTACCAATTGGAGCCCGTGACGGGCAAGCGCCACCAGCTGCGTGTGCACATGATGGCCATGGGAATGCCCATCGTGGGCGATCAGTTCTACCCCACGGTGCGTCGGGGGCCGCAGGCGCAGGAAGATTTCAGCGACCCCTTGCAGCTCTTGGCCCAATCGGTGCGGTTCACCGATCCGCTCACCGGACAGACCCGTGAGTTGGAGAGCCAATTGAAGCTGCAGTTTTGACGCAAACTCAGGGCGGCCTAGCCAGCCCTGAGTCATCTTGCGTCAAACCCGCTCGGTCACCCAGGCTGGCACGCTGGCCAGAGCAGCAGGCAAGGCCGCTGCATTGGTGCCACCGGCCATCGCCATGTCGGGCTTGCCGCCGCCTTTGCCGCCCACTTGAGCCGCCACAAAGCTGGCCAACTCACCCGCTTTGACTTTGCCCACGGTGTCGGCGGTCACACCTGCGGCGATCTGCACCTTCTCACCGTCCACAGCCGTGAGCACGATCACGGCAGTTTTCATCTTGTCTTTGAGCTTGTCCATGGTGTCGCGCAGGGTCTTGGCGTCAGCCCCTTCGAGCTTGGCCACCAAGAGCTTGATGCCCTTGATGTCCACGGCTTGCGTCATCAGCTCGTCGCCCTGGGCCGAAGCCAGCTTGCCTTTGGCGGCAGCCAGTTCTTTCTCCAGCGCCTTGACCTGGTCGAGCACTTGCGCGATGCGGGCGTTCAGCTCAGCCGGTTGGGCTTTGAGCGAGCCTGCGGCTTGCGTCACAGTGTCTTCGAGCGACTGCAAATAAGCCAAAGCATTCGCGCCTGTGACGGCTTCAATGCGTCGCACGCCTGCGGCCACGCCGCCTTCGCTCACGATCTTGAACAGTCCAATGTCGCCCGTAGCTTTGACATGGGTGCCGCCGCACAGTTCGCGGCTGGAGCCGATGTCGAGCACACGCACGGTCTCGCCGTACTTCTCGCCAAACAGCATCATCGCGCCGGTCTTCTGGGCGCTTTCGATGTCCATCACTCGCGCTTGCGCCACGGCGTTGGCCAAGATTTCGGCGTTCACTTGGGCTTCAATCTGGCGGATCTCGGCGTCGGTCACGGGCGCGTTGTGCGCAAAGTCAAAACGGGTGCGCTCGGCGTTGACCAAGCTGCCCTTTTGCTGCACATGGCTGCCCAGCACTTCGCGCAGGGCTTTGTGCATCAAGTGGGTGGCGCTGTGGTTGCGCACGGTGGCGGCGCGCACAGCCAGGTCCACATGCGCTTGCACCGCGTCGCCCACCTTCAGGCTGCCAGACTTCACTTCACCGTGGTGGCCAAACACGTCGGCCTTGATCTTGAGCGTATCCAACACGTTGAACTGACCGCCTGCGTTGTGCAGCATGCCTTGGTCGCCCACTTGGCCGCCGGACTCGGCATAGAAAGGAGTTGAGTCCAGCACGACCACGCCCGACTGGCCCGCCTTGAGTTCGGTCACGGCGTTGCCGTCGGCGTACAAAGCCAGCACTTTGGCGTTGGCCGTCAGGTCTTCGTAGCCCACAAAGTCGTTGCCAGCGCCGGTGTAATCGAGCGCTTTGTCCATCTTGAACTTGCCTGCCGCGCGGGCCTGAGCTTTTTGCTTTTCCATGGCGGTGGCAAAACCGGCTTCGTCCACGCTCAGACCGCGCTCGCGGCAAACGTCGGCCGACAAATCAAGCGGGAAGCCGTAGGTGTCGTGCAGCTTGAAGGCCACTTCGCCGGGCAGCACCTTGACGCCACCTTCGAGGGCCGAATCCAGAATTTGCATGCCGCTTTGGAGGGTTTCAAAGAAGCGCTCTTCTTCGACCCGCAAAACGTCGGCAATGCGCTCGGCCTGATCGGCCATATTGGGGTAAGCCGCGCCCATGAGCTTGACCAAATCGGGCACCAGCTTGTGGAAGAACGGGGTCTTTTGGCCGAGCAAATAACCGTGGCGAATCGCACGGCGCACGATGCGGCGCTGCACGTAGCCGCGACCTTCGTTGCTGGGCACCACGCCGTCGCTCACCAAAAATGCGGTGGCGCGGATGTGGTCGGCGATCACGCGCAGCGACTTGTTGTTCAGGTCGGTGCAGCCGGTTTCGCGCGATGCGGCCTTGATCAGCGCGTCAAAAATGTCGATCTCGTAGTTGCTGTGAACGTGCTGCAAGATGGCGGCCAAGCGCTCCAGGCCCATGCCGGTGTCCACGCACGGGGCGGGCAGTGGCGTGACGGCACCGGTTTCGTCCATGTTGAACTGCATGAACACGTTGTTCCAAATTTCGATGAAGCGGTCACCGTCTTCATCGGGGCTGCCGGGTGGGCCACCAGGAATGTGTGCGCCGTGGTCGTAAAAAATCTCCGAGCAAGGACCGCAAGGGCCGGTGTCGGCCATCATCCAGAAGTTATCGGACTTGTAGCGACCACCCTTGTTGTCACCGATGCGGATGATGCGGTTCTCGTGCTTGATGCGCTCAGGCGTCCAACCGGCTTTGACAAAAATGTTCTCCCAAATGCCGTGGGCTTCGTCGTCTTCCATGTAGACCGTGGCGTACAGCTTGTCGGCAGGCAGCTTGTAGACCTGGGTCAACAGCTCCCAAGCCCATTCCAGCGATTCGCGCTTGAAGTAGTCGCCAAACGACCAGTTGCCCAGCATCTCGAAAAAGGTGTGGTGACGGGCGGTGTAGCCCACGTTTTCGAGATCGTTGTGCTTGCCACCGGCACGCAGGCAGGCTTGCACGGACGCGGCACGCACGTAAGAGCGCTTGTCGGAGCCCAAAAACACGTCCTTGAACTGGACCATGCCCGAGTTGGTGAACATCAAGGTCGGGTCGTTGCCCGGCACCAAGGGGCTGGACGCCACCACAGTGTGGCCTTTGGACTCAAAAAAGTCCAAAAAGGTCTTGCGGATGTCGGAAACGGAAAAAGTGGCTTGGCTCATGGGGGTGTTTTCGCTCAAAGTGCAACCCCGCATTATAAGTTTGGGCATTCGCCAAAGAGCCGGGCAAAAGCCCAAGCGCTCAACGCCCTGAGGTGAGGCACAGACCCACTTAAAAAACGGCGTGCTCCCCGCGATCGGGCGCGCCCTCCCCTTTGACCCAGCGGGCATAGGCATCAAAAAGCGTTTGTGACCCGTGTGAAGGTGTGGCCTGCTCATCGTAGCGTTGCGCCTGAGCGTCCCACACCAACATGGACTCGGTGGCGTAATACCGCCCAATGCGGGCCAGCTCCGCCTTCTGCGCAGCAACTGGAATGAGCTTGCCCAACACGCTCAACACACCCACGATGGCATCCATCAGAACCACCGGAACACGCTTGAAGCGCGGCGGCATTCCCAACAAAGCAAACAAATGCTCGCCCTGCGCCAACGGCGTGATGGCAGGCCCAGGCCCACCGATGGGCAAGATCTGGTTGTGCCGTGACTCATCGTCCAAGCACCCCACGATGAAATCGGCCAAATCATCGTCGCTGATGGGTTTGCAGGCGGTCAACTGACCGTCGCCAAAAATCAAGAATGGCTTGCCTTTTTTGACCCGTTCCAATTGACCCGACAGCGACTTGAAAAAAGCGGTTGGGCGCACGATGGAATAGGTCATGCCTGATTCAATCAAGGCTTTCTCAAAAGCCAGCTTGGCATGTTGAAACGCCAACAAAGGCTTTTGGACACAGATGGCCGACAGTTGCACAAAATGCTTCACACCCGCAGCTTGTGCCGCTTTCAGCGCCCCCACATGGGCCTCGTGGTCGACTCGCCACGCGTCTTGAGGAGAACCCGTGCGCGAGGCCATGCACGAAACCACCGCATCAAAAGGAGCCTGAGCGAAAGACGGTTGGCTCCAAACTTCTGGATCGGACACATGGCCCTGGACCACCAAGGCCCCAGCCAGACGTTCAGACAGACGTGTGTCGGCTTGCGTTGAGCCCACGCCTTGACGGGGCCTGATCAAACAAACCACCTCGTGGCCACGCCGCAGCAAGGCCCGAGCAGTGGCCATGCCAATCGTGCCCGTCGCTCCGAGTAAAAGCACCCGCAGGCCGGACTTGGACACCAAACCTGTCTCAGGCAATGGTGAGGTGGCGCTGGAACCATTCAAATGGCTGGAAGTCTGGTCAATGATCACGCCGCGAACTCCCAAAAATTCAGAAATTCAATGTTACTGTTTTTCGACCGACCGATGTCTCACTTGGGGACATCCTGGCGCGGGGCAGAACCCAAGAAAGCCCCATAATTGGTTTTCCAAGAGGCGCATCTGACAAGGACAGATTCACATCTGCTCTGATTTTTGTTCGCCATGTTCACATCTTTACCGGCCCACCAGATGCCGGGCATTTACTGACCACCTTGAAACCATGACCACATCGCCCCTCGCCTTGCTCAATGACCCCAGTTTGCTCAAGACCGACGCCCTGATCAATGGGCAATGGGTTGCTGGCAGCAGCCGGTTTGACATCACCGACCCCGCCACGGGAGCCGTATTGACTTCCGTGGCCAATCTCGGCCCGGCGGAGACCGAAGCCGCCATTTCGGCAGCCAACGCCGCCTGGCCTGCGTGGAAAGCCAAAACCGCCAAAGAGCGCAGCATCATCTTGCGCAAGTGGTACGACCTGCTGATGGCCAACCAGGACGACTTGGGCCGCATCATGACCGCCGAACAAGGCAAGCCCCTGCCCGAGGCCAAAGGCGAAGTCGCTTATGGCGCGAGCTTTGTGGAATGGTTCGCCGAAGAGGCCAAGCGCGTCAACGGCGAGACCCTGCCCCAGTTCGACAACAACCGCCGCCTGTTGGTGCTCAAGCAACCCATTGGCGTATGCGCCGCGATCACACCCTGGAACTTCCCCCTGGCCATGATCACGCGCAAAGTCGCACCCGCTTTGGCTGCAGGCTGCCCCGTCATCATCAAACCGGCCGAACTCACGCCGTTGACCGCCTTGGCTGCGGCCGAGTTGGCCATCCGCGCGGGCATTCCTGAGGGCGTGCTCAACATGATCACCGCCGACGCCGACAACTCGATTGCCGTGGGCAAAGTGCTGTGCGCCAGCGACGTGGTGCGCCACATCAGCTTCACCGGTTCGACCGAAGTGGGCCGCATCCTGATGGCGCAGTCTGCGCCCACCGTCAAGAAAATGTCGCTCGAACTCGGCGGCAACGCGCCCTTCATCGTCTTCAACGACGCCGACATCGACAGCGCAGTCGAAGGCGCCTTCGCCAGCAAATACCGCAATGCGGGTCAAACCTGTGTGTGCTCCAACCGCTTTTATGTGCAAGAAGGCGTTTACGACGAATTTGTCAAAAAATTCGCTGCCAAAGTGCAGACGGCCAAAGTGGGCAACGGCTTTGAAGACGGCGTGAACCAAGGCCCCTTGATCGAAGAAGCGGCCCTGACCAAAGTGCAGCGCCATGTGGACGACGCCGTGGCCAAAGGCGGCCGCGTGGTGGTCGGGGGAAAGCGCCTGTCCAGCATGGGCTCGGGCCAATTTTTTGAACCCACCGTGGTGGCCGATGCCACGGCCGACATGCTGTGCGCGAAAGAAGAAACCTTCGGCCCCTTTGCGCCCATTTTCAAGTTCAAGACCGAGCAAGAAGCGGTGGATGCGGCCAACAACACCGAATTCGGCCTGGCCAGCTACTTCTACAGCCGCGACGTGGGCCGCATTTTCCGCGTGAGTGAAGCGCTGGAATACGGCATGGTTGGCATCAACGTGGGCATTTTGGCCACCGAGCATGTGCCTTTTGGTGGCGTCAAGCAGTCGGGCCTGGGCCGTGAAGGCTCACACCACGGCATGGACGACTATGTGGAAATCAAATACCTCTGCATGGGTGACATCCTGAAGTGATGCCAGCTGAAAGATCAATGCAACGGAACCGTTTGGGATGAGGGTTGCGTGCCCTCATACCCGAGCCAATGGCGAAAAGGCATCTTGAACTTGAAGTCTTGCAGCAAAGCACGGTGAACCCACGCCACTGAGTCCGCCCAAGCCGGCTCAGCGCGCACACTCCACTCTACAAAAGGGGCCAGGTAGGGTTTGTCTGCCCACAGCGTGGGACTGGCCACCCGTTGATAGGCGGGTGATGTGGTCCACACATTACCGGGCCACCAACTCAGCGCGATGCACAACACCGTCAAGACCGAAAGCAGCCAAGGCTTGCAGCGCTGCAAAAGCCGGTCTTGCCCGCTGGCCATCAACAGCCAGGTGAAACACCCCGCAAACAGTTGACACAGATTGAGCAATCCAAACGTCAAGGAGGCGGCCAGCACCACCGGCGTCATGACGGTTTTGCGGTAAGCCGCAAGCCGCTGCGAGGGGGTGATTTGCGGGGCAAAAAAGCTGCTCATCAGTTGGGATGCACCCGAATCCGAGTCCAGATCCTCAGGATACAAACCAGCCACCGAAGAGGCCCACAAAGCACTCATCACGGGCCGTATCTCTGGGGGAGCCGGGCTGTTCAGCAAGGTTTCGCCTCGAAGCAAAATGCGTCCATTGAGCGCTTCCTGCGTGCTCATTTGTGATTTCCAGCTCATCGTCAAGTCTTGTTCGTCGGCACGCGCCACGATGGTGTCTACCAAAGCTTTTTGTACATGCCACATGCTGATCAAACCCAGCGCACAGCACATCAGCAGGAGTAAAACCCTCGACCGCACCCAGTTGTCAAGCCAACGCATCAACAACAAAGCCAAACCCAAACCAGAAACGATACGCCCCCAAATCTCAATATCGTTCAATTGGACCGTCGTGGTGTTCATTTGCAAATCACCCGCCAATTCAAGCAGACGGTGATTGAAGGACAACTCCAAGACGGTGTAACAGGCCAACAAAAACAAAAACCAAGGCTGAAAGTTCAAGGCTTGGTTTTTTGGGGGGGAATGCGCATCGGATGATTTTAACTTTGAGCGCTTTCATAACGGGTCTTGCAACCCTCTTAAACGATTAGAATTCAGCCACCGCGGGTGTCGTTCAATGGTAGGACTCTTGCTTCCCAAGCAAATAACGTGGGTTCGATTCCCATCACCCGCTCCAGTTTTGATGCCGCATTCAAGAAGGCCCCGCAAGGGGCCTTCGGCATTTAGATCCCCCGCCCAGAGCACTTGCCCTCTCATCCATGCACATCACCGTCAACGAAGAACTCAAAGCCTACATCGATCCGCTCACACCCGACGAACACGCGGCGCTGGAGCGCAGCATCTTGGCCGAGGGCTGCCGCGATGCGCTGGTGTTGTGGGGCGATGTGCTGGTGGACGGACACAACCGCTACGGCATCTGTCAAAAGCATGGTCTGCCCTTTCAGACGGTGCAAAACACGCGTTTTCAATCGATGGAAGACGTGCACCTGTGGATGATCGACCAGCACCTGGGACGCCGCAGCGTTTCGGACTTTCAGCGTGGCTTGTTGGCCTTGCGCAAGCGCGAAATTCTGGCTGCGCGGCGTGCCCAGGGCATCGCCGCCACCGCCGAATCAGACACGGCATCTCTGGATGATGCACCGCATGTTGCGCCCAAAGACACCAGGGTTGGTGAGACCAACCCGCTTAAAAGCCGCGCCGACATCGCCAAAGCCGCCCGTCTGAGCAGCAGCCAGGTGGTGCAAATTGAGAAAATCCAAAAGCAAGCAGCGCCTGAACTGGTGGCCGCCGTCAAGGCTGGTGCGATTTCCCTCAACGCCGCAGCGGCCGTGGCCAGCCTGCCTGCTGAAGAACAAAAGTCAGCCGCGCTCGCTGGCAAGGCCGAACTCAAACAAGCCGCCAAGCGCGTGCGCGAGGTGAACCGCAAGCCGGCCCAAGAGGGCGAGACGGCCTCATCGGGATTGAACAAGCACGGTCAAGACTTGCAAGAACGGGTGAACGCCCTGACCGCAGAAAATATGGCTCTGCGTGCACAAGTGGCCGAGCTTCAGGCCCGGTTGATGGCCTGAACTCAGCGGCTTCTGACGCCTTCCTGCAATGCCACTGTCGTGACGCTGGCGTCCGGCAAGTGCAGTCGAACACCCTGGAAATAAAGTTGGGCTTGTTCAGGCTGCTCAAAATGAACCCGCCAAGGCGCTGTGCCGTAGACACTGCGGGTTTCGCTCGACTGCAAGGACAAAACGGTGCTGAGGCCTGCGCCGTCAACCACGCAAATGGCACCCGATTTCTGCGCGACAAGGTGCACCATGTCGCCCGCTTTGCTGGGACTGGCGGGCGTGAGCACGGTAGCCGCCTGATTTTTTTGGCACAGGTCAGCCCCGCTGGAAGCCTTTTCAGCTGGAAGTGCTGCTGGTGCAATCAAAGTTTCAGGAGCAGCCAAAGCGACAGCTGCTGCCACGGGTGCTGGCGAGTGCTTTGCTGAGACCACTGGGGCAGTTTCTGGCTGGAGAGCCGGGGCCCATAAGGAGCTCGATGCCTGCCACATTGATTTGACACTGCCGAGCGAGCCTTGGTGATGGAGCCACGCCGAGCCGAGCACCAACAAACCCATGGTCAACGACAAGCCGAGTAACCAGCGGGGTGGGCGAGAAAAACCCGACGGGGCTTGAGCGGCTTTCGCTCTTTGCAGTGACAACTCCACCAGCTCGTCCACCACGGAAGGTCCGCCGCCCCAAGGCGTATCGTCCATAGGAAGAATCACCAAAGAAGGATCGCCTCCCAGCAAGTTGGCAACCTTGCGAGCTGCGATTTCTTTGATGGCCGGTGTGTAAAAAAGTGTTGTCTCACCAGACTCCAACTGGAGAATTTGAGCCACCGACAAATTAGCACGGCTGGCCAGCGCGTTGACATCACATTGCTGAGAGACACGCCATTCACGAAGCAGATCGCCTCGAACGCGATCTATAGGGGGATTCGACATTGTGGCCGCCAGAAAAAATCTCATTTTGCATGAAGATCGGCCAATATTGAATTAGGAAAAACCCAAAAATGATCTGTTTATTTTTCTTTTGTTTTCAATTATTTCAGGAATGGATCGGGTATAAAAAAACCGCAACGAATTGCGGTTTTTAAAGAGCAAGAGGCTTGTCTGATCAAAAAATCAGCTTCACACCCGTCTTGCTTTGCAACAACTCGGGCGTCACGCCCGGTGCCAACTCAACCACCTTCAGGCCCGCGTCGGTCACGTCCATCACGGCCAGATCGGTGATGATGCGGTCGACCACGCCCACGCCGGTCAAAGGCAAGGTGCAGTTGGGCAAAATTTTCAGGTCTTCGGTGCCGTCTTTTTTCTTGGCCACGTGTTCCATCAAGATGATCACGCGCTTGACGCCCGCCACCAGGTCCATTGCGCCGCCCATGCCCTTGACCATCTTGCCGGGGATCATCCAGTTGGCCAAATCACCCTTTTCGCTCACCTGCATCGCGCCCAAGATCGACAAGTTGATCTTGCCGCCACGGATCATGGCAAACGACTGCTCACTGCCAAAAATCGACGAGCCCTTGATGGTGGTCACGGTTTGTTTGCCCGCGTTGATCAGGTCCGCATCGACTTCATCTTCGGTCGGGAAAGGGCCAATGCCCAGCATGCCGTTTTCGCTTTGCAGCCAGACTTCTTTGTCAGCCGGCACAAAGTTGGCCACCAGCGTGGGGATGCCGATGCCCAGGTTCACATAGAAACCGTCTTCCAGTTCGTGGGCCGCACGCGCGGCCATTTGGTCTTGACTCCAGCTCATATCAGACTCCCGCCTTTTCAGTGATGGTGCGCTTTTCGATGCGCTTTTCCGGTTTCGCGTTCAACACGATGCGGTGCACATAAATGCCAGGCAGGTGCACGCTGTCGGGGTGCATATCGCCGGTTTCGACGATCTCCTCGACCTCGACCACACAAATTTTGCCGGCCATGGCCACTGCAGGGTTGAAGTTGCGCGAGGTGTAGCGGAACTGCAGGTTGCCGGACTTGTCGGCGCGGTGCGCCTTGACCAGCGACACATCGGGCACCAGCGAGCGCTCCATCACATAGGTCTCGCCGTCAAACTCGCGCAGCTCTTTGCCTTCGGCCACCAAGGTGCCCACACCGGTCTTGGTGAAGAAGGCCGGAATGCCCGCGCCGCCCGCACGCAGCTTCTCGGCCAGCGTGCCTTGGGGGGTGAATTCCAAAGCCAGCTCGCCCGCCAAGTACTGGCGCTCGAACTCTTTGTTCTCGCCCACATAAGAAGAAATCATCTTCTTGATCTGGCGGGTCTGCAGCAAGATGCCCAGACCAAAGTCGTCCACGCCCGCGTTGTTGGAAATCGCGGTCAGGTTCTGCACGCCGCTGTCGCGCAAGGCAGCAATCAGCGCTTCGGGGATGCCGCACAGGCCGAAACCGCCCACGCCAAACAATTGACCGTCAGCCACGATGCCCTTGAGGGCCTCGGCTGCGGAGGGATAAATCTTGTTCACACCGGTCTCCAGGAAAGGATGAAAACGCTACGATACTACGTATTGAAATACGTAGTTTTTCGTAGAGGGCTGCCCTAGGCGGGCGGCCTGCGCGCCATGACCCCAGACATCGACTACCGCCTCGCCTTTGACCTCGCCCCAATTGGCATGGTGCTCTCACGCAACCGTACCATCGTTGACTGTAATCAGCGCTTGTGTGAAGTGTTTGGCGCCAGTCGAGTGCAATTGATGGGTCAGACCTTCCAGCTGCTCTACCCCAGCGCCGACGAGTACGAGCGCACCGGCCAACGCATCACCCCCATCCTGAACGCCAACGGCGTGTACGCCGACGACCGGGTCATGAAACGTGTGGACGGGCGCTTCAAAGGCGAAACCTTCTGGTGCCATGTGACGGGCCGCGCCCTGAACCGCGAAGCCCCGCATGAAGCGGGCATCTGGACTTTTGAAGACCTGTCGGAGCGCAAACCGGTGAAAGCCGAACTCACCGCCCGCGAACGCGAAGTCGCCGCCCACCTGATGGACGGACAAACCAGCAAAGAAATCGGCCGCGCTTTAGGCATCAGCCACCGCACGGTGGAGATTTACCGCGTCAAACTGATGCGCAAATACGAAGCCTCAGGAGCGGCGGATTTGATTCAGAAGTTGATGCGGGGGTGAAGACCCAGAGGCTCAGGCAAGGGACAAACCCGCCACCCGCCGCAAATGCTGCGCCACCCCGCCAAACTGCTGCTCGATCACCGTCAGCCGCTTGAAGCCGTGGCCAACGGCCAGTTCGTCGGTCATGCCCATGCCGCCGTGCAACTGCACCGCGCCCTGCCCCACCAGTCGTGCTGCACGCAGCACCGTCACATGGGCCGATGACACGCGCTCGGCGCAGCGCTCCGGGCTGTCGCTCAACACATCGGCACATGCGCCCACCGCCGCCGCGGCTTGCACCAGCGCCATGTACATGTCGGCCATGCGGTGTTGCAAAGCTTGGAAGGCTGCCAGGGGTTGGCCAAACTGTTTGCGCTGGCTGGTGTAGTTGAGCGTGTCGCGCATCAGGGTCTGCATCACGCCCACGGCTTCGGCACCAGCGGCCAAGGTGGCCGTGTCCCAGGCTTGTGTGAGTGCAGCCATTGCATCGCCCTGTCCGATGAGGGCTTGCACGGGCGTTTGGTCAAAGGCCAACTCAGCCGCCCAAGCACCGTCGATCAAACGCACATCGCGCCGCTGCACGCCGCTGGCTGCGGGGTCGATCAGACCCATGCGCAGCTGGCCTGCTTCGTCTTTGGCGCTGACCAGCCAGTGCGTGGCATTGCTTGCGCCGCGCACCAAGGCTTTGCGCCCGGTGATGTGCCACTGGCCGTTTGAACTGTGCAAGCGGGTCTGCACTCGGCTCAAGTCAGTCCGACCTGTAGGCTCGAGCGCCGCGACGGCCAAGCGCACTTGACCGTCGGTCAGGCCTTGCAGCAAAGCATCGGCCGCCGGGTCATTCAGCGCTTGCAGCAAGGTGGCGCCTAGCACGGCAGAGCTGCTGTAGGGCTCGGCCACCAAGGCCGCGCCCAAGGCCTGGCAGATCAGCATCTGCTCGGGCAAACCACCGCCCATGCCGCCCAAGTGTTCGGGCAGCGCCGCGCCCAAGAGGCCCAGCTCACGGCTCAAGCCTTGCCACAGCGGCGCAATCGCTTCTGGACTTGCAATCATCTGTGCGCGTTTGTCGAAGGGCAACTTGTCTTGCAGCCAGCCTTGCAAACTGGCCAGCAGCATGGCCTGCGTTTCGTCGGTGGGCACCACGGGCTCCACCACTTCAGCCCCCAGAATGTGGCGGGCGATCAGGTTGCGCTGGACTTCGTTGGTGCCGCCGTAAATCGAGGCGGCGCGGTCATTCAAATACGCACGGGTGGCAAACACCGACTCTTCGGGCACTGTCAGCGCGTGGGCGCTGGCCTCCTCAATAGTGAGGCTGGTGGCGCCGTAAGGGCCTGCAATGTCCAGTCCCAACTCGGTCAGGTGCTGCTTGAGCTCGGTCGCCAGCACCTTGCCCATGGACGGGGCAGCAGGCATCCAGCATGGCTGAGCTCCGCCGCCAATGCGGGCCATCAGCACCTGTTGTTCCCAGGCGTGCAAGGCGTCGATGCGGCATTGCGCGTTAGCCAGGGTCAAGGCGATGTCTTCGTACTCGGAGTCTGAGTGTCCGGATGCAAACGCATCGCGCAAGGACTCGTGCAGCCGCGCCAAACGGCCCCGCAAGAACGGCGCAGACGAGCCACCCCGCTCGTGCTCCAACAAAAATTTGGCAATCGTCCAGCCCTGGTTTTCTTCGCCAATCAGGGCGTCCGCGGGCACGCGGGCCTCGTCAAAAAAGACCTGGTTGAACTCGTGATCGCCCGAGATGCTGATGATCGGTCGGATCTGGATGCCGGGGTTGTTCAGCTCAAACATCAAGAAGCTGATGCCTTGCTGGGGCTTGCCGCTGCTGTCGGTGCGCACCAGGCAAAACATGTGGGTGGCATTGTGGGCGTGGGTGGTCCAGATCTTGGAGCCGTTGATCACCCACTCATTGCCTTCGCGGCGGGCACGGCATTGCAGCGAGGCCAGGTCGGAGCCGGAGCCCGGCTCGCTGTAACCTTGGCACCAGTAACTCACGCCGTTGCGAATGTCGGGCAACCAGCGCTCTTTTTGGGCCTGCGTGCCAAACGCCACCAGCACGGGCGCGGCCATGACCAAGCCGAGGGGTGAGACCGAAGGTGCTTCGGCCGCAGCCATCTCGCTGGCAAAAATGTCGTGTTGCCTTGGCGTCCAGCCGCAGCCACCCCACTCGACGGGCCAGTGCGGCGCCGCCCAGCCGCGCTTGGCCAAAATACGCTGCCACGGAATGCCCACCTCATAGTCCGAAAAAATGCCCGAGGTGCGGTGCCCGCCCAGACGGATCTCGTCGGTCAACTCCGTAGCCAAAAAGGCGCGCACTTCGTCGCGAAAAGCCAACTCTTCTTTGCTCAAGTTCATGGGGTGTTCACTCTAGGGGACGGAAAGAAAAGGCCACCATCGCCAGATGGCGACCTGATCCATGACAGGTTCAGAAACCGACGTAACGCACGAAGTTGGCTTCGTCTTCGCGCACCGACTTGACGGTGTTGGCCACAAAGTCTTCGTCCGGGTAGCCCAAGGCGATACAGATCATGATGTTCTGGTCGTCCGGAATGCCCGCGTGCTCGCGCACCACGGCCGACTGCATGATGCCCTGCCCGTTGATCACGGTGCCCAGGCCCCGCTCCCAAGCGGCCAGCACGATGGCGTGCGACAAAGCCCCCAGGTCAAACTGGCTGATGGCCGCGGGCTCCAGGTATTTGTCGTAGGTCAGCACCAGCGACACGGGCGCATCGAACTGGCGAAAACCGCGCATGACCCAATCGGTGCGGCGTTCTTTGTCGTCGCGGGCGATGCCCATGGCGTCAAACAACTGAATCGCGATGTCGACCTGGCGCTTGCGGTGAATGCCCTCGTAGGCCTCTTTCATCGGGAAGTCACGCTTGGGCGGCACGCCCTTGACCATGTTTTCGGTGTTACCCCGGCGGATGCGCTCGAGCGGCTCGCCGGTGACCACATGCACATGCCAAGGCTGGGTGTTCATCGACGAGGGCGACCACTTGGCCACCGAGAGGAGCTCTTCGATCACCTCGCGAGGGACCGGTTTTTGTTGGTAACCGCGAACGCTTTTGCGGGCCTTGATGAGTTCTGAAAATTCCATGGGTGTTATTTCTCCTCACCCAAGAATCGGTGAAAAGACGCCCACCGTCAATGCGCGCGTGTTGCCTTGGTTACTCGGCCTTCAGCCCTGGGCTTGCACCACTTCGGTCACCGAACGGAAAGCGTCAATGGCGGTGGGGAAGCCGCAATACACCGTGGCGTGCAGCATGATTTCGCGCAGCTCTTCGGGCGTAACGCCGTTGTTCAGCGCCCCGCGCACATGGGCCTTGAGCTCGTGCTGTTTGCCCTGGGCCGCGAGCATGGCCACGGTGATCAAACTGCGGGTCTTGAGGTCAAGACCAGGGCGTTGCCAAACGTTGCCCCAGGCGTTGGCCGTGATGAACTCCTGCATGGGCATGGTGTAGTCGGTGGCGGCGCCCAGGGCGCGGTCCACATACTCCGACCCCATGACTTGGGTGCGGGTGGTCAGGCCCGCCTGAAAGGCGGCGTCTTCGGGGCGGGCCTCGCGGGCTTGCTCAATGGGTGAACGTGAGGGTGTGTTGGACATGACAGGCTCCTTTAAGTGTCATGAGCATAATCAAAAGCATCACCCATTGGAGACACCATGAGTACACCCCACACCACACCGCCCACCCCACGCTACCCCGCCCCCGACATCAACGACTTGCCCGACGACATCAAAGCCAAAGTGCTGGAGGTGCAAGAAAAAGCCGGCTTTGTCCCCAACGTGTTTCTGGCCTTTGCACGCCGCCCAGCCGAGTGGCGCGCGTTCTTTGCTTACCACGACGCCCTGATGGTGCCCGAGTCGGTGGGGCGCGAGAGCGGCCTGACCAAGGGCGAACGCGAGATGATCGTGACCACCACCAGCGCAGCCAACCACTGCCTGTACTGCGTGGTGGCGCATGGCGCGATCTTGCGTATTTATGAAAAGAAACCGCTGGTGGCTGACCAGGTGGCCATCAACCACCGCAAGGCCGACATCAGTCCGCGCCAGCGCGCCATGCTGGACTTTGCGCTCAAGGTCTGCAACCACTCCGATGAGGTGGAAGACGCCGACTTTACCGCGCTGCACGCGCATGGCTTCAACGACGAAGACATCTGGGACATCGCGGCGATCACCGCCTTCTTTGGTCTGTCTAACCGCATGGCCAGCTTCAGCGGCATGATGCCCAACCCGGAGTTTTACCTGATGGGCCGCGCGCCCAAAGCCAAACCCGCCTGACCGTCACTGCAGAGTGGCGCCCTCGCCGCGAAAACGCCTTACAGACCCCAAACCATTGCCCCGGGAGCGGGGCTCCTACAGAGGCTGTAGGAGCAGCGCCCTCGCCGCGATGGCCAATGCATCACTTGCGAGCCAGCAAGGCCCAAGCCACTTGCACCAGTGCATCCTCCAAAGCTGTGCTGCCCAGCAAGGGGGATTTTTCGAGGCTGGCGCTGCGCAAGGTGCCGATCACCGAGCGGCTGAGTACAAACAACTGCGCGGGTGAAGGCGACTTCAAATCGGGGTGGTTGATGCGCTCAAAGAAGATTGCCAAACGATCGGCCACCTGGCGCACCACGCTGGCCGTCTCTTGGGGTTGCTCCATCACCCAGCCCAAGCGAATCAAACTCTGGCTAAAGCCTTTGCCCGTGGCAAACCCCTGCAGCAAAATGCGCATGGCTTGGCGTAGAAAGTCTTGCGGGTCCATCTGGGCCACATCGGGCCTTAGCTCCAGTGCCGCCAAATATTGCTCAAGGGCTTGCAGCACCATGTCTTGGCCTTTGGCCGCCATGGCGCGCACCAGCACCTCTTTGCTCGGAAAGTACTGGTAAAGCGTGCCGATCGAAAAACCAGCCGCCGCAGCCACCTTGTTGGTGGTCAAACCTGCCTCACCCTCTTTGTCCAAAATCTGAGCAGCAGCCTTGAACAGCGTTTGCATGGTTTGCTGTGCACGGGCCTGAGAAGGCTGACGACGCAGGCCAGATGGGGCTTGCGGCTGAGGTGGCGTCTTGGAAGGTTTGGCCTCGGCCATCAAAAAACCCTTCAAAAAATGTGAATAGATCGCGAGTTGCAAGGTCTTTGCAAAAACTGAACAATGCTCACATTCTGATCGATTTCCAAGGCACTCCCCATGAGCACTCACGCAGCCGCCCCCTCCGACCTGACGGTTCGCCGCTTGTCGGTTGACCTGAGCCAAGGTTTTTCACGCCACTGGAATGGCGGCGACGCCTTCCTCACCGCTTATGCCAACGCCTTGTCCATGAGTTTTCCTGTGGGCGAGCAATCCTTCATCGATGCGGTCAAAAACGGTGCCAAAGCCTTGCCCGACACGCCCGAAAACGCCGATCTGAAAAGCGTCGCCAAAGGCTTTATTGGCCAAGAAGCCACCCACCGCCACCTGCATGCGCTGTACAACGCCCACCTTGAAAAGCAAGGTTTGGTCAACCATTGGGGCCCGCGCGCTGAGCAGCGTCTGAAAAAAGGCCGCGAAGAGTTCTTTAGCAAAAGTGAGAAGGGTTATTTGCACGAGTTGGCCATCACCGCCGCTTTTGAGCACTACACCTCGATTTTTGGCGACCTGACGTTGGAGCGACTGGACCAGCCAGGCGACTGGTTTGCTGGCGCCGAAGACCCCCTTAAAACCCTCTGGCGCTGGCATGCGGCCGAAGAGTCCGAGCACAAATGTGTGGCCTTTGACCTGTACCAACGCTTGGGCGGCAACCACACTTGGCGCATGCGCTGGTTTTGGTACGTGACGATTCAGTTCAGCACCGACGTCTTCCGCCAAACGGTCAACAACCTCTGGCACGACAAGACGCTCTTCAAGCCTTCCACCTGGTGGTCGGCTGGCAAGTTCTTGTTCGGCCGCCACGGCATGGTCTGGCGTGTGGCCAAGCCCGTTTGGGAATACACCCGCAAAGACTTTCACCCCATGCAAGTCGGCAGCGACACCTTGTCGAAAGATTGGCTGGAAAGCCATGCCGACCAGTGGCGTGCGGTGGGTGGCACGGCTTCCACAGCGGCTTGAAGCCATCGCGCACGGGTGTGCGCTCCTGCAAAAAAGCGCTCAGTCGCTGACCAAGGCCCGCACCCAGTCGGGCAGGGTCACGGCTTTTTGCTTGGGGAAATCCACCCAAATCGTGGTCGCTCCACCTGCGGCAAAGATCACCCCGGGCTGGTCGGTTCGCTCCAGCGTGCACCAACTCTCAAACGTGGTGCGGCCGGGATCGCTCACAAACATCTTCGCCAGGATGTCGCCCGGAAATTCAAACTGTTTGTAGAAATTACAAAACGCGTTCACGATCACCGGCCCCTGCCCTTGTGGGTTGACCTGACAACCGATCGCCTCAAACCAGTCGATGCGCAGCGTCTCCATGTAGCGAAAGTACACGGTGTTGTTGACGTGGCCCATGGCGTCCATGTCGCCCCAGCGGATGGGGATCACCAACTCAAAAACTTGCTTTTTGTGCTCTGGCAACTCCAATTTCATGGCATGGCCCTCACACCGCAAAACCGTCGTCGGCCGACACCACCGCGCCATTGATGAAATGGCTCTGGTCGCTGGCCAGCAGCATCAACAAAGCGTCCAGGTCTTGCGGCTGGCCCACACGCTTGCGCGGCAGCATGCTGATGAGCTTTTGGCCTTGCTCGGTTTGCCAATGGTGGTGGTTGATCTCCGTGTCGATGTAACCGGGGCAGATCGCGTTCACGTTGATGCCAAATTTGCCCCACTCCACCGCAAAAGCCTTGGTCATCTGGATCACGGCCGCCTTGCTCATGCAGTAAACACCGATCTGAGGCAAGACTTTGAGGCCCGCCATGGAGGCGATGTTGATGATGCGCCCGCCTGTGAAACTGCCAGGCGCGGCGCCCTTGGCACGCGCCAACATGCGCTTGCCCACCTCTTGTGCCACAAAAAATGCACCGCGCACATTGGTGTTCATGATGAAGTCGTAGTCTTCTTCCGTCACGTCCTGGATGCGCTGGGTGGTGCTCACGCCCGAGTTGTTCACCAAAATGTCGATGCTGCCCATCTCGGTTTCGGCGTGCGCCACGGCAGCCGCAATGCTGTGGCGGTCGGTCACGTCCATTTCGACCACATGGGCGTCGCCCCCTGCGGCCTCGATCTCGGCGCGCAGGTCTTTGAGCTTTTCGATGCGGCGGCTGGCCAACACCACACCAGCCCCAGCTGCGGCCAGGGTTTTGGCAAATTGCGCGCCCAATCCGCCCGAAGCGCCGGTGACCAGGGCTACGCGGCCCGACAAATCGATTTCATAGGCCATGTCAAATCCTTCTAAGGGTTTCGCATCCGTTGCACAGCAACAGCTGACAACATTGTGCGGGGGAAGCTGCCCCAAGATGCATAAAATGAGTCACACGCCCGACACCCCAGGTGCCGGGCTCTCGAATTTTCAACTTGTCCTAAAGAGTCTGTCATGAGCCCCGAAGAAATCCTGAGCACCTACGGCCCCCGCGAATCCATGGAATACGACGTGGTCGTGGTCGGCGGCGGCCCCGCGGGCCTGTCCACCGCCATCCGCCTCAAGCAACTGGCCGCTGAAAAAGGCCAAGACGTGTCGGTGGTCGTGCTGGAAAAAGGCGGCGAGCCCGGCGCGCACATCCTGAGCGGCGCGATCATGGACCCCAAGGCCCTGACCGAACTCTTCCCCAACTGGAAAGAGATGGGCGCCCCGCTCAACCAGCCTGTGACCGACGACGCCTGGAGCTTCCTGAGCGAGACCGGCGCCACCCGCACCCCCGGCATCTTCTTGCCCGAGTGCGCGCAAAACCACGGCAACTACATCATCAGCCTGTCCAACTTCACCCGCTGGCTGGGTCAGCAGGCCGAAAACCTGGGTGTGGAAATATTCCCCGGCTTCACCGCCGCCGAAGTGCTCTACAACGAAGACGGCTCGGTCAAAGGTGTGGCCACCGGCAACATGGGCGTGGGCAAAGACGGCGAGCCGACCGAGAACTTTCAGTTGGGCATGGAACTGCACGCCAAGTACACCGTGTTCGCCGAAGGCGCACGCGGCCACCTGGGCAAGCAACTGATCGCCCAATACAAGCTGGACGAAGGCCGCGATCCACAAACCTACGGCATCGGCATCAAGGAAGTCTGGGAAATCGACCCTTCGCGCCACACGCCCGGTTTTGTCATGCACACCGCCGGCTGGCCCATGAACAACGACACCTACGGTGGCGCTTTCATGTACCACATGGAAGACAACAAGATCGCCATCGGCTACGTGGTCGGTCTGGACTACGCCAACCCTTGGCTGAGCCCATTTGAAGAGTTCCAGCGCTGGAAAACCCACAACAACATCAAGTGGTACTTCACCAACGACAAAGGCGAAGTCAACGCCAAGCGCATTGGCTACGGCGCACGCGCCATCACTGCAGGCGGCCTGATGAGCCTGCCCAAGACGGTTTTCCCCGGCGGTGCGCTGGTCGGTTGTGACGCCGGTTACCTCAACGTCAGCCGCATCAAGGGCAGCCACGCCGCCATCAAAACCGGCATGCTGGCCGCCGAAGCGGCGTACGACGCTTTGCAAGCTGGCCGCCAGCACGACGAATTGGCCGCCTACCCAGAGGCTTTCGAGGCCAGCTGGCTCTACACCGAACTGAACAAGTCGCGCAACTTCAAGACCTGGTTCAAGAAGGGCCTGACCGTGGCGACTTTGATGAACGGCTTTGAGCAGTTTGTCTTGCGCGGCCACATTCCTTGGACGCTGCGCCGTGACAAGGCCGACCACACTTATCTGAAGCCTGCGGCCGATTGCCCAAAAATCGACTACCCCAAGCCCGACGGCAAACTGACCTTTGACCGTCTGTCCAGTGTTTTCATCAGCAACACCAACCACGAAGAAAACCAGCCCGCGCACCTCACGCTCAAGGACGCCTCGGTGCCGGTGGGCATCAACCTGGCCAAATACGCAGGGCCTGAGGCGCGCTACTGCCCTGCCGGGGTTTACGAGTACATCAAGAACGAAGACAACAGCGACCGCCTGCAGATCAACGCCCAAAACTGCGTGCATTGCAAGACTTGCGACATCAAGGACCCGACGCAAAACATCGTCTGGGTCACGCCTGAAGGCGGCGGCGGTCCTAACTACACAGGCATGTAATTCCTGTGCATTCAGTTCAAGAGGCCCTGCGGGGCCTCTTTTTTTCGACCGCACTCAGTCGCGTCGCCAAGGCAACAGTACCCCCGCGAAAACCCGTAGATCAACCTGCCGACGGGCACCCCATAATCAAACTTGTATGACAAGTTGATTCGCAACTTGTTGTCGTCCACCGATCCACGAGGAGCTTTCGAATGAAATTGAGCAAACTGATGTTGGGCCTGAGTTTGGCCGTAGGTGTCATGGCCACAGCCTCTGCGCAAATCACCATGCGCAACAGCATCTCTGTCGGCCAGAACTCCCACCAGGGCGAGGCCATCGATACCCTGTCCAAAGAAGTTGAAAAGCGCACCAACGGTCGCATCAAGATCCAGAACTTCTACTCCGGCTCTCTGGGCGGCGAGCGCGAATCCATCGAATCTGTGCAACTGGGGACCCAAGAACTGGCCACCACATCGACTGGCCCTGTCCCCAACTTTGTGCCAGAAGCTCGCATTCTGGACGTGCCCTTCTTGTTCCGTGACAAAGCACACGCTCGCGCCGTGCTGGATGGCCCCATTGGCCAAGAGCTGCTGACCAAGTTCGACTCCAAAGGCTTCAAAGCTTTGGCCTGGGGTGAAAACGGCGTGCGCCACATGACCAACAGCAAGCGTCCTGTGAATTTGCCTGATGACCTCAAAGGCCTCAAGATGCGCACCATGGAAAACCCCGTGCACGTCGCCGCTTACAAGAGCTTGGGCATCGTGACCACACCTATGGCATTCCCTGAAGTGTTCACCGCATTGCAACAAGGCACTGTGGACGGTCAAGAGAACCCTCTGTCGGTGATCATGGCTTCCAACTTTGACCAAGTGCAAAAGCACCTGACACTGACTGGCCACGTCTACTCACCCGTGGTGATCTTGATGAACAAGGGCTCGTTTGACAAGCTCAGCGCAGCCGACAAGCAGATCTTCCTCGACGCGGCCAAAGAGGCTGTCAAAGCCAACCGTGCACGCGTGGACAAAGACGATGCCAATGGCGTGGCTGAGTTGCGCAAAAAAGGCATGAACATCATCGAGAACGTCGACAAGACCAAGTTCATTGCCACCATGGCACCGGCCATTGCTGAATTTGAAAAGCAGTTCGGCAAAGCCAACCTGGACCGCATCCGCAACACCAAGTAATCTGAAGTTTGTGGAAACGCCCGACCAATCCTGGATTGGCGGGCGTTTTTTGATTTTGTTGTGAAGGATTTTTTATGCGCTCGCTCTATCTGAGCATAGAAAGGTGGACCACCGCTTTTTCCATGCTTGTAGCCTGCTTGATGTTGGCCTTGGCGGCCTGCTTGGGCATGCTGCAAATTTTCACCCGCTTTGTGCTGGAAGTTCCGGTCGAGTGGACCGAAGTCATCATCCGCTTCAGCCTGATCTGGATGGTCTTCATGGGCATCCCCATGGCTTTCCGCCAGGGTGCAATGGTCAGCGTGGACGTGTTGTACCGCTGGAGCGGCCCGCGCATGAAAAAAGTCCTTGACACCGCTGTGGCTTTGGCCGCGCTCACTCTGGTCTGCATCATCATGTGGTGGGGTTGGGACTATGCCAACCGGGGCAAGGTCCAGACCATGATTGGTCTGGAAGATGTGTCCATGTTTTGGGCTTACATGGCTTTGCCAGTTGGCGCTGTTTTCAGCGTGATCAGCATCATCGGTAATTGGCTCGATCCCCAGCGCCTTGAATTGGAGACCGCACAATGAGCGTCGTCATGCTTTGCACCATGGTGTTGTGCTTTGCACTCACCATCTCGGTGGCTGTTTCCATTGGTTTGTCGGCCATCGTCGGCATTCAAATTGGCAACGCCAACATGCTCATCTCCGTTAAGGAGATGTTCAATTCGATCAACAAATTCCCGCTGGCCGCCATCCCCTTCTTCATCTTGGCGGGCAACATCATGGAAACCGGCGGCATCTCGCGCCGCTTGGTGGAGTTTGCCAAGAGCATCGTGGGCGGCGTGCAGGGCGGCTTGCCCATGACCTGCGTGTTGACCTGCATGATTTTTGCAGCCGTCTCAGGCTCCTCGGTGGCCACCACCTTTGCCATCGGCACCATCTTGATCCCCGCGCTCATCAAGCACGGCTACCCCACCACCTATGCGGCTTCTTTGCAAGCCACATCGGCCGAGTTGGGCGTGATCATCCCGCCCTCGATCCCCATGATCCTGTACGGCGTCAGCGCCGAAGTCTCGATTGGTGAGTTGTTCATTGCCGGTTTTGGCCCAGGCATTTTCATTGGCTTGGCCTTGATGCTCTGGGTCTGGGTGTATTGCAAATACAAAGGCTGGGGCAAAAACGACGGCGAGGGTCGCTTGAGCTTTGGCAAAGCCTCTTGGCAAGCCGGATGGGCCTTGATGATGCCAGTCATCATTTTGGGTGGCATTTACGGCGGCGTATTCACGCCCACCGAAGCTTCGGCTGTGGCGGTGTTTTATGCGTTGATCGTCGGCACTGTGGTTTACCGTGAGATCAAGCTGAAAGACTTGGCCATCATCATGCGCAAATCTGTGCTGTCCAGCGCGGTGATCATGTTCATCATTGCCAACGCCGGTTTGTTCGCCTTCTTGATCACCCGCGCAGGTGTGCCGGAGGCCATTGGTCACTGGTTGCAGGACGTCCTCAAGTCGCCCGCTTACTTCTTGTTGGGTGTCAACGCGGCTTTGTTCCTGATCGGCATGTTCATCGAGACCAGCGCGGCCATCATCGTGCTGGCCCCGATCTTGGCCCCAGTGGCCATGCACTTTGGCATTGACCCTGTTCACTTTGGTTTGGTCATGGTGGTCAACCTGGCTTTGGGCATGATCACGCCGCCTTTTGGCGTGAACCTGTTCGCGGCTTGTACGGTGGCGCGAATCTCGCTAGACCGGATCATCAAGGATTTGATCCCCTTCGTGCTGGTGATCCTGGTCTGCTTGATGGTGGTGACCTACGTGCCTGCTTTGTCGCTGACCTTGCGGGATTTGGTGTACGCCAAATAAAGCTAGAATTTCCTGCATTCTCATACCGCCTGGCCCCTTGAGGGCCAGGCTTTTTTATGGCTCACCATGTCTATCCAATACTCCGAAGACCACACTTGGCTCCAGCGCAACGACGACGGTGACACCGCCGTCATGGGCATCACTGTCCATGCCCAAGACACCTTGGGTGACATCGTGTTTGTCGATCTGCCCGAGATTGGCAAAAGCTTTGCCGCCCGTGAAGTGGCGGGCGTGGTCGAGTCGGTCAAAGCCGCTGCCGATGTGCACATGCCTGCCGGGGGCGAAATCATCGAAGTCAATGAAGCGCTGCGTGCTGACCCCTCTTTGGCCAATTCCGACCCATTGGGCGCCGGCTGGTTCTTCAAGGTCAAACTGAGCCAACTGTCTGACTTGGCTGCCCTGCACGACGAAGCCAGTTACAAAAAGTTGACCGACTGATTTTTGGTGGAAGTTCTGGGCAAGTTTGATTTCAGGCCTTAGAATCTTCATGTGGGGCAACGCTGGTTTTGCAACCGTTGCCCCGAGTCGGACCCAATCCGACGTTCACTGTGGGAGAGCTTGGGGGCCAAAGGCCCTCAACGCCGAAGGAGCAACCACCCCGGAAACTCTCAGGCAAAAGGACCGTGGTGAACAAAGCACTCTGAAGAGTTGCCGGGATTCGTCCCCTGGCACACCGCAGGAGCAAACCCATCGCCCCTCCAGGGCCGGGTGAATCTCTCAGGTTTCAAACAGAGGGGGTCGTTCTGCACACATCCGGTGTGTGGTTCGTCCATCCGTTTGAGACGCTTTACTGAGAGAAGCTTCATGAAAAATCCCATTGTCAAAAAACACATGGTTGTTGTGGGTGGCGGCATCACCGGCGTCACCAGCGCCTACGCCTTGGCCCAACAAGGCATCCAGGTCACCCTGATCGAGAAAAACCGCTACCCCGGCATGGAAACGTCCTACGCCAACGGTGGCCAGTTGTCCGCCTCTAACGCCGAGGTCTGGACCCACCCCTCCACCATCGTCAAGGGGCTGAAATGGATGCTCAAAAGCGATGCCCCATTGCTCATGAACCCCGCCCCCACTTGGCACAAGCTCAGTTGGATGGCCGAATTTGTGGCCGCCATTCCCAAATACAAAGACAACACCATCGCCACAGCCCAATTGGCCATTGAGTCACGCGAGCACCACTTCGCTTGGGCCAAAGCCGAAGGCATTGACTTTGACCACAAGCGCGAAGGCATCCTGCACATCTACCGCGACAAAAAAGGCTTTGACCACGCGGGCGAAGTCTCCAAGCTGCTGGCCCAGGGCGGCCTACCGCGCCGAGCCGTGACGCCTGACGAAATGAAAGCCATTGAGCCGACGCTGCAAGGCCAGTACTACGGTGGCTATTTCACCGAAAGCGACTCGACAGGCGACATCCACAAATTCACCTTTGGCCTGGCCAAGGCCTGTGAGCGTCTGGGCGTGAAATTCTTGACCGAACACCAGGTGCTGAATGTGGCGTCCAACGGGCAAACCGCCACCGTGCAGGTGCAGCACGCGGGCCAGACCGAAACCCTGAGTTTTGACGGCATCGTGATCTGTGCAGGCGTGCACGGCCGGGGCCTGGCCGCTCAGCTGGGCGACCGCCTGAACATTTATCCTGTCAAAGGCTACTCGATCACCGTGGGCTTGAACGATGCAGCCAGCCAAGCTGCCGCACCCCAGGTCAGCCTGCTGGACGACGAGACCAAGCTGGTGACCAGCCGTCTGGGCACAGACCGCTTCCGCGTGGCGGGTACGGCCGAGTTCAACGGCATCGATCTGGACATCCGCGCCGACCGCATCAAGCCGCTGGTCAACTGGGTCAACCAATGCTTCCCCGGCGTGGACACCCGCCGCGTTGAGCCCTGGGCGGGCCTGCGCCCCATGATGCCCAACATGCTGCCGCGCGTGGGCGCAGGCAAAAAAGCCAATGTGTTCTACAACACGGGCCACGGCCACTTGGGCTGGACGTTGTCGGCCATCACGGCGCACCAATTGGCGGGCCATGTGGTGAACAGCATGCAGGACAATGTGCGCTCCTTCATGACCCCTGCTGCTGCCTGACCATGACGCTTCACATCCTGCCCGTCGACTACCAAAACCCCGCGCACCGCCAAGCCTTGGTGATGCTGCTGGACGCCTATGCCCAAGACCCCATGGGCGGCGGCGAAGCGTTGGCGCAGGATGTGAAGACGCGCTTGTGCGATGACTTGGCCGCGCGCACCGATGCGGCCAGCTTCATCGCTTGGCTGGACGATGCGCCAGTGGGCTTGGTCAACTGCATTGAGGGGTATTCGACCTTCAAGGCGCGGCCTCTGATGAACATCCACGACATCGCCGTGCTGCCGGGCCACCGGGGTACAGGAGTCGGCCAAGCATTGTTGTCGGCAGCCGAGCAACACGCCAAGGACCACGGCTGCTGCAAGCTGACCTTGGAAGTGCTGACGGGCAACTCGCGGGCCCTGAAGAGTTACCTCGGCTTCGGCTTTGAGCCCTATGCATTGGACCCCGCAGCGGGCCAAGCCAGCTTCATGCAGAAGTGGCTTTAGCCAACTGCCACTGTTCCTTGATCCAACGCTTGAGTTCAGCCTCGTTCTGAATTCGGCGCAAATCGGCCGCCAAAGTGTCGGTGATGTAGCGTTGGTCGGCCTGAAGACGTTGCAGCGACTGGGTCATAACCGCTTCGTCGGCGTCTGCCTGAACAGACACACACAACTCACGGCTCAAGCGGTTTTCCAACTGGTCCAAATCTTCTTCCAAAGCAACCACCTGCTCCTTGAGCAGCAAGGACATGGCGATCAGCTTGTCGTCGGCCATCTTTGCCGTGCTTTGGGGGCTGACTTGCGACACCTGCATTTGCAAACGCAACAAAGTGGTCAGGTCGTTTTTTTCATAGGCGGCGTTGACCTCGCTCATCAGCGCGGTTTTGCGCAAGCGTTCTTGTTCGTCGGGCTCTCGGTCCGGGTGCAGGGCACTGGCCAGTTGCCGAAAGATCGTGCGGATGGCGCTTTTGGCGTCAAGTTCTCGAGTCAGGGCGACGGGCACCTCGCCTTTTTCAGCGGCAGCGTTTTTCTTTTGCGCTTGTTTTTGGGCTTTACGGGCCATGCGCTTGGCATTCTTTTTGGCCTCGTTGGCCTCTTGCTGTTGTTGCCATTGGCGCATGCCCGCAGCCATCATCTCTTCAGGCGTCTGGTATTGGCTGGGCTTGTTGAGCGGCTGGCCCAGCGCTTCTTCGATGCGCTCGCGCATCGCCTGGGCTGCTTCAGCCTGCTCCTCGGCAGCTTCCTGCGTGTCTTCTTCGCTCACATACTCATCGACCAAGGCTTGCACCTGCGGGTCAGCGGTGGCCGAGAGTTGACCGATCCAACCCCGCACCAACCCACGGGCCATGCGTTGCTGTCTGTCTGTGAAGTCGGCCGTTTGCAGGCGCTCGTGCACAAAAAGCAAGAGGCTCTTGCGGTACACCTGCGCTTGCTGCACCGACTCACGCAGTGCCTGAATGTGCGCATACCGGTGGCGGTCCGACCAAGTTTCCAGCCGCTGGATCTGGCCTGACAGTTTCTCAATTTGAGCCAACAGTTGATTGAAACGTTGCTGGGCCGGAGTGAGCTTGGCTTGTGCAGCGGCCTGCACCATCAAGGCAGACAGGGAGGATGCAGCGTCTGACGGCGCTTCGGGCAAAGAGGTCATCTGAAAATCAATCGGGCAAGCACTGAGGGGCTGTTCGATGTTACCGTGCTTGAGCGCTCCTGTAGGCCTTGGCCATGCCGCCAGCACTCATTCGCGAGCAGGGGCTCGCTCCTACACATGCACGGGCTCTGTGGGAGGCCGCCCCTGCGGCCGAATGCTCAAAGGTGCTTCCTCAGTCGATAATCACGCACCGATTCGAATACACGCCAGCATGCCCAGCCCCGTTCCGTTCAAAGTCCTGAGCCTCATCCCGCCGATGACGCAGCTCAACACGCCCTACCCGTCCACGGCCTACCTGACGGGTTTTTTGCGTTCGCGGGGTTTTGATGCGGTGCAAGAAGACTTGGCGCTTGCCACCGTGCTGGCTTTGCTGAACAAAAAAGGGCTGACCGAGCTGCGCAACGCGGCACTGGCTTTGCCGGTCGAAGAACGCTCGGGCCCGGTGAATTTCTTTCTCGACCACTTCAAGGACTACACGGTCAGCATCGATCCGGTTATCGCCTTTTTGCAGGGCCGCGACAGCACGCTGAGCCATCGCATCGCTGGTCGGGGCTTTTTGCCCGAAGGCCCACGCTTTGCCTCGCTCGATGCCTACGAAGACGACGGTACAGGCGACCCGATTGGTTGGGCTTTTGGGGCTTTGGGCCAAACCGACCGCGCCGGCCACTTGGCCACGCTGTACCTGAACGACTTGGCCGATGTGCTGCGCGATGCGGTGGACGAAGGTTTTGAGTTCGTGCGCTACGCTGAGCGCCTGGCCGCCAGCCAGCCCAGCTTTGACGCGCTGGCCGAAGCCTTAGCTCAGCCCCCCAATTTGATCGACACCACCCTGGAGAGCTTGGCACTGCAAGCCATTGAGCGGCACCAGCCCACCCTGGTGTTGCTGTCCGTGCCCTTCCCCGGCTCGGTGTATGCGGCCTTTCGCATCGCCCAGTGCATTAAACGGGTGCACCCCCACATCCGCATCGGCCTGGGTGGCGGCTTTGTGAACACCGAGCTGCGCGAGCTGAAAGACGCCCGCGTGTTCGATCATGTGGACTTCGTCACGCTCGATGGCGGCGAGCGCCCGCTGCTCAGCCTGATCGAACACCTGCAAGGCCAGCGCAGCGTGCAGCGCCTGCAGCGCACCTTCATCAAGAGCGACGCAGGCCAGGTGCAGTACATCAACCTGCAAGAGCCCGACATCGCCTTTGAAGAGGTGGGCACGGCCACTTGGGATGGACTGCCGCTGCACAAGTATTTGTCGCTGCTCGACATGCTCAACCCGATGAACCGGCTGTGGAGCGATGGGCGCTGGAACAAGCTCACCGTGGCGCACGGCTGTTACTGGAAGAAGTGCAGCTTTTGCGACGTGAGCCTGGACTACATCAGCCGCTACGAAACCGCGCAGGCCAGCACGCTGGTGGACCGGATTGAGCAGATCGTGGCCGAAACGGGTCAGACCGGTTTTCACTTTGTGGACGAAGCCGCGCCACCCAAAGCGCTCAAGGCACTGGCCGAAGAACTGCTGCGCCGGGGCGTGCAGATTTCGTGGTGGGGCAACATCCGCTTTGAGAAAACCTTCACCCCCGAGCTGTGCGACTTGTTGGCGCAAAGCGGCTGCATTGCCATGTCGGGCGGGCTCGAAGTTGCGTCTGACCGCTTGCTACAGCTCATGAAAAAAGGCGTCTCGGTCGAACAGGTGGCGCAGGTCACCAAAGGGTTTGCCGATGCGGGTGTGCTGGTGCACGCCTACCTGATGTACGGCTTTCCGACGCAGACCGTGCAGGACACGGTGGACGCGCTCGAGTACGTGCGGCAGTTGTTTGAAAACGGCTGCATCCACAGCGGCTTTTTCCACCGCTTTGTCTGCACCGTCCATTCACCCGTGGGTCTGAACCCTGAGGCCTATGGTGTGACGCTTTTGCCACTGCCCGAGGGTACTTTTGCCAAAAACGACGTAGGCTTTGTGGACCCGACGCCCATGCCGCAGGGCGTGGACCATGACCTGCTGGGCCAAGGCCTGAAAAAAGCCATCTACAACTTCATGCACGGCGTGGGTGTGGAAAACGACGTGCGCCAGTGGTTTGACCTGCCCAAGGGCCAGTGCCCCAAAACCAGCGTACCGCGCCACAAGATCGCCAAAGCGCTGGATTAAGCATGGGTGCATGAGACAGCACCTTGAACTGCTCAGCGGCTAGCGGCCATCAAGGCGGCAAAACCGACAAACACCCCGCCTGTGACTCGGTTAAAGTTTTTCATGACATGGGTTTGCTGTAGATACCCTGAGAGCTTGTGACCGCTGAACGCATAGATCAGGTACCAACTCACCTCAATGACGGTGAAGGTGGCCAATAAAACACCAAATTGCAGGAGTGCTGGTAGCTCAGGATGGATGAACTGCGGGAAAAACGCAGCAGCAAAAACGATCGCTTTCGGATTGCTGGCCGCCACCGCAAAGCCTTGTCTGAAATATGACCCACCGCGTGGGCTTGCTTCAGCCTCAGATGGGCCCGCCTCGTCAGACTTGGCACCAGACCCCACCATCCACAACTTGTAGCCGAGGTAAGCCAGATAAGCGGCCCCCAGATAACGCAATGCATCAAAAACGGCAGGAAACGTGTGCAAGAGAGCCCCCACGCCCGCAGCCGACAGGGTGACCATGCATATCAAGGCGCTCATGCACCCGAACATGCTCTGCAGGGCGGCACGCATGCCAAATCGAGCGCCTTGGCTCATCACCAGCAGCATGTTGGGACCGGGTGTGGCCGACACCAGAAAAGTCATGCCCACAAAAATCCACCACGTTTGCCATTCCATTAAAAACTTTCAGCCATCACAGTTCGCATAACCCACCAATCGTGCTGCGACAAACAGCCCCGATTGTGGCCCTATTTTTTGATCAGAAGAAATTAAAATTAATTTTTAAATAATATTTAATGTAGCATTTGAATTCTTAAATTGTCATTGGGCGATTGTTCATGCCATCACAAAATTTGCCGCTTGATGCATCTTCTCATGCCATTTGGACCCCCTGGGGTCCCCAGCATGCGAACAACGTGAAAGAATGGCTGTTCTTCTCGTTTTTGATTATCCTGACCTTGGGCTACATCGCTTTTGCGTTGGTGTCTTGGAGTTTGAACTTTCGTGATGGCTGGCTGGCCAATGTCATGGGCATCGCCGCCATGGGCGTCCTAGGGGGCTTGCGTTTGGCGGGTGTGCCGCTCACACCGCTGATCGGCGCTTTACAGGTGTTGACTTTGGCCCAGGCTTTCGGCATCACTTGGCTGACAGGTGGCATTTACTCGGCCACCATCAGTTGGCTGGCTTTGGCCTCCTTGCCCGCCTTTTTGGCACACTCCCACCTCGCTCGATTCACTGGCTTGGTCACCGGTTGGCTGATGATCTTAGGTCTGTACGTTTATGCACTGCTTGGCGGACAGACGGCCCTGCAAATTCTTCCGCAAGATCTGATCCATTGGCATCTGATGATCGCGATTGTCATTTTTGGCATCCAACTGGCTTTGTTGTTTCGACTGAATTTGGTACGCAATGAACGCATGCAACGCTCACAACAGAAAAAAAAGGAACTGCGGCAACTGACCAAAAAACTCCAAAATACGCAACAGCAAAAAGATTTGTTTGTGGCCTCGGTCAGCCATGAATTGCGCACCCCCATGAATGCTATTTTGGGGTTAACAGATCTGCTGCAGCACGAAAAAAACCTCGACAAAGAGGTTCGCCTGAAGATCGATGACATCCAGAAATCAGGAGAGCACCTGATGACCATCATCAATGACTTGCTCGACCACGCACAAATAGAAGCCGGTCGACTGCAAGTGGTGCAAGAGCCTTTTAACTTGCCCGAAACACTTCGCAGCAGTTTCGAGCTGCTCAAACGCCGTGCCGAGTCCAAGCCACTGAAATACAGCCTGCATGTGGACCCGAACGTTCCCTTGTGGGTGCTGGGGGACAGCCACAGACTGACGCAAATTCTGGTCAATTTGTTGGGCAATGCCATCAAATTCACGTCGGAAGGCGAAATCGTGCTGCACTGCAGCGCACAAGCCGACCCTGCTGACCCTGAGAACGCAGTGCAAGTGCAACTGTCTGTGCGTGACACCGGCATCGGCATTGCACCCGAGTTACACGACCGGGTGTTCAAAAGCTTCTCTCAGGCCGACAACAGCATTGCCCGGCGATTTGGGGGCAACGGGCTGGGCATGGCCATCACTCAGGGCTTGGTCGAGGCCATGGGGGGCTCGATTGGATTGGAAAGTGAAGTCGGTGTGGGCACCACTTTCAAAGTTCAATGGCCTTGCAAACTGAGCAGCGCTCCAGCCCAAACATTGCCTTTGCCAGAAGATGAACACAGCGACATGGCCGTGCGTGTCCTGATCGCCGATGACAACCCACTGAACCGTCAAATAGCCGCCATGCAATTGCGCCGCCATATGCCGCAAGCGCAGGTCACCGAAGTAGACAACGGTCTCCAAGCATTCGAAGCTCTGCGAGATGGCCAAGTGTTCGATGTGATCCTGATGGACCTGCTGATGCCAGAAATGGACGGTATGACGGCCACACGCAAAATCCGCACCGAACTGCCGGAGCCCCGTTGCTCCACGCCCATCATCGCCTTGACAGCGAATGCCGACAAAGACGAACAGGCGAAGTGCCTGGACAGTGGCATGAATGAATGCATGCTCAAACCGTTCAACCGCAGTTTGCTGGTCAAGCGGGTACTTTTTTATGTCGCCTAACACCATGCAAGCACACCAGCAATCGCCTTTTGAGAGCCGTTCAATGATGCAGTTGCGCGCAGGCGCCACCGCACTCTTGTGCAGTTTGGCCCTGATGCTCGACGCCTATGCCATCGACAAGATTCCGGACAATTTATGCACAGTTGAGCTCCCTGAAGCCAACAAGCTCAGCCCTGCGAATGCTCAAGAATCCCCCGATTGCTATGAGTTCAGTGCTGCCGTGGGCGAGCTTGGTTTGGGTTGGCGAAAGAAATTACCCAAACAGGTTCACTGGTTGAACCGCAAAGACGCAGCCCAGCTTTGCCAGCAGTTCACCACGCAATTCGGCCAAAGAATGGAAAGCACCGTTCCCGGAGGCTGTGTATTTTGGAAGACCGATGCCTGCACCATCGTCTCAGACGGCCCCATCGCATCGGCATCGATCGGAAATGCCGTGCGCAGCTGTGCGCCCTGAACCTGGCTTTACCAGGATCACCAGGGTATGGCTTTCCCCAAGTGGTCCATAAATTGGGCCCGCCCGGTGGGCTGCAAGCCGTCCAGCACCGCCAGCAAGCGCTGGGCTGACTCGGTAGGACGCAGGGCGTTGTCACCCACAAAGGGCTGACTCAGAGTGGACTGCACCGTACCCGGCTGCAAAGCGGCGACCACGGCCAGCGGCCTGCGCCGCGCGATTTCGATGGCCCCGGTTTGCAGCAACATGTTGAGCGCAGACTTGGCGGCGCGGTAGCCATACCACCCGCCCTTCCGGTTGTCTTCGATGCTGCCCACACGGGCCGACAACTTGCCCCAAATCACCCGCTCACCCGATGCCAACAAGGGCAAGAAGTGTTTGAGCAGCAAAGACGGCCCCACGGCGTTCAGGTGCAAGGCCTGCAGCAAATGCGCCGCGTCCAGTTCATCTAATCGTTTTTCGGGGCCACGCCCGTTCAAGGTCAGCGCACCTGTGGCGTCAAGCACCAAATGAAAAGGCCCGCGAGCTGCCAAAACTTGAGCGCAAGCGGCGATGCTGGATTCGTTGAGCAAATCCAAACCGGGGGAACTTTGGCGCGAAACGCCGCACACATTGGCGCAACGCGGATCACTTTGCAAGGTTTGCACGAAGGCCTGGCCAATGGCGCCACTGGCACCGAACACCACAGCACGGTAGCCCTCGGGCAAGGAATGCATCATGAGGGTGACTTGCTCGGGTTGTTGCCTTTTGGCGTGAGGTCATAAGCGCAGCGAAAGCCGAGGTAGACCACGTAAACATCCGCGGCTTTGAAGGCCTGCACGTCGGCCTTCATGTTGTAAGCGCCGTACCACCACGAGCCCCCCACGGTGCGGCGCTGGCCGCCCTGCTCATCGGTGGTCCACTCCCACACATTGGCGCCCATGTCATACAAGCCGTTCACGCCTTGGCGCGTGGCGCCCGCAGGAGCTGCGCGGGGCCAGGGGTCTGGATCGCTGGTGTTCGCGCCTTGCGGGCTGTCACCCGTGCTCCAAGGATAAGTTTTGCCTTTCACCCAAGGCGTTGGGGGCTTGTCACGCAACTCGGTGAACCCCGCCTTTTGCCATTCCGAGCCGGTGGGCAAGCGGCCCCCTGCCCAGCGACAGTAAGCCTGCGCCTCGGCAAAGTCCAGGTGCACAGCAGGCAAATCAGCAGGGGCAGGAACACCATCCGGTTGGCGCCAAGACCAGCCTGGGCGGCGAACCCATCCGCCCACATATTCAAAACCACCGCCCTCTTTTTCGGCGCGGGTCACGGTGCCGGTGGCGCGCACATAGCGCTCAAACTGGCCGATGGTGACTTCGGTGCGGTCAATCGCCCAATTCCCCAACGCCACCCGCTCTCCCACTTGCGCAAAGGCCAAGTTCGAGAAACCAGCGATCAAAGCGCCCGCACCCCACATGGAGCCCCAACGCCAAACACTGCAAATCACGCGATTGAACATGTTCAAACCTTTTCGCCTTGAGACCAGCGCCGCACCCACTTTTGCATTTGGGGGCGCACCTTCAAAAACAAGCGGTAACCGCCTTCAAAACACCATGACAAGGGCGGCCAAGCGGACAACCAGCCCAGCCAGCGCCAGCCCGCAAACAAGCGCCACATCTGCGAAAACGCCGCCGCACCACTGAACATTCGGCCTTGGCTGTCGCGCACATGAAAACGGGCCATGGCCTCTTGGCACGTCAAACCGCCCAAGTCTTGTCCTGCACTCACATCCACCCAGTCCATGGCCTGCGACTCGGGCAGACGGCGGTAAATCGCGATTTCGGCGCGGCACAGGGGGCATGAGCCGTCGAAATAAACCGTCAGCAAAGGAGCACTTGTGGCGTTCATGCGGCCAAGTCTCCACGCGCCAACAGGCGGCCCTGTCGGTCCACCAAGAAACCTTCACCCATACCGGGATAAGCCCCGGTCAAGCCGGTCATGTTGACCTGGTGCGTCACCCAGACCTCGGTACGCCCGGCAGGCAGGGCCTGCAAGCGCTCGCGCAAAGCCTTTTGCTGAGCGGCAGAATCGCCCTGACCCGCAAAAGTGCTGTTGAGTGCGGGCCAATCTTCGTAAGCACCAAACGCCAAACGCGCCGTGTCTTGGCAGCGGCACCATTGGCTGCTGCGCACTGCATCGGGCTTGAAGTTTTGCGCTTGGAACCAAGCCCCCAAGGCACGAGAGGCTTGACGGCCCGCCTCACTCAGGTTGCGCTGTGTGCGGCACTGGCCGATCACAAAACCGGGTGGATCGCCCAAACCTGACTCGGTGGCTGCGTGGCGGATCAGCAGCACACCGCCGCTTTGACGCCAAACGGCCAGCAACTGCGCCCGCGAGGCGTTTTGGGATGGCTGCGCACCAGCCACTCCTGGCGCACTGGCCATCCAAGGCGCAAGCAGTACCGCCCCCAAACGGGCCAAGGCCGAGCGGCGCGGCACAGCATCAGGAACGCGGTCGTTGGGTGTCATCGCCTGCGCCTCAGGACACTTCGCCCGAGGCGATGCGGCGCAGCGCCTGCTCGAACACCTCGACCGGCTGGCCGCCCGAGATCAAATGCTTGTCGTTGATGATGACCGCAGGCACCGACCGGATGCCTGCCTGGGTGTAGAACTGCTGGCGCTCGCGCACTTCCGAAGTGTGGGCATCGCTGTCCAATACCGCACGGGCCGCTGTCACATCCAAGCCTGCTGAGGCCACGCCCGCGAGCAAAACCTCAGCGTCTTCCACGCACTCGGCGCGGCCCTGGTAGGACTCCAAAAAGGCTTTTTTCAGGGCGTGCTGCGCCCCAGCGCCCTGGCCTTCGGCCCAATGCAGCAAACGGTGCGCATTAAAAGTGTTGTAAACCCGACCGCGCCCGCCGGGGTGAAAGGTAAAACCCACCTCGGCCCCGCGTTCGGCAATGGTCTGGCGAATTTGGGCCTGTTGCTCGGGCGTGGATCCGTACTTTTGCGTCAGGTGCTCGCCCAAATCCTGCCCGCCGGGGCCCATCTGCGGGTTCAACTCAAAGGGCTGAAAGTGCAAATCGGCCTGGACCTCGCCGCCCAGGCGCTCCAGGGCTTTTTCCAGAGCGCCCAAACCCACGGCGCACCAGGGGCAAGCAATGTCCGAAACAAAATCAATTTTCAAGGGGGTCATCAACGACTTTCAAAGCAAATCCGGTGCAGTATCTTGCCGCAAATCACCGACAATCGCAGACAGTTCACCTCATCTCCCCAGTTCCTACCGACCAAGGCCCACCACCATGAACATCCTTGTCCTGCACGGCATCAACCTGAACATGTTCGGCAAGCGCGACCCTGCCCAGTACGGCACCACCACGCTGGACGAAATCAACGCCCAAGTGACGGCTTTGGGCCAAGAACTGGGGGCCCAGGTCGAGTGCTACCAAACCAATTTTGAAGGCGAAATGGCCGAGCGCATCCACCGCGCCCACGGCGATGGCGTGCATGCCGTGGTCATCAACGCCGGGGCCTGGACCCATTACAGCTACGGCATCCGCGACGCGCTGGCCATCCTCAAGTGCCCCATCATCGAAGTGCACATGTCCAACATCCATGCCCGCGAAGCGTTCCGCCACCACTCGGTGATCGCCGATATCGCCAAAGGCCAAATTGCCGGATTTGGTGTGGACAGCTACCTGCTGGGCCTGCGGGCAGCGGTATCGGCCGCCCGCGGCTGATTCAAGCGGGCACTGAGCCCAACACCCGCTGCAAGGCCCGATCAAAGGCCAGCGCCGCCTCGAACTGCACCCAATGCCCGGCACCGGGCACGGTGTGCCACTGGCCCCAATGGGCTGATTGACGCTGCATGGCGGCCTGCAACTCGGGTACGCGTCCTTTGTAGAGCGCGTCGTGCTCACCATAAATGGCGCTGACAGGCACCTGCAATTGGGGCAGTGTTTTGGCCAGGATGTCGGTGGACGACATGCGTCTGCGCGGCATGCGGTCACGCGCCACGTTGGCGGCGTGCAGGCGGAGGGCCAAATCATCCAGGCTGTTCGGGTGCTGCAGCATCAGCGCCATCAGGTTGTACCGGTGCACCTCGTTTTGCTTGTCGGAAGTTGGCAAATGCCGCCAGCCCTTGAGTGGGATGCGTTCAGGCACCGTCAGCCCCATGCCCGGCGCGCCCACCAGCACCAGTTGCTGTGCGTCTTGCGGGTGCGCAGCCAACCACAGGGCGGCAGCCATGCCCCCAAAAGAAAATCCGACCAAGCGCACTTGATCGCCACAAGCGCCTGCGGCTTGCAGTTGCAGCAGGCCAGCGTGCAAGTGGGCGGGCAAAGCGTCCACATCGCTGCAAGCTGGCGGCAAATCCGAGTCGCCAAAGCCGGGCAAGTCGGGCACCAGCACGCGCCAGCCCGCCGCTTCCAAGGGAGCAATGTTGCGCACCCAATGTGTCCAACTGCCGCTGCCGCCATGCAGCAAAACCACCGCCGGCTGTGAAGGCTGCCCCCAAGCGTGCCAGACCGTGCGGCTGCCATCGCAAGTGGTGTGCAGGCGTGTGGCCCCGCCCAGCGATGCGCGCAGATCGGGGGGTAAAAAATCAGGGCTCTCAAACATGGGCATACAAGATCGGAACATGGGCTGTCAGGTTGGGGGCAACACCAGGTCTTTCAGCGCTCAGGCCCCAGCCAGCTTGCGTGGGTGCTGCAAGCGCCAAACTTTGTAGGCCGCTGCCGTGGCCACCACGCTGGTCAGCACGCTAGCTGTAAAGACACTTTGCAAACCCCAGCGTTCGCTGATCAGCCCGCCCAGCAAGGCCCCCAAAACCCCTGGAAAGCCATAGGCGATCACGGTGTACAGCGCCTGCCCACGTCCACGCAAGCGCCCCGGGAAGTGATGAGAAATCAGGGCAATGCAGGCCGTGTGGTGCGTGGCAAAGGTGATGGCGTGCAGGGTTTGCGCCAGCAGCAAAACCCACAACACATCGGCCCAGGCCGCCGTCAGGCCCATGCGCAGCAACATGACGGCCGAGCACAGCACCAGCCAGCCCGTCAGGGGCATGCGTGGCAGCCAACGCGACTGGGTGAAAAACCAGACGATTTCGACCGCCACCGACACCGCCCACAACAAGCCGATCATGGTCTTGCTGTAGCCCAGAGAGTCGAGGTAAAGCGAGAAAAACACGTACACCCCAATGTGCGAGAGCACATGGAAAAACGTGGAAGTGAAAAACCAGAACACCGGCTTTTGGCGCAGCACGGGCCAGACCGGCACATGCACATCGGTGTGGTGCGCAGCTTCTTTCAGGTCAGGCATCCACCATACGCTCAGCAGCACCGCGCCGAGGGTCAACACCGTCCAGGCTGGAAAGTGTTTCATGCCAAAAGCCTCAAACCAGGCCCCGGCCACAAACACCGTGACCAGAAAACCCATCGAGCCCCACAGCCGCACCCGGCCGTAGCGCTTGGTGTCAAAAGCACCACCCCGACTGACCAGATGCGCCATGGCCGCCTCGCTCATGGGCATCATGGCGCTGGTGTGGGTGAACATCACCAAAAGTACCAAGCCCAGACCCAGCGGTCCCCAATCCCAAAACAGCAAGCAAGCCGTGGCAAACGCCACACCGGCGCCGATGCGAAGCAGCTTCACACGTTCACCCGTGCGGTCACTGATGGCCCCCCAGGCATAAGGCGCAAACAAACGTGTGCCCGCCTGCACCGCCGTGAGCACGCTGATGGTCAGCAGGCTCAAGCCCATGTCCTGCAGCCAAAGCGGCAAATAGGGGTTGAAAAAACCGATGTGAGCGAAGTAACTGGCCGACAGCGCGGCAAAGGGGAACAGCTGACGGCGATCAGCCATGGCAACGACCCTGCGCGATGGCAGGTGATACGGGGGGCTGCCCCTGTGGCCGAATCTGCGCGCGCAGCGGCAGATCAGGCAATCGCGAGCAAGGTCTCGCTTCCACAAAGAGAGGCATCAGAGTTTGGCAGCGGCGATTGGGGCCACGGCGTGCTCGACATCACCGCACTGGGCGCGGTGCTGCAAAGCGTGCTCCATGACCACCAGCGCCAGCATGGCCTCGGCAATGGGCGTGGCGCGGATGCCCACGCAGGGGTCATGGCGACCTTTGGTGATGACTTCGGTGGGCTGCCCCGCAGAATCGATCGAATCGCGGGCAATCAAAATCGAGCTGGTGGGTTTGACAGCAATCGACACCTCGATGTCTTGCCCGGTGCTGATGCCGCCGAGCACGCCACCCGCGTTGTTGCCCACAAAGCCCTCGGGCGTGAGCGTGTCACCTGCGGTGCTGCCCTTTTGTGTGACGCAAGCAAAGCCCGCGCCGATCTCCACGCCTTTGACGGCGTTGATGCCCATCATGGCAAAAGCAATGTCGGCGTCGATCTTGTCAAACAGCGGCTGACCCAAGCCCACGGGCACCCCCTGCGCCACCACGCGCAAGCGCGCACCACACGAGTCACCCGACTTGCGCAGGACGTTCATGTAGTCCTCCAGCGCCGACACATCGGCCACCGGGGCAAAAAACGGGTTGTTTGGCACATGGTCCCAGCTCTCAAAGCCAATCGGCACATCGCCGATCTGGGTCATGCAGCCCACGAACGTGGTGCCAAACTTTTCTTTCAACCACTTTTTGGCCACCGCGCCAGCAGCCACCATGGGGGCGGTCAGGCGGGCCGACGAGCGGCCACCGCCACGCGGATCGCGCAGGCCGTATTTGCGCCAGTAGGTGTAGTCGGCATGACCTGGGCGGAAAGTTTGCAGGATGTCGCCGTAATCTTTGCTGCGCTGGTCGGTGTTGTTGATCAGCAGGCAAATCGGGGTGCCGGTAGTCAGCCCTTGGTAGACGCCCGACAAGATTTGCACGGCGTCGGGTTCGTTGCGTTGGGTGACGAATTTGCTGGTGCCGGGGCGGCGACGGTCGAGGTCTGGCTGGATGTCGGCCTCGCTCAGCGGCATGCCCGGAGGGCAGCCGTCGATCACGCAGCCAATGGCTGGGCCGTGGGATTCACCAAAGTTGGTGACCGAGAAGAGATTTCCGAAGGTATTGCCGCTCATGGAAGGGGATTATCCCAGAGCGGCGGGGCGATCTGTCAGAGCTTGACGTCTTCGGACTCTGGCGTTGAACCATCGGGCCAGTCGCGGATGTAGGCCTTCAGCATCTTGTTTTCGAAGTTTTGACCGTCCACCACAGCCTTGGCCACGTCGTAGAAGCTGATCACACCCATCAACATGGTGCCGTCCATGACGGGCATGTAGCGGGCATGGTGCTCCAACATCATGCGGCGCACATCGTCGATGTCGGTTTCGCCTGTGCAGGTCAAAGGCTTCGCATCCATGGCTTCGCTCACCAGGGTCGACCCAACTTGGCCGCCGTTTTTGACGATCTGCTGAATCACCTCGCGGAATGTCAGCATGCCCGCCAAGGCACCTTTGGCCATGACCACCAAAGAACCCAAGTCTTTTTCGGCCATGTCGTTCATGGCTCGGGACAGAGGTTCGTCAGACTGCACAGTGAACAAGGTGCCGCCTTTGACGCGGAGGATGTCGCTGACTTGCATGGTGTGTCTCCTTGGGGTCGAATTCAGTTCTGATTGGGTATCAATATAGCCCACAATGAATGCTGAATGACAGACCTGCAGCAGGTCAATCGTTTTCTTTTTTCGGAGACCCTTCATGGCTGGATACAGCGATCCCGGTTTTGACACTTTGGCCTTGCATGCGGGGGCGGCCCCCGACCCGACCACAGGCGCTCGGGCAGTGCCGATCCATCTGACCACGTCTTTCGTTTTTGAATCCAGCGACCAGGCCGCAGCCCTCTTCAACCTCGAGCGCCCAGGCCACGTCTACAGCCGCATCAGCAACCCCACCAACGCGGTGCTGGAGCAGCGCATCTCGGCTTTGGAGGGCGGCATCGGGGCCATCACCACCGCCAGCGGCCAAGCGGCCTTGCACCTGGCCATCGCCACCCTCATGGGGGCGGGTTCGCACATCGTGGCCTCCAGCGCTTTGTACGGCGGATCACACAACTTGCTGCACTACACCCTGAGCCGCTTTGGCATCCGCACCACTTTCGTCAAACCGGGTGACCTGGACGCCTGGAAAGCGGCCGTGCAGCCCGACACCAAACTCTTTTTTGGCGAAACCGTGGGCAACCCCGGCATGGACGTTCTGGACATCGAAGCGGTGAGCGCCATCGCCCACGAGGCGGGTGTGCCGCTGCTGGTGGACTCCACCCTCACATCGCCCTGGCTCATCAAGCCCTTTGACCACGGCGCCGATCTGGTTTACCACTCGGCCACCAAATTTTTGTCGGGCCACGGCACGGTGGTCGGCGGTGTGGTGGTCGATGGCGGCAGCTTTGACTGGGACAAGTCGGGCAAGTTTGCCGAACTGAGCCAAGCCTACGAAGGCTTTCACAACATGGTGTTCAGCGAAGAAAGCACCGTGGGTGCCTTTTTGCTGCGCGCCCGGCGCGAAGGCCTGCGCGACTTTGGCGCGTGCATGAGCCCACACACCGCTTGGCTGATTTTGCAAGGCATCGAAACCCTGCCCCTGCGCATGGCCCGCCACATGGAGAACACCGCCAAAGTGGTTGAATTTTTGGCGGCACACCCGCTGGTCAGCCGCGTGGGCCACCCCATGTTGGAAAGCCACCCCTCGCACGCACTGGCGCAAAAGCTGTTGCCTCGCGGTGCCGGTTCGGTGTTCAGCTTTGACATCAAAGGCTCTCGTGCCCAAGGTCAAAAGTTCATCGAAACCCTCAAGGTCTTCAGCCACCTGGCCAACGTGGGTGACTGCCGCAGTCTGGTGATCCACCCGGCCAGCACCACGCATTTCCGCATGAGCGACGAGGCACTGGCCGCCAGCGGCATTGGCCCCGGCACGATCCGCTTGTCAATTGGCCTAGAAGACCCGGCCGATTTGATTGACGACCTCAAAAAGGCACTCAAAGCCGCGGAGAAAGCCGCATGAACATCACCGTCCAAGGCCACGACCTCTACGCCTACACCGGCGGCAAGCCCTTCAACCCCGCCCAGCCCACCGCCGTGTTCATCCACGGCGTGCTGAACGACCACAGCGTCTGGATTTTGCAAACCCGCTACATGGCGCACCACGGCTGGAACGTGCTGGCCATCGACCTGCCGGGGCACTGCAAAAGCGAGGGCACCCCACCCCAAAGCGTGGAAGAAGCCGCCGACACCGTCATCGCCTTGCTCGATGAACTGAAGATCAAAAAAGCCGCCTTGATCGGCCACAGCTTTGGCTCGCTGATCGCGCTCGAAGCCACGGCCCGAGACGCAGCCATTCACCCGGGGCGCATCAGTCATCTGGTGATGGTCGGCACCGCCTACCCCATGCGCGTGTCGCCTGCCTTGCTCGATCAGTCGGTCAGCGCCCCGTTCAAAGCGATCGACATGGTCAACAGCTTTTCGCATTCCACGCTGGCCCCGCCACCTTCGGCCCTGGGCCCCGGCACCTGGCTGTATGGCGGCAGCAAAGCGCTGATGCGCCGCGTGCTGGCCAGCAACACGCAGGTCAACGTGTTCCACACCGGATTCAAGGCCTGCGACGACTACCGAGGCGCAGAGGCCGCCATGCCGCAAGTGGCCTGCCCCACCCTGTTTGTGCTGGGCAGCGCCGACCAGATGACGCCACCCAAAGCCGCGCAAAGCCTGATTGACCTGAGCGCCAAGCCCACAGTGGTGAAGCTGCCCGCAGGCCATTCGCTCATGACCGAAGCACCTGAGGGCGTGTTGCAAGCGCTCAAGGACTTTTTGAAACCATGAGCTGGACGAACATTCGCGAGCAGGGGCTCGCTCCCACAACATGAACACACTGACTTTCGACGGCATCACGCCCGCCATGGCAGCGGCCAGAGCACAAGAGATCGCTCAGTCGCTGGACCTGCGCGCCCTGCCCGCTGACTTTCTGAACAACCCCTATCCGGTCTATGCCGCTTTGCGCGAAGCCGAGCCATTCAAGCGCATGCCCGATGGCTCGTATTTCCTCACGCGCCACGCCGATCTGGTGGCGGTGTACCGCGACGCCAAGGTGTTCAGCTCCGACAAGCAAGTGGAGTTTGGCCCCAAATACAACCATGCCCCTTTCAACCAGCCGCCCTACACCACAGCCGGTGGCGTGGCCCCGCTGTTCGAGCACCACACCCACAGCCTGGTCTTCAACGACGCGCCCAGGCACACGCGTGTGCGCCGCCTCATCATGGGCGCGCTCACCCGCCGCGCCATTGAAGCCATGGAACCCGGTCTGGTGAAGCTGGTGGACAGCCTGCTCGACCGCATCGGAACACAGGGCGGCGGTGACCTGATCGAAGACTTTGCCTCGGCCATTCCGGTCGAGATCATCGGCAATTTGCTGGATGTGCCACACGCCGACCGCGAACCACTGAGGGGCTGGTCGCTGGCGATTTTGGGCGCCTTGGAGCCATCCCTCACCCCTGAACAAGAAGCGCTGGGCAACCACAGCGTGAACGAGTTTCTGACTTACCTGCGCGAGCTGGTGACCAAGCGCCGCGAACATCCCGGCGACCCGGAACACGATGTGCTGACAAGGCTGATCCAAGGTGAAAAGGACGGCGAATCAGGTGGCGACGCCCTGAGCGAAGTCGAGCTGTTGCAAAACTGCGTGTTTTTGCTCAACGCCGGGCACGAGACCACCACCAACCTGATCGGCAACGCGCTCATCAGCTTGCAAGAATGGCCCGCGCAACGCCAGCAACTGATGGCCGACCTGAAAGCCGCTGCCAGCGATGAAGCGCGCGAGCAGATCATGGGGCTGGCCGTGGACGAGTTCTTGCGTTTTGAATCGTCCAACCAACTGGGCAACCGCCGCGCCCTGCAAGCCACGCAGGTCAACGGCGTCGATCTGCCCGCAGGCGCTTTGGTCACACTGTGCATTGGCGCGGCCAACCGTGACCCTGCCGTCTACGCACAACCCGAACAACTGAACCTGCGCCGCACCGGCAACAAACACCTGGCCTTTGGTTTTGGCGTGCACCAGTGCGCGGGTCTGAGCCTGGCGCGGCTCGAAGGCCGCATCGCCATCGGACGGTTTTTGCAGCGCTTTCCAAATTACCAGCTCACGCAAGCGCCCGAGCGCGGTGGGCGTGCACGCTTTCGTGGGTTTTTAAGCGCCCCCTTTCGCACAGCCTGAACAACACCAGGAGACATCCATGACCGAAACCATTCGCCATGCAAGCTTTGCCGAGTTCTATCCGTTTTATCTGAGTGAGCACAGCCACCGCACCTGCCGCCGCCTGCACTTTATTGGCAGCACACTGACCTTGGTGTGCTTGGCCATGTTGGCCGCAACAGGCAAGCCGCAGTACTTTTTGTATGCCTTGCTGTGCGGCTACGGCTGCGCCTGGATCGGCCACTTTGGTTTTGAGAAGAACAAGCCCGCCAGCTTCAAGCGCCCGCTTTACAGCTTCATGGGCGACTGGGTCATGTACCGCGACATGTGGCGCGGACGGGTCAGTTTTTGAAAAATGGAACCCGGTCAGGCCGGGTCTGACGGAAGGGTCAGGATGACATCAGGCTGTAGGTTCTGGCAACAGCTGCGCCAGCCGAATCTGGTCCAAGCCCGTCTGACCCCAAACCCGGTCCACACCCGCCACCCGCAAAACCAGCAAACGATCGGCCAACGGAGCCACGATCACTTGAGAAGGATCGATCAAAATCACATGGCGAGCTTGGCCTTTGTCGTTTTGCTCCGTCAGGCGACCTGTCCAATCGAGGCTTTGCAAAACCTCCAAAACCTGGCGCAGCTCGCTCAATTCCACCCGCAAACGCACGGCCATCTCATCGGTGCTCATGCCCCGTTGCTCTGAAGCTTTGGCAGCGTTCAACTCGGCCAAGACCTCCAGCGCCAGCCTGAATGACCAGCCCGCGCCGTCTGGCTTGCGCCACTCTTGTCGGCCCAACTCGGGCAAGCTGGCGGCCAGCACCGCGCCCAGCAGCACCAGCAGCCAGGTCACGTAAATCCAGACCAACAAAATGGGCAACGCAGCAAATGCGCCGTAAATCAGCGAATAGGTCGGCACCTGCAGCAGGTATATGGCCATGCCTTTTTTGGCCAACTCCAAGGCCCCTGCCACCAAAAACCCGGCCGTGATGGCATGACGCCAACGCACGCGGGTGTAGGGCACATAAAAATAAAGACCACTCACACAGGCTGTGAGGAGCACAAACTCAAAACTGTCTAGCAGCCAACGGATTGAGCCCGGCAAGACATCCACCACATCGCGCGACGCGGTGACCAGATACGAGGTGATGGCCAGGCTGGCCCCCAAAAACAAAGGCCCCAGAGTGATGGCTGACCAATACAACAAGACCCTTTGGGGCAAAGGCCGCTGGCGCTGCAAGCCCCAAATCTGACCCAAGGTGCGCTCGATCGTGACCATCAAAAACACGGCCGACATCAACACCGCCACCAAACCCACCGAACCCAGGCGGCTGGCCTTGCGCGAAAACTGCGTCAGGTAGCTCAGCACCTGGCGGGCAATGCTTTCAGGCACCAAGCTCTCGATCAGCCAACGCTGGATCGTGTCCTGGAACTTGCCAAACACCGGGAACGCGGCAAAAACCGCCAAACCCACGGCAAACAGGGGCACCAAGGCCAACACGGTGGTGAAGGTGAGCGAGCTGGCGCTCACGCCCAGGCGGGCATCGCGAAAGCGTTCGGCCAGAACGCCCGCCATCTGGCGCCATGGAAAAACCAACAATTCTTGCCACCAAAGGGCGGCGTGGGCTCTTAATGAGGGATTGGACAAAGAGGATGGCATGCCCGGTATGATGCCACCGCAATGAACACCAACACAGAAAACAACCCCGCTGGCGTCGATTTCACCCGCTGGATGGCCGTGGGCAGCCTGCTCGGCCTCATCGTTTTAGGCCTGGCTTGGGAACTTTGGCTTGCGCCTTTGCGTCCCGGTGGCTCATGGTGGGCCATCAAGGTCTTGCCGCTTTGCGTTCCTCTGGCGGGCCTGCTCAAAAACCGCATGTACACCTACCGCTGGGTCAGCATGCTGGTCTGGCTTTACTTCATTGAGGGCGTGGTGCGCGCATGGGGTGACCCCTGGCCTGCGAACGCGCTGGCAGGTGTCCAAACCTTGCTGTGCACCACCTTGTTTGTGGCCTGCGCCTTGCATGTGCGCATCCGCTTCAAAGCTGCCAAGGCTACAGGCAACTTTGTGCCCGTCCCCCGCGACTGAAGTCTGCCTTCCTGTCTGACTGCCAACGCCTGCAAGCCCTTGCTCATGACCGCCTTGTCCCAAGCCCAAACTGCACTGATCGCCCAATTGCGCCAAATTTGTGGCCCCGCCAACGTGCTCACCCACGACGACCCGGCCACTGACCTCAGCACCTGGGAGCAAGACTGGCGCAAACGTGTACATGGCCGTGCCCTGGCCGTGGTGCGCCCCGGCGACACGGCGCAAGTGGCTGCGGTGGTCAAAGCCTGCGCAGCAGCGAACACACCGATCGTGCCCCAAGGCGGCAACACCGGGCTGGTGGTGGGCGGCGTGCCCAATGGCTCGGGCACACAGATTGTGCTGAGCATGACCCGAATGAACGCGGTGCGTGCCATCGACCCGGCCAACCTGACCATCACGGTGGAAGCCGGTTGTGCGCTACGGCAACACCCGCGAGCTCTGCCTGGGCCTGGAAGTCGTCACGGCACAAGGCGAGGTCTGGCACGGCTTGAGCGGTCTGCGCAAAGACAACACGGGTTATGACCTGCGCAACCTGATGATCGGCAGCGAAGGCACGCTGGGCATCATCACCGCCGCGACCATGAAGCTGTACCCCCAGCCCGCCGCACAGCTGACCGCTTGGGCCGCTGTGCCCAGCATGGAAGCCGCCGTACAACTGCTGGGCCTGGCCCACCAGCGCCTGGGGCCGGGCCTCACGGGCTTTGAGGTCATGGGCCAGTTTGCGCTGAGCCTGGTGGACAAACATTACCCTCAGCTGCGTGTGCCGCTGTGGCAAGAAACGCCTTGGTGTGTGCTGCTGGAAAACTCCGACAGCGAGAACGAAGCGCATGCGCGCTCTCAGTTTGAGGCCCTGCTCGAAGCCGCATTGGAAGCCGGTTGCGTGAGCGACGCCGTGGTGGCCGAGAGCCTGACGCAAGCCAAGGGCCTGTGGCACATCCGGGAAAGCATCACCTTGGCCCAGGCCACCGAGGGTCTGAACATCAAACACGACATCAGCATCCCGGTCTCACGCATCCCGGCCTTTGTGGCCGAGACGGATGCCCTGTTGGCGCGTGAAGTGCCCGGCGTGCGCATGGTGGACTTTGGCCACCTGGGCGATGGCAACCTGCACTACAACGTGCAAGCGCCTGAAGGGGCCGATGGCCCGGCCTTTTTGCGCGACTTCGAAGACAAGGTCAACACCCTGGTGTTCGACCAAGTCAAACGCTTTGGCGGCTCGATCAGCGCTGAACACGGCGTGGGTGAGCAAAAAGTGAACAAGCTGCCGCTTTACAAAGACCCCACGGCGCTCGCCATGATGCGGGCCGTGAAAAAAGCGCTGGACCCCAACAACCTGCTCAACCCGGGACGGGTGCTGGGCTGAAGCGCCCAACACGCCCACATCACTTCACGACGGCTGCATCGGTCAGTTTTTTGAGCAAAGCAGCCCGGCGGCTCTGGACCACGGCGGCTTGCAACAAATTTTTGCTCTCATCGAAGCCGGGCACTTGGTAAGCCCTCTTGGCGGTCAGTTTGACCACATGCCAGTAAGGGCCGACCTGAATCGGTGCTGCCGACACAGCGCCTGGGGCCAAATTGACCACCACGTTGGAGATCGCGGGCGCGATCTGGTCGGGCAAGAACCAACCCAACTCGCCGCCCTTGTCTTTGCTCGGGTCCATCGAACGCGACTTGGCCAAGGCATCAAACGCCTGACCACCGCGCACAGCCGTCAACACAGAACGTGCATCGGCCTCGGACGACAACACGATGGTTGAAATTTGAAACTGCTGCAAATCACCAACCGCCTTCAGGGCCTTGACCTGGCGCTCGTACTCGGCCTTGAGCTCGGCTTCGGCAATCGGGTTTTTGGTGAACTCGTCGTTCAGCACCAACTCGATCAACAGGTTTTGGCGCATCGCCATCAAGGCGTCTTGCGTGGCTGGCAACTTGTCCAAGCCCCGCTTTTGGGCCTCTTGGGCCATCAGCTCACGCGCTACCAACTCTTGCTTGAGCGCCGCACGCAACTCGGGCGTGTCTTTTTGGCCTTGGGCCACATTGGCCTCGACATTGCGGTCCATCAAGCGTGCCGCGATCGACACGCCGTTGACCACGGCTACGGGGGCGTCGTTGGCCTGTACTTCTAAAATAATCAAAAAACCAAGCGCCAGGCAGATGCGCTTAAAAATTCCATCACACAAACCCGTCATGATCCACCTTCAATATCAATCTGTTCACGTCTCAAGCATAACGCGGCCAGTGCCTTAAACTTGCCCACCATGAACACCCCCGCCCACCCCCTTCACCGCCCAGTCCGAAGCCAATACGAAGACTTCATGCGCCACGTCTACACCACGGGTGTGCAAAAAGGTGACCGCACAGGCACCGGCACGCGCAGTGTGTTTGGCCACCAGATGCGTTTTGACCTGAACGAGGGTTTTCCGCTGGTGACCACCAAAAAGGTTTTTTTGCGGGCCATCATTGTCGAGCTGCTGTGGTTTTTGCGCGGCGACAGCAATGTGAAATGGTTGCAAGAACGCGGCTGCACGATCTGGGACGAATGGGCACGCGAAGACGGCGACCTGGGCCCGGTGTATGGGGTGCAGTGGCGTAACTGGCCAACGCCCGGCGGTGGCCACATCGACCAGATCCAGCAGGTGATGGACACGCTGAAAAACAACCCTGACAGTCGCCGCATCATCGTGAGCGCCTGGAACGTGGCCGAGTTGGACAAGATGGCGCTCATGCCCTGCCATGCTTTCTTTCAGTTCTATGTGGCCCCCGCGCAAAACCCCGGCGAGAGAGCCAAACTCAGCTGCCAGCTTTACCAGCGCAGCGCCGACATCTTTTTGGGCGTGCCCTTCAACATCGCCAGCTACGCCCTGCTCACCCACATGATCGCCCAGCAGTGCGACATGGACGTGGGCGATTTCATCTGGACGGGCGGCGATTGCCACATTTATGCCAACCACCATGAACAGGTGGAACTGCAACTGAGCCGTGCGCCCATGGCCTACCCCACGCTCAACATCAAGCGCAAGCCAGCCTCCATCTTTGAATACGAATACGAAGACTTTGAGGTGCTGGGCTATGAGCACCATCCGGCCATCAAAGCGCCAGTGGCCGTTTGAGAACAAAGCGCATGAAACTGCACCTGATTTACGCCCGTGCCCGCAATGGCACGATCGGCAAAGACGGGCAAATGCCCTGGCACCTGCCCGAAGACCTGGCGCACTTCAAGCGCGTCACACTGGGCCAGCCGGTGATCATGGGCCGCAAGACCTGGGACTCGCTGCCTGCACGCTTTAGGCCCCTGCCAGGTCGCCTCAACATCGTGATCACACGACAGACCGATTGGCGCTCCGAAGGCGCATTGCGTGCAGCATCGATTGAAGACGCCATGCGCCTGTGCGTTGACGCGCCCGATGCGTGGATCATGGGCGGCGCCGAAATTTACCGCCAAGCTGAGCCGCTGGCCAGCACAGCCGTTGTCACCGAGATCGACGCCGACTTTGAAGGCGATGCCTTTGCGCCTGAACTGGGTGACACCTGGCAAGAAATTCGACGCGAATCGCATGTGGGTGCCAATGGCCTGAACTTCAGTTTTGTGACCTATCAACACCCCCGCTAAGGAGACCAGCATGTCTGGACACGGTTTTCATGTTCACGGCCCACACGACCACGAGTTAGAGCATGCTGCGCAAGGCGGCCACGGCGAAAGCCACACCAGCTCAATCGCCATGTTCACTGCCATCATTGCCACGGTGGGCGCTTTGTTTGGCTACATGGGTGGTGCCACGCAGGCCAATGCAGGTCTGTACAAAAACAACGCGGCCATCAAAAAGACCGAAGCTTCTAACCAGTGGAACTACTACCAGGCCAAAAGCGGCAAGCAAAACCTGAGCGAGCTGGCCATGGAATTGACCCCAGCCAAACAAGCCTTCTACCAAGACGAAATCAAGCGCTACAAGGGCGAAAAAGCCGAGATCAAGGCGACCGCTGAAAAACTCGAAGCCGAATCCAAGCACTGGGACGAACAGTCGGACGAACAAATGCACCAGCACCACCGCTGGGCACAAGCCACCACCGTGCTGCAAGTGGCCATCGCCATGGCCGCGATTGCTTTGCTTTCCCGCAAAAAATGGCTGGAATATGTGATGTACGGTGCCGGTGCTGGCGGTGTGGTGATTGGTGTTTTGGCTTACCTGCACATTTAAGAGAGCTCACGCCCCATGAAAATCGCCACCTGGAATGTGAATTCCTTGTCTGTCCGCCTGCCACAAGTGCTGGACTGGCTCGCCGCCAACCCCACCGAGGTGTTGGCCCTGCAAGAACTCAAGCTGACCGACGACAAGTTCCCCGCTGCGGCTTTGGCCGAAGCGGGCTACCAGGCGCAATGGTTTGGCCAAAAAACCTACAACGGCGTGGCGCTGATCTCCAAAGCCGAAGGCGCTGATGTGGTGAAAAACATCCCCGGCTTTGAAGACGACATGTCACGCGTGATCGCCGCCACCTACCCCGATGGTGCAGGTGGCATGGTGCGTGTGATCGGGGCGTACTTCCCCAATGGTCAAGCACCTGACAGCGACAAGTTTGTTTACAAGATGCGCTGGCTGGATGCCCTGCGCGATTGGGTGAGCAGCGAAATGCAAAAGCATCCGAATTTGGTGCTGCTGGGCGACTACAACATCACCTTTGACGAGCTCGACATGTGGGACCCAGTGGGACTGAAAGACACGATCCACTGCACCGTGGCCGAGCGTGAAAAACTGCAAGCCCTGACCGATTTGGGCTTGGCCGACAGCTTCAGGCTGTTCGAGCAACCTGAAAAAAGCTACAGCTGGTGGGACTACCGCGAGTTCGCGTTCCGGCGCAACCGGGGCTTGCGCATCGACCACATTTTGATTTCGCAAGCGCTCAAAGCCCGGGCCTGTGCCTGCGTGATCGACCGCGCGCCCCGAAAAAACGAGCGCCCCAGCGACCATGCGCCGGTGGTGTTGACCCTGGACTGAATCAGGCTGTCTGCGGCATCAAAAACTCGCGGCTGATGCGCCCACCCAGCACATTCACCCGGTCCAGAAACTGCGTCAGGTAAGCATGCAGGCCCGTGGCCAAAATCTCGTCGATGCGGCCAAAGGCCAGCTCCGAGCGCAAGCGCCCGGCGTGGCGCAAAGTGTCGCTGTCGGCATCATGAGAGACCAGCTTCAAGTTGGCCACCACCTCGTTCAAACTGGCATGCAATGAGCGCGGCATGTCGGGGCGCAAGATCAGCAGCTCAGCCACGCGCTCGGGACGGATCACATCGCGGTACACCTTGCGGTACACCTCGAAGCCGCTGACACTGCGCAAGATGGCACTCCAATGGTAGAAGTCGTATTCCTGCGCGCTCTCGGTCTCGGGGGCACCGTATTGCGGCGCACCAAAGAAGTCGTTTTGCATGGCGTGGAACTTCACATCCACGAGTCGCGCCGTGTTGTCGGCCCGCTCCAAAAACGTGCCCATGCGCATGAAATACAACGACTCGTCCATCAGCATGGTGCCCACCGTCACGCCGCGTGACAGGTGCGAGCGGAACTTGACCCACTCAAAAAACTGACCCGGATCGCGCTCGAACTCGCCGTTTTTGAGCATGCGGTTGACCTCCAGCCAGGTCTGATTTTGGGTTTCCCAAACCTCGGTGGTGAGTGTGCCCCGCACAGCGCGTGCATTTTCGCGCGCGGCGCGCAGGCAAGAAATGATGGATGACGGGTTGTCCACGTCTTTCACCATGAAGGCCATCACGTCGCGGGGGTTGATGTTTTTGTAAAGCGCCAAATACGAAGGCAACAACTCGCTGATGGACAAGATACCCTCCCAACCGGCTTCGACAGCGGCGGCGGACTGGGGCAAGAGCGAAGTCTCGTAGCTGACGTTCAACATCCTCGCGGTGTTTTCGGCCCGCTCCATGTAGCGGGACATCCAAAAAAGGTGGTCGGCGGTTCTTGAAAGCATGTATGTTCTCCCCTTTTCAGTCCTGCAATATCCAGGTGTCTTTGGTGCCGCCGCCTTGGCTGCTGTTGACCACCAGCGACCCTTCTTTCAAAGCCACACGCGTCAGGCCCCCAGGCACCATCTGCACCGTGCGGCCACTCAGCACAAACGGCCGCAAGTCGATGTGGCGCGGCGCGATCCCGCTCTCCACATAAGTCGGGCAACTCGACAGGCTCAGCGTAGGCTGCGCGATGTAGCCCTCGGGGTTGGCCAGCAAAGCGCCGCGAAAGCGCTCGATTTCTTCCTTGGTCGATGCCGGGCCGACCAGCATGCCGTAGCCGCCTGCGCCGTGCACTTCCTTGACCACCAGGTCTTTCAAGTTGGCCAGGGTGTACTGCAGGTCGTCGGGCTTGCGGCACTGGAAAGTCGGCACGTTTTTGAGGATCGGTTCCTCGCCCAAATAAAACTTGATCATGTCGGGCACATAGGGATAGATCGACTTGTCATCGGCCACGCCCGTGCCCACCGCGTTGCAGATCGCCACATGGCCGGCTTTGTAAGCCTCCATCAGGCCGGCGCAACCCAGTGTGGATGTGGGGCGGAACACCTTGGGGTCCAAAAAGTCGTCATCCACCCGGCGGTAGATCACGTCCACCCGTTTTGGGCCGCGTGTGGTGCGCATGTAGACGAACTTGTCTTTGACAAACAAGTCTTGCCCCTCGACCAGCTCCACGCCCATTTGCTGCGCCAAAAAGGCGTGCTCAAAATAGGCGCTGTTGTACATGCCAGGCGTGAGCACCACCACCGTGGGCTCGGCCGTGGTGGCGGGGCTGCTGGCACGCAGGGTTTCGAGCAACAGGTCGGGGTAATGCGCCACCGGGGCCACGCGGTGCTGGCTGAAGAGTTCGGGGAAGAGGCGCATCATCATCTTGCGGTCTTCGAGCATGTAGCTCACGCCGCTGGGCACGCGCAGGTTGTCTTCGAGCACGTAGTACTCGCCCTTGCCTGCGCTGTCGGGGGCTCGCACGATGTCGATGCCGCTGATGTGCGAATAAATCTGGTTGGGGACATGAACCCCCACCATCTCGGGGCGGAACTGGGCGTTGCGCTCGATCTGCTCACGCGGGATCACACCCGCCTTCAAAATTTCCTGGTCGTGATAGACATCGTGGATGAAGCGGTTCAGGGCCGTGACGCGCTGCACCAGCCCTGCTTCCATGCTTTTCCACTCCTGAGCAGCGATGACCCGGGGAATCAGGTCAAACGGGATCAGACGTTCAGTACCTCCCTCGTCCGTGTTCGCGTCCTCGTCCTTGTCACCATAGACCGCGAATGTGATGCCCACGCGCCGAAAAATCATCTCAGCCTCTTCGCGGCGCGAGGCCATGGTCTGGGGGTCTTGCGCTTGCAGCCAGCGGGCATAGGCCTGGTAATGGTGGCGGACTTCACCCGCATCACCTGCCGCAGGCAGGCGGCTGTACATTTCGTCGAATTGGCGCATGGCTCTTCACTCCTGCTTTCACATTAGCAAGATGTATACCCGCCTTTTTTGAGGCGAATCAAGGTCTCTGGGCGTGGTGCCAATAGCGTTGGCGTTCTTGCCGCTCGCAGTGCACTTGTTCGGGCGCGTTGCTGCGCCAGGTGGCCGCGCCGCAGCGGCTGGACTCGATCAGCGCGATGCCTTCCCCCCGGTAGCGGGCCACCACCGACTCGGCCGGGTGACCAAAGCGGTTGCGGTAGCCGGCTTGCACCAGCGCCAGCCGGGGCTGGAGGGCCTGCAAAAAAGGCAAACTTGAAGAGGTCTTGCTGCCGTGGTGCGGCACGAGCAGCACATCCACCGGGGCCAAGCCAGACTGCACCAGCGCCAGCTCTTGGGCCACCTCAATGTCGCCCGCCAGCAGGGCCGATGCCTGGGGGGTGCTGATGCGCAAAACGCAGCTGACTTCATTGGGCTTGCGGGCCCGGACGAGCGGACCAGGTGCGGCCGCGGGGTGCAGCACCTCAAAGCGCACGCCATCCCACCCCCAGGCCTGACCTGTCCGGCAGCGTGTCCAACCTGGCCGCAGAGCATGCAAACTGTGCTCATCTTCCAGCGAGGACCACAGCGCCGCCTGCGGCTGCATGGCCAGCACCGCCGCCGCGCCCCCGGTGTGGTCGCTGTCGCGGTGGCTGAGCATCAAGGTGTCGATGCGCTCACCCATCTGCGACAGCAAGGGCACCAGCACGCGGTGTCCTGCATCGCTCTCGGCCGAATAGCGCGGCCCCGCGTCATAGAGCAGGCTGTGCGTGGCGGTGCGCACCAACACTGCATTGCCCTGTCCCACATCGGCCGCCAGCAACTCAAAGCTGCCAGGCGCGGGGCGTGGGGGTGACCAAAACAGCACCGGCCACAGCAGCGGCAAACACAAAAGCTTCCAGGACAGAGGCAGGCGCAGCACCAAACCGACTGCCCCCAGCAGCGCCAGCAAAGCCAGGCCCCAAGGCGGCATGGCGCTCGACCAAGTGGCCATCGGCCAAGTCGCCAGCCAGCCCAGCACCACCTGCAAAGGCATCAAAGCCCAAGCCGCCGCGTCCCATGCCCAGGGCACACCCACGCCCAGCATGGCCAAAGGCGTGACCACCAGCGTCACCCAGGGAATGGCCAGCAAATTGGCCAGCAAACCCACCAGCGACACCTGACCAAAGAACAGCAGCGTCAAGGGGGCCAGCGCCAAAGTGACGGTGGCCTGCTCGCGCAGCAAGGCCAGCAGTTTGGCGCCCACCATGCGCGCCCATGGCGCCCCCCAATCCAGTAAAGCCCATGCACCCCAACGGTGCTCACGGTGCAGTGGAGCGGTGGTCGCACGCCATGTTGGTGCGTGTTGTACGTCCCTTTGTGGTGCGCCAGGGTTCGGATCGTTCGCCCTCAAAGTGGCAGGCGCATGCGCCATCAACACCCCCACAGCCACAAAGCTCAGCCAAAACCCGGGCTGTAACAAGGCCCAGGGGTCCCAAGCCAGCACCACGGTGCACGCCATCAACCACACCAAGGCCCCAGGCCATTGGCGCACCGACAAACGCAGCAGAAGCATCACCCCCAGCATGAGCAAGGTGCGCTGCGCGGGCACGCCCCAGCCGCTGAACAGCGCATAAAAAGTGGCCAGCACCAGACCCGACCACGCCCCCACATGGGCGGCAGGCCAACGCAAAGCCCCGTTAAAACCCCACAAGGCCGAACGCCGCCATGCCCAGCCCACGAGAGCCGAGGCCAACCAAGCGAACATGGTCACATGCAAGCCCGAGATGCTCATCAGGTGCGACACGCCCGCGGCCCTGAACACATCCCAGTCACTGCGCTCGATGGCGGCCTGATCGCCCGTGACCAAGGCCGCCACCACACCCGCCCGCCGGGCTGCCTCGGCATCGCTGCCGGTTGGGGACAACTGGGTCAACAAACGGTCGCGCACCGTCTGCCGCCAAGCCTCGATGGGGTGCGTCCAAGTGCGGCCCATGCGCTGCGGGACCGGGTCTTTGGCGTGGGTGCGCACATAACCGCTGGCTCGGATGCCTTGCTCCCACAGCCACAGCTCGTAGTCAAATCCGCGCGGATTCAGGTGGCCGTGCGGCGCTTTCAGGCGCACACGCAAGCGCCAGCGCTCCCCGGGCTTGACCGGTTCGGGCAGTGGCGAGAGGTTCCAGCCGCTGTCGTGGGAGCCCTCTTGACCGTACCAACCCAAAACCACCTGCGCGGGCACATCGGCATCGATCTGCAAGGCGTGGCGGTCCCCCGATGCGCCCAACCGCCAGGCCTGCTCGATGCGAAACCGAAAGCGCCAGCCCAGGTCTTGCCGCTGAGGCATGGCCTGCACCACGCCCACCACGTCCAGGTCTTGCCCCTCCAGCACCGGCTCCATGGTGTGAGCCCTTGTCAAGGCGTGCAAACCGGTCACGTGGAAAGCCATTGCCGCCCAGACCAACAAGCAAACCACCCAACACGCGGCGACCGGCATGCGGCGATCCGTCGGCTCTTTTTGGATCCAGTGCCACAGCCGCCAGGCCAGCACCCCTGAACAAGCCAAGCCCAGCACATAGGCCGATACAGGCCACAAAACGGCTTGTTGCAACTGCAGGGCCACGCCCAGGCACCAAGCCAGCAGGCCCCAGCCCAGAACGCGCGCCCAACTCATGGCCATCATGGCCCACTCCGCAAGGCACGCTCACACCGATGCCACCACCTTTTCAAGGTCAGCACCACTGACTCTTGGCTTGGCTCCGGCACCTTGACCTGCTGGGCAGGCGGTCCGCATCGTTTCATCTCAGCCTCCCTGATTTGGCTGGTTTTTCTGTGGTTCACTCTGGCGCTCTGTGCGTGACGCTGCGCAGACACACACCGATCACGGTGCATCTGCTGTGTGTCGCCAACCCCGCCTGGCGCGTGTCTTGCTAGTTGTAAACGCCCAAGCTGCATTTGTCATGCGTGCAGCCCCTGTTGCGCTGAACGAGATATGTCGATACACGTTGCCCTGCACCACGTCACCCACTACACCTACGACCGTCCCGTGCAGCTTGGCCCCCAAGTCATTCGCCTGCGCCCCGCGCCGCACAGCCGCAGCCGCATCCTGAGCTATAGCCTCAAGGTCGAACCCGAAGAACATTTCATCAACTGGCAACAAGACGCCTTTGCCAATTACCAGGCGCGCCTGGTTTTTCCCAAGAAAACCACCGCCTTCAAAGTCACGGTGGACGTGGTCACCGAAATGGCCGTGTTCAACCCGTTTGATTTCTTTTTGGAGCCCTCCGCCGAGGAAGTGCCCTTCAAGTACACGGACACCGTGCGGGAAGAGCTGCAGTCGTATCTGGACAAAGATCACAAGACGCCACTGTTCAAGAAATACTTGGCGAGCCTCAATCGCCAACGCCAGCGCACCATCGACTTTTTGGTGCAGATCAACCAACGCCTGCACCAAGACATCCGCTACACCATCCGCATGGAGCCCGGTGTGCAAACGGCCGAAGAAACGCTGACCCTGAAAAGCGGCTCCTGCCGCGACTCAGCTTGGCTGTTGGTGCAACTGTTCCGGCACATGAACATGGCAGCCCGATTTGTCTCGGGCTACCTGATCCAGTTGGCCCCCGACGTGAAATCACTCGATGGCCCGAGCGGCACCGAAGTGGACTTCACCGACCTCCACGCCTGGTGCGAGGTGTATTTGCCCGGTGCAGGCTGGGTGGGGCTGGACCCGACCTCGGGTTTGCTGGCCGGTGAAGGCCATATTCCGCTGGCCTGCACGCCCCAGCCCTCAGCCGCCGCGCCGATTGAAGGCCTGATGGACGAAGCCGAGGTCGAGTTCCACCACGAGATGAGCGTGACGCGCATCCACGAATCGCCCCGCGTGACCAAGCCCTACAGCGACGCGCAATGGGCCAACGTGTTGGCGCTGGGTGAACAAGTCGATGCGCAGTTGGTGGCGCAAGACGTGCGCCTGACCATGGGCGGCGAGCCGACCTTTGTGTCCACCCAAGACCGCGATGGGGCCGAATGGAACACCGACGCCCTGGGCCCGACCAAGCGGGGCCTGGCCACCGAGTTGGTGCACAAGCTGCGCCAGCAGTACGGCCAAGGCGGCTTCTTGCACTTTGGCCAAGGCAAGTGGTACCCCGGCGAACAGCTGCCGCGCTGGGCGCTGTCCATTTACTGGCGCGCCGACGGCACGCCCTGCTGGCAAGACCCGGCCGTGTTTGCCGACGAAAGTGAACCCAGCCACTGCACCAGCGCCGACGCGCAGCGCTTCATGCACGCCTTGACGCAGCAGCTGGGCTTGGCCGGCGACACCGTGCTGCCGGGCTACGAAGACACTTGGTACTACCTGTGGCGTGAACGCCGCTTGCCCGTCAACGTGGACCCGTTTGATGCACGGCTGGACGACGAGATGGAGCGCAACCGCTTGCGCCGCATCTTCAGCCAGGGGCTGGACGCGGTGGTGGGTTATGTACTGCCGCTGCAAGCCATCGATCCGCCTGAGGGCGAGAGCCCGGTGTTGACAGAAACGCAATGGCAAACCGGTCGCTGGTTTGTGCGCGACGAGCGCATGTACCTGATGCCCGGAGACTCCCCCATGGGCTGGCGCTTGCCGCTGGACTCGCTGCCGTGGGCTGCGCCCACCGACCGCTGGCACCTGATCGAGCAAGACCCGTTTTCGCCTCGCAGCGCCTTGCCCACCGCCGCCGCGGTGACGCTGCAACAGCGCTCACCAGCGCAAGCGACGAAGCCCGCCGCACCTGTCACGAAATACGCGTCCGACCCGTCGGTGGTGCGCACCGCCTTGTGTGTGGAAGTGCGCGATCCGCGCCGCGCCAATGGCCCCAAAGACGAGTCTGACGCTCACGAAAATGGCGAGAAGTCCGGCATTCTTTATGTCTTCATGCCACCCCTGGCGCGCCTCGAAGACTACCTGGCGCTGGTGAGCGCCGTCGAAGCCACGGCGCTGAAGCTGGGCCTGAAAATCGTCATGGAAGGCTATCCGCCACCACGCGACCCGCGCCTCAAACTCTTGCAGGTCACGCCCGACCCCGGCGTGATCGAGGTCAACATCCACCCGGCCCACAACTGGACCGAGTTGGTCGAGCACACCGAGTTTTTGTACCAAGCCGCTTTCGAGACGCGCTTGTCGGCCGAGAAGTTCATGACCGACGGCCGCCACACCGGCACCGGCGGCGGCAACCACATGGTGATGGGCGGGGCCACGCCTGCCGACAGCCCGTTTTTGCGCCGCCCCGAGCTGCTGGCCAGCCTGGTGCTGTACTGGCACAACCACCCGAGCTTGAGTTACTTGTTCAGCGGCATGTTCATCGGGCCCACCAGCCAAGCCCCTCGTGTGGACGAAGCGCGCAACGACCAGGTCTATGAGCTGGAAATCGCCCTGCGCGAGATCACGCGCAACCGCAAAAAATTCGGTTCCGACATGGCCCCCTGGGTGGTCGACCGAACGCTGCGCAACATCTTGGTGGACGTCACGGGCAACACCCACCGCAGCGAGTTTTGCATCGACAAAATGTATTCACCCGACAGCAGCACGGGCCGCTTGGGCCTGCTGGAGTTGCGCGCCTTTGAGATGCCGCCGCATGCGCGCATGAGCATCGTGCAGCAGTTGCTGCTGCGCGCGCTGGTGGCCCGTTTCTGGGACGAACCCTATTCAGCGCCCGTGACCCGTTGGGGCACCGAACTGCATGACCGCTTCATGCTGCCGCACTGGATCCATAAAGACTTTGACGACGTGCTGACCGAGTTGGGCGACGCAGGCTTTCACTTTGACCCGAGCTGGTTTTCGCCGCATCTCGAATTCCGCTTCCCGCTGGTCGGACAAATCCAGGTCGATGGCGCGGTCGTCACGCTGCGCAACGCCCTGGAGCCTTGGCACGTCATGGGCGAAGAAAGCGGCGCGGGCGGCACCGCCCGTTATGTGGACTCGTCGCTGGAGCGCATCGAGGTGCATGTGACGGGGATGAACCCGGCGCGCCACACCGTGACGGTGAACGGCCGCCCCCTGCCCCTGCAACCCACCGGCGTAGTGGGCGAGTACGTGGCCAGCGTCCGTTACAAGGCATGGAACCCCCCTTCGTCGCTGCACCCCAGCATTGGCGTGCACGCGCCGCTGACGGTGGATTTGGTGGACACCTGGATGAAACGCTCGCTGGGTGGCTGCCAATACCATGTGGTGCACCCCGGTGGCCGCAGTTACGACAGCTTCCCGGTCAACGCCTACGAAGCCGAAAGCCGGCGACTGGCCCGCTTCTTCCGCATGGGGCACACCCCAGGGGCGATGAAACAGCTGCCGCACCTCAAGCCCAACGCCCAGTTGCATGCCAGCCCCGAGTTCCCGCACACGCTGGATTTGAGGCGACAATCATCGGATGATTGACCGCTCGCCTCAAACTGACGGTGCCACGCAAGCCCAAACCCTGACCGGCTTGGAACTTGCACACGAAGCCGCGCCCGCTGGGCATTGGGACGAACTGCGGGGGGGCGACACCCCCCATGCAATCAGTGCCCCTTGGCAGCGTTTCATGGCGCCTTTAGATCGGGCAACACAAAGCCTTGAGGCTGACCTGAACACCCGAATGCACAACCTGCAGCGGCAGGTACGCGACAACGGCATCACCTACAACGTGTACGCCAGCGCCGACCAACCTCAGCGCCCTTGGTCGCTCGATTTGTTCCCGCTCATGCTCGGCCACAGCGAATGGCAACAGATCGAGGCGGGCGTGATGCAGCGCATGGAGCTGCTCGAGCGCATCATGGCCGACGCCTACGGCCCGCAGCAGCTGATGCTGAGAGGCCTGCTTCCCGCTGCCCTGGTGCAAGGTCACCCGGCCTATTTGCCTGCCATGCACGGCGTGACCCCGGTGGGCGGGCGTTATTTGTCCTTGGCCGCTTTTGATCTGGCGCGGGGGCCAGACGGCAGCTGGTGGTTGCTGTCACAACGCACACAGGCGCCTTCGGGTTTGGGCTACCTGATCGAAAACCGGCAAATTGTCTCGCGCCTGTTCCCGCAAGCCTTCGAGGCGTTTCCGGTACAGCGGCTGGCAAACACCTACCGCACCCTGGTCGATGGCATCAAAGCCCGCAGCCCGGCAGGCGCCTGCGCGCACATCGCTCTGCTCACGCCCGGCCCTTACAACGAAACTTATTTCGAACACGCGTACCTCGCCCGCTATCTGGGCTTGAGCCTGGTGCAGGGCAACGACCTGACGGTGCGCGACCAAAAGCTCTACCTCAAAACCTTGCAAGGCTTGCAACCGGTCCACGGCTTACTCAAACGGGTGGACGATGATTGGTTGGACCCGCTGGAGCTGCGAGCTGACTCCACGCTCGGCGTGCCGGGCCTGCTGCAAGCCGTGCGCAGCGGCAACGTGTTGGTGGCCAACACGCCAGGCTCGGGCTTTTTGGAATCGAACGCGCTGCTGGGTTTCATGCCAGAACTGGCCAAAAATTTGCTGGGCCAAGCGCTGGTGCTTCCCGCCATTCCCAGCTGGTGGTGCGGCGAAGCCGCTGCGCTGCAAGACGTGTTGCCCCGCATCCCCCATTGCGTGATCAAGCCCACTTACCCGTACCACACCGACCGACAAAGTTTTGAGCCGGTGCTGGGCCACAGCCTGTCGCGCCCCGAACAAGACGAATGGGCGCGCCGCATCCTGCAGGACCCGGATGCCCACACCCTGCAATCGTGGCTGCCGCTGTCGCACCAGCCCACTTGGCAAACCCGTCCCGATGGCACCTCCAACATCCAGTCACGCCCGGTGGTGCTGCGCGTGTTCGCCGTGGTCGACGCCCAGGGCGGCTGGCAGGTTTTGCCCGGTGGCCTGGCGCGGCTGGGCACACGCGAAGGCATTGCCTCCATGCAGCGCGGCGGCTCGAGCGCCGACGTCTGGGTGCAAACGCCACCCCAGTCCACGCCGCCGGCACCAAGCTCCGCCACCAGCATCCCCGCCGCCAGCGACGCCCTTGCGCAGCGCCAACGCTTGGTCACCAGCCGCGCCGCAGAAAACCTGTTCTGGATGGGTCGCTACACCGAGCGCACCGAAAACACCTTGCGCCTGGTGCGTCTGAGCCTGGAAATTCTGGGCAGTGAAAACCAGAGCCTGCCCTGTTTGCTGAACTTCATCACCCACATGGCCACGCGCCATGGCTTGGTGCGGGCCGGGGTGCCTGCTGCAGCGCAAGCGCACCGCGTGTTCGAGCGCTCCTTGATCGCTGGCCTGTGGGACCAAGAACTGGCCACCAGCGTAGGCTTTAACCTGCGCGCAGTGCGCTTGGCCGCCGCCTCGGTGCGCGAGCGCCTTTCGCCCGAACACTGGCGCTTGCTCGAGCAGGCCGAATCGCGCTTTTTCCAATTGGCCCACGCGCCTGCCTTGCTTCAGACCACGCCAGACGCCTTGCCTGACACGGTGGCTGTGCAACGCCTTTTGGCCGACACCAGCCAGATGCTGGCCGCTCTCACGGGCGCACAAACCGACCGCATGAGCCGCGACGACGGTTGGCGTTTGCTCTCCATGGGCCGCCACATCGAGCGGTTGGAATTTTTGTCCCACGCCCTGAGCGAGGCCGTGCAGCTGGGCCTGATCGAAGAGCAATCCGGGTTCGACGCTGTGCTCGACCTGTTTGACAGCACCATCAGCTTCCACGCCCAATACCAACAAAGCCGCACCCCCCAAGCCCTGATGGACCTGCTGGTGACCGATCCGGACAACCCCCGCTCGCTGGGCTGGGTGGCCCATACATTGCGCTCGCGGCTGCGGCGCATGGGCCATTTAGCCGATGGGGCCACCTTGCCCCTGGCCGAGCGCCTGCCCGCGCTGACCGAGCTCAAACCCGAGGCACTTTGGCCACTGAACGCGACCACCACCAGCGCCCCCCCTGCAACCAAGCAAACGCTGCCCCTGCAGACCACACTGGTCCAATGCCAAAGCGCCGCACGCGAGGTCTCGGATCAACTGTGCAGCCTGTTTTTCACGCACAGCGGCGAAGCCCGCTACAGCGTGGGCGCTTGAGGCACAAGGCACAAGACACACCATGCGCCTGGCCATCACGCACGACACCCGCTACCGTTACAGCCCCTCGGTGCAAACCGCGCAGCATGTCGCCCACCTGCAAGCGGCCGACACTCCCTGCCAAACCGTGCTGCGCCACACGATGCAAATCGTGCCGCAGGCTTCTGTGCAGCACAGCATCGACGCCTTTTTGAACCACCGCGCCTATTGGGCACTGACAAATCCGCATGAGGGCTTGAGCGTGCGGGCCTACACCGAGGTCGAAACCCGCGCCATCCACCCCGACATGTCGCCTGCCAGCGCCGAGCAAAGCTGGGAAGCCGTGCGCGATCATTTTCGCTACCGTGGCGGCCAAGCGGGTGATGTGCACGCAGGCATGGTCTTTGGTTCACACCATGCACCTGTGCACGCTGCCTTTGCGCAATATGCGCAAAGCAGTTTCACACCCGGGCGCTCGCTCATGCAAGCGGCCCAGGCGCTCACCGCCCGCATGCACAGCGATTTCCATTACGAAACGGCCAGCACCGACATCAACACACCCGCCTTGGAGGCACTGCAAAGCAAACGGGGGGTTTGTCAGGACTTTGCCCACATCCTGGTGGCTTGCCTGCGCTCACTGGGCCTGCCCGCCCGCTACGTGAGCGGCTACCTGCTCACCCAACCGCCACCGGGCCAACCCCGCCTGGTGGGCAGCGACGCCTCACATGCCTGGGCCTCGGTGTATTTGCCCGAACTGGCCAGTCATGTCAGCCAGGGCTGGTTGGACCTGGACCCGACCAACGACCGATGCGGATTGGCCAGCCCGGGCGAAGACTACGTGCGTCTGGCCGTGGGCCGGGATTTTGCCGATGTCTCGCCGCTTCGCGGTGTGCTGCAAGGCGGCGGCTCGCACATCCTCGAAGTTGCGGTCACGGTGGCACCACTTTAAGCGGGCGTCCTTGCTCGCGAATGCGTGCATGTGCAAAGCACCTTTCGGCCGCAGGGGGTACATCCCTCACAGATGGCCCAGTCGGTGCATCGGATTGAGCGACAATTCCTTTTCTTTTTTTGTCATTCCCGCTCAAGCGGGAGTCCATCACTTACTGCACAAAGGCCGACCATGAGCGTTTACGACACCTTGAAATCACTGAACATCGAGCTGCCACCCGTGGCCACTCCTGCTGCTGCCTATGTGCCCTTTGTGCAAACAGGCCACCTGGTTTTCCTGTCGGGCCATATCGCCAAAAAAGATGGCAAAGCGTGGGTTGGCCAACTGGGCAAAAACATCAGCACAGCCGAAGGCCAACAAGCCGCTCGCGCCGTCGCCATTGACCTGATGGGCACATTGCACGCGGCCGTGGGCGACCTGAACAAGGTCAAGCGGATCGTCAAAGTGATGAGCCTGGTCAACTCGACCGGTGACTTCACCGAACAGCACTTGGTCACGAATGGCTGCAGTGAATTGCTGGGACAGGTATTTGGCGCACAGGCAGGCGCTCACGCCCGCAGCGCATTTGGCGTGGCGCAAATCCCGATGGGTGCTTGCGTCGAGATCGAACTGATAGCCGAACTCGGCTGAAAAAACCCACGCCCTGCTGATGCAAGGCGTGGGTTTAGACCGTGTCGGGCTCGGGGGTAGCTTTTAGAAGATCAGCCGCGCCCCGGAATCTCCGAGAGCAGTTGCTCCACATGGGCCTTGGCTTTTTCAAGCGAAGCCATGCTGCCGGTCAGGTACATGCGGCCGCTGGCACCGATCATGCTGCACTCGACCAGAGTCAGGTCAGGGGCGACTTTTTCGGCTTCGTTGGCCATGTGGGCACCAAAAAGGGCCGGGGCCACTTCCATCAGCAGCATGTTCTGGCCGGGCAGCACCATGCTGGCTTGGCGCGTCCGGTTCATCAGCACGGCGTGCTGATCGGTCACGTCTTCCAGAATGTCGCTGTACAGCAGATGCGGGCGCAGTTGGTCTTGGGCCTTGGCCCCCATCCAGTCCAGGATGACCTGGCCTGCTCGCTGCAGGGCCGCGCTGTCGTTGCTGTGCAACTCCAACACACCGAACTGCCGCTCGACGGCCAGGATGCCCGGCTCCAGCGTGGGTTCGGCCTTCAGGGCCAAGTCGATCACGCGCTGGATGGACAGCCCGGGGGCGATCTCCACCAGCAGCGCGTTGGTGCCTTGCATCGCCACGTAGCCGCGTGCGCCCAAGGGCGAACTCATCCACGAGGAGAACTGGGGCTGCAGGTCGGTGAGCGTCAGGTAAACCCGAAGCTCAGCGGCCGGCTTGGCAGGCGGTTTCGCGGGCCCGGCGGCTTTTTTGCTTGTGGCCATGCGGCCTCCTTATTTGCAACAGCCTGCGATCACTTGCCGTCGAAGGCTTTAGACACGTCAGCGTGTGGACGTGGGATGACGTGGCAAGACACCACTTCACCGATTGCGCCTGCGGCTTCTGCTCCGGCTTCGGTGGCGGCCTTGACGGCACCCACGTCGCCCGAAACGATGATGGCAACCAGCCCGCCACCGACTTCTTTTTTACCAACGATGTTGACGTTGGCGGCTTTGACCATGGCGTCAGCGGCAGCGAAAGCAGCAACATAACCTTTGGTTTCGATCATTCCGATGGCTTGTGACATGAGAGTCTCCTTGAGGGGTTAAAAAAGAAAGGGTTGAAGAAAAGGGTGAGGGGAAAAGTTTCAACGCATGGGCGTTGGGGTGTCGTAGTTGTCGAGCGAGGCAATGATGAGTGCATCGGCCACCACACGCGGGTGGGCTGGGGCAAACCACCAAGCAGCGGGTGCGCCGATGGTGATCATCACGCGCTCACCAATGCCACAACCCATGGGGTCGTAGCAGACCACCACGTCTTTGGGGTAGTCCAGTTGCACCTCCAGCAATGCCCCAGCGGGCAACTCGGGCAGGCGTTTGCTGGCCACGATGCGGCCGATCACGGTTCCTGTTTTCATGGGGTAGTTCCTCGGTCAATGGTGATGCCGCGCTTGCGCAGGGCTTCTTTGCCCAAGGGGGTCATGACCGCCTTGGGGTGTAGCCGAACGGTTTTCACGCTCGGCGGCAGGGTTTTCAGCAACTTCTCGCCGATCACACCCTTGAGCTCCGGTATGTCTTCAGCTGGGTGATCGTGCAAGCCACACGCATCGCCCTTGCATTCGCAGGCCTTGCCTTCTTTGCACGACGAACAGCAAGCGGCAGGATCGACGGCGGTGGTGGCGGCCATGGCCGAAGAGGCTGAATGACCGGTTGTGGCGTGCGGCGCAGGTGCAGCAGAGGCCACCGCCTTGACGGCCGCCTCGTCCACCCGCATGTCAAAACGCAGCAGGCCCGATTGCGCCGCTTGCAACAGTGCCGGGCTGGCGGCCAGGCGTTTGAATAGTTCTGTCAAAGCTTGTGCGTGGGCACCCGTGCCTACGCGCAAGGGCACCACCACGCCCTGAGGTCCAGCCGCCGGCGCAGTAGCCTGCGCCGCAGTTGTAGGTTTAGGCGCACCGATCTGCTTCCAATAAGCGTCTTTGCGGGCGATCAGACCATCACGGATTTGGTACACATCGGTGCCGTCCAGCGTGACCGATTGGCCACCGGGCATGGGCACGCTCACCTTGTAGTTTTGCACCACGGTCTGGCCCAGCACGTTCATGTGCGAATCCGAGAACTTGGGGCCTGCGGGGCTGGCAAAGCGTTCCTTCAAGAACGCCAGACACGCCGCACGGCCATTCAGCACCCGCGAGTCGGGCAAGGACCACACCACATCGGGGGCAAAGCAGGCCACGATGGCTTCGGCATTCGCGGTGGCATAACCGGCTTCAAAGCGCTGCATCAGGACGGCAATGGCGCCGCCAGCATTCGTGGCTTTGGCACCCAAAGCCGTACGCACCTGCGCCCGAATTTGCTCGCGCAAAGCGTCTGTGCTCATGCCGCGCCTCCGGCATCGTGGATCACGGCTTCGGCCACGGCCGCTGCAGTGCGCACATCGGATGCTGTGCCTGACAAATACAGCCGCCCAGCCGGGCCCATGAAGCGGCAGTCGATCAGCTTCACGTTGGCGGCCTTCTCGGCCTCGTTGGCCACCAGCAGCGCATAAGACGAGGTGGTCATCTCCATGATGTAGAGCGACTCGCCGGGCAAGAGCATGCTGCCGGACTTGCTGCGGTTGATCAAAAACGCGTGGTAGCCGTCCACCCGGTCAATGACTTTAGAGGCCAAAATTTCGGGCTTGAGCACGCTTTTCTCGCTCACGCCCATGGCATCAAGGACCGCAGCACCGGCCGACTTGACCGACGAAGAAGACTGGCCGTGGAACTCCAGATAGCCGAACTGACGCTCGACCACCAAGTTACCGGGCTTGACGTTGTCATGCTTCAAGGCGATGTCGGTCAACCACTCGATGTCCATGCCGGGAGCGACTTCGATCACCATGGCGGCGTCGTTGTGGCGCGGCAGGAAACCACGGGCAGTAGAGCCGAGCAAACACATCAGCTGTGGCTGCAAGCGGTCCAGAAAAATATAGCTGCGCAAAGTGGACATGAAGGGCTTTCAGCGAAGGTATTCGAGTTCTTCCTGCACGATGCGCAGGACCATGGCCTGAAGTTCAGGCGTGAGGGTGGACAACTGGCCTGGGGCCGCTGGCAGTGCTGAGCCCGAAGCCATGGCCCCGGCCCAGCCACCAGGCAGCGGAAAAGCCACGCGCTTCCAGTTGACCAACAGCTCTGGGCCGACGTTGCAGTCGACCGAGCTTTTGCCCGCGTAACCCGTGCCAATGGTGAAGGTGTAGGGCAAGCCGGTGTTGGCACCGGTGCTGTCGTGCACCGTAGAGCCGTTGACAACCACGCGGTAATAGTCAAGGGCCGCGCCCCAGACCACCGCCTGCTCGGCGTTGGCGGTGTGGACGCCCGAGGTGTGCCCTGCGCCGCTGTGCTGCAGCATGAGGCGCGCCACATCAATGGCCTGGTCCATGCTCGGCACCACCACGCAGCCCAGGATGGGCGAGAGCTTTTCCTTGAACAGCACATGGCCTGCTTGCGGATTGGCGATGGGGCAGATCAGGGCCTGGCAGTCTCGCGGCACCTGCACACCCGCAGCCTGCGCGATTTCGAACGCCGGACGACCCACCACCTTGCCATTGAACTTGCCACCGGGAAATGCGTGGTTCTGAATTTTCAAAGCTTCTTCTTCGGTGCACACATGCGCACCCTGACCGATCAGGGCTTGCTGCATGGCCGCTGCAATGCCCGCCTGCAGCAGGATCACAGATGGGGCCGAGCAGGGGCTGCCGTGGTCAAAGTTCTTGTCCACCACAATGGTTTTTGCTGCGGCCTCCAGGTCGGCGCTGGCGTCCACATAGACCGGCACATTGCCCGAACCCACACCAATGGCGGGGTTGCCCGAGCCATAGGCCGCACGCACCATGGGCGTGCCACCGGTGGCCAAAATCACGTCGGTGCGGGCGTCGCGCATCAGTGCGCCTGTGGCCTCGACGGTGGGGCGGGTCAGGATCTGCAAGGCATGCGCCGGGCCACCGGCTTTTTCGATGGCCGCTTGCAACTCATTCGTCACAGCGGTGCAGCAAGCCAAGGCCACTGGGTGTGGCGAGATGACCAACGCGTTGCGTGTCATCAGGCTCAGAATGGTCTTGAAAATGATGGTGGCCACGGGCGAAGTGGAGTTGGACAAACCCACCACGACCCCAGCAGGGCGACCAATTTCAACGATGCGCAACGCATCGTTGCGGCGCACACCGCCCAGAGCGACATTGTCCCAGGCGTTGGGCGTGAGCGTGCAGGCAATCTGATTCTTGGCGATCTTGTCGGCCACTTTGCCAATGCGGCTTTCGCGCACGGCCCACTCGGCATAAAACTCGGCACGCGGCAGCAAGGCGGCAGCCACTTGCTTGGCCACTCGCTTGGCTTCTTCAGGCGTCCACTGCGCCAGCACCGCAGCCGCTTGCTGGGCACGTCCCAGCAAGTCGCGGGCCTCCTGCAGGGCGGCCAGGTCGTGGTCGGCCAGGTCGATGGGGTTGTTGGAACTCATGTCGGGGTACTGCCCAGGTTCAGCGGCGCTGGGCGGCTGCGGCCACGGCGTTCAGGTCCACGTTTTCCAGGGCGCTGAAGATGGCCTCCACCGCTTGCTGCTCCCGTGGGCTGGCCGCTTGCATGCGGGTGGTGTCCAGCAGCTGCCGCATGACCGAAGGCTGACCACCTGCTGCAGCACCGGCACCGGGGTTGAGCGTGGGCACAAAGCTGCCGCAGGTCATGCGCTGGCCAGCGCGGTAATGCGGCGCGTAATCGAACACGGCATAGTGCTGCGTGGCGCAGTTGTCCCACATGGCCACCGAGTCTTTTTCCCAACGAAAGCGCACCATGAACTCGGGCTTTTTGACCCATTCATAGAGCATGTTCAGCACCGCCTCGGACAGGTCCATGTGCATGCCCAGCAGGCGCTTGGTCCAAATCGAATTGACGAACAGGATCTTGCGGCCGGTGTAAGGGTGCGTGATCACGGCCGGGTGGGTCACCGTGGGCACGTTCTCGATCATCTTGCATTCTTGACCATTGGCGGTCACCATCATGCCGCTCTTGGCCGACGCCCGCTTGGCCAAACGCTCATGGGCATTGACTCGGCGGAAATGCCAGGGCAGGTCGTGGTCAGCCTGCAAGCCTTCCAGCATTTGTTGCATGCCGGGATTGAGCGCGTCATAAGCAGCACCCGCGTGCATCCACATGGTGTCACCGCCCGAAGGGGGCAAGTCGGTGATGCGCAAGATGGACACCATATTGGGCTTCTTGCGGAAGGTCACGTCGGTATGCCAGCGGTCGGTTTCTGGGGCCTCATATCCCTCATTCGAAATCAACTGGATGTGTGGATGACCCTCAATATGAGGAAAGAACTCGTGCTTTTCCATCTCGCCAAAGTTCTGCCCCAGGCGGATATAGGCTTCGGGCTTCAAAGCCTGCTTGCGGAAGAACACAACACCGTATTGCCACAGCGCTTGCTTGATCTCTTCGTACACGTCTTCAGAGCGGGTGTTGTTCAGGTCAACGCCGCTGATCATGCCGCCGATGGTGGGCGTCATCGGGTCCACCTGGATGTGACGGAATTTCATGTTTTGATCTCCTTGATGTGATTTTTGCTTGAAGGCTTCATTGCCAGTGCAGCAAACGGCGTTCGATCCAGTTCATCAGCTTCATGATCAGCACCCCGATGAGCGCCAGATCAAACAGCAGCGACCACACGCCGTTGACGTTGAATGTGGACCCCAGATAAGCGAGTTGTTGCCCGAGACCCCGCTCGGAAGCAATGACTTCTGCGCCCACCACGCCCAACAAGGCGTAGATCACACCGAGGCGCAGTCCTGAGAAAAGCACCGGAACAGCGCCCGGCAATGTGACTGAGAAGAACATCTGCCGACTGCTGGCACCCAGGGTGCGCGTGAGCGTCACATGGTCTTGGCTGACACCCCGAATGCCAGCCACCGTGCTGGACAGCACGATGAAGAATGTGAGCGACACGCCCAGCGCAATCTTGGATCCGACGCCCAAACCAAACCACAGAATGAACAGCGGCACCAGCGCAATGCGCGGCAGCACATTGAAGGCTGAAACGTAGGGATCGCAAAAGGCCTCGAACTTGGGCCAGGTCACAAAGGCCAAACCCGTGATCATGGCGGCGATCGAGCCAATGACAAAAGACGCGAACACGGCCAACAGGGTGTAACCCAGATCACCCCACAAGCGGGCGTTGGTGAGGTTGTCCAGCGTGAACGTGATGATGCCTAGGGGGCTGCCCATGAAACTCGGATCAATCCACCCGACCCGTGCACCCCACTCCCACAGCCCCAACACCACGCTCAGGAACAGGGCATGCAGCGACAGCGTTTGCAACGTTTCAGCCTTCATGGTGCACCCATCCTGCTTCGAGATGTTTCCAGACTTGGGTGTAGGTGTGGTGGAAGTCATCGCTGGTCTGCAGCTCACGGATGGAGCGGGGACGCGCCAGCGGCACCTTCACATCGGCCACGATGCGTCCTGGCCGCGAAGACATCACCATCACCCGGTCGGCCAGTGCCACCGCTTCTGACAAGTCGTGTGTCACAAACAGCACCGTTCGGTTGCCTTCCTGGCACAGCTGCAAGAGCAAGTCTTGCAACTGCAGTTTGGTTTGCGCATCCAGCGCCCCGAATGGCTCGTCCATCAGCAGCAGCGGCGAAGGCATGGCAAAGGTGCGTGCCAAGGCCACGCGCTGGCGCATGCCGTGAGAAAGGGCTTTGGGCAGTCTGTACTCAGAACCGCCAAGCCCGACTTGTTTGAGCATCACAGCGGCCCTCTCCCGGGCGTCTGAAATGGGCACACCCCGAACTTTCAGGCCAAAGGCAGCATTGTCCAGCGCGTTGAGCCAAGGAAACAGGCTGTCGCGCGCCAACATGTAAGCCACGTTGTGGCTGCCGAGTGCAGGCTGTTCGCCCGCCACCAGCAGCCGCTGACCTGCAGGCAAATCGACCAGGCCCGCACACAGGTTGAGCAAGGTGGTTTTGCCACAGCCGCTGGGGCCGGCGAGCGCGACAAACTCCCCCGCCTTGACGTGCAGGTCCACACCCTGCAACACCAAGTTGGTGCCGTCAAAGCTCAGGTCGATGCGCTGTGCGTCGATCATGGATATTCCCTGGAGAGTTCGCTGTCGTCGGCGTTCAGGGCAAGACTGCTGGGGCCATCTCCACTCTGCCGGGCAACAGTTTGTTTTCGGTCATGGCATCGGCCACCGCCTGCATGGCAGGCACGGTGCCACGGGCCTTGAAGTTGCCGATAGAGTTGCGCAGGCTGATCTCAGCGATCTGGTCGGCATTGGGCAATTGCAGGGCAAAGGTCTTGCGCAGGATCTCCAGTGTCTTGCCGAAGTTGGCCGGGTTGGCGATGAAAGCGTCCGACAAGTCCAGCATCCTGCGGATCGCAGCCACCGTTTGCGGATTGGCCGCTGCCCATTCGCTCTTCACCGCCATGGTGCCAGCTCCACCCCGAGTCGCCAGCATGCTCTTGGGACCCTGACCTTTGCGGGGGTCTACCACCAAGCGGCAGGCCTTGAGCACTTCGCACATGCCATCTGTGGGCGGGAAGGTCATGATCAGGTCGACTTGGCCGCGCGTGAGCGCTGGAAATGCCGTGTCGGGCGCACCCACGGCCACAAAGGTCACGTCATTCGCAGTCAGGCCCACATCGGCCAGCATGTCGATGACTTGGAATTCAGCGCCCGAGCCGCGCTGGGTCACACCAATTTTCTTGCCCTTGAAGGACTTGACCACACCGGGGTAGCCTTCTTTTTCGGTCGGCAATTCGGTTTTTGCACCTGCGGCCATGAAAAACACCGGATCGACAAAGCCTGCGGCAATGATGGCAATGGGGGTCTTGCGGGCCACGGCAGCAGCGGCTACCTCGGTCGGGCCGAAAAACACCTCGATGTCACCAGAGAGCATGGTCTGCATGCCCAAAGGCGCGGCTGGAATCGTGCGCAGTTCGCAACGGAGGCCCGCTTGCTGGCAGAAACCTTGGTCTTGGGCCACACGCACCAACAGATTGCCGGTGCCAGGGTAGTCCTGGAAGCGCACCACGGGCTGCGCCATGGCGCTGGCACCCAAAGTCAGAGCGATGGCACCGAGGGTGGTGCGCACAAATGCAGGGGCAGAAAATTTCATGTCGTCTCCAATGTGGTTCTTTGACTTGATCACCGTCAAGCTCGGCGTTAAGCATTTAAATCCGCTCGAATGGGGCAAATTGTTTCTGATGTGACAATTTAGGGGAAAGCACCCAAAAAACTTTTGATCACACCATGAAACACGCTAGACCCATGCCACCCGATCGTTCTGTCAAATACCAACAAGGCACCGTCCGACCGCATGCCTTCAAGGTACTGGATGCCGAAGTGTTCACCAAGGTTTGGGCCGAAAACGCAGCCCTGACAGATCACTCAACACAAGCCTTGCACAGCGTGGGCGTGTTGCGCCAATGGACCGAAGGGCAAGTCGTGCTCAGCCGAGGGCAAGCCACTTCGACAGCTTTGCTGCTGGTCAAGGGGCGCTTGCGGGTGAGCGTGACCACGCCCGAGGGCGAGGAGCAATTGCTGCGCTGGATGTTGCCGGGTGAAATATCGGGCCTGAGCTCGGTCTTTGCAGAAACCACTTATCCGGCAGATTTGGTGACCGTCGGCACCACCCAGGTTCTGCACATTGAACGCACCCGCTTGATCGACCTGATCACCCGCGACCCGGTCGTGGCGGTGGATTTGCTGCGCATTTTGGGTTTGCGGATCAACCAGCTACTTGATACGCTGGCCGATCAAACCATGCACAGCTTGGAGCAACGCGTTTGGGCCGCGTTGGAGCGCATTGCCAAATTCAACAGCGTGGCCGTTCCCGACGGGGTGATGCTGAGCGTGAGCCAGTCCGACCTGGCCCAAGCTGCCTCCGCATCTCGCCAGCGCGTCAACCAGCAGCTGCAACATTTTCAGGATCAAGGCCTGATCCGTTTGGGTTACCGTAACATCGTGCTGCTGCGCCGCTGACCCCGCGTCACCCATCCGCGCAACCCTGTCCTTTTTAAACCGGAGACCCCCATGACCCTTTCCATGTCCAGCGCCAGCTTGCCCGTTTGCACCCGCATGCTCACCAACCTCAGCCACATCCTGGCCAAGGCCGAGCAGTTTGTCGAAACCAAAAAGATTGATCCCACGGCGCTGACCACTTACCGCCTCGCGCCTGACATGTTTCCATTCACCCGACAGGTGCTGATCGCCTGCGACGCGGTGAAGAACGGCGTGGCCCGCTTGTCTGGCGTTGAAGCGCCCAAGTTTGATGACACCGAAACCACACTGGCCCAGCTGCAAGAGCGCATCCAGAAAACACTCGCGTACATCGCCACCGTACCCGCTGCAGCACTCGACGGCACCGAAGACAAAGAAATCACCTTCCCTGCAGGACCAGGCAAAACCCGCACCCTCAAGGGCCAGGACTACCTGACCGGCTGGATGCTGCCCAATATGTACTTCCACATCACCACGGCCTACACCATCCTGCGCCACAACGGCGTGGAGGTGGGCAAGATCGATTACCTGCTGGGCGCTCAGGGCTGAGTGAACTTCACTCCACCCGCGTGACGCGGTTGGGCTTGAAGCCCAGATCCGCCACTTTGCCTTTTTTGGCGCGGGCGGTTTTGGCGTTGTTCAGGCTGCGGATTTCGAGTGTTTCTTCGCGCTCTTTGCCGCCGCGGCCAATGCCTTCGATCTTCACGCTGCGGGTGTAGGCCGCAGCGCCTGCCAAAGTGTCTTTGGCTTCGAGGTCGATCAGCATCAAGCCCCGACCGCCTTTTTCCATGGTCTTGAGTTCGCTGATCTCAAAGGTCAGCACACGGCCGCCCGTGCTGGCGCAGCAGACGTTGGTGGCCGCCGGCATGGCTTGCTTGTCGGCAGGCACCGTAGCGCTGGAGCCGCTCACATGGCTGGGGGCGCAGACGGTTTCGCCGTCGCCCAGGCTGATGAAGGCTTTGCCCGCTTTGTTGCGCGAAATCATGTTCTCGACCGAGGCCATAAAGCCGTAGCCACCCGAGCCGCTCAGCAGCAAGGTGGCGTTGGCGGGGCCTGCAAAGTAGTGGGCGATTTGCGTGGTGGGTTCCAGCTCGATGAGCGTGGTTACCGGCTGGCCGTCGCCGCGTGCGCCGGGCAGTGTGGCCACGGGCACGCTGTAAATTCTGCCGTTGCTGCCGAACATCAGCAGCGTGTCCACCGTGCGGCACTCGAATGTGCCATACAGGCCGTCGCCCGCCTTGAAAGCAAAGCTCGTGGCATCGTGGCCATGACCCGTACGCGCACGCACCCAGCCTTTTTCCGACACGACCACGGTCACCGGTTCGTCCACCACCTTGACTTCGGCGATGGCTTTTTTCTCTTCCTGGATCAGGGTGCGGCGTGGGTCGGCAAAGGTCTTGGCGTCGGCTTCGATTTCCTTGACCATCAAGCGGCGCAGCGCGGCGGGGCTGCCCAAAATTTCTTCGAGTTTGCCCTGCTCTTCGCGCAGCTCGCTCAACTCTTGCTCGATCTTGATGGCTTCGAGCCGGGCCAGTTGGCGCAGGCGAATCTCAAGGATGTCTTCGGCTTGGCGGTCGCTGAGCTTGAAGGCTTCGATCAGCGCAGGCTTGGGCTCGTCGCTGTGGCGAATGATGCGGATGACCTCGTCGATGTTCAGCAACACCAACTGACGGCCTTCCAGAATGTGGATGCGGTCCAGCACTTTGTTCAAGCGGTGCTGGCTGCGGCGGGTGATCGTGGTCTGACGGAAGCTGATCCACTCCACCAGCATCTGACGCAACGATTTTTGAATCGGCTTGCCGTCGATGCCGACCGAGGTCATGTTGATCGGGGCAGAGGTCTCTAAGCTGGTGTGCGCCAGCAAGGCGGTGATGAGTTCTTGCTGTTCGATGCGGCTGGTCTTGGGTTCAAACACCAGGCGCACGGCGGCGTCTTTGCTCGATTCGTCGCGCACCACGTCGAGCACGGCCAGCATGCTGGCTTTGAGCAAAACTTGGTCGGCGCTGAGGGCTTTTTTACCGGCTTTGACTTTGGGGTTGGTGAGCTCTTCGATCTCTTCGAGCACGCGCTGAGAGCTGACGCCTTGCGGCAGTTCGGTCACCACCAGTTGCCACTGGCCACGGGCGAGTTCTTCGATCTTCCAGCGGGCGCGCACTTTGAGGCTGCCGCGCCCGGTGCGGTAGGCGTCGGCGATGTCGCTGGCCGGGCTGATGATCTGGCCGCCACCGGGGTAGTCGGGGCCGGGGATGATGACCATCAATTCGCTGTCGCTCAGCTTGTCGTTCTTGATCAGCGCCACACAGGCGTCGGCCACTTCGCGCAGGTTGTGGCTGGGGATCTCGGTGGCCAGGCCCACGGCAATGCCGCTGGCGCCGTTGAGCAAGCTGAAGGGCAAGCGGGCAGGCAGCTGGCGCGGCTCTTCGGTCGAGCCGTCATAGTTGGGAATGAAGTCCACCGTGCCCATGTCGATCTCGTCGAGCAGCAAGCTGGTGATGCGCGACAAGCGCGCTTCGGTGTAGCGCATGGCGGCTGCGCCGTCGCCGTCGCGTGAGCCAAAGTTGCCCTGGCCGTCGATCAGCGGGTAGCGCTGCGAAAAGTCTTGCGCCATGCGCACCAGCGCATCGTACGCCGCGGTGTCGCCGTGCGGGTGGTAACGGCCCAGCACATCGCCCACCACGCGGGCGCTTTTGACGGGCTTGGCGGCGGTGTTGTTGTTAGGACCGCTGTACGACAGCCCCATGCGGTCCATCGAATACAAAATGCGCCGCTGCACCGGCTTTTGGCCATCGCACACATCGGGCAAGGCGCGGCCTTTGACAACGGACAGCGCGTATTCGAGGTAGGCACGCTGGGCGTAGGCGCCGAGGTGATCACCTTCGGGAGCAGCTGCGGGTTCGGGGGTCAACAGGTCAGTGGTCATGGCAGGTGTTTTGTAGGTCGGAGCTTGAGCTCCGACGTGGGGTGCGCACACATTTGTCGGAGCTGAAGCTCCGACCTACAAGAAATTCAAACGTCGATTTCGATGCTGTCGCCGTGCAGTTCCATCAGCTCGCGGCGGGCGGCGGCTTCGCCTTTGCCCATGAGCTGGGTCATGAGGTTTTCGGTGCCGGCGTTGTCCAGCGGGCCCAACTCGATGGGCAGCAGGCGGCGCGTGTCGGGGTTGAGCGTGGTGTCCCACAGCTGCTCGGCGCTCATTTCGCCCAAGCCCTTGAAGCGGCTGATGCTCCAGCCGCCTTCTTTCACGCCGTCTTTGCGCAGCTTGTCGATGATGGCGGTCAATTCGCCGTCGTCCAACGCATAGGCTTTGGACGCTGGCTTTTTGCCGCGTGCCGGTGCATCGACGCGGAACAACGGTGGCCGCGCCACATACAAGTGACCCGCTTCGATCAGCTTGGGGAAATGGCGGAAGAACAGCGTGAGCAGCAGCACCTGGATGTGCGAGCCGTCCACGTCCGCGTCGGACAAGATGCAGACCTTGCCGTAGCGCAGGTTGCTCATGTCGGGGTTGTCGTTGGGGCCGTGCGGGTCCACGCCGATGGCCACCGAGATGTCGTGGATTTCGTTGTTCGCAAACAAGCGGTCGCGGTCCACTTCCCAGGTGTTGAGCACCTTGCCGCGCAGGGGCAAGATGGCTTGGCACTCTTTGTTGCGGCCCATCTTGGCGCTGCCACCGGCCGAGTCGCCCTCGACCAAAAACACCTCGTTGTGCAGGATGTCTTTGCTCTCGCAATCTGTCAGCTTGCCGGGCAGCACGGCCACGCCAGAGCTCTTGCGTTTTTCAACCTTTTGGCCCGCTTTTTGGCGGGTTTGCGCGGCCTTGATGGCGAGTTCGGCCAACTTTTTGCCGTAGTCCACATGCTCGTTCAACCAGAGTTCGAGCGCGGGGCGCACAAAGCTCGACACCAAACGCACCGCGTCGCGCGAGTTCAAACGCTCCTTGATCTGGCCCTGGAATTGGGGGTCCAGCACCTTGGCGCTCAGCACATAACTGGCGCGGGCAAAAACGTCTTCGGGCATGAGCTTGACGCCTTTGGGCAACAAGCCATGCAGCTCGATGAAGCTCTTGACGGCTGTGAACAGGCCATCGCGCAAGCCGCTGTCGTGCGTGCCGCCCGCGCTGGTTGGGATCAAGTTGACGTAGCTCTCGCGCACCGGTGCGCCATCTTCGGTGAAAGCCACAGCCCACGAAGCGCCCTCGCCTTCGGCAAAGCTGTCGTGGTTCGCATCGGCAAAACCCTCGCCTTCAAACAAAGGGATGACCGGGTCGCCATTCAAGGTTTGCGTCAGGTAGTCGCGCAAACCGGCTTTGTACTGCCACTGCTGGGTTTCCTTGGTTTTCTCGTTCACCAAAGTCACCGTCACGCCGGGCATCAGCACGGCTTTGCTGCGCAGCAAGTGCGTCAGCTCGTTCATGGGCAGGGCGCTGGATTCGAAATATTTGGCGTCAGGCCAGGCTCGCACCGTGGTGCCTTGTTTGCGGTCACCCTCGCCTGTGGCGCGTTTAACCAATGGCTCGGTCACGTCGCCGCCCGAGAACACCAGCGTGGCCACTTGGCCTTCGCGGTAACTGGTGGCCTCCAAGCGCTTGGACAGCGCATTGGTCACCGAAACACCCACGCCGTGCAAACCGCCCGAGAAGCTGTAGGCGCCACCCTTGCCCTTGTCGAACTTGCCGCCCGCGTGCAATCGGGTGAAGACCAGCTCGATCACCGGGGCGTTTTCTTCGGGGTGCATGCCAAAGGGAATGCCCCGGCCATCGTCTTCGATGCTGACCGATCCATCCAAATGCAGAACGACTTTGATCTTTTTGCCGTAACCCGCCAGCGCCTCGTCGGCGGCGTTGTCCAGCACTTCTTGGATGATGTGCAGGGGGTTGTCGGTGCGGGTGTACATGCCCGGGCGTTGCTTGACGGGCTCCAAGCCCTTGAGCACGCGGATCGAGCCTTCGGAATATTCACTCGAGGCGTTGGAGGTTTTGACGGTAGATTGGGTGGCCATGGTGGCGGATTGTAGTGGGATTTGCGGCAGGTCACTGGATACAAAAACAGTGCTTTGAGTGAGCCCTTCCAACCCACCGGGTTGGCGAAGCCTTGAATTTGCGGGACAAGCCAGTCCGGCAGCATTGGTTAAAGTCAGGGGATGCAACACAAACCCCTTTCTCTGACCCAGGTGCTGATTTGCGGCGCGGCCATCGTCACGCTGTCCATGGGCATTCGCCACGGCTTTGGCCTGTGGCTTCAGCCCATCACCCAAGCCCAAGGCTGGGGCCGCCAGGAATTCGGCTTTGCCATGGCCATCCAAAACCTGTCTTGGGGTTTCATGGGCATTTTTGCGGGCATGGTCGCCGACAAGTTCGGTGCGTTCCGTGTGATTGCCTTGGGCGCCGTGGTCTACGGGGTGGGCTTGCTGGGCATGGCCTGGGCCACCGACCCGTGGGTATTTGCCTTGTTCACGGGCGTGATCATCGGCACGGCACAAGCCGGAACAACTTATGCGGTCATTTATGGCGTGATTGGTCGCAATGTGCCCACCGAGCGCCGATCCTGGGCCATGGGCGTGGCAGCGGCGGCTGGCAGTTTTGGCCAGTTTTTGATGGTGCCGGTCGAGGGCTTGCTGATCAGCCAAATGGGCTGGCAAACCGCCTTGGTCATCCTGGCCGCTGCCGCCATGCTGATCATTCCCTTGGCCTGGGGTCTGCGCGAGCCCGCATTGAATGCCCCGGGGCAAGTCAAGCGTGACCAAACCATTGGTCACGCTTTGAAAGAAGCCTTCAAATACCCGAGCTTTCAGCTGCTGATGGCGGGTTATTTTGTGTGCGGGTTTCAGGTGGTCTTCATCGGCGTGCACATGCCCAGCTATCTGAAAGACCACGGCTTGGCCCCCCAGGTGGCCAGTTATGCGCTGGCTTTGATCGGCCTGTTCAACGTGTTTGGCACCTACATTGCGGGCACCCTGGGGCAAAAAATGGCCAAGAAAAACATCCTGGCCTTCATTTACATCGCCCGCTCGGTGGCCATCGTCTTGTTTTTGCTGGCCCCGCTCACGCCCACCAGTGTCTACGTCTTCTCGGGGGTGATGGGCTTGCTGTGGTTGTCCACCGTGCCGCCCACCAACGCCGCCGTGGCTCAGATTTTTGGCATCTCGCACCTGTCCATGCTCAGCGGCTTCATCTTTTTCAGCCACCAGATCGGCTCGTTCATGGGCGTGTGGCTGGGCGGTTATCTGTATGACAAGACCGGCAGCTACGACATGGTCTGGTACTTGGCCATTGCCCTGGGCGTGTTTGCCGCGCTGGTGAACCTGCCTGTGCGTGAAAGCCCTATCCAACGGCCAACACCCCAAACCGCATGAGCGCCAACATGCCCGACAGCCCAAGTGAACCTTCTGCCGAAGGGGCGGCCTCCCACAGAGCAACCTACAAAACATCTGGGGTTGTCATCGCGGCCGCACTGCTCCTGACCATCACGTTCTGGCTTTATGCCAAACCCGACGTGATCGTCATGCTGGCCGAACAAATGTGGTCTTGCTTTTGACTTGACAGGATGGACACCATGCACGGCACCGAAAATCCTTCTGCCTGGCTGCAACGCTGGGCCCATTTGATCGCCCCGGGCAGCCGCGTGCTCGATGTGGCATGTGGCGCCGGACGCCACATGCGCTGGCTGGCAGCGCAGGGCCACCGTGTGCAGGGCGTCGACCGCAACCCTGACGCACTGGCTTTGGCCCAGGCTCACGGCGAAGTCACCTGCGCCGACATTGAAAACGGCGCTTGGCCCTTTACCGGGCAAACCTTTGGCTGCGTTGTGGTCACCCATTACCTGTGGCGACCGCTGATGCCCATCCTCATCAACAGCGTGGCACCGGGCGGCGTGTTGATTTACGAAACCTTTGCCGCCGGCAATGAAACCGTCGGCAAACCCTCACGGCCCGACTTTTTGTTGCACACGGGTGAACTCCTGAAGGCGACCGCAGGCCTGCGCACTGTGGCTTATGAAGATGGCTTCGAGTCATCGCCAGACCGGTTTGTGCAACGCATTGCGGCAGTCCGGCCTGGATCTCACGGCGCAGTGCAACGCTGGTCTTTGCGTCCCGACTGAGCCCAAGGCGGGTTTACCCCAACCTTCCGGGTGAAATTCCGCCGTGCCCCAGTTCATCAAAGCGGTCTGCAATCGTTAGAATGGGTTTTTTCTGTTCAGAAACGCCTGACATGACCACCGAATTTCGCCCCATCCGAGGCAGCATTCCTGCCCTGATCACCCCCATGCTCGAAGACGGCAAAGTGGATTACCCTACCTTGCGAAAACTGATCGACTGGCATGTGGCCGAAGGCACCGATGGGCTGGTGATCGTCGGCACCTCGGGCGAATCACCCACCGTGACCGTGGAAGAACACCGAGAAATCCTGCGTGTGTCGGTGGAACAAGCCGCCAAGCGCATTCCCATCATTGCCGGCTGCGGTGCCAACTCCACGGCCGAAGCCATTTCCCTGGCCAAATATGCCGAGTCCATTGGTGCTGACGCCCAGTTGCAAGTTGTACCTTATTACAACAAGCCAACCCAGGAAGGCCTGTTTCAGCACTTCAAGGCCATCGCTGAGGCCACGCCCAAACTGCCTGTGATTCTTTACAACGTGCCAGGCCGCACCGTGGCTGATCTTCAGCACGAAACCGTGCTGCGCCTGACCAAAGTCCCGGGCATCATCGGCATCAAGGAAGCCACCAGCAACATCGAGCGCGCACAGTGGCTCATCCGTGACGTTCCCAAAGAATTTGCGGTGTTTTCTGGCGACGATGCAACGGCTGTGGCCCTGATGCTGTGCGGCGGAGCCGGCAACATCAGCGTAACCGCCAACGTTGCGCCACGGCTCATGCATGAGCTGTGCATGGCGGCGACCCGTGGCGACGTCCAAGAAGCCATGCGCATCCAGTTCCAACTGCTGCCCGTGCACAAAAACCTGTTTGTCGAAGCCAACCCCATCCCCGTGAAATGGGCCATGCAACGAATGGGCCTGAGTGGCCCCACTTTGCGCTTGCCCATGACCGAACTGTCCAAGTCGCAACAACCTGTTGTCGAGGCCGCACTCAAGGTCAGCGGCCTGATTTGATTTCCACCTAAGGATTGCCTGTGAAATTACCCCTTTTCTCTACGTCTTGCCAAACTGTCCAACGCACTGCCGTTGTCGCGGCCTTGGCCATGTTGGTCAGCGGTTGCTCGCTTCTTGAAGAAGACAAGATTGATTACAAAAGTGCAGCCAAAGCGCCCACACTCGAGATCCCACCCGATCTGAGCCAGCTGCGTCGGGACTCCCGCTACGCGCTTGAAAGCAACTCGGCCACGGCTTCCGGCTTCCAAAGCGCTGGTGCACGCGTCGCCGATGCCGGCACCGCCTCCAACAGCTTGGGCGACGTGCGCATGGAACGCCAAGGTAACCAGCGCTGGCTGGTGGTCGCACGCCCAGCCGACAAGGTGTGGGAGCCTTTGAAAGAATTCTGGACCAGCAACGGCTTTACCCTGATCACCGATTCACCAGATGTGGGCATCATGGAAACCGACTGGGCTGAAAACCGCGCCAAAATCCCGCAAGACATCATTCGCCGGACCTTGGGCAAAGTGCTCGATACCTTGTATTCGTCGGGTGAGCGCGACAAATTCCGCACCCGAGTGGAGCGCAACGCACAAGGTGGCGTCGAGATTTACATCACCCACCGCGGCATGATCGAGAACTACACCAGCCCGCAAAAAGAACAGACCATCTGGCAACCACGGGCCAGCGATGCCGAACTCGAAATCGAATTCCTGCGCCGCATGATGGTGAAACTGGGTGCATCACCCGAAGTCGCCAAAACAGCAGCCATCGGCGCAACACCCACCCCAGTGGCAACTGTCACCACCGTGGACGGACAACCCACCATTCAGCTCAACGACACATTGGACCGCGCCTGGCGGCGTACCGGTGTGGCGCTGGACCGCACAGGTTTCACGGTCGAAGACCGTGACCGCAGCAAAGGGGTTTATTTCGTTCGCTATGTAACGCCCGGCACCACCACGAACAAGGAACCCGGCTTTTTTGCCCGAATGTTCAGCAGCAAGAAAGAAGAAGTGGCTTTGTCACGGTATCGCATCGCTTTGACTGACAAAGACAGCGCCAGCCTTGTGCGTGTGCAAAATGCCAACGGCCAACCTGAAACTTCGGGCAATGCAGAACGCATCTTGAAGTTGCTGGCCAACGAACTGCGCTGAGCGCGCTTTAACTGGCAGTGGGCTGACCCCAGCCCGCTGCCTAGGAATGGCATTCAAAGGCGCATAAAAAAACCCCGCATGGCGGGGTTTTTTTATGCATCCCCGGCGCAAGCCGGGAAAGCAGCAAGCCATTACTTGGCAGCAGATGCGTCAGCAGCTGGAGCGGCAGCAGGCGCAGCGGAAGCGTCAGCAGCAGGAGCGGCTGGAGCAGCAGCTGGAGCTGGAGCAGCAGGAGCAGCGGCTTCTTCTTTTTTGCCGCAAGCGGACAGAGCAGCAGCAGCGATGATGGCGGCCAAAACGAGGGACTTGTTCATGATGATTTTCCTTATGGGGTTAAAACAATTTCCGGAAAGTGTCGAAAGCAAACTCGAAAGCTGCTCAGACCGAGACAAAAGCACTCGAGCTCTTTTGTACTCAGCCACAAATTATATCGTTTTCCCTAGTGTCTCGGTTTACCAAAGTCATAAAGCTGACGCGAAACCTTCAAACCACCCCTTTACCCGGGAAAGTCCTCTGCGGGTTTCAACCAATCGGCCACCATCCAATCCAGGAGGGCCTCTCGGGCCGAATCACTCAATAACGCACAAGAAGCCGCATTTAAACAACGGTTGTCTGCCAATTGACGCAAAAGGCGAGCATCTTTGCCTGCCACCCGGAAACTTTCGCCATTGATGAAGACGTGCCGATCGTCGTACATCATTTTGGTGCGCCGATCGAGTTGCACGCCCGCCGACAAATCGGGCTCCACATCAGAAATTTCAAACCAGACATTGGACTTGGGTTCGGTCAGATACTCCCCCAACAAGCTGTCCAATAAATTCGGATTTTGAAGCGCTTTATCGACCACTTGGCGTGCGAAGGCAGCCAATGATGGTGGAATGGCAGCCGCAGACGTCACCGCCTCTTGCTTCGGATCGCGGTAAAGCGCATCGCCCACACCTTCAAAAGCCTCATCGGCCAGGCCCAGCAAAAGTTCACGCGCCAGCTCGCCCTCTTGCGGTGCCCGAAAGCCCATCGACCAGGTCATGCATTCCCCTTCAGCGACACCTTCGTGGGCGTATTTGGGAGGCAAATACAACATGTCGCCGGGGTTGAGTACGAACTCTTCTTCGGCTTCAAAGTTTTGCAAGATCTTGAGCGGCACGCCTGGCTGCAGACTCAGGTCTTTGTTGCGGCCAATGCGCCAACGGCGCTGGCCATGGGCTTGCAACAAAAACACGTCGTAGCTGTCAAAGTGCGGCCCCACCCCTCCCCCATCGGTGGCGTAGCTGATCATCACATCGTCCAGCCGTGCGTCGGGCACAAATCGGAACTGCTGCATCAGCGCATGCACACCGTCGTGGTGCAAGTCGACGCCTTGCACCAGAAAAGTCCATTTTTTCTGACTGAACGGCGGCAGACTTCGCTTGAGGAATGGGCCGTGCTTCATCTTCCAGCCCTTGGGTGAATCCACGATCAAACGCGACTCCACGCCCTCCTTTCCCGCCAGCGCCACCAAGTCGGCACGGCCCACGCAGGGCACAAAGCCCGGGATGGCATTGCGCACCAGCAAAGGCTTTTTTTGCCAATAACGCTTCATGAATTGGCTGGGGGTCAGGCCGCCGAGCAGGGCCAAGGCTTGTTCTGTGTTCATACGGGTGATCCGGTTGCACAGACCGAACGACCTGTGCTCAAAGAAAAGGCGGCCAAAAACAGGCCGCCAAACTGCGACAATTGTCCTATGGAAATCAAGACACCTTCTGTGGTCGCACTGACCTGGACACTCAAAGACACGCTGGGCGAAGTTCTGGACACCCTGGACGAGCCTGTTGAATTTTTCATTGGCGGCCAAGACCTGCTGCCCAAGATCGAGGAAGCCCTGCAGGGCCACGAACGCGGTGCTAAGGTCGACCTGCACCTGGAGCCCGAAGACGCCTTTGGCGACTTCAACGAAGAGCTGCTTTTCTTGGAGCCCCTGGCCCTCTTTCCCGAAGGGCTTGAGCCTGGCCTCACGATCGAAGGCACCGCCTTGCCCGAGGGCTGCCACCCCGACGCGCCGCGCAATGTGCTCTACACCGTGACCGAGATCTACCCCGAGCATGTGGTGCTGGACGGCAACCACCCGCTGTCGGGCATTGCGCTGCGACTGCACCTGAAGGTGGAATCGGTGCGAGAGCCCACCGAAGCCGAAGTGGGCAGCGGCAGCTGCGGCACTGGGTTTTTCAAGATTGAAGTCGGCGACGAGACCAGCCTGACGCCGCCCACGCTGCACTGACCCCTTCAACAGCGCCCTTCGAGGCGCTTATTTTTTGCCGGTTGAGCCGTAACCGCCTTCGCCACGCTCGCTGGGTGCTTCAAACTCTGACACGACATTGAACGTGGCCTGCACCACAGGCACGATCACCATTTGCGCGATGCGTTCCATCGGCTCGATGGTGAAGGCCACATCGCTGCGGTTCCAGGCGCTGACCATCAACTGCCCTTGGTAATCGCTGTCAATCAAGCCCACCAGGTTGCCCAGCACAATGCCATGCTTGTGCCCCAAACCCGAGCGCGGCAACAGCATGGCGGCGTAGCCCGGATCTTTCAGGTGCACGGCAATGCCCGTGGGCACCAGTTGCCAGGCGTTGGGTTGCAAGGTCAAGGGCGCATCCAGACATGCCCGCAAATCCAAACCCGCACTGCCCGATGTGGCATAGGCCGGCAATTGATCGGCCATGCGGGCATCCATGATTTTGAGATCGATGTTCATAAAAACTCCGGAATGAATCACGAGGGCGCCCGCCCCAAGGGACGAGACGCACGAAGATGAAATCAGCCTATACGGCGGGCAATATCGGCCATGAGCTGAACGGCCAGCGCCTGTTTGCTGGCATGCGGCAACTCACGGGCGCCTTGGGCATCGACCAGCAGCAAGGCATTGTCATCTTGACCAAAGGTGGCCGGGCCGATGTTGCCCACCAGCAATGGCACCTGTTTGCGCACCCGTTTGGCTGTGGCGTGGGCCAGCAAATCATGGCTTTCGGCAGCAAAACCGACGCAAAACAGCGTGCCCTTTTGCGCAGCCGCCGATTGGGCCACGGTGGCCAAGATGTCGGGGTTCTCCACAAAACTCAGCTCGGGGGTTTGACCGGAGCCATCTTTTTTGATTTTCTGCTCGGCCGAGTTGGCTGGACGCCAGTCGGCCACCGCCGCCGTGGCGACAAACACGCCCTGATTTGGCACATGGACCTGCACGGCCTGCAGCATGTCGCGCGCAGATCGCACGTTCACACGCTTCACGCCCCGGGGCGTGGCCAGGCTCACGGGGCCTGCGATCAGGGTCACGTCGGCACCCGCCAAGCGGGCTGCACGGGCGATGGCAAAACCCATTTTCCCGCTCGATAAGTTGGTGATGCCGCGCACAGGATCGATGGCCTCGTAAGTGGGACCGGCGGTCACCAACACCGACTTGCCCGCCAGCACCTTGGGCGTGAAAAAAGCTTCCAGGTCTTCCAGAATTTCTTCGGCTTCCAGCATGCGGCCATCGCCCGTTTCGCCGCAGGCTTGGTCGCCCTGCCCCACATCCAGCACATGGATGCCGTCGGCCTTGAGCTGTGCCACATTGCGCTGGGTGGCGGGGTTGGACCACATTTCGCGGTTCATGGCCGGGGCCACGATCAACGGCACTTTGTCGATGGGCCGGGCCAGGCACATCAGGCTCAGCAGTTCATCGGCACCGCCATGCAGCAACTTGGACAGAAAATCGGCACTGGCCGGGGCCACCACAATCGCATCGGCCTCGCGGCTCAGGTTGATGTGGGCCATGTTGTTGGCTTCGCGCGGGTCCCATTGCGAGGTGTAAACGGGCCGACCCGACAAGGCCTGCATGGTGATTGCCGTCATGAAGTGCTCGGCCGCCTCGGTCATCACGACCTGCACCGTCACGCCCGCCTTGACCAAGGCGCGGCAGAGTTCCGCCGACTTGAAGGCTGCAATGCCGCCCGACAAGCCCAGAACGATGTGTTTTCCAGCCAATGTGCTCATGGCTGGGGAATGTAGCAGACCGCTGCGCCTTCAGTGCGACGCGGCAAGAACGCGATGACAGGAGAAATGGACAACGACGCAGCGCCGGGGCCAGGGCTGGGCGGATCGGGCGATTTGGCGAGCGAAGCGAGTGATGAGCCCGACCGGCCAGCCCCGGCCCCGGCGCGGAAAACGACCACCACCTCGTCAAACAAACCCACAAGAAACGGTTGCAGACCGGGAAAACCCCGAACCCGACTGTCTATAATCACGATTTCCACCTACCGGGAGCCACTGCTCCCGTCTTGGACATGACCAAATTCGTCTTCGTCACTGGCGGTGTGGTGTCTTCCCTGGGCAAGGGAATCGCCTCCGCATCACTCGCCGCACTCCTTGAATCGCGCGGCCTCTCCGTCACCCTCATCAAGCTCGATCCCTACCTCAACGTGGACCCCGGCACCATGTCGCCGATCCAGCACGGCGAGGTATTTGTCACCGACGACGGCGCTGAAACCGACTTGGATCTGGGCCACTACGAGCGCTTCATCAACACCCGGATGAAGAAGGCCAACAACTTCACCACCGGTCAGATTTACAAAAGCGTGCTCGAAAAAGAGCGACGCGGCGATTACTTGGGCAAGACCGTGCAGGTCATTCCCCATGTCACCAACGAAATCCAGGACTTCGTCAAGCGCGGTGCCGGCTTTGGCACCCCTGAAGCCGTGGATGTGGCCATTGTCGAGATCGGCGGCACCGTGGGCGACATCGAGTCTTTGCCATTTCTGGAAGCCGTGCGCCAGCTCAGCCTGCGTCTGGGCCCCAACAACACCGCCTTTGTGCACCTGACTTACCTGCCCTGGATTGCCACCGCAGGCGAGCTCAAGACCAAACCCACGCAGCACACCGTCCAAAAACTGCGCGAAATTGGCATCCAGCCTGACGCGCTGCTGTGCCGCGCTGACCGCTACATCCCCGACGACGAGCGCGACAAGATTTCGCTGTTCACCAACGTGCAAAGCTGGGGCGTGATCTCCATGCCCGACGTGGACACCATCTACAAAGTCCCCCGCGTGCTGCACGAGCAAGGCCTGGACGGCCTGATCTGCGACAAGCTGCGCCTGAACACGCCGCCTGCCAGCCTCAAACGCTGGGACGATTTGGTGTACGAGACCGCCAACCCCAAGGGCGAAGTCACCATCGCCATGGTCGGCAAATACGTCGAGTTGTCTGACAGCTACAAATCCGTCAACGAGGCGCTGCGCCATGCCGGCATGCGCAACCATGTGCGCGTCAAGATCGAGCACATCGACTCCGAAACCATCACCCCCGAAACCGTGGCCAGCCTGTCCCAGTATGACGGCGTGCTGGTGCCCGGCGGCTTTGGCAAGCGCGGCGTGGAAGGCAAGATCGAAACGGCGCAATTTGCCCGCACCCACAAAGTGCCTTATTTGGGTATCTGCTTGGGCATGCAAGTGGCCACGATCGAATACGCCCGCCACATGGCCGGCATGAAAGACGCCAACAGCACCGAGTTCGAGCCCGAGACCCCCTTCCCAGTGATCGCTCTGATCAACGAATGGAAAGACGCCGACGGCTCCATCCAGGTGCGTGATGCCAACTCGGATCTCGGCGGCACCATGCGCCTGGGCGCGCAAAGCTCCGACGTGGCCAAGGGCACGCTGGCGCACCAGATCTACGGCGACGTGGTCACCGAGCGCCACCGCCACCGCTACGAGGCCAACGTCAATTACCTGGACGATCTGCGCAAAGCCGGTCTGGTGATCTCGGCGCTGACCCAGCGCGAGCAGTTGACCGAAATCGTCGAGTTGCCGCAAACCGTGCACCCCTGGTATGTCGGCGTGCAGTTCCACCCCGAATTCAAGTCCACACCTTGGGACGGTCACCCGCTGTTCAACGCCTTTGTCAAGGCCGCGATCGAGAACAAGGCCAAGGCCTGACCCCAGCGCCCCATTCGACAGGACACCTCCATGAAACTCTGCGGATTTGACGTTGGACTGAACCAACCCTTCTTTTTGATCGCGGGCACCTGCTCCATCGAAGGCTTGGAGATGTCCCTGGAAGTGGCCGGTCGCCTCAAAGAGGCTTGCTCGGCGCTGGGCATTCCATTCATTTACAAGGGCTCCTTTGACAAAGCCAACCGTTCCTCGGGCAGCACCCAGCGCGGTGTGGGCATCGATGCGGGCCTGAAAATTTTGGACGAGGTTCGCCGCCAAATTGGTGTGCCCATCCTCACCGATGTGCACGACGAATCACAGGTCAAAACCGTGGCCAGCGTGGTCGATGTGCTGCAGACCCCCGCCTTTTTGTGCCGCCAGACCGATTTCATCCGCGCCGTGGCCCAGTCGGGCAAGCCGGTCAATATCAAGAAGGGCCAGTTTTTGGCACCTTGGGACATGAAGAACGTCATCGACAAGGCCCGCACCGCTGCACGCGAAGTGGGTTTGCCCGAAGACAACTTTTTGGCGTGCGAGCGCGGTGTGAGCTTTGGCTACAACAACCTCGTGGCCGACATGACGAGCCTGGCCGAGATGCGCAAAACCGGCGCGCCGGTGGTGTTCGACGTGACCCACTCGGTGCAAAAGCCGGGCGGCCAAGGCACCAGCAGCGGCGGTGCCCGCGAGATGGTGCCGGTGCTGGCGCGCGCAGGCGTGGCCGTGGGCGTGGCGGGTCTGTTCATGGAAACCCATCCCAAGCCTCAAGAGGCTTGGTCCGACGGCCCCAACGCGGTGCCCCTGGGCAAAATGAAAGCCCTGCTCGAGACACTGGTGCAGCTCGATGCCGTGACCAAGAAAAACCCATTTTTAGAGGACAACTTCTCATGAGCGGCTACATCATCGCCCACGTTCAGGTCAACAACCCTGTTCAGTATGAAGAGTACAAAAAGTGGTCCACAGCGGCCATGAAGAGCGCAGGCGCCGAAGTGTGTGTGCGCGGCGGCCAAGTGCAAGTGCTCGAAGGCGACTGGACCCCTGAACGCATTGTGATTTTGAAGTTTCCTTCGTTTGATGCGGCCAAGGCCTTTTACGAACTGCCCGAATACCTGAAAGCCCGCGAAGCGCGCGAAGGTGCCGCCATCATGCGCATGGTGGCCGTCGAAGGCGTCTGAACTGCTGGCTTCAAAGACCCGTTTTATTTTTAAATTGAGAGAGTTCAAAAATGAGTGCAATCGTTGATATCGTCGGCCGTGAAATCCTCGACAGCCGTGGCAACCCAACCGTCGAATGCGACGTGCTGCTGGAGTCCGGCGTCATGGGCCGCGCCGCTGTGCCGTCCGGCGCATCCACCGGCAGCCGCGAAGCCATTGAGCTGCGTGACGGCGACAAGAGCCGCTATCTGGGCAAAGGCGTGCTCAAGGCTGTGGAGCACATCAACACCGAAATTTCCGAAGCCGTGTTGGGCCTGGACGCCTCCGAGCAAGCCTTTTTGGACCGCACCCTGATCGACTTGGACGGCACCGACAACAAGAGCCGCCTGGGTGCCAACGCCATGCTGGCGGTGTCCATGGCCGTGGCCCGCGCTGCGGCCGAAGAGTCTGGCTTGCCCCTGTACCGCTACTTTGGCGGCATGAACGCCAACCAAATGCCCGTGCCCATGATGAACGTCATCAACGGCGGCGCACACGCCAACAACAACCTGGACTTGCAAGAGTTCATGATCATCCCCGTCGGCGCGCCCAGCTTCCGCGAAGCCGTGCGTTGGGGCGCTGAAGTATTCCACGCGCTCAAGAAAATCATCCACGACAAAGGCATGAGCATTGCCGTGGGCGACGAAGGTGGCTTTGCCCCCAACGTCGACAGCCACGAAGCGGCCATTCAGATGGTGCTCGACGCGATTGCCGCTGCCGGTTACACCGCTGGCGAGCAGATTGCCATTGGCCTCGATTGCGCAGCCAGCGAGTTCTACAAAGACGGCCAATACGTGCTGGCCGGTGAAGGCGGCATCAGCCTGACGTCTGAGCAGTGGACCGACATGCTGGCCACCTGGTGCGACAAGTACCCCATCATCAGCATCGAAGACGGCATGGCCGAAGGCGACTGGGACGGCTGGAAAGTGCTAACCGACCGCTTGGCCAAGAACGTGCAAATCGTCGGTGACGACCTGTTTGTGACCAACACCAAGATCCTCAAAGAAGGCATCGACAAAGGCATCGCCAACTCGATCCTGATCAAGATCAACCAGATTGGCACCCTGACCGAGACCTTTGAAGCCATCGAAATGGCCAAGCGCGCCGGTTACACCGCCGTCATCTCACACCGCTCTGGCGAGACCGAAGACAGCACGATTGCCGACATCGCCGTGGGCTTGAACGCCGGTCAGATCAAGACCGGCTCCATGAGCCGCTCGGACCGCATGGCCAAGTACAACCAGCTGCTGCGCATCGAGGAAGACTTGGGTGACGTGGCCGTGTACCCTGGCCGCTCGGCTTTTTACAACCTGCGCTAAAACCAAATGGTCAACCGCCTTGTTCCCATTGTGCTGATCGCCTTGTTGGCGATCATCCAGGCCCAGCTTTGGCTGGGCAAAGGCGGTGTGCCCAGTGTGGCCGAGCTGGAGCGTGAGCTCAAGCAACAAAAAGCGGCCAACGAAGAAGCCCGACTCCAGATCGAGCAACTCAATGCCGAGGTCAGTGACCTCAAGGAAGGCTTGAACATGGTCGAAGAGCGGGCTCGCCAAGAGCTGGGCATGGTCAAACCCAACGAAATCTTCGTGCAAATCGCCAAATGATGTCCCCCACCGAGATAGCCGGTTTTGTGCTGGCCTTGGTCATGGTGGTCTGCAGCATCAAGGAGCTGCACTGGAGCTGGCCGCTGGCCATTGCCAGCTCGACCCTGTACTTCTTTGTCTTCAAGAACAGCCTGCTTTACGGCGAGGCCGGCTTGCAAGTCGTGTTTGCAGCTCTGGCGCTCTGGGGCTGGTGGCAATGGCTGCGCAAGGGCGAGGACGCACACCCGGCCCTTGTGATCCAACGGTTGTCGTCCCGTGGTTGGTGGCTGGTGCTGATCATCAGTGCCTTGTTGTGGCCCTCACTGGCCTTGCTGTTGCAACACTTCACCGACAGCGATGTGGCCTGGTGGGATGCATTGCCCACAGCCCTGAGCTTGGTCGGCCAAGCCCTTTTGGGTCGCAAATACATTGAAAACTGGCTGGTCTGGCTGGTGGTCAACGCCGTGAGCGTGGCGCTGTTTGTGCACAAAGAACTGTGGCTGACCGCCCTGCTGTATGCGCTGTTCACCGCCATGAGCGTGTGGGGCTGGCGTGCTTGGCAGCGCAAACTGCAACTTCAAACCGCATGAGCCGCATGCGGCGAATTGCCATTCTGGGTGCAGAAAGCACCGGAAAATCTTGGCTGGCACAGGCCTTGTCCAGCGCCCTGCGCGCACGTGGTCAAGCCGTATGTACGGTCGATGAAGTCCTGCGACGATGGTGCGCCCGCGAAGGCCGCACTCCACTTCCTCACGAACAAATGGGCATCGCCGCTGAACAAGCCCGCGCTGTGGCGCAAGCCCCGCCGGGCTGGGTGGTTGCGGACACGACCCCCTTGATGACGGCGGTTTACAGCCACATGCTGTTTGACGACAACAGCCTCTACCCCATGGCTTTGGCGCACCAAGCCCTCTACGACAGCACCTTGGTCACGGGCCTGGACCTGCCTTGGGTGGCCGATGGCCTGCAGCGCGACGGCCCGCACGTGCGTGGCCCCGTAGACACGCTGGTGCGCCAGGCACTCGAGCGTGCAGGCATCGCCTACCGCGTGGTCTATGGTCAAGGCCACCAACGATTGAACAATGCTCTGCTGGCTTTGGGGCTGCCTGGTGAAGACGATGCTGCCCGCACGACCCGCGAAAATGCCCAGTTCGCCATCAACGAGGGGCGCACCGTGTGGCAATGCAACGAATGCAGTGACCCGGAGTGTGAACACAAACTGTTCACTGGGCTGCTGGCCAAACGATCAGACTAAAAGCACCTGTGGAAGATCGCCCCAGCGGCCTTATGTGCGCCGGGGCAGCACCATCATTCGCGAGCTGGGGCTCGCTCCCACAATGAAAAAGTAGCAGCCCTTTCAGTGCACCGAGCCGCCCGGCACATCGGCGGGCAAACCGGTGAACAGGCCAGCCGCATCCACCGGGTCAAAGCGGTATTGCGCGCCGCAAAAATCGCAGCCCACTTCGACCTGGCCCTGCTCAGCAATGATGCCCTCGACCTCTTCGGTGCCCAGGCTGCGGATCATGTTGCCCACGCGTTCTCGGTTGCAGCGGCAGGCAAAGCGCGGGCCGGTCTCCCCAATGAAGGGCTCAAAACGCGCCAGCGGCTCTTCCCAGTAAAGGCGGTGCAGGATCGTTTCGGCGTCCAGCCCCAGCAGCTCTTCGCGCTTGAGACTTTTGGTCAAAATCGAAATGCGGCTGAAATCTTCGCTTTGGCCCAACACCGACTCGCGCATGAGTGAGTCGGCTTTACCAGCCAGATTGCCCTCGCCTTCGATGGGCAAACGCTGAATCAGCAAACCCGCGGCCACCTTGTCGTCGGCCGCCAGCACCAGCACGGTGTCCAGTTGCTCGGACTGCAGCATGTAGTGCTCCAGAACTTCGCTGATGTTCTCCAGCTTTTCTCCTCGATCGCCAAACAGCGGCACCACGCCTTGGTAGGGCTGCTGCCCCGGCAAGCGGTCTTGAGGGTCGAGGGTGATCGCGCAGCGCCCTTCGTTGTTCACGTTGACCATCTGGCTCAAGGTGGCACTGTCGGCCACTTCGCCCACCTGGGTGCAAGTAGCGCGCAGGCTCAAATCCGGTTGCACCTCGACCACGCCCAGCTTGACCGGGCCATCGCCAAAAATCTGCAGCACCAAAGCCCCATTGAACTTGATGTTGCCCTGCATCAGCACGCCTGCTGCGGCCATTTCGCCCAGCAACTGGCGCACGGGTGCGGGGTAAGCGCCCGTCTCGGAGTTGGCAGCGCGACGCGCCAGAATATCTTGCCAGGCATCGGTCAAGCGCACCAGCATGCCGCGCACCGGCAGGCCTTCGAAAATGAATTTATGGAGTTCGGACAAAGTGCAATCAACAGCCCCGTGGGGCCGATCCTCAAAAGTTAAAAACCGTTCGCGACAACCAACCAATCAGCTGATTTTTTTCAGGCCCGCCTTAAAGCGGCGGGCGTTCTCGACGTAATGCTTGGCGCTTTGGCGCAGGCCTTCGATCTGCTCTGGGCTCAATTCACGCACCACTTTGGCGGGCGTGCCCATGATCATCGAGCCATCGGGGAATTCCTTGCCCTCGGTCACCAAAGAGCCCGCTCCCACCAGGCAGTTCTTGCCGATCTTCGCACCATTGAGCACCACCGCGCCAATGCCGATCAGTGACTCGTCGCCAATCTTGCAGCCGTGCAGCATGACCATGTGGCCCACCGTGACGTGCTTGCCGACCTTGATCGGTTTGCCATGGTCGGCGTGCATCACGCTGCCGTCCTGGATGTTGCTGCCCTCGCCGATCTCGATGGTCTCTGTGTCCCCGCGCACCGTCACGCCAAACCAGATGCTGGCGTCGGCCGCGATTTTGACCGCGCCCATGACCTGTGCGTTGTCGGCCACCCAGGCGCTGTCGGCCACGTTGGGGGTTTGATCATCCAGTTGGTAAATGGCCATGGCGGTCTCCTGTCGGTTGGGTTTTCTTGAAAACCTACAATTGTAGGGATGCCCACACCCGGCCGTGGGCGCAGTCACCGATCACCATGCAAACCCTGCGCACCGCCGCCCTGATCCCTTGGGCGCAAACCGACCCGAACCTGAAAGCCCAGGCCACTTTGGCCCTGGACCTGAACCTGCCCGTGGGCGCGAACGACAGCCTGAGCGCCCCCACGGCAGGCCCCGGCCGCGCAGCCCGCCCGCCGCTGGTGCCACACACCCAGCTCAAAGCCAAATCCATGACCACACCCGAGGGGCGGGCCATGCTGGTGCACTCGATTGCCCACATCGAACTCAACGCCATCGACTTGGCACTCGACGTGGTCTGGCGCTTTGCGGGCATGCCCGAGGCTTTTTACACCGACTGGGTGCGCATCGCCCAGGAAGAGGCCAAGCACTTCAGCCTGCTGCGCCAGCATTTACTGGACTTGGGTTTTGACTACGGCGACTTTCCGGCCCACAACACCCTGTGGGACATGGCCGAGCGCACCCAGGGCGACATTCTGGCCCGCATCGGCATCGTGCCGCGCACCATGGAAGCGCGCGGCCTGGACGCCTCACCGGGCGTCAAAAACAAACTGGTCAGTGTGGGCGACCACCGCGCGGGCGAGATCCTGGACATCATTTTGGAAGAAGAAATCGGCCATGTGGCCGCAGGCAACCGCTGGTACCGCTACCTGTGTGCCGAGCGAGGCCTCGACCCGGTCAGCACCTATGCCGAGCTGATCGCGCAATACGACGCCCCCAAACTGCGCCCGCCCTTCAACATGGCAGCGCGGCGTCTGGCGGGGTTTGAAGAGGTTGAATTGGCCGCATTGAGCTAGCCCCGCGGGTGATGCTGGGCGTGCAGGGTTTTGAGACGCTCACGCGCCACGTGCGTGTAAATCGTGGTGGTCGAGATGTCGGCGTGGCCCAGCAGCATTTGCACCGCCCGCAAATCGGCCCCATGGTTGAGCAAATGCGTGGCAAATGCGTGGCGCAGCGTGTGTGGCGACATTGGCGCAGTGATGCCGGCTTCGATGGCATAGCGCTTGACCAAGTTCCAGAACATGACGCGTGACATGCCGGTACCGGGCTTGGGGCCACTGCTGGTGACAAACAGGTCTTCGGTCTGGCGTTGGCCCAGCATGGCCGGTCTGGCTTGGCCCATGTAGCGCTGCAGCCACTCGCGCGCTTCTTCGCCAAAGGGCACCAGCCGCTCTTTACTGCCTTTGCCCATGATGCGCAGCACGCCTTCATTGAGAGACACATGCAATGTTTTGAGGCTGACCAACTCGCTCACCCGCAAACCACTGGCGTACATCAGCTCCAACATGGCGCGGTCACGCAGACCCAAATGGGTGGCCACATCCGGCGCACGCAGCAAATCATCGACCTGCGACTCACCCAGCGTTTTGGGCACGCGCAACGCCTGTTTGGCGGCCAACATGCGCAAGGTGGGGTCCGTCTGAATCAGGCGTTCGCGCAGCGCCCATCGGAAAAAACGCTTGAACACCGTGAGCCTGCGGTTGGCTGACGTGGCCTTGGTCTGCCCATGACGCTCAGCAAAGTAAGCCTGCAGGTGGTGCTCTTGGGTCGCCTCCAGCGCCAGCCTGTGCGTTAAAAACAGCCAGGTGGCATAGAGCGACAAATCCAGACGGTAGGCCGCCAAAGTGTTGGCAGCCAGTCCGTCCTCCAGCCAGAGGGCCTCGGCAAAGCGGTCGATGGTGTTCTGGCTGGCCTCGTGCATGGACTGAAATCAGTCCAGCTTGAGTTTTTGCTGGTCCACAACTTTCTTGTACACCTCGAACTCGGCCTTGATCTGGGCCGTGAACTCTTCAGGCGTGTTGGCCACCACCAATGAGCCGGTGTCGTTGATGCGCTTGGTCACGCCCGGCTCTTGCAGGGCTTTTTTCACGCCTGCACTGATCTTGTCCACCACCTCTTTGGGCAGGTTTTTAGGACCCAGAATGCCATAGTAAGCCATGCGGTTGACAGGCTCCAGACCAATTTCCTTGAAGGTTGGCACGTTGGGCAACTGGGGCAAGCGCTGGGGTGCAGCCACCACAATCGGCACCAATTTACCGGTCTGGATGAAAGGCAAGGCCGAGGGCAGGTTGTCAAAAATGATCGGCACCTGACCGGCCACGGTGTCGTTCAGGGCAGGGCCTGCGCCGCGGTAGGGGATGTGGGTGATGAACACGCCGGTCAAGCTCTTCCACAGCTCGGTCTGCAGGTGGCCGATGCCGCCCGTGCCCGAGGACGCGTAAGAGTACTTGCCTGGGTTCTTTTTGATTTCAGCCAAAAAGCTTTTGTAGTCCTTGGCCGGGAAACTGGGGTGCACAGCGATCACGTTGGGCGTGGCCGCAATGTTGATGATGGGCGTGAAGTCGGTCAGGACGTTGTACGGAATTTTGGGGTTGATGGCCGGGTTGGCGGCGGTGGTGGACACCGTGGCCATGCCCAGGTTGTAGCCATCGGGCGCGGTGCGCGCGGTTTCGGTTGCACCCACCACACCGCCGCCACCGGCTTTGTTCTCCACAATCACGTTTTGGCCCAAGGCTTTACCCAAGGGCTCTGAAATCACGCGGGCCACAATGTCGGTGGTACCGCCGGGTGCAAAAGGCACTTGCAATTTGATGGGTTTGTTGGGGTAAGCCTGCGCCCACACCGAACCACTGGCCAAAACGGTGGCAGCCAAACCAGCTGCTGAAACCAAACGGCGACGCTTCATCGAAAACTCCTTGAAAGATGGCACATGATAGGCAAAAACGGGCCCCTGTCGTGAGGGGGAAAACCCATAAAACACTCAAAAAAAGCATGAACCTCAGGTGACAAGACTCTGCTTGGGCCACCTGAAAGGTCAGCTATCCTAGTCAAGTGAACTTTGCCCAACTCCTCTTCCCCGATTTTTCCCTGATTTTGTGCGGCTATCTGATCTGCCGCTTCACCGCCTTGAACCGCCCCGTGTGGCAACAGGTGGAAAGTCTGGTCTATTTTTTCCTTTTCCCGGTTTTGTTGTTTCACTCCATCGTGAAAAGCCCACTGGACCTGAATGCCGCCTCCGGCCTGATTGGCGCAGGTCTGAGCTTGGGCGTATGCGCCATCGCTTTGTCATACAGCCTGCCCTATTGGCCGATTTTGGGCAAACGGCTGGACCGACGTGATCACGCGGCCAGCGCCCAGGTGGCGTTTCGCTTCAACTCCTTCATCGCCTTGGCGCTGGCCGAGCGATTGGCAGGCCCCGAAGGCCTGCTCATGATTTCGGTGTTGATCGGTGTGTGTGTGCCGGCATTCAACATTGCTGCAGTTTGGCCCATGGCCCGACAGGCCAACACCGGCTTTTTGCGCGAACTGGTACGCAACCCCCTGATCATCGCCACCGGATCAGGCCTGGCTGCCAACCTGTTGGGGTTTCGCATCCCCGAATGGCTGGACCCCAGTGTCAGTCGAATCGGTGCAGCGTCTTTGGCCCTGGGCTTGATGGCGGCTGGTGCAGGTATGCAGCTGGGCACCTTGCGCCGGGGCACACTGCTGGGCATGGGTTTGCTGATGATCCGGCACTTGGTGCTGCCTTTGATCGCCGTGGGCATGGCCCGCCTGTTTCAGCTCGACACTCTTCAAACGACGGTACTGCTCGCATTTTCGGCTTTGCCCACGGCATCGACTTGTTATGTGCTGGCTGCCCGCATGGGCTACAACGGCCCCTATGTGGCGGGGCTGGTGACGCTGTCGACCTTGTCCGGCATGTGGAGTTTGCCGTTTGCATTGGGCGTTCTGCGCTGACATTTCAGAGGTCTTTAGAATTTTCAGAATCTGCGATACCGCACCACCGAAGGAAACAACCGTGCCCCCACACAAAACATGGCCTCAAGCGCTGATGGACTTTGGTCGCACTTTTTTTCTGATGAGCTTGGTCAGCGCCTTAGCCGCCTGTGCGCTGACCCCACAAAAAGAAGAGGTTAAAAGACAATCAGACGCCTTGCTCCAGCAGCAACTTCAACGGGTTGAATCACAGTGGCGACAACAGGCTGGAGGCGAGTACAAACACGTATTTTTGGGGTCAGCTCAACACTCGCAGTCCTTGGTTTTTCAAAGAGACATCTTGCTGATGGAAAAAAGCTTGCAAACCTTCCAGCCCAAGACAGTATCGATTTTGTTGAGCAACCAACTGGAAACGCAGCAGCTGCAATTTCCTTTCGCGACAACACCCAATTTGGAGCGAGTTTTTGACCACTTAGCTACTTGGTCGCATGCTCAACCGATGTCATTGACTGTCTTGATCTCGACACACGGCTCACCGGGTGTCTTGTCTGTCAACATAGGCAACCAATACCACCCACCCGTTCGGACCGCCCAACTCAAAACTTGGTTAGACAAACTGCATCCCGAAACCCAAGTCACAATTCTGCTGTCGGCTTGCTACTCGGGCTCTTTCGTTGATGCGCTGCAAGGTCCCAAAAGAATTGTCTTGTCGGCTTCAGCCGCCGATCGAAACTCCTTTGGATGCAGTTACCACGAAAAAAACACCTGGTTCATCGGTCAGCTTTTGGGCCCTCACTTCGCCCCCAAAAACACTTGGGACGAGGTCTTCGCAGCAACCCGTGCAGGAGTAGAAGCACAAGAAAGGGCGCTTCGCATGGCACTGCCCTCAAACCCCCAAATCAGAAGCGCTGAGTCCCTGCGAAAAATGAGCTTGGCACAGTGGTTTGGTCAACCCTCCAAGGCACCCTGATCACGCCAAGTGGTCAAAAGCGCGACAAAGACCAGGCCACCTGCTCTTGGACCACCGGGTCCGGATGGTCAGCATGCACGGCCAAACCCTGCAGCAAAACCTGGCGCTCAGCTTCTGGCAATGCCGACGAGGCCAAGGCATTGCCTGCCGCCAGAGCCAAATTGCGCAACCAGCGGGCGTGTCCGATGCGGCGGATGGCGCTGCCTTCTGTGCGGCGCAAAAACTCGGATTCGCTCCAAGCCATCAGTTCGGCGATGCTGCCCGCGCCCAAGCCTTCGCGGGCCTGCCAATCTGGCAAAGGGCTGACTTGCGCGAACTTGTTCCAGGGGCAAGCCAGCTGACAGTCGTCGCAGCCATAAATGCGGTTGCCGATCAGCGGGCGCAAGGCTTCGTCAATCGGCCCGGCATGCTCGATCGTTAAATAGGAAATGCAACGCCGCGCGTCCAGCTTGTAAGGCCCCACGATGGCCTGGGTGGGACACAAGTCCATGCAGGCGGTGCACTGGCCGCAATGCGCCGATGTGGCGGGCGTCTCGGGCAGGGCCAAGTCCACAAACAATTCGCCCAGAAAAAACATCGACCCGGCCTCGCGGCTCAGCACCAGCGTGTGTTTGCCGCGCCAGCCCAAGCCGCTGCGGGTGGCGAGCTCAGCCTCCATGACCGGGGCCGAATCGGTGAACACGCGGTGGCCAAAGGGGCCAATCGCCTCGGCGATGCGGTCCTGCAGTTTTTGCAGGCGCGAGCGCAAAACCTTGTGGTAATCACGCCCCCGGGCATACAGCGAGACCACCGCCTCGCCCGGCAGCAGGCTGCGGGCGGTTTCAAGCGCCAGCCAGTCGGGCGGTGTCTCCGCAGGCAGGTAATCCATGCGGGCGGTGATCACGCTCACCGTGCCGGGCACCAGCTCGGCGGGACGGGCGCGTTTCATGCCATGGCTTTCCATGTAAGCCATGCTGCCGTGAAATCCTGCGGCCAACCAAGCTTGTAATCCGGGCTCTGCCGAGGACAAATCGATACCACTCACGCCAATTTGGGACAATCCCAACTCGCGCGCCCAGATCTGGATCTGGGGCCACAGTTTAAGAAGGTCGATTTGAGTACGTTCAGCAGTCACCCGCCGATTGTAGAAAGCCCCGCCGTCCCAGCGCATTGGGAGGGTTTGTGGCCAAACGAGGCCGCCACGCAGGCCTTTGCCACGCAATTGGCGCAAGGCCTTGGCCAATGGCCCGGGGGGCGCGATGCGCGCATCGAGCTGCGCGGCAACTTGGGCGCGGGCAAGACCACCTTGGTGCGCCACCTGCTGCGAGCCGCCGGGGTGAAGGGCCGTATCAAAAGCCCGACTTACGCGGTGGTGGAGCCGCACCAAGCGGGCACGGGCGCAACGGAAGACATGGCCTGGCCCATCTGGCACTTTGACTTTTACCGTTTCAACGACCCGCAGGAATGGGAAGACGCGGGCTTTCGGGACATCTTTGCCGGGCCGGGCCTCAAGCTCATGGAGTGGCCTGACAAAGTGGCCGGACAACTGCCCCCGCCGGACTGGGTGATTGCGCTGGAGGCCATCGACGAAGACCAGCGCCAAGTGCACATCAGCGCAGGCACGGCGCGCGGCCAGCAATGGCTGGCATTGTGGCGATCAGCCTGGACCGAAGGTGCAGACCATGCGCCGTGACCGCCGTCGGCTGATCAAGGCAGGTTTTTTGGTGCTCAGCCTGGGCGCGGCGCAGCTGGCCCGTGGGGCCAACATGCTGGCCGTGCGCATTTGGCCCGCCCCGGATTACAGCCGCGTCACGCTCGAATCGGATGCACCCCTCAAAACCACGCAAACCTTCATCGCTTCGCCACCACGCCTGGCGGTGGACATCGAAGGCATGCAGCTGAACGCCGCCTTGCGCGAATTGGTGGGCAAGGTCCAAGCTTCAGACCCCAACATCGCCGGCATCCGGGTTGGCCAGTTCAATGCAAACACCGTGCGTCTGGTCATTGATCTCAAACGCCCCATCGCCCCGCAAGTGTTCACCCTTGAGCCGGTGGCTGCTTATGCCCACCGGCTGGTGCTGGACCTGTACCCCAGCGAAGCCATCGACCCTCTGGAGCAACTGATTCAGGAGCGCGTGACAGCCAAAGCAACAGCTAACCCCGGCGGGCTGCCCAGCACGAGCGCTGTGGTCAACGACCCTCTGGGCGAGCTCATTGCCCGGCAAACGCCGGCAGGTGCCGCGCCCGCACCGTCGACCCGGCGGCAAGATGTCCTGCCACCACCTGTGGTGTCCATGGATCGCCCCGATCACCCACCAAGGCCGCAGGCTGCGCCTGGCCAAACCGACCGCCTGATTGTCATTGCGCTGGACCCGGGACATGGCGGTGAAGACCCCGGCGCGATTGGCCCCGGCGGCACGCGAGAGAAAGACGTGGTGCTCAAGATCGCCAAGATGCTGCGTGACCGCATCAACGCCAGCAGCGTAGGCGGCAGCCCCATGCGGGCGTTTTTGACGCGCGATGCCGACTTCTTTGTGCCCTTGCATGTGCGGGTGCAAAAGGCCAGACGCGTGCAAGCCGACCTGTTTGTCAGCATCCACGCCGACGCGTTTTACTCCCCCAGGCCCCAAGGCGCGAGCGTCTTCGCACTCAGCGAGGGCGGTGCCTCCAGCAAGGATGCCCAGTGGATTGCACAAAAAGAAAACAAGGCCGACCTGATCGGCGGCATCAACCTTGGCAGCCAAGATGCGCAAGTGCGACGTGCTCTGCTCGACATGAGCACCGCCGCGCAAATCAAGGACAGCCTGCAACTGGGCAACAGCTTGCTGCGCGAGATCGGCAGCGTTGGCAAGTTGCACAAGCCCCGCGTTGAGAGGGCGGGTTTTGCGGTCCTCAAAGCCCCCGACATTCCCAGCGTGCTGGTGGAAACCGCCTTCATCAGCAACCCAGAAGAAGAAGAAAAACTGCGCAGCGACGCCTACCAGCAGCAATTGACCGACGCCCTGATGCGCGGCATCGTGGCCTATTTTTCACGCAACCCGCCACTGGCCAGAAGTCGCACCCCTGCGTAAGCGCTGTGCTTTGGCCCTCACAAGTGGCAATGGGCAAAAGACGCTATCAGCGGTCAGCAACGACTGGGGCTGCGACCCACTTCTCGCTGCGCTCCCACAGCAGGCGGGCCAAAGCGCTGTCTTGGCCCAGAGGTGCGGGCGTGGCCACTCGGGACTTGGAGAAATACAAACCCGATTCGCTGACTGGCGCGCGCAAAGCGCAGTGCAAGGTGGTTTGCGCGCCCTCTTCGGCCGTGAGCAAACCGCGCCAACGCAGCAGCGGCCGAGCCCAATCGGGCAAGGCACGCCAAATTTCGGTGTCCACCACGCCCGGGTGCAGCGAATAGCACGACAGCCCCGTGCCCTGAGTGCGGCGAGCCAACTCGGCACTGAACAGCAGGTTGGCCAGTTTGGAGACCGCGTACTCTTCAATCCCGGTCCAACTGCGGGTGGGTTTTTGCAAGGCGTCCCACACGATGCCCGAGGTGCGCTTGTGCGCGCGGCTCGACACCGTGACCACGCGGGACGCTCCAGAGGCGATCAATTCGGGCAAGAGCAACTGTGTGAGCAAAAAATGCCCCAAATGGTTGATGCCAAAAGCCATCTCAAAACCATCCGCCGTCAAGCCGCGCAAGCCCGCCACACCCGCATTGTTGATGAGCAAATTCAAGGGCAAGTGCATGCCTTTGAATTGCTCTGCGCAAGCGCGAACAGAAGACAAACTGGCCAAGTCCAGCGGCAAAAACAAAGCCTCAGGACCCTGCGCCAGCGACCGGATGTGGTCCAGCACCGGTTGTGTGCGTGAAAGCGAACGCCCGGCAATGACCACTTGGTAACCCGCTTTGGCCAACTCGATCGCTGTCACACGGCCAATCCCCACATTGCCTCCGGTGATGAGGGCGACCGGGGCGATAGCGCCCCCTGTGGTCGCAGAACCAGGTTTTTTTTCAATCGGATGTTCTGACATGTACGGAGCCTTATCAAATGGGCGATGCAGGGAGATGACAGAGAGCGTAAATCAAAAACAAGGCATTGCAGCAAGAGTCGCCTGCGAGGCAGTGTCCGATTGACCCGCAGGGCACTTGCCTCTAGTCTGAGCCTTGACATGGCCCACAGATGGCCATGCTTTTTATCAGGAGACAAACATGCGCTTGGTACACCTCTTCAAAGCGGCAGCCTTGGTTTTGGCCGCCACCTCACTCCAACCCGTCTTGGCTCAGAACTGGCCCACCAAACCCATCCGCTGGATCGTGCCCTACACCCCCGGCGGCATCACCGACAACGCCACCCGCATGGTGGTGCAAAAAATCCAGGAGCAAACGGGCTGGACCATCGTGGTGGACAACAAGCCGGGCGCCAATTCGATTTTGGGTGCCGACCTGGCAGCCAAAGCCCCAGCAGACGGGCACACCTTTGTGACGGTGATCGGCGCCCATGCCGCCAACGCCACGCTGTACGCGGGGCGTTTGCCTTACGACCCGGTCAAGAGTTTTGCACCGGTGTCGCTGGTCGGCATTGCGCCACTGGTGATGACGGTGAACAACAACTTGCCCGTCAAAAACGTCAAGGAACTGATCGATTACGCCAAGGCCAACCCCGGCAAGCTCGCTTTTGGCTCGTCGGGCGTAGGGGCAGCGGCCCACCTGACCCAAGAGCTGTTCAAGCAAGTGGCGGGCATTGACATGGTGCATGTGCCCTACAAAGGCACGGCCCCAGCACTGGCCGACCTGATGGGCGGCAACATCCAGATCCTGACCGATACGGCCAGCGCCTTGATGCCCCATGTGCGTGGCGGCAAGGTCAAGGGCATGACCGTGTTTTCGTCTCAGCGCGTGCCGGGTGCCGCCGAAGTGCCCACCATCACCGAATCGGGTGGACCCGCCATCGAAGGCTCCACTTGGGTCTTGTTCTTGACACAAGCGGCTGCGCCCAAGGACATCGTGCGCCGCATGTCGGCTGAGACGACCAAGGCCCTGAACTCACCCGACATCAAGGCCAAATTCGAGGCGCTGGGCATCATCACCGGTGACACATCGCCCGAATTTGCGGCGAAGTTTTTGGACGAAGAAGTTGTGAAATGGTCCAAGGTCATCTCGGCTGCGGGCGTGAAAGCCGAATAAGCTGACACGGGGGTGGTTGGTCAACAAGGCAGGGCTCAACCTGCCTTGCGCGCCTTCCAAGCCCCGAACATGGCGATCAGGCCCGGCACGATGATCAAAGCCCAGATGATCTTGCTCAGATGCGTTTGCACAAAGGGCAAATTGCCAAACAGGTAACCCGCTAGGGTCAAACCCACCACCCAAATGAAGCCGCCTACCACATTGAACAGGGTGAACTTGCTGCGGGTCATCTCGGCCACGCCGGCCACAAAGGGCACGAAGGTGCGGATGAACGGCATGAAACGCGCCAGGATGATGGTGATGCCGCCGTATTTTTCGTAAAAAGCATGGGCTTGGTCAAAGCCCTTGCGGCTGAAAAACCGCGAATCTTCCCACTGAAACACCCGAGGACCGAAATAGCGGCCGATCGTGTAGTTGGTCTGGTCGCCCAAAATAGCGGCCACCAACAACAAACCCATCACCAGCGGCAGGCTCATCAAACCCGCGCCGCACATGGCTCCGACGATGAACAGCAGCGAGTCTCCGGGCAAAAACGGCATGACCACGACACCGGTTTCCACAAAAATAATGAGAAACAACAGGGCATAGACCCAGGCCCCATATTGGGCGACAAAGTCGGCCAAGTGGCGGTCGACGTGGAGGATGAAATCTACAAGTTGCAAAAGGATGTCCATGGGGCCGATTATCCCTGCCCAAGCCCTAAAATCAGGTGGTGACCTCACAACAGCCCCCGGCTTCCGCGCGCCGCCCCATCCGCGAACTCCCCGATGAACTGATCAGCCAGATCGCCGCAGGCGAGGTGGTCGAGCGCCCTGCCTCGGTCGTGCGCGAATTGGTGGACAACGCCATGGACGCGGGTGCACGAAGCATCACGCTGCGCCTCATGGGCGGTGGCACCCGGCTGATCTCGGTCGAAGATGACGGCGGCGGCATCGCCCCCGACGAGCTGGCCACCGCCTTGAAGCGTCACGCCACCAGCAAAATCGGCAACCTGGACGACCTGGAATCGGTCATGACCATGGGCTTTCGGGGCGAAGCCTTGGCAGCCATCAATTCGGTGTCTGAGCTCACCCTGCTTTCGCGCATGGACGGCCAGCCCACCGCGTTCGCACTCGATGGCCAAACTGGCGAAATCCGCCCTGCTGCCCGCGCCGTGGGCACCACGGTGGAGGTCAAAGAACTTTTCTTCTCGACCCCCGCCCGCCGCAAATTTTTGAAAAGCGACAGCACCGAGCTGGCCCATTGCATCGAAGCCGTGCGCCGCCACGCCCTGGCCCGCCCCGATGTGGGCTTTGCCATCTGGCACGAAGGCAAGCTGGTGGAGCAGTGGCGGGTGCACCCCGGCGCTGCGGGCCTTGAGCAGCGCCTGGCCGATGTGTTGGGCGAAGAGTTCGTGGCGCAGTCCATCGCCGTGGAATACAACGCCGGACCGCTCAAGGTGATCGGCCGTGCCGGTCTGCCCGACGCCGCCCGCTCGCGCCCCGACCACCAATTTGCTTATGTGAATGGCCGTTTTGTGCGCGACAAAGTGGTCATGCATGGCGCCCGCAGCGCTTACGAAGACGTGCTGCACGGCAACAAACAGCCTGCCTATGCGCTGTTCATGCAGATCGACCCCACGCTGGTCGATGTGAATGTGCACCCCACCAAGATCGAAGTGCGTTTTCGGGACAGCCGCGCCGTGCACCAAGCGGTGCGACATGCCTTGGAAAACGCGCTGGCGGCGCCGCGCTCGCAAAATCTGAGCGATGCACCCGCCGACGCGCCCAGCGACTTCGACTTGAAAGCAGCCGCGCCCAAGGCCCTGCCGGAGTCGGCCAGCTGGCAGCAAGGCGGCATGGCGTTTGAGCGCCCGGGCCCGTCGACTTTTTCAGCCCCGGCCTACAAACCCGCTGATTTTTTGCGGCCGCGCGTGGATGGCGAGCAGGCCATGGCCGATCTGAAGGCGCTGTGGCAACCCACACCGCACGCCGCAGAGGCAGCAGGAATGTGGGAGGCCAACCCTGCGGCCGAAGGCAATTTGCGAGCAGGGGCAAGCGCCCATGCGGAAACGGGCTCGCCTGCTGCATATGGGGATTCGCTTGCGGGGGCAAGCTCCCACAAAGAATCCAACTCGCCAGCATCCCCACTTCCCGAAGGCGACTGGCCGCTGGGCCGCGCTGTGGCGCAGCTGCACGGCGTCTACATCCTGGCCCAAAACAAACAGGGCCTGGTGGTGGTCGACATGCACGCCGCGCACGAGCGCATCGTCTACGAGCGCCTCAAAAACCAGCTCAACGCCGCCGATGGCGAAGGCCCGCGCATTGCCAGCCAGCCCCTGCTGATCCCCGCCACTTTTGCCGCTACGCCCACCGAAGTGGCAACGGCAGAGGCCTGCGCCGAAGCGCTGGAGCAACTCGGTTTGGAAATCTCGCCCCTGTCGGCCAAAACCCTGGCCGTGCGCGCCGTGCCCACCAGCTTGGCGCAAGGCGATGCGGTGGAGCTGGCCCGCAGCGTGCTGGCCGAGCTGGCACAGCACGATGCCAGCACCGTGGTTCAACGCGCTCAAAACGAAATTCTGGCCACCATGGCCTGCCACGGCGCGGTGCGCGCCAACCGCCGCCTCACGCTGGACGAAATGAACGCCTTGCTGCGCCAGATGGAAGAGACCGAACGCTCCGACCAATGCAACCACGGCCGCCCGACCTGGCGGCAGATGTCCATGCGCGATCTGGATGCTTTGTTCTTGAGAGGCCGGTGATGACGGGGATGCCCCAAAAACTGATCGTCCTCATCCTTGCGCTGCTGCTCGGACTGCAGCCGGTCACCACCGACCTGTATCTGCCTGCCCTGCCCGCCATCACCCAAGGTTTTGGCGCGGGCATGGGCCAAGCCCAACTCACCCTCACGGCGCTGCTGCTCGCTTTTGGTTTGTCGCAACTCGTTTGGGGTCCGCTGTCTGACCGCTTTGGACGCCGGCCCATTCTGCTGTGGGGCATGGGCGCTTACACGCTCGCCTCGGTGGCTTGTGCGATGGCACCCGACATGGCCTGGTTGATCGCCGGGCGCACGGTACAAGGCATTGCCATGGGTGCGGGCGTCATGGCCGCACGCGCCGTCGTGCGTGACCTGTTCCAGCCGCTCCAGGGCGCCACGGTCATGTCGCAAGGCCTCACAGGTCTGGGCATCATCGCCTGTACCTGCGCGCCGCTGGGCGGCATGTTGACCGATACCTTGGGCTGGCGCCACGCCCTGCTGGCGCTGGCCGTGTTTGGCGCTGCCACACTGGCCTTGCTGGCTTGGCGATTTGAAGAAACGCTGGCCCAACCCGACCCACACGCCCTGAGCGCCGGGCCCCTCTTACGGGCCAACCTGGACATCCTGCGCAACCCAGTTTTTCTCACTTGGTGCGCCCTGTCGGCCAGCTCTTATCTGGGGCTCTTCACCTTTTTGGCCAGTTCCTCCTTTGTCTTCGTCACCTTCATGGGTTACAGCAAAACGGCTTACGGCTTTCTCATGCTGAGCATGTCGTTGTCCTACATCGTGGGCACTTTTTGGTGCCGCTGGATGTTGCGGCGCACCAGCGTGCACCGCACCGTGGGCATCGCCGCCATCTTGACCATCACCGGCGGCGTCAGCATGGCCGCGCTCGCCTACGCTGGCCAAGGCCAAGACTGGTATGGGGCTTGGGCCGTGATGGTGCCCATGTACATCTTCATGCTGGGTCACGGCGTGCACCAGCCTTGTGGACAAAGCGGCGCGGTCGCGCCCTTTCCTCATCGGGCGGGCACGGCCTCGGCCCTGAACGGCTTTTTGATGATGCTGGGCGCTTTCTTCATGGGTGGCTGGCTGGGCAACCACATGGACCGCCCGGTGTTTGCGCTGGCCCACGGACTGCTGCTGTGTGCCGTTTTCATCACCTTCGTGGCCTGGACAGGCGTTCAGCGCCATGGCCGCCCGGTGGTCTCATTGGCCAAACCCGCATGAAGCAGCGCCCCGTTGACGCCATCGCCCTGGTGGGGCCCACGGCCAGCGGCAAAACCGCTGCCGCCTTGGCGTTGGCCGACAGCCTGCAGCCCCAAGGCGGCACTGAAATCATCAGCATTGACTCGGCCCTGGTTTACCGGGACATGGACATCGGCACCGCCAAACCCAGCCGCGAAGAACTGGCTGCCGTGCCGCACCACCTGATCGACACGCTGGACCCGCTGGACAGCTACAGCGCCGCCGAATTCGCCAAAGACGCGACCGGCTTGATCAAAGACATCAAAGCCCGCGGCAAAACCCCGCTGCTGGTGGGTGGCACCATGCTCTACCTCAAGGCGCTGCTCGAAGGGCTTAACGACATGCCCCCGGCCGACCCCGAAGTGCGGGCGCAGATCCACGCCCGCGCCGCTCAACTGGGCTGGCCCGCCCTGCATGCCGAACTGGCGCAGGTGGACCCGCAAACTGCCACCCGCCTGGCCCCCGGCGACAGCCAGCGCATCGGCCGCGCGCTCGAAGTCTGGACCGCCACCGGACAAAGCCTATCGTCGTTTCACCAAAGCGCCAAAGCCTCTGCACCCGACTGGCACATCCCCGTCATCAGCCTGGAGCCACTGGACCGCGCTTGGCTGCATCAGCGCATTGCCCTGCGCTTTGAGCAAATGATGGCGGCAGGCTTCATGGAAGAGGTCAAGACCCTGCGCTCACGCGGCGACCTGCACCCCGACCTGCCCTCGATGCGTTGCGTGGGTTACCGCCAAGCCTGGCAGGGGCTGGACGAGGGCTGGAGTGAAGCCGAGATTTGCGAGCGGGGCATCTTTGCCACCCGGCAGTTGGCCAAGCGCCAAATCACTTGGCTGCGCAGCATGCCTTCGCGCTGCGTGGTCCAAGCCGACGCCCCACAACCCGTGGCCTCGGCCGTCACCGCACTGGCCAAGACCTGGATGTCCGCATGAACCTTTTCGCACAACACGCTACAAAGCGCAGCAGCCTGAGCCTGCATTTTCTAGGGTTGGTGCTGTGGTGCTTCAGCCCGCTGGTGGGGTCAACACCTGCCTTGACGACACCTCCTATGGCGACGCAGTTGCTGCAGATTAACAACTCAGGGGCCGCCCCGGTCAGCTTGGTGTGCCCACGCAAAGGGCCACCCACTGCGCGCCCCAGCACTCCTGTGGCTGAACCCACCGAAATCCCCGACGACGACGAGGTCACACAAGCGCTGCAAGAGGCGAGCGCCGAGCGCGCCGCCCAGACGGCATCAACCACTCCTCCCGGCCAAAGGCTGCAGGGCGATCCGCGTGGCTGGCGCATCGCCATTTGGGGCGACAGCCACATGGCTGCGGCTTTTTTCAGCGACCAAATGGTGCGCCAACTGGTCCCGACCGATGCGCCTGTCACCAGCCGCTTTGTCCATGCCGGCGTCGGCCATGGGGGGGTGCGGGCGCTGGTGCGCAAAACCTGTTTGTCCGGCGACTGGGGGCGCGAGATGGCTTATGCCCACGCCGATGCTGCGGCCGCGCCTGGCCCCGGCATGACGAGCCTGGTGGCCAAACGCCCCGGGGCCACGGTGGCCCTGGACCTGCGCGACACCTCGGGTCTCGCCCGTCACACCCGCTTGCAGATCTTGCACCACGGCCATGGCGCAGGCCTGACCCGGCTGGCCATCAGTGTGGACGGTGAAGCCGAAACGCTGGTGCAACTGGACCCTGGCGCAGGCCCGCGTGCCTTGGCACTGGAAACTCTTGCGCCGCTGTCCACTCTGCAAATCCGGGTGGTTGAGGGGGCCTTTCGCTTTCAGGGCTTGAAGCTGCCCGAGCCACCAGCGCCCGCCGCTTCAGCGCTGCACCTGGATTTGTTCGCTTACCCGGGGGCCACCATGGCGGGTTGGGTGCGCAGCGATTTGGGCTACCTGTCATCCTGGTTCACAGACCAAGCCTACGACCTGGCCTTGATCGCCTTTGGCACCAACGAGGGCAACGACCCTCGCTTCAATGAAGACGCTTACCGGGAGATGCTGGCACGGGCGCTGGGCAACTTCCGCCAGGTCTTTCCGCAAACACAGTGCGTGCTGATCGGGCCGGGTGACCGGGGCATTCGGGTCGTCAAGTCCAGGGCCAGCAAGCGATCCAAAGCCGTCAACGCCAAAAACCAGAGCGCCAAAAAACAAAAACAACAGGCGGTCCAAAGCAAAACCGCCAAAAAGGCCCCGCCTCAGAAAGCCAAAGCGGCACCAACCGCCGATTTGCTCAAGTTCGCGCGCATCCATGAACGCATCGGGCAAATCCAGGCAGACTTGGCCGCCCAACACGGCTGCCAAGCCTGGAGCATGCAAAGCGCCATGGGCGGTGCAGGCAGCGCCTACACCTGGGCCCGCAAGAGCCCAGCGCTCATGGCACCTGACCTGATCCACTTCACGTCTGCCGGTTACCGCGAACTGGCCAACACTTTCGTGGTCGACTTCGGCCTGGTCAAACCATGAGCGCATTGACGCGTTTGCCGGGACTGGACGGCCTGCGCGGCGTGGCCGTGCTGGCCGTGATCGGCTACCACTTGAACCTGGGCCATTTCTTGCCCGCAGGATTTTTGGGGGTGGACATCTTTTTCACCGTCTCGGGTTTCATCATCACGGCGCTGCTGCTGCAAGAGCACGCCCAGACGGGGCGCATCAATTTTCCGGCTTTTTACCTGCGCCGTGCACGGCGTCTGTTCCCGGCGGCCTTGGTCATGCTGTTGCTGCTGGTGCCGCTCACGCCGCTGTTTCAGCCCGCTGCCCTGCCGCGCCTGCGCGAAGACCTGCCCGCTGCCTTTTTGTACCTGTCCAACTGGTGGCAGATCGTCGCGCAGCAATCGTATTTCGAGGCGATCGAGCAGCCCCGTCTGCTCCAGCACCTGTGGTCTTTGGCGGTGGAAGAACAGTATTACCTGCTGTGGCCGCTGGCGGCGCTGTGGTTGTTGAACCAGACCGGCCGTGCAGGTCTGGGCGTGGCTGCGGGCTGGATCGCCGCAGCCAGCACCGGTTGGATGGCGTGGCTGTACACCACGCAACTGGAAGGCGGCGACCCCAGCCGCGTGTACCTGGGCACCGACACCCATCTGATGGGGCTGCTGGCCGGATCGGCTCTGGCCGCATGGTGGAACCCCTGGAAAATCCGCATGGCCTCACAAGCCAGCGACGAAATCCTGAACCTGGCGGGCACCGCCGCGCTGACGGCGCTGATCTGGGGCATGGCCGAAACGCATGAAGGCATGCCCGAGCTGTACCAAGGCGGTTTTTTGCTGGCGGCCTTGCTCACCTGCGTGGTGATCGGTGCCGCCACCCGCGAAGGCACTTGGGTGGCCTGGCTGCTCTCGAGCCGCCCCATGTTGTGGCTTGGTGCACGGTCTTATTCGCTTTACCTGTGGCATTGGCCTGTGGTGGTTTGGCTGCGCCCCTCGGCGCAAGCCGACGCTTTGGAGCTGACCTGGGTCAACGCGGCCCGCCTGGTCATCACGCTGCTGTGCGCCGAAGCCTCTTACCGCTGGGTGGAAACCCGCTGGACACAAAACGCCAGGGCCAAGCCTTGGCGGCGCAGCACCACCCTGGCCGCTGCGGTGCTGGTGGTGGTGAACGCCGCCGTTCTGGGCTTTATGCCGGGCACAACGCCCCCGCCAGAACAGAAGACGAACACGAACCCGGCTTTGCAATCGCCTGCGGCCTCCGAAAAACGGCCTGCCACGAGCGCGGCGCTCAAGCCCAGTCCTGCAACAGAGACTGCGCCAACCGCCCCTGCCGTGACAGCACCCCACACCCCTGGTGCCCACTACCAAAAAGTCACCTTGGTCGGCGACTCGGTTTTGCTGGGTGCCAGCCCCTACTTGCAGCGCCGCCTGCCCTCTGCCTCGGTGGAGGCCAAAGTCGGCCGCCAAGGCAGCGATGGCCTGAAACTGGTGCAAAGCCTGCGACAGGAAGCACAGCTGGGTGACGCCACGGTCATCCACCTGGGCACCAATGGCTATCTGGCAGAAAAGCAGTTCCGGGCCTTGCTGGAGCAACTGAGCGATCGCAAGACGGTGGTGGTTTTGAATGTGTACGGTGCCAGGCGCTGGACCGGCCCCAACAACGAACTGATCGGGCGCTTGAGCCAGAGCTTTGACAATGTGCGGCTGATCGACTGGCACGCGATTGGCCAAGCCAACCCGGGCTATTTTGTGCAAGACGGCATCCACCTGTCGGGCGCAGGCATCCACGCCTATTACAACCAGATCCGCATGGCGTTGGGCCAACCCGAGGTCGTCGTGAGCGGCCCGACAATGCGGCAAGTCAAACGCCCGCCACTTCCCGCGGGCAGCAGCACGCCAGTGAACGCACCCGCCCCTGCAAGCTCGCCCGTTGCAGCCCCCGCGCCACCCGCTGCCAGCCTGCCCGCAGCCGCTGACAACGCAGGCCCCGAAACGCCAGCAACGCCCAGCTCAGTGCCCGCTACCTCAACGCCTACTTCACAGGCCAACTGACCTGCCAACGTCAAGCCCTTGTCTGGCGACTGAGCGATCGGCCCCGTGCGTCAGGGCAACAATTTGGGCACGCCCAGCTCGGCGTAAGGCGACTGGCGCCACTGCCGCGAACCCACCACGGGCAGCGCCGCAGCGCCTGGCAACATGTTCAAAGCGCTCAGGCCCGCGTCTTGAGTCAGCGGCCCGCCGCTGCGCAAACCAAGGATCTGCGCCGTGGAGGGCACAGCCGTTTTGGCCAAAGCAGGCACGCTGTCTTGCATGCGCTGGGTGGTCTGGATGACCGAGGACAGCACTTTGGCGTAATTGGGCGCCGTGGCATAACCGGCTTGCTGCAATGCGGAAGCAAAGGCCTGCGGGTCGCCCAGGTTGCGCATGGCATTGGCATAACGCGGGCTCTGACTGATCAGTCGGGCATAGTCGTTGAACGACTCTTCATAGCTGCCATAAGCCCGAAACTGCCCGCGCACTTTTTGGGCCGCGCCGTTGATGAATTCTGTGGTCCAGATCTCGGCTACCGGCCCCTTCCAGTTGGCACCAGCTCGGATGCCAAACAGGTTGTGCGATGTGCGGCCATCGTCAAACCGGATTTCGTGTTTGCCCCAGCCTGTTTCGAGCGCGGCTTGCGCCACCATGAAGGTGGCCGGAATGCCACTGCTGGCCTGGGCCTGGCGAGCGGCTTGCACGTGTTGGGCCAAAAAAGCCTTCGCGCCGTCCGATACCGGACCGTCTGAAGAGGCCGCCACGCGGCTGGCAGGTGCCGTGGGGTTCGCCCCGCGTCCCGCCCAAGCGGTGTTGGGAGTGTCGGGTTGCAAGACCTCGGCCATCGCCAAAGTCGAGGCCGACGACAAATCAATCCGTTGGTCCGGGTAAATCAGGTTGGCATTGGGAATGCCATTGTCAGCAGCCACTTTGAGTGCCACCCGGTACAACTGATCACCCGAGAGCTGCAGCGAGGCATGCGAGGCCTGTAAGCGTTTTTGAATCAAACCACTGAGCGTGTCGCCCGCGCGCACCGTCACCACCTCACCCGGCTGAGTGACTTGGGACAAGGTCTGAGAAAATGCCCCTTGCGTGCCCGAACGCGCAGACGTGCCCAACTGGCGGTCCGATGATTCGGACGCCTGAGGGGTGAACGGCGTTAAAGCAAGCAAGGTCATGGCATCATGGGCAACCGGCACAAGAGGCGCTCGGACACCGAAAAAGATTGACGGATATTCCACAGTCAGCTCAACAAAAGCAATTTTTGAGCCAGAAATCACGTCAACCCAATCCAAAATATCAACACCTAAGTGGTACAAATACGCCTTACTTGATTGAACGGACGTACTTTTTGAAACAGGTCTTTTGTCGTTTCTTCGCCGCACTCGTTGTGGCCTGCTGGTCGCTCAGCGTCACCGCTGCGCCGGACATGGCGCTGTTGCGCGTGAGCGGCCCCAGTCAACCGGCCGAGTTCAACTGCCCGAGCCACAAGTCGAAAACCTTGCCGGGCACGCCGCGCCCCAGCCCAACCACGGTCGAACCGGCGCCGCCGAGTTTCACTCAGACCTACGCAGCGCCAGCCCACAGCCACACACCAGGTCTCAAGGTCGGTCTTTGGGGAGACAGCCACACAGCCTCTGGCACTTTCACAGACAGCCTGCTGGACGCGCTGCGCCTGCCCCGTGGCCAAACCCGCCCGAGCTTCATCGCCCCGACCTTTGGCGTCAAGGGCATCCGACACCCCCTGCGCCGAGCCTGCCTGGGTGAGAACTGGCACCTGAACATGGCCTACCGCACGCCGAATGAAGGCACGCAGGCCTATGCCAAATCACTGGCCAGCCTGGGCACCGAAGACGCGGGCGCGTTCATGTGGCTGGATTTTCGTTACCCCGACGCCCAGACCCGGCTGAAATGGGTAGACCTCCACTTTTCCAAAGACAGCGCCGAACGCAGCCTGGTGTTGGGCGTCACCGTCGACGACGGTCCAGAAGCCACGGTCAACCTCGGACCAGGTGACATCAAACGCCTGCGGGTGCAGGCAGACCAAGGCTTTGCCACGCTGCGCCTGCGGCTCATTGCAGGTCAAATCCGCATCGACGGGCTCGCACCGGTGTATGAGGACAAAACCCAGGTCATTCTGGACGTCTTCAGCATCCCCGGTGCCACCGCCAAGGGCTGGCGTGTGGTCGACACCGCCCACCTGCGCCAGCAAGACCCACTGGAAAGCGGCTACGACGTGGTCATCTTGCAATCGGGCACCAACGAATCACTGGACCCGGACTTCAAAGCTGCCGTTTATGAAAGCCAGCTCAACGCCAGCCTCACGCGCCTGAAAGCCGCCTACCCCCGAGCGCGCTGCGTCCTGATTGGCCCGCCGGATGCCAGACGCTCTGCCAACACCCTGCGACTGATCAACGACAGCCAGTACCGCCTGGCCATGGCCAAGGGCTGCACCCACTGGCACTGGCAAAAAACCATGGGCGGCCCAGGCGCCTCTGTACAGTGGCTCAGCCAAGGCCTGATGCAAACCGATCTGCTGCACCTCACGCCAGCAGGCTACGAACAAAGCGCCCGCAGCTTTGTGAGCGTGGTGCCGATCAAGCCGCGTTGAAGCCGCCACAGATGGCAAAACAGAGGGCGCGACATCGCCATCTCGGACAGGGTCAGCAGCGCGTGATGGTGGTGATTTCTGAGCGGACGGAGTAAATCAATCGCGGGCTTGACGTGAAGCCTTGATCTTCGACTGCATGGACTTGCCCTCCAGCCTCCGCTGCACCGAGCCATAGGTCGGCTTGGTGGCTTTGCGGGGTTTTGGGGGCTTGGCGTAGAGGTCTAGCGTTTCATAAAGCCTCGCCCATGCATCCACGCGGTTGGCTTCTTGGGTGCGGTGTTTTTGGGCTTTGAGGATGAACACGCCTTCGAGCGTGAGGCGGCTATCGCCCGACTCGAGCCAGCGTTGCTTGACGTCGTCGGGCAAGGAGGAACCCGCCACATCGAAGCGCAGTTGGATGGCACTCGAGACCTTGTTGACGTTTTGCCCACCCGGGCCTTGCGCCCGGATGGCGCTCAGCTCGACTTCACTGTCGTCGATGTGCAAAGCGTGCTTCATATTTGCTGTCTTTTTTCTGTAGGAGGTCGCCCCTGCGGCCGAACAAATAATGTGGCGAGAAAGTCATTCGCGAGCAGGGGCTCGCTCCCACGCAGTCCCCCTTATTGCTCTAACTTATGTTGGTGAGTTATGAGCGGACGGTCTAAATCACCCAGCGTTGATTGACACCCTTATGGGTAGCGAGTCTTAGTGCCGATGCGGTCAGTTTATGCGTGCCAGTTGACCCACTGCAAACCAGCGACGCGTGAAAACTCGCGCACATTGCGCGTCACGAGAGTGGCCTGGTGGCGAAGTACTGTCGCAGCTATCAGCGTATCGTGTGGACCGATAGGAGTGCCTGCCGCTTCAAGGGCTACACGGATACGAGCGGCATTTGCCGCACACTCGGCATCGAACGGCAAGACCTGCACCGGTCGCAAAAATCGAGTCAGCGCCTCAAGCCTAGGCTCGGCCGCTGCTTGCGGTAGGCGCTGCAAACCGTAGCGCAATTCGTAGACCACAATGGCTGGCACCCCCACGTTGGCCGGATCCAAAGCCTGTAGACGCGGGACCACCTGAGGATCACCGCGGAAGTAATAACTGATGGTGTTGCTGTCAAGAATCAGCATGGCTGACCATCAAAAAATCAGTCGAGGCGCATCTGTACCTCGCGTTTGAGACGGGTCCTGCAAGGGGAAGTCCGGAAACCGACCCGCCAGTGCCAAACAGTCTTGCGGCCAATCTTGAGCAGCGTGCTTGCGGATGATTTCCGCAACCCATCGACTTTTGGAGACCCCATTGGCTTTGGCCGCCTGCTCGACAAGCGCCTGCGTGGCGTCATCCAGATACAAGGTGATTTGCGACATATCCACCTCCTTTAGAAATATATGTGCAAGTATATGTGGACAGTCGGCTTTTTTGCAAGCCAGCTCATGCGTTGCCTATTGCAGCGGTCCCTTGAGGTTTTCCGGAACGGGCAAGGCCATGACATCGATGCCTTCATCGAGCAAGGCCTCGGTTTCTTCGCGGGTGGCTTGGCCGCGGATGCTGCGTTCTTCGCGTTCACCGTAGTGGATTTTGCGGGCCTCTTCGGCAAACTGGGGACCGACATCTTCGGTGTTGGCCATCACGTGGCGCACCATGTTCATCATGGCCACTTGCATCTGCTGCAAGGCACCGGGCGCCATGGGCAAATCGGGTTTGGGGCCGCTCAGGTTTTGCGTCGCTGGCACCGCCGAGACCGAGGCACTGGAAGGTGCGGTATCTGACACCGGCGAAGCAACCGGGGCGATACCGTGGCCCAGATTCAGGCGAGGAGCCGAGAGCATTTTGACAATCTCACTGTCGTTGCACACCGGACAGGTGACCAAGCCTCTTGAACGTTGGCTGTCGTAGTCATCTTGCGAGCCAAACCAGCCTTCAAAGCTGTGGCCCTGCGAACATTGAAGATCGAGGACTTTCATGGGCGGTGTGTTTCAGGTCAAGGATTGCCAGGTCAGCGGCCAATGGCCTGACAGGGTATTTTGCAACCAAAGCGCACCGGTGAGGGTTTTGGCATCGGTCACTTGCCCGTTCTGGCACCAGGCCATCAACTGCATGGGCGTGGCCGTGAACACATCCAGGAATTCTTCGGCATCGAGTTGGCGCTCGCCAAGACTCAGGTCTTTGGCAAACCAGATCTCGATCACCTCGGTTGAATACGCAATCACCGGGTGCAGAACACCTGCCCTCGCCCACTGGCGTGCGGTGTAGCCGGTTTCTTCTTGCAGCTCGCGCTGGGCGCACAACCAAGGATCTTCACCCGCATCGAGCTTGCCGGCTGGGAACTCGATCATGACCTGCCCCACTGGGTAACGGTATTGACGCTCCAACACCAGGTGCAAGCCTTCGGGGGTGTCCAGCATGGGTATGACCATCACCGCACCGGGGTGGACCACGTACTCACGTGTGGCCAAGTCTTGGTTGGGCAAGCGAACCGTGTCGCGAAAAGCGTGCAGAAAGTTTCCGCGCAGCAATTCCTGCTGGCTCACCTTGTGCTCGATCAGATGGTCGTCAGACATGCCAGCGAAGTTGAGGGCTGCGCTGCGCTCAGTGTTGGCGGTGCATCAGGTAACGGTAAACAAAACCAGGAAACGCCAGCGTCACAAACATGGTGCCTGTGACGGCGTAAAACTCCCAGCCCTGAGGCGCAATCTGTCCGTTGTGGTTTTCAATCGCCAGACCGATGCCGCCCACCACAAAGTAAAGGACCACCAATTCGATCAAGCGCCAAAACAGCGGTTTGGAACTTCGCTGTGGACCCACCAACAAAATCCGCTGGTTGGCGAAGGGCAAGTTGGCGGCCAGCAGAGCCAGCAACACCAAAATGACAATTTGCGATGAGGTGGACATGGGTTGCGGTCAGATGGCCAACATGCGGGCCACTGCACTGGCGCAAAGCGCCATCAAGGCCCCGGGGAAGATGCCCAGAACCAGCACCAACAATCCGTTGATCGACAACACCACGCGCACGTCGGCATCTGCCGAAACGGTGGTGGCGGTGACTGGCTCGTCAAAGTACATGACCTTGACCACGCGCAGGTAGTAGAAAGCGCCGATCAAGGACATGATCACGGCAAAAATAGCCAAGCCAATGTAGAAGCTTTGACCCGAAACCATCAGCGATTGCAAGACCGACAGCTTGGCGTAAAAGCCCACCATGGGCGGAATGCCCGCCATGGAGAACAGGCAGATCGCCATCACGCCTGCATACAGAGGGCTGCGTTGGTTCAGGCCCGCCAGGTCGGTGATTTCTTCGCTCTCGAAGCCCTGACGCGCCAGCAGCATGATCACGCCGAAAGCTGCCAAGGTGGTCAACACATACGAGACGATGTAGAACATGGCCGAGCTGTAGGCATTGGCGGCCAAGGTGGTTTGGCCGTTGATGACGCCCGCCACAAAGCCAAGCAAGACAAAACCCATTTGTGCAATGGTCGAATAAGCGAGCATGCGTTTGAGGTTGGTCTGGGCAATCGCTGCCAAGTTACCGATCAACAAGGAGCCGATGGCCAGGAGGGACAACATTTGTTGCCAGTCAAAGGCCAAGGGCAGCATGCCCTCGACCAACAGGCGGATCATGATGGCAAAGGCGGCCAGCTTGGGAGCGCCACCAATCATGAGTGTGGCTGCAGTGGGAGCGCCTTGGTAGACGTCAGGAATCCACATGTGGAAAGGCACCGCGCCAATCTTGAAAGCCAGACCTGAAACGATGAAGACCAGACCAAAGACCAACACCTGACGGTTGACTTGGCCAGTGGCAATCGCCTTCATGACCTCAGACAACTCCAGACTGCCGGTGGCGCCGTACATCATGGACATGCCATACAGCAAGAAACCCGAGGCCATGGCACCCAGCACAAAGTACTTCATGGCCGCTTCGGTCGCTTGCGTGTGGTCACGGCGCAAGGCCACCATCGCATAACTCGACAAGGTGAGCAATTCCAAGCCCAAATAGATCACGATGAAGTTCTGACCCGAAATCATGAAGCTCATGCCCAGCAAGGCAAACACGCTCAGGCTGAACAACTCGCCGCCGCGCAGCATGTCGCGATCGGCCGCATAAGGGCGCGAATAAACCAAGGTCACCATGACGGCGAGGGTGGCAAAACACTTGAGCCAGTGGCCCATGGGGTCGCTCACCACCAGACGACCAAAGCCATAAAGGGTCTGACCGGCATCGGCATAGAGGGCGTGCAACAGTGCCACCCCGCCCAAGGACAACAAGGTCAGGACATAAGTGGTGGTGCGCTTGGGGCTTTTCACGAAGAGGTCGGCCAGCGCAATCACGCAAGCCATGACCAGCAACACGATCTCGGGATAAACCGTCATCCAGCTGGAGTTGTCCATCATCTGTGATCTCTCAATTCTTCTAATCAGGCTAAACGTTCAGAACCGCTGCTCAAGGCAGCTTGGACAGGGCCACATGCGTGAGCAAGTCGGCCACCGAGGTTTCCATCACGTCGGTGAAAGGTTTGGGGTAGACACCCATGTACAGCACCGCGGCGGCCAGCAAGGCCAGCATCAGGAATTCGCGGCCATTGATGTCGGTCAGTTCCTTGACATCGTTGTTGGCGACTGGCCCCAAATACACGCGCTTGAACATCCACAGGGTGTAAGCGGCACCAAAAATCAGGGCCGAGGCCGACAGCAAGCCGATCCAGAAGTTGAACTTCACGGCGCCCAAAATGACCATCCACTCGCCCACAAAACCTGCTGTGCCTGGCAAGCCGCAGTTGGCCATGGCAAAGAACAGGGCAAAAGCTGCGAACTTAGGCATGGTGTTGACCACGCCGCCGTAGCTGGCGATTTCACGCGAGTGCACGCGGTCGTACAACACGCCAATCGACAAGAACATGGCCGCCGACACAAAACCGTGGGCGATCATTTGCACGATGCCGCCGGACACGCCCAGCGGGTTGAAGATGAAAAAGCCCAGGGTCACAAAACCCATGTGCGCCACCGATGAGTAAGCCACCAGTTTCTTCATGTCTTGTTGCACCATGGCGACCAGACCCACGTAGACCACGGCCACCAAAGACAAAACGATGATGAACATGCCCCACTCGCGTGCGGCATCAGGTGCAATGGGCATCGAAAAACGCAGGAAACCGTATGCACCCAGCTTGAGCATGATGGCGGCCAGCACGGCCGAGCCACCAGTGGGGGCTTCGACGTGCACGTCGGGCAACCAGGTGTGCACGGGCCACATCGGCACCTTCACGGCAAATGCCGCAAAGAAGGCAAAGAAGAGCAAGGTCTGCACCGAGCCCGACAAAGGCAGTTTGTGCCAGGTCAGGATGTCAAAGCTGCCGTTCGATGCGGTGTACAAATAGATCAGTGCGATCAGCATCAGCAAAGAGCCGAGCAAGGTGTACAAGAAAAATTTGAAGGCCGCGTAAATCTTGTTCGGACCGCCCCAAATACCGATGATCAGGTACATCGGGATCAAAGTGGCTTCGAAGAAGACGTAGAACAAAATGCCGTCCAGTGCACTGAACACGCCAATCATCAGACCCGACAGGATCAGGAAAGCGGCCATGTACTGGTTGACCTTGCGGGTGATGACTTCCCAGCCCGCGATGACCACGATCACGTTGATGAACGCGGTAAGGAGCACCAGCCAAAGCGAAATGCCGTCGACGCCCAAGTGATAGTGCACATTGAAGCGCTCGATCCACGAGGCTTTTTCGACAAACTGCATGGCCGATGAACCGAGCTGGAAGCCCGAGTAAAGCGGCAATGTGACCAAAAAACTGGCGACCGATCCGACCAGCGCCAACCAGCGCACGGCGCGGGCTTGGCTGTCACGACCGAGGGCCAGCAAGACGACACCGAAAGCAATCGGCATCCAGATGGCAAGGCTTAACAATCCCATTTTTATCTTGTCCTCAAAACCGTTAAGCGAGCCAGACGAAATACGTCATCAGCACGAATACACCCAAGATCATGACCAGGGCGTAGTGGTACAGGAAACCCGATTGGAACCAACGCACCAAGCCGGAAACCAGACCCACGACCTTCCAAGAGCCGTTAACCAACAAGCCGTCGATGATGGCGCGGTCGCCCACCTTCCACAGACCCAGACCCAGGCCGCGAGCGCCCTTGGCCAAAATGTTCTCGTTGATCCAGTCCATGAAGTACTTGTTTTCCATGACCACGATCAGCGGACGCAAAGCGCGTGCAAAGAAGGCGGGAACCATGGGGTTGACCAAATACATGTACCAAGCGGTCACCACACCGGCCAGCGCCAGCCAGAAAGGTGCGGTGCTCAGGCCATGCAGCGCCATGGCCACAGGGCCGTGGAACAACTCACCCAACTGCTTCATCGCGGGGTGCTTAACTGCATCGACAAAGATCACGTCTTTGAAGAAGTCGCCGTACAGCATGGGCTGGATGGTCATGAAACCGATCACCACCGAGGGGATGGCCAACAAAATCAGCGGTACTGTGACCACCCAAGGCGATTCGTGCGGTTTGTCATGCCCGTGATCGTCATGACCATGGTGGTCATCGTGGCCGTGGTGCGCGTCCGGGTTCTGGTCGTAACGCTCTTGGCCGTGGAAGACCAGGAAATACATGCGGAACGAGTAGAAGGCGGTCACAAACACACCGGCCAGCACTGCAAAGTTGGCAAAGCCAGCAGCGGGCAAGGTGCTCAGGTGCACGGCTTCGATGATGCTGTCTTTGGAGTAAAAACCCGAGAACAAGGGCGTGCCGATCAGGGCCAATGAGCCCAGCAAGGAAGTGATCCAGGTGATGGGCATGTACTTGCGCACGCCGCCCATCCAGCGGATATCTTGGTTGTGGTGCATGCCCATGATGACGGAGCCGGCACCCAAGAACAGCAGCGCTTTGAAGAACGCGTGTGTCATGAGGTGGAACACGGCGACCGAGTAGGCCGATGCGCCCAAAGCCACAGTCATGTAACCCAGCTGGGACAAGGTGGAATAAGCCACGACGCGCTTGATGTCGTTTTGGATGATGCCCAAAAAGCCCATGAACAAGGCCGTGATCGAGCCGATGACCATCATGAAGTTCAAGGCCGCATCAGACAACTCGAACAACGGTGACATGCGGGCCACCATGAAGATACCGGCCGTCACCATGGTGGCAGCATGGATCAGCGCGGAGATCGGCGTGGGGCCTTCCATGGAGTCAGGCAGCCACACATGCAGCGGAAACTGGGCCGACTTGCCCATGGCACCAATGAACAGGCAGATGCAGATCACGGTGATCAGCATGGCGTCCATGCCAAAGATGTACCAAGGAAAATCAATGGCCGCCAGTTCGTTGGCTTTGGCAAACAGCTCGGTGTAGTTGAGCGTGCCGGTGTAGGCGGCGATCAGGCCAATGCCGAGGATGAAACCGAAGTCACCCACACGGTTGACCAAAAAGGCCTTCATGTTGGCAAAGATGGCGGTGGGCTTGTTGTACCAAAAGCCGATCAGCAAATAAGACACCAAACCCACAGCTTCCCAGCCGAAGAACAGCTGCAGCAAGTTGTTGCTCATGACGAGCATCAACATCGAGAAGGTGAACAGCGAGATGTAGGCGAAAAAGCGGTTATAGCCTTCGTCTTCTTCCATGTAGCCGATTGTGTAGATGTGCACCATCAGTGACACAAAGGTCACCACACACATCATCATGGCGGTGATGCCATCGACCAAGAAGCCGATTTCCATCTTCAATCCGCCCACCACCATCCAGGTGTAGAGGGTCTCGTTGAAACGGGCACCGTCGATGACGCTCTTGAGCGTCATGGCCGACAAGATGAAAGCCACCAGCACACCCAGAATGGTCAGGGTGTGGGACAGGCGACGGCCAATCCAGTTGCCACCGAATTGGGTGCCGAGAACACCGGCCAGCACCGAGCCCACCAGGGGCGCGAGCGGCACAGCCAGCAGCGTGCTTGCGTTGAGGGTTTGACTCATATTCTTGTTAACCCTTGAGCGAATTGAGTTCGTCCACGTTGATGTTGTTCTTGTTGCGGAACAACAGCACCAGGATCGCCAGGCCAATGGCCGATTCGGCCGCAGCCACCGTCAGGATGAAGAACACAAACACTTGGCCGTGCATGTCACCCAGGTAGTGAGAGAACGCGACAAAGTTCATGTTCACAGCCAGCAGCATCAGCTCGATGGCCATGAGCAAAACGATCAGGTTCTTGCGGTTCAGGAAGATGCCGATCACGGCCAATGCGAACAGCATCGCGCCGAGCGACAGGTAATGTCCCAGGGTCAGTGTCATCATTTTTTCACCTCCGCAGCGGGCGCATCAGTTTGTGCAACAGGGGCAGGTGCCGCTTGGGTTGGGGCCATCTTCACCACCTGCATGCGGTCGGCCGCACGCACACGGACCTGGATGGACGGGTCAATCGCTTTGCTGTCCTTGCGCTCACGCAGCGTCAGGGCAATTGCGGCAATCATCGCCACCAACAAAATGGCCGCAGCAATTTGGATCGGCATCAGGTACTCGGTGTAGAGCAAGATGCCCAGAGCCTTGGCGTTGTCCACAGGCACAGCACCCGGGGCCATGGCTGGCGCTTCGGACAAACGGAAACCGGACAACAACACAGCGGCCATCTCCAGGGCCACGATGGCACCCAAAGTGGCGGCAAGCGGGAAGTTTTTCCAGAAGCCCCTGCGCACGGTGTCGATGTGGATGTCCAGCATCATCACCACGAACAAGAAGAGCACCATCACCGCGCCCAGATACACCAGCACCAGCAAGATGGCCAGGAATTCGGCATTGAGCAGGAACCACACCGCAGAGGCTTGCGAGAAAGCCAGCATGAGGTACAGCACCGCGTGCACGGGGTTGCGTGCGGTCACCACCCGGAAGGCAGCAAACAGCAGCACCACCGAGAAGAGGTAAAAGAAACCGGTCTTGACGTCCATAGGTCTGTCTTTTTAAGTGTTCAGGACTTGGCGGCGTTCAACGGTAAGGAGCGTCAGCAGCCTTGGCGGCGGCGATCTCTTTTTCGTAACGGTCGCCCACGGCCAGCAACATGTCCTTGGTGAAGTACAGGTCACCGCGTTTTTCACCGTGGTATTCAAAAATGTGCGTCTCGACGATCGAGTCCACTGGGCAGCTTTCTTCGCAAAAGCCGCAGAAGATGCACTTGGTGAGGTCGATGTCGTAGCGTGTCGTGCGGCGCGAGCCGTCTTCGCGCTGGCCCGCTTCGATGGTGATGGCCATCGCGGGGCAGACGGCTTCGCAGAGTTTGCAGGCGATGCAACGCTCTTCACCGTTGTCATAACGGCGCAGCGCATGCAGGCCACGAAAACGCGGTGACAGCGGTGTTTTTTCTTCCGGGAATTGCACCGTCACCTTGCGGGCAAATGCATAACGCCCGGTCAGGGCCATGCCCTTGAACAACTCCACGAGCATGAAGCTCTTGAGGAAGTCCTTGATCGAGAAAGAGGAAGCAGTCATTATGGTCATGTGGTGCACCGCTTATTTCCAGATGTTCCATGGCGAATGGAGCCAAACGCCCACCACCAGCAGCCACACCAGGGTGACCGGGATGAAAATCTTCCAGCCCAGACGCATGATCTGGTCATATCGGAAGCGCGGGAAAGTGGCGCGGATCCAGATGAACATGGACACGACCAGGAAGGTCTTGAGACCCAGCCAGATCCAGCCAGGAATGGCGTTGAACAAGGCGCTGTCGATGGGCGACAACCAGCCGCCCAGGAACATGATCACAGCCAAGATGGACACCAGCCACATGCTGGCGTATTCGGCCAAGAAGAAGATGGCAAAGCCCATGCCCGAGTACTCGACCATGTGACCGGCCACGATTTCAGCTTCGCCTTCGACCACGTCAAAGGGGTGACGGTTGGTTTCAGCAACGCCCGAGATCAGGTAGACCAAGAAAATCGGCAGCAGCGGCAGCCAGTTCCATGACAAGAAGCCCAGGCCCATGTGAGCCATCTGGCCCTTGCCTTGCGCCAGCACGATTTCGGTCAGGTTCATGCTGCCCGAAACCATCAGGACCACCAAGAAGCAAAAGCCCATGGCGATTTCGTAGCTCACCATCTGGGCCGATGCACGCAGCGCACCCAAGAAAGCGTACTTGGAGTTGGAGGCCCAACCCGCGATGATCACGCCGTACACCTCAATCGAGGTGATGGCCATCACCAGCATCAAGCCGGCGTTGATGTTGGTGAGCGCCACTTCAGGACCAAAAGGAATGACCACCCAAGCGGCCAAGGCCGGCATGATGGCCATGATCGGCCCGAGGCGGAACAAGCCCAGGCTGGCAGCAGACGGGTTAATCAGTTCTTTCGTCAAGAGCTTGAGCGCGTCGGCAATGGGTTGCAGCAAGCCCATGGGGCCCACGCGGTTGGGGCCATGGCGCACTTGCATGAAACCCAAGAGCTTGCGCTCCCACAGCGTCAAGTAAGCCACAGCACCCATCAGCGGCGCGAGGATGGCGACGATCTTGAGCAAGATCCACAGCACCGGCCAGACCAAGGTGGCCCACCAGCTGGCTGCGACCAAATTCAGGCCGCCGTTGTACAGCGCGTCAATCATGGGGTCACCTCCTGGCGGGCGTCTGCAGTCAGCTGCAAAGACGGCGCACGGCGAACGATGCCGTCGAGTTGGTAAATCGAAGCGCTCACGGGAGCTGTCGTTGTGGCAGTCAACGTGATCGCGGCACGCGTGGCATTGAACACCGTCATGGGCTTGGCAGTGGCACGGGCCAACACATCTTGCGACGTTTCAAAAGCCACGCCGGGCACATCCAACAGAGTGGCCAGCACGCGCAGCACTTTCCAAGCAGGACGGGTCTCGGCCAGAGGCTTCACCACGGCATGGAAGCTTTGCAGGCGACCTTCGGCGTTGACAAAGCTGCCCGATGTTTCGGTGAACGGTGCAATGGGCAACAACACATCGCTGAAAGCCATGTTCGCTTTGAACGGGCTGAGCGTGACGACCATCTCGGCCTGACCCAGAGTCTGGGCAGCGGCGGGGCCTGCTGCGCTGTCGAACTCGGGTTCGGTGTTCAGCAAGATTGCAGCCTTCAGGCCACCCGCCAACATCTGGCCAGCATGCTTGCCCCCGGTTTGCGGCTGGGCAGCGACCCACTGAGCACCCACGGTGTTGGCCGCTTCGGTCAGGTAACCAACAGTCGCACCGGTTTGTTCGCCAATCCAGTTGGCCAAGGCCAGCAAGCTCGATGCATTGGCAGCGTGCGCAGCAGCGTTGCCCAGCAACACGGCTTTGCGCTCACCGCCGATCAATGACTTGGCGATGGCTTGTGCTTGCGCAGAGGCAGTGACTGCACCGCTTGTGGTGCTCAAGGACACGGGCGCTGCAACGCCCTTCTCTGCGGCAATGGCTGCGGCCACATCGGCCAGGGCTTGCGCCCAACCCGAAGCGTCGGACAACACGGCCTGCGCCACGGGCATGGCCCAAGCGTCGGCGTGGCTGAAAGCCGCAGGTGTGGTGATGACATGGAGTTGAGCGCCATGGCGCACGGCGTGACGCAAGCGCAGGGCAAACAGCGGATGGTCTTTGCGAAGGTTGGAACCCACAACCAGTACGCGCTGCAATGTGCTCAGTGATGCAATGGAGGTGCCCAAAGTGCGCACGCCTTCGGCTGCGCCGAATTCGGCGTTGCGCAGACGGTGGTCGATGTTGTCTGAACCCAGGCCGCGCATCAAGGCGCCAGCCAGGTACAACTCTTCCACGGTGCTGTGCGGGCTGACCAAAGCGCCGATGCTGTTGGCACCGTGGTCACGCTGGATGTTGCGCAGGCCATTGGCCACGTATTCGAGGGCGGTTTGCCAGTCGACTTCTTTCCACTCACCACCCTGCTTGAGCATGGGGCGTGTCAGGCGGTCGGTGCCATTGAGGGCTTCGTACGAGAAACGCTCGCGGTCAGCGATCCAGCACTCATTGACGTCTTCGTTTTCCAGGGGCACAACGCGCATGACCTGGTTGTTTTTGACCTGAACGATCAGGTTGGCACCGGACGAGTCGTGAGCAGCCACCGACTTGCGGCGCGACAACTCCCAGGTGCGAGCGTGGTAGCGGAAAGGCTTGCTGGTCAAAGCACCCACAGGACAGATGTCGATCATGTTGCCCGACAGCTCGGAGTCGATCGTCTGGCCCAAGAAGGTTTCGATCTCGGCGTGCTCACCACGGTGAGACATGCCCAGCTCCATCGCACCGGCCACTTCTTGGCCAAAACGCACGCAGCGAGTGCAGTGGATGCAGCGGCTCATCTCTTCCATCGAGATCAGCGGGCCGACTTCCTTGTGGAACACCACGCGCTTTTCTTCTTCGTAACGCGAGGTGCTGCCGCCGTAACCCACAGCCAAGTCTTGCAACTGGCACTCACCACCCTGGTCGCAGATGGGGCAATCGAGCGGGTGATTGATGAGCAAAAACTCCATGACCGACTTTTGCGCTGCAATGGCCCTGTCGCTCTTGGTGCGCACGATCATGCCTTGCGTCACAGGCGTGGCGCAGGCGGGCATGGGCTTGGGGGCCTTTTCGACCTCAACCAAGCACATGCGGCAGTTGGCCGCGATGGAGAGTTTCTTGTGGTAACAGAAATGGGGAATGTAGGTGCCCGCTTTTTCAGCCGCATGCATGACCATGCTGCCTTCGGCAACTTCCACTTTCTGACCGTCGAGTTCTATTTCAACCATGGGTCTTCACCGCTGTTGCATCGGCATTGACCATGGAGGTCTTGTGCTCGATGAGGTGTACAAATTCGTGACGGAAATGCTTGAGCATGCCGCGCACCGGCATGGCCGCTGCGTCGCCCAAGGCGCAAATCGTGCGGCCCATGATGTTGCCGGCCACGCTGTCCAGCATCTCGATGTCGCTGGCACGGCCTTGGCCATGTTCAATGCGGTCCACCATGCGCCAGAGCCAGCCTGTGCCTTCACGGCAAGGGGTGCACTGACCGCATGATTCGTGCGAGTAGAAGTAAGACAAACGCGCCAAGGCCTTGACCATGCAACGGGTCTCGTCCATCACGATCACAGCGCCCGAACCCAACATCGAACCGCCTTCTTTGGCGATGCTGTCGTAGTCCATGGTCAAGGTCATCATCAAGTCAGCCGGAATCACAGGCGAAGAAGAACCGCCGGGGATCACCGCCTTGAGCTTTCGGCCACCGCGCACGCCACCGGCGAGTTCGAGCAGCTTGGCAAAGGGCGTGCCCATGGGCACTTCGTAATTGCCGGGGCGCTCCACATCACCGCTGACCGAGAAAATCTTGGTACCACCGTTGTTGGGCTTGCCGCATTCCAGATACGCCTGACCACCGTTGCGGATGATCCAAGGCACCGCCGCGAAGGTTTCGGTGTTGTTGATGGTGGTGGGCTTGCCGTACAGGCCAAAGCTGGCGGGGAACGGTGGCTTGAAGCGGGGCTGGCCTTTTTTGCCTTCGAGCGATTCGAGCAAGGCGGTTTCTTCGCCGCAGATGTAGGCGCCAAAACCGTGGGATGCATGCAGCTGGAAGCTGAACGTGCTGCCCATGATGTTGTTGCCCAAATAGCCTGCTGCGCGGGCTTCTTCGAGGGCGGCTTCAAAGCGCTCGTAGGTGTGGAAAATTTCGCCGTGGATGTAGTTGTAACCCACGCTGATGCCCATGGCATAAGCCGCGATGATCATGCCTTCGATCACCGTGTGGGGGTTGTACTCCATGATGTCGCGGTCTTTGCATGTGCCCGGCTCGCCTTCGTCCGAGTTGCACACCAAGTACTTTTGACCGGGGAACTGGCGGGGCATGAAGCTCCACTTCAGACCCGTGGGGAAACCCGCACCGCCGCGACCGCGCAGGCCCGACTCTTTGACGGTGGCGATCACCTGGTCTTGGGTCATGCCCGCCACGCCAGTCTCGGCATTGGGCTCAGCACCGTCTTTGCCCAAAATCTTGCGCAAAGCGGCATAGCCACCGCGTGCTTCGTAATCTTTGAGGCCCCAGTTTTGGCCATTCAGACCGGCATAAATTTGCGGGTTGATGTGGCGGTCATGGAAGCAGCTTTCCACGCCCGTGGCTTGGAATTGGCTCAGAATTTGTTCGACTTTCATCAGGCGGCCTCGGCTTTCTTCAGGCTGTCGACGAGTTGGTCCAATTTTTCATGGCTCATGAAGCTGCACATGTGGCGGTCATTGACCAACAACACGGGCGCATCGGCGCAAGCGCCTTGGCACTCGCTGGGCTGCAAGGTGAACATGCCATCAGCAGTGGTCTCGCCCACATGCACACCCAATTTGTGCTCCAGATGGGCCAGCGCCTGCGCACCGCCACGCAACTGGCAAGGCAGGTTGGTGCAAACGTTCAACTTGAACTTGCCCACCGGCTTTTGGTTGTACATGTTGTAGAAGGTGGTGACTTCGTGCACCGCCATCACGGGCATGCCCAAGACTTCGGCCACGACTTGCTCACTGTCTGGGCTGACCCAGCCCTGTTCTTGCTGAACGATCGACAGGCAGGCCATGACGGCCGACTGCTTTTGATCCGCAGGGAACTTGGCAACTTCACGCGCAAAGCGTGCTCTGGTGGAATCAGAGATCATCGGTCAATCTCTCCAAAAACGATGTCCATGGTCCCGATGATCGCGACCGCATCGGCCAGCATGTGGCCACGGGCCATTTCATCGAGGGTGGCCAAATGGGCAAAGCCCGGGGCACGAATTTTGAGGCGGTAGGGCTTGTTAGCCCCATCGCTCACCATGTAAATGCCGAACTCGCCCTTGGGGTGTTCGACAGCGGCATAGGCCTCGCCTTCCGGCACATGGAAACCTTCGGTGAAGAGCTTGAAGTGGTGGATCAAGTCTTCCATGTTGGATTTCATGCCTTCACGCGAAGGCGGCGCGATCTTGTGATTGTCGGTGATGACCGGACCGGGGTTGGCGCGCAACCACTTCACACACTGCTGGATGATGCGGTTGGATTCGCGCATCTCTTGCACACGCACCAAATAGCGGTCGTAGCTGTCGCCGGTCTTGCCCACAGGCACGTCGAATTCGACTTGGTCGTAGGCGTCGTACGGTTGCTTTTTGCGCAAGTCCCAAGCAAAGCCGGAGCCGCGCAGCATGGGGCCAGTCATGCCCAAATTCAGGGCTCGCTCGGGTGCCACCACGCCGATGCCCACAGTGCGCTGCTTCCAGATCCGGTTGTCGGTGAGCAGGGTTTCGTACTCGTCCACACACTTCGGGAAGCGCTGCGTGAAGTCGTCAATGAAGTCCAGCAAAGAGCCATTGCGGTTGCTGTTGAGTTGCTCAATCGCCTTGGCGTTTTTGATCTTGCTGACTTTGTACTGCGGCATGCTGTCCGGCAGGTCGCGGTAGACACCACCGGGACGGAAATAAGCCGCGTGCATGCGGGCGCCCGAGACGGCCTCGTACATGTCAAACAGGTCTTCACGCTCACGGAAGGTGTAAATCAGGATGGTGGAGCTGCCGCAATCGTTGCCGTGCGAGCCGAGCCACATGAGGTGGTTCAGGATCCGGGTGATTTCGGAGAACATCACGCGGATGTACTGAGCGCGCATGGGCACTTCGAGGCCCAACATCTTTTCGATGGCCAGGCAGTAGGCGTGCTCGTTGCACATCATCGACACGTAATCCAAACGGTCCATGTAGGGCAGCGACTGGATGTAGGTTTTGTGCTCGGCCAGCTTTTCAGTGGCGCGGTGCAGCAAGCCGATGTGCGGGTCGGCGCGTTGCACCACCTCGCCGTCCAACTCCAACACAAGACGCAACACACCGTGCGCAGCCGGGTGCTGAGGACCAAAGTTCAGGGTGTAATTCTTGATTTCGGCCATATCAGTTCAGGCCTCCGTAGTGTTCTTCACGGATGATGCGTGGCGTGATTTCACGTGGCTCGATGCTGACGGGCTCGTAAATCACGCGCTTGCGCTCGGCGTCGTAGCGCATTTCAACGTGTCCCGACAAGGGGAAGTCTTTGCGGAACGGATGTCCTATGAAACCGTAGTCGGTCAGGATGCGGCGCAGGTCGTTGTGACCCTCGAACACGATGCCATACAAGTCAAACGCTTCGCGCTCGTACCAGTTGGCCGAGTTCCAAAGGTCGTTGACCGAGTCCACCAAGGGCAGATCATCATCAGGGCACAGCACTTTGACGCGCACGCGCTGGTTCAGGCTCACCGACAGCAAATGCACGGTGACACCAAAACGGGGGCCGTCGGTGCCTACTTCGCGGTAGGCGGAATAATCGAGCCCCGCCAAATCAACGAGCTGCTCAAATTGGCAGCCCGGCGCATCACGCAGGGTTTGCATCACGCCCAAGTAATGCTGTGCGTTCACATGAACGGTCACCTCACCCAAAGCAATGGAAATATTTTGAACCCGATCGCCCAGAGCCGCAGCCAAGGTGTCTTGCAGGTCTTCAGGGCGAATGGCGAAATCAGTCATCGTCATTCCCTTCAAGCACGCGCAATGGTGTGGGTGCGGCGGATTTTTTGCTGCAGCTGGATGATGCCGTAGATCAGCGCTTCGGCTGTGGGAGGGCAGCCCGGCACGTACACATCCACCGGCACGATGCGATCGCAACCACGCACCACCGAGTAGCTGTAGTGGTAGTAACCACCCCCGTTGGCGCAAGAGCCCATGGAAATCACCCAACGCGGCTCGGACATCTGGTCGTACACCTTTCGCAGGGCCGGAGCCATTTTGTTGCACAAGGTCCCGGCCACGATCATCAAGTCGGCTTGGCGTGGACTGGCACGGAACACTTCGGCACCAAAGCGCGCCAAGTCATAACGGGCCGTCGCCGAATGCATCATCTCAACCGCACAGCAGGCCAGACCGAAGGTCATGGGCCAGAGTGAGCCGGTTTTGGCCCAATTCACCACCGAGTCGTAACTCGTGGTGATAAAGCCTTCTTTCATCACGCCTTCAATCATTTTTTATCCTCAAGCAGGCTGAATGCTGTTGTCAGTGCGAACGATCATTCCCAGTCCAGGGCGCCTTTTTTCCACTCGTAGACGAAGCCCACGACCAGAATGGTCAGAAATATCACCACGGCCACAAAACCGGCCATGCCGACTTCCTTGAGCGCAATGGCCCAAGGGAACAAGAAGGCGATTTCCAGGTCAAACAAAATGAACAGGATGGCGACCAGGTAGTAGCGCACATCGAACTTCATGCGGGCATCTTCGAAGGCTTCGAAACCGCATTCGTAGGGGGAATTTTTCTCCGCGTCAGGTTTGTTGGGGCCGAGGATGTAGCCTAAAACCTGGGGAATGATGCCGACAGCAATGCCGACCAAAATGAACAAGAGAATGGGAAGGTACTGGTCGAGGTTCATTTTGGAATTGCGGTATCACCGAATGAATTGCCCAGGCCTTTCGGCTTGAGCTTTTCTGTTTATCTGGTGCCGTCGGCGAGACTCGAACTCGCACAGCTTTCGCCACTACCCCCTCAAGATAGCGTGTCTACCAATTTCACCACGACGGCTGGATACGTTTGACCGTGTTGCATGAGGCGCGCCAAGTGGCACATTTAGCTCTTCGGACAATCCCGTAGTTTACTCTGAAAACCTCACCATTTCCTTGCAGAAACCGGGAAAATTGTGCAGAGCAACAAAGCTGAACGGCAACTTACTTCGCAGGAGCAGGTGGCACGCTGTTGTCAGGCTTGGCGGTGGGTGTGTTGCCTGGAATTTGAGCAGCTGTACTGCTGTCCACAGGCGTTGCGGGCACTGCAGGGGCCGTGACTGCGGCACCTTCAAGGACGCTGCCCGAAGGTGCAGCTGGGCGCGCGTTGCTGAAATAAGCCAACATCAAAGTGCAGACAAAAAATACCGCAGCCAACACGGCCGTGGTGCGCGACAGGAAGTTGGCCCCGCCTGTTGCACCGAACAGACTGCCCGAACCGCCGCTGCCGAAGGCTGCACCCATGTCAGCACCTTTGCCGTGCTGGATCAGGATCAAGCCAATCATGGCCAGAGCTGACAGCATCTGCACCACCAAAATCAAGGTCAACATCAAGCTCATTTGAATACTCCGAAAATATAAAAAACAGGGTTAGAAAGCTCAGCGAGAAGCGGCTTTCAACATGGATAAAAAGTCTGAGGCCTTGAGCGACGCGCCACCAATCAGGCCGCCATCCACATCGGGCTGGGCCAACAAGGAAGCAGCATTCGCAGCATTCATGCTGCCGCCGTACAAGATGGACACCCGCTGCGCATGGGCTGTGGCGGCCTGCAGCTGTGCGCGCAACACAGCGTGCACACCTTGGGCTTGCTCGGGTGTGGCGTTCAATCCTGTGCCAATGGCCCAGACGGGCTCGTAGGCCACCACGATCTCGCTGATGCAGTGACCGTTGGCGTGAATCACCGCCGCCAACTGGCGCTTGACCACCGCCTCGGTCTGACCCGCCTCGTGCTCGGTCAGGCTCTCGCCCACGCACACAATAGGAGTGATGCCTGCAGCCAAGGCTCGCTGGGCTTTGTTGGCCACCACGGCGTCTGTTTCACCATGGTACTGACGACGCTCCGAGTGACCCACGATGCAATAACGCACCTCAAAATCGCGCAGCATGGCGGCCGACGCCTCACCGGTGTAGGCCCCTGATTCGTGGGCAGACACATCTTGCCCACCCAAGGCCAAAGTCGAACCAGCCAACAAGGTCTGAGCTTGAGCCAGATAAGGCGCGGGCACACACACCGCCGCACGGCAATTGACAGCGCCCATACCGCTCAATATGTCGGACAACAAAGACGCATTGGCCGCCAAGCCGCCATTCATCTTCCAGTTGCCCACCATCAATTTTCTTGACATGACCATCACCAAGTCACCACCAACTTGCCCACGTGCTGGTTGGTCTCCATCAAGGCATGGGCTTGCGCCGCGCCCGACGGCAAACCACCGCCAGCTTCTGCAGCAGCAAAGACGCTGTGAATGACCGGCTTGATGCGCCCAGACTCGATCCACGGCCAAACGGTTTGGCGCAAAGACTGCGCAATCGCGGCTTTGAAAGCCACAGGGCGCGGGCGCAGGGTTGAACCTGTGATCGTCAAACGGCGACGCAAGACCAAGCCTGCATTGAACTCGCTCTTGATGCCGCCTTGCACGGCGATGATGACCAGGCGGCCATCTTCGGCCAAGGCCTCGACTTCACGCGCCACATAGTCGCCAGCGACCATGTCCAGAATCACATTGACACCCACCCCATCGGTAAGGCGCTTGGCCTCGGCGACGAAATCGGTGGTTTTGTAGTTGATGGCATGGTCTGCACCCAAAGCCAGGCAAGCCTGACATTTTTCATCAGAACCTGCTGTGGCGATCACGATCGCACCAGCCGCTTTGGCCATCTGGATGGCCGTGACGCCGATGCCGCTGGTGCCGCCTTGAATCAACAAGGTCTCACCCGCTTGCAAACGCCCGCGGTCAAACACATTGCTCCATACGGTGAAGAAGGTCTCGGGCAACGAAGCGGCTTCGGTGTCCGTCAGGCCCTTGGGCACGGGCAAACACTGGGCCACAGGGGCCACGCACAGCTGCGCATAACCGCCGCCAGCCACCAGGGCACACACACGGTCGCCCACCGAAAAACCTGCAGAGGCCATGGCCGCCGCGTCCCCTGACACCACCACACCCGCCACCTCGAGGCCCGGAATATCCGAGGCACCGGGTGGCACCGGGTAATTGCCAGTGCGTTGCAAAACATCGGGGCGGTTGATGCCGCTGGCAGAGACGCGAATGAGCAACTCCCCTGCCCCGGCAACAGGGTCGGGACGGGAGCCTGGCACCAGCACCGCTGGGGCACCGTAGCTTTGGATTTCGATGACGTTCATGGTGAATCCACGCGGTGTCGGGTGATCGCTGATCACCCGAAGCAACGCTGTTTAGCCTTGAGCAGGACGATCCAACAAAGCCTTCATCGACAACTTGATGCGGCCTTTTTCGTCGGTTTCCATGACCTTGACCTTGACGATCTGGCCTTCGCTCAGGTAGTCGGTCACTTTTTCGACGCGCTCGTGGGCGATCTGGCTGATGTGCAGCAGACCGTCCTTGCCGGGCAGCAAGTTGATCAAAGCACCGAAGTCCAAGATCTTGGTCACTGGGCCTTCGTAGACCTTGCCGATTTCGACTTCAGCGGTGATCTGCTCGATGCGCTTCTTGGCGATCTCGGCCTTCTCGCCGTCGGTGGCCGCGATGGTGATCGTGCCATCTTCAGAGATGTTGATCTGGCAACCGGTCTCTTCGGTCAGCGCACGGATGGTCGCGCCGCCTTTGCCGATCACGTCACGGATCTTCTCGGGGTTGATCTTCATGGTGAAGAGCTTGGGTGCGAAATCAGACACTTCGGTGTTGGCTTCGCTCATCGCTTCTTGCATCTTGCCCAGAATGTGCATGCGCGCTTCTTTGGCTTGGGCCAAAGCGACTTGCATGATTTCTTTGGTGATGCCCTGGATCTTGATGTCCATCTGCAGCGCGGTGATACCGCTGGTGGTACCGGCCACTTTGAAGTCCATGTCACCCAGGTGGTCTTCGTCACCCAGGATGTCGGTCAACACCGCAAAGCGGTTGTCTTCCTTAATCAGGCCCATGGCGATACCGGCCACGTGGGCTTTCATCGGCACACCCGCGTCCATCATCGACAAGCAACCGCCGCAGACCGAAGCCATGGACGAAGAACCGTTCGATTCGGTGATTTCGGACACCACACGCACGGTGTAGGGGAACTCTTCTTTGGTCGGCAACACTGCGGCCAAAGCACGCTTGGCCAAACGACCATGGCCGATTTCGCGGCGCTTGGTCGAGCCCATGCGACCCACTTCGCCAGTGGCAAAGGGAGGCATGTTGTAGTGGAACATGAAGCGGTCTTCGAACTCGCCAGCCAGCGCGTCAATGCGCTGTGCATCGCGCTCGGTGCCCAAGGTGGTGATCACCAAAGCCTGGGTTTCGCCACGAGTGAACAGGGCCGAGCCGTGTGTGCGGGGCAGCACGCTGTTGCGGATTTCGATGGGGCGCACAGTGCGTGTGTCGCGGCCGTCGATGCGGGGCTCACCAGCCAAAATCTGGCTGCGAACGATGCGCGCTTCGATTTCGAACATCAGGCCGTCGAGCTTGACGCTGTCAAAGGCCAGGCCTTCTTCGGCCAAAGCGACTTTGACCGAAGCGTAGGCTTCACGGCAAGCGTGTGTACGGGCTTGCTTGTTGCGGATTTGGTAAGCAGCGCGCAGTTTCTCTTCAGCCAGTGTGGCGAGCTTAGCTTCGAAAGCCGTGTCGCGGGCAGGCGCTTGCCAGTCCCACACAGGCTTGCCAGCTTCGCGCACCAGCTCGTGGATCGCGTTGATGGCGATCGCCGATTGCTCGTGGCCGTACACCACACCACCCAACATGATTTCTTCGGACAGTTGTTGGGCTTCGGATTCGACCATCAACACAGCGGCTTCGGTACCGGCCACCACCAAGTCCATCACGCTGTCTTTGCGCTGGGTCTGGCCGGGGTTCAGGACGTATTCACCGTTGATGTAACCCACGCGGGCAGCACCGATGGGGCCATTGAACGGGATGCCCGAGATGGACAAAGCGGCAGACACGGCGATCATCGCGGCGATGTCGGCGTCGACTTCAGGGTTCAAAGACACAGTGTGGATGACCACATGCACGTCGTTGTAGAAACCTTCGGGGAACAGAGGACGGATCGGGCGGTCGATCAGACGGCTGGTCAGGGTCTCGTGCTCGCTGGGCTTGGCTTCACGCTTGAAGAAGCTGCCGGGGATCTTGCCTGCTGCGTAGGTCTTCTCGATGTAATCGACCGTCAGCGGGAAGAAATCTTGACCGGCTTTGGCGATCTTGGAACCCACGACAGTGGCCAGCACCACAGTGCCTTCCATGTCGAGCAGCACGGCGCCGCCAGCTTGGCGAGCGACTTCGCCGGTTTCCATCTTGACCGTGTGCTGGCCCCACTGGAAGGTTTTGGTGACTTTGTTAAAAATAGACATGTTCAGAACTCCTGAAAACAAAAGCGCATGAGGCTGCACTGTGGGCCCGGAAATTGACGCTCTGAACTCGATGCCATTCCACAAAACCTTGGTTTAAAAGCCTTGTGGAATGACACAGCGCGGGTTCTTTGTGACAAATTCCGACTGAAAAAAAGAATAAAGCGCCTGAGCTAGTGAACTAACTCAGGCGCTTTTCATCTGGAGAGACGATTATTTACGCAGGCCAAGCTTGGCGATCAGCGCAACGTAACGGTCAGCATCACGGGACTTGAGGTAGTCCAACAGTTTGCGGCGACGGCTCACCATGCGCAGCAGACCGCGGCGACCGTGATGGTCTTTGGCGTGTGTTTTGAAGTGAGGTGTCAGCTCATTGATACGGGCTGTCAGCAAAGCCACTTGGACTTCTGGGGACCCAGTGTCGTTGGCAGCACGTGCGTTGGCCTTGACGACCTCGGCCTTGATTGAAGATGCAATCATGGGATTTCCTTGTTGTTTCGCCTGCATTCAAAGATGAATTTCAGCGGGTTTATGACTTGCGCCAACGGCCGGAAAAGCGATTGGCGTGCGCTTTGCAAATCGCAAAACAGGCGGATTATAGCCCGAAACATAGCCCATTCATGGTGATCTATGAGTGCAAGTCACCACGTGAATGGCGTTTCGAGCCTGAAAATCGGGATCTGACCCCGATTGATTTAATTGGGGTCAGATCCCGATTAATTCTTGACCAACCAAGCTTTGAGGCGTTCCACACCTTCGGTCAGCCTGGACAGGTCTTTGGACGCAAAGCACCAGCGTAACCAGCCCGCGGCTTCCGGGGCAAAGGCTTCGCCCGGGGCGAGTCCAAGGCCGGCTTCAGCCACCAGACGTTTGGCAGTGGCCACCGCGTCAGGATGCCCTTCGAGCTTGAAAAACGCGTACATGCCCCCCTTGGCTGGGGCCAACTGCACGCCGGGTACGGCCTGCAACAAGGGGACCAAGGTGTCACGGCAGGCTTTGAGGTGGGCCACCACGCGAGGTGTGATGTCGGCTGTGTTTTGCAAGGCCACCACCCCTGCCTTTTGGGTGAACACCGACGCGCATGAGGTGTTGAACTCGATCAGCTTGCCCATGTGCGGCGTCATGGCGGCCGGCATGACCAGCCAACCCAGACGCCAGCCGGTCATCAAAAAGCTCTTGGAAAAGCTGTGCACCACAACCAGTCGGTCTTCCGGCTCGGCCACATCCAGAAACGAAGGGGCGCAGCCGTTGGCGGTGTCGGTTTCGTAATAAAGCCGCTCATAGACCTCGTCGGCCAGCACCCAGGTGCCTGTGCTGCGGCAGTGCGCCAGAATTTCGGCCTGCTCGGCGCGGCTGAGCGTCCAGCCGGTGGGGTTGTTGGGCGAGTTGACGATCAACATGCGCGTGGCGGGGGTGATGGCGGCTTTGAGCGCCGCCATGTCGAGTTGCCACTGGCCATCCACCGGCCGCAGCGACACGCACTTCAAATTCGCGCCCATCACCAAGGCCTGCGCCGTCAGGTTGGGCCACACGGGTGTCACAGCGACCACCTCATCACCTGCATCGATCAGGGCTTGAGCGGCCAGCATCAGCGCATTCACGCCGCCCGAAGTGATGGCCAGGCGGTCCACGCCAATGGGTCCGTGCAAGGCCGACATGTAGTCGGACACGGCCTGGCGCAACTCGGGCAGGCCCAGATTGTGCGAATAAAAGGTCTCACCTTTTTGCATCGAATCGATGGCCGCTTGGCGCACGATGTCAGGCGTGACCTCGTCGGACTCGCCAAACCAGAACGCCAGGACATCGGGGCGGCCCATGCCTGCGTTGGCGACTTCGCGGATGCGGGATTCTTCTAAGTCCATGACGGCCTGTCGCATGAAAGGAGCGGTGTTTTTGTTCATGTCAACATCGTAATGGTTGGCGCTTCATGAACGGGTCGCTTGTTGAACACCTTTGCAAAAATGCTTGCGGTTGTCAGGTGCTTGCCTATGATGAAGATCACAACAAAAGACAGGGAGACCGCAATGAACAAACGGTATTTCGCGTGGATGCTCGCCAGCATGCTCTGGGGATTGGGCTTGCTGGCTGCGACACCAGCCAGCTGGGCGGCGGACAACTTCACTGCGGTCACGCCTGGCGATCAACCGGTCAAGGCCAAAAAACCCAAACAAGCCAAAGCCCCCAAGCAGCCCATCAACCCCAACACAGGTGAAAGCAAGAGTGAGCGCGACAAACGTCTGTTGCGCGAGTGTCGCGGCAAAGCCAACGCGGGTGCTTGCGAGGGATTCGCCAGCTGATAACCGCAGCAAGCCATTGCGCGTGCGGGCATTCGCAAGGAGGGGCTCGCTCCACTCAGTCCAGCGTCCACCACTGCGCCAAGCCACTGGCGCGCACGCTGGGTCGGTCGATGGCCGCTTCGAGCAAATCCGCTTCGGCTTCGATCAGGGTGAACTGCTGACGTGCGCGAGTGATGCCCGTGTAGACCAGCTCGCGGCTGAGCACTTCTGCACCGCCCGGCGGCAGCACCAGCGCGGTGTGCTCGAACTCCGAGCCCTGGCTCTTGTGCACCGTCATGACAAACGCGGTCTCGACCTGCGCCAGGCGCATGACGCTCACAGAGCGCAATGTATCGCCATCGAGGAACCAGGCCTTGAGCTTGCCCTCCAAGTTGGGCAGCACCACGCCCACGTCGCCGTTGAACACGCCCAGCTGCGCGTCGTTGCGGGTGACCATGATGGGCCGCCCGGTAAACCAGTCGCCTTGGGGTTTGAGCAGGCCCTGATCGGCCAGCGCCTTTTGTACAGCGGCATTGAGCCCTTGGGTGCCCCAGTCGCCTTGGTGCACGGCACACAAGATGCGAAAACGTTCGAAAGCCTTGAGCACGCCACCGACCCAACTCGCATGCGCGTCAGCGCCCTGCCCTGCTGGGCCGTTTTGCAAGAGATGCAGGTAATCGGCATAGGACGGCTTGCCCGATGTGCCCAGTGCCAGAGCGCAGACGGCTTGGGGCGTGCTCGGTTGGAGAGCGAGCAATGGGGCCACATCGTCAGCTGATCGCGGCGGGGGCGCCGCTCCTACAAGGGACTGCGGCGTTTCTTGTGGGAGCCCCGCCCTCGGGGTGATGGCTTGCGATGGGTGGAGGTCAAAACTCTCTGACAACACGTCCCGCGCAGCAGCAGCGTCACCGCGATTGACCGCCAGCGCCAATTGGCCGATGGCACCTTTGAAGCGGCGGCTTTGACGCAGCATCACGGTTTGCTGTGCCAGCACGGGGGCCGGATCGGGCACCACAAATTCGGGGGACAGCGTCTGCCCTGCCACAGTCTGCACAAACTGCGCGGTGGAGCTGCTGTAGCGGCCATCGGTGGCGTCGCGGCACAGGTCGCCCAGCACGGCACCCGCTTCGACCGAAGCGAGCTGGTCCTTATCCCCCAGCAGCACCAGCCGCGCTGTGGGCGGCAAGGCTTGCAGCAGCGCATCCATCATTTCGAGGTGCACCATCGAGGCTTCGTCCACGATCAGCACATCCACATCGAGCGGGTTGGCCGCGTGGTGGCGGAACTGTCGTGTATCGGGCCGTGCGCCCAAAAGCGAGTGCAGCGTGCGCGCCGGGCCCATGCGGGCGATCAGTGCGTTCAAGTCCAACCCTGCATCGGCAGGCACTGGCAGCCGGGTCAAGGCGTCGTCGATCGATTGCTTCAGGCGCGCCGCCGCCTTGCCCGTAGGCGCGGCCAGCGCCACGCGAAGTGGACTGCCATCGGGGTGGAGCGCCAGCAGCAGCGCCAGCAAACGGGCGGCGGTGTAAGTCTTGCCCGTACCCGGTCCACCCGTGATGACCGACAGGCGCGCGCACAGCGCCACAGCGCAAGCCACCTTTTGCCAATCGGTAGCGTGGGGTTCTTCGGCGTTGGGCACAAAGAATCGGTCCAGCCATTCGCGTGCTGCGGCCTCGGGCACGGCCAGGGTCTCGCCCGCTCGCTGCAACAAACTCTGACCCACGCGTTGTTCGTAGCCTGCATAGCGGCGCAGGTACAAAAGCGGCGCATCGGCCGTGCCGCCCAGCACCAATGGCTGACCCTGGTCAGGGGCATGGGCGTAGCGCAGACAGGCGCCAGACGAATCGCCATGCAAAGCGGTTGGCCAATCGGCCAATGTGGCTGGCAGGTAAGCCCACAAGGCCTTGAGGCCCTGCGCACCCTCGACTGCCGCCGCAGGCCAGCCCAGCAGCGCCACGGGCGGCTGACACAGATCGGCCAGCGGCAAACAAGTGTGGCCGCGCCCTTCCATTTGGGCAAGCACGGCCGCGGCCACCAGCAGCGCGGGGCTAACGCGTGCATCGAGCCGCAGCAGTTGCGCTGCCAAGGCGCTGTCGATGTGGCGCAGCAGGCCCTGCCCGGTCCACAGGTTGAGCCACTGCAGGGTTTGCTCAGCGCTCAGGATTTGCGCGGGCAGGTCCTTGAGCCAGTCCATTTGCGCGGCGGGCACGGCCGTCATGCGTGAGGGCTTGCGGATATTCATGACACCACCTCTGCGTTCAGCATGGCGTCCAGGCCATCGAGCAATGCCAGTGGCGCAGGCAAGGTGCAACAGCCGCCGGCTGGCCCGTCGATGCCGCGCAAGAACAGGTACACCGCACCGCCCAGCTGCTGCGCCGGGTCGTAGTCACTTCCCAAGCGCGCACGCAGCAGGCGGTGCAGCGCCAGCATGTACAGCGCGGCCTGCACCTCGTAGCGGTGGTGGGCCATGGCGGCATCGAGCGCCTGCGTGGTGTAGGCCGCGTCATCGTTGCCCAGGTGGTTGGATTTGTAATCCAGCACCCAGTAGCGGCCTTCGTGCTCGAACACCAGGTCGGCAAAACCCATCAGCATGCCGTGCAGTTGCGCGTCGGGCATTTGCGGGCGGCTCACGCCGGGCAGCAGGTGCTGCTGGCACAGAGCATCGACCTCACGGGCATGCAGCCGCTCGGCAGGCAGCCAAAACTCCATCTCGGGCAGCAAGGTGCCCAAGGCATTCAGTGGTGCGTTGGGCCCTCGCAAGGGATGGGTCACCAAGCGGGTCAGCCAATGCACCACGTCGGCGGACTGGTCTTTGTAGCCTGCGTTCTCGCAGCGGTATTGGAGACGCTCCGCTTTTTGCCCATCGAGCGCAAAGCTGTCGGCGGCCAGCCATTCGAGCTGGTCGTGCAAAAAGTTACCGGCTGTGGGGCCTTTGGCAAAACCGTGCCAGGGAGACGGAGCGCCTGTTGAAGTGCTTGGCGCAGGCAGCGCCACCGCGTCATCCGGCGGCTCATCGTCGGCCGGACGCTGTGTAGCCATTTGAGACAGAGGTTGCGAAGACAGGTCTCGCGTCAAACGCGAAAAACTCGCGATCGTCCACGACTTGTCGATGCGGGCTGTGCAGTTTAGGGCGTCGCGCAGTGCGGTGGTCTGAGCGGGTTTTTGCCAGAGCGTCAGCGGCACAAGCTCAGGGGCCAGCGTCAACGCCACAGACAAGGACTTACCTGCGTCATTCGCTTTCAACTGTTGCAACTTTTCTAGCCAGGCCGAGGCTTCAATTTCGTGTTCACCGCCCAGCAAATGGCCTGCAGCGCTGTGGTGGTTCACGCAGGCCTTGCCGTTGCCGCGCTTGACCGCGCTCCAGCCCACCCACAGTGCATGCCGCGCCCGCGTGAGCGCCACGTACCACAGGCGCAGGTCTTCACGCAGGCGGTCGCGGTCGGCCAGCTTCGTGTCGTCCTTGTCAAAGTCCAGCGTCCAGTGGCGCTCGCCCTCGCCGTCATCCAGTTGCAGCACGGGCGTTTTGTGCGCTTCCATCACGCGGTGACTGTGCGCAAAGGGCAGGCACACCACCGGGTACTCCAGGCCCTTGCTGGCATGGATGGTGATGACCTTGACCAGGTCTTCGTCACTCTCCAGCCGAACAGTTTGCTCTTCGCTACCGTTCGCATTGCCCGACTGCGCTTCGTCGATTTGTTGGACCAGCCAGCGGATCAAAGCCTGCTCGCCATCGATCTGAGCGCTGGCAGCTTGCAGCAACTCGGCCAGGTGCAGCACATTGGTCAAACGCCGCTCGCCATCCGACTCGCCGCGCCAGCGCCCTGCCAGCTTCAGCACATGCAGCGACTGGCGCAGCATGGCCAGCACGCCTTGGCTTTGCCATGTCTGGTGCAGCTCGCGCATTTGCTCTGCGCGGCTGTCCAGCAGTTCATCTTGCGTGGCCAGGTCGTACAGCTCGGCGAGTGACAAGCCCACCGTGCGCGTGCCCAAAGCGGCGCGCACGCGGCGCATGTCTTGTGGCTCGGCGACGCCACGCAACCACAAGCAAAGGTCTTGCGCTTCATCGCTGGCGAAAACCGAATCGCGGTCCGACAGGTACACCGAGGCCACGCCACGCACACGCAGCGCGTCACGCAGGGCAGCGGCCTCTTTGCCCGTGCGCACCAACACGGCGATGTCTTTGGGCTGCAAGGGTTTGTCGCCCTTTTCCGCATCCACAAAACGCGCTTGCGGGTCACCGAGCCAGGCCACGATCTGCTCGGCACAGAGGGCCGACAAATGCGTGAGCGCATCACGTTGGCTGCGCAGGGTGGCGTCGTGCACCACAGTCATGGCTTTCACATCGCCCGTGCTTGTACTGAAGACTTCACTGCGCCCCTTCGCGCCAACGGGCTGAAACGGCAGCGGGTCTTCATTGCCCTCGCGGTAGCCGAAAGCGTCCTTTGGAATTTCAAACCAGCGGTTGACCACATCGACGACCGCTTGGGTAGATCGGAAGTTGGTGCCCAGCACATGGTGACGGCCTGCGGTGGCGCGGCGCGCGTCCAGGTAACTGTGGATGTCCGCGCCACGAAAACCATAGATCGATTGCTTGGGGTCGCCGATCAACAGCAGCGCGGTATCAGGCCGGTTGTCCGCCGTGCAGTAGATGCGGTCAAAGATGCGGAACTGCAGCGGCGATGTGTCCTGAAACTCGTCGATCATGGCCACCGGAAACTGCTCACGCAGGCGCTGAGCCAGGCGCTCGCCCGAGTCGGGTTCGGCCAGCGCCACATCGAGGCGCTGCAGCATGTCGGCAAAACCAAACAAACCGCTGCGCCGCTTGAGCTCGGCCATGCGCTGCAGCACATGGGTGCGGGCGTGCAGGCGGGCGGCCTGAGCGGGCTCGGGCAAGGCCAACAAGGCGGCTTGCAGTTCGGCATAGGCTTGCGATTCAGGCGGCAAGTCCACTGGCGCTTCGCCGGGTTTGCGGCAAGCCAGCAAGCCATCGGGCGTGAAGCGTGTCCAGCCTGTCTTCATGCCCTCTTGCAAGACCTTGGGTTCGTCTGTACTTTGCGCCCAATCTTTGAGAACACCCAGCCAAGCATCGCAATTCTTGTAGCTCAACTTGCGACCATCCCAGCTGGACTTGTGGTGCTCCAGCTGCCCCTTGATCCAGCCCAGCAAGTTGTCGGCCTTCTCGACCCAACCCTGCTTGAGCGCGGCCAGCTTGGCTTCGCGCTCGGCCAGAGCCGCGCCAAACACCTGCGCCAGTGTGCCGGGAGCAGCGTCAGCCAAGGACACGGCCATCAGGGCGCGCATGTCCTTGTCGAGCGCAGGCACATCGCGCCAAACGCGTTGCACCTGCGCCACCAGCGGCGTGGCCATGGGATAAAGCTGCTGACGCCAATAGTCCTGTACAGCTTCGAGGCGCAACGCGGCTTCATCGCCGACCAGGTTTTCTTCAAACAAGCTGCCGCTGTCGAACGCGTGTTCGCGCAGCATGCGCTGACACCAGGCATCGATCGTGTAGACCGCCGCGTCGTCCATGGCCTGTGCGGCCAAGGCCAGGCGATGGGCGGCTTGTTCGCGGAGCTCGCCTTCGGCGTATTCCTCTTTGATTTGTTTCAGGAAATCGTCATCGGTTTCAGCAATACCGCGGAACACCTGAGCGGCCTCGGTCAAACGAGCACGGATACGGTCCGACAGTTCGCGCGTGGCAGCACGGGTGAAGGTCATCACCAGCACGTCTTGCGGCAGCATGGGACGCACGGGTGCGGTGCCATCGCTGCCGTGGCCCAGCACCAAACGCACATAGAGCGCGGCAATCGTCCAGGTTTTGCCCGTGCCTGCGCTCGCCTCGATCAGGTGGCTGCCGCGCAGAGGGAATGTGTGCGCGTTGAGGGCGTGGGCGGTGCTCATGCCTGATCTCCCATTTCGTCGCTGCTGTCGTCTTCGGGCGCATCGGGGAGCGGCTCGATCTGAAGCTGCTCAGCCCAGGCTTTCAGAGGCGCGTAAACCGTTTGTGCCAAGCGCTCGAATTCCCCCGTGGCCAGCAGGTCCTCGACCGTGGGGTAGGTGCGGGCCAGCGCCGGGTCTTTGCCCTTCTCTGCGCTTTTGAACTCGCTGCCCTCGTAGGCATCTGCCAGTGCATTGAGGTTCTCTTTGTCTTTGAGCCACTGCAAGGCCACAACCGGCGGCAGCGGCAGCGGCCAGCGCATGCCTTCGATCCAGGTGGTCAACATTTCGGTCAATTGGGCACGCGCCGCTTCGGGCTCTTGCTCAGGCACGCGCAGCACGGCGTTGCGCCCCACCACCACGCATTGGAAGGGTTGATCCATCGCAGCAGCGGCGAGCGACAACAACCAGATATCGATCAGTTTGTCGGCATAGGCGAACGGTTTTTGGGTCTTGAAGCTGGCCAGATCGCTGGCGCGCAGGTGCAAGGACATCTGACCACCCTCACCCGCCAACACATCACCGAGTGCATCTTGCAAGGCGACCTGAGCATGCGTCAGGTCCACCAGCACGCGTTCGGCGGCTTGTGGGAAAGCCTCGCGCTCGCGCAGCGCAGCGTCCAGCATGGCTTGCAAGCGGTCATTGAGTTTTTGCGCTTCAAGCGTGCCCACGCCTGCCAGCGGCAAGGCTCCGGCCTGGCGCAGGCGCTGCACCACCAGCTGCACATGCGCGGGCAGTGTGTCGGTCGTCAGTTCGGTGGGCACATGCTGCAGTTCATGGTCAAGCAGTTGGTACAAGTCCAGCCCACCCAGACCAAAGAGCTCTTCGTCGTGCAGATCGCTGCGCTCGTCTTCCAGATGCACCTGCAAGCGTTCGCGAAAAAACGCGCCAACCGGCTTGCGCAGAAAGCGCGCCAGTTGCAACAAGTTGATGACGGGCACGCCGTTGGCAGACTCCAATACAGGCAACAAGCCTGCATACCCTGTGGGAGCGAGCCCCTGCTCGCGAATTTCTCTAGGCGCCACTGAAGTCAGGGATTCGGCCGCAGGGGCGGCCTCCCGCAAATGAACCAACTGCGCAGCGCGCCACTCTTTGGCATAGGTTTGCAAACCACTGCCCTCTTCAAAATAAGTGCAGCTGAAGGCCTGCAGCGGGTGCACCGTGGTCTGGCGTTCGGCCGTGCCTTTGCCCCAGAGCAGGTCGATCTCGTCACGAAGTTGCGAGACCAGCACTGAGGGTGGTTGTTCGCTGTTATCGCGCACGCTGCGGCCGCTCCAGCTGACGTAGAGCACTTGACGCGCTGACAGCAGGGCTTCGAGCATGAGCTGGCGGTCGTCGTCACGGCGCGAACGGTCACCGGGGCGGCTCATGCCGGGCTGGCCCATCAGGTCAAAGTCGGCGCGCGGGCTGCGGCGGGGGTAATCACCGTCGTTCATGCCCAGCAAACACACCGCCTTGAACGGGATGGCGCGCATCGGCATGAGCGTGCAAAAGGTCACGCCCCCGGCACGAAAGCGTTGCTCCAGTCGGGGTGTCTTGAGCGCTTCGAGCCAAGCCGAACGGGCCACGGCCAGCGGTATGGCCTTGGTAAAACCCGCCTCAGCGCAGGCGCGCACCCAGTCGGTCAACGCTTGGTCCAAGGCAGACAGCGCATTGCGGTCGTTGTCGTCTCGCGGCTTGAACATCGCAGCCAGCAAGGCGCGGCCGCGATCGGCCCATTGCTCGGGCGTGGCCTCTTGTGTGCAAGTTTGCCACCAGTCGATCAAGGCCTGCAGCAAGTGCGCCAGCGACCCAGCCAGCTCGGCGTCAAGCCCGCCCACTTCGGGGTAAGGCGTGACCCCGGTCGCATCGGCGGCCACCGGATCGGCCCCACAGGCATAACCCATGAGCATGCGCTGCACGCCAAACAGCGCAGAGTTGTCGTCGCCACACACGCCCAGCCCCAAGCCCGCACGGTGCTCGGCCGACAGACCCCAGCGGATGCCCGAGCCCGCCATCCACCGCGTGAGCGTGGGCAGGTGTTCGTCTTTGAGACCAAAGCGGGCGGCCAGCGCAGGCACTTCGAGCAATTCGACCAACTCGCTCATGCGGCCGCGCTGCTGCGGCAAGGCCAGCAACCACTCCACCGCATGAATCAGCCCACTTGTGGCCTGCGCGCCCAGGTCGGCAATGTCATAGGGGATGAAGCGCGCATCGCTGCGCTTGTATTGGCCAAACACAGCGCGGATGGCCGGGGCCATGACCTCGATGTCGGGCACCATGACCACCACGTCCCGGGGTGACACAGGCTGATTGCCCGGCGGGGTGTGGAACCACTGCAGCAGCTGGTCATGCAGCACCTCCAACTCGCGCACCGGGCTGTGGGCTATTTGGAAAACGAGCGATGGGTCGCCCGCTGCCAATGGCTGAGGCGCAGCGCCACCATTCGACGGCTCCAGGTCGCGGATGCGCCGCTGCAACTGCGTCAGCAAACGCGTGCCGTCTTCGCCGGGCACATCGTCAAAAAAGTCCAGACGCGGCCACTGCATGACTTGCTGGGCCGCTTGCAGGTCGTCAAACGCGTCGAGCTGGCGGATGAAGTCGCGGCCCTGCCGGCCCCAAGCGGCCAGCAACGTGGGTGCGTGCAGGTGCATCTGCGCCAGCGGCAAACCCGCCAACGCCTCGCCTCGGTAGGCGTGACGACGTCGCTCGGCCTGCAGCCATTCACGCCCGTCGATGATGTCGCCCCAGTGGTACTGACACGGGTTGGGCACGGCCAGCAGCACCTGGCTGTGCGCGGCCAGCGCCGCCAGCATGTCCAGCAGTTGCCCCGGCATGTGGCTCATGCCAAACACCGACACGCGCCGCGCCACGGCGCTGGCCAATGGCTGACCCGACTGCAGGTGCGCCAATGCCCGCGCATGCAGCGCAGGGCGCGTGGCTTGGCGCTGGCTGTCATCCAATGTGGCCAACACACGCCGCCAAAGTTCGGCCTGCCAGCGTTGGTCTTCGGCCAGTTCGTCCGAGCCTGCGGCCTTGCGCAGCACATTGCGCCCAGCGGCCCAGTCTTGCAGCCAGTCGGGGCGGTAAATTTGGTACTGGTCAAAAAGGTCGGCCAAGCGCGTGGCCAGCTGGAGCAGGCGGTCAGGCTCGTCACCTTTCAAAAAACCAGCCACAGGCTTGAACACAGGATCGTTGAGGCAAGTGGGCAGCAGAGCCATCAGCCGCCAGGTCATGGGCAGTTTGTCCAGCGGCGAGTCGGGCGGCACGTTCTGCGCGCCCAGCACTTGGCGGTAGGTGCGCCACAAAAAGCGAGAAGGCAACTCCACCCGCGTGGCCGCGCACACGCCGCCTTGGCGTGCCAGTTCGATCTTGATCCATTCGGCCATGCCGTTGCTTTGCACCAGCACCACTTCGCTCTCTAGCGGATCCAGCGGGTGCGCACGCAACCAGCCCGTGAGGGTGTCGGCCAGCACCTCGGAGCGGTGGCTGTGCAGGGCGATGAAACCGGGCGAAATGGAGGATGCAGGCATGCAGTCAACAGGGGGAGCGGGTACAGACAAAGCGAAACCGTGAGGCGTCAAGAATAGCCGCAATCTACGCTGGCTCAGGCTCAGTGCATGAGCCACAAACTGCCCATTTTTTAAGCAACACCGCCCAAGCCAGACAGGATGCGCCTTGGCGCAGTTGTTCATGGACTTATCCACACCTTTGGGCACGGGGTTTGGGGATACACTGATCCGCCCTTTCCCTGCAGCCATGAATACAGCCTCAAGATAGCATTGACACCGTGGGCTCAGAACATGGAGCTCCCCGTGTGATCAATGTCACTTTTGGCAAAGTGCCTTGGAATACCTTCAGATGCCTCACCTCAAGTTTGACCAGTTCGGAGTCCAACGGCTGGTCGCAATAATCTTATGGCTGGTTTTGGCAGGCTGCAGCGCTCCTGCGACACCAAGCCACACACCCGTTGCAACCGACAAAATCACCCCTGCTCAGGTGCTAGCGGCCACACCCATGCGCTTTGATCTGCCCGGTGGCGACAGTCTGGCCGCAAGGGTCTGGTCGACGCCTGCGCCCCAGCACATCGTGCTGGGCGTGCACGGCTTCAACGACTACAGCAAGGCCTTCGAGCCGCTGGCACAGCACTTGGCGAGCGAACTCGGTGCCACGGTCTACGCCTACGACCAACGCGGTTTTGGGGCCAACCCTCAACCCGGCATCTGGCCCGGCTCGGATGCACTTTTGGCCGACCTGCGCCACATCGTGATGCAACTGCGCCAGCAGCACCCTGGCTTGCCGCTCACGGTGATGGGCGAAAGCATGGGCGGCGCTTTGGTGTGGGTGGCGGCGGGAGAATCGCCCGGCTTGGCGGCGGACCAAATTGTGCTGAAGGCACCCGCCGTCTGGGGCGCACAAAGCATGCCCTGGTACCAACGCCTTAGCCTGCAATGGATGAACGCCATAGCACCCGACATGACCTTCACAGGGCGAGGCGTGCAGTCACTGGGCATCACACCCACGAACGACATTGAAGTCTCGCGGGAGCTGGGGCGTGACCCACTTTTCATCAAAGCCACCCGAGTCAGCAGCTTGGCGGGGGTGACCGCGCTCATGGGCCGTGCCCAAAGCTTGAACACCCAGCCACCACAACGCAGCCTGGTGCTTTATGGTCTGCGCGACCGCATCATTCCACCCTCACCCGTCTGCGACTGGCTCACCCAACTGATCGCGGCAGAGTCCCCCGGCGCAGCGCCGGACTTTGTGGTCTACCCTGAAGGCTGGCACCTGTTAACCCGTCAGCTGCAAACTCGGGAAGTCATGCAAGACCTGCACCATTGGCTGCAGCACCGTGCGTTGCCCCGACGGCAAAGCGTGCAGCAGGCCCAGGAATCGGTGTGCGCCAAACGCCCGTAAAACCCTGTTGATCGATCGCCATCAAACTTTTTTTGGCAAGCCCCACCTGCCATCCGTCATGACACTGCGCCAGACCACCACCCTTTTTATTTTGAGTTTGTTGATACCTGTCGTTTTTGCGCAGCGCATGTACGACAGCAGCGGACGTGCCTTGGGGCGGGTGGATGCCGAGCGGTTTTACAGCGCATCGGGGCAACAAATGGGGCGGGTCGACGGCGAACGTGTTTACGACGGTTCCGGACGACAACTGGGGCGCATCGATGGGGACCGGGTTTACAACGCGTCGGGCCGCCAGATCGGCCGCATCGATGGCGACCGGCTGTACAGCGCTTCGGGCTCCCAAATGGGCCGCATTGACGGCGAGCGCCTTTATGACGGCTCCGGCCGCCAAATCGGCCGCGCCGATGGCCTGCGGCGCATGCAGATGATCGTGTTCTTTTATTTCTTCATGTGAGACGGTCACTGCTTGCGTTAAAACACAAGCTGATGCAGAGCATCAGCCCAACCATCCCACACGCTCAAGCGTCCAGAACACTCCCAGCACCACAATGGCCGCGGAGCCACCCGCCACCACCACCCAGCGGTAGAACCCGGTATGGCGCAACCACCAAGCCACGGGCAAAAACGCGCCCACGATGGCCAGCTGGCCCAGCTCTACACCGATATTGAAGCCACCTAAAGCGGCCAACAGCGCACTGGCGGGCAGGCCCAAGTCCAACAGCACGCTGGCAAAGCCAAAGCCATGCACCAGACCAAACACAAAGGCCAGTCGCCAGCGTTTGAGGGCGCTGAAACCCAGCAAGTTGTTCAGCGCGGCCAGCACCACCGACATGGCAATGGCGGGCTCGACCAAGTCGGCCGGTGGTGTGAGCCAACCTGTGATGGTCAAGCCCAGCGTGATGGAGTGGGCCACAGTGAAGGCCGTAACAACCGCCAGCACGTCGAGCACCACAGGCCGGACCTGACTGGCTGCTTGCCAATGCACCACCCTTTCACGCGAGGACTGCAAGGGTGCCAGCACCAAAAGGCTGAGCAGGAAGACGATGTGGTCAATACCAATCCAGATGTGCCAAACGCCCTCGATGATGTAACGACCGAACACTTTCAGCGGGCTGCTGTCAGCGCGGCTGATTTGGGCCTCGGGCCTTTCCGGACTGAGCAAGGCGCTGGTTTGGTCATCGCCGAAATCCACCTTGAGCAAGCCGCGGTGCAAACTGTCTTGCGCAAAAATCAAGCCATAACGCAGTGCCAGACGGGCATCGGCCGCCTCTGCCGCAAAAGAGATCCCAGGGCAATTCACAACCCACAGGGCACTCAAGTAAGTGCCATCGGCGTGCTCGCTGGCTTGCAAGTCTGCACGGCCCAAGGCACACTTTTGGCCCGCTGCTGTGAGCACAATGCCCTGACCCAACCAGTCATTCAACTCGGGGCTTCGCGCCTGTGCCTCACCCCAAGTGACTTGGCCATCGCGGTTGGCGTCCAGGTCAAAAATCAAGTCAAGGTCTCGCATGTGGAGATCGGCCCGCAGGGTCAACTCGGGGCCTGACGTGCTGAGCGTGAGGTAGCTGTTGCTGCTGGAGTGTGCATGGGCTAAAGGAGCGGTCAGAAGACTGAACAAAGCCCAAACACTTGCAAGGACCCAGCGACGCAAACAAAAGTTTTGGAGCAACGACATCATGGACGTCCCCCCGTCCAGCTCGGGTGCGACTTGAGCTGCGCCAGCATCGGCGTCAATTGCGGGTCGGCGTAACCAGTTTTTTCGGCCCAGCTGACCACGGGTTCGGCAGCACGGGCTTGGCCCAACTCCAACGCGGCCTGAACAAACAAGACCGCATCGGGCGGTTCTTTTTGCAACTGCCAGTTGTCAATGGACAACGCCAGCCCCGCTTTCAGGTCTCGCCCATAGGCGATTTGGTAAATGAGTTTAGGCCGCTCGATCAAGGCCTCTTGCCGCAGCGCTTGCGACTGGAGCCGCGCCTCCAGCTGACTGGCCAAGCGGGATTCGTCGGGGTCTTTCAGGCCGCGACTGGCCAACACCGCCTGCATCAAGAGCGCATCGGTCATGCTGGCGGTGTTGTTTTGGGCATTGCCACTTCTGTCGGAGGCCATGGCGATGGTTTGGGCTTGACGGTACTGGCCTTGCTGGTTGTGCAGATCGGCCAAAGACAGGCGAATCAGGTGCGACTGCGGGCTGGCTTTGAGGCGTTGCCCCCAAACGGCCAAAGCTTTCGCAGGCTGTCCGGCCACGCGGTGCGCCTCGCCCAAATGGAACCCCAGCCAGTCTTGTGAAGAAGCATCTTGGTAATTGACCGAGCCAATGGCCTGGCTCAGCAACGCCACCGCCGGCAAAGGCTGGCCTGTTCGATAGAGAAGGACCGCGCGGTACACCTTGGCTTCTTCTTCGCCAAACAGCCGACCTATTTCTTCAATGTCTTTTTGGGCCGCCGCCATATCGGCCAAAAGCAAGTGCAAGGCAAATCGCCAAGACCAAAACTCGGCGCGTGCAGGCTCCAAGGCGATGGCACGGTTGATGTCTTGCAAGCCATCCTGGAAATCGTGAAAGCCTTGCTTGACCAAACCCCGCAAAAAATAGGCCTCCGCAGGCAACTCAGCAACCGTCCACCAAGGTGTCAAAGCTGCTTTGGCCGAGCCATACCAACGCAAATCACCTTCTATCAGGCCCAACGTGAAAACCGCCCTGGCATAAGCGAGTGCGGGGGGCAAACTTTGAGGCTGAGCCCGCCAGGCTTTGTCCAAAGCTCGCAATGCGTTTTGACGACCACTGGCCGCGTGCACAGATGCGGACAAAACCACGGCAGCCTCTGAGGGCCGAAAACGCTCTTGGGCTGCAACAGGTGACATGGCCATCACAAGCCCCAACAACGCGGTGGCGACTGCGACTGAAATCGGTCTGAAAGCATCGGAGCAGTGGTGATGGGTTTTGTCCATTGTTTTCATGTGCCTTTGATGCTTGATAGTATGCGTCTGTGCGTTGGCCCACGCCCCCTCACTATTTTTGCTCTTTTTATCAACCTCTCTCCTCGATGGTGTTTCTATGAAATTCGTGATGACTGCTCTCGTTTCCGCTTTCATGTTGGTGTCCATGCCCGCCTTCGCAGGCGCGCACGGCGGCGGCAAAATGGACGACAAAAAAGTCGACTGTTCCAAGAAAGAAAATGAATCCAACCCTGCTTGCGTCAAGAAGTAAACTTTCTTGCCTTTAGGCCTAAACCCCTCTTGAGGGGTTTTTTTACGAGTTGACCGCCATGCATTTCTACGAACCTCACCTGGGCCACCGCCTCAAGCACGACCCGTTCAACGCCATCGTCGGCCCCCGCCCCATCGGCTGGGTGTCCAGCCGCAGCGCCAGCGGGGTGCTCAATTTGGCGCCCTACAGCTTTTTCAGCGCTTTCAATTACGTGCCGCCCGTCATCGGTTTTTCGAGCATTGGGCGCAAAGATTCGCTCAACAACATCGAAGCCACGGGCGAGTTTGTCTGGAACCTGGTCACGCGCGAGCTGGCCGAGGTGATGAACCAGACCTGTGAGGCCGTGCCGCCCGAAGTGAGCGAGTTCGATCTGGCCGGACTGACGCCCGAAGCCTCACGGGTGGTGGGTGTGCCCCGTGTGGCGCAAAGCCCGGTGAGCTTCGAGTGCCGCTGCACGCAGATCCTGCAGCTGCAAGACCTGCAGGGCCAGAAAGTCGAGACCTGGATGGTGTTTGGCCAGGTGGTGGGCATTCACATCGACGAGCGCTTGCTCAAGGCTGGGGTGTACGACACGGCCAATGCCGGGCACATTTTGCGCGGGGGCGGCGCGGCGGATTACTTCACCATCGGGCCAGAGCAGCTGTTCAAGATGTACCGCCCCGAAAGCGGTGCCCGCGACCTGCCCAGGTGAGGCCTTGCTGCTCATTCTGAACGCACAGACCCCGGCAGTGGGTGTCACCTGAGGCGCAGTCCGCGCGCTGGCGGCTGGGTTAATCTGGCCCTTCATCCCAAGCTCAGGACAAAGACATGACCGCACCACTCACAGGACAAGTTGCATGGATCACCGGCGGGGGCAGCGGCATTGGGCTGGCCGGCGCGATGGCATTGGCCAAGGCCGGTGCCCATGTGGTGATCTCGGGCCGCAACGCCGCCACCAACAACAGCGCTTTGTCGGCGCTGCAGGCCGTGGGCAGTGCCGAAGCCTTGCTGCTGGACGTGGCCGACAAGCACGCCGTCAAGGCGGCGGCGCAGCAGATCGTGGACAAACACGGCCGCATCGACATCCTGGTAACCAGCGCGGGCACCAATGCCACACAGCGCAATTTCGACGTGGTCACGCCCGAGGCCTGGGACGATGTGGTGGCCATCAACTTGTCGGGCCTTTTTTATTGCGTGCACGCGGTCTTGCCCGCCATGCGCCAGCAGCAAAGTGGCTTGATCATCAACGTGTCGTCTTGGGCTGGGCTTTATGCGTCCAAGCTCACCGGTCCGGCCTACAACGCCACCAAACGCGCCGTGCTGGCCCTGACCGAATCGATCAACATGGAAGAGTGCACGCACGGCATCCGCGCCACCTCACTTTTGCCCGGCGAAGTGGCCACGCCCATTTTGGACAAACGGCCTGTCCCACCGTCTGCCGAGCAGCGCGAATTGATGGTGCAGGCTGAAGACATGGGCCAGGCCATTTTGTTTGTGGCGCAAATGCCTGCGCGCACCTGCATCAATGAGCTGATCATCTCCCCCACCTTCAACCGCTTTTACACCGGCGGGCTGGAGACACCGCCCAAGCGCTGAGCCCGGCGGCATCTCACCCAGCCCATGAGCCAACTTCTCAGCGACAGCGCCCGGCACCGCCGCATCGGCATTGCGCTGGTCACGGTCACCACCTTGATGTTTGCAGTGCTCGACGCCTCGGCCAAGTGGCTGGTGCTCACGCTGCCCGTGATGCAGGTGGTGTGGATGCGCTTTCTCACGCATTCGCTGTTTTCCATCGCGGTGTTTGCGCCCTCGGTCAAAGGCGATTTGCTGCGCTGGCGGCACCCCCGTTTGCAGCTGCTGCGCGGTTTGATGCTGGCGGCCATGACAGGACTGAACTTCTGGGCCTTGCAGTATTTGCAGCTGGCCGAGACCGGTGCCATGCAGTTTTCCGTGCCGATTTTGATCGCCTTGCTCTCGGCCTGGTGGCTGGGCGAGCGGTTGGACGCCAAGCGTTGGCTGGCGATTGCCGTGGGCTTTGCGGGTGTGCTGGTCATCATCCGCCCGGGTAGCCAAGGATTTCACCCGGCCATCTTGCTGTCGGCGCTCAATGCGGTTTTGTATGCGCTGTTCAACATGATGACGCGTTATTTGGCCAGCAGCGAAAACCCGGCCACCACACAACTGACCTCGGCGGTGGTGGCCACCTTGGTGCTCACGCCCGTGGCGCTGTGGCAATGGCAACAACCAGCCACGCTGCTGGAGTGGTTTGTGATGGCGCTGGCCGGTTTGTGCGGCGGCATTGGCCACTACTTTGTGGCCGTGGCGCACCGCTATGCCTCGGCGGCGGTCTTGGGGCCGTTTTTGTACCAGCAGATCTTGTACATGACGGTGCTGGGCTGGCTGGTCTTTGGCCAGGTGCCCGACCTGGCCGTGGTGCTGGGCGCCTTGGTGGTGGTGGCCAGCGGTCTGTATTTGCTGTGGCGTGAGTTTCAAGGTCAAAGCGAGCAGTGATCGCCCCACGGTAACGCAGGTTGGGGCCCAGCAGCGCAGAGTCAGATCGGTGACACAAAGCCAGTCGCCCAGCGCACAAGATGCGTAGCACGCATGTTGCGCTTGGGCCGTCATCACAGGAGTCCTGCATGTCTACTTCTCCCCGCTGGAAACAACGTCCACCCGGCTCGAACTGGGGCGACTTCGGACCCGACGACCAATGCGGTCGCATGAACCTCTTGACGCCTGAGAAGGTGATGCAAGGCATGCAAGAAGTCCGCACTGGGCAGACCTTCAACCTGAGCCTGCCACTGGATTTTCCGGGCGGCAACGTGCTCAACCCCAGGCGTCAACCGCCCGTGCTGCGTCCGACGGTGCGCGAGGGCAAACCCAATATGAATTACCAGCTGTGGTGCGACGAGCCGGCCTGCACCGATGTGGTCTGCGACGACCTGGTGATCATGCACTTGCAGTACAGCACCCAGTGGGACAGCCTGGCGCATGTGGGCTCGATGTTCGACGCCAACGGCGACGGCGTGCCCGAGCCGGTTTATTACAACGGCTTTCGCGCAGGCACCGATGTGGTGGGCCCCAGCAGTGGATCGGGGGCTGGCATTTTTGGTTTTCCGGAGATCGCCCGCGAATCCACCTCTTCGGCCAAAGCCTTGGGCATCGAGAAGATGTCCGAGCGCTGCGTGCAAGGCCGCGCGGTGATGATCGACCTGCACGCCCATCTGGGACGCGAGCGGGTGCGGGTCGGCTACGACCTGCTGATGGACATCATGCGCCAAGACAGCGTGGTGGTGGAGCCCGGCGACATGGTGTGCCTGCACACCGGCTTTGCGCAGATGCTGCTGGAGATGAACAAACAGCCCGACCCGCACGCGGTGGAAAATTCATGCGCCGTGCTGGAGGGGCGCGACGAGCGGCTGCTGCAGTGGATCACCGATTCGGGCCTGGTGGCCCTGATCGCCGACAACTACGCGGTCGAAGGTTTGCCCGCCACACCCCGCCCTGGCAGCTGCGCGGCTTTGCCCTTGCACGAGCATTGTTTGTTCAAGCTGGGCGTGCACTTGGGCGAAATTTGGCACCTGACCCCCTTGGCCAACTGGCTGCGGTCTGCGGGCCGTTCGCGCTTTTTGCTCACCGCCCCGCCCTTGCGGCTGCCCGGGGCCATTGGCTCACCGGCCACGCCGATTGCCACGGTGTAATGAGCTGTGGCGGTGGGCCTCAATCGATTTGTGTTTGGGCCAAGGCACCTGATTCCACCAGACGCCGGATCGCCCCAGCCACTTGCTCTTCGCGGCCCGCAAAACCGTGCTGTGTAAACGCTTGGCAGGCCTCACCACGAAAACCCGATCCACCGGACACCGATGCCAAGCCCACGCCCCATTTGTCAGCGATGGCCTCGGCGTCCCGGTGGTAAGTCATCGGGCAAGGATCTTGCCGATGGTGAAAGATGAATTGCGGGGTTTTAAAAGGTCCAAATTCAAGCCCTTGGTCTCTGGCCTTGCTGTAGGTGCCCGCCGTGTGGACGATGCCGGCATAGAGGTTTTGGCCGTGCTTGAGCAAGCCTGCGGTGGTGATCACCCCTCGGCTGGTGGACACGGCCCAGATGTGCGCCAAGCTGGGTATTTTCCTTTGAACCTCTTGAACCAAAAGTGCAATGTCTTGCGCCCGCTCGGCTGAAGCTTGGTAGTTGTCGGCGCACAGGGTTTCAAAATCAGACCGGCAGTCGAGCAGCAAGGTGACGACCTGAGGGGACAACAGGTGATGACGGGCACGCACCAAAAAATTGCCGTTTTGCCGGGTGGTGATTTGCCCCGCCTCGTTCAAGCGAGGCCGGATCACCCCGGGATGCCCCGACACCACCACCATCAGTTTTTGAGGCGCCATGGCCGAATCCAGCCTAGACAACACGCCTTGCTGGGTGAACCCCTGGGGGGTCTTGACGGTGACAATCTCTTCGATGATCCGGGCGGGAGCGCTCGCCGAATCACTGGCCACGGCGACGCTCGACACCAGCGCCCAATGAAAAGCCAAGCCCCATAAGCAAATTTTGCCCACCATCACCAACTCCTTTGAACGCGCTCACGCAAAAAATGCCCTCCATTGTGACCTTGCTGGCGACACGCCGAATCCTGAATGTGACTGCCCAAATGGGCTGGGCATGGTGGAATAGGCCCTGCCCCCAAGCCCCCTCTGGAGACGGACCATGGTTCATTATTTTGACGAAGCCCGCGTGCAGCAACTGTTGAGCGTGCCCGATCTGCTGCAAGGCGTGCGAGAAGCCCTGATGGCGCTGACGCTGGGCCAAGTGGTGCAGCCGCTGCGCATGGTCATGCCCATTGGCGAGGCGTCCAACGATGGTCTGCTGTTTTTGAAGCCCGCGCAGCTGGGCGATGCGCTCAGCACCAAACTCATCACGCTGGTACCGGGCAATGCACAAAAAGGCTTGCCCACCTTGCTCAGCACCATCGTGCTGATGGATCCGGCGACCGGCCAAACCTTGGCGGTCATGGAGGGCAACACCATCACCGCCATGCGCACAGCGGCAGCGTCTGCCGTAGCAGCGGACGCCCTGGTACCGCACACCCCACAGGTGGTGGCCATGCTGGGCAGCGGCGTGCTGGCCCGCAGCCACGCCCAAATGCTGCGCGCGGTGCGCGAGGTGTCTGAGATTCGGGTGTGGAGCCCCAACGCCACCAACGCGCAGCAGTGCGCTCGTGACATCGACGGTGTGGCCTGCGCCAGCGCCGAAGAGGCGGTGCGCGGCGCTGACATTGTTTGTACCGTGACCAATGCCAGCGAGCCGGTGCTGCAAGGCGCCTGGCTCAAGCCCGGTGCCTTTGTGGCGGCTGTGGGTGCGCCCCGCCCCACTTGGCGCGAGCTGGACGACGCCGCCATGGCCCACTGGGTGGTGGCCGACCAGCGTGAAGCGGCAGAGAAAGAATCGGGCGATGTGCTGCTGTCAGGCGCCACCGTGGCTGCGGAAATCGGCGAGATTTTGTGCGGCCGTGTGGCGCCACCATCAGCGGGCACCACCATCATTTTCAAATCACTGGGTCAGGCGGTGGAGGACACGGTGGCGGCACGACTGGTCTACCGGGCGGCCTTGGCCGAAGGTGCACGAACATGAACAGCACCGATGTGGTGATCGTGGGCAGCGGCGTCATGAGCGCGGCCACAGCCTATTGGTTGACCCGTTTGCAGCCGGGCCTCAATGTCACGCTGATCGAGTCAGACACCCGTTACGAAAAAGCCTCGTCCTCGCTGTCGGCCAGCTCGATCCGCCAGCAGTTCACCTGCCCCGTCAACATCAGGCTGAGCCAATTCGGCATCGCGTTTTTGCGGGAGGCTGAAGCGCATCTCGGCCTGCCCGATCACCCACTGGCGCTGGGCTTGCAGGAGCCCGGTTATTTGTACTTGGCCCAGCCTGAGCAAGTGCCCGCGCTGCAAACCGCGCACCAGATCCAAAAGCAAGCCGGGGCCGATGTGGCCTTGCTCGCCCCCGAAGCCCTGCGTCAGCGCTACCCTTGGCTGAACGTGGACGATGTGGCGCTGGGCAGCCTGGGCTTGAGCGGAGAAGGTTGGTTTGACGGCCCTGCCCTGCACCAAGCGTTTTTGAAAAAAGCCATGGCGCAAGGTGTGCAGCGCCTGCACGACCGGGTGGTGGGCCTGGACCACACGGCAACGCAAATCACGGGCGTGCGTTTGGCCAGTGGCGGCACCCTGCCCTGCGGACAGCTGGTGAATGCGGCGGGGCCTTGGGGCGGAGAAGTGGCGGCCATGGCCAGGGTGCCGCTGCCGATTGAGGCGGCGCGGCGCACGGTGTTTGTGCTGTCCTGCCCCGAACCGCTGCCGCAATGCCCTTTGCTGATCGACCCCACGGGCTGGTGGCTGCGACCTGAGGGCCGGTTTTTGATCACCGGCGCAGAACCTTTGCACACCGAGCCCGACCTCCCGCTAGAGCCAAACTGGTCGGAGTGGAACGACGAACAATGGGCGTCGCTCGCGCACCGCATTCCGGCGCTCGCAGCACTGCGGGTAGAGCGGGCATGGGCGGGTTATTACGAGATGAACACCTTCGATCACAACGCCGTGATCGGCCCGCACCCTGAGCTGGGCAATCTGTATTTCATCAACGGCTTTTCGGGCCACGGCATGCAGCACGCTGCAGGGGCTGGTTTGGCATTGGCCGAATGGATGCTGCTGGGCCACGCGCAAACCATTGCAGTGGAGGAGCTGGGCTTTGAACGCCTGGTACAAAACCGCCCACTGCGCGAGCTGGCGGTGATCGGCTAAGGCTACAGGTCTTCTCGCGCTTCGATCTGCAGGCGCTGCACCACCGAGCCCCGCGTGAACGCCACCGCCCGGATGCGCAGGGCAGGACCGGCTTCGAGCACCACACGGCAGTGGTAATCGAGCCCATCGGTCTGGCCCGGGCAGCTGCTGGCGATGCGGCGGTGCCATTGTTGCTTGCCGTCAATCTCCAACGTCAACGCGTGCCAAGCCTCGGCATGGTCTTCGGGCACACGCACCAGCAAGCTGACATCAATGTCAAATGTGCGTGCACGTTTGAGTGCGCCGGGAATGTTGAGCACAGCCACCGCATCGCCCACCTCGGTGCGCCACAACTCGGGTTTTGCAAGCAGGGCCATACCGCTCAGGCTTTGAGCAAGGCCTGCAATTCGCCACTGTCGATCAAGCGGCGCAGGTCATCGGCCCCACCCACCAAGGTGCCGCGCACAAAGACCATGGGAAACGTGGGCCAGCCGGTCCACATTTTCAGGGCATTGCGTAAACGCCACTGCGAAAAATAACTGCCGAATTCAATGTACTCGTGCGCCACACCCGCTGCGGCCAGCGCCTTGCGCGCTTTGCCCACAAAAGGGTTGCCCGACAAGCCGACCACCACCACAGCGTGCTGGGCGATGGCGTTTTGCACCTGTTGGATCACGGGCAGGTGATGCTCGGCAATGCGTTGGCGGATGGCCGGATGGATGGCCGATTCGGCGAGAAGAGGTCTGGTCATGGAAGTCCTTGGATAGCCAAAAAAGATGTGCCGAGAAATTGGACCAATATTTCAGGCTTGGAGGGCATTGGCCCCGTCGTGCATGAGTTGGGCAATGTTGGCAGACCCCAGCAACTGGATCGGGCTGCTGTTGGCCAAGTCGATCGCCGCCTGACTGAAGACGCCCAGACTCATACAGGAGCACGAAAAAGCATCCCGGCTTTCACGCGCCGCCAGCAATTCGCGCAAATGCTCTGCGCCCACGGTAGCCGCTTTCCAGCGCTTGGCGCTCACCAAGGTGATGCGGCCATTTTTTTCGATTTGGAAATCGGCCGGGCCGTCTTTCAAACGGGTCACCACAAAGCCCTGCTGCCTGAGCGCTTCTTCGACCAGCACCGAAAAATCACGCCAGCCCATGCGCCGCGCTTGCTCAACCAGTTCTTCGATACGACTGGCCGAGATGGCATTTCTTTGCCGCCAAGCAGCCATCACACCGATCACAAAGAAAGGAAAGGCACCCAGCATGCCCGCTATTTTGTAGGCCTCAGGCAGCAAAGCCCCGGCCACCAAGGCCACGCCGAACATCACCAAAAAGCTCACCCACCACGGGGCGCGTAACAAAGTCGCAAAGAGCGACTTTTCGGACATTTTGAATTTCATGGGCAATCAGGAAGAGGGGTACCCCATACGACTCAGGGCGGGTCAACAGGCCGGTACTGGCAGCGGCTATCGAGTGTAGCGGCTCCCATGTCCCGCCCCGAGTCCCGGCTGACCTTTTCCCTGAAATAGCACGACGAATTTCAGCTCAGCAAATGGGACTGACGGGCTGCGCCCGTCAGTCGCCTCACCCGCCTCATCGATCAATCCAGCGTGACGCCCGCGTTCTTGAGCACCTGGCCAAGACGCACCGTCTCTTTGCGGAACAAGTCGCCAAACTGCGCCGCCCTGCCGCCCACCACGGGCATACCGATGGATTCCCACTTTTTCTTGAATTCAGGCTCGCTGAAGCAGGCAAGAATATGGCGGCCATAAGGGGGAGGCTGAGAGTGCGACAACGCAGCTGCTGCATTTCCGGCGCTTGTCTCCCGTGAAATTTGAATTTTTCAAGCCGCAAAAAATGCTTCACGCGCCTGCTGTGCGGTGTAGAGGCTGCGCCCCAGAACGCGCGCCGAGTCGGCAATCTGCCGCACCAGGGCGGCGTTGTCGGGCGCGACTTGCCCGTCGTTGAGCAAGAGGTTGTTTTCAAACCCCACGCGCACATGACCGCCCAAAGCGGCAGCAGTGGTGGCACACGCGTGCTCACCCGCACCAAAAGCGCACATGGACCACGGCTCGGTGCCGATGTGGGCCATGACAAAGGGCAGCAGATCTTGAGGCACGGAGGTTTGCCCCACCGAATAGCGACCCAGCACAAACAAGAGCGACCAAGCCGCATCGGGGATCACGCCTTGTGCGCGTAAAGCTTGCCAGCGTTGCAGATCGGCCACGTCGTACAGGATGACCTGGGTCATCACGCGCTCTTGGGCCAGCCAGCCAAAGAACTGCGCCAAACCGGTTTCACCGATCTCGGGCTGGTCCACTTCGCGCAGGCCCACCGACACGGCTTCGGGCTTGAGCGTGGTGACCATGGCGATTTGCTCGGGTGCTTTGTACACACGCGCCGCTTCGCTGGTGACTTGGATGATCAGTTCATCGCCCACGGCTGCCTTGACCGCTTGCTGTGCGTCGCGGTAGCCCTGCACGTCCAGGCTATGCCCGCCTTGCGCATCGCGGATGTGCATGTGCATCATGGCTGCGCCCGCATCGAGGCACAGCTTGGCGGTCTGGCCCAGCTCAGACGACGTGATGGGCAGGGCCGGGTGGTCAGGCCGTTGCTTGTACGCGCCATTGGGTGCGACGGTGATCAAAAGGGGATGAGAAAAAACAACCATGGTTTGCCTTGTCGAAAACTTGGAAGAGAAATCAATCGAGAGGGTTCAGCGGCGGCAGCTCGCCCGCCAGCAGGTCCAGGCCCTGGCGCAGCAAGCGGTCGTAGCGCTCGCGCTCGGCCTTTTGGGTCTCGGGCGTCCATGTGAAAAAGCCCTGCCCCGTCTTCATGCCCAGATCGCCCCGAGCCACACGCTCTTGCAAAACGCGGGCGGGCTCCGCGTTCACCGCCAGGCTCGGGTACATGCTGGCGGCTGCGGCCGTGTGCACTTCCAGGCCAGCATGGTCGCGCTGCATGACCGGGCCAGCCGCCAAAAAGCGAAAACCAAAACCAAAGCGCACCGCTGCGTCCACGTCTTCGGGTGAGGCCACACCTTCGTCGATCAGGGCAAAGGCTTCACGCGCCAAGGCGTGCTGCATGCGGTTGGCCAAAAAGCCGGGTTTGTCCCTGCGCACCAGCACCGGCACGCTGCCGCAACCGCGCATGAAGTCGCACAGTTGCTCGGCCTCTTGCACATTCGACTGAGGGCCCAGCACCACCTCGACCAGTGGCACCAAATGCGCAGGCATGAAAAAGTGCAGACCCAACATGCGTTCGGCGGTAGGCAAGCCCTCGGCGATGGCGCTGATCGGGAAGCTGGAGCTGTTGCTGCACAACAGCGTCTCGGGTGCGGCCAGCTGGGCCAAGCGGGCAAACAGCGCTTGCTTGAGCGGCAGTTTTTCGGGAATGCACTCAATCAAGAGGCTCACACCAGGCCAGCTCACGTCGGTCAAATCCGCCACAGCTTGCACGCGTTCGGTGCGGTGCGCCATGCCCAGGGGCTCCAGGTTGTGGCGCACATGCGCAGCCAGGGCTTGGCGCTTGATCGGGTCGGGTTCGATGACGGTGACTTGGCTGCCGCCACGGGCCAGCACGATGGCCACGTCCATGCCCATGGTGCCACCGCCCACCACCACGGTGCGGGCTTGATGAGGTTTTGAAGAAATCATGAATCGGGGTCGCCGGAAGTCAAAGTGCGCTGAGTCTAGAAAGCGAAAACACTTTCGTCCAGCCGTTTCTTTCACCTGGACTGAGCCGACGCAGATCAAATAGACTCCGGCCGCTGAAGATCCCCCTCAAAAAGCACCTCCATTGCAAGTCGTTTGACTCGCTCTGGCATGATCGAACGCTTGTACCCCTGCACAAGAAAAAACACCGTGAACGGGCGGCCCGACTCTGGACGACATGCGTGAAAAAAACTGACCCTCACTCCGGCTTGGCCACTTCTCTGTCAGAGGCTGATGTGTCGGGCATCATCGCCATGGCCTGGCAGGATGACACCCCTTTTGAAGCGATTGCCTTGCAATTTGGTTTGACCGAGCCCGAGGTCATCGCCTTAATGCGCGCGCAACTGAAAGCCAAATCGTTCAGGGTCTGGCGCATGCGGGTGCGGGGCCGAACGACCAAGCACCTGGCCTTGCAGCAATTTCGGCAGCCGCGCCACGGTAGCGCTGACAGCACCGCAGGATCGGCTGCAACGCACGCGCTGCAGGCTGCACAGACGCTCGAAGACTTTCCTCTGCCACCCTCACCCATCACGCGCCAATCCCTTGGCTGATGGCCATCAGGCTCTTTGCTGAAGCCCCGCCGCGTTGGGGGGCTGCTGTGCGTCGTCCCGGCTGGCATGCGCCTGAAAGGTCGAGGCATCGGAGGTTGAAGACGCAGCTTGATACGCCCCAGCAGCCGGGTTTTCAAAACCCGAAGGCTCAGGCAGGATCGACTGCAACACACTCAACACATTTTGCAGACGCGGGTCGTGGGTCTGTGCATCGTCGGTGGTGTCGTTGATGCAAAAAAATTCGAGCGAGCCAAAGTCGGCCACCAGCGCTTGCAACTGCGTGTTCTGGTCCGCCTCGCCAGTGGACACATAGCGGTGGCGATAAGGCCGGATGCTCGCCACCCCATGCGCCAAGGCCCAGCGCAACACAAAGTCCGACACGATGGTGGGTTTGTCCCAACTGCGGAACACGGTGGACCGAACAGCAGCAAACAACTCCGGCGCCGTGACCTCCAGCTCCAGCAAGATCGACTTGAGCATGGGCCGAGGTGAATGCGCGAAGGTGCGGAAAGTGCTCTGGTAAAGCGGGTCTTGCTCGCGCAGCGCAGGCGTGCCCGAGCGGGCTTTCTCGGTGAGCCACTGGATCGACAGGCGGCAAGCGTTTTCGAGCGAGGTCGCGTCCATGCGCATGGCTTCGTCCGTGACCATCGGGTCGTCAGACCAGGTCACATGAAAACCGCCAGGGTGAAACCAGTCATTGAGCTGCACCGGTGCGCCGAAGAACACGTCGTCGTTGAAGTAAAAGTAGCGCTCGGACAGACCCGGAATGTGGTGAATCCAGGACTCGATGTGCCCCGAGTCAAAGGTGGGCAAAGACGCCTCGGGCATCAGGTCGCGGTGGTCCACCAGAGTCAGTCTGTCCGAGGGGCGCAACCAGTCGGGCGCCTGCGCGTCGGTGACGATGTAAACATGCCCGTGATCGGGGAAAAACCTCTCCAGCGCACGCAGGCTATAACGCAGCTCGTGGTTGTCCCGAAAGCGCCCTTCCACATTGCTGTAGCGGGCCATGGCGGCACTGGAATCGCTGGGGAGTTGCTGCAGGGCCGCTTGGCGTTTGGCGCGCCAGTTCGAATCGTTCCCGTCAACCCACAAGTAAACGATGTCGATGGGCGAATCGTGGGGCATGTCTGCGTTGAATTTTTTGAAGTGACTGAGTCTAGCAGTGGGTCTGCGCGGGCGTTTTCAATACCCGCCCTGGACTGAGGGCCACTGCACAGACGATTCAGGGATCGTGTGAATGCCCGGCTGCCTTGACTGGGTGCGGCGGGTGCCAGCGGTCCGCAGAACGTTAGGCGTCCAGGTGTACCGAGAGCAAGCCTGTCCAGTCGGTCGTGTAAGCGGTGGTCTTGCGCTCTTGCCGCATCGCCCACAACTTGATCGCCCTCGGTGTCCCCGCACTGGCCAGCTTCAGGGTGCCACGCCCATAACGGTGGTTCATGGCATCCATAGCAGCCATCAGCCGAATGCGGTTTTCGGGCATCTCGGCGTCCAGATCGAGCGTGAGTTGTTGGCGGGTGGCAGGCTGCAAATCCATCAGCATCACGCCGGCTTTGGCGTACTTGAAGCCTGGGCGGTAGATGTGTTTCAGGATGGCGCAGGCGGCTTGGGTGATGTCGGCGCTGTCGCTGGTGGGGCTGGGCAGGGGAATGCTGGCACTGCGGCTGTATTGGGGGTCTTTCTCGCGGAAGGGGCTGGTGCGGATGAAGACCATGATGTGACCGGTGTGGCTGTTTTGGCGGCGCAGTTTTTCGGCGGCGCGGCACGCGAATTCGGTGACGGCTTCTTGCAGGTCTTGCAGTTCGGTGATGGGCTGGCCGAAGCTGCGCGTGCAGGCAATTTGTTGTTTGGCCGGGGGTTCGTCTTCAAATTCGATGCAAGGCACGCCGTTGAGTTCGCGCACGGTTTTTTCCAGCACGACGGACCATCCGGCTTTGGCGGCGGCCGGGTTCATGCGCTGCAGATCGAGCGCGGTGTGGACGCCGTTCTCTCGAAGTTGTGCGCCGATCTTGCGGCCAACGCCCCACACGTCGCCCACCTCGGTGGCTTGCAGCACGGCTGCCAGTTCTTGCGGTGTACACGCGCCCAGGTGGCAGATTTGTGCGTGGTGGGCGGGGTAGCTGCCGGGCTTGCGCTCGGCGCTCTTGGCGATGGCGTTGGCTAATTTGGCGAGGGTCTTGGTCGGACCGATGCCGATGCAGGTCGGGATGCCGATCCATTGGTGAATGCGCTTGCGGATTTTGCGCGCACGCAACACCAGGTCACCGGAGATGCCGCTCAGGTCGACAAAGCTTTCGTCGATGGAGTAGACCTCTTGCGTGTGGCCCAGGCCTGCGGCCAGCGTCATCATGCGGTCGCTCATGTCGCCATACAGCGCAAAGTTGGCCGACAGGGCAACGAGTCCGGCTTCTTCCTCCAAGTGGCGGATCTTGAACCAGGGCGCGCCCATCTTGATGCCCAGCGCTTTGGCTTCGTCACTGCGGGCAATGGCGCAGCCGTCGTTGTTGCTCAGGACGACGAGCGGGCGGTTTTGCAGCTGGGGCTGGAAGACGCGTTCGCAGCTGCAGTAGAAGTTGTTGCCGTCGATCAGAGCAAGCATGGGTTGGCGCATAAATACTGTATAAATAAACAGTATACAGATACCCCTCACCGAAAACCCTTAACTTAGACGTTTGAGCAGCTGCAGGCGGCTTGCGTACGGTAAGAGACTGATGCTGCTACGATGAATTTGGTTCAATGCACCCACCCCAACACTGACTTGTCCCATGATGCGCTGGCTTTTTTCTCTCTTGTCGCCCGTCTTATTCCTTTTTTGTGGAGCCGCCATGGCCGTTGAAGAACCGCGTTACACCGTGCTGGTCTCAGACCCACCTTTTGAGGTGCGACGCTACGCCGCCTTCACGGTGGCACAAACGCAAATCCAAGGAGACTTTGACGCCGCCAGCCGAGGCGGCTTTCGGCGCATCGCGTCTTACATCTTTGGCGACAACCTGCAAGCCGGGCTGGGCGCGCAGCGCAAGATTTCGATGACCGCGCCCGTCACCGTGGTGCCCGAAGACCAGGGTTGGCGCGTGCATTTTGTGATGCCGTCGGCCGAAAGCGTGCAGACCTTGCCCCAGCCGCTCAACCCGCAAATCGAGCTGCGCCCCGTGCCCGAGCACGAGACGGTGGCCGTGCGTTTCAGCGGCTTCACCACGCAGGCCAGCATTCAAGAGCAGACCGAGCGCCTGCGGGCTTGGGCCAAAACCAAAAACCTCAAGCTCAGTCCCACAGCCCAAATCGCCCGCTACGACGATCCCTTCACCTTGCCGTGGAACCGCCGCAACGAGATCTTGATTGACCTGATGCCCTGACCGCAGTCGGGATCAATCGCCTGTTGCGGCCTGTGCCGCTGGCGGTCTGTTGTAGCCTTGGACCATGGTCAACACAGTCTTGCAGCCGTGACAGGGCGCATTCGCAAAAAACTCATTCAAGCCCAGCTTGAAGCCTTGCCCGCACCGCGCACTGGCGATGTACTGTGCCCCCTGTGCGAGCGCCCCATTCCGCCCAGCCAACAAGACGCGCACCATCTGGTGCCCAAGTCACATGGGGGCGCGCACACCGTGGTGCTGCACCGCATTTGCCACCGCCAGATCCATGCGCTGTTCACCGAAACCGAATTGGCCCGCACCTATGCCACGGTTGAAGCCTTGAAGCAGCCCGAAGAGATGGCCCGCTTCATCCGATGGGTGCAAACCAAACCCGACGCATTTTTTGAGAAAAGCCGCAAGAGCCAACGGCTCCAAAACCGGCGCTGAAACCTGCCCACCACCATGCCTTTATCCATGCCCACACTGCCCACGACCAGCCGGATCGAGCTGAAAGACTTTCACCTGGCCACCCGCATTGGCACCTATGCGCCCAGCGACACCGTGCCCGAATACCACGCGCTGGACTTGACGCTGTGGATCGATCCCACCCTGGTGCTGATTGCCCAAGACGGCATGGCGCATGTGTTCGATTACGACCCGCTGGTGATCGAGATCGAACGGCTGGCGGCCGATGGGCTGTATGAAACCCAAGAGCGGCTGATGACGCGCATCGTGCAGGCCTGCGCGGCTTACCCAGTCATTGAGGCGCTTGAGATCGGTCTGCGCAAATTTCCCGTGCGTACGGGCAGCGGTTCTTTGGGCGTGCGTTTGGCAGTGGACGGGGTACAACTGCAGCGCATGCGAGACACCGCGCTCAGGGCGTGAGCCACTCCCAAGTGTTGCCGCTCAGCTGCGCCCGGCGATGCCCGTCGCGCGACAGCGCCAGCCAGTCCATCTGAAGCACTTGCGCACGCAACAAGGCAAAGCTGTGCGTTGGCGCGGGGGCGTTGGCCGGATCTGCCGTGCCACTGTCTGGTGGCAACACCGCACCCGGCGGCAGTGGCGACAAATAATCGCCCGCAGCCGCCGACTGCTTGACCCCTTGCCAAAGCGCATCAACCTCCGGCCCATCGGTAATAACCGAACAGGCCACGCGCACCCGCAATTGCCAGCTCAAACGCGCACTCCAAAACACCAGCATCGCTGAAGCTTGAGCCTGCAATTGAGCCACTTTGGGGCTGCGGCTGTCGGTGTAAAAAGTCAGTTGGTCAGCTACAGCGTCCACCTGCCGCAGCACCACGGTGCGTGCATCGGGCAAACCGTCTGCGTCGGCAGAGGCCAGCACTGGCGTACGCCATCCGTGGTGCCGGTCCAAGCTGGCTCGGCCCAGCTCTTTCCAAATTTGCGGGCGTATGTCCTCAGGCGTTTGCAGGTGAATTTTCATGATGATGGGGTTGGATTGTGTTGGGTGAGGGCTTCAACCAAATGGTCTGACGTGTCGTTCGGACTCACAACAACACAATGTCCACACTTTGCGTGAGCACCGGGCGGCACAAAATCTTGTAGCCATCGGCGTCAAAGTTGGCGGCCACTTGGCTGGCCGTTTGGCTCAGTTGTCGGGCCGCCTCCGGCGTGGTGACGCTGCCCAGATAACACCAGTGCTTCACCACGTGGATTTGCGTGAGTTCGCCATCGCGTTCCACCAAACCCACCGCACCTTCGTAAGGCCAACATTCCACGCGCAGCGCCAGCAGGCTGCTGAACAGGCGCTCGCGGTGGGCCTCGGGGGTTTCGTCGCCCCGGCACACACCCGCACATTGGCGGATCGCAGCCCGAAAGCAAGCCTTACCGGTGGGTAATTTTTCCAGGCCCAGTGGGCCGTAACACAGCTTGTTTTGGTCAGCGATGGCGCGCAGCGCACCGAGTGCGGCGTGGCGGCTGGCGTACAGGCCGTACAGCTCGGGCTGGCTGGCAAAGTCGATGTCGCGCGCGTAGACCACTTGCGGCACTTCGCCCGTCAGCTGAAGGCTGCACAGCTGTTGGTTGCGGCGCAGTTTTTGGTTGAACAGCGGGTGCTGGGCCTTGATCATTTGCGCCTCCAAAAGCAGCGCGCCGATCTCGCCCGCCGTGCGGATGTGGCTGATGCGCTGGGTTTGGCGCAGCATGCGCGCCTCGTCGGGCGTGCGCAGGTGCGACAGCAGTCGCGCGCGGATGTTGATGCTTTTGCCGATGTACAGCGGCAAGTCGCCTTCTTGGCCGTGGAAGATGTAGACACCCGCCCCGGTGGGGGCGTCTTCGATGGCGCCCCGCAGGTGCTGGGGGTATTCGTAGACGCGCTCGGTCTCGAAGTCATCGCGGCGGCGGCGTGGGGAAATGCTGGCCATGTCAGGTTCGATCAGATCAGGTGGCGTGTTGATGGATGGTGGCCACGACCACGCCCCAAATGTCCACACTTTGGCCGTCTTTGGGCACGATGTCGGGGTAGTCGGGGTGGGCCGCTTGCAGACGCAAACCCTGGGCGTTCAAGCGCAAGGTTTTGCAGGTGAAGTCGCCATCGACCACGGCCAACACGATCTGGCCGTCGGCCGGGGTGATGGCGCGGTCCACCAACACAACAGAGCCATCCAGTATGCCCACGTCGCGCATGCTTTCGCCGCGCACACGGATGTAAAACGTGGCCTGTGGGTGCTTGACCAGCTGCTGCATCAGGTCGATGCGCTCGACCTGGTGGTCTTCGGCGGGCGACGGGAAACCCGCTGCAATGCTGGCGGGCAAAGCCTGCAGCCACCAGTTTCCGGGGGGCAAGGCTTGGGGGGTGTCTGGGGCGTGCATGGTGTGAGCGACCTAAAATACTGTTTATATTTACAGTATACTGACCTCGTCATGCTTCCTGCAGTTGCCTGACATTTTTGTTGATTGACGCCCCGGGCTTTGCGGCCCGGGGCTTTTTTTGGGGTGTGTCCCTTACGCCAATTCAAAGCGCCACATACCGGCCATCGCCTTGGCGAGCAATTTGCCCCTGCGCCTGCAGCTCGGCCAGGTGCATGCCGATGGTGTTGCGCTCGGCGCAGGGCACAAAGGGCACGTCATAGCCTTGCGGGTACAGCAGGCGGCGGTCCACCAGCTCGCCCAGGCTGTGCGGGGTCTGCAAATAGCCCAACAGTTGCGCGCTGCGCTCGTCGATCTTGCTGGCAAAGCGGGCCAGATCGGCCAAAAACTGCGCCCGATCGGTGATGACCGCTTTGTGGTGCGAGGTGGCCCAGATGCGGGCATCCAGCTCGGCCACTTTTTTCAGGGTTTGCCGGAAGTCGCTCAGGCTGGAGGTGGCGTCGCCGTAATACGGACCAAAACCGCTCAGGTCGATGTCGCCAATGAAGGCCAGGCCTTCGCTCTCGACCACCAGGGCGCAGTGGCCTGCGGTGTGGCCCGGCAGGTGGTGGGCCCGCACGCGCACGCCGCCGCCCAGGTCCCACAGCGCGCCATCGCTGTAGCCGGTGGCATCGGGCCGGGGCTGGTAGTGGAAATCCTTTTGGACGATGGCATGCATGGCGTCCAGCACCTCGGCGGGGTAACCGTAGTGTTGGCACATGCCGTCCCAAGATTGCGCGGCGGCCAAGTCAGCCTCGTGCACCTGAACCGGGGCGTGTATCAGGCGGTGCAGCCCGGCCATGTGGTCTTCGTGCACATGGCCCAGGATGACCAAGTCCACCGTGTCCAGCTCGGGGCCGATGCGGTTGGCCACCTCGGGCGTGTCAAAGGCCACCCGCATGTCGGCCCCTTGCACGATGAGCTGGTTGCCGTCGGGGTACTTGCCCGATTTTTCACCCAAGTGCACACGCACCGCTCCAAAATTCAAAACCGACGCCATGAGGGCCTTTCATGAACAGCGCCCCATAAGGGCGCGATAAGCCACTATAGCCAGCGTGACAGCCCGGCGCTGGCACACGCGCTACAGTGAACCGCATGACCGACCTGCCCTCCCCCGCCACGCTGGCCGCCACGGCCTTGATCGACAGCGACCACCCGGACGTGATCGCCCTGGCGCGCCAGCATGCACAAGGCGCCACCGACCGCGAACGCGCTGTGTCGCTGTACCTGGCGGTGCGCGACCAGTTCCGTTATGACCCGTACCGCATCGAGCTGTCCACCGAAGGCATGCGCGCCAGCTCAGTGATTGCCCAGGGCTCGGGTTGGTGTGTGCCCAAGGCGGCCTTGATGGCGGCGGCTTGCCGCGCAGCAGGCCTGAATGCCCGACTGGGGTACGCCGATGTGCGCAACCACCTGAGCACCGAGCGCTTGCGCCAGACCATGCAGACCGATGTGTTCATCTGGCACGGCTATGCCGACATTTGGCTGGACGGCCAATGGGTCAAGGCCACACCCGCCTTCAACATCGAGCTGTGCGACAAGTTTGGCCTGCTGCCGCTGGAGTTTGATGGGCGAAACGATTCGATTTACCACCCCTTTGACAAGGCAGGCAACCGGCACATGGAGTACGTGAACCAGCGCGGCACCTTTGACGACATGCCGTTGGCGCAAATCGTGGCCGATTTCCAAACCGTCTACAGCGGTTGGATGGCCGAAAAAGCCCCCTTGAAAGAAGCCAACTTCGAGCAGGATGTGGCCAGAGAAACGCGATGACCCCGCGCGCACTGGTTTTGCTGGATTCGATTGCGCTGGTCAACGCCAGCCATGCCGGGACCGTGATCGTGTCGGGTTCGCACGGGGGTTTATCAGCCTCGCATTTCGTCACAGCGCAAACCCACAAACCTTTTGCGGTGGCCTTCAACGATGCGGGTGGCGGCAAGGACGATGCAGGCCGCGTGGCGCTGCATGAATTGCAGGCGGTGGGCGTGTTGGCGATTTTGTACGCCCACACCTCGGCGCGCATTGGCGAAGCGCAAGACGGGCTGGACAACGGCGTGGTCAATGGCCTGAACGCGCTGGCTCTGGCGCATGGCCTGCAGCTGGGCATGAACGTTTCAGACGCGGTGCGGCACTTGGCTGCAATTCATGCGGTTTGAACTGCTGCCCGCTTGACGCGCCAGCGCAACCACAGGGCAATGTTCAGGTTGAGCGGTCAGGATTGGCAGGCCATACGGCGAGTGATTGGCAAATTCGGGACAAGCTGGCCGCTCATTCATCAATACAAATTGCGTCTATGATTTTGTTGAATTAATCAACAAAATCAACATGCCCAAACCATTTGCATGTTCCGCTGCGGCCTTGCTGAGCCCTTGGTGTAGAACGCTGGGCATCGCCTGGCTCGCGCTTGGCAGCCTGGGCCTCACAGGGGCTGAAGAACTGCAAGGCCGTGTGGTCAAGGTGGCCGATGGCGACACCATCACCGTCCTCGATGACCAGCGCCAACAGCATGTGATCCGGCTCGGGGGCATTGATGCCCCCGAAAAAAGCCAGCCTTATGGCCAAAAAGCCAAAGCTCATTTGTCGAACGCCGTGTTTGGGCAAACCGTCACCGTGGCATTTGACAAGCGCGATCGCTATGGCCGCATCGTCGGCAAAGTGCTGATTCGAGGGGAAGATGCCAATTTGCAGCAACTGCAGGCGGGCTGGGCTTGGCATTACAAGCAATACCAGCGCGAACAAGCGCCCGAAGACCGCAGCGTCTACGATAGCGCCGAACGCGCCGCACGCGAAAGCCGCTTGGGTTTGTGGCAAGGGCAAGGCCCGACCAGTCCTGAGCCGCCCTGGGATTACCGCGCCCGGCTCAAATCTGAACGCAAGTCAGCGCAAAACCACGCCACGCTGCCGGAAAGCCATCTGCAGTAAGCAGATCGGCCTGCAGGCATTCGGCCGCAGGGGCGACCTCCCACAAATGCGAAGCCAGGGCCACACAAGGGCGATCCGCATCAACCTGGGCGCACCATCTTGCAACTGCTGGGCAGCCGGGCCTGCTCAGCCTTGATCTGGCGCACCACCTTGAAGCCGTAGCCCGAACCTTCGACATCGAACGGCACACCCACAGCGCCTTGTCGCTGCATCACGCCCACGACCAAGGGCTGCTGAAACTGGTGGTCTTCTGCACGCATGAAGCCGGTTTGTCCAGCCATGCTCACGCGGGCTTTTTCCAGCGCCAGCGCCACGGCCACGGGCTCGGTGCTGCCTGCTTTTTCAACCGCTTGGGCCAAGGCCTCGACCATCAGCTGCATGCGCACGTGCACATAGTCTTCTGAGGGCTTGCTAAAACGCTGGCGAAACGACTGGTAAAACGCTTCGCTGGCCTTGCCCGGCACATTGGGCAGCCAGTCGGCCACGGCGATCACGCGGTCCACGCCGGCATCACCCAAAGCCGCAGGCGCACCCAGCGCATTGCCATAAAAGGTATAAAACTTGCCTTCGTATCCGGCCTCGCGAGCCGACTTGACCAAGAGGGTCAAGTCATTGCCCCAATTGCCAGTGATCACCGCTTGTGCACCGCTGGCCTTGATCTTGGTGGCATAGGGCAAGAAGTCCTTCACACGGCCCATGGGGTGCAGCTCGTCGCCTACCACCTTCACATCAGGGCGTTTGTCCGCCAGCTGACGCTTGGCTTCCCGCAATACGGCTTGGCCAAAGCTGTAGTCCTGACCGATCAGGTACACCGACTGGACCTTCTTGTCGTCCTGCAAGACCTGCATCAGCGCGGTCATGCGCATGTCGGCGTGGGCGTCAAAACGGAAATGCCAGAAGCTGCACTTCTCATTCGTCAGAATGGGGTCCACCGCCGAGTAGTTCAAAAACAGCACGCGCTTGGCGGGCTCTCGCTCGTTGTGTTTGTTGATGGCGTCGATCAAAGCAGCCGCATTGGCCGATGAATTGCCCTGCAAGATCACTTGCGCACCATCGTCGATGGCCGACTTCAGGGCCGACAAGGCCTCCTCACTCTGGCCTTTGCTGTCGTAACGCTCCAGCACCATGGGCAACTTGCCTTGTGGCGTTTTGACACCGCCGCGCGCATTCACGCGCTCAACCGCCCAGGCGATGTTGCGCACCACCGCTTCACCGGTGTTGCCAAAGGGACCGCTGAGGCCTTCGATCAGCGCCAGCTTGATGGGGGCAGGCGACTGCGCCCAAACGGGGGACAAGAGCAAACTGGCCGTCAGCGAAACCAAAGTACGACGGGAAATGAACAACAATCGCATATTGAAAATAGAAACTGATGAGTCGGGTAAAAGCACAAGCGGGCGCAGTGTAACTGCCCTACAGAACAGGTGCGATGGCGGCAAATTGGAATGGTTTTAATGGGCGGGGGCCCTTGCGGCCGAATGCCTGCACGCCCTAAGCCCCTGAATAAACGTTACGGTCAGCACACCTTCGCGAGCAGGGACTCGCTCCCACAGGGGAAACACATCAGACCAACTCGTGCAGCGGCCAGCGTGGTTTGACGTCAAAGCTGTAACGCGCCTCGGCGGTTTGTGCCCCGGCTTGCAAACGCATGGCCGCCGCCATGGCGATCATGGCGCCATTGTCGGTGCACAAGTGCAGTTCAGGGTAATGCACTCGGACCTTGGCTTTGGCGCAGGCGGCATTGAGCTGAGCCCGCAGCTCGCGGTTGGCCCCCACGCCACCGGCCACCACCAGACGCTTCATGCCACTGGATTTGAGCGCGTTCATGGATTTTTTGACCAGCACTTCCACAATCGCTGCTTGGGTCGAAGCGGCCAAGTCGGCGCGCTCGGGTGCGCCTTCGGTGTGGGCGGCAGGGCCGATTTTTTGGCTTTGGGTGAGCACCGCCGTCTTGAGTCCTGCAAAAGAAAAATCCAGATCGCCGCTGTGCAGCAGCGGCCGAGGCAACTTGTAAGCCGCAGGGTTGCCCTGCTCGGCCAGTCGCGAGAGGCCCGGGCCTCCGGGGTAAGGCAAGCCCATGAGCTTGGCCGATTTGTCAAAGGCTTCGCCTGCAGCGTCGTCAATCGTTTCGCCCAGTAATTCGTAACGGCCCACGCCGTCCACACGCATGAGCTGGGTGTGGCCACCTGAGACCAACAAGGCGATGAAGGGAAATTCGGGCGGATCGGCGCTCAAAAAAGGCGAGAGCAAATGCCCTTCCAAATGGTGCACGCCCAGCACCGGCTTGCCCAAAGACGCCGCCAGCGCACAGGCCACGCCCGACCCCACCAAGAGCGCTCCGGCCAAGCCAGGCCCGCGTGTGTAGGCCACCACGTCGATGTCGGCCAACGTGGCACACGCCTCGGCCAGCACCTGGCGCGTGAGCGGCAAAACACGACGGATATGGTCGCGGCTGGCCAGCTCCGGCACCACGCCACCATAGGCTTGGTGCATCTCGATCTGGCTGTAGAGCGCGTGTGACAACAGACGTGGCATGGCGGACCCGGTGGTTTCCACCAGGGCCACACCCGTCTCGTCGCAGGATGATTCGATACCCAAAATTCGCATAACAGCAAGTTTAAGCGGCGCATGGGGTCTGGCCTGGCCCTTGGCCATAATCCTTTGTGGGAGAGGCGCTCTCGTCGCTCCCACAACAGCCCCTCATTCAAAGCCGATACATGACCACTCTCCGACTGATCTCCTCCATGGCCACCAAACCGCTGCTGGCCGACTTGGTGGCGCTGTACAAAGCACAGGCCCCGGGCATCCACATCCAGGTCGAGTCGGTCGGCGGGGTCGATGCGGCCAAACGCGTACAGGCAGGCGAAGCCTTTGACGGCGTGGTGCTGGCCAGCGACGCGATCGACAAACTGGTGGCCAGCGGCCATGTGCGGGCGGGCAGCCGCGCCGACTTGGTGCGCTCGGGCGTGGCGGTGGCCGTGCCTGCGGGCCAAGCCGTGCCGGACATCTCGACCGAAGCTGCGCTCAAAGCCGCTGTTCTTGCCGCGCCCACGCTGGGCTATTCCACCGGCCCGAGCGGCGTGCAACTGGCCAAACAGTTCGAGGCCTGGGGCATTGCCGAGACCATCGCACCACGCATCGTGCAAGCCAAGCCTGGCGTGCCCGTGGGCTCGCTGGTGGCCCAAGGCGAAGTGGCGCTGGGCTTTCAGCAGCTGAGCGAAATGCTGGGCGTGCCCGGCATCATCATCGCGGGCGGCCTGCCGCAGGCGGTGGAGATCATCACCACGTTCTCTGGCTCGGTGGCGGCCACCAGCAACCAGCCCGAGGCGATGCAAGCCTTGTTGGCGTTTTGGGTATCGGCAGCTTGCACCCCGCTGAAGCTGCAGCACGGCATGCAAACGGCCTGAGCGCTGGCACCTTGGCAGGACCGCCGGCTTGGGCCTGCGTCATTTGACTTATGCCAAATATGTATTTGTAAGCGTCAGCTATAGATCAGAAAATTGGAAGCATTGAATACCGATGACGATTTCTGACCGCCTATGCCCGCACTTCTTGCCCCCAGCTGCACCCTTGTGGGTGCCGGTCCCGGTGACCCGGAACTGCTCACCCTCAAAGCTGTTAAAGCCATTGCCAACGCCACCGTGCTGTTGGTGGACGACTTGGTGAACGACGACGTCTTGGCCCACGCCTCGCCCACCGCACGCATCATCCATGTGGGCAAGCGCGGCGGCTGCCAGAGCACGCCCCAAGCCTTCATTGACAAACTGATGATCACCGCTTTCCACGAAGGTGAGCGGGTGGTGCGCCTCAAAGGTGGCGACCCCTTCATTTTTGGTCGGGGCGGTGAAGAGGTGGAACACCTGCGCCAAGCGGGCATCGATGTGGCCGTGGTCAACGGCATCACCTCGGGGCTGGCGGGCATGAGCAGCTTGGGTGCACCGCTCACCCACCGCGAACATGCGCATGGCGTGGTGTTTGTGACAGGCCACGCCAAACCCGGCGACAGCGGCACCGACTGGGCGCAATTGGCCACCACCGCCCACCAAGCCAAATTGACGCTGGTGATCTACATGGGTGTGAGCAGCCTGGATCACATCCGCCAAGGTTTGCTGCAAGGCTTGCCCAGCGACACCCCTGTGGCGGTGGTTCAGCACGCCAGCTTGCCTACACAACGCGAAGCGCTGACCACGCTGGGCGAATTGGTCGACACCATGCATCGCGAACAACTCCAAAGCCCCAGCATCATTGTGGTGGGCGACGTGGTGCAAGGGGCCCGGGGTTGGCAGCAGACCGAGCCACATGCCGCTGCGCAACGGGCAGCTTGAGCTGAGACCGGAGTGGGAGCGAGCCCCTGCTCGCGAATGGTGCGTTGGGCCGCTGGCACTGCCCTGCCCCTTACACTCCTGAGCCATGAAGACATGGGATGTGGTGATCGTGGGGGCCGGGGCTGCCGGTTTGTTTTGCGCGGGTGTGGCGGGCCAACGCGGCCTGAAGGTGCTGGTCATTGACCACAGCGACAAGATCGCCGAAAAAATCCGCATCTCCGGCGGCGGGCGCTGTAATTTCACCAACCGATTGCTCGACGCGTCGGCCCCACAAAAGCACTTCATCAGCCAAAACCCACACTTTTGCCGCTCGGCCCTGTCGCGCTACACGCCGCAAGACTTCATAGGCCTGGTGCAAAAGCACGGCATCGCTTTCCATGAAAAGCACCAAGGCCAGTTGTTTTGCGACCACTCCGCCGAAGACATCATCCGCATGTTGCTGGCCGAATGTGCTGCTGGCGGGGTAGACATCCGCACAGGCTGCAGCGTCAGGTCTGTTGAAACCGTGCAAGAACCACCCGAAGAGAATCAACGCTACACCCTGGACACCAGCGATGGCACCGTACACACCGGCTCTTTGGTGGTGGCCACCGGCGGCTTGTCCATCCCCAAAATCGGGGCCAGCGACTGGGGCTACCGCATCGCCAGCCAGTTTGGCCTGCGCCTGGTGGAGCGCCGCCCTGGCCTGGTGCCGCTGACCTTTGACGGCGAGGCCTGGACACCTTATGCGCAACTGGCCGGGCTCGCGCTGCCAGTGGGCATCGAGACGGGCGAGAAAAAAAACCGCATGCACTTTGACGAAGACCTGCTGTTCACTCACCGGGGTTTGTCGGGTCCAGGCGTGTTGCAAATTTCCAGCTATTGGCAAGAGGGCACGCCGATTCGCCTGAACCTGGCCCCCGACGTCAACCTGCCCGATCGCCTGCAAGAGGCCAAATTGCGCTCCAAAAAGCTGCTGGGCAACGAACTGGCCACCTTGGTGCCCAGCCGCCTGGCCGAGGCCTGGGTCAGCCAAGACCCGGCTTTGCAACGCACCGCCGCCGATGTGCCCGACAAGGCCCTGAACAAATTGGCCGAGGCTTTGTCCAACTGGCAGCTGACACCGACTGGCAGCGAGGGCTACAAAAAAGCCGAGGTCACGCTGGGCGGGGTAGACACGCGTGACGTGTCCTCTCAAACCATGGAGTCGAAACAAGCCGGGCTGTACTTCATCGGCGAAGTGATCGATGTGACCGGCTGGCTAGGCGGCTACAACTTCCAATGGGCTTGGGCCAGTGGCCATGCCTGCGCCGAGGCATTGGCTGCCCAAAAAGCCCCCAAGTCACTGGCAAGTGCCGCCTGATTTTTTTGATTTCATGGCTATAATGACAGGCTTTGCTGGCAAACCCCCGTCTGCCAAATACTAGTTCGTGACGGGGAACCGCCGAAACTGGGTTTCAAGGGCCCGATCTCCCTTGCTTCCGCAGCCGGCACATTTTTGGAAACTTTGATTCAATGACCACCATCCGCGTGAAAGAAAACGAGCCGTTTGACGTTGCCCTGCGTCGCTTCAAGCGCACCATCGAAAAACTCGGCCTGCTGACAGACCTGCGTGCCCGCGAGTTCTACGAAAAGCCAACAACTGAGCGCAAGCGCAAGAAGTCGGCTGCCGTCAAGCGCCACTACAAGCGCGTGCGCAGCATGCAGCTGCCCAAGAAGATGTATTGATCTTCGGTTTTGTATGACCTGCAAAGGTCTGCAAACAAGCCCGCTGGAGGACGCTCAGGCGGGCTTTGTTGTTTCTGATCCCCTTTACTTGTTGAAAACCCACCCCAGGAGCCTCTCATGAGCCTGAAAGAACAGATCACCGAAGACATGAAAACCGCCATGCGGGCCAAAGACGCCGAACGTCTGGGCACCATCCGTTTGCTGCTGTCGGCCATGAAGCAAAAAGAAGTAGACGAGCGCATCGAGTTGGACGATGTGGCCGTGGTCGCCATCGTGGACAAGCTGATCAAGCAGCGCAAAGACTCGATCGCCGCTTTTGAACAAGCCGCACGCCAAGACTTGGCCGACAAGGAAAAGGCCGAAATGGCTGTTTTGGTGGCCTACCTGCCAGCCCGCATGTCGGCCGAAGAGGTCACAGCAGCCGTGCAGGCCATCGTGGCTGACCTGGGTGCCAAAGGCCCCGGCGACATGGGCAAAGTGATGGGGGCGGTCAAAGCCCAACTGGCCGGCAAGGCCGACATGGGTCAGGTGTCAGCCGCGGTGAAGGCAGCTTTGGCGGGCTGAGGCGCTGGGGTTCCAGGCCTCAGCTGCCCGCCAGCTTCATGCGGTTGACCAAAATGGAGCCGGTGGTTTTGGCCCCCATGTTGTAGGTGTCCGAGCCCACGGCCTCAATGCCCATGAGCATGTCTTTGAGGTTGCCCGCGATGGTGATCTCGTGCACCGGGTAGGCGATCTGGCCGTTCTCGACCCAAAAACCGCTGGCCCCGCGTGAATAGTCGCCCGTGACGTAATTCACGCCCTGGCCCATCAGCTCAATCACAAACAGGCCCGTGCCCAGCTTTTGCAGCATGGCATCCAGGTCGTCGGTGGATTGCGTGAGGCGCGAGGTGAGTGTCAGGTTGTGCGAGCCGCCCGAATTGCCCGTGGTCTTCATGCCCAGCTTGCGGGCCGAATAACTGGAGAGGAAGTAGCCCTCGACACGGCCACCCTTGACCACCTTGCGGCGCACCGAGCGTACGCCCTCGTCGTCAAATGGCGAGCTGCCTTTGCCGCGCAGCAAGTGCGGGTCTTCTTCGATGTCGATGTGCTTGGGGAACACCTTTCTACCCAGAGAGTCCAGCAAGAAACTGCTCTTGCGGTACAGCGCCCCGCCGCTCACGGCCTGCACAAAACCACCCAGCAGGCCAGCGGCCACGGGCGACTCAAACAACACCGGGCATTCGGTGGTGGCGATTTTGCGCGCGCCCAGGCGCGACAAGGCGCGTTCTGCGGCGTAACGGCCCACCGCTTCGGGTGAAGCCATCTCGTCGGCCGAGCGCATCGAGGTGTACCAAGCGTCCCGCTGCATTTCGGCGTTGCGGCCCGGCAGCTTGGCAATCGGGGCCACCGAAATGCTGTGACGCGAGCTGGCATAACCGCCGCGAAAGCCATGTGTGTGCGCGCTGAAAAAATGGCTTTGCTGGGCGGACACGGCCGCGCCGTCGCTGTTGGTGATACGGCGGCTGGTTTTAAGCGCAGCGGCTTCGCACTGCAAGGCCAGCTTGGCGGCCTCTTCGCTGTTGATGGCCCAGGGGTGGAACAAATCCAAATCGCGGTGGTTCGTTTCGATGTCGGCTTCGTCGGGCAGACCGGCGGTGGGGTCTTCGGCGGTGAAGCGTGCGATGTCATACGCGGCTTGCACGGTGCGCTCGATCGCCGCTTTGGAAAAATCCGAAGTGCTGGCATTGCCACGGCGGTGGTCCACATACACCGTCACGCCCAGCGACTTGTCGCGGTTGCGCTCCACGTTTTCCAGTTCGCCCTTGCGCACGCTGACCGACAGGCCACAACCTTCAGACGCTTCGGCACCCGCGTTGGTGGCACCCAGCTTTTTGGCGTGGTGCAAGGCGATGTCGACCAGCGCTTCAAAATGGTCACGCGAGTAGCTGAAGCCGTCGTGGGGTTGTGAAGCAGTGGCTTGGACAGGGGCGTTTTTTTTCACTGAAAGGCTCTCGAAAAAAATGGCGGGCGCTGGGCCCGCAGTGGCCGCTATGATACTTGCCACCCAGCCCCAGCGCTGCATCTGAAAACGAGTTCCCCCAGTCATGTCCCGTAAACCCAAAAAAGGCTATTTCGTGCGAGGTCAGTTTGTTGCCGAAGGCAGCGAGCTGGACCTGGAGTACAAGCGCGAGCTCAAAGGCGGGCTCGACGGCCCCAGCCGCACCGAACTCAAGCGCGAAAGCACCGAACTGCAAGACCTCGGCACAGCCTTGCTGACCCTGCGCCGCGACCTGATGGAGGGCCTGACCCTGCCCGACAAACTGGTGGACGGCCTGGCCGAAGCCAAGCGCATCACCAACTTCGAAGGCAAGCGCCGCCAAATGCAGTTCATTGGCAAGCAAATGCGCCTGCTCAGCCCCGAGACCCTGCAGGCCGTGCGCGAGGCGCTCGACATTCAGCGTTTAGGCAGTGCCAAAGACACCCAGGCCCTTCATTTGGCCGAAGCCTGGCGCGACAGACTGATCGCCAACGACGCGGCCGTGGGCGAATGGATCGAACTCCACCCGCAAACCGACATCCAGCAGCTGCGCGCCCTGGTGCGCCAGGCCCGCAAGGACGCCGTGCCTGTGACCAATGCCGCCGTCTCGCAAGGCCTGGCGCCACGCCAAGGCCGCGCTTACCGCGAGCTGTTCAAGCTGGTGCGCAGCGTGCTCACCGGTGGCGAAAGTGACAACACCCCCGACGAGGACACCGAAGATGAGTGAACCCCAGTTTGACCCGGTCAAGATCGGCATCGTGTCCATCAGCGACCGCGCCAGCACCGGCGTCTATGAAGACAAAGGCCTGCCCGCGCTGCAAGACTGGTTGAGCCGTGCGCTGCACAACCCCATCACTTTCGAGCCACGCCTGATTCCCGACGAAAAAGAACGCATCAGCGCCACCCTGATCGAATTGGTCGATGCGGGTTGCAGCTTGGTGCTGACCACGGGTGGCACGGGCCCCGCCCTGCGCGATGTCACGCCCGAAGCCACGCTGGCCGTGGCCGACAAGGAAATGCCCGGCTTTGGCGAGCAAATGCGCCAGATCAGCCTGAAATTTGTCCCCACTGCCATTCTTTCGCGGCAGGTGGCCGTGATCCGGGGCCAGAGCCTCATCATCAACCTGCCCGGCCAGCCGAAATCGATTGCCGAGACACTCGAAGGCCTGAAAGACGCCGATGGCAAAGCTGTGGTGCACGGCATTTTTGCGGCCGTGCCCTACTGCGTGGACTTGATTGGCGGGCCTTACATGGAAACCCGTGACGAAATCTGCAAGGCGTTTCGCCCCAAAACCGCCATCCGACCTGCCCGCTGAGGTCTACCGCGCATGTCGGGGCTGAAGCATCCGACCTCCAAACCTCCCGTCAAGCGGGACCGCCCATCTGTGTTTGGGTATAATCCATTTTTTTTCGGCAAGAGCGACAGCAGCACCTCCGGCTAGACCACCGCCATCAGCGCGACGCCCCCATGTGGGCCGGTCACCGTTCCGCAAGGACTGCATTCCAAATGTTCGCCCACCATCTTGTCATTACAGATTTGACGCCCATATAAGGCGTTCGTCTGTGTCTTAACCCACGCCCGCGCCGGGATGTATTTGGCGCTGACTGTGTCCGTTTCCTTGTCTGTTTTGATGTCTTGAGGTTGTTCCATGCCCGCTCAAAAGCCGAAGAAGCCTGCCCAGGCCGCTGCTAAAGCCAAACCCGTTGCCAAACCTGCTGTTGCGAAAAAAGCTGCCGCGCCTGTCGCCAAAGCCAAAACCGCTCAACCCATGACTGCGAAAGCCCCGGCCCAAAAGCCCGCCCCCGTGGTGAGCAAGGCCAAAGTGGCTGCCAAACCGGCAGCCAAAGCAGCACCCAGCAAGGTCAAAGCAACGGCAACCCCGGCGACTCCTGCCAAGCCTGTGAAGAAAGCCGCCTCCGTGCCCGCCAAGAAATCTGAAGTGATCGAGAAGAAAACCACCGCCAAAGCCAAAGAGACTGTGGCCGAAGTGGAAGTGAAGAAACCCGCCAAAGCAAGCAAAGCCGCTGCCCCGGTCGAAGACAAAAAGCCAGCCGCCAAAAAAGCCGTGACCGGCGCCAAGCGCGGCCCCAAGAAAAAGGGCAGTATTGCCGAGCCCAGCTTGGACGACGATCTGGAGATCGAAGCCGACCTGCAAGGCGAACCGGTCGCCGACAACGTGTCAGAGACCGGCGAGAAGGTCAAGCCCCTGCGCATGAAGATCAGCAAGGCCAAAGAACGTGCCTTGATGAAAGAATTTGGCCTGGACGAAACCGTCCTGACCGAAGCCGAGATGAAGCAACGCCGCGACCGACTGAAAGCCCTGATCAAACTGGGCAAGACGCGTGGCTACCTCACCAACGGCGAAATCAGCGACCACTTGCCCGACAAGCTGGTCGATGCCGAAACCCTGGAAGTGGTGATCGCCACCCTGAACGACCTGGGTGTGGCGGTTTACGAGCAAACGCCCGACGCCGAGAGCCTGATCATCACGGACAACGCGCCCACTGGCTCGACCGAAGAAGAAGCCGAAGAAGCCGCCGAAGCCGCTTTGTCCACCGTGGACAGCGAATTTGGCCGCACCACCGACCCCGTGCGTATGTACATGCGCGAGATGGGCACTGTGGAACTGCTGACCCGCGAAGGCGAGATCGAGATTGCCAAGCGCATCGAAGGCGGCTTGATGGACATGATGGCCGCGATCAGCGCGTCACCTGCCACCATCGCCGAAATCTTGCGCATGGCCAACGAAATCCGTGAAGGCAAAGTCGTCATCTCCACCGTGGTGGACGGTTTCGCCAACCTGAACGAGGCCGATGACTACGTGGCCGAAGAAGACTTCGACGAATTCGACGAAGCCGACGATGACGACGGCAAAGGCGGCTCCAAAGCCCTGACCAAGAAGCTCGAAGAGCTGAAGAACCAGGCCCTGGAACGCTTTGACCGCATCACCGAATACTTCGAAAAAGTGCACAAGGTTTACGACAAAGAAGGCTGGGGCACACCGGCTTATGTCAAGGTGCAAACCGCCTTGTCCGAAGAATTGATGACCATCCGCTTCACGGCCAAGACCATCGAAAAGCTGTGCGACATGGTGCGCGGCCAGGTGGACGATGTGCGCAAGAAAGAGCGCGAGTTGCGCCGCATCATTGTGGACAAATGCGGTTACCCGCAGGACAACTTCATTGCCGACTTCAGCGGTCGCGACAAAAACGGCAAGCGCGTGGAGTCGCAGTTGCTTAACCTCAAATGGATTGAGAAACAAGCCGCTGCGGGTAAGAGCTGGAGCGCCGTCATGGGCCGCAATATCCCGCCCGTGCAAGACCTGCAGCAAAAGCTGATGGATCTGCAATCCCAAGTGGTGGTGCCGCTTGATGAGCTGAAAGATATCAACAAGCGCATGAACGCCGGTGAGCGCTCCTCACGCGATGCCAAGAAAGAGATGATCGAGGCCAACTTGCGCCTGGTGATCTCGATCGCCAAGAAGTACACCAACCGCGGTCTGCAGTTCCTCGACTTGATCCAGGAAGGCAACATCGGTTTGATGAAGGCGGTGGACAAATTCGAATACCGCCGCGGCTATAAGTTCTCAACCTACGCCACTTGGTGGATCCGCCAGGCCATCACCCGCTCGATTGCGGACCAGGCCCGCACGATCCGCATCCCGGTGCACATGATCGAAACCATCAACAAGATGAACCGCATCTCGCGTCAGCACTTGCAGGAATTTGGCTTTGAGCCCGATGCCTCCATCCTGGCCGAGAAGATGGAAATCCCGGAAGACAAGATCCGCAAGATCATGAAGATCGCCAAAGAGCCGATCTCCATGGAAACGCCGATCGGTGACGACGATGACAGCCACCTGGGCGACTTCATCGAAGACAGCACACACACCGCGCCCATCGACGCGGCCCTGCAAGCCGGTCTGCGCGACGTGGTCAAAGACATTCTGGACAGCCTGACCCCACGCGAGGCAAAAGTGCTGCGCATGCGTTTCGGGATCGAGATGTCCACCGACCACACGCTGGAAGAAGTGGGCAAGCAGTTCGACGTGACCCGCGAACGCATCCGCCAGATCGAAGCCAAGGCGCTGCGCAAGCTCAAGCACCCCAGCCGGAGCGACAAACTTCGCAGCTTCATTGACACGATGTAAGTCCAAGAACTTCTCAGCTCGAAGCCTCTTGACTGCAAAGTCAAGAGGCTTTTTTGATGGCCTTTATCTCCCCCAAGCCAAGGGCTTGGGAAACAGCCTCCTGCAACCAAGGGGATTAAGAATTTCTTTATGTACGTTACCGTACATTGGAAATAGGATTTTTAAATAGAATAAATATCAATAACTGCAAAAAGGACAGTAAATGCTCAGTCCAGCCAATAATTTAATGGTTAAGCAATTAAATTCAGATAAATATGAAAAATTGTTACCCTCTTTTCAACTGGTTTGCCTGGAAGCGGACCAGCTGATTTTCAGGCCTTACGAAACCATTCAATACGTCTTTTTTCCGGTCAGCGCCATCATCGCGATGCAAATCGACATCTCAGATGGTTCGTCAGTCGACATTGTCTTGATCGGCAAAGAAGGAATGGTTGGCAGCGGCGTCATGGGTGGCAACCAAAACTTCAGCCGGGCTAGGGTCAAATTTTCAGGTTTTGCGTACAAATTGCCCTTGAGCGTCTTCCTGTCTGAACTGGCCCAAGACAGTGCGTTCCTGAAGATCTGGATGGCCACCACGCGGCAAATGATCTTGCAAATCGCCATGCCCACCGTTTGCAGCAGCAAACACAGCAATGAACAGCAATTCATTCGTTGGGTCATGAACACCCTGGACAAAACGCAAGGGCACACGCTTCAAGTCACCCATCAGGAAATCGCGGACACGCTGGGCATTCGGCGCGAATCGGTCACCTTGGCTGCGGGTAAATTGAGCCACGAAGGCTTGATCGAAGTCACAAGGGGGCAACTGCAGGTGCTGGACCGCCCCAAGCTAGAGGCCATGGCCTGTGAATGCTATCGGGTGATGCACCCTGCCGCACAACATTAAAAAACAACAAAAGCAGATCATGGGCACGTTCACCACTCTCAAAACCTCAAAACGCGCCCTGGGTGTCGGTATTGCCCTCATCGCTGCGGTGGTCCTCGTGCCCGCGCTGGCCAGTTTCCAAAGCATCAACGCCATCGTCAACACCCACTATGTGACGATCAAGTCACCCATCGAAGGGGCCTTGGACGGCTTTGCAAAAATGCCTGGGCAGCCCATCGCGCAAGGCGAAGAATTGGTCCGAATCAGCAACACCCGCTTCAAGGAGAGTGCGGTCAATGAGATGGAGGTCGAGCAAAAGACCTTGGCAGAAAGAAGCCTGGGCCTTCAGCAACACCTCAAAAATCTGCAGCAACTGCAAAAGGATTTGCAAAAACGGGTTGCTGTCCACCGCACGCACGAATTTCTCCGTCTGGAAGAGCAATTGGCCCAGGCCCAATCCGAGAAAAAGGCCCAAGAAAGTCTGATCCGGGAGCAGAAATTGATCGCGCAACGCAATGAATTGCTGGTGAAGGAAAACTTCATCTCTCCCGCCCAAAACGAGGCAACGCAATACGCGCTCGAAGTCACACAAAGCCGACTCGACATTTTCAAGGCCCGCATACGGCTTCTGGAAACCGAGAAACAAGCCGTCCAAAGTTTTGTCTACCTGGGAGAAGGTCGCAACGACGTGCCCTACACACAGCAGCGCCTCGATGACGTGCGCCTTCAAATCACAGAAGTGACTGCCCGTTTACGCGAGAACGAGCGACGCAGCGCAGATGTTCAATTGCAGATCGACAAGGAGCGCGAGAGCATGGCCGTGTCCCGCGAGGTGCGCATGCTGGCCCCCAACCCAGGGGTTTTGTGGCGCAAATTCGGCAGCAATGGCACCGAGGTTGTGATCGGCACGGACTTGGCTCATGTGATCACCTGCGACAACCTGTTCCTCGATGTGGCCGTGCCGGAATCATCGCTTGAGTCTTTTCAAATCGGCAAACCGGTGCAGTACCGCCTGATTGGCAGCACCGCATGGCTCACGGGGCAAATCCATGCCGTCACAGGCAGTGGCAACAACTTGCAGGACACGACCTTGGTCGCTCAACTGCAACGGGAAAAGAAAGACGCCCGGATTTTCGTCAAGATCAATGCGGCGGACCTCGTCAAACCCCAAGAGAATTTGTGCTTTGCAGGCCGCAAAGTGGACGTCAAAGTGCCCCGTGAATGGCGTCCCTCGGTGTGGCTGAGCCGACTCAGCTCTTTCCTCACGTAATCCCCAACATGGATTACATCCCCCTGCTGTTGGTCGCCGCCTTCTTCCTGCTGGTTTGGGACACTCCGCGCCACCAAATCAAAACTCGGCAAATGGTGTGCCTGATCCCCGCGCTCCTGTGCGTGCAGTACCTGTCCTGGCGTTTGTTCAGCACCGTCTGGCCTGAGAACGAAGACAGCGCTTGGGCTCAGACCTGGATTTGGGGCGTTTGGGGCATTGAAGTTTTGGCCTTCATCGAGGTGGCGATTTTTTTGCTCATCATGAGCCGCACCAACACGCGAAGCGAGGAAGCTGACCAACACCAGATGCCCAGCCCTCTGCCGGAAGTGGACATTTTCATTCCCACTTACAACGAGCCCTTGGACGTTCTGGAAAAAACCATTGTGGCCGCAGCCGCCGTGGACTACCCGAACAAAACCGTCTGGGTGCTGGACGACGGCAAGCGCGATTGGTTACGCAAGTTTTGCGAAGACACAGGCGTGCGTTACCTGACCCGAGCCGACAACGCGCACGCCAAGGCCGGGAACATGAACCACGCATTGGCGCATGCCAAAGGCCAGTTCATTGCCGTGTTCGACGCGGACTTTGTGCCCTCCAAGAACTTCATCCGGCGCACCTTGGGCTTTTTCAGCGACCCGACCATTGGCATCGTGCAAACGCCCCAACACTTCTACAACAAGGACCCGATCCAGACCAATCTGGGCCTGATGCAAATTTACCCTGACGAGCAGCGCTTGTTTTTTGACCAAATGGCGGCTTCACGCGACGCGTGGCAGGCCGCCTTTTGCTGCGGCTCTTGCAGCATCATGCGCCGTCAAGCGGTCGATGCCGTTGGCGGCATTCCCACACAAAGCATTACAGAGGATCTGTTGACCACCTTGGTCATGTTGCGCCAGGGGTACCAAACGATTTACCTGAATGAACGCCTGAGCATGGGGCTTGCAGCTGAATCGATCGAAGGCTTCTTCGTCCAGCGTGAGCGCTGGTGCCGCGGGGCCATTCAGTCCCTGTTCCTCAAAGCCGGCCCACTCGGTCCGGGGTTGAGTGTCATTCAAAGAATCCTGTTTTTCCCCACCAGCTGGCTCACGCAATACGCCGTTCGCCTGATGCTGATCGCCATTCCTCTGGCGTATTTGCTTTTGGGCTGGCTGCCTTTTCACTTCACGGACACAGCCGACATGGTGTTTTACCAACTGCCTGTTTTCCTGTCGTTTTTTCTGGCCATGCGCTGGTTGGTCGGTGGTCATTTTTCGCCGCTGGTCTCCGGGCCTGCGGGGGTGTTCGCCAGCTTCAGGCTGGGCCCTACCGTGGTGGCCTCGCTCATCCAACCCTTTGGCAAGCCTTTTCGAGTCACGCCCAAGGGCTCGGATGCGGTCAATGGCGCTCAGGTGGACTTTTTCAGCCTCGGCATGATTTTGCTGTGCATGGGCTTGACGCTTCTGGGCTTGCTGCTGAACGTCGTGCCAGAACTGGCCGTGGTGCCCCACGACGAATTCTTCCCCGTTGCGATGTTCTGGTCCATGTTGAACATCGTCACCTTGGGACTGGCTGCTTTGCTGTGTTTTGAAGGCCCTCGCTTGAGAAAGGAAGAGCGCTTTTTGATGGCGGAAACGGCGATCGCCCACGATGGTGAAACCCAGGTCACTGTAGATCTCATCGATGCCAGTGTTGATGGCTGCAAATTGGCCCTGCCGCCCTCGCACCCAGGCTTGTTCGGCAAAACAACAGCCAGCCTCACGGTGCAAGGTGTGGGCCGCGTGAAGATCCATCCCATTCGGCAAAACCATGGGTATTTGGCCGCCACTTTTGAATACGACAGCAAAGCCCAGCGCAACGCCATGATCTGCAAACTTTTTTCAGGGCAGTACACCACGGCGGCCCCAGCGACCACCTCAACCCGTCAGTTAATTTCGTCTTTATGGGAGAAAACATTCCATGGCTAAACTCTTTTTGACGTCCTTGGGAGGCCAGTGTTGCAGCCTTCAAGGCCTGGTCCAAATCTTGGCAGCCACCGTTTGCGCATTGACCCCAGCAGCATTCGCACAAACCCCAGCGAATGCACAACATGCACCGGTGTGGATCGGATTTGACGACGCCTATGGCCTGAAAACCAACACCTCCGCCATCGCCACCGAGTGGGGCATCAAGGCCGCGTTGGAAGAAATCAACAGCAACGGGGGCGTTCTCAATGGTCGTCCACTGAAACTCGTGACCACCGACAACAAAGGGGTCTCCGCCCGGGGCAAAGACAATTTTGTCCAACTGGCGGGCACCAAGGATCTGGTCGCCGTGTTGACAGGCAAATTCAGCCCCATCAGCGTCGAGATCCTGCCTGAAGCACACCGATTGAAAGTGCCCATGATCAGCGTTTGGGGGTCTGCAGACCCCATCACCGATCACGAGCACAAGCCCTCTTTCTCATTTCGCGTGTCACTCAAGGACGACTGGGGTGTCGAAGCGATGATGAATCGCCTGTCCTCCAAATACAAGGTTCGGCAAGCCTGCGCGATCTTGCCCAACACGGCTTGGGGGCGTTCAGCTGAGAAAGTGATTCAGGCAAAGTCCAGGGCCAACACCGCCCAATTTCCTGTCGTGCGTTGGTACAACTGGGGCGACGCATCGTTGAAGGAACACTACAAAGCTTGCTTGGACTCACGCACCCAAGGACTGCTCTTTGTCGGCAATGAAAGAGAAGGCGCGATTTTGGTCAAGGAAATCGCCGCACTGGCCCTGCCCATGCGCATGCCCGTGGTGGCCCATTGGGGCGCTGTGGGGGGCACCTTGCATGAATTGGTGGGCGATGAGCTGTCCAATGTGAGCATCGATTTCATCCAGACCTTCACCTTCATCAACAACAAGCGGCCCCGTGCCATTTACCTCGCCGATTGGATCTTGAAAAACCAGGGTCTGAAAAGCACCCACGAGATTCCCAGCCCTGTGGGCGCTGCGCATGCTTACGACACGGTGCACCTTCTGGCCAAGGCCATTGACACAGCCAAAACCACATCACCTGAAAAAATCAGGGATGCCTTGGAAAAATTGCCCGCATTCCAGGGCGCCGTGAAGCACTACACCCGACCCTTCACCCACCAAAGGCACGACGCCTTGGACAAATCGCAAGTCCTTTTTGTCAAATTGACGCCGTCGGGGCAATTGATCCCGCAAGACTGAGATGAGCCAGTTGAAATCGTTCAAAGCCCAGATCAGCCACGATGTCTTCAGGCTGTTTGGTGCTTACATTTTGGGCGTCACATCGCTCAGCATGATCTTGGCCATTTACGGCATTTTTTTCTACCAGCAAGAGGAGTTCAAACACTATAAGGCGCTGATCGCCACAAGACTAAGCTCTGAAGTCAGCGCATCCTTTCGGCAAGCCAATGATTTGGCTGATTCGCCCCAAGTCTGGACAGGCCTGACGGACTCAGCGGGACGGGGGTCTTATCTCCTGCCACTGCTGGAAAAGGCCAACCAAAACAAACATTACAAATTTGACCTGCTCGATTACCTGGGCCGTTTTTTCATCCACAGCGGTAACTCAGTCGGTTTGCTGTTGGATATGCCCGCCAATATCCAGAAAACGATCGACGACAGCCAGCCCCATTTGGAAATGGTCAACATGGAGCAAACCGACTATCTGGCGGTCAGTGTGCCCATCATGGCCAACTTCACCGACAGCGCCATCGGTGTGGTTTTGCTGCACCTGGATCTGGGCAAGATCATGGCCTCACTGAACTTTCCAGATGACCTGAAAGTCAATTACAGCCTGACCCCTTTTGTCGACACGGCCTCTGATCTGTCCAAACACAGTGAGGCCTTCATGTTTGAGTGGCGCGATGCTGGCAAGGACTACGCCCTGCACATTCAACTCCAGCAAGGCTATTTGTCAGCCTTTTTGTTCGTCATGACGGGTTTGGCGGTTTCATTGATCTCTGGCGGCTTGCTGTTCCTGGGGCTCAGACGCTGGACACGACTTTTTTCAGAACGCACCACACAAAGGCTCGATGGCCTCGTGCAACTGGCCTCCGATACGGTGCAAGGTCGAGGAGATGAATCATTCAGTGACAACACCGGCGATGAGATTGCCAAGGTGTCCAACGCCTTGCAAAGCATGCTGCAAAAGCAGAGACTGGCCACGCAAAAGCAAGCCATTTTCTCCAGGGTGTTTGAAACCGCTGCTGAAGCCATTTTGATCACCAACAAGCAGGGTCTGGTGGTGGATGTGAATGCCGCGTTGACCGACATGACCGGTTACACCAAAGAAGAGCTGATCAACCAGCCAGCCGGCAGGCTCTACATCCAGGACGAGAAAGGCGTTGATTTGCCAATCATTGCCGAGAGTGTCCGCAAGCATGGTGCCTGGCGCGGTGAAACCTATTTTTTGAGCAAGCAACAAGCCCAATTGCCCGTGCTGCTTTCCGTGTCAACGCTGCTGGATGACCAAGGCAAAAGTCAAGGCCATGTTTCTGTTTTTGCGGACATCCGCGCCATTCGCGAAGCTGAAAAAAAACTCCAGGATCTCCTGAACGAAGACCAGCTCACAGGCCTGCCCAACTACAGGGCATTTCAGGCATACATCCAACAAAAAGAGGCTAATGTCCAATTTGCCATCTTGTTCATTGACCTGGACAACTTCAAAAACATCAATGACACCTTTGGTCACGACCAAGGCGACGAGGTGATTCGACAAATCGCGCAACACCTCCAGGCCACCTTGCCCAAGGGCAATTTCTTATGCCGACGCTCAGGCGATGAATTCATTGCCGTGCTGGACATCCATGAACCGATCGCTGATTTCCAAGCCAAGCTGAAGCTGATTTTCAAACCGGCTGTTTTCACGGTCAACCACATGGGGACCGTGCAGGTCACCTCTACCTTCAGCGCTGGGGCTGCGCTTTTTCCTGATCACTCGCCATCGATCAAAGAGCTGCTCATATATGCAGACACCGCATTGCTGAGCGCCAAGGAGTCCGGTCGCAATCAGATTCAATGGCTCACTGCCCAGATGATGGCGGCCTCCCTGCGCAAAACCAAAATCGACAGCAAGTTGGCCGTGGCCATTCGTGAAGGTCGAATCTTCCCGCATTACCAACCCGAAGTGGATCTGCTGACCGGAAAAATCATCGGTTTTGAAGCTTTGGCTCGCTGGCACGACGAAGAACTGGGCATGGTCAGCCCTGCCGAGTTCATCCCATTGGCTGAGCAATCAGGGGCCATTGATCCGTTGACAGAACATTTGTTCACCCAAGTGGTCCAAGACAGCCAAGCGATTCGGGCCCACTTTCCCAACGCCACCATCGCCTTGAATTCATCACCCCAGTTGCTCTGTGGAAAGCGTCTTTTGACCATGCTTTCTCATTTGGCCTCCGAACTGGACAATGGCTTGGAGGGTTTTGTGCTGGAAATCACGGAAACGGATTTCGCACTGAGTGCACAAGAGCTGGCCAGTCAACTTCAATCCATCATGGGCCTGGGCGTCCGAATTGCGATCGACGATTTCGGCAAGTCCTACTCCTCCCTGTTCCGACTGGCGAGCATGCCCATTCAGAAATTGAAAATTGACATGTCTTTTACTGCGGGCATGGAGCGCGAAGAAAACATCAAAATCATTTCAGGCATTCTGGCCTTGGCGCAATCGCTGCATCTGGAGGTCACTGCTGAAGGCGTGGAAACCCGATTCCAACAAGACACCCTGGTCAGGCTCGGTTGCCAGCAAGCACAAGGTTACTTTTTTTCCAAGCCACTGAAACTGCAGGACTTGCTCGCATTACCCACCCATTTGGTCCCTGTGACAGTCACGTGACACCCGCTTTTCAAGCGCCTAAAAGATCAGGTGCTTGTCAAAGAAAGAACTGGTTGTGAGCCTGGCCGCTAGCGATGCCATTGGATCGTGCTGACGACTGCCTGCGTGATCAAAACCATAAGCAGCGGCGTACCGCTCGATTTGAACCATCGGAACTTTTTGACCCGGCCTGACGGTGCCATGCGCAGGGAAATGATTGCGCTGCACGGCCACGAATGCATCCATTGACTCTTGCGTCATCAGCAAGCCTTTGGAAGGTAGATGCACCAGTACTGGACACATCGGTCGCCAACTGCGCTCCTGCGGGTTGGTCATCCCGCCGCCATAAAAGGAAGCGGCTGCGAAAACTTCTGGCAGGGTGCAAGCGGCCTGCCAAGCGAGCAAGCCACCCCAACAAAAACCCATAACACCCACTTTGCCCTGCGCCACCTGCCCCTTTGCCCACGCCAGCACAGTCTGGATGTCCAGCATGGCGCGGCTTGAATCGACAGGTTGCAACGGTTTCACCAATTGCTCACCCGAAAAAGCCATCTGGTATTGGTAGCCATGGTCTTGCCCTGCCCGGCCGCGGCCAAACAGCGACGGCGCCACCACCAGGTAGCCTCTGGCTGCGTGCTCATGGGCCAAGGCCCGAATGCGCTGGCTCAAACCAGGCATGGGGTTGGCATGTGCACTGGCATGAATGCGGTTGGCCGCGCGGGCATCCATCTCATGCAACAGGACCAAGGCGCCTCGTGGGGCGCTGTTGGGATGAGCGACAAACGCCCGGAATCTGTGCTGGTCTGGCGATGTGAACTCGGCGTATTGGCCTGTGCGGCTTGTCATCGATCAACGCGATTGCGCTTTGTTGCCGTAAGGGCAGTGGTTGGGGCGCGGCCCCACTTGGGGATGCAATCGGCAAGTGTTGGGACGCTTGTCGTAAACGGTGCAGCGGCGCGTCTTAGCATCGAGAAACTGGCAGTCCCCACAGGCGCGACGTGCCAAACTGAAGATGCTGTTCTTGAAGTTGAAATGCTCAATCAAGCCGGCCTTGGTCAGGCGCTTGGCGATCTGTTTGGGGTCTTCATGCTCGGCCTCAAACGGGTCCACCAATTCCAGCCGAACCAAGTCGGCCATCTTGACCTCCACCGGCATGGTGCAGCAGTTGGCCGCACAGGTGTCGCACAAACCGTTTTTGTAACGGGTCCAGGTTTCGCAACGGTCAACGTCGACAACGGCAATGGGGGATCTCATGGGGTGGATTATCCCGGATGCATTCGTTCACGCCGCTTGCGCTTGCCCCCAATAATGAAAGGTCATGGGACGGGGACCCGACAGATAAGCCGTTTGTGTATTTGCGGCAAAGCCTGCCTCTTGCAACAAGGCGGGAATGTCACGCCCCAATTGGCATCCACCGGCCAGCGGCCCCCACAGAGGTTGCAAGCGGTCTTGCCAGCGGCGCACACTTGCATCGGGAGCACGGCCATGTTCACAAAACAAAAGCTTGCCGCCCGGCACCAGCACCCGGCGCATCTCGCGTAAGGCTTGCGCCGCATCTGGGATGCTGCACAGCGTGTAAGTGCACACCACGGTGTCAAAGCTGGCATCGGCTGTGGGCAGCTGCTCGGCAGACAGGCCCATCAGCTCTACGGAGATGCCCGCCTCTCGGCTGCGCCTTTGGGCCAGATGGTGCATCTGCATGGCCGGGTCCACACCCACCAAACGGGTAACGCGGTTGAGGTCGTAAAACGGCAGGTTACGGCCGGTGCCCATGCCCACTTCGAGCACACGGCCTTGAGCTTGCGGGACCAACTGGCGGCGCTGCTTTTGCACCATGGGCAAGCCGCAGGCCATGTCAATGACGTAGGGCAACACCACGCGGTCGTACCAGTTCATGGTGTGCTCCTTTTTGCAAAGGGCTTATCCCTTTTTGGCCACCAAGGTCAAGATGTCGTAACTGGCCACCACCTCACCCAACTGGTTGGTGACTTCCACGTCCCAAGCGACCACGCCTTGACCGACGCCATTGGCGTCTTTCTTGTTGCGGTCGATCTTGCGCTTGGCCGTCAGACGCGCCTGGATGGTGTCGCCAATGCCCACAGGCTTGACGAAGCGCAGCGTGTCCAGACCGTAGTTGGCCAGCACCGGGCCAGGTGCGGGAGAGACAAACAAGCCCGCCGCGGCCGACAACACAAAGTAGCCGTGTGCGATGCGCTTGCCGAAAGGCGAATCCTTGGCCGCGATCTCGTCGAAGTGCATGTAGAAATAGTCGCCCGACAGGCCACCAAAGGCCACGATGTCGGCCTCGCCCACGGTGCGGCGGTGGGTCAGCAGGCTCTCGCCAATTTGCAACTCTTCGAAGTAGCGGCGGAAGGGGTGGACCTCGGTCTCGATCAGCTTGGCGCCGCGCATGTACTCGCCCGTGACGGCGGCGATCATGGTGGGCGAGCCTTGCAGCGCGGTGCGCTGCATCAGGTGTTTGACGGCGCGGATACCGCCGAGTTCTTCACCACCGCCTGCTCGGCCGGGGCCGCCGTGTTTGAGCGGCGGCAGAGGCGAGCCATGGCCGGTGGATTCAACCGCCGATTCGCGGTCGAGGATGTGCAGACGGCCATGCAGCGCAGCCGCCACCGGGATCACGCGAGCCGCGGTTTGCGGGTCTTTGGTGACCAGCGTGCCGACCAGGCTGCCTTGGCCGCGTGCGGCCAGTTGCAGGGCTTCATCGATGCCGTCGTAAGGCATGAGCGTGCTCACCGGGCCGAAGGCTTCGACGTCGTGCACGCTGTCGGTTTGCAAAGGCTTTTGGCACAGCAGCAGCGTGGGCTGGAAGAAGGCACCGCCTTCGACGCCCTGCCCCACGGGTGCAAAACCGGCACCACCGCCAAACACCAGCTCGGCGCTTTGGCGCAGCAAGGCCACGCGCTCGGCCACATCGGCTTGTTGCGAATGCGAGGCCAGCGCCCCCATCTTCACGCCTTCAACAGACGGGTCGCCCACCACCACTTTGGCCAAACGGGCCTTGAGCTTTTCAGCGACGGCGTCCAGGTGCTGGCGCGGCACGATGGCGCGGCGAATCGCCGTGCACTTCTGGCCCGCCTTGACGGTCATCTCGCGGGCGACTTCTTTCACGAACAAATCAAACTCTTCGTCGTCAGGCGTCACGTCGGGCGCGAGGATGGCGCAGTTGAGCGAGTCGGCTTCGGCGTTGAAAGGGATGCTGTGTTTGACCACATTGGGGTGCACACGCAGCATGGCGGCGGTGTCGGCCGAGCCGGTGAAGGTGACCACGTCCTGGCCGTTCAGACGGTCCAGCAGGTCACCGGTGGAGCCGATCACCAACTGGAGCGAACCGGCAGGCAAGATACCCGATTGTTCCACCAAGCGCACCATGGCTTCGGTCAGGTAGCTGGTAGACGAAGCGGGTTTACCGATGCAGGGCATGCCCGCCAAAAAGCTGGGTGCGAACTTTTCCAAGAGGCCCCAGATGGGGAAGTTGAAGGCGTTGATGTGCACCGCGATGCCGCCACGTGGCACCAGGATGTGCGTGCCCGCAAAGCCACCCTTCTTGCCCAGCGGGAATGCCGGGCCTTCGTGGATCAGGTTTCCGCTGGGCAACTCGTTGCTGCCCATGCCGGAGTACGCGAAAAGCGTGCCCGCACCGCCTTCGATGTCCACCCAGCTGTCGGCACGCGTGGCACCCGTGTGGGCCGAGATGGCATAGAGCTGCTCTTTGTGCTCACCCAAGTACTTGGCCAGAGCCTTCAGGCGCTGGGCACGTTCTTGAAAATCCAGCTTGAGCAGATTGGGCAGGCCCACGGTGCGGGCGTAGTGCACCGCATCGCCAAAGTCGATGGCATCGGCGTGGGTTTGGTAAACCGTTTGGCCGTTGATGGCGCTGCGCAGATTTTGTGCGCCTTGCTGGCCGATCCATTGGCCACCGATGAAACTTTGCAGGACTTGGGTCATGGGAAGACGCTTTCTGTGATGTTCAAACCCAGTCAACTCGAATTAACCAACCGGGCGGTCGGGAAATTCTAGTCGGTTTGCAGCACATCGTTATCAGTGAATCTCTCTAGGCTTTTCAAAATTAATATGCATGCATATAATCTCATCACTTTTCAACTTCTTTGGCTGGAACTTCCATGAGCACTGCATCGTCTCAACTCCCCGTCATCGTCGCTGGCGGCGGCATTGGCGGTTTGGCCGCGGCTTTGGCTTTGGTGCGTCAGGGCTTTGCCGTCACGGTGCTGGAACAAGCCCCCGAGATCGGTGAGATCGGCGCGGGCATCCAAATTGGACCGAACGGGTTTCATGCTTTTGACGCTTTGGGCGTTGGTGACAAGGCCCGGGGCCGTGCGGTCTATACCGATTTCATGGTGATGCACGACGCGATCGACGAGTACCAAGTGGGCAAGATCCCCACCGACGAAAAATTCCGCGAACGTTTTGGCAACCCCTACGCAGTGATCCACCGCGCCGATGTGCATTTGTCTTTGCTCGAAGCCGCGCAAGAAACCGGGCAAGTGCAATTCCACACCAGCACCCGTGTCGAGCGCATCGAACAAGACGACAGCAGCGTGACCGTGTGGGACCAAAACGGCAAGGCATTCAAGGGCTGCGCCTTGATCGGCGCCGATGGCGTCAAGTCGGTGGTGCGTGAGCAATTTGTGGCAGACCCGGCCCGCGTCACGGGCCATGTGGTGTACCGCGCCGTGGTCGACAAAAAAGACTTTCCTGCCGACTTGCAGTGGAACGCCGCTGCCATCTGGGTGGGCCCCAACTGCCACCTGGTGCACTACCCGCTGCGCGGCGGTGAGCAATACAACGTGGTCGTGACTTTCCACAGCCGCGAACAAGAAGAATGGGGCGTCAAAGACGGCAGCAAGGAAGAAGTGCAAAGCTACTTCCAAGGCATTTGCCCCAAAGCTCGCCAGCTGATTGACTTGCCCAAAACTTGGAAGCGCTGGGCCACGGCTGACCGTGAACCGATTGGCCAATGGACCTATGGCCGCGTGACCTTGCTGGGCGACGCCGCGCACCCCACCACCCAATACATGGCGCAAGGCGCTTGCATGGCGATGGAAGACGCCGTGACTTTGGGCGAAGCGCTGCGCACGCACCACAACGACTGGCCGAAAGCGCTGGACATGTACCAACGTGCCCGCGTGGCCCGCACGGCCCGCATCGTGCTCTCCAGCCGCGAAATGGGGCGCATCTACCACGCCAAGGGTGTGGAGCGTTTGGTCCGCAATGACCTCTGGCGCGGCCGGGGTGCCGAGCGCTTTTATGATGCGATGGCATGGCTGTATGGCTGGAACGTGGGCAACTGCCTCGACGCCGCACAGCACCACTGAAAAGAACGGAGACACGACATGAACGACCTTGGACGCATCGAAGACCTGCCCCCAGACTATGTGCAAGACCTGCGCAATGTGAATCTGGTGCCGCTGTGGCCCAGCCTGCGCGGCGTGCTGCCGCCCAAAGTGCCCACGCGCCAGACCCAGCCGACTTGCTGGGCTTACAAGGACATCAAGCCCCTGCTGCTCAAAGCGGGCGAGCTGACCCCGATTGAAAAAGCCGAGCGCCGCGTGCTGGTGCTGGCCAACCCTGGGCATGGTCTGGACAAAATGCAGGCCTCGGCCGCCATGTATTTGGGCATGCAACTGCTCATGCCCGGCGAGTGGGCCCCCAGCCACCGCCACACGCCCAACGCAGTGCGCATGGTCGTTGAAGGCGAAGGCGCGTGGACCACCGTGGACGGCGAGAAATGCCCGATGAGCCGGGGCGACCTGATCCTCACGCCCACGGGCCTGTGGCACGAACACGGCCACGACGGCAACGACCCCGTCATTTGGCTGGATGTGCTGGACTTGCCACTGGTGTATTACATGGAGGCGAGCTACCACATCAACGGCGACCGACAGTCCGTGGTGCCCGGCCAAGGCGGCAAGCAATACGCCCGCGGCGGTGTGGTGCCCTCGCATGTGTTTGAGCGCAGCAAGAAGGCTTACCCCATGTTGCGCTACGCCTGGAAAGACGCCAAGGCCGCGCTCGAATCGCTGGCCGCTGACGACTCAGGTTTGGAGCAAGTGCAAGTGACTTACACCAACCCCGAAACCGGTGGCGATGCCGAAAACATCTTGGGCTTTTACGCCCTGATGCTGCGCCCTGGTCAGAGCCTGCGCCTGCCTGCACGCTCGCCCGCTCAGGTATTCCATGTGATTGAAGGCGCGGTGCAAGCGCAGATCGTGGCCAGCACCTTCACCCTGGCGGAAGCCGATACCTGCTGCGCGCCCGGCTATGAAGCCGTGACGCTGACCAACCTGAACGCCGCACAACCCGCCTTCGTCTTCATCGCCGACGAATCGCCCCTCCACCGCAAACTGGGTGTGTACGAAAACCGCGGTTGATTTTTCTTTCAATGGAACCCATGACTTCTTACCTCTTCACCCCTCCCGCCGTTCAATCCCTGCCCATCCGTGGCCAACAAGAGCGTTTTCCGATCAACCGCATCTTCTGTGTAGGCCGCAACTACCACGCACACGCTGTCGAAATGGGCCGCCCCGTCGACAAAAGCGTAGAGCAGGCCTTTTACTTCACCAAGTCGCCCCAGACCTTGGTGGAAAGCGGTGCGACAGTAGCCTATCCCCCACGAACCAACAACTACCACTTCGAGATGGAACTGGTGCTGGCCATTGGCAAAGCAGGTTTTCGGGTGAGCGAAGACAACGCGCATGAACTGGTCTATGGCTACGCCGCAGGCCTGGACATGACGCGCCGCGACCTGCAACTGGTGGCGCGCGACAAGGGCCGTCCATGGGACACAGGCAAGGACATCGAGCAAGGCTCAGTCTGCACTGAGATCGTGCCCATGCCTGGCGTGGTGATCGAGAATGGTGCGATTGCTTTGGAAGTGAATGGCCAAACCAAGCAGTCGTCCAACGTGGACAAGCTCATCTGGAACATCCGCGAAATCATCGCCGATCTGTCGACTTACTACCACCTGCAACCCGGCGACTTGATTTACACCGGCACACCCGAAGGCGTGGGCGCGGTAGTGACGGGTGACAAAATCACTGGCCGCGTTGAAGGCGTGGCTGAACTTTCATTGACCATCGGCGCTGCGGCGTAAACCCATGAAGCTCTACAGTTTTTTCCGAAGCGGCACGAGCCACCGCCTTCGCATTGCCCTGAACCTCAAAGGCATCGCCACAGACTACGCGGCGGTGGATCTGCGCGTAGACGAACAACAAAAAGAGGCTTTCAAGGCCATCAACCCGCAAGGCTTGGTGCCTGCCCTGGACACGGGCGAGCAGGTGCTGATCCAATCGCCCGCCATCATCGAGTGGCTCGAAGAAAAACACCCCACCCCGGCCCTGCTGCCTGCAGGTGCGGACGCACGCGCCCGAGTGCGAGCGCTGGCGGCCATGGTCGGATGCGACATCCACCCGATCAACAACCGTCGGATTTTGCAAACCCTGCGCAAACAGTTTGGTGCCAACGAAGACGCCATCAACGCTTGGTGCGGTCACTGGATCAGCGAAGGCTTTGACGCCTACGAAGCGCTGATGGCGGCTGACAAAACGCGCGGCCATTTCAGCTTTGGCGATACGCCCACGCTGGCCGATGTGTATTTGATTCCGCAAGTCGAAAGCGCACGGCGCTTCAACGTCGACATTAACCGGTGGCCCTTGATCAGCGCCATCGACAAGGCCTGCGGCGAGCTGGAGGCATTCAAAAAGGCCGCCCCCATGGCCCAACCGGACGCATAAATCTTCAGCCAAACACCTCGGTGTCTACCTCGCTGTTGGCCTGTGCGTTGTAACGGTCACCCGCCACGGTGCGCTGGTTGATCAGCGCATCAAGGCGCGCCATCAACTCAGCATCCAGCTTCACATCTGCTGCCGCCAGATCGTCCAAGAGGTGTTCCACCGAAGTGGTGCCTGGGATCGGGATGATGTCTTCGCCCTGCTGCAACAACCAGGCCAATGCCAACTGCGCTGAGGTGCACCCGGCCTCTTGTGCGAGTGCGTGATACGCGGGCAAGAGCTTCAAATTGGCGGCGTAGTTCTCGGGCGTGAATCGCGGCATGCTGCGGCGGATGTCCTTGGCGTCAAACCCGGACACATCGAGAGCCGCGCCGCACAAAAAGCCTCTCGCTACCGGACTGAAAGCCACAAAGGCCACGCCCAGCTCGCGGCAAGCCTGCAGCACGGCGATCTCGGGGTTGCGTGTCCACAGCGAATACTCGGTCTGCAGCGCCGCAATCGGGTGCACGGCATGAGCTTTGCGCAGCGTGCCCGCAGACACTTCGGACAAGCCAATCGTCTGGATCTTGCCTTGACGCACCAGGTCGCTCAACGCGCCCACGCTGTCTTCGATCGGCACTTTTTTGTCCCAGCGGTGCAGGTAATACAGGTCGATCACATCGGTCTGCAGACGGCGTAGCGCATCCTCACAGGTCTTTTTGATCGTCTCGGGACGGCCATCGATCACCCGGACTTTGCTGCCATCGCTTTGCTCCACGCCTTGCATGCCGCACTTGCTGGCCAGCGTGAATCGGTTGCGGTGGGGCTTCATCACCCGGCCCACCAGGGTTTCATTGGCCCCAAAGCCATACAGCGCGGCTGTGTCAAAAAAAGTCACCCCCTGGTCAAGGGCCGTGAGCAGCACACGCTCGCCCTGCTGGGCAGACACTGGCGCGCCATAAGCATGGCTGAGGTTCATGCAGCCCAAACCGATGGTGCTGACAGAAAAAGAGGCGATTTGGCGGTTGTTCATGCCGATATCTTAGACGCTCACTGTTGTCCCAATGCACGGCCCCAAAGAGGTACGCACCAGAGCAGCCCATTCAATCCGTCGACACCACCAAAACCACTTTGGGCACAAACTTGGAACCACTTGTCGACTTGGCCACCACAGGCGCTCCGAGAAACAACTGGGCTGCTGGCACCTTTAAGCCCAGCAAGGTCTCGCGCACTTGCTGGGCGCGCGCTTGCGCCAATTCACGCATGTCCGCCTCATCCACAGAGATGGCCGCCAGCAGCAAGGCCTCCATGTCCGCGAGTGGCATGTCCTTGACCAAGCCCATCACATTGCGGGGTTTGGGAATGGGTGAGCGGCGGTACACCGACTGGAGCAAGGCGGGATATTCAGCAGGGCTCACATCCAACACAGGCAAGGTGCCCTGTGCACCTCGGGCGATGCGTCGGCGTTTTTCAGCCACAACCGTCTCGCGCAACTGGGCTCTGCGCCAGTCATCGCGTTCACTCTCCAAATCCGCCTGACCTGACAGTGTCATGCGCAGAGCCGGTTTATCGATCACCATTTGCGCCACAGCCGCGAGTTTCTGAAGAGACGCCGCATCGAGATCGGCACGACCGGGCGCGAACTCAATTTGCTGCAACTGCTCTTCACCCGAGAACGCACCGGCGATCAAACTGAACGGCGAAATAATGGCTTTGCCAATCAAGTTGAGGACCATTTTCCAAACAATCGGACCCACGCGGAAGTCGGGGTCATTGATGGAGCCACTGACCGGTAAGTTGATGTCGATGACACCGTTGCGGTCGGCCAGCAACGCAACAGCGAGTTTGACCGGCAGGTTGGGCGCATCCACACTGTCCGAGCGCTCACCAAAGCGCAATTGCGTCAGAACAATTTGGTGTGTCGCTTGGAGTTGGCCCTCGGCGCTGATGCGGTAATTGACCTCGGCCGAAAGCTTGCCCCGTTCAATGCCATAGCCCGCATATTTGCTGCTGTAGGGCGAGAGTTGCGGCAACTCCAGATCACGGACCTGACCACGCACATCCAAGGCCACAGGACGCGTGAGCGGGTTGATGCGACCCGAGACCTCCAAACTGCCAGAGCCTGCCACGCGCCCCCGAAGATTCAAGTCGGCCAAGGCCATCTCGCCACCCACTGCTTGGCTGGACAAGGCACCCAAACTGCCCGCCAGTTCGGTGATGTCAGCAGAATAGTTGGGACGAATGAAATGGTCAGAAAACAAAACACGCCCCTTGACCACACCAATGGGCCCCAACTCGATCAACGCGGGCACGCCGGCTGCTTGGGATGCTGTGGACGGCTCGGACTTGATGAGCTTTTGTAAATTGAGGTGGCCCTCGGCATCGATGGCCACGCGTGCAAAGAAATCACTCAAGGCTGTTTCGGCAATTTTCAGCCGCTTCATCTGGCCAGCATCCACCTTCAGCTCAAATCCTCGCAGACTCAGGCTCTGGGTGTCCAGCAACGCTTCCCCATCGGATGGATTCAGCGCGCGGAGGTTGTCCAGCGACAGATTGCCCTGCAAATTCAGTCCCAGTCCTGTATCGGGCATGGACAGGTCCAGGTCACCCGCATAACTCAACTCAGCCCTGCGCAAATCGAAATTGACCCGATCAGCGCCATAAGCTCGAAATCTGTGCAGGGGAAAACGGGACAACTGCAAACGCCCCTGCACGTGAAGCGGCGTGGCTTTGCGCTGCCCAGCGGTGCCGACCGGCAAACGGAACGTCCCATCAAAACCCAGCTTGCCTGCTTCGCGGCGTTGGGAACCGGTGGTGAATTCGCCTTTGACTGTGGTCATTTGTGGCGATGCTGCCAAAGGCTGCCAAGCACCGACACTGAGGTTCAGCTCCCGCGCATCCAGCTTGACGCCGCCCGGGACAGATCGATCGTCCAGATTCAATAAACCGCCCGTGATCTGCAAGGGGCCGAGTTCAAGTTGCCACGGTTTGCCCGAAGCCTCTGAGGACGGCATCGCATCATTTTTAAGCCGCCAATCCTCGACCATCCAACGCCCTTGCGGGTTGCGACTGGCATTCAGCAGCGGTCGACTCCATGTCACTCGACCCGTTTTCGCCAGCTGTTTGAAAACATCCACCTCGAACTGCTCGATGGCCAATTCGGCCCATCCGGCTTCGGGCTGCTGAGGCTTGCCCAGCAACACATCGGACACACGGATCTGCGGGGCTTGGATCAGCAACGATGGGGACACGACGCCTTCTGCGCCTCGCCAGGCCACATTCAACTCTGCCGAAAATTGACCGGACAAGTCCGGGCGAAACCATGCAGCCCAATAAGGCTGCATGGTTTTGAGCGGTACATCGCGCCACTTCATGCGCGTTTGGGCACTGCGCAGGTCGGTCGTCCCCTCCCACGACACATTTGCGCCCTGCAACTGGGTTTGACCACGAAAGGATGCGGCTTGGCGCCTTGGCCAACTGAAGTTCTGGCCTTCCATGGTCAGATCGGTCAGTGCCAGGGGGGTCTGCATGGACACTGCCGCATCCTGCCAATACAGCTGTGCTGCGCTGATTTGAAAACGCTTCAGGGAGAAGTCTGCTCCGGCTTGCGCGGGAGCCTGGGCCGCAGGCGCAGACACTGGCACTGGCACAGGGGGCATGAAAAAGCGTTGCAAACGAATCCAGTTCAATTCACCAGCGGCATCACGGCGTGTGTGCAAAACCGGCTTCTCCAAACTCAACGCCTCGAGTTTCAAAACACCCTCCAAGGGACGCCACGCCTCGATCTTCAAATCAATGCCACCCGCCTGTAACAAGGGAAGATCAACGCGGTTGAACTTCTCATTCAATTTCAGGCCATCTAAAGCCAAGTGGCCGGACACGGACAACTCGGGGGAAGTTTGTTGCTGGAAATCCAGACGAAGGTCCATTTCCAGTCGCCCCCCGGCCAATCGCACAGGCCAGGCTGCAGGCCAATAAGGCAAATACGGCTTGACATCGAGCCCCTTGATCTGAAAGCGCGCTTGCGTGTGGCGATCCGGCGCAAATGGTGTGGTTTCTGCATCCGTATCAAAGGTGGATCCATTGAACTGGAAGGCCAGTCTCGGATGGGTAGCAACCTCACGTCGGCCACCGATGTTGCTCAAAAAAGGGATATCCAATCGCACATCACTCAGCGTATGGGTGACCGATTTGGGCTCATCGCGAAACTGAACCCCACCGCCTGCAACCTGAAGGTTGAACAAGGACAAACGGGGAACACCCGAACCTTGTGATTCAGCAGAAGTCAAGCGTGCCAGGACGTCGTCGATGTCAAACCGGCCTTGCCCCCGGTGCGTCAGTTGCAGCTGCGGGTTACGCACCAAGACAGCATCGGCCACCGGCGCCCACAAAAACAAGGATTGCAGGGATGCATTGATTTCAATTTCGTCAACGCTCAACTGGGCTTGTGCCGAAGGGTCAGCAGCCTCGGCTTGAGCCACCTGCAAACCGCGCACGACCAAACGCATGGACCACGGCCTAAAAATCACTTGCTGAACGGTGACCGCTCGACCCAGCTTCAGGCTGCCTTGCTTTTCAATTTGCCACTGAACCAACGCTGGCAAAGCCGCCCAGCTGATCCCCCACAGCACCAACACCCCGAGCACGAGAAACAAAACCCACCGCTGCCAGCGCTTAAGAAGGCTGAAATTCATGATCAACTCTTGGTAAAAGACAACAGACACGATTTTCGGCGATCCAAAGGCAGACATGTAACGCCCAGGATACAAATTAACCGAAACGGCCCATGCTCTCGAACAGGAGCATCAATCCAAAGATCAAACGACCTGATGGGGCATGCCTACAACAACCCCATCAGGTGGACTTGGAAACCCCTGAGCCCAATACAGGTCCGGTAGGGTGTAAAAAAGACAATGGCAGACTCTGGCCATCGATCTTTTCCAGTGCAGCATCCTCCGCAAAGTGCCGCCAGTCTTGAAGAATGATGCGTTGGCGGAAATCAAACGCCCCTGCGGGTCCTTGAGCCACATCGTCAAAGGCTGTTTGGCCAGCAATTCCTGGAGTTGACGCTCCATTGCCAGATCTTGTACTGCCCTCTTTTTCTCTTCAGTCACATCAATCATGACCAGCCTGCATTCATCGCCCATCTCATTGACTGTGGCGTCGACTCTCACCACCATCTCGGCCCGGTGTGCCGTTGCACAGAGCTTCAGCTCACAATGGCGACGGCACTTGCCACTGAGGACTTCCCGATGAAAATCTAGAAACATGGGCCGATCGGATGGGACCATGAAATCCACAAAAGAACTCAACGTGCATTGAGAGCGCTGGATGTCCAGCATGATGGCTCCAGCAAGATTGGTTTGAACCACCCGACCTTCTGGATCCAAGCTGACGAACCCTACCGGAGCAAAATCGTAAGCATCTTGGTACTTTTGCAAAATGGCCGGCACACCAACCGCTTCAGTCATCTGATTTTCTTCGGGTGGAGCCAGAACATCGGGCGCAGAACCTACGCGACCAAATAAGCGCTGGGTCTCAGCACTCACCAATCCGTAACACTCACAAACACAATCCGTCAAACCCTGCCTGTCCAGGATATGGATACGCCCTCGCCCACTCGAAACCAAGCCAGCCGACTGTAACTTGCCCAACGCTTGGGTGATCGATTCACGTCGCACGCCCAACATATTGGCAATGGTTTCATGCGTCACCATCAACTGATCACGGCCCAAGGCGTCCTGGTTGAACAACAACCAATAACTCAGACGCTCACTGACGGAATGGTGTCCGATGCAAACAATGCTCTGCGCCATTTGCGTGATCAAAGCCTGAACATAATTCAAAGACAACTGCTGCAATTCTCGGCAATGCGCCAATGCACTTTGAAAAATATCGGACGGCATCCTGAAGGCCTGCCCTGCGCATTGCAAAACGGCACGGTGGTTGACTGAGCCATTGCCCAAGATCAGGGAAATACCCACCATGCCCTCTCTGCCGATCATGGCCAATTCAGAGCTGTCACCGTCCGCCGTATGGGAAACAAGCGACACCGTGCAAGTGGTAGGGAAATAAACATACTCCAGGGGTTTACCGGCCTCAACAAATACCTGACCTTGAGAGAGGTCTACCAGCTTGAGGTGCTCCAGAATTCGAGCGTAGTGCACCAAGGGAATTCCAGCCAGGATTCGGTTCTGACGAGCACCGTCGACCATGGGATAAGACATAAAAATCCTTTCTCGCGCTGGGCGATTCAATAAGACCTTGCTATCGACATCAAAACCTGTGCAGATCCTTGCGTTCACTCGCACGGGCGGCTCGAGCAACATGGGCATTCAATCCATACAAGCCAAGGCCCTGAAGCCATGTTGTGGGCTTTGATGACCGATGACCACTGATCGAAAGATGTGATGACCTATGCATACCGAAATACATCTTTGGATGAACCCCACTCAAAAGCCTTTGAATACCGGTCAGCAACCATCCATAACAGCTCAAAACCCATGGCTTAAAAGCGTGCACAGATGAAATGTGGGCGCTTGGACCGAAGCGCCGCGAGCAGCCAATATCCATGTCATGCAGACCCTCATCAGTTGTTGACCAAGGGGAACAAATTTTGCGTGATGCTGATGACCACAGGCCCCAAAAGCACGGTCATCAACGCAGGAAAAACACAGAAGATCAAAGGGATCAGCAATTTGATGGGCAATTTGGCTGCTGCCTCTTCGGCTATCAATCGGCGTTTGGTTCTGAGTGCATCCGAATGGACCTCCAATGACTCCCCAATGCTGGTGCCAAATCGATCGGCCTGAATCAGCATCGTCACCAAACCCTCAATGTCGGACAAGCCCATGCGAAGGGACAGGTGCCGTAAAGCTTCAGCCCGTGAAGACCCGGCACGCAACTCCAACCCCGTCAAAGCAAACTCGTCCGACAGTTGTGGATAGGACAAACGCATTTCCCGACCGACTCTCTCGATGGCGGCGTCAAGCCCCAAGCCCGCCTGCACGCACAAACGCATCAAGTCCAAAGCATCCGGGATGGCATGGAACAAGATTTTTTGCTGCCTTTGGACCCAATGATGCAAAACCAAATCGGGCAAGTAATACCCTGCCGCAGCAGATGCCATGAGTCCACTCCAAAACATCAAATCAAGCCATGAAGCTTGTAATAGCCAGATCAGCAACGCAAAACACGCTGGCAACCAAAAAGTGAGCAAGGTCTTCAAGCCCAAAAAAATGGGCAGCGCCAAACTGGAGCGAAGACCCGCGTTCAAAAGCCGTAACTGCAATCCACTGGGCTCTAGAGCATCATCCGCGACCGCTTTGCCTGCCCAAGGCCCCATCGATAAAAGGACCTCCAGAAACTTCGATTGCACTCGCTTGAACCAGAGATTTTCTTTCTCTCGGACCGGCTGCACCAAACGAATACGACGTTTTTCAAGATCGCCTGGGATCCATTGATTCAAGAGGAGATAGACCAACGAGGACACAAACAAAAACAGGGTGCCCAAAATGAGGAGATTCAAAGTAGACATAAAAACTTTCAAACTTTGATTTGAACCAGACGGGACATCCAAAAGACCCCCACCAGCATCAAGCCAAAAGAAACACCCAACATGACCAGACCCATCTCATCTTTCCAGAGTGCTGAAATGAAGTCGGGATTGATCAAGTACAACAAAAAAGCCAATAAAAATGGCATGACAGACAAGATCCAAGCAGAGATACGTCCTTCCGCGGACAACACACGGACGACGCCAGCAATTTTTTGACGCTCGCGGATCAAGTTGGCAGTTTTGCGCAACACATCGGCCAAATTTCCGCCGGTTTCGTTTTGAATCAATACCGCCACCACAAAATACCGGATCTCCTTGCTGTCAATGCGAGCAGCCAGATGGTTCATGGCTGACTGAACACTCATGCCCAGATTGATCTCATCGAATACCTTGCGCAGCTCCACGGAAATAGGTGCACGAGACTCGGTCGCTGTGATTTGCAGTGCGCTGATGAAGGCATGACCAGATTGCTGCGCCCGAACCATGAGGTCCAGAGCATCCGGCAATTGTTTTTCAATCTTCGCGATTCTTTGGACACCTCTGACCTTGAGGTAATAGATGGCACAGGCCAAAGTGGCCACCATCAACAGGCCGGTCAATGCTGCAGGGATATGCAGGACCATACCCACCAGTCCTGACATCATCAACAGCAAAACGCCCAGCATCAAGCCTTGCGAAACATCCATGGACAAATCAGCTTGTCGCAAAAAGCGATCAACGCGCTGAATGCCAGGCACCTGACTTAACCAGCGATCCAAAATAGGAAAACGACTCAAGTCGCGTCGACGCAAAATAGGGGCTTGGACATGTCGCTCTTGATTGAACATCTGTTGCATGCGACGGCCAAGCAACTTTTGACGTGGACTCCAGTAGATGCGCCAAGCCTCGTACAAGCCCATCAGTAACAAGAAGCTGGCAATCCCGCACGCGCCCAAAATAAGCCCGTATAACCAATCCATCATGTACCTCGAAAATTCTGGGGATCAAAGAGGTCTTCGCGCAAATGGATGCCGCGTGTTTTCAGGCGTTGCACGAACTTAGGTCGGATCCCGGTGGCCTGGAATCGGCCCTGCACCTGACCGTCTGAAGCGATACCCGTTTGGTCAAATTTGAAAATTTCCTGCATGGTGATCACATCCCCCTCGATGCCGGTGATTTCCTGCAGACTGGTGAGCTTGCGGCGCCCATCCGACAAGCGCGAAACCTGCACAATCACAGACAATGCCGCACTGATTTGCTGGCGCATCGAACGTACATCCACATTCAGCCCAGCCATGCCCAACATGTGCTCCAGTCGCGTGAGGGCATCGCGAGGTGAATTCGCATGGATCGTGGTCATAGAGCCATCGTGCCCTGTGTTCATGGCTTGCAACATGTCCAATACTTCAGCGCCACGAACCTCACCCAAAATAATGCGGTCTGGTCGCATCCTCAAACTGTTTCGCAGCAATGCCCGCTGGCTGATTTCACCCTTGCCTTCGATGTTTTGAGGACGCGTTTCCATGCGCACCACATGGGGTTGCTGCAATTGCAGCTCGGCAGCATCCTCAATGGTGATGATCCGCTCATCGTGCGGAATGCTGGCTGAGATGACATTGAGCAAGGTGGTCTTGCCACTGCCCGTCCCCCCCGACACCAGCAGATTGATTTTGGCCTTGACCAAGCCGTTGATCAGCTCTGCCATCTCTGTATTGAGCGTGTGAAAGGCCAGCAGATCAGCCATGGTGTAGGGCACCACTGAAAACCGGCGAATGGACAACAAAGGGCCATCAATGGCCAAGGGCGGTATCACAGCGTTGACGCGAGAGCCGTCCGGCAATCGGGCATCCACCATGGGGGTCATTTCATCCACTCGGCGTCCAATTCGGGAAACGATGCGGTCGATGACACGCATCAAATGTGCCTCGCTGTCGAATTCAATGTTGGTCGACTCGATTTTCCCTTTGCGCTCGACGTAAACCTTGTGCGGCCCATTGACCAAAATATCAGACACCGTAGGGTCTGCCAGCAAAGGCTCAATAGGCCCCAATCCGAGCATTTCATCCTGGATGCCCTGAACAATCTGACGACGCTCAACCTCATTGATGGCCAGACCACTGTCATCGAGCAGACTTTGTGTCAGAGCCTTCAGCTCCTGACGCAAAGCTTCTGGCGAAATGGTCTCCATGCGCCTCAAATCCACCTGCGCCAGAATTTCACGGTGTATTTGTGATTTGATGCTTTCAAGCCTTACAGCGGTCACCCTGTTGGCAGACAACGCGGGGCCCAATGCGATGGGAATCGATGCTTGGGACTCTAGGTGCTGACGTATGTCCAATTTCAAAACCTTCTCCTCGTTTTGTGCGCTGAAATTCAGGCGGCTTTGCCCATCAAACGATCCATCCAACCACGGGTCTTGGGCAAGGGTGTATGCAACAGGTGAGCAGTGACTTCACGCAATGCTTTGAGCACTGCGTTCTGTGGATGCAACTGTTCAAGTGGTTTGCCCAAATTGAAAGCTTCTGTCACCGCGTCAACCTGATTGGAGATCGTGTGGTGAACTTTGATGCCCACCGCTTGCTCGATCGTTTTGACATCCAGCACACCATCGGTCTGAAATTTGTTCACCAACAAGCGCAACTTGTCGTCGCCATAACCCAATGAACGGAAAAGTTTGACCAGTCGTTTGGCATTGCGCACCACGGGCAAATTGCATTCCATCGTCACGTAAATGACATCTGCCATGTCCAGCGCCTTGAGCGTCACGGCATCGATCGCGCTGTCCAGATCGAGTACCACAAATTCATGCATGCGCTTGGCCAAGGTCAAGACCTGCTCCAATTGACTCGCCGTAATGGCCATGGCCACACCAGGCTCATCCGGTGCAGCGAGCAAATTGAGTCGGGGGCTGATGCTTTGCATGCAGCTGTTCAACAACTGAGCGTCAAGTCTGTCAATTTGTTGTGTCAAATCGCTGATGTTGTTTTTTGCGGCATCTTGACTCATGTAATACGAGGCATCGCCATACTGCAAATCCAAATCCACCAACAAACACCGGCGATTGAAAGTGTCTGCGATCAGATAAGCCGTATTGGTGGCCAAAAAAGTCGATCCACTGCCCCCCTTGCATGAAATGAAGGCAATGATCTGTCCAGAGCCGACGTAGCCATCGTCAGATCTGCGGGTTTTTTCGTGATGCAAGACGACACGACGCAAAGCGGCAATCAGATCTGACTGGGCAGGTGGTGAGGCCACGACCTCACGAACGCCTGATCGCATGGCGCGAACCAGATCATCTTTGGTGTCACTGCCGCTGATCAGGACCACACTGACTTGCGGGTTTGACCAAGTCAATGACTCCAGCGCATCCAGGTCCTGCGTCAGCTGCGACTGACTGCTGCACAGCACCAGAATGCCGGGCTCCAAACTCTGAATCAAGGGCATGAGCGGCTGACCTTCAGCACGCACAACGCTCGACTTCACCGTCAGGCTTTGCGATTGAACAGTGCTGCGCAACAATTCAATCATGGTAGCGTCTGACGCCATCAAATACGTGTTCATGACAATCCCTTCAACGTCCAGATATACCTGAAGAACCACCCAATCCAATGTTCATGACATTCACAGGTGCTGGTGGCTTGTCAAAGGAACTTTGATAGCGGTCTACGGCAGACTTCATGACCGCACCATCGGCGTCGGGTGGCGCCGTCTTTGTTTGTCCTGCATCCGGATTCAGTGTTTGTGCCGCGATGGCTTGGCGAACCGATAGCCCCCATTGCGGGGAATCGGCATATGGCGTGTTGGCACAACCTGTTGCAGACAAACTCACCAGCAGCCATGCGGCCAAATTTTGGACTTTGCTGAAATTCAGTATGGACATTTCATAACTCCTTAACTCAAGGCTTGGCAGGCACTACAGGTGCAGCATCTTGTGGGGTGACGGTGGGTTTTCCAGAGGCTGGAGAATCGGGCTTTTCCATCAGCCCTTCCACCATGAATTCGGAACGTGTCGGCGGTTTGAAACTGTCCGTGGGCAAAGCCAAGGCCAGGTCGGACGTTTTGGCCAATCGGGGCGTCACCACAAACAGCAATTCGGATTTTTCCGTTTGAAACGCATTGCTGCGGAACAAAGCCCCCAGGACAGGCAATTCACCCAGTAATGGCAACGCGCGAATCGCCTCCGTCACATTGCTCTTGATCAGGCCACCTATCGCAAAGCTCTCGCCGTCTCTGAGCTGAACAGTGGTGGAAGCGCGCCGGGTGGTGATGGACGGCAGCACACTGACTTGCCCATTGAGCGCCTTGACCGTCGCTCCCAACTGCGAAAGCTCGGAAACTTCGGGGGTGACTTTCAGATTGATCAAACCCTCCTCCAAAACCGTGGGCGTGAAGCTCAATCCGACCCCGAACTCTTTTTCTTCCAGGGTGATGCTGTTGCTGGAGCCCCCTTGTGGGACAGGAATAAAAATTTTTCCACCTGCCAAAAATGAACCCTCCTGGCCACTGATGGCCGTGATGGTGGGCTCGGCCAGAATTTTGACAAGGCCTTTCTTCATTTCCGCCGTCAGTGTGATGGTGGTCATGCCATTGGCACGGGCGGTTGTCAATGCCGTTGCACCATTGGACAAAAATTGAGACAACAAAGACACAGACGTACTGCCGGCTGTGCGGGTGAGGTTGATGTCCACACCCAACTCATCGAGCAAGGTTCGCGAAACTTCGGCCACCTTGACTTCCAGCATGACCTGCTGCGAGCCTTCAACCCGCAGCATGTTGATGACTTTTTTACCGCCTGTATAAGCCTCTGCCAAACTCACAATGCGGTGCACTTTGGTGGCATCCGGTACGCGACCACGCAGCACCACCGTGTCTGCCATCACATCGACCATCAAGGGTTCCTTGGTGGGCACCCATTTCGCCAACCTGGACTGCAGCATTGCGGTATCCAGACCCACAGAAACATCGCGCAGCGTGGTTTTTCCGCTGGCAGACCAAACGATCAAATTGGTCACGCCGGTTTTTTTGCCCAGCACATACACCTCTTTGGCATTGATCAGTGTGACGTCAGCCACATCCGGGTTGCCAATCGAGATACGCAGTGCTGGCTCGGAAAGCTTCAGAAGCATGGACTTTCCATTGCTCAACTCGACGCCCGGCAAAAGCTCCACCGGGCCTTGGGACGGCAGAGACTTTTCTTTGGCTACCGTTGCGACGGATTTCGTTGATTTTTTCGATGCAGGTATTTCATTTTCGGCGGCCAACAAGGGATAGTAGAAACTCAATGCGATGAACAGTCCATGGGCTGTCAAGGTTTGGATTGTTTTTTTCATGCTGATGTGATCCATGTGCAAAAGTGATTTATTCGGCCGGCTCTTGGGACTTGGTCATCCCGCGAATGACTTCCAATTTCTCCATCGGTTTGGGCGGCAGACTCTGGCTCACGCGCCGGATCGGTCGCGAACTGGTGGGGCGCTGAGCGTCGTTTTGCGCCACCACCAAAGCCGCGTTCGCTGTCTGAGCATTCAGTTGACTGGACCTTTGCAATAAATCTGCCTTGCGCGAACCTGGTGTGTCCACGCTGGCCACGTCCACCTGACTTCTCAGGACCAACGACAAGGCGCCGACACTTCTGGCCAAATCGATGATTTCAGCCTCCTGTGGTGTCGCTTCAAGGGTCACGGCACTCACCACACGTGGTTTGTTTTCGGTGCTGGTCACATCTTGTGCGACCGCCAGGACCTGAATCCTTTCCAGCACAATTTTTGAAACCGGGTTGTTGTCTTTGTCTGGGATGTTGGCCATGACATCCACAAAATTACCGGGCAGTGCAAATCCGGCCACACCAACAATTTCATTGACTTTCACAGTCACTGCACGCTTGCCCTCTTTCAAGACCGAGGACAGACCCCCTTTCTGACCCATGGCTGCCAATTTGGTTTCAAGGATCGGCTCACCACGCAATATGGGGATGTTGATCACGCGGTCATATGCCTGCTCGGTCGAATTCAGCGGTGATTTGATGGGGGCTGAGATCGGCCAACTCACGGTCTCCAGCATGGACGGCTGCAAGCGGGTGCCGATTTGAAGATCCCGGGTGGCCACCACCACCTTGATGGTGCTCATTTCATCTTTTTGCTTCAACCAGATGGCTGCCACAGATACGGTGGCAAGTGCCACGGCAGCTGCCAAAAAAATGATCAAAACCGGACGTTTATTCATCATGTATTTCCTATGGCCAACGTGATGGCACCTGATTTATGCAGTGACGATGTAATACGAAACCGTTCCCAAACCAACAGCCAAGGCATAGGGCACGCGCTCGGGTGATACCTGGTTGATCAAGGGTTGACCGAATGCCGGCCATTGACCTAGGCGGATGTGTTGCATCAGTCCGTTTTGAAGATTTTTCAAAACCATCCACCACCGCGATGTCCCAACAGCCCAGGCGATGGCCACGATTCCCCCAGCGATCAAGATGGCTACACAGACATTCAGCATGTCTGGCCAACCGACGAACATACCGACAGCCGCCACCAATTTGACGTCGCCAGCACCGACCATCTTGAACAGATGCAAAAACAAGAACACCAGAAAACCGACCATGCCACCCAGAGATGCGGAAACCAGCCCGATGCCTCGGGGCGTTAGGGACAAGACCACTGCGGTGAAAACGCCCCAGAGCACCAAGGTGTTGGGGATTTTTCGCATGCGCAAGTCGCTCCAACTGGCCAAGACCAGCAACGTGGCCAAGGCCAGTAAACTGACAAGTTCCAAATGCAGGTTCAGCATGTTCGGTTCCTGGGTTCTGTGGCTTCGCTCAGGCTGGAAATACAGCTGCCGCCAACCGTGTTGAGATTCGGGTGAACAAAGCACCCAATTGCGTACCCAGCGCTGTGGCACCCGCCGCAATACCCAACGCGACCAAAGCGGCCAGCAAGCCATATTCAATCGCCGTCGCACCCGACTCATCGTTGATAAAGTTTTGGATTTGATTTTTCATGGTCATAGACTCCAGTTGATGGTTAATGAACTTCCAGTGGCATTCACCTGATCGCGGTGATATCAAACCGATATCGCTTACAGGGAACTCTCCATTGCAGCGGTGATTTATTTATTGGCGGATTCAAGTACGAGGTGCAACAAAGATGAACCCGGTGATGGGTGGCTGAGGATGTCAAGGCATCATGGCCACTCAAACCGCCAAGTCCAAGTTGCCAGATGTACAAGCACCTCAGCCGAGAAGAACGATACCAAATTCACAGCCTTTTGAAAGCCAAACAGACCATTAGCGAGATTGCCCGATCCCTGGGCAGGAACCGCAGCACCATCAGCCGCGAACTCAGCCGTGGTCGTGGCCAGCGTGGCTACCGCGCCGAACAAGCCTGCGCCAAGGCGTCTGAGCGAGCACAGCGCAGCCGTAATGCCCGCCGTGTAGATTCCAAGGTCTGGTCCGATGTGGATTTCTACCTGGGCATTCAATGGAGCCCCGAGCAGATTGCAGGCAAGGTGGCGGTCAGCCATGAGAGCGTCTATTTGCATGTCTATGCGAACAAGGCTGCCGGTGGTGATTTACACACGCACCTGCGCAGCCAAAAGCCCCGGCGCAAACGCCACCTGTGCGGGCGTGACAGGCGTGGCCAGATCCCGAACCGCCGCCCGATCAGCGAGAGACCAAGTCACATTGAAGATCGCAAGCAAGTGGGCCACTGGGAGGGAGATACCGTCATTGGCGCGGCTCACAAACAAGCCATCGTGACACTGGTAGAACGCAAGAGTGGCTTTGCTGTGCTGGCCAAAGTGCCCAACAAGTCTGCCGATTTGGTGGGCCGGGCCATTGAAGCCAAGCTCAAGCCCGTGAACTCACGGGTGAAGACCTTGACGGTGGACAACGGCAAGGAGTTTGCCGATCACCAGGCCATCGATCAGGCCCTTGGCATCCAGACTTACTTTGCCGATCCGTATTGCAGCTGGCAGCGCGGCAGCAACGAGAACTTCAATGGTTTGCTGCGCCAATACATTCCCAAAAAGCGGCGCATGGAAACTGTCACCGATGAGGAGTTGACTATGATCGAAAACAGATTGAATCACCGGCCCAGAAAGCGGCTCGGATTCAAGACGCCATACGAGGTGTTTCACGCCTCGTTGAACCGTGTTGCACTTCGTCCTTGAATCCACCATTCGATCACCGCACTTTGACTTTAAGAAACGAAATCTCCTTCGTCTGTTAGCGCTCATACAAATCTGCGCATATGAATCAAGACAACTGATTCGCTTAATCGGCACTCATGCAGCCGTTGTCAATCGGGTCGCAATTCGACCAAAAAACAATCCCAATTCCGTTCCCAATGCGGTGGCACCTACAGTGATACCCAAAGCCACCAGTGCAGCAAGCAGGCCATATTCAATGGCGGTAGCACCACTTTCATCATGGGTGAAATTTTTCAATTCATGGATGAATTTCTTCATGTCAAAACTCCTGTTAGACAAAAAAATAGGACGCAGATCCAGTCGTTCTTTTACTGTCCTTGAACGAAATGAATGACACGGCTCATCGCCCCGACATCACAGCGCCATAAGGTTGCTGTGACAACTTGAATTTATGAATGGATTGCGCGGATGTCTGTTCGATGAATCACAGTCAGTGACTTGAAATATAAAAATAGACCCGGTGTTTTTGGTGCGACAGACCACGGTGTCTGACTTTTTTTTCTCATATGGTTTGCACCCAGGCCTGTCGCTCACCCGATGGCCTCTGGCATGTTTTTTTCTCACTCACAAGGATTTCACCCATGACTCAAGCCCAAGTTGATGTTCAGGTGCATGCAGACATTCGCCCACGAGCGGCGCGGTACAAACTGACGAAGCATCTACAAACAGGGACCGCCACGGTGGAGTTCGGATTGCTTTTGCCTTTGCTGCTCTTGATCGTCTCGGGCATTGTGGAATTTGGCATTGCGCTTTATGACAAAGCCGTTCTGACCAACGCCAGTCGTGAAGGGGCTCGTGCAGGCATTGTTTTGAGGGTTCCAGCCGTTACCAACAGTGAGATCTCCACACGTGTCTTGAATTACGCGGGCAACTCTCTGCTGACCCTGGGCGCATCCAGTCCCGTCACAGTGGACTTCCCCGCTCAAGCCAACCCAGACCATCTGGCAGTCCGCGTCAGCTACACCTTCAGGGGTTTGGCTTTGGGTAATCTGCTGAGCGCCATGGGATCACCCTTGGTTTTGACATCCACCACCGTCATGGTCAGAGAATGATGATGAAAACACACGACCACTCCATTGCCCCCACCCGCCCTGTCAAGCCGTGGGGCAAAAAACCGTCTGGCCAACAGCGCGCCGAACGAGGCGCTGTAACTTTGCTGGTCGCCTTGATGATTCCCGTCTTTCTCGGCATTGCGGCCTTGGTGATCGATGTGGCTTATGTTCAGATCGTCCGCAATGAAATGCAAAACGACGCCGATGCGGCCGCGCTGGCCGGTGCCAAGCTGTTGCGCAGCACTGCGTCGGCCACCCCGCAATGGTCCACTGCGGAGCTGGCTGCATCGGCCGCGGTGACACTGAACGCCGCAGATGGCAAGAAGATGCTGACTGGGCAAGTGCAATCAGGCTACTGGAACCCCACACAGGTCAATGCCACTTTGCAACTCCTGCCCATGAACCCAACGCGCAACGATGTTCCTGCGGTACAGGTCACGCTGAGCAAAGGTCAAGGGCAAAACGATGGCGAGGTGCCCACTTTTTTTGCGCGCATTTGGAATGTTTTTTCCACCCCAGTGAACGTCACGGCAGTCGCCGGCATCACCAGCCCCGGCACGATTGAGCCCGGCGGATTGTTTCCGTTGGTGGCCAGTCAGTGTGTGTATGACACGTACTGGAACACAAGCACCACCCCCCCCATCCCCAAAGTAGATCCTTCCACAGGACAGCCTTTTTTGCTGGTACTCGAGGCCTACGACGACAAGCCCAAAGACCCGTGCAAAACTTTTCAGTGGTCGTCACTTCTGACCGACAACAACGACGTCAAAACCTTCAGGGAACTGGTGGAAGAAAGAAATCCAGTCGAATTGAGCATCGGCCAAAAAATCTGGATCGAGCCCGGCTCCAAAACCACCTTGTACGACACGGTAGACGACTGCAGCGCAGCCAACAACAAGTCGTGTGAGTATGTGACTTTGCCCATGGTGAGCACCATTGCGGGTCATTCAGAACAACCCATCACCAGTTTTGCCTGCGCGCGCATTGTTGACGCGTCCAAAAAAGACAAGACCATCACCATTCAGCTGAGCACAAAATGCCCCGAGCCGCCATCGGGCGGCATCGGACCGGATTTTGGTGTGATTTCACCACCCAGCTTGTTTCGCTGAACATGCGCCCCGCCTGCTTGAATGGCGGAGACGTTAATTGAACCGATTCGTCCACTGCGGCAGTGGTGCCGACTTGTGCAGCACGTCCTGGTGCAGCCAGGTCGCGCTCTTGCGGGCCCGCTCGGCCACGGTCTCCAGCGGCAGTTGCTGGTAGTCGTCGTTGAAAACCTCGAAGCTGTAGTCACCCCGGTAGCCGATGCGGTCCAGGCGCAGCACCAGATCGGCCAACTGTTCGCTGTGCACACCTTCACCCGGGAACACACGGAAAGTGCGCGCCGTGGTCATGCGTTCTTCAAAGGTGGGGGTTTCCTGCCACATGAAGTCGGACAACTGAACCAGAAATATTTTGGAAGGGTCCAGCTCTTCGATCGCGTCCAGTGAGGTTTTGGCGGCGAAGATGTGGAACGAATCGATGCCAATCCCCAGATTGGGGCAATCAGCACGGCAGACCACGTCCCAGCTGGTGGTGAATTCGTTGACGGTGCGGCCCCAGGACAGCGCTTCGTAAGCGATCTGAATGCCCAGCGGCACCGCCAGCATGGCGAGTTTTTTCAGGTCGGCGGCGATGGCATCCAAGTCTTGCGTGGCGTGGCGCGAAGTGGACGAACACGCCAGCAAGACCTTGCTGCCGCTGGCCGCGCACATCTCCAGCATGGCCTTGGCGATGTCGAGCTTGTAGCTGTGCAAATGGCCTGACAGGCCTTCAAAATCGCGCAGCACCTGAAAACCGGTGGGCCGCATGCCGCTGGCCTGGACCGCAGCGACGGCGGCCTGCACACCACCGGGGTGCGTGACCAGATCGCGCGCCATCAGCATCACCTGAGAAAAACCCGCGCCCTTCATGGCGGCCAGTTTGGCCTCCAGGGTGCCCGCCATGGTGATGGTGTCCATGCCGTAGCCGTCAAGCATGTTCATGGCAAGTCTCCCGCAGGTCCGCCCCAAGGGAGACCGACGCCCCCTTGGGGGGGAGTGAATACACGAAGTGATGAACGTGGGGGCTTCATTTTTTTCACTGGTGAACGAGCTCAAAGGCAACCGAACCCAACGTGGCACGGGTGAGCGCACCCCGGTCTTCAGGGTGCAGCTGGGTCGATTCCACAAACTCCACGCCACGCGCCTTGAGCGCCGTCACCGCCTGGCCCACATCGGGCACGCCAAAGCCAATCCGCTGCAAACACTCGGGGCTGTCGTCGGCGTCCATCCAGGGCTCAGGCTCCACCAGTTGCCACAAGAAGCTGCCGCAAGGGCTTTTCATCAGCTTACCCTTGGGCAAGATGCCAAAGCGCTCTTCATCGGGAATGCTGCTGAAGTCGAACATGTGTTCGTAATAGGTCTGCCAATCGGCGCTGCGCGCTGCACCGATGTACTGCACCACGCCAAAGTAGCCCATGCCTGCCAGCGCAGGCGGGTTCGGGTCCACGGTGGGGATGGGCTTGAAATCGATGTCGTAAATAGAGAACTCTTGCCAGCGGTCCACAAAGTAAAAGCGGCTGCCCCCCGGGCCGTGGATGGCGGGGATGTGCAGCTCCATGGCCTGAGCGTGGCTGTCCACGTTCCATGCGCCCACATCCAAGCAGCGGGTGTGCGCCTTGAGGGCGTCTTGCACCCGAAAGGCCACGGCCGAGATGACCGGCTGGCCGTCGACCGTACCACTCACGCGGGCATCGTCGGGGCTGGCGTTGACCACCAGGTTCATGCCGCCCTGGCGGTACAGCGTCACTTCGCGTGAGCGGTGACGCGCCACCGGGCGAAAGCCCATGTTTTCGAGCACCTGACCCAAGGCCTGCGGGCGGCTGGTGGCGTATTCGATGAATTCAATGCCTGCGATGCCCAGTCGGTTGGGCATGTCCGGCACGGCTTCGCGGTCCACTCTGTTCAGGTTCATCTCAAGGCTCCTGTTGGGCGCTCAATAACTCAGCTGCGCCACACGGCGCAACACGTCGGCCGTGGTGGTGGGCAGGCCAAAAAATTCCAAATAGGCGGGGATTTGCTCGTACAACATGTCGGTGCCCACCTGCGTGCGGCAGCCGCGTGCTTGGGCCGCCGCCAAAAACGCGGTGGTCTCGGCACGCATGACCACCTCGCCCACAAAAGTGTCGGGGGACAGCCGCGACACATCCAAAGGCAGCGGGTCGCCTTCGTTCATGCCCAAGGGTGTGGCGTTAACAACCAAGTCATGCCCCGCCGGATCGTTGGCGCCGGTGCGCACATCGATTTGCGGGTGGTTGTCTTTGAGACGCTGGGCCAATGCCTCGCAGCCAGCGGCGTTCACATCAAACAGGCTGATGGCCGCAATGCCTGCGCCCGCGAGCGATGCCGCAATTGCGCAACCCACGCCCCCGGTGCCGACAACGAGCACGCGTTTGCCCACAAGGTCAAAACCCTTGCGCTGCACACCGCGCACAAAACCGGCTCCGTCAAACATGTCACCCACCAGGCGACCATCGGCCAAACGCTTGACCGCGTTGCAAGCCCCCGCCACGCGAACGGTGGCAGTCACTTCATCGATCAAACCCACCGTACTGACCTTGTGCGGCATGGTGATCAGCGCACCCCGAATGTTTTCGAGGGTGAACACAGACCGGAGGAAAACCGGGTAGTTCTCAGCTTTGCAGCCCATGGGCACCACCACCGCGTTGATACCCGCCTCGTTGAAGTACGGGTTGTAAATCATCGGGGACTTGAAGGTGTGCGTGGGGTAGCCGATGTGCGCGATGAGTTCGGTGTGGCCGTTGATCATGGGCTAAAGAAAAAGTGGCCCGCATCGTCAAAGCCTGCGGACTGAAAAAATCAGGAAATGTCCCCTGAATGCAGGGGGCAGACCCGCCGCTGCAGCGGAAGGCTGCAGCGGTCAAGTCAAAAGCCAGGCCACGGCTTGGGCCATGACCCTTGGGCTTACTTGCGCAGCTTGGCCAGCTCAGCTTGCAACTCGGACACGGTGGCGGCAATCGCCTCGCCGTGCTTGGCAATCACGGGCTTCATCTTGTCGCGCAAGATGGCCACTTCGGCCGCGGGCAAGGTGGTCACTTGCATGCCGTTTTTCTTCAGGTTCTCCAGCAAGCTGGCTTCCTGGGCGCGCGCCTGGGTACGCTGGAACTTCGAGGACTCAGCCGCCGCGTCGCTCAAGATTTTCTTTTCAGCGGCCGACAAGGTGTCCCAGAACTTCTTGCTGATCACAATCGACTGGGGGTTGTACTGGTGACCAGTCAGGACCATGTGCTTTTGCACTTCGAACAGCTTGGCGCCGTTGATGGTGGCCACAGGGTTTTCCTGGCCGTCCACGGCTTTTTGCTCCAAAGCAGCGTACAACTCTGGGAATGGCAGCGGTGTGGGGTTGGCACCCAGCGCCTTGACCCAGTCCACGTTGATTGGGTTGGGGATCACGCGCAGCTTCAGGCCTTCGATGTCCGAGACCTTGTTGATGGCGCGGCGGCCGTTGGTCACATGGCGAAAGCCCAGCTCATAAAAGCCCAGACCCACCAGGCCTTTTTCTTCCAGCTTGGCGTGCAATTTTTTACCAAAGGCACCGTCCACCACGGCATCGGCCTCCTGGCCGCTGGCGAACATGAAGGGGAAATCAAACACCGAGAAGTCCCGCACTTGCGAAGCAAAGATGCCCGAGTTCATGGAGGCCATCTCCAAAGTGCCGCCTTGGATGGCGGACACGTTGGCTTGGTCGCTGCCCAAAGCACCAGCAGGGAACACGTTGACTTTGAGCTTGCCGCCGGAGTTTTTCTCAACGATCTCCTTGAACTTTTCCATGCCCTGAATGATGGGGTGGCCCGCTGCATTCTGGTTGGCGAACTTGATGGTTTTGTCTTGCGCCGAAGCCACGCCCATGGCAGCCAGCGCCACGGTGGCGATCAAGGACTTGATGAATACACGTTTCATGAAGGGTCTCCAGTAAAAAGAAGGACGTACGCTGTGCATCAAAGGGGTGGTTGTCAGGCGTACCCGATCAGACAACCACACCCGGGAATCAATAGAACCAACGCGCGGGCACCATCACCAAAGCCGGGAAGGCCACCATGGCAAACATGATGGTGAACTGGGCGATCATGAAAGGCATCACGCCCCGCGTCACCTCGTCCATGCTGATTTTTCCGACACCCGCCACCGCGTTGAGCACCGTGCCCACAGGCGGTGTGATCAGGCCAATGGCGCAGTTGATGATGAACAGCACGCCGAAGTAAACCGGGTCAATGCCTGCGGCCTTGATCACCGGCATGAGCACCGGGGTCAAGAGCAAAATGGTGGGCGTCATGTCGAGCGCGGTGCCGATCACAATGATGATCACCATGATGGTGAACATGAGCAAACGAGGACTGCCCAGCAAGGGCTGCAAAATCTCGATCAGTTGGGCGGGCAAATTGGCCACCGTGATGAGCCAGGCCGAGACCATGGCAGCGGCCACCAAAAACATCACCACCGCGCTGGTTTTGGCCGAACTAACAAACAAGGGGTACAGGTCTTTCAAACCCAGTTCGCGGTAAACGAAAGTCGAGATGAACAAGGCGTAAACCGCCGCCACCACCGCCGCTTCGGTGGGGGTAAAAATGCCGAACTTCAAGCCAAACACCACGATGAGTGGCATCACCAAGGCCCAAGTGGCTTCGCGCATGGCCACCATGATCTCGCCCATGGACTTGCGTGGCGGCACCTGCACCAATTCTCGCCGAGCCAACCACCACCAGGTGACCCACAGCGATGCGCCCAACATGATGCCGGGCACGATACCGGCCATGAACAGTTTGGAGATGGACACGTTGCCCGCCACACCAAAGATCACAAAGCCAATGCTGGGCGGAATGACCGGGGCGATGATGCCGGCCGAGGCAATCAAGCCCGCCGAGCGAGAGCGGTCGTGACCTGCCGCCACCATCATGGGCAAGAGCAAGGCCGACAGCGCCGCCGCATCGGCCACGGCCGAACCCGACAACGCCGCCATGATGACAGCCGCCATGATGGTCACGTAACCCAGGCCGCCTTTGATGTGGCCGACGCAGGCCATCGCAAAGTTCACAATGCGGCGCGACAAACCACCCGCGTTCATGATCTCGCCGGCCAGCATGAAAAACGGCACGGCCAGCAAAGGGAAACTGTTGGCGCCTTCGAGCAGGTTTTGCGCAAGGATCTGCGCATCGAACATGTTCAGGTGCCACATCAGCGCCACGCCGCAGATCAAGAGCGAAAACGCAATCGGGATGCCAATGGCCATGGCCCCGAGCAGAGAAAAAACAAAAATAGCGATCGTCATGTCAGTCTCTCTTGCGCTCAGGCTTTGCCGCCGCCATGGGGCGACTCTTCGGATTCCTGCACCATGACCAAGTCTTCATCGCGCACTTGGCCGGTGAGCAAACGAAACAGATCGGTCAGCAAAATCAGGCCGCCCAGCACCGCAAACACCACCCCAGGGGCGTAGACCCAAGCCATGGTCACCTCCATGACCGCACTGGTGCTGCCCAGGTTGATCACGGTCTGCTCGTAGGCCCCTTTGAACAACAACCAGCAAACAAACAGCATGGCCACGTAGGACAAGCCAAGGCAAAACTTTTTGCCCGCAGGGCCCAGTCGGCTCAGCAACATGTCGGTGCCGAGATGCCCATGTTCTTTGAGGGCAATGACCGCACCCATGAAGGTCATCCAGACGAACAACCAGCGCGACAGCTCCTCAGACAAGGTGATGCCCGAGTTGAATCCGTAGCGCATGACCACGTTGCCAAACACCAGCACCACCATCACGGCCAAACACAGGGCCATGACCACGTTCAGGACTTTGCAAAAACCGTCGATGAATTGATGGACCAACACACGTCTCCAGATAGGGGTTGCCGATAATGTACGAACTGGTTAGTTTTTTAGGGATCCGTGATTACCCTGATATCCAGATGCCATAGCCACTTAACTGTTATGCCGAAACGGAATGGCTGACGAAGCGCAGGATCAACTCGACCACATGCACCCTTTTGAGGGTGTTGGCTTTTTCCTGGCTGGCGCGGTCCTGAAAGATCAGGCCAAAGGTGTGGCGGTTGGAGACGTTGAAAAACGTGAAAGCCGAAATCGCCGAGTGGATGTCCACCGGGTCCAGCCCTGCCCTGAACACGCCCTGCGCCACGCCCCGGTCGTACACCTCTTTCACAGAGGCAATGGCATTGGAGTTGAGCGCCTGAATGCTCTGGCTTTGGCGCAGGTAGTCGCCGCGCTGAATGTTTTCGTTCATCACCAGGCGAATAAAGTCTTCGTTGTCACGGTGGTGGTCGTAGGTGAACTCGACCAGCTTTTGCAAGGCCTGCGCCGGAGGCAGATCGTCCAGATGCAGGTCCGACTCGATGGCCCGCATGCGGCGGTAAGCCTCTTCAAGCACCGCCAGGTACAAGCCGTCCTTGCTGCCGAAGTAGTAATAGATCATGCGCTTGCTGGTGCGCGTGGCCGCTGCAATGGCGTCGATGCGCGCGCCGGTAAGCCCCTTGTCGGCAAACTCGTGCGTGGCCACCGTCAGGATCTCGGCCATGGTGCGGGCCGGGTCATTGGTGCGGCCAGCCTCCTTCACAGGGTCCGTTTCGGCCGCTTTGCTCTTGTCTGAATGTACCAATTGGTTCATTTGGCGAGTATAGATCGCCTCCAGCACCCAGTATCGATGCGCGGCAAGCACATCACGAACGACTCAAACCAGCGGTACCGTCAGTTGGCGAATCACGGCTGCCGTATCGGGCCGCACGCCACGCCACCACGCAAAGGCCTCAGCCGCCTGCTCTGCCAGCATGCCCACACCGTCGGCCAGGTGTGTCACGCCCTCTTGCTGCGCCAGCTTCAAAAATGGCGTGAGACCTTTGCCATAGGTCAGGTCATAGGCCAGGCAGCCCGCTGCAAATACGCTGGGGGGCAATGGCGGCAGCTCGGCCGTGAGGCTGGACGAGCTGGCGTTGAGCACCACGTCAAACGCCTGCCCCTGCAAGTCGGCATATCCCAGCCCCTGCACGGGCACTTTGCCAGTTTGATGTCGGTGCGCCAAGGCAGCCAACTCCAGTGCCTTGGCCACCGTTCGGTTGACAATCAGCAGCTCGGCAGGCTGCTCGGCCAGCAGGGGCAAAAGAGCACCCCGTGTGGCCCCCCCTGCACCTAAAACCAACACACGCAGCCCCTTGAGCGGGCAAGCCAGGTTGTGCACCAAGTCACGCACCAGTCCCACACCGTCAAAATTTTCGGCAAATACCTTGTCGCCCTCAAACTTCATCGCATTCACGGCACCAGCCATCTGCGCGCTGGGCGCCAGGTCGGTGGCGTAGGCAAAGGCATCGAGCTTGAAAGGCGCGGTCACGTTCATGCCCCGCCCGCCATTGGCGCGAAACGCGTCCACCGTGGTCGCAAACTCACCCAAGGGGCCCAGCAACTTGCCGTAGTCAATGTCTTGCCCCGTCACCTGCGCAAAAGCGCTGTGGATCAATGGCGATTTGCTTTGCACAATGGGGTTGCCGATCACGGCGTAGCGGTCTGTCATGGGATCATCTCGAACAACAATCTGTCGATCTTATCGCTGATGCTCCTGCCCTCTGACCCGTTGGGTCTGAGGCTGAGATCGATCCGCTTTATGATGTTCTCCGTTCAGATTGACTTAAGACGGAGAGACGACATGACACTGCAACCCCAAATGTTGGCCTTGCTCTTCACCGTGATCTTGTTGGCGGTCACCACCTACTTTTTGTTGGGCTCCATTCCCCTGTTGACACTCAAGCACGACAACCCGATGGATTCCCGGTTCATCCGCTCGTTCTACATCACTTACTTTCGCTTGGCCCTGATCGCCGCTTTGGCCGCGGCCATCAGCTTCGCCTTCGCTGGCAAAACCGGTTTGTCCATGGGCGCGGGCGGCATTGCCTTACTGACTTGGCTGATGCGTCAACATTTGATCACCCGCATGGACCATTTCGGGGCGCAAATACGGGCCGATGAGCTGGTGGCGATTCCCGCTTTTAGAAAAATGCACAAGTCGGCCATCTTGATCAATGCCACGCAACTGCTCGCCATCTTGAGCAGTCTGAGTTCGTTCTAAAGCATTCGACAGAGTGAGAAGGCCTCAATTGTCCCAATGACTTTGGCGACAAGCCATGAAAGATCGTCTTGCCCCTGGCCTTTGGGCCCTGCGGCCACTGCCGAAAAAACCTGAACCCTTGATGTTCAGTGCCGTCCCACCAGCTTGTAAATCACACCCCCCAGCAGCAAAATGCCGACAGCTGCAGCCGTGAATGCCTGGGGTAACCAGTCCAGATCAACGGCCTGGGCCATCAACACCACCCCGGTCGATTGGCCAAAGAAAAGAGAACAAGCAAACAGCGTGACCGCCGTGCCCCGGGAGGCTGGCGCCATTTGGGTGGCCTGAACCTGCAAAGTGTTGTGGAGCATGTAAAAGCCAAACCCGGTGGCGAGGCACCCCAGCATGCCCAGGGCTGTGGCCTGCGCCCATGCCAGCGTGAGCAATCCCAAAGCAATGCAGACCACGCCTGCTCTGACCAAGCCTCGCTCCCCGCCAAGCCAGCCCAGCCAGCGCTTGGCCATCTGGCTGTAGACCAAACCACCAACGCCATAAAGCATCATGACCGAGCCCGCAAGAACCACGCTCATGTCAAACTGCTGGTGCAAATGGGTCGGAATGAAGGCCATGGTGCCAAAAACCAATGCGCCCTCGATGGCGGTGACGGTCAGCACCTGCCGAACACGCACCGTGCGCAGCATCTGGGCCGTGTTGGCAAAGTAGGTCCAGAAACTGTCCGACCCAGAGGCTGGAACCGTGGCAGGTGTCTTGCGCAACTTGTGCCAAAGCATCCAGGCGGCGATGGCGAAGAGACCCGAAACCACAGCGAATGCGGTGCGCCAACCCAAGTGCTCTGCCGCAAAGCCCCCAAACCACAAACCAAACATCATGCCGGTGACGGTGTAACCCATCAGCTTGGCCAGAGTTTCCTGCCTGCGGTCATAAGCGACCTGGTCGCCGATCCACGCCATGGACAACGGGATGATGCCCGCCGCCGCGGCCCCCATGAAACCACGCATGATGATCAACAAGCTCAAATCAGAAGCCATACTGGTGATGGCACTGAACACCGCGCAAGCCAGCACGGCCAAAGAGATGACCCGCAACTTGCCAAAACGGTCTCCCAAGGGCCCGTAAAACAATTGGAGCACGCCATAAGCCACGGCAAAAGCCGAAACCACAAGAGAAGCCTCGCCCGTGGTGACCTCGAACTCTTGCCCCAGCACCACCAGCATCGGGTCGCACAAACGCATCGAGGCCATGCTGGCAAAACCAGCCAGCCCCATGACGCGCAAACTGTTGCGCTCAGCTTGCGCAGTGATCATCGTTCAAGCATTCAACTGTTGTTCCAGATCGTGCAAGACCTGGTAGCAAGGCAGCACCTGGGCAATCGAGCTGTTAGGTTCGCGGCCCTCTTGGATCGCAGCAAAGAATTCACGGTCTTGCAACTCGATGCCGTTCATGGACACCGCCACTTTCGACACATCGATTTTTTCTTCCTTACCCGTGAACAAGTCGTCGTAACGCGCCAGGTAAGTGCCCGTGTCGCCGATGTAGCGGAAGTAAGTGCCCAAGGGGCCATCGTTGTTGAAGCTCAAGCTGAGTGTGCAGATCGCGCCATTGGCCGCTTGCAACTGGATGCTCATGTCCATGGCAATGCCTAAAGCAGGGTGGATCGGGCCTTGCACCGCGTTGGCTTTGACGATGGGGCTGCCGCACTGGTAAGCGAACAGGTCTACGGTGTGGGCCGCGTGGTGCCACAGCAAGTGGTCGGTCCAGCTGCGGGCCTGGCCGAGCGCGTTCATGTTGGTGCGGCGGAAAAAGTAGGTCTGCACATCCATTTGCTGGATGTTGAACTCTCCGGCCTTGATCTTGTGGTTGACCCACTGGTGGCTGGGGTTGAAACGGCGGGTATGGCCCACCATGGCCACCAAACCGGTTTCCTTTTGTACGCGCAGGACTTCCTGACCTTCTTTGTACACATCGCACATCGGAATCTCGACCTGCACATGCTTGCCCGCCTTCAGGCAGGCCAGGGTTTGGCTGGCGTGCATTTGCGTGGGGGTGCACAAGATGACGGCATCGACTTCTTTCAGGGCCAGCGACTCGTTCAGGTCGGTGGTGACGTGGCCAATGCCGTATTTGTCGGCCACCTCTTTGGTTTTGGCGAACTCACGGCCGATCAAGGAGACGACTTCCACGCCGTCGATGTTTTGGATGCCGTCCAGGTGTTTGATGCCGAAGGCACCCGCGCCAGCGAGGGCGACTTTGATGGTTTTGCTCATGGGTATTCCTCTTAAACGTTTTCCAGAATCACGTGACCCACCGCCGTGTTGCTGGCGGGCACATGGTAGAAGCGGTGGCGCAACAGGGGTGCAGGGCCTGTGGCCTTGCCGCTCTCGATGTCGCTCATCGCGCCCCGAGCGATCAGCCACATGACCAGCTCGATGCCTTCGCTGCCCGCTTCGCGCACATAGTTGATGTGCGGTGTGGCAGCGGCAGCAGCCGGGTCGTTGATGAGTTGATCCAGCCAGGCGTTGTCCCACTCGCGGTTGATCAGGCCCGCACGCGCACCCTGCAGCTGGTGGCTCATACCGCCTGTGCCCCAGATGTGGACATTGATATCTTCGTCGTAACTCTCCACCGCCTTGCGAATGGCTTGGCCTAAATTGAAGCAACGCTGGCCACTGGGCACAGGGTACTGCACCACGTTGACCGCAAACGGGATCACCGGACAAGGCCAGGCGTCTTTGACCGGGTCCAATTCGCCGCACATCAGCGACAGCGGGACGGTGAGGCCGTGGTCCACGTCCATCTTGTTGACGATGGTCAAGTCAAAGTCCTGCTGAATAACGGACTGCGCGATGTGGCTGGCCAGCTCGGGGTGGCCTTTCACAACCGGCACCGGGCGCGGGCCCCAGCCTTCGTCGGCGGGGGTGTACTCGGCGGCCGTGCCAATGGCAAAGGTCGGGATCATGTCCAGGCTGAAAGCCGTGGCGTGGTCGTTGAAGACCAAAATGATGACGTCGGGCTTGTTGTCCTTCATCCATTTTTTAGAGAAGTCGTAGCCTGCAAACAGGGGCTTCCAATAGTCTTCTTTGGTTTTACCCAAGTCCATGGCCGCGCCGATGGCGGGCACATGCGAGGTGTAAACAGATGCGGTGATGCGTGCCATGTTTATGCTTTCTGTCCTGCTGCGCGAAGTTGTTGCCCGGCTGCGCCTTGGGGTTGGTTGTGGGCTTGGGCGCTCCCGTTTTCGCCGATGTAGCGGTTGCCTTCGACGCTGCGGCCACCTGCGATCATCATGTTGCGGTATTCCTCTTCGGTCATGCCGGTCATGGAGCCCGCCATTTGCTGGAAGCTCTTGCCGTCGGTCGCGCCGATCTTGGCCAGAAAATAAATGTTGCCGCCGGTGCGCATGCACCAGTTCAAATCGCGCGCCAGCACGGCCTGCTTTTGCTCTTCTGTCATTGGCCATTCGTCCAAATAAGCGCGCTCGTCAGCTTTGAACCGTTCGCGGTTTTCGGCCTTCATCAACGACATGCAAAACTGGTTGAGCCAATAGCCCTTGCGCGATTGCTCGGCATCAAAAATGATGGTGCCGGGTACGTCGGTGTAAGGTTTGTCTAATGCCATATGAAACTTTCTTTTGAAGTGGATCGTTGTGGGAGATCGCCTCTGCAGCCGAATCATTCGTGAGCAGGGGCTCGCTCCCACAGGAGCTGGCGTTTATGCCTGCTCTTCAGGCCAGTAAAGGCGCATCGGGTTGTCGACCAGCAGCTTCTTTTGTAGCTCTGCCGTGGGCGCGATGTGTGGGATGAAGTCCACCAGCAGACCATCGTCAGGCATGTGGTCCTTCAGGTTGGGGTGTGGCCAGTCGGTGCCCCACAGGACGCGGTCGGGGAACTCTTCCACGATGCGTTTGGCAAACGGGATCACGTCTTGATAAGCGTTTTGCTCGCCGTCCAAGGCCTTGGGGCCAGTCACCGACAAACGCTCAGGACAAGACACTTTGCTCCAGACATTGATGTGTTCGCGCATGAACTTCTGGAACAGCGCAAATTGCGGGCCATCCACCGGCAGCGACACATCGGGGCGGCCCATGTGGTCCACCACCACGGTGGTGGGCAGTGCGGTGAAGAAATCCCACAGCTCAGGCAGGTCAACGGCTTCAAAGTAAATGACCACATGCCAGCCCCATTTTTTGATGCGGCTGGCGATCTCCATCAGTTCGTCTTTGGGCGTAAAGTCCACCAGGCGTTTGACGAAGTTGAAACGCACACCGCGCACACCCGCGTCGTGCATGGCCTGAATTTCTTCATCGGTCACGCTGCGTTTGACGGTGGCCACGCCTCGCGCCATGCCGCCCGAGTTGACCAGCGCATCGACCATGGCGCGGTTGTCTGCGCCGTGGCAGGTAGCTTGCACCACCACATTGCGCGCAAAGCCCAAATGATCTCGCAGTGCACACAGCTGATGCTTGGAAGCATCGCAGGGCGTGTACTTACGCTCCGGTGCATAAGGAAACTCGGCACCGGGGCCAAAGACGTGGCAGTGGGCGTCCACCGCGCCAGCGGGCAGTCGGAAGCGGGGCTGAGACGGGCCGGTGTACCAGTCCATCCAGCCTGCTGTTTTGCTGAAGTCACCTGTGGTGGGTTTACTCATGTCGCTCCTTCTTCGTTACATGCGCAAACCCCACCACAGCTCAGCTTGTGCGATGGCACAAGCTGACGATGCGGTCAAGGTTGGCGCAAAATCAATGGTTGACCGATGCGTTGCCGCTCAATGTCTTCCGGGTGGTAGGGCAATTGAGGCCAGCGCTTTTCAGCGTACATCCTCAACTGATCGGTTTGGTGGGGCGAGCCCGCTTGTGAACTCTGACCGTAGGTCAACAAAGCTTGCGCGACGGGACCACGCTCGTCGAACATGACGGTTTGAACATAGCTGGTGCCGTAATCAATGCGAATGCCGTCTTTGTTCAACCCTGGTCGGGCGCGATCACCCACATTGTTCAGCACCCCTTCAATTTCATCACCGCCATGCAGTGGAATGTTTTCATTGGAGAAAACAACACGCTGCACCTGACCCAAAGGTGCGTCCAAGACAAAACCAGCCTCGCGCATTTTCTTCACAGCAGCGCCCAGCGCGCCCCAGACACGGGTTGCGGTGGCTGCATCAGTCATACGCAGGCCAGCAGGCGTAGCGACGACGCGGGCTTTGTCAAAGGGCTCGCGGTACACATTGGGGATCTGGCTGGCAGCACGCCAAAACTCGCGGAACAGGGGTGCCCCTTTGGCGTCGGCGTTGTTGCGCATGCCCGCGTCATGAAATACCTTGAGTGCAGCGCAACCCTCTTGAGCCTCGGCATTCGGCGCCTGCGCACAGGCGGCCAGCAAATCCGGAAGCACCATGCGCGCCACCAAATTGCGGTTTTCGAACAACTGCGCTTGCATGCCAGCGAGGCTGATCTTGCCTTTGCCGAGCATTTCTGGAATTTCAATCAGCTCTGAACGGGTCCGCGGACGGCGAACGACATCGTCACCCACCATGATGGAAACCGGACCCCATTTGTGTTCAGGGTGGGTATAGAAAAAGCTGTCATTGCTGTTGTGCACCCAATCTTGACGCACAACCACAGGCATGCGGGAAGGCGCAATCAGCCCTGGTACAGGCGAAGCGCTGTCACGCTTCCAATTGCAATCACTGCGCGAACCATTGAGCACGACCAAGTTGGCAGCGGTCAAGAGCGCTGCAGCTGGACGGCTGGGCGCACATCGCTGCAAATCAGCCATCTCCAGATCGGGCACGCCACTGACATCCGCAAACATCGCGTCGCCTGCCCGGTCAGCCGCAATGGTGTTGACGAAGGGTGTGCCCATCAGGTTCATGGCACTGCGCATGTCGGCCACGCTGCGGGATGCCGCAAACTGAAGGTACATGTCCGTCGAGCGCACGCTGCCAGAATTGGCGTCTTGGATCGCATAGGCGCGCTCTGCAGTCCAGTTCAAACCAGCGCGTGGCATCACCAACACCGGCCCAAAACGACTGTTCCAAATTGTTTGCTCACGCCCACCTACCAGCACCTTCTTGGCCACCATCGGCTCTTCTTTGCCGTCGATCAAATATGTGGTCGGCTTACCCGGTGCCAAGCTCAGCTCGTGGAGCGTGAAGCGCTTGCCGGTCGACACCGTGTGTGACCAAGCGACGTCTTTGTTGAAGCCAATTTGAACGGCCGCCGTCCAGCCCAGCGCAGCGCCCATGACATCCAATTGCCCTGGAATCGTCAGGTGCATCTGATAAAAGCGACTGGGGCCCACCCAAGGGTAGTGCGGGTTGCCCAAGAGCATGCCGCGGCCATTGGTGGTGGTTTGCTTACCAAAAGCCCACGCGTTTGACCCGAGAGGGGAATCGAGCAAACCCGCCTCGCGCAATTGCTCACGAGCGCCCTGCGCATGGGCCAGCAAAAGGTCTTCTGAGGCTTTCAGCGAAGGGGCCACTTGGGCAGTGCGAGCCGGAGGCGCTGCAGCGGCGATCGCATCGGCCAAGGCGCCCGCACCCGCTTGCACTTGGATGGCCTCGGTGGCGCGGTAAATGTCAGACAGCGTCATCGGCGTCAGCCACGGCTTGCCATTGCATTCGACAGGCAGTTTGCCTGCGTGATCTTGAAGAAAGCGATTGAAACCGGCCACATAGCCGCGCGCCATCGCGCGGTTGTTGTCACTGGATTGATCCCAGGCCGCTTTCAGTTTGGCGTCATCCATGTGCGCCTGCACAAAGGCGTCAATGACCGCGTTGGGCAAAGTGCGCACGCCAAGCACGCCGGTGGCACTTGGACCAAAATGCTGCGAGCGTTGGCCACGGACAGTCGCCATGACGTCAGCGCTCAGGCACACATTGTCTTGTGCGTGCGCGTAGGCGATGCCGTAAGACAGCATTTCCATGTTGGCGGCGGTGACGTGCGGGATCCCATGCGTTGTCCGCACGATTTTCACACTGTCCGCAGAAGTGACGGAGGCAGCGCTGCCGAAAGGCATGCTCGTACAAGCGGACAAGCCGAGCACTGCAGCCACTGTGGCAGTGAGCAAAAACATGGACTTCTTGTTCAAGTGAATCTCCTCAGGATGTGTAGCTTTTGATTGTTGCCGCCTAAAAGCACGCTCATCCTCAAGGTTATCCCTTAGTCGATGTACCGCAGACCAGCTTGTTGAAGTGGCTCACGCATCTTGTACATGTCCAAACCCAGCACGCCCGAGGCCAACTTGGCACGTTTTTCGCCCTCAAAGCTTTCGCGTTTTTGAGCTGCTTCCAGGGTTTGCAGGGCACGGGCGGCGGGCACACACACCACACCATCATCATCGGCCACGATCACGTCACCGGGCGTCACGATCATGCCCGCGCACACCACCGGGATGTTCACTGAGCCGATGGTGGCCTTGATGCAGCCCTTGCTGCTGATGGCTTTGCTCCACACCGGGAAGTTCATTTTTTGCAGCTCTTTCACATCGCGCACACCAGCGTCGATGATCAAAGCACGGGCACCTCGGGCTTGGAATGACGTGGCCAGCAAGTCCCCGAAATAACCATCCGTGCAATCGGCGGTGATGGCCGCGACCACGATGTCGCCAGGCTGAATTTGTTCAGCCACCACATGCATCATCCAGTTGTCACCGGGGTGCAGCAGCACAGTGACTGCGGTGCCCGACACCTGCGCACCAGGATAGATGGGGCGCATGTAAGGCTTCATGAGGCCGACGCGGCCCATGGCTTCGTGCACCGTGGCCGAGCCAAGTGCGCGCAGGCCGTCTGCAGCTGCGCGGTCCGCGCGGGTGATGTTGCGGTAAACAACGCCGAGTTCGTACATGGTTTTCTCCTGAATTTCTTGAAGTGACTTACAGGCCTTTGGCCTTGATCTGGTCGTCCAAGCGCTTGAACACACGGCGGGCGTTGCCTTCGTAGACCATGTAACGCTCTTGGTCGTTCAGGTTGGCCGTGGCTTGCACATAGCGCTTGGTGTCATCAAAGTAGTGACCAGTTTCGGGGTCGATGCCACGCACCGCGCCGATCATTTCGGACGCAAACAAGATGTTCTTGACCGGGATCACCTTGGTCAGCAGGTCAATGCCGGGCTGGTGGTACACGCAGGTGTCAAAGAAGATGTTGTTCAGCAGGTGCTCGGACAGCAAAGGCTTTTTCAGCTCTTGCGCCAAACCCCGGAAACGGCCCCAGTGGTAAGGCACCGCGCCGCCGCCGTGCGGGATCAAAAACTTCAGCGTTGGGAAGTCCTTGAACAGGTCTGAGGTCAGGCACTGCATGAAGGCGGTGGTGTCGGCGTTCAAGTAGTGCGCGCCGGTGGTGTGAAAGCAGCTGTTGCAGCTGGTGCTCACATGGATCATCGCGGGGATGTCGTACTCCACCATCTTTTCGTAAATGGGGTACCAAGCCTTGTCGCTCAAAGGCGGCGAAGTCCAGTGACCGCCCGAGGGATCGGGGTTCAGGTTGATGCCGACGTTGCCGTATTGCTCGACACACTTGACCAGCTCGGGAATGCAGGTGGCCGGATCCACGCCGGGCGACTGGGGCAACATGGCCGCGGGCACGAAGTGGTCAGGAAAGAGTTGCGCCACGCGGAAGCACAGTTCGTTGCAAATCGCAGCCCAGGTGGACGACACGTTGAAGTCACCAATGTGGTGGGCCATGAAGCTGGCGCGGGGGCTGAAGATGGTGATGTCCGAGCCGCGCTCTTTCATCTTGGCCAGCTGGTTGGTCTCAATGGTCTCGCGCAGCTCGTCGTCGCTGATTTTCAGCTCGGAGACTTTGGGCATGGACGCGGGGTCCTTGATGCCGGCGATCTGGCGATTGCGCCACTCTTCCAGCGCTTTGGGGGCGGTGGTGTAGTGGCCGTGCACATCGATGATCAAAGGCTGGGATTGGCTCATGGGATTTCCTGAAGGGACGAATGACGAATCTTGATTGTGCAGGCTCACCCGCGGGTCACACAGCCTCGGGGCCATCTACCAGCTAGAACAAATTTGCATAACCGATCGATGGGTATGACAAAATAAGCACAACAGAAAACTGGGTATGGACCTCAAACAGCTCGAATACTTTGTGCGCGTGGCCGAACTGGGCAGCTTCACCCGTGCGGCCCAAGCCCTGAACATCGCCCAACCGGCGCTCAGCCGTCAGGTGCGCCTGCTCGAAGTCGAGCTGCGACAAAACCTGCTGGTGCGCAACGGGCGCGGTGCCACCCCCACGCAGGCCGGGCTGCTGCTGCTGGAGCACGGCCGGGGCATCCTGCACCAAGTGGAGCGGGCGCGGGAAGAACTGGGCCGGGTGCGCACCGGCCTGACGGGACGCGTGGCTTTAGGCCTGCCACCCAGTGTGGCGCGAGTGCTGACGGTGCCTTTGACCCGCGCGTTCCGCCTCAAGATGCCCGATGCACAGCTGTCCATCAGTGAAGGTCTGTCGAGCGCGATGCAGGAAAACCTGCAAAACGGCCGCCTGGACATCGCCGTCCTCTACAACCCCAGCCAAGTGGCTGGCATCGAACACACCCCGCTGGGGCAAGAAGAATTGCTGCTGGTGCAGCCGCGACCACCGGGCCTGCAAGAAGACCCTCCACCGTCCGCCATCAGCCTGCAAGAGGTCGCCGCCCTGCCCTTGGTGATTCCCACCCGACCCAACGCGATCCGCATGCATGTGGAGTCTGAAATGGCCGCGATCGGCTCACGCCCCCTCATTGCGCTGGAGATCGACGGCGTGAGCGCCATCCTGGACCTGGTGGCCGACGGTGCAGGCTACGCCATCTTGCCGCGCAACGCCGTCATGCGCTCGGTGCGGCCATCGGCGTTTTCGGTGCGGCCCCTGAAACAACCAGCCCTGTACATCCAACTGACCACCGCCATCAGCGCACAACGCCCCAGCACCCTCACCCAGCAAGCCGCACTGGCCCTGCTGACCGAAATGGCTGCGCAGTGGCTCAGTCCGCCTTGAGGTCAGCGCCCATCACACAGGCTGAAGCTTGAGCAACCACAACAAGGCACTGAGTGTGAAAAACGACAACACCGTGGTCACCAACAAGGCCGCAGCGCTCACCGTGCCGTGGCCGTGGCGCTGGTTCAGAATTGTGTAGATACCGAGCATGGGCATGGCCCCCGTCAGCAAGGCCGCAGCACGCAAAGCCGGATCTTCAATGGGCACCAGCCACACCAGCACGGCCCACATGGCCAGCGGGTGCAGCACCAGCTTGCCCAGCGCAATCGGCAGCACGGTGGCCTGCAGCCCCTGCGCCTGCAGGCCCACCAAAGAGCCGCCAATCACAAAAAGCGCCAGCACCGCACTGGACTGGGCAAACAAATCGATGGTGCGCCCCACAGGTGCCGGCATGTGCAGACCCGACAGAGAAAACACAAAACCAGCCACCACGCCCCAAATCATGGGGTTGCGGAGCACGTTTTTCACCGTCTGCAGCAACACGTTTTTCCACTGCCCGGGCCGACCCTGCGCATCGGCAATCGCCAACAGCAAGGGGAGCAGCAAGAAGTTTTCGACCACCATGTTCAGCGCCAGCGCAACGCCGGCCACAGGACCGAACGACAACAAAATGATGGGGTAACCCACAAAACCGCTGTTCGGACAAGACATGCCCATGGCCATCATGCTGCTGTAGCTCAGGCCCTGACCCAACACCCGGCGCGCCCACCACAGGCCCAAAACAATCATCACCAAAGAGCCCAAGGCATAGGCCAGCAAATAGTTCAGATTCAGGATCTCTGCCACGCTGCGCTGCGACAGCGCGTTGAACAGCAGCGCAGGCAAAGCCAGCTGCAGAGTAAAACGCCCAAACACCTGCATCTCGGCCTTGGCAAAAAGGCCAAGGCGCGTGCACGCATAGCCCAAGGCAATGACGAGGTAAATCGGGACGGTAATGCCCAAAATTTCGAGCATGACGCGCTCAAGGATTCAAAGCGGAAAACACCAACAGATCAGTGGGTGCTTTACAGGTCCAGCACCAGCCGAGCCGTCTGGCTGCGCGAGCAGCAGATCAGCATCTGCGTGTTGGTCGCTTGCTCTTCGGGTGTGAGGAACATGTCCCAGTGGTCTGGCGTGCCCGCGATCACCTGCGTCAGGCAGGTGCCGCACACGCCTTGTGAGCAGGAAAACGGCACTTCATGTCCCGCGTCCTGCAGCGCGCTCAAGATGCTTTGCTCTTTGCCCACCTTCAAGGTCTGGCCACTTTTTTGCAAGTGAACTTCGAAGCTGCCGTCGGCATTGATGGGGGTTTGGGTCAAGTCTGTGGTGCTCATGCGGTGATCTCGGTAGAGTTTTCTTGTGCTAACAGACGGTCAATGATGCGGCGCGACTGCACGCCGCCCGAATCGATGTTGAGCATCAAGAGTTTGCGGTCTGGCCATTGGCTGATGTTGGCTTGCTGCAGCTGCAGCATCTCCATGTCTTCGTTGAAGATGCCGCCCTGCCCGGTGCGGATTTTGTCCGTGATCGCTTCATCGTCAGGCTTGAACTGCCGCGCCATGCCCCAGTGGTACCAGTGCGAGGTCTCGGTCTCGGGTGTGATGAAGTCCACCACCACGCTATACGCCTTGTGCTCGGGGGCTGCGTCAAAGCCGCCTTTGCCCGCTAAAGCCACCCCCACGTCGATCATGACGTGGCTGGGTGGCGTGAAGCGGCAGATCTGCCAGCGATCGACCTTGGCCTGTGGGTCCAGGCCGTTGGCGCTCATGGCCATTTGCCAGAACGGCGGGGCCTGAATGCCTTGCATGTGACGCTGCAAGATGACTTGGTCGCCTTCGACTTTGGTCTCACAAGGCGTCTCGTCGATCTCGGGCTGGCCAATACTGTTGGCATGCACATAGGTCTCGTGCGTCAGGTCCATCAGGTTGTCGATCATCAGGCGGTAATCTGCCTTGACGTGGTAGAGCCCGCCGCCATAAGCCCAGGCCGGGTTGTCGAAGAACTCAAACACCGGCATCTGCGATTCATCGGCCTTGGATGGGTCGCCGGGCCAAACCCAGACGAAGCCATAACGCTCGACCACGGCAAAGGCTTTGATGGCAGGAAAGCCGCGCACGCGCTGGCCAGGCATCTGCACCGTTTTGCCATCCACCCCCATTTCAAGGCCGTGGTAGCCGCATTGCAAATGGCCTTTGCAGACCTTGCCCAGCGACAAGGGTGCACCACGGTGCGGGCAGAAGTCTTCAACCGCCGCGACCTTGCCGTCCGGGCCTTTGAAGAAGGCCATTTTTTCGTTGCAAATGGTGCGGCCCAGCGGCTTATCGCCCAAAGCGTTCAGATCGGCCAGCGTACAGGCCACATACCAGGTGTTTTTGATGAACATCTTGTCCTTCCTATTCAATTCAAAGCTTACGGGCCACGCCCAGCAGGCTATCCAGCAATTCGGGAGTTTGGCGCAGCGTGTCGGCATCACTGGCGTGCACCACGTTGCCGTGGTCCAGCACCACGGCGCGGTGGCTGATCTTCAAAATCGCTTGCGGGTGCTGCTCCACGATGATGGCCGACAGACCCTCTTCGCGGGTGACGCGGGCAATGGCGCGCAGCAGTTCTTCCACAATGATGGGAGCCAGACCTTCTAGTGGTTCGTCCAGCAAGAGCAAGCGCGGGTTGAGCACCAGCGCCCGGCCCACGGCCAGCATCTGTTGCTCGCCACCCGACAGCTGTATGCCCAAGTTGGTCTTGCGCTCAGCCAGACGCGGAAACATCTCGTACACACGCTCGGGCGTCCAAGCGCGGCTGCCCCGCGTGTTGCGACCGGGCCGCTCCACCGCCGTCAGGTTTTCGTGCACCGTGAGCGATTTGAAAATGTTGCGCTCTTGCGGCACCCAACCTATACCTGCGGCTGCGCGCTCATGCGAGGGCAAGCTGTGCAGCGGCTGGCCGCCCAAAAAGACTTGGCCGCCATGTTGGCGTGTGGCCCCAGCCAGCGTGTCCATGAGAGTGGTTTTGCCGGTGCCGTTGCGGCCCAACAGCGCCAAGGTTTCGCCCTCGCCCAGCGTGAAGCTGATGCCGTTCAAAACCACGGCTTCGCCGTAACCGGCGCTCAGGTTTTCAACCTTCAACAATTCAGTCATGGGCCACCTCCTCGCCATGTCCGAGGTACACCGCCCTGACCTGCGGATCGGCCGCAATCGCTTCGGGTGTGCCCTCGGTCAGCACCGCGCCATTGACCAGCACGGTGATGCGGTCGGCAAATTCGAACACCAGATCCATGTCGTGCTCGATCAACAACACGGACACTTCGGCGGGCAGCGCCGCCACGGTCTGCAAGAGTTCTTCGCGCTCGCCCGCAGGCACACCGGCCACTGGTTCGTCGAGCAGCAGCACCTTGGGCTCGCAAGCCAGCGCAATCGCCATCTCCAACAAACGTCGTTTGCCATAAGCCAGATGCTCGGTGCGCTGGTGCATGACTTCGGTCAAGCGAAACAGCTCCAGCAATTGCTCGCAGCGCGCCACCACGGCAGCGTCTTGCCCCAGCTTTTGCCACCAGCGCCCGCCCAGACCGCGCTGCTGCGAAACCACCATGGCCAGCGTTTGCAGCGGCGTCATGCTGGCAAACAGTTGGTTGATCTGGAAAGTCCGCACCAAGCCGCGCCGCACACGCTGGTGCGGGGCCAACTGGCTGATGTCAACGCCAAGCAATTCGATGCGACCCGAAGTGGGCGGCAGCACCCCAGTGAACAAATTGATGAGCGTGGTTTTGCCCGCGCCATTGGGGCCGATCAGCGCGTGGCGTGCGCCCAAGCGCAATTCAAGATCGACGTTGTCGGTGGCGGTGATGCCGCCGAATTGTTTAACCACGCCTTGGGCCTTCAACACAACGGGCTGATTCATGGCCGCTTGATTCATTGGGCACTGCCTTTCTGATCCGCCGCACGACCAAACCAGAGCCAAGGCCGAATCAAACGCTCCCGCCCGACCATCACCAGTACCACCAAAAACAACCCAATCCAGAACGTCCAGTACTGCGGCGTGATGCCCGCGATCACGTCGTGCATGAGCTTGAAAACCACCGCACCGACCACGCCGCCATAGAGCCAGCCCACACCACCAATGACCAGCATCAGCATCACGTCGGCCGAGCGCTCCAGCGCAAACACGTCGAGCGAGGCAAAGCCGGTGGTCTGCGCCATCAAAGCGCCTGCAGCCCCTGCCAAAGCCGCGGCCACGGTGTAGACCACGGCCAGGCGGTTGTGCACCGGAATGCCAATGGCCATGGCGCGCAGCGGGTTGTCGCGCACCGCCATGAGCGTCGCGCCCCAGGGGGAATGGACCCAGCGCCTGGCCAAGGCAAACAAAATCAACAGCACGGTGAGTGAATACCAAGCCGCCGTTTGCCCATACAGATCGAACTCAAATCGGCCCAGTACCGGACCCATCATCACGCCCTGCAAACCGTCCGAGCCGCCCGTCAGCCAGTCCAGCTTGTTGGCCAGCTCCATCAAAATCAGCGCCATGCCCAGCGTGACCATCAGGCGCGTCAAGTCGGTGCCGCGCAAGATGGTGAGCGAACACAAAGCGCCCAGCAGCGTGGCGCAGCCCATGCCAAACAGCAGGCCCACCAGCGGGTCGGGCATCACATGCTTGGCAAACAAGGCCGAGGCGTAAGCGCCCAAGCCTAAAAACGCCGCATGCCCCAGCGACACGATGCCGGTGTAGCCCAGCACCAAGTCCAGCGACACGGCGAACAAGGCGACGATGGCCACTTCGTTGACGATCAGCGCATGGCCTGGAAATGCGAAAGGCATGATAAATGCGAGCAGCCAAACCAGCGGCTCCCAGCCGCGCAGGCGGGCGGAGGACAAAAGTTGTTGACGAGCGCCCATATCAACGACCTCCCTTGCGCACAAACAGCCCTTGCGGACGCCAGATCAAAATCGCGATCATGAGTGAATACACAATGAAAGACCCGAGCTTGGGCATGTAGTACTTGCCCGCCACATCGGCAATGCCCAAAAGCAGCGCCGCCCAAAGCGGCCCAGTGATGGACGATGTACCGCCCACAGCCACTACGATCAAAAAGTACACCATGAACTTGAGCGGGAAAGTCGGGTCCAGGCCCAGCACTTCAGCGCCCAGCGCCCCTCCCAAACCGGCCAGACCCGAGCCCATTGCAAAGGTGGCGGCAAAAATCAGGTTCACTCGGATACCCAAGCCGGCAGCCACACGCGCATCGTCCACACTGGCGCGCAAGCGGCTGCCAAAGCGGGTTTTGGCCAGCACAAACTGCAGGCCCACCGTGAGCGCCGCACACACGGCGATGATGAAGAGGCGATAGTGGCCCATGCCCAATTCAAAAACTTCGCCCGCCCACAACTCGGTTCGACCCCGCAACCATTCAGGCAGCTGCATGATCTGCTGCTGCGAACCCATGAAGTAATCGATGCTCGACACCGACATGAAGGCCAGGCCAATCGAAAACAGCACCTGGTCCAGGTGAGGTTTCTTGTACATGTGGCGGTACAGCGTGCGCTCCATCACCGCACCCAGCAAGGCCGTGGCGGCAAAGGCCAAAGGCAGGCACAAGAGAAATGGCACCTGAAAGCGCTGCATCAGAACCACCGTCAAATAGCCCCCGGCCATGGCAAACGCGCCGTGCGCCAGGTTGATGAAGTTCATCAAGCCCATGGTCACGGACAGGCCTACGGCCAATATAAAAAGCAGCATGCCGTAAGCAACGCCGTCGAAGAGGATGGTCAACATGTGATGGATGCAGAGGGTTGGTTGCAGGAGCGCACAGGGTGCGCCCCTGCAAGGGGCACGACTTACTTAGCCTTGCCCGGGTCTTTCACGTCCTTGATCGTGGCGAATTCCTGGTTGTAGAGCTGGCCACCCACCTTCTCCACTTTGCGAATGTAGATGTTGTGCACCACGTCACGGGTTTGCGCGTCGATGAACATCGGGCCACGGGGGCTTTCAAACACCTGGCCCTTCATGGCATTGAGCAAAGCCTCGCCGCTTGCACCCTTGCTGGCCTTGGCCGCTTCGTAGATCACGCGCATGCCGTCATAGCCGCCCACCGCCATGAAGTTGGGGCGCAAGCCGTTGTTGGCTTTTTCAAAGGCGGCCACAAACTTTTTGTTCAAGGGCGAGTTGTGCGAAGCAGAATAATGGTGCGAAGTGACCACGCCATTGGCCGCGTCGCCCATGCTGTTCAAGATGTCGTCGTCGGTGATGTCACCCGTGCCGATCAGCTTAATGCCGGCCTTGTCCAGGCCGCGCTCGGAAAACTGCTTCATCAGCGCAGCGCCTGCGCCTGAGGGCACAAACACATAAACAGCGTCGGGTTTCAGGTCACGCACTTTTTGCAAAAACGGCGCAAAGTCAGGATTGCGCATCGGCACACGCAAGGTGTCCAAAACCTGGCCACCGTTGAACAACAAACGGTCTTTGAAGAACTTCTCGGCATCGATGCCCGGACCGTAATCGGCCACCAGCGTCACCACTTTCTTGATGCCATTGTTGGGTGCCCAGTCGGCAATGGCAACCGCTGCCTGGGGCAGCGTGAAGCTGGTGCGCACAATGAAGGGCGACGCCTGTGTGATGCTTGAGGTGGCTGCGGCCATCACCACCATCGGTGTTTTGGACTGCGTGGCAATCGGGGCGGTCGCAAAGGCCAAAGGGGTCAAACCAAAGCCCGCGAGCACGCTGACTTTTTCATTGACCACCATCTCTTGGGCCAAGCGCTTGGTCACATCGGCGGCGCTGGTGTCGTCTTTCACGATCAGCTCCACTTTTTTACCCGCCACCATGTAGCCGTTTTGGGCCATGTACAAGCGCGCGGCGGCTTCGATCTGTTTGCCGGTAGAGGCGAACGGACCGGTCATGGGCAAGATCAAACCGATCTTGAATTTGTCCTGCGCCATGGCCGTGGAAGCGGTCAAAGCCAGGGTGGCGCAAGCGATGGCGCTCAACAATTGACGTTTTTGCATGCTCTGTCTCCTCGTTAAAAATATGAAATCAGGAAGGTCTGATGAGTTGCACACCGGGCGTGCCCGATGCGGCGGGGTCGCGCAAGGCGACCTGCATGTTTTGCCGCGCAATGCGCGAGTGCTCACGCATCAGGGCCTCGGCACGGCCCGCTTCGCGCCGCTCGATGGCGTCCAGCACCTGCCGATGCTGGTGCTGCGCCACCACCAAGGTGTCGCGGGCGTGGGCGTCGTTCACATGCACGCCCACAAAGCCTGAGGCCGATGCAAAGGGCAAGCTCGATGCGCGTTCGATCTCGCGGGCCAGCACAGCGCTGTCGGCCATCTCAGACAACTGCTTGTGGAACTGGCCGTTCAAATCTACATAGGCCGAAAAAGTGTCGTCGTTGAGGGCTGACGCTTGCAGCACGGCATCGATCTGGTCCAGGCAGGCGCGCGCTTGGCTGATCAAAGCGGCGCGCACACCGCGCTCGGCCGCCAAGCGTGCGGCCAAACCTTCGAGCGTGCCGCGCAGCTCGATCGCGTCGGCCACTTCGCGCTCAGAGAAAGTGCGCACCGCATAACCGCCACCGGTCAAAGGCTCCAGCAAACCTTCTTGTTTGAGGTGCATGAGCGCGGCGCGGATGGGTGTGCGCGACATGCCCAGGCGCTCCACCAGCGCCAACTCGGCAATTCGGGCACCCGAGGGCAATTCGCCCGCCAAAATCCACTCGCGCAGGCGCTGCTGGGCCTTGACGGCTTGCGAGCCGCCTGCTTCAGCGAAATCGGAATCGGCAGCGCGAACGGTTGATGTGTTCATGAAAGTGGGGGCAGACGATTGACGGATTAAACCACCGAGACCGATCAGGCTGTATACAAAGAACCCTCTAAACTCTGTTTTTTGCTCAACATTTAAGCAATTCAGGCTTTTTCTGTATCCAACGCGACAAACCAAGCCACACAGCGACAATCTCCGGACTGAAGAAAAAGAACACCATGGATTTGCAATATCTGGAATTCGACTGCAGCGAAGACACCAATGGCGTGGTCTGTTGGGACGCTCTGGCACAGCCTGCTGCCAGCCACACGGCAGCCTTGTTGCGCGAAGTGACGCAGCTGCTGGGCTGGGCCGGCCGCTTCAGCGCGCAAGGCCCCGGCCCGATGGACGATGGGGCGGACTGGGACTTTGACCTGCAAGTTCAACTGCACCACCCCAACAGCCCGCACAGCACGCCCACCCAAGCCCACTGGCTTGCTGCACAACAAACGCTGGACATCCAGCCCTCACCTGGCCCAGATGATCGCGTGGAGTTGAGCCTGAGCCTGAGCGGCACTCCGGCTTTTACGCAAGCATTTCGCGAACAATTTGACCTGTGATGCACAGCCCTCCCATGCCCACCCCTCTTCCACATATCGCCCCGGTGAGCTTCAAGGAAGCTCTGCGCTTTTGGTTCTGGCTGGGCTGCGTGAGCTTTGGCGGCCCGGCAGGCCAGATCGCACTGATGCACGAAGAGCTGGTGGTGCGTCGCCGCTGGATTTCTGAAAAGCGCTACCTGCACGCGCTGCATTACTGCATGCTGCTGCCAGGCCCTGAGGCGCAGCAACTGGCCACCTACACAGGTTGGCTGATGCACGGAACACGCGGCGGCTTGGCAGCAGGTGCCCTGTTTGTGCTGCCCTCCTTGCTGCTGCTGATCGCGTTAAGTTGGGCCTACACCGCCTGGGGCAACCACCCTTGGGGGCAGGCTTTACTCTGGGGACTCAAACCAGCCGTGACCGCCTTGGTATTGCAAGCGGCACACCGCATGGCCACACGAACCCTCAAGGCACGCTGGCTGTGGTGGCTGGCGGCTTTGTCCTTTGTCGGCACACTTTGGGGCCTGCCTTTTGTGCTGATCATTGCGGCCTCGGCCGCCGTGGGTTTCTACGTGACGCGTCAGCGCCCAGATGCACCCGACATGGCCCATGCCAGCCCCATGGTGGACCCCCAACCCACCTTGTTGGCCAACCCGCCAGCTTCTGATGCTGCAGCGTGGCTCGATGACACCTCACCTCAACCCGCACACACCCACCACAGTTCGAAGCGGCTGCTTCGCGCGCTGGCCTTGGGCGTGGGGATTTGGACGCTGAGCTTGGGACTGATCGCTGTGGCATTCGGACTGCATCACACACTCACGCACATGGGGGGCTTCTTCACGCAAGCGGCCTTGCTGACTTTTGGGGGCGCCTATGCGGTGCTGCCTTTTGTGACTCAGGCAGCTGTGCAATACGGTTGGCTCACGGCGGCCCAAATGATGGATGGCCTGGCCCTGGGTGAAAGCACACCCGGGCCGCTGATCATGGTCGTGGCCTTCGTGGGCTTTTTGGGTGGGCACAGCCAAGCTCTGCTGGGAGATCCTTTGCTAGGGGGCGTCGTGGCCGCATGCGTGGTGACCTGGTTCACCTTCCTGCCTTCCTTCGTGTTCATTTTGGCAGGCGGACCACTGGTGGAGTCCACCCGACACATGCCTTCACTCAAAGGGCCCCTGCAAGGCATCACCGCCGCCGTGATCGGCGTCATCTTGCACCTGGCAGGTGTTTTCGCGCGTCAGACCTGGCTGCCCGGGGGCTGGCACATGCTGCCCGATCTGAGTGCGGTGGCGCTGACATTCCTTGCCATCTGGGCCTTGGTCTGGAAGGGTTTCAGCGTGGTGCGTGTGTTGTGCGGCTGCGTATTGTTGGGTCTGCTGCGGCACGTCCTGTTGTGATGCGGCACAACAAGCCATGGATTGCGCTTTAAGTGCTAGACCCTGGCTTGACAGCCTGAGACAATGCGCACCTTGACTTCGGATTTTTTCATGGCCTCCAACACCTCCTCCGCGTCCTCGGCATTCGCCCCCCTCCAAAACGACACCTTCCTTCGCGCCTGCCTGCGCCAAGCCACCGACCACACCCCCGTCTGGCTCATGCGCCAGGCCGGCCGCTATTTGCCCGAGTACTGCGCCACCCGCGCCAAAGCCGGCAGCTTCATGGGTTTGGCCACCAACGTGGACTACGCCACCGAAGTCACGCTCCAGCCACTGGACCGTTACCCGCTGGATGCGTCCATCCTCTTCAGTGACATCCTCACCGTGCCCGATGCGATGGGCCTGGACTTGTCGTTTGCCCAGGGCGAAGGCCCCCGCTTTGCCAAGAACGTGCGCGACGAAGCCGCCGTGGCCGAGCTGGCCGTGCCCGACATGAACAAGTTGCGCTATGTGTTCGATGCCGTCACCTCGATCCGCAAGGCGCTGAACGGCCGTGTGCCCTTGATCGGCTTTTCCGGCAGCCCTTGGACGCTGGCTTGTTACATGGTCGAGGGCGCAGGCTCTGACGACTACCGCCACGTCAAGACCCTGATGTACAGCCGCCCCGACCTGATGCACCGCATTCTGAAAATCAACGCCGACGCGGTGGCGCTGTACCTGAACACCCAAATCGAAGCCGGTGCCCAAGCGGCCATGATTTTTGACAGTTGGGGCGGCGTGCTGGCCGATGGGGCTTTCCAGCAGTTCAGCCTGGCCTACACGGCCCGCGTGCTGAGCCAGCTCAAAACCGAACACAACGGCCAGCGCATCCCCAGCATCGTCTTCACCAAAGGTGGCGGTCTGTGGTTGCCTGAGATGGCAGGCCTGAACTGCGACGTGTTGGGCCTGGACTGGACCATGAACCTGGGCCGCGCACGCGCCCTGGTGGGCGGCCAAGTCGGCGGCCCCGGCAAAGCGCTGCAGGGCAACATCGACCCGAACATCTTGTTTGCGCCCCCCGCGCAGATCGCGACCGAAGTGCACCGGGTGCTGGACAGCTTTGGCACGCCGCACACCGACAAAACCCAAACTGGCCCCACGCACATCTTCAACTTGGGCCACGGCATCAGCCAATACACCCCGCCCGAGCATGTGACGGCGCTGGTGGAGGCGGTGCACAGCCACTCGCGCAAATTGCGACAAGCTTGAGTGAATGGGCAAGTCGGTGGCTTCAGCCCCGACATGGGCCTGAATCACAGCATGCCAACGTCGGACCTGAAAGTCCGACTTACGGGGTGCGTCCGGTGATGTTGAGCACCACCCCTTGTACGCCCGTTTTCACGCCGGGCAACTCCACCTGAAAATCATCCGGCTGCTTTTGGGCTGCGCCTGTTTTGGAAATCCGCGCGACCAAGCGAACCTGTTTCAAATCCGACAGCACCGGTGGCGCGCCCATGCCCATGCTGTCGCTCAGCGCAAAGGGCACCGGCCATGCGGTGGGCGTGCCGCGCCAAATAGCCACGGGGCGGCGCGCGCCCTCTTCGGCCAGCGCATACACGAACAAAGTGGCACCCGAGCCAATTTGGCTTTGCACCAGCGCTGACACACGCACTTCGCCCTGAATGAGGGCGCGGCTGTGGCCTGCTGCGGACGCCTTCGCAGACAACAGCGCATTGGGCGATGCCAGGGCTACGGCGCCGTCGCTTTGACCTGCTGGCGTTGACACAGCCGCTGCCTTGGCCATCTCACCCGCTTGGGCCAATGCCTGCTGCAGGCCTTGCGCGGCCTCGCTTTCGGCAGGCACCAAAGCCAGTGCTTGCTGCCAATAAGTTTGCGCTGCGGAGTGCCGTTTTTCGGACAGCGCGGCACTGCCCGCCAACACAAGCGCGTTCAGGTGCTGGGGTTGATCACGCAGCACGTTTTGAATCCACTGCCAGGGTTCGCCGGTGTAGATACCCCCCGCGCTCAAGGCTTTCATTTGCGCACGTTCGATCCACAGATCGGGCTCAGGCGACAAGGCCAGCACACGGGCCAGGGCCTGCTCGGCCGGGGCATGCGCGTTTTGGGCGGCGTGCAAACGCGCCAAGGTCAGCCAAGCCTGGGCATCCTCCGGACGTTTTTGCGTGGCTTCTTGCCACAACCGGGTTTGCTCGGTCAGTTGTTCAGGCGTGGTGGCCTTGATCTGCACACGCTGACTCAAAGGCACAGGCCACCAGGTCTGCGGCGCGCCCAGTTGCAGGTAACTCACGGCACTCAGCACGGCCAGCGCCAACACCACCCAAGCCCAGCGCACTGGGGCTACAGGATGGCCCGAGGCTTGCATCGGCGTCGCATCGACCAACAGATGGCGCAACGCCTCGTCGCGTGCAACGGCATGCTGAGCGATGTTCAGACGGCCTTCGGCCAAAGCGGTGTCCAGATCCTTCAGGTGTTGCTGCTGGATGCGCCGATGGGCTTGGGACTGCACGTCCTCTGGCGTGGTCAGGGCAGCACCTGCAGACGCGTGTGTCTGCGATTTCAGGCCGCGCTGCAAGACCCAAGCTGCCAGCACAGCGAGCAGCAACAAGGCCAAAAACAGCGCCATCCAAGGGGGCACAACAGACATCAGGACTCCAGCAGTTGACGGGCGCGTTCGCGCTCGCTGTCGGTCAAGGGGGCAGGCGTCGCAGGGCTGCGGCGCATCAGGCGAAGTGCCACAGCCAATGCGCCCAACAACAACACAAAAGGTCCAAACCACAACAGCCAAGTCACAGGTTTGACCTCGGGCTTGTAGAGCACAAAGTCACCATAACGGCTGACCAAAAAACTGCGGATATCGGCATCGCTTCGGCCCTGCTCGATCAGGCTGCGCACTTCGCGGCGCAGGTCCACCGCCAGCTCGGCATTCGACGAAGCCAGCGATTCGTTTTGGCACACCAGACAACGCAACTCGGCCGCGATGTGATCCCAGCGGGCCTGCACAGTGGCCGACATGGGCGCCTCAGCGTGCGCCGCTATGGGCACGCCCACACCCGGCAAAGTCGCCTGCACACCCTGCAGGACTGCCGCACCGCTTGCAGCCTTGCTTGTCGCGGTTGCACCTGTCGGTGCTTGGGCTGCCACGCATGCACCCCACAAGCAAACGCTGGCCAGAAAATATTTCAGCACTGCGCGCATCAGTTCACCCCTCGCAGCAAGGGCAATAGTTTTTGCTGCACCACATCGGGCGTCAAGGCCCCAGCGTGCTTGAAGCGCACCACGCCTTCGCGGTCAATCAGATAGGTTTCAGGCAAGCCGTACACGCCAAAATCCATGCCCACTCGACCGTCCATGTCCAGCAGGTTCACGTCAAAAGCCTGGCCTTGTTTTTGCAACCAAGCCTGACTGCGGGCCGTGGCTTTTTGCACCGACTCGAGGCTTTGCGAGTCCTGACCCGACAGCTCCGAGGCCTGCAGTTCTTTGTAATTGATGCCCACCATGTTGAGGCCGGGCTGCCGAGACAGCGCCATCAAGATCGGGTGCTCTTCCTTGCAACCCGCGCACCAAGTGGCCCACAGGTTGATCAAGGTGAGCTGCCCCTTGAATTGCTCAGCGCTGAACACGCCCTGCCCGCCCACCACGGGCAACTCAAAAGCCGGTGCGGGGCGGCCAATGAGCGGCGAGGGAATCTCTTGCGGGTTGCGCGTCAAGCCCACGGCCAAAAACACCACCATGCCCAAAAACAGCACCAGCGGCAAAAACACCCAGCGCGGCATGCGCCGAGCTGGGGCGTTGGCAAAAGCGCCGCTCATGACAAAGCTCCTTTGATCAACCCACCAGGCGTTGCAGCGCGGTCAAGCGAAGGGGCCTGTCGGTAGCGCCGATCAAAAGCAGCCAGCCCACCCCCCAAGACCATGAAGACCGCGCCCAACCAGATCCACGACACAAAAGGCTTGTGGTAGACCCGAAAACTCCACTGCGGCGGCTCACCCGCCAAAGGCTCGCCCAAAGAGACATAACGGTCACGCCACAGGTTGCGGTCAATCGCCGCCTCGGTCATGGGCATGGCGCTCGACACATATCGGCGTTTTTCAGGCTGCAGCGTGCCCACTTGGCGTTCACCCTCAAAGACGTTCATCTGCGCGCGCAAGGCCAAGTAATTGGGCCCGAGGTGGTTGTCCACGCTGATCAGTTGGTAACGCGCCCCCGCCACCGTGACCGAATCGCCCAGGCCCAAACGCACATCGCGCTCCACCTGAAACGACTTGACGCCCGTGATGCCCAGCACCAGCACCGCCACGCCCAGGTGCGCCACCTGCATGCCCCACCAAGCCAGACCCGGCGATCCGGGCAAACGCAAGCGCTGCACGGTTTGCCAAGCGCCCGACAACACAATCCAGCCTCCCAGCGTGCCGCCCATCACCGTGAGCCAACCGCCTGCAGTGGTCACGGCCTGAGCATCCTGCGGCGCAGCGCCCCAACTGGCCCAAGCGCTGGCCGCCAGCAGCGCCAGCGTCCCCGGCACCAAGACCGAGCGCACCGCCGCCCAGCGCGCCACATGCCAGGGCACCACCGTGCCCGGCACCATGGCCAAGAGCAGCGGCACCATCAGGGGCACAAACACGCTGTCGAAATACGGCGGCCCCACAGACAGCTTGCCAAGGTTGAGCGCGTCGATGATCAGCGGGTACAAAGTGCCCAGCAGCACCGCCGCCATGGCCACCACCAGGAGCACGCTGTTGAGCAACAAAAACGATTCCCGCGAACCCGCCACCGGCTGCGAGGCATTGGCCCACTGCGGCGCACGCCAGGCAAACAAGGCCAGCGACACGCCCACCACCACGGCCAAAAACATCAAAATAAAAATACCCCGCGAAGGGTCGGTGGCGAACGCATGCACCGAAGTCAACACACCCGAGCGCACAAGGAAGGTGCCGAGCAAGCTGAGCGAAAACGCGCCAATGGCCAGCAGCACCGTCCAGGCTTTGAACTGCCCGCGCTTGTCGGTGACCATGAGCGAATGGATGAGCGCCGTAGCCACCAGCCAGGGCATGAGCGAGGCGTTTTCCACCGGGTCCCAAAACCACCAGCCGCCCCAGCCCAATTCGTAATACGCCCACCACGAACCCAAGGCGATGCCCAGCGTCAAAAAGCCCCAGGCCGCCACCGTCCAGGGCCGCGCCCAACGCGCCCAAGCGGCATCGAGCCTGCCCGACAGCAGCGCCGCCATGGCAAAAGCAAAGGCCACCGACAAACCCACATAACCCATATAAAGCATGGGCGGGTGAATCACCAAACCCGGGTCTTGCAGCAAGGGCGTGAGGTCACGCCCCTCGGCAGGAGCCGGGAACTGCCGTGCAAACGGGTTGGACAGCGTGAGGATGAAGGCCAAAAAGCCCACTGACACCGCACCCATGACGCCCAGCACCTGAGCAACCAAGCCCTGCGGCAAGCGCTTGGAAAACGTGGCCACCGCCACCGACCACAGCGACAGCATCAGCACCCACAGCAGCAGCGAGCCCTCGTGGCCCGCCCAGATGGCAGAGAGGCGATACGGCTTGGGCAGCAAGGTATTGGAATGGTGGGCCACGTACTTGACGCTGAAATCGTGCCCATAAAAAGCGTGCCACAAAGCACCAAAGGCCAGCACGATCAGGACCAGCTGCAAGATCGCCAAAGGCCGGGCCAAGCTTTGCCAGCCTGCACGCTCCGCCGACAAGCTGCCCCACAGCGGCATCACCGCTTGGGCCAAGGCGACCCAGGCCGCCATGATCAAGGCCAGATGGCCGACTTCAGGCCACATACACGGCTCCGTTCATGTCAGTGCGCTTCACCGCACCACCGCCGCGCCCATTCGGGCCTTGGCCGCTTCGTCCAGCGCGTGCTGGGCTTCGGGCGGCATGTAGTTTTCATCGTGCTTGGCCAGCACTTCGCTGGCCACGAACATCTGGCCCGCGTCCAGTCGGCCTTGCGCCACCACGCCCTTACCTTCTTTGAACAAATCGGGCAGCAGGCCCACATAGCGCACCGGCACTTCGCGCTGCGTGTCGGTCACCACAAAGGCCACCGCCATGCCATCGCGCTGGATGCTGCCAGCCTTGACCAAACCCCCGACCCGAAAGTGCCCCTCTTTGGGCGCTTCACCCGCTGCCACTTGTGTGGGCGTGAAGAAAAACACCAGGTTGCTTTGAAACGCATTGAGCACGAAATAGGCTGCGCCGCACAACAACAGCACACCCAGCCCGATGCCAAGACCTCGTTTGTGGCGGCTTTTCATGTCGCAGTTCCTTGAGAAAAATGTGGGGCGCGGGATGTCTCAGCGGGAAAAGCCTTAGCACCGACTGAAGTTTCGGCATCCAGGGCCTGTGCGTCCATGGCTTCGCACACCGCGTCCAGCGCTTGCCTGCGGCCCATGCGTGCCAGCGCCACCTCCAAAGCCAGCAAGGCCGCGCTCACGCCCATGCTGCCCCACACATACACGCCATAGCCGCCCATGGCCCAAAACTCAGCAGCGCTTTGCCAAATCATGCGGCACCTCTCAATGCGCGTTGCGCGCGGTGCACCAGCACTTCGGGCAGTTGCTGCACCCAAGCCGCGTGGCTGTCGCGTTCCAAAATCAAACTGCGCACGCGCCACAAAGCGATGGCCGCCGCGTACAACCAAATCGCCAAGCTCATCAGCAGCATGCCGCTCAGCATGATGCTGGCCATGCGCGGCGACTGCGTCAGCGACACCGATGCACCCTGGTGCAAGGTGTTCCACCATTTGACCGAGAAGTAAATGATGGGCACGTTCACCGCCCCCACCACCGCGACCAAGGCGCCTGCCTTGTCGGAGCGGCGCGGGTCTTCGATGGCCGAGGTCAAGGCGATGTAGCCCAAATACAAAAACAGCAAGATCAGCATCGAGGTCAGCCGCGCGTCCCACACCCAATAGGTGCCCCACATCGGCTTGCCCCACAAAGCCCCGGTCCACAGCGACAAAAACGCGAGCAAAGCACCAGTGGGTGCGAGCGCCCTCGTCATCAAACCCGACAAGCGCGTGTTGAACACCAGACCCAACACGCTCCAAAACGCCATGGCCAGGTAAATGACCATGGCCATCCAGGACACCGGCACATGGATGTAAATGATGCGGTAGGCTTGGCCCTGTTGCGCATCAGACGGCGCGACCATGAAACCCACCCACAAGCCCGCCAAGGCCAGCGCCGTGGCCAGCAACGCCAGCACAGGCCACAGGCGCCCAGCCAATGGGTAAAAGTGTTGCGGTGCGGCGTAATGGAACAGCTTCATGTCGGGTCCTTCATTCCAATGCCAGGCGTAAAGCCGCAGCGCTTGCCCAAGGGCTGAACGCGGCCGCTGCCAACAACAAAGCCAGCAACACCGACACATGGGCTTGCGCGCCGAGGCCACGCAGCTGCGCATCGACCGCACCCGCGCCAAACACCAGCACCGGCACATACAAAGGCAAGAGCAACAGCGACTGCAGCACGCCACCGCCGCGCACCCCCAAGGTGAGGGCCGCGCCAATCGCGCCCAGCAAGGACAAGACCGGCGTGCCGATCAACAAGGTCAAGGCCAGCATGGCCAGCGCCTCTGAACTCAAGCCGTACTGCAAACCCAAGAGCGGCGACAGCAGCACCAAAGGCAGACCCGCGATCAACCAGTGCGCCGCCACCTTGGCCGACACCAGCCAGGACAGGGGCGCGGCCGACAAAGCCATCTGCTCCAGGCTGCCGTCTTGGTGGTCGGCCTCAAACAAACGGCCCAGGCTCAGCATGCTGGCCAGCAAAGCCGCCACCCACAACACCCCTGGCCCGATCAGGCGCAACGTGTTCGGCTCGGGGCCAATGGCCAGCGGAAACAAGGCCGCCACCAACACAAAGAAAAACACCGCCCCCAACCACTCGGCCTTGCGCCGAAAGGCCAGGCGCAGGTCGCGGAGCAACACGCCGCCCATGGCCTGCCAGGGGTTGGGCAATGGCTGCGGGTTCGGGTGCGGATGCGCTGGCACAGGAACGCTCATGGCTGGAGTGTTCATGTGTGGCCCGCCTCACGGCCAGTCTCTCGACCCAATTGCAGACGCGCACCCGGTCCTTGCAGGCCCACATCGTGGTGGCTGGTCATGACCACCGCGCCACCCGCGTCCACATGCGACTGCAGCAAGGCGCGGGCCGTGGCGGTGGCCTGCGCGTCCAGGCCCACCAAGGGTTCGTCCAATATCCACAGCCGCGCCGGGCTGGTGCGCAAACGCGCCAAAGCCACACCTTGCCGCTGGCCTTGCGACAACACTCGCACGGGCAAGTGGGCACGGCTTTGCAGGCCTTGGGCGGCCAGCGCTTGCACCGCCTGCTCGCGGCTGAGCGCCAAGCCACTGACTTGGGCATCCGCGCACAGGTTTTCACAAGCGGTGAGGTCGGGCTTGAGGCCCAAGGCGTGTCCGATGTAATGCAGCACCGAACGGTCTGGGCGCGAAATTGGGGAGTGCGAGGAAGAAGGCCACAACACCTGACCGCGTGCCGCCGGAGACAGGCCGCACAGGATGCGCAGCAAACTGGTCTTGCCGCAGCCGTTGCCGCCTTCGATGTGCAGCCAACTGCCCGCAGGCACGGAAAAGCTCACGCCTTCGAATAAGGTCCGCTGGGCCTTTTGGCAGGCGAGGTCCATCGCAGTGAGCACCCAAGACGCCATAAAAAGGCTTTCCGGTCGGTTGAAGACAAAACAAAGTGTAACGATAGATTGACACTTTGTGTATTGAAAGCCTTGATTCAGACCGGTAAATCAGGGTATGCCCTGAGTTTGAGGCTGGAAATAGCCGTAAAAAAACCGCCCGAAGGCGGTTTTTAGAGGTCTCAGCAGGTCTTGACCTGCCTTTGCCTCGTGCATCAGGCCTTTTTGGCCCAAGCCGAGCACCAGCCCTTGGCGGCCACTTGCTTGCCTGCAAACAAGGGGCAACCGCCCGCTGCCGCACCGGCTTTGGCTTGGAACAAAGCGCAGTTGGCGCAGTTGGAACCCGCAGCGAACTTGGGGTTCTTGGCTTTGTCAACCTTGGTGGCGTCGGCTTTGTAAGCCAGACCCGCAGCTTGCGGGTCTTTTTCATCGACCATGGCTTGGGCGGATGCCTCGCTAACGGCCATGACGGCGGTGGCAGCGGTGGCCACTTGCATCATGAAGACGCGGCGGGTGGAAAGTGTGGATGTGAAACGTGACATGCAGGACTCCTCGAAGGGTATGTCAAAAATTACTGGACGGTTCATTGTGCGCCACTTCAGTCACTTTGTCATGTAACCCGAGATACTTGAGCAAAACACACAGGAAAGCCTTGGTTTATGAATGTCAACCATGTTGGACATGCCCATGTCAGAATGCGGCACACATCCACACCTCTTCTACAAAGGTTTTGACATGCTGCAACTGCTAATAGGCTTGGTGCTCTTTTTGGGCATTCACTCACTGCAAAGCCTGGCCCCGCAGATGCGCCAAAACGGCCTAGCCCGCTGGGGTACGCTCGGCTTCAAGGCGGTTTATGCAGCAATTGCCGTGCTCGGTCTTTACCTGCTGGTGCAAGGCTACGGCCAAGCGCGCCTCGATCCGTTGGTGCTGTGGACGCCACCTCGCGGCATGCAGCACGCCACGATTTTGCTGATGTGGGTGGCCATGGTCCTGCTGGTGGCCAGTTATGTGCCAGGTAACCAAATCAAGGCAAAACTGCGCCATCCCATGACCTTGTCGGTCAAGGTCTGGTCGCTCGGCCATTTGTTGTCCAACGGCAACTTGGCCGATGTGCTCTTGTTCGGCGGCTTCCTGGTCTGGTCTGTGCTGGTGTTCCGCGCCGCCCGCAAGCGTGACCGCATGAGCATGCACACTGCGCCCGAAGGCAAACTGCTGGGAACTTTGCTGGCAGTGGTGGTGGGCACCGGCGTATGGGCGGCTTTTCTGATGGGTGGCTTGCACGTTTGGCTGGTCGGTGTGATGCCCTTCACACGGGCGGGTGGCTAACGGGTCTTGCGAAGTGGCCCGGCCCCCGAAGCGTGCACGTAAAATTCTGACATCAAGTGTAAATTTAACTTGACACTTTGCCGTGTCTTTTGGATGATGTGCTGAGAACAGTTTTGCGGAACGCCCCATGGCATTGACCTTCCCTTTCGCGGCCATCGTTGGTCAAGATGAAATGACCCTCGCCATCCAGGTGGTGGCGGTGGACCCATCCATTGGCGGCGTGCTCGTCCTGGGTGATCGGGGCACCGGCAAATCCACCGCCGTGCGTGCGCTGGCCGACCTGCTGCCGCCTATCCAGGTGGTCAAAGGCTGCCCTTACCGCTGCGACCCGGCCAAACCCGCAGGCAGCTGCCCAGTCTGCCAAGTCCGAGACCAGAAAAGCAAAGTCACGACCGAGCGTCAGAGCGTGGCCGTGGTGGACCTGCCTTTGGGCGCGACCGAAGACCGCGTGGTCGGCGCACTCGATCTGGAAAAAGCCTTGTCGCAAGGCGTCAAATCTTTCGCCCCCGGACTGCTGGCACAAGCACACCGGGGCTTTTTGTACATTGACGAGGTCAACCTGCTGGACGACCATTTGGTGGACCTGTTGATCGACGTGGCCGCCTCGGGCGAAAACCTGGTCGAGCGCGAAGGCCTGAGCGTGCGCCACCCCGCCCGCTTTGTGCTGGTGGGCAGCGGCAACCCCGAAGAAGGCGAGCTGCGCCCGCAACTGCTGGACCGTTTTGGCTTGTCGGTGCAGGTGCGCACGCCGCAAGACTTGGCGCTGCGCGTGAGCATCATCAAGCGCCGTGACGCCTTCGACAAAGACCCCGCCGCCTTCAAGACGCTGTGGCACAAGGACAACCAGAAGCTGCAAAAACGCATCCTCAAAGCGCGTGAGCTGCTGGACCAAGTGGAAGTGAGCGACGACATGCTGATGCTGTGCGCACGCCTCTGCCAACAACTGGGCACCGACGGCCTGCGCGCAGAACTCACGCTGTTGCGCGCCACCCGGGCCTATGCCGCGCTGCAAGGCCACAAGGCCGTCAAGCCCGAACATCTGCAAAGCATGGCACCGCTGGCCTTGCGCCACCGGCTGCGGCGCAACCCGCTGGACGACACCGACTCGGGCGCACGCGTCCAGCGCAGCGTGCAAGAAGTGCTGGCCGCCTGAAAGGGCCTGCGCGCATGATCCGCGAGTCCACGCCACAACAAGCAGCCTCTGACCCAGTGGAGCGCTGGCACGATGCGCTGACGGCGCTGCAACTGCTGCAAATCGACCCCCATGGTTTTGGCGGCGTGTGCCTGCGCGCGCCGCACGGCCCGGTGCGCGAGCGCTGGCTGCAAGCGTTGACCGATCTGGGCTTGAGCCTCGTTAAAGTGCCCGGCTCGGTGGACAGCGAGCGGCTGCTGGGCGGCATCAACCTGGCCCACACCCTGCAAACCGGCCAACTGTACATGCAAGCGGGGTTGCTGCAACAAGCCGACCAAGGCTTGGTGTGCCTGCCCATGGCAGAGCGCCTGTCACCCGCCCTGCTCGCGCCTTTGGTGCAAGCCTTGGAGCAAGGCCAGGTGCCGCCCAAAAGCCACAACGCAGCACCCACACTCACCCGCTTTGGCGTGGTGGCGCTCGACGAATCTTTGCCCGACGAACCGGGCGTGGGCGCGGCCTTGGCCGAGCGCTTGGGTGTGTGGCTGGACCTGCACGAGCTCTCGCCCAGCGACATCCACGCGGACTGGACCGATGCCCACACCGAGGGCCTGCACCTGCGGCTGAGCCCCGGCGCTCTGGCCCGCGCCCGCGAGCAGCTGGCTCAAGTACAAGCCAGCGACGACCAGATGCAAGCGCTTTGCGCAGCGGCACTGGGCCTAGGCATCGGCTCTTTGCGCGTGCCCAGCCTAGCGCTGCGCCTGGCCTGCGCGCATGCGGCACTGAACGGGCGCCAGGCGCTGGAGGCGGACGATCTGGGCTTTGCCGCGCGCTGCGTGCTCGCGCCGCGCGCCACACAGTGGCCCGCCGAGCCTTCTGCACAAGAGGCAGAACCTGCGCCACAGGAAGACGTGACGTCACCACAAGAGCCGCCATCACAGCCGCCAGAACCTCCAGAAAACGCCGACGAAGCGCCCGACGACGACGCGGAAAAAAACAAGGACCCCAGTCCACCTCCAGAGCCCAGTGCCGAAGACCTGCAAGAAATGATGGTCGCTGCGGCCTTGGCCAGTTTGCCACCGCACATGCTCGACGCGTTGATGACGCGCCAAGGCGCGACCAGCCTCAACACATCCGGGCGCAGTGGCCAGACCCGCGCAGGATCGCAACGCGGCCGCCCCCTGCCGCCACGCCCAGGCCGCCCCGGCGGTCAGGCGCGCCTACATGTGCTGGCCACCTTGCGCGCCGCCGCGCCCAAGCAGCGCTTGCGGCAAGCGCACAGATCCGGCCGCGTGGCGATTCGCGCCGAAGACTTTCACATCCAGCGCTACCAGCAGCGCGCCTCCAGCTGCCTGATCCTGGCGCTCGACGCCTCCGGCTCGGCCGCGCTGCAACGCCTGGCCGAAGCCAAAGGCGCGGTCGAGTTGCTGCTGCAGCAGTCGTATGCCCGGCGTGACAGCGTGTGCATCGTGGCCTTTCGGGGTGCACAGGCGCAGTTGTTGCTGCCTGCCACACGCTCACTGGTGCGCGCCAAACGCGCCATGACAGGCCTGCCTGGCGGTGGTGGCACGCCGCTGGCCCTGGCCCTCAAAATGGCGCACGAACAAGCGGCGCAATTGCAGCGCCAAGGCGTCACACCCATCTTGGTGGTGCTGAGCGACGGGCGCGCCAACGTCACGCTGCAAGGCTTGGGCGGCCGTGCACAGGCGCAAAGCGATGCGCAAAGCTGGGGCCAGCAATGGCGTGCCAGCGGCCACCGCGCCTTGTGGATCGACACCTCCATGCAGCCCGACGCACAAGCGCAGCAACTGGCCAGCACCATGGGCGCAAGCTACCTGCCCATGCCGCAGGTGCAGTCGCAGCGCATGGCCAGCGCGATCGAGCGCGTGCGCAGTCCGCAGGTCTGATCGGCCATGTTTGACCGCTTCTACCCAGGCATGGCTTGGGCCGACCACCAAACCCAGTCCAAGCTTTGGCCACACGCGCAGCACAGCCGTATGGTGCAGGCGGGCGGCATCCAGTGGCATGTGCAACAGATGGGCCAAGGCCCCTGCATGCTGCTCTTGCACGGCACCGGCTCGGGTAATTTCAGTTGGCGCGGCTTGCTGCCTGCGCTGGCCGAGCACTTCACGGTGGTCGCGCCCGACCTGCCCGGCCACGCATTCACCAGCCGGGGGCCTGAAGGCGCACTGTCGCTGCCCGGCATGGCCGAAGGCCTGCGGGCACTCCTGCTCCAGCTCAATCTCACGCCCCAGGTCATCGTGGGTCACTCGGCCGGTGCGGCCATTGCCGCGCACATGGCACTGCACTTTGAGAGCGCGTCGCGCAGCACCCTGATTGGCCTCAACCCAGCGTGGTTACCGCTGCCCGGCGTGGCCTCTTGGTTGTTTGGCCCAGCGGCCAAACTCGCGGCCCTCAACCCCCTGTCGGCTTGGGCCACCGCCAAACTGGCGGCCAAACCGGGCGCAGTGGCCGAATGGCTGAGTCGCACCGGCTCCACGCTGGATGCACAGGGCTTGGATTTGTACACCCGCGTGCTGAGCGACTCGGGCCATGTGCACGGCGTGCTGTCAATGATGGCGGCGTGGCGTCTTAAGCCACTGGCCGCGCGCCTGCACGAGATCCGCAACCCGGTGTGCATGCACATCGGTGCGCAAGACCTGACCGTGCCGCCCTCTTTAGCCGACGCGGCCTGCCGGCTGTTGCCTCAGGCGAGGCAACTCATCCAGCCTGGCCTAGGCCATCTGGCGCATGAACAGGAGCCTCAAGGTACGGCTGAGCTCATCCTGCGCTGGTGCGCGCAAGGTTAAACAGGCACTGGCTGCCCTTGGGCCGTTTGCTGAATTCAGCTGGCTCGGCCCAAGTGCTTGAGCGCATCCACAGCCTCTCGCGCATCGGTGAAGATGGCGTCCGCACCCAGATCCTGAGCTGTACATTCCTGCATAAGGAAAATAGGTCCACCCAAAACCACCCGGACCTTCGGATTGCCCGAACTGACCCGCAAATGCCGAATCAGCTCAGGCAAAGTCTGCAATTGCGCCTGAATGGCAACCGAAATACCCACCACATCAAACCACTCGTTGGCCACGGCCCTCAGCAGCTCTGATTCTGTGGAGGAAATCTCCAGCACCACCTCGGCACCAGCCTGCCTGAAAAAGTCGGCCACGATCGTCAGACCGAGGAAATGCTGAGAACCTGGTGCACAGGCCAGCATGATCCGTTCGCGTTCACCCTCCATGCTGGGCCCGGCCGGTGACTCGTAGCCCAGTCGGTAAATCATCTGGTGCATCATCGCCAAACCGCAAGTGACCTGGGTGAAATCACACAAGTCTTGCTCCCATAAAACCCCCAGATGGCGAGCTGCCGGTGTGATCAGTTCTAGAAAAATACGGTCGTGCGCCAAGCCCCTGGCCACGAGAGCATTGACGATTTCGTTGGCTTGGCGGGTATCCCCGCTCAGGCAGTGCTGCGTGAAAACCAGAAACTCCGGCTGCTCCGACAGCACATCCTGCTCGCGCAAGGCTTGGACCTTGGCAGGAAATAACTGGTGCACATTGAGCAATCGGGGAATGATCTGCTGTTCGATCACTGCCAACAGAGAGTCCTTGCAGTCGTCCTGCTGACTGGCCATGGGCTGGTAAGCATTTGAGTGACCACCCGAGTTGTTGAACCCAGACATGAGCGTTCCTTGCAGCATGAGCGTGTCACCCTTGAGGAAGGTAAAAACCGGGGCGTTGATCCGCCAGCAACATAGCATGCCGGTTCGCAGCTGCAAATGACTTTATAAAATTTTTAACCAAGCTCTACAAGCATGAGAAACCCTAGGCTTGACAGGTCTTGAAAGCCTTTTTGAGCACCAAAATTCGTGCTTGCCTAGCGAAAAGCGTCCACAAGAGAAGACCACTTTGAAGAAATGGTCAAAGCCGTTTGCGGCCGTGTTGTCACCAAATACCGACAAAAGGGCCGTTGAGTTGAACGGTTTGAAGGTTCAGTACGGCGGCAATGCTGACCCACACCCAATAAGTGATGAGCAGCAAACTGGCCCAACGCGACAAGCGCCAAAGGCCCACCATCAAGGCCACGATGGACAGCCACAAAAACACCACCTCCAACAGCGCCCAGTCTGGGCGTTGCAACTTGAAGTAAAGTGCACTCCAGACGATGTTGAGCACGGCATTCACGCCAAACAACCAGGCCACGCGGCGGCGCAGCGCGGGGGTGTCGGCCGCTTGCCAAGCCAGCCAAGCACTGATGGCACACAAGGTGAAGATGGTGCTCCAAATCACGCCAAAGGCAGCGTCTGGCGGTTTCCAGTCCGGGTGGCGCAAGGCAAAGTACCAAGGCCCCAGCTCGGTCAGGGCTGCGCCGATACCTGCCGTGGTGTAGCTCAGCAAAAAGGCCAAGGCCAACCGGATCCATGCTTTTTTATCCATGCGCGGCATTGTCCTTGACTTCAGGCCGCGGTCCTTTTGCCCTGACGCGCCAAAGGTTTCAGCGCAAAAAATCGACCAAAGCCTTGAGCGAGACCTCTGACGCTTCTTCGTGCGGCAAATGCCCCACACCAGGGTATAAAAACAGACGGCTGCCGACAATCGCTTGGAGGTAATCGCGCGCATTGCTGGCTGGAATCATGGCATCAGCCTCCCCCCACACCAACAATGTGGGGGCCTTGATCTGACGCAGCATAGGTCCTGGCTCTTGCAACACGGTTTGCTTCAAGCGGTCCAGCATGGCCTGGCGTGCACCGGGCGCGAGCAACAGCTCGTGGTAACGGGTGGTCAGCGCATCGGTCAGGCTCTCGGGCTTCGCGTAAGCAGATTTGAGGCTCATGCGCAGCAGGGGTTTGGGCAGCACTTGGCGCATCAAGCTCAAGCTGAAGGGCACATCCATGGGTTTGCCATATTCAAAGCCTTCGCTGGCAAAGCCATCGGGCGCAATCAACACCAGTTTGTCGGTGCGCTCGGGGTGTTGGGCGGCAAAAGTCCAGGCGATGCGTCCTCCCATCGAATGACCCACCAGGGTAGCGCTTGACACACCCAATTCGTCCAGCAAACTGCGCAGCAACTGAAGGCTGCGTGCGTCGGTGTAGTCGTGCTCAGGATCGGGCGGACTCAGGCCGCTGCCGGGCAAATCCAGACGGATCACGCGATGGGTTTCGCTCAGACCCCGGGCCCAAGCATCCCAGGTTTGCAAGCTGGCGCCAAAGCCATGCAGCAAAACAACAACAGGCGCCTGCCGGGGGCCGCTGTCACGCACATGCAAACGCCATGGCCCCACCGTGCGCAGATCAGCAGGAGCCTCCAGGTACCGTGCTTCCAAATCGGCGCGCGGCAAGTCAGGCGTCCACAGCCCAAACAACAACACCGTCAAAACACTCAGCGTCGTCAGGGTCAGCATGACCGAAAGCCTTTTCATGTATCGCGGTCCGCGTGCGCGGACCGGGCCCTGTCAAATGGCAAACATCAGCAGCAACACCATTTGCAAACCGTAGATGATCATCAAGCCCAATTTGTAGGTGTCGCGCAAGGTGTCAGACAGCCGCAGCATTTTCCGGTCCAGCCACCAATAAGCAGCCCCGCACAAGCCCGTCATGAGCAAGAAAATCGTGGCCATCCATGAAGGCTGCATGTTCGCACTCCTGAGCAAAAATCGGTTTTTTTGATGGGATCAAATTGGGACAGGCCAAGGCATCAGGTTCGTGCCAAGCCCAGCAGGTGCGCCATGTCCTTCAGGAAAATCCGCACATGGGCCATCGGGTCCTTGCGCGCCAGTTCCTTGTTCATGTAGGACTCAAAGGTCAGGCGCTGCACGTCGCGGTCTTCGCAGATCTTGACGAACTTTTCGCGGCGTTTGTCGTTTTGGTACCAGAAGTACTGCATCACGCCCAAGATCCAGAACACGCGGCCGTGCTGCTTCATGAAGCTCTTGCGGCCTTGTTTCAGGCAAGCGCTGTTGCCGGTTTTGAGGGCCATGTGTGCAGCTTGGGCCACGCGGCGGGCGCAGTCCATGGCGTAGTAAATGCCCTCGCCCGACGACGGGGCCACCACACCAGCGGCGTCACCGATCACCACCACGTCGCGGCCGTTGTCCCATTGAGGCAAGGGTTTGAGCGGGATGGGCGCGCCTTCGCGGCGCAAAGTGGGTGCGTGGGTCAGACCCGCAATTTCGCGCAAACGGGCCGTGGCGCTGCGCAGCGAATAACCCTTGTCGGCGCTGCCCATGCCCACGCTCATGGTCTTGCCGTGCGGAAAGACCCAACCGTAAAAGTCGGGCGACACCTCGCCTTGGTAATACACATCGCATCGCGCCGCGTCGTAGCCGGGCTGCCCCACGGGCGACTCGATGATCTCGTGGTAAGCAAAAACATATTTGGTTTTGTGCGCGTTGGGAATGGCCTGGCGCGCCACTTCTGAGCGCGCCCCATCGGCCCCCACCACCATGCGGGTGGACACTTTGACCGGTTGGGCATGCTCAGCGGCCGAATGCTCTTTGGGCGTGACCGGGGTGTAGTGCACCCACAACTGACCGCTGTCGTCGTGCTGCAGCTTGTCAAAAATCGCCTGACAGCGCACCGCACCCGACTGGGCGGCACGTTCGCGCAAATACTCGTCAAACTCGTCGCGGTCCACCATGCCCACAAAGCCGTTGTCGATCGGGATGTCAACTTTGTTGTCGGTGGGCGAGATCATGCGGGCGCAGCGCACCTTGGCCACCAGCAGGTGGTCGGGGATGTCGAAGTCCTGGATCAGGCGCGGCGGTATCGCGCCGCCGCAGGGTTTGGTGCGCCCCTGGCGGTCGAGCAGCAAGACGCGCCAGCCTTGGCGCACCAAATCGTGTGCGGCAGTGGCACCCGAAGGCCCTCCGCCCACCACCACAAAGTCGTAATCGGTTTGGTTCATGAGCTTGACCCACCTTTGAGCAATACGGGACCGTCAAAACGCAAAGGCGCTCGCTGCGTTGCAGGGCCGGTGCGCAGGCGCGAAGCCACCGCTGCCGAGACCGCAAACATGAGCGCTTGCATGCCAAACACGGCCGCATAGGCCGTGCGCTGTTCACCCAACAAGGCATGGGCCAGGTCGCTGGCCGCAGTGCCCAGCAATCCACCCAAGCCAAAGGCCGCCGCTTGCGCCGCGCCCCACAAACCCATGCGTGTGCCTTCGCGGCCCGCGCCGCCTTCGCCAGCCAGGCGCATCATGGTGGCGATGGCCGCGATGGAAAACGCGCCATTGGCCACACCGAGGAAGACCACATTGGCCTTGAGCGGCCAATCGGCCGACAAGGCCGAGCTGACCAAACCCACCGTGGCCAGCGCCGACACCAGGCAGCCGCCCACCATCCAGGCCTGCACCGAGCCCAGACGCCCAGCCACCCAGCGCGAACCAGCGCCAGCCACCGCCAGCATGCCGATCAGCACGCCCATGTGGTGCCAGCCCGACAGCTGCGTGGTCTGGCCCGGGGTGAAGCCGTGCACCGCGCCCGCAAAGGGCTCCAGAATCAAATCCTGCGCGCTGTAGGCGAGCATGGACATGAACACAAACACGGTGAAGGTGCGCGCCGCAGGCTCGGCCCAGACCTCTTGGAAAGCCTCTTTGAAATTTTGCTTTTGCAGGCGCTCGTTGCCCATGCTGGGGACTGCGCCTACGCTAGGGTCGCCGTCTTTCTCCAGGCCCCACAAACACAGCGCTGTGATGAGTGCCGTGAGCAAGCTCAGCCCTGCCGAGACCTGCAACAGCACCTGTGGGCTGTAGGGGTCGATCAACTTGCCCACCACACCGGCAGTGACGGCAAAGCCCACGATCATCATCAGCCACACGGTGGTAGCAGCCGGTGCGCGTCGCTCGTCGGGCACGCGCTTGGCCATCAGGGCCAGCAGCGAGGTGCCGCAAGCGCTCACGCCCAAACCAATCAGGCTGAAGGACAGCCAAGCCAGCAAAGCGCCGTACACAGGCTCTTGGGCCATCCACACCGTGGCCCAAGCGGCCATCACGCCGCCCACGCCCAGCACCAGCATGCCGCCCATCATCCAGGGCGTGCTGCGTCGCCCCTTGTCAGAACCAAATCCCATGCGCGGGCGCACCATCTGCACCGCGTAATGCCAAGCCACCAAAAAACCCGGCAGCAAGGCGGGCAGTGCCAACTCGACCACCATGATGCGGTTGAGCGTGGACGTGGTCACCACCACCACCGCGCCCAAACAGGCCTGGATCAGCCCCAGGCGGATGATCTGGAACCAGCCAAATACGGAGGCATTCACCTGCGCGTTCATAGAACCCCCACACTGGGTTGCAATCCGTGCAACTGGCGCAGGCCCCAGGCGCTGACCATCATGCCGCTGACGAACAGCGGCACGCCAAAGGCCGACACATGCAAGGCGCGCTCCACGGGCTGACGCAAAAACTTGGCCATCAGGGGCCACTGCGCCAGCGCCAAAGCCAAAACGGCTGCAGCGTGCCAAGGCAACTGCCAATTCAGCAGCAAAGCCGCCACCACCACTTGAGGCAGCACCATGAACACACAAGCCATGCGTGCTGCGCCGTGCGCCCCCAGCTGCACCGGCAGCGAGGCCACGCCCATGCGGCGGTCGCCCTCAATGGCCTTGAAGTCGTTGAGCGTCATGATGCCGTGTGCCCCCACGCTGTAGAGCAGCGCCAGCGCCACCGAGTACGGCCCCGGCCAAGCCCCGCCCAACATGACGGCCGTGCCGGTCAGCCAAGCCAAGCCTTCGTAACTCAGGGCGCAAGCCGCATTGCCCCACCAGCCGTTGTTTTTCAGGCGTACGGGCGGCGCGCTGTAGGCCCACGACAGCGCAATGGCCAAGGCGCAGGCCGCAAAACCCCAAGGCCCCATGAGCGTGGCCCAGATCAGCGACAAAGCGGTCCAGCCAATCGCGATGCCCAGCCCCCAGCGTCCGGGCATGCGGCCCGAGGGGATGGGACGGTTCGGTTCGTTGATGGCATCCACATGCCGGTCAAACCAGTCGTTCACGGCCTGACTGCTGGCACACACCAGTGGGCCCGTCAGCACCAAACCCAACAGCAGCAAAGCCCAGTTCGCACCGATGTCTTGGCCCGAGGCCACCACGCCGCAGGCAAAAGCCCACATAGGCGGAAACCAGGTGATGGGTTTGAGGAATTCGGCCACCGTGCGCAAGGCGGGCCGACCGAGCGGCGGCGCTGAGGCTTGTGTCTGTGGCGCGTGAGCCAAAGGTGGGGTGTCCATGCCCCCATTGTGAAGAGAGTTCTAAAAATGTCAACTAGGATTGACACTTAATGTCAATCCAGCGTGACAACCCTCAAGGCGTGTCGGCTTCGACCTCGGCCACCATGCCAAAGCGACGCAGCTTGACGTACAGGCTTTGGCGCGACAAACCCAGCATTTCCGCGGCCGAAGCGCGGTTGTTGTGGGTCAACTCCAGGGCCGATTCAATACACATGCGCTCGATGGTGTCCACCGTCTCACCCACAATGTCCTTGATCGGGCGGCGTCCGACCAGCTGCGACAAGTCAGCAAAGGGATTGGCTTGGCTTTGCGCCACCGACGCACCGCCTTGCAGGCGACGGTCCATGTCGCGCACAAAAAAGGCGTACATCGGCTCAGGGCGACTCAAGTAAACGGCCGACACCTCAACCGGCAAAGTCATGCCCGACAAGGTGCGCACTTCGGTGGCGAAATTGCGCACAGGCAACTGCTGACGCAAGCTGGTGTTGAGCACCCCCCAGTCCACCGCACCGCGCAGCAGCCATCGCTCCATGCTCTGGCCCACCACTTGCGACGAAGCCGTCAGACCCAGCAAAGCCATACCCTCTTCGTTCACACTCTTGATCAGGCCCGAGGTATCGGTCAGCAGCCAGCCATCCGGGAAGCGTTCCATGGCTTCGCTCAAAGCCGCCGAAGACCCGGCATCGTGCAAAGTCGCTGCAGCGGTTTCTCGTGTGACCAGACGGACCAAAAACTGCGCCCCGCCCTCTTGGCGGAACACCGTGGCCGACACGGTCCAGGCCGAGGGCAAGCCCGCCACGCGGGCAGAGCACATTTCAATGCGGCCGGTGGCCAAGGCCGTGCGCAGCAAAGACTGCACCTCTGCCTGGCTGTCGCCTTCAAAACATTCGCGCACATCGCGCCCCACCAGGCGTTTGCCCGCATCCTTGAGCAGGGCTTGCGCCCCCACATTGGCCTCCAGAACGCGCTGGGTGCTGGCATCCACCATCAGCACCGCCTCGGACGAGGTGTCAAACAGCACGCGATAGCGCGCCTCGATGTGGCGCAAGCGCAAATAATCGCGCTCCATGGACTGCTGGGTTTCAACCAGTCGGCGCTGCAACTCGGCCAGACTCTCCAAGTCACGACCCAAGGCCAGCAATTTGCCAGCCCCCAGCGGCAAAAGCACATATTGCAAAGCCACCTCATTGCCCAAGGGCGACATGTGGTTCACATGCCGCCAACGCATCAGATCGGGTGTGCCCTTTGACTGGAGCATTTCCTGGATTTTGATGCGGCTTTCCGTGGTCACGGTATCGATCCAGCGGCGTCCGACCCAAGCCTGGCAGCCCAAGGCGGCCAAGGTGTCACGCCCGGTCGACACGTCCTCGATCACCCCTTGGAGGTCCATGACCAGGGTGACGTCCGACACCACACCCAGCAACTGGGAAAAGGTGGAGGGGTCCAGAGAGGGTAGCTTCATGTTGTAAACCAACTGCGTTTGAGTATCAGGAAGTTGACACTTGGATTTGTCATACAAGTATAGGCTGATATAAGGAGAAAAATGCTTGCCCTTGCAGTTTCAATGTCATGAAACGCACACAAGGGACCATTTCAGCTCACAGTCACACAAGGCATGGCTTGTGTCACACGAGCCACCACGGCAGGCGCGTCATCGGCCAGCACATCGGCAGACAAACCCTGAAGACGCTCCGGTGCAACAAAGGCCATGGGCCCACCCACAAAAACACGCAAGCCCATGTTGTCCGACCCCTCGCGTAGCGCGGGCAGCAAGGCGGCCAGAGTGTCCAGATGGCGGTCTGTGCTCACCGAGATGCCCACCGCGTCAAACCAGTCCGACTGGAACAGGCGCTTGAACTCGTTCACATCCTGCGGCACGCCCACGGTCACAAGCCAGCCTGCGCGCTTGAAAAATTCGCTGAGCATGAACAAGCCCATGCTGTGCTGAGCGCCCGGCTCGGTCAGTAAAAGCAAGCTCCAGGGTTGGCGCTGCGCGGGCGTTTCTTGTAAAAACTCGCTGCTGAAGTCGTGCAGCAGCTGCTGCAAATGGGCCGACGCGATGGTGGTCATGGCGAAATCCAGCCGGTCGGAGCACCACCAATCCCCCAGCATTCGCGCACAAGGCGTGATGCCTTGCAAATAGATGTCCTCCAGCGACTGACCCTGGCGCTGCCAGCCAAACACCACTTGCCGCGCTGCGTCCAAGCCCTGCAGGCAAGCCTGCGCCAGGATCTGGATTTGTGCCAAATCGAGTGCCGACTTGCCAGTAAAGCTGGTGCCCCCACCAAACGGGGTCCGACCGGCGCACCTTGGCGCATGGCTTCAGGCAAGGCATGGCGAGAGGGCTCGGCCTGGGGCGGGGACTGTGCAGTTTCTGGATTGAATTGCGCCATGACAAGCACCGATCATCAGGAGGGATACACCAGCGGCAGGCTCCGGGGCTTCGGAGTGCTCGTCGCAAGAAGTGCGCGGTGAGAGACCCTTTAAAAGACCTCACTGAACGCAGGTCCGAGTGTGATTCGATTTTAACGTCTTGTATTTAGTGTAAACCCTGACATCCAAAATATATGTCAATTTATGTTGACACACTGTATGTCCAGACTTACATTCAAAGCCAAGCCCCGCTCACACAAGGTTCCCCATGCCCGATTCCAGCCCCCAGGTTTTGTACACGCCAGCGCAACGCGCACGGCGTGACGCGACCCGTTGGACGCTGGTGCAAGGCGTGCTGGCCCCGGTGCAATTCCTGATTTTCGGCATCAGCCTGTACCTGGTGTTGAACAGTTTGCAAACCGGCGAACACACCGACTGGGCGCTGGCCTCGGTGGTGATCAAGACTTTGGCGCTCTACGCCATCATGATCACCGGCGCCATCTGGGAAAAAGTGGTGTTTGGCCAGTACCTGTTTGCCCCTGCCTTCTATTGGGAAGACGTGGTCAGCATGGGTGTTTTGGCCCTGCACACCGCCTACCTGTGGGTCTGGTGGCAAGGCGTGTGGAGCCCCACCGACCAGCTGATGCTGGCCCTGGCCGCTTATGGCAGCTACGCCATCAACGCCGCGCAATACATCCGCAAACTGCGCATGGCGCGGCTGCAAAAACAACCCTCATCCACCTCTTTGCCCGATACGGGCGCACAGGCCAGCACATGAGCACTGTCATCCCGATCCGCGCCGAAACCTCCGCTGCAACCGCTGGTTGCACCGACGTCGTGCCTTTGGTCGAACGCGGCCAGCGCGAGGTGTTTTGCGGCCTCACCGGCATCATCTGGATGCACCGCAAAATCCAAGACGCCTTCTTTTTGGTGGTGGGCTCACGCACCTGTGCCCACCTGATCCAGTCTGCTGCGGGTGTGATGATTTTTGCCGAGCCCCGTTTCGGCACCGCCATCATCGACGAGCGCGATTTGGCGGGCTTGGCCGATGTGCACGAAGAACTCGACCGCGTGGTGGGCCAATTGCTGGCGCGCCGCCCCGACATCCGCTTGTTGTTCTTGGTGGGTTCTTGCCCGTCTGAAGTCATCAAGCTCGACCTGTCGCGCGCGGCCGAACGCCAAAACCAAATTCACCACCCCAAGGTGCGTGTGCTCAACTACTCGGGCAGCGGCATCGAAACCACTTTCACCCAAGGCGAAGACGCCTGTCTTGCGGCCATGGTCCCCGGCCTGCCCGCCAGTGCCCCCGACACAGCCCCTGCCCTGATGGTGGTGGGCACCTTGGCCGACGTGGTCGAAGACCAGATGCGCAGCCTGTTTGAGCGCATGGGTCTGCAAGTCAACTTCTTCCCACCGCGCAACAGCCAGGCCATGCCGGTGGTTGACCCCAACACCCGCTATTTGTTGGCCCAGCCCTTTTTGGCCGACACCGCCCGCGCCCTGCAGTCGCGCGGCGCTCAGCACTTGCCCGCTCCGTTTCCGCTGGGCGTAGAAGGCACAACCGCTTGGCTGCAAGCGGCAGCGACCGAGTTTGGTGTGGCCCCCGAGGTGTTTGAACAAGCCACCGCCGCGCCCCGCCAGCGCGCCGAAAAAGCATTGGCCGTGCAGCGCCAGATGCTGCAAGGCCAGCGCATCTTTTTCTTCCCCGACTCACAGCTCGAAATCCCGTTGGCGCGCTTTGTGAACCGCGAACTCGGCATGGACTTGGTCGAAGTGGGCACGCCCTACTTGCACCGCCAGCACATGGCCGAAGAACTCGCGCTCCTGCCCGCAGGCACCCGCATCAGCGAAGGCCAAGACGTGGACTTGCAGCTGGACCGCTGCATCGCCGACGCCCCCGATTTGGTGGTGTGTGGCCTGGGTCTGGCCAACCCACTCGAGGCCCAAGGCATCACCACCAAGTGGGCCATCGAGTTGGTCTTCACCCCCATTCAGGGCTATGAACAAGCGGCCGATCTGGCCGGTTTGTTCAGCCGCCCCCTCAAGCGCCGCCTGAAGTTGGCCGCATAAAGCGCAGGAACACACCATGCAACTGACGCTCTGGACTTACGAAGGACCGCCCCATGTGGGCGCGATGCGCGTGGCCACCGCCATGACAGATGTGCACTACGTGCTGCACGCCCCGCAAGGCGACACCTACGCTGACTTGCTGTTCACCATGATCGAGCGCCTGCCGCGCCGCCCGCCCGTCACCTACACCACCTTCCAGGCGCGTGATCTGGGCGGCGACACGGCAGAACTCTTCAAAGACGCGGCCCGCCAAGCCATGGCGCGCTTCAATCCTGCGGCCATGTTGGTGGGCTCGTCCTGCACCGCCGAACTGATCCAGGACGACCCGGGCGGCCTGGCCCAAGCCCTGAAGCTGACCATTCCCGTGGTGGCCCTGGAGCTGCCGTCTTACCAGCGCAAAGAAAACTGGGGCGCGAGCGAGACCTTCTACCAACTGTGCCGCCACCTGGTGCACAAGCCTGCTGATGACACTGCCAAGGCAGCCAAGGCACGACCCACTTGCAACATCCTCGGCCCCAGCGCCCTTGGTTTTCGCCACCGCGACGACGTCAAAGAAATCACCCAACTGCTGAACCAACTCGGTGTGGACGTGGCGGTGGTCGCACCCCTGAGTGCCAGCGTGGCCGATGTGCAAAAACTGGCCGAAGCCGACTTCAACGTGGTGCTCTACCCCGAAATTGGCCTGGCCGCCGCGCAATGGCTGCAACGCCAGTTTGACCAGCCTTACACCAAGACCGTGCCCCTGGGCAGCCACGCCACGCGCGACTTCATCGCCGAAGTCTGCGCCCTGACGGGCCTGCCGGTGCCAGGCCAAGACCCTGAGCACGCCCACGCCCCTTGGTACGCCAAGTCGGTCGACTCGACCTACCTGACTGGCAAGCGCGTCTACATTTTTGGCGATGCCACCCATGTGGTGGCCGCTGCCCGCATCGCCAGCCAAGAGATGGGTTTTGAGGTGGTGGGCCTGGGCAGCTACAGCCGCGAATTTGCCCGCGAAGTGCGCGACTGCGCCAAGCGCCACGGCGTCGAAGCCCTGATCACCGATGACTATTTGGAAGTCGAAGACCAGATCAACGCGCTGCAGCCCGAGCTGATTTTGGGCACCCAAATGGAGCGCCACATCGCCAAGCGCCAAGGCATTCCCTGCGCGGTGATTTCGGCCCCGGTGCATGTGCAGGACTTCCCGGCCCGCTACGCTCCGCAAATGGGTTTTGAAGGCGCCAATGTGCTGTTCGACACCTGGGTGCACCCGCTGATGATGGGCCTGGAAGAACACCTGATCGGCATGTTCCGCGAAGACTTCGAATTCCACGCAGGCGCTGCGCCTTCGCACTTGGGCAGCACACGGCCTGCGGCCGAGAATGTAGCCCCTGTCGCTGCGAACCAAGCTGGACCTGCCGCAAGCCCAGCGCCCATGGCAGTTTCGCAAGCAGCCGCCAGCACACCAGCACCCCCATTAGCGACCGACAGCGTCAAAGCCAAAGGCTTGACCAGCGACGGCGTCCAAGCCGTCGCCGCCCCCGCCCAAGCCGCTTCGAACCAGGCCACCTGGAGCCCAGAAGCCGAAAAGGAGCTGGGCAAGATCCCGTTCTTTGTGCGTGGCAAAGCCCGCCGCAACACCGAGCGATTTGCCCAGGACCTGGGCGTGGCAACCATCACCGTGGAGACGCTCTACGATGCCAAAGCCCATTTCAGCCGGTAAGTCCAGCAACACCCAAGCACCTCGCATGAGCGTGGTGCTGCTGACCATGGACAGCCACCTGGCCAGCGCAGCCGAGAGCGCGGCCGAGCGCCTGGCGCGCGACCTGCCGGGCCTGCACCTGCAAACGCACAGCGCCTCGGCCTGGCGCGACAGTGAGACCGCCCTGGCCAACTGCCTGGCCGCCGTGGCACAAGCCGACATCGTCATCGTCACCATGCTCTTCATGGAAGACCACTTCATGCCCGTGATCGACGCGCTGCAGGCGCGCCGCGAGCATTGCGACGCCATGGTCTGCATCATGTCCGCCCCGCAGGTCACGCAGCTCACCCGCATGGGCAAGCTGGTCATGGGCCGCGAGTCGTCTGGCCTGATGGCTTTGCTGAAAAAGCTGCGCCCCACAGCCAAAAACAAAGACACGGGTTCTGAGACCGGCGCGCCCTCGAGCGCCGGGGCCAAACAAATGGCCATGCTGCGCCGCTTGCCCAAGCTGCTGCGTTTCATTCCCGGCACCGCGCAAGACCTGCGCCTGTTCTTCCTGACCATGCGCTACTGGTTGGCCGGTTCCGAGCACAACATCGAGCACCTGGTCAAAACCCTGGTGCACCGCTACGCCCAAGGCCCCCGCGAACCCCTGCGCGCTATGGCCCAGCCGGAAGACCCGATCGAATACCCCGAGGTGGGCCTGTACCACCCGCAGATGAAAAACCGCATCAGCGAACAGCTGAGCGACCTGCCCGGTCACGGCCGCAAAGACCAGCCTGCCGTGGGCTTGCTGCTGCTGCGCTCGTATTTGCTGGCGGGCAACACCGCGCATTACGACGCCGTCATCCACTCGCTGCAAGCACGCGGCCTGCGCGTCATTCCCGCCTTCGCCAGTGGCCTCGATGCCCGCCCGGCGATGGACCACTTCTTTAAGAACGGCGGCGATTCCAAAATCCAATCGCTGGTCTCGCTCACCGGCTTCTCCTTGGTGGGTGGACCGGCCTACAACGACGCCAGCGCCGCCGAAGTGGCTCTGAGCGAACTCGATGTGCCCTACATCGCTGCGCACCCACTCGAATTCCAATCCATCGAACAATGGGGTGGCTCCACACGCGGCCTGCTGCCGGTGGAAAACACCATCATGGTGGCCATCCCCGAACTCGACGGCTCCATCTTGCCCATGGTCTATGGCGGACGCCCTGGTCCTGCCGGTCAAACCTGTACCGGCTGCGACAAGCGCTGCACCTTCCCTACTGGCCCGCGCAGCCAAGACATGTTCACCTGCACCGAGCGCACCGAGATGCTCACGGCCCGCGTCGAGCGTTTGGTGCGCCTGCGCGACAAACCCCGCGCCGATCGCAAGCTGGCCATCGTGCTGTTCAACTTCCCACCCAACGCGGGCAGCGTGGGCACGGCCGCGTATTTGTCGGTGTTCCAGTCGCTGTTCAACACCTTGCAGCGCCTGTCGCTGGAAGGCTACCGCGTCAATCTGCCTGAAAGCGTGGACGACCTGCGCAACCGCTTGCTGCATGGCAACGCCAGCCAGTACGGCACCCAGGCCAATGTGCTGCACGCCATCGAAACCGGCCACCATGTGCAAAACGAACGCTGGTTGAACGAGATCGAAGCTCAGTGGGGCCCCGCCCCCGGCAAGCACCTGACCAACGGCCAGTCGATCTTTGTGCTCGGCGCGGACTTTGGCCAGGTGGTGGTCACGGTGCAACCGGGCTTTGGCTACGAAGGCGACCCGATGCGCCTGTTGTTTGAAACCGGCTGCGCCCCCACCCACGCTTTCAGCGCGTTTTACCGCTACCTGCGCGACGACTACGCGGCCGACGCGGTGCTGCACTTTGGTACGCACGGTGCGCTCGAATTCATGCCCGGCAAACAAACCGGCTTGTCGGCCCAGTGCTGGCCCGACCGCCTGATCGGCGCGCTGCCCAATATTTACCTGTACGCCGCCAACAACCCGTCTGAGGGTGCGCTGGCCAAGCGCCGCGGTGCGGCCACGCTGGTGAGTTACCTCACGCCATCGCTCACCCACTCGGGTCTGTACAAAGAGTTGGTCAGCCTGCAGCAGTCGATCGAGCGCTGGCAGCAAATGGGTCCCGATCAAGCCCAAGACCGCGAAAGCCTCACGAGCCTGATCCGCGAGCAAGCCCAAAGCATCGACCTGGCCGTGCCCACCGCCCAGGGTGATGCCACCGCCTGGATCGAGCAGCTGCAAAACCAGTTGCTTGAACTCGAATACGCGCTGATTCCTGAAGGCCTGCACGTCATGGGCCAGGCCCCTACCCGCGAACAGCGCCTGGGCACCCTCAAAGTCATGGCCGACGCCATGGGTTTGACTGCCGCACAAAACGCTGCCCTCATGGAAGCGCTAGTGGACGGCGCCAGCGAAGCGCAGCTGAGCGCACAGTTCAACACCGATCTGCCCGCTGGCGACAAAGCCCAAGCCGAGACACTGCGCCAACTGGTGCGCAGCAATCAATTGCTCGGCGAAGACCATGAAATGCAAGGCCTGATGCGCGCGCTCGATGGCCGCTACCTGCAACCCGCCCCCGGCGGCGACCTGATCCGCAACGCCAACGTGCTGCCCACCGGCCGCAACCTGCACGGCCTGGACCCCTTCCGCATGCCGTCTGCCTTTGCTGTGCGCGACGGCCAGCGCCAGGCCGAAAAGCTGTTGGCCCGCTACCAGCAAGACCACCAGGCCCTGCCCGAAACCGTGGCCATGGTGTTGTGGGGCACCGACAACCTCAAGACCGAAGGCAGCCCAATGGCGCAAGCCTTGGCCTTGATGGGCGCCGCGCCGCGCTTCGACAGCTACGGCCGCTTGGCCGGTGCACAACTGATTCCCTTGGCCGAACTGGGTCGCCCGCGCATCGACGTGGTCATCACCTTGTCGGGCATCTTCCGCGACCTGCTGCCCATGCAGATTCGCCTGCTGGCCGAAGCGTCGTTTCTGGCCGCCAGCGCCGATGAACCCGCTGATCAGAACTTCATCCGCCAACACGCGCTGGCCTTCATGGCCGAGCACCCAGGCAGCGACCTCGAATGCGCCTCGCTGCGGGTGTTTGGCAACACCGAAGGCGCGTACGGCGCGAATGTGAACCACCTGATCGACAGCAGCTGCTGGGAAAACGAAAACGAATTGGGCGACGCCTTCACCCAGCGCAAAGGCTTTGCCTATGGCCGCGAAGGTCGCCCGGTGCGCAACACCGCCGTGCTGCAAAGCGCGCTGGCCAGTGTTTCACTGACCTATCAAAACCTCGACTCGGTCGAGCTGGGCGTGACCAGCATCGACACCTACTTCGACACCTTGGGCGGCATCAGCCGCGCCGTGCTGCAAGCCAAGCACCAGCGCGACGGCAACGCGGCCGAAGCCCCACCGGTGTTCATCGGTGACCAGACGCAAGGCGACGGTGTGGTGCGCAGCCTGACCGAACAAGTGGCCCTGGAAACCCGCAGCCGCATGCTCAACCCCAAGTGGCACGAAAGCATGTTGCAACACGGCTACGAGGGCGTGCGCCAAATCGAAGCGCACCTGACCAACACCATGGGCTGGTCGGCCACCACAGGGCAAGTGCAGCCCTGGGTGTACCAACAGCTGGCCCAGACCTTTGTGCTGGACCCCGCCATGCGCGAGCGCATGGCCCAGCTCAACCCCACCGCATCGGCCAAAGTGGCCAACCGCCTGCTGGAGGCCACCCGCCGCCAGTACTGGCAACCCGACGCCGAAACCATGACAGCTTTGCTGCGGGCCGGTGAAGAACTTGAAGACCGCCTTGAAGGCATACAAGAAGGACTCCCAGCATGATCGAGACCACCAGCATTCCTGTGAACAGCATCCAGCGGGTTCGCGGCGCAGACGGCGAAGGCAGCGTGCAGTTCCAGATGGACCCCACCGTCAAGATCGGCACCGCCAAAGTGTTTGCGGTCTACGGCAAAGGCGGCATTGGCAAAAGCACGACGTCGTCGAACCTGTCGGTCGCCTTCAGCAAGCTGGGCAAGCGCGTGCTGCAAATTGGCTGCGACCCCAAGCACGACTCGACCTTCACCCTGACCAAAAAGCTCATGCCCACCGTGATCGACGCGCTCGAAACGGTGGACTTTCATGCCGAAGAGCTGCGCCTCGATGACTTCGTCTTCAAAGGCTACAACGGCGTGATGTGCGTCGAGGCCGGCGGCCCGCCCGCAGGCACCGGCTGCGGCGGCTATGTGGTCGGTCAGACCGTCAAGCTGCTCAAGGAACACCACCTGCTCGAAGACACCGACGTGGTGATTTTTGATGTGCTGGGCGACGTGGTGTGTGGCGGTTTTGCTGCGCCCCTGCAACACGCCGACCGCGCCCTGATCGTGACCGCCAACGACTTCGACTCGATCTTCGCGATGAACCGCATCGTGCAAGCCATCGGGGCCAAGGCCAAAAACTACAACGTGCGTTTGGGCGGCGTGATCGCCAACCGCAGCGACGCGACCGACCAGATCGACAAATACAACGCGGTCACGGGCCTGAAGACCATGGCGCACTTCCCCATGCTGGACGAGATCCGCAAGAGCCGTTTGCAAAAGTGCACCTTGTTCGAGTTGGAGCCCACGCCTGCCGTCAAAGCCGTGCAAGACGAGTACATGCGCCTGGCCGCTGCGCTTTGGCTGGGCGCCGACCCGCTCCCGTCCATCCCGATGAAAGACCGCGACATTTTTGACCTGCTGGGTTTTGACTGATCCACACGCCAAAACACGCACCGAAAGCAAGCCATGAACAGCACCACCGCCTACGAACAACGCCGCAGCCAGATCGAGCACTACTTTGACCGCACCGCGGCCGATGCCTGGGCTCGCCTGACCTCGAACGAGCCAGTAGGCCGCATCCGCGCCACCGTGCGCGCCGGGCGCGACACCATGCGCGAGACGCTGCTGTCATGGTTGCCGCAAGACCTGCGCGGCCAGCGCGTGCTGGATGCCGGTTGCGGCACCGGCGCACTGGCCCTGCAAGCGGCGCTGCGCGGGGCCGAGGTGGTGGCGATTGATTTGTCGCCCACCTTGGTCAAGCTGGCCGCCGAGCGCATGGCCGCCGAACACCCCAAGATGCCGGGCTCGGTGGAATTTTTGTCAGGCGACATGCTCAGCCCCGATTTGGGCCATTTCGACCATGTGGTCTGCATGGACTCGCTCATTCACTACGACAGCGACCAAATCGCCGAAGCGTTGGCCGGTTTGGCGCAGCGCACACGCGGCTCCATGGTTTTCACCTTCGCGCCACGCACGCCCCTGTTGGCCTTGATGCACAGCGCGGGTCGCCTGTTTCCGCGCAGCGACCGTTCGCCCTCGCTCTCGCCCGTGGCGCACGCCGATTTGCTGCAGCGCATGCAGGGCCACATCGACCTGCAGGGCTGGCAAGGCGCACGCATGCAGCGCGTGGCCAGCGGTTTTTACACCTCGCAAGCCTGGGAGTGGACCCGCTCATGAAACTGCGCGTTCCCATGCCCCGCTGGTTCACGGCCTACGGCACGCGCTTCATGCCGTTTGCCGACGCGGTCTCGCCCGAGCTGCCGATGGCGCGCCTCTTGCGCCTGTCGCTGTTCCAGGTGGTGATCGGCATGGTGACCGCTTTGTTGGTGGGCACGCTCAACCGGGTGATGATTGTCGAGCTGCAGGTGCCCGCATGGTGGGTGGCGCTGGCTGTCGCCATTCCCATGGTGTTTGCGCCGCTGCGCACTTTGATTGGCTACCGCAGCGACACACACCCCTCGGCGCTGGGCCTGCGCCGCATTCCCTATATGTGGACCGGCACCTTGCTGCTGTTTGGCGGCCTGTCCATCATGCCTTTTGCATTGTTGCTCTTGTCCGAGCCCGATGCCGCGAACCTGTGGGTGGGCCAGCTGGGCGCATGCCTGGCCTTTGTGATGGTGGGAACCGGCATCCAAGTGACGCAGACCGCCGGCATGGCCCTGGCGCACGACCTGGCCACCGACGACAAACGCCCCCGCGTGGTGGCCCTGCTCTACAGCATGCTGCTGGTGGGCATGATCATCAGCAGCGCGGTGTTTGGACTGGTACTGAGTGACTTCAGCCCGCAAAAACTCATCCAGCTGGTGCAAGGCTGCGCCGTGATGGTGGCGGTCATGAACCTGGCCTCGCTGTGGAAACAAGAGGCACGCCAAGCCAAGCGCGGCCGCCGCGAAGCCGGTGGCTTTGCCCACAGCTGGCGCGAACTCATGGCCGAACCCCAGATGCGCCGCTTTTTGTGGACCCTGGGCATCGGCACCTTCGCCTTCAACATGCAAGACATCGTGCTGGAGCCCTACGCGGCCGAGATTTTGAAACTCGACGTGGGCGCGACCAGCGCCTTGACGGCCTTGAGTGCCGGTGGCGCTTTGCTGGCTTTCTTGTTGTCAGCCCGCTGGCTGTCAGGCGGCATGCACGCTTGCCGCTTGGCCAGTCTGGGTGTGCTGCTGGGTTTGCCCGCATTTGCGATGGTGATTTTTTCGGGTCCGCTCGAAGCGGCCTGGATGTTCCGCATCGGCGTGGGCCTGATCGGTTTCAGCGGCGGCCTGTTTTCGGTGGGCATGCTGGTCACCGCCATGGGCATGGCCCAAGACGGCAGCCCGCTCGGCAAACTCGGCGGCCTGGTGATGGGCACTTGGGGCGCGGTGCAAGCCACCAGCGCAGGCGCGGCGATGGCACTGGGCGGGGCTTTGCGCGACGGCGTGTCGGTGCTGGCCATGTCGGGCGCTTTGGGCGAGGTGCTGGTCACCCCCATCACCGCCTACAGCTTCGTCTACCACCTGGAAATGTATTTGTTGTTTGTCGTGCTGGTGGCCTTGGGTCCCATGTTGCGCGCCAGCCGCTTGGAAGCCAGGGCTAAAGCCCAGAGTCCCAGCACCCCCTCAACCCCATTTGGCCTGGCACAACTGCCGGGCTGACGCACAGATTTTTTGAAGGAGCACAGCCATGGAAACAGGCGCTATCACACAGTACATCGATGTGGCCCAAATCGTTTTGTACATGTTCTGGGCATTTTTTGCCGGGCTGATTTATTACCTCTTGCGCGAAAACCACCGCGAGGGCTACCCCATGGACTCGGGCCGCGAGAACGGCCCCAAGATCGAAGGCTGGCCACCCGTTCCCGAGCCCAAGGCCTTCAAAACCCAAGACGGCCACACTTATTTGTCGCCCGATCTGGCCCGCCCTGACGGCACGTACAGCGGCCAGCCAACACACGGCTGGAACGGCGCGCCGCTGGAGCCCGTGGGCGACCCACTGCTCGCAGGCGTGGGCCCGGGTGCCTGGGCCATGCGTGCCGACATTCCTGACGCGGACCCACACGGTCACCCCAAAATCGTGCCCCTGCGCGTGGCCACCGACCACTCGGTCGCCAAGCAAGACGTCGACCCCCGTGGCCTGCCGGTCTGGGGCGCAGACAAAGCAATCGCCGGCACCGTGGTCGAGCTCTGGGTAGACCGCATGGAGATGATGTTCCGCTTCGCCGAAGTGCAACTGGCAGGCTCCGACAAACGCGTCTTGCTGCCCATGACTTTTGCGCGCATCAAGAAAGACGGCACCCATGTGCAAGCCATCCTGGCGCACCAGTTTGCCAACGTGCCACAAACCAAGTCGAACGAACAGATCACCCTGCTCGAGGAAGAAAAGATCACGGCTTATTACGGTGCAGGCACCTTGTACGCGACGCCTGAGCGTCAGGAACCCATCATATGAAAGCCACACACGAACACGAGTGGGAAGCCTCCCCCGGCTTGCCCAGCGCCCTGCCCAAGGGCGAGCGCGTGGTCTGGCAGGGCGCGCCCGACTGGAAACGTCTGGCCATCCACGCGTTTCATGTGCGCAAAGTCGCGTTGTACTTTGCGCTGATGCTGGCCGTGCAAGCGATCAACCTGACGGCCCCTGACAGCGGCACTGGCTGGAAGCCCCTGACCGAAGTTGACTGGAAACCCTTGGCCGTGGCCGCCAGCCTCTACGCCCTGGCCTTGGCCCTGCTCTTGGGCTCGGCCTGGATGTCGGCGCGAAGCACGCTCTACACCCTCACCAACAAAAGGGTGGTCATGCGCATCGGCATTGTGCTGACGCTGACCTTCAATTTGCCCTTTAAACGCATCGCAGGCGCATCTTTGAAGGCCCAAGGCGCGGGCACTGGCGACATCGCGCTGGCTTTGCACCCCGAAGACCGCATTGGCTGGGCCCATTTGTGGCCACACCAACGCGCCTGGTACATCACACAACCGCAACCCACCTTGCGCTGCGTGCCCAACAGCACACAAGTCGGTGAGCAACTGCTGAACCTGTGGCGCGCCGAACGTGCAGGTCAAAGCTTGCACTTGGGTGATACGCCTGTTGGCGAATCCGCCCACACACCCACACAGGGCATGTTGGTATGAACACCCTGCCCAAGCACGGCTGGCAGGACAGCTCACCCGTCCCTCAAACCCAGGGCCTGAACCGGCCCATGGCCTGGATCGGCGTGATGCTGCTGGCCATGTTGGTGGCCGTGGGTCTGGCCCGCTGGTCGGGCCTGGACCCGCGCACACCCGACGCCGCCGTGCAGTGGCAACGCGACCTGCAATTCACCGATATGCCCAGTGGCGACATCGCCGTGGTCGACGTCCGCACGGGCGAGCAGGTGGCCCAGTTCTCGGGTGAACAAGGCTTTTTGCGCAGCACCTTGCGGGCACTCGCCCGTGAACGCCAGCGCGAAAGTCTGGGCAAAGAGGCCCCCTTTTTGTTGATCGGCCGCACCGACGGCCGCCTGACCTTGCAAGACCCCAGCACCGGCCAGCGCATTGACCTGGAGTCCTTTGGCCCCACCAACGCCGCCGTGTTTGCCAGCCTTCGATTGGCTGGCACAAAGACCCCCTGATACCGAATCAACCTGACTTGGAGCTCCCCATGAACGCCACCGCCATACAAGCCATCGAAACCGCTGAAGACGCCAACAAAAAGGCCGTGCACGACGACATGATCAGCCCGCGCTTTTACACCACCGACTTTGCGGCCATGGACCGCATCAACATCGAGCCGGTGCGCGCCGAGTGGGACAAGATGATGGCCGAGTACGAGGGCGACAACAACCACGACCACTTCCAGCGCGACGAGGCCTTTGCTGGTGAAGTCGCTTCTGGCATGGCCAGCCTGTCGCCAGAAATGCGTCAGGAGTTCATGGACTTTTTGGTCAGCTCACTCACGTCGGAATTTTCCGGTTGCGTGCTCTACAACGAGATCCGCAAAAACGTCTCCAACCCCGACATCAAGCAGCTGATGACCTACCTGGCACGCGACGAATCGCGCCATGCGGGCTTCATCAACCTGTCGCTGCGCGACTTCAACCTCGGCATCGACTTAGGCAACTTGAAGCGCACCAAGAAATACACCTTCTTCAAGCCCAAATACATTTACTACGCGACCTACCTGTCCGAAAAAATCGGCTACGCGCGCTACATCACCATCTTCCGCCAGCTCGAAAAGCACCCCGAAAAACGCTTTCACCCCATTTTTCGCTGGTTCGAGTTGTGGTGCAACGACGAGTTCCGCCACGGCGAATCGTTTGCCCTGATCATGCGCGCCAACCCCAAGCTGCTGAGCGGCGGCAACAAGCTGTGGATCCGCTTTTTCTTGTTGGCCGTGTACGCCACCATGTACGTGCGCGACCACACCCGCCCCATGCTGCACGAAGCCATGGGCCTGGATTCGAGCGAATACGACTACCAGGTGTTCCGCATCACCACCGAGATCACCAAGCAGGTGTTCCCGCTGGCGCTGGACACCGACCACCCGGACTTCCGCCGGGGTCTGGAGCGGCTGTTCGCCATTTCGCAAGCCATGGAAAAAGCCAAGGCGCGTGGCGGTCTGGTGGGCAAGCTGCAACAAGGCGTGTGCGCCGCCCAAGCGGCGGCCACTTTTGCCCGCCTGTATTTCATGCCCGTGATTGATCAAGACCTGTCGCCCCAGGTCCGCATGGAACCGGCATGGTGAATGAAGTTGTTTGGGCTTGCGTTTTCACGGCCCTGTGCTGGTGGCTCGGCACAGGCGTTATTTTGTGGCTCGATCGGCTGCCTGTGCGCAGCTTCCGTTTCAGCCTGGCGGGCTGGACGGTGCTTTTGGCTTTGAGTTTTTGGGGCGTGGCCCACAGCATGCAAGAGGTCAGCGTGTACAATGCCTACCTGGCCTTTGGCAGTGTCATCCTCATGTGGGGCTGGCACGAGCTGGCATTCCTCACCGGCTGGATCACCGGCCCGCGCAAAACGCCACTGGATGCGGGTGCCACGGGCTGGTTGCGCTTTGTGCAGTCGGTGCAAGTCATGCTGTACCACGAGCTGGCTTTGCTGGCGAATTTTGCTGTCTTGTGGTGGATGCAAGAAGGACAAGCCAGTCATGTCGCCATTTGCACCTATGCGCTGCTGTGGTGCATGCGCTTGTCGGCCAAACTGAATTTGTTTTTTGGCGTGCCACAAAACGGCGCGCAATACCTGCCCGATCACCTCAAGTACCTGGCCAGTTATTTCCGCACCACCACCGGCATGTCGCTGTGGTTCGTGCTCTCGATGGGCGTGGCCATGGGCACCTGGTTTTGGCTGGTGTGGCTGGCGCAACAAGGCGCTGTGGCCATCACCACCGGCTGGGTCATGCTGGCCACGCTGCTCGGGCTGGCCATCGTTGAACACATCATCATGATTTTTCCTTGGCCACTGGAGCGGCTGTGGGGTTGGGCCATGGGCCAGACCAACAAACCGGCTTTGACCACACCCCCTTGAAGGCCTCCATGAACACCCTGACCCTCACCCCCGCCCTGCGCGCCGATGGCTTTGACACACCGAGCATCCCACCGCGCCCCAGTGCCGGTGAGCTGAGCCGCACACCACAGCGCCCGGTGGCGGTGGTCATTGGCAGCGGCTTTGGTGGACTGGCAGCGGCCATCCGTCTGAGCGTCAAAGGCTACGAGGTCAAAGTCTTCGAAAAACTCGACGCCCCCGGTGGCCGCGCCTATGTGCACCACCAAGACGGCTTCACCTTCGATGCGGGCCCCACCATCATCACCGCGCCCTTTTTGCTTGAAGAACTCTGGGCGCTGTGCGGCAAAAGCTTTTCAGACGATGTGAAGCTGGTGGCCATGGACCCGTTTTACCGCGTGCGTTTTGCCGACGGCAGCTGGTTTGACTACAACGGCGACGCCGAACACATGCGCGCCGAAGTGGCGCGCTTTGAGCCCTCAGACTTGGCGGGGTACGAGCGCTTTTTGGAAGAAGCCGAGCGCTGCAAGACCCTGGGTTTTGAGGGCATGGGCGACATGGCTTTTGACAAGGTCAGCGATCTTGTGGCTGCCATCCCCGACTTCTTGCGCATGGGCGCTTGGCGCAGCCTCTACAGCCTGGTGGCCAAACACATGCGCAACGACAAGCTGCGCATCGTGATGAGCTTTCACCCACTGTTGATTGGCGGCAACCCATTTGCGGTGACTTGCGCTTATGCGCTCATCAATTCGCTGGAGCGCACCTGGGGTGTGCACTCTGCCATGGGCGGCACCGGCGCCATCGTCAAAGGCTTGGTGGGCTTGCTGCAAGAGCGCGGCGTGCCGGTGCGTTGCAACGCCCCCGTCACGCAAATCCGCATTGAAAACGGTCGCGCCTGCGGCGTGGAACTGCAAAGCGGCGAGTTCGTGCCCGCCGACATCGTGGTGAGCAACGGCGACACCGCTTGGACTTACAAAAACCTGGTGGCCCCCGAGCACCGCCGCGTCTGGACCGACCGCAAGATCGCCAACGGCAAATACTCCATGGGCCTGTTTGTCTGGTACTTCGGCACCTCCAAGCAGTACAAAGACGTGCCGCACCACATGATGGTGCTGGGTCCGCGCTACAAAGGCTTGCTGCAAGACATCTTCAAGAAACACAAATTGGCCGAGGACTTCAGCCTCTATTTGCACCGCCCCACCGCCACCGACCCCTCGTTGGCCCCCGAGGGCTGCGATACCTTTTATGTGCTTGCGCCCGTGCCGCACCTGGACAGCGGCACCGACTGGCCCGCCTTTGCCGAGACCTACCGCGCAGCCATTGCCGAAAGCTTGGAAGCCAGCGTGCTGCCGGGCTTGCGCGATTGCATTGTGACCAGCAAGGTCACCACGCCGCAGGATTTCCACGACAACTTGTGGTCTTACAAAGGCGCGGGCTTTGGCCTGGAGCCTTTGCTGCTGCAAAGCGCCTGGTTTCGCCCACACAACCGCAGCGAAGACGTGCCAGGCCTGTTCGTCGTGGGCGCCAGCACGCACCCGGGCGCGGGTGTACCGGGTGTGTTGATGTCTGCCAAAGCTTTGGAAACGGTGGTTCCCCATGTCAACGCCTGAACGCAACCCCAACGCCGTGAGCTTGCCCGAACTCGACTTCGACTCGCAAGACCTGCAGGCCTGCGTGGCCATGATGCAAGGGGGCTCCAAAACCTTTTTTGCGGCCAGTCGCTTGCTGCCGCCCCGCGTGCGCACTGCCGCCATCGCACTCTATGCGTTTTGCCGTGTGGCCGACGACCTGGTGGACGAAGCCGTGGCGGGCGATACCCCGCTCGATGTGCTTCTGGAGCGTCTGGACGCCATTTACGCGGGTACACCGCACGACCACGTCGAAGACCACGCCCTGAGTCTGGTAGTGCAGCAGTACAAACTGCCGCGCCATTTGCTGGATGCCTTGATCGAAGGCTTTGCCTGGGACGCGGGGGGCCGCACTTACGACAGCATCGAAGACGTGCACGCCTATGGCGCCCGAGTAGCAGGCAGTGTGGGCGCGATGATGAGCTGGATCATGGGCCCGCAAAGCATGGACACATTGGCCCGCGCTTGCGAGCTGGGCGTGGCCATGCAGCTCACCAACATTGCACGCGACGTGGGACACGATGCCAGCATTGGCCGGCTGTATTTGCCGCGCCGCTGGCTGATCGAAGCCGGCGTGCAACCCGAAGCCTGGATGGCCCAACCCACCTTCACGCCCGCCATCGCGCAGGTGGTGGCGCGTTTGCTGGACGAAGCCGATCGCCTGTACAAGCAAGCGCATTCGGGCATCGCCGCTTTGCCGCCCGACTGCCGCGCCGCCATTTGCGCGGCCAGCATGATCTACGGCGAAATCGGTCACCAGCTTCGCCGCGACGGATTGGACTCGGTCAACAAACGCACCGTGGTCAGCACCACGCGCAAGCTCATGCTGTTGGCCAGCGCTTGGACCCAGGTGCACTGGATCCGCGTGAGCGACCACAACCCAGAGCCACTGGCATCCATCGTGGGCCTGGTGCAAGGCTGCCAAGCTGCGACACAGCAAACCGGCAACAAAGCTTATTTCCCCAACCGCGCCATGCCCCAGCGCGTGGCCTGGATGCTCAATTTGTTTGAACGCCGCGAAACCGAGCGTCTGGACCGCAACGCGCTGCACCAAACGCCATGAGCACAACACCATGAGGGTTCCCAGCTACAGCATCAATGTGCGTCTGCTGTATGTGAGCCGCGCCGTCGGCCCACAAACCACCACCATGACCACAACCATCCTGGCACAGGCACAAGCCAACAACCCCGCGCAAGGCATCACAGGCGTGCTGTGTCAGGGCCAGGGCTTTTTCTTTCAAGTGATCGAAGGCGAGCGCAGCCGCGTCAATGCGCTGTACCGGCGCATCTGCGCCGACACCCGCCACCAGCATGTGGAGATCCTGCACTTCGAAGAAATCCATGAGCGCCGCTTTGGCCAATGGTCTATGGCACTTGTGCACCTGTCGGTCGACGACCCCATGGTCAGGCTGCAGCACCCCGACTTTGACCCCTATTCGGCCACTGGAGCGCAGGTCATGCAGCAGGTGATGGATTTGCTGGAGGCGGGTCAGCCGATTCGGATACCTGCGAATTGAACGGTTCGGAATAACCGAACAGCAGCGGCAAGCGTCAAGGTCCCGCATTGACAGCGGGTGTACCCGAGCGATCGACCCCTGATAAACCCGGCACAATCTCGCTCTTTTCAATCATTTCGCGCTCTGAAGCGCGTATCGCATGAGTTTGCAAACAAGTGTTGGATGGGCTTGGCCCGTCTTTGCCCAAGGCCTGTTTTTGGGCCTGGGCCTGATCGTGGCCATTGGGGCGCAAAACGCCTTTGTCTTGCGCCAGGGCTTGCGGCGTGAGCATGTGGGCAGCGTGGTGGCTTTTTGCGCGGTAGCCGATGCGGTGCTGATCACGGCGGGTGTGTTCGGCATGGCGCAGGCGCTGGGCGACAGGCCCATGCTGGCGCGTGGTCTAGCTTTGGGCGGTGCAGTGTTTTTGGCCGTGTATGGCTGGCGGGCGCTGCAGCGGGCGCGGCACATCAGTGCGCTGGATGTAACAGCGTCAAGCCCAACTCTGAGCCGAGGGGCGGCGCTGGCGCAAGCGGCGGCATTCACCTTGCTCAACCCACATGTTTACCTGGACGCGGTGCTGCTGGTGGGCAGCATCGGCGCGCAGCAACCTGCCCCTTTGCAGGGCTGGTTTGCAGCCGGTGCCAGTGCGGCCAGTCTGTTGTGGTTCAGCGCCTTGGGCTTTGGTGCCCGTTGGCTGGCGCCCTGGTTTGCCCGCCCCCGCGCCTGGCGGGTGCTGGACGGGCTGATCGGCGTGACCATGTGGGTGCTGTCGGCCCTGTTGGTGCGCCACGTGGTGAACGGGCTTTGAGATCTTTAAAACTGATGGAAATAAAAAATTTGACTTTTATTTCAAATGAGAATATATTCGTACATTGTTCTGCTTTACCCGCATGAACAACACGCAGATGGCTCACAAGGCGTCTGCTTCGGCATCGATTGACTTCGAACACCGTGTCCTGTTGAGCTGCAGGTCATGGCATTTTTCTCACAGCTCTGCGTCAGCCCCTGGATGGTTGACGACTCGATTGATTTTGATTTCTCCGATTACCACCCGCACGGGCGCCCAAGTCGCTTCGCCCCCGACACACCCTTTTTGCACCGGCCTTGGCCGAACCACCGCTGCCGCGGCTTTGCGCCAGACTCGGCCTGCTTTGCAAGGCCTAGACCTGACGCCTGCCCTGCACCGCACGGCTTGTGCTTTCACCCAACATGCTGCGCGCTGCGTCCTCGACACCACGCGCGACTGGCTGCAAAACAGCCCCAGCCCCGAACAAATGCGCTAAGGCCTCACGGCCCTTGGTGCGTTTCCATGCGGCTTCCCGGCTTTGGCCAGGCAACCGCTTTTTCCTGCATGTCGGCCTCGTTTTGAAGCCGCCACGCCACCTCTCTGAAAGGCTCAACCATGAGCAGCAAAATTTACGTGGGCAACTTGCCCTACACCATCGACGACGCCAGCTTGCGTCAAAACTTTTCTGAATTTGGCGGCGTGCTGTCGGCCAAAGTCATGATGGACCGCGACACCGGTCGCTCAAAAGGTTTCGCCTTTGTCGAAATGTCCAGCGCCGAAGAAGCCCAAGCCGCCATCACCGGCCTGAACGGCATGTCGGTCAGCGGTCGCTCGATCGTGGTGAACATCTCCAAGCCTAAAGAGCCGAGCACCGGCTACGGCAGCGGTTACCGCGACACACGCAACTGATCTGATTCAGTCGCCCACAAAAAAGCCGCTTCACAGCGGCTTTTTTGTGGTCGGGGCTTTTTGTCCAACCCCAGGGCATGAGGCGGTTTACTTGCGTGGACGCTTGGGGCGGTTGAACCAGTTGGCCAGCATGAACAGGCCAAAAACCACGAACATGATGATGAGGATGTGTTTGATTTCCATGGTGAGTCCTTGAGTTGCGAGTTGATCTGGTGAACGACGTGGGAATAGATTATGCAGAGTCGGCAGGCTGGCGTACAGAGGGGGGCTTTGAACGCAGCAAAGGTCCGATGGCCCACAAGGTCATGCCCAGCAAAAGGATTTCGATGGCGTAAACAGCCGAGTACCCCATGACAGGACTGCTGATCAGCGCCACACCGTCACGCACCAAGCCGCCTGCGGCCATGCCCACACCAGCGGCCGTGGCCTGGACGGCCCCCCAGGCACCCATGGCCAAACCGATCTGGCCAGGCGGGGCCAGCTGCATGGAGGCGGTGAGGGTGCCGTGTGCAAACAAACCACCCCCCAAACCAATCAGGAAAATGCCCAGCACAAACAAGGCGGGCATGGCCAGAGGACCAGAGGCAATGACGGCAGCAAAGGCGGGCAAACCAATCCAGGCGCCCCAGCCAGACATGCGGTAGGCATCGCCACCGCGCCCCAGCACACGCGAGGCCCAGGCAAAACCCATCAGGCCGCCCAGCGCCAAGGTAGCCGAGAGCAAGGTGGTGCTGGACACGCTCATGTGCAAAATCTCGCCGCCATAGGGTTCGAGCAACACGTCTTCCATGGTGAAGGCCATGGTGCCCAAGCCCACCGCCAGCAAACGCCGCAGGGTGTGGGGCCCTTGGCAAAACAGGTGCCAGGCTTGCGCAAAGCTGTGCTCGATGGGTGTGCCGGGTTTGCGCAAACGGCTGCGTGGCTCTTGCTTCCACAAGGCGATCACGTTCAGCACCAGCGTGGTCACGGCCACGGCCTGCACCACGCGAATCAGCTGGCCAGGGCTGTAGTCGTTCAGCAAATAGCCCAGCACCAAAGCGCTGCCGATCATGCCGATCAGCTGCATGACGTACATGAGGCCCACCACCTGGGGTTGGCGCTCGGGCGGAGCCAGGTCGGTGGCCAGGGCCAGGCCTGCAGTTTGCACCGTGTGCATGCCCAAGCCCACCAACAAAAACGCGCCCGCCGCGCCCAACTGGCCGACCCAGGCTGGCGCTTGGCTGGCCTGCCCAGCACCGGCGAGCACCAACAGCGCAAAAGGCATGATGGAAAAACCGCCAAACTGCAGCAAGCTGCCCATCCAAATGTAGGGCACGCGCCGCCAGCCCAGCTGGGAGCGGTGGTTGTCAGAGCGAAAACCAATGAGCGCACGCAAGGGTGCAATGAGCAGGGGCAGCGCCACCATGAAGGACACCAGCGTGGCGGAGACTTTGAGCTCGACGATCATCACGCGGTTGAGGGTGCCCACCAGCATGACCATGGCCATGCCGACAGAAATTTGAAACATTGACAAGCGCAGCAAACGCGACAGCGGCAAGTCATCGCTAGCGGCGTCGGCAAAGGGGAGAAAACGGGGACCCCAACTGGCCAAAGCCATACCCCAGTTGCTGCGATTTTTGGTGGTGTTCATAAATCAAGAGAAAGACCAGGCGCTTGCGCGCCTGGCCGTTCGGGCTTTCACCCTTTACTTCTTCACCGCAGCATCCGCAGCAGGCGCTGTCGCAACCACTTTGGTACCACCGTTCAAGAAGCTTTTCACCCAGGTGGTGTTCGTCGTCAGAGCCAAGTGCACGCTGAAGGACGAGATCGCCACAGCCGCAATGAACACTGGAATACCAACCGAAGGCTTCACCACACACCACATTTTCGAGTAGATCATGATGAGTCTCCTTTACTTGAGCCAGGGTGAATAGATGTAGGCCAGCAGGTGAGCAAATGCGGCAATCATGCCGAAAATCTGCGTACCCTGGATGAGATTGCGGTGAATCTCTTCCGATTCGGCCTCGGTCAGTCCCGTTGGCCAGACTTTGTCTGAGTTAGACATAGTTTTCTCCTTGCAGAAGACGTGCACGGCCCGCACGAGGGCTATTCTTGGCCACCACGGCCAGGAATGGGGGTGCCTGATACCGGGCGCAACGGGGCATCTGCGGCCCAGCTGTGAGGGATGTCAAGCGAATCATCTCAAGCCCGCCTTGGCATGCGAAACGGCAGCATGACTTGAACCACCGGTGACACCAAACGCGGCACCGACAGGGTTTCATGAAAGGCGAGCAATGGCTGGCCTGCGTAATCAAATTGCAGCAAGGCACGCTGGTAAAAAGGCGTGTCTTCAAGTTGTTCGTGCACACGCACGGCTTGCGTGCTGCGCATGCGGCGCTCGATGCGCCAGCCGGTCTTGGGCAGGCGCTGTACCGGCGGCGCGGCGATGGGCTCCACCGTGCCCTTGGGGCTAAAGCGCAGCGACAGCACACGGTCTTCGGTGCCGGGCGCCTGCATGTCATAAAACACCACCGTGCTGCCATCGCGCATGCGGGCGCGAGACCAGTCCCAGGTGTGAAAACCCCGGTCCACCGGCTCGTCGCCCTCGTTCGAATCGAGATAGGCGTGGCCTTGCCATTTCAAGTCGGGAGCGCTCAGATCCACTTCGATGCGCGAGGCTGGGGCCAATGGTCCCCAACGGTGCTGGCCCGCCACATCCAAGGGCGTGGAATAACCGAACAACTGCTGCGGCCACAGCTTGATGCGGCCACGCACGGGGCGCGGGATGGGCATGCACACCTCGTCGATGTCGATGGTCAAGCAGTCGCCATCCCAGCTCAGCTGGCTTGGGCCAATGGTGAACTGGCGAGCGCTGCGAGCGCAGTGGCGCTGGCCACGTTCGGTCATGGCCCAGCGGCCCTGACCTTTGCTGTAAATCGCCACATTCAGGGCGCAGTGGTTGTCGGGGTTGGCACGGCCACGCCCACGCGCCCAAGCGTAATAAGGCGAAAACACACTGCCCACAAAAGCAATGAGGGTGATGCCGTGTTGGCCGTCGTCACTCATGGCGTCGACATACCACCAAAGGTAGCCCCCGTCTGGAACGTGCTGGTCGAAGCGAGGCTCGCCATCAGCGCCTCGGCCGCCCGCTGCCCGGACAAGGCCGCCATCGGCACGCCCGGCCCCGGGTGCACGCTGCCCCCCGCCAGATACAGGCCCTGCAGGGGTGTTGTGGAGCCAGGTCGGCTGAAGATGCTGGTCCAGCCGTGCGTTGCCTGCCCGTACAGCGCCCCCCCGCTGGCCGGAAAGCGCCGATGAAAATCCTGCGGCGTCGTTCGCAGGCTGTTGCTCTCCGTGGGGCGCAGGTGCAGGCCCAGCTGACGCAGGTGCCGAAAGGTTTGCGTTTGGCATTGTTCTAAAGCCTCCTCGGTGATGGCGTTGGCATCACCGCAGGCGGGGGCGTTGACCAAACAAAAAATACGCTCGGCCTGGCCGGGTGCCAGCGTGGCGGGCCGGTCTTGCGCGCAGACGTAGACCGTCGGGCTTTCGGGCAGGCGCTGGCGCTCGAAGATGTCTTCGAACTCGCTGGCATAGCTGCTTTGGAAAAACACGTTGTGCCGGTCCAGCGCCACGCCCTCAGCAGGGGTGTGCATGGACCAAGTCAAGGCCGACAAAGAGCGCGGTGGCGCGGCTTGCGGTACCGCGCGGCGTACATCGTCGCCCAGCAAGCCTTGGCGCAATGCAGAGGCGTCGCCATTAAAAATCACGCGGTCGGCTGGCAAAAATTCACCCGACTGCAAATGCACACCGCACACCCGGCCCTGACGCTGCTCGATGCGCGCACAGGTGCTGTGGTAGCGGAACACCGCGCCACGGCGGCGGGCCACACGGGCCAGGGCTTGGGCCATGCCGACCATGCCGCCTTCGACCGACCAGACCCCGTCCATTTCGACCTGAGCGATCAGCATGAGCGTGGCGGGCGATTGCCAAGGCGATGAGCCGCAATAGGTGGCGTAACGCGCAAACAACTGGCGCAAACGCGGGTCAGAAAATTGGTGGCCCAGCTGCTGCCACAGGCTGCGCATCGGGCCAAGTTGGGCCAACACGCCCAGACCTTTGAACCCCAAGTCGCCCATGAAGCCGCCCATGCTGGGGCGTTGGACGCGGATCATGGGGCCTTCGAGCGTGGCGTAAAGCTGGCGTGTGGTCTTGCAAAAATCCCTGAAACGCCGAGCTTCTTCTCCGCTGGACCAAGCGGCAATGGCCGCTTCGCTCTCTTGCGCGTTGGCCGACAAATCGAGCTGGCTGCCGTCGGGCCAAAAGTGCCGCGCCAAAACGGGCAGCGGCGTGATGCGCATCTCCGCCTCGACACTGGTGCCCACGCTGCGCAGCAAAGCATCGAACACCCAACGCATGGTGAACACGGTGGGGCCGCTGTCAATGTGTGCGCCGTTCACCTCGCGGCTGTGCACCTTGCCACCGGGCGCGCCCGCTGCTTCGACCACGGTGACATCCAGCCCTTGGTGCGCCAGCGCGATGGCGCTGCACAAACCGCCCATGCCCGCACCCACGATGACAACGCGGTGCTCAGACATGGCTGGCCTCCAGACTGGGCACACCGGCCAGGCGGTTGCCGGCCAGCGGTGCATCGGCTGGGGCCGAGCTGTGCGCGGCCAAGGTGGGCGCATCAAAGCTGCGACCTTGCCAGACCCCGGCCATTTGCAACACTTGCATGCGCACAAACATCGACTCAGAAAAGAACTGGTGCTTGTAGGCGGCGGCACTGGCCACTTGGTGCGCGCCTTGGTGGGCGTAGGCCAGCATGGCGGCCGTGTCCTGCCAAAGGCTGAAGGTGCATTGGCGCACCAAAGGTGCCTCGCCCAAGCCCATCGCCAGCAGGCAGCCGGGGGCTTGACCCAAGTCAGACTGCGCAGCCGGGGCATAGCGCCAAAAAGCCATGGCCTTGGTGGGCACAATGCTGGCGCGGGTCAGCACGGCAAAGGGTCCGCTGTGCGGCATGCCGTCCAAACCCTGTCCTTGCGAGGCCTGATCGCCCGACACGCCCAGCGCTTGCGCACTGCTCGCTTGCCAGCCTTGTTTGTCCCAGTGGCCACGGGCCGATTGCACGGACAACACGCCCGTCCAGCATTCGCGGGCGCGGCTGCGGTAAGCCTGAACGGCCGGGCTGTCCAGAAACTTCAGGGCCAAATCAAGGTGACTGAAAGTGCAAATCAAGCCCTGGTGCGTGGCGCTGGGTCGCAGGCTGAAGCCACCGCCGTGGCCGCTGCCCATGACCTTGACCGTGGTCAGGCCGGGCACGTCTTTGTAGGGCGTGGCGCCGGCCACCAAACGCAACCAACCCCAGCCTTGGTGCTGGCGCAAAAAGTCGGCCAGCAACACCACCACCACGCCGGACAGCGGGTCATGGAGTGGGGTGATGGCTTCCATGACGGGGTGTCAGGTAGATGGCGTAGGCGCTTGAAGACTACTTGGCCGCGACTTTGGCAGCTGCCAAAGCGGGCTTGAGCAACTCTGGGAAGTCTTTGGCCATGGGCGCGCCGTTCAGCGGCTTGTATGCCCCTTGGTGGCAAGTCGCGCAGTTGAGCTTGGCCACGTCACCCGTTGGGCCCTTGCGGTGCGCCGGGAAGACTTCGGTCAAAGGCTCCATGTAGGTCAGGTTCAAGTCACGCGCCATGCGGATGCCATGCCATGCCGTCACGCGCTGCGGTGGGCTGTTTTCCCAGTTCTGGAACGATTGCGTGTTGTGGCAATAGGTGCAGTTCACGCCCAGCGATGTCGACATGTGCGTCATCAACCCATAAGTCCACTCGGCCTGCTTGATCGACTGGCGGTTGCCAGACGGCAGTGCCGTAGGACCATTCACGCGGATGTTTTGCTTGTCCAGCAAAAACGGGGTGAAGGGGTCGTTGGGCAGGGAGGACAGGTTGACCACCGGTGAAGGTGTATTCTGTCCGGCTTTGTCGCCGATGAAGTTGGAGCCTTGTGGCTGCGGGTCGGACTTGAACCAGATGGCGCTGGGCACGGGCTCGCCTCGGTGGCAGGTGTAGCAGGTCACGCCAGTCTGGGCAACGTGCGGCTGCCAGTCGGCATTGATGTGCTGCGTCATCTCGACCATGCGGCGCGCCACCACCTTGGTGTATTTGCTGTCGTATTCGAAGTTGGGCAAGGCGTGGCAATAGGCGCAGCCTTCGCCCGGCGCAACCCAGCTGGTCATGGAGACCATCAGGCGGTTGAAATCGCCCACGCTCAAATCACCCAGCACCTTGACGTTTTTGTAGACCTGCGAGGCCTTGGGGCCATCAGAGCCCGCCGATGGAATGGCCACAGGTGGCTGGTTCTTTTCGGTTTTGACTTCGAGCAGGCGGGCGTTGTAGACCTGCGCCATGCCGGTGCCCCGGTAGCCGCTTTGCACCGTTTCGGGAATCGGCCGCTCGCACCCGGCCAGCACCAGGCCGACCAAGGCCAGGCCCAAGCCCTTGAGCCACCGACCTGCCCCTTGCTGGGTGTTGAATGTGTTCGTGCTCATGGCTTGACTCCTGTGCTCAGCGCGGGGTCAACCATCGCTGGAAAAATTTCGGGGTACGGTGGCGCCACGCCATGTTTGATGGCCCACAGGTACCAGTTGTCCACCACCGTGCCGGTGAGCAAGATGCCGATGCCGCCGGTGATGGGGCACAGGACCGCAAACCACCAGGCCCAACGGTGAATCGATTCCATGGTGGCGTTGAAACCCATGGTCCAGCGCCAGAACAAGGCGGCACGCTCAGAAGCTGTACCCCGGTCGGTGATCTGCTCGATCTCGCGCTCACCGCCGTAACGTGTCACAGCCAAAATCGTGGCGCCGTGCATGGCAAACAGCAGGGCTGAGCCATAGAGGAACACGATGGACAGGGCGTGGAACGGGTTGTAGAACAGGTTGCCATAGCGCAGCGAGAAGGCTGCCGTCCAGTCCAGGTGGGAGAAGATGCCGTAGGGCACAGCCTCACCCCATGAACCCATCAAGATGGGGCGGAACAAACCCAACACCAGGAACAACCAGATGGCCGCAGCAAACGCCCAAGCGATGTGGAGGCCCATGCCCAGCTCAACGGCGCGGCGGTAAGTGCGCGCCCACCAGAACATGATGGATGCAGTGAGGAACAGGCCAACGATCAGGAACCAGCCGCCCTGATTGAGAGGCGGCATGCTCAGGCCGTAACTGGGCGGTGGTGGCTCCAGTGAGAGCCAGAACAACTGGCGCACGAACTGGATCGGGTCGTAGTTGACCGAGGCCAGCATGTTCATGCCGATCAAGGTGAAGGCGATCATCCCGAACACGAGAGACGCCAGGCCCAAGCCGCCAAGATAGATCGGGCCCAGCTGGGCGTTGCCCAGCTTGCCGATCCAGTAATTGATCAGGGGCTGCCCAGTGCGCGGGCTGTTGCCGTGACCCAGCTCCACCCCGTGGTGGACTGGACCCACGGCTTGCACCGTGGTGAACAGGTTTTGATAGTCGGCCATTTGCGGTACTCCTCAATTCTTCAGATTCGGACGGGTTGTGCCATCCGACTCAAACGGGCCACTGGGACCAGATCGGCAGGTTCAGCCACCAGCTCCACCACTCGGGCCAACCACGGCTCCAGAAGGGGCCACTGAGCACGATGCACAGAGCACTGAACAAAACAGCTGCCAGCGCCAGGAACAGGCCCACACGGTGGATGCCCAAGGTGCCCACCGAGTAACCGATGAAATCCCGGAAGAAGGTGTCCTCGTGCTCTGGGGTTTTGACGACTTGTCCAGGCAGCGGGTTGGTGGATGAAAGGACCAGGCCACCGTGCAGCGACAAGGCAAAAACGCTGGCAAAGAAGAAACTCACGGCGATCATGTGCGCCGGGTTGTAATGAAAGTGCAGGTACTGGTAGCCCACGTTGGAGACCCAGTCCAGGTGGCTGTAGATGCCGTACGGAAAGCCGTGGCCCCAAGCTCCCATGAGCACAGGACGCACCACCACCAACGTGACGTAGGCCGAGATGGCGACACCGAAGGCCACGGGCACATGAAAGCCCATGCCCAGTTTGCGGCAGATTTCGACCTCGCGCATCATCCACGAGCCAAAGGCGCCAATGGCACACACCGTGATGAGCTGCCACAGGCCGCCTTCCATCAGGGGCGCAAAGCGCAAGCCATACGACAAATCAGGCGGTGCGATGCTGATTTGCCAAATGTTCCAGGTCGGTCCTTGTGAGGCGCCCCACAAGATCAGGGCCGTGCCCAGGAACGAAAAGAAAAGGGTTGTGACGCCGAAGAATCCGACGTAAAACGGGCCGACCCAAAAGTCGAACAAATCACCACCCAGCAGGGTACCACCGCGAACACGGTACTTTTTTTCAAAACTCAGCATGGCCATGGTAGGGTCCTCCTGCTTCAGTGGATGAACAGGTGCTGCATTGAACGGGGCTCAATGGCAGCACCTGGACGGCAAGTCCTGGATCAGGACTTGGGCGCGGCGAGCGAAGCCACAGCAGTCGGCAGCGGCGAGTTTTGCGCCGATGCAGCGACTGGCTTTTTCGCGCCGTCGAGCCAGTTGAATTTGTTGGTGCTGAGCAAGATGAGGTGAATCATCGCGGCCAGGCCAAACAAGAAAATACCCTGCAGCACCATGGCACGCAAAGGGTCGTAAAGTCGCCAAATTCTCCACATGGTGAATCTCCTAAATGATGTGGGACATGAAGGTGTACACCGCAGCTTTCACCCCCTGACTCATGCTCTTGGCATCTTCTGCACCAGGCAGCAGATCGCGCCAGTGAACGCCGACCAGTTTGGCCAGTACGACGACCACAAACAGGCATCCGAATCCGATGAGGAAAATGGACCAGTAAGCGGGAGACTCATCCGCACGCGAATGGGCCTCGTTGAGGTGGGTTGTGTTGGGCATGACAGTGACTCCGTCAATCTATGGATGAAAAAACAGGCTCTGAATCAGAACCAGGGACGCCACGCCCAGACCAGGATGTGGGCCAGAACAGCAACTGCTGTAAAGCCTACGGTGCCTTGCATCCAGTAATGGTGGAACTCCTGGGCTTCCTCATCGGTGAGTCCGGAAATTGATGTCTTGGTGGACATGTTTGCTCCTTTTAAAGAGGCCTTGCGACCCGGGTTGCGCACAGCCCGCGCAGATGGGCATCCGCAGCCAAAGGCCACGACATCGGATCAGCGGCACCGCACGCGGCGGCACCTGCTGGTGTATTGGTTGGAGCGCGACTCATGCCGCTACCCCCAAGCCCAGTTCGCGGCTGGCCGCGTTCACATGGGCTTCGGTCACCTCGCTGTGGCCCTGGGCGTGCGAGAGTTGTTCGGCTTGGTCGCGCAATCGCTTGGCAGCGGAGATCTGCACCAGCACGGGCTGGCTTTGCACCACATCGCGCAGGCGCTGCTGGGCCTGGTCTTGCCAGCTGGCATTCGGAGCAACCACGCCACGCGCTTGTGTGGCTTCGACTTTGTCCATGTCGGTGCCCAACGGCAAGATGTGGAACAGCGCATCAAACAGCGCATTGCACACCTCCTGGATCACGTAGCTCGCACCGCTGTAGCCCATGAAGGGCGTGCCGGTGTGGCGGCGGATGATCGCGCCGGGAAAGGACGCGGGAATGAAAGCCGCGCGCATCGGGCTGCCGCCTGAGATTTCACTCAGGTACATGCGCTCGTTGTAGCTGCCGAACATGATCAGCGGCGTCTGGGTCTTGACCAGTTCACGCACGGTGGCGTTGTCGGTCTTGTTGCCTGCGGTGCGCGACACGCTGAAGCGGCAAGGCAAGCCCATTTCGTTTTCGAGGAAGTTTTTCAGGCCCCGTGAATAGGTCTCGCCCGCCACCACCGCAAAGCTGGCGGTGGCAAAAAAGTCTTGGGTAACCGAGCGCCACAGGTCCCACATGGGCTTCAAGGTGGTGTGCTTTTCACGCTCGATGAAGGGCTCGGGGTCCAGGTGCAACAACTCACCCAACTTGCGCAGGAAGTTGGTGGTGCTGTGCAAACCAATGGGCGCTTGCAAATAGGGACGCTCCAGCGCCTCACACAGCATGCGGCCAAATTCTCGGTACATGCAGATGTTCACATCGGCCTCAACCAAGCGCGACACATCGGCCAGGTGGCTGGTCAACGGGAAGACCATGTTGACGTCTGCGCCGATGCCTTGGACCAGACGGCGAATTTCGGCCAGGTCGCTCGGGCTGTTGAAGGTGCCGTAGCAAGGGCCAATGATGTTGACACGGGGCTTTTCGCCCACAGGACGTTCTTCAAAGGGTTTACGCGCAGGCACTTTGCGCAGGCCATATTCGCTCCACAGCCAGTACATGGCGCGGTTGGCGCATTGCCACTGGTCTTCGTCGATGGTGCGCGGCAAAAAGCGGGCGATGTTGGTGCCTTCGGGTGTAACGCCGCCACCGATCATCTCGGCAATCGAGCCGGTCACCACCACAGCAGGCAGTTCGGGGTCGAGCGTGGCGTGGGCGCGTTTCATCGCGCCTTCGGTGCCTTCGCGGCCCAATTGCTCTTCGGCCAGGCCCGTCACCACAATCGGCAACTCATGGGGTGGCAAGGCATCGGTGTAATGCAACACCGAAGTCACGGGCAGGTTTTCACAACCCACCGGGCCGTCGATCACCACTTGCAAACCCTTGATGGCGGTGAACACATACACCGCGCCCCAGTAACCGCCTGCGCGGTCGTGGTCAAGGATGAGTGGCGACTTGGGCTTGGCCACCGTGCTGGGAGGGGGAGACACCTGGTTCATGAGCCCATCTCCTCGGCTTTGCGCTTCTTCAAAAGCTTTTCAATCTGGCGGCGGGTTTCGGCCTTGAACTCGGGGCGGTCTTTGGGCACCGACTCCCACACGCCTGCAGCGTGACCTGCACCCACATCGCCAAAGAAATCTTTCATGGCGTCAAAGCGGGCCTGGTTGCCCATGGCCGCTTGCACCACTTGCACCAGCGAACCTGCTCCAGCGACACCCATCAAGGGACGTGCCGAAATCAGGTTGGTGAAGTACAGCGAAGGCACGCTGTTTTGCTTGGCGATTTGCACCACTGGGGTGGTGCCGATGGCCAGCTGCGGCCGGTATTCGTACATGGCGTTGAGATCTTGCTCCAGCGAGGCGCGCATTTGCACCTGCACGCCTTTGGCCTTGAGCCATTCGATGTCGTGCGCGTTCCACTCGGTGGCGGGACAGGCCGAGCCCACATAGCGCAGGTCGGCACCGCATTCGATCAGCAAGCGGCCTACCAACAGTTCCGAGCCTTCGTAGCCGCTCAAGGTGATGCGGCCAGAAATCGGCTTTTGCATCAACAGGCCACGCATTTGCGTGAGGGCCTGGTTGCGCGCCAGATCGATCTGCGACTGGGCGATGCCTGCGGCCTGGCCGATGTTTTGCAACCAGTCTTGTGTGCCTTCAAGGCCCACAGGGGCCGAACCCACCACAGGGCGGCCAGCGGCTTTGAACTCGCGCACGCTGGCGGTGTAGAACGGGTGGATGGCGGCGGCCACGCTGCAGTCGAGTGCGGCATACAACTCGCGCCATTCGCGGGTGGGTACCACTGGGCCTGCGGCCAAGCCCATGGGGGCCAGCATTTGGCCAATGATGACCGGGTCCGCCGGGAACATCTCGCCCAGCAGCGCCACCGTCGGTTTATCGCCCCGGCCTGCGCGGGGTGCGGCCACCGGGCCGCTCATGATTTCTTCGCGGGCGTATTTGAGCATCGCCCCGGCCAGTACGTCTTTGGCTTCGGCATGGGTGGGCACGCCAAAACCAGGCACGTCGATGCCGATGATGCGCACACCATTGATCTCTTTCGGCAAGAGCTGCAGCGGCACGCCGCTGGCGGTGGGCACACACAGGTTGATGATGACAACGGTGTCGACCTTCTCCGGATCGGCCTCGGCATGCACCGCATCGCGGATGTCTTCAAACAACTTGCCCGTGACCAGCGACTCCGAGTTGAATGGCACATAACCCACGCTGCGGCGCGCACCGTAAAAATGCGAGGTGAACGTGAGTCCGTACACGCAGCAGGCCGAGCCCGACAAAATGGTGGCGGTGCGCTTCATGCGCAAACCCACGCGCAGCGAGCCAAACGCTGGGCACATGCTTTGCGGCTGGTCGTGCGGGCCGGCATCGGGCTGGCGCGGGTAGTCGCGGGCGTATTGGTCGAGCACTTCGGATTTGCCCGCCTCTTTGGCGGCGGCCACCATGGCATCGGTGCCGGCGTGACAACCCAGGCCATCGCCTTGCAGGCCTGCGGGGTTCGCAGCTTGAGGGCTGGGGTGAATCGGGATGGTGCGTGTCATGGCTGTTACCTGTGGTGTGTCGGTGGCTGCGATCAAGCAGCGTCGTAGACGACTTCCAGCGAAGGCTTGATGTCTTCGTTTTTGCCCACCATGTCGAACACGGTGGCAGGTTCGAGGACCACGTTGCGACCGACCACGTCGGCGCTGAACAGACCCAGCAATTGGTCTTGTGTTTGGGGCTTGGGGCGCTGAGGCGGAGCCTCGGCCACGTTCTTGGCCAGTTCGGCAAACAGCGGGCCCCACTCGCCGTCAGGCCGGCCGATGATTTCGTAGCTGGCACTCTTGCGGCGGATGTCTTCGTTGGCCGGGATCGCGGCCAGCACAGGAATGCCGGCGTTGGTGGCAAAGGCCTGGGCTTCGCCCGTGCCGTCGTCCTTGTTGATGACCATGCCCGCAACACCGACGTTGCCGCCCAGCTTGCGGAAGTATTCGACTGCGCTGCACACGTTGTTGGCGACATACAGCGACTGCAAATCGTTGCTGGCGACGACGATGACTTTTTGGCACATGTCGCGGGCAATGGGCAGGCCAAAACCGCCGCACACCACGTCGCCCAAAAAGTCGAGCAACACGTAGTCAAAGCCCCAATCGTGGAAGCCCAGTTTTTCGAGGGTTTCAAAGCCGTGGATGATGCCGCGACCGCCGCAGCCGCGACCGACTTCAGGGCCACCGAGTTCCATGGCGAACACGCCATCGCGCTTGAAGCAGACATCGCCAATGCTCACGGCCTGGCCGGAGAGTTTGAGGCGGGATGAGGTTTCGATGATGGTGGGGCAAGCTTTGCCACCAAACAGCAAACTGGTGGTGTCGCTCTTGGGGTCGCAGCCAATCAGCAGCACTTTTTTGCCCTGCTGGGCCATCATGTAAGACAGGTTGGCGAGCGTGAAGCTTTTGCCAATGCCGCCTTTGCCGTAGATGGCAATGATTTGCGTCTCCTTGGTCACTTCGCTGGTGCTGACCGCGTCGGGTTCGACGTCGGCCTCGCGGCGCAACACTTCGACAAATTTGATGGGCTGGGTGGTCGCGGTATCTGTGTTCATGAGGAGGCACTCCAATCAAGGATCATCTTGAGACAGCTCGCATCTCCGAAGGCGGTCTCGTAGGCAGAACCAGCATGCGTCGATGGCTGGGTGTGGGTGATCAAACCGTCGAGCGACAAGCGGCCGGTGTGCACCAGCTCGTTGACGGCCAACAAGTCGGGGCGCTTCCACTCGGCGGCGATGCGCAGGCGCGCCTCGCGCATGAAGGCCGGGGCGTAAGCGAAAGACAGGTCGTGTTTGTAGAAACCGGCCAACACCAGCTCGCCACCGGGGCGCAGGCGTTGGATCAGGCTGTTGAGCAAGCTGCCATCGCCGCTCACGTCGTAAATCGTGCCGTAGTCGCGACGTGGGTCGTCTTGCGGTTGGATGACGGTGTAACCCTCAGCCCCGGCAGAGCGCTCGGCTTGGGTTTCCCACACAGTGGGTGCGGGCAGTCCTGCGGCCACCGTCAGGCGCGCTAGCAAACGGCCCATGACGCCATGGCCAATGATGAGCTCAGGTGGGGCAAACGGGTCTTGCTGCCCCCCTCCCGACACCGCGTGGTAAGCCGTGGCGGCCAGTGCCAGCAGCACCGATTGCGCACCCAGGTGTTCGGCCACAGGCACCACTTTTTGCTCGGTCACTACCAAGCGCGAAGCGGCACCGCCAAACAGGCTTTTGACGCCGGTAAAGCAGTTGGCCCCGGGGACAAAGACGCGCTGACCAGCCTGCACGCCGGTGTCTGAGGCGGCACGGACCACGCGGCCCACCGTTTCGTAACCGGGCACCAGCGGATAGCCCATACCTGGAAAGGGCGGCATGCTGCCGTCCCAAAGCATGCGCTCGGTGCCGGTGCTGATGCCACTGAATTCCACGGCTACTTCGAGCTGACCCGCCTGCAAATCGGGCAAATCCAGGGCCTGCAAGCTCAATTGCTTGGGGCTGTTGAAGACTACGGCTTGGGATTTCATGCTTGTATTCTTTGCTTTACATCATCATATGTCAAAGTTAATTGACACTATTCTGAGAAACCAAGGGTAAACACTGAGACTTACGCCCCACGAGGATGCGTGCGTGGATCGGCATGGCGTTGGGCACCAGCTCCACATGGGTGAAACCAGCCTCTTGCATCATGGTTTGCAGCTCTTGCGGGGTGCGAAGCCGCCCAGCACCCATGGCCAAGAGGTAAAAATGGAAGTACGCATCGACCGACGCACCAGGCTGACCGGCCTCCTCATCAGGCTGGGCCATGGGCTCGGCCAGGAGCATGGCCCCGCCCACCGGCAAGGCGGCATGGGCTTTTTGCAAAATCTGTCGCACCACCGCATCGGGGTGATCGTGCGCCACGCGCACCAGGGTGATCAGGTCGGCCCCCTCGGGCAAAGGGTCATCCAGGAAGCTTCCGGGGTGCAGACTCACACGGTCAGTCAAACCCTTGGCCTGCAGGCTCTCACGCGCCAGCGACAAAACAGGGGGCAGATCGAACATCTTGAACTGCAGGTGGGGTGCATGCGCGGCCAATTCGCTCACAAAGCGGCCCTTGCCCGCGCCCACATCGAGCACGCAACGGTGTTCGTCAAAAAAGTAGGAAGACAAGATCTCTTGGACCACAAAGCCTTGCGAGGCGGCCATGAGTTGCGAGTAGCGGGTGAATTTGTCCACCTCTGGTGCAGGCATGACCACAGCAGGTTTTTCGTGGGCATAGGGCCAGTACTCGGCCATGCCGCCGCTCCAGGCGTTGTTCAAAAACTGCACCGGGTCCTGCATGTCCTGGTAGAGCAGGTGGTTGTGCTCGATCATCTGGGCGATGCCCTCGTGCTGCGCCAAGGGCACACCCAAGGGACCCAAGCCAAAACGGCCTTGGCTGCGGTGCTCGAGCAACCCCAGCGCCACGGCAGAGAGCAGCAAGCGCTGCAACACCGCAGGCGCCAAGCCGGTGCGCTGTGCCAATTGGGTCAAGTCGGCCGGGGCTTGGTGCAAAGCGCGAAACAGGTCCAAGCGCACGCAACCCAACAGAACTTGGCTGTGCACAAAGCCTGCCATCAAATCGAACAACTTGCGGGTACGACGCTGCGTGAGCCAACGCGTGAATGGGTTGCCCAGTGACCAGCGGTACAGGCCGGGATGCGCGTACCAGCGCTCCAGTCGGGCTTGCCACGCATCCTTGAAGGAGGTGGCAGAAGAAGAAGGGGCCTGCAGGGCGGCCAGATCCAGCGGTTGGGACATCGGGGTTCCTTGGCTTTTTTCGGTCTGAGCGCTCAATGCGAGGCACTGACGCGGCGCGTGGCCACCTCAGGATGGGACTTGAAATAACCGTCGCACAAGGCCTTGGGCACCAAACGCTCGGCTTCGAGTTGCACCAACTGGCGCAACATGTCGCGGCATGAGCAAGGCGGAATCGAAGAAGCGGCTTGGTCAATCAGGTGGTCAAAGTGGGCAATGGCCCCCTCCAGTCCCAGCGCCTGGGCCGAGCTGGGGCGGGCATGCAGGGCGTCTTGCCCCGCAGGCTTGCCCAAAGTTGCGGCATCGGCGATCACGTCGCGGATGTCATCGGCCACTTGGTAGGCCTCACCCAAATATTGCCCCAAAGGCGCCCAGGGCTCGGGCTCATACCCGCAGCTGAGCGCGCCCGCACAAGTGGCCGAAACAAACAAAGCCCCGGTTTTGGCGCGTTGGTATTGACCGAGGTCGGCGCTGGTCTCGCACTCCCAGGCTTGCCCTGCCACGATGCCGTGGGGCAGACCCACACCCGTGGTCATGTTGTCCATCAGCGCGATCAATCGATCGGGACGCTGCGCGCCCGCTTGCAGAAGGACGCGGTAGGCCATGACGATCAAGCCGTCCCCCGCCAGCAACGCCAGCGGCTCGCTGAAGGCTTTGTGCACTGTGGGGCGGCCGCGCCGGGTGTCGGCGTTGTCAAAGGCCGGCATGTCGTCGTGCACCAATGAGGCGCAATGCATCAACTCCAGCGCCACGGCAGCAGCGTTGGTGAGCTGGGGCGCATCGTCACCACAAGCCGTGGCCACGGCCATGCAAAGCTGCGGGCGAATGCGGGCACCCCCCGAAAACACCGCATGCCGCATGGCGGCCACCAACCGGGAAGGCGCGCCCAAGCCAGCGGCTTGCTCAAAATGGGAGCTCAAAGCTTGTTCAGTGCGTATCAACAGACTCATGGGATCTCCGACAGGGAAGACTTGTCAACACAAGCTGACATGCATGAGTGTCAATATAACCCGATAATCAATACTGTCAACCTTTATTGACACACCAACACTTGGAAGGTGAAGCCATGGGAATTTGGTTGGAACTGGGCATTTTTGGCTTGGTCTTCGTGTTTGCCTTTTGGCAAATGCACGACGTGCGCAAGGCGCAGGAACTGACCCGCCAGCAGCGAGCAAGAGAAAAAGCGGCGCAAGAGGCCACGGATCAGGAGAAATTAGGCGATCTGGCGACAGGCGAGACCGACAATAAGTCGTGAGTCACAGGCCTGGACGTGTTGGTTTTGGGGCGCGCACATGCCCATCGACCACGGGGTGGGCTACCGTGCAGCGGTCTTAAGACGCTTATCCGGCGTTGAACTGGAGCGCAGCCAGGCTGGCGTAGAGCCCGCCTTTGGCTTGCAGTTCGGCGTGGGTGCCCTGCTCCATCAGACGCCCGCGCTCCAGCACCCAGATCACATCGGCGCGCTGCACCGTGGCCAGACGGTGAGCGATCACCAAAGTGGTACGACCGACCATGGCTTTATCCAGCGCCGCCTGCACCATCTTCTCGCTTTGCGCATCGAGCGCGCTGGTGGCTTCGTCCAGCAGCAAGAGTGGCGGGTTCTTCAAAATGGCCCGCGCAATCGCGATGCGTTGGCGCTGCCCACCGGACAAACGCACACCTCGGTCGCCCAAATACGTGTCAAACCCCTCAGGCAGCTCGCGGATGAACTCTTGCGCGTAAGCCGCTTCAGCAGCGGCATGCACGTCTTCCAGACTGGCATCAGGACGGCCGTAGCGGATGTTCTCGATCACCGTACCCGAAAAAATCACCGGTTCCTGCGGCACGATGGCCATGCGATTGCGCAAGTCGTGCAGGCCCATTTGGTCGATCGGCACACCGTCCAGCACGATGCGGCCCGACTGCGGGTCGTGAAAGCGCATCAGCAAATCGAACAAGGTGGTTTTGCCCGCGCCGCTCGGTCCGACAACGGCCACTGTCTGACCCGGATGAATCTGTCCACTGAGTTGATCCAGCGCCCAGGTGTCGGGGCGCGAGGGGTAATGAAAGCGCACCGATTCCAGCTGCAAAGACGAGCCGCCGTGTGGCCAAGGCGCTTGTTGCGGCTTGGGGGCGATCTTCAGATTCGACTCGGTGTGCAGCAACTCCATCAGGCGCTCGGTCGCGCCCGCTGCGCGCAACAAGTCGCCATAGACCTCGCCCAGCACCGCAAAAGCGCTGGCCAGCAAGATGACATAAAAGACCGTCTCGCCCAATTGGCCTGCTGTGCTGGTGCCCGCGCGCACAGCCAGTGTGCCCATGTACAAGCCCCAGAGCAAGACGGCGCTCGACGCCATGATGATGAAGCCCACCAGCACCGCGCGTGCGCGGATGCGGCCCAGAGCCGTGCCCAGAGCACGGGCTGTTGATTCCACGAAGCGGCGGGTTTCGCGGCCCTCGGCGGTGTAGCTTTGCACCACGCTGATGGCGTTGAGCACTTCGGAAGCGATCGCGCTCGAATCGGCCACCCGGTCTTGGTTGGCCCTCGACAGGCGGCGCACACGTCGGCCCAAGTAGACGCTCGGAAAAATCACCGCCGCCAGAACCGCCACCACCTGCAGCATCAGCACCGGGTTGGTCCAGACCAGCATGATCAAGGCTCCCGCACCCATGACCAGGTTGCGCAAGCCCATCGAGAAGGAAGAACCCACCACGGTTTGCACCAAGGTGGTGTCGTTGGTCAGGCGAGAGAGCACCTCGCCCGATTGCGTGGTTTCAAAAAATGCCGGGCTTTGCTTGAGCACATGGCCATAAACCGCGTTGCGCAGGTCGCCGGTGATGCGCTCACCCAGCCAACTCACCGTGTAATAGCGCCCCGCGGAGAACACCGCCAAAGCCGCTGCCACAATAAAGAGCTGCAAAAAATTGCCCGACAGCTGATCGGCCGTGGCGCCACTGGCCAGCCCTTGGTCAATCAACTGGCGCAAGACCCAAGGAAAAGCCAGCGTGGTGCCTGCCGCCAGCAGCAAAAACACAGCAGCAAAGCCCATGGCCACGCGATAAGGCTTTAAGAATGGAGCGAGACCGGTGAGTGATTTGGGGGTGGTGGCCATGTCAACAAAGGAAAAAACAGTCACATCAAGCATAACGTCAAAAGCAGTGCATCCATTTCGGCTGTTTTGGAGACGACAATCGGCTTTTGAAGAGAAACATTTCCCCATGAGCACCTTGCCCCCTTGCCCTCAATGCCATGACGAGTTCAGCTACGAAGATGGCAACCTGTTGATCTGCCCCAGTTGCGGCCATGAATGGAACCCCAGCGAGATGGCTGCCGCTGAAACGGCCAAAGTCTGGAAAGACGCCCACGGCAACGTGCTGCAGGACGGCGACAGCGTGACCTTGGTCAAGGATCTCAAGATCAAGGGCTCGTCTGCCGTGGTCAAGGTGGGCACCAAGGTCAAAAATATCCGATTGATCGAAGGTGACCACGACATCGACTGCAAAGTGGAGGGGTTCGGACCCATGCAGCTGAAAACCGAATTCGTCAAAAAAGCCTGATCCAGCGATGAGCGACGACAACCAGCTGTATTTGCCGGAAAGTTTCACAGCACTTTACGTGCCGCCGGGCAAAATAAAGCCCAGCATGGGCCACTGCGAGATGGCTGAGCGCTACGAGCTGTGCGAAGACCTCGCCAACTTGCTGACCGAAAAAGCCGCCAACATGCAGTTCACCCTGGGCATCACCGAGGAGCTGGTGTTGCAACAATGCGAGTTAGGCCTGCTCACCGAGCCATCCGTGGTGGCGCCTGTCGAAGCGCGCTGGGTGGTGTGCCGCTTGGCCGAACTGCTCAACTGGCCGATGGACCAACTGCTGCAAGCACCGCCACCCGGAAAGCCTGTCGCCTAAGTCCTGACAAAGCCCTAGCCCAAAGTCATGATGCACCCATGACCCCACCCTCAAACGATCTGCAGCGCCTGCTGACTGCACCCATCTTGCCCACACTGCTGCGCTTGTCTGCACCCAATGTGTTGGCGATGGTCATGACGGTGTTGGTGGGGATTGCCGAAACTTATTACGTGGGCCGCTTGGGCACAGCCCCTCTGGCGGCCATGGCGCTGGTCTTTCCGTTTGCCATGCTCACCCAAATGATGTCCGCCGGTGCCATGGGCGGTGGGGTGTCAGCGGCTATCAGCCGCGCATTGGGCGCCTCCGATCTGCCGCGTGCGCAAACCTTGTTGCAGCATGCCTTGTTGATTGGTGTGGGTTGTGGGTTGATTTACAGCGCCATCTTTTTAGTCTGGGGGCCAGGGCTTTACCAACTTTTGGGCGGGCGAGCGGCCGTTTTGCAAGAAGCCGTGGCCTATGCCCAAGTGCTGTTCAGTGGGGCTTTGTGGGTTTGGCTCATCAACACCTTGGCCTCGGTGCTGCGCGGCACCGGCAACATGCGCACACCCTCTATCGCGTTGATTGTCACGTCGGCCCTTCAAATCATTCTGGGCGGCGTGCTGTGCTTGGGTGCAGGGCCTGTGCCTGCCATGGGCATGGTGGGGGTAGCCTGGGGCCACATCATCGCCACGGCAGCCGGCGTGGCTTATTTCCTCTGGTACCTGATCACAGGTCAAGGGCGACTGACGATCAAGCTGCAGGCTTTTGAGATGCAAAGGTACGTGTTCGCCGACATCCTCAAAGTGGGCGCGATGGCCTGCTTATCTCCCGTGCAATCGGTGCTGGCGATTTTGATTTTTACCGGCTTACTGGCCCAACTGGGCACCGAAGCCTTGGCCGGTTACGGCATCGGTCAGCGCCTGGAGTTTTTGCTCATCCCCATCGCTTTTGGCATTGGTGTGGCCTCGGTGCCCATGGTGGGCATGGCCGTAGGCGCAGGCAAGGTGGATCGAGCACGGCGCGTGGCCTGGGTGGCCGGTGGCGTATCGGCTTTCAATTTGGCTTTGATTGGTGGCGTGGTCACGCTGGCCCCTGACCTGTGGGCGCGGCTGTTCACACAAGACGAGGTGGTGCTGGGTTTTGCTAGGCAATACCTGGTGACCGCTGGGCCAGCATTTCCATTTTTTGGTTTGGGTCTGACCTTGTACTTTGCTTCCCAAGGCGCTGGGCAGGTCATCGGACCGGTACTGGCGGGGACGGTGCGCCTGGTGCTGGTGGCGGGGGTGGGTTACTGGCTCACCCAGCACCAAGGTACAGCCGAACACTTTTATGGGCTGGTGGCCGTGGCCATGGTGCTTTATGGGGTGGTCACCGCAGCAGCCGTCAAAGTCACTCCTTGGGGTCGCCGCTGACGCAGCCCCATCGACCCACCCTTTGAGAGCGACGCCCTAGACGCAATGGGACGTGAAGACTAAAGCCTATCTGGCAACGATCAGACCGCTTTGTCCAGCCCCAATAAACGCACCGCATTGTCCTTCAAGATACCCGGCATCACCTCGGGCTTGAAGCCGGCAACCTCAAAGTCTTTCATCCAGCGCTCGGGCGTGATCAGTGGGTAATCGCTGCCAAACAGGACGCGGTCTTTGAGCAAGGTGTTGGCGTATTGCACCAATTGCTTAGGAAAGTACTTGGGACTCCAACCGGACAGATCGAGCCAGACATTGGGCTTGTGCGTGGCCAAGCTGAGCGCTTCGTCCTGCCATGGAAAGCTGGGATGCGCCATGACGATCTGGATATCGGGCCAGTCGATCGCCACATCTTCGAGCAGCATGGGATTGCTGTTTTGCAAGCGCAGGCCTCCGCCGCAACGCATGCCCGAGCCGATGCCACTGTGTCCGGTGTGAAAGATGGCGGGCAATTTGTAGTGGTTGATCACCTCGTAAATCGGCCATGCCATGCGGTCATAGGGCAAAAAGCCTTGCACCGTGGGGTGAAACTTGAAACCCTTGATGCCTTCTTCCTTGATCAAACGCTCGGCCTCGCGTGCGCCCATCTTGCCTTTGTGCGGATCGATGCTGGCGAAGGCAATCATCATGTCGCTGTTGTCGCGTGCGGCCTTGGCGATCTCTTCGTTTGGGATCCGGCGGCGGCCCAGTTGTGATTCGCTGTCCACCGTGAACATGACCAAGCCGATCTTGCGCTCGCGGTAATAGGCCACAGTCTCGTCGATGGTCGGGCGGCGGTTGCTGCCAAAGAACTTGTCAGCGGCGCGGTCGTATTCCTCGCCGTAATTGTCAAAAGGGTTCCAGCAGCTCACTTCGGCATGGGTGTGGATGTCAATCGCAATCAAGTCTTCGTGTTTCATGGTGTGTGTCTCTCCAGTGCAGTGTGTTGACGATAGCCGATGCTGCTCCAAAGGACAGTCACTTTCAGCCATTGGGCGCTTCTTGTAGGACGAACTAGGGTAACTACCAAGAAGAAAAGGGCAAATGCCTGCCCACAATATCGTTATCAATAATAACCTTCTTGACCTTTGGGTCAAGTCATTTGAGAGTCTCATCCGATGTCCCAGCAAAGCAATCCCATCCTTGACCGTGCCGCAGCAAATGGTGTTTCTCTGGAGATGCAAGGCGCTGTGGCTGTGGTGCGCCTGTGCCGCCCTGCCAAACGCAATGCGCTGAACGACGGACTGATCGAAGCGCTGCGCGATGTCTTCCAAAACTTGCCCCCCGAGGCGGGCGCGGCGGTCATTCATGGCGAAGGCGACCACTTCTGCGCAGGCCTCGATCTATCGGAATTGAAGGAGCGCGACGCCGGTGAAGGCATCCACCACTCCCGCAGCTGGCATGTGGCCCTGAACGCGGTTGAGCAAGGTCGTGTGCCCGTGGTCGCGGCGCTGCACGGCGCGGTGGTCGGTGGCGGTCTGGAACTGGCCAGCGCCTCGCACATCCGTGTGGCCGACGAAAGCACTTTTTACGCGCTCCCCGAAGGCACACGCGGCATCTTTGTGGGTGGCGGCGGTTCGGTACGCGTGCCCAAACTGATCGGCGCCGCCCGCATGACCGACATGATGCTGACAGGCCGTGTCTACAACGCGCAAGACGGCGAGCGCGTGGGCTTTGCCCAATACCTGGTGCCCGCCGGCACCGCTTTGACCAAAGCGATTGAGCTTGCCGCCCGCATTGCGACCAATGCACCCCTGACCAACTTTGCCTTGACGCACGCCCTGCCCCGCATAGCCGAACAACCTGCGGACCATGGCCTGTTCACCGAAGCGCTGATGGCCTCCATTGCCCAATCAGCTCCTGAAGCCAAGGCACGTGTCCGTGCCTTCCTGGAAGGCAAAGCGGCCAAGGTTCAAAAGAGCTGAGTCAGCATTCAAAGAAGAACAACGGAAACAAGCATGAACGCCCCTAAATTCCGCTCCCTGAAGTTCGGCGTGACCCGCGTCACGCTGCGCGATGGCGTGCCCGGCACGCATTACCTCAAAGCCGATCAGGAACTGCAGCCCTTTGCCGAGCGCATGACCGACCGCCTGCAACACTGGGCGAAAACCAAGCCAGACCACACATTCATGGCGCGCCGTGTCAAGCAAGCCGATGGCAGCACCGGCGACTGGAAACACATCACCTACGCGCAAGCCTGGCAGACTGCTCGCAGCATTGCGCAAGGCCTGATCAACCGAGGTCTGAACGCCGAGCGTCCCGTGGTCATCTTGAGCGAGAACAGCCTGGAACACGCCCTGCTGGCCTTGGGTGCCATGGTTGCGGGTGTGCCTTTTGTGCCCACCTCGCCGCCCTACTCGCTGGTCAGCGTCGACTACGACAAGCTCAAGCATGTGCTCAAAACCGTCACGCCGGGCATGGTGTTCGCCACCGATGCGCGCTACGCCAAAGCCATTGCCGCCACGGTGAGTGAGGACATGGAAGTGGTGATGTGTGATGGCGCTGTAGAGGGCCGCCAAGTCACAACCTTCGAGAGCCTGTGCGCCACCACCGCCACGCCTGCGGTGGACGCCGCCATTGCCGCCACCGGCCCCGACACCATCGTCAAGTTTTTGTTCACCAGCGGATCCACCAAGCTGCCCAAGGCGGTCATCAACACCCAGCGCCTGTGGTGCGCCAACCAGCAGCAGATGGCCCAGTCTATGCCCGTGCTGGCCGAAAAAGAACTGGTGCTGGTCGATTGGCTGCCCTGGAACCATACCTTCGGCGGCAACCACAACGTGGGCATGACGATCTACCACGGCGGCACGCTGTACATCGACGACGGCAAGCCCACACCTGCACTTATTGGCGAGACCTTGCGCAACCTGCGCGAGATTGCGCCCACGGTGTACTTCAACGTGCCCACCGGCTTTGAAGCGATCGCCCACGCGATGAAAACCGACGATCTGCTGCGCAAGACCTTGTTGTCGCGTGTGCAGATGTTCTTCTACGCCGGAGCCGCATTAGCCCAACCGATTTGGGACAGCCTGTACGAATCGCAAGAGCGCGAAGTTGGCGAACGCATCGTCATGGGCACGGGCTTGGGTATGACCGAATCCGGCCCGTTTGGCATCTTCGTGACCAACCCCTTTGTGCAAGCCGGTGACTTGGGCGTGCCTACACCCGGTCTGGAACTCAAGCTGGTGGACATGCAGGGTAAAACCGAGGTGCGCTACCGCGGCCCCAACATCACGCCTGGCTACTGGCGCAACCCGGAAGAAACCGCAGGATCGTTTGACGAAGAAGGCTTTTTCAAGACGGGCGACGCGGTCAAGTGGATCGATGAAACCGATGTGCATTTGGGCCTGAAGTTCGACGGCCGCATTGCCGAAGACTTCAAACTGGCCACGGGCACGTTTGTGAGTGTGGGACCCTTGCGCGGCAAGATCATTGCAGCCGGTGCCCCCTACATTCAGGATGCAGTACTGACTGGCATCAATATGAAAGAAGTCGGCGCGATGATCTTCCCAACACCCGCTGTACGTGCCCTCAGCGGCCTCCCCGCCGATATACCGCTGTCCGAGGTACTCGCTTCTGCCCCGGTACTGGCCAAGTTCCAGGAGATCGTCAACGAACTGGCAAAAACTGGCACAGGCAGCGCCAACCGCATTGCACGCCTGTGCCTGCTGAGCGAGCCGCCAACGATCGACAAAGGCGAGATCACCGACAAGGGCTCAATCAACCAGCGCTCGGTGCTCACCCACCGCGCAGACACCGTGGCAGCTTTGCACGCAGACACGCTGCACTACATCGTCAAACCCCAGGTTTGAATCGAAAGAAAGAATATTGATGGCTTCCAAAGGATTTTTCAACGCGTTTGCCGATGTGTGGATGCACGAAGGCGTGCGCACGCCCATGGTCGATTACTGCGGCGCACTGGGCCACATCTCGCCCACGGACCTCGGCATCAAAGCCGCCCGCGAAGCTTTGAAGCGCGCAGGCATTGCCCCCACCGAAATCGGCTCGGTGATCACCGGCAACATGGCGCCCGGAGACTTTGACCAGTTCTTTTTGCCCCGCCACATTGGCTTGTATGCCGGTGTGCCTCAGGACGTTCCCGCCATCATGACCCAGCGCATTTGCGGGACCGGCTTTGAGCTGTTCCGCCAAGCGGGCGAGCAGATCGAAGCGGGCGTTTGCGAGGCCGCGCTGGTGGTCGGCACCGAGAGCATGACACGCAACCCGATTGCCGCCTTTGACCACCGCACCGGCTTCAAATTGGGCGCGCCGGTGGGCTTCAAGGACTACATGTGGGAAGCCCTGAAAGACCCGGCCGCCGGCATCAACATGATCCAGACCGCCGAGAACTTGGCCAAAAAGTACAACATCACCCGTGAAGAGGTGGACCAGTTCGCGTCTGACTCGTTTGCCAAGGCCGTAGCCGCGCAAGCAGCGGGTTTCCACGCGGGCGAGATCGTGCCCGTGATCACCGAGAAGTTTGAACTCGACGGCTACAAAGCTCGTGGCATCAAGCTTCAAGGCAAGGTGACCGAAGTGTCTGCCGACACGCACCCCCGCATCTCGCCGCCTGAAGTGCTGGCCAAGCTCAAGTCCGTGTACGAAGGCGGCGTGCAGACCGGTGGCAACAGCTCGGCACTGGTCGATGCGGCAGCGGCCTGCGTGGTGACTTCTGGCGCATATGCCAAAACGACCAACAAAAAGCCGCTGGCCCGCGTGGTGGCGTCAGCCGCCGTGGGCGTGCCGCCCGAAATCATGGGCATTGGCCCAGCGCCAGCCATTCGCTTGCTGCTCGAGCGCACAGGCCTCAAGTTGTCCGACATTGGTCGCTTTGAGATCAACGAAGCGCAAGGCGCACAAACACTGGCCGTGGGCCGCGAGCTGGGCTTGGACTTGTCCAAGCTCAACGTCAACGGCGGCGCGATTGCGCTGGGTCACCCCTTGGCTGCCACTGGCGTGCGCCTGACCATCACACTGGCGCGTGAACTCCAGCGCTCGGGGCTGCGCTATGGCATCTCCAGCGCGTGCGTGGGTGGTGGCCAGGGCATTGCGCTGCTGATCGAGAACCCTGAAGGCCATTGAGCCGCTCCTACAAAACAAAAAGGAACTGACATGAACATCCAAGGACAAGCAGCTCTGGTCACCGGCGGTGGCTCCGGTTTGGGCGAGGCCACGGCCCGCGAATTGGCCCGTCTGGGCGCGAAGGTTGCGGTGCTCGACCTCAACATGGCCAACGCCGAGCGCGTGGCAGCCGACATTGGTGGCGTTGCGGTGCACTGCAATGTGAGCGATCCGGACAGCATGCAGCATGCCATCGAGACCGCTGCTGCCGTGCACGGCCCGGCCCGCATCCTGATGCAAATTGCGGGCATTGGCACCGCCAAACGTGTGGTCGGCAAAGACGGCAAGGCAGCGCCACTTGAAGAGTTTGCCAAGGTGATCAACGTCAACCTGATCGGCACCTACAACGCGGCGCGTTTGTTTGCCGAGGCCTGCAGCAAGTTGGACCCGATGGAAAAGGATGGTGAGAATGATGGCGCCCGTGGCGTCATGGTCTTCACCGCCTCGGTCGCAGCATTTGACGGGCAGGTTGGCCAGCAAGCCTACAGCGCCTCCAAGGCCGGTGTGGTCGGCATGACACTGCCCATGGCCCGCGACTTAGCGCAACACGGGATTCGTGTCTGCACCATCGCCCCCGGTCTGTTCTCGACGCCCTTGCTCAAGGGATTGCCCGAACCCGTGCAGCAATCACTGGCCGCCAGCATCCCCTTCCCGGCTCGTCTGGGCAAGCCCAGCGAATTTGCCGAACTCGCTTGCCACATCGTCAACAACGACCACCTGAACGGCGAAGTCATTCGTCTGGACGGCGCACTGCGCATGGCCCCCCGTTAAGAGATCCCCATGAGCAAAACAGTTGTCTACGAAGTACAAGTGATGTTCGGTGACTGCGATCCCGCAGGCATCGTGTTCTTCCCCAACTTCTCCAAATGGATGGACGCTTCATCGCTGAACTTCTTCGTCAAGTGCGGCGTGCTGCCTTGGCGCGAGCTGGTCAAGACGCGCGGCATCATCGGCACGCCGCTCTTGGAGATCAACACCAAGTTCATCCGCCCCGCCACCTATGGCGAAACCATTCAGGTGCACACCAGTGTTCAAGAGTGGCGAGACAAGGTTTTTGTACACAAGCACGTCGTGATGCGCGGCGACACGGTGCTGTGTGAAGGCACCGAGGTGCGTGCCTTTTGCATCAAGCACCCCGAAGACCCGGACCGCATCAAGGCCATTCCGGTGCCCGAGGACATCAAGGCTTTGTGCAGCTGATCGCAGGCGCTCCACCATGTACTACGAACCCGGTGTCACCCCCCATGGCTTGCCGCACGACCCGTTCAAGTCGTGCGTGATTCCGCGCCCGATCGGTTGGATCTCGACTGTAGACGCACAAGGCCGCCACAACCTGGCGCCTTACAGCCAGTTCCAGAACGTGACCTTTGATCCGCCCATCGTCATGTTCAGCGCCAACCAGACCACCCAAGGCGAGCGCAAGGACTCGGTGCGCAACGCCGAACAAACGGGTGAGTTCGTCTGGAACATGGCCACCTATACGCTGCGCGATGCGGTCAACATCTCGGCCGAAGAAGTGCCTCATGGCGTGGACGAGTTCGAGCGCGCAGGCCTCACCAAACTGCCCAGCCGTTTGGTCAAGCCCATGCGCGTCAAGGGCTCGCCCATCCAGTTCGAGTGCGTGTACTTGAACAGCCTGCGCTTTCCCGGCAAGCCCCCCATGGGCACAGCCGATGTGGTGTTTGGCCGCGTGGTGGCCATCCACATCGACGACGAAGTCATCAACGGCCAAGGCCTGATCGATGTGCTCAAAATCCAACCCCTGGCGCGCATGGGTTACTACGACTACACCTTTGTCGAAAACCAATTTCAGATGGTCATCCCAGGCAACAGCAAAGCTTTGCTCGCCGGACTGGAAGGCTCGGCAGACAAAGCCGCGAAGTCCTCTCAGCCATAAAAAATCCGCCCCATCAACCCCTTTCTTCAACCCGTTTTTTAACCACCCCAAAGAGGAGACAAGCATGACCAACCGTCGTGAATTCATTCAATCCACCATCGGTGCTGCCGTTCTGGGCAGCACCGCTTTCCAGCAAGCTTGGGCGCAAAGCGGCTTGCCCATTGAGCAAGTCAAAGTGCTCTACGGCTTCCCCCCTGGCAGCTCGGGCGACATCTGCGCGCGTCGCGTGGCAGAAAAATTTGGCGGCACACCCTACAGCAAGAACGCCGGCATCATTGACAGCAAGCCAGGCGCTGGCGGCCAGATTGCCCTGAACTTGCTGAAAAGCGCACCGGCCGACGGCTCGGTGTTGGCTATGACGCCGTTCTCGGCCATCTCGCTGTACCCCCACATCTTCAAAAACCTGCAATACAAGCCTTTTGAAGACTTCACCCCTGTGGGCACCGCCTCCATGATTCACCACGGTTTCGCCGTGGGTCCCATGGTGCCCGCCAGCGTCAAAAACGTGAAAGACTTCATCGCCTGGGCCAAAGCCAACCCCGCACAAGCCAGTTACGGCTCGCCCGCTGCAGGCTCCACGCCTCACTTCATCGGCGCGTTGCTCGGCCTGAATCAGAACTTCGAGTTCAAACATGTGCCCTACCGCGGCTCGGTGCCCGGTGTGACCGATGTGGTCGGCGGCCAGATTGCCTGCATGTTCACCCCACACGGCGACTTCATCGCCAACCACAAAGCCGGCAAGATGCGCATCTTGGCCACCTCGGGCAAAACCCGTTCGCCTTTTGTACCTGACGTGGCCACCTTTGCCGAGCAAGGCTTCCCCGAGTTGACCGTGGAAGAGTGGTTCGGTTTTTACGCGCCCGCCAAAACACCCGCCAACGTGATCCAAGCGGCCAACACGGCGATCAATGCTGCCCTGAAGGACAAGGGCGTGCAAGACGCTTTGACCGTGGTCGGTCTGATTCCGTTTGGCGGCTCTGCCGCTGACCAACTCAAGAGCTCCCAAGTGGAACTCGAGCGCTGGGGTCCGCTGATCAAGCGCATCGGCTTCAGCGTCGACTCCTGATCCAGCACACGGATACCGTGTTGTCCGGCGCCGCTTGACGGTAGCGCCGGATTTTTTCCATTGAGCACAAGACATTCATGAACGCCTACCAACCCCGCACCGACGACATGCAGTTTCTGCTGTCCCGCGTCTTGAACGCACCTGCTCAACTGCAATCTCTGCCCGCATTTGCCGAGGTGGACGCGGACCTGATGCAGCAAGTGCTGGATGAAGCGGGCAAGTTTGTGGGTGAAGTGATCGCCCCACTCAACCGCGACGGTGACGAAATCGGTGCCCAATGGAAAGACGGCGCGGTCACCATGCCGCCCGGTTTCAAAGCGGCCTACCAATCCTTTTGGCAGTCGGGCTGGCCTGCGTTGGCCTCCAGCACCGAAGACGGCGGCCAGGGCCTGCCCAGCGTGCTCGAAGCCATGCTCTATGAAATGCTTTCGGCTGCTAACCACGGCTGGACCATGGCACCCGGCCTGTTGCACGGTGCTTACGAGTGCATCAAGCACCACGCCAGCGATGAGCTGAAAGCACAGTATTTAGAGAAAGTGGCCACCGGCGAATGGCTGGCCACCATGTGCCTGACCGAGCCCCACGCCGGCTCTGACTTGGGCTTAGCCCGTACCAAAGCCGTGCCCCTGCCTGACGGGAACTACGCCGTCAGTGGCACCAAAATTTTCATCTCGGGCGGTGAACACGATCTGAGCGACAACATCGTGCACTTGGTGTTGGCACGCCTGCCCGATGCACCACCCGGCCCCAAAGGCCTGTCGCTGTTTTTGGTCCCCAAGTTTTACCCCGACGGCTCCCGCAGCCGTGTGCATTGCGACCGCATCGAAGAAAAAATGGGCCTGCACGGCAGCCCCACCTGCGTGATGCGTTTTGACGAAGCGGTCTCTTCCATAGTGGGCGAGCCCGGTAAGGGCTTGGGCGCGATGTTCGTGATGATGAATGCAGCCCGCCTGCATGTGGCTTTGCAAGGCATTGGCCTGCTGGACGCTGCTTGGCAGAAGGCCGATGCCTATGCACAAGAGCGCCGCCAGATGCGTGCCCCGGGCAAAGGTAAAACCGCCGGAGAAGCCGACCTGATTGGTGAGCACCCCGCCATGCGCCGCATTCTGGATACGCAGCGAGCCTGGGTCGATGCAGGTCGCGTGCTGGCTTACCGCACCGCGCTCGAACTCGATCTGATCAAACACAGTGCCGATGCCAACACCCAAGCCGCCGCACAGCGCTGGTGTGCGCTCGTCACGCCGGTCATGAAATCGGTGTTCACCCATCAGGCCTTTCACGGCGGCAGCGACTGTCTGCAGGTGTTCGGTGGCCACGGCTATGTGCGCGAATGGGGGATTGAGCAAATTGTGCGCGACGCCCGCGTGGCCATGATTTACGAAGGCACCAACGAGATTCAGGCCATTGATCTCTTGGTGCGCAAGGTGCTGGCCGATGGCGGCACCGGCATGAACGCGCTGCTGGACACCATCGCAGCGGACCTGCCCAAGTCAGCCCAAGCCAGCACACCCGCCCAAGCCCGCATCCAGACTCTGCGCGCCGTCACACAGCAAATTGTGCAGGCTGCGCCCAAAGACGCGGCGCTCGCCTACCGCGTGGCCGACGACTATTTGCGTGCCGTGGCGCTGGTGTTGATGGACTGGGCCTGGCTGCGCATCGAAGCAGGTGTGGACGCCGACACGCCCAACGCCGACACCCGCTGGCATGCTCCAGCCCAAGCCCTTCGCAGCTGGGCGCTGCCCGAGTTCCAGATGCGCAGCTTCATCATCGTGCAGCAGTGCGTGGCGGCATAATCGCGCCGAAACCACCGCGCCCACATGCGAACCCAACCGACAACGAAGACTCCTAGGCCAAAGGCCACCGAGACCGGCACATCTCTGCCCGATGCACCGGCCCAGCCCATGAGCGCCAAGACTCGCCGCGAGAGGCCGGCGTCCCCAAAGTCCACGACGCATGCGGTGGACACGGTGGACACGGCTTACCTGCAAACCCTGATGGGCTACAACGCCCGCCGTGCCGCGCTGAGCATCATCGAGCTGTTTCTGGAGCGCCTGGCCCCTTATGGTTTGAAGCCGGTGGATTTTTCGGTCATGTCCACCATCTGTCACAACCCGGGCGTGACCTCGCGCCAGTTGTGCGCCACGCTCAACCTCTTACCCCCCAACCTGGTGGGCCTGATCCAGTCACTGGAGTCACGCGGCCTGATCGAACGCAAACCGCACCCACATGACGGCCGCGCCGTGGGGCTGCACGCCACCCCCAAAGGTCATGACTTGATGGTGCAAGCCGAGCAAACGGCCACCGAGCTGGAAATCGAAAAAACAGCCAAGCTCACGCCGGCCCAGCGCAAAACACTGCTGGCTTTGCTGCAAAAAATTTACCTTTGAAATCTCTGTGCGAAAGTGCGGACTCGGCCTGATCAACCCCTTCTCAACGTCCTGTAGCCCACTCGGCCAGGAAAATGTCAATACGGCGATTTCGGGCCCGGCCTGATTCGGTGCTGTTGTCAGCGATCGGCTCGTGAGAACCGCGTCCATCGATACTCATTCGGCTGCTGTTCACCCCGCGTGACACCAAGTAATCGCGGGCACTTTGCGCCCGGTTCACCGAAAGGGGGTTGTTGACAGCATCGCTGCCCGTGCTGTCTGTATGCCCCACGATCCGCACCTCCATACTGGGTTGTTGGCTCAAGCCTTGTGCAAACTGGTCCAAAATTGGACGTAAATTTGACCGGATTTCAGTTCGACCTGAATCGAACGAGATATCACTGGGAATGCTGAGTTTGAGCTGATTGTCAGCGGTCTGCGTCACCACTGTGCCGGTTCCGGCGGTGGCTTGCTCCATGGCCCGCTTCTTGTCCTCCATGCTTTTGGACCAGACATAGCCGCCCAAGGCGCCCAAGCCAGCCCCAATGGCGGTGGACTTGGTGTCACGGCCCAATATTTGTCCGGCCACTGCACCAATCACGGCTCCTGTACCAGCCCCCTTTTGCTCTGACGTCATCGTTGAACATCCGGTGAGCAAGATGGCCAATGCGCAGGTCAAGGTGCCCACTGATTTGAATGAAGTCATCATGTTCATCTGGAAAATCCTTTCAATCGAGACGAACCACTCTAAGATCAAACTCGGCCCATGAACGTGCTGCAACGCACACATTTGTGCCCCATTTCATCCCCCCTTAACGGCTTCATCAATACGCCTGTTCGCGACAGCCAACCATCGTCAAGTTCTGGCAAGATCAAAAGAACTGATTTGGACACCTCCATCATGAACACCTCTGCATTGCCCCTTCTCTCTGAAAACGCCCTGTTGATCGGCCGACTCTGGCAACCCAACATCGGTCCGATCCTGGTCGCGGTCACGCCAGACAAAGTGCTGGATCTGTCCAGCCTGGCGCTCACCTGCAGCGAGTTGCTTGAACAAGACCATGTGGCAAACCGCGTCAGGCAATGCATCAGCTCAGGTCAGGCCAGCCCTCTGGCCAACACAGCAGCCGTGATGACCAACAGCAACGGAGCATCACGTGACCAAACCAAGCCCTGGTTTTTGGCACCGTGCGACCTGCAAGCGGTCAAGGCAGCAGGCGTGACCTTTGTCGCGAGCATGCTCGAACGCGTGATCGAAGAACAAGCTCGGGGAGACGCCAGCCGCGCGGAAGCCGTGCGCCAGGCGGTGGTGGCGGTCATTGGCGACAACCTGCGCAGCGTGGTGCCTGGCTCGCCCGAATCGGCTCGCCTCAAGGAGGTGTTGCTGGCTCAGGGCATGTGGTCGCAATACTTGGAGGTAGGCATTGGCCCGGACGCTGAAATCTTCACCAAGGCGCAACCCATGAGCGCGGTCGGCCCAGGGGCACTGGTTGGCCTGCACCCGGGCAGCCGGTGGAACAACCCCGAACCCGAAATCGTGCTGGCGGCCAATTCACGCGGCGAAGTGGTCGGTGCCACCTTGGGCAACGACGTGAACCTTCGCGACTTTGAGGGCCGAAGCGCCTTGCTGCTGGGCAAAGCCAAAGACAATAACGCCAGCTGCGCCATCGGCCCCTTCATCCGTCTGTTTGACGACCACTTCAACATTGATGATGTGCGCGAGTGTGATTTGAGCCTGAAAGTGCAAGGTCCCGAGGGCTTTGTGATGCAAGGCAGCAGCGCCCTGAGCCAGATCAGCCGCGACCCACTCGATTTGGTGGGTCAGGCCATGGGCAAGTACCACCAGTACCCGGACGGCATGCTGCTGTTTTTGGGCACCATGTTCGCCCCCACCCAAGACCGCCATGGTCCCGGCCAGGGCTTCACCCATGTGGTCGGCGATGTGGTCAGCATTTCCACCCCGAAGCTGGGCACCTTGGTCAACCAAGTCACCACCTCGGATCAGGCGCCGGCGTGGACCTATGGTGTGGGCGCACTGATGCACGATCTGGCCAAACGCCAAGTAAGTAATTGAAGCTTGGCGGGGCTGGCATAATTTTGAGTTTTCCACACCCCGGAGACCCACCAACGGCACCGGGCACTCTCAAACAGGATGTCCCTCATGAACACCACCCCCTCCGGCCTGCAATACGAAGACACCGTTGTCGGCGAAGGCGAAGTCGCCACAGCGGGCCAAGACGTTACCGTGCACTACACAGGCTGGCTATACAAGGACGGCCAACAAGGCGCCAAGTTCGATTCGAGCCGCGACCGCCGCGACCCCTTCGTATTCGGCTTGGGTGCAGGCATGGTCATCAAGGGCTGGGACGAAGGCGTGGCGGGCATGAAGGTGGGCGGTCAGCGCACCCTGATCATCCCGGCGGAATTGGGCTATGGCGCACGCGGCGCTGGCGGCGTGATCCCGCCCAATGCCACTTTGAAATTTGACGTTGAGTTGTTGGCTGTCGAATAACGCCCAGCGATGGCGTTGACTGTAGCCACCAGGCGACTCACGCCCATCGCGCTCACAGCTTGCGTCTGGATGGGCTTGAGCTCTGCATGGGCCCAAGCACCTCACATTGAACCCATTCCGAGGCCCAAAGCCTTGCCGGTCACGTCAACTCTGGCACGCAGTCTGGCCGCGTGGGATAAGGAGCAAGCTCAATTGGCCAAGGAATGTGCCAAAGACGTGGCGCAAATCAAGGCCCGCGAGAAAAATTCACCCGTCGCAGTGGAGTTCAATCTTCGCTACGAAGTGCTGCTTGATTCTTCGCGAATCTACGCCGTGGCCAGTCTGTTGAACATTTATTGCGGTGGTCCCTATCCTTCATTTGCCGAAAATGCGGTGGTATTTGACCTCACGACCGGCAAGCGATACGACCCGTTGAGGCTTTACGCCATTTCACGCAAAGGTCGCTATGGCGAGGAATTTCGTCCGGCCATTCGCAAAATGATCCGAGAGGCCTTGATCGCAGAGCGAAAGCCGATCAAAAAAGACGACGACTGCATACCCGTACTCCAGCAAGACGACATCCAGTTGATCGAAAAAGACACGATTGGGCTGGGTGTCCAGGGTTTGCACGTGATGTACGCAGGCGCCCATGTGGTCCGGGCCTGCTATGGGAACGTGGTGCTGCCCTATGAGCGCCTCCAGAAATTTCTGAACACCAAAGAAGCCAAAAGAATCCATTGGGTGCACTGAATTTTCAGAGAACCCCTCTTGAAAACAGGGATTGGCACCCCCAACTGCTTTAAATCATTGAAAAACGTCAAAAAATGTCTGAAACTTCCCAACCTATTCCCCAAGGCAACCCCGCCGAAGAGCCGTCAACAGCCGCTGAGTCAGTCCAGTCACTCGACCCTTTGGCCGATGCCCAAGCCGAGCTGGCCAACCTGAAGGCGCAAAACGCCGATCTGGCCGACCAGTACCTGCGCGCCCAGGCGGATGTGCAAAACGCCCGCCGCCGGGCCGACGACGAAATCGCCAAGGCTCGCAAATTTGCCGTGGAGGGTTTTGCAGACAGCCTTCTACCCGTGCTCGACAGCCTGGAAGCAGGTTTAGCCATCCCCAATGTGACGCTTGAGCAAATTCGCGAAGGCTCTGAGGCGACGCTGCGCCAGCTCAAAAGCGCACTGGAGCGCAACAAAGTGGTCGAAATTGCCCCCCCTGCGGGCACCAAGTTCGACCCGCACCACCACCAAGCGATCAGCGTGGTGCCTGCCGAGCAGGAACCCAACACCGTGGTCAGCGTGTTGCAAAAGGGTTATTCCATTGCCGACCGGGTGCTGCGCCCAGCTTTGGTGACGGTGACCGCCCCTAAATAAAACCTTTTTGGCGCAAGGGGACTTGAAAAACGTCCCAGCCGCCTCAACTGCCAAACATTGCACTTTTAACCAATTTCGGAGTATCAAAATGGGAAGAATCATCGGTATTGACTTGGGCACCACCAACTCGTGCGTGGCCATCATGGAAGGCAACACGACCAAAGTGATCGAAAACGCTGAAGGCGCTCGCACCACCCCGTCGATCATTGCGTACCAAGAAGACGGTGAAATCTTGGTCGGCGCATCCGCCAAGCGCCAAGCGGTCACCAACCCACGTAACACTTTGTACGCGGTCAAGCGCCTGATCGGCCGCAAGTTCGCCGAAAAAGAAGTCCAAAAAGACATCGACCTGATGCCTTACACCATCGCCAAAGCCGACAACGGCGACGCCTGGGTGGAAGTGCGCGGCAACAAATTGGCCCCGCCACAGATCAGCGCTGAAATTCTGCGCAAGATGAAGAAAACCGCCGAAGACTACCTCGGCGAAGAAGTGACCGAGGCCGTGATCACGGTGCCCGCTTACTTCAACGACGCACAGCGCCAAGCCACCAAAGACGCTGGTCGCATTGCCGGTTTGGACGTCAAGCGCATCATCAACGAGCCCACTGCTGCAGCCTTGGCTTTTGGCTTGGACAAGCAAGAAAAGGGCGACCGCAAGATCGCCGTGTATGACTTGGGTGGCGGCACATTCGACGTGTCCATCATCGAAATCGCGGACGTGGATGGCGAGAAGCAGTTCGAAGTGTTGTCCACCAACGGCGACACCTTCTTGGGCGGTGAAGACTTTGACCAGCGCATCATTGACCACATCATCACCGAGTTCAAGAAAGAATCCGGCGTGGATCTGGCCAAAGACGTTTTGGCCCTGCAGCGCCTGAAAGAAGCCGCTGAAAAGGCCAAGATCGAGTTGTCCAGCTCTGCGGCCACCGACGTCAATTTGCCGTACATCACGGCCGATGCCACAGGCCCAAAGCACCTGAACATCAAGCTGACCCGCGCCAAGCTGGAGCAGTTGGTGGAAGAGCTGATCGAGCGCACCATCGCCCCTTGCCGCATGGCCATCAAGGACGCGGGCGTGTCGGTCGGCGAGATCGACGACATCATCTTGGTCGGCGGCATGTCCCGCATGCCCAAGGTGCAAGAAAAGGTCAAAGAGTTCTTCGGCAAGGAGCCACGCAAGGACGTGAACCCTGACGAAGCCGTGGCCGTGGGCGCTGCGATTCAAGGTCAAGTGTTGTCTGGCGACCGCACCGACGTGTTGTTGCTCGACGTGACCCCCCTGTCTTTGGGCATCGAGACCATGGGTGGCGTGATGACCAAGATGATCACCAAGAACACGACCATCCCAACCAAGTTTGCACAGACCTTCTCGACTGCCGAAGACAACCAGCCGGCTGTGACGATCAAAGTGTTCCAGGGTGAGCGCGAAATTGCCAGCGGCAACAAGGCGCTGGGCGAGTTCAACCTGGAAGGCATTCCACCCGCAGCTCGCGGCACGCCCCAGATCGAAGTGTCTTTTGACATCGACGCCAACGGCATCTTGCATGTGGGTGCCAAAGACAAAGGCACAGGCAAAGAGAACAAGATCACGATCAAGGCCAACTCCGGTCTGTCCGAAGCCGAAATTCAGCAGATGGTGAAAGACGCTGAGCTGAACGCCGACGAAGACAAGAAAAAGCTGGAACTGGTGCAAGCGCGCAACGCTGGTGAAGCGGCTGTGCACAGCGTGAAAAAGAGCCTGACCGAGCACGGCGACAAAATCGAAGCGGCAGAAAAAGAAGCCATCGAAGCTGCCGCCAAGGAATTGGAAGAAGTTTTGAAGGGCGAAGACAAAGACGCCATCGAAGCCAAAACCGAAGCCCTGATGACCGCCAGCCAAAAGCTGGGCGAAAAGGTCTATGCCGACATGCAAGCGCAGCAAGCCGCTGCGGGTGCTGCCGCCGGCGGTGCAGAAGCCAAGCCACAAGACGACAATGTGGTGGACGCTGAAGTCAAGGAAGTCAAAAAGGGCTAACACCCCACTCTCTGCGGCCTGGCCGCAGTCCCGCCGCGCAAGCTGATTCAGATGCCTGAATCGCCTTCGCGGCGTTCTTGTTCTAACGGTTGGATTTGCCCCATGGCGACAAAACGAGATTTTTACGAAGTGCTGGGCGTTGCCAAAAACGCCTCGGACGAGGACATCAAAAAGGCTTATCGCAAACTGGCGATGAAGTACCACCCTGACCGCAACCAGGGTGAAGACGCCAAAGCGAAAGAAGCCGAGGGCAAATTCAAGGAGGTCAAAGAGGCCTACGAAATGCTGTCGGACGCACAAAAACGCGCGGCTTACGACCAGCACGGCCATGCCGGGGTTGACCCGAATATGCGCGGCGGTGCCGAGGGCTTTGGTGGCTTTGGTGATGCGTTTGGCGACATCTTCGGCGACATTTTTGGCGGCCAGGGACGTGGCGGTCGTGGCGGTGGACGCCAAGTCTTCCGTGGCGCTGACCTGAGCTATGCGATGGAAATCTCGCTCGAAGAAGCGGCCAACGGCAAGGACTCGCAGCTGCGTATCCCCAGCTGGGACGAATGCGACACCTGCCACGGCTCCGGGGCCAAACCGGGCACCAGCGCCAAAGCCTGCGGCACTTGCCACGGCCAAGGCCAAGTGCAAATGCGCCAAGGCTTTTTCAGCGTGCAGCAAACCTGCCCGCACTGCCGAGGCACGGGCAAGATCATCCCCGACCCTTGCGGCACTTGCCACGGGCAAGGCAAGGTCAAGAAACAAAAAACACTGGAAGTCAAAATTCCAGCCGGCATCGACGACGGCATGCGCATTCGCAGCGCGGGCAATGGCGAGCCGGGTACCAATGGCGGGCCACCGGGCGACTTGTTCATCGAGATCCGCCTGAAAAAGCACGACATCTTTGAGCGCGATGGTGACGACTTGCATTGCGCAGTGCCAATCAGCTTTTCCAAAGCGGCATTGGGTGGCGAGATCGAAGTGCCCACGCTGGGCGGCAAAGCGGCCATCGACATCCCCGAAGGCACCCAAACCGGCAAGCAGTTCCGCTTGCGTGGCAAGGGCATCAAGGGCGTGCGAGGCAGCTACCCGGGCGACCTGTATTGCCACATCACGGTGGAAACGCCGGTCAAGCTCACCGAGCACCAGAAAAAGTTGCTCAAGGAGTTTGAGGAGTCGCTCTCCAAAGGCGGTGGCAAACACCAGCCCAGTGGAGAGAGCTGGACCGACAAGCTCAAAGGCTTCTTCGGGGCTTGAATCTGCTTTAACCCGCTTGGCCGTGCGAGAGGAGCTGCGGTGGGTTCCTCATGGCGGGTACGCAAAAATCGTCACCCGCCGCAGCTCCTCTTCCACTTTGGTGGTTGTTTGACTCTGATCAATCTGGAGGCTTGGTTTTCGGCGCAGCATCTCACGCATGAGCGCCACCATCACCTTCCTCGGAGGAGCCGACACCGTCACCGGCTCCAAATACCTGCTCGAACACAACCAGAAACGTTTGCTGGTCGATTGCGGCTTGTTTCAGGGTTACAAACAACTGCGCCTGCGCAACTGGAATCCACTGCCTGCCAACCCCGCGCACATCGATGCCGTGGTGCTGACGCATGCGCACCTAGACCACAGCGGGTACTTGCCTTTGCTGGTCAAAAACGGTTTTCGAGGCCGGGTGCACGCCACTTCGGCCACCTGTGATCTGGCCAGCATCTTGCTACCCGACAGCGGGCACATCCAGGAAGAAGATGCGTTTTTTGCAAACCGACACGGCTTTTCCAAACATGCTCCGGCACTGCCGCTGTACACCAAGCAAGAGGCCATTCAGAGCCTCAAACAATTGCACGCAGAGCATCAAGGTCAGTGGTTTGAGCCGATTCGCGGCTGGAAGGCCCGTTTTCAGCCTGCAGGGCACATTCTGGGTGCGGCCAGTTTGCTGCTTGATGTGGCTGGGCGACGCATCCTCTTTTCTGGCGATTTGGGTCGCCCCGATGACCCGCTCATGAACCCACCCGAGCCGCCGCCACAGGCCGACACGGTCTTGATCGAATCCACTTATGGCGACCGTCAACACCCCAAGGAAAAGTTGTTTGAGGAACTCGGGCCGCTCCTGAAAAAATTGGCTGCGCGCGGCGGCGTTGCCGTGGTGCCGGTGTTTGCCGTGGGGCGGGCGCAGGCTGTGCTGCACACCATTGCGCAGCTCAAGGCTGCAGGAGAGATTCCCAAAGGCCTGCCGATTTTTCTGGACAGCCCGATGGCGATCCACACCACCGCTCTGTTTGAGCGCCACCCCGGGGAACACCGCCTGAACGCACAGGAAGTTCGCAACATGGACCATGTGGCCACCATGCTCGAAACACCGGAGCAGTCCAAATCACTGTTGCACCGGCATGGCCCCATGGTGATCTTGGCGGCCAGCGGCATGGCCACGGGTGGACGTGTGCTGCACCACCTGGCGCAATACGCGGGCGACCACCGCAACATGATCATCTTGACGGGTTATCAGGCACCAGGCACACGCGGGGCAGCCTTGGCCAGTGGCCGCAACACCATCCGCATCCATGCGCAGGATGTGGCGGTGCGGGCAGAAGTGGCACAAATTGAATCGGCCTCGGCCCATGCCGACGCCAACCAGCTGCTGAGTTGGCTGCACAAAATGCCCAGCGCTCCTGGGCAGGTGTATGTGGTGCACGGTGAGCGAGAAGCGTCCGACATGCTGCGCCAGCGCATCGAGCACGAGATCAAATGGCGCGCCCTGGTGCCCGAGCAGGGTTCAGTCTGGCCCCTTTGAAATCACTCAGAGAAAACGGTCGAGCAGCTTGCGCGAATGTTTGTCCATGGCCGCCAAGTCACGGATCATGAACTGCACCCCATTGGCGTCGTTGATCAGCAGCACTGTGCCCGTCAAACGCCGGATGTCTTCTTCACCCTTGAGCAAAAACTGCGTGCTGCCCCGGTCGGTGAGAACCGACCAAGTGCTGGGCGTGGCAAAACTGCTGACATCGGTTAATTGAAGGATCTCGGGCAAAAACTCCCGCTCGTTCAGGGCTTGAATGACCTGCGAATACAAAGCTGGCGCCAGCTGGTTCAGGGCATCGATCCAAAAGATCTCGTGACCATCGGCATCCATCAGCGCCACCCCTTCGTCAGGGGCAGACACCGGATAAGCCCGCAAGGCGGTCACCGAGGTATGGCGTGTGCCATCGGGCATCTGCAGCACCCAGCGGCCAAAGGCATCACGTTGCAAATCAAAGGGGTTCATGCGCTCACCTTCTTGTCCTCGTCGCTGCCACCCAACACCGCCTCAGCCTCGGCCTGCCTCTGCTGCGCTTCGTACAAGCGCCAGTAAGCACCTTGGGCTTCGATGAGCGCATCGTGCGTGCCCTCTTCCACCACCACACCTTTGTCCATGACCACCAGTCGATCGGCTTTGCGTAATGTGGACAAACGGTGCGCGATGGCGATGGTGGTGCGGCCACGAACCAAGTTATCCAGCGCACGCTGAATTTCTTTTTCAGTCTCGGTGTCCACCGCCGAGGTGGCCTCATCCAGAATGAGGATTCGCGGGTTGATCAGCAAGGCTCGGGCGATCGAGATACGCTGTCGCTCGCCCCCCGACAAACCCTGGCCTCGCTCACCCACCAGCGAGTCATAGCCTTGCGGCATGCGCAGGATGAACTCATGGGCATGCGCCGCGCGGGCAGCTGCCACAATTTCTTCGCGGGTCGCCTCAGGCTTGCCATAAGCGATGTTGTCGGCAATCGTGCCAAAGAACAAAAACGGCTCTTGCAGTACCAGGCCAATCTGGCGGCGGTAGTCAGCCACTTTGAGCTGGCGGATGTCTGTGCCATCGAGCTCGATGACGCCATCACACAGGTCATAAAAGCGGCAGATCAGGTTGACCAGCGTGCTCTTGCCCGATCCACTGTGGCCGACCAAACCGATCATCTGGCCTGGTTGGATGTCGAGGTTGAGCTGGCGAATCACCGCGCGGTTGCCATAGCGAAAGCCCGCATCACGCACCGTGATACGGCCTTGCACCTGAGACGGCAAAGCCACAGGGTTCACCGCTTCTGGAACGCTGGAGACGTGATCGAGAATGTCAAAAATCCGCTTGGCCCCCGCTGCTGCTTTTTGGGTGTTCGAGACAATCCGGCTCATGGCATCTAGTCGGCTGTAAAAGCGTCCGATGTAGGCCAAAAATGCGGTCAATACACCGACTGTGATCTGGTCATCCGACACCAGCCAAATGCCAAACCCCCAGACCACCAGCAAGCCAATTTCGGTCATCAGCGTCACGGTGGGCGAGAACAGCGACCAGACGCGGTTGAGCCGGTCGTTGACCTGCAAGTTGTGCTTGTTGGCGTCCTTGAAACGCTGGGCTTCGCGGTCTTCCTGCGCAAAGGCTTTAACCACTCGGATGCCGGGGATGGTGTCGGTCAGCACATTGGTCACCTCGGCCCAGACGCGGTCGATTTTCTCGAATCCGGTACGTAATTTTTCGCGCACCACATGAATCAACCAGCCAATGAAGGGTAGCGGCAACAAAGTCACCAACGCCAAGGTCGGGTTGATGGTGAACAAGATGATGGCCGTCATCAAAATCATCAGCACGTCGGTGGCAAAGTCCAGCAGGTGCAGTGACAAGAACACGTTGATGCGGTCGGTTTCACTGCCGATGCGTGCGATCAAATCACCCGTGCGACGCCCACCAAAATACTCCAGCGAGAGCTTGAGCAAATGTTCATAGGTGGTGGTGCGCAAATCGGAGCCGATACGCTCGGACACCAAGGCCAGGATGTAGGTCTTGGCCCAGCCCAGACCCCAGGCCAGCAGTGCCGAACCGAGCAAACCCAGCAAATAAAGCGATACCAGGCCAGGATCAATGGCCTTGCCGTTTTGGTAGGGGATGAGAATGTCATCCATCAAGGGCATGGTCAGATAAGGCGGCACCAAGGTGGCGGCAGTGGCCGCCAAGGTGAGTAAAAAGCCGGCCAAAAGCGAGCGTTGGTAGGGACGGGCAAAGCGCCAAAGCTTGAACAGTGTCCAAGTCGAAGGGGGGGCCAGATCCTCCCGGCCGCAGCTGGGGCAGTCTTCGTCTTCTTCGCTCATGACCGTCTGACAGACCGGACAGACAGAACCTGACAGCACGCTTTGAAGGGGGTTTCCCTGTTCGGCGTTGCCCCATTGGGCCAATTGGCTTTCGAACTGTGCAACCCATCGGGCCACAGCGGCCTGCAAGCCCAGGGTGAAACGCCACACCGCCAACTGACCTGCGGCATTGCTCATGGTCAAACAGCCCACGCCGGCATGGTCCGTGAGTTTCAGGACCAAACCCGGCTGCAAAGCCCAGCTGGACCAGTTTTTTTCGCCTTCGAGCCGGGATAAGACCCGCCGATCGGTCAAAATGATGGCACTTTTGGCAAATCGTAAGCTGCTGTCAAGGTCAACCTCCAGCCAGGCTGTTGCGTTTTCATCAGGTTGCAGACAAGAATGGACTTCAACCTGCCAAGCGTCAGGCAAAACCTGACGGGATACAGTGGCCAAAGAAGAAGTTGATGTCATTGAAAGATGAACCGGAAGCGACTCGAACGACCAAGGCGGCCGACGAGACAAAAAATACAACCATTGATGTCGCCCACGACTGCACCCGAACTGCCCATGTGTTTACAAAAATCCAGAGCAATCTACCAGCGCCATGATGGGCGGGTCATTGTATAGCCGACCTTTTCACGCATGAACGCCAAAAACATCCAATTTCTGCGCATGACCCATTTGCGCGGGCCCAACATCTGGACCTATCGTCCTGTCATGGAGGCGCTGGTCGACATCGGCGACCTGGAAGACGCCCCATCCAACACCTTGCCAGGCTTCAACGAACGTCTGACGGCCATGTTGCCGGGTCTCATCGAGCACCGCTGCAGCGTCGGTGAACGTGGCGGCTTTTTGCAGCGATTGGCGCAAGGCACTTGGGCAGGTCATGTGCTTGAACACGTGGCACTGGAACTGCAAACCCAGGCCGGTATGCAAACCGGCTTTGGCAAAGCCCGAGAAGCCGGTCCCCGGGGCGTCTACAAAGTTGTCATCCGCACCCGCCATGACGCCGTCAGCCGCAGTGCACTCGAAACCGCGCGCGACCTGATTTTGGCCGCCATTGAAGGCCACCCCTTTGACGTGCAGGCTGAAATCAACCGTCTCAAGCAGATGGTCGACAGCCTGTGCATTGGCCCCAGCACGGCCAGCATCGTGGACGCGGCGGGCGAAAGAGGCATTCCCGCTATCCGTCTGAACGATGGCAACCTGGTGCAACTGGGCCACGGCGCACAACAGCGCAGAATTTGGACAGCTGAAACCGACCGCACCAGCGCCATCGCAGAAGGCATTTCCAAAGACAAGGACCTGACCAAGCAACTGCTCAGCATGTGTGGCGTGCCCGTGCCCTCCGGCCAAATCGTGGACAGCCCAGCTGCTGCCTGGGCTGCTGCGCAGGACATTGGTTTGCCCGTGTGCGTTAAACCTACCGATGGCAACCATGCCCGTGGCGTTTCTCTGGAACTTTCCAAACAAGAGGACATCGAAGCCGCCTACGACATTGCCTTGGCAGAAGGCAGCGAAGTCATAGTAGAAAGCTTCATAAGGGGCGAAGAACACCGCCTGCTGGTGGTCGGCGACCATGTGGCAGCCGCCAACAAAGGAGAAACTGCCAGCGTGGTGGGCGATGGCGTCCACACCGTAGCCGAGCTCATCGAGTTGCAGATCAACTCAGACCCTCGCCGTGGCGAAGAAGAAGACTTTCCACTCGACACCATTCGACTTGACGAGCACACCACTTCGGTGCTGGAACTCAAACGCCAGGGCCTGACGGCCGACAGCGTGCCCGATAAAGGCCGCACCGTATTGATCATGCGCACAGGCAACATGGCCCTCGATGTGACCGATGAAGTTCACCCCGAAGTCGCTGCGCAAGCTGTGTTGGCCGCACGCGTAGTGGGCCTGGACATCGCCGGTGTCGATCTGGTGGCACAAAACATCTCCCAGCCATTGGCCGCTCAAGGGGGTGCCATTGTCGAAGTCAATGCTGGCCCCGGTTTGCTGATGCACCTCAAACCGGCTGTGGGGCAACCCCGTCCAGTGGGCCAAGCGATTGCCAACCATTTGTTCAAGACTGCTGAGACCGGCCGCATTCCGGTGGTGGGCCTGATGGGCGACGGCGACACCACCCGCCCGGCCAGACTGGTCGCTTGGCTGCTGCACCTCAAAGGTCTCTACACAGGCTTGGCCTGTGCGGATGGCTTATTCATGAACCAGCGCCAGCTGCAAAGCCAGGGTGGCATGGATTGGGACAACGCCCAACGTCTTTTGATCAGCCGCTCTGTTCAAACGGCCGTGTTCGAGAGCGATGTTCGGCATCTGTTGGCCGAAGGTTTGCCCTACGACCGCTGCCAGGTCGGCGTCGTCACACGCATGCCCAAGGCCCAAGGTCTGGATAACCTGTATCCAGGCAGTGACGAAAAAATGCCCACTTACGTGCGCACGCAAATCGACGTGGTCTTGCCCCATGGCACCGCTGTTCTCAATGCAGGCGATGCGCAAGTCGCGGAGCTCTCCAGTTACTGCGATGGCAGCGTGATCTTCTATGCCGACGACGAAAACAACACGACACTTGCAACGCACCGGGCCGAAGGCGGCCGCGTGGCATTCTGGCGTGACGGACAACTGGTCCTGAGCGAAGGTCAGCGCGAGTCGTTGGTGCTGTCGGCAAAACGTCCCGCCGTGGCACGTGTGTTGCAAGACGGCAAGCTGAGCACCAACGACATATTGATCGCCGCCAGCGTGGCATGGGCTTTGGACATCAGCACGGACTTGATTCGTGCCGGCGTCAAAAGCTTCGGCCAGAATACCTCTCACTAACACCCGACGAGCCCTTCGGCCTTACCGCATCACTGGAATACTGGTTCATGGAAGTGTCAAGAATTCGCGCACTGCGCGGCCCCAATTTGTGGAGCCGTCACACGGCCATTGAAGCCATCGTGACCTGCTCCGAGGCTGAACGAAGCCTGGCTGCCAATCACCCCATCGAACAGCGCCTTCGCCGTATCTTTCCTGAAGTCGGCCCCATCGAGGGCACCCGCCCGGGGCAAGCTCCTTCCATGGCGCATGCACTCGAAAAAGTGACCTTGGCCTTGCAAGCCCACGCGGGATGCCCTGTGACCTTCAGCCGGACCACGGCCACAGAAGAAACTGGCGTTTACCAAGTCGTGGTGCAGTACTCTGAAGAGTCCGTGGGACGCCTTGCGCTTGAGCTGGCAGAGCAGCTGTGCAATGCAGCCATGGCTTCACACGGCTTTGACTTGGAAAACGCGCTGTCTCAACTTCACGAACTGGACGAAGATGTTCGCTTAGGGCCCTCCACAGGCTCGATCGTGGACGCGGCAGTGGCTCGCGGAATTCCATTCCGACGCCTGACCGATGGCAGTTTGGTGCAGTTTGGCTGGGGCTCTCAGCAGCGACGCATCCAAGCAGCAGAGATCGATTCCACCAGTGCGATCGCCGAATCCATTGCGCAAGACAAAGATCTGACCAAAAAACTGCTGCATTCGGCGGGTGTGCCCGTTCCTTTGGGCCGTCCGGCTAAGTCCCCAGACGAAGCCTGGGCCATCGCACTGGACATCGGTCTGCCCGTAGTGGTCAAACCACAGGACGGCAACCAAGGCAAAGGCGTCACGGTCAACATCACCGAACGCACGGCTTTCGACAATGCCTATGCCACGGCGGTCCGATATGGCACCGTCATGGTTGAAAAGTTCTTGCCTGGCCACGATTACCGCCTGCTGGTGGTGGGCAACAAGCTGATCGCTGCAGCCCGCCGTGAGCCTCCGCTGGTGGTCGGTGACGGCAAGCACACGGTGCGTCAGCTGGTGGACCTGGTGAACGCCGACCCCCGCCGCGGGACGGGTCACTCCACCTCGCTGACCAAAATCCGTTTCGATGACATCGCCATTGGTCGTCTGCACGCCCAAGACCTGGAGCCCGAATCGGTTCCCGAAAAAGGCCGCCGCGTGATTTTGCGCAACAACGCCAACCTGTCGACTGGCGGCAGTGCTACGGATGTGACCGACGACGTCCATCCCGAAGTGGCCTCGCGGGTCGTGGAAGCAGCCCAAATGGTGGGCCTTGATATTTGCGGTGTGGATGTGGTCTGCGAATCCGTGCTGCGCCCCTTGGAAGAGCAAAACGGCGGCATCGTGGAAGTCAATGCAGCCCCGGGTTTGCGCATGCACATCAGCCCGTCTTACGGCAAGGGCCGTGACGTGGGCAATGCTGTGATCGACCAAATGTTTCCGGGCGGTGCCACTGGCCGCATTCCCGTGATTGCGGTCACCGGCACCAACGGCAAAACCACCACTGTTCGCCTGACGGCGCATCTGCTCAAGGCCCAAGGGCTGCGCGTCGGCATGACCAACACCGATGGCGTTTACGTCAATGGCCGCCAAACCGACTCGGGCGACTGCAGTGGCCCGCGCAGTGCCCGCAACGTGCTGATGCACCCCGATGTGGACGCGGCCGTATTTGAGACCGCCCGTGGTGGTCTGCTGCGCGAGGGTCTGGCCTTTGACCGCTGCAACGTGGCCATCGTGACCAATTTGGGCGGCGGTGACCACCTCGGCCTGAACTACATCACGACACTGGAAGATCTCTCCGTCCTCAAACGGGTGATCGTTCTCAACGTGGCTCAAAACGGCATGGCTGTGCTCAATGCCGCCGATCCGGCAGTGGCCTTCATGGCACCCCACTGCCCTGGCGATGTCACCTTTTTCGCACTCGATGGCAACCAGCCCGTACTGGCCACACACCGCGCCCAAGGCAAACGTGTGGTGTTCACCGAAGACGGCCACATCGTGGCCCAAAAAGGCAAACAAGTCTTCCGTATTCCGCTGTCCCAAGTGCCGATCACGCGTCAAGGCCAAATCGGCTTCCAGACCGAAAACGTCATGGCATCCATCGGCGCGGCCTGGGCTGTTGGCGTGCCATGGGAGGCCATCGCCCAAGGCGTGGCCACGTTCATCAGCGACATCCAGGGCGTGCCAGGCCGCTTCAATGTGTTTGACTACCGTGGTGCCACCCTCATTGCCGATTACGGCCACAATCCGGATGCCATACAGGCTCTGGTTCAAGCGGTGGACAACATGCCCGCCAAAAAACGCCTAGTGGTCATCAGCGGCGCAGGCGATCGGCGCGACCAAGACATCCGCGATCAGACCAAAATTCTGGGCCAAGCCTTTGATGAAGTCTTGCTCTACCAAGACGCCTGCCAGCGCGGCCGAGAAGACGGCGAAGTGATTGCTTTGCTGCGCGAAGGCTTGCAAGGCGCTGCGCGCACCACGCACGTCCAAGACATACAGGGCGAGTTCAACGCCATCGACACAGCGCTCTCACGTCTGTCACCCGGCGACTTGTGTCTGATCTTGATCGACCAGGTAGAGGAGGCATTGGCCTACATCACCGAGAAAGTCACAGCCTCAAGGGCCTGACTTGCCCTCCACCATCCTCAAGCCATGGGGTTAATGAAGAGGGCCAAAGCCACACTGGCCTTGAACACCCCTGCCCAAAGCCACCACCGCCACAAAGTCGGTGTGTGGCGCTCTACCAGCCGATAGAGCAGCCCCCCACACAGCAGTGACAACATCAGTGAGGTCAACATGCCCAGCGCGTTGGCCCACAAGGACTCAGGCCACAGCGCCGAGACCCCTGAACTCACAGCCAGGCTGACCCCAAAATGGATCAGGAAAACCGAATAAGACACCTTGGACAACCACTGCACCATCTGGAGCGCTCTTGAAAAACGCAGCGCCTCACCCGTGAACCAACGGACGGGTACAGCGATCAGAAAACAGGCGATGACCCAAGCCACCGCCAAGCGCCAGCGCGGCTCTAGCCACCAGGCCACCCCGCCCAACACCAACACCAATGCCCACACAAGCCACTGCTGGCCCGGGCCCAGCGGCAAACTGATGCGCCGCCTGGCCTCCCAAGCCAGCAGCCCCAGACCATAAGAACCAAAGAAATACACCCCGTAGTCATCCAAATCAGGGTGCAGGTTCCACCACCACAAGGATGCGCAGGTCAAGCCCAACCAAATGGCCCAACGCCAAGCCTGCACCGAAAATTGCGACTGTTGAGGGCCCAAGACCTTGACCACCGTCAGGCTGAGCAAGGTCATCACATACAGCTGCAAGTCAATGGCCACATACCAAATGCCCGCCGATAAGGCCTCCAAGTCCAACACGTGCTGTAAGAGCACGATGTGCGCTAAAGCCTGGCCCCAATCAGGGGGCGCAGACAAACTGGCATGCTCAAAATCGGGACGCACCCATTCAGTGACCAGCACTGTGAAGCTCAGCGCAGCCAGCAAGGGAATGGCCAGGCGCAAATAGCGCTGCCAAACCAGCTTCAAGGCCTCTGACAATTCCAGCGACGCGTATCGCGCCAAACTGCCTGCCGTGAGAAAACCCGCACACACAAAGAAGAACTGCACCGCCAAACGGCCGTGATCGTAAAGCCAGTTCACGATAGCCGGCCAGGCAACGGCGACCACATCCGACATGGGTCCGTAAAACGCCATGTGGTGCAACACGATCAACAAACAGCCAGCGGCCTTGATCGCATCGATCAAAAAAGAACGCCCCGAAGGGCGCTGTACTGTGATGGACAAGAGCGGCTCAGGCAACGGCCATCAAAGGGCCAGGCGTGCACGGGCCGCTTGGTACTGGGCCTTGAACTGGGCCACCAGATCGGCTGTGCTTTGCACCGACTGGATCGCACCAATACCCTGGCCGCAGCCCCAGATGTCTTTCCAGGCTTTTTTGGCGTCACCACCAAAGTTCATCTTGCTCGGATCGGACTCGGGCAGGTTCTCGGGGTCCAGACCCGCTGCACGGATGGAAGGCGCCAAGTAATTGCCGTGCACACCGGTGAACAGGTTGCTATAGACGATGTCGTCCGAGTTGCTGTCCACGATGGCTTGTTTGTACTCCTCGGCAGCACGAGCTTCAGTCGTGGCAATGAAAGCCGAGCCGATGTAGGCGAAATCCGCGCCCATGGCTTGGGCCGCCAAAATCGCATCACCCGTGGCAATCGAGCCCGACAAAGCCACCGGGCCGTCGAACCACTGGCGGATTTCCTGAATCAAGGCAAAGGGGCTTTTGACGCCAGCATGGCCGCCCGCACCTGCGGCCACGGCGATCAGGCCGTCTGCGCCCTTTTCGATGGCTTTATGCGCGTGCTTGTTGTTGATGATGTCGTGCAACACCACACCGCCGTAGCTGTGGGCTGCAGCATTGATTTCTTCGCGAGCACCCAGCGAGGTGATGATGATCGGCACCTTGTACTTAACGCACATGGCCATGTCGTGCTCGAGGCGGTCGTTGCTCTTGTGCACGATCTGATTGATGGCAAACGGTGCAGCCGGCTTGTCCGGATTGGCCTTGTTGTAGGCGGCCAGGGCTTCGGTAATTTCAATCAACCACTCTTCGAGTTGCGCTGCAGGGCGGGCGTTCAAAGCGGGCATGGAACCGACGATACCGGCCTTGCACTGCTCAATCACCAGCTTGGGGTTGCTGATGATGAACAGTGGCGAAGCGATGGCGGGGAAAGGTAAATTCGCGAGAACTGGGGGCAATTTAGACATAGGGTCTCCTCAGAATTATTGTTGGAATCAATTTCAGAAAGCGTCGAGCGCCATGGCCGTCACGCTGCCTGCGCCTTCAACGATACTGTCGCGCACGCCGGGAGCTTTGGACAGGATATGGTCGGCGTAGAAACGCGCGGTGGTGACTTTAGCGGCCATGAAGGCGGCATCTTGGGCTTGCGCTTCGGGTGTAAGGGCAACCAACAAGGCTCGGCCCATTTGCCAGCCAGCCATCAGATTACCGGCCAGCATGAGGTAAGGCACGCTGCCTGCGAACACGTCGTTGGGGTGAGCCTTGGTATTGCCCGCCACAAACTCGACAACGTCCACAAAGGCTTCGCGGGCGGCTTTGAGGCGTTTGGCCACAGCCTGTGCATCGGCATTGCCAGAAGCCGCCAGTTCACTTTCGGTCTGGGCCACTTGCCCAGCCAAGGCCTTGGCGGTCTGGCCACCGTCGCGGGCTGTCTTACGACCGACCAAGTCGTTGGCCTGGATGGCGGTGGTGCCTTCATAGATGGTCAGGATCTTGGCATCGCGGTAATACTGCGCAGCGCCCGTTTCTTCGATGAAGCCCATGCCGCCGTGCACCTGAACGCCCAAGCTGGTGACTTCCAGGCTCATCTCGGTGCTGTAGCCCTTGACCAGTGGCACCATGAATTCATAAAACGCTGCGTTTTGCTTGCGCACTTCGGCGTCAGGGTGGTGGTGCGAGGCGTCGTAGGCCGCAGCGGCGGTGGCCGCCATGGCACGGCAGCCTTCGGTGTAAGCGCGCATGGTCATCAGCATGCGACGCACGTCGGGGTGATGAATGATGGGGCCAGCGGCGGGCAAACTGCCGTCCACTGGACGGCTTTGCACGCGGTCACGGGCGTACTGCACGGCACGCTGGTAAGAGCGCTCGGCAATCGCGATGCCCTGCACACCCACGGCGTAGCGGGCGGCGTTCATCATGATGAACATGTATTCGAGGCCACGGTTTTCCTGACCCACCAAGAAACCTACACCACCACCGTTGTCACCGAACTGCAGCACCGCTGTGGGGCTGGCCTTAATGCCCATCTTGTGCTCGATGCTCACGCAGTGCACATCGTTGCGCGCGCCCAAAGAGCCATCACCATTGACCATGAACTTGGGCACCACAAAGAGGCTGATGCCTTTGACGCCTTCGGGTGCGCCCACCACACGGGCCAGCACCAGGTGCACGATGTTCTCGGCCATATCGTGCTCACCGTAAGTGATGTAGATCTTGGTGCCGAAGATTTTGTAAGTGCCATCGGGTTGGGGTTCGGCGCGTGTTCGCACGGCAGCCAAGTCTGATCCCGCTTGTGGCTCGGTCAGGTTCATGGTGCCGGTCCACTGGCCGGAGATCAACTTTTCCAAATAAGTGGCTTTGAGTTCGTCGGAGCCTGCAGTCAGCAACGCTTCGATCGCGCCGTCGGTGAGCAAGGGGCACAGGGCAAATGCCATGTTGGCCGAGTTGAGCATTTCGCCGCAAGCCGCGCCAATGGTTTTGGGCAAGCCCTGGCCGCCAAAGTCGGCCGGGTGCTGCAGGCCTTGCCAGCCACCTTCGGCGTATTGCTGGTACGCCTCTTTGAAGCCAGGCGTGGTGGTCACACCGCTACCATTGTGGAAGGATGGGTTTTTGTCGCCCTCCCAGTTCAAGGGCGAGATTACATCTTGGTTGAGCTTGGCGCATTCCTCCAGCACCGCTTGCGCGGTTTCCAAACCGGCGTCTTCAAAGCCGGGGATCTGCGCGATCTGGTCGATGCGCGCCAGATGCTCGATGTTGAAAAGCATGTCCTTGATGGGGGCGATGTAGCTCATGTCTTGTCTCCGATGCAGGGGCCGAGGAAGTAGGGGTCGGGTACAAAAAAGACCTCTCTCGGAGGCCTTTTTTGTTGTCGTCAAATCATCACAGTGCGTTGGTCAATTCAGGCACAGCGGCAAACAAATCGGCCTCGAGGCCAAAGTCTGCCACGCTGAAGATCGGGGCTTCAGGGTCCTTGTTGATCGCCACGATCACCTTGGAGTCCTTCATGCCTGCCAAGTGCTGGATAGCACCCGAGATGCCGCAAGCGACATACAACTGAGGCGCAACGATCTTGCCGGTCTGGCCCACTTGCAGGTCGTTGGCGGCGTAACCGGCATCCACGGCGGCGCGGCTGGCACCGATGGCGGCGCCCAGCTTGTCGGCCAGCGGTGTCATCACTTCATTGAACTTCTCCGAACTGCCCAAAGCGCGGCCACCAGAGACGATGATCTTGGCGGCGGTCAGCTCAGGGCGATCGTTCTTGGCGATTTCGCTGCGTGTGAAGCTGCTCTTGCCGCTGTCGGCCTGGGCGGTTGCACTTTCTACGACTGCTGCGCCACCGGTGACGGCTGCGGCGTCAAAGCCGGTGGTGCGCACAGTGATGACTTTCGTGCCGTCGGTGCTTTGCACCGTGGCCATCGCATTACCGGCATAGATGGGGCGCTCGAAAGTGTCAGCCGAGATGACTTGTGTAACATCGCTGATCTGACCGACGTCAAGCTTGGCAGCCACACGAGGAGCCACGTTTTTGCCCGCAGCGGTGGCTGGGAACAGGATGTGGCTGTAGTTGGCGGCGATGGCCAACACTTGCGCGGCAACGTTTTCGGCCAGGCCATGGGCCAGTGCTTCGCTGTCGGCATGGATGACTTTCGTCACACCAGCAATTTGAGCGGCGGCTTGCGCAGCGGCAGCGGCATGGAGGCCAGCCACCAGCACATGCACTTCACCACCGCATGCAGCAGCAGCGGTCACAGTGTTCAGGGTGGCCCCTTTGATGGAAGCGTTGTCGTGTTCTGCAATAACAAGGGAGGTCATGTTCTTAAGTCCTTAGATCACTTTGGCCACGTTCTTGAGCTTGTCCACCAGAGTGGCGACATCGGGCACCTTGATGCCCGCGCTGCGCTTGGCAGGTTCTGCCACTTTGAGGGTCTTGATACGTGGGGTCACATCGACACCCAGGTCTTCCGGCTTGAAGGTGTCCAACTGCTTTTTCTTGGCCTTCATGATGTTGGGCAAGGTCACGTAACGCGGCTCGTTCAGACGCAAGTCGGTGGTCACCACCGCAGGCAAACTGATGCTCAGCACTTCCAGGCCGCCATCGATCTCACGGGTCACTTGGGCTTTGCCATCCACGATTTCGACCTTGGAGGCGAAAGTGGCTTGAGGCAGGTCGGCCAAAGCGGCCAGCATCTGGCCAGTTTGGTTGCAGTCGTCGTCAATGGCTTGTTTGCCCAAGATGATCAGACCGGGTTGCTCTTTGTCCACCAAAGCCTTGAGCAGCTTGGCCACCGCCAAGGGCTGCAGGTCCATGTCAGCGGGGGTCTCGACCAGAATGCCTCGGTCGGCACCAATGGCCATGGCTGTGCGCAAGGTTTCTTGGCACTGGGCAACACCGCAAGAGACTGCGATCACTTCGGTGGCGAAGCCCTTTTCTTTCAGGCGCACGGCTTCTTCGACGGCGATCTCGTCAAAGGGGTTCATGCTCATTTTGACGTTGGCGATGTCCACGCCCGAACCATCGGACTTGACACGAACCTTGACGTTGTAGTCCACCACCCGTTTGACGGGAACGAGAATTTTCATGAAAGCTTCTCCATTGATATCAAAACCCAAGCACCTTGAAACGCCGTGATGTCGTTGACGTTACGTAAACGTCAATTGTGCATCAAAACCGCCAAACAGGCGCATCATAGGACCGAAAAAAGCACGACCGTTCGTATTTTAGACCGGTTTTTTGAAAACCTCACTGATTAGATGTATATCCTACCCCCGGGAATTCACCGACCAATCGGTAGGCAAATCAGGGTTAACATCGATTTTCATGAAGATCGTTCGATATTACGATTATGTTTTGTAACCAAATCAATGGAGCAATTGGATGAAGAAGACTTTGATTTCCGTGGCTGCAGCAGCCTTGGCCAGCTTCACTGGCTTGGCCCAGGCACAAACCGTTTTGACTGTTTCCAGCTGGGTTCCGCCCACACACGGTCTGTCGATGTCACAAAAAGAATGGTGCGACGACCTGGCGACCAAAACATCCAACCGTGTGCGTTGCAACATCCTTCCTCGCGCTGTCACCCCTGCACCCGGCACTTTTGACGCGGTCAAAAACGGTTTGGTCGACGTGTCCTTCACGGTTCACGGCTACACCCCCGGACGTTTTGTCCTGTCGCAAATGGCCGAATTCCCATTTTTGGGCGACCGCGCAGAGCCTTTGTCGGTGGCTTTCCACCGCATTGCCAGCAAGTACCCTGAGTTCACGGCCGAACACCAAGGCGTCAAGGTTTTGGGCTTTTTCACCCACGGACCTGGCATCGTTTTCAATAGGCGGATTCAAGTACGAGGTGCAACAAAGATGAACCCGGTGATGGGTGGCTGAGGATGTCAAGGCATCATGGCCACTCAAACCGCCAAGTCCAAGTTGCCAGATGTACAAGCACCTCAGCCGAGAAGAACGATACCAAATTCACAGCCTTTTGAAAGCCAAACAGACCATTAGCGAGATTGCCCGATCCCTGGGCAGGAACCGCAGCACCATCAGCCGCGAACTCAGCCGTGGTCGTGGCCAGCGTGGCTACCGCGCCGAACAAGCCTGCGCCAAGGCGTCTGAGCGAGCACAGCGCAGCCGTAATGCCCGCCGTGTAGATTCCAAGGTCTGGTCCGATGTGGATTTCTACCTGGGCATTCAATGGAGCCCCGAGCAGATTGCAGGCAAGGTGGCGGTCAGCCATGAGAGCGTCTATTTGCATGTCTATGCGAACAAGGCTGCCGGTGGTGATTTACACACGCACCTGCGCAGCCAAAAGCCCCGGCGCAAACGCCACCTGTGCGGGCGTGACAGGCGTGGCCAGATCCCGAACCGCCGCCCGATCAGCGAGAGACCAAGTCACATTGAAGATCGCAAGCAAGTGGGCCACTGGGAGGGAGATACCGTCATTGGCGCGGCTCACAAACAAGCCATCGTGACACTGGTAGAACGCAAGAGTGGCTTTGCTGTGCTGGCCAAAGTGCCCAACAAGTCTGCCGATTTGGTGGGCCGGGCCATTGAAGCCAAGCTCAAGCCCGTGAACTCACGGGTGAAGACCTTGACGGTGGACAACGGCAAGGAGTTTGCCGATCACCAGGCCATCGATCAGGCCCTTGGCATCCAGACTTACTTTGCCGATCCGTATTGCAGCTGGCAGCGCGGCAGCAACGAGAACTTCAATGGTTTGCTGCGCCAATACATTCCCAAAAAGCGGCGCATGGAAACTGTCACCGATGAGGAGTTGACTATGATCGAAAACAGATTGAATCACCGGCCCAGAAAGCGGCTCGGATTCAAGACGCCATACGAGGTGTTTCACGCCTCGTTGAACCGTGTTGCACTTCGTCCTTGAATCCACCATACCAAAAAACCCATCACCCGCGTGGAAGACCTCTCGGGCTTGAAGTTCCGAGTGGGCGGCGGCATGGTCAACGAAATCTCCAAGACACTGGACATGAACGTGACACTCAAGCCCGCGCCAGAATCTTATGAACTGTTGTCGAGCGGCGTGATGGATGGCACTTTGTTCCCTGCCGAGTCCACTGACTCGTTCAAGATCGACAAGATCATCAAGCACGCCACCCAGTTCCCGGGTGGCCTCTACAACACCAGCTTCGTCTTCATGATGAACCCGGCTAAATACAACAGCCTCTCGGCTATTGACAAAAAAATTGTGGACGAGTTGTCTGGTGAGGCCGTCGCGCAACGCTTTGGTAAAGCCTGGGACCGCGTGGACGATCTGGCTTTGACCAACATGCAGAAAAATGGCGTGAAGGTCATCAAGGCAGACAAAAGCTTTGTCAGTGGAGTCACCATTCGCGTCAACAAACTCGAGCGAGACTGGGCCCAAGCTGCCAAGGCCAAAGGTCTGAAGGATCCCTCGGGCACTTTGTCTGAATTCCGTGCTGAAATTGCCAAGTTGCAAAAGTAAAAATAAACCATTTGCACCTTGGTCAAATCACCAAGCGTGGTGAAACAACGGTACCTGCCAAAGCGCAGGTACCGTTTTTTTTAGGAGTGTTGTTTGAAAAAGTCTCTTGAAATCATCTGTGGAACTTTGGCAGGCTTAGCATTATTGGCCATCATGTTGCTGACGTTTCTGGACGTATCGGGCCGAAAATTGCTGTCTCACTCCATCACAGGGTCTTTGGAATTGACCGAATTGTTGATGGTGGTGGTTATTTTTGGTGCACTCCCCTTGGTCTCACTCAAAGGCGAGCACGTTGTATTTGACTCCCTAGACGCCATGTGGCCCGCTTGGTTCAAGCGCTTTCAGCGTGCATTGGTGGACCTCGTTTGCGCGGCTTTGCTAATGGGACTGGCCTACTTGATGTGGAACACAGGGGGTGAATTCGCGGTCACCGGAGAAACAACGGCTCAACTGAAAATCACCAAAGCCCCCTTCATTCAAGGCATGGGTTTGCTTTGCGGGCTGACCGCTTTGGTTCACCTGGTCATAGCATTCTGGCCATCTGACGAAGAATCGTCTGAAGGAGGCACACTGTGACCGAAGCACTGCTTGGATTCCTTGCCATCTTTGTGCTGGCCCTCATGCGCATGCCTCTGGCCTTTTCAATGGGCTTGGTAGGCATCGTGGGCATCGGGCTCACGCGAGGCTGGATGCCCGCACTGGCCAGTACCGCACAAGTTGTTCATGAGACCGGTTTTGCCTACACCCTGTCGGTGATTCCTTTGTTCATCCTCATGGGCAACTTCGTCGCCCGCGCAGGTTTGGCACATGAACTCTTTCATGCCGCCTACACCTTCATCGGCCACCGCAGAGGCGGCCTGGCACATGCCACCATTGCGGCTTGTGCTGGTTTTGGTGCCATTTGTGGCTCGTCCATTGCCACGGCCGCCACCATGAGCAAGGTGGCCTACCCGTCCATGAAAAAGATCGGGTACAGCGATGCCCTGTCCACGGGCGTGATTGCGGCAGGCGGAACGCTGGGCATCATGATTCCACCGTCCACCATCATGGTGATCTACGGCATCATCACCGAAACACACATTGGCAAACTGTTTGCGGCAGGCGTCATTCCGGGCATCCTGACAGCCATCTTGATGATGGTCGCCGTGGTCATCATGACCTCACGCGACCCTGAACATGCTCCCCCGGGTGAGAAATTCACCTGGACCCAGAGGTGGGCTGCTTTGCGCGGCATCTGGGGCGTTTTGCTGTTGGTGTTCGTGGTGCTGGGTGGCATTTATGGCGGATTCTTCACTGCCACAGAAGGTGCAGGCATGGGCGCGATGGGCGCGTTCCTTTTTGCCTTGGCACGCAAAGCGCTGAACAAAGAAGTACTGTTTCAAGTCCTCATCGAATCGGCCAGAACGACCGCCATGCTGTTTACTTTGCTGATCGCGGCGACTATTTTTGCAAATTTCGTGAACTACACCAGCTTGCCATTTGAGTTGAAGGACTGGATCACTGGCCTGGGTTTGTCGCCCATCATGATCGTGGGCGCCATGATGTTGATCTATGTGTTGCTGGGCACGGTGATGGAAGAACTCACCATGGTCTTGCTGACCATCCCCTTGTTCTTCCCGATCGTGGTGCAACTGGGTTTTGACCCCGTGTGGTTTGGCGTGTTGATCGTGATGGTCATCCAAATTGGGCTGATCTCGCCACCGGTAGGTATGAACTTGTTTGTGCTCAACACCTTGCTGCCCAAGGTCGGCTTGGGCACCATCTTCCGCGGCGTGTGGCCGCTGGTGCTGGTGCTGGTGATCACGCTGGGCATCTTGCTGGCTTTCCCAAGTTTGAGCTTGTGGCTGCCCTCCATGATGGACTGAGCACTCTGAGCATCAAACCCAAAAGGCACACCGCAGGGTGTGCTTTTTTTATGCCGACATGTGAACCACCCGTTGCGGAAACGGAATCTCGACGCCATGCGCCTGCAGCGTTTTGAGAATCGCCAGATGGATGTCTGACTTGAGATTCAGAGGCCCAGATCCTGAGTCATCAAACCAGTAGTTCACGGTGAACTCCAACCCATTGACGCCATAGGCCGACAAAGCCACCAAGGGCGCCGGTTCGGCCAACACTTTGGGGTGCGCCTGACAGGCCTGGAGCAGCCAGGCCATGACCTCATCCACAGGGGTGTTGTAGGCCACCGTCACGGTGGTCGACTGCGCGATCTTGGAATCGGACAGCGACAAGTTTTCTACCCGCTGGGTGATCAACATTTCATTGGGCACGATCGACTCGCGCCCGTTCGGCGACCGGATGACGGTGTAACGCGCCTTGATGTCGGTGATGCGGCCTTCAAAACCATCCACCTTGACGTTGTCCCCAATGCGCATGCTGCGCTCAGCCAGGATCACAAAACCGCTGACATAGTTGGCCGCGAGCTTTTGCAAGCCAAAGCCGATGCCCACGCCAACCGCGCCACCCAACACCGACAAAGCGGTCAAATCGATGCCCACCGATGACAGCGCCAAAAGCAGGCCCACAAACATGAGCAAGGCCCGCACCGTGTTGCTGATCACTTTGCGCAAAGACAAATCGCTGCCCGTGGCGGACTTGAGCAAGCGTGACTCCAAGGCCGCAGAAATCCAAAGGGTCACGATCAACACCAAGCCTGCGGTCAAAGCACCTTCTAGCAATGTGCGCACCGACAACATGGAGCCGCCCACCTTCCAGCGGATCTGGTCCAACTCATCCAGAATCAAGGGCAATACACCCGTGACCCAGAACACCACCGCCAACCAGGCGATCCAAGAAATCGTGCGCTCCAACACCCGCACAAACGGCGCTTCATTGAATGCCACCTGCAAGACTTTGACCCCCAAGCGGATCATGGCAAGCGAGATGCACACGGGTAACAAAATACCGAACATCGGGCTTGGCTGCGCATCGGTCAACAAGGTACGCGCCACAAAGGTCAATCCGAGCAAAAGGCTTGGAAACAAGACCCCATCGATCAAGCGCTTGCCCAGCAAAACCGACAAGGCCTGCTCTGCGAAAGCTTTTCGAATGGCCCAAACAATGCCCCAGGAAAGCACAATGCAAACGGCAAAAGCCAGCAGCACTTGAAGCGACTCGGCGCGGGCCAAGGCGCTCAACCAGGCCAAAGGGTCGGCAATGTTCAAAGATTTCAAACCCGCCATGAAGGTGTCCTTTTGTCGATGAAGGCCTGAACACCTTCCTGAGCCACGGAATCCATCATGTTGCAGGCCATGGTTTGGCCAGCCAATTGGTAGGCCGCTTCGATTCCCATTTCGCGCTGCTGATAAAACAAAGCTTTACCCAAACGCACGGCCTCACGCGGCTTGGACAAAATAGCTTGGACCAAGTCGTCCACCTGCGCATCCAATTCGGCAGCTGTGCACACCCGATTCACCAGCCCACGGCTTTTGGCCTCTGCGGCCGAGATAAACCCACCCGTCAGCAGCATCTCCATGGCCTGTTTGGCGTGCATGTTGCGCACCAGCGGCACGCTGGGCGTGGCACAAAACAAGCCCACATCGATGCCGTTCACACCAAAAGTGGCGCTGTCTGTTGACACCGCCAAATCGCACTGCGCCACCAACTGGCAACCTGCCGCCGTGGCCAGTCCCTGCACACGGGCAATCACAGGCACAGGCAGCTTTTGGATGCTCAGCATCATGCGGCTGCACTGGGCAAAGAGTTGCTGGTAGTAAGCCAGCTCAGGCTGGGCGCGCATTTCCTTGAGGTTATGTCCAGCGCAAAAGGCCTTGCCCGCAGCGCCCAGCACCACCACCCGGGCTTGCGCGTCTTGCGCCACTGCGTTCAGCGCTTGCTGCAGTGCGGTCAACATCGCCTCGCTCAGGGCATTGAAGCTGGCGGGGCTGTTCAACGTCAAGCGGTGCACACCACGCGCATCGCGCTCGTGCAGCAGCAAGTCTTGGGCATGGGGGGTGTTTGAATCGGTCATGGCTTCGATTGTGCCAAACCCTCACCACAAACCGATTTAAACGTCGGCCAGTACGCGCAAGTGCGCTTCCACACTGCGCCCCAGCGCACTCAAGTTGTAGCCGCCTTCCAGACAGCTGACGATGCGTCCTTTGGCGTGGCGCAGCGCCACCTCTTTGATGCGATGGGTAATCCAGGCGTAGTCTTGCTCGACCAGCCCCATCTGACCCATATCGTCTTCGCGGTGGGCGTCAAAACCTGCGCTGATGAAAATCAGCTCAGGCTTGTGCGCCTCCAAGCGCGGCAACCACATCATGTCCACCAACTCGCGGATGTCCATGCCCCGGGTGTAGGCTGGCACCGGCAAATTGACCAAGTTGGCCGCAGTCGATGTGGAGCCACCTTCCGGGTAAAAAGGGTGCTGAAAAAAGCTCACCATCAAGATGCGCTCGTCACCCGCCACGATGTCCTCGGTGCCATTGCCGTGGTGCACATCAAAGTCCACAATGGCGACCCTTTTGAGGCCATGGCGCTCGAGCGCATACTTGGCGGCAATGGCCACGTTGTTGAAAAAACAAAAACCCATGGCCTTGTCGCGGCAAGCGTGGTGCCCTGGTGGACGCACAGCGCAAAAAGCATTCTCCAGCTCGCCCGCCAGCACGGCGTCTGTGGCGTCGATGGCCGCGCCTGCCGAGAGCAAGGCCGCATCCCAAGTGTGGGCATTGATCATCGTGTCGGGGTCCAAAGAGGTGTGCGTTGGGCCGCCTGCGGCCATGTCCTCACGCAAAGCATCGCCCAAGCCACGCAAGGCCGCCACATGCATGCGCCCATGGGCCAGTTCAATGTCAGACAAGGACGCAGGCCTTGGCTCCCGACGCTGCAAAGCCATGTCCACGCCACTGATCAGCAAGCGGTCTTCGATGGCCCCAAGCCGCTCCGGGCATTCAGGGTGCCCTGCCCCCATCTCGTGTTTCCAGCAGGTGGGGTGTGTGAAATAACCTGTCGCGCCCATACGCCTTGTCTTCCTGCGAGGTCAGCAACTTGTCAGTGCTGTTGGTTTTATTGATGTCTGCAAAGCTCTGGGTTTCAGCTTATCACGCCAAACCGTCGCCACATCGGATCGAGCGGGACGGCTCCATTAAACTGGGCACAGCATGATTTCTCACCCACTTACCTCCAACGCGCACCCGCAGCCGCCCCTTCAAGCAGTTTTGACCTGTCTGATTTGCCTCATGCTGTCCCTGGCGTGGCATGGATCAGCCCAAGCGCAGGGGGCCAAGGCACCTGCCGACAGGCATGGACAACACACAGCCCAAAAACACAAAAAGAAAAACAGCAAGACGGCGTCCGTTCGCCATCAACGTGCGCCCAAAGCTGCAGCGGCTTCCGGCATCCCGCTGAATCAAAATCCCGAGCTGAGCGACTGGGCACAGGAAGCCGCCACGCGTCTACAACTTGACCCAGACTGGGTTGAAAAGACCCTTGCCCGGGCTCAACGCCTACCCTTGGTGGAGAAACTGGTACTGCCCCCCGCCAGCCCTGCGGCCAAGGACTGGGGCGCTTACCGAGCCCGCTTCATCGAACCCGTACGCATCGAGGCCGGACAGCGGTTCTGGCGTCAACACCAATCCACCCTGGCGCGGGCCGAGCGCGATTACGGCGTGCCAGCCGCCATCATTGTCGGCATCATTGGCGTGGAGACGCTCTACGGTAAAAACACCGGCAACTTCCGCGTGTTGGACGCACTGGGCACGCTGGCCTTTCATTTCCCCCAAGCCCATCCCAGAGCGGCAGAGCGCCAAGCCTTTTTTCGGACCGAGTTGGAGCAGTTTTTGTTGTTGACCTTTCGTAGCGGAGCAGACCCGCTGACCATCCGGGGCAGCTACGCCGGGGCCATGGGCCTGCCCCAGTTCATGCCCTCCAGCTGGGCCAAATTTGCAGTGGATTTTGATGGCGATGGCCGCATCGACCTGTTCGGCAGCACTGCAGACGCCATCGGCTCGGTGGCCAATTACTTCAAAGCATTCCAGTGGCGCGCTGGCATGCCCACACATTACCCCGTCACATTGACCCCGGGCCAGACCGATATGGACGCCCTGATGGCCCCCGACATCCTGCCCACCTTCAGCGTGGCCAGCTTTATGGCCAAAGGAGCAGCACTTGAAGGGGCGGCGCTCACGCACCCCGGTCCATTGGCACTGATCGAGCTACGAAACGGCCACAACGCACCAAGCTATGTGGCCGGCACCGAAAACTTTTACGCCATCACCCGTTATAACTGGTCCAGCTACTACGCCATGGCGGTGATCGAGCTGGCCGATGCGGTGGCACGAGAAGTAAAAAGCAAGCCTTAAGGGGTCATCACGCATGAACCCCCTGAACCCGAAAAAACTGCTCTTGACCAAGTGGACTGCGGTCAAGCCTGTGGCCAAGCAAAAGCACTATTTGGTCAGCCGAGTGATCCAGCCTGTCCTGCCCACCGATCCGATAGAAACCGTGGAAATCGAGGCGGTGATTTCAAAGGGCACCCAAGTGATCGCTTGGCGTGACTTACAAGACGACAGCGTGTGGCGGCAGGGTTGGGTTTGAATTTATGCAACCCCGTGCGCCTTCATCGCCTTGCCCACCTCCAGCGCTCCCTGCTCCGAACCTGAGCGCGGCACCGTCTCGCCTTGACGGTCCGTGACCTGAGTCATAGAGGCCAGCAGGCGCTCGGCGGTGTCAGGACCGGTGCCCAGGTGCACACCTTGTGTCAGCGTGATGTGGGCCACCTCAAAGCTGCCGGCGCCTGCGCAAATGATGGTGCGGTTGGGCGCATCGTCGCTGGCCATGACCAGCATGGCGGGCACCACGGCGCTGGGGTCCAGGGCTTGCAAAACAGCTTCGGGCATGAGGCCTTCGGTCATGCGGGTGGCGGCCGTTGGGGCCAGGCAGTTGACGCGGATATTGTTTTTTTCGCCCTCGATCGACAGGGTTTGCATCAGGCCCGCCAGTGCCATCTTGGCCGCACCGTAATTGGCCTGGCCAAAGTTGCCATACAGACCGCTGGATGAGGTGGTCATCACCACTCGGCCGTAGTTTTGCGCCTGCATGATGGGCCAGACGGCCTTGGTGCAGTGCACTGCACCCATGACGTGCACATCCATCACCAGCTTGAAGTCGGCCAGCTCCATCTTGGCAAAGCTTTTGTCGCGCAGGATGCCCGCGTTGTTGACCAAAATGTCCACCCGGCCCCAAGCATCCACCGCTTGTTGGACCATGGCCTTGACCGCCTCGAGGTCGGTGACCGATGCACCGTTGGCCATGGCCTCCCCACCCGCTGCGCGAATTTCATCGACCACGGCCTGCGCCGCCGACACCGAGCCGCCTACACCGTGCACATCACCGCCCAGGTCATTGACCAGCACTTTGGCCCCGCGTGCAGCCAGCGCCAGCGCGTGTTGTTTGCCCAAACCGCCGCCCGCGCCTGTCACGATGGCCACGCGGCCTTTGAAATCGATGCTCATGTGTTCTTCCTTGATTGAATGCGTGTGAATGGGTGACAGGGGGTGGCAGCACCTTCTGATAATCTGACCGCTGTCTGAAACCTTGCCCGACTTTAAAACAAGCAGCCCCGAAGCTGTGTTGCACGATTGACACCTGAGCCATGGAACTGAACCACGACATCATCACGACCCCGCCACTGGACTCCGCATCGGTGGTCTTGCTCCGCGACAGTGAACAAGGTCTGCAAGTGCTGCTGCTCAGGCGGCACCAAGCCTCTAATGTGCTGGGCGGTGCCCATGTGTTTCCGGGTGGAAAACTCGACCTAGCCGACCAAAGCCCCGCTTTGTTGGCCAAACTCAGTCAGGACGTGTCCACCTTGCACCAGCGACTGGCCGAGCCCGATTTGAGCAAAGAGCGTGCAGCAGGCTTGTTTGTGGCGGCCATTCGCGAGGCGTTTGAGGAATGCCGCATTTTGCTGGGCCAAACCAATACAGAAACGCCCGACCTGGACGCCCTGCAAAGCGCCTTGGCCAGTGGCCAAACCTGGTCGCAGGCTTTTCAGAACCTGTCGCTTCGCCTGCGCACCGATGCGCTGGTGCCCTGGACCCGCTGGATCACGCCCCGACAGGCCTCGGTGACCCACAAACGCTTTGACACACGTTTCTTCATGGCACGCGTGCCTGAAGGCCAAACCGCCGAACACGACAACCACGAGACGACCGAAACCCTGTGGATCACGCCGCGCGAGGCACTGATTCGGTATTGGGACCGCCATATCGAGTTAGCCCCGCCACAAATCATGGGGCTGGTGCAATTGGCCCGTCATACGGACACCCACAGTGCGCTGGCCGAGGCCCAGAGCCGACAGCCCCCCGTGGTGGAGCCCGAACCCTTCGAACAAGACGGCATCCGGACCATTTGTTACCCCGGTGACCCACGGCACTCGGTACAAGAAGCAGCCTTCCCCGGCCCAAGTCGCTTGATGTTCAAAAACAAACGCTTTGAGCCGGAAATGGGCTTAGCCGGATTGCTTGATTAAAATCCAGAGTATTACAATTTGTAACCTTTATGGATAAGTGTCTGCCTGTATGAACCAAGCTGCTGCCCCCACCTATCTTTCCGTCGCACGGGCCATGGAGTTCATTGGCGATATGAATGGGGTTTTGGCGCTTCTGAACACCTTGCACCAGACTTTGGGTGAGGATTTGCCCAAAATCCAAGCGATGCTGGAAAAAGACGACATGCACGGCGTCAACCGCCTGCTGCACCAGCTCAAAGGCTTCACACCAGTGTTTTGCGTGGACAGACTGGTGGAGCAGGTCGTCAGCGTGGAAAGCCTGAGCAAGCATGGCGATTCGGCCGAAATCCGCGCCGCCTACAGCCGCCTGGCGCCTCAACTGGAACAGCTGCGCACCGAAGTAGCCACTCACCTGAGCCTGAACCCTCAGGCCTGAGCGGCCAGCCACTGGTCGATCTTGGCCGGTTCGTGCAACAAACGCAGCTGATCGAAGGCATCTTGGGCCTCAGGGTACACCCGGCGCAAATAATTGAGCCATTGCTTGAGTCGCCCAGCCCGGTGGCGCGGCGCCACCCGCAGGGCAATGCCCTGCCAGAACAAGCGCATCAAACCCACGATCTGCGTCCAACTCACGGCAACTCGATCAGCGCCACTTGAAAGGGCGTCATGCTGCGCGATCGCCAAAGCCAGGCCCGGATCGGCCACCATGCCGCGGCCGATCATCAAGCGATCACAACCAGTCACCTCGCGGCAACGCAAAGCATCTGCCAACGTCCAAATTTCGCCATTGGCCACCATGGGCATGCGCACATGCTGGCGCAAGTCGGCAATGCGGTCCCAATACGCAGGTGGCCGGTAGCCATGGGCCTTGGTGCGCGCGTGCACCACCAAATCGCTGGCCCCGGCGGCTTCGATGGCCAAGGCACACTCTTCGGCGCGGCTGTCATCGTTGTAGCCCAGCCGCATCTTGGCCGACACCGGAATCTGCAAGGGCACCGCCCGGCGCACCGCCGCCACGATCTGCCCGACCAACTCCGGCTCGTCCAACAACACCGCACCGCCCCGGTGCTGGTTCACCGTCTTGGCAGGACAGCCAAAATTCAAATCAATGCCTGCGGGTTCCAGCTGGGCCAAGGCCGCAGCGTTCGCCGCCAAATAATCGGGGTCAGAACCCAATAACTGCACCCTGACCGGTACGCCCGCAACGGTGCGGCTTTTATTGAGTAATTCCGGCGCCACGCGAATGAATGCGCGTCGCGGCAGCACGGTATTGGTCACACGGATGAACTCTGACACGCACAAATCCACCCCACCCACCCGCGTGAGCATGTCGCGCAGAGTGTGATCCAGCAGCCCCTCCATGGGAGCCAGCAGGATGCGCGCCCCAACAGGCTGCTGGAGCATCAGCCCAGCTTGCGCTTGAGGCGCACTTCTTCCACTTTCACTCCGCCCAAGGGCACGGTGCGCGCGGTATTCATTTCGCGCTTGAAGCCAGCCAGGTCATGAAAGCGCAAAGTTTGCTCGTGCAGCAAAGGCAGCCAAACCGTGACGTCGGTGCAATCTTCGTCTTGCAGGCCTTCACGGGCTGCATCCCACAGGGCCAGACCAATGCCCTGACCAATGCGCTCGGGCGCTGCATAAATGGCCCAGATCTCGCCTGTGGTGTTTTTGGACTTGGGGTCGCGCGAGCGGTCAAAGCCCACAAAACCCACGATCTCACGGCCATCCACCGCCACCATGACTTGCGGCTCACCGTACTCGATGGCCTCTTTCCAGAACGACACGCGTTTGGGCATGGGCGTGGCGTCCCAATGGGTATCGGGCACCTGGCCCGCGTAGGCGGCGCGGCAGGCGCTGACATGCAACGCAGCCACAGCAGGCGCGTCTTGGAGGGTGGCAAATCGGACTTGAATATCGGACATGGCTTGAACAAATGAAGAAAAACAACGCCTCGGGGCCACTGGGCTTTAGGCGCAAAACCCAACATTGTCGCCGCATCGGTTATCTTCAGTGGATGAGGACGTTTCCAAGCAATCAGAATTACACCATTCCCCGGTCACCCGCACCCCTGGATCACCCCCCAACAACCCGCTTGCACCAACCCAAGGTCTGGTGGATTGAGGGTCTGTTCAAAGGCCTACTTTGGGCCGCAGCCGCCTTGTGTGCAAGCCCTTTGAGCGCACAAGCCCCGAACCCCAAGCGTTTTGCTGACGACATGGCCGAGCGCACCCGCGCCTGCACCGCCTGTCATGGCGAGCAAGGCCGTGCCGGTCCGGACGGTTATTACCCGCGCCTAGCGGGAAAACCGGCCGGTTACCTGCACAACCAGCTGCGCAATTTCGCGCAAGGTCGTCGCCATTATGAGCTGATGGCCCGCCTGGTCGACCCTCTGACCGACGCCTATTTGGGCGAGATGGCCCAGTACTTTGCCGACCTGAAACTGCCCTACCCCGCCCCCACCGCGAACAACGCCATCACACCCGAGCGCTTGGCCAAAGGCCAGCAACTGGTGACACAAGGCGACGCCACACGCGGCCTGCCCGCTTGCACCCAATGCCATGGTGTGCGACTGACCGGGGTGCAGCCCAATGTGCCTGGGCTGCTGGGCTTGCCACTGGACTATTTGAACGCCCAACTCGGCGCCTGGCAAACCGCGCAGCGCCGCGCCCATGCGCCTGACTGCATGGCCGAAATCGTCAAGCGCATGCCAGCACAGGACCTCATCGCGGTGTCGAGCTGGCTTGCCCGCCAGCCGCTGCCTGCTGACACCCGGCCCGCCGATCGCCCCCCAGCTGGCCCTGCTTTGCCTGAAGCTTTGCGCTGCGGCAGTGCACCGGAGTTGTCGGCTACCGCCGCCAAACCCCTGAACGGGGGCAAACCATGAAGCACTCCATACAAGGCATGCATCCGGTCAAACGCCTGGGCTGGGTCACACTGATCAGCTTGGCTGTGCTGGCCATGGGGGTGGTGTGGGACAACTGGGGCGACCTGGTTCTGCCCACCCCAACCACGGCCACCGAGGCAGCGCAGACGCCACAAGCCAGCTCAGCCCAAATCGAACAAGGCCGCTACCTGGCCCTGGCGGGTAACTGCATGGCCTGCCACACCACACGCGGCAGCGCCCCCTTTGCAGGCGGTCGGCGCATCGACACACCCTTTGGCGGTGTGTACAGCAGCAACCTCACGCCAGACCCCGAGACGGGCCTGGGGCGATGGACCGCGCAAGACTTCTGGCAAGCCATGCACCGTGGCCGCTCCCAAAACGGGCGTTTGCTGACCCCGGCTTTCCCCTACAACCACACCAGCGTCATCACCCGCCAAGACAGCGACGCGATCTTTGCTTGGCTGAACACCCTGGCCCCAGTGGTGCAGGCCCAGCCGGCTCACACACTGGTCTGGCCTGTGGGCACGCAACCCGCTCTGGCCGTATGGCGCAGCCTGTTTTTTGAACCCAGTCCGTTTCAAGCCGACAAATCGCAAAGCGTTGAATGGAACCGGGGGGCCTATTTGGTGCAAGGCTTGGGCCACTGCGCAGCCTGCCACAGCCCACGGAACACACTGGGCGCAAGCGGTGCGGTCAACGACTTGTCGGGCGGCCTCATGCCTGTAGCCAACTGGTACGCCCCCGATCTGACCCGTGACAGCGAAAGCGGCATGGCCAGCACACCCTTGCCCGAGATCGTGCGCCTGCTGCGCACTGGTGCGTCCAATTCAGCGCAAACCAGCGGCCCCATGGGTGAAGTGGTGCAGCACAGCCTGCAGCACCTCAACGAAAGCGACTTGCAAGCCATGGCGGTGTATTTGCAGTCACGCGCCCAAAGCACACCCCAACCAGCCGCTGCCAATGCGGAACCCGCCCGCATCAGCTTGCAAGTGGCCACACTGGGAAATGCTGTTTACGAGCGCCAATGCCTGCAGTGCCACGGCGAGCAAGGTGCGGGCGTCAAAACCGCATCGGGTGAGGTGGCTTACCCGGCCTTGGCGGGCAACCGCGCTGTGCTGCTGAAGGACCCCACCAACCTGGTGCAGCTGGTGCTCTACGGCGGCTACGGCCCCGCCACCGAAGGTCACCCCCGACCTTTTGGCATGCCGCCTGCAGTGCTGGACCTGCAAGACCGCGACATCGCGGCTGTGCTGACGCATCTGCGCACCCGCTGGGGCAATCAGGCCAGCGAGGTCACGCCTTTGCAAGTCAACCGGATCAGGGCAGCGCAAGGCGGTTGAAGTTCTAAAGCCTGTCATCTGCGGCACCCACTGAACATGATCATGCCGCTAGTATTTCGGCCATGCCTCAAAACCTCTACATCCTCACAGGCGCTTCACGTGGCATGGGTCTGGCCATGGCCGAGCAGTTGCTGCAAAAAGGCAACACCCTGCTTTGCATCTCGCGCCACGCCAATCCAGATCTGACCGCTGCCGCCCAAAAGGCCGATGCGACACTCACACAATGGACCCACGATCTGGCCGATGGTGAAGGCGCCAGCGTTCGCCTGCGCGAATGGCTGCACAACCAAAAACCTGCCCATTTCGCCAGCGCCAGCCTGATCAACAACGCGGGCGTCATCCCGCCCATCGCCCCGCTGCGCCAGTCCCAACCCGCCGACCTGGCCTTGGCCCTGCGCGTGGGCCTGGAAGCGCCCATGGCCTTGAGTGCCGCATTTTTGGGGGCCACGGAAAATTGGCCCCTGCCCCGCAAAGTGCTCAACATTTCATCAGGCTTGGGCCGCTTCCCCATGGCCTCGCAAGCGGGCTACTGCGCCGCCAAAGCAGGCATGGACCACTTTACCCGCTGCTTGGCGCTGGACGAGGCCCTTCACGCCAACGGTGCCAAGGTCTGCTCGCTCGCCCCCGGCGTGATCGACACCGACATGCAGGTGCAGCTGCGCGGTGCTGCAGGCGAGGCCTTTCCGGACCAATCGAAGTTTTTGCAACTCAAAGCGCAAGGCCAACTCAGCTCGCCAGCACAGGCAGCCGAACAGGTTCTGCGCTTTTTGGCCCGGCCCGACTTCGGGCGCGAACCCGTGGCCGACGTGCGGGGCTGAAAGGCCCAGGCTCATCTCATCGAACCCACTCGTCCCTTGTCAGGCCGCTGTAGCCATTGCGCTTGACACTGATTGGCGTTGCAACCCACCCCTATTTGTCAATTTTTTAAATCTGGAGATCTCCCATGAGCCGTGAAGTTGTTGTTGTCAGCGGTGTGCGCACCGCCATTGGTACCTTTGGCGGCAGCCTCAAGGACATCGCGCCCACCGAGCTGGCCGCGCAAGTCGTGCGCGAAGCCCTGTCCCGCGCAGGCACCTCAGGCCAAGACGTTGGCCATGTGGTGTTTGGCCATGTGGTCAACACCGAACCCAAAGACATGTATTTGTCACGCGTGGCGGCCATCAACGGCGGCTGCGCCGAAGGCACGCCCGCCTTCAACGTGAACCGCCTGTGCGGCTCGGGCCTGCAGGCCATCGTCAGCGCCAGCCAGTCCATCTTGCTGGGTGATTGCGACATCGCCATTGGTGGCGGCGCTGAAAACATGAGCCGCGCGCCATACGCCAGTCTGGCCACCCGTTTTGGCGCACGCATGGGCGACACCAAGATGATCGACATGATGATTGGTGCACTGCACGACCCCTTCCACAACATCCACATGGGCGTGACCGCCGAAAACGTGGCCGCCAAGTACGGCATCACCCGCGAGATGCAAGATGCCTTGGCCCTGGAAAGTCACAACCGCGCCGAGCGTGCCACCACCGAAGGCCGCTTCAAAGACCAGATCATGCCGGTCATGCTGAAAAGCAAAAAAGGCGACGTGGCCTACACCACCGACGAGCACTTCCGCCCTGGCTGCAAGCTCGAAGACATGGCCAAACTCAAGCCCGTTTTCCTGAAAGAAAACGGCACCGTGACCGCGGGCAACGCCTCGGGCATCAACGATGCGGCGGCTGCTGTGGTGCTGATGGAAGCCGGTGCTGCAAAGGCGCGTGGCGCCAAGCCCATGGCCCGCCTGGTGGGTTACGCCCACACTGGGCTGGACCCCAAGATCATGGGCGTGGGCCCGATCTCGGCCACACACGCGGTGCTCAAGAAAACCGGCCTGACGGTCAACGACCTGGACGTGATCGAGGCCAACGAAGCCTTTGCCGCCCAAGCCTGCGCCGTGACCCGCGAACTGGGTCTAGACCCCGCCAAGGTCAACCCCAATGGCTCGGGCATTTCGCTGGGCCACCCCATCGGCGCGACAGGTGCATTGATCACCGTAAAGGCTCTGTATGAGCTGCAGCGAGTGAATGGCCGCTACGCGCTGGTGACCATGTGCATCGGTGGCGGTCAGGGCATCGCGGCGATTTTTGAGCGCATGTGATGTTTCTCGGCTGATCAGAATGAAAAATGGGCATCCAGAGATGCCCATTTTTTTGGCGTGAAAAAGCCTGATGGATCAGGACTTGACCGCCGCCGTGACCACCACCTCGATCAAATAGGCCGGATTGGCCAGTGCTGCCTGAACCGTGGCTCGCGGTGGTGCACTGCCTGCCACCACCCAAGCGTCCCACACCTCGTTCATGGCGGCGATGTCGGTGATGTCTTTGAGGTAAATCTGGGTGCGCAAGATGCGGGTTTTGTCGCTGCCCGCCTCGGCCAGGCGCAGATCGATCTGCCGCAACACATCGGCCGTTTGGCTCCGGATGTCGCTTGCATCGCATTCGGGCACCATGCCTGCCAAGTACACCACGCCATTAAAAACAGCCGCCTCGCTGTAACGGGCCGCCACGTGCAGCCTCTGAAGGTCTTGGTTCATGCTTTTTTCTGGCCCAGTTTGGATTCGGTGCCCGCCAAGAGGCGTTGGATGTTTTCACGGTGACGCCATACCAGCAGCAAAGCCATGACAGCCAGGCTCAAGACTTCGGACGACGTCGCCTGCCAGGCCACGCCGTTGCCAAACAGGTAAAAAACGGGCGCGAACACCGCCGCCACCATGGAGGCAAGTGACACGTAGCGGCTGAAATACAAAACGATGGCAAAGCTAAGCACCGTGGCCAACGCCAACATGCCATTCACACCAATGACCACACCCACCGCCGTGGCCACACCCTTGCCACCCACAAAACCGAAAAACACCGGGTACAGGTGACCCAAAAATGCGGCCAGGCCCGCCAAGGCCGCAATGTCAGGGCCCAGACCGTGTTCGGGCCCCCAAGCCAACACCATCGCCACCGGCAGCCAGCCTTTGAAGGCGTCCAAAAACAAAGTCAAGATCGCAGCCTTTTTGCTGCCCGAGCGCAGCACATTGGTGGCGCCGGGGTTTTTGCTGCCGTAACTGCGAGGGTCGTTCAGGCCCATCAAACGGCTCACGATCACCGCAAAACTGAGCGAGCCCAACAAATAACTGGCCAACACCACGGCCACTGGAATCAAGGCATCCATCCACATCTCCCTATTTCTTGTTCGGGCGTCATTCTGCCAGTGCACAGTTCACGGGCTTGGCGTCCAGCAGTTGCACACACACCTGCGGGTCGATGCCCACCAGATAACCGCGCCTGCCGCCGTTGATGCAAATGCGCGGCAAAGCCAGGATTGTTTCTTCGATGAAGACCGGCATGGCCCTGCGTGTGGCAAAGGGCGAGGTGCCGCCGACCAGGTAACCGCTGTGGCGGTTGGCAACCTCCGGGGCGCAGGGCTCGACCGACTTCAAACCAATCTGCCGCGCCAGGTTTTTGGTCGACACCTTGCGGTTGCCGTGCATCAGCACCACCAGCGGTTTGGCATCCTGGTCTTGCATGATCAAGGTCTTAACCACACTGAAAGGGTCCATGCCCAACACCTGGGCGCTGTGCTGTGCGCCCCCGTGCTCTAGGTAATCGTAGGGGTGCTCGGTGAAACTCACACCCTGCTGGCGTAAGAGCGCCGTGGCCGGGGTTTCGCTGACTTTGTCTTTCTTGGCCATAGGCCTGGATCACAAGGCCGGATCGCGCATTTCCCACCGAATGGCGTCTATCGCTTTGAGCACTTCGGGCGACAACTCGGTCGACCAGGCTGCCAGGTCTTCGTTCAGTTGCGCAAGAGAGGTCACGCCGATGATGGTGCTGGCAACGCTCCAGCGGTGGTAGCAAAACGCAAGCGCCATCTGGGTAGGGGTCATGCCGTTGTCGCGGGCCAGCTGGTTGTAGCGGCGTGCGGCAGCCAAGGCTTCAGGGCGGCCCCAACGCTGCTTGCGCATGGAGTCATAACGGGCAATGCGGCCCCCATCGGGCACCAGAGGACCAGTCAAATCGTCATGGTCGTATTTGCCCGTGAGCAAGCCAAAGGCCAGCGGTGAATAAGCCAACATCGACACGTTCAGACGATAGCAAGTTTCGTCCAGCCCGTTGTCGTAGGTACGGCTCACCAGCGCATAGGGGTTTTGCACCGTGGCCACACGAGGCAGGCCATGCTGCTCGGCCAAACGCACAAACTCGTGCACGCCGTAAGGCGTTTCGTTGGACAACCCGATGTAACGCACCTTGCCTGCTTTCACCAATTTGGCCAAGGCTTCGAGCTGCTCGTGGATCGAGGTCACCGATTTATCTTTGGTGGGGTCAAAGTAGGTCATACCAAAAACCGGCACATGGCGCTCTGGCCAATGGATTTGGTACAGATCAATCACATCGGTTTGCAGACGGCGCAGGCTGGCATCACAGGAGTTCAGGATGTCTTGCCCAGTCATGCCTGAGCCTTCACGAATCCAGGGCATGCCCCGCGATGGCCCCGCCACCTTTGTGGCCAGCACCAGCTTTTCGCGGGCACCAGGGTTTTTGGCGAACCAGTTTCCAATGAAGGTCTCAGTTGCACCACAGGTATCGGCCGAAGCGGGCACGGCGTACATCTCGGCGGTATCGATGAAATTGATGCCCGCTTGCAGCGAGCGGTCCAGGATGGCGTGTGAATCGGCTTCACTCACCTGTTGGCCGAAGGTCATGGTGCCCAGGCAAATCGGGGTCACTTGCAGGTCGGATTGACCGAGTTGAACGAGTTTCATGGTGTGTCCTGTGTTGAATTCAAGCGCGCTGATGATCCTTGGACGGGTAATCAAGGCAATTGGTGGATTTTGTCACGCGTCAGCGTGCCTTGGACTGCAGCGCTGTCGCGCGCGCTTCTTCCTGCAGCCGAAGCACCCGCCGCTGCACCTTGCCGGTGGTGGTCATGGGCAGTTGGTCGATGAATTCGATCTCTTTGGGGTATTCGTAAGGTGCCAGCAAACCCTTCACATGGGCCTGCAGTTCGCGGCGCACCTCGTCGTCAAAGCTGGCCTGGCCCGCTCCGCTGGGCCTGCGGGTCAGCCAATCAGGCGACAGCACCACATAGGCCTTGACCACAGCACCCCGTTCGGCATCGGGCTTGGGCACCACCGCGGCGTTCTGTACGGCCGGGTGTTTGACCAGGCAGTTTTCGATCTCGCCGGGTCCGATGCGGTAACCCGCAGCCTTGAACATGTCGTCGGTCCGACCTTGGTACCAAAGGTAGCCGTCCTCGTCGCAGACTGCCATGTCGCCCGTGCGGCACCAGTCGCCGCTGTATTTGGCCTTTGTGGCCTTGTCGTTGTTCCAGTAGCCCAAAAAGAACACCGGGTCGGGATGACCGTGCACATCGAAGCGGTTCACTGCCACTTCACCGGGTGTGCCTGGCGGGCACAGCTGACCCGCCTCGTCGATGACCGCCACTTGGTGGCCGGGATAGCCCTTGCCCATGCTGCCGGGCCTGGCAGGCCACAAACGGGCGCAGTTGCCCACCACGTAATTGATCTCGGTTTGGCCAAACATTTCGTTCACCGTCACGCCCATTTGCGCTTGGCAGTAGCCAAAAACAGCGTCACCCACCGCCTCGCCCGCGCTCATCATGGCTTGGAGCTTGAGGCGGTAGCGGCCCCTCACCTCGGGTACAGCCTTCATCATGGCTTTGAGCGCGGTGGGGAACAAAAAGGTGTGCGTCACACCGTGGCTCTGCATGATCTCGAAAGCCGCTTCGGGGGAAAACCGCCCATTGAAAGCCACGATGGGCCGTCCAAAGTAAAGGCTGGGCAGCAAAGCGTCCATCAACCCGCCAGTCCAGGCCCAGTCGGCCGGTGACCAAAACACCGCTTTGGACGGGCGACTGGCATCCGCCGGATCAAAGCCAAACCAGTTTTGGCTGCACACAAACCCCGTGAGATTCCCGATCAGCGCCCGGTGCGGGATAAGCGCGCCCTTGGGGTTGCCGGTTGTGCCGCTTGTGTAGATCAACACCGCCGGGTCTTCGGCCAGGGTGCTCACGGCTTTGAAGGATTCGGCCTGGCAGGTCACTGCTTGCGCGTAATCTAAATCGGCCAGCGCTCCGGCCGCCCCCACACCGATCAGGCTTTGCAAGCCCGGGCAGTCGGGCCTGGCCTGCTGCAAGGCCTGGACCGTAGATTCGTCGCACACGGCCACACGGGCCTGGCTGTCGTTGATGCGAAAGGACAGCGCCTCCGGCCCGAACAGCATCGACAGCGGCATGGCCACCGCGCCCATTTGCAGCACCGCCATGTAGGCCACGGCTGTTTCAAAACGCTGGGGCAAGACAATCGCCACCCGATCACCGCGTTGCACGCCCTGCGCCTGCAAGACCCGGCTCAGGCGGTTGGCGGCGGTTTGCAGCTGGCCAAAAGTCCAACTGCGCCCCAAGCCCTGACCCGCCACATGCTCGCGGATGGCGATACGCCTGGCCGTGGCAGGCTTCGCCGCCCACTGGCCACAGCAAGCCTGTGCCATGTTGAAGCGCTGGGGCACTTTCCAGCCAAAGCCCTGGTGAATGGCGTGATAACGGTCGTAGGGGTCTGTATTGCCTTGGGCTGGGTTAGGGGCTTGGCGGTCCTGGTTGCGACTGACGCTCATCGTTTGTCTCCTTATGATCGAAAGTATGTACCAAGTTTTACGCGAATCTCAAAGCCACTGGGTGCCGCTGCGCGGCTGCCGTTACCACGTTCGACAATGGGGCACTGCCACACCGGGGGCCACACCACTGGTGTTGGCGCATGGTTGGATGGACGTGGCCGCCTCGTACCAATTCATGGTCGATGCCTTCAGCGAGGCTTTTGTCAGTCAGCGCCCCATCATCGCCATGGACTGGCGCGGCTACGGCCTGACCGAGACCCCGCCCACCGACAGCTACTGGTTCCCAGATTACCTGGCCGATCTGGACGCCCTGCTGGACACCCTCTACCCAGACCAGCCTGTCGACCTGGTGGGCCACAGCATGGGCGGCAACGTGGTCATGATGTACGCGGGCAGCCGCCCCGAGCGCATCCGCCGCCTGGTCAACCTCGAAGGCTTTGGCATGGCGGCTACCCAGCCTGTCCAAGCTCCCACCCGCATGGCCCAGTGGCTCGATGAGCTCAAAGCCCAACGTGGAGGGGACAACACGCTCAAGTCTTACCCGGACGCCGCGGGTGTGGCGGCCCGTCTGATGAAGACCAACGCTCGCCTCGGCCAAGACAAAGCCGACTGGCTGGCCCAAAACTGGGCCCAACCGGGCCCGGATGGCCAGTGGCGCATCCTGGGCGACTCGGCGCACAAGGTCATCAACCCGTATCTGTTCCACATTGAAGAGGCTTTGGCCATGTACCGCCGCATCAGCGCCCCGGTTCTGGTGGTGGAAGCTTCAGACGACTCGCTCAGTCAGTGGTGGAAAGGCAAATACACCTTGGCCGAGTTTCACGAGCGCCTGAAATCCTTGCCCGCCCTGCAACAAGCGGTGATACAGGACGCCGGACACATGCTGCACCACGACCAACCACAGGCCTTGGCGACCCTGCTTGAAAAGTTCATGGCCTGAGAGGCCCTAAAATCAGTTCGTTTTAGTTTTGACGACTGTTGGCCATGAACCTCATTTCCCTGACCCGCTTTGGCTTGGCTGCTGCCTTGTCGGTGCTGTTTTCTTCGGCGTATGCAGATTCAGCCAGCCGTTACTGCCCCGACTTTTTGGCTGTGAAAGGCGCACCTGAACCCACCCACAAGGGTGAATTCACGTTCTCGCCATACACCCACCACTTCAGCAACAACCCTGAACACAAAAAAGTGGTCCTGGTGGCGATTGACGAGCAACTACCCGGCGACCGCCTGTGCGGCATCAGCTTTTTTAGCAACTCGTTTGGACAACCGTCTGTGTACGTTTATGCCGGTCAGCAGTTCAACAACTTGTGGGGTATGCCCAAGCTTTACGCCAAAGTGACGGGCGGGATCATGTATGGCTATGTGTCCCCTTATGAGAACAAGGTTCCCCTCAACCACAACGGTTTTTCCCCGGCCATCATCCCGGCGGTGGGCTACAAACTGACCCCTCACGATTCGGTGCAGCTCAAGTTTTTGGGCACTGCCGCCCTCATGTTCTCTTACGGGCGTCAGTTTTAAGCCCCAACACAAGCGGGCGTGACGCCAACTCATGAGAAAATGTCCGGTTTACTGAACCGGATACTTTCCCCATGGACGCAGAACGCATCAACCAAATCGGCGCATCCCTCACAGACCTGACCGCTCGTACCCACGAGTTACGGGGGTATCTTTGACTACGATGCCAAATCTGAACGGCTGAGAACCGTCAACGCATCGCTCGAAGATCCTTCGGTCTGGAACGACCCCAAAAAAGCCCAAGAACTGGGCAAAGAGAAAAAAGCCCTCGACGGCGTGGTGGTGACCATCACCAACCTGACCAGCGAATTGGCCGACAACCTTGAACTCTTCGAAATGAGCAAGGAAGAAGGCGACGATGCGGGCCTGCAAACGATCGAAACTGAAGCCGCCAAACTGGCCAAGCTGGTGGAAGACCTCGAATTTCGCCGCATGTTCCGCCACGAGGCCGATCCGCTCAACTGCTTTGTCGACATCCAGGCTGGTGCAGGTGGCACAGAAGCTTGCGACTGGGCCAGCATGTTGCTGCGCCAGTACATCAAGTACGCCGAACGCAAAGGCTTCAAGGCTACGGTGGAAGACGAAACCCCGGGGGACACCGCAGGCATCAAGGGGGCAACCATCAAAATCGAAGGCGAATACGCGTTTGGCTTGCTTCGAACCGAAACCGGCGTGCACCGATTGGTGCGCAAGAGCCCATTCGACTCGTCGGGCGGCCGTCACACGTCTTTTGCATCTTTGTTTGTGTACCCCGAGATCGACGACTCGATCGAGATCAACATCAACCCGTCAGACGTGCGCACCGACACTTTCCGAGCCAGCGGCGCGGGCGGTCAGCACATCAACAAGACCGACTCGGCCGTGCGCCTGACGCACATCCCCACGGGTATCGTGGTGCAGTGCCAGGATGGGCGCAGCCAGCACAGCAACCGCGATGTTGCTTGGCAACGCCTGCGCTCACGCCTTTACGACTTCGAGATGCGCAAGCGTCTGGAAGAGCAGCAAAAGCTGGAAGACACCAAGACCGATGTGGGCTGGGGTCACCAGATTCGCAGCTATGTGCTGGACAACAGCCGCATCAAGGATTTGCGCACCAACGTCGAAATTTCGGCCACCCAAAAGGTGCTCGATGGCGACCTCGATGCGTTCATCGAAGCCTCACTGAAACAAGGCCTCTGAGCTGCTCAGACCTCAACGAAAACGGAGTTAGTGATGCGTGAAGGACAACCCACCGCGATTCACCGGGAGGCTTATGCCGCCCCGGCGTTCTGGATCGACACGGTCGATCTGACCTTTGATCTGGACCCGAACAAAACCCGCGTGCTGAACAAAATGCGCTTGCGCCGCAACCCCGACGTGGTGGCCCAGCCGCTGCGCCTGGATGGCGAAGACCTCAATTTGGCCCGCGTGTTGGTCAACGGCGGCGGCACCTCGTTCAAGATGGACGGCAATCAGCTGGTTCTGGAGAATTTGCCAGAAGGCCACGAGCCCTTCGATCTGGAAATCTTCACCACCTGTAACCCCGAAAAAAACACCCAGTTGATGGGCTTGTACGTCAGCCAGGGCACCTTCTTCACCCAGTGTGAGGCCGAGGGTTTTAGACGCATCACCTACTTCCTGGATCGTCCGGATGTGATGGCCAGCTACACCGTCACGCTGCGCGCTGACAAAGCCAAATACCCGGTGCTGCTCTCCAACGGCAACCTGGTGGAGCAAGGCGCATTGGAAGATGGACGTCACTTTGCCAAGTGGGTCGATCCGCACAAAAAACCCTGTTACCTGTTTGCCCTGGTGGCCGGTCAGCTGGTCGCACGCGAGCAACGCATCGTCAGCCGCAGTGGCACCGAGCATTTGCTGCAAGTCTTTGTGCGCCCCGGCGACCTGGACAAGACCGAGCACGCGATGAACTCCCTCATGGCCAGCGTGGCTTGGGACGAAGCGCGCTTTGGCCTGCCGCTGGACCTGGAGCGCTTCATGATCGTCGCCACCAGCGACTTCAACATGGGCGCGATGGAAAACAAAGGCCTGAATATCTTCAACACCAAATACGTGTTGGCGAACCCGGCCACCGCCACCGACATGGACTTCGGCAACATCGAAAGTGTTGTCGGCCACGAGTACTTCCACAACTGGACTGGTAACCGCATCACCTGCCGAGACTGGTTCCAGCTCTCGCTCAAAGAGGGCCTCACGGTCTTTCGCGACCAGGAGTTCAGCCAGGACATGGCGGGCGACACCAGCGCCCGTGCAGTCAAACGCATCGAAGATGTGCGCGTGCTGCGCACGGTGCAGTTTGCCGAGGACGCCGGCCCCATGGCCCACCCGGTACGCCCCGACAGCTATGTGGAAATCAACAACTTCTACACCGTCACCATCTACGAAAAAGGCTCCGAAGTCGTTCGCATGATGCAGACCCTGGTGGCCACGCCCTCTGACAGCTTAGGTCGCGACGGTTTTGCCAAGGGCATGAAGCTCTACTTTGAGCGCCATGACGGCCAGGCCGTGACCTGCGACGACTTTGCACAAGCCATTGCCGATGCCAACCCCGGCTCAGCGCTCGCCAACAACCTGAGCACTTTCAAGCACTGGTACAGCCAAGCGGGCACGCCGCGACTGCAAGCCACAGGCCAATACAACTCGGCCGAACGCAGCTACACCCTGACCCTCAGCCAAAGCTGCCCCGCGACCCCCGACCAGGATCGCAAAGCACCCTTCGTGATCCCGGTCACGCTGGGTCTGGTAAGTCGCGACGGCCATGCACTGTCCCTGCAAGTGGCCGGCTCTGCCGAAAGCGCGCTGCAGCAAACCCTGGTGCTGACCGAGGCCAGCGCCAGCTACACATTTGCCAACATCGACAGCGAGCCTGTTCCTTCATTGCTGCGAGGTTTCAGCGCCCCAGTGGTGCTCGAAGACGGGCTCAACACCGATGACCTGCTGATCTTGCTGGCCCACGACAGCGACCCCTTCAACCAATGGGAAGCAGGCCAGCGCCTGATGCTGCAAAGTGCACTCGAAGCCATTCAGCAAAACAAGGATCTGACGGGTATTCCCGTTTTGTCAGAGGAACTGGTGGCTGCTTTGCGCAACGTGCTGCGCCACCCCACACTGGACGCGGCCTTCAAGGATTTAGCGCTCACCCTGCCGTCTGAAAACTACATCGCCGACCAGCTCGACGTGGTCGACCCACAGCGCGTGCACTTCCTGCGCGAAACCATGCGCGTGCAATTGGCCACCGCCCTGCAAGCTGACTGGCAGTGGGCTTGGGATGCGCACAAACACAATGGGGCTTATTCCCCTGATGCCAAGTCCAGCGGGCGCCGTGCCCTCGCAGGCATGGCCATGACCATGCTGTGCGTGGCCGCCGTTCAAAGCGGCGACGCGGTGATGCCCGGCCGTGTTTACCAGCAGTTCAAGGATGCAGGCAACATGACCGACCGCTTCAACGCCTTGTCGGCGCTGGTCGTCAGCGGCCATGCCTTGGCACAAGATGCCTTGGACTTGTTCCACAAAATGTTCCAGCAAGAAGCCTTGGTAATCGACAAGTGGTTTGCCCTGCAAGCCGGTGCACCTGACCGAGCAGGCGACGTGTTGCCGCGTGTACGCCAACTCATGCAACATGCCGACTTCAGCCTGCGCAACCCCAACCGCGCTCGCAGCCTGATCTTCAGCTACTGCAGTGCCAACCCGGCAGGTTTCCACCGCGCCGACGCGGCAGGTTATGTGTACTGGAGCGAGCAGGTTCTGGCGCTCGACGCCATCAATCCGCAAGTGGCGGCACGCCTGGCTCGCGCCATGGACCGCTGGAGCCGATTGGCTGAGCCCTACCGCAGCGCCGCTCGCGTGGCGATCGAGCGCGTGGCGGCCAAGTCAGACCTCTCGAACGACGTGCGAGAAGTCATCGGCCGCGCCCTGAGCAGCACCTGAACCCAAGGAACGAACATGAGCAGCAAAATTTCCCTGTCCCGCTATTTGGTGGAGCAGCAACGCGACAAAGGCCACATTCCGGCTGACTTGCGCTTGCTGCTCGAAGTGGTGGCCCGCGCCTGCAAAAGCATCAGCCACGCTGTGAACAAAGGCGCGTTGGGTGGCGTACTGGGCACGGCCGAAAGCGAGAACGTGCAAGGCGAAGTGCAAAAGAAGTTGGACATCATCGCCAACGAGGTGCTGCTTGAAGCCAACGAATGGGGCGGACACCTCGCGGCCATGGCCTCTGAAGAGATGGACAGCATCTACCTGGTGCCCAACCGCTACCCGCAAGGCGAATACCTGCTGCTGTTTGATCCTTTGGATGGTTCGTCCAACATCGACGTCAACGTCAGCATCGGCACCATCTTCAGCGTGCTCAAAAAGACGGAGGGTGAGCAGGGCGTCACCGAAAAAGACTTTTTGCAACCTGGCAAACAGCAAGTGGCGGCTGGCTACTGCGTCTACGGCCCGCAAACCACTTTGGTACTCACCGTGGGCGACGGCGTGGCCATGTTCACCTTGGACCGCGAGCAAGGCTCCTTCGTGCTGACACAAGAAAATGTGCAAGTGCCCGCCGACACCAAAGAATTTGCCATCAACATGAGCAATATGCGCCACTGGGACGAGCCCGTGCGCCGCTACATCGATGAATGCCTGCAGGGCAAGGAAGGCCTGCGTGGCAAGGACTTCAACATGCGCTGGATCGCCAGCATGGTGGCCGACGTGCACCGCATCCTGACCCGTGGCGGCGTCTTCATGTACCCCTGGGACAAGCGCGAACCGCACAAACCCGGCAAGCTGCGCCTGTTGTACGAGGCCAACCCCATGAGCTGGCTGATCGAGCAAGCCGGTGGCGCAGCCACCAATGGCAAAGAACGTATTCTCGATTTACAACCCACCCAATTGCACGAGCGCGTGAGTGTGGTGCTGGGCTCCAAAAATGAAGTCGATCGCGTGACTCAATACCACGCCAAAGCTTAATCCTGGCCCTGCAGCTTTGCTGCTGCATGTCAGCCATCAAAAAGCCCCTGACACGCGAGTGTCAGGGGCTTTTTGACTTTCATGACCGCAAGCCATTGGCTTGCGTGGTGAATCATTCGTCGCTGTCTGGCGGAAAGCCATCGCCAACAGGCGCAGGAGCTGTAGCCGCCACAGACTCGGAAACCACGGCACGCAGGGTTTCACGCAACATTTTCTTCTCGGGCAAGCTCAATGCGCGTGCCAAGCGCTGGCGCATGCGCAGCAAGAGCTGGCGATCGACTTCCTGTGGAACGCCGCGGCTGACCTGCAGGGCATCACGCAGGTCTTCGCGCAGGTCTTCGGGCTCATCCGACCACCAGGCCGTAATGACTTCTTGCATCGACTTGCGCAGCTCTTCCACATCTTCCACGGCCAACCCCATGCCGGTCGGCAGCTTGCCTTGAAGCATGTCGGCCAGCGCCTGGGTGTTCACCACCACACGGCGATCGGCCTGAGCCAGCAATCGTGCCCAACCCGGATCGGTGCGCACCATTTGGGGCATATTGCGGGCTGATTCATCGGCCAGCAGGTGAACACTTAGACCGCTGAGTTGGGCCTCGTCGATAGTGGCCAAAAAACGTTCGTCGTCGCTGGCCACCAGCACATGGTCGCAGGCATGGTGCTCGGCCAGTTGCTTGAGGTCATGGCCCAAGGAGCGCAGCAAGGATGCACCACCGTCCGCATCATGGGTTTGCACCAAACGTACGATTTGATCGTCGATGATCAGCCCGTCAGAGCGGTCGCTGTACCAGTAGATGCGTCGCAAATCGACATCGAGTCCGGCATGCGCCAACGCTTGGGACAACAAATTGAGCAGGCCTTGGCGATTCACCGAATCGCCTGTGGTCCCCACAGCGCCCTGCTGGGCCATCCAGATCAGGAAACGGCCATCGATCAATGCCATACAGGTGCCGGATCGGTGCTCGCCAAAACGGCGATCAGACGGGGGATTTTGAGAAAAATAGTCACGCTTCATGGTGTCAACCTATATCGATAAAAAATAGCGCTGCTAAAAAGTGCAGCGTGAACCATTCTAAATGGCGGCGGTCTCTGTCTCGGTTATAAATGCCCTCTGTGTCCAGTCCTATATCTTTTGATCCCCGCAATGTTCCGGTTTGGCGTATCGACCACGATATGCCAGCTGTGCCGTCGGCCCATTTGTTGCCCGATGCCCTGCGAACCCGGTTTGAGCAACCTCCAGTCTGGCAACCCGAGGTCGAGCGGGAGACCTCCTTTTCCGCACGCGAACCCACTCCAGCTGCGGTGCTGGTGCCCATCGTCATGCGTGGGCCCAATTTTTCGCAGTCGACCGTATTGCTCACCCAGCGGGCAAACCACATGTCGACGCACTCCGGCCAAATCGCCTTTCCTGGCGGCAAAGTCGACCCGCAGGACACCAGCCGGCGTGCTACAGCCCTGCGTGAGGCCCATGAGGAGGTGGGTTTGGACTCCCGGCATGTGCAAGTGATTGGGGAATTGCCGGTGTATGTCACCGGCACCTCTTTTTGGGTCACTCCCGTCATTGCCTTGGTCAGTCCGGAGTTTGAGTTGAGACCCAACGCGGATGAGGTTCAGGATGTTTTCGAAGTCCCGCTTGATTTTTTGATGAATCCGGCCAACCACCGTCGCCATACCGTCGAGTGGCAAGGTGCCCGGCGTCAATGGTTTTCCATGCCTTACGAAGAGACCCGAACGGCGCCCAACGGTGACAGCGACTTGGTCGAGCGTTTCATTTGGGGTGCGACAGCCGCTATGCTTCGTAACTTCTACCGTTTTTTGGTCGTCAACCCCTCCCGATGAGGACGCCATGAGTTTTTTTGCAATCCTGTTGGCGCTGGTGCTGGAGCAGGCTCATCCATTGAACCCTGTGAATGCGATTTACACCGCCATCAAGCGTTGGGTCGCTTGGGTTGCCCGCACATTTGACGCGGGCGTGCGGCATCAGGCCTGGGTCACTTGGGGCATCACAGTGATCGGCCCGGCGCTTTTGACCATGCTTGTTCACTGGGCGCTCGAATGGGGACTGGGTTGGCTGTTTGCCATGGTCTGGAACGTGGCTTTGCTCTACATCACACTGGGCTTTCGCCAGTTCAGTCATCACTTCACCGCGATCCGCGAGGCCCTGGAGAACGGCGATGAAACCCAAGCCCGAGAACTTTTGGCGCAATGGCAACAGGTTCAAGTGGGTCAAATACCACGCAGCGAGATCGTGCGTCATGTGATCGAATTCTCGATGATCGCAGCCCACCGGCATGTTTTCGGGGTGTTCTTTTGGTATGCGGTCCTGTCCATCATTGGCTTGGGACCCGTGGGCGCTGTGGTTTACCGCCTCACTGAACTGGCGCAGCGCCGTTGGCAAGAACCCACCACAGATGGTTCCGTGGTGAGTGAGGCCTTGCGCTCCGTGGCCTTGCGGGCGTGGCAGGCCATGGATTGGTTGCCCTCGCGCATGACTGCTCTGGGGTTTGCCATTGTGGGCAGCTTTGAAGACGCTATGGATGGTTGGCGCAACCATGCACAAAACTTCCCGGAGGATAACGACGGTGTGATCCTAGCCGCCACGGCAGGTGCCATCAACATCCGCTTGGGCGGTGCCGCCTTGCAGGCAGCCAACGAGGAAGACGAACGCAGGGAAATGACAGGAGGCAGCAGCACACCAGGACGCATTCCCGAAGTGGCCCATTTCGCCCAGGTGGTGGGCTTGGTGTGGCGCACGGTGATCATGTGGCTGGTGCTGGTGGCCTTGTTGACGATGGCCAATTTGGTAGGCTGAGAGAGCACGGAGCACACCCAACCGTTCACCAGCGCTGCTGGCCCAACTCCTCAAAAAGCTGCGCGTAAATACGGTGACGGCGCACACTGATGGTGCCAGGGCGCTCAGCGGTTTCAACTTGCGCCAATACGGCGCAACCGGGTTCGTGCAAATGGGTGCAGTTGTAGAACTTGCAGCCACCCAAATGCTTTCGCAAATCGGGCATGCAGTCTGCCAAGCGGGTGGGCTCAATGTGGTGCAAGCCAAATTCTTGAAAGCCGGGTGAGTCGATCAAGGCCGTGCGTACAGCGCCAGTTTGAGCACCCTCTTGAGCAAGCCCGTCGAGTGCAGGCACCCAGTACCAACGCGTACTGGTCGTGGTGTGCTTGCCCGAGTTCAGCGCCTGCGAAATTTCCCCCGTCTCCACCTGCGCATCGGGCACCAAGCGGTTGATCAGTGTGCTTTTGCCGCTGCCCGACGGGCCCAGCACCAAGGTGGTCAGGCCTTGCAAATGCGCGCACAAAGCGGCCACGCCATCGTCGGCCACCGGGCTGCGTGGGCTCAGGCTGATGGGCATGACGCTGTAACCCATGGCGCGGTAGGGTGCCAGCCGTTCCCAGGCCTGCGCAAAGGGCTGGGCGAGGTCGCTTTTGTTGAGCGCGATGATGGGTGTGATGCGCTCGGCCTCGGCCGCCACCAAGGCGCGTGAGAGCTGGCTTTCCGAATACTCGGGGTCGGCCGCGATCAAGATCAGCACGCGGTCCAAATTGGCTGCAAAGGATTTGGTGCGGATTTCGTCTTGCCTGTAAAACAGGTTGCGGCGCTCCTGCAGCTTTTCGATGCTGCCCTCGTCACCTGCAATTTGCCACAGCACCTGATCGCCCACCACCACTTGGTTTTTCTTGCCCCGTGGGTGGCAAATCAGGCGCCGACCTTCGGGGGTCTCCACCAAACAATGGCGGCCATAGGTGGCCACCACCAAGCCCGGCTCCAAATCGTTGGCTTGGGGCAAGGCGGGTCGAGCTTTGGGTTTATTCATGCCGCTTCATGCCGGTAACAAGGCATCGGTTTGTGTGGCCGCTTCAAAATCCAATCGGCTCAAGCCGCGCACATCGTGCGTGTTCCAGCGCAACACACAACGTTTGTAGGTCAGCAACAGTTCCGGGTGGTGGTTGAGCTTTTCAGATAACCAGCCCACGCTGTTGACGAAGAGCAAAGCGTGTGAGTGCTGGGCAAATTCGAAGGTCTTTTCAATGGCGATGTTGTCGCCATCGCCCGACAATCGCCAGCCTGGAATCTGGCCCAGCGCCATGATCACCTCGGTGGGCTTGAGGGCCCTGACTTCTGGCGTGCTCATGCGGTTTTCATCCTCAGCAAACGCTCACTGGCGGGGGGGTGCGAGTAATAAAACTTCACATACCAAGGATCGGGCGTTAGGGTCGAGGCGTTATCTTGGTACAGCTTGAGCAGGGCCGAGGACAAGTCCTTACCTGGCGTTTGAGACACGGCATAGGCATCGGCCTCGAACTCTTGCTGGCGTGAGCGCCACGAGGACACGGGCGCAAAGAACAGCGTGAACACGGGCGTGACCAGCATGAACAGAACCAGCGCCAGCGCGTCGTTGCTGCCCGACAAATTGGGCATCACACCCAAGCCCGTGTAAAACCATACCTGCTGCGCCAGCCAACCGAGAAGGGCCAGACCCGCCAGCGTCATGGCAAAACTGGTCGCCATCATTTTGACAATATGCTTGTGCTTGAAATGACCCAACTCATGGGCCAGCACCGCTTCCATTTCAGCCGGGCTCAGTTGCTTGAGCAGGGTGTCAAAAAACACCACACGCTTGCTCGCCCCAAACCCTGTAAAAAACGCATTGGAATGCGCCGAGCGGCGGCTGCCATCCATCACAAAAAAACCTTTGGCGGTGAAACCTGCACGTTGCATCAGGCGCTGCACACGAGCCTTGAGCGACTCATCTTCCAGGGGCGTGAATTTATTGAACAAGGGCATGATCACATTGGGGGCAATCGCCATCAAAAACAGTTGCCAAACCACCAACACGCCCCAGGCCCACAGCCACCACCAAGCGCCTCCGGCTTGCATGAGCCAAAGCACCACCCACAAAAGCGGTAAGCCCAGCGCAAGGCCCAAGACCAACCCTTTGGCCATGTCCCCAAGCCACAAGGCAGGCGTGATTTTGTTGAAGCCAAAGCGTTGCTCCACGCCAAAGGTTTGCATCAGCGACAAGGGCATTCCGATGAGCCCCCCGACCAGCATGAAGCCCAACACCAGCGAGATTTGCTGCGGCATGCCCTGTCCCATCCAGCCTAGCAGCACCTGATTGAGCGCATCAAGCCCACCCAACAGAGTCCAGCCCAGCAGCACCGCGGCTTCCAGGGCGATGTCGATTTGCGACAGTCTTGCTTTGGCCAAGGTGTAGTCGGCCGCTTTTTGGTGGTCCGCCAAGGCCATGGTATCGGCGTAAGCCGCAGGCACGGCGCTGCGGTGGCGGGCCACATGCCGCACCTGGCGGGCGTTCAGCCAGAACTTGAGAGCCACATGGGCCAGCAAGGCCACCACCAGAGTCAGGGTCAAAGTCAGGGATGCATTCATGCCGCCATTGTAGGAGCCGCACCTTCTGTGCCGGTGGGAGGCCTTGATTCATGCCCGTGACAGAGGGGCTCCTGGCATCGGCGACAATCTATGCATGTCTGATGCCCATACCCACACCCCTGCTCATGAAGCTGCAGAGCTGCCCAAATCCGACCAGAACCTGGTCTGGATCGATTGCGAAATGACGGGACTGGACCCCGAAAAAGAACGCTTGCTGGAGATCGCCGTCATCGTGACGGGGCCCCACCTAACGCCCCGCATCGAAGGGCCTGTGCTGGTGATTCACCAAACCGACGAACTGCTCAACCAAATGGACAAGTGGAACAAGGGCACCCACGGCAAAAGTGGGCTGATCGACAAGGTCAAGGCCTCCACCACCAGCGAGGCTGATGCCGAAGAACAGATCCTGGCCTTTCTGAAAAAGTACGTACCCAAGAGTGCGTCCCCGCTGTGCGGCAACACCATCAGCCAGGACCGCCGCTTTCTGGTCAAGTTCATGCCCAAGCTGGAAGCGTTCTTCCACTACCGCAATCTGGACGTGAGCACCCTCAAAGAGCTGTCGCGTCGCTGGAAGCCTGAGGTCTACGCCAACTTCAAGAAGCAGCAAAAGCACACGGCCCTTGCCGATGTGCACGAATCCATCGACGAACTGGCGCATTACCGCGAGCATTTCATCCGTTTGTGATTTTTCAGGGAAAACCCTAGCGTTTTTTCTTTGGCCGTGCCATAATCGTAAGCTTGCTGCATTTCAGGTGTGGCAATTCATACATCTCCCTTCATGCCTTGACCCAACGATAGGGTCACTCTCAGCGGCCAGGCTCCAAGCCCAGCGCCACTCGCGAGCACCGTTTGATGGTTGATGTTTTTTCAACCTTGCGGTGCCTGCGGCCATCAGCAACAGTTTTCTGTTAGCGGCCGTTGTTCCGTGCGAGTTTTATACATACACATGACTGACACTTTGAACACAGTGCAGGACGACTTGTCGCCTGCCGAAATCACATCCACCCCCGCTGCGACCAACCTGGCCACTGAAATCATGGTCGCCGCAGCGGCCGAAATCACCTCCGATAAAGCGGCTGAAGTCACGACCGAATCAGCCGAAGAAGTTGAAACCATCGCCGACGTGCCCAACGGTTTCGTCGAGCTGGGCCTGGCCCCAGAACTGGTGCAAGCCGTGGCCGATCTGGGTTACACCCAGCCCACCGCTGTGCAATTGCGCGCCATTCCTCTGGCTCTGCCTACTGCTGGCGGCTCCAAAGATGGCAAGTCCAATGGCTACACCGACCTGATGGTCTCCAGCCAGACCGGTAGCGGCAAAACCGCCGCCTTCTTGCTGCCCGTGCTGCACACACTGATCCAGCAAATGGCCGAACAAGAAGCTGCTGAACGCGCCGAGTTCGATCAAGCCTGCGCCGACGCTGCCGCCAAGGGCGAGCCAGCACCTAAACGCTCCAAGCGCAAAGACCCCACAAACCCCCGCAACTTCAAGGCACCGACACCCGGCGCATTGATTCTGTGTCCCACACGTGAATTGGCCCAACAGGTGGCGCAAGACGCCATCGAGTTGGTCAAGCACACCCGTGGCCTGCGCGTGGCCAACGTGGTCGGCGGCATCCCTTACCAGCTGCAAATTGCCAAGCTGCAAAACGCCAACTTGGTGGTGGCCACGCCTGGCCGTTTGCTCGACCTGCAGCGCTCCATGCAAATCAAGCTGGACAAGGTTCAGTTTTTGGTGGTGGACGAAGCCGACCGCATGCTCGACCTGGGCTTCTCGGACGACTTGGCCGACATCAACGACATGACCAGCCAGCGCCGCCAGACCATGATGTTCAGTGCCACCTTTGCGCCGCGCATTCAACAACTGGCCATGCGCGTGATGCACGACGGTGGTTCTTCGGTTCAGAAAATCCAGATCGACAACCCCCAAGAAAAGCACAACAACATCAAACAGGTGCTGTTCTGGGCCGACAACGCCCAACACAAGCGCCAGATGCTCGACCACTGGTTGCGTGACGCCACGATCGACCAGGCCATCGTGTTCTCCAGCACCCAAATCGAGTGCGACGGCTTGGCCGCTGACCTGCAGCAAGACGGTTTCTCGGCTGTGGCCTTGCACGGCGCTTTGAGCCAAGGCATGCGCAACCGCCGCCTGATGGCGCTGCGCAATGGCCAAGTGCAAATTTTGGTCGCTACCGACGTGGCTGCGCGCGGCATCGACGTGCCCACCATCACCCACGTCTTCAACTTCGGCTTGCCGATGAAGGCCGAAGACTACACCCACCGCATTGGCCGCACAGGCCGCGCAGGCCGCGATGGCTTGGCCGTGACCTTTGCCGAAATGCGCGACCGCCGCAAGATTGGTGACATCGAGTCCTACACACGCCAGCCTTTCAAAGCCGAAGTGATTCCAGGCCTGGAGCCCAAAGCCCGCATGCCTGAAGCTCGCAAGCCCATGGGCCGTGGCGGTGACCGTTTCGGTGGCGAGCGCAACTACGCCAATGCAGGCGGTGGCTTCCGCGGTGGCCGTCCAGCTCCAGGTGGCCGCGACTTCGGCGGCAACCGTGATCGCGATGGCGGTGGTTTTGACAACCGCGCTCCACGTGGCAACTTCCGCGAAGAGCAGCCACGCTTCGAACAACGCGCCGAACCCCGTTTCGAACGCAAAGAAGGTGGACGTTTTGACGCCCCTCGTGGTGACCACCGTGGTGGTGACCGCTTTGAACAGCGTGGCGCACCTGCGCACCCATGGGACAAAGGCGACAGCCGCCCTGCCCCACGTCAAGATGGACGCCAGGACGGTCCTCGTCAAGGTGGCCGCTGGGAAGACCGTGGCGGCGACAACCGCAACGCAGCACGCCCCGCCCCTCGCGGCGCTGCTGGCGACAAGTTCGCCCGTGGCCCCAAGCAGTTTGGCGCCAGCAACTTCAAGCCCCACGCCGCAGGCGAAGGCCCTGCAGGCAAGCGTGGCGGCACTCGCGTGCTGAAAATCACGCGCGGTTGATCGTTTTCCTGGGTTCAACCCAGGACTTCAAGATCTCATTCGAAGGTCTTGCCCTCACCGGCAAGGCCTTTTTTTATGGCCGAGCGGAACGGATGCACGTTTTGAAGCGCCCATAAAAAAACCGCCCTGGGCGCAAACCCGGGCGGTTTTTTCGTATGGCCGAAAAGGCTTTACGCTTTGGCAGCGGGTGCTGCTTTGCGCTGAGGCAACTTTTCTTTGATACGTGCCGACTTGCCGCTGCGGTCACGCAGGTAGTACAGCTTGGCGCGGCGAACATCACCACGACGCTTGACTTCAATGCTGGCGATCACGGGGCTGTAGGTTTGGAACGTACGTTCCACGCCTTCGCCACTGGAGATCTTGCGCACGGTGAAGCCGCTGTTCAGACCACGGTTACGCTTGGCGATCACAACACCTTCGTAGGCCTGGACACGCTTGCGCGCGCCTTCCACCACGTTGACGCTGACGATCACGGTGTCGCCGGGGGCAAATTCAGGAATCACTTTACCCAAACGGGCAATTTCTTCCTGCTCAAGAGTTTGAATCAAATTCATTTTTTGAACTCCGTCCGATCATGCCTCGCTACACAAGGGGCGTTCTGTGCTGTAAAGGCCATGCTGGTGCATGACTGAGCCAGATCGCGGCGGGTAAAGGATCGAAAAGCCCTTGATTATAGCTTTTTCGGCCCCGTATCGCTGCTGACTTCGGACGAGCCATGCGCCAGCTGCTTCAAGAAGGTTTCGTCATGCCGACTCAGCTTGCCCGAAAGACGGGCTTGGTCCAACAATTCGGGTCGGTGCTTCGCAGTCAGACTCAGGCTCTGGTCACGACGCCAGCGCGCAATGTGCGCATGGTGACCCGACATCAATTCAGGCGGTACAGCCTGGCCCTGCCAAACCTCGGGGCGGGTGTAATGCGGGCTGTCCAGCAAGCCATCCAGCGCAGGATTGAAACTGTCCAACTGGTGGCTACCCTCATCGCCCAACACACCCGGTTGCAATCGGGCCACCGCATCTAGCAAGGCCATGGCGGCGATTTCACCGCCCGAGAGCACAAAGTCGCCCAAACTGATTTCCTGGTCCACATACCGGTCGATAAAGCGTTGGTCCACACCCTCATAGCGCCCACACAACAACACAGCACCCGCGCTGGCCGACCATTGCTCAACAGAGCCGTGGTTCATCGTCTGCCCAATCGGAGAAAACAGCACCAAAGGTGCTGGCGCCGTTTCCTGACGCTCAGCCCGAATGGCCGTGAGGCATTTGAACAAGGGCTCGGCCAACATGACCATGCCAGGACCACCGCCAAACGAGCGGTCGTCGACACGGCGGTAATTGCCTTCGGCATGGTCGCGGGGGTTCCACAAACGCACGTCGACCAACCCGCTTTCGTAGGCACGACGCGTGATGCCACTGGTCAAGAGCGGCGCAAACAGCTCGGGAAACAGGGTAATGATGTCAAAGCGCATGGGGCGGGCCCTCCACGGCCGGGGCGGCTCAGTAGTCGGGCTGCCAGTCGACCGTGATGCGCTTGCCTGGCAAGTCAACACCGTCGATGAAAGCTGCCACAAACGGGATCATGCGCTCGACAGGCTTGCCGCCTTCAGCTTCGGCAGCAGCTTCGATGACGAGAACGGTTTGCGGCCCGGTGGACATGAGGTCGCGCACCTGGCCCAGATCCACACCTTCGCGGTTGAACACCTGCAGGCCCATCAAATCAACCCAGTAATACTCGCCATCGGCGGCAGCCGGGAAGCTGGAGCGTGGCACAAAAATTCGGCCACCACGCAAGGATTCGGATGCGTTGCGATCATCAATGCCTTGGGCACGCGCCACCACGGTGTCGGAATGGTCTTTGACTTCGAGGATATTGAGCAGCAAAGGCTCGCGCCAGGCCTGTTGAGCAGAGGCTGCAGCCTCTTGGCCACGCTGGGGTTTCATGGGCCGATCGGGCGGCAACAGAAACCAGCTTTTGGCAGAAAAAAGCGCCTCGGGCGAGGCGCTGTGGGGCAAGACCTTGAACCAGCCTTTGATGCCCCATGCATCGGTGATGCGCCCGATTTCGATGGCGTCAGCCGGCAGTGCGGCTGTTTCCAAAGGCGGACGCATGACCTCAGCGAACCAATCAGGCAGCGGCTTTGCCGGCTTGACGGATCAGGCGTTCCACGGTGGGGGAAGCTTGGGCGCCAACGCCCTTCCAGTAGGTCAGGCGGTCTTGGGCAATGCGCAGACCTTCTTCGCCGCCTTTGGCTGTGGGGTTGTAGAAACCGATACGCTCGAGGAAGCGACCATCGCGACGCACGCGCTTGTCAGCAACGACGATGTTGAAGAAAGGACGTGCTTTAGAGCCGCCGCGGTTCAGACGAATAACAACCATGATTTATCCTTGGGTGGTTGGGTATCTTGGGAACAATTGCCCAGATGCCCGGTATCCTTCAGCGTTTGAGACACGCAACTGGCCACCCGGCCAGTGACACACTGAAAAGCCCACCATTATACAACGGGAGCCTTGCCTTGCCTCTGATACGCCCCAGCCGCGACGAAGATGTCGCCGCCATCACGGCCATTTACCGCCACCACGTCCTGACCGGCACCGGAACATTCGAGATTGATCCGCCCTCCGAGGCAGACATGGCCAGCCGGCGCGCCGATGTGCTGTCCAAGGGCTTGCCTTACCTGGTGGTCGAAGACGAAGGTCGCGTGATCGGTTTTGCCTATTGCAACTGGTTCAAGCCCCGCCCCGCTTACCGCTTTTCCGCCGAAGATTCTATTTATATGGCACCCGACGCCAACCGCAAGGGGATGGGCCGCGCCTTGCTGGCCGAGTTGTGCGCACAGGCCGAACGCGCAGGCGTACGCAAATTCCTGGCTGTGATCGGTGACTCGGCCAATGCCGGGTCCATCGGTGTACACACCGCCTTGGGCTTCAGCCACGTCGGCGTGCTCAAGTCCTGCGGCTGGAAATTCGACCGCTGGCTCGATGTCGTGATGATGGAAAAGCCTTTGGGCGCAGGTGACAGCAGCCCTCCGCAATAATCGCTCCATGAAAAACAAAACACTGGCGACTTGGTTGGCTTTCTGGACAGGCCCATTGGGTCTGCACCGTTTCTACTTGTACGGCTTGACGGACATGCTGGCCTGGCTGCTGCCCATCCCCACGGCGCTGGGTTTTTATGGCTTGGAGCGTGTGCAGCAGTTTGGCCAGGACGACACGCTCAGCTGGATGTTGATTCCTTTGCTGGGCTTCACCATCGCCGGCTGCGCCCTGAATGCCATCATTTATGGCCTGACGCCCATCGAAAAATGGAACGCCAAATTCAACCCTCAAGCCGATGCGCTGACGCCATCGGGTCGCACGCAATGGGGCACGATCATTGGCATCGTTGTGGCCTTGCTGCTGGGCACCACCGTCTTGATGTCCAGTCTGGTCTTCAGCTTCCAGCGCTACTTTGAGTACCAGATCGAAGCGGCCCGACTGATAAGCCAATAAAAAATGCCGCCCAACTGTTGCAGTTGGGCGGCATACATTGGGTCAAGCAAAAGGTCCCCGAATTCAACCGGCGGGTCACGCCATCAGTCGAAAATTTGAAAACTGAGCCAGTATGCGATCGCTGCCACAAAGGCGCTGGCCGGAATGGTCAGCACCCAGGCCCAAACAATATTGCCCGCCACACCCCATCGCACGGCGCTGGCACGCTGGGTAGAGCCCACGCCCACAATGGCACCGGTGATGGTGTGCGTGGTCGAGACCGGAATCCCCAGTGTAGTGGCCAAAAACAGCGTCATGGCTCCACCCGTTTCGGCGCAAAAGCCGCCTACCGGCTTGAGCTTGGTGATTTTCTGGCCCATCGTCTTGACAATGCGCCAGCCGCCAAACATGGTGCCCAAACCAATCGCGAGGTAACAGCTGACGATGACCCACCCCGGAGGCGAAGCGTCGGCCGTGGTGGCGTAGCCGGTCGCGATCAACAGCAACCAGATGATGCCGATGGTTTTTTGCGCATCGTTGCCGCCATGCCCCAGGCTGTAGGCCCCAGCCGACACCAACTGCAAGCGGCGGAACCATTTATCCACTCTCGATGGCCTGGAGCGTCTGAAAAGATGAGCGACCGCCACCATCATCAGGGAGCCCAGCAAAAAGCCGAGCAAAGGGGATACAAAAATAAAGGCCACGGTTTTCATGATGCCCGTCGAGATCAGGGCTCCGGCCCCAGCTTTAGCGATCACAGCACCCACAATCCCGCCAATCAAGGCATGCGAGGAGCTGCTGGGGATGCCGTAATACCAAGTGATCACGTTCCAGGTGATGGCCCCCACAAGTGCACCAAACACTACATGGGTATCGACTACGCCGGGCTGAACAATTCCTTTGCCCACTGTGGCGGCCACACTCAGGTGGAAGACAAAAATGGCAATGAAGTTGAAGAAGGCAGCAAACACCACGGCCTGCCCCGGTTTGAGCACGCCCGTGGACACCACGGTCGCGATCGAATTGGCGGCATCGTGGAAGCCGTTCATGAAGTCGAAAATGAGCGCCAGGGCGACCAGCAAGATCACCACCCACAAGGCGGCTTGTACGGTTTCCATGTTCAGGATTCCCCGTTCGGATCAGGAGTTTTCGAGGACGATGCCCTCGATTTGGTTGGCCACGTCTTCACACTTGTCGGTGATGGTTTCCAGTAGCTCGTAAATCGCCTTGAGCTTGATGATTTCGCGGACATCGGGTTCGTCACGGAACAATTTGCTCATCGCGCTGCGCATCACTCGGTCGGCATCGGACTCCAGGCGATCGATTTCTTCGCAGGTCTTCAAGGCCGCCTCGGCCACAGAGGGTTCGCCAATTTTGGCCAACAACTTGACTGCGTCCTGCACGCGCTCACAGCACTTGACCGACAAATCGGTCAGACGGGTGATTTCTTCGGTCATGTGACGCACGTCATACAGCGCCATGGTTTCGGCCGAGTCTTGAATCAAGTCGGCCACGTCATCCATCAAGTTGATGAGCGCGTGGATTTGCTCACGGTCAATCGGGGTGATGAAGGTGGTGTGGATCAGGCGGTTCACTTCCTGGGTCACGCGATCCGCGGCGTGCTCGGCGTTATCCACATCCCGGTTGTACTTTTCACGCAAGTGAACATCGTTGTAATTGGCCACCAAGTTGGAGAAGGCCCGAGCCGCTTCGACAATGCGGTCCGCGTGTTGATTAAAAAGTTCGAAGAAGTTACCTTCTTTGGGCAGCAATTTGCCAAACAGCATGGGAAAGCTCCTGATAACGGTACAAAGTCAAATGTGACAACGGTATGACAGTAACGAGTTTAACCGTACGAAATCTAGGAATTAAGGTCCAAGGCCTCAGGGGCTTCTGAAAATGAAATAGACCGCGCCCACCATGCACAAAGCCGCCCAGAGATAGTCCAGTTTGAAGGGCTCTTTGAGGTAAAAAATCGCAAAGGGTACAAACACAGTCAAGGTGATGACCTCTTGCATGATCTTGAGTTGCGCCACGCTGAATTGCGTGTAACCGATTCGGTTGGCTGGCACCTGGAACATGTATTCGAACAAGGCAATGCCCCAACTGACCAAGGCAGCGGCATACCACGGGGCGGTGGACATGTTGCGCAGGTGCCCATACCAGGCAAAGGTCATGAACACGTTGCTGGCCAGCAAGAGCAAGATGGTCTGCAGCGACACGGGCAAGCTGGTGAGAAAAGTCATCGACACTCCAAAGGCAAACGCTCGATGGCCTGGTCCGCCACGCGGGCAAGGTCTTCAGGGCCAACACGCTGCGGCCACACATCGGCCAAGGGAACCAGCACAAAAGCCCGCTCACGCCAGCGCGGATGGGGCACGGTCAGGCGGGGGCTGTGGATGCAGGCATCGCCGTAAAACAGCAGATCCAGGTCCAGGCTGCGCGGTGCGTTCACATAGGGACGCACACGGCCCGCCCGGTGCTCGATGGCTTGCAAAGCGTCCAGCACATCGGGTGCGGTTAAACCTGTGTCGATGCGGGCCACCGCGTTGATGAAGTCAGGCCCTTGGGCCTCATGGGGCGCTGTGCGGTAAAGCGCGGAACGGCCTGTGACTTGAATCTCTGGCCAACAGGCCAGTGCCTCAAAGGCCTGCAGCACAGCCGTGCGGGCGTCCCCCAGGTTAGCCCCCAAGGCCACATAAGCGGTGACGGGGTCTCTCAAGATCGCCCCTTGCTGTTCATTCAGATCACAGATTCAGGCGGCACTGCCGCCGTCGCCCGCCTGATCACCTGCAGCGCCGGGTTTGCGGCGACGACGGCGGCGTTTTTTGGCAGCCCCCTCATCGGCGCCTTCGGCCTCTGGTGAAGGGCGACTCTCGGCTGGCGCGGGTGAGCCCTCGGGTCGGGGGGCACGGCGCACGCGGGGCTTGGCCGCTTGCGAGGCCTGCTGCTCGACCTTGGCCGCTTGCACCAAGTCCTCACGCTCTGAATCGCTGGCCATGCTGAACTCTTGCCACCAGTCGGCCAAACGAATGTCCACTTCTTCGATGTCAGCACGCAATCGCAAAAAGTCAAAGCCTGCACGAAAACGTGGCTGCTCGACCAGGCCAAAGGGTGTGCTGCCCACGCGCTTTTCAAAGCGCGGCTGCATCATCCAGATCTCGCGCATGTCAGCCGCCAGCTTGCCGCGACCAGACACGTCGCCGATGCGTGCATCAAACACCTCGTCGATCGCGTCCTGCAAAGCCGGGTGCGGGTGTTCCTTGCGCGCCAAGCGTTTGGCCCAGCCTTCGCGCACGTCGGCCCACAACACACAGGCCAACAAGAAACTCGGAGCGACCGGCTTGCCCTCGCCCACGCGGCGGTCGGTATCGGCCAGCGCCACTTGCACAAAGGCGCTGTCCGCCCGCTCCACCACCACATCCAGCAAGGGGTAAATGCCGGTGGCCAAACCCAGCTTTTTCAGCTGCTCAATGGACGCCAGGGCGTGTCCGGTTTGCAGCAGCTTGAGCATCTCGTCAAACAAACGGCTTTGCGGCACATCGGCCAACAAGGTGGCCGACTGCGTCAGGGGCTTGGCGGTTTTGGCCTCCAGCTTGAACCCCAGCGGGCTGAGCTTGGCGGCAAAACGCACCGCGCGGATGATGCGTACCGGGTCTTCGCGGTAACGTGCCACCGGGTCGCCGATCATGCGCAACACACGCTTTTTCGAATCCTGAATGCCGCCGTGGTAGTCCACCACGATCTGCGACTCGGGGTCGTAGTACATGGCGTTCACGGTGAAGTCACGGCGCGTGGCGTCTTCGTCTTGCGGACCCCAAACGTTGTCGCGCAGCACACGGCCCGAGGAGTCCACGGCGTGTTGCATGCCTTCGAGCTGGCGTTTGCTGGTGCGCTCGTTGCCTTTGACCTGCTCTGCGGCCACGTTGTCCAGGTGCGCCCGGAAAGTGGACACCTCAATCACCTCGTTGTCGCGCCCTCGGCCGTAAACCACGTGCACGATGCGAAAGCGCCGCCCGATGATGAAAGCGCGTCGAAACAGGCCCTTGACCTGCTCGGGCGTGGCGTTGGTCGCCACATCAAAGTCTTTGGGGCGCAGGCCCAGCAGCAGGTCGCGCACAGCGCCGCCCACGATGTAGGCCTCAAACCCGGCTTGCTGCAAAGTGCGCGTCACATGGATCGCGCGTTCGTCCACCAAGTTGGGGTCGATGCCGTGCACCGATGCGGACACCTCGGTACGGCGGCCAAAGTGGGGCTTGCTGCTTTTGGGCGTTTTGCCCATCAGCTTGTCGATGAATTGTTTGATCATTCTTGAAAGAGGTCGAGGATGCGCCAGCCACGCTCTGTGGCCAGTTGACGCAACCGAGCGTCAGGGTTCGTTGCCACCGGATGGTGGGCTTTTTCCAGAAGCGGCAAGTCGTTCATGGAGTCCGAGTAGAACGTCATTTCCACGTCGCCCCAGCCCAAGCCTTTTTGGTTCAACCAATGCGCGACCCGAGTGACTTTACCCTCCCGAAAGGACGGTGTGCCCCGGATCTCGCCCGTGATCCAGCCACTGGCATCGCGTTCGAGGTCAACTGCGATCAACTCGCTCACGCCGAAGGCCTGGGCAATCGGGCGGGTCACAAACTCGTTGGTGGCGGTCACGATCAGGACCGTGTCGCCCGCGTGTTGGTGTGATCGTACCAGCGCCAGCGCCTCGGGCGTGATGCGCGGGCGGATCACTTCGTCCATATACCGGGCATGGGCCTGCGCCGCCTCGGTAGCACCACGTTCACGCGCGGCGCGGGTGGCAAAGCGCACGTAGTCATGAATATCGAGCGTGCCCGCTTGGTAGTGGGCATAAAACTCGTCGTTGCGCTGGCTGAACACCGCCGGGTCGGTCCAACCCATTTCGGTCGTGAACACCCCCCAGGTGTGGTCAGAGTCCAACGGCAGCAAGGTGTGGTCCAGGTCGAACAGGGCGAGTTTCATTCGTTCTCCAGCATCGCCCGCACCAAAGGGATGGTCAGGGCGCGTTGTGTTTGCAGTGCGTAGTGGTCCAAGTGATCCAGCAGCTGCATCAGGCTGCCCAAATCACGCGAAAAGCGCTTGAGCATGTAAGACATGACTTCGTCGCTCAAAAACAAGCCCCGGGCATCGGCTTCTTGGCGCAGCACGGCGCGGCGTTCGGGTTCGCCCAACACCTGCAGGGCGTCGATGTGGCCCCAGCCCAGGCGGCTGCGCAAATCGTCGCGCAGCTTCAGATCGGCCGGAGGCAAAGCCCCGGCGGCCAACACCCAGCGCGGTGTGCCACTGCGGGGCGTCAAGGCGTTGACAAACCAGTTGAAGGCGGTGTGCTGCTGCTCGGCGTTGTACAAGTGCACATCGTCCATCAGCACGGCGGCCCAATCGTCGTTGAACTCGGGCGGGTCCATGCTGTGGGCGTCCATCCAGCCCACCTGTGCGCCCTGCTCTTGCAGCGCATGGTGCACTGCGTGAAGTAAATGGGTTTTGCCCGAACCGCTCTCCCCCCACAAATAACTGGGCACAGGCGATCGACTGGACGAGGCCGTCCACAAACGCAGGTGGTTCAAGGCGGCTGCGTTGGGGCCAGCAAAAAAATTATCCAACGTGGGGATTGAGGCCAAGCCAATGTCCAAAGCCAGTTGCTTCATGCCTGATCGGGTCCTTGTTCCACCGCACCCGAGCCACTTTTACGGTACAGATCACTTTGCAGGTATTGCACACGCAAACGGCGCAAGCCCACCAACAAGACTGCACTGGCAGGCAAGGCGATCAGCACACCCACAAAACCCAGCACTTGGCCAAAAACCATCAGAGCCAAAATGACAGCCAGCGGGTGCAAGCCGATGCGCTCCCCCACCAAACGGGGCGTCAGCACAAAGCTCTCAATCAACTGACCTAAACCATAAACCACGGCCACCATGAGCAGGGCTTGCGATGGCGCCAACTGCAGCAAACCGGCCAACAGCGCCAGCACCAGGCCCAAACCAAAGCCCAGATAAGGCACAAACACAGCCAGCCCAGTGAACACCCCTATGGGCAGCGCAAGATCCAGACCGAACAAACTCAGGCCCAGCGAATAAAACACGGCCAACGCCAGCATCACCAACATCTGGCCACGCAGGTACTCGCCCAAGACCTCATCGCAATCACGCATGAAGCCATCAAATCGCTCACGCCAGGCCGGCGGCACCAGCTCGAGCACGCTGTTGACCAGCCGGGTCCAGTCATAAAGCATGTAGAACAATGCCACGGGCACCAGCACCGCATAACCTGCAAAGGCCAACGCCACGCTGCCACCGAGTTTGAGCGAGGACATGAGTGGAGCCCACCAGTCTTCGCGGTTCGCGCTCAGGTAAGCCACCAGTTGTTTTTTCAGGTCACCCAGATCCAGCGAGACATTCAGTCCCAGCTGGGCCAACAAGGGGTTGACGGCATCACCGAGGCGGTCAAGCAACAAGGGCAATTGCTGCTGCAACAAAGGCCATTCACGCACCAAAATTGGCACCAGCAACAAAAACAACCCCAAAAGGGCCAGCAGGGCCAGCGCCTCCACCAGCACCACGGCCAAAGCGCGCGGCAAACGCCCTCCGACAACACTCTCCAGCCTGAGCACCAAGGGGTGCAAAACATAGGCCATCACCGCCGCAATCACGAATGGCGCCAGCACCGGTGCAAGCAGCCAAAAAACAAGCACGGCAACCAAGGCCACGCCAAGCCAGGCAGCCAGTCGGGTCATCAAAAATGGAAGGGGGGCTTGCATGCGGTCTCTTGTTTTGCCGGGGTCAGGCCCAAGCGCTCAGGGCTAACCCTTAAAATAAGCCTTGATTTTAGTCTGCCAGCCCGTTTATTGGCCCTTATTCCTGTTCACACGCCCCATTCGGGCCAAAACCATGACTCAAACCCCTCTTTCCTACAAAGACGCTGGCGTCGACATCGTTGCGGGAGACGCGCTGGTCGAGCGCATCAAACCCCTGGCCAAGAAAACCATGCGCGAAGGCGTGCTGGCAGGTATCGGCGGTTTTGGTGCCCTGTTTGAAGTGCCCAAACGCTACAAAGAGCCCGTGCTGGTGAGCGGCACAGACGGCGTAGGCACCAAGCTCAAGCTGGCGTTTGAATGGAACATGCATGACAACGTAGGCATTGACCTGGTTGCCATGAGCGTCAACGACGTGCTGGTACAAGGCGCCGAGCCCCTGTTCTTCCTAGACTACTTTGCCTGCGGCAAGCTGGACGTGGACACGGCAGCAGCCGTGGTCGGCGGCATTGCCAAAGGCTGCGAGCTGTCGGGCTGCGCGCTGATTGGCGGCGAAACCGCCGAAATGCCCGGCATGTATCCCGCTGGCGAATACGACTTGGCAGGATTTGCGGTCGGTGCGGTCGAAAAATCGAAAATCCTCACCGGTCAGAACGTGAAAGCGGGTGATGTGGTGCTGGGCCTAGCGTCCAGCGGCGTGCACTCAAACGGTTTCAGTCTGGTGCGCAAATGTATCGAGCGCGCGGGCAGCAACGCTCCCGCCACGCTTGACGGCAAACCCTTCAAGCAAGCCTTGATGGAGCCCACCCGCCTTTACGTGCTCAATGTGTTGGCCGCATTGGCTGCTCACCCCATCAAGGCTCTGGCCCACATCACTGGCGGCGGCTTGCTCGAAAACATCCCCCGCGTGCTGCCCGACGGCCTGGCCGCCCACCTGCAAAAAGGCAGCTGGCCACAAACCGAGTTGTTTGCTTGGCTACAGGCCACTGCGGGCATTGACGACATCGAAATGAACCGCACCTTCAACAACGGCATAGGCATGGTGGTGGTCATTGATGCAGCCGAAGCCGAAGGCTGCGCGGCTACTCTGCGCGCTGCCGGGGAGCAGGTATTCACCATTGGCCGCATCGCGGCCCAAGGCGAAGGCGCTCAGGTGGTGGTGGCTTAAACAAGCTTTCAGTCCTTGATGCCTGCGACCGCTCGCTCTGGGTACCACCAGACCCCAGTGGCTCCAACGGTGGACATGGCATCAAAGGGCGGACAGCTCGGTCACCCGATTTTTCAGCGCCAAAGTGTCGGGCGCAGAAGGTTCAGCTTCCAGATACACCTGCAAATCTTGCAGCGCCTCATGCACATGCCCTAATTCGGCATGCACCAAGCCCCGGTCTCGCCTTTCGGTCCAGACCTCTGGCAATAAAACCACCAAGCGATCGAGCACTTGCAGCATGCGCGGCCAGTCCTCTTGTGATCGGAAGATTTCTTTCAGGTTGCGCAGCATTCTGGCCAACACATCCCGTGCCGGGCAAGCTTGCAAATACAAACCCAAGGGGGTTTCACCTTCGTCCAGATCTGCTGAAGCTGTCTGGTCAACAGGAGCTCGAAAAGGGCTCAATCTTTCTGACAAACTGTCCAGTCCCAAAGATACGCCCGTGAGCGGGTCCAGCACCACCAAACCATCTGTCAGTGTCACTTTGACCAAAAAGTGCCCCGGGAAGGAAATACCCTGCGCGTTCAGTCCAATGGCCTGGGCCAATTCGAGCCAAACCACCGCCAAAGAAATCGGGATGCCCCTGCGTGTTCTCAGGACCTCATTCAAGTAGCTGTTTTCGGGGGCGTAGAAATCATTGGCATTGGCCCCAAAACCCAAGTCTTGGTAGAAGACTTGGGTCAAAATGGCCAGTTGAGTGAGGTCGTCCGCATCCTCGGGTATCCGCGACTGAACCCTGCGCAACAAGCGGGCCACATCGTCCAGTACGTGTTGGACATCCAAACTGGGCTCTTCGTCCTGCGCCAAACTGGCAGCCGCCTCCAGCAAGGGGAAATGTTCATCGCTTTGCACGAGACTGGCAAAGTAACTGAGCGGGGTGGGCGATGACAAATTCAACAGCATGTCTGTTCCGGATACCCGTCAGCGTTTGAGAAAGGCTTTGAGCCGCAGTCCTGTGGCCCACAAAACCCCGAAATAAAGGACAGCCGAGCCCAGCAAAACAAGCCCCATCCAGCCGATGCGCAGCCAGGCCTCTTGTCGCATGGCCACCCAAGGCAAATGGTTCGCAGCGAACCACAGCAAGCCTGTCAACAAGCCCGTAGCTAAGAGCACCTGAAAGCCAAAGCGCCACCAACCGGGCTGCGGCTTGTAACTGCCCCGGCGCAGCAGGCCCACCAGTAGCCACAAGGCATTGACCAGCGCGCCCAAGCCAATGGACAGTGCCAGCCCAGCATGGGCCAGATAAGGCACCAACAGGACGTTGAAAATTTGGGTGAGCACCAGCACCACCACCGCGATGCGCACAGGGGTGCGGATGTCCTGACTGGCGTAGTACCCAGGGGCCAAGACCTTGATGGCCACCAGGCCCAGCAAGCCTACGCCGTAGCCCGTCAGGGCCAAAGTGGTTTGCTGTACATCACGGTCGGTAAAAGCACCATAGTGGTAGAGCACCGACACGAGCGGCTGCGAAAACACCAGCAAAGCTGCAGCACAAGGCAAAGCCAGCAGCAACACCAAACGCAAACCCCAGTCAAGCATGGCGGCATAACGCTCGCTGTCGCCCGTGGCTTTGGCCGCCGCCAGCTGCGGCATCAGCACCACGCCCAGCGCCACACCCAAGATCGCCGTTGGAAACTCCATCAATCGGTCGGCATAGGTCAACCAACTCACACTGCCCGGGGCCAAGTGCGAAGCGATCTGCGTGTTGATGAGCAAGGAAATTTGGGCCACACCCACGCCCAGCAAGGCCGGGCCCATCAGGCGCAGGATGTTCAAGGTGGCGGGGTTGGTCCAGGCTCTCTTCACGGCGCGGAGCCCCAAGCCCAAGCGGGGCAACAAACCCAACCGGGCCAAGGCCGGAATCTGCACCGCCAATTGCAAGGCGCCGCCCACCATCACACCCACAGGCAAGGCATAAATGGCCTCCACACCCTGCTTGGCCAACCAGGGCGACAACAACCAGGCTGCGGCGATCACACTCACGTTCAGCAGCACGGGCGTGGCCGCAGGCACGGCAAAACGCTTCCAGGTGTTCAAAATACCAGCCGACAAGGCCACCATGGACATGAAGGCGATGTAGGGGAACATCCAACGTGTCATATGGACCGCTGTGCCGTAACCCCGAGCGTCTTGCTGCAAGCCACTGGCCAGAGCCCACACCAACCAGGGGGAGGCCAGCACACCCAATACCGATAAAGCCAGCACCGACCAAGCCAAGGCTGTGGCCACGCTGTCGATCACTTCCTTGGTGGCCTCGTCGCCATGCTGGGCACGACTGGCAGCCAGCACCGGCACAAAGGCCTGACTGAACGCCCCCTCGGCAAAAAGGCGTCGAAACAGGTTAGGAATACGAAAAGCAACATTGAAGGCATCGGTCAAGGCGCTGGCCCCGAACATGGAGGCGATGAGCAACTCGCGCACCAAACCCGTGACCCGGGAGGCCAGGGTAAAAATCGACACGACAGAAGCAGATCTAAGGAGGCTCACAGTGAGCGAGTGTAGCGGCCACTGCCTTGCACGCAGGCAATGCCATGGCTGCGTGACGGATTGAAACTTAGCCCCAAGCTGGCGGTCTCCCGAAAGCGTCAAGCGCCGTTTTCGGGTCTGCTAGAATATTGGGTTCGCTGGACATCATCCTCAGACACTGAAAGAACTTATATATGGCATCCGCTAAACCCAAAAAGAAAAACCCCCGTCTTGCTTCCGGCCGTAAACGCGTCCGCCAAGACATCAAAATCAACGCTGCGAACTCTTCGCTGCGCTCCAAATACCGCACAGCTGTGAAAAACGTCGAAAAAGCCGTTGCAGCCGGCGACAAGACCAAAGCCACAGAGTTGTTTGCCAAGATGCAAGCCGTGGTGGACATCATTGCCGACAAGGGCATCTTCCACAAAAACAAGGCCGCTCGTGACAAAAGCCGCCTGAGCGCCAAAGTCAAGACTTTGGCTCTCGCCGCAGCCTGATCCGCTCCACCAGATCAACAGCCCGGCGAGGCTTAGTCCTCGCTGCCGTTTGAAACGGGTGCGCTGTCCGCGAAAACTGAACCGCCTTGGTGCAAACCAACGGCGGTTTTTTCATGGCTGGATCAAAAGTAGCTGAGTTTGAGATGTCGCCGGTTTCCTCATGGCTCGCTTCGCTCGCAAAAATCGGCATCTGGCAATACCCCAAACTCAGCTGGGTCCATCAGGGCATCTATCCTCCCAAGAACTCGGACCCCATAAAAAACCGCCCAAAGGCGGTTGTTTCTGCGGTCTTATTTTTTTAGGGGAAGGTCGGGCAACAAACAGGCTTCAGCCACTTGCAGGCCATTGTCGCGCGCGAAGTTCATCACGAAGTCCCAGGCCATGACATCGTGATCACGCAAGTCACGGTGCACGATCACGCATTTCACGTTACCCATGGTGGTCGGGATACACCAAGGCGAATAACTCAAGTGGCTGCCCGGAACAGCGCCGCCGGGGCGAAATTGGCTCATCACGCCTGCCAAACGTTCAGCCCAATCGCTGGGCCTGAATGTCTTTCCGTCCTCGGTGATGCCCTGGATGAAGACTTCTTTGGCAGTGTTGGAGACCATCGGATAGAAGGGGTGAAGTGAACACCAAAAGCACCGGGATCACCACTGCTTTCGTTAGACAGGTATTGTATCTTATATAAGACTTGTGGCTTGCGACAACTTGCATCTCCCAGTCGCACAAAGCCTCTAAAATAATCCCTCAACGGCCCTTTACCATTGGGCCGATTTTTATTTCAGGAGTTTACGCATGTCCGCTTTCATTGAAGCCGCCTCACCGCACACCATGAACACCTATGGCCGACTGCCGATCGCACTCAGCCATGGTCAGGGTTGCCGAGTCTGGGACATCAATGGCAAGCCATACCTCGATGCCCTCGCTGGCATCGCTGTGAACACCTTGGGCCACAACCATCCCGATCTGGTGCCTGCGTTGCAAGACCAGCTGGGCAAGATGATCCACAGCTGCAACTACTTCCATGTGCCCAACGCTGAAGTGCTGGCAGCCAAACTGGTTGAACTGTCGGGCATGACCAATGTGTTCTTCTGCTGCACGGGCCTTGAGGCCAACGAAGCTGCCATCAAGCTGGCGCGCAAGTTCGGTCACGACAAGGGCATCGACAAACCCGAGATCGTGGTTTACGAAAAAGCCTTTCATGGCCGCAGCATCGCCACACTGAGCGCCACCGCCAACGAGAAACTGAAAAAAGGCTTCGGCCCCATGCTCGAAGGCTTTGTGCGTGTGCCGGTCAACGACATTGAGGCCCTGAAAAAAGCGACCGAAGGCAACCCGAATGTGGTGGCCGTGTTCATGGAAACCATTCAAGGCGAAGGCGGTATCAACCCGATGCGCATCGAATACCTCAAGCAAGTGCGCGCCCTGTGCGACCAAAAAGACTGGCTGATGATGATCGACGAGGTTCAGTGTGGCATGGGCCGCACGGGCAAGTGGTTTGCACACCAGTGGGCAGGCATCGTGCCCGACGTCATGCCGCTGGCTAAGGGCCTGGGCTCGGGCGTGCCGATTGGCGCGGTGGTGGCAGGTCCCAAGGCCGCCCAGATATTTCAGCCCGGCAACCACGGCACCACCTTTGGCGGTAACCCACTGGCCATGCGCGCTGGTGTGGAGACCATTCGCATCATGGAAAAAGACGGATTGATGGCAAATGCCGCGCGCGTAGGTGACCATCTGCGCGCTGCACTTGAAAAAGCACTGGCGGGTGTTCACGGCGTGAAAGAAGTGCGCGGCCAAGGCCTGATGTTGGGCATTGAACTGGACCGCCCTTGCGGTGCCATTTGGACACGAGCCGCCGAAGCCGGTCTTTTGCTGAGCGTGACGGCCGACAGTGTGATCCGGTTGGTCCCGCCACTGGTCATGACCGAAGCCGAAGCCGACGAAGTGGTCGCCATTTTGGCGCCCCTGATCAAGACTTTTTTGGCAGAAACCCCATGAGCCTGACCCCACCTGTGCCCGTGCGGCACTACCTGCAGTTCACCGACCTCACGGCAGACGAGTACGCGCATGTGTTTGCACGCGCCGCCGAGATCAAGCGCAAGTTCAAGGCCTACGAAAAATACCATCCACTGGCCGATCGCACGCTGGCGATGATTTTCGAAAAAGCCAGCACCCGCACCCGCGTGAGCTTTGAGGCCGGCATGTACCAACTCGGCGGCTCGGTGGTGCACCTGACCACCGGCGACAGCCAGCTGGGCCGCTCCGAGCCCATCGAAGACAGCGCCCGCGTGATCAGCCGCATGACCGACATCGTCATGATCCGCACCTATGGCCAAGACAAGATTGAGCGCTTTGCCTCGCATTCGCGTGTGCCCGTCATCAACGGCCTGACCAACGAATTTCACCCTTGCCAGATCTTGGCCGACATCTTCACCTACATCGAGCACCGGGGCTCCATTCAGGGGAAAACTGTGGCTTGGGTCGGCGACGGTAACAACATGGCCAACACCTGGCTGCAAGCCGCCGAGTTGCTGGGCTTTACGGTGCACTTGAGCACGCCCAGTGGCTACGAGGTGGACCAGGCCGTGGCTGGTTTGCGCAGTGCCGACAGTTACAAAATCTTCAAAGACCCCGAAGACGCCTGCCGAGGTGCAGACCTGGTCACCACCGACGTGTGGACCAGCATGGGCTTTGAGGCTGAAAACGAAGCACGCAAGAAAGCCTTTGCCGACTGGTGCGTGGACGAAGCCATGATGCAAGTGGCCCAGCCCGACGCCCTGTTCATGCACTGCCTGCCCGCGCACCGTGGCGAGGAAGTCAGCGCCGAAGTCATCGACGGCCCGCAATCTGTCGTGTGGGACGAAGCCGAAAACCGCATGCATGTGCAAAAGGCACTCATGGAGTTTTTGCTCTTGGGCCGCGTGAACGCCTGACATGTCCGCCTGCACCACCTGCGGCGCTTGCTGCGTGAGCTTCCGGGTGGACTTTTCCGTGTACGAGTACGAAGAAGGCGGCGGCGATGTGCCCGCCGGGCTGGCCTCGCCCATCACCGAGCACACCTGCCGCATGCGCGGCACCGACCACAGCCCACCCCGCTGCGCCGCGCTCTATGGCAAAACCGGCGAAAAAGCCATTTGTGGCATTTACGAATGGCGGCCCTCGCCCTGCCGCGAGTTTGAAGAAGGCAGCCCCGCCTGCGAACAAGCGCGTCGCCGCCAAGGCCTGCCCGCACTGAACGCCTGAAGTCTTTTTGATGGGTGTTGGAAATAACCGACACCACGGTTTTTTGTGGGGTGCTACCTTCGCACACCATGAAAAAACTTTGGGATATTTCTCCGCCTGTTGACGCGCACAGCCCTGTGTTTCCGGGGGACACGCCTTACACCCAGCAATGGGCCGCCACGCTGTCGGACACCTGCCCCGTCAACGTGAGCGCCATCACGATGTCGCCGCATGTGGGCGCACACGCCGATGCGCCACTGCATTACGACCCGCAAGGCGCCTCCGTGGGCGCACTCGACCTGCTGCCTTTTTTGGGCCGCTGCCGCGTGATCCATGCGCTCAACGCCAGCTCGCTCATCACCCTTGCGCACTTACAGCACGCCCTGACCCATCTGCCCCCACGGGTGCTGGTGCGCACATACCGTCAGTTTCCGCTGACGCTTTTCGACACCCAGCTCACCGGCTTTGACCCCGCCTGCGTGCAACACCTGGCCGATCTGGGCGTGTTGCTGATCGGCACCGACAGCGCCAGCATTGACCCGGCTAACAGCAAGCAGCTGCCCAGCCACCAAGTCATACGCCAACGCGGCATGCGCGTGCTGGAAAACCTGCTGCTCGACGACGTGCCCGAAGGCGATTACGAGCTGATCGCCCTGCCCCTCAAACTCATGACTGCCGACGCCAGCCCGGTGCGTGCGGTCTTGCGCGAACTTTGAAAAACCATTCAGGAACAAACTGCCATGATGAACCTCACCCCCACCCTGCAAGACTGCGAACTGCTGGACGCGCAAGACCCGCTGCGCGCATTGCGCGACCAATTTGACCTGCCCCAAGGCGTGATTTATCTGGACGGCAACTCGCTGGGCGTGATGCCCAAAACCGCCCCAGCCCGAGTGGCTCATGCCGTCACCCACGAATGGGGGCAAGACCTGATCAAAAGCTGGAACAGCGCAGGCTGGTTCACCCTGCCCCAGCGCGTGGGCGACAAAATCGCCCGCGTCATCGGCGCTCAGCCCGGCGAAGTGGTGGCCGCCGACAGCACCTCCATCAACCTTTTCAAAGTGCTGGCCGCCGCGCTGCACATTGCCGCCGCCGACCACCCACATAAAAAGAAGATCGTCAGCGAACGCAGCAACTTCCCCACCGACCTCTACATCGCCGAAGCCCTGTGCAAAGAACGTGGTTTCACGCTGCAGCTGGTCGAGGCCGACGAAATCGCTGCCGCCCTGCAAGCCGATGTGGCTGTGCTGATGCTCACCCATGTGAACTACCGCACCGGCGCCATGCACGACATGCAAGCCGTCACCGCGCAGGCCCATGCCCAAGGCATCCTCACCGTGTGGGACCTGGCGCACAGCGCGGGCGCTGTGCCCGTTGACCTCAACGGTTCAGAGGCCGACTTTGCGGTGGGCTGTGGCTACAAATACTTGAACGGTGGACCCGGCGCACCCGCCTTTGTGTGGGTGCACCCCAAGCACACCGACCGCTTCTGGCAACCGCTGGCCGGGTGGTGGGGCCATGCAGCCCCCTTTGCGTTCACGCCCGATTACCAACCCGCCAAAGGCATCACCCGCTACCAGTGCGGCACTCAACCCATCCTGAGCCTGACGGCGTTCGACTGCGGCATGGACGCTTTTTTGAGCGCCGAAGCGCTGGGCGGCATGGCCGCGCTGCGCCAAAAATCATTGGCGCTCACGGGGCTCTTCATGCAGCTGGTGCGCACGCGCTTGCACGGCCACGGCTTTGGCATCGCTACACCGGCCGAAGAAGCCCTGCGCGGCTCGCAAGTGAGCCTGACCCGCGCGGACGGTGCCTACGCCATCGTGCAAGCCTTGATCGCACGCGGCGTGATTGGTGACTTCCGTGCGGGCGATGGCGGCTTGCACGCCGATATCTTGCGCTTTGGCTTCACACCGCTGTACATCGGCTATGCCGACGTCTGGCAGGCCGCCGAGCACCTGTGCCAGGTCATGCAAAGCGGCGAATGGCAAGACGCCCGCTTTGCCCAGAAAAACGCCGTGACCTGAAAGGCCTGAGATGAGTTCCTGCCCTTTCTCCTCCAACACAGCCAGCGCAAGCACAGCGGCCGGCGAGCGCATCGTGCACGAAGAAAAAGCCCAGCTCGACTTTGACGGTCGCATGAGCTACGGCGACTACTTGCAGCTCGACGCCATCTTGAATGCGCAACAACCGCTGTCGCCCGACCACAACGAGATGCTGTTCATCGTGCAACACCAAACCAGCGAACTCTGGATGAAGCTGATGCTGCACGAGCTGCAAGCGGCCATGCACAACATTGCGGCCGACGAACTGCCCGATGCGTTCAAGAAGCTCGCCCGCGTCAGCAAGATCATGGAGCAGTTGGTGCACGCCTGGGACGTGCTGGCCACCATGACGCCGCCCGAGTACAGCGCCATACGCCCCTATCTGGCTCAGTCCAGCGGCTTTCAGAGTTGGCAATACCGCTGCATCGAGTTTTCGATGGGCAACAAAAACGCCGCCATGCTGCAGCCCCACGCGCACCGCCCCGACCTCTCGGCCATCGTGCAGGCCGCCTACGAAGCACCGTCGTTGTACGACCAATGCTTGCGCCTATTGCAGCGGCATGGCCTAGATGTGCCGGGCACCCACACCGAGCGCGACTGGCGTCAGCCCTACCCGGCCAGCGCGGCGGTCGAAAACGCCTGGCTCGTGGTCTACCGCGACCCCAAACAACACTGGGACCTGTACCAACTGGGCGAGGAGCTCACCGATCTGGAAGACGCTTTTCGCTTGTGGCGCTTTCGGCATGTGACCACGGTGGAGCGCGTGATCGGCTTCAAGCGCGGCACAGGCGGCACCGGCGGCGTGAGCTATTTGCGCAAGATGCTCGACACCGTACTGTTCCCCGAAATTTGGACACTGCGCACACAACTGTGAACTGACTCACGCGGGGCAGTTCCTCGGGTGACCCACAGGGCAAGCCATTTGCACTAACATGCCTGATTCCCTCACTGGAGAGACACCGTGGAACTGAACATCAACGGCCAAAGCCGCACCTCGACCGCCGACCCGAGCATGCCCTTGCTCTGGGTGCTGCGCGATGAATTGAACCTCACCGGCACCAAATTCGGCTGCGGCATCGCCGCTTGCGGGGCTTGCACAGTCCATGTCGACGGCCAGCCCGTGCGCTCTTGCGTGATGCCGGTGTCTGCTGTTGCATCTCAAAAGATCAAAACCATCGAGTCCTTGGGCTCTGCAGAAAAACCCCACCCGCTGCAAGCGGCCTGGATTGCCGAACAAGTGCCCCAATGCGGTTACTGCCAAAGCGGCATGTTGATGGCAGCGGCCGCCCTGCTCGACAAAAACCCCAACCCCAGCGACGCCGACATTGACGCCGCCATGACCAATCTGTGCCGCTGCGGCACTTACCAGCGCGTGCGCGCCGCCATCCACCGCGCGGCTGACCAAATGAAGAAAGGCGGTGCCGCATGAAACGCCGCACCTGGTTACTCAGCGCGCTCGGCGCGACCGGCGCTTTGGTCGTCGGCTGGGGCGTGATGCCCGCTCGCTCGCGTTTGGGCTCACCCGAACTCATGCTCAAAACCCAAGGCGATGTCGCTTTGAACGGCTGGATCAAGATCGCTGCCGACGGCGCCGTGGTGCTGGCCATGCCCCGCAGCGAAATGGGCCAAGGCGTGCACACGGCGCTGGCCATGTTGGTGGCCGAAGAGCTGGACATGCCACTGAGCCGCGTGCGTCTGGAGCAAGCCGGGGCCGACACCATTTACGGCAACGTGGCCATGCTGGTGGCCAGCTTGCCGTTTCACCCGCTGGACAGCGAAGGCGAGCATAAACCCGTCAAGATCAAGATGGGCGAATGGCTGGTGGGCAAAGTCGCCCGCGAACTGGGCCTCAACGCCACCGGCGGCTCGTCTTCGATCACCGACCTGTGGGACCCTTTGCGCATGGCAGCTGCCACGGCGCGCGCCAGTCTGGTGCAGGCCGCATCGGCCGCATGGAAAGTACCCGCCAGCGAAATCACCGTGGCCCAGGGTGTGATGCAACACGCTTCGGGTCAATCGGCACACTACGGCCAGATGGTGAGCGCTGCTTCGGGCAGCACGCCCTCGGGCATCCAAACCAAATCGCGCGAAAAGTGGCAGCTCATCGGTCAAGCCGCGCTGCGCACCGACATCCCCTCCAAAGTCACAGGTCAAGCCACTTTCGGTCTGGACGTGCGTCTGCCCGGCATGCTGTTTGCCGCTGTGCAGATGTGCCCCATGCTGGGCGGCAGCGCTGCGTCCATGGACACCAAAGACGCCTTGGCGTTGAAAGGCGTGTCCAAAGTTGTGCCACTGGACGCCTGGGGCGGCGGCACGGCAGGCTTGGCCGTGGTGGGGCAAACCACCTGGCACGCACGCCAAGGTGTGCAGGCCGTCAAAGTGAAGTGGCAGGCCCCTGCCACGGGCGCAGTAGACACCCAGCGCATCCAGGCCGACTTGCTCAAGGCCCTGAACGAAGACAGCGGCTTCACATTCCACGAACAAGGCGTGCCCACCCAAGCCGAAAAAGCTGCCGCCAGCCGCATCGACGCGCTGTACCAAGCGCCCTATCTGGCCCACGCCACGATGGAGCCGATGAACTGCACGGCGCAAGTCAAAGATGGCAAGGTCGAGATTTGGGTGCCCACGCAAGTGCCGCAAATGGCCCGCGACATGGCCGCCAAAGTGGCCAAGATCGACAAAGACCAAGTCACCGTCCACGTCACCCAACTGGGCGGTGGTTTCGGTCGTCGCCTCGACGTCGACTTTATCGGCCAAGCCGTGCAAGTGGCGATGGCCTGCGGGGGCCAGCCCGTGCAGCTGAGCTGGTCGCGCGAAGAAGACATGAAACACGACTTTTACCGCCCCATGCACCTGGCCAAGTTCCAGGCTTCGCTGGACGACAAAGGCGAAGTCACCAGTTTGCGCATCAAGTCGGCCGGTGACGCCATCACCCCGCGCTGGATGGCGCGTGCAGCGCCCCACTTGTCGGGCCCCATCGACATGCCCGACAAAACCGCGTCCGAAGGCCTGTTCGATTTGCCCTACGGTTTTGCCAGCCAGCACATGAGCCATGTGGCCACGAAGTCTGGTGTACCCGTGGGTTTTTGGCGCTCGGTGGGCCATTCGCACAACGCCTTCTTTTCGGAAAGCTTCATCGACGAGCTGGCTCTGGCCACGAAACAAGACCCGCTGGCCTTCCGCTTGAAACTGCTGAAAGACGCACCGCGTTACGCCGCTGTTCTGCAGTTGGCGGCGGACAAAGCGGCTTGGGGAACGCCACTGCCCGCAGGCCGTGCGCGCGGCATCGCCTTGCACGAATCGTTTGGCTCCATCGTGGCGCAAGTGGCCGAAGTGTCCCTTGCCAACGGCCAGATCCGCGTGCACCGCGTGGTCTGCGCGATTGACTGCGGCACCGTGGTCAACCCCGGCACCGTGGCCCAGCAAATGGAAAGCAGCGTGGTCTACGGTTTGAGCGCAGCACTCTTCGGCAAGATCGACATCGTGGGCGGCGTGGTGCAACAAAGCAACTTCTCTGACGCCCCCATGCTCTCGCTCAGCCAGACCCCGGTGGTGGAAACCCACATCGTGTCCAGCACCCGCCACCCCGCAGGTGTGGGAGAACCGGCGGTGCCGCCATTGGCCCCTGCCGTGAGCAATGCACTTTTTGCCCTCACGGGCAAACGGCAGCGGGCTTTGCCGCTGACCGCCTGAGCTCAGCCCCCTCGCAAGGCCTTGAGGATTTTTTGGCCGCCACGGCCATTGGCCTCATGGCCCAGGCGCTGCTGCTCGGCGCGGATTGCCTGGCGCGATGCGTCGCCCAGCATGCCGTCGATGGGGCCGATGTCGTGGCCGCGCATCGTGAGCAAGCCTTGCAACTCGCGCCGCTCGGCGCGTGACAAGCCTGCGTCGTCGGTCGGCCAAGGCGTGGCAAATGGGCCACCGCCGCGCAAACGGTCGCTCAAGTGGGCAATCGCCAGTCCGTAACTTTCGGCGGCGTTGTAGCTGTAGAGCGCATCAAAGTTGCGCGTCACCAAAAACGCCGGGCCGTTGGCACCGGCCAGCGTCAGCAAGCCCACATTGCCCAAACTTTCTGGCAAGGCAGCGCCATCGATGCGGCGCACGCCACGGGCGGTCCATTCAGCCACCGGGCGCTTGCTGCGGCGGCCCTCGCCTGCCAACGAGATGCCTGCAGGCAACTTGACCTCAATGCCCCAAGGCAGGCCGCGTTGCCAGCCTGCTCGGGCCAAAAAGTTGGCGGTCGAGCCCAGCGCGTCCACACTGCTGTCCATCAGGTCGGCACGGCCATCGCCGTCAAAGTCCACCGCCAAGCGTTCGAAGGTGGTGGGCATGAACTGGGTGTGGCCAAAGGCCCCTGCCCACGAGCCCACCAAGCGCTCGGGCGCGATGTGCCCGGCTTGCAAAATGCGCAGCGCCGCAAAAAATTCGCCTCTGAAATAGCTTTGCCGCCGCCCGTGGCAAGACAGCGTGCCCAGCGCCTGCACCAGCGGGTATTTGCCAAAGGTCTGGCCAAAATTGCTCTCCACACCCCACACCGCGACCACCGTGACCGGGTCCACACCAAATCGCTCTTCGGCACGCTCCAGCGCCTGACGATGTTGGGCCAAACGCGCCGCACCATCGGCCGCGCGTTCTTCGTCCACCAGCGCCGACATGTAGTCCCAAATGGCGGTGCGAAATTCAGGCTGAAAATTCAGCTTCTCAATCACGCTGAAGTCCGCCTGCAGGCCTGCCGTATGACGCGCCCAGGTGGCGTCGCTCACCTTGCCCATGCGGGCAGCCGGGCGCAGCTCGGCCATGCAGGCCGACAAATCGGTGCTTTGCGCCCAAGCTGTGGGGGTGAGCCATGCGCTGGCCAGCATCGCGCTCATGGCGGCAGCCCGCACCAAGACCGTGATACGAGGGTTGGATGCACGTGGAGTCATGAAGAAAAGTCCCTGAAATTTGGTAGGCGTCTGAATGCGCGCCAGCGAATGTACAGCGTAAAAAGCACGGACAACAAAGGATGGAGATTCACCGATCCAGGGGTGCTCCGCCCCTATACAACCAAGGCACGTCCATCAAGCGCTCGCCCATCAGGCGCATCGACAAATTGCGCCCCCAAGCCACGGGGCCAGAGGCATGGAAGATGCGGCCGTTGCGAATCGCACGCGCCTGCACTCTCGCATTGCGCGCCCAGCGTTGCTCGGCATAGGCCTGCAAGCACTCGGGCACACTGCCAGTCTCTGCGCTCAGACATTGCCCCAAGACCTGCGCGTCTTCAATGGCCATGCCTGCGCCTTGGGCCAAATAGGGCCGCATGGGGTGCGCTGCATCGCCCAGCAAAGCCACGCATCCCTGAGCCATTTGGCTGGCAGCGCTCAAGGGCTCTCGGTCGTGCAGCGCCCATTGCCGCCAGGCGGGCACCGACGCCAACCGTTCGTGCAAATCAGCGCCCACCGCGCCCATGGCCTGCATGAGCGATTGGGTATGCCCAGCGTTGTCCCAAGCCTCGGCCTGCGTGGGTTTTTCGCCATGCACGATGGCCACCAGGTTGAGCCACTGCCCGCTGCGCACCGGGTAATGCACCACATGCAGTCGGGGGCCCATCCACACGGTCACTTGGTCGCTGCGCAATTGCGCAGGCAAATCGGCCTGGGCCACAAGCGCCCGATACGCCAGGTGCCCAGTAAAGCGGGCCGGAGCATCGCCCAACATTTGTTGACGCACCGCGCTCCACACGCCGTCTGCCCCAATCAAGGCGCTGGCCTTCAGGCTGAGGCCTTGCGCCGTGTTCACTCGCAAACCCGCTTCGCTGTCCTGCCAGCCTTGCACGGTCTGCCCCAGCAGCAGATCCACCCCAGCGTTCTGGGCTGCCCGGTGCAACAAGCCCTGCAAATCGGCCCGGTGGATGGTGGCGTAAGGCGCGCCATAAGTGGCATGCGCCCGCTGCCCCAAAGTCAGCGTGCCCAGCACCTGCCCGGTTTGGGCATCACGCGCTTGCAGCTTCCCAGGAAAAGCCGCCACCTCCGCCAGCGCCGCCCCCAAACCCCAGGCTTGCAAAATGCGCGTCACATTTGGCCCGATCTGGATGCCCGCGCCCACCTCGCTCAGCTGCGCTGCGCGCTCGATCAGCTGCACCGGCACGCCGCGCTGCGCACATGCCACTGCTGCCGCCAGCCCGCCAATACCGCCGCCCGCAATCACCACCTGTTTGTGCTCTTGGCTGTTCATGATGGGATTGTGCGGTAAGCCCAAGTTCCAAATCTCAAGCACTTGATCGAAGGCGGGTGGTGGTCGCGTTTGAAGTGGCCACGCACCGCGCTGTTTCAACGTCCATTCAGTGGATAAGACGGATCGTTGTAACCCGGCGTCGATGGATGGCCAGGCGCCACCAAGCTGTTGACCAAGGCTTCGTCTTCGGCGGTGATCTCTACATCCAGTGCCCCCGCATAGTCTTGCCACTGCGCCAGTGTGCGCGGCCCCGCAATGACAGCGCTGACATGGCGGTTGGTCAGCACCCAGGCGGTGGCAAAGTGCGCCAGCGACACGCCCTTGCGATCGCAATGCTGACGCAGCGTTTGCGCAATCTCCAGTGACTCTTCACGGAACTCGGTTTCCAAAATGCGCTTGTCACCCCGGGCGACGCGGCTGCCCTCTGCGGGTGTCTGCCCCGGGGCATATTTGCCCGTGAGAACCCCGCGCGCAATCGGGCTGTAGGGCACCACGCCCAGGCCGTAATGACCGCAAGCTTCCAGAATTTCCACCTCGGGCAAGCGGTTGAGCAGGTTGTAATAAGGCTGGCAGACCACGGGGCCGGGCATGTTCATCTGACGCGCCATGTTGACCATCTCTGCGATGCGCCAGCCTCTGAAATTGGACACGCCCCAGTAGCGGATCTTGCCGTCGCGCAGCAGGGCCTCGATGGCCCGCAAAGGCTCTTCCAAGTTCATGCCGTTGTAGTCGCGGTGCAGGTAATAAATGTCCAAGTGGTCGGTGTCCAGGCGTCTGAGGCTGTCCTCGCAAGCCCGCAACATCCAGCTGCGCGAGTACTGGCTTTCGTTGGGCGAAGACGACATGGCATTGCCCACCTTGCTGGCCAGCACCCAGCGGTGGCGTTGACCCTTGAGCACTTGGCCTACGATCTCTTCGGATTTGCCCAGCGTGTAAACGTCGGCGGTGTCGATGAAGTTGCAACCTTTTTCTTGCGCATCGGCCACGATGCTGCGTGCGTCTTCCAGCGGCGTCTGGTCACCAAACATCATGGTACCCAAGCACAGGCGAGACACTTTCAGGGGGCTTTTGCCCAAGGTGGTGAGTTTCATGTGGAGGTCTCCGAAAAAACAGGGAAAGCGAAACGCCCAGGGACTCTTGTCGCTTGGCTTAACGCACATGTTAGCCAAGCACTTGGCTTCACACTGTCCAAAACGGACACAGAAAAGCCCGGGCTATTGGGCCCGGGCTTGTGGGGCGACAGAGGCGTGGGGTCAGGTCACGGGCACAAACTGGTAGCCATTGCCCGAAGGCGTGATGGTGCCAAAGGCGGGGAAGGGAAAGTGGAAACCCCCGGCCATCATTTTTTCCTTGACCAACATGTCAAAGATGCGGCGGCGGCTTTGGCGGGCCATCTCGGGGTTCATGTCAAAAAGCACCGCCCAGTCGGGGTTGCGCGCAAACAAGGATGGGACGTTGGTGATGTCGGCCACATAGGCAAACGACTGGCCCTCGGATTTCACAGTGAACAGGGTGTGGCCCGGGGTGTGGCCAAAAGCCGCCACCGATTGGACACCAGGCGCGACCGCGCTGCCTGGCTCAAACTTGACCAATTGGTCTGAAGACAGGTTTCCCAGCGCCCGTTTGACCGCCGCAAAAGCGCCTTGCATGGGCGCAGGCGCGGCCGCGATGCGGGCCTCGTCCGTCCAGAATGCGTGTTCGGGCGCCGGCACATGCACGCGGGCATTGGGATAAACCAAGTTGCCGTTTTTGAAACGCAAACCATTGATGTGGTCGCCATGAAAGTGACTCAACACCACGTTGTTGATGTCTTCAGGCTTGAAGCCCGCAGCAGCCAAATTGCCCAGCAGTTTGCCGGTCGTGGGAGGACCGTTGTCGGCAAAGCCGGTGTCAAACAAATAGCGCTGGTTGCCATTGACCAGCAGGAACGGGGTGAAAGGAATGTCGATGTAATCGGTGGGCAGATTTTGTGTGGCCAACAGCGCCTTGATTTGGTCGAGCGGCACAGCGGGCACAAACTCCTGACCCAAAGGACGGCGTAATGCGCCATCGTTCAGGGCAATGATTTCCATAGTGCCAAGCTTCATACGCTTGAATCCCACCGAGGGCAATTCGGGCGCGCCGAACTGGGGGGTGTTTTGCGACCAGACGGAAGAAAAGGTCAGTGCGGTAGCACCGGCAATGCCTGTACCCAAAAAATGACGGCGGTTGAACATCTCGGTGTCTCCTGAAAAAATGAATTCTTAGAATACGCGGGCCGCCCTGTCCCATGACCCAAACTCCCATTGCCCACGATAGACGAAGGGGTATTGCAGCTCGCGACCTGGCGTAAAAAAGCCCCGCCAGCTTTCGCTGACGGGGCTCAAATCCACACAAGGAGGATCAGGCGGTCACACCCTTCGCATTCTCCACGTACTCGTCAATCTGGTTGAAGTTGAGGTACTTGTAGATCGCAGCGCCATCTTTGTTCACGATGCCCATGGCTTCGTGGTACTCGGCGACAGTGGGGATGTGGCCCAGCTTGGACGCAATGGCTGCCAACTCGGCACTGGCCAAAAACACGTTGGTGTTCTTGCCCAAGCGGTTGGGGAAGTTGCGGGTCGAGGTGGAGACCACGGTTGCACCTTCGCGCACTTGGGCTTGGTTGCCCATGCACAGCGAGCAGCCGGGCATCTCGGTGCGGGCACCGGCGGCGCCAAAGTTGGCGTAATGGCCTTCCTTGATCAGCTCGCTCTCGTCCATCTTGGTCGGTGGGGCGACCCACAGCTTGACGGGGATGTCGCGGCTGCCGCCGAGCAGCTTGGCGGCTGCGCGGAAGTGGCCAATGTTGGTCATGCACGAACCAATAAACGCTTCGTCGATCTTGGTGCCCGCCACGTCGGACAAGAACTTCGCATCGTCCGGGTCATTGGGGCAGCACAGGATCGGCTCTTTGATCTCGTTCATGTCGATTTCAATGACATGCGCGTACTCAGCGTCTTTGTCGGCTTCGAGCAGGTTGGGCGCGGCCAACCAAGCTTCGACTTTCTCGATGCGGCGCGCCAGCGTGCGGGCGTCGGCGTAACCGTCGGCGATCATGTTCTTCATGAGCACCACGTTGGACTTCAGGTATTCCTCGACCGGCTCTTTGTTGAGCTTGATCGTGCAACCGGCGGCCGAACGCTCGGCGGACGCGTCGGACAACTCAAACGCTTGCTCAACCTTCAGGTTAGGCAGGCCTTCGATTTCCAAAATACGGCCCGAGAACTCGTTGATCTTGCCGGACTTGGCCACGGTGAGCAGGCCCTTCTTGATGGCGTACAGCGGAATCGCGTGCACCAAATCACGCAGGGTCACGCCGGGTTGCATCTCGCCTTTGAAGCGGACCAACACGGACTCGGGCATGTCCAAAGGCATGACGCCCGTGGCCGCACCAAAGGCGACCAAGCCCGAACCTGCGGGGAAGGAAATGCCGATGGGGAAGCGGGTGTGCGAATCGCCACCGGTGCCCACGGTGTCGGGCAAGAGCAAGCGGTTGAGCCAGCTGTGGATCACGCCGTCACCGGGACGCAAGGCCACGCCGCCACGGTTGCTGATGAAAGCAGGCAATTCGCGGTGCGTCTTCACGTCCACCGACTTGGGGTAAGCGGCGGTGTGGCAGAAGGACTGCATCACCATGTCGGCGCTGAAGCCCAAGCAAGCCAAGTCTTTCAACTCGTCGCGGGTCATCGGGCCGGTGGTGTCTTGTGAACCCACGGTGGTCATCTTGGGTTCGCAGTACGTGCCGGGGCGAACGCCTTGGCCTTCGGGCAAACCGACCGCACGACCGACCATCTTTTGGGCCAGTGTGAAGCCGGCTTTGGTTGCCACGGGTGGCGTAGGCAGGCGGAACACGGTGGACGCAGGCAAGCCCAAGAACTCACGCGCCTTGGCGGTGAGCGAGCGGCCGATGATCAGGTTGATGCGGCCGCCGGCGCGCACTTCGTCAAACAGCACATCGCTCTTGAGTTTGAACTCGGTCACGGTGGCGCCGTTTTTCAGGATCTTGCCGTCGTAGGGCAGGATGTCGATCACGTCGCCCATTTCCAGCTTGGACACATCGACTTCGATCGGCAACGCGCCGGAGTCTTCTTGGGTGTTGAAGAAGATGGGGGCGATCTTGCCGCCCAAGGTCACACCACCGAAGCGCTTGTTGGGCACAAATGGGATGTCTTGGCCGGTGGCCCAGATCACGCTGTTGGTGGCCGATTTGCGGCTGGAGCCGGTGCCGACCACGTCGCCCACATAAGCGACCAAGTGACCGTTTTTCTTCAGGTCTTCGATGAACTGCATCGGGCCGCGCTTGCCGTCTTCTTCGGGCTTGAACGCTGCGCCTTCGCGGGTGTTCTTGAGCATGGCCAAGTAGTGCAGAGGGATGTCGGGGCGGCTCCAGGCGTCGGGCGCAGGCGACAAGTCGTCGGTGTTGGTCTCGCCGGGCACCTTGAAGACGGTGACGGTGATCTTTTTCTCGACTTCGGGGCGGGTGGTGAACCACTCGGCCTCGGCCCAGCTTTGCATGACTTCTTTGGCCTTGGCGTTACCGGCCTTGGCTTTTTCAGCGACGTCGTTGAAGAAGTCGAACATCAGCAAGGTTTTCTTCAGGGCTTCAGCGGCCACGGCGGCGACTTCGGCGCTGTCGAGCAACTCGATCAAGGGGTGCACGTTGTAGCCGCCCACCATGGTGCCGAGCAGCTCGGTGGCTTTGGACTTGGAAATCAGGGCAACGCTCAAGTCACCGTGAGCCACTGCCGCCAAGAAAGAGGCCTTGACCTTGGCGGCGTCGTCCACGCCCGGTGGCACGCGGTGCGTGAGCAGGTCCATCAAGAAGGCGTCTTCGCCTGCGGGCGGGTTCTTGATCAGCTCGATCAAATCGGCCACTTGCTTGGCATCAAGAGGCAGAGGCGGGATGCCCAATGCAGCGCGTTCGGCTGCGTGTTCACGGTACGCTTTCAACATGGTTTTTTCTCCGGTCAGTCAAAGTTTCAAGATTTATCGCCCCATGCCGGTCGTGTCGATCAGGCTGGGCGGGGGGTTGGTTTTCATGTTCTCGGCAAAGGCGATCTGCTCGGCATTGGCACACTCATCGGCCAGTCGACGACCTTTGTTCTGGTCCATCAGCATGGACTTGTTGGCCAGTTGAAGCCAGACAGCGCCTGCCTTGCGGTCTTCCAAACGGATAGCGCCCGTGGTGGTGACCACGGGGTGCATGCGGTAGCGAAAACCTTTACCGTGCAAATAGAAGTAGCCCGGCTGCGACGCATCGGCTTCCAGACGGACACTGGCACCCAACTCGCAAGGCAATTGACCTTTGTGCACCCGATCGGCGATGGCCAATTCATCGGGCCCCATCACGGCGTCAGGCTCACTTCGCGCAGCTTCCTGCACCTTGGATTTTTGAGGTGCTTTGGTCGAAGTCTTTGGCTTGGCTTGTGGGGTTTTGGATGAGGCCACTGGCGCTTGAGACCACACAGGAAAAGTCAACACCGACACCAACAGGGCAAGCGCTATTTTTCTCATCTCGATTTCCTTTGCACGAATGGTCTTCATCATGAAACAGATCATGCTGGCTTGCCAGCACCCGAAAAGAAAAGCTGAACGGCGCAAGGCAAACGGCAACCGGTCTGGTGTGCACGTTCGATCAATTGCCAGAAGAACCGGTAGCTGGCCCGGTCGTGCAGTTGACCTGCATGGCTGATGGGAGCCCATTGGGCAGCCTGGGCGGCCAAAATGATTTCGCTGGCCTGCTCTATTTGCGCCTCACTCGGCGCCATGGCCTTCAAGATCGGTCGAATCTGGTCGGGGTGAATGCTCCACATGCGGGTGTAACCCAGCTCGCGGGCGGCTTTTTGGGCAGCCATGCGGATCGCATCGAGATTTTTGAATTCGGTCACCACACAGTGCGAGGGAACTTTGCCGTGGGCATGGCAAGCACTGGCAATGTCAAGCTTGGCGCGCAGCACCAAGGGGTGTGTGAACTGCCCCTCAATGCCCATGCCCTCAGCAGGAATAGCCCCGCCATGCGCAGACACAAAGTCCATCAGGCCAAAGCTAATCGACTGCACACGCGGATGCGCTGCAATGTCAAAGGCACGGTGCACAGCAGCAGGGGACTCGATCAGCACATGCAAAGGCAGATCTTGGGCGCCAGCGTGGAGCAAGGCCTGCTCGGCCATTTGCACATCGGCGACAGACTCGACCTTGGGCACCATGATGTGCGTCAAGCGCTTAGCCGCTCGGCCTGCAATGGTGGCCATATCGACCTGAAAACTGGGGTGATCAACAGGGTGCACCCGCACACCCACTCGGGCTTCAGGTGCAGAACCAAGGGCCAACTCAGTGACCAACGCGGCATGATCTGACTCGCCGCCCACAGGTGCGCCGTCTTCACAGTCGAGGGTCACATCAAAGACACAAGCGCCAAACTCTTGCGTCATGTCAGCTTGCAACTGCAAGCTTTTGCGCATCCTCGCGTCGACACCGCTGTAATGGTCACAAACCGGCAGCTGAAAGCTTCCGGCCTGAGCTCCCAACAGAACGTCGCGAGGATGGCTCACTTGGACTTCTCAGCCTGAATCAGATCAGGTGCGCCACGCCAGCTTGCTCGTCGGTCAACTCTTTCAGAGTCTTGTCGATGCAGCCTTGGCTGAACGCGTCGATTTCCAGACCTTCAACCACTTTGTACTGGCCGTTTTCGCAGGTGACGGGGAAGCCGAACATGACATCTTTAGGAATGCCGTACCAGCCTTGCGATGGGATACCCATGGTGACCCACTTGCCGTTGGTGCCCAGGGCCCAGTCGCGCATGTGGTCGATGGCGGCGTTGGCTGCCGATGCAGCCGAAGACAGACCACGGGCCTCGATGATGGCCGCGCCACGCTTGCCCACAGTGGGCAAGAACACGTTGGCGTTCCACTCTTGGTCGTTGATCATGGCCTTGACCGACTCGCCCTTGATGGTGGCGAAACGGTAGTCGGCGTACATGGTGGGCGAGTGGTTGCCCCACACGCACAGTTTTTCGATGTCAGCCACGGCCTTGCCAGTCTTGGCTGCGATTTGCGACGCGGCGCGGTTGTGGTCCAGACGCAGCATGGCGGTGAAGTTGCCGGGTTTGAGGTCCGGTGCGGCCTTCATGGCGATGTAAGCGTTGGTGTTGGCGGGGTTGCCCACAACCAGCACTTTGACGTCGCGCGAAGCGACAGCGTTCAGGGCCTTGCCCTGTGCAGTGAAGATGGCGCCATTGATGGCGAGCAACTCAGCACGCTCCATGCCAGGGCCGCGTGGACGCGAACCGACGAGCAGTGCGTAGTCCACGTCTTTGAACGCGGTCATTGGGTCGCCATGGGCTTCCATGCCCACCAACAATGGGAATGCGCAGTCTTCGAGCTCCATCATCACGCCCTTGAGCGCTTTTTGTGGGCCTTCGACAGGCACTTCGAGCAATTGCAGGATGACGGGCTGGTCTTTGCCCAGCATTTCGCCAGAGGCGATGCGGAACAACAATGCGTAACCAATTTGACCTGCTGCGCCGGTAACGGCAACGCGGACGGGCTTTTTGCTCATGGTGGAAAACTCCGAAGTGTTGAAAACAAGCGTTGCGGTCCGCTGCCAACATCCATGTCGGCAAGGCCGTCCGGCGCACCGGACCCGCGCTGGCGGTCTTTGTTCAAACAAATCCACAAGTGCAAGCAAACAGCTTTCGAGTGTACCCGCGAAAACCCTGATTCGTCAATTTGTCTTATGTCTTATATAAGATATGATGGCGCTCCTGACATGCACCTGACCCGCATGCCCTGCCCGTCCTCATGAACCACTCATTGCCATCGACCGACGCCCCCGCTGCTGCCGCCGAATCCCCGGCCGCCACCCCCGCGTTCAGCCCGCTTTACCAGCAAATCAAGGGCTTGATCCTGCAAAGCCTGCAGGCCAGCGAATGGAAGCCTGGAGAATCCATTCCCAGTGAGATGGAACTGGCCGCACGTTACCGGGTCAGCCAAGGCACCGTGCGCAAAGCCATTGACGAGCTGGCCAGCGGCCACCTGCTCATTCGCAAGCAAGGCAAAGGCACATTTGTCGCCACCCACGCCGAACACCAGGTGCAGTACCGATTTTTGAAACTGGTGCCCGATCAGGGCGACTTGAACACCGAAGGCCCCGCCCAGCGGGAGATCATCGACTGCAAACGCTTACGTGCCTCGGCCGAGATCGCCCGAGCCTTGGCTTTGCGATCTGGCGACACTGTTTTGCAAGTCAGAAGGGTTCTTTCGTTTGCAAAAGTTCCCACCATCCTCGAAGACCTGTGGTTGCCCGGCACCCCATTCAAGGGGCTCACGGCTGAGCGCCTGGCCGACTACCACGGCCCCATGTACGCCTTGTTTGAAACCGAGTTCGGCGTGCGCATGGTCAGGGCAGAAGAAAAGATCCGGGCCGTGTTACCCGACAAGGCTCAAAGGGAATTGCTGCAACTGCCTCCCAACACGCCTTTGCTCAGTGTGGAGCGCATTGCTTACACCTACAACAACACCCCGATGGAGCTGCGGCGCGGCTTCTACCGCACCGACACCCACCATTACCACAATGATTTGAACTGACCTGAGCTCACCTGCGACGTCTTGTAGAAGACTGTCGCTGAAATGCTCACGTCAGTTTGGTGCGTTGCAATAGAATCCGGTGGTTAGCCTCACATGTCAAGAACGCGTTACACCCAGAAAGTACCCAAATGACCGAACTCGCCCGCAAGCGGCCTGAATTCCGCAACATCAACGCCCTGAAAGACTTGCCTTCGTACCGCCTGCCGGCTGCTGGCATCGTCTCCATCCTGCACCGCATCAGCGGTTTCTTGATGTTTTTGCTCATGCCCCTGTTCATCTGGCTTTTTGACAACTCCATCACCTCCGAAATTTCGTTTGCCAAGCTCTCTGCCGCTTTTGGCATTGGCATCGGTTTTGTGCCCGGCTGGTTCTTCAAGTTGTTGGCCCTGGCCCTGATCTGGGCTTACTTGCACCACTTCATCGCCGGTGTGCGCCACATCTATATGGATGCTTTCCATGCCGTGACCAAAGAATTCGGCAAGTCCTCTGCCGTGGCCACCTTGGTTCTGAGCCTGGGCTTGACCGCCGTGCTGGGTGCCAAGCTGTTTGGCCTGTACTGATTTCTCCGCCTCTCACTCAAAACAACAAGGAAACTGACCTATGTCGTCCGTGAATTACGGCTCAAAACGCATCGTGACCGGTGCTGGCTACGGCTTTCGTGATTGGCTGGCCCAACGTGTGACCGCTGTCCTGATGGCCCTTTTCACCGTGGTCTTGCTGGCCCAGGTGATCTTCACCTCCGGCCCCATCGGCTACGAAGAGTGGGCAGGCATTTTTGCCTCCCAGTGGATGAAGGTCCTGACCTTCTCCGTGATCATTGCCTTGCTTTACCACGTCTGGGTGGGCATGCGTGACATCTGGATGGACTACATCAAGCCACTGGCCTTGCGCCTGGCCTTGCACGTCTTCACCCTCGTCTGGCTGGTCGGCTGTGCCGGCTGGGCTGTTCAGGCCCTGTGGCGCCTGTGATGCGTCAGCCCTCGCCTGTCATTGCGCTGAAACCACACCAACCAAGATAAACCATGAGCTATACCAAAGACAAAGTTACCACCCGCAAGTTTGACGTCGTGATCGTCGGCGCCGGTGGTTCGGGCATGCGCGCCTCGCTGCAACTGGCCCGTGCTGGCCTCAATGTGGCTGTCCTGTCCAAAGTGTTCCCGACACGTTCACACACCGTGGCAGCCCAAGGCGGCATCGGCGCCTCACTGGGCAACATGTCCGACGACAACTGGCACTACCACTTCTACGACACCATCAAGGGCTCCGACTGGCTCGGTGACCAAGATGCGATCGAATTCATGTGCCGCGAAGCACCCAAGGTCGTCTATGACCTGGAGCACATGGGCATGCCGTTTGACCGCAACCCCGACGGCACGATTTACCAGCGCCCCTTTGGCGGCCACACCGCCAACTACGGCGAAAAGCCTGTTCAACGCGCTTGCGCTGCGGCTGACCGCACCGGTCACGCCATGCTGCACACCCTGTACCAGCAAAACGTCGCGGCCAAAACCAGCTTCTTCGTCGAGTGGATGGCCCTTGACCTGATCCGCGACGCCGAAGGCGACGTGGTGGGCGTGACCGCACTGGAGATGGAAACCGGCGACCTGCACGTCTTGCATGCCAAGACCGTGCTGATGGCCACCGGCGGCGCAGGCCGCATTTATGCCGCTTCAACCAACGCTTTCATCAACACCGGTGATGGCCTGGGCATGGCAGCGCGCGCTGGTATTCCTTTGGAAGACATGGAGTTCTGGCAATTCCACCCCACCGGCGTGGCTGGAGCTGGCGTGCTATTGACCGAAGGCTGCCGTGGCGAAGGCGCCATCTTGCTCAACAGCAATGGCGAGCGCTTCATGGAGCGCTATGCGCCCACCTTGAAAGACTTGGCACCGCGTGACTTCGTGTCCCGCTGCATGGACCAGGAAATCAAGGAAGGCCGTGGCTGCGGTCCCAACAAAGACCATGTGCTGCTCAAGCTGGACCACTTGGGATCTGAAACCATCCACAAGCGTCTGCCCTCGGTGTACGAAATCGGCGTCAACTTCGCCAACGTCGACATCACCAAAGAGCCAATCCCGGTGGTGCCCACCATCCACTACCAGATGGGCGGCATCCCCACCAACATCAACGGCCAAGTCGTGACGCAAAACGCCACCGACCACAACGCCGTGGTCAACGGTTTGTATGCCGTGGGCGAATGCTCTTGCGTGTCGGTGCATGGCGCCAACCGCCTGGGCACCAACTCGCTGCTCGACTTGTTGGTATTCGGCCGCGCAGCTGGCAACCACATCGTCGACTTCGCCTCCAAGACCAAGTCGCACAAGCCATTGCCCGCTGATGCCGCTGATTACACATTGGGTCGACTGAACAAGCTTGAAGGCCGTGGTGGTGAATACGCCCAAGACGTGGCCAACGACATGCGTGCAGCGATGCAGCAACACGCTGGCGTTTTCCGCACTCAGGCCTCCATGGACGAAGGCGTGCAAAAGATCGCCGCCATCCGCGAGCGCGTCAATGCCATCGGCTTGAAGGACACCTCCAAAGTGTTCAACACCGCCCGCATCGAAGCCCTGGAAGTGGACAACCTGATCGAGAGCGCGCAAGCGACCATGGTGTCTGCTGCTGCACGCCGCGAGTGCCGCGGTGCCCACACTGTGAGCGACTACGAGCGCCCAGTGGATGACGCCGTGGCCCCATTGGGTCGCGACGACGCCAACTGGATGAAGCACACCCTGTGGCACAGCGCTTCCAACAGCCTGACCTACAAGCCCGTCAAGCTCAAGCCCCTCACCGTGGATTCCGTGCCACCCAAGGTTCGTACTTTCTAAAGACAGTCTGGACCGCTCACCTTCAGTGGCGGTCCATCACCCGAATACACCAGGAGTTCTTTCATGACCCTACGCACTTTTCAGATCTACCGCTACGATCCCGATAAGGACGCCAAGCCTTACATGCAAACCATCCAGGTCGAACTGGACGGTAACGAACGCATGCTGCTCGACGCTCTGATGAAGCTCAAGGCCGTGGACCCCAGCATCTCTTTCCGCCGCTCTTGCCGCGAAGGCGTGTGCGGTTCGGACGCGATGAACATCAACGGCAAAAACGGTCTGGCGTGTCTCACCAACATGAACACCTTGCCCGGCACCATCGTGTTGAAACCCCTGCCCGGACTGCCCGTGATCCGCGACGTGATCGTGGACATGACCCAGTTCTTCAAGCAATACCACTCGATCAAGCCCTACCTGATCAACAGCACCATCCCACCCGAGACAGAGCGCCTGCAAAGCCCGGAAGAGCGTGACGAGCTGAACGGTCTGTACGAGTGCATCTTGTGCGCCAGCTGCTCGACCAGCTGCCCCAGCTTCTGGTGGAACCCCGATAAGTTCGTGGGCCCCGCCGGTTTGCTGCAGGCCTACCGCTTCATCGCCGACAGCCGCGACGAAGCCACCGCAGAGCGACTGGACAACCTGGAAGACCCCTACCGTCTGTTCCGCTGCCACACCATCATGAACTGCGTCGATGTCTGCCCCAAGGGTCTGAACCCCACCAAGGCGATTGGCAAGATCAAAGAGATGATGATTCGCCGCGCTGTCTGATGACCGTCACCCCCATCCTGGAAGACGCGTCACTGGTCGGCGCAGACCGTCAAGCGCCTTTGAGCGAGCGGTCGCTGAGCAAGCTGCGCTGGCGCAGCCGACGCGGATTGCTCGAGAACGATTTGTTCATCGAGCGCTTTTTCAACCGTCATGCCACAGACCTGACCGTTGGACAAGCCCGGGGCATGTATGTGCTGATGGACCTGTCAGACAACGATCTCATGGACTTGCTGCTGCGCCGCACGGAACTGCAGACCGAGATCAGCACAGAAGAAGTGCGCGAAGTCCTGAACATGCTGAGAGCCTGAGCCTGCCAAGGCTCAAAACCGGAAACCAAGAGGAAACCCACCATGAAACTCGCCGATAACAAAGCCACCCTGTCGTTCTCCAATGGCAGCCCCAGCATCGAGATGCCCGTTTACTCTGGCAACATCGGTCCAGACGTGATCGACATCCGCAAGCTGTACGGCCAAAGCGGCATGTTCACCTACGACCCGGGTTTCCTGTCCACTGCTTCGTGCCAATCGGCCATCACTTACATCGATGGCGACAAAGGCGAATTGCTTTACCGTGGCTACCCCATTGAGCAGTTGGCCAACAAGGCCGACTACCTCGACACCTGCTACCTGCTGCTGAACGGCGAATTGCCCGTGGGCCAGCAAAGCAAGGACTTCCACAAGCTGGTCAACCAGCACACCATGGTCAACGAGCAGATGCAGTTTTTCCTGCGCGGCTTCCGTCGTGACGCTCACCCCATGGCTGTTCTGACTGGCCTGATCGGCGCTTTGTCTGCCTTCTATCACGACAGCACCGACATCAATAACCCAGAGCACCGCCACATTGCAGCGATCCGCCTGATCGCCAAGATGCCTACCCTGGTGGCCATGGCCTACAAATACGGTGTGGGTCAGCCTTACATGTACCCACGCAACGACCTGTCCTACGCTGGCAACTTCCTGCGCATGATGTTTGGCACGCCTTGCGAAGACTACAAGGTCAACCCCGTGCTCGAGCGCGCCATGGACCGCATCTTCACGTTGCACGCTGACCACGAGCAAAACGCTTCGACCTCCACCGTGCGTCTGTGCGGCTCGTCCGGCACCAACCCGTTTGCAGCCATTGCTGCCGGTGTGGCTTGCTTGTGGGGCCCTGCCCACGGCGGCGCCAACGAGGCTTGCCTGAACATGCTGGAAGACATCCAGAAAATGGGCGGCATCGCCAAAGTCGGCGAGTTCATGGAGAAGGTCAAGGACAAGAACTCCGGCGTCAAGCTGATGGGCTTCGGTCACCGCGTCTACAAGAACTACGACCCCCGCGCCAAGTTGATGCAAGAAACTTGCGACGAAGTATTAAAGGAACTCGGCCTGGAAAATGATCCTTTGTTCAAGCTGGCCAAGGCCCTGGAAAAGATCGCACTGGAAGACGATTACTTCGTCAGCCGCAAGCTCTACCCCAACGTGGACTTCTACTCCGGCATCGTGCAACGCGCCATCGGCATTCCCGTGAACCTGTTCACCGGCGTGTTCGCACTGGCCCGCACCGTCGGCTGGATCGCCCAGTTGAACGAAATGATCAGCGATCCCGAGTACAAAATCGGTCGCCCTCGTCAGCTGTTCACCGGCTCTCCACGCCGCGATGTGCAGCGTTGATCGGTTGACAACCGAACACGGAAAGCCCGCCTTGTGCGGGCTTTTTTCATGAGGAAAACCACCACTTGGGCGGTTGGAGCCCAGGGCTGTCAGGCCGATTTTCTGGCGCGAAGCGACTGATGAGGCCTGATAGCCACAGGCCCCGGCCGTTGAAGTCCCCCCAGAGACCCCTGGACCAGGACAGACAGCCCTGAATCAGCCTGCTCTCCGCATAAAATGGCAGGCTGCACAGCAAGGAAGCACCATGGCACGCACGCTCTACGACAAGATCTGGGACGAACACGTCGTCCACACCGAAGAAGACGGCACATCCGTCCTCTACATTGACCGCCACTTGGTGCACGAAGTCACCAGCCCACAAGCGTTTGAGGGTCTGCGCCAAGCCGGCCGTAAAGTCTGGCGCGTCAGCTCCATCGTGGCCACGGCCGACCACAACACCCCCACCACCGGCTGGGAGTTAGGCTACGACGGCATCACCGACCCCATCAGCAAAGAGCAAATCACCACGCTCGACGCGAACATGAAGGAAACCGGCTCAGCTGCCTTTTTCCCCTTCCTGTCCAAACGCCAGGGCATCGTGCACGTCATTGGCCCTGAAAACGGCGCCACTCTGCCCGGTATGACCGTCGTTTGCGGCGACTCACACACCTCCACCCACGGCGCGTTTGGCGCCCTGGCCCACGGCATCGGCACCTCCGAAGTCGAGCACGTCATGGCCACGCAAACCCTCTTGGCAAAAAAAGCCAAGAACATGCTGATCAAAGTCGAGGGCAACCTGGCCAAAGGCATCACCGGCAAAGACATCGTGCTGGCCATCATCGGAAAAATCGGCACGGCTGGCGGCACCGGCTACACCATCGAATTTGCAGGCTCGGCGATCCGAAGCCTCTCTATGGAAGGCCGCATGACGGTCTGCAACATGGCCATCGAAGGCGGCGCACGTGCGGGCCTGGTCGCGGTCGACGAGAAAACCATCGAGTATGTCAAAGGCCGTTTGCTCTCGCCCACGGGTGTGGAGTGGGACCAGGCCGTAGCCTACTGGAAGACCCTGCAGTCCGACCCCGGTGCGCACTTTGACGCCGTGGTAGAGCTGGACGCCAGCGCCATCGTGCCCCAAGTCACTTGGGGCACATCGCCCGAAATGGTGCTGGGCATTGACGGCCAAACGCCCGACCCCGACAAAGAAAAAGACGACGTCAAACGCGACGCCATTGAGCGCGCCCTGACCTATATGGGCTTGCAGCCCGGTAAGGCACTGGCCGACATCACCATCGACAAGGTCTTCATCGGCTCGTGCACCAACAGCCGCATCGAAGACATGCGCGAAGCCGCTGCCGTCGTCAAAAAACTTGGCCAAAAAGTGGCCAAGAACGTCAAGCTGGCGATGGTCGTGCCTGGTTCGGGTCTGGTCAAAGTGCAAGCCGAACAAGAAGGCCTGCATGAGATCTTCAAGGCCGCAGGCTTTGAGTGGCGCGAGCCCGGCTGCTCCATGTGCTTGGCCATGAACGCTGACAGGCTGGAACCAGGCGAGCGTTGCGCATCGACGTCCAACCGCAACTTCGAAGGGCGTCAGGGAGCGGGTGGCCGCACCCACTTGGTCAGCCCCGCCATGGCCGCAGCTGCAGCCATCCACGGCCACTTTGTTGACATCCGCAAATTCGCCTGAAGCGACCGAGGAATCACACCATGCAGAAATTCACTCTCCTCAAAGGCATCGTGGCCCCGATGGACCGCGCCAACGTGGACACCGATGCCATCATCCCCAAGCAATTCCTCAAATCGATCCGCAAGACCGGCTTTGGCCCCAACCTGTTCGATGAATGGCGCTACCTGGATGTCGGCCAGCCCGGCGTGCCCGAGTCCGACCGCAAACCCAACCCCGACTTCGTGCTGAACCAGCCGCGCTACAAAGGCGCCAAAGTCCTGCTGGCGCGCAAGAACTTCGGTTGCGGGTCTTCCCGTGAACACGCCCCTTGGGCCATCGACCAATATGGCTTCCGTTGCGTGATCGCACCCAGCTTTGCCGACATCTTCTTCAACAACTGCTTCAAAAACGGCCTGCTGCCCATCGTGCTGCCAGAAGCCGCCGTGGACCTGCTGTTCAGCGAAGTGGCCGCCTTCCCCGGTTACGAACTCACGGTGGACCTAGAGCGTCAAGTGGTAGTTCGCCCCCAAGGTGAAGAGATCCCGTTTGAGGTGCAGGCTTTTCGCAAGTACTGCTTGCTCAATGGTTTGGACGACATCGGCCTGACCCTGCGCCATGCCGACAAGATCAAGGCTTTTGAGGCCGAGCGCTTGGCCACCAAGCCCTGGCTCGCGCACACCGCTGTCAACGCATAAGAAGACCACAGGAACACCCATGAAAATCGCAGTCCTCCCCGGTGATGGTATCGGCACAGAAATCGTCGCCGAAGCCGTCAAAGTCTTGAACACGCTCGACTTGAAATTCGAGATGGAAACCGCTCTGGTTGGCGGTGCCGCTTACGACGCCTTTGGCCACCCCCTGCCAGAAGCCACACTCAAGCTGGCGATGGACTCGGACGCCGTGCTGTTTGGCGCCGTGGGCGACTGGAAATATGACAAGCTCGACCGCCCGCTGCGTCCTGAGCAAGCAATCCTAGGCCTGCGCAAGAACATGGGCCTGTTCGCCAACTTCCGTCCTGCGATTTGCTACGAGCAATTGGTAGGTGCGTCCAGCCTCAAGCCAGAGCTGATTTCGGGTCTGGACATCCTGATCATCCGCGAGCTCACAGGCGACATTTACTTCGGTCAGCCACGTGGCCGCCGCATCGCCACCGACGGCCACTTCCCCGGCGCCGAAGAAGCCTTCGACACCATGCGCTACTCCAAGCCTGAGATCGAGCGCATCGCACATGTGGCCTTCCAAGCCGCCCGCAAGCGCAAAGCCGCAGGCAAAGAGGGCCGCGTGACCAGCGTGGACAAAGCCAACGTGCTCGAGACCTTCCAGTTCTGGAAAGACGTCGTCACCGAAGTCGGCCAGCAATACCCCGATATCGCGCTGGACCACATGTACGTGGACAACGCCGCCATGCAACTGGTCAAAGAGCCCAAGCGTTTTGACGTGGTGGTCACCGGCAACATGTTCGGCGACATCCTAAGTGACGAAGCCTCCATGCTCACCGGCTCGATCGGCATGCTGCCCTCAGCCAGCCTGAACACGAAAAACCAAGGCTTGTACGAACCCAGCCACGGCAGCGCCCCTGACATCGCGGGCAAAGGCGTGGCCAACCCACTGGCCACCATCTTGTCAGCCGCCATGATGCTGCGATTCAGCCTGAACCAAGGCGAAGCTGCCGAGCGCATTGAAGCGGCTGTGCAGAAAGTGCTGGCCCAAGGCCTGCGCACCGGCGACATCTGGAGCGAAGGCACCACCAAAGTAGGCACCCGAGAAATGGGTGACGCGGTGGTCAAGGCGCTGGGCTGAGCACCCAAAGGATGCTGTCAGGAAGCCCTAAGGCAGCATCCATTACAATTTCGTCCATGTTCCACGCCCGCCTGTTCACCTTGAACCTGATCACTGCTGCTGCAGTGGCTGCTGGCGCGCGTGCAACTTCCACAAAAACCACGACCATTAAGGGCTGATCCAGCCTGGTTCGTCGTGCGCCCCCCCCGGCCAGACGAGCCGGGCAAACAGTCTGGTCTGACACTGTTTTAAAAACTGAAAGGGCGTTGAAATGAGCAAGTTAGTAGGTTTGGTCGGCTGGCGCGGCATGGTCGGCTCGGTGTTGATGGACCGCATGATTCAGGAAAAAGACTTTGACCTGATCGAGCCATTGTTCTTCTCCACATCGAACGCGGGTGGCAAAGCCCCCTCGATGGCCAAGAACGAAACCACGCTGCAAGACGCTTTCAACCTCGAGCAGCTCAAGCGCTGCGAGATCATCATCACCGCCCAAGGCGGCGATTACACCTCTGAAGTCTTCCCAAAGCTGCGTGCAGCCGGCTGGAATGGGCACTGGATCGATGCAGCATCGACCCTGCGCATGGAAAAAGACGCTGTGATCATCCTCGATCCGGTCAACATGCCCGTCATCAAAAACGCGCTGGCCAACGGCGGCAACAACTGGGTGGGCGGCAACTGCACCGTCTCGTGCATGTTGATGGGTGTGGGCGCTTTGTACAAAGCGGGACTCGTCGAGTGGATGAGCACCCAAACTTACCAAGCGGCATCCGGTGGAGGAGCGCAACACATGCGCGAGCTGCTGACTCAATACGGCACCCTGAACGCTGAAGTCAAAGCCCTGCTGGACGACCCCAAGAGCGCGATTTTGGAGATCGACCGCATGGTGGTGGCCAAGCAGCGCGCCCTGACCGCATCTGAAACCGCCAACTTTGGCGTGCCGCTGGGCGGCTCGCTGATCCCCTGGATCGACAAGGACCTGGGCAACGGCATGTCCAAGGAAGAATGGAAGGGCATGGCCGAAACCAACAAGATTTTGGGTATGGGCGAAGGCTTCAACTCTGCCGCCATCCCAGTCGACGGTTTCTGCGTGCGCGTGGGTGCCATGCGCTGCCACAGCCAGGCCCTGACCTTCAAGCTCAAAAAAGACGTGCCCGTGGCCGACATCGAGGCCATGATCGCCGCTGACAACGAGTGGGTCAAAGTGGTGCCCAACACCCGCGAAGCCACTGTGAAAGACCTGACCCCTGTGGCCGTGACCGGCACCATGACGATCCCAGTGGGTCGCGTGCGCAAGCTGGCCATGGGCCCGGAATACGTGGGCGCGTTCACCATCGGCGACCAGCTGCTGTGGGGAGCTGCCGAGCCTTTGCGACGCATGCTGCGCATTTTGCTGGATGCTTGATGCCCATCACACCAACGGCCCACTGATCCCATGACCAGAAAGCACCGCGCCACGCTCTTTACTCCCGTACTGGCCAGGTCTTGGACGGTGGCATCGGTGCTGGCCTGCGCCAGTTTATCTGTCAAGGCCTTGTCTTTGGGCCAGGTGTCCGTGGAGTCAGGCTTGGGCCAGCCCCTTCGGGCGGCCGTTGAAATCACACAATACAAAGTCGAAGACCTGCGCAAGCTCAAGGTGCAACTGGCAGAGCCTGCCAGTTTTGCACAAGCGGGTATGGCTTTTCATCCAGCCCTGAGCGGCCTGCAGACCCGTCTGGAGTTCCGCGGTGATGGCAAGCCCTACATCGCCTTGACTGGGACAAACCCGGTCAATGAGCACTTCATTGATGTCATCGTGGAGGCCCAATGGCCCACTGGTCGTCTGGCCATCAATTACACGCTGTTGGTGTCCCCAGCGGGGGCCGTCAAGACCAGCGCCGAAAATGTCCGCAGTGATGCCGCCATCACTGCCCCTGTGGTTTCGCCCCAAGCCTTGGCCGCCAACGTGCTCCCGGTGGCGGACAGCAGCGCGTCGGCAGAAGTCATCAGGGTGCAAGCGGGTGACACGGCTTCGAAGTTGGCCTTGCCTCGCATGCCCCAAGGTGTGTCTCTGGACCAAATGCTGTTGGCCATGGTGCGAGCCAACCCGGAGGCTTTCATTGAAAGCAATGTGAACTTGTTGCGCGAAGGGGCTCAAGTGCGCATGCCCCTTGCTGAAGAAGCCGCCCAGGTTCCGGCCGAAGAAGCGCGACAAACCGTGATCGCCCAGACTGTGGACTTTGCAGCCTACGCACGCCGCTTGGCCCAATCCGCCCTGAAAGCTCAAAACAACCCCAGCCGGGAAATGACGGGCAAGCTCGGCCCTGCACTGCTACCCACGCCGCCCTCGCAGCCTGAACGCGATCAACTGACTCTAAGCCCGAGCGAAGTCACCGTGCGCAGCGCCGAAGCCCAAATGGCAGTGGAGCGCGAAATTCAGAACAAAACCGAACAACTGGCTGCACTCAAAAAGAACTTGGAAGCCTTGAAGTCCTTGTCTGCTGCATCCGATGCCAAAGCGGCATCACCGATGGAGACACCGACCTTGCAGCCCAGCTTGCCAGTAGCCGTCGCAGAGCTCCCTGCCACTTCCTGGCTGGATCAGATGCGCCACAGCCCCTCTATTGGGGTATGGGCTGCAGCCCTATTGGCAGGGATGGTGGGTTTGGCATGGTGGGCCAGACGGCGCCCCAGCAAGTCAGACAATTTATTTGGAATCCAGCCGACCGTGACCCCGACGTGGTCACCCACTCAGTCGCACGAAAAAGTCACGCCCTTGTCACCACTACCCTCTGGCTTACCTCCTCAATTTGCGAACTTGGACTTGAACCTGACACCCGCAGCTGACGCTCCAGACACGCCTCCTGCGCCATCCCCACAGGGCCCACGGACGTGAGACTCGCGCTGGGCATTTGCTACTCGGGCACCCATTACCAAGGCTGGCAAAGCCAGGCCACGGGCCTGACGATTCAGGACAAGCTCGAAAAAGCCTTGGCGCAGTTTGGCGATGTACCCCGCGTGAGCACTTTGTGTGCGGGCCGCACCGATGCCGGGGTGCACGGCCTCATGCAAGTGGTGCACTTCGACACCCACTTGGAGCGCGACACGCACTCCTGGGTGCGTGGTACCAACCGGTATTTGCCCTCCGACATCGCGGTGCAATGGGCGCAGGTCGTGCCCGAGACTTTCCATTGCCGCGCCAGCGCCACGGGCAGGCGCTATATCTATGTGGTGCTGGACTCGATCGTTCGCCCCAGCCTGGAGGCAGGCCGCGTGGGTTGGGTGTACCGCCCACTGGATGAAGCCAGCATGCGCGAAGCCAGCCAGCATCTGCTGGGCGAGCACGACTTCTCATCGTTTAGGGCCAGCAGCTGCCAAGCTCTGTCGCCCGTCAAGACACTGCGGCACATCCGCATTGCCAAGCACGGCGCATATTGGCGCTTCGAGTTTGAGGGCAACGCTTTTTTGCACCACATGATCCGCAACATCATGGGATGCTTGGTGACAATTGGCCAAGGCAACCAGTCGGCCGACTGGTTGCGCGAAGTGCTGCTGGCCAAAAGCCGCGATGCGGCGGCGCCCACGTTTTCGCCCGACGGTCTGTACTTTGCTGGGCCGATTTACAGCCCTGAATGGGGCTTGCCCGACACCACCCCCGCTTTTGATTGGTTGCCATGAGCCTAGCCAACACACCAACAAACATGGCCCCGCAGCAGCGCACCCGCATCAAGATGTGCGGCTTCACCCGCGAAGCCGACGTGCTGGCGGCCTGCGCCTTGGGTGCCGATGCCATCGGTTTTGTGCTCTACCCGCCCAGCCCACGCAGCGTGAGCATTGAACGCGCAGCCGAGCTGTCCCGTCTGCTGCCCTCTTTTGTGGTGCCCGTGCTGCTGTTTGTCAACGACACGCCCGAGCGCATTGCAGCCGCTAGCGCAGCTGTGCCAGGCGCTTTGTTGCAGTTTCATGGCGACGAATCGGCTGAGTTTTGCGAAGCCATGACCCAGCGCACCGGCCGCCCGCACCTCAAAGCCGCCCGAATCCCCCTGACCGAGGTCCATGACTTCGACTTGCTAGAATTTGCCCTAGTTCATCACTCAGCCCAAGCCATCTTGCTCGACGCCCATGTCGACGGATACGGCGGCGGCGGAAAAACATTCCATTGGTCACTCCTGCCACCAAACGTCAATGCTCACCTCGTTTTGTCTGGTGGACTCACACCTGCAAACGTGGGCGATGGCATTCGGGCACTGTGCACGCACGGCCTGTCTCTGGCCGTTGACGTGAGCTCAGGCATCGAAGCGGGCAAAGGCCTGAAAGATGCCGACAAAATGCGGCAGTTTGTCCTGGCGGTGCGCACCGCAGACAACGACTTCTCCCTATAAAGCATTCCACAGGCTTGTTTCGGCCCACTTTGCAGCGTCTTTCTTCTCTGCAAGCACCGATCGGCCTCGCCCTCAACCAAGGCCAACACCATGTTCGACTACCAACAACCCGACGTCAAAGGTCATTTCGGCATTTATGGCGGCAGTTTCGTCAGCGAAACCCTGACCCATGCCATCAACGAGCTGAAAGACGCTTACGCCAAGTACCAGCACGACCCAGCCTTCATCGCCGAGTTCAAATCCGAGCTGGCGCACTTTGTGGGCCGCCCATCCCCGATCTACCACGCTGCTCGCATGAGCCGTGAAATGGGCGGTGCGCAGATCTTCTTGAAGCGCGAAGACCTCAACCACACCGGCGCGCACAAGATCAACAACACCATCGGCCAGGCCATGCTGGCCAAGCGCATGGGCAAGCCGCGCATCATTGCCGAAACCGGCGCGGGCCAACACGGCGTGGCCACCGCCACCATTTGCGCCCGTTACGGGCTGGAATGCGTGGTGTACATGGGCAGCGAAGACGTCAAGCGCCAAAGTCCCAACGTTTACCGTATGAAGCTCTTGGGCGCGACCGTGGTGCCCGTAGAGTCGGGCAGCAAAACTTTGAAAGACGCGCTGAATGAGGCCATGCGCGACTGGGTGGCCAATGTGGACAACACCTTCTACATCATCGGCACTGTGGCGGGCCCGCACCCCTACCCCATGATGGTGCGCGACTTCCAGAGCGTGATCGGCGAAGAGTGCCTCACGCAAATGCCCGAGATGTTCAAAACATTGAAGATGGCCGAACAGCAGCCTGATGCGGTCATCGCCTGCGTGGGCGGTGGAAGCAACGCCATGGGCATCTTCTACCCCTACATTGCCCACGAAAACACCCGCCTGATCGGTGTGGAAGCCGCAGGCGAAGGCATGGATTCGGGCAAACATTCGTGCTCGCTGCAGCTGGGCAGCCCAGGCGTGCTGCACGGCAACCGCACCTACATCCTGCAAGACGAAAACGGTCAAATCACTGAAACGCACAGCGTGAGCGCGGGTCTGGACTACCCCGGCGTCGGCCCTGAGCATGCATTCCTCAAAGACATTGGCCGTGCCGAATACGTGGGCATCACTGACAAGGAGGCCCTCGAGGCCTTCCACTACCTGTGCCGCACCGAGGGCATCATCCCTGCGCTCGAATCCAGCCACGCCGTGGCCTACGCCATGAAACTGGCCAAAACCATGCGCCCTGACCAGTCCATATTGATCAACTTGTCGGGCCGTGGCGACAAGGACATCGGCACCGTGGCCGACTTGTCGAACGCCGACTTTTTCTGCCGCCCCAGCTGCCAAGGCCAGTCGGTCAAAGGTGGCGAGCAGCCCTTGAATTTTGTGAAGTGAAGCAGACATGAGCCGCATTGACGCCACCCTCTCCGCCCTCAAAACCCAAGGTCGCAAAGCCCTGATCCCTTATGTCACCGCAGGTTTCCCCCAAAAAACCTCTACCGTGCCCTTGATGCACGCCATGGCAGAGGCCGGAGCCGACATCATCGAGCTGGGGGTGCCGTTTTCTGACCCGTCAGCCGACGGGCCCGTGATCCAGAAGGCCGGTGACAAAGCGCTGGCTCTGGGCATTGGCACCGTGCAGGTGCTGGCCATGGTGCGCGAGTTCCGCCAGACCAACACCACCACCCCGGTGGTGCTGATGGGCTACGCCAATCCGGTGGAGCGTTATGACCAAAAGCACGGCGCAGACAGCTTCATCCGCGACGCTTCGGCCGCCGGAGTGGACGGTGTGCTGATCGTGGACTACCCGCCCGAAGAATGCGTGGAATTTGCCGCCAAGCTGCGTGCCCACAGCATGGACCTGATCTTCTTGCTGGCCCCCACCAGCACCGACGAGCGCATGCAACAAGTGGCTCAAGTGGCCAGCGGCTATGTGTATTACGTGTCGCTCAAGGGCGTCACCGGCTCTGGCACCCTCGACACCGACGCGGTCGAAGCCATGTTGCCCCGCATCCGCCAGCACGTGAGCGTGCCAGTCGGCGTGGGTTTCGGCATCCGTGACGCAGAAACCGCCAAGGCCATCAGCCGAGTGGCCGATGCGGTGGTCATTGGCTCGCGCCTGATCCAGCTGATCGACGCAGCGCCTGCTGACCGCATCAACGACGTGGCACGAGAATTCCTCTCGGGCATCCGGCAAGCGCTGGACACCTGAGCGCACGGGCCTGCCCCGCCTGCTGGACGCAGGCCCTTGCCACCTTCGCCATGTGAAATGAGCCCAAGCCCGTTTCAACGATAATTCGCCGCTGAAGGAGAACCCTCATGAGTTGGCTCGAAAAACTGCTCCCCCCAAAAATCCAGCACACCGACCCGGCTGACCGTCGCTCAGTGCCTGAAGGTTTGTGGGTCAAGTGCCCCAGCTGCGAGACGGTGCTGTACAAAACCGACCTGGAAGAAAACCAGAACGTTTGCCCCGGCTGCTCGCACCACCTGCGCATCGGTGCCCGCGCCCGCCTGAACGCTTTTCTGGACGGCGAGGGCCGCTACGAAATCGGCCAGGAAGTGGTTCCAGTGGACGCTTTGAAGTTCAAGGACAGCCGCAAATACCCCGAACGCCTGAAAGAGGCCATGAACAACACAGGCGAAACCGACGCACTGGTGGTCATGGGTGGGGCTGTGCACAACATCGAATTGGTGGCGGCCTGCTTTGAATTTGACTTCATGGGTGGCTCAATGGGCTCGGTCGTCGGCGAGCGCTTTGTGCGCGGCGTGGAAACTGCCATTGCGCAAAAAGTGCCTTTTGTCTGCTTCACCGCCACCGGTGGTGCCCGCATGCAAGAAGGTCTGCTCTCGCTCATGCAAATGGCCAAGACCAACGCTGCCTTGACTCGCCTGGCCAAGAAAGGCCTACCCTACATCAGCGTACTGACCGACCCGACCATGGGTGGGGTGTCCGCAGGCTTTGCCTTTTTGGGTGACGTGGTGATCGCCGAGCCCAAAGCCCTGATCGGCTTTGCAGGCCCCCGGGTGATCGAAAGCACCGTGCGCGTGACACTGCCAGAAGGTTTCCAACGTGCAGAGTTCCTGCAAGCCAAGGGGGCGGTGGACTTCATTTGCGACCGCCGTGAACTGCGCAAAACCATCGCCAGCACACTGGCCATGCTCCAGCGCCAGCCAGCCGATGCCGTGAGCTGACCCGCCCTGCGCGCCCAAAACAAAGGCCCTCTTCGGAGGGCCTTTGTTTCAACTCAATTAAATCCGATCAGTACATCCAGCTCATCTGCAACTGGGCCAACACCATGCCTACCAATTGAAGCACCACCAGCAAGGCGATGGGCGACAAGTCCACGCCACCGATCAGGGGAACCACACGCTGGAAAGGCCTCAAAAACGGCTGACTCAAGCGCGCCACCAGGCTGTACATGGGTGAGCCAGGGTTCACCCAAGACATCACCGCCAACACCAACACCAGCGCACTCAGGGCCGAGACCACCAGCTGGACCATGCCCACCAGACTGACCAGCGGCAGCAAAGCCAAAGCACCCTGCCCGCCCGCGACAAGCCACAGCAGCAGGTACTGCACCAGCTTGATCAGGAAAGCCCCCACCAAACTCGACAAATCCCAAGCCGACCATGGCGGGATCACTCGGCGCAGCGGCAAAAGCAACCAGTCGGTGACCGCAAACACGAACTGGCCCAAAGGCTGGTGAAAAGAAATGCGTTGCCACTGCATCAAAAAACGCAGTAAACAAGTGCCTGCAATCAGGCCTGCTACCACGTCCAACACCAAGCTCACCATCTGGAACAACATCGTTTTTTCTCCTGCTCGTGCGATGATACCCAGATGACTGAACGCGATGCCCCATCCCCCGAAGCCCTGACGGAATTGCCCTTGTTCCCCTTGGGTACCGTGCTGTTTCCCGGCGCTTTGCTGCCGCTGCAGCTGTTTGAATTGCGCTATTTGCAGATGATTGGCGAATGCGAGCGTCAGGGCACAGGTTTTGGCGTGGTCACGCTGACCCAAGGCCGCGAAGTACACCGTCCCGGCACAGCGGCCGAGCAGTTTGAGGCCTTGGGCACCCGGGTTCAGATCGAGCGCATCGAGCGGCCTCAGCCCGGTTTAGTTATGGTTTGGTGCCGTGGTGTCGAAAAGTTCCGCATCGAAGCCACGCAGCAGCGCAGCGACGGCCTGTGGCTGGGACGGTTGCAAGCCTTGCCGCCCGAGCCTGCCGTTCAGGTACCCGACGACCTCCAACACTTGTCTGCGCAAATGCACGAAGTGCTGACCCAGCTGAGCGCTCAGCCCAGCGAGGTGCCCCACTGGGCCGAGGCTTGGCGGCTGCAGGACTGCAGCTGGCTGTCCCACCGCTGGGGCGAGTTGCTGCCCTTGCCTTTGCAAATGAAATACCGCCTCTTTGCGCTGCAAGAGCCCTTGATGCGGCTGGAGTTGATCGGTGACATGGTGGTGGCCCCTGCCAAAGCCACAGATCCAGAACCTGATCAGAGGCCTCCCACAAGCTCTTAAAATAGAAGGCTTTGCGCCTTGGCGCAGAAACAGTTCCTCCGAAACCACGGTTCAGGTGCCCAGCGCACCCAACCCAACCACCGCCTGCCATGTCCGACACGAACGCCAACGCCACAGCCGCACCAGCCCCAGAAGATGAAAACCAGCTGATCGCCGAGCGCCGCGAAAAACTCAAAGCCATGCGCCAGTCGCAGGGCGACGGCAAAGGCGTGGCCTTCCCCAACGACTTCAAGCCAGAGCACCACGCCGCCAACCTGCACCAGGCCCACGGCGAAAAAGCCGCTGAAGAACTGAATGGCGAAGGCATGTCCAAGACTACCGCGAAGGTGGCAGGTCGCATGATGCTCAAGCGCGTCATGGGCAAGGCCAGCTTTGCCACCCTGCAAGACGCCACCGGCCGCATCCAGGTCTATGTGACGCGTGACGACGTGGGTGAAGACCTGTACGCCCTGTTCAAACACTGGGACCTGGGCGACATCGTGGGTGTGGAAGGCCATTTGTTCAAGACCCGCACAGGCGAGTTGTCTATCCACGCCACCAGCATCCGCATGCTCACCAAGAGCCTGCGTCCCATGCCAGACAAATTCCACGGCATTGCTGACCAAGAAGTTAAGTACCGCCAGCGCTACGTGGACCTGATGACCGACGAAGCCGCCCGCAAGCGCTTTGTGGTCCGAAGCAAGGCCGTGAGCGGCATTCGCGAATTCATGGTCCAGCACGGCTTTTTGGAAGTCGAAACGCCCATGCTGCACCCCATTCCCGGTGGTGCCAACGCCAAACCTTTTGTGACGCACCACAACGCGCTGGACCAAGAGATGTTCTTGCGCATCGCGCCCGAGCTCTACCTCAAACGCCTGCTGGTGGGCGGCTTTGAGCGCGTGTTCGAAATCAACCGCAACTTCCGCAACGAAGGCATCTCGGTGCGCCACAACCCCGAGTTCACCATGATGGAGTTCTACGCGGCGTACTGGAACTACCAGGACCTGATGGGCTTCACCGAAAGCCTGATCCGCAACGCGGCCATGACCGCTGCAGGCACCCTGGACTTGACCTACAACGGAAAGCCGGTCGACCTGAACAAGCCTTTCGCACGCATGACCATCCGCGAAGCCATCGTCAAACACACCGAAGCCGGTGACAACGTGGACAACGCCGAGTGGCTGATCAACGCGCTGAAAAAGCTCGGCATGAACGAAGAGAAAAACAAGCTGTCCACCCGCAGCTTGGCCAGCCTGCAGGTGTTCTACTTTGAAGAAACTGTGGAAGACAAGCTCTGGGAGCCCACCTTCATCATGGAACACCCCACTGAAATCTCACCGCTGGCCCGCGCCAACGACACCCGCCCTGAAGTGACCGAGCGCTTTGAGCTCTACATCACCGGCCGCGAGTTCGGCAACGGCTTCAGCGAGTTGAATGATGCCGAAGACCAGGCCGCACGATTCCAAGCCCAAGTGGCCGCCAAAGACGACGGCGATGACGAAGCCATGTACTTCGACCACGATTTTGTGCGTGCCCTCGAATACGGCATGCCGCCCGCAGGCGGCTGCGGCATTGGCATCGACCGCCTAATGATGCTGCTCACCGACAGCGCGAGCATCCGCGACGTGATCCTGTTCCCTGCTCTGCGCCACGTGCAGGAATAAGCGGGACACACCGTCACAAAAAACCCGGCCAAGGCCGGGTTTTTTGTTGGACAAGTCAGTTCATAGGCGTCGGTCGGACGGCAAACGCGGTGCGTCCTCGACTACCTCGCGCACCTCCACGTCGACCACCTGGTCATCACGGGCATATGGCGCACCATGCCCTCTTGAATGCTCAAAGCCTTCGCTGCTTGAAGCGCTAAAGCCACCCTGCCTGAAGTTTTGTCGCATGGCACTGAACTGCTGCCAGACCATCACCACCTGAGGCTTGCGGCCTGTCAACAGCCAACGAACCGTTGCATACAGGACATAGCAGAGCAAACCAAAAAGCAAGACAGCCAGGAAAACCAGGCCGAGCAAGCCCATGATGATGCGTGCAATCCAGTTCATTCAGGTGTCCTGTTCAGTTCAAGGCAAGCGGTCGAGCGCCTGGATGTAGTCGGCCGAGCGCACCAGCTCGTCCCAAGGGCGGGCAGGCGATCGGGGCAAGAGGTCCAAGCGCCGCTCTTCGCTGATTTCGCTGGGTGTCCAATGGCCTTTGAGTTGGGCTTCGGCCAGCTGGTCAAGCAGCTCGTCCAGTTCTGCGCCGCCGTTCACTGCCGAACGGTTGCAAAGCAGGGCCAGGTCGCAACCGGCTTGGAGTGCGGTGATCACCGCTTCGGTGTAGCTGAGGGTGCGGCCATCCATCTGGCGGGCGGCGGCCATCGACAGGTCGTCGGTGCAGACCACGCCCTGAAAGCCCAGCTGGGCGCGTAAGATGTCTTGCAGCCAGCGTGGCGAAAAGCCTGCCGGGCGACTGTCGACCTTGCTGTAAATCACATGCGCAGGCATGACGGCCGTGAGCACACTGCCCAGCCAACGGTACGGCTGCGCGTCATCGGCCAGGATGGCTTTGAGGCTGCGCTTGTCGACGGGCAGTGCCACATGCGAGTCGGCCTTGACGGCGCCGTGTCCGGGAAAATGTTTGCCGCAGTTGCCCATGCCCGCTTGCAGCAGGCCCTGCATCAGGCTGCGGGCCAGCAGGCTCACCACGCGCGGGTCACGGGCGAAGGCACGGTCGCCAATGACGCCGCTCTCACCATGGTCCAGATCGAGCACGGGCGTGAAGCTGAAATCGACGCCACAGGCGCGCAACTCGCTGGCCAAGACAAAACCCGCCGATGTGGCCGCTTCGCAGGCCTTGAGCACGCCCGAACCGGGCTGGCCCTTGTCGTCTTGTGACCAGAGTTCACCCAATACGCGCATGGGCGGCAAATGGGTGAAGCCGTCGGTGCGAAAGCGTTGCACGCGCCCACCTTCATGGTCGACCGCGATCAAAAGGTCAGAACGGATGCTTTTGATGTCGGCACACAAGTCGGTGAGTTGCGCACGGCTGTGCCAGTTGCGACCAAACAAAATCATGCCGCCCACGAGCGGGTGCGCCAAGCGAAGGCGGTCCACGTCGGTCAAAGTGGTGCCAGCAATGTCAATGATCAAGGGGGCGTGCAGTGTCATGGGGACTCCATTCAATGTGGGGCGCCTGCGCGGCAAATCAAGGGTGCGGTGGGTCTTGGGTTTCGACCACGCAAAAACTGGCGGCGTATTCGGACTCGTCTGTCACGGTGATGTGGGCGCTGAGTTTTTTGGCTTCAAACCATTCTTTGAGCACGCCATGCAGCACGATGACCGGCTGACCGCTGGGCAGTTTGCCCACTTCGCACAGCCGCCAGGTCATGGGCATGCGCATGCCCAGACCAATGGCTTTGCTGAAGGCTTCTTTGGCCGAAAAACGGGTGGCCAAGTAGCGCACACCGCGCTCGGGCCAACGGGCGCTTCGGGCCTTCCAAGTGGCCATTTCGGCATCGCTCAACACTTTGGCGGCAAAGCGCTCGCCGTGCTTGTCCAGGCTGGCCCGGATGCGGCGGATGTCGCAGATGTCGGTGCCGATGCCGTAGATCATTTTTGCAGGCAGGCCAAATAGGCTTGCACCGTGGCGGCGTAACCCAGCTCGAGGGCATCGGCCATGAAGGCGTGGCCGATCGAGACTTCTTGCAGGCCTTTGACGGCCGTCACAAAGGCGGGCAAGTTGTCACGGTTCAGGTCGTGCCCAGCGTTCACGCCCAGGCCAGCTTGCAAAGCCGCCACGGCGGCATCGGCATAACGCTGCAACTGCAACGAGTTTTCGGGCGTGCCCCAGCTGGCGGCATAAGGCTCGGTGTAGAGCTCCACACGGTCAGCACCCACGGCGCGGGCAGCGGCCATTTGTTCAGGGATCGGGTCCATGAACAGACTCACGCGCACACCCAGCGCCTTGCATTCGTCGATCAGGGGTTTCAGGCGCTCAGCGTCTTGCGGAAAAGTCCAACCGTGGTCACTGGTGAACTGGCCTTCACTGTCGGGCACAAAGGTCACTTGGTGCGGACGCACAACGCGCACATGATCCATCAGATTGTGAAACGGGTTGCCTTCGATGTTGAACTCGCGGTCTGGCCAGGCCTTCATCAAGGTGGTGAGCTCGGGAACGTCGCTGGCGCGGATGTGGCGCTCATCGGGTCGGGGGTGGATGGTGATGCCCTGCGCACCCGCTTGCAGGCAAAGCTCGGCCGCACGGGTGACGCTGGGGATGCCCAGGTGACGCGAGTTGCGCAGCAAGGCGACTTTGTTGACGTTGACCGACAAGGCCACGCGTTGGATGGTGTTCATAAAGTTTGCAAGTCCAGCATCATTTGGCGGGTGCGCAAAGCGCCCACACCGCAATGGTAGTTGAGCAAGAGGCGCAAGGGACGCTGCAACTGCACCAGCAGGTCGGCGCATTCGCGCAGCAAAGCGGCCAAGGGACTGGGAGACGCCAGCGCCGCGTGCAGCGCCAGCCATTGTTCGCCGCGCAAGGCATGGCGTGGGTCTTCGCTGACCCACTGCAGCCCCGCCTCGGGCACCAAGGCGTAACTGTCGGTTGGCGACAAAGGCTTGAGGGTCAGAGTCTGCAGGTTCAAGGCGGGTAACAGGCCCATTTCGCGCAGCAGAAGCAACTCAAAGCCGCGCAAGGCCCACTGCAGCGCATCGGGGTCGCCACTGGCCAACAGGCGCACCGCGGCGGCATACACCTCAAACAAAGCGGGGTGCGGGTCGTCTCGGGCCGTCAGCCGCATCAGCAGTTCATTGAGGTAATAACCCGACAGCAGGGCCTCGCCCGTGGGCATGACGTGCCCACCCACCCATTCGGCCGATTTGAGGGTGCGAATATCGCCGTCGCCCCCAAACGCCAGCGACAAAGGCTGCAAAGGCAGTAGTACCGGACGAAAACTCGAGGTCGGGCGTTTGGCCCCCTTGGCCACCAAAGCCACCCGTCCATGGTGACGGGTAAAGACTTCGAGGATCAGACTGGTTTCGCTCCAGTCGTAGCGGTGCAGCACATAGGCTGGCTCGTCTGCGATCCGCTTGGTGGCCATTGAAGGGTGATTACTCGTAGCCGAAGCTGCGCACGCGCGCTTCGTCGTCGGCCCAGCCCGAACGCACTTTGACCCACAGCTCAATGAACACCTTGGCGTCCAACAGCTTTTCCAGCTCGACACGGGTTTCGGTCCCGATGCGCTTGAGCTTTTCGCCCTTGTCACCAATCACCATGGCTTTGTGGCCTTCGCGCTCCACCACGATGGTGGCCGCAATGCGCAGCATGCGTTTGGATGTGCGACCGGCCTCTTCTTCGAACTTGTCGATCACCACAGTCGAGGTATAGGGCAGCTCATCGCCTGTCAGACGGAAAAGTTTTTCGCGCACCATTTCGCTGGCAAGGAACTTCTCACTGCGGTCGGTGAGTTCATCTTCCGCATGCCACCAAGGCTGCTCAGGCAGGTATTTTTCGCAAATGCCCAAAAGACGCTCAATGTCTTTAGGTTGCTTGGCCGACATGGGCACAAATTCGGTGAAAGCGTGGCGCTCTTGCATGCTTTGCAGCCAAGGCGCGATGTCGCCACGGCGGTGCACGTTATCGAGCTTGTTGGCCACCAACAAGACGGGAATACCGGGTTTGAGCAAGGCCAAGACTTTGGCGTCTGCCGTGGTAAAGCTGCCCGCCTCGACCACAAACAACACCAAATCCACATCGCTCACTGCACCAACCACAGTCTTGTTGAGCGACTTGTTGAGCGCGGTGCCGTGGATAGTCTGGAAACCGGGCGTGTCCACAAAGACGTACTGCGCCGCGCCTTGGGTGCGGATACCCGTGATGCGGTGGCGTGTGGTTTGGGCTTTGCGCGAGGTGATGCTGATTTTTTGGCCCACCAAGGCATTGAGCAAGGTGGACTTGCCCACGTTGGGCTTGCCCACAATGGCCACCAGGCCGCAGCGCTGGCCTTCCACCGGCACAGGCGCAGGGGCGGCAGCGACCGGGGGCAAGGCGGCGTCTTCGGACGCGTCGCGTGGCTGAATGGTCACGCCCGCGATTTGAACGGGGCGGCGCATGGTTTGCTCTTGCGGCGTGCGTTCAGTATCAGGCGTTTTTTTATCGGTGCTCATGCGGCGCTTTCAGATTTCAGGGTCTGCAGCATGGCGGCTGCCGCTGCTTGTTCGGCCGCGCGGCGCGATGCGCCCGAGCCTTGTTGGGTTTGGCGCAGTTCGGTCACCTCGCAAGAGACCTCAAACTGCTGGCGGTGCGCCGCGCCGGAAGTGCCGACCACGGTGTATTTGGGCAGCGCTAGCTTGCGCCCTTGCAGCCATTCTTGCAGCTCGGTCTTGGGGTCTTTGCCCACGGCCTGCATGTCGGGTTTGATGTCGACCTGGGCAAACAGGCGCTCGACCAAGGCCTGTGCGTCCTTGTAGCCACCGTCCAGGTACACAGCACCAATGATCGCTTCCAGGGCATCGGCCAGGATGGACGGACGGTTTTGACCACCCGAGCGCATCTCACCTTCACCCAATCGCATCACGGCAGGTAAATCCAGGGTTTTGGCCAGTTGGTGCAGCGTGTCTTGCTTGACCAGGTTGGCCCGTACACGCGACAAATCGCCTTCGGGCAAATTGGCCAGTTGGGTGTAGAGCAAATGCGCAACCGAGAGGTTCAGCACCGAATCGCCCAAAAACTCCAGGCGTTCGTTGTGGTCGGCACTGAAGCTGCGGTGCGTGACCGCTTGCTGCAGCAAACTGCTCTGGCGAAAGGCGTAGCCCAGCCGGATTTGTAATTCTGACAATGCAGGGGAAGTTGCCACGCCCACCTCAATCAAAAGCGCCAATGCGCTTGAGGTTGCCGAAGTTCATCCACACGAAAAAGGCTTTGCCCACGATGTTGGCGTCTGGAACAAAACCAAAATAGCGCGAGTCCAGTGAGTTATCCCGGTTGTCGCCCATCATGAAATAGTGGCCTGCGGGCACCTTGCAGGTCACGCCTTCGACGGTGTAGTTGCAGTTTTCGCGTCCGGCAAACTGATCGGCGCCAGGAACAAAAGCCGGACGATCATCGTCCTGCAGCGTTTGGTGCGGCTTGGCACCCAAGGTTTCACGGCGGTGCTTGTGGTAGCGCATGGTGGACTCGTCAAAAAAGTCCGGAAGCACTTCGGTAGGCACCGGTTTGCCGTTGATCGTTAGGCTTTTGTTCAAGTAAGCGACCTCGTCCCCGGGCAAACCCACCACGCGCTTGATGTAGTCCACGCTGGGCTTTGGTGGGTAACGGAACACCATCACATCACCGCGCTGCACGGGCGTGCCTTCTGTGATTTTGGTATTGGCCACAGGCAAGCGGACGCCGTAATGGAATTTGTTCACCAAGATCAGGTCGCCAATGTGCAGCGTCGGGATCATGGAACCCGATGGGATCTTGAAGGGCTCGAACAAAAACGAGCGCAAGATGAAGACCACAACGATCACCGGGAACAACCCCGCTGTCCAATCCAACCACCAAGGCTGCATGAGCAACTTTTCGCGGCTTTCACGGATGTCGGTGTCGACCTTGTCGATGCCCATTTTGGTCAACTCGGCACGGCGCTGGGCCGTTTCAGCTTCGAGCTGCAGCACCGCTTTTTGGCGCTGCGGCAGGAACACGAAGCGCTCGGCCAGCCAATAAATGCCCGTGACCACGGTGGCCAAAAGCAAAAGCAGCGCAAAGTTGCCCTCGATGAAACCCAAATACCAGCCACCGGCATACCCGACAAAAGCGGCCAACACCAAAGACGTTAAAAACTGCATCAATCTTCCACCTGCAAAATCGCCAAGAACGCCTCTTGAGGCACCTCGACCGAGCCAATCTGTTTCATGCGCTTTTTACCCGCTTTTTGCTTTTCGAGCAGTTTGCGTTTGCGCGAAATATCGCCACCGTAGCACTTAGCGAGCACGTTTTTGCGCAAAGCCTTGATGCTTTCACGGGCAATGATGTTGGCACCAATGGCCGCCTGAATCGCCACGTCAAACATCTGGCGGCTGATGATCTCGCGCATCTTGGCCACAACTGCGCGACCACGGTACTGCGACTGCGAGCGGTGCACGATGATGGACAGTGCATCAACCTTCTCACCGTTGAGCAAGATATCGACTTTCACCACGTCTGAAGCCCGGAATTCCTTGAACTCGTAATCCATGGAGGCATAACCCCGGCTGACCGATTTGAGCTTGTCAAAGAAGTCCAGCACGATCTCGCCCAGCGGCATTTCATAGGTCAGCATGACCTGACGGCCGTGGTAAGCCATGTTCATCTGCACGCCACGTTTTTGGTTGGCCAGTGTCATCACCGGACCCACATAGTCTTGCGGCATGTACAAATGCACTGTGACGATGGGTTCGCGGATTTCCTGCAGCTTACCTTGGTCGGGCATCTTGGAGGGGTTTTCCACCATGACGACTTCGCCACCCGGCTGGACCACTTGATAAACCACGCTGGGTGCCGTGGTGATCAGGTCTTGGTCAAATTCGCGTTCCAGGCGCTCTTGCACGATTTCCATGTGCAACAAGCCAAGGAAACCGCAGCGGAAACCGAAACCCAGCGCTTGCGAGACTTCCGGCTCGTAATGCAAGGACGCATCGTTGAGCTTGAGCTTTTCCAGCGCGTCGCGCAGGCCGTCATATTGGTTGGCTTCGGTCGGGTACAAACCGGCAAACACTTGGGGTTGTATCTCTTTGAAACCAGGCAAGGCCTCGGTGGCTGGCCCGAGGTTGTTGGGCAGCTTCTTTTCCAAGGTGACCGTGTCGCCCACCTTGGCGGCCTGCAACTCTTTGATGCCCGCAATGATGTAACCCACTTCGCCCGCTTTGAGCGATTCGCGTGGCTGGTTGGCGGGGGTGAACACACCCAGGCTACCGGCTTCGTACACCGCGTTGCTGGCCATCATGCGGATGCGCTCATTCTTGTGCAATTGGCCGTCGACCACACGCACCAGCATGACCACACCCACATAACTGTCGAACCAGCTGTCGATGATCATGGCGCGCAGCGGCGCATCGGGGTTGCCCTTGGGCGGCGGAATGCGAGCGACCACGGCTTCGAGGATTTCCTCAATGCCCATGCCGGTCTTGGCCGAGCACGGAATCGCATCGGTCGCGTCAATGCCAATCACGTCTTCCACTTCGGCACGCGCGTTGTCGGGATCGGCATTGGGCAGATCCATCTTGTTGAGCACCGGCACCACTTCCACACCCAGGTCAAGCGCGGTGTAGCAGTTGGCCACGGTTTGGGCTTCCACACCCTGGCTGGCATCGACCACCAGCAAGGCGCCTTCGCAGGCCGACAAGGAACGCGAGACTTCGTAAGAGAAGTCCACATGGCCGGGCGTGTCGATCAAGTTGAGGTTGTAAACCTGCCCATCTTTGGCCTTGTATTGCAGCGCAGCAGTTTGTGCCTTGATGGTAATGCCACGTTCTTTCTCGATGTCCATCGAGTCTAGAACCTGTGCCTCCATATCGCGGGCTTCCAATCCGCCGCAGCGTTGAATCAAGCGATCGGCCAGCGTAGATTTGCCATGGTCAATGTGGGCAATGATCGAAAAATTTCTGATGTGATTCATCAAACAACGTCTGCAAGTATTTGTGGATCAAGGATCCGTAAAAGAAAAAAGGGCGCGTCTGGTGGTGACACGCCCTGAACCAACAATCATTGGCAACTGCGATAGTTGGGACTTCATTGTAGGCAAATTGGCCCACGCGCACAGCCCCAAAAACACGTTCAGCAGGTCGTTGTTGCCGTGCAACATGAAATTTATCCACAAGTTATTCACAAAAAATCTAACATCTTGTTGAACAACTTGTGGGCCATCTGTGGATCACCGGTGGACTGCTTCGTGGAATCTCGCATCGTGAACTCAGCCCTGCGCTATATGCCATCAATCATGGGTCAAGACGTCTTATTTTAGCCAAATTCGTTATGAGAGATGAGCAAAGTTAGTTGGCACAAACTTTAAAAAATTTTCTCAATGAACTCAAAAATTTCCTAAAAAACTTGTTCCGACCTCTCCACGGCCCCCAAATCCCTACAGCTCACTGAGGACTCTTGACAAGTCCAAGCATCATTGAAGTGGGCGAATCAGCACGTACTGTGCGCCGTCTCCGCGGCGAATCAAAACACTGGCTGGACGCGTCTTGTCCACCCGGGACATGATCGACTCAAACTCCTTGAGGGACGTGACTTCCGTGTTGGCGATCGCCAATATCAAATCTCCCTCACGAATCCCGGCCCTTGCGGCAGCATCTGCAACGGCGTCGACACGCACGCCACCACGCACCCTTAAGTCCCGTTTCTGCGCCTCGGTCAAGTCACTGACCGTCAATCCCCAATGCTGAGCACTGGCCGATGGCACTTTCTTTTCCGGGGTTGCCGAAGCCACTTTCTCAGCCTCCACCTCGGCCACCGTGATATTCAAGTCCCTGAGGCCGCCACGGCGGAATACCGTGATGCCTACTTTGCTGCCGGGTTTGGTGTTGCCCACGGCACGGGGCAAATCGGCTGGTTTGTCGATGGGTTTTCCATCAAAGCGCGTGATGATGTCTCCTGCCTCAAGTCCTGCTTTTTCTGCAGGCGATCCTTCTTCAACGCCCCGAACCAGCACGCCCTGCGCCTTACCCAAACCAATCGTTTCGGCCACCTCCTTGGTCACAGGCGCAATCTGGACACCAATTCGACCCCGACTCACGCGGCCATTGCTGCGCAGCTGCTCGCTGACACGCATCGCCTCGTCCATCGGAATCGCAAACGAGATCCCCATGAAGCCGCCGGAGCGGGAATAGATCTGGCTGTTGATGCCCACCACTTCACCGCGCATGTTGATGAGGGGACCGCCCGAGTTACCCGGGTTGATGGCCACATCGGTCTGGATGAAAGACAAATAGTCGCCCGTGTCGCGTTGCTTGGCGCTCACAATGCCTGCCGTGACCGTGTTCTCCAACCCGAAGGGCGAACCAATCGCCATGACCCATTCCCCGACGCGCAAGCGGCTGACATCCCCCACCTTCACGGCGGGCAAGCCAGTGGCCTGAATTTTGACCACCGCTACATCCGTGCGCTTGTCAGCGCCCACAATGCGGGCCTTGAATTCACGCTTGTCGGTCAGGGTCACCATCACCTCATCAGCCCCATCCACCACATGGGCGTTGGTCATGATGAAGCCGTCCGAGCTGAGGATGAAACCAGAGCCCACGCCACGAGGCTGTGCTTCCTCCTGAGGTCTTTGCTGACGAGGGGCCTGTCTGGGCGCATTGGGCATGGGCACCCCGAAAAAGCGTCTGAAGAGTTCTTGCATTTCCTCATCGGGTGTCGAGGCACCCGGCGCGCTAGCGCGGACTTTTTCGAGCGTTCGAATGTTGACCACGGAGGGCCCCACCTGCTCCACCAGATCAGTGAAGTCGGGCAAACCGCGTACGGCAGCGCTCTGTGTTTGGGCCATTGCGGCTGCTGTTGGCAGCCCTGCCAGCCCTGCAACCATGCCGCTGGCCAGCGCCATCGATGCAGCTGTCTTAATCCAATGTTGCTTCAGCACAAATGTCTCCTTGTGGTGTTCAATCCCGATGACCGACAAACTGGGAGATGCGGTCGAAAAAGACCAATTCAAGCCACACCGATCATGCTAAGTCATCGGCGTCTCGGCGGCACGCGATATCTTTGGCCGCGAATATACAGCGCATCTAAATCCGTGCCACTTTGTGGGCATCGCGACTTCGCTCAGCCATGCACAGGCCAATGGTCGACTGCTTCGTCCTTGTCCATCTTGCAAGCGAACCCAAAGCAACAGGCTGCTCCCCAAGTCCAAGCCCACTGACAACTCAAGACCTTGGTCTTCCCCACTCTCTGTTTGCCAGAACCAGGCATCACCACTCCAGAACAAAAGCCCGCCTGTCAACGCTTGCCGAGGTATCAGGACCCCAGATGCGCCCACACAGAGCCCCCAAAAAATCCAAGCCTCAAATACCCTTGCACTAGACGACTGCGCCAGCCACTGCCAAATGAGCAAACCCACCGCGCAAGACACGGCCATGCCCAGCCAAGCAACACGTCCCCAAACAAAACGCCCCACCGGGAAAGCCACAGGTGGGGCGTTGTGCATGATGGTGACTCGGATCTCAGATCCGTTTGAACACCAAAGAGCCGTTGGTGCCACCGAAACCGAAGTTGTTCTTCAGGGCCACATCAATTTTCATATCACGTGCCGTGTTGGCACAGTAGTCCAGATCGCACTCGGGGTCAGGGTTCACCAAGTTGATGGTGGGCGGCACTTTTTGGTGGTGCAGCGCCAGCACAGTGAACACGCTCTCGATGCCACCCGCACCACCCAACAAATGACCCGTCATGGACTTTGTCGAGCTGACCACGGTTTTGTAAGCGTGGTCGCCCAAGGCCGCCTTGATGGCATTGGTTTCGTTGATGTCACCCAACGGCGTGGAGGTGCCGTGAGCATTCAGGTAATCGATCTGGTCAGCGTTGACACCGGCATTTCGCATGGCGTTGAGCATGGCGCGGCGGGGGCCATCCATGCTGGGCGCGGTCATGTGACCCGCATCAGCGCTCATGCCATAACCACCCAGCTCGGCGTAAATTTTGGCGCCCCGTGCTTTGGCGTGTTCGTACTCTTCGAGCACCATGACACCTGCACCCTCACCCAACACAAAACCATCACGGTCCTTGTCCCAGGGGCGAGAGGCCGCTGTGGGGTCGTCGTTGCGCGTCGACAAGGCACGCATAGCAGCAAAGCCACCCACGCCCAGTGGCGATACCGTGCCTTCGGAACCACCGGCAATCATCACGTCTGCGTCGCCGTACTCGATCAGACGACCGGCTTCACCAATGCTGTGCAAGCCCGTAGTGCAAGCGGTCACAACGGCCAGGTTGGGCCCTTTGAAACCACTGCGCATCGACACGTGACCTGAGATCATGTTGATGATCGAGGCAGGCACGAAAAAAGGGGAAATTCTGCGCGCACCGCGAGCGGTGTATTCGATGTGGGTTTCTTCAATCAGCGGCAAGCCACCAATTCCAGAACCAATCACCACACCGATGCGGCAAGCCTCTTCTTCATCCAGAGCATCGCCAGTGGCCAAACCTGAATCCTGAATGGCTTGAGAGGCCGCGGCAATGCCGTAATGAATGAACCGGTCCATGGTCCGCGCTTCTTTGGCGCTGATGTAGGACTCGAGGTCAAAGTTTTTGACTTCACCCACGATTCGGCAAGACATCGCCGACGCATCAAAACGGGTGATGGGGCCAATGCCGGATTGGCCGGCAAGCAGGTTGGACCATGCGTCGGCAACCGTGTTGCCCACGGGGCTGACGCATCCCAAACCCGTGACAACAACGCGGCGCCGGGTCATCGTCGATCAGGCCTTCTTGCTTTGGGCGTAGTCGATCGCAGCCTGCACCGTAGTGATCTTTTCTGCGTCTTCGTCAGGAATCTCGATGCCGAACTCGTCTTCGAGTGCCATCACCAGTTCCACCGTGTCGAGGGAGTCGGCACCCAGATCGGCCACAAAGGCTTTTTCATTGGTGACTTGTGACTCTTCAACGCCGAGTTGTTCGGCAATGATTTTCTTGACACGTGCTTCGATATCGCTCATGGGGTCCCTCTGAGGGTTGTGAAAAATGAAGATTTTACCTGTCCGGAAGGGGGTTCCGAAAATCAGGCCATGAACATGCCACCATTGACATGCAATTCTTGTCCGGTGACATAGCCAGCATGCGTTCCAGCCAAGTAGGCGACCGCGTGGGCGATGTCATCGGGTTTGCCCAAATGGCCCAGTGGTATCTGGCCCAACAAGGCTTTTTGTTGCTCTTCAGGAAGGCTGGCGGTCATGTCGGTTTCGATGAAACCGGGGGCCACACAGTTGACGGTGATGTTGCGGCTGCCCAACTCGCGGGCCAGCGCACGGGTCATGCCCGCCACGCCTGCCTTGGCGGCGGCGTAGTTGGCCTGCCCAGGGTTGCCCGACGCGCCCACCACGCTGGTGATGCTGATGATGCGGCCGTAGCGTTGCTTCATCATGGGGCGGATCACGGCGCGACTCATGCGGAACACGGCCTTGAGATTGGTGTCGAGCACCGCATCCCAATCATCGTCCTTCATGCGCATGGCCAAAGTGTCACGTGTGATGCCAGCGTTGTTGACCAGCACCTGCAGGCCGCCATGCTCTTTGACGATGGCGTCGATCAGGGCTTCTCCAGCTGCGGCGTCATTCACGTTCAGATTGGCACCCCGGCTGCCTGGGAAAGCCGACAACGCCTGGCTGATCTTGGCCGCGCCATCATCGCTGGTGGCGGTGCCAATGACCACATAGCCTTGTTGGGCCAGGTGCAGGGCAATCGCAGCACCAATACCGCGCGAGGCGCCGGTGACCAGTGCGATTTGTTTTGGTGCTTCGCTCATGCCAAGATTCCTTTCACTTCGGCCAAGGTGGCGGGGTCATACAGCGCCACGCCGGTCAATTCAGCATCAATGCGCTTGGTCATTCCGGCCAGCACCTTGCCGGGGCCGCATTCAACCAAGGTGCTCACGCCACGGGCCTTGATGGCCTGAACGCACTCGACCCAGCGCACCGGGCCAAAAGCTTGGCGATACAACGCATCGCGGATGCGGTCGGCATCGATTTCGATGGCCACATCGATGTTGTTGAGTACCGGGATCTGGGGCACGCCCAGAGTCAAGGTGGCCAGTTTCTCGCGCAGCTTTTCAGCAGCGGGCTTCATCAGGCTCGAATGGAACGGGGCGGACACGGGCAAGAGCAGCGCACGCTTGGCGCCCATGCCCTTGAGCACTTCGCAGGCTTTGTCCACTGCTGCCTTGCTGCCTGCGATCACGGTTTGCGCCGCGTCGTTGAAGTTCACGGCTTCGACCACTTCGGGGCTTCCTGCGGCGAATGTGGCTTGGGCCTCTTTGCAGCCCTCAATGACTTTGTCGGAGGCCAGGCCCAAAATCGCGGCCATCGCGCCCACGCCCACCGGCACGGCTTCTTGCATGGCGGCGGCGCGCAGGCGCACCAGCGGCGCGGCTTGTGCCAGCGTCAGCACGTCAGAAGCCACGAGGGCGCTGTACTCGCCCAGCGAGTGACCTGCCACCACGGACGGCTTGGAACCGCCCTCGGACAGCCAAGCGCGGTAAGCGGCCACAGCCGACACAAGCATCACAGGCTGTGTGTTGGTGGTCATGGCCAACGCTTCTTTGGGGCCTTCGTGGATCAATTTGGCCACGTCTTCGCCCAAGGCGTCAGAGGCTTCTTGGAGAGTTTCAAGAACAACAGGGTGATCGCCCCAAGCGTCCAACATGCCTACCGATTGGGAACCTTGGCCAGGAAAAACAAAAGCAAATGTGGTCATGAGCAAATTTTGTATCTAGAAAGAAACAGGGTGAGCGTGCCGCGCATCACTGACCCGGGCCTGTCAAATCAATAACGCAAGAGGACCGAGCCCCAGGTGAAGCCACCGCCCACGCCTTCGAGCATGAGGGTTTGGCCTCGCTGGATACGGCCATCGCGCACGGCAGTGTCCAGCGCCAGCGGAATGGATGCGGCCGAAGTGTTGCCGTGTTGGTCCACCGTGACCACTACCTTGTCGGCTCCAAGTTTGAGCTTTTTGGCAGTGCTTTGCATGATGCGGATGTTGGCCTGGTGCGGGATCAACCAATCGATGTCGGCATCGGTCATATTGGCTTTGGCCAGACTGGCGCGGGCCGTGTCTTCAAGCACGCCTACCGCCAGTTTGAACACGGCCTGACCGTCCATCTTGAGTACCGGATCACCCAAAATAGCTCCCCGGTTCACGTGCCCGGGCACGCACAAAATATCCTTGTATTTGCCATCAGCGTGCAAATCGGTGGCCAAAATGCCGGGCTGCTCAGACGCTTCTAGGATGACCGCGCCAGCACCGTCGCCAAACAACACACAGGTCGTTCGATCCTTGAAGTCGAGGATGCGGCTGAAAATCTCTGAACCAATGACCAAAGCACGCTTGGCGGAGCCGGACTGGATCATCGAGTCGGCAATGGTCAATGCATAAATGAAGCCGCTACACACGGCCTGAACATCAAACGCGGGACAGCCTGATGCGCCCAGTTTGTGTTGAACCATGGTCGCAACCGACGGGAACACCATATCGGGAGTCGAGGTGGCCACGATGATCAGGTCGATGTCTGCCGCGACCAAGCCCGACGCGACCAGCGCCTGTCGGGCTGCTTCGGTGGCCAGATCGCTGCAGCCTTGCTCATCGGCCGCAAAGTAACGGGCACGGATACCTGTTCGCTCCACGATCCAGTCGTCAGAGGTTTCAACCCCCTGCTGCGCCAGCTCAGCTGCGAGGTCGGCGTTGCTCAGGCGTCTGGCAGGCAGGTAGCTGCCGGTGCCCAAAATGCGTGAATAAATTCTCATAAAGATGTGACCGCGGGTTCAGATCGCTCGGCCTGCGCGCCCATCAACAATGGTGCGGCATGCGCAATGCGGTCCCGAACGCGGTCCAGCAATTGGTTTCGAGCTGCATCATAAGCCCGGATCAAGGCATTCTCAAAAGCCACCTCGTCGGCCGAGCCATGGCTTTTGAAAACCAAGCCTCGCAAGCCCAACAGGGCTGCGCCGTTGTAGCGGCGGTGATCAACGCGGTTTTTAAACGCAGTTAAAACCGGATAAGCCAATAAAGCGGCGGCTTTCGTGAAAATATTGCGAGAAAACTCAGCCTTCAAAAAGCCGCCAACCATCGTTGCCAAGCCTTCGCTGGCCTTCAAGGCCACATTGCCGACAAAACCATCACAGACCACGATGTCCACCGTGCCCTTGAAAATATCGTTGCCTTCAACGTTTCCGTGGAAATTTAGATCGCCAGAATTAGCGGCAGATCGCAACAGTTCACCCGCTTTTTTGATGATTTCATTGCCTTTAATGGCCTCTTCGCCGATATTAAGCAGGCCCACCGAAGGCTGATCCTTGTCTTGCAGGACCGAAACCAAAGCCGAACCCATGACCGCAAACTGCAACAAATGCTCGGGCGTGCAATCGACATTGGCCCCCAAATCCAGCATGGTGGTGCCGCCGCCTTTGAAATTGGGCATCTGGCCGGCAATGGCCGGACGGTCAATGCCATCCATGGTTTTGAGCACATAACGCGCAATGGCCATCAAAGCACCCGTGTTACCCGCCGAAACTGCCGCTGCGGCCTTGCCATCGCGCACCTGCTCGATGGCCACCCGCATGGAAGAATCTTTCTTTTTGCGTAAAGCCACTTCCAGGGGATCATCCATCTCGACCACTTCAGTGGCTGTCACCACTTCGGCCCGAGGGTCGGCAAATCCCGACAGCGCCTCAGCACGCCCCACCAGCAACAAGCGCGCATCGGGGTGACTGACCAGAAAATGGCGACAAGCCGCCAGCGTAACGCGAGGGCCGTGGTCGCCCCCCATGCAATCGACTGCCAGGGTGATCGGGATGGGCGAGGTCATGGAATCCTAGAGCTCAAAACCGTTTAAAAATCCAAAGCCATAAAAACAAAAGCCCGAGGCTACTGGCAAAGTAGCGCCGGGCCTATTGAGGCTTGGGGCTGACGCCGATCAGGCTTCAGATTTGTTTTTCAACACTTGACGACCACGGTAAAAGCCATTGGGGCTGATGTGGTGACGCAGGTGTGTTTCGCCTGTTGTGGGCTCGACGGCGATGCCGGGCACGTTCAAAGCGTTGTGCGAACGGTGCATACCGCGCTTGGAAGGCGACTTTTTGTTTTGCTGAACAGCCATGATGGCTCCTTGGAAGCTTGGAGGCCGCGCAAATGAAGACGCAGCGTCTGGTTAATGAGAATGTCACCCAGCTCAACCGGGCGAAGCCATTGATTATAGCCTAAGACAAAACCCAAGGAAAGGGGCTCCCCCTCGCTCAACTGGACTTGTTCGTTTTCAGGCCCGCTAAAACCCCAAATGGGTTCGGCCGCTCTGCGGCTTCTTCAAACTCCGGGTCCACTGCTGACATGGGTACAGCTTGTGGGCAAACATCATGCAAGGGCACCAGGGGCAAAGACAAAATCAACTCATCCTCGATCAGCGCCAAAGCGTCGAAGTCACGGCTCAAGACCAAAATATCCTCTTCGGCCTCATCGTCCAATGCAGCAGCGGTGGCCTCGTCGGCTACAAAACGGAACGAGCGCTCGGCCTCTACAGTCTCCAGCACCGGGGTCAGGCAGCGCTGGCATTGCATGGGCAGTTGCACCGAGGCACGCAAATCCAACCAAATTTGGTCTGCGCCGCCCGATTGAGTCTGCGTTCGACCTGTCAATTGCCAAAGCACGGCACCTGCCACCAGTGTGTCACCGTGCTGCTCCTCGGCCAAACGGGACCAATCGGCCAGTGCGCCCTCGCCTTGCAGATGGCAGGCATCGCGGGCAAAAGCCAGCACATCCAAATGTTGGGGGTCTAATTTTTTTTCCATGGCTGCAGTGTAAGAGAATCACTCATCTGAATTGACTGGGAATTGCACTTTGACACCGACAGCAGATGCTTCGACCGCCCTTCCACGTTCCGTCGTCTTGGGCTCAACCTCGCGCTACCGCCGGGAATTGATGGAACGCCTTCGTGTGCCTTTCTCGGTCGCGGCACCCCATGTGGACGAAACACCTTTGCCCGGCGAAGCGCCGAAGGCTTTGGCGCTTAGGCTGGCTTTGGCCAAAGCCAAGGCCGTGGCTGCCCTGCACCCCGAAGCGGTGGTAATTGGCTCAGATCAGGTCGCAGATTGGGCGGGCCAACCGCTGGGCAAACCCGGCGAACACGAGCGTGCCGTCGCTCAACTGCGCCAAATGCGAGGCCAGACGGTAATTTTCCAGACCGCATTGGCCGTGGTCTGCTTGGCCACGGGCTTTGAAAAAGTGGATTTGGCCGAGGTGCGCGTGGTCTTTCGCGATTTGAGCGACGACGAGATCGAGGCTTATTTGAGGGCTGAGCAACCCTACGACTGCGCGGGCAGCGCCAAAAGCGAGGGCTTGGGCATTGCCCTCCTCGAATCCATCGACAACGACGATCCAACCGCCCTGATTGGGCTGCCACTGATCCGCACTGCACGTTTGCTGCGCCAAGCTGGAGTGAAATTGCTGTGAACGCTTCCAAACCGCTCAAAGGCCGCTTGTTGTTGGTGCCCACGCCACTGGATTTTGGCTGTAGCGAACAAGCCCCTATCACCGATGTGCTGCCCACCAGCACCTTGGCCACGGCTTCCCAAATCCAGCATTGGGTGTGCGAAAACGCCAAAAGCACCCGGGCATTTTTGAAGCGCGTGGGTGAAACCCACCCTTTGATCGCGCCCTTGGCCGAACAAACCATCACCGAATTGCCACGCCATGTGCATAAAAAAGGCGACCACCAATCGGGTTTTGATGGCAAACCTTTGTTGGCTGCAGCGCTGCAAGGGCAGGATGTGGGATTGATCAGCGAAGCGGGCATGCCTGCCGTCGCCGACCCCGGCAGCTCGGTGGTGCGGGCCGCGCACGATCTGGGCATCAGCGTGGTCCCGTTGGTGGGTCCCGTGTCTTTGCTGCTGGCCTTGGCCGCAAGTGGTCTGAATGGCCAAAACTTCGCTTTCGTGGGATACCTACCGCAAGACGCCGCAGAACGCTCGGCTCGTCTGAAGCAACTGGAATCTCTGGCCCTCAAAACCGGGCAGACCCAGTTGTGGATTGAGACACCCTACCGCAACGCGGCCATGCTGAGCGGCTTGCTTCAAAGTCTGAACGCCAATACGCGTCTGGCCATCGCCAGCGGCTTGACGCTGCCATCGGCCAGCATCCAAAGCCATACCGTCGCCCAATGGAAAAAGGGCCTCAAAGGCCCTGATGGTCACACGCCCGCGGTTTACGCCATCGGGCCTTGAGGTTTGCCTCGGCCTTGCGCCTCAGCGCAGACCTGTGGTGTTGCGCAAGGCGCGGACCGAACCCTCACCGATCGCAGCACCAAAGCGCTTGACCAAGCGCTCGGCCACATTTTCACGCTGCGTGTAATCGATCACATCCGGCGCTTTGACCACTTCGCGGGCAACGCCGTCCAGACTGCCCAAGCTGTCGGCCAAGCCCAAATCCACTGCCTGTTGGCCACTCCAAAACAAGCCACTGAACATCTCAGGGGTTTCCTTCAGGCGATCGCCGCGGCCTTTTTTGACCACTTCGATGAACTGTGTGTGGATTTGGTCCAGCATCGCTTGGGCGTGCTTGCGTTGCGGCTCGGTTTGGGGGCTGAACGGGTCCAGAAAACCCTTGTTGGCACCCGCCGTCATCAAGCGACGCTCCACCCCCAGCTTGTTCATCAGCTCGGTGAAGCCAAAGCCATCCATCAGCACGCCGATGCTGCCCACAATGCTGGCTTTATCCACATAAATTTGGTCTGTGGCTGCTGCAATGTAGTAAGCGGCTGACGCGCAGGACTCCTCCACCACGGCATAAATCGGCTTGTTGTGCAAAGCTCGCAGACGAACGATCTCATCATTGATGAGACCCGCCTGCACGGGACTACCGCCTGGGGAATTGATCAGCAAAACCAAGGCTTGCGAGCCCGAATCTTCCAAGGCCAAACGCATGGACGACATGACGTTTTCGGCGCTGGCTTCGGTCTCTGACCCGATCTCGCCCACGATGGACACCATGGCCGTGTGCGGCATGCTGGGGTTGCTTGTGGGCGAGCTGTAACTGAACAGCTGCCAAAACACCACCGCCAAAAACACCAACCAAGCCACACGAAGTCCCACCTTCCAGCGGCGGGCTGATTTCTGTTCGTTCAAATTGGCAAAAGCCAATCGCTCCAGAGTCTGACGCGACCAACCCTCATCAATGGGCGGGGTGGCTTTAACGGATTCACTGGATGACGGGACGGACACTGGGTCCTGAGGGTCTTGCATGTTCAAAATTCAAGGGGTTTCAAGTTGTAGGCAGTATGCCAGTGAACCACGCCGTCACGTTCTGAAAGGTCTATTTTGACGAGTCCACCGCGGCAGGGTCCGCCAGAACATGCGCCAGTATCCGGTTGGTACGTGGCGCCATGCGTGGCACACATCAACCAACGCCCGGTATCGTCATAAAAGCGATCAGGCTGGTAATCCATCTCCATGGCGACATGGGTGCAACGGTTCAGGTAGGCATGCACCTGACCTTGGTATCGGATGGCAAAGGCGCGGCAAGTCTGACCTGCATAGACGATGTCAAAAGGCACAGCACGCCCTCCGTTGACCAAGTCGGCGGTGTTGCACAAAGGGATCATGGGCTCCATGGTCGCTCCGGGTTTCAGGCGTGTTGCAATAACCAGTCGTGCAATTCGCGCACGCTGTGGGCCACGTGGCGCGGGTTCAGGACATGAAAGGCGTCAGGCTCATGCGCGCCGTAACTCACACCCACACTGGCGCACCCGGCATTCAGCGCCATTTGCAGGTCGTGCGTGGTGTCGCCAATCATCAAAGTGCGCTCGGGCTCTGCGCCAAATTCGCGCATCAACTCGTGCAGCATCAAGGGGTTGGGCTTGCCCGCCGTCTCATCGGCCGTGCGCGAGCCATCGAACACGCCGCGCAGCTCCACCGCCTGCAAAGCCTCGTTCAGGCCAGAACGGCTTTTACCAGTGGCCACCGTCAGCCAGTGGTGCCGGGCTTTGAGGGCGTCCAGCAAATCCAGCACACCTTCGAACAGGCTGATATCGTGCTGGTGCTGCAGGTAATGGTGCCGGTAGCGCTCCCCCAAGGCCGGGTATTTGTCTTTAGGGACATCAGGAGCGGCATGGGCCAAGGCAGGCATGAGTGCCATGCCAATCACATACGATGCGGCCTCTCGGGTGGGCTCTTGCCCACCCACATCGACCACCGCCCTTTGGATGCAACGGGTGATGAGGGCGGTGGAATCGAACAAGGTGCCATCCCAGTCGAAAGCGATCAGGTCAAACTGACGGGGTCTTGAGTTGGGCATGGTCTACATACGCTTTCAATTCGGGGGGTAAATCGGCTTGGAGCGCCACGCGTTCGGCAGTCACCGGATGATTGAACTGCAAGCGCCAGGCGTGCAAAAACATCCGTTTCAGGCCTGGGTTGGCTCCCGTTTTTTGCAATAGGCGATTCCAGTCGAAATCGCCGTATTTGTCGTCCCCCGCAATCGGGTGTCCTTGCGAAGCCAGATGCACGCGGATCTGGTGGGTGCGCCCTGTCTTGATGGTCACCTCCAGCAAAGAAGCGCCAGACAAGCGCTGTGCAACCTTGACCAAAGTGATCGAGCGCATGCCGTCCGGGTCTTCCGGGGTGGTCACGCGCACCCGCCGCTCTCCATCGGGCAGCAAAAACTTGTGTAAAGGCTGGTCAATCACCTTGAGCTTGGCAGGCCAATCGCCTTTGACAAGCGCCAAATAGGTCTTGCCGGTCTCCCGTTCACGGAACTGGTCTTGCAGATGCTTCAACGCGCTGCGCTTTTTGGCCACCAGCAAAATGCCACTGGTGTCGCGGTCCAACCGATGCACCAACTCCAAGAGCTTGGCCTGCGGGCGGGCCTGGCGCAGCTGCTCAATCACCCCAAAGCTCACGCCTGAGCCGCCATGCACCGCCACCCCAGCCGGTTTGTCGATGGCCATCAGGCTGTCGTCCTCAAAAAGGGTGGGGAATTCGCGCCCCGGCGCTGGGCGCTCGGCCTTTTCGGCCACTTTGTCGGAGACGCGCACAGGCGGCAGACGCACCTCGTCGCCATTTTCGACACGGGTCTCGGCCGAAGCACGGCCCTTGTTGATGCGCACTTCGCCGCTGCGAATGATGCGGTAGACGTGGGTTTTGGGCACACCCTTCAAGTGACGCATCAAAAAGTTGTCCAATCGCTGACCGGCCGACTCTTCGTCCACCAACAACCATTTGACGGCGGGCGTCGCAGCGGTGGACTTGGGCCCTATAATGTGATTCACTGGCAATTGGCTGTAAGTGGTTGATTCAAATGGAAATGAATTCCTGCAGATCTGGAGTTTAGTCCACCACCACCGCGCCAAACCAGATGGTCGATGCCACCCTCGGCACGATTTTGCAGACTGAAGGCCAACGCCGACAGTGGCAAAACGCCCCGGAGGTTGGGCCGACGCCCAGAAACCCAGATACGGAATACCCCAAGTTCAGCAGCCCCTCAATGGCTGTTGGACGGATCAAAGCGAGATGGTTGTGTTGTTCGGAACTTTGCTGATGTGCTTGGAGTGGCTCACGAAGCCACTCAACACCGTCACGCCCTGTGCCCGACAGTTTGTCTTGGACACCGGGGGAAGCCCCCGGCAGTGGACGAATCTCTGCACGCCTTTTGCCTCGCCCCATCCACGCGCCACGATCCCCATTCCTGTGCTCACACGCAGCTGAATGGCGGTCAACTTCGGCAATTCCCTTCGTTTCAGGCGTCAGCTCCGGCAACGGAGGCTTTGAGATCTCAAAAATCCAAGGCCAGTTGTGTAAACAGGTTCCAGACTGCAGACATGTTTCTGCTTTGGGACCAAGCTGATAAGAGAAGGAACGCATCATGAAACGGATGCTGATCAACGCCACGCAAGCTGAAGAGCGCCGCCTGGCCATCGTCGATGGACAAAAACTCCTCGACTACGAAATCGAAATCGAAGGCCGCGAACAGCGCAAGGGCAACATCTACCAAGCGGTGGTGACCCGAGTCGAGCCTTCGCTCGAAGCCTGTTTTGTGGACTACGGCGAAGACCGCCATGGCTTTTTGCCCTTCAAGGAAATCTCGCGCCAATACTTTGCTGAAGGCGTATCCGTCAGCCAAGCCCGCATTCAAGACGTCATCAAAGAAGGCCAGTCCCTCTTGGTGCAGGTCGAAAAAGAAGAGCGTGGCAACAAAGGCGCAGCCCTGACCACTTTCGTCAGCTTGGCTGGCCGCTACGTGGTGCTCATGCCCAACAACCCACGCGGTGGCGGTGTCAGCCGCCGCATCGAGGGCGACGACCGCGCTGAGCTCAAAGAGGCGATGGACCAGCTGGAATACCCCAAGGGCATGTCCATCATTGCCCGCACGGCAGGCATTGGTCGCTCCGCACCCGAGCTGCAATGGGACCTGAACTACCTGCTCAAACTCTGGACCGCCATCGATGGCGCGTCCAAAGGCGGCAAGGGCGCTTTCCTGATTTACCAAGAATCGTCGCTGGTCATCCGCGCGATTCGAGACTATTTCAACAACGACATCGGCGACATCCTGATCGACACCGACGACATCTACGACCAGGCTCAGCAGTTCATGAGCCACGTGATGCCCGAGTTCGCCCCGCGTGTGAAGCGCTACCGCGACGACGCGCCGCTGTTCAGCCGCTTCCAGATCGAGCACCAGATCGAATCGGCCTATGCCCGTACCGTGCAACTGCCTTCGGGCGGCGCCATCGTCATCGACCACACCGAAGCTTTGGTGTCGGTGGACGTGAACTCGGCCCGCGCCATCAAGGGCGGCGATATCGAAGAAACCGCGACCCGCACCAACTTGGAAGCCGCTGACGAAGTGGCACGCCAGATGCGTTTACGTGACTTGGGTGGTCTGATCGTGATCGACTTCATCGACATGGAAGAGTCGAAGAACCGCCGCGAAGTGGAAAACCGCCTGCGCGATGCGCTGCGCCAAGACCGCGCCCGCGTGCAGTTCGGCACCATCAGCAAGTTCGGCCTCATGGAAATGAGCCGCCAGCGCCTGAAGCCTGCACTGTCCGAAGGTGCATCTATCCCTTGCCCACGTTGCGGTGGCGCTGGCCACATCCGCGACACCGAGAGCTCGGCACTGCAGATCCTGCGGATCATCCAGGAAGAGTCCATGAAGGACAATAGCGCCGCTGTGCACGCCCAAGTGCCTGTCGAAGTGGCGTCTTTCCTGCTCAACGAAAAGCGTTCCGAGATTGCCAAGATCGAATTGCAGCAACGCATCAACGTGCTGCTGGTGCCCAACAAGTCGCTGGAAACCCCGCACTACAAGCTCGAGCGCTTGAAGCACGACGACCCGCGCCTGGACCGCATCGAAGCCAGCTACAAGATGGCCGAAGAGATCGAAGACGCGACCACCGTGACGCGCCGTTCGCAAGAGCCCACCAACAAGCAAACGCCCGTCATCAAGGGGGTGCTGCCCGATGCGCCCGCGCCGATTGCACCGGTTAAGCCCGAAATGCCCGTGGCCGCCGCCAAGACTGCTCGCAAGGCCCCAACAGCGCCCGTGGCAGCTCCTGCAGCCCCAGCCGCCACAGGTGGTTTCTTTGGCTGGCTGAAAAACTTGTTCGGTGGCGGTGCCACTGAAGCAACGACAGCAACTGTTGCCCATAAAGATGAAAAAGCCCGCGAAGGCCGCAACGGTGAGCGCCGTGAGGGTGGCCGCGAAGGTCGTGATGGCGAGCGCCGTGATGGTCGTCGTGGCGGACGCGATGGCCGCCGTGGTGAACGCAGCGAAGGTGCGACCGGTGAAATACGCGCCCCCCGCGAAGGTGGTCGTCGTGGTGAAAGCCGTGGCGAAGGACGTGCTGAAGGTCGCAACGAATTGCGCGAAGGCGAAGCACGTCCCGCACGCGGCGAGCGTGCTGAGCGCCCTGCTGGCGATCGCCCTCCTCGCGAAGGCCGCCGTGAGGGGCGTGGCGAGAACCGCACCGAAGGCCGCAGCGATGCACAGCCAGAGTTGAGCGCCGATGGCACCGAAGTGCGCAACGAGCGTGCCCCCCGCGGTGAAGGCCGCCGTGAACGCGGCGAGCGCAGCGGTGAAGGCCGACGCGAGCGTGGTGAACGCGGTGGTGAACGTCGTCCAGCAGAAGCCGCTGTCAGCGACGCCCAAGGCTCCGCGACCGAAGTGATCGCCACTGAAGGCCAAGAAGCCAATGCGATTCAAGAAGGCGCACCCTCGGAGAACAACGGCGAACGCCGTGAGCGCCGCTCACGTGACCGTTATGGCCGTGACCGCCGCGAACGTGCAGGCGAACCCCGCCAGGACAACGTGGGCGAGGAAGCTCAAGGCAACCTGAATGCAGACACAGCCACTGTGCCCGCCGCAGAAGCCACTGTTGAAGACCGCCCCGCGCCACGCTCCTACTTCGAACGTGCACAGCAAGCCGCTACAGCACCTGTTGCTGCAGCAGCCGAACCTGCAGCAGCCCGCGCCGAGGCCACGCAGGCCCAAGTGATCGCTGCCCCGATTGCGCCTGCGCCCGTTGAGGCGGCCCCAGCAGCCCCTGTGGCTGTCATGCCAACTGCGGCACCCGCTGCAGCGCCCACAGTGGCAACACGCACGGGCCTGCCTTCGGTGACGAACTACACATTGGAAATCGACAGCCTGCAACAAGTGGCCCAAGGCTCTGGCCTGATTTGGGTGAACTCCGACGCAGCCAAAGTAGCAGCCGTTCAGGCCGCTATTGCTGCTGAACCTCAACCGGTGCGCGTGCCTCGCGAGCGTCCGCCGGCTGTGGTGCTGGATGAAGGCCCACTGGTTTTGGTAGAAACACGCAAAGACCTAAAGCAGCTGAACGTGCCGTTCTGACCCTCCAGGTCAAGCGTCCATGGCGCTCAAGGAAAACCGGGCCATTCGCCCGGTTTTTTTTCGTCCAATCAAAGCGTTATTGGCTTCGAGGAACAGCATTAGCTAGAAAGGCGTGGACTGCAGAGTTGACTTTCTTGTCGCACGCAGAGCATCCCTTGCCATTAGGGTCGCTCCTTCGGTGTGAAGGACACTTGGTCAGTCAACCCGAATATGACCCAAAAAACACCGGGCAGATAAAGCCAAGCCTTTTAGGACTCTCAGGACTGCGCCACCATGGCGGCCTGCTTCCAGGCAGCCATAGCCGCCGCTGGCTCCTGACGCTGTTCGGCCAGTTCGGCCAAAGCGCACCAAGCTTTGCGCTTCAGTGCAGGCGCTTGCAAACCCTTGACAGCCTGCGACAACAGTCCTTGCGCCTTACCCCATAACTGGTGACGCACACACAGCATGCCGGCCAGATACTGCCATCGCGGATCTTGGGGGTGGGCCTGCTGTGCGGCCTCGACCCGAGCCAACCACTGGCGAGCATCACTGGTCTGTACGTCTGCCAAAGAAACTTCCAAGGCTTGCACCATCCGCGACAACTGATCAGATGTCCAGTTAGACGATGGAGACTGCAAAGGTTCCCACAGAGGTTTTAGCCACTGACGCGCCGTAGCCGCTGTTCCGCCTACCGCAAGCAGGCGAATTGCTGCCTCTGCGGCCAAATCGGGCATCTCTCGCTGGGCCACGCTCAAGCCCATCCACAGACGCTGTACGCCATCTGCATCGTGCGTATGTGACAGCCACTCCAGAATCAAGCTGCGCACCAGACTGTTGGCGGTCGCCGGTGAGAAGGCGCGGTGTTTAGCCAGCAACAGTGTGGTGTCCAAAGCCTGCGCAGGTTGCCCCGCCAAGCGGGCTGCCTTGAGCTGTAGCCGCATCGCCACCATACGGCGTGCCGTCGCGGGTGGCAAAGACTGCAAAAGCTTCAAACTCCCGGCCGCATCACGGTCATCCAACAACCAACGTGCCGCACGCAATTGGGTGCCTTCGATCAAAGCCTGACGATCTGCAGTCAGTCCGCCTCTTGCCGTTTCCAAGGCAGACTGTCCATGGTGTTGTCGCAGATTTCGGTCTTGCAAGGCGTGGGCCGACTCGGCCGCCATGACGTGGGCCAAGGTGCGCAAAGAAACTGAATGGTCCAACTCCAGACCTGCATCGCGCAACAACGCTTCCTTTTCAAGCGCCAATTGCGCGGCCTTACGGGCCCTTAAAAAACGACCCGCCATGAATTGACTGATGGATTCGAGCATCGCCGCATGGGCCGCCCGTTCTTTTTGCTGCAGGCGCCAACTCCTGGCTTGCCGAGGCAAGGACAACAAGGCGGACAAGGCCTGCTGGGCCAACACCACCACCAACACGACAAGGCCCAACACCAGTAAGACCAAATTGAGCGACAAATCAATCCGGTAAGGCGCGAGGAAAAAGGTCACAGTGCCCTGGTTGTTCCCCGCCAGCCATGCAGCCGCTGCAGCCAAAGCAAACAAACTGATGAGCCAAAGTGCTGCACGCATGGGGCTTACCTTCCAGCGGCAGCCGTGGCCAGGGCCGTCAAAGACCCCTCCAGGCGTGGCGTTTCACTGGCTTTCAACTGGGCAGCTGATTGATCCAACAACTGAAGCATCTGGGTAGTCTTGCGAGAAGTTGCATCGGCATAACGTCGCACAATCACAGCCGCAGAGGCCAAGTCGGCACGCGCTGCATCTTTTTGACGTGCCAGTAACCCCAGCCGTGCGTTGAGCAATTTGAGTTTGAGGTTTTCACGCAGGAAAAACCCCTGCTCTGGTGTCAACAGCGCCGCCTCGGGTGATTCAATTCGGCTCACTCGAACCAAGCCCTTGAGCTGATCGGCAAACTGGTTCAGACCGGCCATCCACCAAGACGGCTCAGGGGTCTGTCCTTGCGCCAATGAACGGTTCATGGCCGCCGCAGGCAACTCTTGATTGGCCAAAGCCAAACCATCGACCAACGCCACGCCTTCGTCCAGTTTGATCAACAAACCCGGCAAATCGAACAGCTGAACTGTGCTCAATCGCTCCAAGTCCTTTTCGAGTGCTCGCAGCACTGGTGCCAGACGAGGCTGCGCGGCCCGCTGGACACGCATCTGCGCCGATTTGAGTGCAGCAAGCAAAGGCTCAGCACTGCCCGTCAATTGCGCCTGCTGCTGCGCCATGCGCAAAGCTGCCTCAATGTCCACCACCAGGTTTTCATCGCGTGAGCGCGACAGGCTTTGCATCAATTCTTCCAACTGTCCCCGCTGCAAAGCCACCTCACCCAGACGGGCCTCTAGCAAAGCCAAGCGGGCGGCACTGTCTTTCACCGTTTCTTGGGCCTGCTTGGCCCACGCTTTGGCTTCGAGAGATTGCTGACCCGCGTCAGCGCTTTGCTGCGCCAGTTGCTCTTGGATGCGCGCCAGCTTTTGCCAGAGTAAAACGGATACCAGCAAAGCCAGACACGCCAATGCAATGGGCAACCAACGAGCCCATGCGAGCCGCGCCGACCTGAGTTTGGCGGAAGTAGCGTTGGGATCAGGAGAAGAGGTCATGCCAGCGATTTTATAGACTTGGCTTGCGCATCCACGCTCGCTGGCACCAGATCCACCCGCCCCCAGCCCAACTGCTGCAAGCGCTGCGCAATGCGCGGGTGGGTGGCCAGCGCCCGCGCCTGCGCCAAAGACAAGTCGGGACAGGCCTGCAAGAGATGCTGCGCCGCCTCGGAACTGCTGAACAGCCAAGCGCTACCGTCACCTGCAGCTTGCTGCGCCAGGCTTTGCTGCACAGGGGTCAACACTGGTGCTTGGCGCACATAGGCCACGGCTTGCAAGACCTCAAGGCCCGAGCTTTCGAGCTGCAGCGCCAGCCAGTCGCGCCCGGCGAGTTGCCCCTGAGCATCGGCCCCGCGTACGATCAAAACCGAAGGCTTGGACGGGCAAGAGGAGACAGCTGCCTGAACCCGATGCGCGATCAAGGCCCAAAGTGCTTCCGAATCGAATTGAGGAGCGTCTTCATGGGGCGAATCGATCAGGTCTTCAGGCCAACCTGCCGCCAGCAATGCGGCGCGGGTGCCTGGGCCAGTCGACCAAGCGCGGGAACTGGGCATCGGCAAGCCCGCAGGCCGTGCCGCCATGAAAAAACGCACCGCATTGGCGCTGACAAACATCAGTGCCAAATGACCAGACACCGCCTGCCAAGTCTTCGCCAGGGCCAAGGGGTCGGGCAAGGCGGCAATCTCGATCAGGGGCAAGGTCTCACAAGGCACACCCCGGGCCTGCAAGGCGTCTGCCCAAGCAAGGGCCTCACGCCCTGGTCGGGTCACGATCACCCGCCAAGGGGCAGCGGAAGCAGAAGTAGCAGACGCCAGCGCCATGTCAGCGCCCGGCCTCAATGCGCTCCGCCGTCGCGCAAAGCTTGCGCCACGCTCAGACCCAGCGCCTCAGCGGCCTGCAGGCCATCGGTGCTGGCTTGCGCGTCGGCCGTGACCAAGGTGGTCGCGCCTTCCGGGTCACCCCAAGCCGCTTGCAGCTTGAGTACACCGTCCTCAATGGTCGCGTGCGCGGCCAATGGCATGGAGCAGCTGCCGCCCATGGCGCGGCTCACCGCCCGCTCGGCCGCCACGCGGCGCCAAGAAGGCGCATCGGCCAGCTGGGCCAGCAGGGCGCGCAAATCGGCCCGGTCACTGCGGATTTCAATGCCCAAAGCGCCCTGCCCTGCGGCGGGCAGCATTTGATCGGTTTCAAAAATGTGGCGAATCCGCTCGCTCATCTCCAGACGCTTGAGGCCAGCTGCGGCCAGCACAATGCCCGCGTACTGGCCTTCGTCGAGTTTGCGCAGGCGCGTGTCCAAGTTGCCGCGCAGGGGCTCGATTTTCAAATCGGGGCGCAAGGCCCGCAGCAACACGGTGCGGCGCAAGCTCGATGTTCCCACCACAGCGCCTTGCGGCAAGTCCTCCAAACGAGCGTATTGCGACGAAACCCAAGCATCCCTCGGGTCTTCGCGCTCCATCACACAGGCCAGCTCAAAGCCTTCAGGCATGTCCATGGGCACATCTTTGAGCGAGTGAACGGCGATGTCGGCATGGCCTTCCTGCAGCGCGACTTCGAGCTCCTTGACGAACAAGCCCTTGCCACCCACCTTGGACAGGCTGCGGTCCAGGATTTGGTCGCCTTGAGTGGTCATGCCGAGTAACTTGACCGTGCAGCCCAGCCCCTCGAGCAAGGATTTGACATGTTCGGCTTGCCACAAAGCCAAACGGCTCTCACGGGTGGCGATGACGATAGAGGGCTTTGTGGTCTCGGTCACAACAAGTTTCCTGAAAAAATTTTGACCCCATCAAAATGAAGTCAACTTGTAATTTTGTCTCTCAGTGCGATGCTAGCATGATGTCAAGGAAAATTGACACTTCCACCACGACCACCTTACCGAGCACACGATGAAACAGGCCGCCTCAGACAACGCCTTGCCCGACCCAGCCCCAAAGAGCAGCACAACACGCGAAAAACGCGACAGCGAACGCCCCTTGGTCGAAGACATTCGCTTGTTGGGCCGCATTTTGGGCGATGTGATCCGGGTGCAAGAAGGTTTGGAGGCTTATGAGCTGGTCGAGCAAATCCGCAAGCTCTCGGTGGCATTCCGGCGCGACGCTGACCACGAAGCCGACAAGGCCCTGAAAAAACTGCTCAAAAGCCTGCCGGGCGACCGCGCTGTGAGCGTGATCCGCGCCTTCACCTACTTTTCACACTTGGCCAACCTGGCCGAAGACCGTCACCATATTCGCCGTCGCGCCATCCACGAGCGCGCGGGCCACACACAGGAAGGCAGCATCGACGTGGCGCTGCAGCGCCTGCGCTGGGCGGGCATCACGCCCAAAAGCATCTCGGACATGCTGGCCACCAGCTATGTCTCGCCCGTGCTCACGGCCCACCCCACCGAAGTTCAGCGCCAAAGCATTCTGGACGCCGAGCGTGACATCGCCCACTTGCTGACCGAGCGCGACGCCATCAAAGCCCGTGCCGCCGCCGTGAACGCGACCAAAGACGCGCTCAGTCCCAAAGAGCTGGCCGCCAACGAGTTGCAAATGCGTGCCCGCGTGATGCAACTGTGGCAAACCCGCTTGCTGCGCTTCACCAAACTCACGGTGGCCGACGAGATCGAAAACGCGCTGAGCTATTACGAAGCCACGTTTTTGCGCGAAATCCCCAAGCTCTACGCCGAGCTGGAACACGCCTTACCCGGCCAACCCATCGCGAGCTTCCTGCGCATGGGCCAGTGGATCGGTGGCGACCGCGACGGCAACCCCAACGTGACCGCCCCCACGCTGGAACACGCGCTGACCCGCCAAAGCGATGTGGCCCTGCGCCACTACCTGACCGAGGTGCATTTTTTGGGCAGCGAGCTGTCGCTGTCGGCCATGCTGGTCCCCTTTGGCCCCGAGATGCTGGCCCTGGCCGAGCGCTCACCAGACACCAATGAACACCGCCAAGACGAGCCCTACCGCAGGGCCCTTACCGGCATTTACGCACGCTTGGCTGCCACTCTGAAAGCACTGACCGGCGGTGATGCCGCCCGCCACGCCGTGTCCCCCCAAAACCCTTATGTCAGCGCCGAAGATTTTCTGGCTGATTTGCGCATCATTGAAGTGTCTTTGCGCAGCCACCACGCCGAAGCCGTGGCCGCACAGCGCCTGCACCCGCTGATACGTGCGGTGGAGGTTTTTGGCTTTCATCTGGCCACGGTGGACCTGCGCCAGAGTTCGGACCAACACGAAGAAGTCGTGACCGAGCTGCTGGCCACTGCGCGTGTGGAAAAGAAGTACAGCCAACTCGACGAGCACGCCAAGCAAGCGCTACTGCTGGGCCTTTTGAACGACGCCCGCCCGCTGCGCGTGCCCGGTGCCAACTACAGCGCACACACACTCTCGGAACTGGCCATTTTTGAAACCGCACAACGCATGCTGCGCAGTTTCGGTCGGCAGGCCATTCGCCACTACATCATCAGCCACACCGAAACCGTGAGCGATTTGCTGGAAGTGCTGCTGCTGCAAAAAGAAATGGGGCTGCTGCGCGGCACGCTGGACGCGCAAGCACAAAACGACCTGATCGTGGTGCCCCTGTTCGAGACCATCGAGGACCTGCGCAACGCCGCGCCCATCATGCGCGACTTCTACGCCCTGCCCGGCGTGGCGACGCTGATCCAGCGCTCGGGTGGCGAGCAAGACATCATGCTGGGTTATTCGGACAGCAACAAAGACGGCGGCATCTTCACCAGCAACTGGGAGCTGTACCGTGCCGAAATCGCCTTGGTCGACCTCTTTGACAAACTCCAAGGCAGCCACGGCATCACCTTGCGCATGTTCCACGGCCGAGGCGGCACGGTGGGCCGGGGTGGCGGTCCCAGCTACCAGGCCATCTTGGCGCAGCCCCCAGGCACCGTGCGCGGGCAAATTCGACTGACAGAGCAAGGCGAAGTCATTGGCTCCAAATACGCCAACCCCGAGATCGGCCGCCGCAACCTCGAAACCCTGGTGGCTGCTACTTTGGAGGCCACGCTGCTGCAGCCCACCAAACCCGCTACCCGGGCCTTTCTGGACGCAGCGGCCGAGCTGTCAGAGGCCAGTATGGGCGCCTACCGTGCCCTGGTCTACGAGACTCCTGGCTTCACCGATTACTTTTTTGGGGCCACCCCACTCAAAGAACTGACTCAGCTGAACATAGGCTCACGCCCCGCCTCGCGCAGAGCGCTTGAAAAAATCGAAGACCTACGCGCTATTCCGTGGGGCTTCAGCTGGGGCCAGTGCCGCCTGACCCTGCCCGGTTGGCTGGGTTTTGGATCGGCAGTGGCGGCCTTTCTGGACAAGCCAGACGCGGCCGAGCGCAAAGCCGCGCTGGCCTTGCTGCAAAAGATGTACCGCCAGTGGCCGTTCTTTCGCACCCTGTTGTCCAATATGGACATGGTGCTGGCCAAGAGTGACTTGGCCCTGGCCTCGCGCTATTCAGAACTGGTGAGCGACAACCGCCTGCGAAAGAAGATTTTTGCGGCTATCGAAGCAGAATGGCACCGCACCGCCGATGCACTCACGCAGATCACTGGCGAGAAAAACCGCCTGGCCAGCAACCCCGCGCTCGACCGATCGATCCGCCACCGCTTCCCCTACATCGACCCGCTGCACCACCTGCAAGTCGAGCTGATCCGCCGTTACCGGGCTGGCCTGGCCGACGAACGGGTGCAACGCGGCATCCACATCTCGATCAACGGGATCGCAGCGGGGCTGCGCAACACGGGTTGAACTCAGGGGTTCCCCGTCGGTTTTCGGCTGGCGGCTGCCCGCCCGATAAAATCATCCACCTATGACAAACCAACTCGACAAAAAATCCCAAGCCTGGTCCGCGCTCTTTTCTGAACCCATGAGCGAGTTGGTCAAGCGCTACACCGCCAGCGTGTTCTTTGACAAACGCCTTTGGCAAGCCGACATCACCGGCAGCCTGGCTCACGCCGAGATGCTGGCCGCACAAAACATCATCGGTGCCAGCGACCTGGCCGACATCCAGCGCGGCATGGCCCAAATCACGCAAGAGATCGAATCTGGCGCGTTTGAGTGGAAGCTTGACCTCGAAGACGTGCACCTGAACATTGAAGCGCGCCTGACCCAGTTGGTGGGCGATGCGGGCAAACGCCTGCACACCGGCCGCAGCCGCAACGACCAAGTGGCCACCGACGTGCGCCTGTGGTTGCGCAGCGAGATGGACCTGATCATCGATTTGCTGGTGGACCTGCAAAAGTCGCTGGTCGATGTGGCCGAGCAAAACGTCGAAGTCATCATGCCGGGCTTTACCCACCTGCAAGTGGCCCAGCCCGTGAGCTTTGCGCACCACCTGCTGGCCTATGTCGAGATGTTCAGCCGCGACGCCGAGCGCATGAGCGACGTGCGCCGCCGCACCAACCGCCTGCCTTTGGGCAGCGCCGCACTGGCCGGCACCACCTACCCACTGGACCGCGAACGCGTGGCCCGCACTTTGGGCATGGTCGATGAGCAAGGCAACGCGCAGGTTTGCCAAAACAGCCTGGACGGTGTGAGCGACCGTGACTTCGCGATCGAGTTCACCGCCGCAGCCAGCCTGTGCATGGTGCACATCAGCCGCTTCTCTGAAGAGCTGATTTTGTGGATGAGCCAGAACTTCGGCTTTGTGCGCATTGCCGACCGCTTCACCACCGGCTCGTCCATCATGCCGCAGAAGAAAAACCCCGATGTGCCCGAGCTGGCACGCGGCAAAACCGGCCGCGTGGTCGGTCACCTGATGGGCCTGATCACCCTGATGAAGGGCCAGCCCCTGGCCTACAACAAAGACAACCAGGAAGACAAAGAGCCGCTGTTCGACACGGTGGACACGCTCAAAGACACCCTGCGCATCTTCAGTGAAATGGTGGGCGGCCAGGTCAACCCCGCCACGGGCCAGAAAGAAGGCGGCATCACCGTGAACGCGGCCGCGATGGAAGCCGCCGTGAAAAAAGGCTACGCCACCGCGACCGATTTGGCCGACTACTTGGTCAAAAAAGGCCTGCCGTTTCGCGATGCCCACGAAGTGGTGGCCCACGCCGTCAAGACGGCCCAAGGTCTGGGCGTGGACCTGTCAGAGCTGCCGCTGGAAACCCTGCAAAAGTTCGACAACCGCATCGAAGCCGATGTGTTTGGCCCACTCAGCCTGCAAGGCTCGCTGAATGCCCGCAACACATTGGGCGGCACAGCGCCTGCGCAAGTGCGCTTGCAGATTGCACGGCACCGCGCTCGCTGGGCCTGAACTTCCAGCCGCTGCCTTCAGCCAAGCATCCGCCCCCTGATCAGCCCCCTGCTGAACCCGGGGGCGGCACATCACGCCCCAGCATCCGCTGCCCCAGCCACTTGAGGCCTTCGCCCACGTTCATGCGGCGACTGAGCTGCTGGGCCACGGGATGGGCTTCACCCGCTTGCAGGGGCAGGCCAATGTCAAATGAAAAGACATAGTCGGGCTCCTGGCCCATCCGCAGGTCGGTCACGACCAGGTTATCGCTGTGGCGCTGCACCTTGAAAAAACCGTCGGTAAACCGCGCCAAGCGCTGCAGCTGCGGGTGATGGGCATGTTGCGAGGCCAGCGCCCCGCCGCGCTCGTGCGCCTCAAACCGAATGGCCCGGCCGCCATCCATCAGTGCGTAAAAACCTTCGTGAAAGCGCTCGCCGTCGAGCGCCACCACACGCCACACCAAGGTGCTCAAGGGCGCGGGCGTGACCAGCAAGTGCTGACTGGGCAAGCCTTGCGCCTGAAGCGACTGACGAGCGTGCTGCGTCACGCCCCATTGCGCCAGTGCGCTCCAAGCCAGGTAGGCGGTGCTGAAAGCCAAGGCCCAGCCATTGATGCGCAAAGCCCGACCCACTGTTTTGACGCGCAACGCCGCCACCACACCTGCCAGCAAGGGCAGTGAATAAACCGGGTCAATGATGAACATGCTGCCCAAGCCGTAGGCCTCATCGGTGAACGGCTGAAACACCTGGGTGCCGTAAATCGTCATCAAGTCCAGCAAAGGGTGCGTGACCAGCGCCAGCATGATCGCCCACCACCAACGGCCATAAAGCTGGGGCTGACGGTGCAAACGACTCACCCCCCACGCCATCGGGAAGGCAAAGAGCGTGAGCAAAAGCAATGCATGGCTCTCGGCGCGATGCCGAATCATGTTCAAGATAGGGTCGCCGTGGTCTATCAGCACATCCAGATCGGGCAGCAGACCCGCCACGCCGCCCCAAAGAGCTGACTTCCACAGCGCGGTGCGCCGCCCCATCACGGCCACGCCAATCGAGGCGCCCAAAAGTACTTGTGTGACGGAATCCATGGTGCAGGCTTGAGGCGTGTGAATTGACGAAGGTCAACACGATAACGGCTTTTGCATGCCCTCAGCCCTTACAGGCCGTTGCACGGGCCGTTGGTGCCTGACCAGAAAGATCTACACCTGCGCCGGATCGCCCCACCTTTGACCTGCATCAGACAAACCTGCGTCAGCCACTTTTAAAAAGGAAGGCTCCAAACACGAGGAGACAGGTCATGACACCAGCACGCTATACCCGCAGCATCCCCACACTGGACGCGGTGCCCAGCACCTTGCTCGTGCCCTTGGTGGCCAGGGCACGTGGGGGCTCGATTTTTCCGTGGCTGGAGCCGCACGACGCACAGGCCAAGCAGGTGCTGAAAAACAGCCACAAGCTGGTAGACCCGTTGCTGCAAGACCGCACCTCGGTGCTCAACGTGCTCTGGCGCACCCGTCTGATCAAGCAAATTGGCGATGCGTTCTTCCAGCAGCACCCCGAGGCGTTGGGCATCAACCTGGGCGCGGGTTTGTCGGATTATTTTCAGTGGCTGGACAACGGCCACAACCACTGGCTGGATGTCGATCTGGAGCCCGTGGTGGCCATGCGCCATGTGCTGCTCAGCCGGCAATCGGATACGGCGCAAAACGGCCACATCGATCTGAGCCAACCGGGCTGGTGGCAACACCTGCCTTTCATCGTGCGCGAGGCCAATGAACCGCTGCTGTTGGTCTGCGAAGGAGTGCTGATGTACCTCACGCCCAAGCAGGTCAAGGCCGTGCTGCAGGAAATTGGCGAGAACGCACATGAAGGCTCACAACTGGTGTGTGACTTCATGACGCCCCTAGGCATTGGCCAGGCCCGCTTGGCTCCCAGCGTGTCGGGCACCGGGGCCGAGTTTTTATGGGGTGCCCACAACGGGCTAGAGGTGGCCAGACAGCACCCCCGCCTGGAGCTTTTGGCCCAACACACCGTGGCCGAGGCCTATGGCCCCGCTTGCTGCTGGGCCGAGATGTGCATCAGCCCCTGGACAGGCGGGCCCCAGTACGGCTTGGCGCACCTGCAAATCTCCGAGCCTTGAAACGGGGCCTTTACCCTGAATCGCCCCCCTGGCCTGCAGCCCACAGGCTTGGCCTGATAATGCGGCCTTACTTTGCGCAGCCTTGTTCACTTCAACGCCATGACCACCACCGCAACACCCGCCGCCGCCCCCTCCCAGATGCCCTGGACCGACTCGCTCCACACGGGGGACGCCCGCATGGACGAAACGCACCAAGAGTTTGTGGACATGATCAACCAAATTTTGGCCACCCCTGAAGACCAGCAACTGCCGGTTTACAAAGCGTTTTTGAATCACACGGTGGAACACTTCGCGCAAGAAGAGCGCTGGATGCTGGCCACCGGGTTTTCGGTCGACAACTGCCACGCAGAACACCACGCCACCATTTTGGAAACAATGCGTGTGGTCGAAGCGCACTACCTGGACAGTGACACCACCATCATCACCCGCATGGCCGAAGCGCTGGCCGAGTGGTTCCCCGGTCACGCCAACAGCATGGACGCGGGCCTGGCCGCGCACCTGAAATCGGTGGGTTTTGACAGCGTGACCGAAACCCTGGCCGACCCTTCCGCCATCAAAAACGTGACCATGTCGGGCTGCGGCAGCGTCAGCTGCAGCTGATGCAGGCGGGGCCAAGCCAGCGGCCCCAAGAAATTTCAAACCCGCTGTCCCAAGTTTCACAGCCCCCAAGCCGTTGGGCGGCTAGGATACCTGTTGATTTGAACAATTGACATCCTTTCGGAGACTGCCCCATGCCCGTGATCACCAACATCGAAGACCTGCGCGTTTTGGCCGAAAAACGCGTGCCGCGCATGTTTTATGACTACGCCGACAGCGGCTCATGGACCGAGGGCACCTACCGCGCCAACGAAGACGACTTCCAAAAGATCAAGCTGCGCCAGCGCGTGGCGGTGAACATGGAAAACCGCACCACCGCCACCAAGATGGTCGGCATCGACACCAAAATGCCCGTGTGCATTGCCCCCGTGGGCCTCACGGGCATGCAGCACGCCGACGGCGAAATGCACGCGGCCATGGCGGCGAAAAAATTCGGCATCCCCTTCACGCTGTCGACCATGAGCATCTGCTCGATTGAAGACATCGCAGCCCACACCCAAGCGCCGTTTTGGTTTCAGCTCTACATGATGCGCGACCGCGAGGCCATGGCCCGCATGATCGACCGCTGCAAGGCCGCCAACGTGAGCGCCATGGTGCTCACGCTCGATTTGCAGGTGATTGGCCAGCGCCACAAAGACCTGAAAAACGGCCTGACCGCGCCACCCCGCCCGACCATTGCCAACATCATCAACCTCATGACCAAGCCGCGCTGGTGCTTGGGCATGGCGGGTACGAAACGCCACACCTTTGGCAACCTGGTGGGCCACGTCAAGGCCGTGACCAACATGAAGTCGCTGGCCTCGTGGACCAACGAACAGTTTGACCCGACGCTCAACTGGGAAGACATCGCCTGGGTCAAGAAGCAATGGGGCGGCAAGCTGATCTTGAAAGGCATCATGGACGTGGAAGACGCCAAACTGGCGGTGGCCAGCGGTGCCGATGCCATCGTGGTGAGCAACCACGGCGGTCGCCAGCTCGACGGCGCACCCAGCAGCATCGAAGCCCTGCCCGCCATCGTGGCGGCCGTGGGCGACCAAATCGAAGTCTGGATGGACGGCGGCATTCGCAGCGGCCAGGACGTTTTGAAGGCCTGGGCGCTGGGCGCAAAAGGCACCATGATCGGCCGCGCCATGGCTTATGGCCTGGGCGCCATGGGTGAAGAAGGTGTGACCAAGGCCCTGCAAATCATCCACAAAGAACTGGACGTGACCATGGCCTTTTGCGGCCACACCAACATCCAGAACGTGAACACCAACATCCTGCTGCCAGGCACCTTTCCGAAGGCCTGATCCGCCGTCGCTCGCGCTATGCTTGCAGGGTGACCATCGCCCCGACAACGCACCCTGTGCGCCGCATCGCCCACCTCGACATGGACGCGTTTTACGCGTCCTGCGAGCTGCTGCGTTACCCGCAGCTCAAGGGCTTGCCGGTGGTCATTGGCGGCGGCCGCCGCAAAGAAGACGACCTGCTGGGCAAGCTGCAAGCGGCATATCCAGAAGGCGAATGGACCGAAGAGACCTTTGCAGAGCGGCTGGACCGCATCCCGGTGGACTTTTTTCCGCGCATCGAGGGCTACACCGGGCGCGGCGTCATCACCACCGCCACCTATGCGGCGCGGCAGTTTGGCATTGGCTCGGCCATGGGCCTGATGAAAGCGGCCAAGCTCTGCCCGCAGGCCCTCTTGTTGCCGGTGGACTTTGAGCGCTACCGGCACTTTTCACGCACCTTCAAAAGCATCATTTTGGATATCGCCCCCGTCATGCAGGACCGGGGCGTGGACGAGGTCTACATCGACTTCACCGACGTGCCAGGCGGCCAGCGAGAAGGCGGGAGGGTGCTGGCGCGCTTGATCCAGAAAAGCATTTATGAAGCCACGGGCCTGACCTGCTCAATCGGCGTGGCGCCCAACAAACTCATCGCCAAGATGGCCAGCGAGTTCAACAAGCCCAACGGCATCTCCATCGTGCACGAGGCCGACCTGCAAACCCTGATCTGGCCGCTGGCTTGCCGCAAGATCAACGGCGTGGGCCCCAAGGCCGACGAAAAGCTCAAGGGCTTTGGCATCCACACCATTGGCGAGCTGGCCGCACGCGAGCCGCACTGGCTGGTGGAAAACTTTGGCAAAAGCTACGGCGCCTGGCTGCATGAAGCCGCCTGGGGCCGGGATAACCGCCCGCTCGAAACCGAAAGCGAACCCGTCAGCATGAGCCGCGAAACGACGTTTGAGCGCGACCTGCACGCCGTGCGCGACCGCGAAGAATTGGGCGCGGTGTTCACCCGCCTGTGCCAACAAGTGGCCGCCGATTTGCAACGCAAAGGCTACGAGGGCAAGACCATCGGCATCAAGCTGCGGTACGACAACTTTCAGGCCGTCACCCGCGACCAGACCCTGACCGAGTACACCGCCGATGCCAAACACATCCGCCAAGTGGCGGGGCAATGCCTCAAGCGGGTGGACCTGTCACGCCGCCTGCGGCTGCTGGGGGTGCGGGTGGGGTCACTGGTCAAGACCGTGACAGCGCAGCCCCCCATCGCCGCTTACAGTGAAACACCCGATCAAGACCCTCCTCAAGTGAATGACCATGGACAAACTCAGCTGCTTTTCCCTCTCGACTGAAAACCACATCGCCCACCTGGTGATGAACCGCCCCGAGGCGATGAACACCATGCACCCGACCTTTTGGCGCGAACTGCACGAGGTGCTGACCGACATCCACAAAGCGGGCACCGCTCGGGCGCTGGTCATCTCCAGCACCGGCAAACACTTCAGCGCGGGCATGGACCTGCAGACCTTTGGCAGCGCTATTCATATGGACGACACCAGCGCCGAAGGCCGCTCTGCGGTGTACGACCTGCTGACCGACATGCAGCACACCTTCACCTTATTTGAAGAGCTTCGCATCCCGGTGATTGCGGCCATCCACGGTGGTTGCATTGGCAGTGGTTTGGACATGGTCACCGCCTGCTGCATGCGCTACGCCTCGGCCGATGCCTTCTTCTGCATCCAGGAAATCAACATCGGCTTGGTGGCAGACGTGGGCACCTTGCAGCGCCTGCCCAAGCTGCTGCCCATGGCGCTCGTCAAAGAACTGGCCTACACCGGCCGCCGCATGAGCGCCGACAAGGCCCTGACCCACGGCCTGGTGAACGAGGTGCTCCCCACCCACGAAGCCACCGTGGCCGCCGCCTTGCAAGCGGCCAAAGAAATCGCCAGCAAACCACCCGTGGCCATCTGGGGCACCAAGCAAGTGCTGCACTACGCCCGCGACCACAGCACCGAAGACAGCCTGCGCCACATGGGCTGGCTGCAAGGCGCGATCTGGAGCAACGCCAACGTGCGCGAAGCCATCAGCGCTTTCCAGCAAAAACGCGAGGCAAACTTCGCACCGCTGCCAGCGCTCAAGGGGTTTCGGGAATTTGGCTGACAAGCGCCCATGAAAATCTTCCACAACACCCACCACGCCGAGCACGCAGGCCGCCAGGAAATGTTCCGGGGCCGCTTGGTCGATTGCCACGAGGTGCCCGACCGTTTGCGCTATGTGCTGGATGAACTGCAACGCCGCCCGGTGGGGCAGTTGCTGACACCCGATGCAGCGCTGAATGTGGATGCCGCCATGGCCCGCGTTCATGCGCCGGACTATTTGGATTTTTTGGCCCATGCCTGGGACGACTGGGTGGCGCTGGACCCGGCCAATGCGGCGGTGGACGCCCTGCCCTCGGTCTGGCCGCTGGCCTCCAAACACGGCTTTCGCAACGACGCGCCGCCGCTCAACTTTGCGGCGCGGCTGGGGCAGTACGCGTTCGACTCGGGCACGCCCTTGATGGCGGGCAGCTGGGCCGCTGCACGCGGGGGCGCGGCTTGCGCACTGGCTGCAGCGCAGGCGGTGCTGGGTGGTGAGCGATTCGCCATGGCCTTGACGCGTCCGCCAGGCCACCACGCAGGCCCCAACTACATGGGCGGTTATTGCTTCATCAACAACGCCGCTGTGGCTGCGCAGGCCCTGCGCGACGGCGGGCTGCAGCGCGTGGCCGTGCTCGATGTGGATTACCACCACGGCAACGGCACGCAGACTTGTTTTTACGAGCGCAGCGATGTGTTCACCGCATCCATCCACGGCGATCCGCGCACCGAATACCCCTTCTTTTTGGGTCATGCCGACGAGCGCGGGCACGACGCGGGCGAAGGCTTCAACCTGAACCTGCCGCTTCCGCGTGGCACCGGGTTTGACGGTTGGTGGGCCGCGCTGAAAACCGCTTTGCAGGCGGTGGCTGACTTTGCGCCGCAAGCGCTGGTGGTGCCGCTTGGGCTGGACACGTTTGAGGGCGACCCGATCTCAGGCTTCAAGCTTCGCAATGCCGATTACCTGCAGCTGGGCCGCGCCATCGCGCAACTGGGGCTGCCCACGGTGCTGACCTTTGAAGGGGGTTACGCCGTGGCCGAGGTGGGGGTGAACACGGTCAATGTGTTGCAAGGTCTAAAGGCCTGAACTCGTCAGCTCCTGTTGGTTAACTTTAGTATACTTTTTAAGTATTGATAAAAGCTTCGAAAGATCCGACATGTCCTATCGGCCCCGCTTGTTAATTGGCTTGTTTTTGTCATTGTTGCTGCACACAGCACCTGGCTGGTCGCAATCGAAAAACCTGGCCCCAGGTTTTACCCGGCTGCCAGATCAAGCCAAAGTGGTGATCATGCCCGCCGATGTCGAGCTTTTTTCGATCAGCGCAGGCGGGGTACAAGAACCACGCGCCGACTGGACCGAACAAGCGCAAAAAAACCTGCAACAAGAATTGCTCAACCAACGCAGCAACTTGGCCCGCCAAGTCAGCCCGCTCAAGGCTGAATTGCACGACCCCATGGCCGAACTCAGCGGCCTGCACGGGTCAGTGGCCCAATCGATTTTCATGCACCACATTCAGGGCATCTCCAAGCTGCCCACCAAGAACGGCGAACTGCGCTGGACTTTGGGCGAAGCCGTCAAAGACTTGCGTGACCAAAGTCAAGCCGATTACGCCTTGTTCGTCTGGATTCGTGACACCTACGCCAGCGCCGAACGCAAGGCGGCCATGTTTGCCATGGCGCTGCTGGGAGTGGGCCTGACTGGCGGCACGCAAGTAGGTTATGCCTCTTTGGTGAATCTGAAAGATGGTCAGGTGGTTTGGTTCAACGGCTTGAACCGCGCCAGCGGTGATTTACGCGAAGCCAAGTCTGCTGAAGAAACCGTGCAGATGCTGCTGAAAAACTTTCCGCGGAACCCCTGAAATGGTGCCGCCGCACATGCACCGACGCGGGTTTTTGCGGGCCAGCTGCTGCCAAGGTTTAGGGCTCACAGCTTTGCTGGCCAGCAGCGCTGGCTGGGCTCAAAACACAACCACTGAAGCGACCAAACCAGACAACTGGGAATCGCTGTTGGGCAGCCGGTTTAGCCGCCCGCCCATTGACACCGACGAAGGCGGCCTGTGGGCCATGATGGACCGAGAAGAAACCCGCTTGCGCCGCAGCTCGCAGGTGGTGCGCGATGCACAGCTGCAAGACTACTTGCGCAACATGGTCTGCCGCTTGGTTGGGGACCATTGCCCAGACATCCGGGTGCACATTGTTCGCACGCCTTACTTCAATGCCACCATGGCACCCAACGGCATGATGCAAATCTGGAGTGGCCTGCTGCTGCGTGTGGACAACGAGGCGCAGTTAGCCGCCGTTGTGGGCCACGAAATCGGCCACTATCTGGAACGCCATTCGCTCGAACGCCTGCGCGACTTCAAATCGCGCGCAGCCTTTGGCCAATTCATGGGTCTGTTTGGGGCTGTGGGCGCTTTGGCGCAATTGGGCGTTCTGGCTGGGGCTTTTGCTTTTTCCAGAGAACACGAAACACGCGCAGATGCGATTGGCATGCGCTTGCTCAAACGGGCAGGCTACCGCGCTCAAGAAGCCGCATTGGTTTGGGACAACCTGCTGGGAGAGTTGCAAATTCGCGGCGGCGAAGACGTCGGTCGGCGCAGCCCCATGATGGCCACACACCCTCCCGCAGCCACACGGCGCGACGACCTGCTGAAGTTGGCCGGAGACGACTCGGGCGCGACCCATGCCGAGAACTTGGCCAAAGTTTTGGCCCCGCATCGCTTGGATTGGATGCACGACGAAATCCGGCGCGGCCAGCACGAAGAAAGCCTGGTGCTTTTTGGGCGCATGTTGAAAAACAACGAGCGCGATGCGCAGGCTTGGTATGCGCGTGGTGAGATTTACCGCCAACGCGGACAAGCTCAAGACTTGCCATTGGCCCTGCAACATTTACAGCAAGCGCTTCAAGTGGGCGAAGCCCCCCCGGTCACACACCGCTCCTTGGGTTTGCTGCATCAACAGCAAGCCCAAAAACCCGAAGCCTTGGCTTCATTCATCAAATACCTGGAACTTGCACCCGAAACGCCCGATGCGGCCTTGGTGCGCAGCTACATCACGGAACTCCAATCATGAAAAAATTCGCCACCCGTACGCTGACCCTGACATTGATTTGGCTGTTAAGCGCTTGCACCACCGTCACCCAAGTTGAAGGGGAGCAGCGCCTGGGCAACCGACTGAGTGTGAAACTGACCGATGCTTGGAACAAATTTTCCCAGCCCTCCAGCGTGCCCTACGAGGTCTGGACCCAAGAAGGCATCATGCTGGACCAATTGCGCATTTGGGCCGCCATCAAAGCCGACCAAGCTCTGATCCACAAGCCCGCATCGGACGGCCAAAAAGCGGCCAAAGTGCCCGTCTTTAAAACCGACTTGCGGCCAGACCAATGGGTGGGCTTGCTGGAGACCGCTTACGCATCCGATGGCTCGGTGGTCACGATAGACAAGGTCGAGCCCAGCACTTGGGCAGGGGCCAAGGCGGTACGGTTCGAGTTCTCCATGACGCGCAAATTCGACGACCTGAACTTCCGGGGTGTCGGTTGGGCCACCGTACAAGACAAACAGTTTTTTGCCGCCGTCTTTACAGCCCCTCGCCTGCACTTTTACCAGCAGCTCATGCCCAAAGCAGAAGCCGTCATCAAGTCCGCCCGCTTCATACCTTAAAGCCACTGCTCACTGCCGCGCTGACCCAGCCACCAACCATTTAGTGACTCCCACAGCACTACCCCAGACAAAAAACAGAGAACTTTCAGTTACGATCCAAGCTCACTTTCTGAGTACCAAATGGGTCTTAACTGGAACGAAATCAAATCCAGGGCATTGCTTTTCAGCAAGACCTGGGCCGATGCCTGCAACGAAGACAGCCAGGCCAAGCCCTTTTGGATCGATTTCTTTGAAATCTTTGGCATCACCAACAAACGCGTTGCCACCTTCGAGCTGAACGTCAAAAAGCTCGGCGGTGCGCAGGGCTTTGTGGATTTGTTTTGGCCCGGCGTGCTGTTGGTGGAGCACAAGTCTCGCGGCAAAAACCTGGACGACGCGGTGGACCAAGCCATTGGCTACCTGCACAACCTGCCCGAGCGCGACCTGCCCCAGCTGGTGGTGGTCTGCGACTTTGCCCGCTTTCGGGTGCGGCGCCTGGCCACGGGCGAGACGGTCGAATTTGAACTGCAGCACCTGCACAAACACGTCAAGCTCTTTGGCCTGCTGGCGGGCTACAAGGTGCAAGACATTCGGGCAGAAGACCCGGTCAACATCAAAGCGGCTGAGCGCATGGGCCGCCTGCACGACGCCCTGAAAGCAAGCGGCTACAGCGGCCACGCGCTGGAAGTGCTGCTGGTGCGCCTCCTGTTTTGCCTGTTTGCCGACGACACCGGCATCTTTCAGCCCGCGCAATCGTTCCGCGACTTTGTCGAAGAACGCACCGCGCCCGACGGCTCGGACCTGGGGCCGCGCCTGGGGCAACTGTTTCAAGTGCTCAACACGCACGAGGGCCAACGCAGCCCCAACATTGACGAGCAGCTGGGCAAGTTTGCGTACATCAACGGCAAGCTGTTTGAAGAAACCCTGCCCATGGCCGACTTCAGCACCGCCATGCGCGAAGCCCTGCTGGACGCCTGTGCGCTCGACTGGTCGGCCATCAGCCCCGCCATCTTTGGCAGCCTGTTCCAAAGCATCATGGACGAAAAGGCCCGCCGCAACCTGGGGGCGCACTACACGTCTGAGGCCAACATCCTCAAGCTCATCAAGCCGCTGTTTCTGGACGAACTGCACACCGAGTTTGAACGCGTCAAGGGCAACCGCAACAAGCTGTTTGAGTTTCACAAAAAGCTGCGGCAACTGACGTTTTTTGACCCGGCTTGCGGGTGCGGCAACTTCTTGGTCATCAGCTACCGCGAACTGCGCGAGCTGGAGCTCAAGGTGCTTCGAGCAGACCACGAACTCAGCGCCCACAAAGGGCAGCTGACGGTGGACGTGCATGCCCTGATTGGCGTGAACGTGGACCAGTTTTACGGCATCGAGATCGAAGAGTTTCCGGCGCAAATTGCGCAAGTGGCCCTGTGGCTGGTGGACCACCAGATGAACCTGCGCGTGAGCGAGGAGTTTGGCCTGTACTTTGTGCGCATCCCGCTCAAAAGCACACCCGGCATCCGCCACGCCAACGCGTTGCGGCTGGACTGGAGCGAGGTGCTGCCTGCGGAGCGGTGCAACTACTTGCTGGGCAATCCGCCGTTCTTGGGCAAGACCTACCAAAGCAAAGAGCAAAAAGCCGACTTGGCTGCGGTGATGCAAGGCATTCATGGCGCAGGCGATTTGGACTTTGTGTGCGGCTGGTATGTGCTGGCCGCGCAATACATGAAAAGCACGGGCACGCAAGCCGCGTTTGTATCGACCAACAGCATCACCCAAGGCGAACAAGTGGCCGTGCTCTGGGGCGAGATGCAGCGCCTGGGAATGCACACCCAATTTGCGCACCGCACATTTCAGTGGAGCAACGAGGCCAGCGGCAAAGCCGCTGTGCATTGCGTGATCGTGGGCTTTGGCCCCGAGGATCATGCGGTCAAAACCATCTACGAATACGAAGACATCAAAGGCCTGCCGCATGCGGTGCCCGTCAAGCGCATCAATGCGTATTTGGTGGATGCGCCGGATGTGTTGCTGAACAAGCGCCGCACACCCATTTGCCCAGTACCTGAGATGACCAATGGCAGCAAACCAACCGATGGTGGGCATTTGCTGCTAGACGAAGCCGAAAAAGAACGTCTGATCAGGGAGGAGCCACAAGCCGAGAAATGGATACGCCCCTTCTTAGGTGCGGAAGAGTTCATCAACAAAACAGCGCGTTGGTGTCTGTGGTTGGTTGGCTGCCCACCAAAAGAACTGCGGCTGATGCCAGAAGTGATGAAGCGAGTTCAATTGGTCAAGGTGATGCGCCTTGCCAGCACTAAAGCATCAACTGTTATGTTATCCAGCACACCTTCATTATTCGGAGAAATTCGCTCAACCAAGGGTAGCTATCTTTTAGTGCCACGAGTTAGTTCGGAGAAGAGAACATACATCCCCATTGGATTCATTGATCAACAAGTTATTGCTAGCGATGCAGTACAAGTTGTTTTAGATGCAGGTTTGTTTGAATTTGGAATTACGACCAGCGCCATGCACAACGCTTTCATGCGCTTCACCTGCGGGCGGCTTGAAAGTCGGTTCCGCTACTCCAACACCATCGTCTACAACAACTACCCCTGGCCCGGCTTCGCTGGCGAACCACTCAGCGACAAACACCGCAACGCCATCGAACAAGCCGCGCAATGCGTGCTCGATGCCCGCGCCCAATTTGCAGACGCCTCACTGGCCGACCTGTACGACCCACTGACCATGCCCCCGGCCCTGCTCAAGGCCCACCAAAAACTAGACACCGCCGTAGACGCCGCCTACCAACCCAGCGGCGGCAAAAAGTCCTACGCTTCCGACGCCGAACGCGTGGCCTTCCTCTTCGAGCTGTACCAGAGCATCACCAGCTTGCTGCCTGCAGCAGCCACCAAGAAAACACGAAAAACCAAAGCTACAGAGAGTTGATAAATGTTGGGAAATATCCGAAGGATGCATTTATGCGATGACCTGCATAAAAAATTTAATTTATTGAAATCAATATTTTCAAAGGCGGATTCAAGTACGAGGTGCAACAAAGATGAACCCGGTGATGGGTGGCTGAGGATGTCAAGGCATCATGGCCACTCAAACCGCCAAGTCCAAGTTGCCAGATGTACAAGCACCTCAGCCGAGAAGAACGATACCAAATTCACAGCCTTTTGAAAGCCAAACAGACCATTAGCGAGATTGCCCGATCCCTGGGCAGGAACCGCAGCACCATCAGCCGCGAACTCAGCCGTGGTCGTGGCCAGCGTGGCTACCGCGCCGAACAAGCCTGCGCCAAGGCGTCTGAGCGAGCACAGCGCAGCCGTAATGCCCGCCGTGTAGATTCCAAGGTCTGGTCCGATGTGGATTTCTACCTGGGCATTCAATGGAGCCCCGAGCAGATTGCAGGCAAGGTGGCGGTCAGCCATGAGAGCGTCTATTTGCATGTCTATGCGAACAAGGCTGCCGGTGGTGATTTACACACGCACCTGCGCAGCCAAAAGCCCCGGCGCAAACGCCACCTGTGCGGGCGTGACAGGCGTGGCCAGATCCCGAACCGCCGCCCGATCAGCGAGAGACCAAGTCACATTGAAGATCGCAAGCAAGTGGGCCACTGGGAGGGAGATACCGTCATTGGCGCGGCTCACAAACAAGCCATCGTGACACTGGTAGAACGCAAGAGTGGCTTTGCTGTGCTGGCCAAAGTGCCCAACAAGTCTGCCGATTTGGTGGGCCGGGCCATTGAAGCCAAGCTCAAGCCCGTGAACTCACGGGTGAAGACCTTGACGGTGGACAACGGCAAGGAGTTTGCCGATCACCAGGCCATCGATCAGGCCCTTGGCATCCAGACTTACTTTGCCGATCCGTATTGCAGCTGGCAGCGCGGCAGCAACGAGAACTTCAATGGTTTGCTGCGCCAATACATTCCCAAAAAGCGGCGCATGGAAACTGTCACCGATGAGGAGTTGACTATGATCGAAAACAGATTGAATCACCGGCCCAGAAAGCGGCTCGGATTCAAGACGCCATACGAGGTGTTTCACGCCTCGTTGAACCGTGTTGCACTTCGTCCTTGAATCCACCAAATCATTAAAAAGGAAATTCAATGGGAAAAGAAAGAACACTACGCGTGGGTGGCTTGAATATCCGAGTGCACACCAAGCATGCTGCCGATGAATATGCCGCACTCTGGAAAGCACTCCACAGACTTCGTCTGCCCACAACTCGGGGCGTCAACGCGATCATGATTGGCAGCGTTGATTCACTGGTTGATGCGCCTGATTCACCGTTAATAGGTTCCCTCTACCGCTTCACCAACATCAACCCCGATGATCCATGGTTTGATATTGACGAACACAAAGAAGCAGATGCCAACGATGTTGCAGAGGTAAAAATCCCAACAAATCTAAAGCCAAACTTGAAGGAGTACCCGTACCTCTTTGACATAAAAAAACACAAGTTGTTTTTCAAGTCAGGAGGGCATGACGGCGGCATCTCATCTTTGCTTGTGCAAAAGATGCTTCAAAACCTCAGCGGACGACCAAATATCGTTCGTAGGTTTGGCGGTGTCGACCTTACAGTCATGACAGAACATGGTGTCTTGGAACGACTATTACAGTGGCCTGAGATACGCCAGATTGAACTCGTTCTAGAGCGACCTAACCCCACCGACTTCGATGATGACCAGAGCTTCTATGAGCGCCTGAACCGACGAAGCTTGAAAAAAGAAGTCACTACTTTTGTCAAGGCTAATGAAGAAAAAACCATCACGCCTGACGAAGAGATGCAGAAGATGTTCAAGATTGCCGTAAACAACGGCAAGTACACCCAAAAAGGAAAGAATGCAGAGGGCGTCATTGAGACTGCCTCCTCTGTGAAATATCCACTCAAAGAGTCCACCACTTACGACCCCGATGTCACAACCGAACGGGATGCGTTCATTCAGGTAGCTCGCCGCTTGGCTGCTTGAGCAATGTCTAGCAGTCACAAAGCCAAAACCGATCTCGATATTGCTAAGCTGGCTTGGACGAACATGGGCGGCATCGCAGCAATTTGGAAGTCCTTTGACTTTCGGATTGCTCTTGCTGTCAGCCTTTTGTGCTGGCCGGCTTGGCTTGCGCCTGATTGGTGGAAAAATTCCATTTCTGTGCTGCCAAGTTTGCTGGGTTTTACCTTGGGTGGATTCGCAATTTTTCTTGGCTTTGGTAGTGACCAGTTCAAAGAGTTGATTGCACGAAAAGACGAAGCGAAGTCGGAATATCTGAGCGTTAGTTCAACATTCCTGTTCATCGTCGCAGTCCAAGTTTTTGGATTGCTATACGCCATCATCTGTGAGTCTCTTTGGGTTCCAACGCCTTCATGGCTCAAGCAAGTCAGCCCAATCCTGCCTTACCTAAATTACATGGCCTGGTTTGTCGGCTATTTCCTTTACGTGCTGGGGATTGTGCTGAGCTTAAGGGCAGCAATACGAATCTTCAGAGTTAGCCGCTGGTACAACAGCTTCCTAGTCACCAACTCCGAAAAAAACGGTGACATTCAAAATTAGTCTAAAACTATGTGTGCCGGTACCTGGCTGAAACTTGAAGACTGGATGACTTGAACACCAACAACTGAGCGACAAGTTGCCAAACTGAACATCTATCGATCAGGATGTCACTGGCCCCGCTTTAGCTAATACAAAAACTTTATGTGGCCGTCAAAGGCTCCATGCGCACCACGGCACGCGCTCCCACGGCACTGGCAAAGCGTTGGACTGTCCGCATGGATGGCGTGCCCCGGCCACTCTCGATGCGAGCTACCACGCTTTGGGTCGTGCCCATGCGTGCAGCCACATCGCCTTGCGTCAGGCCCGCTTTCGTGCGTGCAGCAATCAGTTCACGGGCCAGCTCAAACTCGGGCGCTTGTGCGTCATAGGCTTGGCGAACGACGGGGTTGGCCAGCAATTGTGCTTTTACGTCTTTCAGGCTTTTCACGTCGATTCCTCCAAGCGTTTCAATGCGGTTTCAATCGCGCTTTGTGTTGTTAGCTTACCGCGCCCATTTTCCAGCAATTGCAATCGCAAATTCAAATATGTTTACCCAAATCATCCGCTGCTCGGTAGCCCCCCACCCCCTTCACATACGCCAGCAACTCCACAAAAAACGGATGCCTGCAAAGCGTGGACGAATCGCCCACCAGCAGCAGCTTGCGCCGTGCGCGGGTCATGCCCACGTTCATGCGGCGGATGTCAGACAGGAAGCCGATCTCGCCTTGGGGGTTGCTGCGCGTCAACGTGATGGCAATGATGTCGCGCTCTTGGCCCTGAAACGAGTCGACGGTGCCCACGCTGAGCCTGCGTTGCAGCAGCAAACCGTTCAGCACTTCGCTGTCTTCGATGGCGTCTTTTAAATAGTTGATTTGGGCGCGGTACGGTGCAATGACGCCGATGCTCAGCGGCGTGTGTTGGTGTTCGTCGTGTTCGGCGGCGTCGTAGGGCGCCAGCAGCTGCGCCAGGCGCGCCAGCAGCAAGTGGGCTTCTTCGGGGTTGGCTGTTGAGCGGCTCTCAGGTATGGCCACTTCTTGGTAACCACAGCCCGCCGTGTCGATGAATTCCACCGGCAGGTCGGGCGCAAAACGCAGGTCATAAGCCTCCAGGCCCGCGTGGCGCACGCTGGCGTGCGGCACCAGTTGGCCGCCATAAAACTTCTCAGAACTGAAGCCCATGATCTGCTCGTGCATGCGGTATTGCGTGGTGAGCATGCGGGCCGTGTTGGGTTGGCGCTGGATGCACTTTTCAAACAAGGTTTCGCGCAGGCCTTCGCAGGCGGCTTGTTCGCTTTTCACGGTGGGCGGCAGCTGGTGGTGGTCGCCCGCCAATACAATGCGCTGGCCCTTGGCAATGGGTATCCAGCAACCCGGCTCCAGGGCCTGGGCGGCTTCGTCAATGAAGACGGTCTCAAAGCTCAGGTGGCGCATGTGGCGGTGGCTGGCACCCACCAGCGTGCAGGTGATGACCTGCACCGATTCGAGCACGTCTTCGGTCATGAAGCGCTCCAAATCGTCGGCAGCCTGGCGCAGCGTGCGCGCTTCTTCACGAAGCTGTTGGCGGTGCTGTCGCCCCTCAAATCCAAAATTGCGAACGCCTTCTTTGGTCAGTTCACTGGCCGTGTCTCGGAGCTGCTCAGCGGTTTGGCGCATCGCGTGCATCTTGGCGTAGCTGGGGTGGGCCATCACCCCGGCGTCGAGCGTGTGCTTGAGCAGCAGCTCCGACACGCGGCTGGGGTTGCCCATGCGGATCACGTTCACACCGCGCTCGGCCAGCTTTTCGGTCAGCAGGTCCACGGCGGTGTTGGAGGGGGCACACACCAGCACGCGCCGCTCACGCCGGATGGTTTCCAAAATGACTTGCACCAGCGTGGTGGTTTTGCCTGTGCCGGGCGGGCCGTGGATGATGGCCACGTCTTGCGCCGAGATCACATGGCGCACCGCCACCAGCTGCGAGTCGTTGAGCGCACTGGGGTAAAACAGGTCGTCGGCTTTGGGCTCGCGGTAGCTGGCCTGCCGCACGCCCAGCAGCACGTCGCGCAGTTCGGCCAAGCGGTTGCCGTGTGCGCCGATGACGTCGTTCATGGCCTGGTGCATCTCGCGGTAGCTGACCTCGTCAAAGGTCAGGTCAATGCCGAGGGTGCTTCCGTTTTGGGTGCTGCCGTTGAGTGTGCTGGCGTTTTGTACCCAATCGGGCAGCTCTTCTTTGGTGGTGGCCAGCACCAGCTTGTTGCGCCGCACGCTGGTCACCACGCCGCTCAACACAGGTCGGTCAGGCCCCGAGTAGCCAGGCGCATTGCTGAACACACAAGCGTTTTTGCCCACCTGAAACAAGTGCAGGTCTTGCCGATGCGCCGGCCGCTCCAGCTCCAGCACCACCTTGCCCCCAAAACCAATGTCTTCTTGGGTGATGGTGACGGGGTACCAAGTCAGGCCACGCCGACGCCGCTCTTTGATGCTGGCACTGGCGTTTTTAAGCTTGAACTGCGCCTGGTCTTCCTTTTGCTCCAGTTGCATGAGGGCGCGGACATGGCGCAACTCATGTTGGACATCCCGTTCGAGAGCGCAAGGGGCGGTGGGGGTGGGGTCTTGGTCAGCCAAAGGTAAATGGGAAGGCACAAGGACTTTAGTTGGTGAGTGCTGACCAGTTGCTCAGGGGCTGCACGACTTGGTAGAGAGGCTCGTCGATGTCAAGGCACATCGCCCGCCTGCGCAGATGCGGGCAAGCCAAAGACCCGGTCGAAGCACCAGGTGAACGCGATGGCATAAAAGAAAAAGAACGCCAACAGGCCCAAGTTGGCCACCAAAGCAGCAGTGGGCGAGATGTCGAGCCAAAGCGACATGACGGGCAAAAGGATGATGACCAAGCCGCCTTCAAAACCGGCCCCGTGGGCCAGCCGCCTGACAAAGGAGCGGCCGCGCACGGATTGGCGAGACTCCCAGCGCTCAAAGAGCCAGTTGAAGACGTAATTCCACGTCAGCGCAATGCTCGACAACACAACCGCCAGGCCCAAAGTGGAGGCAGGCGACTTGTCAAAAGCCAAGCTCAACACGGGCCCGACCACGGCGATGGCAATGGCCTCGTACAAAAGGGCCTGGAGAACGCGGCGGGTGGTGGGGGTCATGTTGGGGAACGAGGTGAATGCGTTCACTGCCGCGCCGTGCGCACGTTGGGCGGCAACTTGCCCGGTGCGCTGGTGCGCCAGGGGTTGATGTCCAGCCCGCCACGCCGGGTATAGCGGGCGTAGACCGTCAGCTGGGTGGGTTTGCAGCGCGTCCAGATGTCCATGAAGATGCGTTCGACGCATTGCTCATGGAACTCGTTGTGGTTGCGAAAACTCACGATGTATTGCAACAAGCCCGCTTGCTCGATCTGCGGGCCGCTGTAGCTGATTTGCACGCTGCCCCAGTCGGGCTGGCCTGTGACCAGGCAATTGCTTTTGAGCAAGTGGCTGACCAGGGTTTCGGTCACGGGCAGTTCTTCGGCGTTGGCGCTCAAGAGGTCCGGCGCGGGTTCGTAACGCGTGCACTCAATGTCCATGCGGTCCAGGTTCAAGCCGTCGAGTTCGTGCACGGGTTCGGCGTCAAAGTGCTCCTGCAGCAGCAGCTTCACGCCCACACTGGCCTGCACCGCGCCGCCGTGCCAGATGGCGGCGCTGATGTCGCGGCGGATCATGTCGCGCACCAGGTCGGCGCTTTCAAGACGCGTGTTGTTGAAGCTGTTCAGGTACAGCTTGAAGGATTTGCTCTCCACGATGTGCGTGCTTTCGGCGGGCACGGTGATGTGCGCCAGCGCCACCTGCGGCTTGCCTTTGGTGTTGAGCCAAGACAGCTCAAACGCGGTCCACAAGTCGGCCCCAAAGAACACGGGCTGGCCGGTGACGCCGATCTCGGCGCGTTTGGTGGCACGGGGAATGGGGAACAGCAAACCCGCGTCGTACTGGTCCACATAGGCGCTGGATTTGCCCAGCTGAGACTGCTCGGGGGTGTGTTCTGGAGAGTTCATGCCTGCACCTTGCGACGGAAAACGAGACGGTCTGGCTCGGACACTTGGGGGTCGTAGGCGTAGCCTTCCAGATCAAAATCCAGCAGCCCTTCGGGATGGGTGATCTTGTTTTGGATGGCATAGCGCGCCATCAAGCCCCGCGCACGCTTGGCGTTGAAGCTGATGATTTTGTATTTGCCACCCTTGAAGTCTTCAAACACGCATTCGATGACCCGCGCCTTGAGGGTTTTGCGGTCGACCGACTTGAAGTACTCCTGCGAGGCCAAGTTGACGATGACCGGGGTTTTGTCTTTGGCCAGCTGGGCGTTCAGGTACTCGGCAATTTGCGGACCCCAAAACTTGTACAGGTTGCTGCCTTTTTCTGTTTGCAGCGTGGTGCCCATTTCAAGGCGGTAGGGTTGCATCCAGTCCAGCGGGCGCAGCACGCCGTACAAGCCACTCAAAATGCCCACATGGGTTTGCGCCCAGTCCAGGTCTTGCGCTGACAAGGTCTTGGCGTCCAGGCCTTCGTACACATCGCCATTAAAAGCCAGCACGGCTTGCTTGGCGTTTTTGGCGGTGAACTTGGGCGTCCAGGCTTCGTAGCGCGCCACGTTCAGGGCCGACAGCGCGTCCGACAAGTCCATCAGCTCGGCGATTTGTTGGGGCGACTTTTGGCGCAGCACCTCAATGAGGGCCTGCGATTGCGGCACGAACTGGGGCAGCGTGTGCGGCATGCCTGCGGCGGGTGTTTCGTAGTCCAGAGATTTGGCGGGTGACAATAAGAACAACATGCTCGACATCCTTTACTTGGACGATTATCTCGCCATCGTCAACAAGCCCGCCGGCTGGTTGGTGCATCGCACCCCGCTGGACAAGGGTGAAACCCGCTTTGTGCTGCAAACCCTGCGCGACCAAATTGGGCAACACGTCTGGCCCGTGCATCGGCTGGACAAAGGCACCAGCGGCGTGCTGCTGTTTGCGCTGGATGCCGACACGGCCCGCACCCTCGGCCAAGCCTTTGAAAGCGGCGAGGGTCTGCAAAAAACCTACTGCGCCGTGGTACGGGGCTGGCCAGCCGATTCGGGCCTGATCGACCACCCTTTGAAGCGCATGCCCGACGACATGCGCACCGAGCGCACAGAAGTGCAGCCCGCCCAAAGCCGCTTTGCCACACTGCGCCATTTCGAGCTGCCGCTGCCCCATTCCCAACCGCAGCAAGGCTTTGCCAGCACCCGCTGCGCCGAAGTGGCTTTGGAGCCGCTGACAGGCCGCCGCCACCAGCTGCGCCGCCACATGAAGCACATCGCCCACCCGATCATTGGCGATGCCACACACGGCAAGGGGCCGCTGAACCGGGCGGTGGCTGAGTTGCTGGGGCTGCAGCGGCTGTGGCTGCATGCGGAAAGTCTGGAATTGCCTCACCCGGTCAGCGGGCAGCTGTTGCGTTTGGCAGCGCCCCTGCCAGGCGATTGGGGAGTTTGGGATGCTTTTGCCACGCGGGCATCCGGCTGAATTCAGAAAACCTTCGCGACGAGGGCATCGCCCCTACAAAGGGAATGTCCCCTGGGTGGGGGTGGTTGTCACTCAACGGATAAGCGTCGTCGCGGTTTTCCATAAGATTCAGGCTTTGGTCGCTTTGGCGCCCCCACCTACCTACCCTTCCGACGCCCACACATGAGCCTGCTTTTCACGCCCTTCACCTTTGATGCGCCATCCGGCCCACTCACTTTGCCCAACCGCATCGTGATCGCGCCCATGTGCCAGTACTCGGCCGACCACGGCCAAGCCACCGATTGGCACCTGACGCACTGGACCAACTTGCTCAACAGCGGCGCGGGCCTGTTCACCATCGAAGCCACCGCCGTGTCGGCCGTGGGCCGCATCAGCCCCGGCTGCTTGGGCTTGTGGGACGACGCGACGCAAGCGGCGCTGGGTGACAAACTGGAACGCGCCCGCCGCTTAGCACCCGCCATGCCGGTGTGCATCCAGATCAGCCATGCGGGCCGCAAGGCATCCAGCGCTTGCCCCTGGGACGGCGGCATGCTGATCGCTCCGGAAAACGGCGGCTGGCAAACCGTGGCCCCGAGCGCCCTGCCGCACTTGCCGCAAGAAGCTGCGCCGACCGAGCTGAGCTTGGCCGACATCGCGCAAATCAAGGCCGACTTCGTGAACACCGCCAAGCGCAGCCACGAGCTGGGCATTGAGGCGGTGGAGCTGCACGCCGCCCACGGCTACTTGTTGCACCAGTTTTTATCGCCCTTGTCCAACCAGCGCACCGACGCTTATGGCGGCAGTTTTGAAAACCGCATTCGCTTTCCGCTGGAAGTCTTCAAAGCGGTGCGCGAAGCTTTTGGTGGCACGCTGGGCATGCGCATTTCGGGGACCGACTGGGTGGACGGCGGCTGGACGGTCGAAGAAACCGCCGAACTGTCCAAGCAGCTCAAGCAAGCCGGGGCGCAGTTTGTGCACATCTCGTCGGGCGGTGTTTCGCCTTTGCAAAAAATTGCTTTGGGGCCAGAGTACCAAGTGCACCTGGCCAAAGCCGTCAAAGCCGCCTCAGACCTGACCACCATCGCCGTGGGCCTGATCACCGAGCCGGCGCAGGCCGAAGCCGTGCTGCAACGCGGCGATGCCGATCTGGTGGCGCTGGCCCGCTCCTTCATGTACAAACCGCGCTGGGGCTGGGAAGCCGCCGTGGCCTTGGACGGCACCGTGGATGCACAACACCAGTACTGGCGCAGCCTGCCCCGCGAAGCCAAAAACATTTTCAAAGACGCCAAAATTGGCATGCGCTGATTTTTTTAAACCCACCCACAAAAAGAGACTCACATGACAACACGTCGCAAATTTTCCAAACTGCTGGCCCTGGCCACCCTGTGTGCCCCGTTGGCCTTGATGGCGCAAGCCTTCCCCAGCAAGCCCATCACCTTGGTCGTGCCCGTGCCACCTGGCGGTTTGGTCGACACCTCGGCTCGCCTGATTTCCGAGCCACTGGGCCGCTTGATCGGCCAGTCCATCGTGGTGGAAAACAAGGGCGGCGCCAGCGGCAACTTGGCTTATCAGCAAGTGGCACGTGCGCCCAAAGACGGCCACACGCTGCTGGTGTCGTACTCGGGTTACCACGTCGCCAACCCGATTCTCATGACCAAGCTGCCTTGGGAGCTGAAGGACCTGACGCCCGTGGGTCTGATCACCGTGGCCACCAACGTGGTGGCTGTGCACCCCTCGGTGCCGGTGAACAACATGAAAGAGTTCATTGCCTACGTGAAACAAAACCCGGGCAAGCTGAACTACGCATCACAGGGCAATGGCTCGGTCTCGCACATCGGCACCGAAATCTTCAAACAGCAAACCGGCGTGAGCTTGGTGCATGTGCCTTACAAAGGTTCGGGCCAAGCCATTGCCGACGTGCTGGCAGGCCAGGTGCAGGTCTTCATGACCACACCGCCCTCGGTGATGCAACACATCCAGGCGGGCAAGCTCAAGGCCCTGGCCGTCACCGGTAAAAAGCGCCACGCGGGCATGCCCCAAGTGCCCACCATGGCCGAAGCGGGTTACCCCAACTTTGACCTCGAATCGTGGGTGGCTTTGTACGCCCCAGCGGGCACGCCACCTGCCGTGGTGACCCAGCTAGCCGATGCCGTCAAGCGCAGCCTGGACCTGCCTGAGAGCAAACAACGCGCAGACCAAGCGGGCATTGAGGTGCGCTTTGTGGCCCCCGCCGAGATGACCAAGATCTTGGACCGCGACATCGCCGACTGGACACAAGCCATCAAGGCCGCCAACATCAAGCTGGACTGATCGCCAGACGTCAAAAAGCCGGAGTGGGCCTTGCGGCCTGCTCCGGCTTTTTTGTTGGCGGATGGATGCGCCTTACTTCAGATCACCCGCCAAGCTGGCCAGGGAGTCCGCTGCGATTTCAATATGCGATGGGTAGTGCGTGTGGTCGCAGCCCATTTTGACGCCAGCGCCAGCCTTGACAGCAGCGCACATGACGGGCGTCAGCTCAAAGCGCACAAAGTGCACCGCTGAGGTTTTTTCTTCGGTCTCGCGGTCCAGGTCTTCGTCGGCAATGGCATACACGCGACCATGGCCCTCGACCTCGACAAACATCCGGTCTTCAACACCGATCAGCTTGGCCAGCTCGCGCTTGCGTTCGTTGATGTCGGTGTACTCGATCATCATGGTGGCTTTCCAGTTGCTGCCATCCGGCACCAGCGGGGCATAGGCCTCGATCTCTTGCAGGATGCCTTCTTCTTCGAAGACTTTTTCGATACGCAGCATCTCCTGAATTTGATAGCGGATCGTGGTTTCGCTCTCGAACTGCATGTTGATGTGCTCGCCCAGCTGAACGCTGCGCAGCTTGCGGTGCGCGATCACATCGGGTTTGTGGACCTTGCGCCACTTGGTGTAAGCCTCGAGAGACATCAGGGTCTCGGGCGTGATTTTTCCGGTCAGTTGCATGGCAGTGTTCCTTATTTGAGACCGTAGGCTTTGCGCACCAAGGTCAAGGGGTGATTCAATTCTGGAGCGCCGAGGCCGTTGACCTCAAAGCCCTGGGCAATGTGGTGGCCGCCCAGCGGGCAGTCGGAGCTGATGAAGTCGGGCTTGGAGCCGTCCTTCATGGTGGCCATGGCTTTGAACACGGGCTTGCCGATCTTCATCGCCATGTCGTGTGAGCCTTTTTTGACGCCATAGGTGCCAGCATGGCCAGAGCAACGCTCGATGGTGTTGATCTCGGTGTCCGGGATCATCTTGAGCATTTCTTCGGTCTTCTTGCCGATGTTTTGCACCCGGCCGTGACAAGGAATTTGGTAGCTCACATTGCCCAGTTTTTGCGGGAACTCGGTCTTGAGCAAGCCGTCGCGCTTGCGGGCCATGAAGTATTCGAACGGGTCCCACATGGCGTCTTTGACCAACTGGGTGTCGGCGCAGTCGGGGAACATCAGCGGAATCTCTTGCTTGAACATCAGCGCGCAGCTGGGCACCGCCGCCATGATGGCGTAGCCGTCTTTGGCGTATTGGGCCAGCACCGGGATGTTGGCTTCTTTGGAGTCCTTGACGGAGTCCAAGTCGCCCAACTCCAGCTTGGGCATGCCGCAGCATTTTTCTTTCTCGACCAGCACATACGGGATGTCGTTGTGGTCGAGGATCTTCAGCAGATCATGGCCGATGCCCGGCTCGTTGTAGTTGATGTAGCAAGTGGAAAAGATCGCCACTTTGCCCGGTGTTTTCTCGCCGTCCACCACTTTGACCGACTGGGCATCCGGGGCGCTGGAGCGGAATTTTTTAGTGGCCAATGAGGGCAACCAAGCGTTTTTGTCCACGCCCGCCACGCTTTCCATGACGCTGCGTGCCGCTTCGGTTTTGTTGATGGCGTTGATGGCTTGCACCACGATCGGGATGCCTGCAAAAGAGCCGTGCGTGTCGGTCGAGGCCAAAAACTTTTCGGCAGCGCCCACTTCGCCTTTTTTGAACTTGATGGCCTTGGCCCGCAGCATGGTGTGCGGGAAGTCCAGATTCCACTCATGAGGCGGGGTGTAGGGGCACTTGGTCATGTAGCACAGGTCGCACATGAAGCACTGGTCCACCACTTTCCAGTAGTCCTTCTTGTCCACACCATCGACTTCCATGGTGCTGCTCTCGTCCACCAGGTCGAACAAGGTGGGGAAAGAGCCGCACAAGCTCACACAACGACGGCAGCCATGGCAAATGTCAAAAATGCGCTCGAGTTCGTCGAAGCATTTTTCTTCGTTGTAAAAATCGGGGCTCTCCCAGCCGAGGGCGTGTCGTGTGGGGGCTTCGAGGTTGCCTTCTTTGGCCATGTTGTGCTCCTTTGGGATTTTTATGGGGTTTTTCTGAAGACTCTGCGGCCAGAACCCTGAGAAAAACCCGCTGCACTTTTCAGCGCAGCGGGCTGAAGAAACTGGGGGAATCAATCCACCAATTCGTTCAAAGCTTTCTGGTAGCGGTTGGCGTGTGAACGCTCAGCCTTGGCCAGTGTCTCGAACCAGTCAGCGACTTCGTCGAAGCCTTCTTCGCGGGCGGTCTTGGCCATGCCAGGGTACATGTCGGTGTACTCGTGGGTTTCGCCAGCCACAGCCGAAGCCAGGTTGTCACGTGTCGAGCCAATGGGCATGCCGGTGGCTGGGTCGCCGGATTGCTCCAGGAATTCCAGGTGACCGTGGGCGTGACCTGTCTCACCTTCAGCGGTGGAACGGAACAGGGCTGCCACATCGTTCTGACCTTCAACGTCAGCTTTGTTCGCGAAGTACAAATAGCGACGGTTGGCCTGGGATTCGCCTGCGAAGGCGTCCTTCAGGCATTGTTCCGTGCGCGAGCCTTTGAGTGCTGCCATGGATATCTCCTTGTGGGTTTTGAGTAGATTGCCCTGGCAGAATCGCCAGAGACGGCTTAGGTTAACCCTGTACCGATCAGTCTGCCCAATAGATTGATGCAATTGCCACGATTGCTCGATGCTATTGAACAATCCAATTGATAAATATCAACTAATTACCTATCTCCCCGCTCATGGACAAGCCGGCCAGCTGGCGACAAACCCGAACAGCCCGCCCGCCAGGGCCAAGGGAAGGCCTGAAGGGCTGGGTAAAATCATTGTTTTGGGGCCTCACAGGGTCCCGCACGGCATCTGCTGAGCTGCCGTTTTCTTTTTTGAAAAGACCTCCCCATGAGCAACGCCCCCGCCACCCCGGCCCATCAGCCTGGCCTTGAGAGCCTGTCCAAATCGTTCGAACCTGCCGCGCTGGAAGCACACTGGGGCCCGGAATGGGAAAAACGCGGCTACGGCGTAGCCGGTTTCCGGGGCACCCAAGCGCCTGTGGCGGACGCCCCGGCCTTCGCCATCCAACTGCCCCCACCCAACGTGACGGGCACGCTGCACATGGGCCACGCTTTCAACCAGACCATCATGGACTCGTTGACCCGCTACCACCGCATGTCTGGGTTCAACACCGCCTGGATTCCAGGCACCGACCACGCGGGCATTGCCACGCAGATCGTGGTGGAGCGCCAGCTGCAGGCCAAAGGCATCAGCCGCCACGACATGGGCCCCACACCTGCCGAAGCGCGCAAAAACTTTGTGAGCAAGGTCTGGGAGTGGAAAGAAGAGTCCGGCAGCACCATCACCAGCCAGATGCGCCGCATGGGCGACAGCGTGGACTGGAGCCGCGAATACTTCACGATGGGCCCCAAGCTGTCCAAGACCGTGACCGAAACCTTTGTGCAGTTGTATGAGCAAGGTCTGATTGAACGTGACAAACGCTTAGTGAACTGGGACCCGGTGCTGATGAGCGCGGTGTCTGACCTGGAAGTCGAGAGCGAGGAAGAAGACGGCTCCATGTGGCACATCCGCTACGACTTGGCCGATGGTTCCGGCAGTCTCACGGTAGCCACCACCCGCCCCGAAACCCTGCTGGGCGACGTGGCTGTGATGGTGCATCCCGAGGACGAGCGCTACAGCGCATTGATCGGGAAACAGGTCAACCTACCCCTGTGCGGCCGTACCATCCCTGTGATTGCGGATGAGTACGTGGACAAAGATTTCGGAACGGGTGTCGTCAAGGTCACACCTGCACACGACCAAAATGACTATGCGGTGGCAATTCGTCACAAACTGCCCATGGTTTGCGTGCTGACACTTGATGCAAAGATCGTTCACAAAGATGCGCAACTCCAGCAAATTCATGACAGTTTGAGGAGCACACTCAGCCGTGCGTATGACTTGCATGAAGCTAGAAATTTCATTCCAGCTCATCTGCAAGGCCTCGACCGCTTCGCAGCACGTAAGCAAATCGTCGCCGACCTAGAAACCGCTGGCCAGTTGGTTGAAGTTAAAAAACACAAACTCATGGTGCCTCGTTGCAGCCGCACCGGTCAGGTGATCGAGCCTATGCTGACCGACCAATGGTTCATTCGTATGAACAAGGTCGGCAAAGGTGACGCGACGGGCAAGAGCATTGCGCAAAAAGCCATCGACGCAGTGCAATCTGGCGAAGTGAGCTTTGTGCCCGAGAACTGGGTCAACACCTACAACCAGTGGATGAACAACATCCAGGACTGGTGCATCTCGCGCCAGCTCTGGTGGGGCCACCAGATTCCGGCTTGGTACGACGAAGACGGCAATGTCTATGTGGCGCGCAACGAAGCCGAAGCGCAAGCCAAGGCCCCAGGCAAGACACTCAAGCGTGACGAGGACGTGCTGGACACTTGGTACTCCAGCGCACTGGTCCCATTCAGCACACTGGGTTGGAGCAGCGACGCAGCTGGCGAGCGTGCCGGGACCGGACGCAGCGACATTGCGAGCGAAGCGAGTGGGAGCAAGACCGGTTCCGGCACGCTCGCCAGCGGAACCCAAGACTACGACCTCTACCTCCCCAGCAGCGTCCTGGTCACAGGCTACGACATCATCTTCTTCTGGGTCGCCCGGATGATCATGATGACCACCCACTTCACAGGCAAAGTGCCCTTCAAGCACGTTTACATCCACGGCCTGGTGCTCGACGCCCAAGGCAAGAAGATGAGCAAGTCCGAAGGCAACGTGCTCGACCCGGTGGACCTGATCGACGGCATCACCCTGGAGCCATTGCTCGACAAGCGCACCCAAGGCCTGCGCAAGCCCGAGACCGCCCCCAAGGTGCGCAAGCAAACCGAGAAAGAATTTCCCGAAGGTATTCCGGCCTACGGTGCCGACGCGCTGCGCTTCACCTTCGCAGCACTCGCCAGCTTGGGCCGCAGCATCAACTTTGACTCCAAGCGATGCGAGGGTTACCGCAACTTCTGCAACAAGCTGTGGAACGCCACCCGCTTTGTGCTGATGAACTGCGAAGGCCAAGACTGCGGCCTGAAAAAGCACACCAAAGCCGAATGCCAACCCGGTGGCCCAGCGCACGGTTACATGAACTTCAGCCAAGCCGACCGCTGGATCAGCTCTCAGCTGCAGCGCGTCGAAGCCGACGTGGCCAAAGGTTTTGCCGAGTACCGCTTGGACAACGTGGCCAACACGATCTACGACTTTGTGTGGAACGAGTTCTGCGACTGGTACCTGGAAATTGCCAAGGTGCAGATCAACACCGGCAACGAGGCGCAGCAACGCGCCACGCGCCGCACCCTGATCCGCACGCTCGAGACCATCATGCGTTTGGCACACCCCATCATTCCTTTCATCACCGAAGAGCTTTGGCAAAAAGTGTCGGTGGTCGCGGGCCTTCCGGGTGAGTCGGTCAGCATCGCGGCTTACCCCGTGAGCCAACCCGATCGCATCGACACAGCCGCCGAAGCCCATGTGGCCAAGCTCAAAACGCTGGTGGACGCCTGCCGCAACCTGCGCGGTGAGATGAATGTCTCGCCCGCCACCCGCATGCCCCTGTATGTGCTGGGCGACACGGCCTTCATGCAAAGCGTTGCGCCCGTATTGCAATCGCTGGCCAAGCTGAGCGAGGTCAAAGTGTTTGACACCGAAACCGAATGGGCAGCTGCTGCGCAAGCTGCGCCCGTGGCTGTGGTGGGCGAAGCGCGCCTGTGCCTGTTCATCGAAGTCGATGCGGCCGCAGAAAAAATTCGCCTGACCAAAGAAGCCGCCCGCTTGGAAGGCGAAATCACCAAGGCCAACGCCAAACTCGGCAACGAGGCCTTTGTGGCCAAAGCCCCGCCTGCCGTGCTGGACGAAACCAAGAAACGCGTGGCTGACTTTGGTGCCACACTCGACAAAATCCGCCAGCAGCTGCAACGCTTGGGCTAAAACCCAGCTTGGACAAGGAATCGACCATGAGCCACAACGTCATCCGCAAAGCCGTGTTCCCCGTCGCTGGCCTGGGCACGCGCTTTTTGCCCGCCACCAAAGCCGCGCCCAAAGAGATGCTGCCGGTGGTCGACAAGCCGCTGATTCAGTACGCGGTAGAAGAAGCCTATGCCGCAGGTGTGCGCCACATGATCTTTGTGACGGGTCGCAGCAAGCGCGCCATCGAAGACCACTTTGACACCGCTTACGAGCTCGAAAACGAACTCGAAACCGCGCACAAAGACGAGTTGTTGGCCTTGGTGCGCTCGGTACAACCGGACGACATGGTCTGTGCCTATGTGCGCCAAAACCGCATGCTCGGCTTGGGCCACGCGGTGCTCTGCGCCGAGCCTTTGGTGGGCAATGAGCCTTTTGCCGTGCTGCTGGCCGACGATTTGATGGTCAACCAGGGTCCATCCATCTTGTCCCAAATGGTTGACGCTTACACCAAGCAAGGCCGCTCGGTGCTGGCGGTGCAAGAAGTGCCACTTGACCAAGTCAAACGCTACGGCATCGTGGCGGGTGAACCTGCTGGCCGCCAATTGATTCGCGTCGAACAGATTGTGGAAAAACCCAGCCCCGACAAAGCCCCATCGCGCATGGGCGTGGCGGGTCGCTACATCCTGACGCCGGGCATCTTTGACGAGATCCGCAACCAGCCCACCGGCGTGGGTGGCGAGATCCAGCTCACCGATGCGATAGCCCGCTTGATGCAACGCGAAGCGGTCTATGCCTTCCAGTACGAAGGCAAGCGCTACGACTGCGGCAGCAAAGAAGGCTTCCTGGAAGCCACGGTGGAGCTGGCTTTGCAACACCCGCAGGTGGGTGCGTCGTTCCGCGAATACCTCAAAGGCCTGAGCCTCTGATCACGTTCAGCGGCGTTTGAGGGCAAACACAAACGCCGTGTCGGTTTTTTCTTGCAGCACCAAATCGTTGCCCGTCTGGCGCGCAAAGGCTTCAAAGTCGCGCCAAGCCCCAGGGTCGGTGGCGGTCACTTTGAGCACCTGACCGCTGCTCATCTCGTTCAGGGCCTTCTTGGCCTTCAAGATCGGCAAGGGGCAATTCAGGCCGCTGGTGTCAATTTCTTTGTCGATGTGCATCATGTGGCCTGGTTTTGTTCTTGGCTTTGCGCGGCACGCTCTTCCCATGTCATGAACTTCGGCTCGATGCCAATGGTGCGCAGCCAGTCGCCCAAAGCGTAGCCGGTGCCTGCGGGCCAGCAAATCAGATCCTTGAAATCAAACATCTTGTATTCGGCCAACTCGGGCGACAAGCGCACCTCACCTTCGGCCACGGCGTGGTAAGCAATGATCACTTGGTTCATGCGCTGAAAGTCGTACACGCCAATCAACTTGAGGGCCGACACCTTGAGGTTGGTTTCTTCGGCAATCTCGCGTGTGATGCCTTCTTCGGGCGTTTCGCCCGCCTCCATGAAACCGGTGATCAGCGCAAAACGCCGACCCGGCCAGGCCGCATTGCGGGCCAGCAAAATTTGGTCCCCCACCTGCACAATGCCCGCCAGCACAGGCGTCGGGTTGTTCCAGTGGGTGAAGTCGCAGGCGGTGCAACGCAGGCGCATCGTCTCGCCCCCGTCTTCCATTTGCGAGAGCCAGGCCAAAGGACTGGCGCACATCGGACAAAAACGGTATTCAGCCATGGTTCAAGCCTTGTCAAAGTTCAGCCGTTCAGGCCGGGAACACGCCAGTGGAGAGATAACGGTCACCGCGATCGCAGACGATGAACACGATGGTGGCGTTTTGCGCGGTCTTGGCCACTTGCTGGGCCACCCAGCAAGCACCCGCTGCAGAGATACCCGCAAAGATGCCTTCGCTGCGTGCCATCTGGCGGCAGGTTTCCTCGGCATCGTTTTGACTCACATACACCAGCTCATCCACATGGCTGGGGTCGTAAATTTTGGGCAAGTACTCTTGTGGCCACTTGCGGATGCCCGGAATGCGCGAGCCCTCGCTGGGCTGTGCGCCAATGATGCGGATGGCCGGGTTCTTTTCTTTCAGGTAACGCGAGACACCCGTGATGGTGCCCGTGGTGCCCATGGCGCTGACAAAGTGGGTGACCTTGCCGCCGGTCTGCTCCCAGATCTCGGGGCCGGTGGTTTCGTAATGGATGCGCGGGTTGTCGGCGTTGGCAAACTGGTCCAGGATGCGGCCCTTGCCCTGCGCCGCCATGTTGTCGGCCAAGTCACGGGCGTATTCCATGCCGCCGCTCTTGGGCGTGAGGATCAATTCCGCACCAAAGGCCTTCATGGTCTGGGCGCGCTCAATGGACAAGTCCTCGGGCATGATCAAAATCATGCGGTAACCCTTGATGGCCGCGGCCATGGCCAGCGCAATGCCGGTGTTGCCCGAGGTGGCCTCGATCAGGGTGTCCCCGGGTTTGATCTCGCCGCGCTCTTCGGCCCGGCGGATCATCGACAAAGCCGGTCGGTCCTTCACGGAGCCCGCCGGGTTGTTGCCCTCCAGCTTGCCCAAAATCACATTGCCACGCGCGGCAGACTCGGCTGCCCCCAGGCGTTGCAAAGCCACCAAAGGTGTTTTGCCGATCGCATCTTCAATGGTTGGATAAATCATCCCAATAATGTGCCATAATTCGGGTCTTCACAAATACCGCCCGGGTGGTGAAATTGGTAGACTCAGGGGACTCAAAATCCCCCGCCGCAAGGCGTGCCGGTTCGAGTCCGGCCCCGGGCACCATCTCTGGAAATCCAGCAACCATGCGGTTTCCAAACGAAACAAGGCCAACCTTCACGGGTTGGCCTTTTTTTGTGCTCATGTAGGCTCTGGGCCTAGGCTATGGCGTCCATCTGCTTCAGTCAACCTTACCGATGCCCCCACACTTTCATATGAGTGAGCGGGCTGCCTTCCATGCTCTTTCCCAACCAAACCCCACCGTACCCCACTCCATCGACTCTGAGCAGGTAACGCAATCGATTGGAAGTGTCTTCTGAATTTAAAGTAAGGCAGCAATAAGTGCTGGCAAAACTATTCACTCAATCGTTGTTGACCCAGTTTGCAAATAAACTTAAAACTGATGACTCTTCTTTGGTTGATGCCGCAACAAGCAAGCGCTCTTTTTTCGGGTCGACTCCAATAAACTGGCCCCCATACCCCCTCATCCAAAAAACCTCACTATTTGCCCCTTTCATTCCAGTCCAGAATTGATGTCCATAACTGGCGTACTGGCTATGGTTGTAAATGCGAATCCCCTTTGTAATTGCTTGTTGCATGTAGTCCTGCAGGCAGTGGCCTGCGCGGCCTTTATATATGTCAAGGCTGTAAAGTGCTAATCGAAGCCAATCGTCAGGAGAAGCATAAAAAAACCCATGGGCTAAAGGGCGGTTGTCCTTATCCAAGTTCCAAGCGGTTGTCCGCGCCAACCCGGCGGCTGGAACTAGCGTTTCCTCGTACCACTGCTGAAAAGGGCGTTTAGTGGCCTTTTCAACAAGAATCGACAAGGCTGCGGTGTCTAAATTTTTGTAATCAAACTCATCGCCCGGAGCCAAGACACCAAACAAGCGCCGCTTGGCATCTTTGTATTTCAGCAATGTTTCAAGATAGCTTATTTGCTGGATTCTAAATGCCGCATCTACACCCGGAAAAACATTGCCGTTCTCCCCTGAAGAGTTGGCACCACTGGACATGTTGAGAACATGCCGGATGGAAGCGCGACCATATGCAGTGTCGGCGAGTTCGGGGACATAGTCACCAAGTTTGTCATCAAGGTTCTTGATGTGGCTACTGCAAAATGCGTGTCCAACCATCAGACTGGTGAGAGACTTGGCCATAGAGTAGCTTATGACAAAGCTGTCGTCATAGACTCCATATTGGGTATGCCGATAAACCACTTGACCCTTATCGATGAGCGTGAGAGTGACTCGGTTGGGCATATTAGCCACCGCATCTGCTTGCTGCAAAAGTGCGGGAGGCAGGGTTTGCCCGCTGGCTTTTTGGAGTTCACGTACCTTGCTTGCTGGCGGATGCAGCGATTTATTCCAGTACTCCTTGAAGGCACCCGAATAAACCCAATAGGGCGACATGACTGAGCCTTGTGGAATCGTGTAAGGGGAGATAACCTGACCAACTGATCCGGTGGCACAAAAAGCCAATGCCAATGAGGTCAGAATTTTTCCGAGATGGAATTTATTAAATGGCAAAGTTAATGTCCTTTAATAAGAAACAAAATGGATCATCGCAAATACCTTTACTAGCCATATGACATCCCCATCCAGGGACGCAAATTGCGGTCTGATCGGAATAAGCCCAATGACATGAACGATAGTACAAGTGTTGCAGACGTAATTGGCTTTGACAACTACCGCCAGATCACCCGACTTGCAGTAATTCTTAGTTCACTGACCTTGCAGCTTTTTTGACTACCCCTATACAGTTGGGGATCAATCGATCCCCGCACTCCAGCGGTCGTTCCAGTTGCGCTCGATTTGCCTGCGGTCGCGCTTGGTGGGGCGGCCTTGCTCGATGCTGAGCGCGGGCTCCCGAGCCAGGCGGTTTTGCTCTGCCGCTTTTTGCCGGGCTGCGATGCTTTCGGTCGTTTCTGTGTACAGCAGCTGCGCCACCGGCGCCGGGCCACGCACGCCGCTCAAGGCCTGCACCACCACGGTGCGCTCCACAGCACCCTGGCGCAAACACACCGTGTCGCCGGGTTTGACTTCTTTGGACGGCTTGGCATCTTGGCCATTGACCTGCACACGGTTCTTGCCAATTTCATCGCTGGCCAGGCTGCGGGTTTTGTAGAACCGGGCCGCCCACAGCCATTTGTCGATGCGCAATGAAATCATCATGCCGCCGCAAACAAAGCGCCCTGCGGGCTCAAGCCATCGCGCACATGCGGATAACGCAACTTGATCCGCAGCTCCTGCTTCATTCGCATGTTGTCCAGACGCCGGGATTCGCTCATGAAACTCAGCAGCATCAGGGGCAAAGCCGTGTTGGCGTCGTTGCGGGAGATGCGCGGCGGTTTGGGCAAGCCATACAGACTGGCAGCCAGCTCAAAATAGTCGCCCATTTTTAAATCGGTGTCGTCGGTGACATTGACCACGCGCTGAGGCTTGCCGCGCCACAAAGCGGCGGCGCAAGCACGAGCCAAGTCGTTGGCATGGATGTGGTTGGTGTACACATCCTCTTTGGCCACCAGCACAGGCGTGCCTTTGAGCAAGCGCTCGCGGGGTGTGCCGCCTTCGCGGTCGGGGGCGTAAATGCCGGGGATGCGCAACACGCTCACCCGCACGCCGCTGCGCCCCAAAAAACGCATCAGGCGTTCTGCATCCACTCGGCGCTGGGCGCGGGGGGTGTGGGGGTTCACGGTACGGGTTTCGTTCACCCGCTGGCCACCACAATCGCCATAAACGCCCGTGGTAGAGCCATAGACCAGCGCCTGGGGCGGCGTGCGCAAACGCAAGGCCCGCACCAAGGCCAAGCTGCGTGGGTCGCGTTCGGATTCACCCCGGCGGTCGGTGGGGGGCGGGGCCAGATGGATCACCCTATGGGCAATACCTGCCAGACGCTGCAGGCTGGATGCATCGTCCAAATTGCCCAGCAAGGGGGTGATGCCGCAAGCGCGCAGCAAACGCACCCGCTCGGGTGAAGAAGTCAGGGCCATCAAACGCACGCGCTGGCTTTGGGGTGCACCCAATTGGCCCGCCGTGCGCAAGCCCACATCGCCACAGCCCACGATCAAAACACGCTGGCGACGGAATCGGGCGGGCAGCGCGCCCAAGGGGGTCTGGTTTGAAGGCAAAATCAGGGGTTCCGGGTCATATTCACGCCCTCTAGGATACCCAAAAGATGAGCTTTCAAATTTCTGTGCAGCCCAGTGGCCGCAATTTCACCGCCGACACCAACGAAACGCTGCTGACCGCTGGCATCCGCCAAGGGATCGGCCTGCCTTATGGCTGCAAGGACGGCGCTTGTGGTTCTTGCAAATGCAAAAAGATCTCGGGCACCGTGGTGCATGGCCCGCACCAAGCCAAAGCCCTGAGCGACGAGGAAGAAGCCCAAGGCCTGGTGCTGACCTGCTGCGCCACCGCACAAAGCGATGTGGTACTCGAATCGAAGCAGGTGACGGCTGAAGGCGGCCTGCCCGTCAAGAAGATGCCGGTGCGTGTGGTGAGTCTGGAGAAAAAATCGCACGACGTGATCGTGTTGAAACTGCAACTGCCCGCCAACGACGTGATGAAATTCCACGCCGGTCAGTACATCGAATTTTTGTTGCGTGACGGCTCGCGCCGCAGCTACAGCATGGCCAATGCGCCGCACACCTTGGAGGTGGCACCGCCCACGGTGGAGCTGCACATCCGCCACATGCCCGGCGGCAAGTTCACCGACCCGGTGTTCACCACCATGAAAGAAAAAGACATCCTGCGTGCCGAAGGCCCGTATGGCAGCTTTTACCTGCGCGAGGACAGCGACAAGCCCATCGTGCTGCTGGCTTCGGGCACCGGTTTTGCCCCCATCAAGGCGCTGATCGAGCACATGCAGCACCGCGGCATCACCCGCCCCGCCACGCTGTACTGGGGTGGTCGTCGCCCTTCTGACCTGTACATGGCCGATTGGGTGGAGGCCCGCTTGGCCGAGATGCCCAACTTGCGCTATGTGCCCGTCATCTCCAACGCCGAAGCCGAAGACCATTGGACAGGACGCACCGGCTTTGTGCACCAGGCCGTGTTGCAGGACTTCCCGGATTTGTCGGTCCACCAGGTCTATGCCTGCGGCGCGCCCATCGTGGTGGATTCGGCCAAGCGCGACTACGTGGCGCAAGGCGGTTTGCCCGAAGAAGAGTTCTACGCCGACTCTTTCACGTCTGAGGCGGACAAGGCCAAGGCCTGACACGACTATTTCCGGAGAACTCCATGACTTTGATCACCCGCCGTCAATTCACCGCCGCATCCCTGGCCCTCTCAGCACCCGCTTGGGCGCAAGGCAAGCCGATCCGCATCATCGTGCCCTATGCACCCGGTGGCCCCATCGACGTCACGGCGCGGGCTCTGGCCGAGCGCGTGAAAGACAGCTTGGGCACCGTCATCATTGAAAACCGCCCCGGCGCGGGTGGCAACCTGGGTGCTGACTTGGTGGCCAAAGCCGCGCCCGATGGTCTGACGATCGGCATCGCGGCCACGGCCACACACGCCATCAACCCCTGGTTGTTTGCCAAGATGCCCTACGACGCCAGCCGCGACTTTGCGCCCATCACACAAATGCTGCGCGTGCCCAATGTGCTGGTGATGAACGCCGAGACCGCGCAGCGTCTGAAGATCAACACCCTGGCCGATTTGGTGGCGTATGCCAAAGCCAACCCCGCCAAACTGAACTTTGGCTCCGGTGGCAACGGCAGTGCAGGTCACCTGGCGGGCGAGATGTTCAAGCGGGCTGCAGGCATTTTTGCGGTGCATATTCCGTACAACGGTGGCAACCCCGCACAACTGGCTTTGTTGTCAGGGCAAGTCGACTTCAACTTCGACAACTTGGCCACCGCTGCGGCCAACATCAAGGCGGGTCGCCTCAAGGCGCTGGCCGTGACCACCGCCCAGCGCAGCAACGCCCTGCCCGATATTGCGAGCATGAGCGAAACCTTGAAAGATTTTTCGATCGACACTTGGTGGGGTCTGGTGGCGCCTGCGGCCACGCCCCGTGATGTGGTGGACCGTTTGAACAAGGCTTTTGTGGCCGCGCTGCAAGCACCTGAAACCAAAACTCGCTTTGCCCAGCTGATGGCCGAACCCGTGGGCAACACGCCCGAGCAGTTTGGGGCCTTCATGAAAACAGAACTGACGCGCTATGAAAGCGTGGTCAAGGCCAGTGGCGCTCGGGTGGATTGAAAGCGATCCGACGCGGAATGCAAAAAGCCCGGCATGCCGGGCTTTTTGCTGAGCTCTTACAAACTCACTCGCCCAGATAGGCTGCGCGCACCTTGGGGTCTTCGAGCATGTCTTTGCCCACACCGGTCATGGTGATGAGGCCGGAGTCCATCACATAACCACGGTCAGCAATCGCCAGCGCACGGCTGGCGTTTTGCTCCACCAGCAACACCGTCACGCCTTGGGCGTACACATCACGCACCACCTCAAAGATTTTGTCGACCATGATGGGTGACAAGCCCATGGAGGGTTCGTCCAGCAGCAAGACTTTGGGACGGCTCATCAGGGCACGCCCCATGGCCAGCATCTGCTGCTCGCCACCCGACATGGTGCCCGCCAGCTGGTCTTTGCGTTCACGCAGACGCGGGAAGATGGTGAACATCTTCTCGATGTCGTCCGCAATGCCCGCCGTGTCTGAGCGGATGTACGCGCCCATTTGCAGGTTTTCGGTGATGGTCATGCGGGTGAACACGCCACGGCCTTCCGGCACCATGGCCAGGCCTTGCTTGACCAAATCCCAGGGGCCTTGGCCCTTGATGCTTTTGCCCAGGTACTCGATGTCACCGACTTGCAAAGGCAAGGTGCCGGTGATGGCTTTCATGGTGGTGGTTTTGCCCGCACCGTTGGAGCCGATCAAGGAGACCAGCTCACCTTCGCGGACTTCGAGGCTCACGCCCTTCACGGCCTGAATGCCGCCGTAGCCGACTTGCAGGTCTTTGACTTTCAAAAGGATGTCGGCCATCTCAGTGTCCTCCCGTGCCCAGATAGGCTTCAATCACTTTTTCATTCTTCTGAACATCGGCAGGCGTGCCTTCGGCGATCTGCTTGCCGTAGTCGAGCACCGTGACGCGGTCACACAAGCCCATGACGAGCTTCACATCGTGCTCGATCAACAAGATGGTGCGGTTGTCTTTGCGGATCTGGTCGATCAACTCGCGCAGTTGCACTTTCTCGGTGGCGTTCATGCCGGCTGCAGGCTCGTCGAGCGCAATGAGTTGCGGGTCGGTCGCCAAAGCACGGGCAATCTCCAGGCGACGCTGGTCACCATACGACAAGGTGCGGGCCTTGAAGTCGGCGTATTTGCCGATGCCCACATAGTCGAGCAATTCTTGCGCACGCTGGGCAATCGCAGCCTCTTCGGCCTTGAAACCGGGTGTGCGGAAAATCGCGCCCAGCAAGCCCGAATGGGTGCGCACATGGCGGCCCACCATCACGTTTTCGAGGGCCGTCATTTCCGCAAACAAGCGGATGTTCTGGAACGTGCGGGCAATGCCCGCCTTGGCCACTTCGTGCACGGCCGTGGGCTGGTAGGGCTTGCCTGCCAGCTCAAAAGTGCCGCTGTCAGGCGTGTACAAGCCCGTGATGACGTTGAAAAACGTGGTCTTGCCTGCGCCGTTGGGGCCGATCAGGCCATAGACCTGACCGCGTTGGATCGTCATGCCCACATCGGTGAGGGCTTGCAGACCCCCAAATCGCTTGGAAATACCTGAGACGTTGAGAACGGTGTCTTTGTTGGCTGTTGGATTCATGTTCTGCTCCTTCATTTCGTCTTGAGCGAATTGCCATGCTCAGGCGAAGGCCACAGCCCACGGGGACGCATCAACATGATGACGATCATGGCCAGCGCCACCAGCAACTGACGCATGATGGACGCATCCAAACGCCCACCGGTCATCTCCTGCAGTGGTCCAGCGACATAACGCAGCACTTCGGGCAAAGCCGACAGCAAGATCGCACCCAAAATCACGCCCGGCAAATAGCCCAAACCACCGAGCACCACCATGGCGACGATCATCACCGACTCCATCAGACTGAAGGACTCGGGCGAGATAAAGCCCTGGAAACCAGCGAACATCGCACCCGAGACGCCACCAAAAGTAGCGCCCATGCCAAAAGCCAAGAGCTTGAGGTTGCGGGTGTTCAGGCCCATGGCCTTGGCGGCGATTTCGTCTTCACGAATGGCCATCCAGGCGCGTCCAATGCGGGACACTTCCAAGCGGTGCGAAACGACAATGGCCACCAGCACCAAGCTGAGGAACAGATAGTAGTAAAGCGAGACCGAGGCAATTTCAAAATCGCCGATCATCAATTTCTTGCCCAGGTTCAGACCAAAAATCGAGATAGGGTCAATCTGGTCCAGACCCTTGGGTCCGTTGGTGATGTTGACGGGGTGGTCCAGGTTGTTCATGAACACGCGGATGATCTCGCCAAAACCCAAGGTCACGATGGCCAGGTAGTCACCGCGCAACTTGAGCGTAGGCGCACCCAGCAACATGCCAAAAATACCCGCCAGCGCAGCGCCCACGGGCACGATCAGCCAGATCGGCATGTGCATACCCGTGGGGTAAGCCGCTGCGATCCACGCAAAGGTGTTGGTCAGGTGTGGCGATGACAGCAGGCCGTACATGTAGGCCCCCACCGCAAAAAAGGCCACATAACCCAAGTCCAGCAGACCGGCATAGCCCACCACGATGTTCAGACCAATGGCCAACAAGATGTAGAGCAAGGCCATGTCGGCGATGCGCACCCAGGCGTTGCCAAAGATTTGCAGAATCAAGGGCAAGGCGATGAGCGCTGCACCGATCAGGATGGTTTGAAGTGTTTTGTTGTTTTTCATGTTCGCCTCCATCAAGCGCGATCGGCCACGCGTTCACCCATGAGGCCCGATGGGCGCAGGGTCAACACGACGATCAAGACAATGAACGCAAAAATATCGGTGTAGTGGCTGCCCAGCACACCGCCCGTGAGGTGACCGATGTAACCGGAGCCAATGGCTTCGATCAGGCCCAGCAAGATGCCGCCAATGACCGCCCCCGACAAATTGCCAATGCCGCCAAACACCGCGGCAGTGAAGGCTTTGAGGCCCGGCAAGAAGCCCATGGCATGTTGCGCGGTGCCGTAGTTGGATGCGTACATGACGCCCGCAATGGCCGCCAAAATGGCGCCGATCACAAAGGTCGCCGAAATCACCATGTCGGGCTTGACGCCCATCAAAGCCGCCACACGCGGATTCTCAGACGTGGCGCGCATGGCGCGGCCCAAGCGTGTGTAATTGACCAACCACATCAAGACGGCCAGGGACACGGCCGTGACGCCCAAGATCATGATTTGAGTGGGTGTAATGACCACGCCCCCCATGTTGATGGGGGTACTGGACAGCAGCGTGGGATAGGCCTTGTAGTTAGGCTTCCAGATGATCATCGCCAAGGTCTGCAGCAAGATGCTCATGCCAATGGCCGTGATCAGGGGGGCCAGTTTGGGGCTGTTGCGCAAAGGCCGGTAAGCGATTTTTTCGATCGAAAAATTCAAGACCACCGCCACCACACAGGCGATCAGCGTGGCCAGAATCAGGATGACCCATCCTGGTGCACCCGGCATGGCGTCACGCATCATGCCGATGGCAGACCAGCTCGTCAAAGCGCCCACCATCAGCACTTCTCCGTGCGCAAAGTTAATGAGGTTGATGATGCCGTAGACCATGGTGTAGCCCAAGGCCACCAAGGCGTACATACTGCCCATGACCAGGCCGTTGATGACCTGCTGGAAAAAGACGTCCATTGATTTCTCCGTGTTTTGACCTGCGCTTAGCGGGTCTTAGCTTCGGTTGTTGTTTTAGGATCAAGAATCACCTTTTGGGTGAGCCCTGACAACTAGCAAAAACCCCGCCAGATTCATGCAACACCGGGCGGGGTGGCGGGATTGTAGTGAAAGAAAGGATCGCGCCAGTATTCATTGCCGTCGGGACTTACCCTGTGGCTTCATTTTTCTTTCGCAGTTCTTCCAGTTTGTCGGCAATTTTGATCTCCAGACCCCGGCGAACCGGTTTGTAAAAGCCGGGCTCAGGCATGCCGTCGGGCAGGTAATGCTCGCCTGCGGCAAAACCATCTTCCTCGTCGTGGGCGTATCGATAGCCCTTGCCGTAGTCCAAATCTTTCATCAGTTTCGTGGGGGCATTGCGCAAATGCATGGGAACCGGGCGGGTGCCGTCTTTTTTGACCCAAGCCTTGGCCTGGTTGAAGGCTTTGTAGGCGGCATTGGATTTGGGGGCTACAGCCAAGTAAATCACACACTGCGCCAGCGTCAACTCACCCTCAGGGCTGCCCAAGCGCTCGTACACCTCGGCGGCGTCGAGCGCCATGCGCAGCGCTCGCGGGTCGGCCAGGCCAATGTCTTCGCTGGCCATGCGGATCAAACGCCTGGCCATGTAGCGCGGGTCTGCACCGCCGTCGAGCATGCGCACGAACCAATACAGGGCGGCATCCGGGTCAGAACCGCGCACCGATTTGTGCAAGGCGCTGATGGTGTCGTAGAACTGCTCGCCACCTTTGTCGTAGCGGCGCATGCGCTCGCCCAACACCCGCATCAGCCAGGTGTCGGTCACCGGGTCGATATTTTCTTGTTGGGCCGCCATGGCCAGTGTTTCCAGGGTGTTGAGCAAACGGCGGGCATCGCCGTCGGCATAGGCCAGCAGGCGGGCCAAGGCCTCGGCTTCGATGGCGGGTATCGCGTTGATGGCCTGCGCCCGCAGCACAATGCTTTGCAGGTCCTCCTCGTTCAGGGGCTGCAACACATACACCGCGGCCCGCGACAGCAAAGCTGAATTCACCTCAAAAGAGGGGTTCTCGGTGGTAGCCCCAATGAAGGTGAACAGGCCGCTTTCCACATGCGGCAAAAACGCATCTTGTTGGCTTTTGTTGAAGCGGTGCACCTCGTCCACAAACATGATGGTGCGCTGGGGATGCAAGCCTGTGCGGGCGGCTTCGGCTTTTTCCACCGCTTCACGGATGTCCTTGACACCACCGAGCACGGCGCTGATGCTCAAAAATTGGGCGTCAAACGCATCGGCCATCAGACGGGCGATGGTGGTTTTGCCCACGCCAGGTGGCCCCCACAAAATGCAGCTGTGCGGCTGGCCGGACTCAAATGCCAGACGCAAGGCCATGCCCTCACCCAACAAATGCTGCTGACCAATCACCTCACCCAGGTGGCGCGGGCGCAAGCGCTCGGCCAGGGGGGCGTGGGTCGACAAACTGGCGGCTTTCATCGGCACCCAAAGCGCATCAAGGGCGAATCACGTCCGTGCCCGCCGGGGCTTTGAACACAAAGGTGCTGGCGGGCAAGACCGGATTGAGCTCAAAACCCGAAAAAGTCAGCACAGAGCGCTGGCCCAGACTGTCTTGGACATCCAGCACGGCCAGTTCAGGGCCTGAAGCGCTGGAACGCAAACCCACCAACACCGCGCGAATTTGTCCATCTGGGGATTGGGGCGTCGCCCGTACCCACTGCAGGCCGCCCTGATCGGGCTCTGCACTGAACTTGAAATCGGCTTTGAGGGTCTGCAAATCCGAAGCGGCTGTCAGCAAGGCTGCGGGGGTCGAGCCCAGCACCTGAGACTGCGCACGGGCCGTGACCTGGTTCAGATCCACATCGTGCAACCACAAGGTCTGGCCGTCGGCGACCAAGGTTTGAACAAAGGGCTTGCGGTAGTCAAAGCGAAACTTGCCTGGCCGCTGGAACTCAAAACGACCACTCGATGTTTTCGCACGCGAGGTCTGACCAGGACGACTGGGGGAGGTCACCACCTGGGTGAAATCGGCCCGACCGCTGCGGGCCTGCTTCATGAACTGGGCCAGCAGGTCCACGCTGTCGGCCTGCGCTGGCAGGGCCAAGCCCCCCACAGCAGCGGCCAACAAAACCCCGACCCAGCAACCCAGCACCGTGCGGCGCTGCCCAACATTGTTTGTCATTCGATTCACTCTGCCCGTGCGGGCACCAAAATTTCACGCTGACCACTGCCGCTCATGGCGCTGACCAGACCGGCTTTTTCCATGTCTTCCACCAAACGGGCAGCGCGGTTGTAGCCAATCTTGAGGTGGCGCTGCACCAGCGAGATGCTGGCTTTGCGGTTTTTCAAGACCACCTCAACGGCTTGGTCGTACATCGGGTCTTTCTCGTCGTTGTCACCCTCGCCCAGCATGCCGCCGTCATCGTCCACCGTGCCGCCTTCGAGCACGCCTTCGATGTAATCGGGCTCGCCCTGGCTCTTGAGGTAGCTGACCACGCGGTGCACTTCTTCGTCACTGACAAAAGCGCCGTGCACGCGGATAGGGAAACCCGTGCCCGAAGGCATATAGAGCATGTCGCCCATGCCCAGAAGGGCCTCGGCACCCATTTGGTCCAGGATGGTGCGGCTGTCGATCTTGCTCGACACCTGAAACGCGATGCGGGTCGGTATGTTGGCCTTGATCAAGCCCGTGATCACGTCCACGCTGGGGCGTTGGGTGGCCAAAATCAGGTGGATACCGGCAGCGCGGGCCTTTTGGGCCAGGCGAGCAATCAGCTCTTCGATCTTCTTGCCCACCACCATCATCAGGTCGGCTAACTCGTCGATCACCACCACGATGTGCGGCAAGCGCTTGAGTGGCTCCGGATCGTCGGGCGTGAGGCTGAAAGGGTTGTAGATGAACTCTTCGCGGGCCGTGGCTTCGTCGATTTTCTGGTTGTATCCGGCCAGGTTGCGCACGCCCATCTTGCTCATGAGTTTGTAGCGCTTTTCCATCTCGGCCACGCACCAGTTGAGGCCGTGCGCTGCCTGGCGCATGTCGGTCACCACAGGTGCCAACAGGTGCGGGATGCCTTCGTAGACCGACATTTCCAACATCTTGGGGTCGATCATCAACAAGCGCACATCGCGGGCTTCGGCTTTGTAAAGCAGCGACAAAATCATGGCGTTGATACCGACCGACTTGCCCGAGCCCGTGGTACCGGCCACCAAGACGTGGGGCATCTTGGCCAGATCGGCCACCACAGGGTTGCCAATGATGTCCTTGCCCAGCCCCATGGTCAGCATGGACTTGGCTTCGTTGTAGACCTGCGAGCCGAGGATTTCGCTCAGCTTGATCGACTGGCGCTTGGCATTGGGCAACTCCAGCGCCATGAAATTTTTGCCGGGAATCGTCTCGATCACGCGGATCGACACCAGGCTGAGCGAACGCGCCAAGTCTTTAGCGAGGTTCACCACCTGCGAGCCCTTCACGCCAGTCGCCGGCTCGATTTCGTAACGCGTGATCACCGGGCCGGGGGCTGCAGCCACCACACGCACCTCGACACCAAAATCCTTGAGCTTTTTCTCGATCAATCGGCTGGTCATTTCCAGCGTCTCGGGTGAGACCGTTTCTTGCCGGATGGACAAGCTGTCGAGCAGATCGACTTGCGGCAGTTTGCTGTCAGGCAGCTCGTTGAACAGGGGTTTTTGGCGCTCCTTGACCACCCGCTCACTGCGCGGCACTTCCAGGACAGTCGGTTCGATGACCCGGGGGGCCGGGGGTGGCATGGGCAACGGCACGGGCTCCAGATCAAGTTGACCTTCGGGTGCTGTCGTCAAAGGGTTCAGATCCCATTGCGGCTCAACGGCCTGCAAAGGTGTGGTTTGCTCGCGCTCACGCAAGGCTTTTTGGCCCAAGGCCAGATCCTCTTCAATTTCCCGCTTCACGTGGCGCGATTGGATCAAACCGTCAATGCGGGCACCAATCGACTCGGCCAACTGGCCCCATGAAAAACGAAACACCATGGCGACACCCGCCACCACCAAGGCAATGCCCACCAATGCAGCGCCGGTAAAACCCAGCCAGCGAACGCTGGCAGTGCCCACCAAATACCCCAGAACGCCACCGCTGTGGCCCGGCAAATTGGCCTCAAGTCGGTAAAGGCGGGCCCACTCCATGCTGGCGCTCGCTGCCACCAACACCAACAAACCCAGCCAGAAAGTCCATCGGCTGCGCATGACACCCAACGCATCGGCCGACTGCTCGTCATCGGAAGGTCCACGCATCCACCGAGCCAGCCCCACCAGCCAAGCACGACCAGCCGCAGCCAAACACCACCAAGCGGAATACCCCAATCCAAAGTAAGCCAGATCGGCCAACCAGGCCCCCACGGGCCCCACCCAGTTGCGCACGCCCTGACCACTGCCCGATGTGGACCAAGCGGGATCGGAGGCGTGGTAACTCAACAAAGCCAACAGGCACAGCAGCAACAAAGCGCCGCCCATCAACAAAACGATTTCCTGGGCAAATCGTGCCCAAAAAGTCTGAGGTGCCTCCAGCGCCTTGTCCCGGGCTGTCGGATTGGTCAGTGTGTGCAGGGAATAGGTCATAAATTAAGCCTCAAGCTTACCCGATCGAGCCCCATCCAGACCGCAAGTCTCTGAGGTCTAAGCCCTCTTTGCCCTTTGCCTTTGACGGTTTCTTACAATCTGACGATCCGGTGCACTGCACTGACTTTTCTTTTAACCGTCTGCCACCCCGATTGCTCAACATGTCTGCCACTGTCAAACACGCCCAAGTCCTGATTCTCGGCTCCGGCCCTGCCGGTTACACCGCCGCCGTTTACGCCGCCCGCGCCAACCTCAAACCCCTGCTGATCACCGGCATGGCCCAAGGCGGCCAGCTGATGACCACCACCGAGGTGGACAACTGGCCCGCCGACGTGCATGGCGTGCAAGGCCCCGACTTGATGCAGCGCTTTCAGGAGCATGCCGAGCGCTTCAACACCGAAATCGTGTTTGACCACATCCACACCGTCAAGTTGGAGCAACGCCCCTTCACCCTGATCGGTGACAGCGGCACCTACACCTGCGACAGCCTGATCATCGCCACCGGCGCGTCGGCCAAATACCTGGGCCTGCCTTCCGAGACAGCCTTCATGGGCCGCGGCGTGAGCGGCTGCGCCACCTGCGACGGCTTCTTCTACCGCGACCAGCTGTGCTGCGTGGTGGGCGGCGGCAACACGGCCGTCGAAGAAGCCCTGTACCTGTCCAACATCGCCAGCAAGGTCTATTTGATCCACCGCCGCGACAAGTTCAAGGCCGAGCCCATCCTGGTTGACAAACTCATGGACAAAGTCGCCGCAGGCAAGATCGTGCTCAAAACCTTCCAAACACTGGAAGAAGTATTGGGCGATAACACTGGCGTGACTGGCGTGCGCCTGAAAAGCACCAAAGACGGCAGCCTTCACGACGTGGAACTCAAAGGCTGCTTCATCGCCATTGGCCACGCCCCCAACACCGACATCTTTCAGGGCCAACTGACCCTTGAAAACGGCTACATCGTGACCCAAAGCGGCTTGAAAGGCTTTGCAACCCAAACCTCCGTGCCCGGCGTGTTTGCCGCTGGCGACGTGCAAGACCACGTGTACCGCCAGGCCATCACCAGCGCTGGTACAGGTTGCATGGCTGCGCTCGATGCGCAGCGTTTTCTGGAACAGAACAACGGCTGAGGTCCTGCAGACCTGAGTTTTCTTGCCAACGGATTGCAAATGGGCGCAGGGTGTGCCTGGCGGGGTGATGTGGCAAAGCGAAGCGCCTCTGAACCCCGGCAGGCACACCCTGCGCCCACCCACCAAGGGTAAAACTCACTAGGCTTCAAGGCTTACAACAAAAAACCCCCGCTTTCTGGCTATAATCTGAGGCTTTGCTGGATCTGCCTGGATTGTCATTCGGGATCACGGAGCCAGCGATCTGGGATACCGCCACCCATCTTGGCGAGGTGAGGCTGGAGCGCCAGGCCCCATGCAAATCTGCATGAGACCCATCGGCACCGGCTGTTTTCAAAGTATCGGAGTGTCCACATGGCACGCGTTTGCGACGTAACGGGCAAAGGCCCAATGACGGGAAACAACGTTTCCCACGCCAACAACAAAACCAAGCGCCGGTTCCTGCCGAACCTGCAATACCGTCGTTTCTGGGTTGAAACAGAAAACCGTTGGGTGCGTCTGCGCGTTTCCAGCGCCGCTCTGCGCCTGATCGACAAAAACGGCATCGATGCCGTGCTCGCAGACCTGCGCGCACGCGGTCAAGCCTAAACCCAGAACATTAGGAGTCATACACCATGGCAACCAAAGGCGGACGCGAAAAAATCAAGCTGGAATCCACAGCTGGCACTGGTCACTTCTACACGACCAGCAAAAACAAGAAAACAATGCCCGAGAAAATGTCGATCATGAAGTTCGACCCCAAAGCTCGCAAGCACGTTGAATACAAGGAAATCAAGCTGAAGTGATTCGGCCTGAGCCTCTCGCAAAAAACCCGCCTCTGGCGGGTTTTTTCATGGGCGAAAACTTGTGAAAAGACCTGCCTTGTATGGCAAGCGCCGAAACCAAGGACACTGACCTGCAAAGGCCCATCGGGTCAAAGAGTTCGATCCCTCACATCACACGGCCTCAACACCGACAAACACCCACCTTGGACCCCAAAAGCAAACAGGGCCCGAAGGCCCTGTTTGCATGGGTACTGAAACCGATCAGGCTGTCTGGCGGACTGCACGCAATTTGACAGAAAAGTCACGCAAGGCAGCGATGCCACTTTCTTCAGCCCGGCGACACCAGGCTTGCAAGTCAGCGGCCAATTGCTCGCGCGAGTGCGAGGTGTTCAGCCAAATCTGGCTGAGCTCTTCGCGCATTTGCACCATCTTGTCGAGCACCGGACTGGCAGCACGGGCTTGCTTGAGCTGGTCTTGGGCGGCTGCGGGCACCTTGGCGCTGTCGCGGTGCAACCAACGCTGAGCGGCTTGGATCACATTGGCATCGAGCTTCAATTTGCCAGCTTCTTGCTGCATCACGGTGCGCACATTGCGGGCATAGCCCGCCATCACTTCGTAACGGTTGGCGATCAACGCTTCCAGGGTCTTTTCATCGGCCACGGGACGGATGTCACCATAAGCCAGGCGTGGAGGTGTCTTTTTCACAGTCGCCAGCCCCAGAGTTTCGAGCGTGCGGATGTACAACCAGCCGATGTCGAACTCGTAAGGCTTGACCGACAACTTGGCCGATGTGGGGTAAGTGTGGTGGTTGTTGTGCAACTCTTCGCCACCAATCAGGATGCCCCAAGGGGAGATGTTGGTGCTGGCGTCGTGCGCCTCAAAGTTGCGGTAGCCCCAGTAATGCGCTGCACCGTTGATGATGCCGGCGGCCGTGATCGGAATCCAGGCCATTTGCACCGCCCACACCGTCAGGCCCAAAAAGCCAAACAGGGCCACATCGATGATCATCATCAGGGCCACGCCTTGCCAAGAAAAGCGGGTGTACAGGTTGCGCTCGATCCAGTCGTCAGGGGTGCCGTGGCCGTAACGTTGCAGGGTTTCCTTGTTCTTGGATTCCTTGCGGTACAACTCAGCGCCTGTGAACAACACTGTTTTGATGCCGTGCACATGGGGGCTGTGCGGGTCTTCGGCTTGCTCGCACTTGGCGTGGTGCTTGCGGTGAATCGCGGCCCACTCCTTGGTCACCTGACCGGTGGTCAGCCACAGCCAGAAACGGAAAAAGTGCGAGGGAATAGCGTGCAGATCCAAGGCGCGGTGCGCTTGGTGACGGTGCAAGAAAATCGTGACACTGGCGATGGTGATGTGGGTCAAGCCCAAGGTGACCAACACCATTTGCCACCACGACAAATCGAACAGGCCGTGGCCCATCCAATGAATGATGGCATCCAGAAAAGCCCAATCAGGCAACAACATGAGTTCGTCTTTCTACTGACGCCTGATTTCAGGCAATTTGTCGATTTTAAGTTTTCCTGCCCCAAAAGGACAGCTGTTTCGACCGGATTCAAAAAGAATGAATCAGAAAATTTACTTTCTGACCCATGCCGCGGCGAAAAACCCATCCGTGGCATGGCGATGGGGCCACAGTCTCAGGAATGTGCCTGCTGGCGCTGCATCGGGGTGGGCATCGCCCGATGGGGCCGGTGAGCACAGACTTGCTGCGTGGGGCACTTTGAGCCTGTCGAGCTCTTGCGCCACGTTCAGGGGGACAAAGTCCGGGTTGGCGGCGCTGAAGGCTTGCGCGATCAGCTCGTTTTCTTCAGGCAAGACGCTGCAGGTGGCATACACCAAACGACCGCCCGACTTGACCATGCGCGAGGCGCTTTGCAAGATGGCCAATTGTTTCTCAGTCAACTCTTGCACAGCTTGGGGCTTTTGCCGCCATTTCAAGTCGGGGTTGCGGCGCAAGGTGCCCAGGCCCGAGCAGGGTGCGTCGACCAGCACGCGGTCGATCTTGCCCGACAGGCGCTTGACGCGGTCATCGCGCTCATGGGCAATGGCTGCCGGGTGCACATTGGACAAGCCGCTTCGCGCCATGCGAGGCTTGAGCGCATCAAGGCGGTGGCCCGACACGTCAAACGCATACAAACGGCCCGTGCTGCGCATGGCTGCGCCCAGCGCCAGCGTCTTGCCGCCTGCGCCCGCGCAAAAGTCCACCACCATCTCACCCCGGTGCGCGTCCACCAGCAAAGCCAGCAGCTGCGAGCCTTCGTCCTGCACCTCAATGGCGCCGCGGGTGAAGGCATCGGTTTTTTGCAAAGCAGGTTTGCCTTGCAAGCGCAGACCCCAAGGCGAATAAGGGGTAGGTTCGGAGGCAATGCCCGCTTGCGCCAGCTCTTTTTGAATATCGCTGCGTTTGGCCTGAAACATGTTGACCCGCAAATCCAGCGTGCCTGCTTGTTGCAGGTTCTCAGCCAAGGCCCAGAAATCCTCACCCAACTGCGCTTGGAGGGCTTGTGCCATCCACTCGGGCAGGTTGTGGCGGTGCGGGGCCATCAAGGCATCGGCGGGAATGGCATCGCAGGTGGCCAGCCACTTCTTCTCTGTGTCGTTCAGGGCTGAGGCCAAGAAGTCGCGTGGGCCGAAAAAGCCCAAAATCGCCAGCTTGCGCTCTTTGGCGCCCGAACCGGAGCGGGCCAATTGCTCAAACAACAATTTTTTGCGCAGCACCGCAAAAGCGGTTTCAGCCAAGGTGGCCCGTTCACGGGGGCCGAGGGAGCGGTGTTCACGAAAGTAGCGCGACACGACGGCGTCGGCAGGGTGTTCAAATTGGAGGACCAGCCTGACCAAATCGGCGCAGGCGTCTAAAAGGGCTTTTGGATGCATAGGGGTGTATTGTCCCATCCCCGACCCTTGTGACAGTTACACATCAGGAAATCCATGTCCGAAAAATTGCCGCCTCTGATTGAAACGCCCAAAGGCCTGTACCGCCATTACAAGGGCGGCCAATACCGCGTGCTGGGCACCGTGCGCCACAGCGAAGACCTTGAGCCCATGACCCTCTACCAAGCGCTGTATGGCGAACAAGGCCTGTGGGTCAGGCCTGCGGCCATGTTTGCCGACGTGGCCGAATTCAATGGCAAGGTTCAACCGCGCTTTGAACGCATCGGCGATTGAGCCAAAAACTGAGCGACCGCCTGCGGATAGATCAAGTGCTCTTGGCTGAGCACACGCGCTGCCAAGGTGTCGGCGGTATCGCCCGCTAGCACCGGCACCACGGCCTGCGCCAAGATGCTGCCATGGTCCAACTCGGCCGTGACCTGGTGCACCGTGGCCCCGGCAAAGCGGCAACCGGCATCGATGGCGCGCTGGTGGGTGTTCAAGCCGGGAAAAGCGGGCAACAAAGACGGGTGGATATTGAGCAATCGCCCTTTGTAGTGCGCCACAAAACCGGGGGTCAGGATGCGCATGAAGCCCGCCAGCACGACCAAATCAGGCGCATGTCGGTCAATTTCGGCCATCAAGGCGGCATCGAAGTCTTCGCGACTGGCAAAGGCCTTGTGGTCAAGGACCTGGGTCGGTATGCCGTGATCCTTGGCAAAGTCCAAGCCTTGGGCATCGGCCCGGTTGCTCAGCACGGCGGCCACTTGGGCGTTCAGGCGATCGGTCCAACGGCCCTGCTCCGCAGCACGCACGATGGCCGCCATGTTGGAGCCAGAGCCCGAAATCAGAATGACGATGTTTCTCATGAAGGGCTGAATTATCCCTTCAGACCCAAGTCAACCCAGCATTTGTCGCACCAAGGACAAGCCGAATCGGCCTGCGCGTGATAAAAAGCACGGTCGTTTGATTTTGAGAGAAAACCCCATGGATTTGGCATTCACCCCCGAAGAGCTCGCGTTCCGCGACGAGATCCGCACTTGGGTCAAGGCAAACTTGCCCGCTGACATTTCACAAAAAGTGCACAACGCCATGCGCCTGACCCGCGAGGACATGCAGCGCTGGGCCAAAATTTTGGGCAAAAAAGGCTGGCTGGGCTGGGGCTGGCCCACGCAGTTTGGCGGCCCTGGCTGGACCGCCGTGCAAAAGCATTTGTTCGAAGAAGAATGCGCTTTGGCGGGTGCCCCCCGCGTGGTGCCTTTTGGCCCCGTGATGGTGGCCCCGGTGATCATGGCTTTTGGCAATGCCGAACAGCAGCAGCGCTTTTTGCCCGGCATCGCCAGCGGCGAAGTTTGGTGGAGCCAAGGCTACAGCGAGCCGGGTTCTGGCTCGGACCTGGCCTCGCTCAAAACCCGCGCCGAGCGCGTGGGTGACAAATACATCGTGAACGGCCAAAAAACCTGGACCACCTTGGGCCAATATGGCGAGTGGATCTTCTGCTTGGTACGCACCAGCACCGAAGGCAAGCCTCAAACCGGCATTTCTTTCTTGCTGATCGACATGAAGTCGCCCGGCATCACCGTGCGCCCCATCAAACTGTTGGATGGCGAATGCGAAGTCAACGAAGTCTGGTTTGACAACGTCGAAGTGCCCGCTGAAAACCTGATTGGCGAAGAAAACAAGGGCTGGAACTACGCCAAGCACCTGCTGGCCCACGAGCGCACCAACATCGCCGACGTGAACCGCGCCAAGCGCGAACTCGAGCGCTTGAAGCGCATCGCCAAAGCCGAGGGCGTGTACGACGACATGCGCTTCCGTGACGAAATCGCCAAGCTCGAAGTGGACATCGTGGCCCTCGAAATGCTGGTGCTGCGCGTGTTATCCGCCGAAAAGTCGGGCAAAAACTCACTCGACATCGCAGGTCTGCTCAAGATCAAGGGCAGCGAAATTCAGCAGCGCTACACCGAGTTGATGATGCAAGCGGCGGGTCCTTTTGCCCTGCCCTTCATCTTCGAAGCCATGGACGCCGGCTGGCAAGGCAACTTCCCGGGCGGCGTGGTGGCCAACGCGCCATTGGCGGCCAACTACTTCAACATGCGCAAGACCACCATTTACGGTGGCAGCAACGAAGTGCAACGCAACATCGTCGCTCAGACAGTTCTGGGTTAAGGAGACACACATGGATTTCGATTTTTCTGACGACCAAGAGCAACTGCGCGACGCGGTGCGCAAATGGGTGGACAAAGGCTATGACTTTGACCGCCGCCGCGCCATCGTGGCTGCGGGTGGCTTTGACCGTGCCGCTTATGGCGAGATGGCCGAACTGGGCCTGACAGGCCTGTATGTGAGCGAAGACCACGGCGGCATGGGCATGGGACCCACCGAAGCCATGGTCACCATGGAAGAACTCGGCCGCGGCATCGTGCTCGAGCCCTTGACCCAAACCCTGATTTGCAGCGCCACACTGCAAACCCACGCGCCTGCGGCCCTGCAAGCCGCTTGGCTGCCGCGCATGGCCGCAGGCGAAGCCATCGTGGTGCTGGCGCAGCAAGAGCGCGGTGCCCGTTACCAGCTGGACCGCTGCGCAACAGTTGCCAGCGAAGCGGGCGGTGCATGGGCTGTCAGCGGCACCAAGAGCGTGGTGGCCGTGGGTGACCAAGCCGACGCTTTTGTGGTGCCTGCCACCGTGAATGGCCAAATCGCTTTGTTTTTGGTCGAGCGCAGCGCCAGCGGGGTGAATACCCAGGCTTACATCACCCAAGACGGCTCACGCGCCGCCGAAGTGGTGTTGAACAAGGCCGCCGCCCAGCTGATCACGCTGAACGGCTTGACCGCTTTGGAAGAAGCCGTGGACATCGGCATCGCCTGCACCTGCGCCGAAGCCGTGGGCGTGATGGACAAGACCTTGGCGATCACCGTGGACTACATGAACACCCGCAAGCAGTTCGGTGTGAACATCGCCAGTTTCCAGGCCCTGCGCCACCGCGTGGCCGACATGAAGATGCAGCTGGAGTTGGGCCGCTCGATGAGCTACTACGCCAGCTTGAAGTTGCACGCGCCTGCCGACGAACGCCGCCGCGCCTTGGCCCGCGCCAAGTACCAGCTGGGTGTGTCCATGCGCTTCATCGGCCAGCAGGCGGTGCAACTGCATGGCGGCATTGCCGTGACCGACGAATACATCGCCAGCCACTACTTCAAGAAATTGACGCAGCTGGACATGACGTTTGGCGACACCCTGCACCAGCTGGGCGAAGTGTCGGCACGCATGCAAGAGACGGCAGGCGTGTTCGCCTAAAGGGATCAACGGACCAGAGCAAGGTGGGAGGGCGGCGCGGGTCAGGCGATGTGGCAAAGCGAAGCGCCTCTGAGCCCGAAACGCGCCGCCCTTGCGCCTTGCGGCGCAACACCAAAATCCTTTACCCCAACAACAAGGCCCCACAAGGGGCCTTTTTTCATACTCACTCCACCTCGCGCACCCGCACAAAAGAGGCAAACCGAGGCAAGCCCGATGGTGTGCGTTCGCGGTAGCGGTAAGTCACCCATGACCCCACAGGTGGTGGGTCTCGGCGCAAGGCATCGCTCAGACCCGAGCCCAGGGCAAAACGCTGACCCGAAGTCATTTGAACCAGCAAAGCCCCGGTCATGCCCACCAAACGCCCCTTGCCCGGCTGATGACCCACCACCAGTCCCTCTTCATCCAATTCGGGCTTGAGTTTGAACAGCGCATCGGTACGGCCCGCCTGCCACCGGGCATCGGAGCGGTGCAGCATCAAGCCCTCGCCACCTTGGCGCACCGTGTCTTGCAAGAGCGCTTGCAAAGCGCGCACGTCTTTCACTTCGCGCTGCGCTACCGGCACCAGCCAGGGCTGCTGCGCTTGGGCCAGCGTGGATTGCACCAAAGCCACACGCTGCGCAAACGGGGCCACATGGCCAGGCACGTCGAACACCAGATATTTAACCGCCCGCCAGGCCTCATCGTCGGGCTCAGCCTGGCGCACCACACCAGAAAGCCGGTCAAACATCCCGCGCCCCATCCACAACTCGCCGTCGAGCGCCATCCGGGGCAAGGCGGACAAGAACCAAGCGGGTGCAGCCATCACCCGACCACTGCGAAAGCGCAAGACCTGCCCATCCCAAACCGCCCGCACGCCATCGAATTTTTCACTCACCCAAAAACCTTGTGGCGAACGCCCTGGGGGCCAGGGCATGGCCAGCTGAACGGTGCTCGACTCCCCGGAAGAAAAAGGGCCCAAAGACTTGGCCCAAACGCTGGGCATCAGCCAAGGCGACAAAAGCACGGCCCACACGCTGGCACGGCGGCTCGGGTTGGGGAGAAATTTCAAAGGCTGGCGCATGCTGGGTCTCCCTGAGGACTCCAACCCCCTGAAGGTGCCTTGGCAGCACAGGGAGGTAGGGTCTTTTGTTTTCAGGAAGTGATGATGCGACGCTTTACTGTTCTGCGCAAGCCGCCTCGCCTGGCCACCCTCAGACCATCAAACGCGAGCTCTTGGGCACATGCGCCATCAAGAACGCCATTTGGTCGCTCAGAATGCGGCGGTTGCGCAGGATGAAGTCTTCCCACAGGCTGGGCACATAGGGCGCATACAGCAGTGGCATGTTGGCTTGCTCTGGCGTGCGGCTGCTTTTGCGGTGGTTACAAGAACGGCAAGCGGTCACCACGTTCATCCAGTGGTCGGGGCCTTTTTGACTCACGGGAACAATGTGCTCACGGGTGAGCACCGATTCGTGGAAGTGCCCGCCGCAATATGCACAGACGTTGCGGTCGCGCACAAACAATTTGGGATTGGTCAAGCCCGATACGAGGTCAAACGGGTTGATACGGGGCACGCCCTGGGTGCCAATGATGCTGTTGACGGTGATGATGGATTGCTGGCCGGTGAGCGCGTTGTGCCCTCCGTGGAACACAGCCACTTGCTGGCCCGCCTCCCAGCGCACCTCGTCGGCGGCGTAATGGGTGACCGCCTGCTCCAGCGTGATCCACGATTGCGGCAAGCCTTGGGCCGAGAGTTTCAAAACCTTCACAGACGCCTCCATCCAACAGTTTAAAAAACCACTGACACGAAAAGTTCCGTCTCGATCGGTCCTCAAGCCTTGGGGTGCAAGGATGAAGTGATCGTGCTCAGTCACAATATACCCTCTTACATTGACAAATCCGTGAAAGCTGGAACCAGGCCCAGCGCACAGGCAGGACATGAGCAGCGACATGAAGGTTTTCCGAGGCTTCCACCACCCCGACTTGGCTCCCGCCTGCGCCCTGACCATTGGCAACTTTGACGGTGTGCACCGTGGCCATCAGGCCATGCTGGCCCTGTTGCGCAGCGAAGCGGCGCACCGCGGTGTGCCCAGCTGCGTCATGACCTTTGAGCCGCACCCGCGTGACTACTTTGCCAAGGCCCTGAACAAGCCCGATCTGGCCCCGGCCCGCATCGCCACTTTGCGCGACAAACTGCAAGAACTCGAGCGCTGCGGCGTGGACCAGGTGGTGGTGCTGCCCTTTGACGCTCGGCTGGCCAGTCAGTCGCCCCAAGACTTCATTGAGCAGGTGCTGGTGCGCGGCCTGGGCGTGCGCTATGTGCTGGTGGGGGATGATTTCCGCTTTGGGGCCAAACGCGCGGGCGACTACGCCATGCTCGACGCTGCTGGGCAAAACCTGGGCTTTGACGTGGCCCGCATGAACAGCTACGAGGTGCGCGGTCTGCGCGTGTCCAGCTCGGCCGTGCGCGATGCGCTGGCCCAAGGCGACCTGCCCGCGGTGCACGCCCTGCTGGGCCGCCCCTACAGCATCAGCGGCCATGTGGTGCACGGGCGCAAGCTGGGCCGCGAATTGGCCGCCTCAGCCCAAGGCGCGGGCGACGGCTTTCGGACCCTGAATTTGCGTTTCTCGCACTGGAAGCCTGCGGCCAGCGGCATCTTTGTGGTCGAGGTGCACGGCCTGGCCGATCAGCCCTTGAAGGGCGTGGCCAATCTGGGCATCCGCCCCTCACTCGACCCGAACGACGTCAACGGCGGACGCGTGCTGCTGGAGACCCACGCCTTCGACTGGCCCGCCCAGCTGGGGGCTGAGGGGGGCTACGGTAAAATCATCCGGGTGGACTTGCTGCATAAATTACACGACGAACTCAAATACGACGGTCTGGACGCCCTGACAAAGGGGATCGCCAAAGACTGCGACGACGCACAGGCGTGGTTTGCGTTGCGCCATGGTGAAACCAGCCGCCAAACCACGCGCGACCGAATTTGACGCTCTGGCCCTCGTTTGCCGCCTTCGACAGGCTCAGGGCGAACGACTTCAACGGCCCACCCCCTTAAATCTCTCCGAACGGCCCACCGATCGGGCTGAGCTTGTCGAAGCCCTCTCGACTTGACGCACCATGACCGACAAAACCCAGAACCCCGACACCCACATCAACATGATGGACACCCCCTTCCCCATGCGCGGCGACCTGCCCAAGCGTGAGCCGGGCTGGGTCAAAGACTGGAACGAAGGCGGTTTGTACAAAAAACTGCGCGCTGCCCGCCAGGGTGCCCCGCTGTTCGTGCTGCACGACGGCCCGCCCTACGCCAACGGCAAGCTGCACATCGGCCATGCGCTCAACAAAGTGCTCAAAGACATGATCGTCAAGTCCAAGCAACTCGCTGGCTTTGACGCGCAATACATCCCCGGCTGGGACTGCCACGGCCTGCCGATCGAAAACGCGATTGAAAAACTGCACGGCCGCAAGCTCAGCCGAGACGACATGCAGGCCAAGAGCCGTGCCTTCGCCACCGAACAAATTGACCAACAACGCGAAGACTTCAAACGCCTGGGCGTGCTGGGCGACTGGGAGCGCCCTTACCGCACCATGGACTTCGCCAACGAAGCCGGTGAAATCCGCGCCTTCAAACGCGTGATCGAGCGCGGTTTTGTCTACCGTGGCCTCAAGCCCGTTTACTGGTGCTTTGACTGCGGCTCGTCGCTCGCCGAATTCGAGATCGAATACCAGGACAAACAAAGCGACACGCTAGACGTGGCCTTTGAAACGGATGACGCGGCCCAACTGGCCGCCGCCTTTGGCCTCGCTTCCTTGCCCGCTGGGCAAAGCGGCTTTGCCGTGATCTGGACCACCACCGCCTGGACCATCCCCGCCAACCAGGCCCTGAACGCCCACCCCGAGCTGACCTATGCGCTGGTGCAAACCGACAAGGGCTGCCTGGTGTTGGCCGAGTCGTTGGTGGACAAATGCCTTGAGCGCTTTGGTCTGCAAGGCGGCACCGTGCTTGCCACGGCCAAAGGCACGGCCCTGGGCGGCCTGAATTTCCGCCACCCATTGCACGACGTGGATGCAGGCTACAAGCGCCTGTCACCCGTTTATTTGGCCGAATACGTCAGCGACAGCGATGGCACGGGCCTGGTGCACTCCTCACCCGCCTATGGCGTGGACGACTTCAACTCCTGCATCGCCAATGGCCTCAAGTACGACGACATCCTGAACCCGGTGCAAGGCAACGGCACCTACGCCGAAGACTTCCCGCTGTTTGGTGGTCTGCACATTTGGAAAGCCATCCCTGTGGTGCTGGACGCGCTGCGCAACGCGGGCCGCTTGCTGTCCACCGTGACCATCACCCACAGCTACCCGCACTGCTGGCGTCACAAAACGCCTGTCATCTACCGCGCTGCCGCTCAGTGGTTTGTGCGCATGGACGACGGCGTTGGTGTGTTCACCTCCGACAAAGCGCCCAAGACCTTGCGCCAGCTGGCACTGGACGCCATCGAGCACACCCAGTTCTACCCTGAGAACGGCAAGACCCGCTTGCGCGACATGATCGCCAACCGCCCCGACTGGTGCATCTCGCGCCAGCGTTCATGGGGCGTGCCCGTGCCTTTCTTCCTGCACAAGGACAGCGGTGAGTTGCACCCCCGCACCATGGCCATCCTGGACCAAGCCGCGGACATCGTCGAAAAAGGCGGCATCGAAGCCTGGAGCCGCGTGACGGTGGAAGAGATTTTGGGTGCGGCCGATGCGCCCAGCTACACCAAGAGCACCGACATTCTGGAAGTCTGGTTCGACTCCGGCTCCACCTTCCAGCATGTGCTGCGCACCAGCCACAAAGACGCTTACGGCGTGGCGCCTTTCCATGCCGAGGGCCCTGAAGCCGATCTCTATCTGGAAGGCCACGACCAGCACCGCGGCTGGTTCCACAGCTCGCTGCTGCTGGGCTGCGCACTGTACGACCGAGCGCCTTACCGGGGCCTGCTCACGCACGGCTTTGCCACCGACGGCCAAGGCCGCAAGATGAGCAAGTCGCTGGGCAACACCGTCGAGCCGCAAACCATCACTTCCAAAATGGGCGCCGAAATCGTGCGCCTGTGGGTGGCCAGCACCGACTATTCGGGCGACCTGAACATCGACGACAAAATCCTGGCCCGCGTGGTGGACTCGTACCGGCGCGTGCGCAACACGCTGCGCTTCTTGATGGCCAACGTGAGCGACTTCAACCCCGCAACAGACACCGTGCCCGACGACCAGCTGCTCGAAATCGACCGCTTTGCGCTGGCCCGAGCAGCGCAGCTCCAAGCCGACATCCGCGCCCACTTCGACATGTACGAATTCCACCCCGTGGTCTCCAAGCTGCAGATTTATTGCTCGGAAGACCTGGGCGCGTTTTACCTGGACGTGCTGAAAGACCGTCTGTACACCACCGCGCCCAAGAGCTTGGCACGCCGCAGCGCACAGACGGCGCTGTACCGCATCACGCACGGCATGCTGCGCTGGATGGCGCCTTTCTTGTCATTCACTGCCGAAGAGGCCTGGACGACTTTCGGCACATCGGAATCCATCTTCCTGGAAACCTTCAGCGACTTCGGCACGGCCGATGAGCAGTTGCTGGCCAAGTGGGGCCGCATCCGCGAAATCCGCGATCTGGTGAACAAAGACATCGAAAACCTGCGCACTGCAGGCCAAGTGGGCGCATCGCTGCAAGCCGAAATCACCTTGACCGCACCGGCCGCTGACCACGCCCTGCTGGCCAGCTTGGGCGCGGACATCAAGTTCGTGTTCATCACCTCCAAAGTGACTTTGCAGACTGGCGACTCACTGGCGGTTCAAGTGACCGCCAGCCAAGCCACCAAATGCGAGCGCTGCTGGCACTACGCCGACGACGTGGGCCACAACGCCGACCACCCCACCATTTGCGGGCGCTGCGTCAGCAACCTGCACGGCGCTGGCGAAACCCGCCTCGTCGCCTGATCGAACCACACCCAGACAAGGCAGCCCATGGCCAGCAGCAAAAAGATCGGCAAAAGCTACGCCAGCAAAAGCCAAGGCATGGCGCTTTGGCTGGGCATCGCCCTCTTGGTTTTGGTGCTCGACCAGTTCACCAAAGTGCTGGTGCTGGGGGCCTTCCAGCTGGGCGACAGCACACCGGTCACCTCGTTTTTCAACCTGGTGCGGGTGCACAACCACGGCGCGGCCTTCTCGTTTTTAGCCGGTGCAGGCGGCTGGCAGCGCTGGTTTTTCACAGGCATTGGTGTGGCAGCGGCCATCTTCATGGTCTGGATGCTGCGTTCTCATGCGGGTCAAAAGCTCTTCAGCCTCGCCATCGCGCTCATCTTGGGTGGCGCGATTGGCAACGTGATCGACCGTCTGCTGCACGGGTATGTGGTCGACTTTCTGGACTTTTATTGGGGTGCCTGGCACTTCCCGGCCTTCAACGTGGCCGATGCCGGTATCAGCGTGGGCGCAGCGCTGCTGATCTTGGACGAAATCCTGCGCGTGCGGCGCGGGCGCTGAAGCAAGCGGTTTTGCCCAGGGAGTCCACCATGCGCCGCTTTCTCACTGCATTGATTGGCTTTTTTGTCCTTTCGGCCCAAGCAGGCATTCCTGATGAATACTCGCCTGTCGTGGTCGAGGCCCCTTTCTCCTTAAGGGAGCGGGTGTTCGACCTCACGCCTGCGATTGAATCTTCCAAGAAAACCGGCAAGCCCTTGTTCATCTACTTCGGCGCGACAGACTGCCCACCTTGCCTCCAATACAAGAAATTTCTGACCAGCCATCGATCTGAACTCAAAACTGCATTCTCAGAATTTGTGGTGGTGGACATCCGCACCTGGCTGCGTGGTCCCACCATGCATGTGAAGGTAGATGACAAACGCCTGACTTTTAACCAGTTTAAAGCTCTGGTGGGCGATACCTCCAAGACCTTGATTTTTCCTTCTTTCTGGATGCTTTCACCAGAACTCAAACCACTCAAAGAACTGCCATCGGGCATCAAGGATTATTTGAACGTCAATCAGCATCTGGAAATTTTGAAAATCCAGACGCCTTGAATCCCACCCCCATTCATTTGGACAGACACTCTGAGTGTCCATGAATGGCGCCTGATTCCCCCACCACAATGGGTCAAAGGTGTTGTAAGCTTTATATTTTCACGATTTGAAAAACGGAGACACCTATGCCAGGATTGTTGCCCCACATTGACCCAGACGGTCTGCTCGAATTTTCAGTGGTCTACACCGACCGCGCCTTGAACCACATGTCCAAACGCTTCGGCGGCGTGATGACCGATATTTCGCGCATGCTTAAAAACGTCTATGGCGCCCATTCGGTCGCGCTGGTACCCGGCAGCGGCACCTTCGGCATGGAGTCGGTGGCTCGCCAATTTGCCACCAATCAGCATGTGATGGTCATTCGCAACGGCTGGTTCAGCTTTCGCTGGACCCAGATCTTTGACATGGGCCAGATCCCCAAAAGCCACAGCGTGCTCAAAGCCCGGCGCATCACAGAGGGCCCTCAAGCTGCTTGGGCTCCAGCCCCCATTGCTGAAGTGACCGCCGCGATTGCCGCTGAAAAACCTGCTTTGGTGTTTGCCCCGCATGTGGAGACTGCCGCTGGAATGATCCTGCCAGACGGCTACCTCAAGGCCGTGGCCGACGCGGTGCACGCTGTGGGCGGCTTGCTGGTGTTGGACTGCATCGCCTCTGGCGCCATGTGGGTAGACATGAAGGCTACGGGCGTGGATGTGTTGATCAGCGCTCCACAAAAAGGCTGGAGCAGTTCACCCTGCTGCGCCATGGTCATGATGAGCGAACGCGCCCGCCAAGCCATTGACAACACCACCAGCACCACCTTCGCCATGGACCTGAAAAAATGGCTGCAAGTGATGGAAACCTACGAAGGCGGTGGCCACATGTACCACACCACCTTGCCCACCGATGCGCTGCTGCGCCTGCAAGAGGCCATGCTGGAAACCGAAGCCTATGGTTTTGCCAAGGTGCGCGAAGAACAAATGGCACTGGGTCGCCAAGTGCGCTCGTTGCTTCTGGAGCACGGCTTCCCCAGCGTGGCAGCGCCCGGCTTTGAAGCACCAGGCGTGGTGGTGAGCTACACCACAGACCCGGACATCCAGAGCAGCAAAAAATTCATCGCACTGGGCCTGCAAACCGCCGCAGGCGTGCCACTGCAGTGCGATGAGCCTGCTGACTTCCGCACCTTCCGCATGGGTCTTTTCGGCTTGGACAAATGGCATCAAGTGCCCCGCACCCTGCATATCTTGCGCAGTGCGCTGGAAACCATCGCGCCCAAGGCCAAGCTGGCTGCCTGATTCAGGTCAGTTGCCCAACAAAAAAACCGCTGTCCTGAGGACAGCGGTTTTTTTCATTCTGGACCCCTGCTGGACAGCGCCAGCGCCATCACAAAGTGATGATGGAGCAGCCTGTGGTTTTGCGGCCTTCCAAGGCGATGTGAGCGTCTTGGATCTTGGCCAGCGGAAAGGTCTGGTCGATGTGGATCTTCACCTTGCCACTGATTACAGCTTCAAACAGATCATCGGCCATCTCTTGCGTGTTTTCACGCGTGGTGATGTGGCTGAACAAGGTCTGGCGCGTCACGTAAATGGAGCCTTTGGGGCCGAGGATGCCGGGGGCAAACGGCGCCACGGCTCCCGATGCATTGCCAAAGCTGGCCATCAGGCCAAACGGCGCCAAGCAGTCGAGTGACTTGTCCCAAGTGTCTTTGCCCACCGAGTCGTAAACCACTTTGACGCCCTTGCCACCTGTGATTTCTTTGACCTTGGCTTGGAAGTCTTCGGTCGAGTAGTTGATGCAAAACTCTGCGCCGTTGGCCAAAGCCAGCGCGCACTTGGCATCGCTGCCGGCCGTGCCGATCAGGCGCAGGCCCAGCGCCTTAGCCCATTGGCTGGCGATCAGGCCCACGCCACCAGCAGCCGCGTGAAACAGCACAAAGTCTCCGGCTTTCAGACCGCCTTGCGGCAGCGTGCGCTTGAGGAGGTATTGCGCTGTCAAGCCCTTGAGCATCATGGCCGCACCGGTCTCAAATGAGATGGCATCGGGCAACTTGCACACGCACTTGGCGGGCATCACACGCACTTCGCAGTAGCTGCCAGGCGGCTGGCTCGCATAAGCAGCGCGATCACCAACTTTCAGGTGCGTGACACCCTCGCCCACGGCTTCCACAACGCCAGATGCTTCCATGCCCAACTTGAGCGGCATAGGCAGCTGGTACAGACCGCTGCGCTGGTACACGTCGATGAAGTTCAGACCAATCGCCTTGTGCCGGATACGGATCTCGCCAGGGCCGGGTTCACCCACCGTGACATCGACCAGTTTCATGACATCGGGACCGCCGTGTTGGTCGATCTGGACTTGAAGGCTCATGGAATTCTCCTGAAAGTGTGAAAGCGAACGATGCGTGACTTTGCCACGAATCACGTCCCAGTGTTCGGCGTGGGGACAGGTCGGCGACAGCGGGAAAACCCGAATGCCGATACAGTGCCGCATGTCCCAAAAACTCTCTCCCGGCACCGCCCTGATGCTGACCGTGCCTCCACTGCTGTGGGCTGGCAATGCGGTCATCGGCCGACTGGTCAACAACCTGGTGCCTCCCATCACTCTGAACCTCTTGCGCTGGGCTGTAGCCTTCGTGATCCTCTTGCCACTGGCGGCCTGGGTTTTGCGACGTGGCAGTGGGCTTTGGTCACACTGGCGGCGTTTTGCGCTGCTCAGCTTGCTGGGCGTGGGCTGCTACAACGCGCTGCAATACCTGGCGCTGCAAACCTCCACGCCGCTGAACGTGACCTTGGTGGCCGCCAGTGGCCCGGTATGGATGCTGGCCATCGGAGCGCTGTTTTTTCAGGCCCCGGTGCGCCGAGCCCAAATGTATGGCGCAGCGCTGTCGATCCTGGGTGTGCTGGTGGTGCTGTCGCGGGGGGACTGGGCGCAGCTTCTGGCGGTCCGACTGGTGATCGGTGATCTGTTCATCTTGCTGGCCACCGCCTGCTGGTCTTGGTACAGCTGGTTGCTCAGCCGCAGGGACGAGCCCGAAGCCATCCGCAACGACTGGGCCGCCTTCTTGTTGGCCCAGGTGGTTTTTGGATTGGCATGGTCAAGCCTCTTTGCCGGCATGGAATGGGGCCTGACCGATGCCCACATCACTTGGGGCTGGCCACTGCTGAGTGCGCTGGCTTTTGTGTCTATCGGCCCAGCCGTGCTGGCTTACCGCTGCTGGGGCCTGGGCATTCAGCAAGCAGGACCCGCAGTGGCCGGCTTTTTTGCCAACCTCACGCCGCTGTTCGCAGCCATCTTTTCGGCGGCATTTTTAGGCGAATTACCGCAACTGTTTCACGCGCTGGCCTTTGCCCTGATCATTGGCGGGATCTGGGTGTCATCCCGTCAGTAAAAGCAAGCTGATATTCGCGAGCAGGGGCGCGCTCCCACACCGCTTCGACTGCAGCAAGCACAACGGTTTTTGCGGGAGACTGCCCCTGCGGCCGAATGCCTGAAGAGCGCTCGGCACAAGGGCGCAGAGATCTTAGAACGTGCCTGAATAAGACCCGCCATCGGCCAACACGTTCTGGCCCGTCATGTAGGCCGCATGCTGGCTGCACAAGAATGCGCAAATCGCACCGAACTCTTGCGGGTTGCCGTAGCGGCCTGCAGGAATTTGCGCTTGCTGGATCACGCGCAGCTCTTCCACCGTTTTGCCTTGTTTTTGCGCCATGGCGGGCAGCGTGGCGCGGATGCGGTCGGTGTCGAATTTGCCGGGCAACAGGTTATTGATGGTCACGCCTTTGGCGGCAATGGCGCTGCGCGAGGCCCCGGCCACAAAACCCGTCAGGCCACTGCGCGCGCCGTTGGACAGGCCGAGTACGTCGATGGGCGCTTTGACGGCGCTGCTGGTGATGTTGACGATGCGGCCAAAGCCGCGTGCGGCCATGCGGTCCACCGTGGCTTTGATGAGTTCAATCGGGGTGAGCATGTTGCCGTCGATGGCCTTGAGCCAGGCCTCGCGGTCCCAATCGCGGAAGTCGCCGGGCGGTGGGCCGCCTGCGTTAGTGACCACGATGTCGTAGTCCTTGCCGGGGCCGCCTGCCACGTTCCAGATGGCGTCGCGTCCGGCTTCGGTGGTGATGTCCACGGCCACGCCGATCAACTGCACCTTGCCACCGGTTTCAAGGCGCAAGTCATCCACCGCTTTGTTCAGCACCTCGGCGCCGCGTGCCACCATGACCACGTTCACGCCTTCCAGCGCCAGCGCACGTGCACATCCCCAGCCCAAGCCCTTGCTCGCGCCACCGACCAAAGCCCATTTGCCTGCAATACCCAAATCCATGTCAATCTCCTGAAGTTGATGTTGTGCGACCCACTGGCCGCGTGACCCAAAACACACCGCTCAGGACCAAGGCGGTCCCGGCAATGATCCAGATGTTAAAAGGTTCGTCCAGCAGCCACACACCCATCAGCAGGGTGGACATGGGGCCAATCATGCCGGTTTGTGCCGTGAGACCCGGACCGATGCGTTCAATCGCCATCATGACCAAGAGCACCGGCAGCACAGTGCAAGCCATGGCGTTCAGCAAAGACAGCCACAACACCGGGTCGGGCACCTGTGCACTGGCGATGGGCCTGAGCAACACAAACTGGAGGATGCAGAAAAAACACGCCACAGTGGTGGCCAGGCCTGCCAAACGCAAAGCACCCAAGCGTTGCACCATCTGACCGCTGTAGGTCAGATAAAGGGCGTAAGTCACGGCACTCAAAAAGACCAAAAAAGCCCCTAGCGCAGCATGCGTTCCAGCCAAGGTCACCTCGTGGCCGAACACCAGCAGCACCCCGGCATAACTGATCGCCATGGCCACGCCTTGACGGTGTGTGATGCGTTTTTTGAACAGGAACCAACTCAACACCAGGACCAAGGTGGGGTTGAGATAAAGGATCAATCGCTCCAGCGAAGCGCTGATGTACTCCAGCCCCCAAAAGTCGAGAAAGCTGGACAAGTAATACCCACAAAAGCCCAGACCCACCACGCCCAACCAGTCACGCCGGGTCAAGGCCGCTTTGCCACGCCCGGCCCACCAAGCCATGAGCACAAACCAAGGCAGTGCAAACAGCATGCGGTACATGACCAGCGTCACCGCATCCACGCCATAGCGGTAAGCCAGCTTGACGATGATGGCCTTGCCGCTGAAGGCGATGGAGCCCGCCACAGCCAAGAGCAGGCCGGACGTCATGTTGGAAAATTTGAAGAAAGGCATGGTTCAACGCCCCGTGCGGGCTTTGACCCAGACCCACAACGCATCCGAAGCGGCTTCTGGTGTGGTGGCGTGGTTGGCTTGCACCACAAGGTATTGGCTGTCTGAGTGCACCGGTAACTTTTGATAAATCGCAGCAGAACCCGAAGCGTACAGCGGATCTTGGGTGCCAATGGCCCAGAACACCGCAACAGGTTTGCGAAAGCTTTGAGCGCTGAGCGCCATATTGCCCCAGCCTTGCGGATCAAAATAACTCCACAGCGCAGCGGCAGGTGCCTTGATGGCCCGCCGCTGACCTTGGTTGATGTCGGTCATCTCTACCAAAGCATCGCCTTGACCGGATGCCACCGCTTCACGTGCAACATCCATGCCGCGACGAACTTCAGGGATCGGATAAAAGTTTTCAGGAACATGGCCCGGTGCCATGGGCAGCACCGCGTCCACATCGCCCACTTGTGCCATGTACGCCAACGAGGCGTTGGCACCAAAGCTTTGTCCACCCACGGCAACCCACTGCACGCCCGCTTGTCTGAAATCACTCACCGCTTGACGAATTTGCGCAACAGCTTCGGCATATGGCTTGTCATACAGACGCCCACGAGACCAAGGCATCTCCAGCAACTTGACCTGGCAAGCGGGTTCGAGCTTTTGCACCACGGGTTTGAGGTACGGCGATTGGGGCGTGCCCCATTTGCCATGCATCAACACCACGCCGCAAGAAACCGGGGCGGCCCATGTAGGACTGACGGACAAGAGACCTGCAAAGACGAGCGCCAGTACCGTTGCGATGCGGTGCATCAAAAGCCCACAGCTTGGCCGTCGCGGCGTGGATCGCTGGCAGCCTGGTAACCCTGCACCGCCGGATCACCCATGCGCCAGATGAACTGGCCTGCGCCAAAGTCTTGGTAAGAGTCGTTGATGATATCGAGCTGGTGACCACGGGCAATCAACTCTTGCACGGTGGTGCCGTTCATCGCGGCTTCGACGTTGATGTTCAGGCCCGTGTTGAAACGCCAGCGTGGTGCGTCGCAAGCCGCTTGAGGGTTCTGGCCGTAGTCCAGCATGCGCACAAGGGTTTGCATATGACCCTGGGGCTGCATGTTGCCGCCCATCACGCCATAGCTCATCACAGGCTGACCGTCTTTGGTGACAAAGGCCGGGATGATGGTCTGGAAGGGACGCTTGCCGGGCAAGACCAGGTTGGCAGGGTTTTGGCCCTGCAGGTCGGTGCTGAAACCATGGCCCCGGTTTTGCAGGCTGATACCGTAGGTAGGTTCCACCACACCCGAACCAAAGCCCATGAAGTTGCTCTGGATGAAGCTGATCATCATGCCGTTTTCATCGGCAGCCGTCAGATAAATCGTGCCGCCCTTGACCGGGTTGCCAGCCTTGAAATCTTGCGCCTTTTTCATGTCGATCAGTTTGGCGCGGCTGGCAAGATAAGCCGGGTCCAGCATTTGCTCGGGCGGCAGCTCCATGAAGCGCGGATCGGCCACGTAGCGGTATGTGTCGGCAAAGGCGAGCTTCATGGCTTCGATCTGCAGATGCTGGGAATCGGCGCTGTCGACCTTGTGACTGGCCATGTCAAAGTTCGACAAGATGCCCAATGCGATCAAGGCGGCGATGCCTTGGCCGTTGGGCGGGATCTCGTGCAGGGTGTAGCCCCGGTAGTCTTGCGCCATGGGCTTGACCCATTCGGGCTTGAAGTCGGCCAGGTCTTTGGCGGTGATGCTGCCGCCGTTTTCCTTGGCAAACTTTTCAATGGCTTGGGCAATCTCGCCGCCATACAGCGCTTGGCCTTTTGTGGCGGCAATCGCTTTGAGGCCACGCGCAGCATTTTTGAACTGGAACAACTCGCCCACTTGTGGCGCACGGCCCCAAGGCAAAAAGCTTTGCGCAAAGCCCGGCTGCGATTGCAGCTCGGGCGTGGCAGCGGCCCACTTTTGCTGCACCACCACGGGAATCAAATAACCCCGCTCAGCCAACTCAATGGCCGGCTCCAGCAAGTCGGCAAAAGGCAGCTTGCCAAAACGCTCACTCAGCGCCACCCAGCCGGCCACCGCGCCGGGCACAGTGACCGAGTCAAAGCCGCGCTTGGGCGGTGTTTTGGTCTCGGCGCCATATTTGCGGTGAAAGTATTCGGGTGTCCAGGTGGCGGGGGCTGGGCCAGAAGAATTCAGGCCGTGCAGTTCTTTGCCGTCCCACAAAATGGCGAAAGCGTCAGACCCCAAACCGCAGCTCACGGGTTCGGTCAAGGTGATCACCGCAGCAGCAGCAATGGCCGCGTCGACCGCGTTGCCGCCCTTGAGCATCATGCGCAAGCCCGCTTGTGCAGCCAGCGGGTGCGAGGTCGAGACCACATTGCGCGCAAACAGCGGCAAGCGGGTGCTGGTGTAGGGAAACTGGTAGTCGAAATTCATGTCATTCCAATGTGATCTTGCGCTCTGTGATGATCTTTTTCCACTTGGCCGACTCTTTGGCCAGCATGGTGGTGAACTGGGCTGGTGTGCCACCCACAGGCTCAATGCCGAAGCGTTGCAGCTTGTCGATGACTTCCGGGTCCTGCAGCACTTGGTTGGCGGCCGTATTGACGCGGCTTACCACTTCGGGAGGCAAGCCTTTGGGGCCAAAAAGACCAAACCAGGTGTTGGACTCATAGCCGGGCAAAACATCGGCAATGGGTTGTACGCCGGGCGCCAAGGCGGTGGGTTTGAGGGTGGTCACGCCCAAGGCACGCAAGCGGCCATCACGCACGTGTGGCAGCCCGGTGGGCAAGCTGTCAAACATGACATCGACCTTGCCGCTGACCAGATCGGGAATGGCCAAGGCTGTGCCCTTGTAAGGAATATGAACAACAAACAAATTGGCCTGCGCCTTGAACAGCTCGGCTGACAACTGGACGATGGTGCCATTGCCGCTTGATGCGTAGTTCAGCCGGCCCGGATTCTTTTTGGCGTAATCGATCCATTCTTTGACCGTTTTGGCCGGAGAGCTGTTGGGCACCAGCATGATGCTGGGTGCATTACCCACTTGGCTGATGGGCGTGAAGTCGCGCACCGCGTCGTAGGGCATTCGCGGGTTCAGGTTGGGACCAATCGAATGTGTACTGGAGGTCGACAGCAGCAAGGTGTAGCCATCGGGGCTGGCCTTGGCGGCCAAGTCAGAGCCCAAGGTGCCGCCGGCACCAGGACGGTTTTCCACCACCAAGGTGGTGCCCATCTTCTCACTCAGCTTTTGAGACAGCGTGCGGGCAAACAAGTCGGTCGCGCCGCCGGCCGGAAAGGGGACGATCAAACGGACCGGCTTGCTCGGGTAACTTTGTGCTTGTACCCCTCCAAAAGCGAACGCCACAGTCGCTGCAGCGCACAGGCTGCGAAGCCAATATCTTCTTTGCATGAAAGCTCTCCTCTAAGGGCCAGATTGCCCATCTATGATGAAGTGATTTTCTCAGACGTCGCCCAGCAGCGCTGCGCTCAAGTGACATGCCCACGAACCTTCTGTGCGATTGGCAGGGCACCAAAGACAACGGCCTCCGAAGAGGCCGTTGTCAACAGTCAAATCAAGCGCTTCAATCTTCGACGAAAGCCTCTTCGCGTTTGGACTTGATGGACGGCAAGGTCACGATGACCAGCAGCAACAAAGCTGCCGCCAGCAAACCTGCCGACAAAGGACGCGTGACGAACACACTCCAGTCACCACGCGACAAGAGCATGGCACGGCGCAGGTTTTCTTCCATCATCGGGCCCAGGATGAAGCCCAACAGCAAAGGCGCTGGCTCCATGCCGAGTTTGATGAAGATGTAGCCAATCACGCCAAACATCGCCACCATCCAGATGTCCCAGGTGTTGTTGTTGGTCGAGTACACACCGATCGCGCAGAACAACACGATGGCCGGGAACAACCAACGGTAAGGCACCGACAGCAACTTGATCCAGATGCCGATCAAGGGCAGGTTCAAGATGATCAGCATCGCATTGCCGATCCACATCGAAGCGATCAGGCCCCAGAACAACTCGGGGTTGCTGGTCATCACCTGAGGGCCGGGTTGGATGTTGTGGATGGTCATCGCACCGACCATCAAAGCCATCACGGCGTTGGGCGGAATACCCAGCGTCAGCAAGGGGATGAAGGAAGTTTGCGAGGCCGAGTTGTTGGCCGACTCAGGAGAGGCCACACCACGGATGTTGCCTTGACCGAAAGGCACTTCACCAGGGCGGAGCTTGGTTTTCTTCTCGATGGTGTAAGCCGCAAAAGCCGCCAACAATGCACCGCCACCGGGCAAGATGCCCAGCGCCGAACCCAAAGCGGTACCACGCAGGACGGCAGGCACCATGTTCTTGAAGTCTTCCATCGTGGGCATCAGGCCGGTCACTTTGGCCGTGAACACTTCGCGGTCTTCCTCGGGCTTGGACAGGTTGGAGATGATTTCGCCGTAACCGAACACACCCATGGCGATCACGATGAAGCCCACGCCGTCGGTCAACTCAGGGATGTCGAAGCTGAATCGGGCCACACCCGAGTTCACATCGGTACCGATCAAGCCCATCAGCAGACCCAGCACGATCATGCCGACCGCCTTGATGAGGGAGCCAGAAGCCAAGACCACCGCACCGATCAGACCCAGGACCATGAGCGAGAAGTATTCGGCAGGACCAAACTTGAAGGCCACTTCGGTCAAGGGCGCGGCAAAAGCCGCCAGGATCAAAGTGCCCACGCAACCTGCGAAGAACGAACCCAAACCGGCCGCGGCCAGGGCTGGACCCGCACGGCCTTTGCGGGCCATCTGGTAGCCGTCAATCATGGTCACCACCGATGAAGCTTCACCGGGCAGGTTGACCAAAATCGCGGTGGTCGAGCCACCGTATTGGGCACCATAGTAAATACCGGCCAACATGATCAGCGCGGCCACTGGGGGCAATGCATAGGTGGCTGGCAAAAGCATCGCGATGGTGGCCACAGGACCCACACCGGGCAACACACCGATCAGGGTGCCCAAGAGGCAACCCACAAAAGCGTAAATCAGGTTTTGAAAGGTGAAAGCCACCCCAAAACCGAGGGCGAGGTTGTCAAACAGTTCCATGAATTATTTCTCCTCAACCGGTGATGAATGTGGGCCAAACCGGGAACTGCAATTTGAGCAGCATCACGAATGCACCATAACTGCCGATGGACAGTACCGTGGCCAAAGTCAAAACTTCTTTGAGCTTGAAAGTGTCACCTGCCAAGCTGACCACCAAGGTCGTGCCAAAAATCGCCACGATCAAGCCCATGGCCGGCACGCCGAAGCTGGGCAGACCACCCAACAAAATACCGAACAACACGTTGCCGGCGATGATGAAGATCAGGGGTTTCCAGGCCCAAGAGCCGATCTTGTCCCCGTCTTGTGTTTCCACCGTCAAGGCTTTGAACATGACGAAGGCCCCAATCAAGGCCAGCAAGATGCCCAGGAGGAGCGGAAAGTAGCCCGGCCCCATGCGGGCACCCGTGCCCACGTTGTAGTTGGTTGCCCCATACGCGAAGGCCGAGCCTGCAACGGTGTAGAACAAACCGGAAAAAAAGTCTTTTTGACTCTTGATGTTCACGAGATATCTCCTCTGCTTTGAGTTGGTCTGATTCTGCGCGAACATACCCAGACGATGAATGTGGGTTACACCTATGCAGGCAGACATTCGACCTCATGGTTTACCCTTGCTTTTAACCCCAGACACCCCCAATGGGCGGGCGCGCACTCATTTGGTGAGGGGCTTGAACACCTTGAGCCACTTGGATGCGGGCAAGCCCCACTGGTCTTCGATGGCGCTGGCTGCTTGCAGCAAGGCATCCCTGGAGGGACGGCTGGGGGTGCGCTGCGCCAACACAATGGCGTTGCCCTCTCGCGTGGGCTTGAAGGCCCAGACCGCATCTTCGCCAAAGGCGGCGCAGATTTTCTCCACGCTTTCGGCGTAACTGGAAGAGCGGCCAAACAGGTTGACGGTCATACAGCCTTGCTCCGTCAGCAGTTCGCGGCAATGGCGGTAAAAGTCGGGGGTATCCAACACCGGGGCGGCGGCCTCTTCGTCGTACAAATCGACCTGCAGCGCGTCCACGGTGCCGCGCCACTCCTCCTTCTGGATTTCCAGCGACGCGTCGGCCAGCACGACGCGCAAGCGTTCGTCGTCAGGCGGCAAACGGAACCAACCCCTGCAAGCGTGCAACACACCGGGATTGAGCTCCACGGCGGTGCAGGTCATCTTGAGTTTTTTGTAGCAAAACTTGGTGATGGTGCCCGCGCCCAGCCCCAGCTGCATAGCATGTGCCCCTTTGACTTCGGTGTGCGGAAAAAACAGCAACCAGCCGAACATGCGTTGCACATATTCCAGCTCAATGTCAAAGGGCCGGTCCAGAAACATCGAGCCTTGAATCCACTCGGTGCCCAGATGCAAATAACGGATCTCGCCGTCTTCGGAGAAATTGACTTCGGGCAAGTCGAGGACAGGAGAGGATTTTTTTCGGGTCATGGGGCGTGATGGTACAGAGCAGCAAGTTGGGGCAACACGCGGCAGGCATTGGAACTGGTTGCTGCGGCAAGATCGGCCAGCGACACACCCCGCAACTGTGCCAGCACCTGCGCGATGCGCGGCAATTCTTCCGGGCTGTTGCGGCCCTGGACTGCGCCTTGGGCGCGTTGCTCGGCGGTTTGGTAGAGCCAGTGCGGCGGGATGTCAGGGGCATCGGTCTCCAGCACCAGCGCGCTCAGAGGCAGCTCGCAAGCCAGGCGGCGCAGCTGCAAAGAGCGCTCGTAGGTCAAGGTGCCGCCAAAGCCGAGCGCAAAACCCAGGCCCACAAAAGCCTGAGCCTGTTGGGTGCTGCCGTTGAAGGCGTGCGCGATGCCAGAAAGCACCGGACACTGACGCAAGCCTTTGAGCAAAAGGTCAGCTGAGCGCCGCACATGCAAGATCACGGGCAAGCCATGCTTTTGGGCCAGCTTCAGTTGCGCGGTATAAAAAAACCATTGGCGCGCGCGCATCTCGGGCGTGCACAACTCGGGTACAAAAAAGTCCAGCCCGATCTCCCCCACGGCCACCAGCCTCGGGTCGCCTGCGCGCTCGCTCAAGGCCTGGTCCAGCGCCAGCAAATCGGCTTCTTGGGCCTGCGGCACATACAAAGGGTGGATACCCAAGGCGTAGGCATCGCCATGCCGCTCGGCCAGCTGTGCCACATCGGCCCAGTGGGCTGCATGCACCGCCGGGATCACGCAGCGTGTCACCCCCACCTGGCGGGCCGCTTCGCGCACCGCATCGCGGTCGGCGTCAAACTCGGCCGCGTCCAGGTGGCAGTGGGTGTCGATCCACATTCAAAATTCACACAGGCGCTTGCAACACGCCCTTGACCAGGTGCAATTGCCGGTCGCAGCGGGCGGCCAGGGCCTGGTCATGCGTGACCACCACAAAGGCGGTGCCACGCTCGCGGGCCAGTTGCAGCATCAAGGCAAACACGCCGTCTGCGGTTTCGCGGTCCAGGTTGCCCGTGGGCTCGTCAGCCAACACACAGGCCGGGTCGTTCACCAAAGCGCGGGCCAGCGCCACACGCTGGCGCTCGCCGCCCGACAACTCGGCAGGCCTGTGGTGCAGGCGCTCGCCCAGGCCCACGCGTTGCAGCCAGCCCATGGCCACCGCAGCCGCTTCGGCGCGGTCTTGCCGGCGAATCCACAGCGGCATGGCCACGTTGTCCAGCGCGCTGAACTCGGGCAGCAGGTGGTGGAACTGGTAAACAAAACCTAAATAACGGTTGCGCCACTGGCCTTGCTCGGCGGCGCTCAAGCTGGACAACAACTGACCCTTGAGCTGCACCGAGCCTTGGGTCGCCGCATCGAGACCGCCGAGCAAATGCAGCAAGGTGCTTTTGCCAGAGCCCGAAGCGCCCACAATGGCCAAGGTTTCTCCAGCATGAACCTGCAGGTCCACGCCTTGCAGCACGGTCACGTCCAAGCGCCCTTCGGTGAAGCGCTTGGTCAGGCCTTGAGCCTGCAGCACGGCGCCTACGTTTTTCATGTCACTCATAACGCAGCGCCTCCGCCGGATTGACCTGGCTGGCACGCCAGCTGGGGTAGAGCGTGGCCACAAAAGCCAAGACCAAAGAAATGATGGCCACGGGCAGGATGTCGCTGGCCAGCGGTTCGCTGGGCATGCGGCTGATCAGGTAAATGTCACGCGGCAAAAAGCTGGCGTTGAACAGCGTTTCCAAAGCGGGCACGATCACGTCGATGTTGAAAGCCACCAGCAAGCCCAAGAGCAAGCCACTCATGGTGCCGATCACGCCTACCGTGGCCCCTTGCACCACAAAAATGCCCATGATGCTGCGCGGGCTGGCCCCCAAGGTGCGCAAGATCGCGATGTCGGCGCGTTTGTCCGTCACCGTCATGACCAGCGTGCTGACCAAATTGAAAGCCGCCACCGCCACGATGAGCGTGAGGATGATGAACATCATGCGTTTTTCGACCTGCACGGCGGCAAACCAGGTCTTGTTTTGCTGGGTCCAGTCGCGCACAAAGAATTGCGGGCCCAACTCCAGTTGCAGGTCGCGCGCCACTTCACGCGCCTGATGCAGGTCGCGCAATTTGAGGCGCACGCCGCTCGGGCCTTCTAGGCGGAACATAAGGGCCGCGTCTTCGACGTGCATCAGCGCCAGCGCCGAGTCGTATTCGTAGTGCCCGGAAGAAAACGTGCCCACCACGCCCATTTGTTTCATGCGCGGCACCACACCCGCAGGTGTGACCTGGCCAGACGGCGACACGAGGGTGACTGGGTCGCCGTTTTGCAAACCCAGGTTGTTGGCCAGATCGCGGCCCAGTACCAGGCTGAATTCGCCCGGCCGCAGGCGCTGCAGAACTCCGGCTTGCGTGTCGTTCGACAAATCGCTGACCTCAGGCTCCAGCGACGGGTCGATGCCGCGCACCAGCACGCCCTTCATGTCCTCACCCCGCGCCAGCAGGGCTTGCGCGGTGATGAAGGGCGCTGCACCCAAGACCTGCGGATGCGCCTTCAAGCGGGTCAGCAAAGCGGGCAACTGGTCCACCGCGGCGCCATCTGCGGCATAGACCTCGATGTGAGAGACCACGCCCAACATGCGGTCGCGCACCTCTTTCTGAAAGCCGTTCATCACGCTCAGCACGATGATGAGCGCCGCCACCCCCAGGCCAATGCCCATCATGGATACACCCGAAATGAAAGAAATGAAGCCGTTTCGCCGCGTGGCACGGCCTGCGCGCGTGTAGCGCCAGCCCAGCACCAGCTCGTAGGGGATGTTTTTGAAAAAAGCCATAAGCCGCTATTGTGACCAATTGATCAAAGCCAAGAATCTCTCGGCCCAAGTCGATAGCTGGTGGTGTTTGCATTCAAAAGTCACCGCCGAGACGGCAGCAACGGAACAGCGGAGCTGAAATAGTGTCTTATCAGTTTTAAAGTCAAGCTTGGAGAGTTTATGAAAACAAGTGTCACCACATCCATCACCTTGACAGCAGCCATGCTGCTGAGTGCTTGTCAGACGACCCCCGTCAAAACGGCCGAACCACCCACCTCACCCGAGGTGGTGGGCGAATTCCGCAAGGGCACAGGCTATCTGAATGGCTATCTGGACCGCAAGGAACTGCCAGACAGCTTGACCTTGGTGCCACCACCACCTGCAGCAGGCTCAGCCCGACATTCGGCCGATGTGCAGCAGCACCAGCAAACCCTCGCCCTGCGCAACACCCCTCGCTGGGAATACGCTTTCAAGGACGTGAACCTGAAATTTCCCGAAGCGGCCGGGGTGTTCTCTTGCGCACTGGACATGCCCATCTCGCAAGAGGCCACGCCCCACCTGAACATGTTGCTGCGCCGCAGCCTGTTGGACGCGGGTTTTGCCACCTACAAAGCCAAAGACCATTACCAACGCAAGCGACCTTTTGCCGAGCTGGGTGGAACCACCTGTTCGCCTAAAGAAGAACCCCATTTATCCAAAGACGGCTCTTACCCCTCGGGCCATGCCGCCCTGGGATGGGCGTGGGGCTTGATCCTGACCAGCGTGGCACCCGACAAGACAGATGCACTGCTGCAACGCGGCCACGCCTTTGGAGACAGCCGCATGGTCTGCGGGGTGCACTGGCAAAGTGACATCGAAGCCGGTCGCGTGGTCGGCGCTGCTGCCGTGGCCCGCCTGCAAGCCAACCCGGTTTTCCAGGCCCAAGCCCAACTGGCCAAGGCCGAGATTGCCGCCGCCAGGGCCAAAGGCCTGAAGTCAGACCGGCAAGATTGCGCCGCCGAAGCTGCGGCACTCAAGCGCTAAGCCATCAGGGCCTGCGTTGTCCTGAAGCTCAGGCGCAGGCCTTGTCCAGCGCCTGGTCGATGTCCCACAAGATGTCGTCCAGATTTTCCAGGCCCACCGAAATGCGCACCATGTCGGGCGGCACGCCCGCGGCCAGTTGCTGCGCTTCGTCGAGCTGGCGGTGTGTGGTGCTGGCCGGGTGGCTGATCAGGGTGCGGGTGTCGCCGATGTTGACCAAGTGGCTCATGAACTGGGCCGACTCGATGAAGGTCACGCCTTGCGCCAAGCCGCCTTTCACACCAAACGACAGCAGGCCTGACGCGCCGCGCATTTGACGCTGCATCAGGGCGTGCTGCGGGTGGTCGCTCAAGCCGGGGTAGTTGACCCAGGCCACACGCGGGTCGGCCTGCAAAAACTTCGCCACGCCCAGCGCGTTGTCGCAGTGCTTTTGCATGCGCAGCGGCAGGGTTTCAACGCCTTGCAGAATTTGCCAGGCGCTCATGGGGCTGAGGGCCGCGCCAAACACGCGCAAGCTTTCCATGCGGCAGCGCATGGTGAAGCCAAAGTCGCCAAAGGTCTCGTAAAACTTCACGCCGTGGTAGCCCTTGGACGGCTCGGTCATGCCCGGAAACTTGCCATTGTCCCAAGGGAATTTGCCGCCTTCGACCACCACACCGCCCAGCGTGGTACCGTGGCCCGCCAGGTATTTGGTGGCCGAATGCACCACGATGTCGGCCCCCAGCGCCAGCGGATTGCACAGCAGCGGACTGGGCACGGTGTTGTCGATGATGAGCGGCACGCCGTGCGCGTGGGCCACCTCGGCCACGGCGGCGATGTCCAGCACCACCATGCTCGGGTTACCCAGACTTTCGGCATACACCGCACGCGTGTTGGGGCGCATGGCGGCGGCAAAGGCTTCGGGCTTTGTCGCGTCCACAAAGGTGGTCTCGATGCCGAATTTGGCCAGGCTCACGGCCAGTAGGGTGACCGAGCCGCCGTACAAAGCCCCAGCGGCCACCACATGGTCGCCCGACTGCAAGATGGTCATGAGCGCCATGGTTTCGGCCGCCATGCCCGAGGCACTGGCCACCGCAGCGCGCCCGCCTTCGAGTGCGGCCACACGTTCTTCGAGCACGGCCACCGTGGGGTTGCTCAGGCGCGAATAGACATTGCCAAAGGTCTGCAGGTTGAACAGCGATGCCGCGTGCTCGGCACTGTCAAACACAAAGCTGCTGGTTTGGTAAATCGGCAAAGCGCGTGCGCCAGTGGCCGCATCGGGAATTTGCCCGGCGTGGATGGCCAGGGTTTCGGGGTGGAATTGGCGGTCGGTCATGGTGTTCGGTATGAAAAGTTGGCTTGAATTGGTAGGAGCCCACTCCCGTGGGCGATGGCTTGTTTCACACCAAGCGCCGCGCCGAGATGATCCCGGTGTTCACGCCCACCCAGTTGAGCCCGCCAAACAGCCGGGCATGCTCGATCTTCACGCACCGGTTGCTCACCGAATCCAAACCCGCTTGCCGGGCCAGCACGTCGGCTTCAGGGTTGGCCACGCCGAGTTGCTGCCACAGGCAACGCGCGCCGATCTGCACCGCTTGCTCGGCAATGGGCAGCACATCCTCGCTGCGGCGAAACACATCGACCATGTCCACTTTAAAAGGGATGCCGCTGAGGCTTGCGTAACAGGTTTCGCCCAAGATTTCCTGGCCTGCATAGCGCGGGTTCACGGGAACAATCTTGAAGCCGTGCGACTGCATGTACTTGGCTGCAAAGTAGCTCGGTCGATGCCACTCAGCCGACAGGCCCACCACAGCGATGGTGGTGTACGTTTTGAGGATGCGCCGCAGCGCGTGCAAATCGTTGTGCATGAGGTGATTCTTTCTCAGATCAATAACGTGCTTGGCCGCAGCGTTTCATTTGCCGTGATGCCCAGGTGGCCATGAGCGACAGCACGCCGCACACCACCATCACGCCCAGGTAATGCCCGCTGTGATCAAAAACAGCACCCGCCAGCACCGGCCCCAGCAAATTGCCCAAAGCCGCGCCGCTGTAGAGCGTTCCCACCACGCTGGCCACCGAGCGACCGCCAAAGTAATCCATGCAAATCGCGGGCAAAAGCGACACGATGCTTCCGTAGCTCAGGCCAAACCAAAGCGCAAACACCACCAGCATGGCCTGGCCGCCTGCCGCCCCCCACAGCGCATACGACGCACCCATGGACAGCTGCATCAGCACCAGCGTCTGCGCGCGGCCCAGCCGGTCGACCAGCAGGCCAATGGCAAAGCGCCCGACCAGACTGCCCACCCCAATCAGACCCACCAAACCGACAGCAAAGGCCTCGCCCAGGCCCATATCGCGCGCCGAGGCCGACACATGGGCAAAAGGAATGAACATCACGGGCGAAGCCAGCACGGTGGCCAGGTAAAGCCAGCGGAAGGTGGGGCTGCGCAAGGTCTCGCGCAAGGTCAGGCCAGAGGCGGAGCCCCCCGCACTGGACACACTGGGCGCACCGGGGGCGGCCTGTGCCGCAGGGGCGCGGCGCAGCAGACCCGCCGCCAACAAACCCAGCACCAACACCCCCAAGGCCAGCAACTGCATGGCTTCACGCCAGGGCATGGGACCAATCGCCATGGCCACCAGCACCGGCACCAGCAAGGTGCCTGCGCCCACGCCCGAACTGGCAATGCCCCCGGCCAAGCCGCGGCGGGTGGTGAACCAAGGTTGCACGCTGGCAATGGAGGGCGTGTAAACCAGCGCAATGCCCAGGCCCACCAGCAAGCCGTAACTCAGGTAAACCGCCAGCAAGGATGTGGCCCAACTGGTGGCCAACAAGCCCAGGGCAATGAGTGTCATGCCCGCCGAGCAGACGATGCGCGGTCCAAAGCGGTCAGCCAGCATGCCGCCGCCTGCGCCCAGCACAAAGTAAACAAAGCCAGACAGACCAAAAATCCAAGACACATCGGCCCGCTGCGCCGAAAACTCGGCCGCAAACGACTCAAAAAACGCCGCAAACGAATACGACACCCCAAAGATCAGCGCCAGGCACCCAAAGGTGGCCCACACCACCACCCAGGCATAAGGGGTCTCTTTCATTTGGTCTCCGTTTTTTTGAGGTGGCTGTCATTGTGCCTTTGATGTTCAGCGCCTGGGTCAATTGAATGACAGTGACTCCGCGCACGGGGAGCGCTCTCGCAACAAGCCAGCATGCCCTCAGGAATGAGCGGATTCAAATCCAGCCTGCACCTTGCCCATGGTGTTTACCCATAATGAACCCTCTACTGCCCTGAAGGCTCCTCCCATGAACGCCACAGAACGTGACCAGTTGCAGCAATTCTTGAGCGCTTTGCGCCAGACCCGTGCCGACCCGAAAGACGCCACGGCAGATGACCTGATACGAGAAGCGGTGCGTGCGCAAGCCGACGCCCCCTATTTGCTGGTGCAGCGGGCCATGGGTCTGGGCTTGGCGCTGGATGCGGCCCAAACCCGCATTCAGCAATTGGAGGCGCAATGCACTCAGCAGTTGGATCAATTGGCCCAGCTGAAAAGAAGCTCGCCTGCAACAGGGCCTGAAACAGCCCCCAACAGCTCTTGGATGTCGAGTGCCCAAGCTTGGGGGCGTGGGGCAGAAACGCCCACACAGCACCTGCCTGCCAAAGCCCCCGCAGCCACCAGCGCCTGGGGCGGCGGCATGATGGCCCAAATGGCAACCACCGCAGCGGGCGTGGTGGCTGGCGGCTTGCTGTTTCAGGGCGTGCAAAGCCTCATGGGGCAACACCAACCCACACCCGAGTCCAACGCTGCATCCCCTTCGAGCAACGCCACAGATGAAGCCTTGCCCGGTCAGGTCTCGCCACAGGCCTCGGCTGACGATGCAGGCGACTTTTCTTGGGACGCTGGCGAAGACTGGGCTTAACGCGCTGACCTGTTGCTGCATCTTGCAGCCACCGCAGACCTCCAAGTTCAGCGGTTAAAGGTCATTGGGTGGCCTGCGACAATCACGGACCATGCACCTGATCATTCCCTTCGCTGCCAGCCAGGCCCTCATCGGCCCCGAGGTTTGGGCTGGATTGCAGCTGCCCCATTTGCAAACACTGCTGACCTTGCTGCAACGCCAGCAAGTGCTGCAAGACCCTGAATCCTCAGCGCTGCATCTGCCGCACGAACGCCTGCAAGCCCAAGCCTTGGGTTGGCCCCTGGAGGCACCCACCCTGCCCTGGGCAGCCTGGCATCGGGCGCAGCAAGGCCAGCAGAGCACCGAGCCCCAAGCCTGGATGACGCCTTGCCACTGGCAAATCGGTATGGACCAGGTGGTGATGGCTGACCCAGCGCATTTGCACCTCTCAGACGAAGAGTCCCAGCAACTGCTGCAGGCCATGCAGCCGTTTTTGCAAGAAGACGGCCTGCAAGTGACTTGGCACAGCGCCCTGCTCTGGCATGCCCAAGGTGCGCTGCTGGCCGACCTGCCCACCGCATCGCTCGATCGAGTGATTGGCCAAAACGTGAAAGACTGGATGCCCCAGCATCCCGCCGCCCGTCCTCTGCAGCGCCTGCAAAGCGAGATGCAGATGCTGCTCTACAACCACCCTGTGAACGACGCCCGCGACGCCCGCAGGCAGCACACCGTGAATGCCTTTTGGCTGCACGGCGCAGGCACGCTCCCTGCCACCACACCAGCCGCCGACCCGCCCATGACCGCGGCGGTGACCGTGTCGGACACCCTGCGGGCCAGCGCATTGCATGGCGACTTGCAGACCTGGCGGCAAGCTTGGCAGCAACTCGATGCCACGGCCGTGGCCGACTTGTTGCAACACCTCAAGGCCACAGGACAAGGCACGCTCAGCCTGTGCAGCGAACACACCGCCCACACCTACACCGCTGCGCCTGCCGCTTGGCACCAAAAAATCACACGGCTGTTCCACAAACCTTCCCCTGCAGCGGCACTCCAAGCCCTCATCACACGCTAATCCCCCATGAATTTGCTCACCCGAGATGTGCCCCCCCGCAGCGCCTGGGCGCTGGAACAAGCGGGCATCCACCCCCTGCTGGCTCGCCTGTATGCCGCTCGCGGCGTGCTGTCCAAAGACGAACTCGACGATGCGCTCAACCTGCTGCTGCCACCGGCCAGCATGTTGGGGACGCAAGAAGCGGCCAAGCTGCTGGCCGACGCCATGGCGCAAAACAAGCGCCTGTGCATCGTGGCCGATTACGACTGCGACGGCGCCACCGCCTGCGCTGTGGGCGTGCGCGGGCTGCGCATGCTGGGCGCCCAGAACGTGAGCTACTTGGTGCCAGACCGGGTGGTCGATGGTTACGGCCTGACACCCCCGATTGCCGAGCGTGTGCACGCGCAAGGCGCGGATGTCTTGATCACCGTGGACAACGGCATCGCCAGCGTGGCGGGCGTGCAGGCTGCGCAAGCACTGGGCCTGCAGGTGCTGGTGACCGACCACCATTTGCCGGGCAGCGAATTGCCCACAGCGGAGGTGATCGTCAACCCCAACCAGCCTGGCTGCAGCTTCACCAGCAAGTCCATCGCCGGTGTGGGCGTGATGTTTTACGTGCTGCTGGCCCTGCGCGCCGAACTGCGCCAGCGCGGTATGTTCGACGCAACCAACCAACCGAGATTGGACGCCCTGCTGCCCCTGGTGGCTTTGGGCACCGTGGCCGACGTGGTCAAGCTCGACCCCAACAACCGCCGCCTGGTGGCGCAAGGCCTGCGCCGCGTGCGTGCAGGTGCCCTGCCCCCGGGCATGTCGGCGCTCATGCGGGCGGCCAGCCGCGAGACCGCCAAGGCCACCACCTTTGACTTTGGTTTTGCCTTGGGGCCGCGCATCAACGCCGCAGGCCGCCTGGCCGACATGACGCTGGGCATCGAATGCCTGTTAACCGACGACGCAGGGCGCGCCGACGAGCTGGCCAAGCAGCTGGATGCGATCAACCGCGAGCGCCGCGTGATCGAGGGCGACATGCGCGAGATGGCCATGGAGATGGCCGAGTCGCTGTTTGACGAAGGCGATGAGCCGCCGCCTGCCATTTGTGTGTTTGACCCGGATTTTCACGAAGGCGTGGTGGGCATCGTGGCCTCGCGCATCAAGGACAAGCTGCACCGCCCCACTTTTGTGTTCGCGGCCAGCAGCGCACCGGGCAAGGAGCACCAACTCAAAGGCTCAGGCCGCTCCATCGCAGGCTTTCATTTGCGCGACGCGCTCGATCTGGTGGCCAAGCGTGCCCCGGGCGTGCTGCTGCGTTTTGGCGGGCACGCCATGGCGGCGGGTTGCACCATTGCCGAAGAGCACCTCGATGTGTTCGAAGAGACGCTCAACCAAGTGGCCATGGAATGGCTGGATGCCGCCACGCTGCAACGCCGCCTGGAAACCGACGGGCCGCTGCCTGCCGAATACCGCCGGGTCGATTTGGTGGACATGCTGCACCACGAGGTCTGGGGCCAGGGCTTTGCACCGCCGGTGTTTTGCGAAGAGATCGAGATCGTGTCGCAGCGGCTGGTAGGCGAGAAGCACCTCTCACTCAAGATGAAACACCAAGGCCAGCCGGTGGACGGCATCTGGTTTGGCCGCACCGAGCCGCTGCCCTCAAAAGTGAAACTCGCCTACCGGCTGGACGCCGACGAGTGGCAGGGCCAAAAGCGGGTGCGCTTTTTGGTGGAAGGCGCGGAGGTTTGAACCTCAGTGCTTGGTCGCAACCTTGCCTTGCAAGGCGTTGAGCACGGGAGCAGACACCAGGCCCGACACATCACCGCCGAGCTTGGCGATTTCGCGCACCAGCGTGCTGCTGATGTGCTGCACATGGGCGCTGGTGTGCAGGAACACCGTATCAATTTCCGGGGCCAAGTGGCGGTTCATGCCCGACATTTGCGTTTCGTAGTCGTAGTCGGTCACGGAACGCAGGCCACGCACGATCACATGGGCGTTTTGCGACTGCACAAACTCGACGATCAGGCCGTCAAAGGGCAGGGCCTTCACATTCGGACAATCGGCCAGTGCGGCTTGGGCCAGCGCCAGCCGCTCATCCAAGGTGAACATTGTGTTTTTGTGGTGCGCACGGGCCACGGCAATGATGACCTGGTCAAACATTTGGGCAGCACGGCGGATCGCGTCTTCATGGCCCAGCGTCAGCGGGTCAAAGGTGCCCGAATACACGGCGATCACAGGGGTATTGGCAGATCGGCTCATGGCGTGGCTCCTTCAGCAGGAATGGCAATAGAGGTGGGCGCAGATTCAGGGCTGACCCGTTGCAACAAATGGGCGTGCACCGCACCCGCTTTGAGGTGGCGTTCGCACTGTAGCCCCAAAGCCGTCAATGCCTCAGTGGGCCAAGCCACAGGCGCTTCCAGGTAAATCCAGCCGCCCACGGGCACGGCACGGGCCGCCGCTTTGAGCGCGGGCTCAAACCAAGGGCCGTCAAAAGGCGGGTCGATGAAAACAAGGTCCACACTGCCCGCTGGCAAACGACCCAAAGTGCTCACTGCGTCGCCGCGCTGCACACTCAACATGCTGGCTTTCAGGCGGGTGGCGTTGTCTTGCAAATCGCGCACCAACACGGCATCTTGCTCGACCATCAGCACATGGGCCGCACCGCGCGAAGCGGCCTCAAGCCCCAGCACGCCAGTGCCCGAAAAAGCGTCCACGCAGCGCCAGCCGCTCAGGTCCTGGCCCAACCAGTTGAACAGGGTTTCGCGCACACGGTCGGGTGTGGGGCGCAAGCCCGGTTTATCGATCACTTTCAGTCGGGTCCGACGCCACTGCCCGCCGATGATGCGGATCTCATGCGAAGACGGGCCTTTGGGCACCGGGTTCTTCGGTTTTTTCTCGGCGGCATGACGGGCTGCGCCGGTCAGTGGGGGTCGTTTGGATGGGGCTGGTGACATAGCTTGTGAGTGTAAAGGCCTGAGGGCTTGAACCCCGTCTTGTCCTTCAGGGCTGGCCACCCACCACCACCGTGACCATGCGCTCAGGCTGCAAGACCCTCGCCATGGCGCGTTGAATATCTGAGGCAGTCACTCGCTCGATTTGCTGCGTCCATGTGTTCAGGTAATTGAGCGGCAAACGGTTCCATGCGATGTTGGCCACGTTGTCCAGCAACTTGCGGTTGCTGTCGATGCGCAGCGCAAAACCGCCCACCAAGTTGGATTTGGCCGCTTGCAGCTCGGCCTCGGTCGGGCCTTGGCGCACAAAGTTTTGCACCACCTCTTGGGACACAGCAACAGCCTGAGCAGCTTGATCAGGACGTGTCTGCAAGCCCACCATGAAAGCGCCCGCATGCAGGCCCGGCGAAAAACCGCTGTAGACGCTGTAGCTCAGCCCGCGTTTTTCGCGGACCTGCTCGGTCAGGCGCGAGACAAAGCCTCCTCCGCCCAAGATGTGGTTGCCCACCAGTAAAGCAAAAAAGTCGGGGTCGGTGCGTTTGTAGCCGGGCTGGCCGATCAGCACATGGGCCTGGGCCGAGTCAAAGGGCAAGTTCAGGTTTTGTGCAACAGCCAGAGGGGCCACTTCGGGCACCGACGGCAAGCTGGGGCAGCCCGATTCGCGGGGCCACTGCGCCAGCAAGCGCTGCACCATGGCGTCAGCTTGGGCGCGGGTCAACGCCCCCACCACGCTCACCGTAGCGCGGCAAGCCCGCAAAGCTTGGGCATGCAGGTTTTTCAGGTCTTGCACGCCGATGCGAGAAAGGGTCTCGGGCGTGGCCCGAAAACCGTAGGGGTGCGCGCCATACACCGCCTCTGCAAAACGGTGCTGCACCACCGTGCCGGGTTTGGTCAGCGATTCGCGGATGGACGCGCTGATGCGTTCGCGGTCACGCAGCCACATGGCTTCAGGAAAAGCCGGGTGCGCCATTTGACGTGCGGCCAGGGCCACGGCTTTGTCCAGCAGGTCCGGATAGCTCAGGCTGCGCAGGCCAAAACTCATGCGGTCACCGCCCGCACTGCCTCCAAAGCTCGCCCCCAAGTCGGCCCAGGCTTCGCCGATCTGGTTTTCATCCATCGCTTGGGGGTAAGGGCCTTGGCCCTGCCCTTGCACTTTCGGTTCGGCGCGGGTGCCGTTCGCCATTTGCCCCGCCATGACCGAGGCCAGGCCCGCCTGCGCGGCCGGGTCGCGGCGGCTGCCCGCGTCGATGTCGATCTGCACATCGACCATGGGAATGGCGTGGCTCTCGACCAAGAACACGCGCGCGCCGCTGGGCTGGGTCCAGTGCTGGATGGGCAAGGACGCGTGCGCCCAACCCACCGCGCCCCAGCAGGCCAGCAGCAAAGCTGATCGCCGCAAAGCCCGTGCAGTCATGGACAAGGGTGAAATCAAAAACATGGGGTATGGGACTTTCATGGGATGAGCGCGGTTCAATGCCGAGCACCTGGCGCGGCGCGGCGTGCACGGGGCTGGCCCGACAAAGGCTGAGGCAGCAAGGTGGCCACAGTGAGGTTGTCATCGCCAAAATACTTTTGGGCCACGGCCTGCACTTGGGCCGGCGTGACTTGCCGCAAGCGGGCAATCAGCTGTGCGCCGTAATCGGGCGGCAGGCCCAGCGTCCAGGCCACACCCAGCTCGCGTGCTTGGTTGAACACCGAATCGAGCTTGTAAATTTCGCTGGCCACCCATTGGGTTTTCACGCGCTGCAGCTCAGCGTCGTTCACGCCCTCGGTGGCCACGCGTTGAACCTGGGCGCGCAAGGCAGCTTCGAGTGCTTGCGGCGTTTGTCCTTTGGCAGGCACGCCCTCTAGGTAAAAGAACTGCGGCCCCCGACCCATGAGGCCGTTGTAGGCCCCTGCACTGTCGGCCAGGCGGTTTTCGCCTTGGGTCAATGCACGGTCCAGGCGCGCGCCACTGTAACCATCGAGCACGGCGGCCAGCACCGTCAAAGCCAAGGCATCGTCGTGCTCGGGCGAGGCCGCCAGGCTGGACAGGCGCGGCACTTTGAAGGCCAGGGCCACATAGGACTGTTCCGCCGGAGCTTTGAATTCGAGGCGGCGCAGGCCTTGCTGCGCGGGCTCGTCCCGGGGTTTGCGCTCAGGCACGGCGCGGGTCGGGATGCTGCCGTAATACTTCTCGGCCAGAGCCTTGACTTGCAGCGGGTCGACATCGCCCGCCACCACCACCACCGCGTTGGCGGGGGTGTACCACTTGCGGTAAAAGTCGCGGGCGTCTTGTGGTGTCATGGCCTCCAGATCGCTCATCCAGCCCACGATGGGGCGGCGGTAGGGCGAGGCCGACAAGGCGGTGGCCGAGAGCATTTCGTGCAACTGCGCGCGGGGGTTGTCGTCGGTGCGCAGGCGGCGCTCTTCTTTCACCACCTCCAGCTCTTTGGCGAATTCGGCATCGGGCCACTGGTTGTTGGCAAAGCGGTCCGACTCCAGACGCATCACGGCTTCGAGTTGGTTGGATGGGATTTGCTGGTAATACCCGGTGTAATCCTTGGCGGTGAAGGCGTTTTCTCGCCCACCCAAAGCGGCCACACGGCGCGAGAACTCCCCCACAGCCAAAGTGGGCGTGCCTTTGAACAGCATGTGCTCGAGCACATGGGCCACACCGCTGGTGCCGTCCACCTCGTCCATGGAGCCCACCCGCAGCCACACCATGTGCACCGCGGTGGGAGCGCGGCGGTCGGGTTTCACCCACAGGCTCATGCCGTTGGCCAAGGTGAAGGTGTGCACCTGGGCCGCACTGGAGGCTGAGGCCTGCCCAGTGGGTTGTGCGGCCGCTTGACCTTGCGGGGCCTGCGCCGTGGCGCTGAAGCTGCTGGCCATCAAGGCTGTTGCCAGCGAAAGTCCCAAGAGAAAGTTCGGTTTCATAGAATGCATGATCCTTGAAATCCACGCCATGTTCAGTTTCTTCAAAAAAAAATCCCCCCCGCCTGAGGTGCAATCGCCTGCCGTGACGCCTGCGCTCCCTGTGGCGCAGCCTGTGGCCACTTCGCCTGCACCCACATCCTCACCCACGCAGGCTGAACCCGCGCCCGCTCCGGCTGCCCGCCAAGGCTGGATGGACCGCCTCAAAGCAGGCCTGCGCAAAACGGGCTCCAGCATCACCACCGTCTTCACCGGCACGCGCATCGACGACGAACTCTATGAAGAGCTGGAAACCGCGCTGCTGGTGGCTGACACCGGCGTCAAAGCCACCGAGCATTTGCTGCAAGACCTCAAGCGCCGCGTGAAAGAGACCAAAGCCACCGAGCCTTCGCAGGTCAAAACCTTGTTGGCCGACGCCATCACCGACCTGCTGACGCCCCTGCAAAAGCCCTTGAGCGTCGGCGACCACCACCCCACCGTGATCATGGTCGCTGGCGTGAACGGCGCAGGCAAAACCACCTCGATTGGCAAACTGACCAAGCACCTGGCCGATGAGGGCCTGAGTGTGCTGCTGGCAGCCGCCGACACCTTCCGCGCTGCGGCCAAAGAGCAATTGGCCGTCTGGGCCGACCGCAACACGGTCGAGATCGTCAGCCAACAAGGCGGCGACCCGGCCGCCGTGAGCTTTGATGCGGTGAGCGCTGGCCGCGCCCGGGGCCGCGATGTGGTCTTGGTAGACACGGCAGGCCGCCTGCCCACCCAAACGCACCTGATGGAGGAGCTCAAAAAGATCAAACGCGTGGTGCAAAAGGCCGATGGCACCGCACCGCACGAGGTGTTGCTGGTCATTGACGGCAACACCGGACAAAACGCCCTGGCACAGGTCAAGGCCTTTGACGACACGCTGGGCCTCACGGGCCTGATCGTCACCAAGCTGGACGGTACCGCCAAAGGCGGGGTGCTGTGCGCCATTGCCCGCGAAAAGCCGATTCCGGTGTACTTCATTGGCGTGGGCGAAAAGCTGGAAGACCTGGAAACCTTCAACGCCCGCGAGTTTGCGCAAGCCCTGCTGAGCTGACACTCCTCCCTGCGCCGTACCCCAACGCACAGACGCGGCCATACGCCGTCTGCAAAATCAGGGAAAACCCGAACATCGACGCCACCCTTGACGCCGTCCTTTAGCACTCTTCACCAGAGAGTGCTAATATTGGGGTATTCTGAAAGGAGTTCTGGTATGAACATTCAAACTGGTTCCCCCGCCACAGCCATCGCGCTGAGCAACCCTTGGGCGGTCGTGCCCTCGCTCGGCCACTTGGACGCCTACATCTCTGCGGTCAACCGCATGCCCATGCTCACCCTAGAGGAAGAGCAAGAGGCCGCCCGCCAACTCAAAGCCAACGACGACCTCGAAGCCGCTCGCAAGCTGGTGCTGTCGCACCTGCGCTTGGTGGTGTCGGTGTCGCGCCAATACCTGGGTTACGGCCTGCCGCACGGCGACCTGATCCAAGAAGGCAATGTGGGCCTGATGAAGGCCGTCAAGCGCTTTGACCCCGAGCAAGGTGTGCGTCTGGTCAGCTATGCGCTGCACTGGATCAAGGCCGAGATACACGAGTACATCCTGAAAAACTGGCGCATGGTCAAGGTGGCCACCACCAAGGCCCAGCGCAAGTTGTTTTTCAACCTGCGGTCCATGAAGCAAGGCTACAAAGCGGATGCCGAAGCAGGGACGCACCGCGACACCTTGACCCCCGACCAAGTCGATTCGATGGCCAACAGCCTGAACGTCAAGCGCGAAGAAGTGCGCGAGATGGAAATGCGCATGTCTGGCGGCGATGTGCTGCTGGACCCGGCCCCATCGGACGACGGCGAACAGGCCTTTGGCCCCATTGCCTACTTGGCCGATGTGAACCACGAGCCCACCGCGATGATCGAAGCGCACCAGCGCGATGTGATGGCCAGTGACGGCTTGGCCAGTGCCTTGAATGTGTTGGACGAGCGCAGCCGCCGCATCGTGGAAGAGCGCTGGCTCAAGGTCAACGACAACGGCTCGGGCGGCATGACGCTGCACGACTTGGCCGACGAATACGGTGTCAGCGCCGAGCGCATCCGCCAGATCGAAGTCGCGGCCATGAAGAAGATGAAAAAGGCGCTGGTCGAGTTCGTTTGATCACAGGCCTTGTGGGCCCCCTTGGATTCAGATACCCGGTTTTGACCGGGTATTTTTTTACCCGCATTGCGCTAAAGTCACTGCAGTTTTGTTTTGAAAGCATCCACCATGACCGTTCGCACCTCCTCTGGTTTTTCTCGCCGCCATGTGGCCCAAGCTATTGGCGCTGCTTTGGCTTTGGGACTGACGCCTTCATGGGCCAACCCACCTTCCACGGGGACATGGCCCACACAAACCGTGCGCTTGGTGGTGGGTTTCCCGGCAGGCTCCAGCCCCGACCTGACCGCCCGCGCACTGGCCGAACCTTTGTCCAAGGCCTTGGGCCAAAACGTCATCGTCGAAAACAAGGTGGGTGCTGGCGGCAACATCGCCGCTGACTTCGTGGCCAAGTCCACGGACGGCCACACTCTGGGCCTAATGATCAACGGCAACATGACGATAGCCCGCATCCTGAACCCCAAGGTGCCTTACGACCCCCTCAAGGACCTTGCGCCCATCAGCCTGATCGGCAAGGCGCCCTTGGTGCTGACTGTTCCAGCCAACGCGTCTGGCCAGACGGCTGCCGAGTGGCTGAGCCAGGCCCAAAAGGCAGGCGACAAGCTCAGTTACGCATCGCCCGGTGTCGGCACCGTGGCGCACTTGGGCATGGAGCTGCTCAAAACAAAAGCCGGCATTGCCCCTGTGCATGTGCCTTACCCCGGCAACCCGCAAATCATCACCGCCATGCTGGGTGGCCAAGTGCAACTGGCCTTGTTGCCACCGGCCATGGCTGCGGCCCAGGTGCGCGGGGGCAAATTGCGGGCCATTGGGGCTTCAAGCACCGGACGCAGCCCGGTGGCCGCCGAAGTGCCCAGCCTGGGTGAGATCGGTGTGAAGGATTACCAGTTGGAAATTTGGAACGCGGTGGCCGCCCCCGCCTCGATGCCTGCGACTGTGGCCATCAAGTTATCGTCCGTGGTCAGCGAGATCGTGCGTGCGCCCGAGATGCGTGCACGTCTGTTCCAACAAGGCTGGCAAGTGGTGGGCTCATCGCCAGAGGGCTTGCGCAACCGGATTCAGTCAGACACAAAAGCCCTGGGGGACATCATCCGCAGCCAGAAGATCGAGCTGAATTGAAGTTCTGAATCGGCCTTTGGCGTTGCGGGTTCAGCCCCAAGCCCTGAGGCCTGGACTCACTTGCCGCTGAGCAAAATCTTCACATCCGCAGCCAGCGCCTCGGCGCCGCTGGCGTGGCGGTTGTAGAGGCGAATGCGCCCTTGCGGGTCAAAGGTGAAGCTGCCCGCCGAGTGGTCCATGGTGTAGCTGGTGGGGGTTTTGCCTTCGACCTTTTTGTAATAGATCTTGAAGTCCTTGGTCACCTTGGGCAGCTGCTCAGCCGTGGGATGCAAGCCCACAAAGTCCGGCCCAAAATTGGCCATGTAGGCCTTGAGCAACTCCGGCGTGTCGCGCTCAGGGTCTACGGTGATGAAGACGCCCTGGAGCTTGGCACCGTCAGCGCCCAAGAGCTGTTTGGCCTGGGCCATTTCCTGCAATGCGGTCGGGCAGACGTCGGGGCATTGGGTGTAACCAAAAAACACCACTACGGCCTTGCCCGCGAAGTCCTTTAAGGTGCGCACCTGGCCGTCCTGGTCGCTCAACTCCCAGCCCTGGGCATAGTCGGCACCGGTGATGTCCACGCCACGGAAAGACGGCTTGTCTTCGCCACAGCCGCTCAAGCCCCATACCGCGCTGGCCACACCCAAGGCCAGTGCCGCTCTTGTCCATACTCTGCGTTGCAACATGCCTGGGGCCTTAAAAAATGTAGTGGTCCAGCAGCAAAGCGGCAAACAAGGCGCTCAGGTGGATCAAAGAAAAACGGAAGGTCTTGCGGGCCAATTCATCCGAATAGGCGCGGTACAGGGCCACCGCATAAGCGATGAAACCGATGCTCAGCACGACTGCAGCAAGCAAGTAAAGCCAGGAACTCATGCCGTAGACAAAGGGCATCAGACAGGACGCCATCAGCACGATGGTGTAGAGCAAGATCTGCAGACGGGTGAACTCGTTGCCGTGTGTCACGGGCAACATGGGCAAGCCCGACTTGCGGTAGTCCTCGACCCGGTAAAGGGCCAGCGCCCAAAAGTGCGGTGGCGTCCACAAGAAGATGATCAGGAACAAGATCAGCGCCTCAGGTCCCACTTGTCCGGTCATCGCGGCCCAACCCAACACCGGGGGCATGGCCCCGCTGGCCCCACCAATCACGATGTTCTGGGGCGTGAGGGGCTTCAAAATCACCGTGTAAATGATGGCGTAGCCCACAAAGGTGGCAAAGGTGAGCCACATGGTGAGCGGGTTGACCAGGAGGTACAACACCGCAGAGCCCAAAGCACAAAGCACCGCCGAAAACAGCAATGCCTGCTGGTCACTCAGCTCACCCTTGGCGGTAGGCCGCCAGGCGGTGCGCTTCATTTTGGCGTCGATGGTTTTTTCAACCAAGCAGTTGAAGGCCGCAGCAGCGCCCGCCACCAACCAGATGCCGATGCAGGCCAACAGGCCCAGCTTCAACTCGGCCAGGCTGGGCACACCGGGCACGGCCAGCACCATGCCGATCAAGGCACAGAAAACGATCAATTGAACCACGCGCGGTTTGGTCAGCGCGTAGTACTGTTGCCAGGCAGTCAAAGGCAAACGGGCGGTGGCGACGGTCATTCGGCAAGCTTTTTGGAAAGGGGAACAGGCCCTGAATTATCAGCCCGGCTGACACTCAAGGCCCAGGTCAGGGTCAAGGCCATGGCAGCGGCCCCGCCAGTGTGCATCACGGCGGCCAACAAGGGCCAGCCCAGCACCACATTGCTCAAGCCGGTGGCGAACTGCAAGGCACACAGACCCAGCAGCCAACGCCCAGCCACAGCCAAACCCGGCTGCACACGCAAACGCCAGCCCACCCACAGCAGCACCGCCAACACCAGCCAAGCGGCCGAGCGGTGTACAAAATGGATCGATGCCAGCGCTGAGAAAGGCAAAAGCTCACCGCTTGGGGTGTAACCCAGCTCACGCCAGAGGCCAAAGCCTTGCCAATTCATCTCGGGCACCCACTGGCCATGGCAGGTGGGGAAATCAGGGCACGCCAATACGGCGTAATTGGTGCTGACCCAGCCACCCAAGGCAATTTGCAGCCACAGCAAGATAAAGCCTGCCCACAAACCTGCCCGCAATGGCGACGGCAAGGGCCGCGTGCCTGCACCGTCATAGCGAACGGCTTGAGCCATCAACAAAACCAACAAACCAATGCCGCCCATCAGGTGCAAGGTGACGATGGCTGGAAACAGTTTCATGGTCACCGTGAGTGCACCGAATGCCCCTTGCATGCAGACCCACACCAAGGTCAAGGTGGGCAACCAAGGACTGACTTCTCGGCTGAGACGGCGCAGCCACCAGGTCATGGCGGCCAAGGTCAGGATCAGGACGCCGACCCCCGTGGCCAAATAACGGTGAACCATTTCGATCCAAGCCTTGCTCTTGGTCACTGGCCCCGTGGGCATGGCGGTTTCAGCGGCCTTGATTTCTGCTTTGGCACCGATGGGGGTGGCGCTGCCGTAACAACCCGGCCAATCCGGGCAACCCAAGCCGGAGTCAGTCAGCCGGGTAAAGGCCCCGAACAGCACCAGATCGAAGGTCAGGAACAAAGTGATCAGGGTCAGAGTCTTCAATCGCCCCGATGGCGAGGCACTGCGTTGTCGCCACAGCCACCAGCCCAGGGGCAATGCCGCCACCGCCAGGCCCACGGCCAAGAGCTCCAAAATGGGCTCCAGGTTGTACAGGTCAACTTCGGTCATGCCTCAGCGCCCCGCATTGTCCCAAGACGAGGAAGCCTTGAGCAAACGTTCCAGGTCGCGCTTGGCTTTGGAGGCTCCGGGCACATCCATGTTGGCCGGGAAACGCATCATGAAGTTGCCCATCGGATCAATCACGTACAAATGGTCTTGCAACTGCTGACCTTGGGCGGGGCTGATCCAGCTTTGCACCGTGGGCAAATCCAAGCGCAGCACGTGCGCCATGTTCAAAGCGGGCAAGAGGCCGGGGGCCACGGGCCTGTCGTCGGTGACCAACCAGACGCGATCCAGGCGGTCTTTATCCCTGCCCAGAATTTCACGCAGCTGGCGCTGGAAATACAGGTTTTGCTGACAACGCTCTTCGCAAGCGCCTGACGCCACGGTCACGAGTAACCACTGGCCTTTGAGGCTGGCCAGCGTGACCGACTCCCCCTGAAGGTTTTTGGCGCTGACCTGAGGCATGTCCTTTTGCGGCTGAATCAGCTCGCCATAGACACGACGGCCCTCGGGACGGATCACGTAGTACGTAAAGTACGAGGCGATGACCGGGGAAGCACAGACCAACATCATGAGGATCATCTTCCAGCGGCCCATGCGGGTGCGTTGGGCATCGGCTTGCACCACGGCACCGGGGCTCGGCATGTCGTGCACAGTGAAGGCCAGGGGGCTGTCAGGCAGGTCGTTTTTGGCGGCGGGGTTGGACAATTTGGAACCAGACATAAAGTAAAGCGATCAGGCCACTGAGGCCAAACCATTGGAAAGCGTATCCGTGGTGCTTTTCGACACCACTGGCCACCACAGGCCATTCGCGCAGCAGCCCCTCGGAGGGTCCGCCAGACTGCAGCAATGTGACTTCGAGCAGTCTCAAAGCCGTTTCTTGTCGGTAAGCAGTCAAGTCGAGATTTTGCCGTATTGGGCCTGTTTCGGCACCGCCAAAGTCATAGAGCCTTGATGGCCATGGGGCCAAATGGCCTTGCACTTGGACCAAGCCTTCAGGTGTCTGCACAGGTGGCAGTGCGGCACGGTCGGTGAAAGAGCGCTGCGCCCAACCGCGCTGCACCACCAAGACCTCCTTCGTGCCCTCAATCTGCAAAGGGGTCAGCACAAAAAAACCGGGTTTGGCATTCATCTGCCGGTTGTCCAGGTAAACGGTGTAAGAAGGCAACCAACGCCCTGTCACCACCAAACTGCGGTGGATCAACTCGGTTCGTTGAGCCACACCTTCAGGCCCCCCACTCAGGGTCCTGCCATCCAGCGCATCCTTGCTCGCCTGCTGCGTGCGCGCGTCCTGCAAAGCGGTTTTCTCACTGGCGCGGCCGAGTTGCCACAGCCCCAATGAAAAAGTGACGGACACACCCACCGCTGCCACCGCCAGCATCAGCCATCTTTTCCAGTGAGGGGATTTGTCAGTCATTGGATAATGTGCCCATGAAAATTCTTGTCGCCATCGCGTTTGTTGCTATTTTGCTCAGTCTGGGCTCGGCCCTGATGTACATGATGCGAGGCAGCACCCCGCCCGCTGAGGGCCAAGCGCCCCCCAAAGGCAATATGGCCACCGCTCTGGCCTTCCGTGTCGGCTTTTCCATTGTCCTCTTCATCTGCGTGCTGGTGGCCTGGAAAATGGGCTGGATCCAACCTACAGGTATTCCCCCAGGGGCTTGATTGATTTTTCGATATTTTTGACTCGCGACACTCGATTTGATTTGGTATTTTCTCGTCATCTATCCCCAACAAAAAAGCGCCCTTGGGCGCTTTTTTGTTGGGGCCAAGGGCAGGCTTACATCCAATACACAAGGATGTACAAACCCAGCCAGACCACGTCCACGAAGTGCCAGTACCAAGCTGCACCCTCAAAACCGAAGTGACGGTCTTTGGTGAAGTGGCCTTTTTGCAAGCGCAAAGTGATGAACAAGAGCATCAACATGCCCACGAACACGTGGAAGCCATGGAAACCCGTCAGCATGTAGAAGGTGGAGCCATAAATGCCGGATGACAACTTGAGGTTCAGATCACCCCAAGCATGGGCGTATTCATAACCTTGAACGAACAAGAAAACCAAGCCCAAAATCACCGTCATCCACATGAACATGATGGTTTTGCTGCGATTACCCACTTGCAGTGCATGGTGAGCAATGGTCAGAGTCACGCCCGATGTCAACAACAAGGCAGTGTTGATGGTCGGCAACCAAAAGGGGCCCATGGTTTGGAAGGGCTCAACGAAACCGGCAGGCGATGTGGTTGCACCAGGCACCACGCTGGGCCAAGCGGCTTTGAAATCAGGCCAAAGCAATGCGTTTTCCAAGCTGCCGAGCGCCGGAATCGAATGTGAACGGGCCCACCAGAGCGCGGTGAAGAAAGCGCCAAAGAACATCACCTCAGAGAAGATGAACCAGGTCATGCTCCAGCGGTAGGACAGGTCGATTTTGCGACCGTACATGCCGGTTTCGCTTTCGTGCACGGCCTCAGAGAACCACTGGTACAGGACAATCAACCACCAGGCCATGCCGAAGAACAGGCAATACATGCCCCATTCGGCGCCGTTGATCCATTGCCCTGCGCCCAAGATGACGAAGAACAAGCCAATGGCCGACATGACCGGGTGGCGTGACTCGTGTGGGACATAGTAGTAAGGCGTGCTGCCGTGTGCTGCTGAACTCATGGGGACTCCTGCTCTCTCTTCTATCGAAATCTTATTTTGGTGGTTAAAGGCCTGTGGGCTGAACCACGACCCAGTTGACCAGGGCAATCAGCCCCAGAACAAACAACAATGCCGCACCAATGGCCACACCTATGATGTGGAACGGGTTGAGCTTTTCAATGTCTTGTTGGTAGTCGGCACTCTTTCGGAGGCCGACAAAGGACCAAAGAACCGCCTGAATGGTGCGCAACCAGGACGTTTTGGACACAGGCATCTCAGGCGTGGTCATGATCCCCAACCTGTCTTGGCTGGCAAGGGCTGGACCGCAGCCGCCAAAGGTGCGGTCGGGGCAGCCGGTGTCTTACCGCCCACCTCAAAGAAGGTATAGGACAGCGTGATGGTGGTCACGTCATTGGACAACTTGGGGTCGATCACAAAGGCGACAGGCCAAGACTTCTTTTCACCTGGCTCAAGGGTGTACTGGTTGAAACAGAAACACTCAAGCTTATTGAAGTGGTTGGCCGCATTGCGTGGCGCGTAGCTGGGAATGGCCTGAGCAGCCATTCGCCGATTTTGCACATTCTGGAACTCGTACATCACCGTGCTGAGTTCGCCAGGATGGACCTGCATGGAGCGCTTCTCGGGCTTGAACTCCCAAGGGCCACGCACATTGGCATCGAACTCGACAGTGATGGTGCGGGTGGTGTCGACTTGGCTGTTGCGCAATACCTCAGCCGCTTTGCCCGCCTTGGCGTTTCCCGGGACCTGGGTCTCGGAAATCGACAGGATGTTGATGCCCGTGATGTCGCATATCGCCTTGTAAATAGGCACCAACGCATAACCGAAGCAGAACATGCCCGCGGTCACCACCGCCAGCTTGCCCACCATCTTCAGGTTTTCACCGCGCAGGTTCATCATGCTCTTTCAGGGGTTGAGGATCATCAACTTGGCCACAAACCCGAGCAGCACGGCCAATGCCACCGAGGCCAGGATCAGGCCCAGGCGCACATTGCTTTTTCTTTGTTCAGGTGTCATGGCCATGGCAATCAACCAATCACGCGGGTCGCAGTTGCGTCCAGCTTGGGTGGGTTTTCAAAGGTGTGGAATGGGGCAGGCGAAGGCACTTCCCACTCCAGGCCTTCGGCGGCTTCCCAAGGCTTTTGAGGTGCTTTTTCACCTTTGCCCATCATGCAAGGCAGCACAACGAACAAGAAGAAGTAAACCTGGGCAAAACCGAAGAAGAATGCGCCCACCGAAGCGATCATGTTGAAGTCGGTGAACTGCATGGGGTAGTCGGCGTAGCGACGGGGCATGCCAGCCAGACCCAAGAAGTGCATCGGGAAGAAGGTGATGTTGAAGGAAATCAGCGACCACCAGAAGTGGATCTTGCCGCGTGTTTCGTTGTACATCACACCCGTCCACTTGGGAATCCAGTAATAGACGCCGGCAAACAGTGCAAACAAGGAACCGGCCACCAACACATAGTGGAAGTGGGCCACCACATAGTAGGTGTCCTGCAACTGGATGTCGATTGGGGCCATGGCCAGAATCAGACCGGTGAAACCACCCATGGTGAACACGAAGATGAAGCCCACCGCGAACAGCATGGGGGTTTCAAACGTCATGGAGCCACGCCACATGGTGGCGATCCAGTTGAAGATCTTCACGGCGGTGGGCACCGCGATCAGCATCGTGGCATACATGAAGAACAGCTGACCTGTGACCGGCATGCCGGTGGTGAACATGTGGTGGGCCCACACGATGAACGACAAGATGGCGATGGACGATGTGGCATACACCATGGAGGCGTAACCGAACAACTTCTTGCGTGCGAATGCAGGCACGATCTGGCTGATGATGCCGAAAGCCGGCAAGATCATGATGTACACCTCGGGGTGACCGAAGAACCAGAAGATGTGCTGGTACATCACCGGGTCACCACCACCAGCGGGGTTGAAGAAGCTGGTGCCGAAATGACGGTCTGTCAGGGTCATGGTGATTGCGCCAGCCAACACGGGCATCACGGCAATCAGCAAGTAAGCGGTGATCAACCATGTCCAGGCGAACATGGGCATTTTCATCAAGGTCATGCCAGGGGCGCGCATGTTCAAGATGGTCACAATGATGTTGATCGAACCCATGATGGACGAAGCACCCAGGATGTGCATGGCAAAAATACCAGCGTCCATCGATGGACCCATTTGCAGGGTCAGCGGTGCATAGAGCGTCCAGCCGGCTGCAGGTGCGCCGCCAGGCATGAAGAACGAACCCACCAGCATGCCAGCGGCAGGAATCATCAGCCAGAAGCTGAAGTTGTTCATGCGGGCAAAGGCCATGTCAGACGCACCGATTTGCAGCGGCAGCATCCAGTTCGCAAAGCCGACGAACGCAGGCATGATCGCGCCGAACACCATGATGATGCCGTGCATGGTGGTGAACTGGTTAAACAACTCAGGGTTCACAATTTGGAGACCCGGCTGGAACAGCTCGGCGCGGATACCCAGCGCCAAGACGCCGCCGACCATGAGCATGGCAAAGCTGAACAACAGGTACAAGGTACCGATGTCTTTGTGGTTGGTGGCATACACCCAGCGACGCCAGCCCGCAGGCGCGTGACCGTGGTCGTCATGGGCGTGATCGTGATGGTCTAGAACGGCACTCATCTTGATTTCCTTTGATTGCTATACGGTACGGCTTATTTGCGAGCGGCTAAAACTTCAGCCGGCTGCACGATTTGCCCGGTCTTATTGGACCAGTTGTTTTTGGTGTAAGTGATCACAGCAGCGATTTCGGTGTCGGACAACTGCTTCCATGCGGGCATGGCGCCGTTGTTTTGGCCATTCAGGAGAACTGCGATTTGCTTGGACTTGTCGGCATCGAGCACCACCGCAGAGCCATCCACGGCCTTGATGGCACCGGCACCTTTACCGTTGGCTTGGTGGCAGGCAGCACAGTTGGCAGCGTAAACCTTTTCGCCACGCTTGGACAAATCGTCCAGCGCCCAGACTTTGGCCGGATCATCGGCTTTGGCGGCTTGTTTTTTCTTCTCGGTGTCCACCCATGCAGCGTAATCGGCAGCTGACAGGACTTTCACGTGGATAGGCATGTAGGCGTGCTCTTTGCCGCACAACTCAGCACACTGACCGTAGAAGTCACCTGTTTTCTCGGCGCGGAACCAAGTGTCGCGGACAAAACCGGGGATCGCATCTTGTTTGATGCCGAAGGCGGGCACCATGAAGGCGTGGATCACGTCATTGGCGGTGGTGATCACGCGGACCTTTTGGCCCACCGGCACCACCAAGGGGTTGTCCACTTTGAGCAGATAGTTGTCACCTTGTGGCTTGCCAGCATCGGACATCGCACGCTGCGATGAATCCAGCGTAGAGATATAACTCAGGCCTTCACCTTCGCCTTTGATGTAGTCATAGCCCCATTTCCACTGGTAGCCTGTGACCTTCACCGTCAGGTCGGCGTTGGTGGTGTCTTTCTGGGCCACAAGCACTTTGGTCGCAGGCAAGGCCATCAAGATCACAATCAGGAAAGGCACAGCCGTCCAAATCACTTCGACGGTGATGGACTCGGTAAAGGTGGCAGGTTTGTGACCCACCGATTTGCGGTGCTTCCAGATGGAATAGAACATGACCGCAAACACAGCCACAAACACCACTGTGCAGATGATCAGCATCATCCAGTGCAGCCATTGCTGCTCTTCGGCGATTTTGGTGGCAGCTGGATGCAAATTGAGCTGGTTGACCGCAGGGCCGCCTGGCAAGTCATTGACAGCGTGGGCTGCCGTAGCCACCCAAGCGCCTGCGAAAATGCCCGCGCGGGATAGCAGCGAAGCCAATTGATTGGAAATATTCTTCATGGTTCTCACTAACTTCCAAGACTCTGTTGAACTCACACCAATGACAAACCAGGCCAAGCCCTGTTCATCGCCAGACATCACGCTGAACGCAACGCCCTTCTGATTTCTCGCGCCAAAACCTGACGCAACTCGGGACGCACAAAGCGCCCCACCTCGATCGAGCGGCCCTGGCCTGACAACTCGATCAGGCTGTGGTCGCCGGATTTGGGCTCCACCCTCACCCATTGACGCGAAAACTCCGCACGTTCACGACGCCCGGCGGACTCTTTTTCCACCACCAAGCGGGTGCCCTGCAATGAAATCCACTCGCCATCGGTCGCATGCCGGGCATAGGCCAAAAAGGCCAAACCGACCAGCGTGATTTCCAGACCTGCGAATGCAAGCACCAAAGTGGCCCCTTGCACCCAAAAGAACACACCAATGCCCAAAGACACGACACACAAAGACAAGTAAAGCCACCCCAATTGGGCAGGCGTTACCGAACAATTGCGTCGCAACTGCCACTGAATGGCCGGTCCGGACTCTTGTGCAAACTGGTAAGCTGGATTTGACACGCGTCAACTTTCAATAACCTAACACTCTTGAGGCACGCATTCTGGCTAAAACCGGGCGGATTTTACCCGAGTTAACAGGGGGTTTTGATTCAACTCAAACTTTGTCGGATATCCGGGTGCCGCTTCGCAACATGTGGCGCATCTGATCCAGACCGATTTCGGTTTGGGCACTCACAGCCACACGTGGCCGGGGCTTGAGTGCATGGCCATACACAATCTCGAAACTGAGCGACAAACGGCCACCCTCTTCAGGCCGGGCCAATGACATCAACACCTGATCGAGCTGTGCACGCCAGAGGCGCCCCCGCAAACCCGAAAAGCGCTTGACATGCAGATTACGCCCCCAGCCCCGCAAGTCTTCCAGCATGCGCTGCGGTGACTCATAGGTCAAGGTGATGCGCTCCATGTCCATGACCGGCTCGGCAAACCCCGCCTCGACCAGCATGTCACCCCAATCGTGCATGTCGGTGAACTCGTGGGCGGGCTCGGACCAGCCCTGCCTGGCATAGGCATCGCGCAACTCCCGCAGACTGTCTGGCCCCAAACACGAAAACATCAAAAAGCCATCCACCGCCAGGGTGTTGTGCCAGTTTTTCAGCATTTTTTGAGGGTGGGGACACGTGTGGAGCAGCATGTTGGCCCACAACATCTGGGTCTGAGCATCCGGTGGCAAGCCCAACTCGATGCGGGGCCCCAACCAACGCTCGATCTGCCACCACCGCCCCTGAACCGCCTTTTGCACCTCCAGAGCCTCACCCACCCGCTCGCTGGAAAGCCATGCTTGGGCTTTGGGGTAGCGCTTTTGCAACGCCCGCTGCGCCAACAAACCACCTCGCAAAGGTTCCCAATGAACCCAGCGGTCGGGCTGCAGCTTGATGAAATCCAAGCGCTCCTGCATGCGAGAGGCCACTTCTTCATGCAACCAGGGCGAGACTTTACCCACCGGGTGCGCCAACCAACGGGCAGCGGCGACGGGGTCCAGAGAAGGGGGGCGTTCAGGTGCAGACATGGCCAAGGCTAAAAAGATGTCTCCCCGCTTCAGGCCCACGACAGGTTGGCCTTGTGGGCAGGGGGGTGGGGGCAGTATATTGATTTCATGTGGTTCAAATGGTTCCAAGGGATAGGCTCAAGGCTCGGGTCATCGCGCCCGGACTTGGCTTGGGCTTGGCTGCCCAGCCGCTGCGCCATCTGCCAAAGTTGGCCCCAGTCGCCACTGTGCGAGGCCTGCATCAGCCGCTTTGCCCAACCCCAACACCGCTGCCCCAGTTGCGCCCTGCCCTTGCCCCACCCTGCTCGACGCTGCGGCGCTTGCCTGAAATCACCGCCCCCACTGGACCTGTGCCTGACGGCCACCGCCTACACCTGGCCTTGGGTGGACCTGATCGCACGCTACAAATTTCAGCAGCAACCCGGCTGGGCCGGACCTTTGGCCACCCTGATGCTGAGCACCCCTTGGGCCGAAGACACGCTGGACGCGGCCGACTGGGTGCTGCCGATTCCGCTGTCCGCCCAGCGCCTGGCTGAACGCGGCTACAACCAGTCCTGGCTGCTGGCACGCCAGCTCAGCCCGAACAAAGCCGACGCCCGTTTGCTGCTGCGCACCCGTGACACGCCCTCGCAGCGCACCTTGCCGCGGACCGAGCGGCTGGCCAACTTGGTAGGGGCTTTTGCGGTAGAGCCTTTGCGGGCCCCACAGTTACGCGGCAAGAAGGTGGTGCTGATCGACGACGTGATGACCAGCGGTGCATCCTTGCACACGGCAGCGCGGGTGCTGCGCGAGGCAGGGGCGGCGCAGGTCAGCGCCCTGGTGCTGGCACGCACCGAGGCAGGGGGCGACGCCTGAAGGCCAAGGCACAATACCGGCCATGTTCCATATCGTCCTGGTTGAGCCTGAAATCCCGCCGAACACCGGCAACGTCATCCGCCTGGCGGCCAACACCGGCTGCACACTGCATCTGGTCGAACCATTGGGTTTTTCGATGGACGACAAGCACATGCGCCGCGCAGGCCTGGATTACCACGAGTACGCCGATTTGCGCCGCCATGCGGACTGGGCTTCATTTCTGGCACAAGAAAAACCCGACCCCGAGCGCATGTTTGCCCTGACCACGCGCGGCAGCCGCGCCGCCCACGGCGTGGCTTTTGCGCCAGGCGACTGGTTGGTGTTTGGTTCAGAAACGCGGGGTCTGTCACCCGAGTTGCGCGAAAAATTCGCACCAGCACAACGCATCAAGCTGCCCATGCGCGAAGGCCAACGCAGCCTGAACTTGTCGAACGCGGTGGCAGTCACCGTGTTCGAGGCCTGGCGACAAAACGGCTTTGCTGGGACCAGCCCGGCACCAAACCTTCCGACTCAGGCGTAAATACGCACCAGCGACTCGGCCGCACACACCGGTTTGTCGCTGCCCTCGCGCTCGACTGTCACGTTCCACTGCAGCTGCAGACCATTGCCCTCAATGGGCGTGGCCGAATGCAAATGCAGGTGCGCCCGCAAACGGCTGCCCACGGGCACCGGCGCCATGAAACGGACTTTGTTCAGGCCGTAATTGACACCCATGCTTTTGGCACTGATCTGAATGGTTTTGTCAAAGAACTGCGACAGCAAAGACAAGGTCAAAAAACCATGCGCGATGGGCGCACCAAAGGGGCCTTGCTTGGCCCTCTCCACGTCGACGTGGATCCACTGGTGATCACCTGTGGCCTCGGCGAACTGGTTGACCTGTTGTTGGGTGATGGTCACCCATTCGGTGGCGGCCACATCCTGGCCGACACAAGCGGCCAATTCGGCCAAGTTTGCAAATGTTTTCATGGCCCTGACTTTATTCACCTGTGCGCCTTCCAGGTGTCGATGACGTGACACAGTCCGATTCACCCCATCGGGCTCAGGCAGGAGGTGCTGCCTCCTTGGCGCACATCTGCCGAAGCTCTTCACGCAAACGGGCCAATTCGGCACGGTAGTTTTCGGCATCGCCGTAATCGGCAAAGCCGTGGTAGTGCGCATGCGCCTGCATTCTGCGTCGGGCGTGCTTGATGGGGCACCAGTATTTTTCGGTCAGTGCCACCACCTCTCGGCCATAAGCCATCAGGCCGTTGCCATAGGAGCAGTACGCGCAGTTGATTTTCTCCAACCAATTCAAATAGGCCAGGTGCGTGCGGTCGTACACAAAATACCCCGAGCGCTTGACCCGGGGAATGCCACACAAAGGGAAACACACCCATTGGTAGAGCGTGATGAAGGCGTCCAGCATCAGCATGGGCAACAGCACCGGGTAAATGAAGGGCACGCACAGCACATGCCGCCAATCGGCCGTGAGCACATAACCGAGCAAACCGGCCTTGAAGCGCTTTTGTTGTGCCAACACCTCTTTTTCAAAGCGCACCTTGTGCTCTTCAAAATCGGCTTGCCACTGCTGGCGACGGCTTTTGGCTTCTTGCTCAATGGCCGCTTCCAGTTGCTGGATACGGTCCAGAAATTCCTGAATTTGGGGGTTCATGGGGTTTCCTTCATCAGGCGTGGGCAGACATTGAGCGGCATCGTGGGCTGGCATTGACGGCGGTCAACACTTGCATGGCTGAGTGCTCACAAACTGGGCGATGACCATGGCAGCTCAGCAACCACTCGACCACCTTACCACCGCCCACGGGCTGACAACAGCTGAGGCCCGCACACGGTTGGCCAAAGAGGGACCCAACGAGGTGACGAAAGGCGCGCGTCGCTCCGTGTGGCGACGCTTGGCCGACACATTGCGCCAGCCCATGTTCGCATTGCTGGTCACTGCGGCGCTGTTGTACATACTGCTGGGCGACCTGACCGAAGGACTGACGCTGTCGGTGTTTGTGTTGGCCGTGCTGGTGCTCAGCTTTTACCAAGAAGGCCGCTCCGAGGCAGCCATCGAAGCCCTGCGACAGCTCACGCAAGCGCAAGCCCTTGTGCTGAGGGATGGACAAATGCAACAGGTTCCGGCCAGCGAAGTCGTGGTTGGGGACTGCTTGCTGCTGTCGGAAGGCGACCGTGTGGCCGCAGACGGCTGGCTGCTGCAGGCCAACAACCTGCAATTGGACGAATCCCTGTTGACTGGGGAATCGGTGACCGTAGACAAGCACCCCTTGGAGCCGCTGCCGGGCAGCGATTTGTCCATCAAACCCCCAACAGCCTCCTGTGTGCATGGCGGCACATTTGTGGTGCGCGGCAGCGGGCAACTGCGGGTTACCGCCACCGGCGTGCGCAGCCAGATCGGACAGATTGGCGTGGCCTTGAATCAGGTACACGAAGCCGACACGCCCTTACAGCAACAAACCGCACGACTGGTCCGGGTGCTGGCCAGTCTGGTGGGCGTACTGTGCGTGGTGATGGTGCTGACCCTGGGCTGGCGCAACGGTCAATGGGTGCCGGCTTTGCTGTCGGGCATCGCGTTGGCCATGGCCATCCTGCCCGAAGAATATTCCGTGGTCCTCACGCTGTTTCCGGCCATGGGAGCGCGTCGCCTGACGCGTGAAGGCGTGCTCACCCGGCACATCAATGCGATCGAAACCCTGGGCGCGATCAGCGTGCTGTGCACCGACAAAACCGGCACCCTGACGCAAAACCGCATGACCGTGACGGCGCTGGCCGTGCCCGTTACGGTAGGCAGCGCTGAGCCGGACGACACCCTGCTCTGGCACACACCAGCCCCAGGCCAAGCCACCGCTTCACCGACTCTCGCGCTGCCCCTGCCAGAAGCTTTTCACCCCTTGATTGAACACGCGATTTTGGCCAGTGCCCCCACGCCCTTTGACCCTATGGAAACCGCCTTCCACGCCATGGGACAGCACCATTTGAATGGGGGAAATCGGGCATTCGGCTCAGGCCAACTGGTGCACAGCTACGCACTGAGCCCCAGCCTCAAAGCCATGTCGCATGTCTGGCAGTTCGCAGCAGGCGACCCGCATGTGGTCTCGGCCAAAGGAGCGCCCGAAGCCATCATGGATCTGTGTCACCTGAGTCCAGACGCTCGGCAGCACTGGCTGGCTGGTGTGGCGGACATGGCCAGACAAGGTTTGCGCGTGCTGGCGGTGGCACACAGCCGATTCGATGGCCAAAGCTATCCTGACACCCCCGACGACTTTGACTTTGTGTGGCTGGGCCTGATTGGGCTGACCGACCCCTTGCGCCCCGAAATTCCCCAAGCTGTGGCCGACTGCCAATCGGCAGGCATTCAGGTCATCGTGATCACGGGCGACTTTCCAGCCACCGCGCAAGAGATCGCCAGACAGGCCGGACTGCCAGATGGGCAAACTTTGACGGGGGAAGCCATGGAGGGCTTGGATGGTGTGGCTTTGGGCCAGCGGCTGCGGCAGGTCACGGTCTGCGCCCGCATCTCGCCGCACCAGAAGCTGCGCATCGTGCAGGCGCTGCAAGCCCAAGGCCAGGTGGTGGCCATGACAGGCGATGGCGTGAACGACGCCCCGGCCCTGAAAGCCGCACACGTGGGCATCGCCATGGGCGCCCGCGGCACCGACGTGGCGCGGGAAGCGGCCGACCTGGTGCTGGTGGACGACAACTTCGCCTCCATCGTTCGAGGGATCCGTTTAGGCCGTCGCATTTTTGGCAATCTGCAAAAGTCCATGCAATACATCTTTGCCATCCACATCCCCATCGCGGGCATGGCCCTGGTGCCCATGCTCATGGGTTGGCCACCGCTGATGCTGCCCCTGCATGTGGCCTTGCTGGAATTGGTGATTGACCCGGCCTGCTCCCTCGCGTTCGAGAACGAGCCCGCACCAGAGAAGGTGATGCAGCAGCCACCCCGCGATACCCGTGCCGCCCTGTTTGGCGCTCAGGCCATCGGCCTCGCCTTGGGGCAAGGACTTTGCGTGTTGGCCTGCGTGGGATTGACCTTTTACCTGGCAAAGCACTGGCCAAGCGCAAGCGCGGCGGCTTGGTCCATGCCGTGGACAGCGCCGCATGACTCGGCGCCTTTCGCGGCAGCTTTGAGCGAAGCACAAACCAGAGCCATGCTGTTCGTCACACTGATCACCGGCAATGCCGCTTTGATCCTGTCCAACCGTGCAGGCGCGTGGCAGTTTTGGCGCAGCCTGCGCACCCCCAATGCCGTCGCCTACGCGGTGATCGCACTGGCCGGTTTTTTTCTGGCTGTGGCCATCCATTGGCCTTGGCTCGCAGGCCCTCTTCAATTTGAGCCGCTGCCGCTTTGGCCCCTGCTCATGGCTCTCGCATCGGGTTTGCTCAGTGGTGTTGGGATTTCGGTTTTGCATGGGGTCATGAGCGCATGGCAGCGACAACCCAAGGGCCATCGCTGATTCGTCACACGCACTCGGACTGGCTTTGCAGCTAAGCGGCAGGCCAGCGTAAGGACACGAGCAAGCCGCCTAAGTCCTTGCTGCGCCCCAGCGTCACCTGCAAGCTGTAGCGCTGCGCCAGACGCCGCACAATCGACCACCCCAAGCCACTGCCATCCGCACCATGGCCTGGGACCCGAAAGAAACGCTCACCCAAGCGATCCAGATCTGCAGAGTTCAAACCCGGGCCGCTGTCCTCCACCCACAGGCACGGAACAGGCGAAGCCTCCCAGCGCACTCGGACATGGGCTCGCTCGGGGCTGTAACGCTGGGCGTTGTCCACCAGATTGCCCACCAGCACCCCAACCAAACCGGGTGGCATGCGCAAGTGCAATGAATCGGGCGCATCCAGGCTCATGATTTGCTCTCGGGCCAGCGCCTGCGGCCCCAGATCAGCCAAAGTGGCCCGCGTTTCCATGACAGCATCGCAGACCGAGTTGCCCTGTGTGACATCGTCAGCATCCAGCCGCGCGAGTTGCAAAAGCTGCGTCACCAGCCGCGAGGCGCGATCACACCCCCGCAACACGGCATCCAGAGCCATCGTGCGGTCACGGTCGGAATCGGCCCCTCTCGCGACTTGCGCCTGCATGCGTATGGCCGCTATGGGCGTACGCAGTTCGTGCGCGGCATCGGCCGTGAAACGACGCTCCCCCTCCATGAGTTGGGCCATTTGCAAGAACCAACGATTCAAGGCCTTCACCAGCGGCAACACCTCTGCAGAAACCACTTCGGTCAAAGGCTGTCGGTCATCGGCTTGGCGCAGCGAAACCGACTGACTCAGTTGCCGCAGTGGCGCAAAGGACTTGAAAATCGCACCCCAAATCAACAAGGCCAAGACAGGCAAAGCCAGCAGCATGGGCACAATGGCCGACTTCAGTCCTGCCTTCAAAATATCGCTGCGGGCCGATTGCAACTCAGCCACCATCACACGGACATCAGGCTCACGCCCAGGGGTGACAAAGACACGCCAGGCTTGACGATCGAGCCATTGATCGGAGATGCCATTTGGGTCCCAGGGTGCCAAAGAAGCGACCGGAGCCGCCGCCGAGCGAAAGATCAGTTCTTTGCCATGCCAGACCTGAAAAGCAACGCGCGGCTGGTATTTGTGCAACATCGGTGCCATGGTGAAGTCGCCATCGTGCCCATCGCTGGCCTGCGCAGCCAGCACCGCAGCGGTTTGGGCCAGATGGGCGTCCAGCAGTTCATTGAGTTCATGCTCAGTCTTGAACCACGTGATGACCAGCACCAAGGCCCATACCAGGCCCGTGGCCAACAAGAGGCTGAGCGTCAGACGCCACTGAAGGGAAGCGGGTCGAGCGGTGTTCATGCCTTGACTTGCCGGGGCAGCATATAACCTACGCCGCGCAAAGTTTCGATCACATCCGCGCGAAGCTTTTTGCGCAGGTTGTAAATATGAACCTCAACAGTGTTGCTGCTCACCTCGGTACCCCATTGGTACAAGTGCTGCTCAATCTGCGCACGCGTGAGTACCCGGCCTGCATGGCGCATGAAGATCAGAAGCACGTCGTATTCACGAGCCGACAACTCGACCCCTCTGTCACCAAGCCACACCTGACGCGAGGCCGGGTCCAGGCGCAAGTCCCCTGCTTCCAGGGTGGGCTCTGCGACGCCATGGGCTCGGCGCACCAGTGCCCGCAAACGTGCGGCCAACTCCATCAAATCCACAGGCTTGACCAAGTAATCATCGGCACCGGTGTCCAGTCCAGCAATGCGATCGGGCACACCGTCGCGCGCCGTCAAAATCAGCACCGGGGTGATCATTTTTTGTCGCCGCACCGCCGCCAGGCACTGCATGCCATCCTGACGCGGCAAGCCCAGATCGAGCACACAAGCTTCGTAGACCCCGGTCAAAAGCTCACGCTCGGCTGCAACACCGTCGCGCACCCAGTCCACCGAAAAGTCCTGCTGCTGCAGACCCGCTTTCAGGCCAGAACCCAGAAGCTCATCGTCTTCAGCCAATAAAACACGCATGTGAACAACCTAAAAAAGGAGGGGGATAAAGAATCAATCATTGCCGTCTTCATCGTGGCCCAATTGTGCCTTGCTGGATACTGGTTACATCCATATGGTGGCACCAGCAACCAGCATCTGCCAAACCCATCAAGTGATGACCTCCATCAGCCTAAAGTGATCACTGTTCTTTTAAAACGCCTCACTCCATCGAGCTTCATGAACAGTACATGCGCGGCTTAAAGATCTCAAATAAAGCGTTCTTCAAGAATTCAAGAAAGAACATGACTGGCAACCTGTGACCGCAGCCACATCCAAAGTTCTCTCAAAGTGTGTGTCATCAAACTTTCAACAAAGCACCAGACACTGTCATTTTTATGCCCTCGGCTTGCTATCAATGACATCCAACGTCCCATTGCCCGAAAAACAACTTCTCCAATTGCGCGAAGACTTGCTGGACAGCCTTGACGAAGAACTGGAGTTGGAGCTCGACGACCGCTGGGAAGCAGGGACCGCAGCCAACGATGCCCAGACGGGTGAACGCATCCGGTATTTCAGGGAGCTGTTGCGTCTGCAATCCGAGCTGGTGATGCTGCAAGACTGGGTGGTCAAAACGGGCCACCGCATGGTCATCCTCTTTGAGGGCCGCGACGCCGCCGGCAAAGGCGGTGTGATCAAACGCATCACGCAACGTCTCAATCCCCGGGTTTGCCGCGTGGCCGCCTTGCCTGCGCCCAACGACCGCGAGAAAACACAGTGGTACTTTCAACGCTACATCTCACATTTGCCAGCAGCGGGCGAAATCGTGCTGTTTGACCGCAGTTGGTACAACCGCGCGGGGGTTGAAAAAGTCATGGGCTTTTGCAACGACCAAGAGTACGAGGAGTTCTTCCGTTCGGTGCCCGAGTTCGAAAAAATGCTGGTGCGCAGTGGCATTCAGCTGGTCAAGTACTGGTTCTCCATCACCGATGACGAGCAGCACGCCCGCTTTTTAGGTCGCATCCACGACCCGCTCAAGCAGTGGAAGCTCAGCCCCATGGACCTGGAAAGCCGCCGCCGCTGGGAAGATTACACCCGCGCCAAAGAAACCATGATCGAGCGCACCCACATCCCCGAAGCACCTTGGTGGGTAGTGCAAGCGGTCGACAAGAAAAAAGCACGACTCAACTGTATCGATCACTTGCTCAACCAAGTGCCTTACCACGAGGTGGAGCACGCGCAAGTGGAACTACCTGGACGGGTGCGCAATCCGGACTACATCCGACACCCGGTACCTGCTGAGATGATCGTGCCTGAAAAATATTGAAACAGGACAACACATTGACCAGGCCCGCTTTGACGGGCATGTTTCAATTGAGTTTGTGTCAACAGGTCGGATGGCCAATGTGCTGATCCAAAGACCTGTTAAGCCAACTGACGCACCAAGGCCTGGCCCATTTGAATTTGCACGCCCGGCGCGATGCCCTCGGCCAAGGCAAAACCTTTGGGCACAAACACCAAAATGGTGGAGCCGTGCTCAAACCAGCCCATTTCCTGGCCCTTGACATAGGCCGCAGCACAGGGCATTTCGTTCGGGCCTTTGTAGCGCAGGTTGAGCAAGACATCAACCGCATGAAAGCGCATGCTGGCCACCAATACAGCTGCCACGGGCACGATCAAGAAAGGAACGCCCTCTTGCGTTTGCATGTGCAAGACCGCCCGTTCGTTTTTGCAAAACAGCTCTTGTACACGCGCCAATGCCACTGGGTTCACATTCCAAGTGTCACCCGAGATGTAAGTCACATGCTGGAGCTGCACGTCGTGCGGTGCATGGAATCGGTGGTACATGCTGCTGGTCAGGCGCAAGGTGATGTAGGTGCCCCCTTCCAGCGCGGCAGGCCAATGCTGACAGCGCGCGGATGTGCCCAGCAAAGTTTCCAACTGATAAGGGAAACCTTTGGCCTGAAAAACCTGGCCTTGCGTGATGGTGCCGCACGCGCCCACGATGGCATCGCATGGCGAAGTCATGAGCATGGGGTCCAGGTTGACCACCCGAGCCCCAGGCTTGAGCTCACGCGTGAAGCACGCATGCAAGCTGTCAAATTGGGTGTGCTTGGCATCACTCAAATCCAGATCACTGAACAAGCGCCAAACCGCCATGGACGACTTGACCACCCAAGGGTGTCGGATCTGGCTCCACCAGCCCATGAACCGGGTCAGAGTGATGCGCGGGATGCGGTTGGTGAGCAAGAAATTCAGGTCTTCTTGCAGCATCCAGCTTTGAAAAAGTCGGCGAATCTTCATCATGTTGTCACTCAATTTGAATAAAAAGAAATTTCATTGACACAAGGAAACTGCTGTGAACTCCACTTGGATCAGTTTGGGCGTACTGGCCACTTTGGCCCCAAGCCTGCATCGGCGCATTCAACTCTCGCGCGCCAAGCACCGCTCGCTGGCAGGTCACTCGCGCATGGCCAAACGGCTGGCGCGCTGGCTGCCGGGTTACGGCTTCGACGAGACTGAATTTTTCGGCTGCGACGGTGCACCCACAGACATTCAGGTGCAACGCCGTGCGGCATTTTTTGCCTTGGGCCAAACGTTGCAAACGCGCCACCGCCTGAGCATCGAAGCCACCGCGGCGGCACGCGAGAACATCTCTGACATGCAATTCATCGCGGCCTACCGCGTGCCCTTCCAGTTCAGCCCGGTGGTCCGCGAGCACCTGAAGGTCGGCTCGTTCTTGCAATCGGCCCATGGCGTGCAGGTCACCGATCTGGACGGTCAGGTTTTTTACGACCTCACCGGCTCTTATGGCGTGAACGTGTTTGGCGCTGACTTTTACAAACGCACCATGGCCGAGGGCATGGCACGCACCCAAGCGTTGGGCCCCGTGCTGGGTTCTTACCACCCGGTGGTGGCCGACAACGCCAATCGTCTCAAAGCCATTTCTGGCCTGGACGAGGTGTCGTTTCACATGTCGGGCACCGAAGCCGTGATGCAAGCCGTTCGCCTGGCCCGTTACCACACACGTCGCAAAAACATCGTGCGTTTTTGTGGGGCTTACCACGGCTGGTGGGAAGACGTTCAACCCGGCCCTGGCAACCCGATGCCTCCGCGCGAAACCTACACCTTGAGCGACATGAACGAGCGCAGCTTGCAAGTTTTGCGCACCCGCAAGGACATCGCTTGCGTGCTGATCAACCCCTTGCAGGCGCTGCACACCAACACGAACGCACCGGGCGACTCGACCCTGGTGGACAGCAGCCGTCGCGCCGCTTATGACCGCGAGGCTTACACCGCTTGGCTCAAGGCCTTGCGACAGGTCTGCACAGAACGCGGCATTGCATTGATATTTGACGAAGTCTTTTTGGGCTTCCGATTGGCCGCAGGGGGCGCGCAGGCTTACTTTGGCGTTCAGGCGGACATGGTCACTTATGGCAAAACCCTGGGCGGTGGATTTCCTGTCGGTGTGGTGTGCGGCAAGCGCGAATGGATGCGCCGCTTCAATGAAAAACGACCGGCTGATATTTGCTTTGCGCGTGGCACATTCAACGCACACCCTGCGGTGATGGGGGCGATGTCGGTCTTTCTTGAACAACTGGAAACCCCCGAAATCAAGGCCATTTACGCAGGCTTGGACGAACGCTGGAATGCCCGCGCCACCCAATTCAACAGCACCATGCAAAAGCATGAACTGCCCTTGCAAGCAGCCAACATGTCGAGCGTCTGGACTCTCTTTTACACCCAGCCCAGTCGGTACAACTGGATGCTGCAGTACTACCTCAGGCTGCATGGATTGGCGCTCAGTTGGGTGGGGACGGGTCGTTTGATCTTCAGTCTCAACTACAGCGACGCCGACTTTGAAGCGGTGCTTCAAAAGTTTGTATTGGCAGCTCAAGACATGCAGCGAGATGGCTGGTGGTGGCATGCCCCAGAGATGACCAACAAATCCATCCGCCGCAGCATCCTGAAAGAAACACTGTTTCGCTGAAGCCAAACCCCGGTTCACCATGGCAGAGTGAACCGGGGTTTTCAGCCATCAGCGACCGGTGCGGAAAGTGTTGTCGGCGAAGCGCTCACCTCGCAGCAACTGCCAAGGCGCCCGGTGATACAGGTAAATGTCGTGAAACGGATCGGTGATGATCTTGGTCATCCAGACCAGTCCGGTTTGCACGTCGTGCAAAAAAAACAAATGCACCGTGCGGAACAGCAAAGCCGCCGCACCCAAATACAGCCAGGCAAAACCCACAGCCCGCAAAAATTCAAACCAGGTTTCGTGCACAGGCAGCAAGCCCATGAAGCCAGGATTCATGTAAATGGCCAATGGCAAAAGAGCCCAGACACTCAACAACACCACCTTGCGGCGCAAGTTGTAGCCCACCTTGATCTCTTCCTTAAAATCATTGGTGGCTTCGTTGACGTGGTCATAGCCCAAGGGCTCAAAGAAGAAGTGACCGGCTTGCCGCGAAGTCATGGAAACCATCCAAGCGAGCAATGCGGCCATGGCCGGATCGATCCACAGCATCCCGTAAGCGACCACAAAAGCCATGGCACTGAGCAAGTGCAAGGACTGGTTGATGCGGCAATGGTGGTAGTAACGGTGATCGTCCCAACGCTGCACTTCCAAAGCTTTCAAGAAATCTTTCACAGAAACCCCTCTAGTTGAATGTGTGAAGATCATCATCAATTCGTGTGAAAAAACAGTGACATGGCTTTTGTCATCAAACTGTTAAAACCTGCGTTCACGATAGCGTCATGCTTGAATCAGACAACGCGTCCTTTTTTGTCGAAAATTTTGTACCCGCCAATGCCCCGCTGCGCATTGCGGTAGTGACTGAGACCTGGCCACCCGAGGTCAACGGCGTTGCACTGACTCTTTCACGGCTCATCCAAGAGCTGAGCCTGCGCCAACACACGATCCAACTCATTCGCCCCAGGCAAGACCGCCACGAAACCGAAAGCCATCGGGAAGGCTGGAGTGAACTGCTGATCAAGGGCATGCCCATACCGCGCTACCCACAGCTCAAGCTGGGGTTTCCCAGCAAAAAGTCACTCATCAAGGCCTGGAGTTTGCAGCGGCCTGATTTGGTCCACATTGCCACCGAAGGCCCCCTGGGTTGGTCGGCCCTGCAAGCGGCCCGGGTTTTGCGCCTGCCCGTCACTTCCGACTTCAGAACCAATTTTCAAAGCTACAGCAAACACTATGGCGTCGGTTGGCTGCAAAAACCCATCGTGGCTTACTTGCGCAAATTTCACAACCGCACCTTGTGCACCATGGTGCCAACGCAAGCCATGCACGATCAACTCAAGGTCCTGGGCTTTCACAATCTCCAAGTGGTCGCACGGGGTGTGGACACCCAGCTTTTTAACCCCGAAAAACGAAGCACCAGTTTGCGCAAGCAATGGGAAGTCGATGACAAGACCTTGGTCATCTTGTCGGTGGGGCGCTTGGCGGCAGAAAAAAATCTCGACTTGACGGTAAAAACTTACCAAGCCTTGAAGCAAAAAAACCGGTCAGTCAAACTGGTTTTTTGTGGTGATGGTCCCTACCGGGCCAAACTCCAGATCGATTGCCCGGATGCCATTTTCATGGGCATGGCGACGCACGCGCAATTGGCCGTGGCTTACGCCAGTGCAGATCTGTTCATGTTCCCCAGCCTCACCGAAACCTTTGGCAACGTGACCTTGGAAGCTCTGGCCAGCGGCACCCCGGTCCTGGCGTTTGACTGCGCCGCTGCCAAAGAAGTCATTTCAGATGAACGCAATGGCTGGCTTGTACAAGACGAAGATGCACAACGCTTTGTCCTGCGAGCCTTGGCTATCACACAAAAAGCCTCGACCTTGCAAGAGGCTCGCTTGAATGCAGAAGACAGCATTCGAAAATGGGAATGGTCCAGCATTGCCACCGAGGTGGAAAACATGTTCCGAAGGGTGCTGACGGGCGTTCTAACTGAGCGTTAAATCCTGCTTAACTGACCTGCGGCGCCATGGCAAAACAGCCATCCACAAGGGCAATGACAGGCACAGCATCATGGCCAATAGGGGCCAATCCCAGGTCAGCAGCAGGCTGTACAAGCCCAGCATCACCAACACACTCAGGTTTTCGTTGAACCCTTGGACAGCAATAGAACGCCCTGGTGGCATGATCTTGAGGCCACGGTGTTGCAACAAGGCATTCATGGGCACAAGCAACATGCCCCCCGCCCAGCCTGCCGCCAGCATCATGGGCACAGCCAGCCACACGCTTTGTGTCACGGCCAAAGCGGGCATCAAACAGGCCAGCACCACAGCCCATACCCTCTGCCTTCGGGCACGAAAGATGCGGCAAGTGAGCGCCGCCATGACTGCGCCACCGATGACCCCCAATGCCACCAAACCCTGCAAATACGCCCCGGCTTGCAAAGTCAAATCTGCCTGCGTCTGCGCCCACACCAGGACCATGAACTGCAGCACGGCGCCCACACCCCAGCTGAAAGTGGTGACACGCAAAGAAACGCCCCCCAATGGGTCTCGCCACAGGTTCACGTGGTTGACCCAAAAAGCAGACCAACGCATATCCGCCCAAGACCACGCCAATTGCGCAGGCGAGCGCAAGGCATACATTCCAAAGTTCAGGACTGCAGACAACACATACAAGAGGCAGATCACACCCAAACCAAAACCGATTTGGGTTTCAATCAGCCATTCGGTTGTGGTCCAACCAAAGACACTTTGAGGTCCATCAGCCTCCCAAGACCCTGAGTCCATCAGCCAACCGCCCAACACCACACCCCATAAAACGGACAGCACCACCGACACTTCCAGAAAGGCGTTGGCCTTGACCAGATTCGCTGGAGGCACAGTTTCAGTGAGCAAGCCATATTTCGCCGGGGCATAGACAGAGGCCGCAAAGCCTGTCAGTGCGAAGGCCAGCAGAGGGCTGAAACCTGTCCACAACAAGACGACCGACAACAACTTGAGCAAATTCATCGCCAACATGACATGGCGCTTTTGAAAAGCATCGGAAACAGGTCCCACGACGCTGGCCAACACCACATAAGACAAAGTGAAGACCATTTTCAGCAGGGGTGCCCACCATGCGGGATAGCCTTGCTCCTGCAAAAAGAAAATGCCCAGCAACAAAAAGGCGTTGTCGGCCAGCCCGCTGAAAAACTGGGCCAGGATCAAAAAAGCAAAGCCCTTAGGCATTCATGAATTCAGGAGCGACTTGCACTTCGGTCTGTATGTCGAAATCCATCAGCTGCGCCAAATGATTGCGCCTGCCCACTCCTTGGTAGGCCACACCCAATTCGCTCAGGGCTTCTGGGTTGTAGAGGTTTCTGCCGTCCAAAATGAAGGGTTTGCGCATCAGGGCCTTCATGGCCTCGAAATCCGGGTTGTGGAAATTCTTCCACTCGGTCAACACCATCAAGGCATCGGCGCCCTCCAAGGCCTGCATGTCTGAGGTCGCCAATTCAAACCGCTCCAGCAGATGAAGCTCTTGACTCAAATCGGAACGCAAAGCCTGCAGCGCATGAACGCCTGCCACAGGGTCAAAGGCACTGACGTGTGCACCACGCAACAGCAATTGACGAATCACGACGCGGCTGGGTGCCTCGCGCATGTCATCCGTGTTGGGCTTGAAGGCCAAGCCCCAAACCGCAATTTTTCGACCTGCCAAATCATGGCCCATGTGCTGCGTCAATCGTTCGACCAAAATTGTTTTCTGTCGCTCATTGACCATCTCCGTGGCACTGACCACTGCCATGCTGTGCCCATGGGACTTGGCGGTGTTGACCAAAGCCTGCGTGTCCTTGGGAAAGCAACTGCCCCCATAACCACAACCCGCATACAAAAAGCTGTGCCCAATTCGACTGTCAGCCCCAATGCCTCGACGAATGTGATCCACATCCGCTCCCAGCACATCGGCCAAGTTGGCCATTTCATTCATGAATGAGATGCGAGCAGCCAACATGGCATTGGCCGCATATTTGGTCAACTCGGCACTGCGCACATCCATCCAGACGGTACGGGCATGATGGCGGTTGAAGCTGGCATACAGATCACCCATCATGCGGCGGCTGCGGGCATGGTGCAGGCCCTCATCGACGCCCACCACAATCCGGTCGGGTCGCATGAAGTCATCAATGGCGGCCCCTTCTTTGAGGAACTCCGGGTTGGACACCACATCAAACAATTCTGGCGACATGCCCCTGTGAACCAACTCATGCGAAATCGCAGCACGCACTTTGTCAGCCGTTCCCACGGGCACCGTGGATTTATTGACCACCAGCTTGAACCCCTTCAGGTTGCGCCCAATGGTGGCCGCCACAGACAAGACGTGCCCCAAGTCGGCTGAACCATCTTCGGCCGGTGGCGTGCCCACGGCGATGAAAAGGATGTCGCCATGCTCGATCGCCTCACAGGCATCGCTGGTGAAGCGAATGCGTCCATCGGCCCGATTGCGAGTGAGCAGCTCTTTGAGTCCTGGCTCGTAAATGGGTACGTCCCCTTCTTGCAAGGCTCGGATTTTTTCTTCATCCTTGTCCAGGCAAACCACCTTGAACCCTAGGTCAGACAAGCAAGCGCCTGTGACCAAACCAACATAACCCGAACCGATGACTGTGACACGCATGGCAAACCTCCAAGTTTGCATGTCATGTTCCACCTCCATCGTGAATCAAGCGTGTCATTTTCATGAAGAAATCACGACACATTTTGGGTCTTTAAAGAGACTTTAAAAGTGATCACTGCGTATGCACGCAGCATGAGCAAGGGTCAGCTAAAGTCGGCCACAACACGGCTTTGTGGAAAAACCAATTTAAAAGTCGAGCCCTGACCCAACACGCTTTCGATGCGCAGCTCGCCGCCATGGCGTTGCATGACGTGCTTGGTGATGGCGAGACCCAAGCCGGTGCCACCGGTTTCTCTGGACCGGCTGCGGTCCACCCGATAGAACCGCTCGGACAAACGCGGCAAATGCTCGGCTGCAATGCCGGGGCCTGAATCCTTGACGGTGAACATCAAGCCCTCGGGGGTGCTGGACCAGTGAATCTGTATGCGCCCTCCCAATGGGGTGTACCGGATCGCGTTGCTCACCAAGTTGGAGACCGCACTCAACAACTCCGAACGCGCACCCAGCAAATACACATCCGGCACCGGAGAAAATTCCAATTGGTGCACAGCGCCCTCGCCTTTGTTGGCCATCCAATCCGAAAATGCCTGGGCTTCGGTCGTCACTTGCAGCATCAAAGCAGCCAATGAAACTTTTTCTTGCGTGCTGGGCAACTGGCTGCCTTCGAGTTGCGACAGCATCAACAAATCGGCCACCAAGGACTGCATGCGATCCGATTGCGCCGACATGAGTTGCAGGTAGTGCTGAGTGGCCTGCGCATCCATGGGAATGGACTGCAGGGTTTCCACAAACCCACTGAGCACCGTCAATGGCGTGCGGATTTCATGCGACACGTTGGCCACAAAATCGCGGCGCATGGCATCGGCCTGAGCAACTGCCGTGATGTCACGGCTCAACAGCAACGAGCGCCCTTCACCATAGGCATGCAATTGCACCGACAGTTTTTGGCGGTTCAAAGCTGAGCTGGCACGGCCTTCAATGACCACCTCCGAGACATGATCATCTTGCGCAAAGTACCGCGCAAACACGGGGTCGCGCACCAAATGCACGATGTGTTGCATGCGGTCTCTTTGCGCATCCAGGCCCAGATGCGCCGCAGCAGTGTCGTTACACCATTCGATGCGCGCTTCCTCGTCCAACAAGATCACGCCATTGGGCGAGGCTTGAATCGCCTGCAAGAAATCTTGCAGCTGTTTTTGGTGCACAGCGGCCAACTTTTCCTGTTGCCGCAGCATCCGCTGCACGCGCACCGAAATCTCACGCCAAACACCATGCCATGGCGGGTCTTGGTGCAAAGTTGGCGCACTCAGCCAGCGCTCAAGTCGGTCCAACTTCCACAGCAGCGTGGCGCCATAGATGAACAAAGCAATGAGCGCACCCAGCAAAGCCCCCAAGGCACCGCCTAAAAACCAGCCGGGAGCTCCCGCCAAGCCCACCAGGAAGAGCATTTCGAGAAGCCAAAAAAACATGCGTCACCTGACTTCAAACGGAAGGAGTGGGGGTGAAACGGTAGCCTGCACCGCGCACGGTCTCGATCATGCTGCCCGCCTCGCCCAGCGATTCGCGCAGACGTTTGACGTGCACATCCACCGTGCGCTCTTCGATGTAAACGTGGTCGCCCCAAACCTTGTCAAGCAAAGATCCTCGGCTGTGCACACGCTCAGGGTGGCGCATCAGATAATGCAAGAGTTTGAACTCGGTGGGGCCCACCTTGAGTGGCTTGTCGACCAGACTGACCCGGTGCGTGTCGGCATCGAGTTGCAAGTCGCCCATTTTGACCACGCCCCCCGAAGACTCGGGCACCCGGCGACGCAACACGGCGCGGATGCGTGCCAGCAGCTCACGGGGTGAAAACGGTTTGACGATGTAATCGTCAGCGCCCGCATCCAGCCCTGCTACCCGGTCGGCCTCGTCACCGCGCGCCGTGAGCATCAGGATGGGCACAGGCTTGGTGCGTGCCGATGCACGCCACTTGCGGGCCAGCGCCAAGCCACTCTCGCCTGGCAGCATCCAGTCCAGCAAAATCGCGTCGGGCAGGATTTCGTCGAGTTCGCGCTGCGCAGTTTCGGCATCGATGGCCCACACCGGCTGAAAGCCGTTGTGCCGAAGATTCACCGCAATCAGCTCGGCGATGGCCGGTTCGTCCTCGACAATCAAGATCCGAGGGATGTTTCTCATTGCACCGCTTTTTCAATCTCGGTCAAAGCGGTGTGACGAACGTCAGCACCTTTGACGACATAAATAACAAACTCGGCGATGTTCTTGGCATGGTCGCCAATGCGTTCGATGGCCTTGGCCACAAACAGCAGGTCCAAGCTGGCCGAAATCGTGCGTGGGTCCTCCATCATGTAAGTGACCAGCTTGCGCACAAAGCCGTTGAACTCGGCGTCGATCAAGTCGTCTTCTTTCAAGATGACCAGCGCCGTGTTCACATCCAGGCGGGCAAAGGCATCAAGCGCTTTGCGCAGCAAGCCGGTGGCCAGGTCGGCCGCCACACGCAACTCGGAAGATGGCAAGTTACGCGGACTGCCTTGATCCAGGATCAGCTTGACCATGCGGGCAATTCGCTCAGCTTCATCGCCGGCACGCTCCAGGTTACCGGTGATCTTGGAAATCGCCATCAGCAAACGCAAATCACGGGCCGTGGGCTGACGGCGCGCGATGATCGATGCCAATTCGGCATCAATCTCAACTTCGAGTGCGTTGACCTGCTTTTCAGTGGCCACCACTTGGTCAGCCACTTCGGAGCTGAACTGGGCCAAGGCATACACAGCGTGGCGTGTTTGCGACTCGACCAGACCACCCAGTTCCAGAACACGGGAAGAAACGCCGGTGAGTTCGGCATCGAATTGGCTTGAAATGTGTTTGTCCATGGGGTACTCCTGTTCAGCCGAAACGGCCGGTGATGTAGTCTTCGGTTTCCTGCTTGGCAGGCTTCATGAAGATTTGTTCGGTCTGGCCAAACTCCACCAGTTCGCCCAAATACATGTAAGCCGTGAAGTCGGACACACGAGCGGCTTGCTGCATGTTGTGCGTCACGATGGCCACGGTGTATTCCTTTTTCAATTCGCTCACCAACTCTTCGACTTTGGCGGTCGAAATCGGATCCAAAGCCGATGTGGGTTCGTCCAGCAAAATGACTTTGGGTTTGACGGCTACGGTGCGGGCAATGCACAAACGCTGCTGTTGACCACCCGAGAGCGACAGACCGCTTTGACCCAGCTTGTCCTTGACTTCGTTCCAAATCGCGGCCTTGGTCAGAGCCGACTCGACACGGTCGTCCATGTCGGAGCGGCTGAGGTTTTCATAAAGGCGCACACCGAAAGCAATGTTGTCGTAAATCGACATGGGAAACGGCGTGGGCTTTTGGAACACCATGCCAATTTGGGCACGCAGCAAGTTCAGGTCCTGGCCTTTGTCCAGGATGTTCTGACCATAAAACTTGATCTCGCCTTCGGCACGCTGACCGGGGTACAGGCTGTACATGCGGTTGAGCGTGCGCAGCAAAGTGGACTTACCGCAGCCCGAGGGGCCGATGAAGGCCGTCACGCGGTGCTCAGCGATGTCGAGGTTGACGTTTTTCAGGCCTTTGAATTTGCCGTAATAAAAGTCCAGATTTCGAACTTCGAGGGCGTTTTGAGTCGGTTTCTTGTCAGGCATGAGAATTCCTGTAAATGCAAAGAGAAAAGCAGTGGTTTTCGGAACCGTCAGCCTCAGGCTGATTTTTTGTCCCTGAAAAACACGCGGGCCAAGATGTTCAAAATCAGAACCGTCAAGGTGATCAAGAGTGCCCCACCCCAAGCCAGGCGAATCCAGTTGTCATAGGGGCTCATCGCGAACTGGAAAATCACCACTGGCAAATTGGCCATGGGCTTGCTCATGTCATCGTTGTAGAACTGGTTGCTCAATGCGGTGAACAACAAGGGCGCTGTTTCACCACTGATACGGGCAATGGCCAGCAAAACACCGGTGATCACACCGCTCTTGGCCGCGCGCAGCGTCACCGACAAAGACACTTTCCAACGCGGCGCGCCCAGGGCGAAAGCCGCCTCACGCAAGCTACCAGGCACCAGGCGGAGCATGTTTTCAGTGGTTCGCATGACCACTGGTACAGCAATCAGCGCCAGCGCTAGGCTGCCTGCGTAGCCAGAAAATCCGCCCAAGGTAGCCACGGCGATGGCATAAACAAACAAACCGATCACGATCGAGGGTGCCGACAACATGATGTCGGTCACAAAACGGGTGAGTTCGGCTGTTTTGCTTTGATCGCCGTATTCAGTCAGGTAAATGCCCGCCAAGATGCCCACGGGCGTCGCCACCAACACAGAAAGGCCGACCATCATCAAACTGCCCACGATGGCATTGCGCAAGCCCCCACCCTCGGTGCCTGGCGCAGGTGTGTCCTTGGTCAAGATGTTCCAGTCCAGTGCGGCAAAGCCGTTGGAAAACAAAACCACCAAAATCCAGAGCAACACGGTCAAGCCCAATGCCATGGCCAGCATGGAGCTGACCATGCCCAAAGCGTTGGCCACTCGGCGCTGTCGGTACAGTGCGTGATTCATGTTCATCGCCATGTCAGAACCCCTTGGCTTTTTCAGCCCGATTGATCATGATTTTGGCCAAGGCCAACACCACAAACGTGATCACAAACAACAAAAATCCCAGAGCAAACAGAGAAGACATGTGGAAGTCGGCGGCTTCGCCGAATTCGTTGGCCAAGGTCGACGCGATGGACGTGCCAGGAGAAAACAGCGAGGTCGGCATGCGGTTGGCGTTGCCGATCACAAAGGTCACAGCCATGGTCTCGCCAAGCGCCCGACCCAGACCCAACATGATCCCGCCGATGACCCCTTTTTGGGTGTAAGGCAACACGATTTTGCGCACCACCTCCCAAGTGGTGCAGCCCAAACCATAGGCCGACTCCCGCAGGATGGGCGGCGTGATTTCGAACACGTCACGCATCACCGCAGCCACAAAAGGCAGCACCATGAAGGCCAGCACAATGCCCGCCGCCAAAATACCCATGCCGTTCGTGGCCCCCCCAAACAGGAATCCGATGATGGGCATGCCGCCCAGCACATCACGCAGCGGCACCTGGATGTAGTCGGCAAACAAGGGCGCAAACACAAACAGGCCAAACATGCCGTAAATGATGGAGGGCACCGCTGCCAACAATTCAATGGCCGTACCCAAAGGACGACGCAGCCAAACGGGGCAGGTCTCGGTCAAGAAAACCGCAATGCCAAAAGCCAAAGGCACCGCCACCAACATGGCAATGCCAGCGCTGGCCAGTGTGCCCGCGATGGCAATCGCCGCTCCAAACTCTTCATTGATGATGTCCCACTCGACATACCAAATGAAACGCGCACCGAATTTGGCAAACGTCGGCCAAGCGTTGATGAACAAAGAAACAATGATCCCGGCCAAGGCCACCAGAACCAACAGGGAGAACAACTGCGTCAGGCGGTGAAACAACACGTCTTGCAGCCGCTGGCGCTTCACCACAGCCATCAAATGGCTGCTGTTGTCCGCGCTGGAGAGGGGGGTTTGCATGTCTTGACCCATCAAACAAAGTGCATCAAATTAAACAAGAAATCCGTCGGTCGCTGAATCACAACCGACGGATGACAGACCAGAGCCTGGATTACTTCTGGATTTGTGACCAGACTCGTGAACGGATCTGATCGGTCAAGCTGTCAGGCAATGGCACGTAGTCGAGATCGGCAGCCATTTTTTTGCCATTTTTGAAAGACCAGTCGAAGAACTTGAGGGCTTCGGCCGAGGCAGCTTTGTCAGCTGGGGCTTTGTACATCAAGATAAAAGAGGCCGTGCTGACAGGCCAGCTGTTGTCACCTTTGGCATTGACCATGGAGACGCCCATGCCCGGCACGCTGAACCAATCGGCACCAGCTGCGGCGGCGGCGAATGTTGCATCATCAGGGCTGACGTATTTGCCATTGGCGTTTTGGATTTGCATGAAATTCATGTTGTTCTTTTTGACGTAAGCGTATTCCACGTAACCCAAAGAACCCTTGACACGGTTCACGTTGGCCGCGACACCTTCGTTGCCTTTGCCACCGACCGAGGTTGGCGCTGGCCACTTCACTGCAGCACCCTTGCCCACGGAGTCAGCCCAATCTTTGCTGACTGCGGTCAGGTAGTCGGTCCAGTTGAAGGTGGTGCCGGATCCGTCAGCGCGGTGCACCACGGTGATGATCTCGTTGGGCAGGGTTTTGCCGGGGTTCAATGCGGCGAACTTGGGATCGTTCCACTTGCTGATTTTGCCCATGAACATCTCGGCCAACACTGGGCCTGTGACGCGCAATTCGCCAGGCTTGAAACCGTCCAAGTTGATCACAGGCACAGTGCCGCCGATGATGGCGGGAAACTGAACCATGCCGTCTTTGTCCAAGTCAGCGCCCGGAACTGGGGCGTCTGTGGCACCGAAAGTCACAGTCTTGGCGCGGATTTGGCGAATGCCGCCGGAAGAACCGATGGACTGGTAGTTCATGCCCGTGCCAGTGGCGGCCTTGTAGCCTTCAGCCCACTTGGCGTAGATTGGGAAGGGGAAAGTCGCGCCCGCACCGGTGATGTCGGCGGCAAAGCTGGCAACTGCGACGGCGCTCAGGCCAATGGCAGCCACAAAAGATTTCAATTTCAACATATCAACTCCTGGTTGAGGGTGTAAGTTCATGACCCACAAGATGGTTTTCTTGAGGACTGATGTCACTTTAGCGGCGAATTGTGACAGTCTTGTGTCAAATAGTCAGGTTTTTTTCCGGTTATTCTTCATCCAAATCAAATCCCGACTTCACGATGCACAACCCAAATTTGTCACCGCTGGCTTTGACAACACGCAGGCAAATGGCGCTGGGCTTGGGCTTGGGGGCTTTGTTGCCTTGGGCCAGGGCTCAAGCTCAAAGCCCCACCGAGGCAGCTCTGGAAGCCATGGCACCCGCCATGCCCCGAGTCGGCGATGTGCTGAGCGTACCGCCCATCCGTTTGCTCAATGGCCAGGACTTCCAGCACGAGCGCCAGCCCTTGCTGCTTTACTGGTGGTCCAGCACCTGCCCCTTTTGCGCCTTGCAAAGCCCCAGCATGCAGGCGCTGTGGCAGTCGCAAAAAAGCCGAGGCCTGCGCATGCTGGCCTTGTCCATCGACAAAAAGCCCGAAGACGCTCAGGCTTACCTGCAAAAACGCGGTTACACCTTTCCGGCAGCTTGGGCCAGCCCCGAATGGCGCAAACAGTTTCCCAAACCCAAGGGCTTGCCCATCACGCTCTTGATAGACAGACAGCACAAAGTGCTGTTGGCGGAAAAGGGCCAAATGTTCGCCGAGGATGTCGAGGCCATCGCCCGGCTGCTGTGAACATTGGGCCCTTGGGCTTTACAGCCCGATCACACCACCATCCTTGCGCGTGATCACGATCGTGGCCGAACGTGGGCGGCCTTGCACACCATAACCCTGGTTGCCAGGCCAGACGCTTTGTGGGGCTTCGCCCGAAGCCAATGGCTTGGACAACTCGCCGGGGTGCTGGATGTTGACGAACAAAGTGCGGCCATCAGCGGTTTCCGTGATGCCGGTCACTTCCGCCCCCTTAGGGGCCACCAAGAAGCGGCGCAGTTTGGCATCACCCAAAGCGGCGCCCACAAAAGTCTCTTGGGTGCCGGTTTGCTCAACACCACCGACCACCATTTTGTTTTTCACGGTGACTTTGCCGCCGTCGCCCACTTGGCCAGGAATAGCAGCCAGCATCATGCAGTTGCTTTCGTCGGTCATGGCGCCATCGTCGGTTTGAATCCAGCAAATGCCCGTGGCTTTGCTGAACCACAGGCCGTCAGGCGATGAGAACGCGTTTTTGGCGCTCAAGCCGGACAAGTTGGCATCGCCCGAGTCTTCTTCTGCACCGAACAGGAAGATGTCCCAAGCAAAAGCTTTGGACGTGGATTTTTGACCTGCTTCGTTGAATCGGATGATGTGGCCGTGCGGGTTGCCGGTGCCTTTTTTGCCATCCAAGTCCATGTAGGCGCGGGGGTTGGCCGGGTCCACCTTGGTGGGGGTGCGGCTGGCAGCGTTGTTGTTGGTCAGGGCGAAATACACCTCGCCGTTACGGTAGTTGACAGCACCCCACTCTGGACGGTCCATCTTGGTGGCGCCAACAGCATCGGCTGCATGGCGTGCGTTGACGAATACATCGGCCTGGTTGGCAAATTTGTAGGCACTGTAGCTGGCAATGCGTGGATCGGCGATGGTCAACTCCAGCCATTGGCCTTGGCCCGTGGCATCAAAACGCGCTGCGTAGAGTTTGCCCTCACCCAGATACTTGTCGCCGGCCACCAAACCGCCGCCCACATCACGCGGGTCCCAAACAGCGGTGGAGACAAATTTGTAGATGTACTCGTTGCGGGCGTCACAGCCCATGTAAAAGGCCAAAGGCTCGCCCGCCTTGGGCAGGCTGCAAACGGCGGCTTCGTGGGCAAAACGGCCCATGGCCACGCGCTTGGCGGGCGTGGAATTGGGGGCCAACGGATCGATTTCGACGTTGTAGCCAAAGGTATTGGCTTCGTTACGGAAGTCACGCTCGGCATTGGCACCCGTGGCGGCCAAGTTCCAACGGGCAAAACGGTCGTCGGTGGCCGACACGGTGTGCCAGCCTTGGCTGATGGCTTTTTGCACACCGGCAGCAGGGGCTGCAGCAGCGACGCCATAACGACGGCGTGCCGCCACCTCTTTGGGGGACAGGCCAGTGCCTGTGCCCATGGCCTGGAAGTAAAACGCCCAGTTTTCTTCGCAGCCCAAATAAGTGCCCCAGGGTGTTTTGCCGTGGCCGCAATTGTTCAAAGTGCCGCGCGACATAGAACCTGCCGTGTCCCAACGGGTCACCATGAAATTGCGGATGTTGTCGATTTCAGCGCGGGGGCCGCTGATGCGGGCCGGTGTTTGGGCCGTGATGCGGCGGTTCAAAGGCGAGTCTTGCTTGATGCGCCAGCCTTGTGGGGTTTTGACAATCTCCACCACCGAAACGCCGTGGTGGTTGATTTCCTTGAGCACTTCCAACTCGGGGCGCGAACCCAAATCCCAGTCACCAAATTGCGTGAATTTTTTACCACTCACACCGTTGGAAGTTTGGCCGTTGGGGTGCATGAAGTGGGCATCGGCAGAGCTTTCGTGGTTCACACACAGCACGGCGCGGCCCGTTTCTTTCTCGGAGTAACGGCCATTGGCATCGATGTAATAAATGTCCATGCCGTCGTGGTGATCACCAATTCGGCGGGACCAGTCATCGGATTCAACGCCCTTGTTGGAGTAAGCAGGCAGGGCTGAATCGAGCGCATCGCCTGTGGCGTGCAAAACCGTGTACTGGTAGCCGGGCGGCAAGATCACGTTGTCCAGCAGACTTTTGTCCACCGATGGGAAGCCCAGCGCCGCAGGTGCTGTGGCCGTACCCGAAACCATGCTGGCACAACCGGGCAGCATGGCCAGACCCGCCAGACCCAAACCACCGCGCAGCAAACCGCGGCGCGCAGGGTTTTGCAGTGATTGGGCCAAAACATCCTGAAAGTGAGGGTTGTTCGATGTGTTGAAGATGGGATCGTGATCGTGGTGAGACATGAAAACTCCTTAAAAGTGATCTTATTGAAAAGGTTTTTTGTGACTTTTTGATGTCAATAAATCCCATTGCTGCAAGAGCAGCACATACAAAAAGGCGCTGGGTGGCCAACTTGTCATGGTTTAGTCACACAAACGTGGCAAAGTCCACTCATTGACAATTCCAGAACCATCGAAGGATCAAACATGAAAGTCGGTATCAACGGAATGGGCCGCATTGGTCGTTTGGCCCTGCGTGCGGCCATGGGCGCTGCAGAGCGCCAATCGGACGACCCGCGCGCGGGCAACCGCCTGGAGGTGGTGCACCTGAACGAGCTCAAGGGCGGTGCTGCGGCCACCGCCCATTTGCTGGCGTTTGACAGCGTGCAGGGCAAATGGCGCGAGCGCATCGAAGCAGATGGCGACAGCCAGATCCGCATCGGTGATCGCACCCTGGGCTTTTCCTCGCACGCCAACCCGGCCGACATTCCTTGGGGCGACATGGGTGTGGACTTGGTGCTCGAATGCACCGGCAAGTTTTTGACGCCTGAAACCATTCAGGGCCATTTGGACCGGGGGGCCAAGCGCGTGATCGTGGCCGCGCCCGTCAAAGTGGGCGATGTGCTAAACATCGTGGTGGGCATCAACCACACGCTTTACAACCCGGCCAAAGACCGCATCGTGACAGCCGCATCCTGCACCACCAACTGCCTAGCCCCCGTGGTCAAAGTCGTGCACGAAGCCATCGGCATCAAACACGGCCAAATCACCACCATCCACGATCCGACCAACACCAACTTGGTGGTGGACGCGCCGCACAAAGACCTGCGCCGCGCCCGCAGCGCCATGATGAGCCTGGCCCCCACCACCACCGGCAGCGCCACCGCGATTGCCCTGATCTACCCCGAACTCAAAGGCAAGCTCAACGGCCACGCGGTGCGTGCCCCGGTGCTCAACGCTTCGCTGACCGACTGCGTGTTCGAGATGAAGCGCGAAACCAGCGCCGAAGAAGTCAACGCCTTGTTTGCGACTGCAGCGCAAGGCCCCTTAGCGGGCATCTTGGGTTATGAGGAGCGCCCCTTGGTCAGCGCCGATTACGCCCGCGACACGCGAAGCAGCATCGTGGACGCGCTGTCGACCCTGGTGACCGACGGCACACTGCTCAAAATCTACGCTTGGTACGACAACGAGATGGGCTACGCCTGCCGCATGGTGGACCTGGCTTGCCACATGAACGACGTCGGCATTTGAGATGAACGCCGCTGAAAGAAATTACGGTATCGTCACCGCGGCCTATTGGGGCTTTACCCTGACCGACGGCGCTTTGCGCATGTTGGTGTTGCTGCACTTTTACAAGCTGGGCTACTCACCGTTCACGCTGGCGTTTTTGTTCTTGCTGTACGAAGCCGCTGGGGTGCTGGCCAACCTGGTGGGCGGCTGGCTGGCCACGCGCTATGGCATTGCCCGCATGCTCACCGTGGGCTTGGTCACGCAGATCATCGGATTTGGTTTGCTGTCGGCGCTGCAGCCGGACTGGACAGCGGCCCTGTCGGTAGCCTGGGTGGTGTTGGCGCAAGGGGTGTGCGGCGTGGCCAAAGACCTGACCAAAACCGCCAGCAAATCGGCCATCAAAATCACGCAAGCGCAGGCCAAAGACACAGGCAATGGCCAATTGTTCAAGTGGGTGGCCTGGTTCACGGGCAGCAAAAACGCCATGAAAGGCTTTGGTTTTTTCTTGGGCGGCGTGCTGCTGGAAACGCTGGGCTTTCAAGGCTCGCTTTGGGCCATGGCCGCTGTGCTGGCGGTGGTGTTGCTCGGCGTGGTCACCAGCTTGCCACCCATGATGGGCAAGAGCAAGGCCTCGGGATCAGCGCGTGAGCTGTTCGCCAAAAACCCGGGCATCAACGCTTTGGCCGCTGCCCGCGTGGCCTTGTTTGGAGCGCGTGATGTGTGGTTTGTGGTGGGCGTGCCGGTGTTTTTGTATTCGGTGGGCTGGACCTTCACCATGGTGGGCGGCTTTTTGGCGGCCTGGACCATTGGCTACGGCCTGGTGCAAGCGCTGGCCCCCCAACTGGTGCGCCGCAGCGCAGATGGCCTGAGCCATGAGGTGCCCGCAGCGCGCTGGTGGTCGGCCGTGCTGGCGGTCATTCCGCTGGGCATTGCGGCAGCCGTGTGGCTGCAAGCGCCTCAACTGCAGTGGTGGGTGGTCGGCGGCTTGGGTCTGTTTGGCTTTGCCTTTGCCATCAACTCGTCGGTGCACAGCTACCTGATCCTGGCCTATGCCGGCTCGGAAAAAGCTGCCGAAGACGTGGGCTTTTATTACGCGGCTAACGCATTGGGGCGCTTCATGGGCACTCTGCTGTCGGGATTGCTTTACCAATGGGGCGGCCTGATGTACGCGCTGTTGGGTTCGGCACTGATGCTGGCCGTTTGCTGGCTGGCCACGCTGCGCTTACCGGTCAGTCCAACCATGGGCTTACAGACCCACACCCCAACGGAAAAGACCACTCCATGAGCCCCGTTTCACTTTTCAGCGTCATGGACGAGGACTTGGCCGTCAAGGCCTTGGCGGCTTTGGCGCAAAGCTCGCGCCTGAAGGTGTTTCGCGCCATCGTGGGCACGGGCCCTGAGGGCATTCAACCTGGGCAGTTGTCAGCAGCGCTGGACATTCCCGCCAACACACTGTCGTTTCATCTCAAGGAACTGCACCACGCAGCTTTGATCAGTGTGCAACGCGAAGGCCGATTTTTACGCTACCGCGCCGACCTGGGTGCCATGCAAAGCCTGATGGACTTTTTGACAGCGCACTGCTGCCAAGGTGTGCCCTGCGGCGATACGCTCAACCTCACTTGCGAACCAGGCCGTTGCTGAGCGGCGACTTCACATTTTCAGGAGAATTTCCATGGCTTCGTTCAACATCCTTTTCATTTGCACCGGCAACTCGTCGCGCAGCATCATGGCCGAGGCCATCATGAACCACCTGGCACCACAACGATTTGTGGCCTACAGCGCTGGCAGCCAGCCTGCGGGGCACATCAAACCCGGCGCAGCCGATTGTTTGGCGCGCAACCAACTAAGCACCCAAGGCTTGCGCAGCAAATCATGGGACGAATTTGCTGCGCCCGGGGCCCCAGTCATGGATTTTGTGATCACGGTGTGTGACAACGCCTCGGGCGAGGTTTGCCCCGTGTGGCCAGGTCAACCCATGACCGCGCACTGGGGCGTGGAAGATCCCGGTCATGCCACCGACACTGAAGAGGAAAAAGCCAAAGCCTTTTGGGATGCTTTCATGAAGTTGCACCGCCGCATTTCGATCTTGCTCAGCCTGCCCATGGACAAACTGGACCGTTTGTCTTTGCACAAAGAATTGCAAAAAATCGGCCAAGAGTAAAGCCCAAAACGGGTTCGAAGCTGCTGCCCAATTTCAGCGCCAAGTTCTGAGTTCACAATAGATCATGGGTATTTTTGAGCGCTTCTTGTCGATTTGGGTGGCTTTGGGCATTGCGGCCGGGGTGGGTGTGGGCCTGCTGGTACCCGGCCTGTTTCAAGCCGTGGCTAAGGTTGAGGTTGCACACGTCAACCTGGTGGTGGCGGTGTTTATCTGGGTGATGATTTTCCCGATGATGGTGCAAATAGACTGGAGCGCCGTGAAGAACGTGGGCCAAAAGCCTCAAGGCCTGCTGCTCACACTGGTGGTCAACTGGCTCATCAAGCCCTTCACCATGGCAGCTTTGGGGGTGCTGTTTTTTCAATACCTCTTTGCCCCTTGGGTCGATCCGCAATCGGCCAACGCATACATAGCCGGGATGATCTTGCTGGGCGTGGCCCCATGCACGGCCATGGTGTTTGTGTGGAGCCAACTGGTCAAGGGTGACGCCAATTACACCTTGGTGCAGGTCTCGGTGAACGATCTCATCATGGTGGTAGCGTTCGCGCCCATTGCAGCATTTTTGCTGGGGATAACCAATGTCACGGTGCCTTGGGAAACTCTGGTGCTTTCCACCGTGCTGTATGTGGTGTTGCCTTTGGCCGCAGGCATGCTGTGCCGCCGCCTGTGGCTCGCAAGCGAGCCTGAACACTTGCACAAGCGCATGGCCCAACTCAAGCCCTGGTCGGTCTCGGGCTTGATCGCCACTGTGGTCTTGTTATTTGGCTTTCAGGCCCAAACCATCATCGATAAACCGTTGGTGATCGCCATGATTGCCGTGCCCCTCGTGCTGCAGACCTACGGCATTTTCTTCATCGCCTGGTGGGGCGCGCGCTGGCTCAAATTGCCTCACAACGTGGCCGGACCCGCTTGCCTGATCGGCACCTCCAACTTTTTCGAACTCGCGGTGGCCGTAGCCATCTCACTGTTTGGCCTGAATTCGGGTGCAGCCTTGGCCACCGTAGTGGGCGTGCTGGTGGAAGTGCCCGTGATGCTGACGCTGGTGACTTTGATCAACCGCTGGGCACCGTTCAAGGGCGCGCAGACCTGAACCTGCGCAAGCCCCACAAGGCCCAACGTCCTCACCAGATTGGTTTTCTCGTCATCCTATTTTCACAATTCGGTCACATAATCAAAGTTTTGTATTTCCGCGCCCCATGCACAATAAATCCCTGTACGCCGCCATTGATCTGGGCTCCAACAGTTTTCGCCTCGAAATTGGTCAGATGGATGCGGGCCAACTGCGGCGCGTGGAATACATCAAGGAAACCGTGCGTCAAGGCAATGGGCTGGATGCCGATCGCAACCTGACTGATGAGGCGATGGTTCGGGGCTGGGAATGCTTGGCCCGATTTGGTGAACGCATTGCCGGCTTTAAACCCAGTCAAGTGCGTGCCGTGGCCACCCAAACCTTGCGTGAGGCCCGTAACCGCGATGTTTTCATGGCCAAGGCCAAGCGGATTCTGGGCTTCCCGATCGAGGTGATTGCCGGGCGCGAAGAAGCCCGTCTCATCTACCTTGGTGTGTCTCACCTGCTCCCTCAATCGAATGAGCGCAGACTGGTTGTCGACATTGGGGGGCGCTCAACCGAGATGATTTTGGGGCACAACGAGACAGCCAACACATTGGAGTCTTACCGCGTTGGAAGCGTGGGGTGGTCGATGAAATACTTCCCTGATGGACTCTGGACCTCACAGGCATTCAAAGCTGCAGAAATTGGGGCCATGGCGGTGCTTGACGAAGCCCCCATTTTGTTCAACCGCCAGCACTGGGACAAGTGTTACGGCTCTTCAGGGACTGTAGGCGCGGTTTCTGAGGTCTTGACCCAGGCCGGCTGGCCCGAGGGACGTGTCACACGAGATGGGCTGTCTTGGCTCAAAGAACGTCTCATCAAAGCTCAAAAAATAGACAACCTGCGCTTGGAAGGTGTCAAAGAAGAGCGCAAGCCAGTGATTGGTGGCGGACTGGCGGTTTTGCAAGCGGTGTTTGATTTGTTGCAAATCGATGAGATGCATGCCGCGCAAGGGGCTTTGCGCCACGGCGCACTCTACGATCTGATCGACCGCGAAAGCCCCCAGGATGTCAGATCATCCATGGTGGACTGGCTGGCCCAACGCTTTGGCACCGACGCACACCAGGCCGGTCGAGTCTCGCGAACAGCCCAGGGCCTCTTGCAAGACATGCTCACTTCGGAAACCGATGTACCCAAAATCGAAAGCCAACGCCATTTGCAAAAACTGCACTGGGCCTGCCAGCTTCACGAGACCGGCATGCGCATCTCGCACAGCGATTACCACAAGCATGGCGCATACATTCTGGACAACACGGATCTACCCGGCTTCACGTTGGACGAACTGCACCGCTTGAGCCAGCTGGTCTTGGGTCACCGGGGCAAACTGCGGAAGCTGGAAACAGACTTGGTAGACATCCGCTTTGTCCAACAACTCATGGCGCTGCGTCTGGCTGTCATTTTGTGCCATGCACGGCGCGATCCTGATTTATCCGGTTTGCACATTCAATTCGATACAGATCGCCGAACTGCCACTTTGCAAATGGACGGTGAATGGGCTGACCTTTGGCCACAGTCGGCGCACCTGTTGCGCGAAGAAAAAAACGCTTGGCAAAAGACCGATTGGTTTTTGCAAGTTCTTTCCAACTGAGATTCTCCAGGCCCTGAAGGCCAATAACTTGCCCAATTAAAATCAACGGTATAAACTGTATATCCCGTTAATTTAAAAATTGCGCCATCATGAGCACCACCACAGTCGCCAAATCTCCCATTAAAACTGCGGCCCCCAAGCCCAGCCCTAAAAAAACGGCCGCCAAGACTAAACCAGTCCATGCGCCTGGCCAAAGTACAGCACCAAACCGGGCTAAAAACGCCACGCCTGCGCCAAAACGCAAACCCGTCCAATCGGCAAAGACGGCTGTCAAACAGCCAGCCGTGCCAGTTACCGGCAAGATGAGTCAAACCCAAACGGCTCAACCCAAAGCCCTGGATAAAAAAGCCTCTGACTTGCCCAGTAAAACCATTAAAGAGAAAAAGGTCAAAGTCGTTCGCGACAGCTTCACCTTGCCCAAGACCGAGTTGCTGCAAATCGGCGAGATGAAAAAACGTGCGATGACCTTGGGTGTTGAAGTCAAAAAGAGCGAACTGATCCGTGCTGGCCTTCAGGCATTGGCTGGAATGGCCGACACCGCTTTCAAAAAGGCCATGGCCAACGTGCCCACCATCAAGACCGGACGCCCAAGCAAAGACTGAGGGCGGTATCCAACTGCCTGATCACAAACGCTCAGGACACGTCACAGCCAGCAGCACGCTTTGCGCCTGACCTTCGCGGATGCGGTGGCGCAGCCACCAAACCGCTCCTTTGCGAATGGCGCATGCGGCCTCGGGCATGCCCAGCAATTGCGCCACCATGCCGCCCAGTGCCGGCTGGTGGCCTACCAGCAAGACTGGGTAACGCGCGTCGGGCCAACCCGAGGTTTCCAGCACATCGGCCACGCTGGCACCTGGGGACAGGGCGTCGCGAACTTTGTATTTGCGGCCCAGGGCTTGCACCGTTTGCTCTGACCTCACAGCCGGGCTGCAAAGCACGCGGGTGCCTTGTGGCAACTGGGCATCTAGCCAAGTGGCCATGCGTTCGGCCTGTTTGCGTCCGCGAGGCGTCAAAGCCCTGGTCATGTCATCTTCACCGGGCTCGGCTTCATGGGCTTCTGCATGCCGCCACACGATCAAGTCCATGGCACTCACTCCTGCTCGGTTGCTGCACTGTAGCGCTGCATCAGCGCTTGCTGGGCACCAGGCCCCGGTGCCGTCAGGCCCACGCGGTGATACTGGCCATTCGGGGAAAGATCCCAAGCGTCACGGCCATCGTGCAGATAGGCGATCAAGCATTCGTCAATGATGCGCTGGCGCAGCAACGGGTCGGTCACGGGCCAAGCCAATTCGATGCGACGCGTCATATTGCGGCTCATCCAGTCGGCGCTCGACAAATACAGCGATTCGTCTTGATCTGCGCAGAAATAAAACACCCGTGAGTGCTCCAAAAACCGACCAATGACCGAGCGCACGCGAATGTTGTCGCTCAAGCCAACCACCCCGGCGGGGAGCATGCAGGCCCCGCGAACAATCAAATCGATCTTCGCCCCCTTTTTTCCAGCCTCCAACAGGGCTTCCATCAGGGGCTGATCGGTCAAGGCATTCATCTTGATGACGATGCGCCCAGTTGCACCACGCGCAGCCGCGTTGCCCACTGCCTCGATGAGGGTTTGCATCTGAGCATGCAAGTTAAAAGGCGCCACCAACAAACGCTTCATTTTGGGCAAGCGGCTTTGGCTGGCCAAATGTCCGAACAACTGATCCATGTCGGCGGTAATCTCTGCATTGGCCGTGAGGTAGCTGATGTCGGTGTACAGCGCGGCGGTGCGGCGGTTGTAATTGCCGGTGGACAGATGGCCATAGCGGCGCAGCACGCGGCCTTCGCGGCGGGTGACGAGCAGCATTTTGGCGTGCGTCTTCAGGCCCACGATGCCATAGACCACTTGCGCGCCAATCGATTCAAGTTGCTCGGCCCAGTTGATGTTGGCCTCTTCGTCAAATCGGGCTTTGAGCTCCACCACCGCCGTCACTTCTTTGCCCCGGCGCACCGCCTCGCGCAGCAAATCCATCATGGTGGTGTCGCTGCCTGCGCGGTAAATGGTTTGCTTGATGGCCAGCACATTCGGATCCATCACGGCTTCTCGCAAAAAGGCCAATACACCGTCGAAACTTTCAAAGGGTTGGTGGATCACCACATCACCCTCTTTGAGCCGATTGAACACCGAGCCGTGTTGCGGCAGTTGCACCGGAAAGCTGGCTTTGAAGGGCGGAAAAAGCAAGTCCGGCGCAGGCACCAGATCGATCAACTGCATCAAGCGCACCAAGTTCACCGGACCATTGACCCGGAACACCGACGCCTCGGGCAGGCGAAACTCTTTGCGCAAAAACTCTGCCAATCGGGGCGCACAGTTGGACGAGACTTCCAGGCGAACCGCCTGGCCATAGTGACGGTGCTGCAGCCCTTGACGCAGGGCCATGCGCAAATTGGCGATTTCATCTTCATCCACCGCCAGGTCCGAATGACGCGTGACCCTGAACTGCGAGAACTGTCCGACCTCACGACCCGGAAACAACTCGGCCAGATGGGCGCGGATCACGCTGGACAACAGCACAAAAGCCTTGGTGCCTTCACACACGCGGTCCGGCAAGGCGATCACCCGTGGCAAGACACGTGGCACCTTGACGATGGCGATTTCATTGGCACGCCCGAAAGCATCCTTGCCCGACAACTGAACAATGAAGTTGAGCGATTTGTTGGCCACTTGAGGAAAAGGATGGGCTGGATCCAGACCCACGGGCACCAGCAGCGGCTGCACCTCGCGCTGGAAGTAGCTGCGCACCCAGCGGCGTTGCTCGGCATTGCGCTCACCATGCGACAACAAGCGGTAACCATGACGCTGCAAAGTGGGCAGCAAATCGTCGTTGTACAGCGCGTATTGACGCGTCACCATGGCGTTGGTTTTGTCGGCAATGGCCGCCAAGCTGTCTGGGGTGTATTGGCCGGACTTGATCTCCTGCAAGCTGCCCATCACATGAGGCTCAGCACGCACCTCAAAGAACTCGTCCAGGTTGGAGGACACAATGCACAGATAGCGCAAGCGTTCGAGTACCGGAACTTCGGGACGATGCGCCCAGTCGAGGACACGCTCATTGAACGCCAAAATACTCAGGTCCCGGTCCAAAAAATCCGAAGCATGGTCTGCCGACGTGGTCTGTGAAAGTGATTTGTCCATGGCACACATTTGAGTCATTTCAAATGAGTCTAAGAAGCCATCAAGTCAGTTTGATGACAAGGATGTGAATCTGCGTCATGGTTTTCCCTCGGCCTTGATGGGCATCAAGTAGGTTCTGAATAAAGCCACCGTCTGGGGCCAGCCAAAGGCTTCAGCCCTCAGCCTGGCCTCTTCGCGAGGCAACTTCAAAGCCTGCACAGTGGCTTCGGCCAAATTGTGGTCCAGCACACCCCCTTTGGGCGATCCTTGATCAGCACCCAAGACTTGCAGGGGCCCATCCACCGGATACGCGGCGACCGGCGTGCCGCAGGCCATGGCTTCGAGCATGACAAGGCCAAAGGTTTCATTGCGCGAAGGGAATACAAACACATCCGCAGCCGCATAAACCCGCGCCAATTGCGGACGCGGCAAGACCCCCATCCAAACCACATCAGGATAAGTCGCCTGCAACTGCGCAGCCAAAGGGCCCTCTCCACACACGATGCGCGTTCCCGACCAGGGCATGCTCAAAAAGGCATCGATGTTTTTTTCATACGAGACACGCCCCACATACAAAGCCCAAGGGCGCGGCAGATGCGCCAGCTCGGGCAAAGCCACCGCCTGAGGCTGGTACGAAAACAAGGACAAATCCACCCCATGGGTCCAGGGTTTCAACGACTGGAAACCTCTGGCTTGCAACATGCGCAAAACGCCTTGGGTCGGCACCATCACCCCCGAAGAGGGCCGGTGAAAGCGCCGAAACAAGGCGTAGCCCAGGAACAAAGGCACACGCAAAGCCGCTCGAAGGATTTCCGGAAACTTGGTATGAAAAGCGGTGGTGAAACGCCAACCCCTTTTGAGACAGTGCTTGCGAGCAGCCCAACCCAACGGCCCTTCGGTGGCGATGTGTACAGCATCGGGCGACAGACTGTCGAGCATCTCGGCCAAGGCTTTGTAAGGGCGCACCGCCAAATCAATGCCCGCATAACCTGGGCAAGGTCGACTTTTGAACAAACCAGGATGCAGCACACTGACCTGGACACCCATTGGGCCCAAAGCCTCCACCAATTCATGCAAAGTGGTCACCACCCCATTGACCTGAGGGTGCCAGGCGTCGGTGATCAGTGCCAACTTCATGCAGGCACCGCCTGCGCGGGTAAGGCGTTCACCACCACCGCTTGACCGGCCCAGTGGATGATTTCCAGACGACCATCGGCGTGTTCGACCAAGGCGGTGCGGCTTTCTACCCAATCACCGTCGTTGCAGTACAAGGTGCCGTTCACATCGCGAATTTCGGCGTGGTGAATGTGGCCACACACCACACCATCAAAACCCCGGCGTTTGGCCTCTTGCGCTACAGCCACTTCAAAGTCACTGATGAAATTGACGGCCTTCTTGACCTTGAGTTTGAGGTAGGCCGACAAGGACCAATACTCCAAGCCGATGCGGGCCCTGAAGCTGTTGAGGTGACGGTTGAGCCGCAAAGTGAATTCGTACAACCAATCGCCCACATAGGCCAACCACTTGGCGCACTGGATCACACCGTCAAAATGGTCACCATGCACGACCCACAACTTGAGCCCTTTGGCCGTGGTGTGGGACGTATCGTGCACCACCTCGACACCGCCAAAAGCATGCCCCACAAAATGTCGCGCAAACTCATCGTGGTTGCCCGGCACATAAATGACGCGACACCCTTTGCGCGCTCGGCGTAACAATTTTTGAACCACATCGTTGTGGCTTTGAGGCCAAAACCAACGCCTGCGCAATTGCCAACCGTCCACGATGTCACCCACCAAATACAACACATCACTGGGGTGGTGCTTCAAAAAATCAAGCAAAGCTTCTGCCTGAAAGCCAGGTGTGCCAATGTGCAGGTCGGAAATGAAAATTGCCCGCAAACGGGGTCGGTCTGCGGGCATATTGTCTTCATCGGAATCGTCCATCTCCCTCATCAACGGGGGCAGCAGAGCAGGCAATGCCTGAGCCAAGCTGTCATCGACACCCGCATACGAGGTTTTGAACAGGGCACCAACCGGCGAATTTGGAACGGCTGTTGTCATACGGCCCCCATGGAAAAGTGCTTGCGATAGCGCATGGGCAAATCGGCCGTGCGCATCATCATCGGCAGATCAGCCGTATTGAAATCCGGGTCCCAAGCCGGCGCGCCCAACACCTTGGCGCCCAGTCGCAAATAACCTTTGATGAGCGCCGGTGGTTCAATTTGCAAGCCATGGTTCAACTCTTCCACAGGCAAAGCCAGGCGTGGCCGCACATGGAACTGAATATCTGCCAAATGGGTTTGGCGCAACTGGTGCCAGATGCTGGCAGCGACATCGCCTGTTACCAAACCGTTGTGCAGCATGGGGATGCTGGCACAACCGATCATGGTGTCCAGACGGTTACGGTCCATGAACTCAAACAAGGCCCCCCACAAGGCCATGATGACGCCGCCATGGCGGTGATCTGCGTGCACGCAACTGCGGCCCAACTCGACCATGCGGTTGCGCAGATCGCGCAGTCGGGTCAGATCAAATTCGGTGTCGCTGTAGGTGCTGCCTGCACGCTTGGCCTGTGCGGGCGTAAGCACCCGGTAGGTACCAATGACCTGACCAGAAGCGCTGTCTCGGACCAAGAGGTGTTCGCAATAGTCGTCAAATAAATCGATGTCATGCCCTGGCACTTTTTTGGGCAAACGCGCACCCAGTTCAGTGGCAAAAACCTGATACCTCAGTCGTTGGGCTTCCCGAACTTCGTCGAGATGCTGCGCCCAGCTGACTTCAATGGTGCTTTGCACACGCCGAGGCAAAAAGTCCAAACCGGTACCAGCTGATCCCGGATGAAGTGACCCCCTGGGCAATTGAACAGGGGACAGCGCGAAGGTGGGGTTGGGTAACTCTTTCATGACTTCAGCTCCTTTTGATCCTGAATGTCATGGTCGTCTTCATGCATGTCAAAGACGTGTCTTTTTTATTAAATTTGAGTGACGTTGTTACTCGCCACGCAATCCATCAAATGCTTCAAATGATCCAAGGCATCTTGGCGTGTGTCTTCAAACCAACCAGACTTTTTACCCAGATCATCCCAGACGCGCAGCTTCACGGCATCGGCGAAAAAAGTCTCCGCTTCAAAAGCCCCGCACTCTTCTGGCGCCATGGGCCCACCTTGCAAACTCAGGCTTCGCACGGAATCGGGAGACAACTTTCGGGCATATGTCTCTCGTGTGCTGACCAAATAGCGCTTGGCCTGCACATGCAAACGCACTGGCTCAGAAACAGCGGAACCAAACAAAGGCAGCAGGACCTGCGCACCGATCATTTCATGCATATCATCTTGACCGCGAAGGGTTGGTGTGCCCTCCAGATTCACCCACAAATGGCCTACATCGTGCAACCAACTGGCCAGCTGCAAAGCTTCACTGGCCCCTGACTTTTCAGCCAACCGTCCGCATTGCCAGGCGTGCATCAACTGGGTAACCGACTCACCCGCATAGACCATGTCTCCGCCCTGCTCATACAGCGCCAAAAGTGTGTTCATCATTTTTTGCATGGCGAGACTGTGGATCGGATACGTGTCAAGAGCATGACAAAACAGGTGCGACATGGGAATGACACATTTCCTTCATCACATCGTCACAGGCACTTTGCAAGATGCCTTCTATGTCAAATGAAGAATCTGCCATCCGCGTCATCAATGCCTGCAAATCCTTTCGCAAGGATCGGCAAGCGCTTCAAGCCATCGATCTGCGCATCAAAAAGGGCGAGTGTGTGGGCTTGCTGGGTGCCTCGGGTTCGGGCAAGTCCACGTTGCTGCGGAGTCTGTGCGGACTCGAGCGGCTCGATGGTGTGGACAGTGAAATCCATTTGTGGGGCGAGAGCCTGCAGAAATCGGGCAAGCTGAGCCCGAATGTGCGGCAACTGCGCACCCACATTGGCATCATCTTCCAGCAGTTCAATTTGGTCGGCCGCATGGATGTGCTGACCAACGTGATGACGGGGCTTTTGCCCCACATTCCCCTGCACAGAAGTTTGCTCGGCTGGTTCACACCCGAAGAAAAATTCAAAGCACTCAAAGCCTTGCACTCGGTGGGCCTGTCAGAACAGGCCATGCAACGGGCATCGACGCTCTCTGGTGGCCAACAGCAGCGTGCTGCCATTGCCCGTGCCTTGGTGCAAGGCGCTCGCATTTTGCTGGCGGATGAACCTGTGGCTTCGCTCGATCCCGAATCCACCCGCAGGGTGATGGATTTGCTGCGGCAGCTGCAACGAGATCAGGACATGACCTTGGTCATCAGTTTGCACAACGTGAACCTGGCGCGTCAGTACTGCGATCGCATCATCGCCTTGCGCGAAGGTCGCCTGGTCTACGACGGCCCCCCTTTGGGTCTGGACAACCAACGTTTGCGCGAGCTGTACGGCACGCATTCGGATGAGTTGTTCATGGACCACCCACCCGAAACCCCGGATCCCCTTTTCAACCCGACGCTCCAACTTCTGGCGCATTGATTTTTCCAACCTGAGGACTCACCATGAAACTTGCCCGCATTCTGGCCACCGGCCTGATTTCCCTGAGCGCTATCGGCGCCTATGCTCAAGACATCAGTTTTGGCATCATTGCCACCGACTCGGCTTCGGCGCAGCGTGAGCGCTGGGAGCCCTTCTTCCGCGACATGGAGAAAAAGACGGGCCTGAAAATCCAGTCGTTTTACGCCCCAGATTACGCCGGTGTGATTGAGGCCATGCGCTTCAACAAGATCCAGGTGGCCTGGTACGGCAACAAAGCCGCCATGGAAGCGGTGGACCGCGCCAACGGCGAAGTCTTTGCGCAACTGATGTACGCGGACGGCAGCTTCGGTTACCACGCCTTGTTGATCACCCACAAGGACAGCCCTTACAAAACACTGGACGATGTGATCGCCAACGGCAAGAACATCAATTTCGGTATTGGCGACCCCAATTCGACATCGGGCTTTTTAGTGCCCTCTTATTACATTTTTGCCCAGCGCAACATCGAAGCGCGCAACACTTTCAAGACGGTGCGCAACGCCAGCCATGGCGCCAACATCCAAGCCACTTTGGCCAAGCAAGTCGATGTGGCGACCAACAACACCGAAGACATGGGCAAGCTCGAAAGTGCCAAGCCTGATTTGTTCAGCCAGTTGCGCGTGATCTGGAAAAGCCCCTTGATCCCGAGCGACCCGTTTGTGTGGCGCAAGGACATGGACCCGGCCGTCAAAACCAAGATCAAAAATTTTGTTCTGAACTACGCCAAGAACGATCCGGCAGAAAAAGCCGTGCTCAAGAACATCTACAACTACGGTGGCTTTCGCGAATCCAGCAACGACCAACTGATCCCGATCCGTCAACTGGAGTTGTTCAAGGACCGCCGCAAGGTGGAGGGCGATGACAAATTGGCCGCAGCGGACAAAGCCAAACAGTTGGCAGATATTGACAAGCAACTGGCCGCCTTGAAGAAATAAGCATGTCCACCATGTCCACCGCCATGCCCAGCTCAGATCTGGAAAAACTGCAACAACTGGCCTCGCACAAAAAGAGCCAGGGCCTGAGCTACTTGGTCTGGCTGGTGGCTGCGGGCATTTTGGCCTGGGCGTGGCAGGGGGCAGAGATCCGCCCCCTGGCATTGATTCGGGACGCGGCCAATATGCGCACTTTTGCCGCGGACTTCTTTCCGCCCGATTTCAAAGACTGGCAGATGTATTTGCGTGAGATGGTCATCACACTGCACATCGCCCTTTGGGGAACGGTACTGGCCATCATTGCCGCTGTGCCCATGGGTTTACTGTCGGCCGCCAATGTGGCTCCAGCTTGGGTTTACCAACCCGTTCGCCGCTTGATGGATGCCTGCAGGGCCACCAATGAGATGGTGTTCGCCATGCTGTTCATTGTGGCCGTAGGCCTGGGGCCTTTTGCCGGGGTACTGGCCTTGTTTGTACACACCACAGGCACATTGTCCAAGCTGTTTTCCGAAGCAGTCGAAGCCATCGACCCACGGCCGGTGGAAGGCATACGTGCTACGGGCGCCCACAAACTGGCTGAGATTGCTTACGGCGTGATTCCCCAGGTGATGCCACTTTGGCTGTCGTATTCGCTTTACCGTTTTGAATCGAATGTGCGTTCGGCCTCTGTGGTTGGAATGGTCGGTGCTGGCGGCATTGGCGTGATCTTGTTTGAAGTGATTCGCAGCTTTGAATACGCCCAGACCTGCGCCGTCTTGTTGATGTTGATCGTCACCGTCTCTCTCATTGACATGGGTTCATCATGGCTTCGACAGCGATTCATTTGACCTGGTTCAACCCGGTTCAGCTCGCATGGGGCCCGGACCTGTTGCACACCCACCCACCTGAAAAACCTTTTTTTGTCCTGGCTGACCCACACGCCGTCTCATTGGTCATGGAAGCCCATTTGAAAAGGCACTGGGGTGAGTTGTGCTTGGGCTGGATTTGGCAGCGTTCGCCACAAAGCAGCATCACAGCGGCACTGCAGGTCTGCCAGCAACTGTGGCCTTTGTGGGCCACACAACCCGACGCCGCTTTGCTGGCCATCGGTGGCGGCACTACATTGGATTTGGCCAAACTGGCCCGCTTTGATCTGTATGACCTGGCGCTGGCCCCATCGGTTTGGCGAGCCAACAAGCTGCCAGCCGTTCACAGGCGTCACACCTTGTGGTGTGCTCCCACCACTTCGGGCACAGGCAGTGAGGTCACGCCTTGGGCCACCTTGTGGGACCTCGATGCACAGCCTGCCGTCAAGCGCTCGTGGTCTAACAGCCAAGGCTTTGCAGATCAGGCCTGGATTGACCCCAACTTGACCCTGACATGTCCGGAAGGCTTAACCCGTGACACCGCTTTGGACACTCTGGCGCACGCGCTGGAATCGATCTGGAACCACCACGCCAACGCGATCACGCGCCCTTTGGCGGTACGTTCAGCGCGCATCGTTTTGCAGACATTGCCGCCACTGATGAACAAACCACAAGACCAGGATTTGCGCGGACAGATGAGCCAGGCGTCCTTGTTGGCCGGCTTGGCGATGTCACAAACACAGACGGCTTTGGCCCACGCCTTGTCTTATGACTTGACCCTGCACGAAAACCTGCCCCATGGTCACGCCTGTGCGGTGTGGTTGCCCATGGTGCTGGACATCGCAGCGGCCATCAGTCCTCAAGTGCAGGGCGACCTGGTAGAGATTTTTGACTGTCGCTGGGACCAAGCCAGCGAACGGCTGTCAGCCTGGCTCCAAAACTTGGCCATTGTGCCGCGTGATCTGCGCAGCAGTCCGGCAGGCCTTCATCAACTTCAGCAGGCTTTGGGCTCAGCCCGAGGTCGCAACTTTGTGGGAAGCACAGCATGAGCAACGATGTGATCATTGTGGGCAGTGGCATCGTGGGCCTGGCCTGCGCATGGGCTGCTTTGCAACAAGGCAAAAGCGTGCGCGTGATCGACCGCGATCCATTTTGTGTGGGTGCCTCGATCCGCAACTTTGGTTTTGTCACCGTCACAGGGCAAGGCCGGGGCGACACCTGGCGTCGCGCCCGCAGGTCACGCGATGTATGGGCCTCGCTGGCCCCAAAAGCGGGCATCGCGATTGAGCACGAGGGCCTGTATGTGCTGGCCCAAAGACAACAGGCCAAAATGGTTTTGCAGGAATTGTGCAACCAACCCGAGGGCCAGGATCTCCAATGGCTTGAAGGTCAAGCCCTGCAAGACCAAGCCCCACAATTTTCCATGAGCCATTTGCAGGGAGCGCTTTACAGCCCTCACGAGTTGCGCATTGAAGCGCGCAGCGCCATTGAAAAACTTCGCTTGTGGCTGGCCACACAAGGCGTCGTTTTTCAGATGGGTCATCATGTACAAGAGGTCATCTCTGGTGCCGTCTTCACCAACGGTCAATGGCTGCAGGCCGAGCGCATCATGGTCTGCCCTGGTCCGGACATGCGCAGCTTGTTTCCACAGGCCTTCAGCGAAAACAACACCCAGCTGTGTCAGCTGCAAATGCTGCGGGTTCAGCCGCCGCCAGGCTACCGGCTCGGGGCTGGGGTGATGAGCGATTTGAGTTTGGTGCGCTACCGGGGCTACAGCGAATTGCCGGGTGCCCAATTGCTACTGGATCAATTGCGTGTGGAAGCCCCTCAGGAATTGGCCCATGGCATTCACCTGATCGTGGTGCAAAGCCAGGACGGCTCGCTGGTGGTGGGTGATTCGCACCACTATGGTCAGGCCATGCGGCCTTTTGCTTCGCGCGAAGTGGAAGACCTGATCCTTTATGAAATGCAGCGTCTGCTGTGCTTGGGCCACTACCAGGTGACAGAGCGCTGGACAGGCATTTACCCCAGCGCTCAGCAAGACAGCATGGTCCGCGAAGTTTCGCCTGGCGTGCAACTGGTCAGCGTGACCAGCGGCACGGGCATGAGCACATCTTTTGGATTGGCCGAAGAGATCGTTCGCAACTGGAGCACCCCATGAACACAGACACTGACAAGAAAATCCAGGGCATCGTGCTCGACTGGGCAGGCACCATTGTTGACTTTGGCAGTCTTGCACCCATGGGCGCTTTTGTCGAGTTGTTTGGTCGCCACCAAATTGACATCACCATCGCAGAGGCCCGAGTGCCCATGGGTCTGCCTAAAATTGACCACATCGTGGCTTTGGCATCTCTGCCCAAAGTAGCGCACCAGTGGAGAAGCCACTACGGTCGATCATTTCAGTTCAAAGATGCACAGAATTTACTGTTGGAATTCGAACCCATGAGTGCGCATGCGGCCTTAGAGCGCAGTGACTTCATTCCAGGATTTATGTCCGCTTACCGTGAATTGACTGCTCAGGGCATTGGCTTTGCCACCACCACCGGCTACACGCGGAAAATCATGAACCCCTTGATTGAAAGAGCGGCCGCACAAGGTTTTCATCCCGCCTTGGTGGTTTGCTGTGACGATGTCTTGCGCAGTCGCCCAGATCCAATGGGCGTTGAAAATTGTCTTGCTGCGATGCATTTGAGTGGCCAAGCCCATCAGGTCATCAAAGTCGATGACACCGCGCCAGGTTTGGCCGAGGGACTTGCGGCTGGTTGCTGGACCGTCGGCGTCGCAGCCAGTGGGAATGCACTGGGTTGGTCACACGCTGAGTGGCTCAACGCAAGCGCATCGGAACGACTGCAGGCCTTGGTGCCAGCTGTGGCGAAATTACAAACCGCAGGTGCACACGAAGTGATTGACAGCGTGGCAGATTTGCCAGATGCCATCTCCCGCATTGAACTGCGTATCGCGCAAGGCCAGACACCTTGATCTGACATGTCGCCCAAGCCGTCACATGCGCAAGCTTTTCTGAGCCATCTCCAGGGCAGTCAACTCGATTGGTTGATCAACTTTGTCCAAACTTCCAAGTCAGAGCCCCCTGCGCATTGGCTGCCCTGGTCAAGTGATGGTCATCTTTTGGGTTGGGTATCGCCAGAGCGTGCCGAGCAAATGGTGGTTCATTTGCCAGGATGCGTCCTTCGCGAGCGCCAATTAGATTGGCAGTCGAATGCCAAAAATGCCATGCAAAGAAGCCAGACCTTGCAAAATTTTTTGCAGATACAGGCTGATCGCGGGCGATTGGAAGGTTGGCGAGACGAATATTTCAATTACTGGCTCAAACCGAGCACACCGCCTTTGGTCACAGACGTGCCTTGGCTCTGTGTTGAGCGTGCAGGTTTTCGCCATCTGGGCTTGATGAGCCATGCCGTCCACATCAATGGCTTTTGTACTGACGGGCGATTGTGGTGTGCTCAACGTTCACAGACCAAAGCCACAGATCCCGGGCTGTGGGACAACCTGACCGCAGGGGGTTTGACCGCTGGTGAAGACGCCATCCGGACTGTGCGCAGGGAGCTCAAAGAAGAAGCTGGCTGGAACTGGAGCCCTCGCCAAAATTTGCATGGGTCTGGGTCAGTGAGGACTCGAAGGTTGGAGCCCCAAGGATGGCATGACGAAGTTTTGCTTGTTTACAACCTCGAGATCCCAGATACATTTCAGCCCATCAACCAAGATGGTGAAGTCCAAGCATTTGCCTGCTGGGGTCCCGATCAAGTGGTGTCTGGCATACAAGCCGGTCAGTTCACAGCCGATGCTGCCCACGCGTTGTGCCGAGGATTGGGGCTGACCCGCAACGGGTGAAGTGGCCAGTGTTCAAAGACTTTTGGGCATGTAATGGTCAGGCCCAAAAGTCAACGAACCCTTGACAGTGGATCAGAGCATCATGCTCAACTGAAACACCGAATTGGGTGCCCGGGGCATGACTGGCGGCGGCAAGGGCTTGAGGCGAAATTGACCCAACATGGACGTGACGCGAGCGTCACGCGGCATGAATGGAACCGCCACATCGTCCAAGGTCTGCGACGCCAGCGTCTCTTGCAGATGTCGTTGAATTTCTGACTCGAGCGATTTCATTGGATGAGCGTCGTCGGCGTAAATCTCGTCGAAGCTGTGCACCACCTCAAAGTGTTTGACCACATCCCACAAGCTGATGTCTTCGGGGTTGCCTCGGATCTGGTAACCACCACCGGGGCCACGGTGCGCGCGGATCAACCCTGCTTCACGCAGCTCTTTGAGTATCGACTCTGTGTAGGAGGAAGACAGCCCCAGACCCGAAGCGATCTCTTCGGTCGTCACAGGCTCCACGGCTGAACGAGAAGTGATGAAAACCGCAATGTCTACGGCTTTGGCTGTTTTCTTCAGGATCATGATTCGCTCCTTATTTGAATGGGTATTGTATGGTTTAAACCATATAAATCCACTCATATCCTATTTTATTTCTCAAAAAATCCATTTACACCCTAAAATATCTATTCAATACATAAACAAACCAATGAACAACACCCTTGCCTCTCGTCCGGCGCTTTACCGCATTGGCGCAGTCTCCAAGCTCAGCGGCGTGCCTGTTCCCACCTTGCGGGTTTGGCAAACGCGTTACAACGCGTTCACGCCTGCCACCAGTCAAGGACAACACAGGCTCTACGACGAGGACGACCTGCGCAAGGCTGCATTACTGAAATCTCTGACTGGCCAGGGTCATGGCATCAGCTTGATCGCAGGACTGAGCACCACTCAGCTGCAGCAGTTGTTGCAAACCGGCGCTGACTTGGCGCTCGCGCCAGCACAAGCACCACGATCATCCAACAACCAGCATGGCACTTGGCTGCTGATCGGACAACCGCTGGCAGAGCGCTTGCAATCCGAACACTTCCGGTCAGCGAATCCAATGCAGGCACTGCACATTCAAGCGGTGTGGGCCGATCTGAACGAAGCACTGAGCAGCCCAAAAACCGCCTCAAGCGATGTGCTGATGGTGTCGGTGAACAACCTCAGTGTGGACAGCGCGCAGCAAATCCTGGACCTGTCCTCGCGTCACAACGCACGCCAGACGGTTGTGCTGTACGGCTTTGGACAAATGAAAGCCATTGACAGCCTGGCGCGCGCGGGCTGCTCGGTGCACCGCGATCCCTTGAACGATGCGGAGTTGGCCGACATCGTGCGCAGCACACGACCACCGCTGTCTGATGCTTCATGGCGACTGCCCCTTCTGAATGACCCGGTTCCGCCACGTCAATTCTCAGATGCAGTGCTGCAACGCGTGGCCAATATTCCGAGCCAAGTGCTGTGCGAATGTCCCAGGCACGTGGCCGAATTGATTGGCCAGTTGGGTCGCTTTGAAGCGTACAGCCTGGACTGTTTGCAGCAAAGCCCCAAAGACAGCGAACTGCACACACAGCTCAACAGGATGGCTGGAACTGCCCGCGCCTTGTTTGAAAAGGCGTTGCAAATGGTGGCTGACCACGAAGGCATCTCCTTGCAAGAGCGCCCCTGAAACCACACCGCCGAACTGCGCATGAAACGGCACGTGGCCGCCACCTTGCTGGGCGTGATCGGATTTTTGATCATGGACAGCTACATCGACTGGGTTCGCCAAGACCAAGGCACCTTGCTGGAGATCAACGGTCAAAAAATCGATATGCAAGGCTGGATGGCCGAGCATTGGCGGCAGTGGCGTCAAGACTGCCGAAGGGCACATGCCGAGCCCACCCACACAGCCACAGCCCATGCCGTGCTGCAAACCATCCAGCAGCACAGCCTTCCGGACTCCTTGGAGGCCCATCTGCTGCAACTCCACCTTGAGGCGGACTGGGCCATTGCAGAGGTCGAATTCAAAACACTCAACCCCAGCATCGTGGTGCTGCGCCAGCGCGGCAGTGACTGGCTGATACAAGACAGTGCCGTGTGGAGTGGCTCCACCGCCCCTTGGCACGCGGGCGATTTTGTACGCCGGTATTTGCTACAACAAACCCCTGAACTGCCGCGCACCCTGATCGACTGTGTGCCGATTGAGGCGCGTCGCTATGCCGCCATGCACCAAGGGCAACGGTCATGACGTACCGCGTCGTTTGGTTCAAACGCGACTTGCGCCTGCACGACCACACGGCGCTGGCACATGCTGCAGCGCGTGGACCCGTGATGTGCCTCTACATTGTGGAGCCGGGCCTTTGGGCGCAGCCCGATGCGGCTTTGCAGCACTTTGAATTCGTGCGCGAATCTTTGACCGAGCTGCACCACGACCTGCAAGCGCTGGGCGGCAGCTTGCAGGTACGCGTGGGGCCTGCGGTGCAGGTGCTGGCCGCACTGCACACGCAAGCGCCGTTTGCAGAATTGGTGGCGCACGAAGAAACAGGCAACGCCTTCACCTACGAGCGTGACCTGCAAGTGGGTGCGTGGTGCCGCAGTGCGGGTGTGGGCTGGACAGAGTTTGCACAGTTTGGCGTGGTGCGCCGCCTCAAAAGCCGCAACACCTGGCAAGCGCGCTGGGAAGCGCACATGGCCGCGCCGCAAGCGGTCTTGCCCGCGCTGCAATTTTTCAAGCCTGCTCAAAGCCATGACCCCGAAAGCATGCGCGCTCCTCTTGGCTTGCAGCACAACCCCGCCCAGCGCCAGCGCGGTGGCCGCCGCTTAGGGCTGGAGACCCTGCACAGTTTTCTGGATGCAAGGGCCCTGTCGTATCGGGGCGGCATCTCTTCGCCGCTGTCATCGCCCACGGCCTGTTCGCGCATCTCGACTTACTTGGCCTATGGCTGTATCAGCATGCGCGAGGTGGTGCAAAGCACCCGCGCCGCGCTCGACGCCCTGCCGCCCCACGCCAGCAGGCACCGCGCAGGTCTGGTCGGTTTCATCAGCCGCTTGTATTGGCATTGCCACTTCATTCAAAAGTTAGAGAGCGAGCCCGAAATCGAGTGGCGCAACATGCACCGGGGATACGACGGCCTGCGGGAAGACGGCTGGAACGACGCGCACTTTGCAGCCCTCACTTCGGCCCGCACCGGCTGGCCCATGGTGGACGCTTGTGTGGTCATGCTTTATGAAACGGGTTGGCTCAACTTTCGCATGCGGGCCATGCTGGTGTCGGTGGCGGCCTATCCGCTGTGGCTGGATTGGCGGCCCGTGGGCCACTGGCTGGCCACGCAGTTTTTGGACTACGAACCCGGCATCCACTGGAGCCAGCTGCAAATGCAGTCGGGCACCACCGGCATCAACACCACACGGGTGTACAACCCGATCAAACAAGCACAAGACCACGACCCCAAAGGCATCTTTGTGCGCCGCTGGCTGCCGCACATGCGTCGTGTGCCCGACACCTGGCTGTTCGAGCCTTGGCTGATGCCGCCCGAGGTACAGCGCCACTGCGGCCTGACGGTGGGCAGCGGGCCTGATGCCGACATTCCCCTGCCCGTGGTGGATTTGGCCGAAGCCACGCGCACCTCCAAAGCCGCGCTGCACGCGCGCCGCGCCGAGCCCGGTGTGAAAGCGGGCAAAAAAGCCATCATCGACAAACACGCCTCGCGCAAACATGGCACGGGCCAGCAACGTGACGTGTTCACCCGCGACTCGGACTCCCCCAAGACCAGCCGCAGAAAGTCGGCCAAGTCCTCCTCAAGCAACACCACACCCAGCAAGCAACTGGGCTTTGATTTTTAAGCCATGCGCAGCACCCTTTTCTGGTTTCGAAACGACTTGCGCCTGCACGATCAACGCGCACTCCAACAAGCCATAGCCCACGCCCAGACGCACCAACAAGCCCTGCTGCTGGTCTATGTGCACGAACCCGTGCAAGACGAGCCCACCGCCTGGGGCTTTCGCCGCATGGGCGCGCACCGCAGGCGCTTTGTGGCCGACACGCTGCAAGACCTGCAAAACGCCTTGGCTGCTTTGGGTCAGCGCCTGGTGTTGCTGCACGGCCCCGTGGCCGAAGTGTTGCCCGCATGCGCCCGACTGGTCCAAGCCGACACCGTGTTTTGCGAAGACATCGCCGCGCCCGAAGAAGAAGCCCAAGTGCAAACGCTGATCAACGAGGGCCTCACCGTCACAACCTTGTGGCAATCCAGCCTGATCGAACCCGACGCCCTGCCCTTTGCAGCCGAAGAGATGCCGCAGGTCTTCACCGAGTTTCGTCAGCGCATCGAATCAAAAGGGCTCAAACCCTTGACGCCCTTGCCAGCGCCCACCCAGCTGTCTGCGCCACCGGATGACAACCTGAACACTTTGCCTGGCTGGACCGACAACGCCTTCACGCTGCTGCAAGCCCACACTGAAGTCGATGCTCACGCAAGATCGAACTTTCCGTACACCCAAACCGCCTACCGGGGCGGCGAAACCAGCGCCCTGGCCCACCTGCACAGCTACCTCACGCCGCCTTGGCCCGACCGCTACAAACAAACCCGCAACGCCCTGCAAGGGGCGCACACCAGCAGCCACTGGTCACCCTGGTTGGCCACGGGCGCGGTGTCGGCCCGCCGCATTTGGGCTGACCTGCATGCCTATGAGCAAACACACGGCAGCAACGACGGCACCTATTGGCTGTGGTTTGAGCTGCTGTGGCGCGACAACTTTCGCATGCTGCACCTGCAACACGGCCCGCAACTTTATGCCGCACGGGGCTTGTCCAACTTGCCAAAGCCTTCGCACTTTCCCAAAGACTTCCAGCGCTGGTGCAACGGTCAAACCGGTGAGCCCATCGTCGATGCCGGCATGCGTGAGTTGGCCGCCACCGGTTTCACCTCCAACCGCATGCGCCAGATCGTGGCGAGTTTCTTGGTGCACGACCTGTCATGCGACTGGCGCGCCGGTGCGGCCTGGTTCGAATCGCAGCTGGTGGACTTTGATGTGAGCAGCAACCAGGGCAATTGGTTGTATGTCAGTGGCCGGGGCACCGACCCGCGTGTGGGCAGGCGCTTCAACCCCGTCAAGCAAGCGCAAGACCACGACGCGCAAGGCCGGTATCGGCAAGTCTGGCTGGGCTGATAATCTTCAACATGTACGGAATTCAATCTTGGGGAGACACCCTTCGCCTGCTGGTCGAACTGTCGGCCACCGCTGCCTTCGCCCTCTCGGGCCTGATGGAGGCTGCGCGCAAGCGGCTAGACGCGGTGGGTGTGTGCGTGGTGGCTTTTTTGGCGGCATTCGGTGGCGGTACGCTGCGCGACTTGCTGCTCGACCAGCGTCCCTTCTTTTGGGTGCAACACACCGAAATGCTCTGGGGCGTGCTGGCCCTGTGTGTGTTGGCCATGGTGTTCATGCGCCAGCGCCATTTTGAAGTGACTGAAAAAGCCATCCTCTGGCCCGACGCGCTGGGCCTGGGCCTGTTCACCGCGACCGGCGTGCACCAGGCACTGCAAGCGAACATGCCGCCTGTGGTAGCGGTGCTCATGGGCCTGATCACCGGCGTGTTTGGCGGCGTGCTGCGCGACATGGTGTGCAACGAAATCCCGACAGCTTTTAAAGACCACCGCCCCTACGCGGTCTGCGCGTTTGCGGGCGGCTGGACTTATGTGGGCTTGTGGTTCACCGACACGCCAGGCTGGGTGGCCCTGCTCGGCTGCCTGGTGGTCACGGTGGGTTTGCGCGCACTGGCACTTTGGCGCAACTGGCAACTGCCCGCTTGGCGGGCTTGAACCGTTTGCCATCCAAGGTGCTCAACACCATCCAGCGTGTAGTCCAGCCCTTTGCGAACACCCACTGCGCAGTCTGGATCCCGGCTTAAGGCCGGGATGACAAAGCGCAAGGCTTGGTAGATCAAGATTTCGTGTCTAGAGTTTCCGGACCTGCGTAGATCGAGCCTCCCACGCGCAAGGCAGAATGTTCACGCTTGGACTGCAGTACCGGGTAGAGCATCTGGTGGTACCAACGCTCTTGACCAAACAACTTGTCGTCGATCAATCCCACACGTGCTGGGTATTGGCGGGTGATGTGGGCGCTGCCAAAAATGATGTCCCACAAAAACAGCAAATTGCCAAAGTTGCCTTTGTAATGGCCAACGCCATCGTCGTTGGTGATGGCGTGGTGTGCCCAATGTGTGGCCGGAGTCGAAATGGTGCGCTCCAACACCCACATGAGCGGATGCAAAGCGCGGATCCGATACAAGGGCTCGTCCCATCGCCACGCACAATGCGCGCCCAAAATCACCAACAGTTTGACGGCAATGTACAACGCATAGACCATGCCACCAAAACCCAAATACAATAAAGCACCCGCAAACCACAAACCGGGCATCATCAGGTAATAGAAAAAGTTGTTGCGGAAAGTGACCCGAATGCTCATGTACTCGGCCGAGTGATGCGCCCGGTGCAAGGGCCACAACAAAGGTGAATGCGACAACCGATGCCACCAATACTGCGTCATGTCATCGGCCACCAACAAAATCCCCACCATGCCCCACCAAGGCAAATCGGCCAACGCGTTTTTGTAGTCGGGAAACCATGCGTGCCCCAGCTTCGACGTGACAAAAATCGCCAAGGGCTGGGTGACCGCCAGCACGCTCAGGAACATGAACACTTCCAACTTGGTGTCGTTGGCCGTGGCGGTGACGGTGTTTTTGTACCGTCGACTGACATACTCCATCAGTGCAAAACCCAAAATGGTGCAAAGCACCAAACTGTTTTGCCATTGTGTTGCGTTCATTGACTGTCTCCATGTGTTCATTCCCATGAACCAAAAAGTGGTCACAGGTTGGTTTGAAGATAACCACGGCACAGCCAAACCGCCATTGGTGGATTCCCCTTGTCTTCGCACCGCAGACCTTGGCAAGGGGCGGCGGACAACACCGGGCTCGGGGCGTCAACCGAGATCCATGGCACAAGGACGGCACTGGTATTTCAACTTGATCGGGCCGTATCCTTAAAATCGGCTCCACAAAGCTTTCTGCACAGCAAGGGGCAAGTCCACGGCCACAGCCCAATCAGCCAATCAGCCCATATGCAACAAACGCCCCCAACCGCAACAGCCATCGAGCCGAGACACTTTCCATGCTGAGCGGCATCCTCTTTTCTCTGGCGGCCGGACTCATGTGGGGCCTCGTGTTTGTCGGCCCGCTCATGCTGCCCGAATACCCCGCCGCGCTGCATACCTTTGGTCGCTACCTGGCTTTTGGTCTGATCGCCCTGCCCTTGGCCTTTGTGGACCGCGCTGAAATCAAACGCCTGACCCGCGCAGACTGGCTGGCCGCGTTGAAACTCGCGGCCATTGGGAACGTGCTGTATTACCTGTTTTTGTCCAGCGCCATCCAGCGTGCAGGCGGCGCGCTGCCCACCATGATCATCGGCACGCTGCCAGTGGTGATCGCGGTCGCAGCCAACTTGCTCAACCACCAGCGCGACGGGCGTTTTCCGTGGCTGAAACTGGCCCCACCTTTGGCGCTGATTTTGCTGGGCATTGCGTGTGTCAACCATGTGGAGTGGACCGCCTTGCTGCAAAACCCGCAGGCCGACACGGGCCGCTACATCGCCGGAGCCGCGCTGGCCTTGGGCGCGGTGGTTTGCTGGACCTGGTATCCCCTCAAAAACGCCGACTGGTTGCGCGGCCACCCCGACCGCAACGCCCGCGTGTGGGCCACCGCACAAGGCCTGGCCACGCTGCCCCTGGCCTTGCTGGGTTACGCCGCGTTCTGGGTGTGGAGCAGCGCCACCAACAACCCGCTGCCCATGCCCCTGGGGCCGCGCCCCCTGGAATTCATCTGCCTCATGATGGCGATTGCGCTGTTCGCCTCGTGGTTGGGCACCCTGTGCTGGAACGCTGCCAGCCAGCGCCTGCCCACCGCTTTAGCAGGCCAGCTCATCGTGTTCGAAACCCTGGCCGCATTGACCTACGCATTCTGGCTGCGCGGCCAGTGGCCCGAACCCCTCACGCTGGCGGGCATTGCGCTGCTGGTGGCCGGGGTGATTGGCGGGGTGCGGGTCAAAGCGGTGTGATGTAAAAAAACGCAGCCGCCCAGTAACCCAGGCGATGCGTTTTTTCTTGCAAACCCTCTCGGGCTTGCGGCTCATGCGGCTCAATACACCGGCTGATGCTGCTTCAAGCTGGCAATCACTTCCGCAGTCAGCACAAAGCCCGCCCCATACTTAGCCGCCAGTTCAGCGCAGCGCTTGGCAAACGCCTCCACGCCTTGGCCATAGATGAACTGCAACGCGCCACCCGTCCAAGCCGGAAAGCCGATGCCGAAGATCGAGCCGATGTTGCCGTCGTGCACCGAGGTCAGCACGCCTTCTTGCAGGCAGCGGGCGGTCTCCACGGCTTGGCGGTACAGCAGGCGGTCTTTGATGTCTTGCTGGCTATAGGCCACGTCGGCTTTTTCAAAGCGGGTTTTCAGTTCAGGCCACAGCACTTTCTTTTGGCCAGCGGGGTAGTCGTAAAAACCACCGCCTGCGGCGCGGCCGGGGCGCTTGAGTTCTTTGACCATGCGCTCCACAAACAACTCGCCGGGTGTGGCGGTGTGCGTTTTGCCTTCTTTGGCAAAGTCTTCACGGGTTTGGTCCAGCACATGCACCGACAGCGACAGCGCCGTTTCGTCGAGCACCGCCAGCGGGCCGACGGGCATGCCCACTTGCATGGCCAGGTTTTCGATCACGGGGGCGGGGATGCCCTCGCCCAGCATGGCCGCGCCTTCCATCACAAAGGTGCCAAAGGTGCGGCTGGTGTAAAAGCCGCGCGAATCGTTCACCACAATCGGCAGCTTGCCCAGCGCCTGCACGTAGTCGTATGCGCGGGCGATGGTTTCGTCGTCGGTCTGTGCGCCGCGAATGATCTCCACCAGCTGCATCTTGTCGACGGGGCTGAAGAAATGGATGCCGACAAATTTGTTCGCGTTGGCGCTGGCCGTGGCCAGGCCGCTGATGGGCAAGGTGGAGGTGTTGCTGGCAAAGAAACCACCCTCAGCCAACATGGGCTCGGCCTCTTGCGTGACGCGGGCTTTGAGTTCGCGGTTTTCAAACACGGCCTCGATGATCAGGTCGCAGCCTTTCAGGTCAGCGGCGCTGGCCGTGGGCTGGATCAGTGACAACAAAGCCGCTTGTTTGTCCGCCGTCATGCGGCCTTTGTCCACGCGCTTTTGCGTGAGCTTGTGGCTATAGGCCTTGCCTTTTTCAGCGGCTTCAATGCTCACGTCTTTGAGCACCGAGGCGATGCCCCGGCTGGCTTGTGAATACGCAATGCCCGAGCCCATCATGCCCGCACCCAAAATGCCCACCCTTTGCGGCTTGTAGCGCGGCGCAGCCTTGGGGCGGCTTTGGCCGCCCTTGATGCTGTTCATGTTGAAGAAGAAGGTGTTGATCATGTTGCGTGCCACCTGGCTGGTCATGAGCCCAGCGAGGTAACGGCTTTCGATGCGCATGGCGGTGTCAAAGTCCACCATCGCGCCTTCGACCATGGCGGCCAGCGCCGCTTCGGGTGCGGGGTACAGGCCGCGTGTTTTTTGCTTGAGCACCGCCGGGGCCACGCTCAGCATGCCCGCGATCTTGGGGTTGCTCGGCGTGCCGCCGGGCATTTTGTAGTCCTTGCGGTCCCACAGGTGCTGGGCCGCTTCGGGCTGGCCTTGGGCTGCCGCGATGTGCGCCAGAGCGCGGGGGCGCAGTTGGTCGTCGCTGGCCACCAGTTCGTGCACCAAGCCCAACTTTTGGGCTTCTTCGGGGCCAAAGAGTTTGCTTTCCAGCACATAAGGCTGCGCGGCCAGCAGGCCCAGCTGGCGTGTCATCTTGGTGATGCCGCCAGCGCCGGGAATCAGGCCCAACGTGACTTCAGGCAGACCGAATTGTGTTTTGGGGTTGGCCGTGGCGATGCGGTGGTGGCCGATCAAAGCCACTTCCCAGCCGCCGCCCAGCGCCGCGCCATTGAGGCAGCTGACCACCGGCACGCCCAGTGTCTCAATGGTGCGAAAGCTTTTCTTCATGCTTTCGATCTCGGCATAGACGCGCACACCGTCAGAGGCTTGCGAGCGCATCAAGCCTTTCAGGTCGGCCCCTGCAAAAAAGGTGGACTTGGCCGAAGCCAGGATGACGCCCTGGATGCTGGCCTTGTCTTTGAGCACCTGCTCGGCCGCCTGGGCCAAATCGGCCTGCCATTGCGGGCACATGGTGTTGACCGGTGAGCCCTGCTCGTCAAAGGTGATGGTGGCGATACCGTCCGCCAGTTCGTAGCGCAGTGTTTTCAAAATCATGATGGTGTCTCCCCGATCAAACGCGTTCAACGATGGTGGCGATGCCCATGCCGCCGCCCACACACAAAGTGGCCAAGCCATAACGCAGTTTTCTGCGGTGCAGCTCATCGATCAGGATGCCCAAAATCATCGCGCCCGTGGCCCCCAGCGGGTGACCCATGGCGATCGCGCCGCCGTTGACGTTGACCTTGTCGTGCGACACGCCCATCTCTTGCATGAACTTCATGGGCACGGCGGCAAACGCTTCGTTGATCTCGAACAAATCGATCTGGTCAATCGTCAGGCCCGCCTTGGCCAGCGCCTTGCGGGCGGCGGGCATGGGGCCGGTGAGCATGATGGTTGGGTCAGCGCCCGACAGGGCCACCGACACGATGCGCGCACGCGGCGTCAGGCCGTGGGTTTTGCCAGCGGCCTCTGACCCGATCAGCACAGCCGCGGCACCATCCACGATGCCCGACGAGTTGCCCGCGTGGTGCACATGGTGGATGCGCTCGACCTGCGGGTAGCGCTGCAAGGCCACCGCGTCAAAACCCATCGCGCCCAGTTGCTCAAACGAGGCTTTGAGGCCGCCCAGTGTTTCCACCGTGGTGCTGGGCTTGATGAATTCGTCTTTGGCCAGGATCACCTGACCCAGTTTGTCTTTGACCGGCACAACCGAGCCATCGAAGTAACCCGCCGAACGTGCCGCCGTGGCGCGCTTTTGCGATTCGACCGCGAAGGCGTCGACATCGTGGCGGCTGAAGCCGCTCATGGTGGCGATCAGGTCAGCGCCAATGCCTTGCGGCACAAACAGTGTGGCACTGTTGGTCTCAGGGTCTTGCGCCCAAGCGCCGCCGTCCGAGCCAATCGGCACGCGGCTCATGCTCTCAACGCCGCCCGCAACGACCAAATCTTCCCAGCCGCTGCGCACTTTCATGGCAGCCATGTTGACGGCCTCTAAACCCGAGGCGCAAAAGCGGTTGAGCTGCACGCCCGAGCAGCGCCAGTCCCAGCCTGCCGCCAGTGCCGCCACTTTGGGGATCACCGAGCCCTGCTCGCCAATGGGCGAGACCACGCCCATGACCACGTCGTCCACCGCAGCGGTGTCGAATTGGTTGCGGCTTTGCAGCTCACGCAACACGCCTGAGAGCAAGCTGATGGGCTTGACTTCGTGCAGGCTGCCGTCTTTTTTGCCTTTGCCACGCGGTGTGCGTATGGCGTCATAAACAAATGCTTCGCTCATGAATGTCTCCTGGTGGTCATCAGGGGTTTGCCCTGTGTTGCGGGGTTCGGCATTCAGTATAGACTTTTACCAAGCAAACGCTTTGTATAAATATTCACTCTTCAGTCCAACAGGTGACACACATGATCGAACGCACCCTTTTTACCGCCGACCACGAAGCCTTCCGCGACAGCTTTCGCCGCTTCATGGACAAAGAAATCGCCCCCCACCACGACGCCTGGGAAGAACAGGGCTTCGTGGACCGCGCTGTGTGGAACAAAGCCGGTGACAACGGCTTTTTGTGCATGACGCTGCCCGAAGCCTATGGCGGCTCTCAGGCTGACAAGTTGTATTCGGTGGTGCAGATGGAGGAACTCGCACGCGCCGGTTTCAGCGGCATTGGCTACGGCCTGCACAGCGAGATCGTGGCCCCTTACATCCTGCATTACGGCACCGAAGCGCAAAAGCAAAAGTACCTGCCCAAGCTGGCCAGCGGCGAGATGGTGGGCGCCATTGCCATGAGCGAACCGGCGGCGGGATCTGACTTGCAGGGCGTGAAAACCACGGCACTCTTGCAGCCCGATGGCACTTACCTGATCAACGGCAGCAAGACCTTCATCACCAACGGCTGGCACGCCGATCTGGTCATCCTCGTGGCCAAGACCGACCCGGCGGCAGGCGCCAAAGGCACCAGCTTGTTCTTGATCGAGCGCGGGATGCCCGGCTTTGAAAAAGGCAAGCGTTTGAAAAAATTGGGCCTCAAGGCGCAAGACACCTCCGAGCTGTTCTTTGACAACGTCAAGGTCAGCGCCGACCAGCTGCTGGGCGGCGCGGCCATGCAGGGCAAGGGCTTCATTTGCCTGATGGAGCAGCTGCCTTGGGAGCGCCTGCAAATCGCCATCGGCGGCATTGCCGCAGCGCAAGCGGCCATCGACTGGACGGTGCAGTACGTGAAAGACCGCAAGGTGTTTGGCCAAGCCGTGGGCAACTACCAAAACACCCGCTACACCCTGGCCGAGCTGCAAACCGAGGTGCAAGTCGCCCGCGTGTTTGTGGACAAATGCAGCGAGCTTCTGCTGCAAGACAAGCTCGACACGGCAACGGCCAGCATGGCCAAGTACTGGTGCTCAGACCTGCAATGCAAGGTGATGGACGAGTGCGTCCAGCTGCACGGCGGCTACGGCTACATGTGGGAATACCCCATCACCCGGGCCTACGCCGACGCCCGCGTGCAACGCATCTACGGCGGCACCAACGAGATCATGAAAGAAGTGATCTCGCGCAGCATGGGTTTGGCGGGGCGCTGAATGCCCACCATCCCTGCCCCCTTGTGGCAGCCATGCTCTCTGTGGGAGCGACGCCCTCGTCGCGAAGGGTTTCTGCCATGACCGAGCTGGCCGAGCCCAAACGCGCACGCGGTCGTCCCCGCAAAACCGAGGACGAGCGCGACGACGGCAACCGCCGACAAGCGCTGATCTCGGCGGCCGCGCAGCTGTTTCACCGCAAGGGTTACGACGCCACCAGCACCCGAGAAATTGCGGCGCTGGTGGGCATGCAGCCGGGCTCGCCGTTTTATCACTTCGGCAACAAACAAGACCTATTGCTGGCGGTGATGGTCGAAGGAATGAAGCAGGCCAGCCAGCGCCAAGAAGCTGCCTGGTCGGGTCTGGCCGAAGACATGCCCCCACGCGAACAACTGCGTGCCCTGATCCGCAACCAGTTCGATGTGCTGCTCGGGCCTGACAGTGATTTCATTCCGGTGATGCTGTACGAATGGCGGTCCCTGAGTGCCGAGCAGCGCCAGACCATCACGCAAATCAAGGACGACTACGAAGCCGCCTGGACGCCCGTGCTGCAAGCGCTGCACGCCAGTGGCCAATTGCAGGCCCCGGTGCAGCTGGCACGTTTGATGATTTTTGGCGCGCTCAACTGGGCGGTGCAGTGGTACCAACCGCCAACCTCAAAAGCCGTGAAACGTACTGCCAAAACAACACCTCAAAGCCCCGCACGCGCATCGCTGGACGATTTGACCGATGCCGCACTGGCCTTGTTTTTGAGAGATCCCAAATGACTACCACCACGCCTTACCGTTCGGTCTTTGCCCCCGGCCTGCTCTCGGGCCAAGTGATCTTGGTCACCGGCGGCGGCTCGGGCATTGGCCGCTGCACCGCACACGAACTGGCCAGCCTGGGCGCGCATGTGGTGCTGGTGGGCCGCAACCCCGACAAGCTGAGCACCACCGCGCAAGAGATCACGGGTGACGGTGGGCAAGCCACGTGGCACAGCTGCGACATCCGGCGCGAGGGCGATGTCCAAGCCATGGTCGCGCAGTTGGTTCAGCAGCACGGGCGCATCCATGGCCTGGTCAACAACGCGGGTGGGCAATACATCTCGCCCCTGGCCAAGACCAGCGCCAAAGGCTGGCAAGCGGTCATCGACACCAACCTCACGGGTGGCTTTTTGGTGGCACGCGAATGCTTCAAACAAAGCATGCAGCAGCACGGCGGCGCGGTGGTCAACATCGTGGCCGACATGTGGGGCTCGATGCCGGGCATGGGCCACAGCGGCGCAGCACGCGCGGGCATGGTCAGCTTCACCGAAACCGCCGCGCTCGAATGGGCAGCGCAAGGCGTGCGTGTGAACGCCGTGGCACCGGGCTACATCGCCAGCAGCGGCATGGACCACTACCCGCCCGAGGCGGGTCCGATGCTGCGCGAAATGCGCAACACCGTGCCGCAAGGCCGCTTTGGCACCGAGGCCGAAACGTCGGCCGCCATTGTGTTTTTGCTCTCACCCGCCGCCAGTTTTGTGAGCGGCACGGTGCTGCGTGTGGACGGTGCCCGCCCGCAAATGCGCATGGGCTGGCAGCAAGCCGTGGCCAGGCCCGATGTGCAAGAACGCGATGCCGTCAAACCCTTTGACGGCTTTCACCGCGCCGTGACCCCCAAGGTATTCCAATGAATTTCGAATCGACCTGGAACCCGCACAGCCCCGTGGCCCAGCAGCGTCGTGAAGCCGCGCTGGCCCGTTTGGCGCAGTGGCAGGCCCTGCAAGACCGCGCAGCGCTGGCCTCGGCCCAATCCAAACCAGTCTTCGACAAACGCGGGCAGTTGCTGCCGCGTGAACGCGTGGCCTTGCTGCTCGACCCGGGCGCACCCTTCTTGCCGTTGTGCGCCTTGGCAGGCTTCATGCAAGACACACCCGACCCCGCCAAATCGGTGCCCGGCGGCGGCATGATCGCGGGCATTGGGTTCATCAGCGGTGTGCGCTGCATGGTGGTGGCCAGCGACTCGGGCATCGAAGCCGGGGCCATCCAGGCGCGTGGCCTTGAAAAGATCTTGCGCGTGCAAGAGCTGGCCCTTGAAAACAAACTGCCTTTTGTGCACCTGGTCGAAAGCGCCGGGGCCAACCTGATGCAGTACAAAGTCGAGGGCTTTGTGTTGGGGGGCAGCTTGTTTCGAAACCTGGCGCGTCTGTCGGCGGCGGGCCTGCCGGTGCTCACGGTGCAGCATGGCTCGGGCACCGCAGGCGGGGCCTACATGCCGGGGTTGAGTGACACCGTGATCATGGTGCGCGGACGGTCGCGGGCCTTTCTGGCGGGGCCGCCTCTGCTCAAAGCCGCCACGGGCGAAGTGGCCACCGAAGAAGAGCTGGGCGGGGCCGAGATGCACACCAGCGTGTCGGGCCTGGGCGAATACCTGTGCGAAGACGACCGCCACGCGCTGGGCACGGCCCGAGATGTGGTGGCCCGTTGGGACTGGGCTGCACACAGCAAGCAAAGGCAAGCCAAGCCCCCGCGCCTGGACGCCGAAGAGCTGCTGGGCCTGATGCCCGCCCACCACCGCGAACCCATCGACATGCGCGAGGTCATCTTGCGCTTGGTGGACGACTCGGATTTTCTGGAATTCAAACCGCTGTTCGGCGCGGCCACGGTGTGTGCGCAGGCGCGCATTGGCGGTCATGCAGTCGGCATCATCAGCAACAACGGGCCGATCGATGTGGCCGGGGCCAACAAGGCCACGCACTTCATCCAGTGGATGTGCCAGCTGGGCCACCCCATCGTGTATTTGCAAAACACCACCGGCTACATGGTGGGCAAAGACAGTGAACAAGGCGGCATGATCAAGCACGGCTCCAAGATGATCCAGGCCGTGACCAACGCCACCGTGCCGCAAATCACCATCCAGTGCGGGGCCTCGTTTGGGGCGGGCAACTACGGCATGTGCGGCCGGGGTTATGCGCCGCGCTTTTTGTTCAGCTGGCCGGGGGCCAAGACAGCCGTGATGGGCGGTGAACAAGCTGCCCGCACCATGCAGATCGTGGCCGAAGCGGGCATGGCCCGCAAAGGCATCACGCCCGACCCCGACAAGATGCAGGCCCAGTTCGACAAGATCGTGGCCTTGTTTGAAGCGCAGGCCGATGCGTTTTACACCAGCGGCTTGGTGCTGGATGACGGCGTGATCGACCCACGCGACACCCGCAGCGTGCTGAGCTTTTGCCTGGACACCTGCTTGGAAGCCGCAGCCCGTCAACCCCGCGCCACCACCTTTGGCGTAGCCCGCATGTGAGGCCCAGCACATGGCCACCGAACTGAAACACCTGCTGCCCATGACGGCCGCCTTGCAGTTGGGCGAAGGTCTGAAATCAGCCGGCCTGACGCTGAGCCTGTCCGCATGGCAACGCGCCCTTGGGGCAGACTTTGAACAGCTGGGTTTGATGGACCGGGGCCGCCGCTTGAGTGGGGTGCTGGGGCAATTTTTGCCCAACGATTTTCGGCAAGCGGCGCCGCTCTTGGTTCAGACCATGGGGCGGCCGATGGGACTGGACCCGCGCGGTGAACCTGTGTCCCCTGGCGATGTGGCCAGCAGCTTTTATCACTTGCCCCACAGCATGTACATCGCCGAGCATGGCTTGGGCCACTTGCCCGAAGCCATGCAAGCGCAGCACGCGCTGACCCAACGCTTCACGGCGGAATTCAGCCTGCGTCCATTTTTACAAGCGCACACACAAGCCACCTTGGCGCACTTGTCTGAGTGGGCCAGCGACCCCAGCGCCCATGTGCGCCGTGCCGTGAGTGAAGCCACACGGCCCCGCTTGCCCTGGGCCGCACGATTGCCGGACTTTGTGCGCGACCCGTCACCGGTGCTGCCTCTGCTGACCCGATTGCGTGACGACAGCTCATCCTATGTGCGCCGCTCGGTGGCCAACCACCTGAATGACATCGGCAAAGACCACCCGGACTTGCTCACGGGCACGGCCCGCCAATGGCTGGACGATGCGCCGGTGCCCGCCTCGCGGCAGGCCTTGCTGCGCCATGCACTGCGCACCGCCATCAAGCGCGGGGATGTGCAGGCGCTGGCCTTGTTCGGCCACGGGCAAGCGTCGGTGCTGCAGATTCAGAGCGCCAACATCACCCCCTCCAAAGCCCGCATCGGTGACAGCGTCACGCTGCATTGCTCCCTGCACAACCCCAGTGCGCAGGCGGCCAGCGCCCTGGCCGATTGGCGCGTGTTTTACGTCAAGGCCAACGGCACGCTCAGCCCCAAGGTGTTCAAAGGCAGCACCGTGCAGATCGATGCGCACGGCCATGGCGTGCTGGAAAAAACACTGTCGCTGCGCCAAATGAGCACCCGCACCCACCACCCAGGCCGCCACACCGTCGAGATCGTCCTCAATGGACACGCGCACAGCATTGGCCACTTCGATCTGCACCCCTGAACCCACCCCACGGAGACACACCATGCAATACACACACGAACACCGCGAGATCCAGAACACGCTCAAGCGTTTCATCGAAGCCGAGATCAACCCCCATGTGGACGAGTGGGAAGCGGCAGAGATTTTTCCGGCGCACGAGGTCTTCAAGAAGATGGGCAACTTGGGCCTGCTGGGGCTGACCAAGCCCGAGGCCTTTGGCGGCGCGGGGTTGGATTATTCGTACAGCATGGCCATGGCCGAGGCGCTGGGCCACATCGATTGCGGCGGCATTCCCATGGCCATTGGTGTGCAGACCGACATGGCCACGCCCGCCTTGGCGCGTTTTGGCAGCGACGAATTGCGGGCGCAGTTTTTGGCCCCCGCGATTGCGGGCGACATGGTGGGCTGCATTGGCGTGAGCGAGCCGGGTGCGGGCAGCGATGTGGCGGGCATCAAGACCGTGGCGCGCAAGGATGGCGATGACTATGTGATCAGCGGCCAGAAGATGTGGATCACCAACAGCCTGCAGGCCGACTGGATGTGCATGCTGGTCAATACCGGCGAAGGACCAATCCATAAAAACAAAAGCCTGGTCATGGTGCCCATGCGCGAAAACGGCAAGCTTTTGCCCGGCATCGAGGTGGGAAAAAAGATCAAAAAAATCGGCATGAACAGCAGCGACACCGGCCTGATTTATTTCGACGAAGTGCGCGTGCCCCAGCGCTACCGCATCGGGGCCGAGGGCCAGGGCTTCATCTACCAGATGCAGCAGTTCCAGGAAGAGCGCCTGTGGTGCGCGGCCAGTACGCTGCAGTCGCTGACCAACTGCATCCAGTGGACGGTGGAATGGGCGCAAGAGCGCAAGCTGTTTGGATCAACCTTGGCCGACCAGCAGTGGGTGCAGTTCAAGCTGGCCGAACTCAAGGCCGAGGTGGAAAGCCTGCGCGCATTGACCTACCAGTCTTGTGAACACTACATCGCCGGTGAAGACGTGACCGAATGGGCCACCATGGCCAAGCTCAAAGCGGGCCGCTTGAACCGCACCGTGCCCGACACCTGTTTGCAGTTTTGGGGTGGTATGGGCTTCACCTGGGAAAACAAAGTCTCGCGCATGTACCGCGACGGGCGTCTGGCCTCGATTGGCGGCGGGGCCGACGAGGTCATGCTGGGCATCCTGGCCAAGATGATGGGCATTGCCAAACGGCCGCAAAAATGAGCCCGCCCATGAATACACCCGTCACTTTGCAGATCACGCGCGAAGGCGCGGTCGAAACCTGGACGATGAACGACCCGGCCACGCGCAACGCCCTGAGCGATGCGGTGGTGGACGGCTTGCTGCAAGCCTGTGCGCGGGCTTCAGATGACGCCACGCTGCGCATCGTGGTGCTGACCGGCGCGGGCGGTGCTTTTTGCGCAGGTGGCAGTCTGGGCGGCTTTGCCAGCCTGATCGGTCAGCCTTTGCAAGAGGGTAAAACCGATCCGCTGCTGGCTATGAACAAAAGTTTTGGTGACCTGCTGCACGCCCTCTCTGCCCTGCCCCAGTTGCTGGTGTGCCGAGTGGATGGTGCGGCCATGGGTGGCGGTTTTGGCCTGGTGTGCTGCGCTGACCATGTGGTGGCCACAGTTCGCTCGGTCTTGGGCACGCCCGAAGTCACGCTGGGCCTGCCGCCTGCGCAGATTGCGCCTTTTGTGTGGCAACGCCTGGGCGAAAGCGCCGCACGCCAATGCCTGCTGCAAGGCCTGAGCTACACCGCAGCGCAAGCCCTGCAAGTGGGTTTGGTGAACGAAGTCATCGAAGAGGACAGCGATGCAGCGTGGCAACAAACACTGACGCGCCTCATGCGTGCTGCACCCGGCGCGGTGGCCAGCACCAAACAACTGCTGCGGCAACTGCGCGGCCCTGTGCCCGATTTGCGCGATGCCGCTGCACAAGCATTTGCCCAAGGCCTGCGCAGCGCTGAAGCCGCGCAAGGTCTGGCCGCATTCGCACGCAAACAGCCTGCGCCTTGGACACTTTCTGGCAAGGACCCTGCATGACATCCACTTTGCCCAACACCGTAAACGGCCAAGTCACCCGCCTGCTGATCGCCAACCGGGGCGAGATCGCCCGCCGCGTGATCCGCACGGCCCGCCACATGGGCATTCAGACGGTGGCCGTTTATTCCGACGCCGACCGCGATGCGCTGCATGTGCACGAAGCCGATACCGCCGTCGCATTGGGCGGAACGCTGTCCGCTGACTCGTATTTGCGCATCGACAAACTGCTGGCGGCCGCGCAGGCCACTAGGGCGGACGCGGTGCACCCCGGTTATGGCTTTTTGAGCGAGAACGCCGAGTTTGCGCAAGCGGTGATCGACGCGGGCCTGACTTGGGTGGGGCCACCGCCTGCGGCCATCCGGGCGCTGGGCAGCAAATCGGCTGCCAAAGCGCTGGCCATGACGCACGGCGTGCCCTGCCTGCCGGGCTACTTTGGCACAGACCAGAGTGATGCCACATTCACCGCACAAGCGCAGCAGCTGGGCTTGCCGCTCATGGTGAAAGCCGTGGCCGGGGGCGGCGGGCGCGGCATGCGCCTGGTCACCGACATGGCGCAACTACTGCCCGCCTTGCACAGCGCCCGCTCTGAAGCACTGGCCGGGTTTGGCAACGGCGACTTGTTGATGGAGCGCGCCTTGCTGCGCCCCCGTCACATCGAGGTGCAGGTCATGGCCGACACGCATGGTCACTGCATCCACCTGGGCGAGCGCGATTGCTCGGTGCAACGCCGCCACCAAAAGATCATCGAAGAGTCACCCAGTCCGGCGGTGAACCCTGCGCTGCGCGCGCAACTCGGCAAGGCAGCCATTGCACTGGCGCAATCGGCGGGCTATGTGGGCGCGGGCACGGTGGAGTTTTTGCTGGATGAAGCGCAGGTCGACAAGCCCTTTTATTTGATGGAGATGAACACCCGCTTGCAGGTGGAACACCCGGTCACCGAAATGCTGACGGGGCTGGACCTGGTGGAATGGCAACTTCGCATCGCACGCGGCGAGACGCTGCCTCTGGCGCAAGCCGATGTGCGCTTGCAAGGCCACGCGATTGAAGTGCGCTTGTGCGCCGAAGACGAACACTTCACGCCGCAAACCGGCACGGTGCAGACCTTTGCAGCGCCCGAAGGCTTGCGCTTTGACCATGCGCTGCATGTGGGTGCGGTGGTCACGCCGCACTACGATTCGATGCTGGGCAAGCTGATCGCGCACGCGCCCACACGCAGCGAAGCCATCGCCAAGTTGTGCGCAGGCCTTAACCAGACCACGCTGTTGGGCTTGCCCACCAACCGGGCGTTTTTAGCCGCTTGTTTGCAACACCCCACGTTTGCAGCAGGCGAGGCCTTGATTCCGTTTTTGGCCGAACAAGCCGATGCTGTGCGCGAGCGCCTGGAGGCCACAAGCGACGCACGCACCGTGGCCGTGTTGGCTGTGCTCTACGCCATCCAAGCGCCCGCCGCCGAGATGCCCAGCCCGTTCCTGCGGCCTGTGCGTATGGGTTTGGGTGATGAGGTCTTGTCGCTGAGCTTGCAGGAGCTGGGGCAAGGACAAGTGCGCGTACAAATGGGCGACACCATGCGCGAGGCACACCTACAACGCAGTGGCGATCTGCTGCACATCACGCTGAACGGTCGCCGCTGGCAAGCCCGCGCAGTGGCGTGCACGGGTAAAGTCCAGCGCTGGCATGTGCAACTGCAAGGCCCCGAATGTGTGGAGCTGTGGCTCAGCGACCAAAGCCACAGCGCACCCAGCACAGGCGCCAGCGCACAAGCGGCGCAGTCACTGCGGGCCCCCTTCAACGGCAAGTTGATTGCGCTGCATGTGCAAGAAGGGCAAGAAGTCCAACAAGGCGATGCTGTGCTGGTCATCGAGTCGATGAAGCTCGAACACATTTTGTGCGCCCCCCGCGATGCGGTGGTGCACTGCCTCTCGGCCAGCGTGGGCCAGCAAGTGGGCCCCGGCCAAGTGCTGGTGCAATGGAAGGACGCCGCATGAGCACCGCTGGATTCACCACCGATTTCACAAAGGAAGACCTGCATAGCCTGCACACCACGGTGGAGCGTTTTGCCAAACAAGCCATCGCCCCACATGTGCCAGCCTGGGAAGAAGCCGGTCAATTTGACCGCAGCCTCTACAAGCAAGCCGCCGAGCTGGGCCTGCTGGGCTTGGGCTACCCCGAACACCTGGGCGGCACACCCGCGCCCTGGCGTGCGCGCAACCTGCTGTCGCAAACCCTGGCGCGTTATGGCGGCAGCGGCGGCGTGATGGCCAGCCTGTTTTCTCACAACATCGGCTTGCCGCCCGTGATGGCGCATGGCAGCGCCGAGTTGCAAGCCGAAGTGGTGCCACCCGTGTTGCGCGGCGAGCGCATCGCGGCGCTGGCCATCACCGAGCCAGGTGGCGGCTCGGACGTGGCTAGCCTGCGCACCACCGCCCGCGCCGATGGGGCCGACTATGTGATCGACGGCGAAAAAATTTTCATCACCTCGGGCCTGCGTGCCGACTGGATCACGCTGGCCGTGCGCACCCACCCGGCCAGCAAGGGAGCCAGCGGCATCTCCATGGTCATGGTACCGGGTGACACGCTCGGCATCACGCGCACACGCTTGCACAAGATGGGCTGGCACAGCTCGGACACCGCGCAACTGCACTTTGATGGCGTGCGGGTGCCACAGCGTTACCGGCTGGGCGAAGAAGGTGCAGGTTTCAAGATGATCATGGGCAACTTCAATGGCGAGCGCCTGGCCATGTCGGCCATGGCTTTGGGCTTTGCGCAGGCTTGTTTTGACGAAGCGCTGGACTGGGCACGCCAACGCCAGACCTTTGGCGCAGCCCTGATCGAGCGGCAGGCGATTCGCCACAAGTTGATGGACATGCAGATGCGCATCTCATCCACACAAGCTTGGGTGGATGCCGTGACGCAGCAAGCCGATGCAGGCCAAACCGGTGCCGAGTGGGTGGCGCAGGTGTGCCTGCTGAAAAACCACGCCACCCAAACCATGCAGTTTTGCGCCGATGCCGCCGTGCAACTGCTGGGCGGCATGGGCTACATGCGCGGGACGGTGAGCGAGCGGGTGTACCGCGAAGTCAAGGTGATGATGATCGGCGGCGGGGCCGAGGAGATCATGAAAGAGTTGGCGGCCAAACAGCTGGGAATTTGAGGGCCAAGCTCAATCAAAAATTTCGTGCAGCCAAGACTTCTTGCGTTTGTAGTGGTCGCGGTCACCATAGCCATAACGCCCATCGCCGTAGCCCTGCGGGCGCTGCATGCCAGGCGCTGACTGGTGAGTCTGCTGAACTGGCGCTGCCGCCACAGGAGGCGCAGCCGCAGCGCGGTCCAGCAGTTTGTCCAGCTCACCACGGTCGAGCCAGATGCCTCGGCAAGCCGGGCAGTAATCGATCTCCACGCCCTGTCGTTCGGCCATGACAAGGGGTGTATCGGTGCACGCAGGACATTTCATGGTGATTCCTTTGGATTTGGACAAACTCAACATAGGGATAAGACCTTCAACCATTTCCCTGCACCGTATGAAAGACCACACCTTGAAGCCAAAGTGGGCCAGAGCCCGCCTAAGTGCCCTTCGGTGCAGGTGAAATGTGGCCCCACTCTAAGCTCAACATGGATCACGTAAAAGCAGATAATGGCTGATCAACCCTCTCTAAAAATCTGCTCATGCGCACCACCTTCAACTACAAGCACCTGTACTACTTCTGGGTCGTGGCCAAGGAGGGTGGCATTACCCGTGCGGCCGACAAGCTGGACATGGCGGTGCAAACCGTGAGCGCCCAAGTGCGGGAGCTGGAGCGGTCCCTGGGCTACGCCTTGCTCAAGCCCGCTGGGCGCGGCCTGGTGCTGACAGACGCCGGGCTGGCTGCGATGCAGCAAGCCGACCAGATTTTTCAGTTGGGCGAAAATCTGCCCGCGCTGGTGCGCGATGCAGTAAGTTCACCCACCGTGCGGCTGGCTGCCGGCATCTCGGACGGCTTGCCCAAACTGGTGGTGCGGCGCTTGATGCAGCCTGTGATGAGCGAGCCTCATTTGCGTTTGCTTTGCCACGAGGGCGAGTTTGATGAGCTGCTGGGTGACTTGGCCCTGCACCGTTTGGACGTGGTCCTGTCGGACCGCCCCGCACCGGGCAACGCCAACATCAAGCTCTACAACCATGCTCTGGGCACGTCTCCAGTGTCTTGGTACGGCACGGCTGCCTTGGTCAAGTCGGCCAAAAAGAAGTTTCCAGCCAGCCTGGCCGAAATGCCGGTGCTGCTGCCCACCGGCCACACCGCCGTGCGCGCCCGACTGGACCACTGGTTTGAACAGCACGGCATCCGCCCGCGCATCGTGGGCGAATTCGAAGACAGCGCTTTGCTCAAGACCTTTGGTGAAAGCGGCATGGGGGTGTTCCCAGCCGCCGAATGGGTGCACGACGAGTTGCTGGCGCACTACGACGTGCAGCGCTTGGGGCCCTGCGAAGGCGTGAAGGAAAACTTTTTCGCGATCGGCACCGAAAAGAAGGTGCAACACCCCCTGGTGCAGCGGCTTTTACAGGCCAGCGACGCGGCCGCTTAAAACGCCACAGTTTTAAACGGCTCAGCTTCCGACGTGAAAAAGCCCCCACGGCTTATGACCCTGGAGGCTTGTTCAGAGGCTTGCCCAGAAGAGCAGCGCGTCAGGCTTTGGCTGAGCGCACACTCAACAACATGGTCACGGCCAGGATACCGACCACCACACCCAACGAGATGCCCACAGGGATCTTGAACACATCGATCAGGCACATCTTGGTGCCGATGAAGACCAGAATCACGGCCAAACCGTAGTTGAGCAGGTGGAACTTATTGGCCACTGCCGCCAGCAAGAAGTACATGGCACGCAAACCCAGGATCGCGAATACGTTGCTGGTCAGCACAATGAAAGGGTCCGAGGTGATCGCGAAGATGGCCGGGATCGAGTCCACCGCAAAGATCACATCGGTCAAGGCGATCAAGCAGATCACCATGAACAGGGGCGTGGCAATCTTCTTGCCGTTTTCGATGGTCCAGAAATTTTCACCGTCGTAGTTTTGACTCACAGGCAAGACTTTGCGCAGCATCTTGAGTGCTGGGTTGTCTTCCAAATCAGGCTCCTTGCCCGCAGCCCACCACATCTTCACACCCGTGAGGATCAGGAAAGCGCCGAACACATAAAGCACCCAGTGGAACTCGGCCAGCAACCAGCCGCCCACCAAAATCATGATGGTGCGCAACACGATGGCACCGATGATGCCGATCATCAACACGCGCTTTTGGAAATTCGTGGGGACGGCGAAGTATGTGAAGATCATCAGGAAGACAAAGATGTTGTCCACCGCCAATGATTTCTCAATCAGGTAACCGGTGAGGAACTCCAGCGACTTGGTATTCGCCATCTCCACCGATCCTGTCGTGTCTTTGATGGCCCACCAGAACAAGCCGTTGAACAGGAAGCTCAGCGCAATCCAGATCAGCGACCAATTGAGCGCTTCCTTGACACCAATGTCGTGCGCACCTTGCTTTTTGAGCACCACAAAATCGACGAACAGCGACACCAGAACGATGGCCACAAAGGTGGCCCAGAGCCACAGGGGGGCAACGGTTTCCATGAAATACCTCTTTGTTATTGAAGACACACATCAGCCGGACCGACCTCGCAACTGGCGTCGATAAAGACGGTCGCCACTTGCGCTACAGGTCCTTTTGAAGGCCTCTATTTTTACTGAATAAATTGGTTTTTAATTCTTAAAAAACAGGAGTGTCAGGCTGAATTTTCTTGCTGTTTCCTGAAACCACACACAGGCAACATGGCGCATCGACCCCATGGACAAGTCATGCCTGTATTCAACAACTTATGGACTTCCCTTCAAAAGGCATTGCCCAGCCGGGAATCCTTGGCCCAACACACTTGGTTGCGCCCGGTTGCACATCACCTGCTCCAACCACATCTGTGGCGGTTGCAGCATGAATCGGTCGCACGGGGCGTGGCGATTGGCACCTTTTGGGCGTTCGTGATTCCCTTGGGGCAGACTTTTGTTGCCGCAGCCCATTGCACCTGGTGGCGTGGCAATATTCCAGCAGCGGCCGTCATGACCATGTTGACCAACCCACTGACTTTTGGTTTTTGGCTCTGGCTGGCCTATCCGGTCGGTCATTTTTTCATGGGAGAGACTCTGCCCGCACCAGCCTTACCCGATTCAAGTTGGACCAGCAGTTTGCAAGAAGTGGGGGGGCCGGTGTTGTTGGGCATGGGCATTTTCGGTGTGGGCGGTGGCGCGCTGTCTTATGTCTTGGTGAAACTCGGCTGGCGCCTGCGCGTGGCAGTCAGACGCCACCGTTCCAACTCGGGGGTTTGAGGGTTGCGCGACCAAAAAAAACCGCCAGACCCTTGCGGGCGCTGGCGGTTTTTTAGCAGCAGACGCTGCCGGTTTTACTTCTTGTCGCTGAAATAAGCCGAAGTCACTTTCCAGCGGCCGTCGGTGATTTGCGACATGCGCGAGGCGTTGCTGCCCAAACGCTTGGTGGCGGTGAAGGTCATCTCGCCAGTGCCGAAGATATCGGGTGGGATCACCATGGTGTCCATGGCCTTGATGATGCTCTCGGTGGTCACATTGGCACCGGATTTCTCAACCGCGCGCAAGAACGAATCAATGGCGTTGTAACCGTAGACCGAGAACACGGTTGGATCTTCGTTGAACTTGGTCTTGTACTTGTTGGCCCAGAAACGGATGGGCTGTGCGGCCTCGTCCAGGTAAGGGTGCTGGGTCGACATGGTGGCGTAAAAGCCATTCATGGCGGGGCCGCCCAATTTGTGGATCAAGTCGGTGTAGGCCGCGCTCGAACCCAGGAAGGTCGGGTTGAAGCCCAAGCGGCGCGCTGTGGCGACACCACCAATGGTTTCGCGGATGATGGTGCCCATGACCACGAAGTCGCACTTGGACGAGGCCAATTTTTGCATCTGCGAAGCAAAGTCGGTCGCGCCACGCTTGTAGGTGGTGACTTCAGCAAACTGCATGCCCATGGTCTTCAGACCCGCTTCGGCACCACGGAACACTTCCAAGCCGAATTCATCGTCCTGGTGCATGGCGCAAATTTGCTTGGCGTTCTTTTCTTTCACCAGGATCGGGACACCCAAACGCATCTGGTCGTAGTAGGTCGCAGCAAACGAATACTTGAGCTTGTGGAAGGGCTCGTACATCTCGCGCGCAGCGGTGACGGGGAAGAAGTTCATCACGTTCTTCTGGAACTGCACCGGCATGGCGGCCATGTTTTGCGCCGTGCCGATGTGACCGATCATGGCGAAGATTTTGTCCTGGTTGACCAGCTTTTGCGCGGCCAGCACGGCGCGGCGGGGGTCATAGGCCGAGTCTTCGACCAGCAGCTTGAACTTGCGGCCATTGATGCCGCCTTGCTCGTTGGCTTCGTCCACGCGCAGCATCATGCCCAGGCGCACTTGCTTGCCAAAGCCGGCCAAGGGGCCGGACAAGTCCTGGATGGAGCCAAGCGTGATTTCGGTTTTGGACACGCCTTGCGTCTGAGCCATGGCCGCGCCAGCGGTCAAGGCCATCGCGGCGGCGATCAGGCTGAGTTTGAGTTTCATGGTGCAGGTCTCCTGTTGTAGAAAAGGGTGAGGAAAATCAGCGGTACATCGCCTCGATTTGCGGCGCATATTTCTTTTCGACCAGTTTACGCTTGAGCTTCATGGTCGGGGTGAGTTCTTCGTCTTCGGCGCTCAATTGGGTGTCCAGCAGCCAGAATTTCTTGATCTGCTCGACGCGGGCGAACTTCTTGTTGACACGGTCCAGCTCAGCTTGGATCAGACCTTGCACCTCGGCGCTGTGCGTGAGGCTGGCGTAGTTGGAGAAAGGCACATCGTTGTCCTGTGCGTATTTCTCGACGTTCTCCTGGTCGATCATGACGATCACGGTGAGGTATGGGCGCTTGTCGCCAATGACCACCGCGTCGGTGACGTAGGGCGAGAATTTCAATTCGTTTTCCAACTCGCTGGGGGTGATGTTTTTGCCGCCAGCCGTGATGATGATGTCTTTCATCCGGTCCGTGATGCGGAAAAACCCTTCCTCGTCGACCACGCCCACGTCACCCGTGTGCAGCCAGCCATCGGCATCGATGGTCTCGGCGGTTTTTTCGGGCAGGTTCAGGTAGCCCATGAACACGTTGGGGCCGCGCACCAAAATCTCGCTGGTCACAGGGTCCAGGCGCATTTCGTTGTACTCGGCCGCCGGGCCAATGGAGCCGGGCTTGATGCGGTCGGCGGGCACGCCCGTGGCCGCACCACAGGTCTCGGTCATGCCCCAGACCTCCAGCATGGGCAAACCCAACGCCAAATACCAACGCACCAGTTCGGGGGAAATGGGCGCAGCGCCCGTGACCAAAAAGCGCGCGCGGTGAATGCCGATCATCTTGCGCACATTGTTCAGCGCCAGCATTCGGGCCACATGAAAACGCAGCTTGAGGCTGGCGGGCACCGACTTTTTCGCCAACACCAAATCGGCCACCTGCTGGCCCACACCAATCGCCCAAGCGTAGGTGGCTTGCTGCAAGCCACCAGCTTCCTTGAGCGCGATCATCACGCCCGAGTAAAACTTTTCCCAAACGCGGGGCACGGCCGTGAACACGGTGGGTGCGATTTCGCGCACGTTTTCGGGCACGGTTTCGGGGTTCTCGACAAAGTTGAGCTTGGCTCCGGTGTACATCGAGAAATACTCGCCACCCATGCGCTCGGCGATGTGGCACAGCGGCAAAAAACACATGCATTCGTCACGCTCGTCGCGGGCAATCAGCGTGTTGTAGCCGCGCACGGTGTAGACCAAGCCGTGGTGGCTGTGCATGCCGCCTTTGGGTTTGCCGGTGGTGCCCGAGGTGTAGACCAAGATGGCCAGCTCTTCGGGCTTGCAAGCCGCGCTGCGTTGCATGAGCATGTCCGGGTGGCTTTGGGCGTGTTCGCGGCCCATGGCTTGCAGCTGCTTCAAGCTGATGACCATCGGGTCGTGGAAGTCGCGCAGACCGTCCATGTCGAACACCACGATCTTTTGCAACAAGGGCAAGGTGTCACGCACGGCCAGCGCCTTGTCGAGCTGCTCGTCGTCTTCGACAAACAACACACGGGTGCCCGAGTCTTCGCACAGGTAATGCACTTGCTCGGCCGCATCGGTCGGGTAGATGCCGTTGGACACGCCACCGGCGCTGAGGGTGGCCAGGTCGCACAGCACCCATTCGATGTTGGTGTTGGACAAGATGGAGGCGGTGTGCCGCGACTCAAAGCCCAGCGCCATCAGGCCGTGGCCGATCTCGCGCACAGCCTGCGCCGTCTCGTTCCAGGTCCAGCTGCGCCAAATGCCCAAGTCTTTTTGACGCATCCAGACATTGGGGCCGCGCGCGGCGACTGCGTTCCAGAAAATGGCGGGGATGGTCTCGCCCGCCATGACGACATTTTTTTGCGGCGCAATGCCGGAGGTGTCCCAGAGTTGGCTCATGTTTTATCTCCAGGTTTTCTTCTTTTTCCAACGGCGGTCGGCGCGTACGCCCTCTTCCTTCATGCCCAAGTAGAACTCCTTGATGTCCTCTTTTTCACGCAAACGGGCGCAGGTGTCTTCCATCACAATGCGGCCGTTTTCCAGCACATAACCGTAGTCCGAGGCATTGAGCGCCATATTGGCGTTTTGCTCGACCAATAAGATGGTGGTGCCGCGTTCGCGGTTGATGCGCACCACGATCTCGAAGATTTCCTTGGTCAGTTTCGGACTCAGGCCCAAGCTGGGTTCGTCCAGCAAGATCAGGTCGGGGTTGGCCATCAGCGCACGGCTGATCGCCAACATCTGTTGCTGTCCGCCCGAAAGCAAGCCCGCGTCTTGCGCCGCGCGCTCGCGCAAGATGGGGAAGTAGTTGTACACAGCTTCCATGTCGCGCGATACGCCATCGCGGTCCTTGCGGGTGTAAGCGCCCATGAGCAGGTTGTCACGGATGGACAGCAGCGGGAACACTTCGCGCCCTTCGGGCACATGCATGAGGCCTCGCTGCACGATGATCGCCGGGTCTTGTGCGGTGATGCTTTGGCCCTTGAACTCGATCGAGCCCTTGCGCGGGTCGATGATGCCGCTGATGGTTTTCAAGATGGTGGTCTTGCCCGCGCCGTTGGAGCCGAGCACGGTAGCGATCTCGCCGCGCCGCACCTGCAAGCTCACGCCGCGAATCGCTTTGATCGGGCCGTAAGCGCTCTCGACATTGAGGAGCTTGAGCATGACGTTGTCATCGGCTGCCTCGGGCGTCGTGTTCAGGGTCTGGGTGGCTGCGCTCATGGGGCACCTCCGGGCACGTAGTTTTCACGTCGCAGGCTGGACACATCGTCCACGGAGCCCAAATAGGCTTCGATGACGCCGGGGTCGCTTTGCACCTGGCTGGGCGTGCCGGTGGCGAGTTCTTCGCCTTGGCTCATGGCCAGCACGCGGTCCGACACTTTGGAGACCAGGCTCATGTCGTGCTCGACCATGAGCACGGTGATGCCCAGCTCGTTTTTGATGTCCGAGATCCAGAACGCCATGTCTTCGGTTTCCTCGACGTTCAGGCCCGAAGAGGGCTCGTCCAGCAGCAGCAACTTGGGCTCGGTGCACAGGGCGCGGGCCAGCTCGACCACTTTGCGCACGCCATAAGGCAAGCCCGCCACCATCGAGTCGCGGTGGTGTTGCAGGTCCAGAAAATCAATGACTTCCTCGACTTTTTCACGGGCTTCGATTTCGCCCGCGCGGGTTTTACCCGTGAAGAACATTTCGCTCCACAGCCCCGTCTTGCGGTGCGTGTGGCGGCCGATCAAGAGGTTTTGCAGCACGGTGGCGTGCTCGAACAGCTCGATGTTCTGAAAGGTGCGGGCAATGCCCAGCCCGGCGATCTGGTGCGGCGGCTGGTCGGTCAGGCGCAGCGTGCCTTGCGGCCCGGCGTAGTCGATCACGCCCGTGGTGGGCGTGTAGATGCGGCTGATCAGGTTGAACACGGTGGTCTTGCCTGCGCCGTTGGGGCCGATCAGGGTGAAGACCTCGCCGCGCTTGACGTCGAAGCTGACCTTGTTGACGGCCAGCACGCCACCAAAGCGCACGCTCAAGTCTTGAGCGGATAAAAGGATGTCTGCGTTCATTTCAGGCGGTCCGACTTCTGGAACGATTTTTGGCGCTTGAACAGGCCACGGCGGTAAAACGGAAACAGCTGGAACCAAGTGCGCACCTTGAGCCAGCGGCCATACAGGCCCATGGGCTCAAACAACACAAAGGCGATCAGCACCATGCCATAGACCGTGCCCTGCAGACCAGCAGCGCCGCCGATGGCTGCAGGCAAAAAGTCTTTGCCCAAAGAGATCAGCTGCGGCATGACGATCAAGAAAATCGCACCCAAGAATGCCCCGTGGATCGAGCCCAAGCCGCCGATCACCACCATCAAGAGCAAGTCAATCGACTGGATGATGCTGAACTGCTCGGGCGAAAGGAACTGGATTTTGTGTGCGTACAAAGCGCCGCCAATGCCCGCCAGCGCGGCCGACAAGGCAAAAGACAGGGTCTTGTAGCGCGCCAGATGAATACCCATGCTTTGGGCTGAAATTTCAGAGTCGCGGATGGCCACAAAGGCACGGCCGGTGGACGAACGCAGCAAGTTCACGATGGCCAGCGTGGCCCCCACGGTGACCAGCAAGCACAGGAAGTAAAACTCTTCGGTGCTGTCCAGTGTCCAGCCGCCCAGTTTCGGGTAGCTGACCATCAAGCCCGCATTGCCACCCGTCATGCTTTCCCAGCGCGCCATGCCCTCTTCGACGATGAAGCCAAAAGCCAAGGTGGCCATGCCCAGGTAAATGCCTTTGACGCGCAGCGCTGGCAAACCCACGATGATGCCCACAATGGCCGAGAACAAGCCCGCGCAGACCAGCGCCAGCGGAAATGGCACCCCGGCATTGACCATGACGGCCTGGGTGTAAGCCCCCACACCCAAAAATGCGGCGTGGCCCAGAGAAAACAAGCCGGTAAAGCCCGCCAGCAGCATCAGGCCCAGGCCCACCACGGCATAAATCAGCACAAAGGTAAGCTGCGCCAGCCAGTACTCGGCCACCACCCATGGGGCGGCCACGAGGAACAGACCGAGCAGGCTGTACCAGAACACATGGCCGCCGTGCTTGGCCAGCTTCACGTCCTGGTTGTAATCGGTTTTAAAAATAAAGCGCATGCCGGAGCCTCAAACTTTCTTGCGCAGTTGCTCGCCGAACAAGCCATTGGGCTTGAGCACCAGCATGAGCAACACAACGATGTAAGGGGCGATGTCCTTGAAGCCTTCGGGCAAGTAAAAGCCAGAAAGCGACTCGACGATGCCGATCACCAGACCGCCCACAATCGCGCCGGGCAAGCTGCCAAAGCCACCCACCACCGCGGCGGGGAAAGCCTTCAGGCCGATGAAGCCCATGTTGGCGTGCACAAAAGTGATGGGTGCCAAGAGCAAGCCCGCCACCGCAGCCACCGCAGCAGCCAGGCCCCAGACCAGACCGTTGATCTGCTTGACCGGGATGCCCATGTAATAAGCGGCCAGCTGGTTTTGCGAGGCCGCCTGCATGGCGATGCCCAGTTTGCTGTACTTGAACATGGCAAACAGGCCCAAGCACAAAATGCCGGTGGCGCCGATCACCACCAGTTGCTCAGCCGCGATCACCAAACCACCCAAGCGCAAAACTTCGCCCGCGTAGGGCACAGGCAGGGTGTGGGTGTCGGTGCCCACGTCAGGAATCATGGTGATCAGGCCGCGCAGCACATAGCCCACGCCAATGGTCAGCATGACGATGGAAAAGGCGGGTTGCCCCAAGATGGGGCGAATGACCAAGCGCTCGACCAACACGCCAAAAACACCCATGGCCACGATGGCAGCAGGCACGCCGATCCAGAAGGGAAAGCCCAGCAGCGTCATGGCGGCCAGGCCCGAAAAGGCCCCCACCATCATCAGGTCGCCCTGGGCAAAGCTCACCGTTTCGGTGGCCTTGTAAATCAGCACGAAACCCAGGGCAATGAGTCCGTAAATACAGCCCTGGGCCACACCGCTGATCAGCAGTTGCAGCAATTGCACGCCTGTCTCCTCTTGGTTCTGTCTAGCCAAGTTCGCTGAGCTTGGTGGGGCACTGCTTCAGCACCGCGCAAAGCATTTGCGAACGACCGTGCGATTGTGCATGTCTTACACGAGACTTTCCCTAGGGGTTGTCCCCCATTACGGTCAATACACAAGGCTTCAATATCGACCCATGACGCAATCCATTCGCATCGGTTCGGGCCTGGGTTTTTATGGCGACAACTGGGAACCCGTGGTGGCCAGCATCGAGCGCGGCCAAGTCCAATTCATCGCCAGCGACCACCTGGCCGAACTCACCTTGGCCATCTTGCAAAAAGACCGCCAACGCGACCCCGCCTTGGGCTATGCCCGCGATGTGGTGCCCATGCTGCTGCGCCTGTGGCCCCTGATGCAACCGCGCGGTGTCCGGTTCGTTTGCAATGCCGGCGGACTCAACCCCATGGGCGCCGCGCAGGCGGTGCAAACGGCGCTCGCGGCCAAGGGTTGGCACCCGCGCATTGCGGTGGTCAGTGGCGACGATGTGCTGACACAACTGCAAACACCTGACAGCCGCTTTGAGCACCTGATGAACGGCGCCAATGTGACCCCCGTGCGCGATCGACTGGTGTTTGGCAATGCTTATTTGGGTGCACAACCCATTGTGGAGGCGCTGGACCAAGGGGCCGACATCGTGATCACCGGGCGCGTGGCCGACGCGGCACTCTTTCTGGGGCCGCTGGTGCATGGCCTAGGCTGGAAGCTCCATGATGCGGCCACGCCCGAAGACTTCAACCGCCTGGCCCAAGGCCTGACAGTGGGGCATTTGCTCGAATGCTCGGGCCAAGGCAGCGGCGGCAATTTCGGCAGCCAAGGCGATTGGCAAAACATCCCGGATCTGGCACACATCGGTTACCCCATTGCCGAGGTTTGGCAAGACGGCACGGCCTTCATCACCAAGGCCCCCGACACCGGCGGGCTGGTCAACTTTGACACCGTACGTCAGCAACTGCTGTACGAGGTGCACAACCCACACGCGTACTTTTCGCCCGATGTGGTGCTCGACATGGGCCAGATCCATTTGCACGACGAAGGCCAGCACCGCGTGCGTTTGACCGGCGCACAAGGCCGCGCGCCGACCGATCAGCTCAAGGTGGTGGCGGGCTTTCGGGATGGCTTCAAGGCCGAGATCACTTGGGGCTTTTCCTGGCCCGACGCCTGGGACAAAGTGCAAGCGGCCGAGGCCATGGTCCGCAGCCAACTGAAAGAGCGAAACATGCCCTTTGACGAGCTGTTTGTGGAATACCCCGGCCTGAACTCGGCGCACGGTCCACTGGCCCCACTGCCCCCTGCGGCCGAGCTGAACGCACGCGCCGAGATCTGGGTACGCATGGTGCTGCGCACCCCCGTCAAAGCGGTGGCCGATGGGTTCGGGCGGCTTTTCCCCTGGATGGCGCTGAGCGGCCCAGCCTACACCTGCGGCTTTCAGGGCTTGAACAACACCAGCGAATTGCTGGGCATCTGGCCCACGCTGATCCCACGCAACCGGGTGCAAGCCCGCCTTCAGATGCTGGAGCCGAGCGCATGAACACCACACCCCTGATCCAAATTCCGCTGGCCCGCATCGCCCACGCCCGCAGCGGCGACAAGGCCGACTGGGTGGACTTTGGCCTGTTTGCATGGAACGAGGCGGGTTACCGCATCATCGAGCGCGAAGTCACAGCAGCCAAAGTGCAAGCGCACTTTGCGCCCTGGCTGCCGGGGCAGGTGGATGCCTGGCCATTGCCCAACATCTTCGCTCTGAAGTTGGTGCTGCACGGCGCGCTGCAAGGTGGCGGAGCTCGCAACTTGCGCCTGGACAATTTGGGCAAAGCCATGGGTGCAGCGCTCTTGCGCCTAGAGATCGGGGTCAGTGGCGAAGAACTCGAACACGCACAAAAAAGCCCCCGAAGGGGCTGGTGGCCAGAGGCCGCACCTCGGACCTGAGCCAGGGCGCTTTGTAACCCCGGGCTTGATCCGGGGTCCTTGCCTTAAACGCGCTCGATGATCAGCGCGATGCCCTGACCCACGCCAATGCACATGGTGCACAGCGCGTAGCGGCCAGCGGTTTGCTGCAAGCGGTTGATGGCGGTGGTGGCCAAGCGGGCACCCGATGCACCCAGAGGGTGGCCCAGCGCAATCGCGCCGCCCCAGGCGTTCACGCGGGCGTCGTCGTCTTTCAGGCCCAACATGCGCATCACGGCCAAGCCTTGTGCGGCAAAAGCTTCGTTCAGTTCGATCACGTCCATGTGGTCGATGGTCAAACCGGTTTGGGCCAACACCTTGAGCGTGGCAGGCGCAGGGCCGATGCCCATGACGCGCGGGGCCACACCGGCCGTGGCCATGCCCACGATGCGGGCTTTGGGGGTCAGGCCGTTTTTGGCGGCCGTGGCTTCGTCGGCCAGCAGCAGTGCGCAAGCGCCGTCGTTCACACCCGAAGCATTGCCTGCGGTCACGGTGCCGTCAGGGCGCACCACACCTTTGAGTTTGGCCAGCGCTTCGAGGCTGGTTTCGCGCGGGTGCTCATCGGTGTCCACTAGAACAGCATCGCCCTTTTTCTGGGGGATGGTCACACCCACAATTTCTCGCGCCAGGTGACCCGCCTTGATGGCAGCCACCGCACGCAGCTGGCTGTTGTAGGCCATCAGGTCTTGCGCTTCGCGCTCGATCTTGTAGTCGGTGGCCACGTTTTCAGCCGTCTCGGGCATGGAGTCCACGCCGTACTGCGCCTTCATCAGTTTGTTGATGAAGCGCCAGCCGATGGTGGTGTCGTACACCGCGTTGTTGCGGCTGAAGGCGGTTTCGGCCTTGGGCATCACAAACGGGGCGCGGCTCATGCTTTCCACGCCACCAGCAATCATCAAACCCGCTTCACCGGCCTTGATGGCGCGCGCTGCGGTGCCGATGGCATCCAAACCTGAGCCGCACAAGCGATTGATGGTGGCACCGGGCACGTCGATGGGCAAACCGGCCAACAGACTGCTCATGTGGGCCACGTTGCGGTTGTCTTCACCGGCCTGGTTGGCGCAGCCGTAAAGCACATCGGTCACAGCAGCCCAGTCGACATTGGGGTTGCGCGCCATCAGGGCGCGCAGGGGCACAGCGCCCAGGTCATCGGTGCGCACGCTGCTCAAAGCGCCGCCGTAACGGCCAAAGGGGGTACGGATCGCGTCGCAAATGTAGGCTTGGTTCATGTTTTCAGTCTCCAGATTGATGTTGCATGCATTTTATTGCATGCCTGAGTGTTTGATGGGATTCATTCTAGGTGTCGAATCCGCAAACGGCGTGTGCGGCGCTGCCCGGGCTCAGAGGCGCTTCGCTTTGCCACATCGCCCGAGCAGCGCCGCACACGCCCCTTGCTCAGTCTTTGAGCTTGATCTGTACCGCCCCCACGCTGGTGTGTTGGGTTCAGGGGCTGGAGTGATGTGGCAAAGCGAAGCGCCTCTGAACCCCGGTCCCTGAGCCCAACAGACCATCCTACGAAGGACGACATGATGGACAATCCACCCCATGCTGATTCAACCTTCACAAGCCGACGTGCGGCGCTTTTTTTGCGGCGTCTATGCCAAGGCCAAAACCACTGCAACGCTTGAGCCTATGGAAATACTCGTCAGCCAGTGGATTGACGAGCACCCCGAATACCACGTCGAGCTGGCCGATGTGGATGCCGCATTGGCCAAGATGCACCAAGCCGACCCCCACAGAGAAAATCCTTTTTTGCATTTATCGATGCACTTGTCGATCAGCGAACAATGCAGCATTGACCAACCTCGTGGCATCCGCCAGGCTGTGGAATTGCTGACCCACAGACTCAACTCACTGCACGATGCACACCATCAGGCCATGGAATGCCTGGGTCGCATGGTGCATGAAAGTCAGCGCTCGGGCCGCATGCCCGATGGCGAGGCGTATATCGCCTGCGTGCAACGTCACGCCACGCAGGACTGATCAGTCCACCGCGTGCAACCAGCGCCGCTGAGCCAAACGCACCGCATCTGGGTAAACAGCTTGGCCACGGGAGCCGTTGTAACGCCCCAGGCCCATGAACAGGTCACCGCCCTCGCGGTCAAGGTAATGCCTCAAGATCACGCAACCAAATCTCAAATTGGTTTGCATGTGAAACAAGCGGCTTGCATCGCCATCCCCAATCGAACGGGGCCAAAAAGGCATGACCTGCATATAGCCAAGCGCCCCCGCAGAAGAAACCGCGTGCTTTCGAAAAGCACTTTCAACCTGAATGAGGCCCAGCACCAATGACAGCGACAATCCGGCTCGACGGGCTTCGTACCAGAGTGTTTGGAGGAACTCTTGACGTTCAGTAGGGTGACTTTTGAATCGCCCTAAAAGAGGGCTCATATCGCCAAGCCAGTCGGCATAGGCTTGGTGATCCGCCGTGGTGACCAACACTGGATCGGGCGGTGCCGCATTGGCCACGGCGGCGCTCAAAGCCGTTCGCACGGCATGGGACATGCGCTCCTCTACCTGTGCACCCGCTTGCGCTGGTTGCACGATCCATGAACCGAGACCACTGCCGATCAATACAGCCTTCGCCAAATGCCCTAAAGCCCCGCGACGAGAGCTCAGTTCAAACCGATGGGGAATGACCTCCGACATGCCCCAAACACATCAAGCGGCCATGCGCAAACGGATGTGGGCCAAGATATCCGCCACCGCCACCTTGGTCGCTTCGGCGTCGCGGCGGTGCTGGTACTCGACTTGGCCGTCTTTGAGGCCTTTATCGCCAATGGTGACGCGGTGCGGGACACCGATCAACTCCCAGTCGGCAAACATCGCGCCGGGGCGCTCACCGCGGTCGTCCAGAATGACGTCAACACCCTCTGCTAACAATGCGGTGTAAATGCGCTCTGCCTCCAGCTTGACCGCTTCGCTGCGGTCCATACCGATGGGGCAAACCACCACGGTGAAGGGGGCAATCGCGTCGGGCCAGATGATGCCGCGCTCGTCGTGGTTTTGCTCGATGGCCGCTGCGGGCAGGCGCGTGACGCCGATGCCGTAGCAGCCCATCTCCAGAAACTGCGGCTTGCCGTTTTCATCCAAAAAGGTGGCGTTCATGGCCTTGGAGTATTTGGTGCCCAGGTAGAACACATGGCCCACTTCGATGCCGCGCTCGATGGCCAGCTCACCCTGGCCGTCAGGCGACTTGTCGCCTGCGACCACGTTGCGGATGTCCGCCACCAAAGCGGGCTCGGGCAGGTCGCGGCCCCAGTTCACGCCGGTGATGTGGAAGTCCTCTTCGTTGGCGCCGCAGATCCAGTCGGCCATCACGGCCACATCGCGGTCGGCCACCAAGTGCACGGGCTTCTTTAAATTCAGCGGGCCCAAGTAACCCGGCTTGCAGCCGAAGTGGTCCTCGATCTCGCTCAGTGTGGCAAATCGGAAACCGCCTTCCATGCCCGGCAGCTTGCCGACTTTGACTTCGTTCATGTCGTGGTCGCCGCGCAGCAGCAAGAGCCAAACTTGGGATTTGACGATCTCGCCCTGCTCGTTCAGGGTGTCGGTGGCCAGCACCAGCGACTTGACGGTGGTGGACAAGGCCACATTCAGCAAGGCGGCCACGTCTTCACAGGTGCTCTTGCCTGGGGTGGGGGTCTTGCTCAGCGCTTGGGTGGCTGCGCCGCGTGGCTGGCTCGGGGCCAGCGCTTCGGCTTTTTCGATGTTGGCCGCGTAGCTGCTGCTGGGGCAGTACACGATGGCGTCTTCACCGGTGGCGGCAATCACCTGGAACTCTTCGGACAAATCGCCGCCGATGGCACCGCTGTCGGCGGCCACAGCGCGGTAGGTCAAACCAAAGCGGTCAAAGATCTTGCGGTAAGCCCCGGCCATGACTTGGTAGCTGGCCTTGGCGCTCGCCACGTCGCGGTCGAAGCTGTAGGCATCTTTCATGATGAACTCACGCCCACGCATCAGGCCAAAACGCGGACGACGCTCGTCGCGGAATTTGGTCTGGATTTGGTAGAAGTTTTTAGGCAACTGCTTGTAGCTGCGCACTTCCTGGCGCACCACGTCGGTCACGACTTCTTCGCTGGTCGGCTGGATCACGAAATCGCGGCCGTGGCGGTCCTTGATGCGCAAGAGTTCTGGGCCCATCTTGTCAAAGCGGCCGGTCTCTTGCCAGAGTTCAGCAGGCTGCACCACGGGCATGGTCATCTCAATGGCGCCTGCGCGGTTCATCTCTTCGCGCACGATGGCCTCGACCTTGCGGATCACGCGCAAGCCCATGGGCATGTAGTTGTAGATGCCAGCACCCAGCTTCTTGATCATGCCGGCGCGGGTCATCAGCTTGTGGCTGACAACTTCTGCATCAGCAGGGGCTTCTTTGAGGGTGGAAATGAGGAACTGGGAGGCTTTCATCGCGGCGGGCTAACTCAGCAGGGGGATCAGGGAAACATCCAAGAGCAAGCACCGGTGCGGCGTGCATAATGGACACAATTTAAAAATTTGAGGTTGATTATGCTTGACCGTGAAGGCTTTAGGCCGAACGTCGGCATCATTCTGCTCAACCAGAAAAACCAGGTTTTCTGGGGCAAGCGCATCCGCACCCACAGCTGGCAGTTTCCGCAGGGTGGCATTGACCGGGGTGAAAGCCCTGAACAAGCCATGTTCCGTGAACTGCACGAAGAAGTGGGGCTCCAACCGGAGCATGTGCGCATCGTGGCCCGAACCCGTGACTGGTTGCGCTATGAGGTGCCAGACCGCTTCATCCGACGGGATGCACGCGGTTTTTACAAGGGCCAGAAGCAAATCTGGTACCTGCTGCAGATGGTCACGCACGACCACCATTTGAATCTGCGCGCCACCGACCATCCCGAATTTGACGCTTGGCGCTGGAACGACTACTGGGTGCCGCTGGATGTGGTGGTGGAGTTCAAACGGGGTGTGTACGAGATGGCGCTGACCGAATTGGCGCGTTTTCTACCCCGCCAAGAGCGCCAAAACCGCTATTTGCGCGCAGGGAGTCGCGGTCCACGTGAAGGCATGGATACGGAAAACAGCACCACGGAGGTGCAGGCACCGCCGCACATGGAACTGCCTCCAGGCGCCAGCTTCGATCCCAATCCGCAAGGATGAACACGGGGTGAACAGACAGCAAAAAGCCCACTTCGTGTGGGCTTTTTTGCGATGCATCCGCCAACGGTCTGACCGATTCAAGGACTCAGGATCAGGTTGTCGCGGTGCACCATTTCAGGCTCTGCGGTATAGCCCAACAATGCCTCGTATTCGTGTGAAGGTTTGCGACACAACAAACGTGCTTCAGCGCTGGCATAGTTGGCAAGCCCTCTGGCAATTTCTGCACCCTGCTCGTCACGAATGGCGATGACATCGCCGCGAGAAAAATCGCCCGACACACCCGTCATACCAATGGGCAGCAAGCTCTTGCCTTCTGTCAACACTTTGTGGGCCGCACCGGCGTCCACCGTCACCGAGCCGCGCAACTGCAAGTGATCGGCCATCCATTGCTTTCGCGCTTGTTGCTTGGCCGTTTGAGCGACCAACAAGGTGCCCATGTTGTCGCCCTGACACAAACGCAGCAAAGCATCGGGTTCACGCCCCCAAGCAATCACCGTGGAAGCACCTGAACCGGCTGCGCGCTTGGCCGCCAAAATTTTGGTGATCATGCCACCCTTGCCGATGCTCGAGCCTGCACCACCGGCCATCGCCTCGAGCACCGGATCACCGGCACGGGCCTCGTGCACAAACGTGGCTGCAGGGTCTTTGCGCGGGTCGGCGGTGTACAGGCCTTTTTGGTCGGTCAAGATCACCAAGATATCGGCTTCGATCAGGTTCGCCACCAAAGCGCCCAAGGTGTCGTTGTCACCAAACTTGATCTCATCGTTGACGACCGTGTCGTTTTCGTTGATGACCGGCAGCACGCGGTGCTGCAACAAGGTGAGCAAGGTCGAGCGGGCGTTGAGGTAACGCTCACGGTCGGCCAAATCTGCATGCGTGAGCAGGACCTGGGCACTGCCCATGCCGTTTTCACGCAGCTTGGTTTCGTACATTTGCGCCAAACCCATTTGACCCACAGCGGCGGCCGCTTGCAGCGCAGGCACTTCGCTGGGGCGGGTGGTCCAGCCGAGGCGCTTCATGCCTTCGGCAATCGCGCCACTGGAGACCATGACCACTTCTTTGCCCTGAGCACTGAGCAGTGCCATTTGGCGGCACCACTCGCCAATCGCGCCCTCGTCCAGTCCGCGCCCTTCGTTCGTCACCAGGCTGGAGCCGACTTTGACGACGATGCGGCGCGCATCGCGCAAGAGGGTGGAAACGGCGGCAGAGGTCATGCTGAGGTGTTGGCTTGGCGTTGAAACAGCGCTTGACAGGGACCGGGGTGTACGTGTCAGTCGGCGTCCGAGGGCAGCGGCTTGAATCGCGGGTCATCGGCATCCGGCTCTTGCGGCTTGTCCTGCTCTTTGAAGCGGGGGTCGATGTCCACCACGCCTTGCTCGATGATTTGCTGGGCGCGGATGTGCTTGTAGATCTCTTTGATCAGCGGCTCGCAGCCCTCGCGGGTCAAGGCCGAGATCTGGAAAACCGGGCCTTTGTAACGCATGCGCTTGATGAAGTCCTTGACACGGGCCTCGCGCTCTTCGGCGGGCACCATGTCCAGCTTGTTGAGCACCAACCAGCGCGGCTTGTTGTACAAGCCCGGATCGTATTTTTTGAGCTCGGCCACAATGGCCTTGGCTTGCTGCACCGGGTCGACGTTCTCGTCAAACGGTGCAAAGTCGACCACATGCAGCAGCAAACGGGTGCGCTGCAGATGGCGCAAAAACAAATGGCCCAGGCCAGCACCTTCCGAGGCGCCTTCGATCAGCCCCGGCACATCGGCCACCACAAAGCTCTGCTCCGGGCCCACACGGACCACGCCCAAATTGGGGTGCAAAGTGGTGAAAGGGTAATCGGCGATTTTGGGGCGGGCGTTGGAGACCGCCGCGATAAAGGTGGACTTGCCCGCGTTGGGCATGCCCAGCAGACCGACGTCGGCCAGCACCTTCAATTCGAGCTTGAGCTCTTTCTTTTCACCCAACCAGCCAGGCGTTTTTTGACGCGGCGCGCGGTTGATCGCGCTTTTGAAGCGCATGTTGCCAAAGCCACCGTCCCCGCCCTTGGCGATCATGATGGTTTCACCCGGCACCAGCAGCTCGTAAAGCACTTCGCCGGTCTCAGCGTCGGTGATGATGGTGCCAACAGGCATTTTCAGCGTCACATCGTCGCCCGCTGCGCCGAACATGTCCGAACCCATACCGTGCTGACCGCGCTTGGCTTCGTGGCGGCGCGAGTAGCGGTAATCGACCAGCGTGTTCAGGTTGATGTCGGCATAAGCGAACACATGCCCGCCGCGTCCACCATCGCCCCCGTTGGGGCCGCCGAATTCTTTGTATTTTTCATGGCGGAACGAGACGCAGCCGTTCCCGCCGTCACCCGCGGAGATGTCTATATAGGCTTCGTCAACGAACTTCATGAGATTTCCAGTGTAGCTTGAGGCCCCACCGTCAATGCACAACAGGGCCAGAAAAGCGAAGAGCCCCGGCTTGCGGGGCTCCTCTTCGCCATGGGCGCGACAGGCTTAAACTGCCGGAGTCACGTTGACCATGTGCTTGCTGAGCTCACCTTTGGTCGAGAACGACACGTGGCCGTCCACCAGGGCAAACAAAGTGTGGTCTTTGCCGATGCCGACATTGTTGCCAGCATGGAACTTGGTGCCACGTTGACGAACGATGATCGAGCCAGCGCTGATCAATTCACCACCGAAAGCCTTGACGCCGAGCATTTTTGGCTTGGAATCACGACCGTTGCGCGTAGAGCCGCCGCCTTTTTTCTGTGCCATGACCTATTCTCCTCAGGCAGCGATCGCGCCGATTTGCAGTTCAGTGAACTGCTGGCGGTGACCCTGACGTTTCTGATAGTGCTTACGACGGCGCATCTTGAAGATGTGCACTTTGTCGTGCTTGCCATGTGCCAAAACAGTGGCTTTGACTGTGGCGCCGGACACCAGGGGCGTGCCGATCTTCAGGTCTGCGCCGTTGCCGACTGCGAGAACTTGATCAATCACGATTTCCTGGCCAACGTCCGCAGCAATCTGTTCTACTTTAATTTTTTCGCCAGCGACAACACGATACTGTTTGCCACCGGTTTTTATGACCGCGTACATATTAGACCTCTTGAATGGAAGTTTCCAAGGGCTGATCCCCAAGGAACCGACGATTTTAGCACGATCTCATACGAATAGGCAACCGCCTAGGCTGTCACCTCATCTCATGCCCGGAACCGATCGACCCGGTCCCTATAATGCGTGAAGTTACAAAACCAGCCCGTTAACTGCCCTCACCACCCCGGTCGTGCCGGGACACTCAGCCGGATCCTCCATTTGTCTGCCTCTGAACACAGCACAGCCGCCGTCCTGGAACTGGTCGCCCCAGACATGGCCGAAGTCGACCGGGTGATCGCCCATCGGCTCGATTCTGGTGTGCCCTTGGTGGGTCAGGTGGCGCGTTACATCATCTCTGCTGGCGGCAAACGCCTGCGTCCGGTCCTTTTGCTGTTGACTTGCGGCGCATTGGGTTACACCGGCAGCCAACGCCACAACTTGGCAGCTGTCGTCGAATTCATCCACACCGCCACTTTGCTGCACGACGATGTCGTGGACGAATCCACCTTGCGGCGCGGACGCCCCACCGCCAATGAAAGCTTCGGCAACCCTGCCAGCGTGTTGGTGGGTGACTTTTTGTATTCCCGCGCTTTTCAGATGATGGTCGATGCGGACAGCATGCGGGTCATGCAAACCTTGGCTGACGCCACCAACGTGATCGCTGAGGGCGAAGTTCTGCAACTCATGAACATGCATGACGCCTCGCTCGACGAAGAAGGCTATTTGCGCGTCATCCGATCCAAAACAGCCAAACTGTTTGAGGCCAGCGCTCGCCTCGGGGCGATTTTGGCGGGCAGTCCCGCTGCCACCGAGGCCGCTTGCGCCCAGTACGGCCAGGCCTTGGGCACGGCGTTTCAGGTGATCGACGATGTGCTCGATTACGACGGCAATGCCGCAGAAATGGGTAAAAACTTGGGCGATGATCTGCGCGAAGGCAAAGCCACCCTGCCCCTTATTTTGGCCATGCAGCGCGGCAATGAAGCCCAAAGGCAAACGGTGCGCGAAGCAATTGAAACGGGCAGTGTGGAGCGCTTGGCCGATATCGTGACCATCGTGCGCGAAACCGGCGCACTGGAAGCCACACGCAATGCGGCGGCATCCGAGGCCCAACGCGCCATCGATGCGGCCATGCAGCTACCGGACAACACACACCGTCAAGCCATGGTGGTGCTGGCCTCTCAGCTTCTCAACCGCAGGACCTGATGGTCTCTTCCCACGCCCGATCTCGCATGTCTGGCTCATCGCCTGACTGATCGACTGACCCATGAAAATCAACCAAGTCAACGCTTTGGCAGTTTTGAGCTGGTTTTGTCTCTGGGGTGTAGGGGCGAATGCCACACCCAAGTGGGAGTCCATCGCCCTCAACGACCAAGGTACGTTTTACATAGACACCAAGTCCATCTCAGAAGAAGACGGCCGTAAAAAAGTGTGGAGCGTCTTGGATTACAAGAAACAACAACTCACCGGTGACGGCAAACCCTACCTGTCCTTACAGTCGCAGGTTGAAATCAATTGCAAGAAGAAGATGGCTCGTGTTTTGCACATGACCTATTACTCCGGTCCCATGCAAGCAGGGAAAACGGTGTACCGCCAAGGCATGCTGCATGAATGGATGGTCATCGACCCATCCTCACCCATTCACAAAATTGCGCGAAAAATTTGCTGACCAAGTCCTTGACGGGCTCGGTGTCAATGGCCGGTGTCGCGCAATCGGATCACTTCTTCGCGCAGATCATGGGCCCATGTGCGGCGATCGCGCCCATTGGCATGCTGCAGATCACCAAAATGGACCACGGCCGTGATGCCAGGTGCTTTGAGCGTGCGCCACATGGAACCAATCAAGGTGTCATCACCTATATAACAAGGCGCGAAAGTGATTTCACGGCTTTGATTGTCTATAAATTGAAGCGACATGGGCTGGACAGGCGCCTGGGCTTGAATCGCTGCCTGGATCAAATTGGCGTGAAAAGGGAGCAAATCACGCCCGTCACTGGTCGTGCCCTCCGGGAAAATGGCCACCACATCGCCCTCTTGCATGGCGTTGGCCATGTCTTTGACCATGCGCAAAGCGTCTTTGCGGCTCGTGCGCTCAATGTAAAGCGTTCCAGCCCCTGTGGCCAACATGCCGACCAGCGGCCACTCGCGGATGTCGGATTTGGAGACGAAACGGCAGTGCCTGGCCGCGTGAATGACCAAGATGTCCAGCCAGGAGATGTGATTGGCCACCATGAGTGCCGGACCGTTGACCACCGGTTGGCCCAGCACCCGCAAATGGAGGCCCCACAGCGCTAAGAATTGCAGCGCCCAGGCTTGAACACGCATCTCGCGCTGCTCGGGTGTGAGTTGTGGAAAGCGCACATAAATGGTCCACATGCCCACAAGCACATGCCAAAGACCGCGCAAAAATTTCCAAACAGCGAGCAAGGACCTCATGCTGGTGTTGCGCTCTGCGCTCAAGCAGCTTCGAACGCCACTTGCCCACCCACCACCGTGGCCCGCACGCGACCAGGCAGCTCGTAACCCGAGAACGGGGTGCTCTTGCCCTGGCTGCGCAGCGAAGCTTCGCTGACCAGCCAATGCCCTTCAGTGGACAGCAAGCACACATCGGCCACGCCACCCACGGCCAGATGACCGACCGAGTCTTGCAAGCTGCCCAAGGTGCCGCCTAGCACGCGGGAAGGGTCGGCCGTGATGCGCGAAAGCACTTGGGTCACGGGCAATCCAGCTTCCTGACCCCATTTGAGCGCCAAACTCCACAGCAGTTCCATGCCCGTAGCGCCGGGTTCGGCTTCGGCAAACGGCAAGGCCTTGGCATCGGCGTCCACCGGGGTGTGGTCCGACACCAGCGCATCGATCGTGCCGTCGGCCAAGCCAGCCCGCAGGGCGTCGCGGTCGCGCTGCTGACGCAGCACGGGCGTGAGGCGCGCACGGCTGTCAAAGTAACCCATATCGGCGTCGGTCAGGTGCAGCGAGTTGATGCTCACATCGGCCGTCACCGGCAAACCTTCGGCCTTGGCCTTGCGGATCAAGTCGACCCCTTGGGCGCTGCTGATGCGGCACAAGTGCACGCGGGTGCGGGTGCTGCGCACCAGTTCAAAAATCGTGTGCAGGGCAATGGTTTCGGCGGCCACAGACACGCCCGACAGGCCCATGCGCGTGGCCAGCGGACCGCTGGCGGCCACGCCTTTGCCCAGGTGCAGCTCTTGCGGGCGCAACCAAACGGTGAAGCCAAAGGTGCTGGCGTATTGCAAGGCGCGTTGCAGCACTTGGGTGCTGGGAATCGGCACCTCGGCCTGAGAAAAACCCACACACCCTGCGGCCGTGAGCTGGCCCATTTCGGTCAGCACATCGCCCTTGAGACCCACGGTGAGTGCGCCCAAAGGCAGCACGCGGGCCTGGTGCAGTTTTTCGGCGCGGTAGCGCAACATTTCAACGAGGCCTGGTTCGTCCAGCACCGGCTCGGTGTCGGGCGAGCAGACCAGACTGGTGACACCACCGGCCACAGCGGCGGCCATTTCGCTTTCGAGCATACCCGCGTGTTCTTGCCCGGGCTCGCGCAAGCGCGCTGCCAGATCCACCAAGCCGGGGGCCACGATGCAGCCTTTGGCTTCGATCACGCGGTTGGGCTTGAAGTCGGCTGGCGCTTGACCCACTGCCACGATGCGGCCCGCAGCGATGGCCACATCGGCGGTTTGGTCAAAGCCGCTGGCAGGGTCGATGACGCGGCCGTTTTGAATCAGGATCTTCATGTTCTTGTCCTTATGCCTCGTTGCCCGCGACGATGCTCATCACCGCCATGCGCACGGCGATGCCAAAGGTCACCTGCGGCAGGATCACACTTTGCTGGCCGTCGACCACGGCCGAGTCGATCTCGACGCCGCGGTTGATCGGACCGGGGTGCATGACGATGGCGTCGGGTTTGGCCAGTTGCAGTTTTTCGGGTGTGAGGCCAAAGCTCTCGAAGTATTCCTGGCTGGAAGGCAGCAGCGCGCCGCTCATGCGCTCGTTTTGCAGACGCAGCATGATGACCACATCGCAATCCTTGATGCCCTCTTCGAGGTTGTTGAACACCCGCACGCCCATCTGGGCCATGTCGGCAGGCACCAAAGTCTTGGGGCCGACCACACGCACTTCGGCGCAGCCCAAGGTGGTGAGGGCGTGGATGTCCGAGCGTGCCACGCGCGAGTGCAGCACATCGCCCACGATGGCCACCGTGAGGTTGGCAAAGTCTTTTTTGTAGTGCCGGATGGTGTACATGTCCAGCAGCGCCTGCGTGGGGTGGGCGTGACGCCCGTCACCCGCATTGACCACATGCACATGAGGCGCAACATGTTGCGCAATCAAATACGGCGCGCCCGACTCGCTGTGGCGCACCACAAAGATGTCGGCGGCCATGGCGCTCAGGTTGGCGATGGTGTCGAGCAAGGACTCGCCTTTGCTGGCCGACGAACGCGCAATGTCGAGCGTGTAGACATCAGCCGACAAGCGGGTGGCCGCGATGTCAAAAGTGGTGCGGGTGCGGGTGCTGTTCTCGAAGAACAAGTTGAACACGCTCTTGCCGCGCAAGAGGGGCACCTTTTTGACTTCGCGGTCGCTCACGCTGACAAAACTCGACGCGGTGTCGAGGATGTGCGTCAGGATGTCCTTGGACAGGCCTTCGGTGGAGAGCAGGTGGATCAGCTCGCCGTTTTTGTTCAGTTGGGGGTTGTTGCGTTTGTAGAGCATGTTGTCCTTGACGGGTTCAGGCTTTGTTCTGCACTTCAAAACTGAAGACGCCCGCCGCGTCGCGGGCCAGCGCCAACGATTGCGTCTCGGGCAGGGCCACACGGGCGGCTGCGTAATCGGCCTGCACAGGCAGCTGACGCCCACCGCGGTCCACCAGCACAGCCAGCTGCACACGCGCAGGGCGACCGTAGTCAAAAATTTCGTTGAGCACCGCACGGATGGTGCGGCCGGTGTAGAGCACGTCGTCAAGGATGAGGATGTCGGCGCCATCGACCTCAAACGGCAAGCTGGTCTGCCCGCCCGCCGACAGGCCACGCTGGGCAAAGTCATCGCGGTGCATGACCGAAGACACCTGGCCCGATTCACCGGACAAACCCAGGTCGCGCTGCAGGCGCTCAGCCAGCCAGGCACCGCCCGAAGTGATGCCCACCAATCGGGTGTTGGCCTGACACAGGCTGCGCACGCCGCGCAGCAGTTCCTGGTACAGGGCCTCTGCATTCAAAGCCAAAGCACTCATGGCAGGCTCCTTAAAAATTGTTCAAGAATGATCGCGGCCGCGGCCGCATCAGCGTCTTTGGCCCCGTAAGAATGGGCTTCGGTCGTGGTGTAACGCTCGTCCACCTCGTACACCGACAAGCCAAAACGGCCACGCAACTGGCGGCCAAACTTGCGGGCGCGCAAGGTGTTTTCGTGCTCGCCGCCATCGGGGTGGGTCGGCACGCCAATCACCAGCGCGTCGGGCTGCCATTCCTTGATGCGTTTGGCGATGTGTTCAAACCGGGCGTCACCCTCGGCGGCGATGGTGCCTTGCGGCGTGGCCGACTTCATCACCCGGTTGCCCACGGCCACGCCGGTGCGTTTGAGGCCATAGTCAAAGGCCAGAAAACTCTGGTGTTGGGCCGGAACGGTATTTTCGGGGGTGCTGTTCATGCGTGCCCCGCATCAGGCGAGAGCATCCAGCTTTTGAGGCCCAGCAAGTCCAAGGCACGGTCGTAGCGCTCGGCCATGGGCACCTCAAAAATCACATCGACCGAGGCAGGCACGGTGAGCCAGGTGTTTTCGCCCAGCTCCGATTCGAGCTGGCCTTCGCCCCAAGAGGCATAGCCCAGCGTTACCAGCACGCGGCGCGGTCCAGCGCCAGAAGACAAGGCTTCGAGCACATCGCGCGAGGTGGTCATTTCGAGCCCGCCAGGCACGGTGAGCGTAGAGGCGTAGACCGAGCCTTCTTGTTCGGTCTTGTCCGTGCTCAGCGGGTCGTTCGAGGACGCGCGCAAGGGGTCGTGCAGCACAAAGCCGCGTTCGGTCTGCACCGGCCCGCCCTGGCCCACGGGGTTTTGCATCAGGTCTTCGCGGCGCAAGGGCAGCTCCACCTTGTCAAACAAGAGGCGCATGCTGATGTCGGAGGGTTTGTTGATGATCAGGCCCATGGCCCCCCGGGCGCTGTGTTCGCACATGTAAATGACGCTGCGGGCAAATGTCTCGTCCTCCAACCCGGGCATGGCGATCAGAAAATGATGCTTGAGGTCAATAGAGGCAGAATCAGCGGTCATGCACCGATTTTAGCGGCCTCGATTCTGCGGATGGGGTCACGGCTGCATTGTTTGACTCAAACCGGCATACCCCGATGGAAACCCCTTTTTCTTGTGGCCTGGTCTGGCTGCGCCGCGACCTGCGCGTGACCGACAACGCTGCGCTGTCGCAAGCCTTGAAGCATTGCCAGCGGGTGCATGTGGTGTTCGTGTTCGACACCGAAATTCTGGACGCCCTGCCCCGCGCCGACCGCCGGGTCGAGTTCATCCGCGAGTCGCTGGTCGAAGTCGATGCCCGTCTGCGGGAAATGTCAGGTCACCCGCAGGCGGGCCTGATCGTGCGTCACGGGGTGGCCAAAGACAAAATCGTCAAACTGGCCCAGCACCTGCAAGCCCAAGCGGTGTTTGCCAACCACGACGACGAACCGCTGGCGCTCGCGCGCGACATCCAGGTGCGCGGCCACCTGGCCGACCACGGCATCGTGCTGCACACCTTCAAGGACCATGTGGTGTTTGAACGCAACGAGGTGCTGACCCAGATGGCCAAGCCCTTCAGCGTGTTCACGCCCTACAAAAACGCTTGGCTGAAAAAAATCACCCCCGAAGACCTGCAGGCTTTCGAGGTGGCACCAATGGCGGATCGCCTGGCCCCACGCCCCGATGACTTGGCGCATCCGGTGCCGAGCCTGCAAGACATGGGATTTGAGCCCACCAACCTGCAAGCCCTGAAAATCCCCACCGGCGAGTCGGGCGCACAAGCCTTGCTGCAAGACTTTTTGACCCGCATTGACCAGTATGAAGACACGCGCAACTTCCCGGCCGTCAAAGGCCCCAGTTATTTGAGCGTGCATTTGCGCTTTGGCACGGTGTCGATCCGCCAGCTGGCCCGCGAGGCGCACCCCCGCATGCTGGCAGGCAGCGAGGGGGCCAGTGTGTGGCTGTCTGAGTTGATTTGGCGCGACTTCTATGTGCAGGTGCTGCACAACTTTGCGCATGTGGGTCAGGGCAAAAGCTTCAAGCCCGACTACGACGCCATCCGCTGGGAACACGGCCCCCACGCCCACAAGTTGTTTGACGCCTGGTGCGAGGCCCGCACCGGCTACCCGCTGGTGGACGCGGCCATGCGCCAGATCAACCAGACGGGCTATATGCACAACCGTCTGCGCATGGTGGTGGCGAGCTTTTTGGTGAAGGATTTGGGCATCGACTGGCGCTGGGGCGAAAAGTACTTTGCCACCCACCTGAACGACTTCGATTTATCGGCCAACAACGGTGGTTGGCAGTGGGCAAGCTCCAGCGGCTGCGATGCTCAACCGTATTTCAGAATCTTCAACCCCATCAGTCAAAGCGAGAAGTTCGATCCCGAGGGCAAATTCATCCGCCGCTACGTGCCCGAATTGGCGGAATTACCGACCAAGGCATTGCATGCCCCTTGGTTGGCCAAACCCTTGGAATTGCAAGCGGCAGGGGTGGTGATCGGCAAAACCTACCCTGCCCCCATCGTCGACCACGCCGAAGCTCGCGAGAAGACGCTGGCCCGGTATGCGGTGGTCAAGAAAAGCGCGGCCTGATCAGATGGCGACCATCTCGAAGTCTTCCTTGCGGGCCGCACATTCGGGGCAAGTCCAGTTCATGGGCACGTCTTCCCATTTGGTGCCGGGGGCGATGCCGTGCTCGGGGTCACCTGCGGCTTCGTCGTAGATCCAGCCGCAAATCAGGCACATCCAAGTTTTGTGTTCCATCACAGTGTCGCAATCAGAGAGTCGAATAGAATGATTTGATTGTATCGGCCCATTCCAAACACGCCCGGCTGCGGGCGTCATGGCCCTGACATTTGACCTTCAATGACCGATCCCAAGCCCGCCATCGCTGACATCGACCAACTTCCAGATGACGAAGAGTCGGTCTCTTTGGCCTGTGTGTTGTCCTTCAATGCCAACGATCCCAGCGGTGCGGGCGGCTTGAGCAGTGACGCGGTGGCCATGGCTTCGGTGGGCGCGCACTGCATGCCAATTTGCACCGGCACTTATGTGCGCGACACCAGCAGCATCACCGACTTTTTTGCACTCGCCGACGAAGCCGTGCACGACCAGGCCCGAGCCGTGGCCGAAGATGTACCGGTGCAGGTCATCAAAGTGGGCTTTGTCGGCACCCCCGAGAGTCTGGCGGTGATTGCCGAGCTGTCAGACGACTACGACGGCGTGCCGGTCGTGGCCTACATGCCCAACCTGTCGTGGTGGGAAGAAGACAAGATCGACGCCTATTTGGACGCTTTTCGCGAATTGCTGCTGCCGCAAACCAGTGTGCTGGTCGGCCACCACAGCACGCTTCGCCGTTGGTTGCTGCCCGACTGGAGCGGCGAGCGCAACCCCGGGCCCCGCGACATCGCCAAAGCCGCGGCCGAGCTGGGCGTTCCCTACACCCTGGTGACCGGCCTGCCCTTGCCCGAGCAACACATCGACAACGTGCTGGCCTCGCCCGAGACCGTGCTGGCCCACGAAAAGTTTGAACGCATCGAGGCGGTGTTTGCGGGTGCGGGTGACACACTCACTGCAGCCCTAGCCGCCTTGCTGGCCACTGGCATGGACCTGCCCGAAGCCACCAGCGAAGCGCTGCATTACCTGGACCGGTGCCTGGACGAAGGGTTTCGGCCCGGCATGGGCCAGGTCATTCCGGACCGCCTGTTCTGGGCGCTGCCCGAAGGCGAAGAAACCGACGATGATGGCCCCGAAGTGCATCCGGGGGCCGATTATTTTGAAGTGCCTTTCAACGAAACCAAACACTGAAGCCAGAGACAAAACCATGACCGACCGCAACCAAACCCTTTTTGACCGCGCAGCCCAAGTGATCCCCGGTGGCGTGAACTCGCCCGTGCGCGCTTTTCGCGCCGTGGGCGGCACACCCCGCTTTGTACAGCGTGCCCAGGGCGCCTATTTTTGGGACGCCAACGGCCAAAAATACATCGACTACATCGGCTCTTGGGGCCCGATGATCCTGGGCCACGGCCACCCTGCTGTGCTCGAAGCGGTGCAAAAAGCCGCCCTCGACGGCTTCTCTTTTGGCGCCCCCACCGAGCGCGAGATCGAGCTGGCCGAAGAAATCCTGAAACACGTGCCGTCCATGGAAATGGTGCGTTTGGTCAGTTCGGGCACCGAAGCGGGCATGAGCGCGCTGCGCCTGGCGCGTGGTGCCACCGGTCGCACCAAGTTCATCAAATTCGAAGGCTGTTACCACGGCCACGCCGATGCGCTGCTGGTCAAAGCCGGCTCGGGCCTGGCCACCTTTGGCAACCCCACCAGCGCCGGTGTGCCACCCGAAGTGGTGCGCGACACCTTGGTGCTCGAGTACAACAACATCCAGCAGCTGGAAGAAGCTTTTGCCCTGCACGGCAAGGAACTCGCTTGCGTGATGATCGAGCCCATTGCAGGCAACATGAACTTTGTGCGCGCCAGCGTGCCCTTCATGACGCGCTGCCGCGAGCTGTGCACCGAGCACGGCGCGCTGCTGGTGTTTGACGAGGTGATGTCGGGTTTCCGCGTGGCTTTGGGCAGCGCGCAAAGCGTGTATGCCAAAGCCATCCCCGGCTTCAAGCCAGACATGACGGTGCTGGGCAAGGTGATTGGCGGCGGCATGCCGCTGGCCGCTTTTGGCGGTCCGCGTGAGATCATGTCCAAATTAGCCCCCACCGGCCCCGTCTACCAGGCGGGCACCTTGAGCGGCAACCCCGTGGCCACCGCTTGTGGCTTGGCCACGCTGCGCGAGATCGCCAAACCAGGCTTCTGGGATGCATTGAGTGCCAGAACCCAAAGTCTGGTGGATGGTCTCAAAGGTGCTGCGGCCAGCGCGGGCGTGCCTTTCAGCGCCGATTGCCAAGGCGGCATGTTTGGCTTTTTCTTGCTGCCCGAGTTGGCGCAAAACTACGCCCAAGTCATGACCAGCGACAGCCCCAAGTTCAACAAGCTGTTCCATGGCCTGCTGGACGGCGGTGTCTACATCGCCCCCGCGTTGTACGAAGCCGGTTTCGTGAGCGCAGCCCACACCGAAGCCGACATCGCCGAGACGGTGCGGGTGGCGGGTGAGGTGTTCAAAACTCTTTGAGCTGAACGCTACAGACTGAAATTTCTCATTCACCCCGGACGCGATCCGGGGCCCATCGGCACAAAGCTGGCTCTTGCCTCGGTATTGAGTTCGGTATTGAGCAACAACAACAAACCCATGAACTGCTCACGCTGGGCGGCGTTGAACGGACTCAACAGGGTTTCATAGGCTTGCTGGACTGGCTGACTCGCTTGACGAAGCAACTCGGCACCCTCGGGTGTCAGGCGCACAGCCATTTGCCTGCGGTTGTCGGGCGACATCGCACGTTGGCAAAACCCGCGGTCCTCCAGCCCCTTGATCACCCGCAGCACGGTGACTTTGTCAAAAGCCAAAGCCCGCGCCAAACTCGATTGGTCAATGCCCGGATGGTCTTGCATCACGCGCAGCACGCCGTACTGCGCAGGCGTCAAAGCCAAATCGGCACAAGCTCTCTCAAAAATCGAAGCCGAAATCTGGTGCGCTCTGCGCAGCAAAAAGCCCGGACGCTGATAAAGATCTTCAGTAACCATGTGTCAGGGATTCTATGGATGAGCGGCATGGGCCGCTTCGACAATAATCGTTGGCATACTAACGCATGGAGATCCTGCCAATGAACCCGTCACGCCGACACGTCTCAGCCCTTTTGGGTGCCGGACTTTGTATGGGAGCCGCATCTCCTTTGACCTGGGCCCAAAGCGCGGCCAACCAAGGCCCGCTCAAACTGATCGTGCCTTTCACTCCCGGCACAGGCATTGACCTGATCGCCCGCACACTCGGACCCAAGTTGTCTCAACGCCTGAACCGCCCTGTCGTGGTCGAGAACCGCGTGGGCGCCTCAGGCAACATCGGCACCGAAGCGGTGGTGCGGTCAGCGCCAGACGGCTCCACCCTGTTGGTGAGTGTCAACACCTTGGTGATGAACCGCGCCCTCTACCCGGGTTTGAGTTTTGACGCTGTGAAAGACCTCACTGCGGTGTCGCAAACCAGCTGGGGGCAACTCTTGCTGGTCACCCCGGCGCAGTCAGGCTACAAGACCGCTGCAGAGTTTGTGGCTGCGCTGCGCAATCAACCGGGACGGCTCAATTACGCATCGCCCGGGGTGGGCACGCCACACCACCTGTCGATGGAATTGTTCAAAAACACCGCCCAGGTTTTTTTGACCCACATCCCTTACCGCGGCACCGGCCCGGCGGTGACCGACCTGCTCGGCGGTCAAGTGGACGCCATGTTTTTACCCATCCACGTGGCTTTGCCGCACATCCGCTCGGGTCGCCTGACGGCGCTGGGCATCGGCAGCGACAAGCGCCACGCCTTGCTGCCCGATTTGCCCACTCTAGCCGAAGCCAAGGCGGGCAATGTGAACGTGGACATGTGGTACGGCATCTTTGCCCCCAAAGGCACACCAGCTGACATCGTCAACCTTTACAACCGCGAGATCAACCAACTGCTGAGCGGCGACGACGTCAAAAAAGCTTTTGTCTCGCAGGGCATGGACCCCAGCGGCAGCACCCCACAAGCCTTTGCCCAACTGGTTGAGCGCGATGCCGAGCGCTGGGCGCGCCTCATCAAAGACCAGGGCATCAAGGCCGATTGATTCCGCTCGACTGAACCGGCATTTGCGTGCCACAGGCCCCGCTGGACGGGGCCTATTTCATCCTGCGGGCGTCATCAAATCCGAGTTCATCGGGTCGTAGGGGTACAACCAGTTGTTGCGTGAAGCGGCGATGTTGCGGTCCTTGAAGGCTTGCTTCATTTGCTGCGCATCTGCAATGTGGTACAGATCGCCCATTTCAGTGGACTCTCGCACCACCCGCGCTGCGCGGGGCGCGCGGTGGTTTTGAAAGATCTGCAAAGCTTGCGCCATGGGCATGTCGAGCGCCAAGGCGCGGCTCAGCACAGCCGCGTCTTCGATGGCCATCGCAGCGCCCTGAGCCATGTAGGGCAATGTAGGGTGTACCGCGTCACCCAACAAAGCCACGCGGTCGGTGCACCAGTTCATCACCGGCTTGCGGTTGTTCAGGGCCCAGCGGAAGCATTGGTCCCGGTCCACGTTGTCAATGGCGGCACGCACAATCGGGTGCCAGCCGGCGTAGTCTTGGTCCAACTCTTCCCAAGGCTGGCGAGAGGTCCAGGACTCTTCTTCCCAAGGACGCTCAACGCAGCCCACAAAATTGAGCACCTGGCCTGCGCGCATGTAATACATCACGGCATGGTTTTGAGGGCCGCACCAAATCGACGAGACCACAGGGGGCCGCAGTTCGGGCGCAATGCGTTCGATGGGGATGGCCAGACGCCAAGCCACCTGCCCGGTGAACACCGGAGGTTCGGCATCGACCACATGCTTGCGCACCACCGATTTGATGCCGTCCGAACCCACCACCAGATTGGCCCTGACCTGGCGACCGTCAGCGAAGACGATCGAGGCGCTGTGCTCGTCTTCCAGCACTTCGATCGCCCTGTAGCCCAGCTGCAAAGCCTGCGGGTCCAATTGCTCCACCACTTCCAGCAAGGCAGCATGCAAGTCAACCCTGTGGATTTGGTAATAAGGGTGACCATGGCGCTGGGCATGGTCTTCGCCCAGCTTGATCTCGTGCAGCAACTCGCCTGAGTCGAAGCGCCGAAACTCAAACGCGGTGGGTTTGACGGCTTGGGCTTCGAGGCGGTCTTTCAGGCCCAGGTGGTAGAGCACTTTGACGGCGTTGGCACTCATTTGCACCGCCGCGCCGATTTCACCCACATGAGGGGCCTGCTCGTAGATGCGCACCCGGTGCCCATCGCGCAACAAACAAGCCGCAGCCGTCAAGCCGCCAATTCCCCCGCCGACCAGTGCAATGTCCATGGTTTGATTCCCGAAATTATCGTTAGCATGCTACCAGAATGCCATCATCCCCGATCGCCCCATGGCTTCATCGGGGAGCCCGCATCCAGCCAAGGCCAAACAACGCGCCAACCCAAAGCGCTCAAAGTCACGGTCGAAGGTGACCCTGCGCAAGCCTGCGGCCTCGGCCGTTGCGGCAAAAGACAAATTTATCCACAGGCGGCTTGGCAAAGGGGTAGAGGCTCTCCCCATCAGGCACACCCCTGTGCGCCCTTGCACCAGGCCTGAGCTGACCCAGCAAACCAGCGATAATCTGACCTTGCATTCACGTCCGGACCGGGCGATTGCCCAGCCAACGAGAACCCCCATGAAAAAGAACTTCCCCCTTCAAGCCGAGGGCAAGCACCCTGAACGCGTGCTCGAAGCCGTCAAGCACGAGATCCGCAAATACTTCAAGCGCGAACGCAACCGCGACGTGCCCAAGGGCGCAGACTTTTGGGACTTCGACTGCAAAGTGGGCGTGAACGCCGAAACCGCAGTAGTGGTGCGCGTGAGTGCCGTGATCGAAGCGGTGGACGCCGCCGCCAAAGCGGGCGCGACATCGGTGTATGTGGAGATTTTGAGCAAGCACGGCGTGCGGGTACTCAAGGCGCGTGACGACCACGAAGGTGGCGAAGACCATTTTGGCGATCTGCCCAACAACTGAAGCGCTAATCAGCGCCCGCGCCAGCACAGCGGGCTTGGCCTGAGTGCCCCATCAAGTCGGGCATGTTCCAGTCGGGCATGCCCCACTCAGCCACCCCCAGTGAGCCTGCACACAACCTTGGGGCGATTTCACTGGGATGCGTTGGCCTGTGCCGCAGCGGCCGCCCGCAACTTGTCTTTCTTGCTCAAACGTGCCCCCTTGATGCCCCCATTGCCGGGCGATGGCGGTGGTGGGGTTTCGGTCTGCTCAAAGCCTGGAATTTGCTCTAAAGGGAATACCAGGCTTTCGCGTTTTTGGATCAACTGCCAGTGCGCGAGCGCAGCGGCGGTGACAAAACTCACCGCGTCGCCATGGGCACCCGCCCTGCCGGTGCGGCCGATGCGGTGGGTGTAATCGGTGGCCGAGCGCGGCAGGTCGTAGTTGACGACCACGGGCAGCATGGCGATGTCGATGCCGCGTGAGGCCAGGTCGGTGGTGACCACCACATCCCAGCGGCCCGCCTTGAATTCGCCGAGCACCTCTTGCCGTGCCCCCTGGCTCATCTCGCCATGAAAAGGCGTGGCAAACACACCCGCCTTGTAGAGCTTGTTCGCCACATGCTCGCAGGCGTAGCGCGTGGCCACAAACACCAGCACTTGCTTCCAGCCGTTTTCGGTGATCAGGTGGCGCAGCAAACTGGTGCGGCTTTTCTCGTCCACCGCAATGGCACGCTGGGTGATGTCGGGCTTGTGGCCTTCAAAGGCCTCGACCGTGATGCGCACAGGGTCTTGCAGCAATTTGGCCGCCAACACCTCCACCTCGGGTGCAAACGTGGCCGAAAACAGCAGCGTTTGGCGCTTGGCAGGCAGCATCGCCAGCACACGTTGCAACTCGTCCGCAAAACCCAAATCCAGCAAGCGGTCGGCTTCGTCCAACACCAAATGCTGCACATCGGCCAGGCGCAAAGCGTTTTGGTCGATCAGGTCGAGCAAACGGCCCGGCGTGGCCACCACGATGTCGGCACCACCGCGCAGCGCCATCATTTGCGGATTGACCGACACGCCGCCAAACACGGTGTTCACCTTGAGCGACTGCGGAAGCTTGTAGGCCAAGTTGGCCAACACATCGCCCACCTGCACCGCCAGCTCGCGCGTGGGCACCAACACCAAGGTGCGCACGGGGCGGCGAAAGTTGGTCTGGCGCGGCGCGGCCAGCAAGTGCTGCAACAGCGGCAGCGCAAAGGCCAGCGTCTTGCCAGAACCGGTGGGCGCGGTGGCCCACACGTCAGCCGACTTCAGCACCGACGGAATCGCCTCGGCCTGGATGGGGGTGGGGGCATAGAGGCCCATGTCACTCACGGCGCGCAAAAGCGCGGGGGTCAAGCCGAGTTGGTCAAAGTTCAAAATGGTCCGATCAATGGCGCGAATCAATGGCGGAAGTGGCGCACGCCGGTGAACACCATCGCCACGCCATGCTCGTTGGCCGCGTCAATGACTTCTTGGTCGCGCATCGAGCCACCGGGCTGGGCCACGCAGGTCGCGCCAGCGTCCACCACCACGTCGAGGCCGTCACGGAAGGGGAAGAAGGCGTCGCTGGCGACCACGGTGTTTTGCAGGCTCAGCTTCGCGGCTTCGGCCTTGATGCTGGCGATGCGGGCGGAGTCGAGGCGGCTCATTTGGCCAGCGCCCACGCCCATGGTCATGCCGTTTTTGCAGAACACAATGGCGTTGGATTTGACGAACTTGGCCACTTTCCAGGCGAAGAGCAAATCGTGCAGTTCTTCAGGGGTGGGTTGCTTGACGGTGACGATCTTGAGGTCAGCCAAAGCCAACTCGTGGTTGTCAGCGCTTTGCAGCAAGAGGCCAGAGCCGACGCGCTTCGTTTCGAGCGCGTTGCGCACATTGCCGTAGTTGGCAGGCAAAGCAATTTTCATCAAGCGCACATTCACTTTGCTCTTGAACACTTCCAGTGCTTCGGCGCTGAAGTCAGGCGCCATCAGCACTTCGACGAATTGTTTGCTCACTGCTTCGGCAGCCGCTTTGTCCACGGGTCGGTTGAAGGCAATGATGCCGCCAAACGCGCTGGTGGGGTCGGTTTGGAAGGCTTTGCTGTAGGCTTCAAGCGGGTTCGCGCCCACGGCCACGCCGCAGGGGTTGGCGTGTTTGACGATGACGCAAGCCGCGAACTGTGAAGGGTCGCCGTTGGCTCCCGTGTCAAAGCTCTTCACACATTCCCAAGCCGCATCAGCATCGGCGATGTTGTTGTAGCTGAGTTCTTTGCCTTGCAGCTGCACGCCAGTGGCGAGCGAGCCAGCGGCAGGTGCCAAGTCGCGGTACCAAGCGGCTTGCTGGTGGCTGTTTTCGCCGTAGCGCAGGTCTTGCACTTTGATGTATTGCTCGTTGAACTGGCCGCTGAATTGGGCGCGCTCGGGCACGTAGTCTTCGCTCAGTTTTTCGGCTTCAAAGTTCACGCTCGACAGGTAGTTGCTGATCGCGCCGTCGTATTGGCTGATGCGGTTGAACGCGGCCACCGACAAGGCAAAGCGCAGTTTATCGCTGAGTTTGCCGTTGGCTTTCAACTCGGCCATCACGTCGGCGTATTGGCTGGCGTCGGTGACGATGCCCACGTCTTTCCAATTCTTGGCGGCAGAGCGGACCATGGCGGGGCCGCCGATGTCGATGTTCTCAATCGCGTCGGCCAAGGTGCAGCCGGGCTTGGCCACGGTGGCTTCAAACGGATAGAGATTGACGATCAACAAATCAATCGTGTCAATATTGTGTGCCTTCAAAGCCGCCATGTGCTCAGGCGTGTCGCGGCGCGCCAGCAGGCCACCGTGCACTTTGGGGTGCAGGGTCTTGACGCGGCCGTCCAGCATTTCAGGGAACTGGGTGACTTCGGCCACTTCGGTCACGGGCAAGCCTTGTTCGGCCAGCAGTTTGGCAGTGCCGCCGGTGGAGATCAGGCTCACGCCCAGGGCGTGCAGTTCTTTGGCCAGATCGACGATACCGGTTTTGTCAGAGACGGAGATGAGGGCTCTCATGGGGGCTTTCTTCAAAATTCAGGGGTGTTCAAAGCGAGGCCGGGATAAAGGGCTCCGGCAGTCTTCAAAGGAATTGGCGGGGCCAAACTCCTCAATGTTCATTTCAACAAATCGTGCTCGAGCAATTTCTTTCGCAGGGTGTTGCGGTTCAGGCCCAGCCATTCGGCTGCACGTGACTGGTTCTGTCCAGACTGTGTCATCACCACATCGAGCAGCGGCTTCTCGACCAGCTTGACCAGCATGTCGTAAAGACCTGTGGGGTCGGTGCCATCCAGGTCGCGGAAGTAAATGTCCAGGTTGTCCCGGATGCAGTGTTCAATGGATTGGGGTTCGCTCATGGCGTGGTCTCTAAATCGGTGCAGGCCTCAGGGCGCAAGGCTTGGCGTTGGGGCAAACGCTCCATCTGATCAGCCAGGCCGTCCAGATAAGCGGCCACGGCGGCCAGTTGTTCTGCTGCAGTTTCCAAGGTGTTCATGTGTTCGCGGAAGGCGTCGCCACCGGGCAGCGTGCGCACATACCAGCCGATGTGTTTGCGGGCCGAGCGCACGCCGGTGTATTCGCCATACAAGCCATAGTGGTCTTGCAAGTGCTCCAGCAAGGCGCGGCGCACTTCGACCACCAGCGGCGGGGCCAGGTGTTCGCCCGTGGCCAGAAAGTGGCCGATCTCGCGGAAGATCCATGGGCTGCCCTGGGCAGCACGGCCGATCATCACGGCGTCTGCGCCAGTGGACCGCAACACGTCACGGGCTTTTTCGGGCGAATCCACGTCGCCATTGGCCACCACCGGGATCTTGAGGGCCGCTTTGACTGCGGCCACAGTGTCGTATTCGGCCAGGCCTTTGTAACCTTGCTCCCGGGTGCGTCCGTGCACGGTGACCATTTGCACCCCGGCGCGCTCAGCCGCAAGGGCCAGGCTCAGGGCATTCTTTTCAGCGTCACACCAACCCGTGCGCATCTTGAGTGTGACGGGCACGCCGTGGGGCAAGGCCGCCTCGACCACGGCAGAAATGATCTCCAGCGCCAGCGGCTCGTCTTGCATCAAGGCCGAGCCAGCCCATTTGTTGCAGACTTTTTTGGCCGGACAGCCCATGTTGATGTCGATGATCTGAGCGCCCCGGTCAATGTTGTAGCGCGCAGCGTCGGCCATCATCTGCGCTTCGGTGCCTGCAATTTGTACCGCAATCGGGCCGGGCTCGCCGTCGTGGTTGGCGCGGCGCGAGGTTTTGAGCGAAGCCCACAAATCAGGCCGCGAGGTCACCATTTCGCTCACTGCATAGCCTGCCCCAAACTGCCGACACAGTTGGCGAAATGGCCGATCCGTCACCCCCGCCATGGGGGCGACAAACAAGTTGTTCGGCAATAGGTAGGGGCCAATCTGCATGACTGGTGGTCGGAATTTGGTGGGGGAGCCTGAAAAGGAGACACGATTGTAATTGCTTAATATTTCAGCAACTGACAAGGAAATGTGCTAGGCGAGATGACGTCCAAGTCAGCTGTTTTCATGCTTGGAAGGGCAGAGGTAAACTGACCGCATGGAACTTTGGCTCAATCAATGGCTGCAATGGCTGACCTTGCCTCAACACGGTCTGAGCACGGTGTTTGTGGTGGCTTTCGTCTCAGCGACCTTGTTGCCCATGGGCTCAGAACCCGCCGTCTTTGGTTTGGTCAAACTCAATCCTGATTTGTTTTGGCAAGCCATTGTGGTGGCCACAGCAGGCAACACCTTGGGTGGCATGTTCAGCTGGTGGATGGGCTGGGGAGCGCACCAAGCTGTGGACCGCTGGAAACAGTCCAGCACCCATGTACAGGCCCTCAAATGGCTTGAAAAGTTGGGGCCTAAAGCCTGTTTATTGTCCTGGCTGCCCGTTGTGGGCGACCCGATTTGTGCAGTAGCGGGCTGGTTGAAAATGCCATTTTGGTCCTGCGCCCTTTACATGGCGATTGGCAAATTTGGTCGCTACCTGTTCATGACGGGGGCCTTGCTCTGGTTTTTTCCATCTTCCTGAACATGACCAAAACTCTCTTGACAGGATTCATGCTGGTGCTTGTGGCCGCGGGGGTCGGGATCGGCTTGGCCTGGGCACCCGATCGGTCTGTGGACACTTTGAAAACACGGTGGGCCGATGCACCATCAAGATTTATGGACCTGCAGGGGATGCAAGTCCACCTGCGCGACGAAGGCCCGCGTGATGACCCCGAGCCCATCGTGCTGATCCACGGCACATCGGCCAGTCTGCACACCTGGGATGGCTGGACAGCGGCACTCAAAGGCGAGCGGCGTGTGATCCGCATGGACTTGCCGGGCTTTGGCCTCACCGGCCCCGCGCCCGATGGCAACTACAGCATGACCCGCTACGCCGACTTCATCGCCGCTCTGCTGGACCAGCTGGGCGTGCGCCGTGCGGTGCTGGCGGGCAATTCACTGGGCGGCGGCGTGGCCTGGCGCACGGCTGTGCAGCACCCCGAGCGGGTCAGCCGCCTGGTGCTGGTGGACTCAAGCGGCTACCCGCTGCAGTCGACCTCGGTGCCGCTGGGCTTTCGGCTGGCACAAATCGAATGTCTCAAACCCGTGATGAGCCGACTCTTGCCGAGGGGCATGATCGAGTCCAGCGTGCGCAACGTCTACGCCGACCCAGGCAAGGTCACACCCGAGTTGGTGGACCGCTATTACGAACTGACGCTGCGCGCAGGCAACCGAGAGAGCCTGACCCAGCGCATGAAGTTGCGCGAGACCGATGCACAAGCTGCCGAACTGATCAAAACCATCGGACAGCCCACGCTGATTTTGTGGGGTGCGCAGGACCGGCTCATCCCCGAGCCTTCAGGTCAGCGCTTTCACCAAGACATCGTGGGCAGCCAATACGTGGTGTTCGACGGCCTGGGCCATGTGCCTCAAGAAGAAGACCCACAGCGCAGCGTGGCTGAGGTGCTGAAGTTTCTGGCGTCCAAGCGCTGAGCCTGCGCCTTGGCCCCACAAAAAAACCGCGCCATGGCGCGGTTTTTTGTTGGCTACCATGAACAGATCAAGAGCTGAACAAAAAGTTCATCACGTCACCGTCTTTCACGACGTATTCCTTGCCTTCGGCGCGCATCTTGCCCGCGTCTTTGGCACCCTGCTCACCCTTGAAAGAGATGAAATCGTCAAACGCGATGGTTTGGGCGCGGATGTAGCCTTTTTCGAAATCGGTGTGGATCACGCCAGCGGCCTGCGGGCCGGTGTCGCCCACACGAATGGTCCAGGCGCGCACTTCTTTCACACCTGCGGTGAAATAAGTCTGCAGGCCCAACAAGCTGTAAGCCGAGCGGATCAGGCGGTTCAAACCCGGTTCGTCTTGACCAATTTCCTTCAAAAACTCCAGGCGGTCCGCGTCGTCCATCTCGGACAACTCGGCTTCGATCTTGGCGCAAATGGCCACCACGGGCGCGTTTTGCTTGGCGGCAAAGGCCTTGAGGCGGTCGAGAAAGGGGTTGTTCTCAAAACCGTCTTCCGACACGTTGGCCACGAACATCGCAGGCTTGGCGGTGATGAAGAAGAACTGCTTGAGTTCGATACGCTCTTCTTTGCTGAAGTCGATGGTGCGCACCGGCTGGGTGTCGTTCAAGGCGGCCTGGCACTTTTCAAGGATCGCCATTTGTTTGACGGCTTCTTTGTCGCCAGAGCGGGCGATTTTGCTCACGCGGTGGATGGCTTTTTCAACCGCAGCCAAGTCGGCCAGGCACAGCTCGGTCTGGATGACCTCGATGTCGGCAATCGGGTCGACCTTGTTGGCGACGTGGATCACGTTGTCGTCTTCAAAGCAGCGCACCACGTTGACGATGGCGTCGGTCTCGCGGATGTGTGCCAAAAACTTGTTGCCCAGGCCTTCGCCCGTGCTGGCACCCGCCACCAAACCGGCGATGTCCACAAACTCCACAATGGCGGGCACGATGCGCTCGGGCTCGACGATTGCAGACAACTGCTGTAAACGCGGGTCGGGCACCTCGACCACGCCGGTGTTGGGCTCGATGGTGCAAAAGGGGTAGTTCTCAGCGGCAATGCCAGCTTTGGTCAGGGCGTTGAAAAGAGTGGATTTGCCCACATTGGGCAAACCCACGATGCCGCATTTGAGGCTCATGGAAGGCTTTCGGTGATTCGGGGGAGGATTCTGAAATCAACCCGAGATTTTAACGGCACAGCCCCAAGGCCCCGGCACAGCCCCAAAGTCCCCGGTGGCCCAGCGCGATGGGCCGCCTCCTTACAATGCGGGCATGGCTCTTTCCCCTGACATTTGCATCCGTGGCGCTGGCATCGTGGGCCGCACTTTGGCTTTGCTGCTGGCCCGCGAGCGGCTGAACGTGGCCCTGGTCGAGTCACCCCAGCCCAACACGGCCCCCGACGTGCGCGCCTATTCGCTCAACGGCGCGGCCAAGGCCTTGTTGCAAGACCTGCGCTGCTGGCCCGAGGCGCCCGCCATCACGCCCGTGCACCAGATGCAGGTTTGGGGCGACGATGGCGGCCAGCTCCACTTTGGTGCACGCGAACAAGGCGTGGGTGAGCTCAACTGGATGGTGGATGTGCCCGTGCTGCAGGCGCTGCTGACCCAGGCTGTGCAGTTCCAGCCCCAGATTCAAGTGGTGCAGGCCCCGGTGGCCGCGCCGCTGACGGTGGTGTGTGAAGGCCGCGCCAGCCAGACCCGTGCCGAGCTGGGCGTGGGCTTTGACATCAAGCATTACGAACAACACGCCTTGGCCACCCGGCTGATGTGCGAGCGAGCGCACGAGGGCATCGCCCGGCAATGGTTTGGCTGGAGCCCCGCACCCGGCCTGTCGCAACCGCAAGCCGAAGTGCTGGCCTTGCTGCCCTTGGGGGGCGAAGGCGGGCGCGAAGTCGCGCTGGTCTGGTCGGTGCACCCGCTGCGGGCGCAAGAACTCATGGGCCTGAGCGCCGAAGACTTTGCCGCTGCACTGGCCCAGGCCTGCGGCCACGCCTTGGGCGGCATGCAGCTGTCGGCCGAGCGTGCGGTGTGGCCGCTGCAATTGGCCCGTGCCGAGCGCTGGATCGGCCCCATGCCGGGCCAAAACAAACAAGCCTTTGCCCTGGCGGGCGATGCCGCCCACACCCTGCACCCGCTCGCTGGCCAAGGCCTGAACGTGGGCTTGGGCGATGCGGCCGAACTGGTGCGCGTGATCCGTGCCAAGGAATTTTGGCGGCCCCTCTACGACCCCAAACTGCTGCGCCGTTACGAACGCGCACGCCAAGCCGATGTGCAGGCCATGGGCCTGGTGACCGATGGCCTTCAGCGCTTGTTTGCCCAACCCGGACCGGTGTGGCAAAACCTGCGCAACTGGGGCATGCGCGGCTTTGACCGCAGCGGCCCACTCAAACACTGGATGACGCAACGCGCCATGGGCCAGAGCACCCCGCCTGACCCTGCCAAGGCCACACGCTGATTCGTTTTTGTCTTTATTGATCCCGAAAGCCCTCTTCATGAAGTTCTCTCTCTCCAAACTGGTCCTGATCGTGGCCAGCACCGCTTTGTCGCTGGGCAGCGTGATGGCGCAAGAAGCGGCCATCCGCAAAAACCTGAGCGAACGACTGCCCAACCTGCCCAAAATCGACGAGGTGAGCAAAACCCCGATGAACGGCTTGTTTGAAATCCGCATGGGCAACGAGGTGATGTACAGCGATGCTGCAGGCAACTTTCTGATCCAGGGCGCGCTCATCGACGTGAAACAAAAGCGCAACCTGACCGAAGAGCGCATGGACAAACTCTCGGCCATTCCCCTTGACCAACTGCCCCTGAAAACCGCCTTCACCCAGGTGCGCGGCGATGGCAAACGCAAGCTGGCTGTGTTCGCGGACCCCAACTGCGGCTACTGCAAACGCTTTGAAAAAGACCTGCAAAAGCTGGACAACGTGACCATTTACCACTTCCTCTACCCCATTCTGGGCGAGGACTCCAAGACCAAATCCAAAAACATCTGGTGCGCCAAAGACAAGGCCAAAACCTGGAACGACTGGATGATCAACGGCACCACACCGCCCACGGCCAACTGCGACGCCTCGGCGGTGGACTCGATCGTGGCCTTTGGCCAGAAAAACCGCATCACCGGCACACCATTGATCTTGTTTGCCGATGGCACCCGCGTGCCCGGTGCCGTGCCCATGGCCCAAGTTGAAAAAATGCTCGCCGAGATCAAATGACGACACCCCTCTCCCCCCCCATGACCGAAGACCCAACCTGGCGGCTGATCCGTCGCCTGGGCTATGCCGGGCTGATTCCTTTTGTGTTTTTGGCCCTGTGCCTGTGGCTGGTCGGCCCTGATCTGCACCCCTATGTGGCCCTGTCCATGCAAAGCTATGGCGCGGTGATCGTGTCGTTCTTGGGGGGTATCCACTGGGGTGTGGGCTTTCGCAATGCTTTGATCAGCCCTCATGCACCGCGCATCCACTTCACCTGGGGCGTGGCGCCTTCTTTGCTGGCCTGGGTGGGCGTGATGATGCCCGCCTTCGCGGGCTTGCCCCTGCTGGGCTTTGTGCTGATCGGCTGCTATGTGATGGACCGCCGCACTTGGCCCGCTGCTGGCTTAGCGCCGTGGCTGCCCATGCGCCTGCAACTGACCATCGTGGCCAGCTTGAGCTGCTTTTTGGCAGCAGGTGCAACCTGAGTCACAACACACATGACCGCCATCCACTACACCGTTGAAGCCGCCGACCTGCATGCGCATCTGTTCAAGGTCACGCTGACTGTTCCTCAACCAGCGGCGCAGCAAACCGTGTCGCTGCCGGTGTGGATTCCGGGCAGTTATTTGGTGCGCGAGTTCTCCAAAAACCTGCAAAACCTGAGCGCCAAACAAGGCAAGCGCAGCGTGCCCACCCAGCAGCAGGACAAGTGCAGCTGGACCATCGCCTGCAAGAGTGATCAGCCCCTGGTGCTGAGCTACGAGGTCTATGCCTTTGACAACTCGGTGCGCACCGCCTGGCTGGACAGCCAACGCGGTTTCTTCAATGGCACCAGCCTGTGCCTGCGGGTGCACGGACAAGAACAGGCGCCGCACCATTTGCAACTGACCCCCGTCAAAAGCCAGCCCGCTTGGCAGGCCGCCACAGGGCTCACGCCGGTCAAAACCGACAAAAAAGGCTTTGGCCTGTACCAAGCCGCCAACTACGACGAACTGGTGGACTGCCCGGTGGAGCTGGGTGCGTTCTGGAGTGGCAGCTTCAACGCCTGCGGCGTGCCGCACCGCTTTGTGGTGGCGGGGGCGCTGCCCTCTTTTGACGGCGAGCGTCTGCTGGCCGACACACAAAAGATCTGCGAGGCGGCCATCCACTTTTGGCACGGGCCAGGCAACGCTGCCGGCAAAAAAGCGCCACACAAAAATTACCTGTTCATGCTCAACGCGGTGCACGACGGCTATGGCGGGCTGGAACACCGCAACAGCACCGCCTTGATCTGTAAGCGCGATGATTTGCCGCGCCAAAACGGCCTGTCTTCCAGCCCCCGCAAAACAGAGGGCTACACCACGCTGCTGGGCCTGATCAGCCACGAATACTTTCACACCTGGAACGTCAAGCAACTGCGCCCCGATGCCTTTGCCCGCTACGACTACAGCCAGGAAAACTACACACAACTGCTGTGGTTCTTTGAAGGCTTCACCAGCTATTACGACGACATCTTGCTGCGCCGAGCAGGGCTGCTGGACGACGCCACTTACATCGAGTTGCTGAGCAAGACCCTCTTGCAGGTGCAGCAAACGCCCGGACGCCATGTGCAAAGCGTGGCGCAGTCCAGCTTTGACGCCTGGGTCAAGTACTACCGCCAGGACGAAAACACCGCCAACGCCACCGTGAGTTACTACACCAAGGGTTCGCTGGTGGCGCTGTGCCTGGACCTGACGCTGCGCCGCGAATTCAAAGCCGAAGGTCACACGCTCGACACCGTGATGCGCGGCCTGTGGAAGCGCTGCAAGGCTGGCCCCATGCGCGAGCAGGACTTGCTGGACGAATTGCAGGCCGTGACCGGCCGCAGCTGGGCGGGCGAGATCCAGCGCTGGGCGCACAGCACACAAGAGCTACCGCTGCGCGAGCTGCTCACGGGGCATGGCATCGCGGTAGAGGCAGAGACCTCGGGCATGGCGCAGCGCCTGGGCCTGCGCGTGCTTGAGGCCGCAGGCAGTGTGCAGGTCAAAGTGGTGCTGCGCGGCGGCGCGGGCGAGGCCGCTGGCCTGGCTGCGGGTGATGAATGGCTGGGCGTGGACGTCGGCGGCAAGGGGCAAGGCGGCAGCTGGCGTTTGGGCAAACTCGACGAGCTGAGCGCCTTGCTGGGCAAAGAGCGCCAATTGACCGCTCTGGTCTCACGCGACAAACGCCTGCTGCGCTTGCCGCTCACGGTGCCTGCGCAAGCCAGCCACTGGCAGTTGCGGGTGCCCAAAGACCGCGCGGCCGATCAGTGGCCTGCGGTCTGACTCACTTGCCGCGCAAATCCACCACGCGCTTGGCTTTGCCCTGGCTGCGCTCGACGCCGCCCTCAGCCTTGAGCTCGATCGCCACGCTCGAGCCAATGTAGACCTTGATATCGTGCTGCAGCTGCTTGGCAGCCGCACGTGCTTGCGCGCTGTCGGGTGACACGCCGGGCTTGGTTTCGATCAGCACTTTGAGGTCGTCCATCGGACCTTCGCGGGTCAGCACACACTGGTAGTGCGGGGCCAACTCGGCACGCTTCAAGATCAATTCTTCGATCTGGCTGGGGAACACGTTCACGCCTCGGATGATCATCATGTCGTCGCTGCGGCCGGTGATCTTTTCCATGCGGCGCATGCTCGGACGGGCTGTGCCCGGCAACAAGCGTGTGAGGTCGCGCGTGCGGTAACGGATGATGGGCAGCGCCTCTTTGGTGAGGCTGGTGAACACCAACTCGCCCATCTCGCCATCGGCCACAGGCTCGCCGGTTTCGGGGTGGATGATCTCGGGGTAAAAATGGTCTTCCCAGATGGTCGGGCCGTCTTTGGTCTCAATGCACTCGCTGGCCACGCCGGGCCCCATCACTTCAGACAGGCCGTAAATGTCCACCGCGTCAATGGCCATGCGTTTTTCGATGGCGGCACGCATGTCATTGGTCCAAGGCTCAGCGCCGAAGATGCCGATGCGCAGCGAACTGGTTTTGGGGTCGATGCCTTGGCGCTCAAACTCATCGGCGATCGCTAGCATGTAGCTGGGTGTGACCATGATGATGTTGGACTTGAAATCCTGGATCAGCTGCACCTGGCGCTCGGTCTGGCCACCGCCAAAAGGCACCACCGTGAGGCCCAGTTTTTCAGCGCCGTAGTGTGCGCCCATGCCGCCGGTGAACAGGCCGTAGCCATAGCTCACATGCACCATGTCCCCGGGCTTGGCACCGCCTGCGCGGATGCTGCGGGCCACCACGGTGGACCAGGTGTCGATGTCCTTGAGCGTGTAGCCCACCACGGTAGGTTTTCCAGTGGTGCCGCTGGAGGCGTGGATGCGGGCGCAGTTCTCGCGGGGCACGGCGAACATGCCAAAAGGGTAGCTGTCGCGCAAGTCGGACTTGGTCGTGAACGGGAACTTGGCGATGTCGGCCAGCGTTTTGCAATCGTCCGGGTGCACGCCAGCCGCGTCGAATTTGGCTCGGTACACGGGCGAGTTGGCATAGGCGTGCTGCAGCGTTTGCTGCAGGCGCTTGAGCTGCAGGCTGCGCATTTCGTCGATGCTGGCCTTTTCAATCGGCTCCAGGGGGAAGGCTTTTTGACTCATTCAAATCTCCACTTTTTCAGCGAGGGACAGGGCTGAAAACCTGTCCCCCAATTCATTGACTTATTCGGGGATGACGGTGCCCGGGATCTGCGCGCTCTTGCCACGGAACATGGCGATCACTTCACCGTTTTGGTTCGTGACTTTCATGTCGTAGATGCCGTGGCGTCCGCTCAGGGTCTGCTCAAGGCCTTCGCAGGTCAGCACATCGCCCAACTTGCCAGGCTTCAAAAACTCGATGCTGCAGCCCGCAGCCACGGCGTTCTTGTTGTAACTGTTGCAGGCGAAGGCAAAGGTCGAATCGGCCAAGGTAAAGATGAAACCGCCATGGCAAATTTGGTGGCCATTCAGGTGCAAGGCTTTGACCACCATGCGCATCACGGCGCGGCCAGGCTCACAGACCAGCAGTTCCATGCCCATGGTGTCTTTGGAAGCCACGTCCACCGCGAACATGGTCTCGCCCACTTTGTGGGCCAGTGCTTGGGGGTCGCTCATCATTCACCTTTGAATTGGGGGGCGCGTTTTTGCAAAAAGGCGTTCACGCCTTCCATGTAGTCGTGCGTTTTGCCCAACGCCGATTGCGTATCGCGCTCCACATTCAGGTGCGCATCCAGCGAACGGGTGCCCGCGTCGCGCAGCAGGTGGCGCGTAGCGACCAAGGCCTTGGTGGGCATGACGGCCAACTTGTCGGCCAGCGTCAGGGCTGCGGCCAGGCAGTCGTCGGCCACATCCCAGATCAGGCCCCACTCCTTGGCTTTGTCGGCGCTCAGTTTGTCACCGGTCATGGCCAAGGCCATGGCGCGGGGCAGACCCAGGCGCTCGACCAGCAACCAGCTGCCACCCGCGTCGGGAATCAAGCCAATTTTGCTGAAAGCCTGCACAAAACTGGCGGAAGGCGCAGCGATCGCGATGTCACACGCCATGGCCACAGAAGCACCAGCGCCTGCGGCTACACCGTTGACGGCGCAGATCACCGGCATGCGCAGCGATTGCAAGCGGCGCGTGGTGGGGTTGAAGGCGTCATTGATCACCGGGCCGGGATCGGCGCGTTCCAGCAAGCCTGGGCCGGGCGTGAAATCGAGCTCTGACAAATCCAGCCCGGCGCAAAAGCCACGGCCCGCACCGGTCAGCACCAAGGCACGCACAGTGGGGTTGGCTTCGGCCCGGTCCAATGCCACCCACAGGGCTTGGTGCATTTCGCGCGTGAAGCTGTTGAGCGCTTGGGGGCGGTTGAGGGTGACCAGCGCCACAGCGCCTCGCACTTCGTACAACACCGATTCGGTCGATTCCGTCATATCGTATCTCCTGGATGCGTGAATGTACCATTAGCCGACCGCTCGGTTGGTTAATGTTTTCCCGTACTACAGCGCCTCACTTGACAGCAGGAACTCAGCCCCTTTGGTTATAGTGAAGTGGTCAATCCTTATCTTTCTGGAGAAGTTCTTGAGCTACGAAAACATCGAAGTCCGCACCGAAGGCGGCAAAGTTGGCATCATCACCCTCAACCGCCCCAAAGCCCTGAACGCCTTGAACGGTGCGCTGATGGACGAACTGGGCGCCGCCCTCAAGGCCTTTGATGCAGACGAGTCCATTGGCTGCATGGTCATCACCGGCAGCGAAAAAGCCTTTGCCGCAGGCGCTGACATCTCGGCCATGGCCAAATTCAACTTCCATGAGGTCTACAAAAACGATTTCATCACCCGCAACTGGGAAACCATCCGCAGCATCCGCAAGCCTGTGATCGCTGCGGTGAGCGGGTTTGCGCTGGGTGGCGGTTGCGAGCTGGCCATGATGTGCGATTTCATCATCGCTGCCGACAACGCCAAGTTCGGCCAACCCGAAATCAAGATCGGCATCATCCCCGGCGCAGGCGGGACGCAGCGCCTGCCGCGTGCCATGGGCAAGTCCAAAGCCATGGACTTGGTGCTCACGGGCCGCATGATGGACGCGGCAGAAGCCGAACGCGGCGGTCTGGTCAGCCGCGTGGTGCCGCTGGACAAACTGATGGACGAAGCCCTGGGCGCAGCCCTGATGATCTGTGGCTACGGCCAACTGGCCACCATGGCCGCCAAAGAAAGTGTCAACCGCGCATTCGAAAGTGGCCTGAGCGACGGCGTGATGTTCGAGCGCCGCCTGTTCCACGGCTTGTTCGCCACTGCGGACCAAAAGGAAGGCATGGATGCGTTTTTGAACAAACGCGCACCCCACTTTGTGAACGGTTAAAAAAGGTGCTCCGATAACACCCCGGCCCGCCATGCCTGCATGGCGGGCTTTTTCATGGGCTGAGGCCACACGACTTATGACGCCTTGCGCATCACGCCCATCTCGCGGCCAAACCCTGCAACCCATGGCTCCCGTGGTCACCCAAATCGACCGCATCGAAAAGTCCATGGCTACTGAAGCCTTGGCCGGGTGTCTTCTTCAGACAAAAGCACGCCAAAACAGCCGCTTGAGCCATCAACGCAGAAAATGGGTGCAATGCCTTGGGTGAGTCCGTCGACGTTTTGGCCTGAACGCCAGAAACCAAAAAGCCCACAGTCGCAAAACTGTGGGCTTTGAATTTGGTGGAGATAGGTGGACTTGAACCACCGACATCAGCATTATGAATGCTGCGCTCTAACCAACTGAGCTATATCTCCGGATAGGCTACGCTTTGAAACAACTTGTCTGAAAGCTGCTGACCAAGGTCATCAAGCCAAAAATTATACACAAAATTTAGCCTGATCATCGCAAGTCAGCGCAACAATCGGCACATGACCATCCCCAATACCCTCGACACATCCGCCATCAAGCAAGCTGCCCAAATGATTTGGGCGGCTTGGCAAAAGGAACAGGTCCTGAACGCCCTGCCCGAAGCCTACAGACCGTTGACCACCGCTCAAGGCTACGCCGTTCAGGCGCAACTGCCCTTCGTATCCGATCGCACCGTGGTGGGCTGGAAGATCGCTGCCACCAGCAGCAATGGACAAGCCCACATCAACGTCAGCAGCCCTCTGGCAGGGCGTTTGCTGTCGGGCCAAGTGTTCTCAAGCGGCGCCAGCGTGCCCTCCAAAGGCAATCGCATGCGGGTAGCAGAGCCTGAATTTGCCTTCACCATGGGGCAAGACCTGACACCACAAACAGCCCCTTTCAGCTTGGCGCAAGTGATGGCCGCCGTGGCCACGCTGCACCCAGCCATCGAAGTGCCGGACTCGCGGCTTGAGCCTTTTACCCAAGCTGGAGAAGCCCAATTGCTGGCCGACAATGCCTGCGCACGCCATTTCGTCCTGGGCCCACCCGCACCCGAGGGGTGGCGTAACAGCGACTTGAGCCAGCATGAAGTGCAGGCCCAAGTGCTGCACGGTGAACATATTCGATACAGCCGCACAGGATCAGGCGCGTGGGTCCTGGGAGACCCGCGCACCGCCTTGACCTGGCTGGCAAACCAACTGTCGAGTCTGGGCATCACACTTCAAAAAGGGCATGTGGTGACCACAGGCACTTGCATGGTCCCACTGGCGCTGGAGCCCGGGGACAGGGCATGGGCCGACTTTGGAGATCTGGGACAAGTCAGCATGCATTTTGGGATCTGAAGCCATGGGGCTGATTCAGCCTTGTGACTATGGCCCACCAACATGCCTCGCTGAACAACGATGCATTCAAGGAGCCCCAGAGAATGAACGCCTCTTGGGTCAATCGGCACAATTCAAGGCTGCGGCCAGCACGACGCCATGAGTCAAAACAACGACAAAGCACCCATCACAGAGTCACCCAAATGACTGGTCCGTCACGCCAGGTCAGCCCGGCCTGGGTCACACTCGCAGTGGTTTGGCCCTTGGCCTGAATTTCTTGACCTTCACGCTCTTTTTAATGGAGTCTCCCATGCTGAAATTTTTCTTCAACGCTGCCCCCAACCCCATGAAGATCGCCCTGCTGCTTGAAGAGTTGAGGCTGCCTTTTGAGGCCGTGCCGGTGGACACACGCAAGGGCGAGCAATTTGCACCAGCGTTCTTGGCCGTCAACCCCAACGCCAAAGTGCCCGCCATCACCGACGGCGACGTGACCGTGTTCGACAGTAACGCTATCTTGTTGTACTTGGCCGACCGTGAACAAAAATTCATGCCCAGCATCGCACAGGGCAAGGAGCGTGGCGCAGCGCTGTCCTGGTTGCTCTTCATCGCCAGCGGCATTGGGCCGTTTTCTGGCCAGTCGGTGCACTTTCGCCACGCTGCGCCCGAGCCCAAAGCGTACGCCCTGAACCGCTACGACTTTGAAGCCCACCGCCACTGGACCGTGCTCGAAAAGCACCTGGCACACAACACCTACATGCTGGGCGAGCACTACAGCATCGTCGACATGGCCTTGTGGGGCTGGGCCCGCATGCTGCCTTATGTGCTGGGCACGGGTGATGCCACCTGGACGCAATACCCCCACATCAAACGCGTGCTCGATTTGGTGAACTCGCGTCCAGCCGCACAACGTGCCGAAGCCTTCAAGGCGAAATACACCTTCAAGACAGAGATGGACGCGGATGCCAAGAAGTTCATGTTCCCGCAAAACGAACGCTTGAACAAAGCCTGAGGTCGGCCTTGAACCTCACGGGTGGATGGCACTGGCATTGGCGTGCTTGGCGTTCTCAAAAACGTTGGGCACCCGCTGCTGCTCAAATTGAGGATTGGCTGCTGGCACAGGCCATGCCACGCCAACAGCTGGTGCTGATCGGTGGCAGTGCAGGCTGGATGCTGCCCACCGCTTGGCTGACCCAATTCAAGGAAGTGCACGCCTGGGACATCGACCCCTTGGCTGCACCTTTGTTGCGTTGGCGTCATGGAGCCGGTTTCAAGCGTGCTGGCACACGCTTGAACCTGCACACAGGCGATGGCTTGGCGCAACTGAGTGAGTTGACTCAAACCATGCCAAATGCCTTCTTCTGGTTTGACAACGTCCTGGGACAATTGCGTTTCACTGATCCATCGCCAGATGCTGTGGTTCAGCGCTTGAAAAATTTGCAACGTCAGCTCAAGCGCGTTGCATGGGGCAGTCTTCATGACCGGATGTCAGGGCCCCACACCCGTGGCACGCACTTTCCGATGGCCCATCACAGTGGTGCCGGATTGGCCATGGAAACCGCAGAAGGACAAGCTTGGTTGAGAAAAATGGGCGCCATCAGTCCTTGGCTAGACCACTTGACCGAAGGTGTCTTGCCCAAAGGCACCCCAGTGCAATACACCGCGTGGCCATTCAAAGCCGGGTATGCGCATTGGCTCGAAATGGGTTGGACTGAGCCGTCTTAATTTCGCAAATCCAGCGCCCAATACTGCCCCACCAGATCGTGTCCAAACGAATGGTGTTTCTCTTCGGACAGCAACACAAAACCCGAGGTTTGGTAGATGTGCTTGGCAGCATGCAGGATGTCGTTGGTCCACAAAGTCAGTGTTTGGTAGCCCCTCGCTTTGGCAAAAGCGATGCATTCCTGCGTCAGGCGTCGGCCCAGGCCCGTGCCGCGCATCTCGGGCTCCACATAGAGCAAGCGCAGCTTGGCCTCCGAGTCCGACACCATGACCACAAACGCCGAACCCACCACCCGGCCTTCGCACTCGGCGATCCAGGCGTTTTCTTTTTCAGGGTCCAGATTCTTGACATACTGCGCGGCGATCTCGGCCACCAGGGCCTCGAACGTGCCATCCCAGCCGTATTCCTGAGCGTACAAAATGCCTTGTCGGTGGGCCACCCAACCGATGTCACCGACTTGCAGGCCACGCAAAACGATGTGAGGCGTCATGTCTTTTCACGGCCTTCATAACGCTGCCCCAGTGCCAGCAATTGAGGCGTTTCAATGACCGCGTTCAGGCCGTCGAAGTCCAGCATCTGTTCTTGCCAGGGGCGCGTGGTTTGGTGCGCGTGCAAGCTGGCGTAATAGCCTTGCAGCGTGTGCAGCACGGCCCGCGCCGTGCCCCCCGGAAAGATCACGATCTTGAAACCGCGCTCGCCCAACTCGGCCGCGCTTTGCACCGGCGTCTTGCCACCTTCGACCATGTTGGCCAACAAGGGCACACGCTGGGCAAACTGGGCGCAAGCGCGGTTCATTTGTTCATCAGACCGGAGCGCCTCAATGAAGATCGCATCCACACCACATTCGAGGTAACGCTCGGCCCGCTCCAGTGCGGCATCCAAGCCTTCCACGGCGACTGCATCGGTGCGGGCCAGGATCAGGGTGTTTTTATCGTGGCGAGCATCCAAAGCGGCACGCAGCTTGCCCTGCATCTCGGCCACAGGCACCACGCCTTTGCCGTCCAAGTGGCCGCAGCGTTTGGGAAAAGTCTGGTCTTCGATCTGGACCATCGCGGCCCCGGCGCGCTCAAAGTCTCGCACCGTGCGCTGCGTGTTGAGCGCGTTGCCAAAGCCGGTGTCGGCGTCCACGATGACGGGAATGTTCACCCGGTCGGTGATGTGGGCCAGCGTCTGCGCCACTTCGGTGGCGGTGGTCAGGCCAATATCGGAGCGGCCGAGGCGCGTGTAGGCGATCGATGCACCCGACAAATAGAGCGCCTCAAAACCCGCCTGCTGCGCCACCAGCGCGGTGAGTGCGTCGTACACACCGGGGGCGAGCAAAGCCTGAGTTTGTTGCAGGCGCTGCGCCAAATTGTGCGGCTGGTTCATGGTGCCGAATCTTTCAAAAGTTGTTGTGCCGTGTGCGCGGCGATGTGCCCGCCCGCCATAGCGCTGAGCAAGCCGTTGCCCGACAAATAGCCCCACACCGCTTGTCCCGAAACGCCCCGCGCCGCGCCACCTGCGGCCAACAGATTCGGCAAGGGCGCGCCATCTTGACGCAGCACGCGAGTCTGTGCGTCGATGTCCAGGCCGCCCTGGGTGTGGAACAAGGCACCGGTGACCTTGATGGCGTGGAAAGGGGCTTGCAGTGCGCGCTTGAACGTGCGGCCAGTTGCCGGGTCGGTGCCGGACCGCACTGAACTCAAAGTGGCTTGTAAGACTTCGGGTGGGCAGCCGATCAGCTGCGCCAGTTCGTTGGCATCAGCTGCGTGCTGCACCGCGCCCGCGCCTTGTGCAGACACAAAATCCGGAAAAGCTTGCGCAAAACTCAGCAGCGCATCGTCGAACACATTCCACGACACCCCGCCCGGCTGCGCCAGCACATGCACCGCCGCCTCCGAGTAGCCTTGGGTCTCGTCATGAAAGCGCTGGCCTTGGGCGTTGATCTGCACACCGCCTTCCATCATCAGCGCCCACGAGATCAAAGCGCCTTGCGGAATGGCCCAGGAGCCATGGCCTTGGTAAGCACCCAGATCAGCCAGGCGTGCACCCAGTTGTTGGCCCCAAGTGATGGCGCTGCCGTCATTGCCCACATGGCCGGCATAGGTGGCTTCGGCCATCTCGGGCAGCAGGTCTTTCACCATGGCCGTGGCACCGCCAAATCCGTTGCAAGCCAGCAGCACCGTATCGCAGCGGATGCGCTCGGTCTGGCCATCCGGCCGCACAAAACCCACGCCATGGATGCGCTGCGTGTCATCCGCCCACAGCTCGGTCACTTGCGCTTGTGTGAGCACCACCACCCCCGCGGCATCGGCTGCGGCTTGCAGGCGGCTCATCAGTCCGGCGCCGGTTTTTTCCGGCACAGCGTGCATGCGGTGCGCGCTGTGGCCGGGGTACAAAAAGTTGTCCAGCACTTGCCAGGGCAGGCCGTGGTGTTGGGCCAGAGCGTCCATGGCGGGGCCGATGTTTTGGGCATAGGCCTGCACCAGGTGTGGTGCAGCTTGGCCATGCGCCTTGACCTGGATGTCGGCAGCAAAAGCTTCCACACTGTCGCTGATGCCTTGGGCCTGTTGCGCTTGCGTACAAGGCGCAGGCACAAAGCCCGAAGACAAAGCGGTGGAACCCGCTGCAAACGCATCGCGTTCCAACACCACACAGTCCACACCCAGGCGCTGCAAGGCCAGCGCTGCCGTGAGACCGCAAGCGCCAGCGCCCACAATCACCACCGGCGTGTGGTCTTCGGCCTGTAATTCAGAAGCCGGAAGAATGTGTGCCCGTGTGTGTGCCAGCGAGGCGGTCATGGCTTCAGCCCAGTTGCTTCAAAAAAGTGACGCTGTCCATCACCTCGCCCACCGATGCCATGTCGGAGAGGGCCGCCTGGTGCGCGGCTTCGCTGAACGCGGCGCAACCGTCGGACAAGACAATGACGTGGTAGTCGCGCACATGCGCATCGCGCACCGTGCTGGCCACGCCGCCGTTGGTCACGATGCCGCAGACCACCAGCGTGTCGATGCCCGATTTTTTCAGCACCCAGTCGAGCTGTGTGTTGAAGAAGGCCGAATACGCCACCTTGAACACCGATACATCGACCAAAGGGGCCAACACATCCACATTGGCTTGCCCACGACTGCCCGGCGCGAAGTCGCCCTTGCGCAAAAACGGGCGGCGCTCTTTCAGGTGCGCCGAAATCATGGGCTCGCCCTGCGCATCGGGCCACAGGGTGAACAGGCTGGACGTGACCAAACCTCCGTGCGCCTTGATGGCACGTGCCACCGGGGCCATGCGCTCGGGCAGTTTCACGGCTTCGGCGCTCAGGGTGTTGCCACGGGCATAGGCACCGTCGGGGGCCAAAAAATCGTTTTGCAGATCGACGATGACCATGCCCAGTTTGGCGTTATTCAAGTTCATGCTGTGCGCTCCACCAAGAGGTTGCCCAGTTTGTCGACCCGACCTTCAAAGCCCGGCTCCAACCAGACGGTGGTGTCAGGCTGCTCCAAAATCGCCGGGCCTTGCACCACGGTGCCCACGGGCAGGCTCAAGCGCTCGTAGCGCTGCGCTGTCCACCATTGGCCCTGGTGGTAAACCTGCTGCTGGCCCACCGGGGTGGTGCTGCCCTCGCCTTGCGGGGCCAACACCGCCAAGTCGAACTTGGGGCGCCGGCCGATGCGGGCATAACGCAGGTTCATCACGCGGATCACCGGACCTTGCAGCACGCGGCCAAAGGCGTGCTGGTAAGCCGCTTCAAACGCGGCCAGCAAACCGGCCGCATTCAACGCTTCGCGCTTTACGGGCACTTGCAGCGTGTGGGTCTGGCCCATATAGAGCATGTCAAAGCTGATGGCCTCGTCCACGCGCACAAAGTTCACACCGGCAGAATCCAAACGCACCTGGCAGGCTTCGGCCAGGCTATCTACGCGCTGCAGCAAAGCAGGCCAAGCCACATCGGCCAGAGCCACGTTCAGGGTTTGCACCGCGTCGTGGCGCATGTCTGCCATCACACAGCCCAAGGCCGAAGTCACGCCCGGGTAACGCGGCACGATGCCGGTGGTCACGCCCACCTCGCGCATCATGGCGCACACATGCAGACCGCCACCGCCGCCAAAGGGCATGTAGGCAAACTGGCGCGGATCGTGCCCGCGCTCGATCGACACCACACGGATGGCACCGGCCATGCGTGCATTCGCCACCGTCAAAATCGCTTCGGCTGCGGCCAAGGCTGTCAAGCCCAAAGGAGCGGCCACATGCTGGGTGATGGCTTGCTCGGACAAACCTGCGTTGAGTGCCTGCAACAAGCCGCCACCCAAAGGCCGGTCGGCCGCGATACGGCCCAGCAGCACGTTGGCGTCGGTCAAGGTGGGGCGGGTGTTGCCGCGCCCATAACAGGCCGGGCCGGGAATGCTGCCGGCCGACTCGGGGCCGACTTGCAGCATGCCGCCCGCATCGACCGAGGCGATGGAGCCGCCCCCGGCGCCGATGGTCTCGATCTGGATCATGGGCGAGCGCACCACCAAACCAAACTCGATGGAGGTTTGCGCGGCCAGCGCCGCCTCGCCACCGGCTACCAGGGACACGTCAAACGAAGTGCCGCCGATGTCACCGGTGATGACGTTTTCAAAGCCCGAAGCGCGGGCGATTTCGGCGCAGGCCATCACGCCAGCCGCCGGGCCTGACAGCGCGGTGCGCACCGGCACATCACAAGCGGTCTGGCGCGACATCACACCGCCGTTGCTTTGCACGATCAGCAATTCCCCGCCAAAGCCCTGGGCACGCAAGTCGCCATCGAGCCGCTGCAAATAACTGCCCACCACAGGCTGCAAAGCCGCATTGAGGGTGGCCGTGGAGCAGCGCTCGAACTCGCGGATTTCAGGCAGCACTTCGCTGGCCGCTGTCACATAGCTGTTGGGCCAGATCTCGCGCACGGCCGCCACTGCGGCTTGTTCGTTGCCGGGGTTGGCATAGGCGTGCACAAAGAACACACACACGGCCTCGCAGCCCTCGGCCAGCAGGGCGCGGGCTTGCTCGCGCACCTGATCCAAATTCACCGGGGTGTGCAACTGACCGTCGGCCAGCACACGCTCGTCCACTTCCAGACGCCAAGCACGCGGCACCACGGGCGTGTAGCTGCCGCGCAGGCCCCAGGTTTGCGGGCGGTCGCGGCGGCGCATCTCCAGCACATCGCGAAAGCCGCGTGTGGTGATGATGCCGGTGCGGGCGATCTTGCGTTCCAACAAAGCGTTGGTGCCCACGGTGGTGCCGTGCACGATGGTGGCGATGTCTTTGGCCCCCTCGGCACCGGTAACCCCGGTCACTTTGGCGATGCCGTTCATGAAGCCCCGGGCTTCTTCACCCCGGGTCGAGGGCACTTTGACAATGCGGGCCTGGCCGGTTTTTTCGTCCAGCACAAACAGGTCGGTGAACGTACCGCCCACGTCCACGCCCACCACCCAATGCGGTTGGTTCAATGTTGACTCGCTCATGCTTGTTCCTTGGTGTAACCGAGTGCCGCGTCATTGGTGCGGTCTTTTTCTGTGCGCTCAGCGGGAGTGCCCCAGCCGCCACCTCCAGGTGTTTGCAGGCGCACGCGGTCGCCTTTTTTCAGATGGATGCCCAGCATCTTGGAGACCATGGGCGGGGTCTTCCACTCGCCGTTTTGGCAATACTCAAACACGTTGGGCAAAGCGGGTTTTCCACCGTGAATCCCTTTGGGAGCCGACTTGCCGCGCTCGCCAAAGATGAAAGCCTCGGCGCTGTCTTCGAGCAATTCGATTTCGTAAATCGCGCCCAAGCCACCCCGGTGCTGGCCATCGCCACCCGAGCCCGGGCGCAAGGCCCACTGGGTGAAGCGCACTGGGTAGGCCGCTTCCAGGATTTCCATGGGCGGGATCGTGGCCGTGGAGATCGGCGCGTTGCCGTGCGACAGGCCATCGCCATCCGAATGGCCGCCGTGTCCACCGCCAAAAAAGCTGAACATCACCCAGCGCTGGCCTTTGCGCTTGTCGTCGGTGCGGTGCCCGGCAATCGACAAAGCGTTGATGGTGCCGTAGGCATGGGCCACCGCCCGCTGTGGGTCGGCCAGGGCCGTGGCGCTGAAGATCACATCGATCATGCGCAAAATCGTTTCGGTGTAACCGCCCACTGGACGGGGCCGAGAGGCGCTGATGACCAAGCCGTCAGGGATCACAAAATCCACCGCATCGAGCACACCCGCGTTGGCGGGCACATCGGGGAACACATGCTTCAAAGCCACATAACAAGCCGCCACCGCCGTAGCGCGTGAGATGTTCACCGGGCCTGCGCACTGCGCCGAGGTGCGGGAAAAGTCCAGCGTCAGCCGATCGCCAGCCACGGTCATGTCCAGCGCAATCGTCAGCAGCTCGTCTTTCACGCCGTCGTTGTCCAGCACGTCTTCAAAGCTGTAGCGGCCATCGGGCAAGCTGCCGATGTGCGAGCGCATCAGGCGCACGGCGCGGGTGCGCAGCTCCACCAGGGCCTGCGCCACTTTGGCGTCGCCGTATTCATCGAGCAGACCGTCCAAGCGGCGCGCACCCAATTCGAGCGCGGCCAACTGGCCGTTCAGGTCGCCCCACAGGCTGTCGGGCAGGCGGGTGTTGGCACGCAAGATGGCCAGCACATCGTCGTCGAGCACACCAGCGCGCAAGATGCGCACCGGCGGAATCTGCACGGCCTCTTGCCAGCACTCGGTCGCGGCCGGGTTGTAGTTGCCGGGCACCGCACCGCCCACGTCGTGCCAATGCGCGGCCGAGGCCAAAAAGCAATACAGCTGCCCGTTGCGAAAGCAAGGCTTGACCAGCTTGAAGTCGTTGGCGTGTGTGCCGCCTTCGTAGGGGTCGTTGAACAGCCACACGTCGCCCGGCTGCATGCCGCCGCGCTCAGCGGCCACGCGCATGGCGGCGCGCACCGCAAAAGCCATGGCGCCTACAAACACGGGCAGGCCCGACTTGCCCTGGATCAGGGTGTCGCCGGTGATGGCGTCGTACAGACCGTGGCAGGCATCGTGCGCCTCGGCAATGATGGGGTTGAAGGCGCTGCGGTACAGCGTCGCGTCCATCTCGTCGGCGATTTGTTCCAGGCGGCCGCGCAGCACGGCCAAAGTCACGGGGTCCATGACCGGGTCCATCACAGGTTCAATCGGGTTCATGCGGGCTTTCTTTGTTTGAGCAGGGGCAACAAGCCACCGGCATCGACCATGTCCATCAAAAAATCAGGGATAGCGGCGCAAGCCAAGCGTTGGCCATTGGCGCGAACCACCCAAGGCTTGTCGCCTTCCAACGTCACGCCCACGCGCTCACCCTCTTCGATCTTGTCGGCCTCGGGGCAGGTCAGCAGCAACAAACCCAAGTTGAAAGCGTTGCGGAAATACAGGCCGCTGTACGACGGTGCAATCACCGCCGCCAGGCCCAGGTGCCGCAACACGCCTGCGGCTTGTTCGCGTGAAGAGCCGATGCCAAAGTTGGCTCCGGCCACGATCACATCACCCTCTTTCACACCCGAAGCGAAGTCACTGCGCACCGCCTCCAAACAATGCCAGCCAATCACTTCCAGCCCGTGCTTCATGTAGGCGCCGGGGGCCAGCGCATCGGTGTCCACATCGGGCCCCACACGCCAAACGCGTGCGTTTTGGAAACTGCGCTTGTTCATGCCAGCACCTCGCGTGCGTCGCTGATGCGTCCACGCAAAGCCGAAGCGGCCACGGTGTAGGGCGAGGCCAAATACACATTCACGCTGGCCGGACCCATACGGCCCTTGAAATTGCGGGCGGTGGTGGAGATCACGGTGGAGCCTTCTGGGAACGTCGCGCCATAACCTGCACACGCGCCGCAGCTGTTGGGCAGCACGGTGGCCCCAGCGTCCAGCAAGGTTTGCATCACACCTTCTTGTGTGGCCTGGGCTTGTTCACGAGCGCTGGCGGGTGCCACCATGAGCTGCACACCCGCAGCCACGCGCTGGCCCTTGAGCACCGAAGCGGCAGCACGCAGGTCTTCGAGCTTGGCCCCGGTGCAGGCGCCGATGTAGGCGATATTCGGCTGCACATCGGCAAACTCACCAACATCTCGCGTGTTGGCCGGGCTGTGCGGCGCAGCCACTTGCGGGCTGAGGGTGCTCGCATCAAAGCTGTGCTGTTCAAACTCGGCGTCTTCATCGGTACACCATTGCTCGGCCCCAGCCAAATGCTCAGGAGCCACGCCCATGCTGCGCAAATACTGCAAGGTGGTCTCGTCGGCAGCAATCAGCCCCGCCTGCGCGCCCATCTCGGCGCTCATGTTGGACAGCGTCATGCGCTCGGCCATGCTCAGTGCTTGCACAGCAGGTCCGGCAAATTCCACCGCTTGGTATTGGCCACCGTTCATGCCAAAACGCCCCACCATGTGCAGCATCATGTCCTTGGCCGACACACCGCGCTGCAGACGGCCTGACCAATGCATGCGCAAGGTGCGCGGCACCTGCACCCAAATTTCACCGGTGACGCACACGCCCAGCATCTCGGTCGCGCCGATGCCAAACATGTAGCTGCCAAAGGCACCGCCCGTGGGCGAATGCGAGTCGCCACCCACGCAAAACATGCCGGGCTTCAAATGCCCGCGCTCGGGCAGCACCACATGGCAAATGCCCTCGCTGTCGATCACATGCGGCAGTTGCCATTGTTTGGCCGTGTCGCGCGCGATCTGCACGATTTGCTGCGCGTCCGCGTCTTGTGCGGGCACATAGTGGTCCAACACCAGCACCACTTTGTTGGTGTCCCAAATCTCAGCGCCCAGCTCGTCGAGCATGGGTTTCAAGCGGCGCGGGCCGGATGAGTCATGGAACATGGCCAGGTCCACCTTGCAGGTGACCACCTCGCCCACGGCCACGTGGGCACGGCCTGCAGCGCGGGCGATGAGTTTTTGCGCCAAGGTTTCAGAGACAGCGGCGCTCATTCGGGTTTCGCTCCGGCGTACTGCACCACCTTGCGCCAGCGCACGATCTCGCTGTCAACAAAGCGGGCGAATTCTTCCGGGCTGTTGCCCACAGGCGTGGCCCCCTCGTGCTCGATGCGGCGCTTGACCTCGGGCGATTGCACGGCCGCACGGGCTGCATCGGCCAACTTTTTGGCCACATCGGGGCTCATTCGGCTCGGGCCAAACAGGCCAAACCAGGCGCTGGACTCATAACCCGGCAGGCTCTCGCCAATGGCGGGCACATCGGGGAAAGCTGCCAGGCGCTTGGGGCTGGTCACCCCCAAGGCCTTGAGTTTGCCCGCCTTGATATGCGACTGCACATTACCCACCGCCGCAAACATCAGTTCCACCTGACCGGCCAGCACGTCTTGCACCGCAGGGGCCGTACCCCGGTAAGGGATGTTGACGATGAACACCCCCGCCTGCATCTTGAACGCATCGCCCGCCATGTGCAGGGACGAGCCCAAAGCGCCAATGGCAAAGTTCAGCTGACCCGGCTTGGCCTTGGCCAGCTTGACCAGCTCAGCCGCATTGTTGGCAGGTACTTTGGGGTGGGCGACCAGAATCGATGGCGAAGTCGACACCATGGTCAAGGGCGTGAAATCTTTCACCGGGTCGAACGGCAAACTGGGGTAGAGCGAGGCATTGATGGCATGGCTGGTGAAGCTCATGAGCAGCGTGTTGCCATCGGGCGCGGCCTTGGCCACAGCGTCGGCGGCCAGGTTGCCACCTGCGCCAGGTTTGTTCTCGACCACCACGGTGCGGCCCAGTTGCGTGCCCATCACCTGTGCCAATGTGCGGGCCATGGTGTCGGTGGTACCGCCCGCGGGCGCGCCCACCAATATTTTGATGGGCGGCTGCGGTTGGGCATGGGCCCAACCGGCCAGCCCGAAACAGGCCAACGCCGCGCTCATGACCAAGGCGCGTCGTGCCGTCGCTGGTGTGTTTTTGGTTTGAGGTGTGCGTGCCATGGGATGTCCTCTGTGTCAAAAAATGCGGTTCAAACCACCGGCTTCAGTGCCCGGCGTGCATTGCCTTGGCCTGGTGCTGCGCTCACATGCCCAAATAGGCTTGCCTGAGCGTGTCACTGGCCAACAACTCGGCCGGTGTGCCGGTGAAGCGGATCTCGCCGTTTTCCATCACGTACGCACGATCGGCGATGTCCAAGGACTGGCCCACGTTTTGCTCCACCAGCAAGATGGCCAAGCCACTGCTGCGCAACTGCGAGATCAGTCCAAACAACTCTTCCACCAACAGCGGGGACAAACCCAGCGAGGGCTCGTCCAGAATCAACAAGCGCGGCTCGGCCATCAGGCCCCGGCCAATCGCCAACATCTGCTGCTCCCCGCCACTCAACGTACCGGCCAGCTGCGCCACGCGCTCTTTCAATCGCGGAAAGGTTTCATAAACCTTGTCCAGGTTTTGCAGCTTGCGCTCACGGCCTCGGGTGAAGGCCCCCAGCTCCAGGTTCTCGTGCACGCTCAGATTGGGGAAGACCTTGCGGCCTTCGGGCACCTGAATCAAACCGTGCTTGACCACCTGGCGCGAATGCAGACCGGTGATGTCCTGACCGTCAAAGCCCACTTGCCCCGCACGCGTGGCCACCAGGCCGCTGAGCGTGTGGTTGAGAGTGGTCTTGCCAGCGCCATTGCTGCCCAAAAGCGCCACCAACTCACCGGGCATGACCTGCAGGTCCACACCTCGCAAGACCTCGACCACGCCGTAGCCCGATTTGAGGCCCTGCACATTCAACAAAGCGCTCATGCCTGAACCTCCTGCGCTGTTTTGGCTTGGGCCGCGTTCTTTTGCAAACGCTCGGCCGTGCCGTGGCCCAGATAAGCCTCGACCACGGCTTTGTTGTTCGTCACTTCAGCGGGTGAGCCTTGGGCAATCAGCTGCCCTTGCGCCAGCACCCACACCTCTTGCGCCAAGCTCATCACCGCTTGCATGACGTGCTCGATCATCAGCACCGTCACGCCGCTTTGGGCAATGCCCTGCACCACCGGGATCATCTCGGCGATTTCTTGCGGGTTCAGGCCTGCCAGCACCTCGTCCAGCAGCAGCAAGCGAGGGCGCGTGGCCAATGCCCGGGCCAGCTCCAGGCGCTTGCGCCCCGCCACCGTCAGGTCGCTGGCCAACTTATCGAGTTGCGGTGTCAGGCCCACTTGTTGCGCCACCGACTCGGCAAATTCAAGCGCCTGCGCACGGCGTGGCAAATGCAGGTGCGCGCCCACCGCGATGTTCTCGCGCACCGTTTGCGCCGCAAAAGGCTGCACGATCTGGAAAGTGCGCGTCAGGCCCATGCGGGCATTGATGTGCGGCGGCTGGCCGGTGATGTCCTGACCTGCAAACACCACACGGCCCGTGTCGGGAATGAGGAAGCCCGACATGAGCGCAAACAAAGTGGTTTTGCCAGCGCCATTGGGACCGATCAAGGCGCTGAGGCGCCCCTCGGTCACCGACAGGCTCACGTTTTGCACGGCCTTCAAGCCGCCAAAAGACTTGCCCACGCCCTCGATCTGCAGCAGCGTGCTCATGATTTGTCTCCGTCAGACTTTTGACCGCGCAGCCACTGCAGCGGCGTGATGGTGCCCAACCCGGCAATGCCGCGCGGCAAGAACATCACGATCACAATCAGCACCACGCCATAAATGACCATGTTGATGCCCGGCAACTGACCAAACAGGTTGCGTGTGACGTCTGCCAGGATGTGCAGGCTCACCGCCCCCAAGAGCGGCCCCCACAGCGTGCCCATGCCACCCACGATCGCACCCACCAGAGCCTCGACCGAGGTGTGTGCCCCAAAGGCAATGCCGGGATCGATGTACTGGAACACCTGGACATAAAACGCCCCGGCTGCGCCCATCAGTCCGCCCGACAAAATGGTCGCGATCAGCTTGACACTGAAGGGGTTCACGCCAATGGCGCGCGCCGCGTCTTCGTTGTCGCGCACCGCCTGCAGGTAAGCGCCAAAGCGCGAGTGACGCAGCCAAGCGGTGATGCACAGCGCCAGCGTGACCAGACCCAGCATGAGCCAGATGAAGCCGGCGCGGCTGCCAAACTGCATGTTGGCCGCCGACTCTTTGAGCGGCAGCATCAGGCCCACGCCAGCGCCCGTGAAGGGCACCGAGGTGGCCAGAATTCGGAACACTTCAGCAAAGGCCAGCGTGACCAGCGCAAAGTAAGAACCCTTGAGGCCATAACGGAACGAGGCCGCGCCCACAAAAGCGCCCACCCCCGCTGCAAAAGCCATGGCCAGCGGCAAAGCCACCCAGGGGCTCAGGCCCCACTGCATTTGGGCAATCGCCTGCACATAAGCGCCAGTGCCAAAAAACAAAGCATGGCCAAACGAAAACTGCCCGCCAAAACCGCCCAGCACGTTCCAGGCTTGCGAGAGCAAGCAGGCGTACAAAGACGTCATGACAAAGTTGAGCATCACGCCCGAATCGGTGAACAAGGGCACCGCCCCCACCAGCAGCACAAACAGTGCGATGTTGCGAAAGTCTTTCATGCCTTCGCTCCAAAAAATCCTTGCGGTCTGAGCAACAGCACCGCAATGAAAATCACAAAAATACCCACCTGGCCCAGCGATTCACCCAGCAGCAAACCGCCCAATGACTCAACCACGCCAATGAGCAAACCGCCCAGCAAAGCCCCGGCAAAACTGCCCATACCGCCCAGCACCACGATGGTGAAGGCCACCAGCACAAAACCGTTGCCCACCTGCGGGTTGACGTAATAGGCCGGCATCAAAAAGCAGGCCGCAGCGCCCAGGCTGGCCAGACCCAAACCAAAGCACATGGCGTACACATGGTCCACATCGATGCCCATCAAGCGGGCACCTTGTTTTTCTTTGGACACCGCACGAATGGCACGCCCCAAATCGGTTTTCTGCACGATCAGCAGCAACACCGCCGACACGACCAAGGCACCGGCAAAGGACACCAGCTTGGGCAGCGCGATGAAGGCCGGGCCAATCTCGACGGTGGTCAAGGTGTAGGCCGTTTCAATGGTGCGCGTGTCGGACTTGAAGAACAAGAGCGCCAGGTTTTCGAGCACGATGGAGATGCCCAGCGTGACGAGCAGGATGTTTTCATCCTTGCCGTGGCTGGCGCGGTTGATGACGCCGCGCTGCAGCGCGTAGCCCAGCACAAACATGGCGGGCACCATGATGGGCAGGGCCATGTAGGGATCGACCCCGAAGTGTTGCTTCAGCATGTAAACGCCATACAGCGCCACCATCAATGACGCGCCGTGCGCGAAATTGATGATGTGCAGCACGCCATAAATGAGCGTGAGGCCCAGCGCGATCAGCGCATACACGGCACCGGTGGTGATGCCGTTGAGCACCGAAGGAAACAGGATGTTGAAGTCCAGCATCGGGGTCTTTCAGGTCAGCGCAGCTCAGCCCTTGAGCGGGAAAACAGGCTCAACTTCGCGGTAGTCGCGTGGCACGATCACCTTGATGTCGCCTTTGTAAACCTGGGTCATCAAAGGCTGTGCACCCATGTTCTGGCCATTCACAAACTGTGTGGGACCATAGGGCATGATGTGGTTTTGGAACTTGCTCGAAGCCAGCGCGTCGATGATGGCGGCGCGGTCGGGCGACTTGGCGCGCTCGATCGCATCGGCCAGCAGCATCATGGCGGTGTAGGTCATGAACACTTCGTAGCTGAAGAACTGGCCCTGCGCTTCCACGCGCTTGCGCAACTCGGCCGAGCGCTTGTCTTTGGGGTTGAACCAGTGGTTGCAGTCGATGATGCCGTTGGCCGCTTCTGGGAATTCCTTGACGAACTTGTAGCTCGACGCCGCACCACCCAGCACCGAGTAGATGGCCTTGGGTGTGATTTTTTGCTGCTGCAAAGTGCGCACCAGCAAAGCGTATTCGTTGTAGTAGTTGGCCGGGATCAGGATGTCGGGGTTGACCTGCTTGATGCGCAGCGCAATGTTGTTGAAGTCACGCGTGGGGTTGGCGTGCTTGATGATTTCCTTGACTTCGTAACCGTAGCCAGGCAGCTCTTTGGCCAGCAAGTTGGCGGTGCCGGTGCCAAACAACGATTCTTCGTGCACGATCATCACGGTGCGGGCGGGCTTGCCGGCAGCGGTGTTCAGGGCGTGCAAGCTGGCCACAGCCACTTCGGCGCATTTTTTGTAGCCAGGGCCGAATCGGAATGTGTTTTTCAGGCCGCGCTCGACGATCTGGTCGGCCACGCCGACGTCGACCACATGGGGCAAGTTGTATTTGGCAGCCGCTTGTGTGGTGGCCAGGCAAATGGCCGAGGCGAAGGCACCGACCACGGCGCTCACGCCCGCTTCGTTCATCTTTTCGATCTCGGCTGTGCCCGCTTGGGGGCTGGACTGCGCATCGCCCAGCATGGCTTCGATTTTGGCGCCGCCCAGCGACTTGATGCCGCCGGCCTTGTTGATGTCTTCAATGGCCATCAAGGCGCCCATGCGGCACTGCTGGCCCGAGTAAGCCAAAGCACCAGTCACAGGGTGCAAAACACCCACTTTGATGGGTTTGGGCTGTGCCCCGCCCACCAGTGGAAAGGCGAGAGCCGAGGCCGCAGCAGCGGACTGGCCCATGAAAGTGCGACGTGAGGTCATGAGAACATCCTTGAGAAAGTTAATGGAAGTTGGCGGACAGCTCTTGGCTTACCCACACCTTGGCATCGATGCTGCCAACGCGGGATAACTGCATCTGGTATTCGTACCGGTCCGGTCGGTACAAGCCATGCAGCCATTGGACGGGACGGTCGTCCTCGTCATAAATCAAACGCCGGACCGCCAACAAGGCCGACCCAACGGAAACATCCAGATGCTGGGCCATGCCCACATCGGCCAAGCGGGCCGAGATGGTTTGTTCAGCCCGGCCCACTTTGACGCCCGACTCTTCGAGCAGCACCAAAATGGGTTTTTGGGCCAGCTCTCGCTTGCCAAAGCCAGCAGAAATCGAATCTGGCACCCAAGTGGTGATGTGCGACAGAGGACCCTCGGGTGTGCTGCGCACGCGTTCGGCTTTTTGCACCATGGTCATGGCGGGCAACTTCAATGCTGCAGCGACATCTACGGGTGCCCTCATGCGCTCCACGCTCAGCACCTTGACTTTGGTGCGCATGCCCATGGTGACCAGGTTCTCGAGCAAACCCGTCAGGCGGGCCTGCTGGCCTGTGGCCATGGTCGAGGCCTGCATCTGCACCTCTTGCGCACGCGCCGCAATGGGCCGTGTGCCGCGCCCAGGCTCGCGCTGAATCAGGCCTTCTTCGGCCAATTGCGACAAGGCTCGGCGCACGGTGACACGCGCCACACCAAACTGCCCCATCAAGGCCAACTCACCGGGCAAACCGTCGTCAAAACGGCCCTCGCGCAATTGCTCACGCAGCACCAAATAGATCTGGTGGTACTTGGGCAAAGGCAGATGGGCATCCATGACCGTGATCGTGGAACAGTCCCATTGTCCTGTCAATAGGACATTCAGGTCTTATGCACAGGACATTTCATCAGGGATTTCCCTTGGTTGTGGGGAATGCGTGCCGAGAATCGCGCGATCGCAGAATTTTCCTGTCACTGCGAGGAGCGCAGCATCGTGGCAGTCTGTGTCACGCGTAGCGCACCCGCAAATCCCGCTTGAGCAGTTTGCCGCTGGGGTTTTTGGGCAGCGCATCGGTGAAGACCACGCGCTTAGGCGTCTTGAAGCCCGCCATGTGTTGGGCGCAGTGCGCGATCACGGCAGATTCGTCCAGCGCCTGCCCAGCCTTGACCACGATCACCGCCGTCACCGCCTCCACCCACTTGGGGTCAGGCAAACCAATCACCGCCACTTCGCTCACTTGCGGCAGGCGGTAAATCATTTCCTCGACTTCGCGGCTGGCCACGTTTTCACCGCCGGACTTGATCATGTCTTTCTTGCGGTCCACCACGGTGATGTAACCCTCTTCGTCGATGAGCCCCAAGTCTCCGCTGTGGAACCAGTCACCCTCAAAAGAAGCTTGGGTGCGCTCGTCGTCATGAAAGTAACCCAGCATCAAATGCGGCGAGCGGTGCACGATCTCGCCCACCTCGCCCACAGCGACGTCCTGCATGGCGTCATTCACCACACGGGTTTCGACGTTGCGCACCGCCTTGCCACATGAACCCAGCTTGCGCAGCTGATCCTCTGGGCCGAGCAAGGTGGCCAGGGGTGCGATTTCAGTCTGGCCATACAGGTTCCATAAGCGCACCTTGGGCAAGCGCGAGGCCAATTCTTTGAGCACCTCCACCGGCATGATGGAGGCACCGTAGTAGCCCTTGGCCAGTTGGGCGAGTTTGCCCGCATCCATCAGCGGCGAGCGCAGCAGCGCAATCCACACCGTGGGCGGTGCAAAGAAGCTGGTGATGCCGAATTTTTCGAGCATGGGCAAGAGGTTGTCGGGCGTGGGTTTGGAGGTGATGACGTTGGTGCTGCCCATGTAAACGGCCGGGCCAAAAAACACATCGAGCTGGGCGCAGTGGTACAGCGGCAGCGCATGCAGGGCCACGTCGGCCTCGGCAATTTCGGCGTCGATCACGCAGCTGACGTATTGCCACATCACCGCGTCATGTGTGAGCTGTGCGCCTTTGGGGCTCGACTCGGTGCCGCTGGTGTACACGATTTGCGCCACGTCGTAACTGCCCAATTGCACCTCGGGCAATGCATCGGTGCAAGACGCCAGCACATCAAAGTTGTGCATGCCCGCCACAGGCTGGCTCGGGTCTTCGGAGGGCAGCCAGATGAACTGCTCAACTTTGGTGTCGAGTTTGGCGGCAGACTGCGCCAGCTCGGCCAAGCCGCTGTCGGTGGCCAGGGTTTGGGCACCCGCGTGACGCAAGATGTAAGCGACCTCTTCGGCCTTGAGCATGAAGTTGATCGGCACCATGACCGCGCCCCGGCGGGCCAGTGCAAAGCGCAGCGCCGCAAAACCGTGCGAGTTGCGCGCCAGCACCGCCACCTTGTCGCCCTCGGCCACGCCGATGCGGGCCAGGCCTGCGGCCAGGCGCGTGACCAGCGCATCGAACTCGGCATAGGTCCAGGTGGTGGCCCCGCACACGATGCCGGTTTTGGCAGGCAATCGGATCGCGGTGCGGCGCAAAGCATCGGCAATGGTCTGGCGGCGAACAGCGGGGTGAACGGCGGTGGACATGGTGGCGGTCATCGTGAAGGCTCCTGCATCGATATGATCGGAGCATTGAACACCAGACCCGCGAGAATTCCATTGGCACTACCCCCAGCACCCCCCCGAAAACTGTCACATACGCGAACCGTGGTGTACCAAGGCTATGACCGCGAAGATGGCTTGTGGGACATCGAAGCCCAACTGACGGACGTCAAGACCTTCGGCTTCCAGGTGCCCAACGAACGGCTTTTTCCTGGCGATGAGCCCATCCATAACCTGAAAATCCGCGTCACGCTCAACAACCAAATGGTCATCCAGGACATCGCCACCTCGATGGACGACATCCCCCACACCGAATGCACCGGCGCGCCACACAACATGCACAAACTCATCGGCTGCACCATGGGCCCGGGCTGGCGCAAGGTCATCAACCAACATGTGGGCGGCACCGACGGCTGCACTCACCTGCGCGAAATGTTGTTCAACATGGCCACGGCCGCTTACCAAACCCTGCCCTCAGGCCAATGGCAGCGCCGCGAACTGGCGGGCCAGCCCCACCCCGAAATGACCCAAGCGCCCTATTTTCTGGGCCAGTGCCACAGCTGGGCCTATGACAGCCCGACGGTGCAAAGGGCGTATCCGATGTTTTTCAAACCCAAGGCGGCTGAAAGCACGGACAACTGAGCAAACGCTCGCCTGCGATAATCGCCCACTTCCAAAGCGCATCTGCGCTTTTCTTTTTCACAGCCTCTGGATCTACACCATGAACCGCTGCACTTTGGCCCTTGAGGGGCGTGCTTTGCTTTGCCTTGACTTCATCACCTCCCTGAACGCCGCGGAGGCCGCATGAGCAAGAAGGTCTTCATCAAAACGTTTGGCTGCCAGATGAACGAGTACGACTCGGACAAGATGGCCGATGTGCTGGGCGCAGCGCAAGGCTATGAGCCCACACAGGACGTGGACGAGGCCGATCTGATTTTATTCAACACCTGCTCGGTGCGCGAGAAGGCGCAAGAAAAGGTCTTCAGCGACTTGGGGCGTGTGCAGCACCTCAAAGCCAAGGGCGTGCTGATTGGCGTGGGTGGCTGCGTGGCCAGCCAGGAAGGCGCCGAGATCATCAAGCGTGCGCCTTATGTGGACGTGGTGTTTGGCCCGCAAACCCTGCACCGCCTGCCCGAGTTGCTGGCCGAGCGCGAGCGCAAGCAGCGCCCGCAGGTGGACATCAGCTTTCCCGAGATTGAAAAGTTCGACCACCTGCCCCCCGCCAAGGTGGAAGGCGCCACCGCCTTTGTGTCGATCATGGAAGGTTGCAGCAAATACTGCAGCTATTGCGTGGTGCCTTACACCCGGGGCGAAGAAGTCTCGCGCCCGTTTGACGATGTGCTGGTCGAAGTGGCGGGCTTGGCCGCGCAGGGCGTGAAAGAGATCACATTGCTGGGCCAGAACGTGAACGCTTACCGGGGCAAGATGGGCGGCAACACCATCACAAACAGCACAAGCGCTGTGGAAATCGCCGACTTTGCCTTGCTGCTGGAATACGTGGCCGACATGCCGGGCATCGAGCGCATCCGTTACGTGACCAGCCACCCCAACGAGTTCACGCAGCGCCTGATCGACGCTTACGAAAAGATCCCCAAGCTGGTGAGCCACCTGCACTTGCCCGTGCAGCACGGCTCTGACCGCATCTTGATGGCCATGAAGCGCGGCTACACCGCCATGGAATACAAGAGCACGATCCGCAAGCTGCGGGCGATCCGCCCCGACATGTCGCTCAGCAGCGACTTCATCGTGGGCTTCCCCGGCGAGACCGAGGACGACTTCAACAAGATGATGAAGCTGATCACCGATGTGGGCTTTGACACGAGTTTCAGCTTCATCTTCAGCCCTCGCCCCGGCACGCCAGCGGCCAACCTGCACGACGACACACCGCACGCCGAAAAATTGCGCCGTCTGCACCACCTGCAAGCAACCATCGAAGAAAACGTTCAGCGCATTGGCGAAAGCCGCGTGGGCACGGTGCAGCGCATTTTGGTGGAGCGCCCTTCACGCAAGGACGCCACCGAGCTGGCCGGCCGCACCGAGTGCAACCGGGTGGTCAACTTCCCCGGCGGCCCGAACATGGACCGCCTGATCGGTCAGATGGCGGATGTGCGCATCACCCAAGGCCTGTCGCACTCGCTGCGCGGGGAGTTGGTCATCCGCGATTGATGCGTCCATGTCGGATTTGAAAGTGCCGACCAACGGGGGATCAAGAGTCGCGCCCGACTTCGCGGATGTAGCGACGGTAGTCGCCGTGCGGGATGGGCGTGCAGCCATCGGTCGGGCGGTTGTACACATAGGTCTGCACACGCTTGCCTTGCAGCGGGCCGCTGAGCACGGTCACTTCTTCGCGCCAGTATTGCGAGGCGGCGCGGTCGCCGGGCACCACGCCTTCCACCCCATCCAGACGGGCCAGGTGCGCGTCATCCGCTTCGTAGACTTCGCCTGAAACCGAACCATCGCCCGGCAGCAGGCCGGGATATCGCCCCACATCGACCAAGCGACCGGACACCTGAGCCGTCCCGATAAAGCGAGCACCGTGCATTTCGGTCTCGAGACGCAAACCAGGCATCAGGGTGCCGTAGATGAAAAGAAGCTGTGTCATGGGCCCGATTTTGCGACAGCGGCCACCCCCTGTCTGGCCCCAACTTGACACAGCGCATGCTGTCGCCTGTTGGCAGGTAGGCCCTGCGCAGAGGTTTAAACTGACTGACAGATGGATGCGGTTTTAAACGACCTGCCCACACACCGATCAGACGCGGACACCAGTCGTCCAGAGGCCCCCATGAAAGCAGAACAAAACGAACTCATCACCCGCATTGGCCCGGGCACGCCCTGCGGCGCGGTGATGCGCCACTATTGGCAGCCCGTCGCCCTGGTGGACGAATTCAATCCCACGCTCGACCCGCGCATGGCGATTCGCCCGGTCAAAGCCGTGCGCATTCTGGGCCAAGACCTGGTGCTGTTTCGCAACGCGCAGGGCGAATATGGACTGCTCGACCGCGACTGCCCGCACCGAGGCGCAGACCTGGCCTTTGGCCGCAACGAAGGCGATGGCCTGCGCTGCCCCTTTCACGGCTGGAAGTTCGATGTGACTGGCCAATGCATCGAAACGCCCGCAGAGCCCACCGGCAGCACGCTGTGCAACCGTGTGCGCCAGCGCAGCTACCCGATCATCGAGCGCAGCGGCATTCTGTTTGGCTGGTTCGGCCCCGAAGGCCAGACCCCGCCGCCGCTGCCGGGCATCGACGCTTTCAGCGCCCCGGCCACCCACACCTTTGCCTTCAAAGGGCTGTGGCATTGCAACTGGCTGCAGGCGTTTGAGGTGGGCATTGACCCGGCGCACGCATCCTACCTGCACCGCTTTTTTAATGACGAGTCGCTCGAAGGCAGCTATGGCCGCCAGTTTCGGGGCGCGAGCGCGGGCGATGTGCAAGGCGAACGCTGGCCCATGACGCGGGTGATGCGCGAACTGGACCAGCCCGAGATCTCGTTTGAACCCACCGACGCGGGCATGCGCCTAACAGCCCTGCGCCCGATCAACGAGGCGCTGACGCATGTGCGGGTAACCAACTCGCTGTTCCCACACACTTTTGTCATTCCGCTGTCTGAAACCATGACCATCACGCAGATGCATGTGCCGGTAGACGACACGCACACCTATTGGTATTCGGTGTTCACCAGCTTTGCCGGGCCGGTGGACAAAGAGGCCATGCGCAAGCAGCGCCTGCCCTCGGTCACCCTGCCCGACTACATCCCCAAGGCAGGCAAACACAACCATTGGGGCTTCAACCCCGAAGAGCAAGTGGCGCGCACTTACCTCGGCATGGGCGAAGACGACATCAATGTGCACGACCAGTGGGCCTGCGAGAGCATGGGCGCGATTCAGGACCGCACCCGCGAACACCTGGGCACGAGTGACAAGGTCATCATGGCCAACCGCCGCATCTTGCTCAAAGCCATCGAGACGGTGCAGGCCGGGGGCGTGCCACCCGGCTTTGCGCAGGGCGCCGTCGCCAGCCAGCGCATGGGCCCCGACACGGTGGACGGCATCGCGCCCAGCGGGCAATGGCTGCAGTGGTGGCGCGAAGCGTGCGACGCCAAACGCAGCGGTGCGCCGTGGGATGCCGCCTTGCCGGCGGATATGCCAGTCTCAACAGACACGAGCGCGGCATGAGCTTCGCTGAACGCTGCGGCCTGCACAGCCGCGAACGCCAAGCGGCTTGTGAGCAATTGCTGCGGCAGGTCGAAGCTTCGGGCATCGAGCTGATTCGCCTGGGCTGGTGTGACCTGCACGGCGTGGTGCGTGGCAAAACCCTCGTGGCCTCGCAGCTGCGCCAAGCGCTGGCCAATGGCATCGGCATGGTCAGCACCTTGCTGCTCAAAGACAGCTCGGACCGCACCGCCTTCAAGGTGTTCGAGTCGGGCATCGAAGACACCCTGCCAGGCTTTGCCGGGGCCAGCAATTTCACGCTCATGCCCGACCCGGCCAGCTGGCATGTGCTGCCCTGGGCCGACAAAACCGGCTGGCTGCAGTGCCAGCCCTACTTTGCCGACGGGCGCATCGTGCCGCTCGATTCGCGCCATGTGATGCAGCAAGCCGTGCAGCGCCTGGCCGAGCGCGGCTGGGAAATGCGCTGCGGGCTGGAAGTTGAATTTCACATCTACCGCCTCAAAGACCCGCTGCATGGCCACGATCTGGACCCGGATCGTGCCGCATGGCCCGGCCCCGCGCCCGAAGTCAGCTTGATCCACCCAGGCTACAACCTGCTGACCGAAGGCTGGATGGACCGGGCCGAAGAGCCCCTGCGCATCGTGCAGCGCACCGCGCAAGCGCTGGGCCTGCCGCTGATCTCTCTCGAAATCGAACTCGGCCCCAGCCAGGTGGAGGCGGTGTTTGACGTGAGCGATGCGCTGACGGCCGCCGACCACATGGTGCTGTTTCGCAACGCCACGCGCCAGGCCCTGCGCCGCGCCGGTTACCACGCCACCTACATGTGCCGCCCGCCGTTTGAACACATCATGTCCAGCGGCTGGCACCTGCACCAATCGGTCTGCGAGTTGGCCACGGGCCGCAATGTGTTCATGCGCGACACGCCCGAGCCCGGCAGCAGTGCGCGCGATGCAAAGCAGGTGCTGAGCGATGCGGGCGCAGGCTGGTTGGCCGGTTTGCTGGGTCACGCACCTGCACTCACCGCCCTGTGCACGTCCACCAGCAATGGCTATGGGCGCTTTCGGCCCAACGCGATGGCGCCGCAGTCGATTTTGTGGGGCCGCGACAACCGGGGTGCGATGCTGCGCGTGATCGGTGCGCCCGGCGACAAGGCCACCCGCATTGAAAACCGCCTGGGCGAACCAGCGGCCAACCCTTATCTGTACATGGCCTCGCAAATCCACGCGGGGCTTGACGGGGTGGACGCGCAGCTGCAGGCACCGCCAGCCACCGAAACGCCTTATGCCTCGGGGGAAGCCTCCATCCCGACGACTTTGGCCGATGCAGTGCAAGCGCTGCAGCAAGATGCAGCCTTGTGCCAGGCCATGGGCCAGCCCTTTGTGGATTACTACAGCACCATCAAGCGGGCCGAGCACCACCGCCTGGTGCAAGCCGAAGATGCGACGGAGTTTCACAAGCGCGAATACTTCAGCCGAATTTAAAACCCCTGAAAAGCGCGTTTGCGCGCGATGCACCGATGATCACAATCCACCTGCAACCCCACGACCCCACCCAAGCCGCGCACAGCCTGCAAGTGCAGACCGGACAAAGCCTGATGCAAGCGGCTGTGGATGCCAACCTGAATGGCATCCAAGCCGATTGCGGCGGGCTGCTGACCTGCGCCACCTGCCATGTGGTGGTTCAAGGCGATTGGCAGTCCAAGCTGCCAGCCATGGGCAGCGACGAAGACGGCATGCTGGCCTTCACCGCCCAAACGCGCGTGGCGGGCAGCCGCCTGTCGTGCCAGATCATGTTGACGCCAGAACTGGACGGCCTGCAGGTCACGCTGCCTGCAAGCCAGTACTGAATCAGCGCGGCATGCCGGGGAAGCCCCCGCCGCCGCCCATCATGCCTTTCATGGCACCCATGCGCTTCATCATTTTCATCATGCCGCCGCCAGACATTTTTTTCATCATGTCCTGCATTTGTTCAAATTCCTTGAGCATGCGGTTGACGTCTTGCACCTGAACACCTGCGCCCGCAGCAATGCGGCGCTTGCGTGTGGCTTTGATGAGTTCTGGTTTTTTGCGCTCTTGCGGCGTCATGCTGTGGATGATGCCTTGCTTGCGGCCAATGTCTTTTTCCACCTTGTCCATGTCCATTGAGCCAGCTTTGGCCGTCAGTTGACTGGGCAATTTGTCCATCAGGCTCGACAAGCCCCCCATTTGCTTCATCTGCTGAATCTGCGCCAAAAAGTCGTTCAGATCAAAGCCGCCGCCACTCTTGACCTTGGCGGCCAACTTTTGCGCGGCCTCCATGTCCACACCCGCGGTGACCTGCTCGACCAGGGCCACGATGTCGCCCATGCCCAGGACACGCCCGGCGTGACGCTCGGCATCGAACACTTCCAGGCCATCAATCTTCTCGCTGGTGCCCGCAAACTTGATCGGCACGCCGGTGATCTGGCGCACCGACAGGGCCGCGCCACCGCGTGAGTCACCGTCCAGTTTGGTCAGCACAATGCCCGTGAGCGGCAAAGCGTCGCTGAAAGCCTTGGCGGTGTTGGCTGCGTCCTGGCCCTGCATGGCATCCACCACAAACAGCGTTTCGACGGGTTTCAATTCGGCATGCAAGGCTTTGATCTCGGCCATCAAGGCCTCGTCAATCGCCAGACGACCGGCGGTGTCGACCAGCAACACATCAAAGAAGTGTTTGCGGGCGTAATCAATGGCGGCACGGGCGATGTCGATCGGCTTTTGGTCGGGCGTGCTGGGGAACCACTCGGCCCCAGCTTGTGCGGTCACGGTCTTGAGCTGCTCAATCGCCGCAGGGCGGTACACGTCGCCCGAGACGGTGAGCACTTTCTTTTTGCGCTTTTCAATCAGGTGCTTGGCCAGCTTGGCGGTGGTGGTGGTTTTACCGGCACCTTGCAAACCAGCCATCAAGATCACAGCAGGCGGCTGCGCGGCCAGGTTGATGTCCGACACGCCCTCGCCCATCGTGGCGGCCAGCTCGCGGTTGACCACGCCGACCAGGGCTTGGCCTGGCTTGAGCGAGCCCATGACCTCCTGGCCCAGCGCCTTGTCTTTCACGCGGGCGATGAAATCGCGCACCACCGGCAAGGCCACATCGGCCTCCAGCAGGGCCATGCGCACCTCGCGCAGCATGTCGGCCACGTTCGATTCGGTGATGCGGGCCTGTCCGCTGAGGGTCTTGACGAGGCGTGAAAGTTTGTCGGTCAGGGCGGAGGCCATGGGGGGAATCCAGAAATTTCAGGTCCAGCATGTTGGCGCCGCCCCACTGGCTGCGCCTGAAAGGCTAAACTCGGTGTCATGATTTTAGCGAGTCCCCCATTTTGGATGCTGCCAGCCACCGTGCTGGCGGCTGTGGCCTACGGCCTGCCAGCTTTGGCGGGAGAGCGCCTGCACCACTCACATGCGCGTCGCCTGCTTTGGCTGGCTTGGGCCGCACATGCCGTGGCTTTGTTGAGCTTGCTGGTCGGCCCAGTCCACTTTGGGTTTGCACCCGCGATTTCGGTGACCGCTTGGCTGGTGGTGAGCGCGTACATATTAGAGAGCCAGTTTTTCCCTAAATTCAAAGCACGATGGGCCATGGGCAGTTTGGGCGCAGTCGCCGTCGTTTTGGCCTGGTTTTTCCCTGGCACCCCGCTGTCCGCACAAGCTTCTGCCTGGCTGCCTTTGCATTGGGCTTTGGGTTTGTCCGCTTATGGCATGTTTGGGGCGGCCGTGGTGCACGGCTGGATGATGACCCGCGCAGAAAGGGATATTCGTCAAGCCCACGACGCCAGCAGTGGGGTACCCCTCTTGACGCTGGAGCGCCTGACCTTCCGCTTTGTGCTGGCTGGTTTCGTTTTGCTGACCGCCACCTTGGTCGCTGGCGTCTTATTTGGTGATGCGCTTTATGGCCAAGGACAAGGCCACTGGCGCTGGGACCACAAAACCATTTTTGCTGTGTTGTCCTGGCTCACCTTTGCCGTCTTGTTGGTGGGACGCAGCCAATGGGGCTGGCGGGGCCGCAGGGCTGTGCGGGTGCTCTACATTGGCGCGGGTTTGTTGCTCCTGTCTTACGCAGGTTCGCGTTTTGTCATGGAAGTCTTGCTGAGGCGCATGGGATGAAATACCTGTTTTTGCTGTTGGTGGTTTTGCTGGTCATCTGGGCGATCAAACGTGGCAAGGCGGCAAAGCAGGACCAACCGCCTTCCACCCCAGAGGCTTCGGCCCCCTCGGAAATGGTCACCTGCGCTCATTGCGGCATTCATTTGCCGCAAGAAGAAGCGGTCTCAGGCCAAAAAGGGCTTTACTGCAGCACAGAGCATCGGTCTGCTGCGCAAGACCGCAACCCTGGCTGAGGTCACGGCTTTCATGCGGGTGCCTGATTCAGACAACACCTCGCGTGCCACTTGGCAAGAAGGCTGGCACGCCCAAGCGCAACGGCTGGCATCACCCAATTTTGGTCCACGCCCTGCAGGGGTCTGCATTGACCTGATCGTGCTCCACTCCATCAGCCTGCCCCCCGGCCAGTACGGCGGCGATGCCGTGCAGCGCTTGTTCACCAACCAACTCGATTGGGACGCACACCCCTACTTCCAGAGCATTCGAGGGCTGGAAGTCTCCTCGCACTTCTACATTCGCCGTGATGGCACGCTGTGGCAGTTTGTCAGCTGCGATGACCGCGCATGGCATGCCGGACAGTCCCACTACAGGGGGCGACCCAACTGCAACGACGACTCGATCGGCATTGAGCTGGAAGGCCTGGAAGGCGAGACCTTCGAAGAGGCCCAATACCAACAACTGGCCGATTTGTGCCGGGACATCCGTCGCCACTACCCCATCGCGCACATGGCGGGCCATGAGCACATCGCACCGGGACGAAAAATGGACCCAGGGCCGGGCTTCCAATGGCCACATCTGAAAAAACTGTTGGATTTTCCGCCTCAGGTGTTTCCCTGATTCGTGCTCGCCCACAACGGCGAAAAAATATTTTGACGGCTTCAACTCCCTCAGCAAGTTGACCGATATTTAGAGATCGCGAGACAACTGCGCTCACGTGCCCCCCTTCAATCAAGGCCTTCAAAAACAAAATGGCTTGGCAAGCCGCATCAATCCTGAATCAGCCACCTGAAAACCTTTAAAAACAAGCCTTCCAGGGCTTTTTTTCAGCAAGTGAAAGATGGCAGCTGCAACGCTGGTCCATGAATTTATTTACCCACTTCCAAACAGACTCACAAAACAGACCGGTACACTACCTGTAGTGGCTTGTGCAGATGCCAGACACCAGATATAGTGTCTCTTACAAATTTTCACAATTAACCAAGACGCCAGTTCATGCGCCTTGTACCGAAGCCCAAGATCACCAAAATTCAAAGAAATAACCATGCAAACAGACCTGAATATCGCCTCCCCATCACAAGCCCTTCTGCGCCAGCCTGAAGCAGGACAAAACAGCCTCCCGAGCTTGCAGGCACTTGCCAATTACCAGATCATTCGCCGCAACGGCGCCGTGGTTCCCTTTGAACCAAACAAGATCGCCGTGGCCCTGATGAAAGCCTTCTTGGCTGTCCACGGCACACAGGGCGCAGCGTCCGCCAGCGTGCGAGAAGTGGTCGAAGACTTGACCCAAAACGTGGTTCGCGCTTTGGTCCGCTCACGTCCCGGCGGTGGCACTTTCCACATCGAAGACGTTCAAGACCAAGTGGAGTTGGGCCTGATGCGCAGCAGCAACCACGAAGTTGCACGCGCTTACGTGCTTTACCGTGAGCGCCGCACCCAAGAGCGTGCGCAACAACACCAGCAAGTGACCCCCACACCTGCAGAGCCACGTCTGCACGTGATCGATGGTGGTCAACGCGTCGCACTGGACATTGATTACCTCAAATCGCTGATGGTCAACGCCTGCGCCGGCTTGGGCAAGGACGTGAGTCCCGAACCCATCGTGACTGAAACCATGCGCAACCTGTACGACGGCGTGCCCATGGAAGAGGTTTACAAAGCCTCCATCCTGGCATCACGCACCCTGATCGAAAAAGACCCGGACTACACCTACGTCACCGCACGTTTGTTGATGCACACCATCGCCAAGGAAATTTTGGGTAAAGAAGTCCCCCAAAGCCAAATGGCCGAGGAATACATCAACTACTTCCCGCAATTCATCAAAAAAGGCGTGGACAACGACCTGCTGGATGAAAAACTCCTTCAATTCGACCTGAAGCAATTGGCCGCTGCGTTGAAGCCCGAACGTGATCTGCAGTTCGATTACCTGGGTCTGCAAACCTTGTACGACCGCTATTTCCTGCACGTGCGCAAAACCCGCATCGAGATGCCGCAAGCCTTCTTCATGCGCGTGGCCATGGGCTTGTCGCTCAACGAGATCAACCGCGAAGCTCGTGCCATTGAGTTCTACGAGATTCTGTCTTCGTTCGACTTCATGTCGTCTACGCCCACCCTGTTCAACAGCGGTACTTTGCGCTCGCAGCTGTCGAGCTGCTACCTGACCACCGTGCCCGACGATCTGGGCGGCATCTATGACGCCATCAAGGAAAATGCCTTGCTGTCTAAATTTGCAGGCGGTTTGGGCAACGACTGGACACCTGTGCGCGCTTTGGGCGCCCACATCAAAGGCACCAACGGTGAATCGCAAGGTGTGGTGCCCTTCCTGAAAGTGGTCAACGACACTGCCGTGGCGGTCAACCAAGGCGGCAAGCGCAAGGGCGCTGTGTGTGCCTACCTGGAAACATGGCACCTGGACATTGAAGAATTCCTGGAGCTGCGCAAGAACACAGGCGACGACCGCCGCCGCACCCACGACATGAACACGGCCAACTGGATCCCTGACCTGTTCATGCGCCGTGTCATGGAAAAAGGCAGCTGGACCTTGTTCTCGCCCTCCGATGTGCCCGACTTGCACGACCTGTTCGGCCTGGCATTCGAAAAAGCCTATGTGGCTTACGAGCAAAAGGCCGAGCGTGGCGAGATCAAGCCCAGCAAAACCGTGCCGGCGACCGACCTGTGGCGCAAGATGCTGTCGATGCTGTTTGAAACCGGCCACCCTTGGATCACTTTCAAAGACCCTTGCAACGTGCGCTCGCCGCAGCAGCACGTTGGCGTGGTGCACTCGTCCAACCTGTGCACCGAGATCACACTGAACACCAGCGAGACCGAAACAGCTGTCTGCAACTTAGGTTCCGTGAACCTGTCACGTCACCTGAAAGATGGCGCGAACGGCAAAGTCCTGGACCACGACAAGCTGAAGAAAACCATCACGATCGCCATGCGCATGCTGGACAACGTGATTGACATCAATTACTACGCGGTCAAGAAGGCCCGCGACTCCAACATGCGCCACCGTCCTGTGGGCCTTGGCTTGATGGGCTTCCAAGACTCGCTGTACGAGATGCGCACGCCATACGCTTCTCAGGCCGCCGTGGAATTCGCAGACCAGTCGATGGAAGCGATTTGCTACTACGCTTATTGGGCCTCCACCGAATTGGCTAAAGAACGTGGCCAGTACGCCAGCTATAAGGGCTCTTTGTGGGACCAAGGCATCTTGCCTTTGGACACGCTCAAGCTGCTGGAGCGAGAGCGCGGTGGTTATGTCGAAGTGGACCGCTCGTCCACCCTGGATTGGGACACGCTTCGCGAGAAAATTGCCGCTGATGGCATGCGCAACTCCAATTGCGTGGCCATTGCGCCCACCGCCACCATCTCCAACATCATCGGCGTGGACGCGTCGATCGAGCCTTGCTTTGGCAACCTGTCGGTCAAGTCGAACTTGTCTGGTGAATTCACCGTGATCAACGGGTACTTGGTGCGTGACTTGAAGCGCTTGGGCCTGTGGGACGACGTCATGGTCATGGACCTGAAACACTTCGACGGCTCGCTGCGTCCCATCGACCGTGTGCCGCAAGAAATCAAAGCACTCTACGCCACCGCATTTGAAGTGGAAACCACTTGGTTGGTGGAAGCTGCAGCGCGTCGTCAGAAGTGGATCGACCAAGCCCAGTCGCTCAACATTTACATGGCCGGTGCATCGGGCAAAAAGCTCGACGACACTTACAAACTGGCTTGGTTGCGTGGCCTGAAAACCACGTACTACCTGCGCACATCCAGCGCCACGCAAGTTGAAAAATCCACAGTCAATTCGGGCTCACACAACGCGGTGTCGTCCTCGGGTTCGCCCGCCAGTGGCGCAAGCGCCATGGATGCCGCTGCAGCCGCCGCGCAAGTTCAAATGAATACGTCACCTGCCACCGACGTCAAATTCTGCGCGATCGACGACCCTGGTTGTGAAGCCTGTCAGTGATTTGAAAAGCATTGCACTTTGCTGTGACAAGCCAAGTGCGATGCAATTGAACAACACTTCACGGTCGTGCACATCGAAAAAGTGAATCGCTTCTTTGAATTTTGTGCGCTTGCTTTCATAATTTGAGAACTGGAATTTTTTATGTTGTCCTGGGACGAACAAGTCAAACCTGCATCGCCAACCGCGATGCCCTCCTTCACTGGCGCTGATGCAACCGCAGCGTCTGCCGCTGCATCCCCTGCAGCCGCTCCCCGCCGCATGAGTGCGGCCGACAAACGCATCATCAACGGCCAGACCGACGTCAACCAGCTGGTGCCTTTCAAATACAAATGGGCTTGGGAGAAATACCTGGCCACCTGCGCCAACCACTGGATGCCGCAGGAGGTGAACATGAACCGCGACATCGCCTTGTGGAAGGACCCCAACGGTCTGACCGAAGACGAGCGTCGCATGGTCAAACGCAACCTGGGCTTCTTTGTCACCGCAGACTCTTTGGCGGCCAACAACATCACCTTGGGCACTTACCGTCACATCACAGCCCCCGAGTGCCGTCAGTTTTTGTTGCGCCAAGCCTTCGAAGAAGCGATTCACACCCACGCTTACCAATACATCACCGAGTCATTGGGCTTGGACGAGAGTGAGATTTTCAACGCCTACAACGAAGTCAAATCCATCCGCGACAAGGATGAATTTCTGATCCCGTTCATCAACGTGATCATGGACCCACACTTCAAGACGGGCACTCAAGAAACCGACCAGACTTTGCTGAAGTCCTTGATTGTGTTTGCTTGTTTGATGGAAGGTCTTTTCTTCTATGTTGGCTTCACACAAATTCTGGCACTGGGCCGTCAAAACAAGATGACCGGTGCCGCCGAACAGTACCAGTACATCCTGCGCGACGAATCCATGCACTGCAACTTCGGTATTGACATGATCAATACCATCAAGCATGAAAACCCCCAGTTGTGGACTGCGGAATTCAAAGCAGAAATCAAAGAGCTGTTCCTCCACGCCGTGGAATTGGAATACCGTTATGCCGAAGACACCATGCCGCGTGGCGTGCTGGGCATGAATGCATCCATGTTCAAAGGCTATTTGCGTTACATCGCCAACCGCCGTGCCACCCAGATTGGTTTAGAGGCACTCTTCCCCAACGAAGAGAACCCCTTCCCCTGGATGAGCGAAATGATTGACCTGAAGAAAGAACGCAATTTCTTTGAAACCCGGGTCATCGAGTATCAAACTGGCGGGGCTTTGTCCTGGGACTGATCTTCTGAACACCCCTTCAATGCAACCCCTCTTCAAGCCACAGTCTGCAATGCCTTCGGGTGTTGTGAGCTGTGGCTTTCCCGCGTTCATGGTGTTGGGGATTTCCTCAGCACCATGGATCGCTTTGTGCAATCCAACAAGCACCAAGCGTTCCCTTTCCGTTGAGTTCTCAACTTGATCAAGGAGAAAATCATGGCAACTGCAAAAAAAGTAGCGGCAAAAAAAGCTGCTCCCGCAAAGAAGGCCGTCGCGGCCAAGAAACCTGCAGCTAAAAAAGTAGCCGCAGCCAAGAAGCCCGCTGCTAAAAAAGCCGCTCCAGCTAAAAAAGCTGTTGCAGCCAAAAAGCCAGCAGCTAAAAAAGTAGCCGCTAAGAAGCCAGCAGCTAAAAAAGCCGCTCCAGCCAAAAAAGCTGTTGCAGCCAAAAAGCCAGCAGCTAAAAAAGTAGCCGCTAAAAAGCCAGCAGCCAAAAAAGCCGCTCCAGCTAAAAAAGCAGCGCCTAAAAAAGCAGCCGCTAAAAAGCCAGCAGCCAAAAAAGCCGCTCCAGCTAAAAAAGCAGCCGCCAAGAAAACTGCTGCCAAGAAACCAGCTGCTAAGAAACCAGCTGTGAAAAAGGCCGCTAAAAAGCCTGCTGCAAAGAAGGCATCTAAAGCACCCGCTGCCCCCGCTGCACAGACAACGCTGAATCCTCAAGCTGCATGGCCGTTTCCTTCGGCCGCCAAGCCCTGATTCGAACGTTAGACGCTCGTAGCGCAAAGCCCAATACTGGCAACAGTGTTGGGCTTTTTTATTCTCGATGCTCAGCAGCCGTTCAGGCCTTGGCGTTCAGAAAACCAAATTCAGGGGTAAAAGCTGAACAACCTGTAACCGGATGGGAAGAGGCCGGATTCCGGCAAGAGGTGCAACTGCCCCTCCCAAGTTTGTCCAGGTGTCAGAAAACTGGGTGCCCCCTGTTGCGACACCAGCAAAACCCGCCGCACCAAGACTTTGTCCTGAGCATCCAACAAGGTCAATTCCAGCGTGGGCGTCTGCACAACTTGCGCCGTCACATTTCGAACCGACCAACTTAGCCCAAAACCATCGTCCAGTGGTGACAGACTGGAGCTTTCGATGAGCACGCCATCCTTGATCTGCAAAGGCAAAATTTCACACCCCAGCACGCGGCACACTGCGTTCAGGCATTTGCCAACAGCCGGATCCGTGCTGGCCAGCACATGTCGCTCGATCCAGAGCCACTGAAGTCCAAATGCCATCAACAAAAGGAAAACTGCAAAGATGGCTAGCCAAGGTCGAGACGCGCGCTTGTCTGTTTTCGGGTCCGCCTGATCCGATGCATCCAAGGAACTCGCCGGCAACAACCCCTCGGCTGACGACAGAGGCTGCGGCTTGAAGCTGGCCAGCGCCTCTTCAAAAGCAGCCACCGCTGTCGCGGCTGAAGCCAAAGGCGATCGGTCTTCTTGTTTGAGGAACCCGTCAATGGGCATCCTCTGACCTCCGGACTCGGAAACCAGGTCATGCGATGCATCTGGACTGGCGTCAGGCCAGTCGAGAACCAAGCCCGTACTGTCAAAGGCCTGTTGGCATTGCCCGCAGCGCAGCCAACCTTGGGCTATTTTGAGTTGATCGGGCACCACCTTGTAGGTCGCGCCACATGCAGGGCAACGGGTGATCCAGCTCATGCAATGCCCGTGATCATGGCCAGCCTGGGCACTGCACAGGTCAGGAGGAGATGGCGGGCGAGGTCGCCGTCATGAGGATCCAGCCGTCTTCACTGTCGGCCACTTCAAGCTGGATCCAAGGTGCATAAGCAGCCTTCAACTCATCGGCTTGACGCTCCAAGATGCCCGCCAACACCAAGGCACCAGATGGGGCCACATAAGAACACAGCAGTGGGGCCAAGACCTTGAGCGGTGTGGCCAGAATATTGGCCAGAACCGTTTGGTAAAGCCCCTGCGCCTTCTCAGGCAAACCTGCCACCAGGTTCACGCCATTGGCTTCGGCGTTCAAAACCGTGGACGTCACAGCCGCTTCATCGATGTCCACCGCGTCGATGTCGGACGCACCATACTTGGCCGCACCGATGGCCAAAATACCAGAACCACAGCCGTAATCGAGCACACGCTGGCCCTGCACGCCGTGCTGCGCAATCCAGCGCAAGCACATTCTGGTCGTCGGGTGGGTGCCCGTTCCAAAAGCCAGCCCAGGGTCAAGTCGAATGATTTGTCTGGCCTGGGCAGGCGGTTCGTGCCAAGTGGGGACGATCCAAAAATCGGGGGTGATCTCAACGGGAGAAAACTGGGATTGGGTCAAACGAACCCAGTCCTGGTCGGCCACAGGCTGCACACCCAAAATGCGGCAACCTTCGAAAAAGTCCTGCGCAGACAAGAGATGGACAGCTTCTTGCGCTTGGGCCTCTTGCGCAAACAAAGCCACCATGCGCGAACGCTGCCAACCGTCTTTGGGCGGCGGCATGCCGGGCTCGCCAAACAGCGCCTGCTCTGCAGGGGTCTGGGCATCGGCGTCTTCGACCGACACACTCAAGGCATCCAAGGCATCGAGTGAATCGCTCAGGACATCGACCCGATCTTCCGGGCACAGCAGGCTCAGTTCAAACATACAGTTTCAGCGCTTGTGCTGGCTCAGCCAGTGTTCCAAATAATGAATATTGGTGCCGCCTTGCATGAACTTGGCGTCCACCATCAGTTCGCGGTGCAAAGGCACGTTGGTACTGATGCCTTCAATCACCGTCTCGTTCAAGGCGGTTTGCATGCGGGCCAAGGCCTGCTCACGGGTGTCGCCATGCACGATCAGCTTGCCAATCATCGAGTCATAGTTCGGCGGCACAAAGTAGTTGTTGTACACATGCGAATCGACTCGAACGCCAGGCCCACCAGGCATGTGCCACGAGGTGACGCGTCCAGGCGAAGGCGTGAATTTGAACGGATCTTCGGCGTTGATGCGACACTCAATCGCATGGCCCCGGATTTCGATCTGACGCTGGGTGAAGGGCAATTTTTCGCCTGCAGCCACCATGATCTGGGTTTTGACGATGTCGACACCTGTGACCCACTCGGTCACCGGGTGCTCCACCTGCACGCGTGTGTTCATTTCGATGAAGTAGAACTCGCCGTTTTCAAACAAAAACTCGAACGTTCCCGCACCGCGGTAGCCGATCTTCTTGCAAGCAGCTACGCAACGCTCACCGATCTTGTCGATCAGTTTGCGGGGAATACCAGGCGCCGGCGCTTCTTCGATGACTTTTTGATGACGGCGCTGCATGGAGCAGTCGCGTTCACCCAAATACACCGCATTCTTGAACTTGTCGGCCAGAATCTGGATCTCGATGTGCCGTGGGTTCTGCAGGAACTTTTCCATGTAGACCGCCGGATTGCCAAACGCTGCCCCGGCTTCGGCCTTGGTCATTTGCACCGCGTTGATGAGCGCTGCCTCGGTGTGAACCACACGCATGCCACGACCACCACCGCCGCCTGCGGCTTTGATGATGACCGGGTAACCCACGGCTTTGGCAATGCGGCGGATTTGCACCGGGTCATCGGGCAATTCGCCCTCAGATCCAGGCACACAAGGTACGCCCGCGCGGATCATGGCCTGCTTGGCCGAAACCTTGTCGCCCATGATGCGGATCGACTCGGGCGTGGGGCCAATGAACTGGAAACCGCTTTTCTCAACCCGCTCGGCGAAGTCGGCGTTTTCACTCAAAAAACCATAACCGGGGTGAATCGCCTCGGCGTCCGTCACTTCGGCAGCGGAGATGATGGCGGGCATGTTGAGGTAGCTCAGCGGGGAAGCCGCCGGGCCAATACAAACGGCTTCTTCGGCCAATTTGACGTATTTGGCTTCTTTGTCGGCTTCCGAATAGACCATCACGGCCTTGACGCCCAGTTCGCGACAAGCGCGTTGGATGCGCAAGGCGATTTCGCCTCGGTTGGCGACCAGGATTTTCTTGAACATGAAATCCCCGATGCGTTATTCGACGATGAAAAGAGGCTGACCGTATTCCACGGCCTGACCGTTTTCACACAGGATTTGCGTCACGGTGCCGGACTTGTCGGACTCGATCTCGTTGAGGATCTTCATGGCTTCAATGATGCACAGGGTGTCACCCTCTTTGACCACTGAGCCGATCTGAATAAAAGGGGCTGCGCCCGGGCTGGACGAGCGGTAGAACGTGCCCACCATAGGCGACTTGACCGCGTGCCCCGCTGGCGCAGCCACAGGGGCAGGTGCCTCCACCGGAGCAGCAGGAGCCGCCACCACCGGGGCTGCTGCAACGGCTGCAGCTTGCTGCATCACAACCGGTTGGGCTACGCCCATGCTCTTGACGATGCGCACCTTGCCTTCGGCTTCGGTGATTTCCAGCTCCGACACGTTCGAGTCAGAGACCAAGTCAATCAGTGTTTTCAGTTTGCGCAAGTCCATAGATCCTCCATTGCTTCAAGCACAGGTAATGGATCGAATTTACACCAAATTTCAGTAAAACCCCTCGAAATCGTCTTTTCCGGTCAGAATTTGAACGGTTTTGATCTACCGACCAGCGTGGCGAGCGGCGAAAATCGTGTGCGTCATGCGCGAGGGCGCCTCAAACGCGAACATCACGCCATTGGGCGAGATCGTCCGATGTCAATTGGCCCATCTTCTGCCGCCAAATGCTGCCATCTCCTTTGAAAAAAACTGTAAATGGCAAACCGCCAGCCGCATTGCCCAGTGACTTGGCCAACTCCGTACCCGCCAAACCCGCCATGCCAACAGGGAAACCCAAGGGCTGCCGACCCAGAAAACGGCGGACAGCACTGGGTTGGTCAATGGCCAAAGCCAGCACTTGATGACCGTTGCCTTTGTTTTCTTGCCAAAAGGTCTCAATCATCGGCAACTCGTCGATGCAAGGCGGGCACCAAGTTGCCCAAAAGTTCAAGAGCAGAGGTTTGCCCTGAAAACCCGCCATGGCCAAGACCTCGCCCGAGGGCGTCTCGAATTGCTGGCCCCAAAAAGGGTGGCTCGCGGCCTGGACCACGTCCCTCGGTTCAAAACGCCACAAGGCCACGCCGACCCCAGCAACAGCGGCCGCAGCTCCGGCCCCCCAAATCAAGTGGCGTCTGGAGGGGTTTGCAGTGGATGGATTCATGTTCGAATTGTCTTTCATGCCGCCAGCAGGCGCTCCAAAGCCGCCAAATCCCCCCGGGGTGAACGGCCTTGCGCATCGGGCAGCAAAGCACCCCGCAAATCGTCCAGGTCGTAAATGCGCAGGTGCACACCCACATCCTCATTCAAAGCTTCACAAAAACTGTGCAGGCTGAGCACCTCCACATCGTCTCCATGCAGGCCACGCACGGTTTGCACATCGTAGCGCTGGTTTTGGTTGATCAGGGCAATTTCTGCCGATTTGGGGTCATCACAAAACAAGGCCAAGTCCACGTCGCACAGGCGTGTGGCCCAACCTTGCCAGACGGCCCCGCCCAAATGCGGGCGAAATTCGGCCAAGCGCTGCATCCAGACACGCGCCAATTCGCGCAAGGCCCGCAATTGAGCCGGTTGTGTGTCGGCGCAAAACAAGTCGATGTAGTCACGAACTTCGCGCTCCACCACGTCGTTGGTGGGCAAGGCGGTTCGAGTGGGCAAGCCCAACTCTTTGAGGGCGCGGTGTTTGGCGGGTCCAAATGCCAGCCCCTCTTCGACCACCAAACGGGCGGCGGTCGCGGCAATTTCAAGGGCAAGGTCGTTCATGGGCACCGATTGTGCCGGACCCCAGAAAACACCTGAGACCCAAGCCTCTCAAAGCTGAGCCTGTGGCCCTCTAAAATCTCACCCCATGCATATACATATCTTGGGCATTTGTGGCACCTTTATGGGCGGCTTGGCCGCGTTGGCGCGCGAAGCCGGGCATCGGGTGACCGGCTGCGATGCAGGCGTTTACCCCCCCATGAGCGACCAACTGCGGGCTTTGGGCATTGATCTCATCGAAGGCTTTGGCTCCGATCAGATGGACTTGAAGCCCGACTTGTACGTGATCGGCAATGTGGTGAGCCGTGCGCGTCTGGCCGACGGCAGCCCCAAGTTCCCCTTGATGGAAGCCATTTTGGACTCCGGCGCGCCTTACACCAGTGGACCTCAATGGTTGGCCGAACACGTACTGCAAGGCCGCCATGTGCTGGCGGTCGCTGGCACCCACGGCAAAACCACCACCACCTCGATGCTGGCCTGGGTGCTAGAGCAAGCCGGTTTGCAACCAGGCTTTCTGGTCGGCGGCGTGCCTCTGAACTTTGGCGTCTCAGCCCGGCTGGGGGGCGGCCCATACTTTGTGATCGAAGCCGACGAATACGACACGGCCTTCTTCGACAAGCGCAGCAAGTTCGTGCACTACCGTCCGCGCACCGCCATCCTCAATAACCTCGAGTTCGACCACGCCGATATCTTTGACAACTTGGCCGCCATTGAGCGGCAGTTCCACCACTTGGTGCGCACTGTGCCCGGGACAGGGCGCGTGGTGGTCAATGGCCTGGAAGAGAGCCTCACCCGCGTGTTGGGCCAAGGCTGCTGGAGCGACATGCGCACCTTTGGCAGCACGGTGAGCGACTTTGTTGCCGAAGGCGAACCCTCGAACTTCAAAGTGCTGCAAGCAGGAAAACCTGTGGCCGAGGTGAAATGGGGGCTTGGCGGCGTGCACAACCAGCTCAACGCCTTGGCGGCTATCGCCGCCGCCGAGCATGTGGGTGTGGCACCGGCTACGGCAGCAAACGCCTTGGCCACTTTTGAAAACGTGAAACGCCGCATGGAGGTTCGCGGCACGGTGAACGGCATCACCGTCTACGACGATTTTGCTCACCACCCCACGGCCATTCGCACCACCGTCAACGGCCTGCGCCGCCAAGTGGGCAAGGCGCGCATCCTCGGCATTTTTGAGCCACGCAGCAACACCATGAAGCTGGGCGCCATGAAAACCCAGCTGCCTTGGAGCCTCGAAGAAGCCGATCTGGCGTTTTGCCATTCAGGTGGTTTGGACTGGGATGCCGCCACTGCCCTTGCGCCCATGGGCCCCAAAGCGCATGTGGGTGCCAACATTGACGAGGTCATCGCTCAAGTGCTCGCCCAAGTGCAACCCGGCGACCACCTGCTGTGCATGAGCAACGGCGGCTTTGGCGGAATTCACGCCAAACTGCTGCAAGCGCTGCAAGCGCTGCAAACGACCTGAACACCCTGTTGGGGGGGGCGGGTCCCTGCTCGCGAATGTTGGCTGCAGACAGTTCAAACATTAGGCCGCAGGGGCAGCTTCCTGCAAAGCCCCCAAACGCCGAATGCGATGGCTCAGCGGGCGCGGCGCGCCTTCACCGCGGCTGACAACACCTGCAACACGCCTTCACTGTCGTCCCAACCGATGCAGGCGTCGGTGATGCTCTGGCCGTAGGTCAGGTTCGCCACGTCGTGCTGGCCGGGCGTGAACTTCTGGGCACCGTCTTTCAGGTGGCTTTCGACCATGACGCCGAAGACTTGGCGCGAGCCACCGCTGATCTGCGCCGCGATATCCTTGGCCACATCGATCTGACGCTCGTGCTTTTTGCTGCTGTTGGCGTGGCTGCAGTCCACCATCAAAGTGGCGGGCAGCTTGGCGGCTTCGAGTTCTTTGCAGGCTGCGGCCACGCTTTCGGCGTCGTAGTTGGGGGCTTTGCCGCCGCGCAAAATCACGTGGCAGTCCTGGTTGCCTTGGGTCTGCACGATGGCGACTTGGCCATTTTTGTGCACCGACAAAAAGTGGTGGCCACGGGCTGCGGCCTGGATCGCGTCGGTCGCGATCTTGATGTTGCCGTCCGTGCCATTCTTGAAACCGATGGGTGCCGACAGGCCAGAGGCCAGTTCGCGGTGCACCTGGCTTTCGGTGGTGCGCGCGCCGATGGCACCCCAGCTGATCAGGTCACCGATGTACTGGGGCGAGATCACGTCCAGAAACTCGCTGCCTGCAGGCAGGCCTTGGCGGTTGATCTCGATCAGCAGCTGGCGTGCGATGCGCAGGCCTTCGTCGATGCGGTAGCTCTCGTCCAAATAGGGGTCGTTGATCAGGCCCTTCCAGCCCACGGTGGTGCGGGGCTTTTCGAAGTACACACGCATCACGATTTCCAGCGTGTCGGCGTATTTTTCACGCAAGGGCTTGAGGCGGCGGGCGTAATCCAAAGCGGCAGCAGGGTCGTGGATCGAGCAGGGGCCGATGATGACCAGCAGACGGTCGTCTTGGCCATGCACGATCTTGGCGATCGATTGGCGGGTTTGGGAGATCAGGGTCTCCGTCGCCGTGCCGGCGATCGGGAAAAAACGGATCAAATGTTCTGGAGGCGGGAGCACGGTGATGTCCTTGATGCGTTCGTCGTCGGTCTGGCCGGTGCGATCTGCAGCATTCGGATACCAGCTGTCGGGGGCGGTGGTTTTGGCGTTCATCGTGGGCTCCTAGAGATTGAAAAAAGGTGAAAAAAAACCGCCGGGCTTTGGGGCTCCGGCGGTGTGTGTCGAGATGTTCGGGTGCTTATGCGCTCGCCTCTCGTCCGCCGGGGACTGAGAACCAAAAATAAAAAAAGTAAAAAGCGATTCGCGAAGACATGGGGTTCAATGTATCACAGCTGAATGACAGTTCCTGACAGGTCGATCCGGGGACAAACCCGGAGGGCCTTTGGGGGCTTCAGGCTGTGCCCCCCACGGTCAGGCCATCGATGCGCAGCGTAGGCTGACCCACCCCCACCGGCACGCTCTGGCCTTCCTTGCCGCAGGTGCCCACGCCAGAATCCAGCTTCATGTCGTTGCCAATCATGCTGATCTTCTTGAGCGACTCAGGGCCGCTGCCAATCAAGGTCGCGCCTTTGACGGGGTATTGGATCTTGCCGTTCTCCACCCAATACGCCTGGCTGGCCGAGAACACAAACTTGCCGCTGGTGATGTCCACCTGGCCGCCCGCGAAGTTGGTAGCGTACAGGCCTTTTTTGATGCTGGCCACGATTTCTTCGGCGCTCTTGTCGCCGCCCAGCATGTAGGTGTTGGTCATGCGCGGCATGGGCACATGGGCGTAGCTTTCGCGGCGGCCGTTGCCGGTGGGCTTGACACCCATCAGGCGGGCGTTCATCGCGTCCTGAATGTAGCCGCGCAAGATGCCGTCTTCGATCAGCACATTCTTCTGGCTGGCGTGGCCTTCATCGTCCACATTCAATGAACCCCGACGATCGGCAATCGTCCCGTCGTCGAGCACCGTGACGCCTTTGGCAGCCACGCGTTGGCCAATACGACCACTGAAAGCACTGGAGCCCTTGCGGTTGAAATCACCTTCCAGACCGTGGCCCACGGCTTCATGCAGCAGAACACCGGGCCAACCATTGCCCAGCACCACCGTCATCTCGCCTGCGGGTGCAGGGCGGGCTTCAAGGTTGATGAGCGCGGCCGACACGGCTTCTTGCACATAGCTCTCGACCATGCCATCGTCAAAGTAAGCCAGGCCAAAGCGGCCACCGCCGCCCGCACTGCCCACTTCGCGGCGGCCGTTTTGCTCGGCGATCACCGTGACCGACAGGCGGATCAAAGGACGAACATCGGCAGCCAAGGTGCCGTCGGCGCGGGCGACCATCACCACGTCGTATTCGGTGGCCAGGCCCGCCATGACCTGCACCACACGCGGGTCTTTGGCTCGGGCGATCGTCTCGACGCGGCCCAGCAAGTTCACCTTGGCCGTGCTGTCCAACGTGGACATCGGGTCCAAAGCGGGGTAGAGCGAACGGCTGGCCGAAATTTTGCGCGCAGGCACTTTGATGCGCTTGTTTTGCGCGGCCGAGGCAATGGAGCGCACCGTCAAGGCGGCGTCCATCAAAGACGCTTCGGAAATGTCGTCCGAGTAGGCGAAAGCGGTTTTTTCACCCGACACGGCCCGCACGCCCACGCCTTGGTCGATGCTGAAGCTGCCGGTCTTGACGATGCCCTCTTCCAAGCTCCAGCCCTCAGAGCGGGTGTACTGGAAGTACAAATCGGCGTCATCGACCGCATGCGCCTTGATGGCATTGAGCGCTTGGCTCAGATGCGTTTCGTTCAGACCAAACGGGTCAAGCAGCAGGGACTTAGACGTGGCCAAGCGTTCGATGGTGGGTTCGCGTGAAATCATGGTGATCATTGTAGGGACTGATCAAGACCCCTGCCTACAGCGGACAGAAGACAAGGCCAGCGGCCAGCTGAGACCTCAGCGCTGACGCATGAGTTGGAGCAAGGCCGCATCGTCTAGATCGGCCCAACCTTGGTCAAGGGCTTGTGCAAACAAGTCCCTCGCCACGCGCCCCAAAGGCGGATCAAACGCCACTTCATCTGCCGCCTGCACGGCCAAGCCCGTGTCTTTGGCCAGCAAAGTGACGTGGGCACGGGGCTCAAAATCACCCGCCAAAGCCCGGCGCATCCGGTCCGAGCCGATCCAGCTTTGCCCGCTGGATGCTTCGATCACCGACAAGGTGTCTGCCGGGTCCAACCCCAAGCGTTCGGCCAAAGCCATGGCTTCGGCCGCGCCCACCAGATTCACGGCGGCCAGCAAATTGTTCACCAGCTTGGTGCGTGCGCCATCGCCAGCGCGCGTGCCCACACGAAACACCTGCCGGCTCAAGGCATTGAGCAAATCCTGGTGACGAAGCCATACGGGCTCAGGGCAGGCCACCATCAAACTCATGCTGCCGTCCTGCGCGCGCAAAGGACCGCCAGACATCGGGGCATCGATGCAATCGATGCCGCTTTGTGCCAGCCGTTCAGCCTGGTTTTCAACTGTAGCGGGCCCCAATGTTGGGCACAGCATGACCGTCTGCCCAGGTTTCATGGCCTGTACAGCACCGCCATCTCCCCAGAGCACGGCCTCTGTCTGGGCTGCATCCACGACAACCACCAGCAAGACGCCGGTGTCGCTCAATTGTTGCGCCGCTTGCTCGGCCGACACACAAGCTTTTGCACCCAGAGAAACCGCATGTTGCTGGGCTTTGGCGTCCGTGTCATGGACGGCCACCGACCAGCCCAATTGGCGCAAACGTGCAAGCATGCCTGCACCCATGTTGCCGGCACCCACGATGCAGACGGGTGTCAGAAGGCTCATGTTTGCACCAACTGCTTGGCTTTGGCGATCGACATGAGGATGCCCAACGCCAGACCCAAGGTGACCATGGCTGTGCCACCGTAACTGATGAAGGGCAAAGGCACCCCCACCACAGGCAAGATGCCGCTGACCATACCCATGTTCACAAAAGCGTAAGTGAAGAAAATCATGGCCATGCTGCCCGCCAGCAAACGGCTGAACAAGGTGGGCGCCTCGGCAGCGATGACCAGGGCTCGGTAGACCAAGAAAAAGAACCAAAAAATCAGGAACAAGCCCCCCACAAAACCGAACTCTTCGCCATAAGCCGCAAAAATGAAGTCGGTGGTGCGCTCGGGAATGAATTCGAGGTGGGTTTGGGTCCCTTGCATGAAGCCTTTGCCCCAAAAGCCGCCCGAGCCGATGGCGATCATGCCTTGGATGATGTGAAAGCCCTTGCCCAAAGGGTCACGCGCCGGATCAAGCAAGGTGCACACGCGCTGGCGCTGGTACTCGTGCAGCACACGCCAGTCCACGCCGTCGGCACACAAGGTGGGCTCCATGATCACCAGGACCACGATGCCCAAAACACCCAACACAATGGGCGGCAAAATCCAGCGCCACTGGAGTCCCGCAAAGAAAATCACCGCCAAACCCGCTGCCAGGACCAGCAAGGAGGTGCCCAAGTCAGGCTGCTTCATGATCAGTCCGACTGGAATGCCCAAGATCAGCAAAGCCACCGCAAAGTCAAAGGGCCTGAGTTGGCCTTCGCGTTTTTGAAACCAAGCCGCCAGCATCAAGGGCAAGGCAATCTTCAAAATTTCACTGGGCTGGATCACCACCCCCAGATTGATCCATCGCCGAGACCCTTTTTTGGTGATGCCAAAAATGGCCACCGCCACCAGCAAAATCACCCCCACGGTGTAAATGGGCACAGCCCAGGTCATCAGTTTTTGGGGTGGTATTTGGGCCACCACAAACATGATGAAGCCAGCAATGAGCATGTTGCGGCCATGGTCCACAAAGCGGGTGCCATGGTCATAGCCCGATGAAAACATGATCAGCAATCCGGCACAGGCGAGCATGAACACGGCAAAGGCCAAAGGGCCATCGAAGCCCTTGAGCAAATACATCGTGCGCTGCCACAGCGTCGGCTTTTGAATGACTGAACCCATGGATAGGATTATCTCAGGCCAACGCGGTCAAGACATTCCCAGACGGGCGAAGCCCCAGGTCAATGGCTGCGACCGCTGCGGAACATACCGTGGGTTTTGCGGTTGAGCACCCCCTGCGCAGCCAGTTTGTTCAGGGAAGGGCTGGCGTGCGCGTGGGTGATGGCCATACCCAAAGCGTCAGCCGCATCCTGACGCGGCAACACCGGCAGTTGCAGCAAGCGTTTGACCATTTCTTGAACCTGCGACTTGGCGGCCCGCCCGTGCCCCGTGACCGACTGCTTCATCTGCAAGGCGGTGTATTCGGCCACCGGCAAATCGCAGGACACCAAAGCCGTGACACAACAGCCCCTCGCCTGCCCCAGCAGCAAGGTCGCTTGCGGGTTGACGTTCACAAAAACGATCTCGACCGAAGCCACATCGGGTTGGTAGCGGGCATGGATTTCACGCACACCGTCGTAAATCACCTTCAGACGAGCTGGCAAGTTGCCCATATCACCCCGCGTGGTCTCGATCACGCCGCTGGCGACGTACTGCAGTCGCGAGCCGGTCATATCCAAAACGCCGAAGCCTGTGGTTTGCAACCCCGGGTCGATACCCAGGATGCGCACGGTTTGCGGCGCGGCCGTGGTCAAAGTGCTCATGGCAGCTCCACGCTGGCCATGCGGGCCATGATCGTTTCAGCCCGGCTGGCCAGGTAAGCCGATTGAGCTTTTTGTTCGAAATACCGGGGGCGGGGCAGCATGACGGCCAGCCGCGCTGCCTCCCAATTGTTCAGGCGGGCAGCGCTTTTCCTGAAGTAATGCTGCGCCGCGGCCTCGGCCCCAAAAACACCTTCACCCCACTCCACACTGTTGAGGTAAATTTCCAAAATGCGCTGTTTGGACAAGAAGGCCTCCAGCGTCAGGGTGATCAGCATCTCTTGGCCTTTGCGCAGCAAGGTGCGTTCGCCGGACAAAAACAGGTTCTTCGCCAGTTGCTGGGTGATGGTCGAGCCGCCCACAATTTTTACAGGGGGTGTCTTGGCATCGGGGCGGCGCTGGGCACGCTGCTCGGCCAAGGCTTTGGCCTTGGCATTTTTCTCCCAAGCTTTTTCGAGGGACTCCCACCAGACCCCGCCATGCTGGGCGAATACCGTGTCTTCCGAAGCGATCACCGCACGCTGCAAACTGGGTGAAATGTTTTGCCGATCCACCCACGCCTGCCGCCAGGGCAAGCGTCCCTGCCGGGTCACGATTTGCCAGATTTGCGAGCGCTCAAAACTGGTGGATTCCGGCGCCAGCACGCCCATGCTGACGATGCGCAGCGCAAAAAACAGCTGCAAACACAAGCCCGCCAACACAACCAACCCACACCAACGACCAAAAGCACGCATCAATATCCTTTGTCTTCAGGGTTCAGGGAACTTGCCAAATCGCTCAGGGCGGCGAGGCTTCAGGCGTCAACATGCGCATGTCCAGCGTGCCCTCTTTGGAAAACTGAAAGCGCGTGACCACCACAATCTGATCGGCCTGCCGCCGCATGTTAGCGCTGAACACCTCAAAAGGTGCAGCACTGCGCACAATCGCCACCGCTCTCTGGTCTAGCAGGGGCTGGCCCGAAGTACGCGCCACCTCGGTCTGCACCAAACGCCCTCGGGCATCCACGGTGATCGCCATGGTCAACTGCCCATAGAGTTTTTGCCCGCCCACTTGCGGAAAATTGAGCGTGCCTCGCGTCTCAATGGTGCGTCGCAACTTGTCGTAGTACAGGGCGTACACCGCTTCACGGGTGGCGGGACTGATGAAGCGTTTGCGGGGCCCCCCTTGTGTTGTTTGCACTTTTTGCTCGATCTGGGCCAACTCTCGGGTCAGCTGGCGCTGACGCTCTTGCCGGGCCTGACGCTCGGGCGCTTGAGTCGTTTCACCGGCTGAGTCTTGCGTCAAGGCCGACAACTCCTGCTTGAGCTGGGTGAGCAAACGCATTTGCTGCAATTGGAGGGCTTCAATTTGTCGCTGCATCGCGCCGATGTCGGTGCCCGACTCATCGAGGACAGAAGGCGGCAAGGGAGAGCTCGCGCGTGTATCTGTCGGAATTTTTCCACCACCCGACAGGTGCACTTGGGCGATAGCCTGGGCACGCTCAGGCGGCAGGTCGCTGCGGGCGTTCACGAGCACGACCTCCAACACGGTGTCTTCAAAAACCCGGTTGAAACTGACCGGATCGGCAAAACGCCAAGCGATCAATGACGCATGCAACAACAGCGAAAAACCCAAAGTCCACCACAGGGTGTAGCGGTTAACCGCCAGTTTCAACCGGGGAAACAGCCCGACCCTCCGAAACTGAGCGCTTTCAGGCCCCATCGCTTTGGGTGTTGTCGTTCAAATCGACCGCAATGGTCAGGGGACCTGCCGCCATGGCTTCGTCCTCCTCCGCGTCATCCGTCTCCTGACCGTCGGCAGCCACGGGCGCATCCAGATGCGCCACCACCGTGCCGCCCACGTCCAGCGCCATCAGATCCAGAGCACCCAGCTTCACGCGCACCCGCGCACCGCGCATCAGGCCTTGTGCGCCCATCACGCTGAACATCAAGGGCAAGGTGTCAGCCCGCACCAACCAAGTGCCGCCACCCATCTCTTTGACCAAGCTGGCTTCCAACTCTTCGATGCCTTGCTGCTGCACATGGCGCAGCGTCCAGTAGCGCTCCATGCTGGACTGCACACTGTTGTAGGCGCTGTAGGCCGCATCAAAACCGCTGATGATGGAAAACAATTCAGCGTCTTTGGGCTTGAAGGGCGCGGCCAACGCAGCGGTCGCGCCATGCTTGGCACACGCGATGATTTGCCACTGGTTGACCAAGTCGGTGTAACGGCGCAAGGGAGAGGTGCTCCAGGCATAGCTGGGCACGCCAATGCCGGCGTGCGGCAGCGCCTTGGTGCCCATGCGCACCTTGACGCCAGGGGCCATGCTGGCTTGGCTGCGGTAAATGCCGGGCACACCCAGTTGGGCCATCCACTGGCCCCAAGTGCTGTTGGCCAAAATCATAGCCTCGGCCACCATCAAGTCGAGTGGAGCACCGCGCTTTCGGGTGCCAATTTGCACGGTCTCTTCCCCTGTCGGGGGTATGTCATTGCTGGGGCGATCAAGCTTGAAGCTGTAGTCAGGTCGGTTGAAGTTCTCAGGTTTGCCACGCACCACTTCACGCCGAGCCTTGAGGGTTTGCGCCAGGCGCCAGAAAAAGCCCAGCGTGGCGCGGCTCACGGGCACATCGGCGTGGTCACTTTGGTCTTCGCCTTCCAGCCATTCGCGGGTAATGCGCTCGTCCAGCTGGTCGTGGCGCAGGTTGACCAAAATCGGCACCCGTTCCAGCCGTGTCACCGTGCTTTGCACCTCGAGTGTGTCTTCGCTGAAGGTCACATACAACGACACCGCCGGGCAGTCTCGACCCTCCATCAAGGTATAGGCCTGCACCACGCTGTCGGGCAGCATGGTGATTTTGTAACCCGGCATGTAAACAGTGGACAAACGGGCGCGCCCCAGTTGGTCGATGGCGCTGCCTGGCGTCAAAGCCAGGCCCGGAGCGGCGATGTGAATGCCCACCGTGACCGAGCCACTGCCCAGACCTTGCAGTGACAAGGCGTCGTCGATTTCAGTGGTGTGCGAGTCGTCAATTGAAAAGGCTTGCACTGGCGCCAGTGGCAAGTCGTCCACGATGGCGGGCGCCTGCAAAGCCGGAAAACCCGTGCCTTTGGGGAACAGATCAAACAAGAAACGCTGCCAATGAAAATCCCAAGCCGAAGCAATGGCCCCGGCGTTTTGCAGCAGGTCCAAAGGCGCGGTCTGGCTGGCTTTGCTGGCCTCCACCACGGCTTTGTACTCGGGGGTGTTTTTGTCGGGACGGAACAGGATCTTGTACAGCTGTTCGCGGATCGGTGCGGGGCACGTGCCTGCCATCAGCTCGGCTGACCAAGCCTCGATCTGCGCCTGAACCTGCTTTTTCTTTTCAATGGCGATCAAGGCCTGTTGCACGATCTCGGCAGGCGCTTTGCGGTAGCGGCCCTTGCCGCCCCGGCGGAAATAATGCGGTGCTTCGTGCAGGCGCAGCAATGCCGCCACCTGCTGCACGGTGCCTGCCCCATCGCTGAAATAGTCTTTGGCCAAGTCAGCAAAGCCAAATTCCTCGTCGGAGGCGAATTCGTAAGCCAACTCCAGCTCGATGGTTTGACTCAAGGCCGCAGCCTCACTCAGCAAGCTCGCAGGCGCTGGCTTGTCAAACTTGAGCAGCATTTGCGCCGCCTTGACTTTGACCCGTTTGCCCGAGTCGAGTTCCACCTGCGCAGAGGCCTCGGCCTCGGACAGGATGCGTCCGGCCATGAATTTGCCGGCTTCTTCAAATAATGCGTACATCGGGTGATTTTCCCACGCCCCGTCGCCATGAAAGGCTCAGTCCATCAGGCCAGGTGAAGAAATTCCCAGATTTCAGGCAGGTACAGGTCGAAATCACTCAAGGCGTGGTCACTCCCCTCGATCAAGCGAACTTGACCGCCACCGTGGCGGGCCAACATTTCGCGCCAATCGAGCACCTCATCGCCTTTAGCAATCACAGCCAGGGTTTGAGGCGCTGGGCCTGTGACCAAGGTGGGGGGCTGAGCTTCCAAGTCGAACAGCTCTTGCACAAAAGACGCTTCAAAAAATACTTTTTGCGAAGGGTCGTGCCAAGCCGGGTGTTCGCCAATGTACTTGGCCAAATCCCGCCCCGGGTAAACGGCTGGATTGAGCAGCACCGCAGGACAGCTCCAAGCGCTTGACAGCCATGCAGCATAAAAGCCCCCTAAGGAGGAGCCGACGATGGCGGTACGCGCCATTGGCCATCGGGCCACACCGGCTTGCAGCAGGGCCATAGCCTGCCGGGGAGATGCGGGCAATTGGGGGCACCACCAAGTCACACCGGGATGCTGGTTTTGCACGATGTCGGCCATTTTGCGGGCCTTGACCGAATCGGGCGAAGACCGAAAGCCGTGCAAATACAGCAGGTGCGTCGTGCGCGGCATCACCAAGCCGGTTGCAGGGCGGCAAAACCGCGAGGTGCTTGCGAGTCCTTCTCAAAAGTGACGACCTCGTAAGCGTCGGGCTGGGACAACAATTCGCGCAGCAAGCGGTTGTTCATGGCATGGCCCGAGCGGAATGCGCTGTACGCGGCCAACAGCGGTTTGCCCAGAATGTACAAATCGCCCATCGCGTCGAGGATCTTGTGTTTGACGAACTCATCGTCATAACGCAGGCCATCGTTGTTCAGGACTTTGTAATCATCCATCACGATGGCGTTGTCCAAGCCGCCACCCAAAGCCAAGCCATTGGCCCGCAACATCTCCACATCTTTGGTGAAACCAAAGGTACGGGCTCGGGCAATGTCGCGGGCGTAAATCCCGCTTGACATGTCAAACACCACCTGCTGTCCGGTCGAGTCCACGGCAGGGTGCCGGAAATCGATCTCGAACGTGAGTTTGTAGCCGTGATAAGGCTCCAGACGCGCCCACTTGATGTTCTCGCCCTCGCCTTCAGACACCTCGACGGGCTTGAGCACGCGCACAAATCGCTTGGGCGAAGACTGTTCGACCACGCCTGCGCTTTGCAGCAAAAAGACAAATGAAGAAGCCGACCCATCGAGGATGGGCACTTCTTCGGCGGTGATGTCCACGTATAAATTGTCGATACCCAAACCCGCGCAGGCCGACATCAGGTGTTCCACCGTCAGCACTTTGGCTTGGCCCGCCGAAATGGTGGAGGCCAAACGGGTGTCTGTCACTGCCTCGGCGTTGACCGGAATGTCCACAGGCTCGGCCAAGTCGATGCGGCGAAACACAATGCCAGTGTCTGGCGCGGCGGGGCGCAGGGTCAGCTCGACACGCTGACCGCTGTGCAATCCCACGCCGACGGCTTTGGTCAAGGTTTTGAGGGTGCGTTGAGCGAGCATGCGCGTATTTTAGTTGGCGAGAGATTTGGGAGTGTGGGAAAGGATTAGGCGTGCAGTCAACAAGGACCGCCACGATAGATACTCAGTCTCGGTGGGTTGCCCGGTGCTGGCGGGCGATATTGAGGCGCGAAGCGACGACGAGCCCGACGGCACCGGGCAACCCACCGAGACGGCCAAACGTCAACGGCCCTCTTCAGTGACCCACCCGGTCATAGCCACACACAAAAAGGGGCCAGACAGGCCTTCGCCCATCTGACCCCAAAGCACCAGAAATAACCGTCAGATCAGCAGATCAGTCCGCTTGCTTGCGCAAGAACGCTGGAATCTCGATGTCGTCCATGCCCGCATTGGCCATGCCGTCCACACGCGCTGCCGCATGGGTGCGGTTGCTGCGCCAGTAGGCAGGCACATTCAAACCACTGTTGTTCAAGGGCGCTGCAGCGCTGCCAGCCGTGGCGACCGCGTCCTGACCACCCATGGTGAAAGGCACGTTGTCGGTGCCGGTGCGCAGCACTTGCAACGGAGGCGCGGTGCGGCGTGCACCGGCTTTGGACAAGCCTGTGGCCACCACCGTCACACGGATCTCGTCGCCCAAGCTTTCATCGTAGGCGGTGCCGTAAATCACATGCGCGTTTTCAGAGGCGTAAGCACGGATGGTGTTCATCGCCTGCTTGGACTCGGACAGCTTGAGCGAACCCTTGGCGGCGCTGATCAGCACCAGCACGCCCTTGGCACCCGACAGGTCGACACCTTCGAGCAGCGGGCAAGCCACGGCTTGCTCGGCTGCGATGCGGGCGCGGTCAGGACCGCTGGCCGCGGCTGTGCCCATCATGGCTTTGCCGGGCTCGCCCATCACGGTGCGCACGTCTTCAAAGTCGACGTTCACATGGCCTGGCACATTGATGATCTCGGCAATGCCGCCCACGGCGTTTTTCAACACGTCATTGGCGTGGGCGAAAGCCTCGTCTTGGGTCATGTCTTCGCCACCGGGCAACTCCAGCAGTTTTTCGTTCAACACGACGATCAGCGAATCCACATTGGCTTCGAGTTCCTGCATGCCAATGTCGGCATTGGACATGCGGCGGCCACCTTCAAATTCGAATGGCTTGGTCACCACACCCACGGTCAAGATGCCCATCTCTTTGGCAATGCGTGCGATCACAGGTGCAGCGCCTGTGCCTGTGCCGCCGCCCATGCCCGCAGTGATGAACAACATGTGCGCGCCTTCGATGGCGGCGCGGATGTCGGCTTCTGCGCTCTCAGCGGCTTCGCGGCCTTTTTCAGGCTTGCTGCCAGCGCCCAGACCGGTTTGGCCCAACTGGATGAAGCGGTGTGCTGCGCTGCGGGCCAAGGCCTGTGCGTCGGTGTTGGCGCACACGAACTCGACGCCCTGAACTTGGCGCTCGATCATGTGTTCGACAGCGTTGCCGCCGCCGCCGCCGACACCGATCACTTTGATCTGGGTGCCTTGGTTGAACTCTTCTGTCTGGATCATTTCAATGGTCATGGTGCTACTCCTAAATTTGTTTGCAGTTGCCGAGGTTTTTTATCTAAATACTTTTTTGGGAACATGGGGTGTCAACATCGACACGGTCGTGAGACCGGCGGGCTGCCCCTGGCCAAATATCGTTTTTGCCAACTCATCAGAAGTTCCCCACGATGAAGTCTTTGAAACGGCCAAAGGCGTTGTTCACCGAACTTTTCTTTTGTGTCACTTTGTACCCACGCAGACGGGCCATGCGGGCTTCTTCCAAGAGGCCCATCACGGTGGCGGCGCGAGGTTGGCTGACCATGTCGGCCAACCCACCTGAATATTTGGGCAATCCACGGCGCACGGGCTTGAGGAAAATGTCCTCGCCCAGTTCCACCATGCCGGGCATCACGGCGCTACCGCCAGTGAGGACAATGCCGGACGACAGCACTTCTTCGTAACCCGACTCTCGGATCACTTGGTGCACCAGCGAGAAGATCTCTTCGATGCGCGGCTCAATCACACCCGCCAAAGCCTGTCGGCTGAGCATGCGTGGGCCACGGTCGCCCAGGCCTGGTACTTCGACTTGCGCATCGGGGTCGGCCAGCAATTGCTTGGCGTAACCGCTTTCAACCTTGATGTCTTCGGCATCCTTGGTGGGGGTGCGCAAGGCCATCGCGATGTCGCTGGTGATCAGGTCGCCTGCAATCGGGATCACGGCAGTGTGGCGGATCGAACCGTTGGCAAAAATCGCCACATCGGTGGTGCCAGCGCCAATGTCCACACACACCACACCCAGCTCGCGCTCGTCTTCTGACAACACGGCCAAGCTGGACGATTGCGGGTTGAGCAGCAACTGATCGACTTCAAGGCCGCAACGACGCACACACTTGATGATGTTTTCGGCGGCGCTTTGCGCGCCGGTCACGATGTGCACCTTCGCTTCCAGGCGCATGCCACTCATGCCGATCGGTTCTTTGACTTCTTGACCGTCGATCACGAATTCTTGGGGTGCCACCAGCAGCAAACGTTGATCGCTGGAGATGTTGATGGCCCGCGCTGTTTCCATCACGCGGGCCAGATCGGCCTGTGTGACTTCCTTGTCCTTGATGGCCACCATGCCGCTGGAATTGATGCCCCGAATGTGGCTACCGGTGATGCCCACATTGACGCGGGTGATCTTGCAGTCGGCCATCAACTCGGCTTCTTTGAGCGCTTGCTGGATGCTTTGCACCGTGGCGTCGATGTTGACGACCACCCCCCGCTTGAGGCCATTGCCAGGGGCAATGCCCAGACCTGCGATCTTGAGCTCGCCGTCGGGCATCACCTCAGCCACCACCGCCATCACTTTGGAGGTGCCGATGTCCAATCCCACCACCAGATCTTTGTACTCTTTTGCCATTTGAATCACCGTTTCCGTTTCATTCTTTTGTCTTGACCCGTCAAAGCTTTTTCTTGCCGTCTGCTTCCAGGGTGGTGACACCCCGCAGACGCAAGGCATAGCCATCCTTGTGACGCAAATCCGCCCCGGCCAAAGCGGTCGGCGTGCGGCCATAACGGGCTGTCACTTGCGACAGCGTCCTGAAAAACACTTTCAACTGGGCCGTGATCTCAGCCTCCGTGCCCCGACCCAACTCCAGCAGTGCACCGCTGTCGGTGACCACACGCCAGCTGCCCCGGGGGGTCAATTCCAGTTGTTCAATGCCCATGTCCACAGCCTCGAACATCGGCAACAAATGGCGGTACATCTGCACCACGCTCTGTGACTGCGCATCCGGACCTTTGAGGCGCGGCAGTTTGTCCACATCCACGTCTTCGACATTGGCCTCAAAAACGCGGCTTTGTTGGTTCACCATCTTGTTTGCACTGTCATCGCCCCACAACGCCATGGGTTCGTGCTCCATCAGCACCGCCTTCAATCGATTGGGGAAATCACGGTGCACCACAGCCTCACGGACCCAGGGCACGGCCTCGAAGGCATCGCGTGTGCGTTTCAGATCCATGGTGAAAAAATTACCGCTGAGCTGCGGCATGACGTTGGCGCGCAGGGTCACGGCGTTGTTGCGCGTGACCTCACCCTGCACCGTGATTGCCTCAATTGCAAACGCTGGATGGCGCAGCAACCACCATGCTCCGCCGCCCAGCACCAGCAACACGAACACCGCTGTCAGCAAAGCTGCAGCCATGTTCATGAGCCGGATGTCCAGGGGCAAAGCCGTCGTCGTTTTCACCCGCGCACCTCCTGCACATGGTCCAGCGTGGCGGAAGCGAGCAACTGGCAGCACAAGGCCTCATAGCTGATGCCTGCAGCTTTCGCTGACATGGGCACCAGCGAGTGACCGGTCATGCCTGGCGAGGTGTTGATCTCCAGCAGGTAAGGCTGCCGTGTGATGGCATCGATCATCACATCCAGACGCCCCCATCCCCTGCAGCCAAGAACTTGGTAAGCCTTGATGACCAACGCCTCGATGGCAGCTTCTTCTGCTGCGGGCAGGCCACTTGGCACCAGGTACTGGGTGTCGTCGGTGAAATACTTGTTTTGGTAGTCGTAGTTGCCCTCGGGGGCCACGATGCGGATCACCGGCAAGGCCTTGGCTGTTTGTGCTTCCCCCAGCACAGGGCAAGTGACCTCATCACCCACAATGCACTGTTCGCACAAAATGTCAGCATCGCACTGGGCGGCTGCCGCAAGCGCCGCAGGCAGGTCCTCGGCCCGCACCACTTTGGTCACGCCGATCGATGACCCCTCCCGTGCAGGCTTGACGATCATGGGCAAGCTCAATGCCCGAACCAACCCATCCAGCGACACATGACCCAGCTCCTCACGGCGCACCAGCACATAAGTGGGCGTAGGCAAGCCTTCGGCCAACCAGACACGCTTGGTCATGGTCTTGTCCATGGCAATACTCGAAGCCATCACGCCCGAACCGGTATAGGGGATGCCCAGCAACTCCAAGGCACCCTGCACCGTGCCATCTTCGCCATAACGGCCATGCAGGGCGATAAAGCAACGTGCGAAGCCTTCGCGTTTGAGTTCACTCAAGTCGCGCTCGGCCGGATCAAACGCATGGGCATCCACGCCCGAAGCCCGCAAGGCGGCCAAAACCCCCTGCCCCGACATCAAAGACACTTCGCGCTCAGCCGATTGTCCGCCCATGAGCACCGCCACTTTGCCCAAAGACATGGCCCCTACGCTCCCCACTGCGTGTGGTTCGCTGCCCCCCAAGGGGGCCTTCGCAACTTGGGACGGCCCGGCGTTGCTCAATGCATTCATGCGGCACCTCCCATATCGACCACTTGCGCGGGCACGGCCCCGATGGAGCCTGCACCCATGCAAATCACCACATCGCCGTCGCGGGCGTTGCCAAGCACGGCTTGCGGCATGTCGGCAATCGCGTCCACAAAGACGGGTTCGACCTTGCCTGCCACGCGCAGCGCGCGCGCCAGCGAACGGCCATCCGCGGCCACGATGGGGGCTTCGCCTGCCGCATAGACCTCAGACAGCAGCACGCTGTCACAGCCCTGGCCAATGACTTTCACGAAATCTTCAAAACAATCACGTGTTCGGCTGTAGCGGTGTGGCTGGAACGCCAACACCAAGCGTCGCCCGGGGAATGCGCCACGGGCTGCTGCCAGCGTGGCCGCCATCTCGACAGGGTGGTGCCCGTAATCGTCAATGACCGTGAAGCGGCCTTGGCCGTCGGCCGTGGCCACCTCGCCATAGCGCTGAAAGCGGCGACCGACACCCTTGAACTGGGCAAGAGCGCGTTGCACAGCGGCATCTTCAACCCCCAGCTCTACGGCCACGGAAATGGCGGCCAAGGCATTGAGCACATTGTGCAAGCCAGGCAAATTCAACACGATGGGCATATCCGGCAAGGTCACGCCGTTGCGCCTTTGCACCGTGAAGTGCATTTGCCCGTTTTGGGCACGCACGTCCACCGCACGCACCTGAGCGCCCTCGTTCAGGCCATAGGTGGTGACCGGGCGAGCGATGTCGTCCAAGATGGACTGAACCCCCGGGTCGTCCGAGCAGACGATGGCCGTGCCGTAAAAAGGCATGCGGTGCAAGAACTCGACAAAGGCCGCCTTGAGCTTGGCCAAGTCGTGGCCATAGGTTTCCATGTGGTCAGCGTCGATGTTGGTCACCACAGCCATCACCGGCAGCAGGTTCAGGAAAGACGCGTCAGATTCATCGGCCTCGACCACAATGTAGTCGCCTGTACCCAGTTTGGCATTGGCGCCAGCACTGTTCAATCGGCCGCCAATCACAAAGGTTGGGTCCAGTCCGGCCTCGGCCAACACACTGGCCACCAGGCTGGTGGTGGTGGTTTTGCCGTGTGTGCCCGCAATGGCCACACCCTGCTTCATGCGCATCAGCTCTGCCAGCATGACAGCTCGCGGCACGATAGGAATATGGCGCGCCCGAGCAGCCAGCACCTCGGGGTTGTCGGCTTTCACGGCGGTCGAGGTGACCACGGCATCGGCGTCTTGGACGTTGTCCGCGCTGTGACCCACATGGGTGACGATGCCCAAAGCCGCCAACCGCTGCAGTGTGGTGCTGTCGGACAAATCGGAGCCAGAAATCTGGTAACCCAAATTGAGCAAGACTTCGGCGATGCCGCTCATGCCTGAGCCGCCGACACCGATGAAATGAATTTTTCGGATGGCGTGCTTCATGTCGCCAACTCCTCACAAGCCATCACAACCTCCCTGGTCGCATTTGTTTTTTTCTGTGCGTGGGCTTTTTGTGCCACGTCTTGCAATGTGTCACGGCTCAAGGCCGTCAGGCGCTCGGCCAAGTTTTGTGCGGTCAACTCGGCCTGCGGTACCAGCCAGCCACCACCCGAGGCCACCAAGAACTGCGCATTGGTGGTCTGGTGGTCGTCAACAGCAAATGGGAATGGCACGAACAAGGCGGCCACGCCCACTGCGGCCAACTCGGTCACGGTGCTGGCGCCTGCACGACAGATCACAAGATCGGCCTGCGCAAAGGCGCTGGCCGTGTCATCGATGAACGGGGTCAATTCGGCTTGCACACCTGCGTTCGCGTAGTTGGCCCGCAGCGCGTCAATTTGCTTGGCGCCGCTTTGGTGAATGACTTGCGGGCGTACGGCTTCTGGCATCAAGGCCAAAGCTTGCGGCACGATGTCGTTCAACGCCTTGGCTCCCAGGCTTCCGCCCACCACCAGCACACGCAAAGGGCCACTGCGTCCGGCAAAGCGTCCAGCGGGCGTGGCTTGTTCAGTGAAAGCGCGGCGCAGGGGATTGCCCACCCATTGACCTGTTTTGAAGACGCCAGGGAATGCGGTGAACACCCGATCGGCCAATTGCGCCAGCACCTTGTTGGCCAGTCCCGCCACCGAGTTTTGCTCGTGCAGAACCAAAGGCTTGCCCCATAAGCTGGCCATCATGCCGCCCGGGAAAGTGATGTAACCGCCCAGCCCCAGCACCACGTCGGGCTTGACGCGGCGTACCACTTGCAGGCTTTGCCAGAAAGCCCTCAGCAGCTTGAGTGGCAAGAATGCCAGTGTGGTCAGCCCCTTGCCGCGCACACCCCCAAAGGCCACCGCCTCAAAGGCAAAACCGCGCGGCGGCACCAGCTGGCTTTCCATGCTGTCTGGCACGCCCAACCAGTGCACGCGCCAGCCCGCCTCACGCAAAGCCTCGGCCACAGCCAGGCCCGGGAAAATGTGTCCCCCCGTGCCGCCCGCCATGACCAGTGCGCATTTTTGCGTCATGCACGGCCTCCGCGCATCATCTGTTTGTTTTCGGCGTCGATGCGCAGCACCACCGCGATGGCAATCAGGTTCATCATGATGGCCGAACCGCCGTAACTCATCAAAGGCAGTGTCAGACCCTTGGTGGGCAAAGCACCCAAATTCACACCCATGTTGATGAAGGCCTGAAAACCAATCCAAATGCCCACGCCTTGGGCAACCAAACCCGAAAAAACTTTGTCCAACGCAATGGCTTGCCTACCGATCACCATGATGCGTCGGCTGAGCCACAAAAACAGGCAGATCACCAGGCTCACTCCCACCAAACCGAACTCTTCACCGATCACTGCCAACAAAAAGTCGGTGTGGGCCTCTGGCAGCCAGTGCAGTTTTTCCACACTGCCACCCAAACCCACGCCCCACACTTCACCGCGACCAATGGCGATCAGTGAATGCGAGAGCTGGTAACCCTTGCCCAAAGCGTGCTCAGCACTGAAGGGGTCCAGATAAGCAAAGATGCGGTCCCTGCGCCAAGGGGATGCGGCAATCATCACCACAAACGCACCCACCAGCACCGCAAAAATCAGGAAGAACATGCGGGCATTGACACCGCCCAGAAACAGGATGCCCATGGCAATGATGGCGATCACCATGAAGGCCCCCATGTCAGGCTCGGCCAGCAAAAACACCCCAGCCAAAGCCACAGCCGCCCCCATGGGCAAGACCGCACGGAAGAAACGCTCTTTCACTTCCATCTTGCGCACCATGTAATCGGCCGCATAAATGATGGTGGCAAATTTCGCCAATTCGGAGGGCTGAAAATTCATGATGCCAAAGGAAATCCAGCGCCGCGCCCCGTTGACCCCTTTGCCAATGAAGGGAATCAACACCAAGGCCAGCAACACCAGTGACAACACAAACAAGGGTCTGGCCACTTTTTCCCAAGTCTCGGTGGGCACCTGAAAAGCCAACAAGGCCATGACACTGCCCACCAACATGGAAATCACGTGCCGCGTCAAAAAATGGGTTTGTGTGTATCGCGAGAAACGGGGGTTGTCCGGCATGGCGATCGAGGCCGAATACACCATGACCATGCCCCACATGAGCAAGGCGACCACCACCCAGACGAGCGCCTGGTCCACGCTTTGCAAACGGGTGCCTGAACCCGCACCGTTGCGGGCGAAATCGTAGCTGCCCAAATTGACTGGCAAACCCTGTCCGCCTGCAGCCTGAGCGCCCGATGCGCGACCCGTGATCACCTGGCCCCAACGGGAGAAGCCTGCCTGCAGGCGTTGCGAGAACGACAACACTTCGCTCACAGCGCACCCTCCATGGCCACACCCGCCGCTTCGGCCAAGCTGGCCACGGCTTGGACAAACACCTCGGCCCGGTGGCCATAGTTGTCAAACATGTCAAAGCTGGCGCAAGCGGGCGACATCAAAACCGCATCCCCACTGCGTGCCATGGCCGCAGCTTGCGCAACGGCCGCAGGCATGTCGGCGGCATCGTGCAGTGGCACATCCGTGCCCAGCAACGCTTCGCGGATGACGGCTGCATCGCGGCCGATCAAGACCACGCCACGGGCAAAGCGCTTGACGGGATCGGCCAATGGGAAGAAGTCCTGGCCTTTGCCATCACCGCCCAAGATGACCACCACGCGGCGGTCAGCGCCCAAGCCTTGCAAAGCGGCCACTGTGGCGCCCACGTTGGTGCCCTTGCTGTCGTCAAAAAATTCCACCTCGTTGATGATCGCGACCGGCTCCACCCGGTGCGGCTCACCCCTGTATTCACGCAGGCCATACAGCATGGGGCCCAGGGCGCAACCCGCGCTGCTGGCCAGCGCCAAGGCAGCGAGTGCATTGACCGCGTTGTGGCGTCCCCGAATGCGCAAGGCGTCGGCAGGCATCAGGCGCTGGATGTGCAACTCTTCTGCCGCGTCTTTGCGGCGGCGGCGTGTTTCATCGGCTTCCAAGGCGCGCACCAACCAAGTCATGCCATGCGTGACTTCGATGCCGAAGTCACCAGGGCGCTGGGGCATGTCACCACCAAACAGCACACAGGCGCGTTCAACTGGCTTTTGCAACTTGACACGCACAGGCTCGGGCCGCATGGCCATGACCTGCGCGTCTTCGCGGTTGAGCACCATCAGGGCCTGCACACCAAAAATGCGGGCTTTGGCGGTGGCATAGGCAGCCATGCTGCCATGCCAGTCCAGGTGGTCTTGTGAGATGTTCAGCACCGTGGCGGCCGTCGGCTCAAAACCTTCGCTGCTGTCGAGCTGGAAGCTGGACAACTCCAAGACCCAAACCTGCGGCAACGCCTGTGCCATGGGGTCCTGCACGGTGGGAGGAAGGGGCAGAGGCCGTTCAACCTCGGTCTCGTCGTCCAGGCTTATCAGCTCTTGGTCTGTATCGCCTGTATCGCCTGTATCGCCTGTATCGGTCGCCTCGCTTGCGGGCTCATCCTGCGCTTGCGCTGGGGTGGTTTTTTCTTGGGCGCTTGTCACCGGCGGCGGCTCACTGACCTGATCTTGGTTTTCAAGCTCAGCGGCAGCATGTTCAGCAGCCTCTTGCTCGACCTGCACATGTGCTTGCGCCTTCGCTTCGGTCAAGGTATCCAGCAGCGTGGGGCCAATGTTGCCCGCCACTTTCACGGTTTTGCCCGCACGCGCCACCAGTTGCCCGGTGAGCGATGTGACCGTGGTCTTGCCGTTGGTGCCGGTGATGGCCAGCAGCTGTGGGGCATAGCCAAACCGTTCTTTCAGTTCCTGCAAACCAGCAGCGAACAAGCTCAGCTCGCCCCCTTGCCACAGCCCCATGGAACGGGCTGCTTCCACCACCGGAGCCACCACCTCAGGGGCCAAACCGGGGCTGCGGAACACCGCACGCACCGATGTGCCCTCGACCAAACTGGCCACAAAAGGCCCCGACACAAATCGCACAGCAGGCCACTCGGCCTGCAAAGCAGCCAACTGCGGTGGCGTGTCACGGGTGTCGGCCACGGTCACGTCAGCTCCGGCATGCGCGCACCAACGGGCCATCGCCAGGCCCGATGCACCCAAACCGAGAATCAGAACGTGTTGACCTTGGAGCTGCATGGCTTACCTCAGCTTCAGGGTCGACAAGCCGACCAGACACAGCAGCATGGTGATGATCCAGAAACGCACAACCACTTGCGTTTCCTTCCAGCCGCTCTTTTCAAAATGGTGGTGCAAAGGCGCCATCTTCAGGATGCGTCGACCTTCACCGTATTTTTTCTTGGTGTACTTGAAATAGGTCACCTGCGCCATCACCGACAAGGCCTCCACCACAAAGATGCCGCCCATGATGGCCAGCACGATTTCGGCGCGCACGATGACGGCGATGGTGCCCAGTGCGGCACCCAGTGCCAACGCGCCCACATCGCCCATAAACACTTGAGCAGGGTGCGTGTTGAACCACAAGAAGGCGAGGCCAGCGCCCGCCATGGCGGCGCAGAAAATCAGCAACTCGCCCGATCCTGGGATGTGCGGGAAGAACAGGTATTTGGAATACACCGAGCTGCCCGTCACGTAGGCAAACACACCCAGTGCCGAGCCCACCATGACCACCGGCATGATGGCCAAGCCATCCAAACCGTCCGTGAGGTTGACCGCATTGCTGGAGCCCACAATCACCAGATAGGTCAGGATCACAAAACCCAGCACGCCCAGCGGGTAGTTGACTTCTTTGAAGAAGGGCACCTGCAAACCCGCCTTGGGTGGCAAGTTCACATCAAAGCCGGACATGACCCACTGACCAAACAAATCCAACACACGCACATTTGAGCTTTCTGAAATGCTGAACACCAAGTACAGCGCGGCTAGCAAGCCAATGACCGATTGCCAAAAATACTTTTCGCGTGAACGCATGCCCTCGGGGTCTTTGTTGACCACCTTGCGCCAGTCGTCCACCCAGCCAATGGCTCCAAAGCCCAGGGTCACGATCAACACGATCCAGACAAAACGGTTGGACAGGTCAAACCACAGCAAAGTGGAGATGGCGATCGACAACAAAATGAGCACACCGCCCATGGTGGGGGTGCCGCTTTTGGACAGGTGCGATTCCATGCCGTAGCCACGAATCGGCTGACCAATCTTGAGCGAGGTCAAGCGGCGGATGACCCAAGGGCCTGCGGCCAGGCCGATCAGGAGCGCCGTCATCGCGGCCATCACCGCACGGAAGGTGATGTATTGGAAGACACGCAAAAACCCCCATTCGGGGGACAAACTTTGCAACCATTGGGCCAGGCTAAGCAGCATGGGGCTCCCCTTTTTTATCTTTGTTTTGACTGTTCTTGTCGTCGCTGTGCGACTGCAGCGCTTGCACCACGCGCTCCATCTTCATGAACCGCGAGCCTTTGACGACCACGCTGCGGAACTCGCTCAGCGGCACCGTCACCGCTGTCAGCAAACTGTCCATGTCTTCGAAGTGCCGAGCGGCACCAAAGGCCTGAGCACTGTGCAGGCACAAATCGCCCAGGGTGTAAAAAGCCTCGATGCCGCGATCGGCCGCATACGTTCCCACCTCGGCGTGGAACTCAGGGCCTTGGTTGCCCACTTCGCCCATGTCGCCCAACACCAGCAAACGCGGCGCAGGCAATTCGGCCAAGACATCGATGGCGGCGCGTACCGAGTCGGGGTTGGCGTTGTAGGTGTCGTCGATCACGGTGATGTCGAGGTCACCGCTGTGCAGCACCAGGGCTCGCGAACGCCCCTTCACGGGCTCAAAAGCCATCAGACCCTGGACCACGGCAGCCAAAGGTACGCCTGCGGCCAAAGCGCAGGCCGTTGCAGCCAAAGCGTTTTTGACGTTGTGTCGCCCTGCAATGTGCAAGCGAACGGGCGCAGTGCCCTCGGGGGTTTTGAGGGTGAACTGCCAAGCATCCGACTGCCAGACCACCACTGCGGCCCGCACATCGGCGTCTGCGTCAGACGTCATGGCAAAGCAGCGCTGCGAGCGTCCAGCCGACAAGCCCTGCCAGATGGGGGTGTAGACATCGTCGGCTGGAAACACCGCAACGCCTTCGGGCGGCAAGGCCTGCAACACAGCCCCGTTTTCATACGCCACGGCTTCCACCGTGCCCATGAACTCCTGGTGCTCGCGCTGTGCGTTGTTGACCAGGGCCACGGTGGGTTGGGCCAACTTGGACAAGTAGGCGATCTCGCCGGGATGGTTCATGCCCAACTCGACCACAGCGATGCGGTGGTGGGCACGCAAATTGAACAAGGTCAGGGGGACGCCAATGTCGTTGTTCAGGTTGCCCTGGGTGGACAAGGCGTCGTCTCCCGCATGGGCACGCAAAATGGACGCAATCATTTGCGTCACAGTGGTTTTGCCATTGCTGCCGGTCACGGCGATCAGCGGCAAATTGAACTGTGCACGCCAGCCAGCCGCCAGCTCACCCAAAGCGATGCGCGCATCGGGCACCACCAGCGCTGGCAAGCCGTGCGACAGCGCATGTGCTTCGCCTGAAGCTTCACACACCACCGCCACCGCGCCTTGCGCTTTGGCTTGGGCGATGAAGCCGTTGCCATCAAAGCGCTCACCGCGCAAGGCTACAAACAGGTCACCCGCTTGCAGGCTGCGGCTGTCGGTGTGCACCCGGTCGACCACCACACCTTGCACATTCACGCCGCGCACTTGGCTCAGCCAACTCATGGCGAGACTCAAACTCAGCTTCATGGACGACACCGGAGCGTTCATGCGAGCACCCCCTGGCGCTTTGCAGCGCGTTGCTGCAAAGCCCTGCGGGCCTGCGCCACATCCGAAAACGGGTGGCGCGCGCCCATGATCTCTTGATCGCTTTCATGGCCTTTGCCGGCCACCAACACGACGTCTTGCGCGGCAGCCAGTGTCACTGCTTCACCAATGGCCAAGGCACGGTCAAGTTGAGTGCGGGCCGATGCCGGACGACTCAGACCTTGGACCATCGCCGCCACAATCGCCTCAGGCGATTCGGTACGGGGGTTGTCGCTGGTCAGCACCACTTGGTCGGCACCAGTTTCGGCGGCAGCCGCCATCAAGGGGCGCTTGCTGGCATCGCGGTCACCGCCACAACCCAGCACACACCACAGGCGACCGCCCCGCAGCATCGCTTGCGAACGCAGCGCGGACAAGGCCTGGGTGATGGCGTCGGGCGTGTGGGCATAGTCCACGACCACCAGCGGGCTTTTCAGATCGGCTTGGGCACCCGACAGCTCAAAAGTCACGCGCTCCATGCGGCCGGGCACCGCCGTCAGCTGCGCACAGGCCTGCACCGCTTGCGCCAAATCAAAGCCCAGGGCGCGCAAACTGCCGATCACACCCAGCAGGTTGTCCATGTTGTAGTCGCCGATCAACCCAGTGCGCAGGGTCTGCACGGCTTGGCCTTCGATGACCTCAAAGGCCAAACCCTGGTCGCTGGCTAAGGCACGCGCTTGCAGGCGAGCAGGGCCGCGCCGCGAGCAGGTCCAAAGGTCGAGCGGGCCGCCTTGCAACTGCTGGGCCAGCAAAGCGCCTTGCGCATCGTCGATGTTGATGATGGCCGACTGCAAACCGGGCCAAGCAAACAAAGCGGCCTTGGCCGACCAGTAACGGGCCATGTCGCCGTGGTAGTCCAGGTGGTCCTGGGTGAAATTGGTGAAGACGGCCACTCGGATGTAGGTGCCGTCCAAGCGGTGCTCGGCCAGACCGATGGAGGAGGCTTCGATGGCGCAGTGCGTCACGCCGCCACTCGCGAACTGCCGGAACTGGCGTTGCAACAGCACCGGGTCAGGTGTGGTCATGCCCGTGCTGACCAAGTCGGGCAAGCGGCCTACGCCGAGGGTGCCCACCAAACCGCAGGATTGCTGCAGTACGGGTGAAGACAGCGCCTGCGCCAGCCACCAGGCCGTCGATGTTTTGCCATTGGTACCCGTGACCGCCAGCACTTTCAAGGCCTGGCTGGGGTGTTCGTAATAGGCGTCGGCGAGCAAGCCCGTCTGCGCCTTGAGCCCAGACATGACGGCCAGCTTTGGGGCAACCTTGTCCTGGAGATCCTGAAGCCAGGGCGCATGGTCCTGCGCCTCCATCAGGCAGGCTGCGGCCCCCTGCGCCAGCGCTGCAGCCAGGAAACGCCGCCCATCGGTGGCCGCACCAGGCCAGGCAATGAAGCCGTCGCCCGCCTTGACCAATCGGCTGTCGGTGCGCAGCTCTCCCGTCACGTGCGTGCGCAACCAGCGGGCCGCTTCGGGGGCGTTGTGCAGCATCTGCATCAGAACGACTCCTCGACCGATTGGGCCACGATTTGTGGCTTGACGGCCATGTCGGGCTGCACACCCATCATGCGCAAAGTTTGCTGCACCGTCTGGCTGAACACGGGCGCCGCCACATCGCCGCCGTAATAGCGGCCATTGCTGGGTTCATCGATCATCACCGCGACAACAATGCGCGGTGCCTCGATCGGTGCCAGACCAACAAAGAAGCCACGGTATTTTTTACCGGCATAGCCTTTGCCTTCTTGTTTGTGTGCCGTGCCGGTCTTACCGCCCACGGAATAGCCCATGGTCTGGGCTTTTTGTGCGGTGCCACCGGGGCCTGCAGCCATTTGCAGCATCTTGCGCATGGCTTTGGCATTTTCTGCGCTGATGACGCGCACACCCGCCACCTGTTGCTCAGCCTTCATCAAGGTGGCAGGCACCACCTCACCGTCGCGTGCAAACACGGTATAAGCCCTGGCCACCTGGAACAGGCTGCTTGAAATGCCATAGCCATAGCTCATGGTGGCCTGCTCGATGGGTCGCCAGGTTTTATAGGGGCGCAAGCGGCCACTGACGACCCCGGGGAAAGGCAGTTGCGGCTTTTGTCCAAAACCCACCTGTGCAAACATCTCCCACATCTCGCGGGGCTGCATTTGCATGGCCATCTTCACCGTACCCACGTTGCTCGATTTCTGAATCACCTCGTTGACAGTGAGCACGCCATGCGGATGGGCGTCGGTGATGGTCGAGCCGGTGATGGTGATGCGGCCAGGGGCGATCTGAATGGGGGTCTCCGGCTTGACCAAACCTTTTTCCAGCGCCAAGGCCACGGCAAACGGTTTCATGGTCGAGCCGGGCTCGAAGGTGTCCGTCAAGGCCCGGTTGCGCAACTGCTCACCACTCAAATTGACGCGTTTGTCCGGCGAATAGCTCGGGTAATTGGCCAGCGCCAAAATTTCGCCTGACTGCGCGTCGAGCACGACCACGCTACCGGCCTTGGCTTTGTGCTCCAGCACGGCCTCGCGCAACTTTTGGTAGGCAAAAAACTGGACCTTGCTGTCAATACTTAGCTGCAAGTCTTCGCCGTCGATGGGCGGTACGGTCTCACCCACGTCTTCGACCACGCGACCCAAACGGTCCTTGATCACACGGCGCGAACCCGGCTTGCCAGAGAGCTGTTTTTGGAACACCAGTTCCACACCCTCCTGGCCTTGGTCTTCCACATTGGTGAAGCCCACGATGTGCGCAGCCGCTTCGCCTTCAGGGTACAAGCGCTTGTACTCCTTGATGTCGTACACACCCTTGATGCCCAATGCCAAGATTTCTTTGACCACCGGCTCATCGAGCTGCCTGCGCAGCCAGACAAAGGTCTTCTCGTCGTCCTTGAGTTTTTTGTCCAGCTCAGCGGAGCTGATGCCCAACAGGCGCGCCAGTTCACGCAGTTTGGCGGGGTCGCGCTCGATGTCTTCCGGGTTGGCCCAAATGCTGGGCGCCGGCACACTCGACGCCAGCAGCATGCCATTGCGGTCAAGCACACGCCCACGGTTGGCGGGCAAAGTCAGCGTCCTGGTAAAACGAACTTCGCCTTGGCGCAAGAAAAAGTCATTGGCGAAAACCTGCACATAGGCCGCACGTGCGATCAAGCCCGTGAAACCCAGCGCAATGGCCGCCACAATCAGTTTGCTGCGCCAAACCGGGGTCTTGCTGGCCAGCAGCGGGCTCGATGAGAGCTGGACACTGCGGCTCATGGACGCGTCTCCTGGCCTGCTGCACCTTGGGTGGAAACGTATTGGGTGATGGCGGGTGACGCCGTGCGCATTTGCAACTGCTGACGCGCAATTTGTTCCACACGCAGCGGTGTGGCCTGGGCACGGCGCTCCACCTGCAGGCGATCGTGGTCCACCTCCAGACGCTTGGCCTCTTTTTTGGCCGACTCGAGCGCCATGAACAAACGACGCGTCTCGTACTGGCTGTGCACCAAGAGCAACGCACTGACCAAAGCGGCCAACAACAGAAAGATGCTCAAGCGGGTCATGCTGGCACCTCGGTGCGCTCAGCCATGCGCATGATGGCGCTGCGCGAGCGGGGGTTGCCGCGCACCTCCTCCTCGCTGGGTCGCACGCGACCACAGGCTTTGAGGCGCATTTTCACAGGCGCTGCAAAGGGCACACGTCGGTCCACCACTTCTTTGGAATGCTTGGCGATGAACTGCTTGACGATGCGGTCCTCCAGCGAATGGAAACTGATCACCACCAAACGCCCACCTGGTGCCAGCACCTGCAAGCTGGCCTCTAGCGCCTGTTCGAGCTCTTCAAGCTCGGCGTTGATGAAAATCCGAAAAGCCTGAAATGTCCGCGTTGCAGGGTTCTGACCCGGCTCGCGGGTTTTGACCGTGTCAGCCACGAGCTGGGCCAGATCGGTGGTGGTTGAAATTGGGCCCCGCTCTTGTCGGCGAGCCACAAGCGCCTTTGCAATCTGAAAAGCAAACCGTTCTTCGCCATAGTCACGTATCACCTCCGTGATTTGATCCACCTCTGCAGTGGCCAGCCAATCGGCCACACTTTGTCCGCGCGTGGTGTCCATGCGCATGTCCAGTGGTCCGTCAAAACGAAAAGAAAAACCCCTCTCGGGGCTGTCAATTTGGGGAGAGCTGATGCCCAGGTCCATCAAGACGCCATCGACACTGCCGGATGGCAGCTCACCCAGATTCGAAAAGCCTTCGTGGCGGATCGAAAATCGGCTGTCTGCAATCCGTCCAGCCTCTGCAATCGCTTCGAGGTCTTTGTCAAAAGCCTGCAAACGACCTTGCGCCGAAAGGCGCGAAAGAATCAAACGGGAGTGCCCACCACGCCCAAAAGTAGCATCTACATACGCGCCGTCGGCACCCGCAGTGGCCTCAAACAACTCGTCCACGGCCTCATTCAAGAGCACAGTGGTGTGGGTCAGTGCAGATTCAGTCATCGCGTTCAGAACGAAAAATCCTTGAACACATCGGGCATCTCGCCCTGCATGGCCTGCGCCTCTTGCGCGTCATAGCTGGTTTTGTCCCACAACTCGAAATGGTTGCCCATGCCCAGCAGCATGGTGTCTTTGGAGATGCCAGCGGCCTGGCGCAACTCGGGCGAGATCAGCACGCGACCCGTGCCATCCATCTCCACATCCATGGCGTTGCCCAAAAAGATGCGCTTCCACCACTGGGCAGACATGGGCAATTGGGCAATGCGCTCGCGGAATTTTTCCCACTCAGGGCGAGGAAACACCATCAGGCAGCCGTGCGGGTGCTTGGTGATCGTCAGCTGACCCTGCGCCGTGGCGCTCAGGACGTCACGGTGCCGGGTCGGTACAGACAACCGCCCCTTGGCATCCAGACTCAGCGATGAAGCCCCTTGAAACACAGCCACGACCTTTTTCAGTTGAAAGGCACCAGCAGAGACACTTTTCCCCACTTAATTGCACTTTTTTGCACTGTATCAGGAATTCAGTGCAACTCAACAGGTGTAGATCGATTTTTTTCAATGAAATCAAGGGCTTAGCGGTGAAATTGAAGCCTAATGAAAGCGGAATTTCTTTGTAAATTAGACACTTACAGACGGCTCTGAAAGTAACCTGTGAAGGATTTTAAAAAATCAAAAATAACAAATGCATTAAAAGCAAATAAGCCTTTCCAGGCCCGACCGGTACACCCCGGACATGAAAAAGCCCCTGTTCAGGGGCTTTTTCATGCATGAGCCGAGGGTCCGCCGCGTCAATCACCGAACATTTTTTGCTTGAGCTCACGGCGCTGCTGCGCTTCAAGGGACAAGGTCGCGGTAGGACGAGCCAACAAACGCCCCACACCAATGGGTTCACCCGTTTCGTCGCAGTAGCCGTATTCGCCACCATCGATCAAGACAATGGATTGTTCGATTTTCTTGAGCAACTTGCGCTCACGGTCGCGGGTGCGCAACTCCAGGGCATGCTCTTCCTCGATCGTGGCACGGTCGGCGGGATCGGGCACCACCACGGTGTCCTCGCGCAAGTGCTCGGTGGTGGCACCGGCACTGTTCAGAATGTCCTGTTTGAGAATGGCCAACTTGCGGCGGAAATACGCCATCTGCACGCTGTTCATGTACTCCGCATCAGGCATCGCCAGAATTTCGGCATCACTCAAAGCCTCCACTGGCTTGCTCTGCCAGTTGTTGGCCAGCTTGGGGTCTTTCTTGATCGGTGCAAAAGGAGCAGATAGCGTCGCCACAGGGGCGCTGGGCATGAAACTGGCCTTGGCGGCCGTAGAGGCCACTGCAGGTGGCAAGGAAGGCACAGTGATCTGGGCAAGACGTGCAGAGGGCCGGGTGGCACGAATCAATTGATCGGGGGCCGCCGCCACAACAGGCACCGCTGCCGGTGTGGCAGCTTGGGCGACCTCAGGAGTCGGTGTCGCCACTTTTTTTACAGTCATAGGTTTCGCTTCAGGTACAGAGATCATCTTGGGAGCAGCAGGCTTCGGGGTCGCCTTGGCCTTGGGGGCCGGAATGGGCTTGGGGCTGACAACACGCGCTTTCGGAGCGGCTGGCGCAGCAGTTTTTTTGGTGTTCTTGGCTGGTGCGACTTTGGCAGCTGCAACAGGTTTGGCCGTCTTCAGGGTTTTGACAGGTGCCGCCGCCGTTTTGGCTTTCACCTTGACGGGTTTGGATGGCGCAGGAGCAGCAGATTTAACGGGCGATGGCTTTTTGACCGGTGCTGGCTTTTTGACCGCCACTGCCTTTTTGGCGGGTGTCGGCTTTTTGATTGGCACTGCTTTTTTGGCGGGTGTTGCCTTTTTGGTTGGCGCTGCTTTTTTAGCCGGCGCCGCCTTGGCTTTGCTGGAGGTCACTTGGGTGGCCGCTTTTTTGCTCGAGGTCTTCACGTCTTGTCTCCTAGCCGTGTGAAAGGGCAGGCCCAAACCTCTTGCCACACTGCAGCAACCGATTAAAAAACCTGTTCATTTGCATACAAAACCCTTGTTATAGACCTTATGGGGTTCACCAGCCCACCCGTAAAGGGGGGGCTTCAGGCGGGCGATTGTAGCGATAAGAACGATCAAAAAATGTCGCGCAACTTATTAAAGACAAGTTCAAGCCCACCGCCAGACTGGCCAGCCGTCGTGGACAGGCGCCTCAAACCAGACACTGCTCCAAGCCTTGGAGCAAGATATCTTTGGGTAAATCGATGCCAATGAATACCATTTTGCTCGTTTTGACCTCACCGTCCGCCCACATAGGGCCCAAATCGCTGCCCATGAGCTGGTGCACGCCTTGGAAAATCACCTTGCGCTCGGTGCCACGCATGTTCAACACGCCTTTGTAACGGAGCATGCGGGGGCCGTAAATATTGACAATAGCGCCCAAGAAGTCTTCCAGCTTGGCCGGATCAAAGGCTTTGTCCGAGCGGAAAACAAAACTTTTGACATCGTCATCGTGGTGATGGTGGTGGCCCTGCTCGTGGGCGTGCGAGGGATGGTCGCAGTGCTCACCGTGCTCATGGTCATGTGCGTGGTCGTGTTGGTGAGAGGGGTGATCGCAATGCTCGCCATGCGCGTGGTCATGGTCGTGGGCATCGTCCTTCAAAAAGTCCGGGTCGATGTCGAGTTTGGCGTTCAGGTTGAAGCCCTTGAGGTCGAACACCTCAGACAAGGCCACCTCGCCAAAGTGCACCACCTTTTGCGGCGCACGCGGGTTCATGTGTTTCAGGCGGTGCTGCAAGGCGTCCAGCTCCTGGGGCGAGACCAGGTCGGCCTTGCTGATGAAGATCTGGTCGGCAAAGCCCACCTGACGACGCGCTTCTTGGCGGTCGTTCAGTTGCTGTGCCGCGTGCTTGGCGTCCACTAGGGTCAGGATGGAGTCGAGCAAAAAGGTCTCGGCGATCTCGTCGTCCATGAAAAAAGTCTGCGCCACCGGGCCGGGGTCGGCCAAGCCTGTGGTCTCGATCACGATGCGGTCGAAGTTCAACAAGCCTTTGCGGCGCTTGGCGGCCAGCAGTTGCAAGGTCACACGCAGGTCTTCGCGGATGGTGCAGCAGATGCAGCCGTTGCTCATCTGGATGATCTGCTCGTCGGTGTCCGAGACCAAGATGTCGTTGTCGATGTTTTCCTCGCCGAACTCGTTTTCAATCACAGCGATTTTTTGGCCATGGGCCTCGGTCAGCACGCGCTTGAGCAGTGTGGTTTTGCCCGAGCCCAAAAAGCCGGTCAGGATGGTGGTGGGGATCAGGGACATGGCGCGGTTCCAGTTCAGGACAAGACAACAAGAGTTGGGGAGTGTAGCGACGAATTCAAGCTCGGCATGAGCCCTGCGGGGATGGCCTCACAAGGCATTTGCAGCGCAGGCCCCAGCCTCATTTGCGCTTGGCGCGAGGATGGGCCGCATCGTAGGTTTTGGCCAAGTGCTGAAAATCCAGCCGTGTGTAAACCTGGGTGGTGCTGATGTTGGCGTGCCCCAGTAATTCTTGTACGGCCCGCAAGTCGCCGCTGGACTGAAGCACATGGCTGGCAAACGAGTGGCGCAGCATGTGCGGGTGCACCGGGGTGGCCAAGCCCGCCAGCAGGCTGCGGCGCTTGAGGCGCTGCGCCACACCGCGCGGCGTCAGGCGCGTGCCTTGGCGGCCGGGAAACAGTGCCAACGCCAAAGGGGATGCCCCTTTGGCAGGCTGCGTCAGCATGCCCGTCAACTGTGGCCGCACGGCCAGCCAGTGGGTCAGCGCCTCGATGGCAGATCGCCCCAACGGCACGGTGCGGCGCTTGCTGCCTTTGCCCTGCACTTGCACCTCGGCGTTTTGCAGGTCGATCCAGCCGCGCCCTGCACGCGCCGCTTCGGTGCTGGCCACCACGTCCAGCCCGGTCAGCTCGGCAATCCGCAGGCCGCAGCCGTAGAGCAACTCCACCATGGCCGCATCGCGGGCTTCGAGCCAGGGATCGTCGTTGTCTTCTTCGTGCTCGGCCAGTTGCACGGCTTCGTCCACGCCCAGCGCTTTGGGAAGGGGCTTGGCCACACGCGGGGCCCGCACATCGGCCACCGGGTTGTGCGGGATCAAACCCTCGCGCCCCAGCCAGGTGTAAAACCCGCGCCAGCCCGACAAGATGAGCGCAATGCCCCGCCCGCTGCGTCCGGCGCTGTGCATCTGCGCCACCCAGCGGCGCACATGGCCGCTTTGCACCTGCAGCAAAGGCACACCCGATGCCGCTGCCATGTCGGCCAAGCGAATCAAGTCCAGCTGGTACAGGGTGCAGGTGCGCTCGGCCAGGCGTTTTTCAAAGCGAACATGGTCCAAATAGCGGGTCACCAGCGGGTCGGTGGCCTGCTCAGCCGACATGGCTCAGGCCCGCTGATGCAGAACCGACAAGGCCGCTCCGGCCAACTCGGCCAGGCGCTCCAGCAGGTCGGTGCCCATCTGGCTGTTGAAGCGCTGGGCGTCAGGAGATGCCAGCACCAGCAAACCAAAAGCAGGTTGCCCCGGTGCCGCACGCAAAGCGAGCAGCGCCAAAGAAGCCGCCTGAGTGGGCTCATCCAGCCACTGCACGGCTTCGTAACCCGAGTTCGGTCCAACGTAAGGCGTATCCAGTGAAGTGGCCAGTACCTGCACCGCTTCGGTCACGCCCTGCGCATATGCCGCTTGGGCATGCGCATCCTGCAGCGACCACAAACGCAAAGCCACCTGCGGCACCTGAAACAATTCGCGGATGTTGTCCACAGCCGACGCAGCCAGTTGGTCCTGCGGCGTCACCAGCAGCTCGCACGACCAACGGTGCAGCTTGTCGGTCAAGATCATGTTCTCGTTGCCGTGCCGGATCATGTCCATGATGCGGTGCTCCAGACCCTTGATCTTGTCGCGCAGCATTTGCGCCTGGCGCTCTTGCAAGCCCACCGTTCGGTGGCTTTGCGGGTGGGTCAGCTGCACGGTGGCCAAGAGCGAGGCATGGCGCTCGAAAAAGTCCGGTGTGTTCACCAAATAATCGGCGATGTCGTCTTCGGTGATCGGGCTCATGGGTTCAGGCGTCGTCATGGGGAGGCTCCAAAAATTCAAAAGGTCAAAGCGAGTCAGGCACGTCGATGCTGCCCTCAAAAACAGAAGTGGCCGGACCGGTCATCAGCACCGGGCTGTCGGCTTGGCCTGCCCATTCAATGGTCAGCACACCGCCATGGGTCTGCACATCCACTCGCGAGTCCAGCCAGCCTTGGCGAATGCCCGCCACCACGGCCGCACAGGCGCCTGTACCGCAGGCCAGGGTCTCGCCCGCGCCGCGCTCGAACACTCGCAATTTGATCTGGCTGCGCGAAACGATCTGCATGAAGCCCGCATTCACCCGTTTGGGGAAAGCCGGGTGGTTTTCAATCAGCGGCCCTTGGGCCAACACAGGGAAAGTGTCCACATCGTCCACGCGCTGCACCGCGTGCGGGTTGCCCATGGACACCACCCCCACACGGGCAATGCCCAGCTCGCCCAGAGCCAAATCAAACACGGGCCAACCATTGACCTGGTCGCTGATGAGGCCCATGGGGTTAAAGGGCACACGCTCCCAGTCAAACACCGGCGCGCCCATGTTCACGGTGACGCGGCCGTCGGGGTTCATGGTGAGCGCGATCTCACCTTGCTGCACCTTCACCCGCACGGTGCTTTTGTCGGTCAGGCCCTTGTCGCGCACATAGCGTACAAAGCAGCGGGCCCCATTGCCGCAATGCTCCACCTCGCCGCCATCGGCGTTGTGGATCACGTATTCAAAATCCAGTCCTGGCGCTGGCGAAGGCCGCACGGTCAGGATCTGATCGGCCCCCACGCCAAAGTGGCGGTCGGCCAGAAAACGGTACTGGGCCGTGCTCAGCCCCAGGCGGCCTTGGGTCTCGTCGAGCACGACAAAATCGTTGCCGGCCCCTTGCATCTTGGTAAAGCGAATGTGCATGGCGGCGATTATGGCCCGGAGATGGGGCGCAAGCCGCCTGATAATGGGGCATGGCACGCACATCCCAACTCCTTTACCCCCAACGCGAACCTGCCCCTCTGCGCCCAGCGGCCACCGTGCTGCTGCTGCGTGACGGGACACAAGGCATCGAAGTGCTGATGACCCGTCGCTCCATGACGGCCAGCTTTGCGCCAGGTGCCTATGTCTTCCCCGGTGGCGGCATCGATGCCGCCGACGCCCAGGCCCACGGCATGGCGCAGCGCCGCCCCACGCAAAGCGACTTGCACCTGACGCAAGCCATTGCAGCGATTCGCGAAAGCTTTGAAGAACTGGGCATTTTGTTCGCTCGCCATGCCGATGGGCGCTGGGCAGACAACAGCGACATTGCCCACATCGACCGAAAAGCCCCTTTTGCCGCCCAATGCCAGGCACGTGGCCTCACGCTGGCAGCCGAGCAGGTCTTCGTATTGGCCCACTGGATCACCGACCGCGACCTGCCGCGCCGCTTTGACGTGCCCTTTTTGGTGGCCCGCATGCCCGAGGGCCAGACCCCGGTGGCCGACGAGTCCGAACAATTCGAACCCGTTTGGGTGCGTCCAGTTGATGCGCTAAAACGCCACGAAGCGGGTGATTTTTTCATGGTCTACCCGACCATCCGCACACTGGAGCGCCTCAAAGCCTTTGCCAGCGTGGATGCGGTGTTGCAGGCCTGCGCCGTGAATGACGAGCCGCTGTGGACCAGCTGCCCCCGTGCCGGCTGGCTCGCGGGCAACGAAGCGCGCTACATGGAGCACGAGGCCCCGTTTGGCGAGTTGGCCCTGGTCACGCCCGACGGTCAAATTCACCACCACCTGGACTGGCAAACCGACCAGCCGGTGCCACTGCTCAAAAACGTGCAGCGTCTCACAGCCCCCAACCCCGGCGTGATGACGGGCCCCGGCACCAACAGCTATTTGGTGGGCGACCCGAACACCGGCTACATCGCCATCGACCCCGGCCCGGCCGACGACGACCACCTGCAACGCATTTGGCGTGCCGCAGGCGGGCAAATCAAAGCGATCGTTTGCACCCACTCACATCCAGACCACTCACCCGGCGTGGCCCCTTTGCAGGCGCTGTGCACCCACAAGCCGCCCATCCTGGGGCTGGCCTCCAAGCCCACGGCCCGCGCCAACAGCCGCTTCACCCCCGAGCGTGAGTTGGCAGACGGCGAAAAACTGGTGCTGCAAGGCATTGGCGTGGACGGCGAGATGACCCACACCCTGCGCGTGGTGCACACCCCCGGCCATGCGGCCAACCACCTGTGCCTCATGCTCGAAGAAGACGGCCTGATGTTTTCGGGCGACCATGTGCTCAACGGCAGCACCACCGTGATCGACCCGCCCGACGGCCACATGGGCGACTATTTGGATTCGCTGGACAAACTGGCTGCAGCCTGCGTGGCCGGTGGCATCGAATTCATCTTGCCCGCGCACGGCCATGTGCTGGGTTTTGCCCACCAGGCCATCACGCACCTGAAGGCCCACCGCTTGAAGCGCGAGGCCAAAATCGCCGCCGCCATGCAGGCCCTGCCCCAAGGCAGCTTGCAAGAGTGGGTGGAAAAAGCCTACGACGACGTGCCGCCCCGCCTGTGGCCGGTGGCCGCTCGCTCGCTGCAAGCGCATGTAGACCACATCCGCGAACAAGCCCTGTCTTGATTCGCTTTGAGCATTTTTGAAAGCACCGATGATTTCCTCTGAAGAAGGCATTCGCCTGGCCAAACGCGTGGCCGCCGAGCAAAACTGCTCGCGCCGCGAAGCCGAAGCCCTGATCGTGGCCGGTGGTGTGCAGGTCGCGGGCAAAGTCGTGACCGATCCGGCCCGACGTGTGCGTGAAGAACAAACCGTGTTGGTGAACCGCCTGGTCTCCATGGCCGCACTGGCTCCCATGACCTTGGTGCTGTTCAAACCTGCGCACCGGGTGGCCAACCTGGCCTGGCTGCAAGACACCGTGGGCCTCAAAGCCCCCCAGCCGGGCATTTGGGGACCCGAGCGTCTGGCCAAAATGCAAATGCCGCTGCCGCTGGCCAAACCGGCCAGTGGGTTGTGCATTTTCACGGACGATGTGGCGGTACTGCGCCATTTGGAAGACCGCCGCAGCCCGATGGAGCAAGAGTGGATGGCGACCGTGGGCGGCGAAGTGCCCGAGGGTCTGATCAAGTCACTGAACGGCCCTGGCATTCGCACCAGCATCAACCGCCAAACCGACACCCTCACGGTGCTGCGCATCGCCGGCAAAGACATTGACGGGCTGGATCTGGGCCGCTGGCTGGACGAACAATGCCCGTTGCAAGACCTGCGCCGCCAGCGCGTGGGGCGCTTGAGCGTGGCACCACTTGAGCCGGGTCAATGGCGGCAACTTGAGGGCTATGAGCGCTTCTAGTTGATTTCCGACAAAAACACACAGGATTTACCCTTGAAATCAAACGGGCAATCCCCATTTGTGTCAAGAGTCTGAGAAAATTACTGTTCAGTCACATTTGCGTACCCCGCAGCCCGTGACCGGGGCAATCCCATGAGGGCTTGTCCAACGAATTAAGGAGCACACCATGCGTTTGAGCACCAAAAGCCGATTTGCCGTCACCGCCATGATCGACGTTGCACTGCGCGAAGACCGCGGCCCCGTGTCGCTGGCCGCCATCAGCGTGCGCCACCAAATTTCGCTGTCCTATTTGGAACAGCTGTTCAGCAAGCTGCGCCAGCAAGGCTTGGTCGAGAGCACACGCGGACCCGGCGGCGGTTATTCGCTGTCGCGCAATGCAGAAAAGATCACGATGGCCGACATCGTGGGCGCTGTGGATGCGCCATCTGACGACGAAGCCGGTGCCGATGGCAGCTGGATGAACAGCGAGCTGTGGGCCAGCCTGAACGAAAAAATGCTGACCCATCTGCAATCCATCAGCTTGCGCCAATTGGTGGCCGAACAGCGCACCAAAGGCGTCACCGTGGAGCCAGCGCCGCAGCCTGCCGTCAAGCGCGGCGTGTTTGCCAAGCCCAAAAGTGCCTTGAAGATCACGGCCCCCAATTCGGTGTTTGCGTTGGCCGGCACCCTGATGCCTTCACGCGGCTAACACACAGCGACGCAAGTCGAGACAACAAAAAACCCGCTTCGGCGGGTTTTTTGTTGTCTGGGAAAAAGTGTGAAGCCCACCGATAAGCCGGATTCTGTGCACAGCGGTTGCCCGCTGCGTGACCGCCATTACTCTGGGCCGGGGGTTGCCCACCCGGCTCGGTGCTACCTACCCGCCAACTCACCCCGCGGAACCACAGGGAGAAGGCATACGGCGAACCGCACACCCTCAGAAAGGCCTACTTGGTATTGCTGCGCGTAGAGATTGCCCGTTTCACCCGAACTCAATCGGCTCGTCTCTGTTGCTCTGATCCTCACCTCACGGTGGAGAGGTGTTACCTCCTACGCTGTCCTGTGCAGTCCGGACGTTCCTCCAGTGCTTCCTTTCGGAAATTGCACCAGCGACGGTCTGGCGAGCTTCACCAAGTGATTATCGCCTGTGGGCATCAGCTCACGCCGCAATGGGGCATTGAATTTTTGTGGAAGCGACGTCCTCGTCGCGATAATGCATCCTCAGTCCACCCACATTCGTCGGGAGGGCGCGGCTCCCACACACCACCGAGACAGGACCCCTCATGAAAGCCCACTCCATTCTCGACACCATCGGCCACACGCCCCATGTGCGCATCCAGCGCCTGTTTGGTACTGGCGCGAATGTCTGGATCAAATCCGAACGCGGTAACCCGGGAGGCTCCATCAAAGACCGCATCGCACTGGCCATGGTCGAAGACGCTGAAAAATCGGGGGCCTTGAAACCCGGCGGCACCATCGTCGAGCCCACCTCGGGCAACACCGGCATAGGCTTGGCCATGGTGGCGGCCGTCAAAGGCTACAAGCTGGTGCTGGTCATGCCCGACAGCATGAGCGTCGAGCGCCGCCGCCTGATGCTGGCCTATGGCGCGAGCTTTGACCTCACGCCCCGCGCCGAAGGCATGAAAGGCGCCATTGCCCGGGCTCAGGCCTTGGTGGCCAGCACCCCCGGCGCGTGGATGCCCCAGCAGTTTGAAAATCCGGCCAACATCGAGGTGCATGTGCGCACCACCGCGCAAGAAATTCTGGCCGACTTTCCCGGCGGCATCGACGCGCTCATCACCGGCGTGGGCACGGGCGGACACCTGACAGGCGTGGCCCGTGTGCTCAAGGCCAAGTTCCCGAATCTCCAGGTGTTCGCGGTCGAGCCTGCTGCCTCTCCGGTGATCTCGGGCGGGACACCCGCACCCCACCCGATCCAGGGCATTGGGGCCGGATTCATCCCCAAAAACCTCGACACCTCATTGCTCGACGGCGTGATCCAGGTCGATGCTGAAGCCGCCCGCGAATACGCACGCCGCTCGGCCCGCGAAGAAGGCATGCTGGTCGGCATTTCATCGGGCGCCACGCTGGCGGCCATTGCCCAAAAATTGCCCGAATTGCCTGAGGGGGCTACGGTGCTGGGCTTCAACTACGACACGGGTGAGCGTTATTTGTCAGTCGAGGGTTTCCTGCCCAACTGAGCTGCGCACGGCGATAATCATCACTTCTTGCTTGATAACCACAAGCCACAGAGACTGCCATGATCCGAATTTCAGAACTCAAACTCCCCTTGTCGGCCCTGCCGGTCGACGTGCGCCGCGCTGCCGATGCGCCCTCCGAAACCGACGAAGACCGGTTGCCCACGCCGCACCCCATCGATGCGTTGCGCCAACTGGCGGCGCAAGCACTGGGCATCAGCGCCGCCGACATCACCACACTCAACGTCTTCAAACGCAGCTTTGACGCCCGCAAGGCCGACTTGCTGGCGGTCTACATCGTGGACCTGTCGCTGGCCGATGCGCAGACTGAAGCCGCCTTGCTGCACAAGTTCGAACAAAACCCGCACATCCAAGCCACACCCGACATGGCGTGGCACCCGCCCTGCCAAGCCCCAGCCAGTTTTGGCGCTGCACAAGGCGAGCGGCCTGTGGTGGTTGGCTTTGGTCCTTGCGGCATGTTCGCCGCCCTGGCCTTGGCGCAGATGGGCTTTCGGCCCATCGTGCTGGAGCGCGGCAAGCCCGTGCGCGAGCGCACCAAAGACACCTGGGGCCTCTGGCGCAAAAAGGTGCTCAACCCCGAGAGCAATGTGCAGTTTGGCGAAGGCGGTGCAGGCACATTCAGTGACGGCAAGCTCTACAGCCAGATCAAAGACCCGCGCCACTTGGGTCGCAAGGTGATGGACGAGTTCGTCAAGGCCGGTGCGCCTACCGACATCTTGTACGCGGCGCACCCGCACATCGGCACCTTCAAGCTGGTCAAGGTGGTCGAGCACATCCGCGAGCAGATCATTGCGTTGGGCGGCGAGATCCGCTTTAAGCAGCGCGTGAGCGATGTGTTGCTCGCGCCCACCGCAAATGGCCAGCAACTCACCGGCTTGCAGGTACAAGACCTACGCACGGGCGAACACCACACCCTGCACACGCACCACGCCGTCATGGCCCTGGGCCACAGTTCGCGCGACACCTTTGTCATGCTGCACCGCCGGGGCGTGGCCATGCAGGCCAAAGCGTTTTCGATTGGCGTGCGCATCGAGCACCCACAAAGCGTGATCGACCAAGCCCGTTGGGGTCGCCACGCTGGCCACCCGCTGCTGGGTGCAGCCGATTACAAGCTGGTGCACCACGCGCAAAACGGCCGCGCTGTCTACAGCTTTTGCATGTGCCCCGGCGGCACGGTGGTGGCCGCCACCAGCGAGCCGGGCCGTGTGGTCACCAACGGCATGAGCCAGTACTCGCGCAACGAGCGCAATGCCAACGCAGGCATGGTGGTGGCCATCGACCCGCCCGATTACCCGCTGGACACCGCCGCCTGGCAAGCCGCCTTTGGTGAATCAGATGGCGCGCAGTTGGCGCAAGAAGCCCACGGCTTGGCCGCGCATCAACCGCCCCAAGCGCATCCACTGGCAGGCATCGTGCTGCAACGCCAACTCGAAACGCGGGCCTTTGAAGTGGGTGGCAGCAACTACGAAGCACCTGGCCAATTGGTGGGTGACTTTTTGGCGCAGCGCCCCTCCACCACTTGGGGCAGCGTGCTGCCGTCTTACAAACCCGGCGTGAAGTTGGTCGATTTGGCCGATGTGTTGCCGGGCTACGCGGTCGAAGCCATGCGCGAAGCGCTGCCCTTGTTTGGCCGCAAGATCAAGGGCTACGACATGGCGGATGCGGTGATGACTGGGGTGGAAACACGCACCTCGTCGCCCCTGCGCATTCCGCGCGGCGAGGACCACCAAAGCACCAACACCCACGGCCTGTACCCGGCGGGCGAGGGTGCCAGTTATGCGGGCGGCATTTTGTCGGCGGGCGTGGATGGCATCAAGGTGGCAGAGTCTTTGGCTCGGCACATCACGGCCCGACTCAACCCGGCTTGACCGACCTCAACTCAAAGCGGTGCGGAATTCGGGTGGGGCATGCTGGCGTGACACGTGCAGGCCTGATTCAAGAGTTGTAAAGGGTTGGTGGTGCGCAAGCAGCCATCTTTCACGATGTAGCCTTGGTCTTTGATGGCCTGCGCACCCACAGCGTCCGATGAGTTGAGCCAATCCTGCATGCCACGCGGCAGGCTCTGTAAACGCAACAACAACTCGGGCTTGGGAGATTGCGCCAAGCCATGCAGCAGCCAACTGGCCAAGCGTTGCGAGGGGCTGTGGTGCTGCGCACAAAATGACCACTGTGCCAATTGACCGATGAGGCTTTGCGCGGCCGATGTGGTGTGCCAAAGCCATGACGCAAAACGCGAGGGGTTTTGGCGCACCAAAGTCCAGTCCAACCGGTAAACATGCCCCGGCGATACCACATGCACCTGAACAGGCGCACTCTGGGCCGAAGGCAGCAGAACACAGCCGCGGTGGCCCACCAACGCCACTGCTGCCTGCATCGAATGCGTCGGCACCCAACTGATCAGGGCATCCACCGGGAAATACACCCATTCGCCGTGTTCTTCTTGCAAGGGGCCTGACGGCAAATTCAAGCGCATCACTTGTACATCATCGCCCCGGGCGCGATCACTCAGCATCGTGGCCAGCAAGGCGTTTTCAATTTTTACCATGGATAAGGGATTCACTCCGGAAGCCCTGCTGGGCATTCTGGAATTTTATGTTCTTTAACGAACACACAAGCCCTTCGCTAAATGTTCAACTCCATCTGGCCGGGGCATATACTTTCTGGACATCAAAAATCTCCCCTTCCGCTGGCCTTTTTATTCACTCGGCAACGCCTTTCGACCGCCGTGCTTTCGGGTAACTTTCAGTGACGCTCTCGACCAACGGACTCATCTTTCAACTGGCCAAGGAAGATCAGAAACAGTTGCAGAGCATCTGTCAACCGGTCGCGCTCAAGGCTGGTCAGGCATTGGGGCAATCCAGCCTGAATGACAGCCCAAGAGTCTATTTTTTGACCGGTGCCTCTGTCGCCCTGCTGGTACAAAGTCCTGAACAACAGACACTGGCTGTCGGCCTGGTTGGACAAGAAGGCGCGATTGGTCTGGGTGCCTTGCTGAGTTCAGCGCCTGGCTTTTTGCATTACCGTGTTCAGACCGGAGGCCATGCGTGGTGCGCCAACAGCCAAGAACTGGCCTTGCTGCTGCACCAAAGGCCCGGCATGCTTTGGACGGTTTCGCAATACTTGTGGCAACTGGCCGAACATGTCGCGGCGATGTCGGCCTCCATCCAATTCGACGCCATCGACACCCGACTGGCCCATTGGCTGGTGTTGTCGAGTGAGCGTGCGCAAAGCACCCGCTTGCCCTTGACCCACGAGCACCTGGCCCAAATGCTCGGGGTTCGCCGGGTCAGCATCACTCTCGCAGCAGGCGCACTCAAAGAGCGGGGCTTGATCGATTACCAAAGAGGCGTAGTCAACATCCTGCATCTGGCGGGTTTGCGCGAGGTGGCGTGGCCCCAACAAGCCCTCCCCGTCAAGCCACAGGTGTGAATCGCGGCTTCGAAAAAAAATCCCCAATTGGGGATTCGCATGTTCGGCAACGCACATAAAAACCAGGATTCACGCACTTTTACCCAGCCTGAACAAACTGGATTTTTAAAACCCAATGAATTTTTGATGGCCACAAGGCTAAACAGACACCATCTGGTTGCGAATGGCATAGCGCGTCAGATCAGCCACCTTGTGCAAACCAATCTTTCGCATGATGTTGCGGCGGTGCACCTCGACCGTGCTGGGTGCAATTTGCAGATTGCGGGCAATTTCCTTGGAAGAATACCCATCGGCAATCAGGCGCAGCACCTGCTCTTCACGACCGCCCAAGTGGCCCTTCACGACGATGTCACCCGAGCGGGCTTTGCGCACACTTTCCATCATTTCTGACGCCGCCGCTTGGCACAAATACACACGCCCCGCCGCAGCCGCACGAATCGCCAACATCAGTTCGTCCATGCTGCTGGTAGTAGAGACATAGGCTTTGGCACCCGCATCCAAGATTTCGATGATCGAGTGGCGATCCGAGTCGCTGGAAAAAGCAACCATCGTCTTGGATGGCTGGTGCTGAGCGATTTTTTGCATCAACCGCAGGCCCTGCGCGTCATTAGCCTGCATGCCGATCAGCACCACATCCGGGTCCACCTCGTCACACATGGCAGGGGTCTGCTCGCTGTTATCTGACAAACCCACCACATCCATGTCATGGTGTGTGCGCAATACGGCAGCAATGGCTTCAGACACGAATGTGTGTTTGGAAGAAAGCAAAACTCGAATGGACATATCAACATCTCCAGATGGGGGCGACAAGGCCCTGCAGTGACCAAGACAAACCATGTATTCATGGCGACCCACTGATACAACACGGCTTCGCAGCAGGTTGTTGACACAGTCTATGCGTGGGCTGTCCTGATCAATGTGCGATACGGCACAGATGAAGATGAATGAAACCAATTTTTCACCGGATCACTGAAACAAGTCTCCCCCCTTAGAAACCAAAAGATTGCTCGCAGATGCAGGGGTGGCGTTGATTTTTTCATGAATGCTCAACACCTCCTTCAAATGTTCATGCGCATTGAATACATGGTGCTTGGACAGCTTGGCATGGTGCAGCGCCGCCTTCAAAGCACCCGCCTCATGGTGCCTGCCCGCTTCCTTGTTGCGCTGGTAAGCATGGAGCAGCTCTTCGGATGCGCGCTGATAGTGCTCACCGATATGCTGTGCAAACGCATTCTCAATGAGCTGGTTTTCATGTGCCATATCCATTCCTTGTTCGACCTGTTCAAACCATTCGTGCCATCAAACCAAACCATGCTCTTGCATGTAGCGTTGCAATGACATGCGTCCTGGACAATTGAGCTTTTGGTAAATGTGGTGCAAATGCAATTTGGCCGTGCCCTCACTGATGAACAGCTTGTTGGCGATCTTTTTATTGGGCCACCCCTCGGTGACCATGCGTGCCACCGTCAATTCACGGGGTGTCAACAGGTGCGAAGCTTGGGCATTTTTCTTTTGTTGCTCCAGCAAAAGCGACATGGTCTTGACAGACAGGTCCCGATCCAGCCACTTGACCCCTTCATGCACCGACTTGATGCAGCGGGTCAGCACATGCTGAGGTTTTTCTTTGGATACCAGTCCCGGAACATCGAGGTCCATTGCACGCATGACCTCTCCGATGGGTGCACCCGTGAACACCACAGGCCGTGTTGGCAACTTCTGCACTTTGATCTCTTCGAGCAAGGCCAGGCCGTTTCTGTGCGACAAAGACAAGTCCATCACCAAGATGTGTGGCCGATGCTTCTGCACAGCGTGCAAGGCCTCATCCCCGTTCCTGACACACGACTTGACTGAAAAATCAGACGATTCTTGGAAAACATGGGTCAGGCCTTCCAGCATCACGGGATACGGATCAGCCAGCACAAGATCAATGCGCATGAGAAAAAGTCCTCTTCCTTTTTAAGGTCCTCAGCCCATGGCGGTCATCTAAATTCATGATCTGATCCTTGCATCCAGAATAGGTCACCGCAGCTTGGTGCGTGATCCTCTGAATTGGTGAGCCGCGCTACATTCAAACCAGTAATGGCAGGAAAACAGGTAACTGGGCCGGTCCAACCCACCCAGGCAACATCTTGCAAAAATCAAGAGACAATCAGGTCATGCAAGTCCCAGCCCACGACACCCCTCAACCACGCAACCCACTGCATGGACTGACCCTTGAGACCATCGTCACCCGATTGGCCGACCACTACGGCTGGGCAGAATTGGGCGTACAGATCCCGATTCGCTGCTTCACCCACGACCCGAGCGTAGGCTCCAGCCTGAAATTTCTGCGCAAAACACCTTGGGCCCGCGAGAAGGTGGAGAGCCTTTACCTGTTCATGCTGCGTGAGATCAAACGCCAACAAGCTTCAGAAACTTGAAGCCCGGTGTGACAAATCACAGACAAACGCGTCTGCCGCTTTTATCGTGAGGGCTTGTTCTTCTCTCACCTTGAAAGCGAGTTCACATGAAAGACCCTCAGACCACCATCGACAAAATGGCCACCGCAGCCGCTGACGTTTCGGCCAGTGTGCAAGAGGCAGCGCACGAGGCCAAACCCGCCTTCGAAAGGCTGGCCGAACGGCTCTCGGACAGCATCAGCGACATGGCACACCACAGTCGGGACATGGCCATCGAAACCCGAAAATTGCTGGCCCAAAAAACACATCAAGCGACCTCAACGGCCGAGCACTGCATCCAGCGTGCGCCCTTCAAATCCGTGTTCATTGCCGCAGGTGTGGGCGCAGTTGCGGCCACGCTGGCCAGCTGGCTGATGCGCCCACGCGATCGTTGAGATCTGGCCGATCAAACGGCACGGGAGTACCCGGTCAAACCACAAATCGCCTGATGCCATGTGTCTGTCAGCGCAAGGCCAACATCGTGCCTCGGCACTTTTTGGTCCCACAGCGGCAGGCATAGCGGGCCTTCAGGTTTTCGCTCATGGGCTCGTCGCTGAACAGACCATAGTCAAACGTCAGCTCTTCACCCTTGAACACGGGCCTGCGCGTCAAGATGAAGATGCGGCCCCGGTCCTCGTCGGGCACGCAATTGGGACGGCACGAGTGGTTGATCCATTTCGAGGCGTTACCGCCATACAGCGCATCAATCACCCGACCATCGTCCAGATGAAAGTAAAACGTGTGGTCAGGGTTGGCTGCGTCATGCGGGTGACGGCGGATCGCCTCGGACATGGTGATGACCTCGCCCACATATTCAATGACCCGCTCGCCTGCGGCCAGGTGACGCGTGGCGAACACGCCTTTGCCGTGCACGCGAGAGGTCAATACTTCGATGTCACTCAACGGTAACTGACTTCGCCAAATTGCGCGGCTTGTCCACATCCGTCCCCCGCGCACACGCCGTGTGGTAACTCAGCAGCTGCAGCGGCACCACATGCAAGATGGGTGAGAGCACGCCGTAGTGCTCAGGCATGCGAATCACGTTCACACCTTCGCTGCTCTCTATTTTTGTGTCGCCATCGGCCAGCACATAGAGCACGCCGCCACGGGCGCGGACTTCTTGCATATTGCTCTTGAGCTTTTCGAGCAGCTGGTCGTTGGGCGCGACGGTGACCACCGGCATGGCGCTGGTCACCAAGGCCAGCGGGCCGTGTTTCAGCTCGCCCGCAGCATAGGCTTCGGCGTGGATGTAGGTGATCTCTTTGAGCTTGAGCGCGCCTTCGAGGGCGATGGGGTAATGCGTGCCCCTGCCCAAGAACAGGGCGTTTTCTTTGCTGGCAAATTCCTGTGACCAGGCGATGATTTGCGGCTCCAGCGCCAGCACGGCTTGCAGCGCGGCGGGCAGGTGGCGCATGGCTTTGATGTGCGCGGCTTCTTCTTCGTCGCTGAGGCGCCCTTTGGTCTGCGCCAGCGCCAAGGTCAGTAAGAACAAGCCTGCCAACTGCGTGGTGAAGGCTTTGGTCGAGGCCACACCGATCTCGGCCCCGGCGCGGGTCACGTAAGCGTGTTTGCACTCACGCACCATGGCGCTGGTGGACACGTTGCAAATGGTGAGCGTGTGCACCATGCCCAAGCTTTGTGCGTGGCGCAGCGCGGCCAGGGTGTCGGCGGTTTCGCCGCTTTGGGTGATGGTAACGATCAGCGTGTTGGGGTTAGGCACCGATTCGCGGTAGCGGTATTCGCTGGCGATCTCGACCTGGCAGGGCACTTTGGCAATCGCTTCGATCCAGTACTTGGCCACGCAACCGCTGTAGTAGCTGGTGCCGCAAGCCAAGATCAACACGTTGTCGATGGCTTTGAAGGTGGAATAAGCGCCGTCGCCAAACAGCTCGGGCGTGATGCCCTCCACGCCTTCGAGCGTGTCGGCAATGGCGCGGGGCTGCTCGAAGATTTCCTTTTGCATGTAGTGGCGGTACGGCCCCAGTTCGGCCGCGCCGCTGTGGGCGTGCACGGTCTTCACGGCGCGGGTCACGGCCTTGTGATCGCGGTCCACCACCCAGTATTTGCCCAGCTGGATGTCGACCACGTCGCCCTCTTCCAGATAAACAATCTGGTCGGTCACGCCCGCCAATGCCATCGCGTCACTTGCCAAGAATGTTTCGCCCTGGCCCACGCCCAAAATAAGCGGTGAGCCCGCACGGGCACCGATCACGCGCTGTGGCTCGTCTTTGTGGAACACGGCAATCGCGTAAGCGCCGTGCAGCTGGGGGATGGCGGTTTTGACGGCTTCAAAAATGTCGCCGTCGTACACGCTGTCCACCAGGTGGGCGATGACTTCGGTGTCGGTCTGACTCAAAAACACATAGCCCTTGGCTTGCAGGGCAGCGCGCAATTCTTCGTGGTTTTCGATGATGCCGTTGTGCACCAGCGCCACTTTGCCTGGCTTGGCCTCGGCCGCACCCGTGCCGTGGCTGAAGTGCGGGTGCGCGTTGTGTACGGCGGGCGCGCCGTGCGTGGCCCAGCGGGTGTGGGCGATGCCGGTGCCGCCTTCGATGTGGTCGGCGGTGACTTGGTCCATGAGTTCTGCCACACGCGAGGTGCTGCGGGCGCGTTGCAAGCCACCCTTGCCCCCCAGACTGGCCGCGTGCACGGCCACGCCACACGAGTCATAGCCCCGGTATTCAAGCCGTTGCAGGCCTTGCACGAGGATGGGAACGATGTTGCGGGAAGAGACTGCGCCGACGATGCCACACATGTTGAAGCTCCAAAACAGGGAATATGCTGGATGCTAGAACGATCAGAAAGAAATTTCACATCAATTTATTGATTTAATTTAAAGAATAATTTCATAAATTCAATACATTGAAATTTAATTTCAATAAAATGATTTTTATGGAACCCAATGAACTCGATGCGATTGATCTGCAACTGCTCGACAGCCTGCAACGCGACGCCAGCTTGAGCAATGTGGCGCTGGCCGAAAAGGTCAACGTCTCACCCCCCACTTGCCTGCGCAGGGTCAAGCGCTTGGTTGAAGGCGGTTGGGTTGAGCGGCAGGTGGCCGTGCTCAGCACCGACCGCCTCGCCGCCACCTTGGGACACGGCCTGACAGCGATGGTCGAGGTGTCTCTGGACAAACAAGGCAGCGAACACCTGGACGCATTTGAAGTCCGGGCCGTGGCGCACGATGCGGTGCAGCAGTGCTGGCGTGTGTCGCCCGGGCCTGACTTCATGCTGGTGGTGCAAGCGCGCGACATGCCGCATTACCTGGCCATCAGCCAGACGCTTTTCACGCAAGACGCCAATGTGCGCAATGTGAAAGCGTTTTTTGCGACCAAGCGAGTCAAGTTCAGCACCACTTGGCCAGTGCTGAAGCCGCCTGCCGCTTAATGCACGGATCGCAGCCGTCGACGGGTCGGGCTTAGTGAGATTGCGCCCCTGCGCGCGAATGCATGTTCAGAGAAAGCGCCTGAAAAAAGAAGCGATCCATTCAACATTCGGCTGCAGGGGCAGCCTCCCACAAAAAATCGGTGAGGCTACAGCCCCACCCCATAGAACAGCTTCAGGCCTTCGGCTTTTTCACAGGCCGCGCCCAATTGGCGATGCTCACTTGTTTGCCCCGCGCCACGCTGAGCGAGCCGGGTTCGGTGCTCTTGGTGATGGTCGAGCCGCCGCCCACGGTGCCGCCCGCGCCAATCGTCACCGGGGCCACCAGCACGCAGTTGCTGCCGATGTGCACATCGGCTTCGATCACGGTGCGGTGTTTGTTGGCCCCGTCGTAGTTGGCGGTGATGGTGCCTGCGCCGTAGTTCACGCGCTCGCCCACGGTGGCATCGCCCAGATAGGCCAAGTGGTTGGCTTTGGCGCCTTTGGCCATCGTGGAGTTTTTCACCTCAACAAAGTTGCCGATGTGCACTTCAGAGCCCAGCTGCGCGCCGGGACGCAAGCGGGCAAACGGGCCTATCAAAGCGCCCTCGCCCACCGACACGCCGAGTTTTTCGCCGTCGATGTGGGTGAAGGGGTGAATGACCGCGTCTGCGGCGATGGTGCAGTTGGCCAGCACGCAGTTCGCGCCGATCCTCACACCCTCGCCCAAAGACACCTGGCCTTCAAAAATGCAGTTCACGTCGATCTCGACGTCTTGCGCGCAATCGAGCTGGCCACGCAGGTCAAAGCGAGCGGGGTCTTTCAGGCGCACCCCTTGCTCCATGAATCTGTGGGCTTGGCGCAGTTGGTGGGCGCGTTCCAGTTCGGCCAATTGCACTGGGCTGTTGATGCCCGCCACTTGCAGCGGATCAGAGATTTTGTGGGCCACCACAGGCACGCCGTCGGCCACGGCGAACTTGACCACGTCGGTCAGGTAGTACTCGCCTTGGGCGTTCTGGTTGTCCAGCCGGGCCAGCCAGGCTTTGAGCAGGCGGGCTGGCACGGCCATGATGCCGCTGTACACCTCTTGAATCTGGCGCTGCGCGTCGCTGGCGTCTTTGTGCTCGACGATGGCCTTGACGGCATCGCCATCGCGAACGATGCGGCCATAACCCGTGGGGTCGGCAAAGTCGATGGTGAGCAGTGCCAGCTTGTCTCCGCCGCATTGCGCGATCAGCGCCTGCAGGGTGTCGGCCTGGGTCAGCGGCACATCGCCCGAGAGGATCACCACCACACCATCATCGGCCAGCGCAGGCACGGCCTGCTGCACGGCGTGGCCTGTGCCCAGCTGTGGCTCTTGGCGCACGCATTGCACCGCCAGTGCTTGGCCTGGGGCCAGCAGTAACGGCTCGACCTGGTCAGCGCCGTGGCCGGTGATGACCACCGCCGAGCGAGCGTTGAGCTGCGCTGCTGTGTTGAGCACATGCTGCACCAGCGGCACCCCGGCCAAGCGCTGCAAGACTTTGGGCAGACGGCTTTTCATGCGGGTGCCTTTGCCAGCGGCCATCACGACGACATCGACAGGAAATGGGGTGTTTGCACTCATGGATTTCTTTCAAAAGCAGGGCCGAGCTCAGGGCGCGGCGCACTCGGGGATTATCGCCAGACTGACGCCCCTCATTGCCACTTGAACCCGTTCAAGTCTCGGGTTTGGTATTGGGTGGACAATGTCTGTGGGTATTGGCCGCCCAAGCCGATACAAACCCCCTACCTTTCGGAGTTTTGCATGCGATCACCTTTATGGCTGGCACCCCTCTTTGCGGTGGCCTGCTTTCTGGCGGCTTGCGGGGGCGGCGGGGGTGGCGGGTCGCCTACCAGCGACGCACCGAGCAAGCCGTCCGGCACTGCCAGCACCACATGCGATTCCAGCACTTTATGGGCCGCCAATCCAGCGGCATCGGGCACACGCATACCGGATAACAGCACAAGTGGCATCTCAGTGAATTGGGACAATCAAAATTGCAACTTGAAATCCGTCTCAGTTGCCACACTCGAAATCTGCTTGAACCACCCACGCCCTTCGGACCTCGTGTGGACCATCACACCGCCTTCAGGCAACCCGCTGACCGTGACCGCACCTGCCGACTGGAACGGGACAGGAACGGCCTGTGATTCCGGACAAGGCAAGCTCCAACGCATCGACCTGTTGCCAACGGTTCAATCCACCGTCAAAACCATCGGTCAATGGACACTCAGCGTCAGCGACCAAAATGCAGGCGATTCAGGAACATTGATTCAATGGCGGATAGTTGTTCAAGGGCTCAACTGATGCGCACATTCTTGATCTGCCTCTCGCTGCTTCTTTTGCAAGGCTGCAGCGCCATCAAGCTGGGCTACCAACAACTGCCTACGCTGTCGTATTGGTGGCTGGACAGCGCCATCTCCTTCAACAGCGAACAATCCTTGCGCGCCAAAGAGACGCTGGAGCAACTGCACCAATGGCACCGCCGCGAAGAGTTGAGCGGTTACGCCGACTTTTTGCAGCGATCGGCTCAGTGGAGCCAAGGCACCGTGGAAAACACCCAGGTGTGCAGCGCCTTGACCGAAGTGCAAACCCGGCTCGACCGATTGATGCGCGAGGCGGTGCGCCAAGCTGCCCCGGTGGCCATGATGATGGGGCCGCGCCAGCTCAGCCACATGGCACGCCAGTGGGAAAGCAAGAACGAAGAGTGGGAAAAAGACTGGCTGCGCGGCGATGAACAGGCACGCATGGAGCGGCGGGTGGAACGGGTCGTGAACCGTTACAAGGATTTTTACGGTGGACTCAATGCTGAACAAAACGCCTTGATCAAAGCCCAACTGGCACAGTCACAGTGGACCGCCGAGTGGGGCCGCCAAGACCGCCAACGACGACAAAAAGACCTGCTGGCCACGCTGCAACGGGTGTCACAAGGTCAGATGCCCGTGGCCCAGGTCGAGACCGAGTTGTGGAACGTTTGGCAGCGCTGGCTCAAACCACCAGACGCTGCAGGCGCGGCTTTGATGCAGGCCATGTCCCAGCAGGCCTGCAACAACCTGACCCAGCTGCACAACACCACCAGTCCTGAACAGCGTCAGCGTGCCGTACGCCGCATCCGCGCCTACGAACGCGACTTGCGCGACCTGATCCTGCCCTGAGGGGCATCCCGGGTTGGCCCCGGGTGCCCAAGCTCAGTCAGCTTTGCAGCGCTTTCCACATCTCCATGTCGCGCTCGGCCGTCCAGATGCGGGGGTTCTTGATGCCGCTGGCCTCGTCGTAGGCACGGGTCACGTCAAACGGCAGGCAGTGCTCATAAATGAACACATGGCCAAAGACCGGGTCCATGCTTTGGCGGGTGTGGGCCATGGCGGCTTTGAGGTCCATCTTGGCGGCCACAGCCTCTTTGCCTGCTTTGTAGAGGGTCTCGACCCAGCGCTTGGTGTAGTCCAGCGCCTTGTTGACGTTGGCGTTGCCCTTCATGGCTTCGCCGCGGCCAGGCACGATGAATTCGGCATTCAGGGCGCGCAGGGCTTCGAGCGTGGCGGGCCACTCTTCGAGCTGAGCGTCACCGGTGTAGACACCTGCTTCGTATTCGACCAAGTCGCCTGAGAACAGCACTTTTTCTTCGTCGACCCAGGCGATGGTGTCGCCACGGGTGTGGCCAGGGCCCGGATGCCAGATTTGCACGACCACACCGCCCAAGTTGATGCTGAGCTTGCCAGGCACTTCGCTCTTGGTCGGGTCGCCGCCGCCCACCACCATGGTCGGCCAGGTCAGGCCAGGCACGCTGTCTGCACCACGGAACAGGCGGGGGAAGCGCTCCATCTCGCTTTTCATGTCTTGCGCGCCGCGCTCTTTGATCAAGCCCAAAGTGCCTTCGCTGGCGATGATCTCGGTTGCGCCTTCGGCGGCATAGGCATATGCGCCCAACACACGCACCGCGTGGTAGTGGGTCAGCAGCACGTATTTGATGGGCAGGTCGCTGACGGTGCGGATCTTTTGGATCAGGTCCTGCGCCATGGCCGGTGTGGCCGTGGCGTCGCTCACCATGATGAAACGGTCACCAATGATCACCCCCGAGTTGGGGTCGCCTTCGGCGGTATAAGCCCAGCAGTGCTGGCTGAGTTGCTCAAAGGTGATCTTTTTTTCGCTCAGGTCGGCTTGGCTGGCGAAGGCCTTGGTTGGGGCCTGGGTCGATGGTGTGGACATGGAAATTTCTCCGGTCAATGAATGGCGTGGATTTTACCTAAACGAAATGCATTACGGATTGGTAAATTCTAGGACCATCAGCCCAAACCCTTTTCCAGCATCGCAATTACTTCTTCGGCAAAGGCCGCGTAGCTGATCGGGCCACCCGGACGCAGCCAGGTGAAAGTCCAGTTGATCATGCCCAGCAGCATCATGGTCAAGGCGGTCTGGTTGGTCGGGGTCAGGCGGTCGGGGTAAGCGCGTTTCATGAAACGCGTCATGGCCGCGACGATGTCGCGCTGGCGGTTGAGGATCAAATCTCTGGGCGAAATCTGAGCCGCGCCCAGAGCGGGGTCGGGCGCATCGCTCAAAAACTGTGTGTCGTTCAACAGCGCCGCGTGCCGGGTGGCCGAGGTTTCGTATTCCTGCAAAAACGCCCGCACCAACTCGTGCAGCGTGGCGCGCTCGTCCAGATTCTTGCGCTGCGCTGTCGCCTCCGTCTGCGCAATCAGCGCCAGCAAGCGCTGGGTGTGGCGGTCCAACAGGTCAAACAGAATCGCTTCTTTGCTCTCGTAATAGTGGTAAAGCCGCGCCTTGGAGGTGCCACACGCGGTGGCGATCTCGTTCATGCTGGCCGCAGGGTAACTGCGCTGGGCAAAGCATTGCGCCGCGATGTCGAGGATCGCATCGCGTTTGATGTCGTGGGTTGCTGATTTGGGTCGGGCCATGGCGGCATTCTGCCAGCCATGGCCCCACGCCATGCGCAAGCCTGCTTGTCAAACTGCGGGCCTGCAGGCTCAGACCGGAAAATCGCCTGCCTTGCGGCTGTGGGGCCTCTCAGCCCACCACCGAAGCCCAGCCAGCGCACCGCTGGCCAAACGGGCCGTAGCCCAGCCCACTTGCCACCAGGCCTGCAGCCACTGCCCCATCAACAGCGACAAGCTGGCCTGCTGGGAACCCTGCAGCACCATTTCAGGGGGCATTTCACGCCAATCAAAGTGCAAGGTGTCATGGGCATGACGGGCCTCCATCACCAAGCGGGCCCCGGCAGGCACGTCGATGATTTGCCCTGCCGTCAAAAAATGGTCGCCATCGGTACGGGCCCAATGCTCGATGGGTTTGTCCCAGGTGATCCATGCGCAACCTTGCACGATCAACAACTGGCTGTTTTTGTGGGGCAACAGACTCATGGCACGCTGAGGGGCCAAGCGCCAAGTGCCTGCCCGGCGGACAGCTTTGAGTTTTTGACAGTCTTGCAAAGAAGCACAAAGTTCGGGTTCGGACATTTCCATCTCCTGGTTTCCATCGGCACCGACAACCTCGTCGGTCACCCCATGGTGCATCCCAAAGTATTCAGCGTCCAATGCCAATTTTTACCTGCATTTATGCACCAAAAGCATTAATTAACGCGGGCACCCCCCGTATCATTCACCTCACCATGCCAACCCACTTAGCGCCCGCCGCCCGCACCCGCCCCATTTCCATGAGCCACGTGCGGGCGTTTGACGCGGTCGCCAGGCACCTGAACTTTCGGGTGGCCGCAGAAGAATTGGCGCTGACCCAAAGCGCCGTGAGCCGGCAAATTCAGGCGCTGGAGCACGAAGTGGGCACAGCGCTGTTTTTGCGGCACACACGCTCGGTGGAGCTGACCAGCGCGGGCAGTTTGCTGCACCGCTCGGCGGGCGCTTCACTGGAGCGGATTGACTCGGCGGTACGGCAAATCCGCCAAAGTACGGGTCGCAAAAGCGTGTCGATCACCACCTGGGCTTCGTTTGCCAGCATGTGGCTGATTCCCCGGCTGGAAGCGTTTCAGCGCGAGCACCCGGACATCGACATCCGCATCGACGCCACCGATGCGGCTGTGGACATGCACAATACCGATGTGGATCTGGCTTTACGCTACGCCAACCCCAACCACATCAGCGAATCCGCTGAACGCCTGTTTGGCGAACAGCTGACCTTGGTCGCCAGCCCCTGGCTTTTGAAATCACAGCCCATCCGCAACGTGGCCGATTTGATGCGCTGCACGCTGATTGAAGCGGGCGACGCCTACCGCACCCAACACATGAAATGGCTGAGCTGGCAGCGCTGGCTGGAGACCTTCAGCCCCCATGCCCACGGCAAAACAGCCGCCCCATCTCCGGCGCGCTGGCTGTATTTCAACTATGCCCACCAGATCGTGCAGGCAGCGCTCACCGGCCAAGGCGTGGCGCTGGCGCGTCAGCCGCTCGTGGCGGAAAGCCTGGCCAACGGTGACTTGGTGGAAGTGTTGCCAGAAATGCAGCTGAGTTCACCGCTGGCTTATTGGTTGCTGGTGGCGCCCCGCAGCAAGCTGCGGCCCGAAGTGAGCGCTTTTTGCGACTGGCTGCGCCAACAAGCACACAACACCCGCCTGGCCACGGGCGATGTGCCTGACCCGGAGACGCTGACCTCACCCGATTGAGGTCAATCGCCCAAAATCACCCAAGCCCACATCAAACGGGCCAGACCACGCCGTTGTCGTTCAGGATTGCATCCAGCGGCTCGTCGTGGTCTTCGGGCTCCAGATCGTCCAAAAACCCATGGGTGTAGCCCAAACCCACCGTGAACGGCTTGGGCTGTAAGGTGGCCAGCGTGCGGTCGTAAAAACCACCGCCGTAACCCAAGCGGTAGCCGCCAATGCCATAACCCACGCAGGGCACAAACAGCAAGGTGGGCACGATGACTTCAGTGTCTTTGGGTTTGGGGATGCCGTAGGCGTCTTCTTCCATCGCACAGCCGGGGTACCAGGTGTGAAACGTCAAGGTTTTGTGCAGCTTGTTGACCACCGGCAAGCCGATTTGGCGGCGCTGCGGCTCGCCGTTCAACTCACCATCTTCCTTCCAGCGGTGCAGCACCGGCAGCGGATCAAACTCGCCCTTGATGGGCCAGTACGCGCCAATCACGGTATCGGGACGGTCAAACAGCCAAATGCGCATGACGCGCTGCAAGGCTTCGGCCCGCGCCAAGCGGTCGGGCAGGTGCAACCTTTCTTCAATCAAGGCTTTTCTCAAGGCGCGTTTAGCTTCGGCTTTGTCCATAATCGACCCATGAAATTCACTCAGATTCTGACACTGCTTTGTGCCATGTCCGCAACAGGCCTTTGGAGCCCCCACGCACACGCCCAAGCTCAACCCGCCAACAAGGGCGACGAGCTCATCCTGGAGATGCACCAAGCCTTCAGAAAAGGCGATAAAAACCGATTATCTGCACTGCTGCCCCAAGCCCGTGGCCATGTGCTGGAGCCTTTGGCCGCTTATTGGGAAATGCGCGTGCGCTTGGACACCGCGCCCGAGACTGAAATTCGCGGTTTTTTGAACAGCTATGCAGGCAGCTACTACGAAGACCGCCTGCGCAACGACTGGTTGCTGCAGTTGGGCAAACGCCGCAACTGGGCGACTTTCACCGCCGAATACCCCCGTTACCGCATGCGCGATGACCGCGAATTGCGCTGTTATGCCTTGGCCACCGAGGCGATGAACAGCAAAGCCGACGTGGCCGAAGAAGCCAAGCGTCTTTGGTACAGCCTGCGTGAAGCCGATGACGGCTGCACCTACGTGGCCGACCACTTGCATTCGGGCAAACAGATCAACGGCCTCGATTTGTGGCGCAAAGCCCGCATCGCCATGGACGCAAACCGTCCAAGGGCGGCACAAGCGGCGGTGGACATCGAAGCACCCCGACTGTCCGAACAAGTGGCCCTGATCCACGCCGACCCGGCCAAATACCTGGACAAACACATCCTGGCCATCACCAAGAGCCGCAAAGAGTTGGCGGTGCTGGCCCTGATCCGTCTGGCCGCCAAAGACCCGGATGAAGCGGCCGATTTGCTGAACCGGCGCTGGGCGATCCAGCTGAGTCAGGAAGAGCGCAACTGGACATGGGGCGTGATCGGCAAGCAAGCCGCCCAAAAACTGCAAGACAACGCCGCCAGCCACTTTGCCAAAGTGCAAAAAGACAGTGATCTGAACGACGACCTGCTGAGTTGGAAGGTGCGCGCTGCACTGCGGCAGGGCCAATGGCGGCAGGTGCTGACCGCCACCCAGGCGATGAGCCCAGAATCGCAAAAAGACCCTGCCTGGGTTTATTGGCGTGCCCGCGCCCTGATGGCCACAGCGCAAGACACGGCCCAGCGACAAGAAGCACAAAGCCTGCTGCGCAGCATCGCCAGCGTGAAGGGTTTTTACGAACAACTGGCATTGGAAGATCTGGGTCAGCCCATCACCGTCCCCGAGCGCCCCATGGCGCTGACGCCCCAAGAGAAAGCCGCGGCCCTGATCAACCCCGGTCTGCAACGCGCCTTGTACGCCATCCAGATGGGTCTGCGCCCCGAGGGCAACCGAGAGTGGAACTACAGCACCAACCTGCACACGAGCGGCGGCATGAACGACCGCGAGTTGCTGGCTGCTGCCGAGCTGGCTTGTCAGCGCCAAGTGTGGGACCGTTGCATCAACACCAGCGAGCGCACCAAAGATGCCATCGACTTGGAGCAGCGCTTTCCGATGCCGCTGCGCGAGATCGTGGTGCGCCGCGCTGGCGAGATCAAACTCGATCCGGCTTATGTCTACGGCCTGATCCGCCAGGAAAGCCGCTTCGTCATGGACGCACGCTCACATGTGGGTGCGTCGGGCCTGATGCAGGTCATGCCCGCCACCGCGAAATGGACCGCCAAAAAGATAGGCCTCACCAACTTCACGCCGGACCAGATCACCGACCGTGAGGTGAACGTGGCCATAGGCACGGGTTATTTGAAACTGGTGCTGGACGACTTCGAGGGCTCGATGCCTTTGGCCACAGCGGCCTACAACGCCGGGCCGGGTCGATCGCGCAACTGGCGCAACGGCCCGGTGCTGGAAGCCGCGATCTGGGTCGAAAACATCCCGTTTCAGGAGACGCGCGATTACGTGAAGAAAGTGCTGTACAACACCACCAACTACGCCGCCATCCTGACGCGCCAGCCGCAGTCTCTCAAAGCGCGCTTGGGCAACGTGGGTCCCCGCAATTCACCCCTGGCCGAGGTGAACAAAGATTTACCTTGAGTCAGGCCCACCCCTGTTTTCAGGCCACCGGGCCCAGGAGTGCATCCAAATTGGCCTGGATTTTTTCTTCGATCTTGCCGCTGTAAGCCCCCAGCAGAAAGCCCAGCTTGATCTGCAGGTCAAAACGGGACGCCGTCACCGTCAGCTCGCCATTGACCCCACTGCGCTCAAATCGCATGCGGTCCAAGGTCTCTCCAGGCTCTGACGCGCAGGTCATGCCCCAGTCTTTTTCGGCCTGCTCGCGCCAGCGTTGGGCCACCATGCGCGCGCCGTCCAGGCCCAAGGTGTGTTCACGTTCAATTTTCAATTCAGGCATGGGGTTCTTTCGAAGTGACTCCGGCGGCGATGGTGGCCGCGAACTCGGCATCGGCAGCCACCTCCACCAGGCAGTCGTAAAACACGGGCGCACGGCCCAAATCGGTCAGGTGCTGGCTGGTCAGCTCGTTCACATTGGTACCGTTCAGGCCCAGCTTGCGCCACCAAATGCCCAAGCCATGGACCACGCCGGCTCGCGCACGCTGATTTAGCCGCGCTTTGCAGTGGTAGGTGCCCCGGTCGTTGAACACACGCACCACCGCACCGTCGGCGATGCCCCGCGCTGTCGCATCTTGCGGGTGCATCTCCAACACGGGCTCGGCTTCGATGTCGCGCAGGCTTTGCACGTTGACGAAGGTGGAGTTGAGAAAGTTGCGCGCAGGCGGTGAGATCATGGCCAACGGGTAACGGGCATCGCTGCCAGCCGCTTCGTAATTGGGCAGGTGGTCGGGCAGGCCATCCAGGCCCTGATCGGCCAAGCGTTGGCTGAAAAACTCGCACTTGCTCGAGGGCGATGGAAAGCCGCCTTGCGCAAAAGGCGCATCGGGCACGGGCAAAGAAACAAAGCCATGCGCCAGCAGCTGCTCGAAGTCTTTTTCATCGCCGATGGCGCTGCGGCAAAGACTTTCGTCGCTCTCGGCAAAACACGGGGCGTCAAACCCAATGCGCTGGGCCAACGCACGGAAGATGTCGGTATTGGTGCGTGCACCGCCCACAGGGGCAATGGCGGGGCGGTTCAGCAGCACGTCGGTGTGGCCGTAACTGGTGTGGATGTCCCAGTGCTCCAGCTGCGTGGTGGCGGGCAGGATGTAGTCGGCGTAGTCGGCCGTGTCGGTCTGAAAATGCTCCAACACCACGGTGAACAGGTCTTCGCGCGCAAAGCCTTGCACCACCTTGCCCGATTCGGGGGCCACGGCCACCGGGTTGCTGTTGTAAACGATCAAAGCCTCAATCTGCGGGCCGAATGCGGGGGACGCCGGGCGCAACAAATCGTCACCAATCGTGCTCATGTTGATCGTGCGCGGACGCCGTTCGCCCAGCAAGTCGGGCCTTTGCAAAGCCGCGCGCCGCACCGGGAAATGCCCCGAACTGCTGAGCAGCAAGCCGCCAGCCCGGTGCCGCCAGGCCCCAGTGAGCGCAGGCAAGCAAGCGATCGCCCGCACCGCGTTGCCCCCCCCGCGCACGCGCTGCATGCCGTAGTTCAGGCGGATGGCAGCGGGCTGGGTGGTGCCCCAGTCGCGGGCCAGCTGACGGATTTGTTCAACCGGCAAGCCGCACACTTCTGCTGCGCGCTCCGGCGTCCACTGCAAGGCCCGCGCTTTCAGGGCGTCCCAGCCCAGGGTGTAGCGTTCGATGTAGTCTTGGTCGAGCCAGCCATGCACGATCAGCTCGTGCATGAGGGCCAGCGCCAATGCAGCGTCGGTGCCGGGGCGCAGGGCGATGTGTTCGTGGCATTTTTCGGCCGTTTCGCTGCGCCGGGGGTCGATGCAGACCAGCTTGGCCCCGTTGCGCTTGGCCTCTTGCGCGAGGCGCCAAAAATGCAGATTGCTGCCAATCGAGTTGCTGCCCCAGATGACGATGAGCTTGGATTCGGCAAAAAACTCGACCTTCATGCCGACCTTGTTGCCCAGAGTCTGGGTCAGGGCTTCGGCCCCGGCCGAGGCGCAAATCGTGCGGTCCAGCAGCGATGCACCCAGCTGGTGAAAAAACCGCGCTGCAATCGACTCGCTTTGCACCAAGCCCATGGTGCCCGCATAGCTGTAGGGCAAGATGGCTTGCGGGTCGCGGGCCGCAATGGCTTGCAGCCGTTGGGCGATGTCCGCCAGCGCCTCGTCCCAGCTGATCGGCACAAAGTGACCCGCACCCTTGGGGCCGATGCGCTTCAGGGGCTGCAAAAGGCGGTCTGGGTGGTAGGTTCGTTCGGTGTAGCGCGACACCTTGGTGCACAGCACGCCGTCGGTCTGGGGGTGCATCGGGTTGCCTTGCACTTTGGTGGCGCGGCCGTTCTCCACTGTGGTCAGCAAGGCGCAGGTGTCGGGGCAATCGTGCGGGCAAGCGCCGCGCACCACGTGGGCGGAGGTGTCGTTCATGGGTCGCGTCCTGTCAAAAGTCGATTGTCGTACTGCGTGTCAGCGAGGCACAGGGCGTTGCCCAGCCACACACTGGCCTACCACCGCGTCGCCGCGTTGCCAGCAAGGGCTGGCCGCACGGTCATCGCGCTCGGGCACGCCGTCCATGCGGATTTGGGCCACCCGGGTGTCGAGCAGGCGCACGCCTTGTTTGTCCAGCACCAGACGCAACACCCAACCACGGCGCTGGTTGGCGTTGTCGGTTTCTTTCATCACGAAATTGCCCACACTGTAAATGACGGGTTTGCCCTCGATGTGTTCGATGTCTTGCGTCACATGCGGGTGCCCTCCGATCACGGCATCGGCCCCTGCAGCCACCATCAAGCGGGCCAGTTGGCGCTGACGGCGGTTGGCCACCAATTCGTTCTCCCAGCCCCAATGCATGATGGGAATCACCAGGTCGGCGCGATGCACCTGGCGGGCACGGCGGATGTCGTCCACCACTTGTTCGTCTTCGCTCCAGGCCACCCCGGGCGCATTGTGGTCCGCTTCAAAACTGCGGGGCATGAATTCGTTGTAACCCAAGAATGCAATGCGCAGCCCGTTGCGCTCCACCACCCACGGCTCATGAGCCTCCGATAAATGGCGACCACCACCCAGCTTGCCCAAACCTGCTTGCTGGAGCAAACCGAGCATTTCGGCAAATGCCTCGCGGCCAAAATCGCCCGAATGGTTGTTGGCCAAGGCCACCGCATCAAAATGCTTCTTCACCACCGGCAAAACCCGCGGATGCGCCCGGAAGGTGAAGTTTTTGTCCCCCGCGCTCCCGGTGGTGGCCACCACGCACTCCAAATTGGCGATGCGGATATCGGCAGCGGCCAACACCGCAGCAAAATCAGTAAAAGGATCGCCACCGCCCGCAATCAAGGCACCCGGGGCGTCATCGAGTACTGTGTCACCGGCAAACACCAAGGTGACCTGCTTGTCACCGGCAGCGGCCCCTTGTGCACACGCCAACGCCCAACAACCCAAGGCTGCACAAAACAAGAGCAACTTTTTCATGGCGCCAAACCCTCCAGCGTGCAGCTGTAAATCAATTCCCGCTCCAAAGGCCCTGCATACAAATGCTGCTGACCCGTGATGGGCCAGGGCTGCGCACTGCGGGGGTAAGGCGGCAAATATTTGGCCTGATGGATCAACACTGGGTTGGGGGTAGCGTCTTGGTAGGCATACAGCAAGATGCGGCTCACATGCCCCGCATCTCCCACCATGACCGCTTTGAATCCAAAACGCCCACCAATGTCTACCGAAGGCACGGGATATGGATCGGCGACCGGACGGGCCAGCACGGTGTGCGTGCTTCCAGCGTAAGTGACTTGGCAGGTCAACAGCGGGGCGGCTGTGGCCAAGCCGCAAAAAAAGAAGGCTCCCAGGGCACTTGCCACTGAACGCCAAGGCTTATGGATGAAGAAATGACACATACAAACAGAGATGGGATCTGTGCACGATTTTGCACCTTGTCTCGGGCACACAGGCGACAGTCGGGTCATTTGTCGCATTGGCTTGGCAAAGATCGCCAAGTCCCGCTAGACTGTATTCATGAAAATTCTCGACTCCATCCTCACCGACGCGGCCAGCATCGCGGCCATCCGCAAAGACATTCATGCACACCCTGAGTTGTGCTTTCAGGAAGTGCGCACGGCCGATGTGGTGGCCCAGCAGCTGACTGATTGGGGTATCCCCATCCACCGCGGTATGGGCACCACGGGCGTGGTGGGCATCGTGCACGGGCGTGACGGCGGCGCGTGCGGGCGCGGCATTGGCTTGCGGGCTGACATCGACGCGCTGCCCATGCAGGAATTCAACACCTTCGCCCACGCCAGCAAACACCAAGGCAAGATGCACGCTTGCGGCCACGATGGTCACACGGCCATGCTGTTGGCAGCAGCCAAACACTTTGCCAAGCACCGCGACTTTGATGGCACGGTGTATTTGATCTTCCAACCCGCCGAAGAAGGCGGCGGTGGCGCCCGCGAGATGATCAAGGATGGCCTGTTTGACAAGTTCCCCATGCAGGCCGTGTTCGGCATGCACAACTGGCCCGGCGCTGCCGTGGGCACCTTTGCCGTGAGTCCCGGCCCTGTCATGGCATCCAGCAACGAATTCAAGATCACCATCCGTGGCAAAGGCAGCCACGCCGCGCTCCCGCACAACGGCATCGACCCAGTGCCGATCGCCTGCCAAATGGTGCAAGGCTTTCAGACCATCATCACCCGCAACAAAAAGCCGGTGGACGCAGGCGTGATCTCGGTCACCATGATCCACGCGGGCGAAGCCACCAACGTGGTGCCCGACTCCTGCGAGTTGCAGGGCACGGTGCGCACTTTCAGCATCGAGGTGCTGGACCTGATCGAATCGCGCATGAAACAGGTGGCCGAGTCGCTTTGCGCCGCTTTTGGCGCGCAATGTGAATTCGAGTTCGAGCGCAACTACCCACCCACCATCAACAGCCCAGCTGAAGCCGAGTTTGCGCGGCAGGTGATGTCGGGCATCGTGGGCGCAGAGCAGGTGATGCATCAAGAACCCACCATGGGTGCCGAAGACTTCTCTTACATGCTGCAGGCCAAGCCGGGCGCGTATGTGTTCATCAGCAACGGCGACGGCGCGCACCGCGAAATGGGCCACGGTGGCGGTCCCTGCACCTTGCACAACCCCAGCTACGACTTCAACGACGACTTGATCCCATTGGGCGGCACGTATTGGGTGGAACTCGCCACGCAATGGCTGGCCAATCCGACACAAACCGTTTAAATCAAAAATCCGCATGACCGATATCCAAACCGGCTTTTCTAAAAGCTATGCCGAAGCTCGTCAGAAATTCCTGAACGCCGCCCATGCTGCGGGCCTGACCGTTGATTCCAACATCCACCCCCTGAAGGGCCGGGATGGCGAAGAGCTGGCCATGGACGTGGTGCTCGACGGCGCGCCCGACGCCAAGCAGCTGCTGATCATCAGCAGCGCCTGCCACGGGGTCGAGGGTTACTGCGGCTCGGGCGTGCAAATCCACGCCCTGCAAAACACCGCTTGGCGCGACGCTGCCAAAGCCAATGGCGTGGCCGTGCTCTACATCCATGCGCTCAACCCGCACGGGTTTTCGCATGTGCGGCGCGTGACCCACGAAAACGTGGACATCAACCGCAACTTCCAGGATTTCACGAAGCCTCTGCCCGAAAACGCGCCTTACAAAGAAGTGCAGCCGCTCTTGCTGCCCGAGGTTTGGCCACCGGACGCGGCCAACACAGCCGCAATTCAGCAGTACATCGCCGAGCGTGGCATGGACGCGCTGCAAGCAGCGGTCTCCAAGGGCCAGCACGACTTTCCGGAAGGCCTCTTCTTCGGCGGCAAAGCACCCACCTGGAGCAACCTGACCCTGCGCCAAGTGCTTCAAAAATATGGTCAAAACTGCCAAAAATTGGCCTGGATTGATTTGCACACCGGCCTGGGTCCGAGCGGCTTGGGTGAGCGCATTTTTGCTTGCGCCGACGATGCTGCGGCCTACAGCCGCGCCAAAACTTGGTGGGGCCAAGGCATCACCTCGATTTACGACGGCTCATCCACTTCGGCCTTTCTCACGGGTTTGATGTGGATGTCCGCTTACCAAGAATGTCCACAGGCGGAGTACACCGGGATTGCCATGGAATATGGCACCCAAGCTCAGTTGCAGGTCATGACCGCCTTGCGCGGTGACCACTGGCTGCACTTGCACCCCGAAGCGCCCGAAGCCCTGCACCAAAAGATCAAGCAAGACCTGATGGATGCTTTCTACGTCGACACCGACGCATGGCGCACACAGATCATCGACCAAGCCATGGATGCCATGCACCAAGCCGTCAGTGGCTTGAGCGCGGCATGAGCACACCACGCGTTCTGGTTTTGGGTGGCAGCGGTTTCGTCGGTCGCCACGTCTGCGAAAAACTGGCCCGCCTGGGCTGGCACATCACCGTGCCCACACGACGCGCCGTGAATGCGGCCAGCGTGCAAAGCTTGCCCGGTCTGACCGTGATCGAGGCCAATGTTCACAAAGAGGCCGATCTGGCCCGCTTGATCCCCGGCCATGATGCGGTGGTCAATCTGGTGGCTGTGCTGCATGGCACTGAAGAGCGCTTTGAAAACGTACACGTTGATTTGCCCGGCAAGATTGCCAGCGCCATGAAAAAAGCGGGCGTGCAGCGACTGGTGCACATCAGCGCTTTGGGTGCCGATCCGCAAGGCCCCTCGATGTACCAGCGCAGCAAGGCGCGCGGCGAAACCGTTTTGCACAACGCAGGGCTGCAACTGACGGTGTTGCGCCCCAGCGTGATCTTTGGTGCCGAAGACAAATTCCTCAACCTGTTTGCCGACCTGCAGGCCATCGCGCCCTTCATGCCCTTGGCGGGCAGTGGCACACGTTTTGCCCCTGTGTGGGTGGCCGATGTGGCCAGCGCCGTGGCGGTCTGCCTGCAAAAGCCGGACACCATCGGCCAGACTTACGAGCTGTGCGGCCCGGATGTGTTGACGCTGGGCGAGTTGGTCAAACGCTCTGGACAGTGGGCAGGCGTGAACCACGGCCGAGGTCGCCCCGTCATCGGCTTGCCGATGTGGATGGGCTGGCTGCAAGCCGCGGTCATGGAGCTGGCGCCGGGCGAGCCGTTGATGAGCCGAGATAACCTGGCTTCGATGAAAGTGGACAACATTGCCACGGGCCAACACCCAGGGCTTTCAAACTTGGGCATCAGCGCAGCATCTGCAGCGGGTGTAGCACCCAGCTATTTGGGCCGCCGCGGCCCACGCAGCCGTTTGAACGGCTGGCGCGAACGCGCTGGGCGCTGAAATCGGGCAACGGCTGACGTTCGCGGTCTCAGGGGGAACGTGAGGGGATGCGGCGGGTTCTTCATGACGGGGTACCGTAAATCGTCACCCGCCGCATCCCCGTCACACACCTTGGCGGTGCAATCTGTCTCTTGTTAACCACTGTGAGCGCTAACATGTGGGCTTCGCCTCAAGAGAGAAAAGAATGATCCAGCTCTACATCGCCAACAAGAATTATTCGTCCTGGTCCATGCGACCTTGGGTGCTTCTGCGCCAGGCGGGCATCGACTTTGCAGAAATCTATGTCCGCTTTGACAGCTTTGCGCCCGACTCGCAATTCAAGACGACGCTCAAAGACGTGAACCCTGTTGGCAAAGTGCCCGTGTTGGTACACGACGGCTTGGCCGTGTGGGACACGCTGGCCATTGCCGAATATGTGGCCGAACAGTTTCCGGATAAAAAACTGTGGCCGCAAGACCGCGCTGCCCGAGCGCGTGCACGCAGCATTTGCGCCGAAATGCACAGCGGTTTCACAGGCCTGCGCAGCGCCTGCCCGATGAACATCGAGGCACACCTCCCAGAGATCGGCGCTTTGGCACTGCGTGACAAGCCTGCCGTGCACGCCGACTTGGACCGCATCTGCAGCCTTTGGAGCGGCCTGCTGGCAGAGCACGGCGGCCCCATGTTGTTTGGCCACTTCACTGTGGCGGACGCCTACTTTGCCCCCGTGGTGATGCGCCTGAAAACCTACGCCTTGCCCGTGCCTGCCGACGTGGCCGCCTACATGGAGCGCGTGTGCGCCCTGCCCGGCGTAAAAGCCTGGATAGACGACGCCATGGCCGAGCAGGACTTCATCGACTTCGAAGAGCCCTTCCGGGTGGCTCGCTGAGCAAAGCAGCAGCCATGCAAGTGTTTGTCGTCGGCGGTGCGGTGCGCGATGCCTTGATGGGCCTAAGCGTGAACGACCGCGACTGGGTGGTGGTGGGCAGCACGCCCGAGGCCATGAGCGCGCAGGGCTATGTGCCCGTGGGCAAGGACTTTCCGGTCTTTCTGCACCCACAGACCCGCGAGGAATACGCCTTGGCCCGCACCGAGCGCAAGACGGCGCGGGGGTACAAAGGCTTTGCAGTGCAAGCCGCGCCCGACGTCACGCTTGAAGAAGACCTGGCCCGGCGTGACCTCACCGTGAACGCTATGGCGGTTCCCGATGCGTTGGCCCATGCTGCTCCCAGCGCATGGTCAGGTCAGATCGTCGATCCGTATGGTGGCGAGCGTGACCTGCAAAACAAGGTACTGCGCCATGTGACCAACGCCTTTGCCGAAGACCCGGTGCGCATTTTGCGCGTGGCACGCTTTGCAGCGCGCTTTGCCGATTTCACCGTAGCCGACGAGACGATGGCATTGATGCGCCAAATGGTCGAGGACGGCGAAGCCGACCACTTGGTGCCCGAGCGCGTGTGGCAAGAACTGGCCAAAGGCCTGATGAGCGAAAAACCCTCGCGTATGTTCGAGGTGCTGCGCGCATGTTGTGCCCTGCGCGTGTTACTGCCCGAGCTGGACCGCCTGTGGGGTGTGCCCCAACGCGCCGAATACCACCCCGAGGTGGACACGGGCGTGCACATGATGCTGGTGATGGACATGGCTGCACGATTGAACATGCCGCTTTCGGTGCGTGTGGCCTGCCTGATGCACGACCTGGGCAAAGGCACCACGCCCGCCGACGTATTGCCCCGCCACATTGGCCACGAAGGCCGCAGCGTGAAGCTTTTGCAGCAAGTGTGCGAGCGCCTGCGCGTGCCGACCGATTGCAAGGAGTTGGCCGAGGTGGTGGCGCGTGAGCACGGCAACATCCACCGCAGTGCAGAGCTGGGGCCAGAAGCATTGATGCGCTTATTGGAGCGCTGCGACGCCATTCGCCAAGCGGAACGCTTTGCACTCGTGCTGCAAGCGTGTGAGTGTGATGCACGGGGACGCCTGGGGTTTGAAGAAGCGGCTTACCCACAGGCTGGGCGCTTGCTCAAAGCGCAACAAGCAGCGCTGTCGGTGGAGACCGCGCCCATTGCACAGACAGCAGCGGCAGAGGGCCTCAAAGGCCCGCAAATTGGCTTACAAATCGCCCAAGCACGGATCAAAGCCATCGCACTGGCGTCGCTGTAAACCTGTCCTTGTGGGCGTGAGCGCCTATCAGCACTCAAAGGTGCGAACGCGTCCAGTCGGCGATGTCTTGAGCCGTGCGGAATGCACCGGCCTGGCGGGCGACTTCTTTGCCGCCGACAAACAAAGCGAGTGTGGGGATGCTGCGGATGTTGAAGCGGGCGGCGATGGCTTGCGCTTCTTCAGTGTTGAGTTTGGCCACCCGCACTTGGGGCTCCAAAAGGCCTGCGGCCTGCTCATAAGCCGGGGCCATCATGCGGCAGGGGCCGCACCACGGGGCCCAGAAATCGACGAGCACCGGCAAATGGCTGCGGCCGATGTGCTTGTCAAAACTGGCCTGATCCAGCGCCAGCGGATGGCCGTCAAAAAGCGGTTGGTGGCACTGTCCGCAATCGGGTGCGTTGTGCAGGTCAGCCTCACGCACCCGGTTGGTGGTGTGGCAGTGAGGACAAACAATGTGCAAGGCGCTGGCTGAATCGGTCATGGAATCCCCTGTGTTTCAAAGTCACTTGGGGACCATGCTGCACGATTCAAGACCCGGGAACCCTGACTGAGGTCAAGACCCGGCGCAGAACCAGCTCAGCGTGCGGGAGGGCGACGCGGCGCCATGGGCGCGCGACCTGCCAAGTGACGGAAACTGATGCGGCCTTTACTCAGGTCATAAGGCGAGAGCTCGAGCGTGACACGGTCACCCGCCAAAATGCGGATGTGGTTCTTGCGCATCTTGCCTGCGGAATAAGCAATCAATTGGTGACCGTTGTCCAGGGTCACGCGGAAACGGGTGTCGGGCAACACCTCGTTGACCACGCCCATCAGTTCAATCAGTTCTTCTTTAGCCATTTAAAACGTCTTTCTCAAAGCAGGATCGGTTTCGTCGTCTGGCGCTCCACCCACAACATGCCTTCATCGAGGGCGTATTGGCTGGCGGCGGCCGGTGTGGCGAATTCGGGCACAAACCGCATCACGCGGTCGGTGCTGGCACTGCCGCGGCCACTGGCCACGGACACTTGTGCGCCAAATGCGCCATTAGGCAAAGCCCTGGAGCACGGCTGAATTCGGAATTTTCCCATGGAGATGGGTTGGTGTGAACAATATGAAATGGTCATGTATTTTAACGAAGGGGGTCGAGCCGCTTTTTTCGGCCCTCTTGGGGGCTGTGCAGCGGCACGGGTCTTGGCATGTCCTGCTGCCAAAAAAGCGCCCCCATATGCAGACCGTAAGGCCTGCCCAACAACAGCACCGTGCAGAGGTGCGTCAAAAAGGAAGCAATAAATCGTCTGGGCCCAGCTTAAGAAAGCATGGCGGGCGATGTGCACAGTGGAGGACAAGACTGGCATCCCTCTGCCGGGATGCGCTATCGGCTCGGCTAGAGCGAGATGGGCATAAGTCGCCAATGGCGTGCCGCACTGTAACACGTTCGTGTGGGGTGTGCTTTTGCCGGCTGGCCAGCTCACACACAGCGCGCGATGCCCGCTGCCACCATGCTCAGCAGCAAGGTGCTGGTGATGGGAAGGAAGAACTCGCGCCCGAACAAGCGAAATCTGAAATCTCCGGGCAGTCGACCAAAGCCGAGTTTTTGCAGCCATTTTTGCAAGCCACTGAAAATGATCAAGGCCAAAAACACCACGATGAGCCAGCGCAACATAGCGTGCCTTGATGCCGTTTACAGGCGATGTGACCGGTCGCCCAGGGCAAAGCCCTGAGCGGACCAGTCGGCCGAGGTGCAAAAACCGACCACTTTGAACAACTCGCCCATTTCGTGCTCGTTGACCAGGCGCTGGGCTTGGCTGCGTTCGGCCAAAGAGGCCTCGGCCATGCGCTCGGCCAGGCCCAGATTCAGCAAAAACCAAGCTTGGCTGGCGTAGCCCAGCACATGCAGCCCGGCGTTTTGCGCGGCCAGCGCGACCCCGGTGAAGTTCACATGGGCGGTGATGTCTTTTTGGCCCACCACCACCAGCGGGTTGTCGTCGGCTTGGTGCAGCTGATGGCACATGACGGTGCCCATGTGGCGCTGGGGGTGAAAGTATTCGCCCTCGGGAAAGCCGTAATCGAGGAAAAACGCCGCCCCGCCTTTGCCGGCGAGCAAGCGCTCAGCCAAGCTGCAAATGAAGGCTTCGGCTTGGGGGTGGATTTCGGTCAAATAGTCGTGCTCGCCTTCGATGTCCACGGGCGGGCGCAGGTCGGTCAGGCGGTCTTGCCAGGCGAAGTCATTGCCCGAACTGACCACACCACGTTCATGCCAGACGCCTTGCGTGCGCTGCAGCAGCTGCACGGGCATGGCGTCCAGTACCTCGTTGCCCACCACCACGCCATCCATGGCGTCGGGCCAGGCGTCGAGCCAGCGCACTTTGTCGGCGTGTTTCAACAAGGTGTCGGCCTGACGGGCGCGCAAAGTGCCTGACAAATCGATGATGGTGTAGCGGCGAACCGCATCGCCCAGGCTGTCCAGCAGTTGCAAGGCCAAGGCTCCGGTGCCCGCGCCAAACTCCCAGACTTCATCGGTGCCTGTGGCGTCCAAGGCCTCACGCACCTGCACCGCCAAAGTCTGGCCAAACAAGGGCGACATGCCCGGCGCGGTCACAAAATCGCTGCCCGAGGAAGGCATGGCGCCGAACTTTTGCAGGGCATTGGTGTAATAACCCAGCCCCGGCTCGTACAAGGCCATGGCCATGAAACGGTCAAAACCGATCCAGCCACCGGCTTGGGCGATGGCCTGGTGGATACGCGAGGTCAATTCGGAAGGGGAATGGGGATTGGGCGTGCTCACGCGTTGATTGTCGCCGAAGGTGTACGGGCGTTTGCCGGGGTCCCGAGGGTCAAATCCATGGCTTGCCCGATAATTCAGCCCTTTGTCACCCTTTGATGTGCTTGCGCAATCCCATCTGCCCAGCCCCCGATTCATGAAACAAGTTCTGGTCACCGGAGGCGCTCACCGCCTGGGCGCAGAGATCGTTCGCCAATTTGCGGCGGCGGGCTGGCGCGTGTGGTGCCATTACCAACGTTCGGCCGATGCGGCCAAGGCGCTGCAGTCTGAACTGCAGGCTGCAGGGCGCCATGTGGAATGCGTGCAAGCCGATCTGGCCCAGAGCGACCAAGTCGAACAGATGATGGCGCAGATCGCGCAAAGTCACGGCCCGCTTGACTGCTTGATCAACAACGCCTCGCTGTTCGAACCCGATGAAGGCACAAACATGGACTTGGCCGGAGCTCGCCAGCAAATCGAAGTGAATCTGATCGCACCCATGCTGTTGGCCTCGCTCATGGCCCAGCAAGCTACGCCCGAAGCCAAGCCTGGCCAGCGCAGCGTGGTCCACATCCTAGACCAGAAGGTGTTCAACCTGAACCCGGACTATTTCTCTTACACCGTGTCCAAACTGGCGCTGGAGCGAGCGGTGGCCTTGCAAGCCCAAGCCTTGGCCCCCTTGCGTGTGTGCGGCGTGGCCCCTGGACTGATGTTTTTGAGCGGCCCACAAACCCAAGAGAACTTTGACCGCAACAGCCGCGTGAACCTGCTGCGCGAGCCGATCGACCCGGCACAGGTGGCGGCCACTTGCGTGTTTTTGGCACAGAACCCTTGCATCACCGGCACCACAGTGTGCGTGGACAACGGCCAGCACCTGGTGCCTTTGGCGCGCGATGTGATGTTTTTGGGTGAACCGAAAGACCCTGTATGAGCGACCTGATGACCGATTTGGCGCTGAACTGTCGCCGCCTCTTTCTGCGCAACCACACGGTGGACGTGCGCATCGGTGCGCACGACTTTGAAAAGCTGGGGCCCCAGCGCATTGTCTTCAATGTGGAGTTGTTCGTGCCCTACAGCGCGTCCACCCCCACACAAGACGATCTGGCCGAGGTGGTGGATTACGACTTCATCCGCGAGGTGATTGCCCGCCGCGTAGCCCAGGGCCACATCGTGCTGCAAGAGACTTTGTGCGACGACCTGATGCGCGAGCTGATCGCCCACCCACAGGTGCAGGCGGTGCGCCTGTCCAGCTGCAAACCCGATGTGTACCCGGACTGCGAAGCGGTTGGGGTTGAAATCTTCCAGACCAAAACTGCCTCATGAAAACCCCTGCTGGCCAACAAACGCTGGAGCTGACCGGTTTGCGCTTTGACGCCAACCTGGGCATCCTGGAACACGAAAAAACCGATCCACAACCGATACAGGTGGACGCCGAGCTGAACCTGGGCACGCAACCCCTGCTGCCCAGCGACGACGACATCCATTCGGTGCTGGACTACCGAAAAGTGCGCAAAATCATCATCGACGAATGCACGGCTGAGCACATCAACCTGCTGGAAACGCTGATCGGCAAACTCTCCAACCGCCTGATGCAGTTGCCCGGCGTGTTGGGTGTGCGCGTCAAGATTGCCAAACTTGAAATTTTTGAAGACTGCGAAGTGGCCATTCGCATGGAAACCGGACAGTGGTGAACCTCATGAACACAGACACAGCAGCAGACAACGCCTGGGTACAAGCGCAAGCCGACTCAGAGGCCGCCAAAGCCATCAAGATCGAGCGCGAAACCCACAAACTCGAAAAACGCCTGTGCCGCCAGATGGGCCAGGCCATCAGTGACTTCAACCTGATCGAAGCGGGCGACCGCATCATGGTCTGCATGTCGGGCGGCAAAGACAGCTACGGCATGCTCGACATCTTGCTCAAGATGAAGGCCCGCGCCCCGGTGGACTTTGAGCTGGTGGCGGTCAACCTGGACCAAAAGCAACCTGGCTTTCCGGACCACATCCTGCCTGCGTACCTCAAAGAGCTGGGCGTGGAGTTCCACATCGAAACGCAAGACACGTACTCGATCGTGAAGGACAAGATCCCCGAAGGCAAGACCATGTGCAGCCTTTGCTCGCGCTTGCGCCGGGGCATTTTGTACCGCGTGGCCCGTGAGCTCAAATGCAACAAACTCGCGCTCGGCCACCACCGCGACGACATGCTGCAAACCTTCTTCTTGAACATGTTTTTTGGCGGCAAGCTCAAGGGCATGCCACCGAAACTGGTCAGCGACAACGGCGAGTTCATGGTGATCCGTCCACTGGCCTATGTGGCCGAAACCGACCTGATCCGTTGGGCAGAGCACCGACAGTTCCCCATCATCCCGTGCACCCTGTGTGGCAGCCAGGAAAACCTCCAACGCCTGCAAGTGGGCAACATGCTGCGCGAGTGGCAAAAGAAGCACCCTGGCCGCATTGAAAACATGTTCTCGGCTTTGCAAAATGTGGTGCCCTCTCACTTGATGGACGCCAAACTGCATGGCTTCAAGGACCTGAAGATCACTGGCATCGCCGACGACGCAGGCGACAAGGCTTTTGACGAAGAAGAGTTCAAGGAGCACTCATTGCCGGGCATTCAGGTCATCTCGATGTAAACCTCAGGAGTACAGGTCATGCGCACAGAAACTCGACAGCTCACGCGGTGGTTTTCGATGGCCTTCATCGCGCTGGCCTTGACCGGGTTGACAGGCTGCGCCTCGATGCGCCTGATTGACAGCGATGTGGTTTCTGTGGCGGCGGTGCCGTCCGGCATGAGCCTGCAAGGGGCCAAGTACCGCTTTGAACGCCTGCCCTCGCAACTCAACAACCCTGAAGCAGGCTTGGCCGAGCAACAAGCCCAAGCGGCCATGACGGCCGTGGGGCTGGTGCGTGACGATGCAGGGGCTCGCTTGAGCGTGATGGTGGGCTTCAGTGGTTCTCAGTACCAGGCCGACCCGTGGGGCCGCCCTATCGGGCCGGGCTGGACACCCTATGGCAACGTCTCTATCGGTTCGGGTTTGGGCTCGCACATCGGACTGGGTGTGGGCATGCGCTTTCCACCACCCACACACTACCGCCGTGAAGTCAGCCTGATCCTGCGCGACCTCCAATCAGGCCAAGTGGTCTACGAAACCCGCGCGAGCCACTCTGGGCCCTGGAGCGACAGCGTACCGATCTTTGCCACCTTGTTCCAGGCTGCGCTGGCCAACTTCCCCAACCCGCCCAATGGCCCGCGACGGGTCAACATCGAAGTGCCGCGCTGAAGCCAGGAATTTATGGAACCGACACGAATTTTGGCGATTCGCCATGGCGAAACCGCATGGAACGTGGACACACGCTTGCAAGGCCATCTGGACATCCCACTCAATGAGGTGGGTTTACGCCAAGCCGAACACCTGGCCCGCGCTCTGGCCGAACGCGAAGATGTGGATGCGATTTATGCCAGCGACCTGTCGCGGGCACACACCACGGCCCAAGCCATAGCGCAAGCCATGGGTAAGAAGGTGAGCACACACGCTGGCTTGCGCGAGCGTCACTTCGGGGTGTTTCAAGGACGCACTTTTGGCGAGGTGGAAGCCGAATTACCCGACCACGCTTGGCACTGGCGCAAACGCACGCCGGACTGGACGCCGCCTGAGGGCGGGGAATCGCTGCTGGCTTTGCGCGATCGCATTGTGCGCACGGTGGACGAGTTGGCTGCGCGCCACGCCGGTCAGCAAATCGTGATGGTGGCGCACGGTGGCGTGCTGGACATCCTGTACCGCGCGGCCACCCGGTTGGATTTGCAAGCCCCGCGCACTTGGCAACTGACCAACACCGCTGTCAACCGATTGCTTTGGACTCCACAAGGCCTGTCACTGGTGGGCTGGGGCGACACCTCGCACCTGGATGCGCTGGGCAAGGACGAAACCTCGGCCTGAAGCCTTTGTGGGAGGCCGCCCCTGCGGCCGAATGTTGGCTCAAGCTGGGCAGGCCTTGGCGAGCAGGGACCCGCTTCCTCAAAAGTCACAATGGCTTCGGGTTTTAAATCCTGTCACCAAACGACTTGGGCGGCGTGACGCCCAAGTGCTTGAACGCGGCCAAGGTGGCCATGCGCCCACGAGGGGTTCGCTGCAGATAGCCTTGCTGAATCAAATACGGCTCGATCACGTCTTCGATCGTGTCGCGCTCCTCGCCGATGCTGGCGGCGATGTTGTCCAAGCCAACCGGACCGCCGTCAAAACGGTGAATCACCGCTTCAAGCAGTTTGCGGTCCATCAGGTCAAAACCCTCGGGGTCCACGTCCAGCATGGTCAGTGCTTTTTGTGCGATGCCTTTGTGGATGGTGCCGTCACCCTTCACGTCCGCATAGTCACGCACCCGGCGCAGCAGGCGGTTGGCAATGCGGGGCGTGCCGCGTGAACGGCGGGCGATCTCAAAAGAGCCTTCCGGGTCAATCGGGGCCTTGAGCAAACCACTGCTGCGCGTGACGATGCGCGAGAGCTCCTCGGGCGTGTAGAACTCCAGGCGCGACACAATGCCAAAACGGTCGCGCAACGGGTTGGTGAGCATGCCCGCACGGGTGGTCGCACCCACCAGCGTAAAGGGCTGCAAATCGAGCTTGATACTGCGAGCCGCCGGGCCTTCGCCGATCATGATGTCGATCTGGTAGTCCTCCAGCGCAGGGTACAAGATCTCTTCGACCACGGGCGAGAGGCGGTGGATCTCATCGATGAAGAGCACATCGTTGCGCTCCAGATTGGTGAGCAGCGCGGCCAGATCCTTAGGTTTTTCAAGCACGGGGCCGCTGGTCTGGCGCAGGTTCACGCCCAGCTCGGCGGCAATGATGTGGCTCAATGTGGTCTTGCCCAAGCCCGGTGGGCCAAACAACAACACATGGTCCAGCGGCTCTTCGCGCATCTTGGCGGCGCTGATGAAAATCTCCAGCTGCTCGCGCACCTTGACCTGGCCGACGTATTCATCGAGCAGCTTGGGGCGCAAGGCGCGTTCAATGGCCTCTTCTTGGTGAGAAACCGGGGCCGCTGAAATGACCCGGGGTTCGGGTTGCGGGGCGAAGTCGTCGGTGCGGATGCTCATGGCTCAGTTCGTCTTCATTTGTTCAGGGCTTTGAGCGCCAGCTTGATGCCCTCGCTCACGCCCACATCGGCGGGCAAGTTCTTGAGCGCAGCGGCAGCCTCTTTGTCGCTGTAGCCCAGCGCCAGCAAAGCTTGCTGGATGTCGCTTTGGGTATCGGGGGTGTTCACGGCGAACAAGCCGCCCAAGTCGCCGCCCAGCTTGCCCTTGAGTTCAAGCAGCAAACGCTCGGCGGTCTTTTTGCCAATGCCCGGCACTTTGACCAAGCGCCCCACTTCTTGCGTGGTGATGGCCTGCGCCAAGTCATCCACGCTCATGCCGGACAACACACTCAATGCTGTGCGAGGGCCGACGCCCGAGATTTTGATGAGCTGGCGAAAGGCTTCGCGCTCGGCCAAGGTGGCAAAGCCGTAGAGGATTTGCGCGTCTTCGCGCACCACAAAGTGCGTGACCAGACTGACTTTGTCGCCCGTGGCGGGCAAGTTGTAGAACGTGCTCATGGGCACATTGACTTCGTAGCCCACGCCATGGCAGTCCACGATCACCTCGGGTGGGTTTTTGTCGCTCAGGATGCCGGTGAGTTTGCCAATCATGGGGGGTGACGCCTTAAATGCCTGTGATGGGAGAAAATGCACGGTTTCCGACCACTCGTGACCGCGCCAATTCAGGATTATCAACTTGATCGTCAGACACACCTTCACGCCGCACAACAACAACCGCTTGTCGCACCTGTGCGGCCCCATGGATGCGCACCTGCGCACCATCGAAGCGGGCTTGCAGGTGAGCATCGCGCACCGCCATGAGCAGTTCAAGGTAGACGGCCCCAAGGCGGTGGCCATACGGGCCATGGAGATTTTGCAGGCGATCTACGAACGGGCCGACCGTCCGATTTCGCCTGACATGGTGCAGCTGATGCTGGTAGGCGACAGCGGAGGCGAAGAAGCCGACCTGCCCCCACTGCAAACCCGCCGCGCCGACCTGAAGGCGCGCACACCGGTGCAGGCGGCCTATCTGGAGAGCATCGCCACCCACGACATCAGCTTTGGCATCGGGCCTGCGGGCACGGGCAAGACCTATCTGGCCGTGGCCTGCGCGGTGGACGCGCTGGAGCGCGCCAGCGTGCAGCGCATTGTGCTGACCCGCCCGGCGGTGGAAGCCGGTGAGCGGCTGGGCTTTTTGCCGGGCGACCTGTCGCAAAAGGTGGATCCGTACCTGCGTCCGCTGTACGACGCGCTCTACGACCTAATGGGTTACGACAAGGTGCAAAAGGCCTTTGAGCGCAACGCGATCGAAATCGCACCGCTGGCCTTCATGCGCGGGCGCACCCTGAACAATGCGTTTGTGATTCTGGACGAAGCACAAAACACCAGCACCGAACAGATGAAGATGTTTTTGACCCGCATTGGCTTTGGGGCCAAGGCGGTGGTCACTGGCGATGTCAGCCAGATCGACTTGCCCAAAGGCCAGCTGAGCGGATTGATCGACGCTGAACGGGTCTTGAAACGCGTCAAGGGCATTGCCTTCACGCGCTTTTCGAGTGCCGACGTGGTGCGACACCCGCTGGTGGCCCGCATTGTGGACGCCTACGAGGCGCAAGGCAGCGTCCCAATGCGAGCGGGCGTCGTGACCCGCCGCAAACCTGTACCCACAGACGATTGAACACCCATTCAAACCCCATGCCCTTGAAACAACTCCAGCTGTCCCTGCAATTTGGCGACATTCCCTATGCCGCCCGTCACCGCGCCGCCCTGCCCCGCCACGCGGTGACCCGCGCCATTCGTCACGCCCTGGCCGATGACGCCGAAATCACCGTGCGCATCGTGGGTGAAGAGGAAGGCCGCGCGCTGAACCTGGGTTACCGCAAAAAGGATTACGCCACCAACGTGCTGACCTTCGACTACGCGCAAGAGCCGGTGGTGATGGCCGACTTGGTGCTGTGCGCCCCCGTGGTGGCACGCGAAGCTAAAGAACAAGGCAAGACATTGGCCGCGCATTACGCGCATTTGCTGGTGCACGGCACCTTGCATGCGCAGGGTTGGGACCACGAGACCAGCACGGCGGATGCTGAGGAGATGGAAGCCTATGAGATTGCGATCTTGGCGGGATTGGGGTTGAAGAACCCTTACCTTTGAGTTCTTTTGCTTGGCTTTTGAGGTGAGGCCTGGAATGGGGTGGGGCCGGGTTCCTCATGACGGGGTACCGAAAATCGTCACCCTGCCCCACCCCATTCGAGGCCGTTGTGCATTTTTTAAACCCGCCGGAAATCTAAGCAGCGTCGAAACTGCCAGCTTCAAACCGAAAACCACTCAACACCAGCCTCTCTCACGCCCAAACCACCACTCAGGTGTGTGAGGGGGTGCGGCGGGTGACGATTTTCGGTACCCCGTCATGAGGAACCCGCCGCATCCCCTCACACACCGCCCCAGCAAAAGGCGAAAGGCAAAGACGTCAGAGCAACCGAACCTTCACACTCTTGCCCTTGATCTTGCCGTGTGACAACTGAGACTCGACCTTTTTGGCCAGAGCCGCCTGCACCGCCACATAGGTCGAGAACTCGTTCACATTGATCTTGCCCACCTGCTCACGGGTCAAACCACATTCACCCGCCAAGGCGCCCATCACATCACCCGCGCGGATTTTTTCCTTGCGGCCACCCACGATTTGCAGCGTGCGCATGGGCGGTTGCAAAGGTCCACCTGCGGCAGGCGTCAAGCCAGACAAGGGCTCCCAATTCGATTCGCGGCCTTGCATCACCTCGATCTTGCCGACCGAGCCCATCTCGTCCATGCTCGCCAACGTCAGCGCCAGGCCTTCGGCATCGCCCCGACCGGTGCGGCCGATGCGGTGGATGTGGATTTCTGCGTCGGGCGTCACGTCCACATTGATCACGGCTTCGAGCCCTTCCACGTCCAGCCCGCGCGAGGCCACATCGGTGGCCACCAGCACCGAGCAACTGCGGTTGGAGAACTGCACCAGCACCTGGTCACGCTCGCGCTGTTCCAGCTCGCCAAACAGCGCCAGCGCACTGTAGCCCTGGGCTTGCAAAACCGCCACCAAATCGCGGCACTGCTGTTTGGTGTTGCAAAAGGCCAGCGTCCGCTCAGGGCGGAAGTGCGCCAACAGTTTGGACACGGCATCCAGTCGCTGGCTTTCGCTCACTTCGTAATAAACCTGCCGAATTTTGTGCGCGCTGTGCTGCGCCTCCACTTTCACGGTTTGCGGCGCACGCATGAACTGCGCGGCCAGCTTGGCGATGCCTTCGGGGTAAGTGGCCGAAAACAGCAGGGTCTGGCGGTCTTTGGCGCACTGGCGCACCACTTTGGCGATGTCATCGAAAAAGCCCATGTCCAGCATGCGGTCGGCTTCGTCCAACACCAGGGTGTTGACGCCCGCCAGACTCAGCGAGCCGCGCTCCAGGTGGTCCAAGATGCGGCCAGGTGTGCCCACCACCACGTCCGCGCCGTGCTCCAGACTCAGCGTCTGGCCACGCAGGGCCACGCCTCCACACAAGGTGACGACTTTCACGTTTTGGCGGGCACGGGCCAAGCGGCGGATTTCCTGCGTGACCTGGTCGGCCAGCTCGCGGGTGGGGCACAAAATCACCGCTTGAATGGCGGCGCTGGGCGAGCCTGCGGTTTGCAGGCGCTCGATCAGGGGCAGGCCAAAGGCGGCGGTTTTGCCGCTGCCAGTGCTGGCCTGGGCGATCAGGTCTTGCCCCGCCAAGGTCAGCGGCAAGCTGGCAGCCTGGATGGGGGTCATCTGGGTGTAGCCCAGTTGTTCGAGGTTTTGAAGGGTGGCAGGGGCCAGCGTGAGCTGGTCAAAGCGAGCAGAACTCGCGGCAGGAGAAGTTGCAGTCATGAGGGGATTATCGTTGCCCACCTCAAGCAGCCACTCAAGCCGTCATGCGCATCGGGATGGTGATGGGGCCGTCGTTGATGAGCGCCACTTTCATGTCGGCGGCAAAGCGGCCCGTTTGCACCAGTGGGTGGGCTTTTTGTGCCTGCGCCACAAAATGCTCGTACAAGCGCCGCCCCTCATCGGGCGCGGCCGCCTGGGTGAAGCTGGGGCGGTTGCCCCCGGCCACATCGGCAGCGAGGGTGAACTGGCTCACCACCAGCATGCCACCCCCCACATCCTGCACGCTCAAATTCATCTTGCCTGCCTCGTCACTGAAGATGCGCAGTTTCAAAATTTTGGCCAACATCTTCCCGGCTACCGCATCGGTATCGCCCTTTTCGGCGCACAGCAGCACCAGCAAGCCCGTGCCGATCTGGCCGATCACGTCGCCATCCACACGCACACTGGCTTCACTCACCCTTTGCAACACAGCGATCATTTCAAGTCCCTCGCATCGTCAAAGTGCGCTTCCACATCACTGGGCAAGAGCTGGATGGTGGCGCGCAGTCCGGGCACCTCGCTCATCAGCGCCTGCTCCACGCTGGTGCGCAAAGCGGCAGCTCGGCCCAAGGTCCAGCTGGCGGGCATGTGCATGTGCACGTCCACAAAACGGCGTTGCCCAGCTTTGCGGGTGTTCAGATGGTCAAAGCGGATGATTTCGGTCTCGCCGCGCTGGTGGGCAAAGCCATCGAGCACCCGCTGCACATCGGCCAGCACTTCAGGCTCCAGCGCCTCGTCCATCAGGCCCTGCGAGGAGCGCCAAACCAGGCTCCAGCCTTCTTTGAGAATGTTCAGGGCCACGCCGATGGCGACCGCCGCATCCAGCCACAGCCAGCCGCTCACGCTCACTAAAACAATACCGACCACCACGCCTGCCGATGTCCAGACGTCGGTCACCAAGTGCCGGGCATCGGCTTCTAGCGCCAGTGAGCGGTGCTGCCGAGCCGCGCGAAACATCAACCAGGCCAGCAAACCGTTCAGGGCCGAGCTGCCCACCGACAGGGCCAGGCCCCAGCCCACTTGCTCAATGGGCTGGGGATCGAACAAACGATGGACCGCCACCCAAATGATGCCCAAGGCGGCGACCAGAATCAGGATGCCTTCAAAACCAGAAGAGAAATACTCGGCCTTGTGGTGACCGTAGGGGTGGTCGTCATCGGCTGGGCGCGCTGCGATGGTGACCATCATCAAGCCGAACACCGCACTGGCCAGATTGACCAGCGACTCCATCGCGTCCGACAGCAGACCGACCGAATCGGTCAACCACCAGGCTCCGGTTTTCAGGGCAATGGTCACCAGCGCCACCACCACCGAAGCCCACAGCATGCGGGTGGGCGTCATCCAGTCATCGAATCTTTTCATGGGCTCAGCATAGCCGCGGTGGATGACGGGTCTGTGCGCCAAGCCCCGATCAAGCCAGTGTGACCTTGGCAAACTTGCGCTTGCCCACTTGGACCACATACGTCCCGGCTTCGAGTTTCAGGCCTTTGTCACTGACCACACTGGAGTCCACGCGCACGCCGCCGCCGTCGATCAGGCGTCCAGCTTCGGTGGTCGAAGGGGCCAAGCCCGCCGATTTGAGCAAAGCGCCAATACCCAAGGGGGCGCCCGACAAAGACACTTCAGGGATGTCGTCCGGCACACCGCCTTTGCTGCGGTTGATGAAATCCTGCTCCGCCGTATCGGCAGCGGCAGCACTGTGAAAACGTGCCGTGATTTCCTTGGCCAGCATGACTTTGGCGTCTTTGGGGTTGCGCCCGCCCTCAACTTCTTTTTTCAACGCCTCGATGTCGGTCATCGACTTGAACGACAGCAGGGTGAACCAGCGCCACATCAAGGTGTCCGAAATGCTCAGCACCTTGGCGAACATGGTGTTGGGCTCTTCGCTGATGCCGATGTAGTTGTTCTTGGACTTGGACATCTTGTCCACCCCGTCCAGACCCTCGAGCAGCGGCATGGTCAAAATGCACTGAGGCTCTTGGCCATACTCGGCCTGCAGGTGGCGCCCCATCAGCAGGTTGAATTTCTGGTCCGTACCGCCCAATTCCAGGTCCGACTTGAGGGCCACCGAGTCGTAGCCCTGCATCAACGGGTACAGGAACTCGTGCACCGAAATCGGGGTGCCAGCCTTGAAGCGGTCATGGAAGTCATTGCGCTCCATCATGCGCGCCACGGTGTACTTGGAGGCCAACTGGATCATGCCCATGGAACCCAAAGGTAGTGACCACTCACTGTTGTAGCGAATTTCAGTCTTGGCGGGGTCCAGCACCATGCTGGCCTGCTTGTAATAAGTTTCGGCATTGAGCTTGATTTGCTCGGGCGTCAGGGGCGGGCGGGTGCTGTTGCGGCCTGACGGATCCCCAATCAGACTGGTGAAGTCACCGATCAAAAAGATCACCTGATGCCCCAAGTCTTGCAACTGGCGCATTTTGTTGAGCACCACCGTGTGGCCTATGTGGATGTCCGGCGCTGTGGGGTCCAAGCCCAACTTGATGCGCAAAGGAACCCCTGTGGCCTCGGATTTGGCCAGCTTTTGCAGCCAGCCCTCCTTGGGAATCAGCTCCTCGCACCCCCGCAATGTGACCTCCATTGCGTGCTGGGTCTTGTCCGTGACCGGGAATTTTGTAACAAGCGCTTGATTCATAAGGGTTTTTTCTAAAGTCAAATGGGCATAGACCAGTACAATGGACCGATACTTCCAAGTCGCCCATTTTAGAGGCGGCCTGACTGTGCAGATCGTGCTGCCATATCGCCTCAGCGAAAGGCAGCGCGAAACTCCCCTGAATTGATGCAATTTTTCGCTTCCATCCAGTCTCGACTGGTCTCTTTGTTGGTTGGCTTCCTGTTCCTTTGCACTGCCGTGCTGGGTGCGTTGCTCATGCTCGTTCAGCGCACGCTGAACTGGCTGGATGGTCAACACCCCCAATTGGTCAATGGACTTCAGGCTTTTGGTCAATGGCTGACACGTCACCCCAAAACCATCAGCGCCACGTTGACCGCTGTTTTACTTGCAGGTGGTGGCGGCGCCTTCGCCATCGCTAATTTGGGGCCAGACATCGCCGAACAACCGGTGGTCACGGTCACCGTGCCTGTCGAAATTGCCAAACTGGAAGAGCAAGCCCAAGCGATTGACCTGATCCAGATGAACCTGATGCGCACTGACAGCACGCGCGCCTCAGACACCCCTGAAAGCTTGCTGCGCCGTTTGGGGCTGGTTGACCCGGAGGCCGCTTCTTATTTGCGCAAGAATCCCTTGGCCAAACAAGCGCTCAAGCAAGGGGGGCGCTCCGTTGTCGCCGAAGCCGATGGCCAGAAGCGCCTGACGAAGCTCAATGTCCGCTGGCTCAACAACGAGACCGACACCTTCTTCCAGCGGCTGGCGATACAACGCACGCCTGATGGCCTGCAGGCCGCGCTGGAAACCTCCCCAATGAACACCAGCCTGCGCATGACAGGCGGTACAGTGTCCAGCTCCTTGTACGACGCTGCAGATGAGGCCCGCTTGCCCGATGCCGTCATCAGCCAGTTGACCCAGATTTTCTCCAACCAGATCGACTTTCACCGCACCCTGCGAAAAGGCGCTCGGTTTTCAGTTGTCTACGAAGTGCTGGAAGCCGATGGAGAGCCCGTGCGTACCGGTCGCGTTTTGACCGCTGAATTCAACAACGGCAACAAAACTTACGAAGCCGTGTGGCACCAAGAGCCTGGTCAAAAAGGCAACTACTACAGCATGGACGGCAAAAGCCTGAGCCGCACCTACTTGGCTTCACCTGTGGCTTTCTCACGCAAGACCAGTGGTTTTGCCATGCGCCTTCACCCCATCTTTCAAACCATGAAAGCGCACTTGGGCGTGGACTACGCAGCCCCCACCGGCACGCCCGCACAAACCGTCGGTGATGGGGTGGTCGAATTTGCAGGCGTTCAAGGCGGCTACGGCAATACGGTGATCGTTCGCCATGGCAACAACCACTCCACCGTTTACGCCCACCTCAGCCGTATTCAGGTTCGCAAAGGCCAGACGGTCCAAAAGGGACAAACCATTGGCGCAGTGGGCTCCACGGGCTGGTCTACCGGGCCGCACTTGCATTTTGAGTTCCGCGTCAATGGAACGCACGTTGACCCTCAAAAAGTGATTCAGCAGGCACAAAGTGTGCCGCTCAGCCCTGCCGCCATGGTTAGGTTCAAAAGAGCGGCATCACAAGCCCAGTCACAACTGCAAGCCGCAGCACAGATGCGAGAAGGCAACGTCCAGTGATCAACAAGGGCCGCAAGGCCCTTTTTTGATGCACAAGCCTCTTTTGTCCACATGTCCTCGCCCCAGCACTTCATCGGCTTGATGTCCGGCACCTCTTTGGACGGTGTGGATGGCGTGCTGGCGCACATCACCCCTCAAGGACAGTTGGCCGTTCAAGCGCATGCCTTTGTCGCCTTCGAAGCGCCCTTCAAAGGCGAGCTGATGGCCCTCAACCAAAGTGGCGCCGATGAGTTGCACCGCAGTGCGCTGGCAGGCAACCAAATTGCGCGCCTCTACGCTCAGGTTGTTCACGACTTGCTGAGGTCCAGCGGCCTTCGAGCCCAAGACATCGCAGCCGTGGGTGCCCATGGTCAAACTGTTCGGCACCGCCCTTTGGAGTTCGATGGTGACACGGCCCTCCAACGTGCACCGGTAGGCTACACACTGCAACTGATCAACCCCTCTTTGTTGGCCGAGTTGACAGGCATCGATGTTGTGGCTGATTTTCGCAACCGTGATTTGGCGGCAGGCGGTCAGGGTGCGCCCTTGGTACCCGCCTTTCATCAAGGTGTTTTTGGCACCTCTGGCTCTTGCGTGGCCGTGCTCAACATCGGCGGCATCTCCAACCTGAGCGTGATTCGGCCAGATGGTTCCGTTCTTGGCTGGGACTGTGGCCCAGGCAACGCCCTCATGGACCATTGGTGCAGCGCCCACACAGGCGCATCCTTTGACAACAACGGTGCTTGGTCTGCAACAGGGCAGGTTGTCGCCAATTTGTTGCAGACCCTCATGGCCGAAGCCTTTTTGCAGCGATCACCCCCGAAAAGCACGGGGCGAGATCTTTTCAACCCGACATGGCTTCAAGCACGCCTGCCGAATGATGCCCTGCAGCCTCAAGACGTTCAGGCCACCTTGACCGAGTTCACGGCCATGGCCTGTGCCCATGACGTGCAGCGGCACGCCCCTGAGGCACGCGAGTTGATTGTGTGTGGCGGTGGGGCTTTGAACGGGCAACTCATGAGCCGCCTGAGTCACCACTTGCCCGGCGTGCAAGTGGTCAGCAGCGAACTGCGGGGCTTACCGCCTTTGCAAGTGGAGGCTGCCGCATTTGCGTGGCTGGCCGCCAAAACCATGCGGCGTGAAACATCCAGCTTGCCAAGCGTCACGGGCGCCAGAGGCGCCCGTGTCTTAGGGGCGATTTACCCCCGTTGATGTGTGGCGAGCTGCGCTCGCCGTGTCAAATAATCAGGTCGAGAAAGAAGAGCCGCAGCCGCAAGTCGATGTGGCGTTCGGGTTCTTGATCACAAACTGAGCACCTTGCAAGTCTTCTTTGTAATCGATCTCGGCACCAATCAGGTACTGGTAGCTCATCGCGTCGATCAGCAAAGACACGCCGTTTTTGCTCATGGTGGTGTCGTCTTCGTTGGTGATTTCATCGAAGGTGAAGCCATATTGGAAGCCAGAGCAGCCGCCACCTTGCACAAACACGCGCAGCTTCAAATCGGGGTTGCCTTCTTCGGCGATCAGGTCGGCGACTTTAGCGGCCGCGCTGTCGGTGAAGACAATCGGGGAAGGCATTTCGGTCTGGATATTTTCAGCAAGAGCGCTCATGGTGTTTCTCCGGTTCAATGCCAAATAGTATAGCGCGTTGGTCGGGAATTAAAGCCCTTTGAAGCAGTAACGCTACTGCGCACATGGGCTTTGTCTGGCCGCTGCGTGATCCCCGCAAAGAGAGAGCCAAAAAACAAAAAGCCGCCTTGGCGAACCAATGCGGCTTTTTGATGAAGCAGAAAAAGCGGATTAACGCTTGGAGAACTGCTTGCGGCGGCGGGCTGAGTGGAAGCCGACCTTTTTACGTTCGACTTCACGAGCGTCACGCGTGACAAAACCAGCTTGGCTCAGCACGGGCTTGAGCGAAGCATCGTAGTCAATCAGGGCGCGGGTGATGCCGTGGCGCGATGCGCCGGCTTGACCGGATTCACCACCGCCGTGCACGTTGATCATGATGTCGAAAGTTTCGGCATGGTTGGTCAACATGAGGGGTTGCTTGGCGATCATGATCGAAGTCTCGCGGCCGAAGTAGGCTTGGATGTCCTTGCCGTTGACCGTGATCTTGCCAGTGCCTTTTTTCAGAAACACGCGGGCGACGCTGGATTTGCGACGGCCTGTGCCATTGTTCCATTCACCAATCATCTCAAGGCTCCTTAGATGTCCAGCACTTTAGGCTGTTGGGCGGTGTGGGGGTGCTCAGCGCCACCGTACACCTTGAGTTTTTTGATCATGGCGTAACCGAGTGGGCCCTTGGGCAGCATACCCTTGACAGCCTTCTCGAGTGCGCGGCCAGGGTGCTTGGCTTGCATGTCGCGGAAGTTGGTTGCAGTGATACCGCCGGGATAGCCCGAGTGACGGTAATACACTTTGTCGATGGTCTTTGTGCCAGTCACTTTGAGCTGGGCAGCATTGATGATGACGATGAAGTCACCAGTATCTACGTGAGGCGTGTAAATGGCCTTGTGTTTGCCGCGCAAACGGAGAGCAACTTCGCTGGCTACTCGTCCGAGGACCTTGTCGGTCGCGTCAATCACAAACCACTCGTGCACGACCTCAGCGGGTTTTGCGCTGAAAGTTGTTGTCATGAGTTTTCTCTTTAAAAGAAAGGTTTGGCGGGTCCTTTTCCACGGTCGGTGCTCCTCTTTTGGGAGCCTCTTAGGTGGGAATTTGCCAATACCTTGCGGCAGCTGGCGTCTTCGCCGCGGGACCACTGAATCGCTGCGAAGCCTTCTATTATACGAAAAATCAAGGACTTGCGCGCGTTATTGGTTACCATCAAGGCATGTTCAGTTACCGACACGCTTTTCACGCGGGCAACCATGCCGATGTGCTCAAACACATCACCTTGCTCGCGACCATGCGCCACCTCATGCAAAAAGAGGCCGGCATCACCCTGATTGACACCCACGCCGGGGCCGGTTTGTACCGCCTGGACGGTGATTATTCCCAAAAAGGCGCCGAAGCCGAGGACGGCTTGTTCAAGCTTTTGGCTGCGGCCGAAAAAATGGATGCCTTGCCCGACCCCGTTCAGGACTATCTGGAGCAAATCGCCAGCTTCAACCCGAATGGGCAGGCCAAGATCTACCCTGGGTCGCCTTTTTTGATGCACAAACTGATGCGCCACGCCTCGCGTGACCGCCTGCGGCTGTTTGAACTCCATCCCACTGACAGCAAATCGTTGATGTCCAACATCGCCCAGCTGGAAGCCGGACGTACAGTCACAGTGAGCCGGGAAGACGGCTTTGAAGCGCTCAAAAAGCTGCTGCCCCCACCGCCATCGGCCACCGGCTCCAAGCGCGCCATGGTGTTGATCGACCCCAGCTACGAGATCAAGTCGGATTACAGCAAGGTCGCCAGCGTCATTCAGGAATACCTCAAGCGCTTTTCGACGGGCACTTACCTGGTTTGGTACCCGATCATCCCGCGCCCTGAGGCGCACGACCTGCCCAAACGCCTTCGCACTTTGGCCAACCAGGCTCAAAAGCCCTGGCTCAATGCCACGCTGGCGATCGGCAGGGGGCCGGGCGACGAAGGCGGTTTGGTGGCCAGCGGCATGTTTGTCATCAACCCGCCTTTCACCCTAAAAGACCAGATCCGCAAAGCTCTGGACATGGTGGGACCGGCTTTGGCACGCGGATCCGGCAAAAACTGGGCCGTTGAGTCTTCTTGATCGTCTTGGTTTGGCCTGCTCCGACGATCTTGGCCAAGCCTTTTTGATACCAAAAATCAGGATCAGGGAAAGACCTGATCGATGGGCCCTCAAATTAACCGACCGAGCGGTCGGTTAATGGGTATACTGTCACCTGCGCCGCGATCATTCCATCCTGTTTGGCGCAGGAGAAGCCCATGTACACGCAATCTTTCAGCGTCCCGGACGGTTCCGAAGACGCCAAGTCGGCCGGCCTGAAGGCCGTGCCCAAAGCCCTGAGTGCGCAAGACACTGCGCTGCAAGCGGCTTTTGACGCCCGCATCGACGCCGACGGCCGCATCGAGCCGCGCGAATGGATGCCCGAGGCTTACCGCAAAACCTTGGTGCGACAGATCAGCCAACACGCCCACAGCGAAATCGTGGGCATGCTGCCCGAAGGCAACTGGATCAGCCGCGCCCCCAGCTTGAAGCGCAAAGCCATCCTGATCGCCAAAGTGCAAGACGAAGGCGGACACGGCCTGTACCTTTACAGCGCCGCCGAAACCCTGGGCACCAGCCGCGACCAGATGCTGGACGCCCTGCACACCGGCAAAGCCAAATACAGCTCCATCTTCAACTACCCGACGCTCAACTGGGCCGATGTGGGCGTGGTCGGCTGGCTGGTCGATGGCGCGGCCATCATGAACCAGGTGCCCCTGTGCCGTTGCTCTTACGGTCCTTATGCCCGCGCCATGGTGCGTGTGTGCAAAGAAGAGTCCTTCCACCAACGCCAAGGCTACGAAGCCTTGCTGGTGATGATGCAAGGCACCGCCGAGCAAAAAGCCATGGTGCAAGACGCTGTGAACCGCTGGTGGTGGAAGTGCTTGGCCATGTTTGGCCCACCCGACGCAGACAGCCCCAACAGTGCACAAGGCATGCGCTGGGGCATCAAACGCATCAGCAACGACGACCTGCGCCAGAAGTTTGTGGACGCGACCGTGCCGCAAGCCAAGGTGCTGGGCGTGACTTTGCCCGACCCCGACCTGAAGTGGAACGAAGCGCGCCAAGCCCACGACTACGGCCAGATTGACTGGGACGAGTTCTGGGCCACGGTGAATGGCAACGGCCCCTGCAACAAGGAACGCCTGGGTGCACGCGTCAAAGCTTGGAACGACGGCGCTTGGGTGCGCGAAGCGGCACTGGCCCACGCCCGTAAACAACAAGCACGCCAAATGAAGGAAGCAGCATGAACACCACTGCCAACACCGCCGTACTCAAAGAATGGCCCCTGTGGGAAGTTTTTGTGCGCTCCAAGCAAGGCCTGGAGCACAAACACTGCGGTAGCTTGCACGCCTCGGATTCTGAGCACGCCCTGCAAATGGCGCGTGACGTGTACACCCGCCGCCAAGAGGGCGTGAGCATCTGGGTGGTGCCCTCGGCCAGCATTTCGGCCAGCGAGCCCAATGACAAGCCTGAGTTCTTCGATCCGGCCAGCGACAAGGTGTACCGCCACCCCACCTTCTACGTCATACCCGACGAAGTCGGACACATGTGAGCGCCGACAACATGAACGCTCCCGTTGATTACCTGCTGCACTTAGCCGACAACGCGCTGATCCTTGGTCAGCGCAACGCCGAATGGTGCGGCCACGGCCCCATCCTCGAAGAAGACATCGCGCTGTCCAACAACAGCCTGGACCTGGTGGGCCAAGCCCGCATGCTTTACCAGCACGCGGCCGCGCTGCAAGGTGGCGGTGCCACCGAAGACAAGCTGGCGTATTTCCGCGATGTGCCTGACTTCAAAAACTACACCCTCTGCGAATTGCCGCACATGACCTTGATGGCCGCCACCTCAGCAGGCGACCGAGACTTTGCCACCACGATCGTGCGCAACTTTTTGTACAGCAGCCTGATGGTGCTGGTGTGGGACCAGTTGCAAAACTCCAAAGACACGCAGCTGGCCGCGATTGCGGCCAAGTCGCTCAAGGAAGTGCGCTACCACTTGCGCCATTCGCGCGACTGGGTGGTGCGTCTGGGTGACGGCACCGATGAGTCGCACGCCAAAGCGCAAACAGCACTGGATCAGTGGATGCCCTATTGCCAAGAGTTCTGGAGCACCAGCCCGCAAGAGCAAGCCGCTCAAGCGAACGGCACCGGCATCGACATGGCTGCGCTGCAAGCCGACTGGAACCAAATCGTGGACGCCGCGCTGCAAGAAGCCACGCTAAAGCGCCCCGCCGATGGCGGCTTTGTGCCCACCGGCAAGCAAGGCGTGCATTCAGAGCACCTGGGTTTTGTTTTGGCCGAGATGCAAAGCCTCGCCCGAGCACACCCCGAAGCCACCTGGTAATTGGCCCCAATGACCGCGACTGCTTCGCCCACCGCCACGTCCGACCGCACAGCCGATGTGAGCCACGCATGGGCACTGCTTGAGCAGCTGACCGATCCGGAAATTCCGGTCGTTACGCTGCGCGAGCTGGGCATCTTGCGTGACGTGCGTGAAGGCTCGCAAGGGCTAGAGGTCGTCATCACGCCCACTTACAGCGGCTGCCCCGCCATGGGCCAAATCGAAGACGACGTGAAAGCCCTGCTGCAAGCCAATGGGCTGCAAGGCCGCGTGGTCACGCAACTGGCCCCTGCGTGGACGACGGACTGGATGACAGAAGCCGCCAAAGACAAGCTGCGCGCTTATGGCATTGCCCCGCCGCACGCCTGCGCCAGCAGCGGCACGGGAGCGGCCAACGTGGTGCAGTTTGCAGCGCGCAGCGCCAAACCCGAGGTGGTCCACTGCCCACAGTGCGGCTCGGCCAACACCACAGAAACCTCCCATTTCGGCTCCACCGCATGCAAAGCCCTTTACCGGTGCCTGGCATGCATGGAGCCCTTCGATTACTTCAAACCTTACTGAGCGGCCCCAAGCCACTCAGCTCAAGAGCCTCAAGCCATGTCCGCACCCCGATTTCATGACCTCACCATCGCTCGCATCAACCCGGAAGCGGCCGGTGCCGTGGCCATCACGCTGAACGTGCCCACGGATCTGCGCAGCAGCTTCGACTTCCAGCCGGGCCAGTTCCTGACCCTGCGTGCCGACATCGACGGCGCCGACGTGCGACGCAGTTACTCCATCAGCTCGGCCCGCAGCCAGCTGCAAAAACAAGGCGTGCTCGAAGTGGGCATCCGCCCGGTGGAAGGAGGCGTGTTCTCCAACTGGGCGTCTACCCAACTCCAAGCGGGCGACAGCCTGCGCGTGATGCCACCCGATGGTCGCTTTGTGGTGCAGCGCCCTCGCGCCATTCACCGCGTGGGCTTTGCCGCTGGATCGGGCATCACACCCATCCTGTCCATCTTGTCGAGCACACTGGAAGAGCAGCCAGAGAGCAAATTCACCTTGGTCTACGGCAACCGCCGCATGGACAGCGTCATGTTCAACGAAGCCTTGCAGGACCTGAAAGACCGCTACCCCTCGCGCCTGACACTGATTCACATCTTGTCGCGCCAAGCGCAAGAAGTGCCTCTGCTCGAAGGCCGCATTGATGCGGCCAAAGTGCAAGCCATCATCGACGCGTTTTTGCCGGTGGGCAGCATGGACGAGGTGTTTGTCTGCGGGCCAGAAGCCATGATCGAAGCCACTGAGCAAGCGCTGCTGACGGCTGGCGTGAAAGCCGAACGCATCCGCACCGAGCGCTTCAGCTCTCCCACACTCGATGCGCTCAGCCCCGAGCAACGCAGCCAAGCTGTGCTGGGCCACGCGGCCACACGCGAAACTGGCGAAGTACAGCTGACGGTGGTGTTGGACGGCAAGCCCTACGACATGCCGATGAACCGCAACGAAAAGATCCTGGACATCGCCTTGTCCCTGGGTCTGGACCTGCCATATTCGTGCAAAGCCGGGGTTTGCTGCACCTGCCGCTGCAAAGTCATGGAAGGCTCGACCGAGATGGAGAAAAACTTCACCCTCGAAAAACCCGAAGTCGAACAAGGCTTCATCTTGTCTTGCCAGGCACGCCCCACCAGCGCGCGCGTGGTGATCAGTTTCGACGAGCGCTGAAACCCATTGGGAGGTCAACAGCGAAAACGCCCTGCTGCGCAGGGCGTTTTTTTTATGGCTGACGCAAGCCCGTCAAAAGCGGTAACCCAATCCCAGCCCCACCAAGAGAGGGTCTAGCTTCAGGGTGCCCTGGTTGACGCCGCCGACAAAGACATTGGAGCGGATATAAAGCTTTTTCACATCGAAGTTCAACGACCAGTTTTTATCCAGCGGAAAGTCCATGCCAACTTGGAGTGCACCACCCCAGCTGTCGTCCTCCAGATCAGCCCCTCCGCCGAGCAAATTGACGCTGGTGAGGCGGGTGTAATTCACGCCTGCTCCGATATAGGGCTTGTAGCCACTCAAACCGGTGAAGTGGTACTGCAGCAGCAAACTTGGCGGCAAATGTTTGAAAGTGCCAATCGATGTCCCACCCAACGAAACCGTCTGTTTTTGGGGCACCGTCAGAACCAGTTCCGCCGCCATGTTCGGCGTGAAAAAGTAGCTGACATCCACTTCCGGAATGGTCTTGTTGTTGACCGACAGGCCCAATCCTGTGCCATCTTTGTTGGCCATATCCAAGTGCACAGCGCGGGCGCGCACCATCCAAGGGCCTTCGCCTGAAGCTTGAGCCATGGCGGCAGTGGCAGAGCACGCAACCAACACGGCTGCAACGATGGTTAGTTTTTTCATGTTGACTTCCTTATGAACGAAGAGCTTTTTGCTCAACTTCATTGGAAGTTCAAACCACCCGCATTGGTTTGAGCGGGGTCAAACTCCGCGGCAAGGCAACACCAGATTTCAAGCGCAATTGTGTTGCGTCAATCCCATTGCAAAGCACTCAGGGCTTTGTGCGTTTCACAACCGACGACAGATTTCTGCTGTGGCAGCACTCTGGTTCATCGTGTAGAAATGGATGGCTGGCACACCGCCGTTGACAAGTTGCTCGCACAAATCACTCACCACATCCAAACCAAAAGCCTTGATCGACTCAACATCATCGCCATAAGCCTGCAGGCGCAGCCTGATCCAGCGCGGAATTTCAGCGCCGCAGGCATCCGAAAAACGCAGCAACTGCGAGGAACTGGTGATCGGCATGATGCCTGGTACCACGGGCACATCCACACCCAGTTTGTAGGCATCGTCCACGAAGCGGAAATACGCGTCGCTGTTGTAGAAGTATTGCGTGATGGCCGAGTTGGCGCCCGCCTTTACCTTGGTGGCAAAGGCTTGCAAGTCAGACTCTGGCGACTTGGCTTGCGGGTGAATCTCGGGGTAGGCCGCCACTTCGATGTGGAAATCGTCACCGGTCTCAGCCCGGATGAAGGCCACCAAATCGCTGGCGTAATGAAATTCACCGCCCGCACCGTAGCCGCTGGGCAAGTCGCCGCGCAAAGCCACCAGGCGCTTGACACCCATGGCCTTGAGGGTGGCCAACTCCGCGCGCACCGAGGCTTTGGTCGCGCCAATGCACGAGAAGTGCGAAGCGGCCGCAACGCCTTCACTCAAGATGGCGCTCACAGTCGAGAAAGTGCCTTCTTGCGTCGAGCCGCCTGCACCGTAAGTGACGGAGCAAAACTCGGGCTTCAGGGCGTAGAGCTTCTCACGCACACCACGCAACTTTTCTGCGCCCTCGGGCGTTTTGGGCGGGAAAAATTCCAGACTGATCGGCAGCTTCAAACCAGACATCACGTCACCTTCAAAAAATCAATAGTCGTTGGCCTTGGCATACGCCTTGGCGGCCAGATCGGCCTCGTGTGCCACGCGTGTTTTTTCGCGCGCAGGCAGCACCGCTGCTGGGTCAGGCCAGCAAGCTTGCACAAAAAATTCGTGGTTGCCATCCCCACCCGCAATCGGGCTGTCCAGCCAAGCGGTCACTTGGAGCCCCAGCTCGGTCAAGGCGGTGCGCACGCGGTTTTCAATGAACGGAAAATGCGTGTCGTCTTTCACGATACCGCCCTTGCCCACTTGGCCCGGCTGCAATTCAAACTGGGGTTTCACCAACATGAGCAACTGGCCTGTGGGCTTGAGCAAATGCACCACGCCCGGCAGAACCAGCGTGAGTGAGATGAACGACACATCGCCCACCACAAGATCAAAGCCCTCGAGCGCATCGGGAATGCGTTCGTCGCCCGGCGCCAGCTCGCGGGCGTTCACGCCTTGGATGCAGACCACCCGCTCGTCTTGGCTGATGCGCGGGTGGACTTGGGCATGCCCCACGTCCACCCCCACCACCTCGGCCGCACCGTGTTGCAGCAAGCAGTCGGTGAAACCGCCGGTGCTTTGACCCACATCCAGGCAGCGCAAGCCGTCGACCAGAACACCGGTGGCCTTCAAAGCCCCTTCGAGCTTGAGGCCGCCCCGCGAGACATAACGCGACTCGGCATCGTCCATCAACTCCAAGGCAGCGCTTTCGGGTACCTCGTCGCGGTTCTTGACGACGGTGCGCCAATTGCCGTCGGGCTGCTGCCACTTCACGCCCCCGGCGATCAGTCGCTGAGCTTGGGAGCGAGAAGCGGCGAGGCCACGTTCAACGAGAAGTTGGTCAATGCGCATGCGTGGTTTTTTAATAGCGGTAAGTGTCGGCCTTGTAAGGACCGTTCTTGGACACACCGATGTAAGCCGCTTGCTCTTCGCTGAGTTCGGACAACATCGCGCCGACTTTCTTCAGGTGCAAACGCGCCACTTTTTCGTCGAGGTGCTTGGGCAGCACGTAGACCTTGCCGTTTTCGTACTGGTCTTGTTTGGTGAACAGTTCGATCTGGGCGATGGTCTGGTTGGCAAACGAAGAAGACATCACAAAGCTGGGGTGGCCAGTCGCGCAACCCAGGTTCACCAAGCGGCCTTTGGCCAACAGGGTGATCTTCTTGCCATCAGGGAAGATGACGTGGTCGACTTGGGGCTTGATCTCGTCCCACTGCAGCTTCTCCAAGGAAGCCACATCGATCTCGTTGTCGAAGTGACCGATGTTGCAAACAATGGCTTCGTCTTTCATGGCGGCCATGTGCTCGTAGCGGATCACGTTCTTGTTGCCGGTGGCGGACACGAAGATGTCGCACTTGTCGGCAGCGTATTCCATGGTCACAACTTTGAAGCCTTCCATCGCGGCTTGCAGGGCGTTGATCGGGTCGATCTCGGTCACCCAGACTTGGGCGCTCAAGGCGCGCAAAGCTTGGGCCGAACCCTTGCCCACGTCACCGTAACCGGCGACCACGGCCACTTTGCCGGCGATCATCACGTCGGTGGCGCGCTTGATCGAATCGACCAAAGATTCGCGGCAGCCGTACAGGTTGTCGAACTTGCTCTTGGTCACCGAGTCGTTCACGTTGATGGCGCGGAACATCAGGCTGCCCTTGGCAGCCATTTCGTTCAAACGCAGCACACCGGTGGTGGTCTCTTCGGTCACGCCAATGATGTGTGCACCTTTGCGGCTGTACCAGGTCGGGTCCACGGCCAGCTTGGCCTTGATGGCGTTGAAGAGGCAAGTCTCTTCTTCGCTGGTGGGGTTGGCGATCAAAGAAGCGTCGGTTTCGGCGCGCTTGCCCAAGTGCATCAGCAACGTGGCGTCGCCGCCGTCGTCCAAAATCATGTTGGGGCCTTCACCGGGCGTGCCCGCTGCGCCGAAGTCAAAAATGCGGTGGGTGTAGTCCCAGTAGTCGGCCAATGTTTCGCCCTTGATGGCGAACACGGGAGTGCCCTTTGCAGCAATGGCGGCAGCAGCGTGGTCTTGGGTCGAGAAGATGTTGCAAGAGGCCCAACGCACGTCAGCGCCCAAGGCTTGCAAGGTCTCGATCAGCACAGCCGTCTGGATGGTCATGTGCAGCGAGCCGGTGATGCGGGCGCCCTTCAAAGGCTGGGCCTTGTTGAACTCTTCGCGGATGGCCATGAGGCCGGGCATTTCGGTCTCGGCGATTTTGATTTCTTTGCGGCCCCAATCGGCCAGGCCGATGTCGGCGATCACGCAGTCAGCGTTGACGGTGGAAGGCATACGTGCATTCATGAGAAAAGCTCCAAAGCAATGTGAATAAGCCACACGCGTGAATGCAGGCACTGAATGAAAAAAACAGGCTCACCGCACGTCGAGTGGATGAGCGTCGTTGCTGTATGAAGGTTCCGAGCCTCACGCCCCGCTGCCGACTTTTGAACAAGTCAGGGGGCGCTGCAACGCTCCTCGGAAGACTGAATTCTACCGCAACCGGACCCAAGTCATGCCCAGCATGGGTGAATGCACCGCTGCGACTGCGGGTGATTCCGCTAGACTGAGCCGGTTTCCAGCTTCCCAGCACCTTCACCATGTCAGACCTGATGCATCTCCTCCCCGACTACTGGCATTTGTGGGCCGTTGCGGCCGTGCTGGGCCTGATCGCCCTGAATTACGCCACCCAATTTATCTTGCCTGCACGCCATCTCAAAACCAGTTTGGCCAAGGTCAACGCCTATTTGACCGATCTGTCGCAACAAGCACCCGGCACACACATCGATCTGGCCCTGTTGAAAACCGAGGTGATGACCTCTCCCGCCTTGCAACATGCTTGGCAGCAATATGCCAGCACACTGCAAGCGCAATGGCAAGCCGCCGATGCGGGGCCCCTCGGGGCTGCGCGCCAGCGGGTTCGCCACTTGTCGCGGGCCTTTTTTGCCCACATGGATGTGGCCTCCCAAGGCCCCCGCCTTGACTTGTCCAACCTGGAGCAACTGGCTCAAAACGACCCCAACCTCGGCAAGCTCTGGACCGAGTACAACCAAGCACTGGAAGCACTCCAGCAACTGGAGGTCTCGGCACAAAACACCACCGGCCAATGGCAAGCCCAAAGCCATGCCGAAAACTACTTCACCGAGCAAGCCCTGGTGGACTCGCCACTGCAATCGAATTTCTACAAACACATCCCTGGTATCCTGACCGGCGTGGGCATCATTGGCACCTTCACGGGCCTGATTGCCGGGCTGGTCAGCTTTGACGTCTCCAACCCGGAACAGGTGCAAGCCGAACTGAGCCAACTGGTGCAAACCGTGGGCCACGCCTTTTGGGTTTCGGCCTTGGCCATCACCTTGGCGATGGTCTTCACCTGGATCGAGAAATCGGTGTTGACCGGGCGTTACAGGCAAGTGGAGCAACTGCAGCAAGGGCTTGACACCTTGTTCAACCCGCAAGGTGGTGCGCAGCACGTCGAGCGCCTCACTTTGGCGGCTGAAATGCAAGCCGCACTGTCCTTCAAAATTTTGAACCACCTGCGCGAATCGCCCACGCAGACACCCACACGATCCGCCCCATGATCGGCCCCAGAAGAGCGCCCGCCCGCAAGCGTGCTGACGAGGCAGAAAAACCCTTCTGGATTTCGTTTTCAGACCTGATGACCGCCCTCATGGTGCTGTTTCTGGTGGCCATGGCCGTCGCCTTGATGAACGTCACCCAAGGCTTGCGCAAGATGGACGAGCGCCGCATGACACGCGAGGAAGGCATCTCCAGCTGCCTGAGCAACGTTCAGCAACTGACCCAACAGGCCGAATACGCCGGCGTGAAACTGCGCGGCCAGACCTTGGAATTGGGTGCATTGGCCGAATTCAAAAAAGACAGCAACGAGCTGGAACCCCAACGCATGGCTTTTTTGCGCAGCTTCGTGCCGCAAATGCTGCGCGTGGCTCACACCCCCGGCTGCCAGGACTGGCTCAAGCGCTTTGTGCTCGAAGGCTATGCCAGCCCCGAAGGCTCTTTTTTGTACAACCTCAACTTGAGCTTGGAACGTTCTCAACGCGTGCTGTGCGTGCTGCTCGATGCCAAGGCTGCCGATGCCCCGAGCTTGGAAGATCGCCAAGCGATCCGTGAAATGTTCTTCGTGGGCGGTTCCTCGTTCAACTCGGCCATCCTGAACCAGCCCGAAAAAAGCCGCCGTGTCGAACTGCGGCTGGAATTCAAGGACCTGCGCCCCCAATGCACCGCCAACACGCCCGGCTGCGAGCCCGACGAGGTGCGCCCCATCCCTTGGGACGACGACTTCAAATGCCCAGTAGCCTCTCGCTGAGCGCCCGGTAGATCGCCTGCACCATCGGCCTGCGATCCAGCACCGGGCACTTTTCGCACAACTGGCCCGGTAAAATCGCATTTTTGCCAGCCTGCACAGGGCTTGGCCACCACGGGGGCTGATTGGCCACCCGCTCGACTTCAGGACTCCTTGTGACCTACGCCCACGAAACCCGGCGCCGCCGGACTTTTGCCATCATTTCCCACCCTGACGCGGGTAAAACCACGCTGACCGAAAAGCTCTTGCTGTTCTCGGGTGCGATCCAGATCGCCGGTTCGGTCAAGGCCCGCAAGGCTTCGCGCCACGCCACATCGGACTGGATGGAAATCGAAAAGCAGCGCGGCATCTCGGTGGCTTCGTCGGTCATGCAGATGCTGTACCGCGAGCACGTCATCAACCTGCTCGACACCCCCGGCCACAAAGACTTCTCGGAAGACACCTACCGCGTGCTGACTGCCGTGGACTCGGCACTGATGGTGATTGACGCGGCCAACGGTGTGGAAGCACAAACCCGCCGCTTGATTGAAGTGTGCCGTCAGCGCGACACGCCCATCATCACCTTTGTGAACAAGATGGACCGCGAAGTGCGCGACCCGCTCGATATTCTTGATGAGGTTGAGCGCGAGCTGGGCATGCCCTGCGTGCCCATGACCTGGCCTGTCGGTCAGGGCAAATCTTTTGGCGGCATCATCAACCTGCGCACGCAGGCCATGACGGTGTTCGACTCTGGCTCTGAACGCCTGCCGCAAGACTTCGAAACCATCCCACTGACCGAGCAAGCCCAACTGGCTGAGCGCTTTGGCCTGGAATGGCAAACCGCCATGGACAGCATGGAGCTGGCCACCGGCGCGTCGCCTGCGTTTGACGAAGCGGCCTTCTTGGCGGGCAAGCAAACCCCCGTGTTCTTCGGCTCCGGCGTGAACAACTTCGGTGTGATGGAAGTGCTCGACGCCCTGGTCGATCTGGCCCCCGCACCCCGGCCCCGCACCAGCAACTTGCTGGTCAATAAGCAGCCCGTGGTCAAAGAAATCCAACCCGAAGACAGCGCGTTTTCGGGTGTGGTGTTCAAGGTGCAAGCCAACATGGACGCCAACCACCGCGACCGCATCGCCTTTGTGCGCATGGCCTCGGGCAAATACACCCCCGGCATGAAGCTCAAGGTGCAGCGCACCGGCAAAGAGCTTCGACCGACCAGCGTGGTCACCTTCATGAGCCAGCGCCGCGAAGCCGTGGAAGAGGCTTTCGCGGGTGACATCATTGGCTTCACCACCCACGGCGGCGTGCAGCTGGGCGACACCATCACCGATGGCGCGAATTTGCAGTTCACCGGCCTGCCCTTCTTTGCGCCCGAACTCTTCATGACCGTGATCCTGAAGAACCCGCTGCGCACCAAGCAACTGCAAACCGGCCTCGACCAATTGGGTGAAGAAGGCGCGATTCAAGTCTTCAAACCCGAAATCGGCGGCCCCATGCTGCTGGGAGCGGTGGGCCAGCTGCAGTTTGAAGTGGTGCAACACCGCCTCAAAGCCGAATACGACTGCGACGTGCGCCTGGAAGGCTGCCAATACACAGGCGCCCGCTGGATCACCGCCGACACCCCGGCCGAGTTGCGCGAGTTCACCAACGCCTACCCGCAGCGCATGTCGCTGGATGCGGCAGGCACGCTGGCCTATTTGTGCACCAGCCCTTACGACGTGCGCTTGGCGCAAGAACGTTTTCCGAAGATCCACTTCCACCCGCTGCGCGAGCACGCGGGCCTGGCGTTGGGCTCGGCAGGTTGACGCTTTAATTGGGGTCAGATCCCAATTAAAACGAACACATTCCAACCGATGCGCCCCCTCTCCAGCTGGCAGGTTCCACGCCTCATCATCGGCGTCTTCACCGACATCGACGACACGCTGACGACCGACGGGGCCATCACGCCCGATGCCTTGCAAGCCTTGGCCGATCTGAAGGCAACAGGCCTGCATGTGGTGCCGATCACCGGCAGGCCTGTGGGCTGGAGTGAGCCGTTTGCCGCCAGCTGGCCAGTGGACGCCATCGTCGCCGAAAACGGCGCGGTGGGCCTGCAACACACCACTGCTCATGGCCTGCGCAAGTTCTACCAGCAAGCCACAGCCACCCGCAGTGCCAACTTCGCCCGCATGCAGCAGGTGCTGGCGCACATCGAGCAAACCGTGCCCGGTGCGCAGCGCTCGCAAGACAGTTCAGGCCGCGAGACCGACATCGCCATCGACCACAGCGAATTCACCCATCTGCCGCAGTCGGCCATCGACGAGGTGGTGCGCCTCATGCAGGCCGAAGGCATGACCGCCACCGTGAGCAGCATCCACATCAACGGCTGGTTTGGCGAGCACAGCAAACTCACAGGGGCCCGCTGGATCGTGCGTGAGTTGTATGGGCGCGATCTGGACGCCGAAATGGACCGATGGGTTTATGTGGGAGACTCCACCAACGACCAGGTGATGTTTGAGCACTTTGCACACAGCGTGGGGGTGGCCAACATCCGGCGCTTTGAAGCACAACTCACACACCCGCCACGTTACATCTCGTCTGCTGAACGCGGCGCAGGCTTTGCCGAATTGGCGCGGCATCTGCTGACAGACATCAACTGCCGCGCATGACAAACCCCTTCGCGGCCACCTGCGCGACACACACAAACTCTGACTGGACACGCGCATGAACGCCCCCACCTTTTTGACTTGGTCTGAAAAAGACACCCCACGCTCTGCCCTGTGGCGCTCTGACCAAGTGCTGCCCAAAACCGTGGTGCTGGCCGACGACACCATGACCGCCGACACGGCCTACCGCCTGGCCTGCGCGGGCACCGGCTTGCTGTGGCGCAGCGACTTTCAGAACGCGCGGCAAATGCTGCAAGCGCTGACACGGCGCATCGACAAACCGAAAAAGGTTCGCACCAAAAAACAAGACCCGGATGCCCCCGTGATCGCCGGTGCAGCCTTTCACACCCACCGCCAAGCGCAAGCCCAGCGCACGCGCATTCTGAGCCAGGTCTTGATTGAACTCAATGGCGACTACGGCATTGACCTGCGCCGTGCGCCCGATGCCAAAGCGGCCTGCATGCAAGCCTTTGGCCCAGCAGACGGCCAACCGTCGGTGATTTCGCTGCGCAGTTTGCAAGGGGTCATTGGTTCGTTTGAATGGCGCAAAAACGGTGTCGAAGTGCCCGCCATGGGCGAAGCCTTGCGCGTTTATCCGCACTACGGCGTGTTCTCGCCCGTGCGTGGCGAATATGTCGAGTTGGTGGCCAATGCGCCCTTGCCCGAAGCATTTCGTGCCAATCCAGTGGCTTTTGACATCGGCGTGGGCACAGGCGTGTTGACCGCCGTGATGGCGCGTCGCGGCGCGACCCATGTGGTCGGCACCGACATGTCCGAACGCGCTTTGGCTTGCGCCCTGGACAACCTGCAGCGCTTGGGTCTGCAAAACCAAGTGACCTTGCAGCACACGCATTTGTTCCCACAAGGCCAAGCGGCTGTGGTGGTCTGCAACCCCCCCTGGTTGCCCGCACGCCCGACCACACTGCTGGAGCAAGCGGTGTACGACGAAGGCAGCCAAATGCTCAAAGGCTTCTTGACTGGGTTGCCCGCGCACCTGTGCGCAGGCGGCGAAGGCTGGCTGATCTTGTCTGACCTGGCCGAACACTTGGGCTTGCGCACACGCGAAGCCCTGCTGGGCTGGATCGCGGATGCGGGCCTGGAGGTGGCAGGCCGCATGGATGTGAAACCCGTGCACGCCAAAGCCCAAGACACCACCGACCCGCTGCATGCAGCGCGGTCGGCAGAAGTCACATCGCTTTGGCGTTTGGTGGTGGCTGGCTGATCAGACCCGCGCCAGCACAGGCCCCAGCGCCACACCGGTGTGCGTACCCAAAAGTACCAGGGCCTCTGGCGTCATGGCCGCCACAATGCGCCCTCCCGCGTTGCCGCCTTCTGGCCCGAGGTCGATGACCCAGTCGGCTTCGGCGATCACGTCCAGGTCGTGCTCGATCACGATCACGCTGTGACCGGCGTTGACCAAGCGGTGCAACACACTGATGAGCTTGTCCACGTCGGCCATGTGCAGGCCCACAGTGGGCTCGTCCAGCACATACAAGGTGTGCGGCGCTTTGTTGCCGCGCTTGCCCACCTCGTCGCGCACTTTGGTCAGCTCGGTCACGAGCTTGATGCGCTGCGCCTCGCCGCCGCTGAGCGTGGGTGAAGGCTGGCCGAGCGTGAGGTAACCCAGGCCGACGTCTTTGAGCAGTTGCAGCGGGTGCGCGATGCTGGGCATGCTGGCGAAGAAGTCCACCGCTTCATCCACCTCCATTTGCAGCACATCACCAATGCTCTTGCCGCGCCAAGTCACCGCCAGCGTCTCTGGGTTGAATCGTGCGCCTCGGCAGGTCTCGCAATGCACTTTCACGTCAGGTAAAAAACTCATCTCGATGGTGCGCATGCCTTGGCCCTCGCAGCTCGGGCAACGGCCTTCGCCGGTGTTGAAGCTGAAGCGCCCGGCGGCATAACCACGGGCTTTGGCTTCCAAGGTTTCGGCAAACAGTTTGCGGATCGTGTCCCAAAAGCCGATGTACGTGGCGGGGCAAGAACGCGGTGTTTTGCCAATCGGCGTTTGATCGACTTCGAGCACGCGGTCGATGGTTTCAAAGCCTTGCACATCGCTGCACGCGCTCAAAGCCACGCGTTGGCCAGCGTCTTGCGCGGTGCGGCCTGCGAAGGTGGAGCGCTGGCTGACGAGCGCCTGCACATTGGCCAGCAGCACATCACGGGCCAAGGTGGACTTGCCGGAGCCACTGACGCCGGTGACGGCCACCAAACGTTTGAGAGGCACTTGCACATCGACTTGGCGCAGGTTGTGCAAGTTGGCGCCGGTGAGTGTGAGCCACTGGGGTGTGAGCACTTCGGGTACATCCGGCAAGGCGGGCTGAGCGGTTTTCTTTTTGCCCTTGACTTTGGCGGATGCGGTCGCGGTGTCGACGGCTGTGGCGTTCGCGGTTTGCAAAGAATCGGGATCTGACCCCAATTTATCCCTCGCACCCACCGCCTCCGCTGCTTCTGCATGGGGCAATGGCGTGGGTGACGATTTTGGCGTACCCCCGCCGTATGAGGAGCCCACGGCATTGCCCCGCGCAGAAGCATCCACCAACCTTCGCGACTGCATCGGATGCTTCATCGCATGCAGCAAATAGCGCCCAGTTTGTGAATCGGCTGAAGCCGTGATGTCAGCAACCGAGCCCTCGGCCACCAATCGACCTCCACGTTTGCCGGCGCTCGGGCCAATGTCAATGATGTGGTCGGCGCGGCGAATGGTGTCTTCGTCGTGTTCCACCACCACCAGCGTGTTGCCCTTGTCGCTCAGGCTTTGCAAAGCATTGAGCAAAATCTGGTTATCACGCGCATGCAAACCAATGGTGGGTTCGTCCAGCACGTAGCACACGCCTTGCAGGTTGCTGCCCAGTTGCGCGGCCAGGCGAATGCGCTGCGCCTCGCCGCCCGAGAGCGTGGGCGCACCCCGGTCGAGCGTGAGGTAACCCAAGCCCACTTCTTCCAAAAACTCCAAGCGGCTTTGGATCTCGGGCACCAGGTCACGGGCGATGTCGGCGTCACGGCCGGTGAGGTGGAGCTTTTGCACCCAATGGCGCACGTCGCTCACCGACAAGCTGGCGATGTCGGTGATGCGCCAGCCCTGGCCAGGTGCTGAGCCCAAGCGCACGGCACGCGCCGTGGCGTTCAGGCGCGTGCCTTCGCAGCTGGGGCAGGCCACGTTGGCCAAGTCTTCGATCTCGGGTTCCGCAAAGGTTTTCTCGCGGCCTTTGTCCTTGTCGTCTTGCACCGAGTCATCAAATACTTTGCGCTCGTCCTTGCTCAACTTGACACCCGTGCCCACGCAGTCGGGGCACCAGCCGTGTTTGCTGTTGTACGAGAACAAACGCGGATCGAGTTCCGCATACGAGGTGGAACACGCCGGGCATGCGCGCAGCGTGGAGAACACCCGGTGCTGGCCGATGCGGGCGGTGGACTCGCCGCTGAACATGGCTTCGCGCAAGCCGTCCAAATCGCTCAGCACATGCACCACGCCTTTGCCGTGCTCCAGCGTTTTGCTCAGCGCCTCGCGCAGCGCGGTTTCGTTGCTCGGCAACACATCCAGGCTGGCCACGGGCAGCTCGATGTTGTGTTCCTTGAAGCGGTCGATGCGCGGGAAACTTTGTGTGGGCAAAAAGTCCCCATCCACACGCAAGTGCGTGTAGCCACGCGGACGCGCCCAGTCGGCCAACTCGGTGTACACGCCCTTGCGGTTGACCACCAGCGGTGCCAACAAGCCGATGTGCTGGCCCCGAAACTGCGTCATCAACTGCGCGATGATGCTGTCGGGCGTTTGCGGTTGCACAGGCGTGTTGTCGTGCACGCAGTGTTGGATGCCCAGCTTGACGTACAGCAGGCGCAAGAAATGCCAAACCTCGGTGGTCGTGCCCACGGTGGATTTGCGGCCGCCGCGTGACAGGCGCTGCTCAATGGCCACGGTGGGCGGAATGCCATACACCGCATCGACCTCGGGGCGACCTGCAGGCTGCACGATGGCACGGGCATAGGCGTTCAGACTTTCCAGATAACGGCGCTGGCCTTCGTTGAACAGGATGTCAAACGCCAGCGTGGACTTGCCCGAACCGCTGACGCCGGTGACCACGTTGAACTTGCCGCGTGGAATGTCCACGCTCAGGTTTTTGAGGTTGTGCTCTTTGGCGTTGACGATCTGGATATTGTTGTTGAGCACAGGCGCGCGTTTGGCAGGCATTGCCGTTGACCCTGCAGCCTCGCGACCCCGAGCAAGCGCCAGCGAGGCTGCGGTGTCAGAGGGTGACGATTTTGGCGTACCCCCGCCGTATGAAGAACCCGCTGACACCGCAGCCTCGCCCCCATAGACATTCGAACGCTCAGCCACCCCAAACACCTCACCCATGGACTCGGCATATTCGCGCAGAGCCAAGCCCGTGTGCGATGTCGCGTGTTGACGCACATCTTCAGGTGTGCCCTCCGCCACGATCAAGCCCCCCGCATACCCACCCTCTGGCCCCAAATCGATCAGCCAATCGCTGGCACGGATCACGTCCAGGTTGTGCTCGATGACGATGAGCGAATGGCCGGCTTCCAGCAGCTTGCGCAAAGCGCGCATGAGCTTGGCGATGTCGTCAAAGTGCAGGCCGGTGGTCGGTTCGTCAAACAAGAACAGCGTGCCCTTGCGCGCCAAACTTTGGCGGCTTTTGGACGCGCTCTTGGCCGCTTCGGCCAAAAAGCCTGCGAGCTTGAGGCGCTGCGCCTCGCCGCCCGACAGCGTGGGCACGGGCTGGCCCAGGCGCACGTATTCCAGACCCACATCCACAATCGGCTGCAGGGCCCGTATGACTTCGCGGTCTTGCGCAAACAAAGCCGCAGCCTCGCTCACGGTGAGCTGCAGAATGTCGGCCACGTTGAGGTGGCGCACCGCGCCGCCGATGGCCTGGCGCTCGATAGTGATCTCCAAAATCTCGGGGCGGTAGCGTTTGCCATCGCAGTCGGGGCAACGCAGATACACATCGCTCAAGAACTGCATCTCGACGTGCTCAAAACCCGAGCCGCCGCAAGTGGGGCAGCGGCCATCGCCACCGTTGAAGCTGAACTTGCTGGCGGTGTAGCCGCGCTGGCGCGAGAGTGGCGCAGTGGCAAAAATCTCGCGGATCGCGTCCCACGCGCCCACATAACTCACCGGGTTGGATCGGGCGGTTTTGCCGATGGGCGATTGGTCCACAAACACCACATCGCTCAGGTGGTCAGCGCCCAACAGGCGGTCGTGTGCGCCGGGGGTTTCGGTGGCTTTGCCAAAGTGGCGCATCAGCGCTGGGGCCAGCACGTCTTGAATCAGGCTCGACTTGCCCGAGCCGCTGACGCCGGTGATGGTGACCAGGCGTTGCAGCGGAAAGTCCACGCTGATATTTTGCAAGTTGTGCTCGCGGGCACCTTCCAAAATCAAACGCGGCGTGCTGTCAGAGACCATGCGCTTGAAGCCCAAGCCGACTTGTTTGCGGCCACCCAGATAAGCGCCGGTGAGCGTGTCGGCATTGCGCAGGTCGGCGGTCGTGCCGTCAAACACGATCTGCCCGCCGCGCTCACCGGGGCCAGGCCCCATGTCGATCATGCGGTCGGCGGCCATCATGACTGCCGGGTCGTGCTCGACCACGACCAGCGTGTTGCCCGCGTCACGCAGGCGGTGCATGGCCAAGGTGATGCGGTGCATGTCACGCGGATGCAGGCCAATGCTGGGCTCGTCGAGCACAAACAGGGTGTTGACCAGGCTGGTGCCCAAGGCGGTGGTGAGGTTGATGCGCTGCACTTCACCGCCGCTGAGCGTGCGGCTTTGGCGGTCGAGTGTGAGGTAGCCAATGCCCACGTCGCACAGGTATTTGAGGCGGGTGGTGATTTCTTCCAACAGCAGTTGCAGGGCTTTTTGTTCGGCGCTTGGGCCTTGGTTTTTTGCCTTCGTGGTTTCTTCGGAGAGGCGGTCTGCATCAGAGCGGGGGGCGGGCTCCTCATGAGGCGGGGGTACGCCAAAATCGTCGCCCGCCCCCCGCTCTGACGCAGACCTTGTGGTCGATCGATCGTCTAGCGACAACTCTGTCGCTGCCTGTGCCTGCGCTTCTGCTTGTGCACCCGCCCCCATGGCTTCGGCCGGGGATGGGCTGGGCGACGATTTTGGCGTACCCCCGCCGTATGAGGAGCCCAGCCCATCCCCGGCCGGAGCCTGAACCAAGGTCGCTTGACCCGACGCAGACACCCGATCAAAGAACAAACGCAAACGATCGAGCGGCATGATCATCATGTCGTGCAAGCTCAGACCCGGCAGCGCCTCCAACTGCGCGCGTGTCCACTTCACACCTGCGGGCATGAAACGCTTTTCAACCGGCAAGACCCCATCGGCATCCGAGTGGCTGCCAATGCGCCACAGCAAACTCTCGGTCTTCAAACGGGCCCCTTGGCACGTCGGGCATTCGGTGTAACTGCGGTACTTGGACAAAAGCACCCGGATGTGCATCTTGTAAGCCTTGCTCTCCAGGTACTCAAAAAAGCGTTTCACCCCGTACCACTGGTGGTTCCAACGGCCCTTCCACTCGGGCGAACCGTTGATCACCCAATCTTGTTGCGCTTGTGTCAGTTTGTCCCAAGCCGTGTCGCGCGGAATGCCTGCGGCCTCAGCGTGGCGCATCAGGTCGTCCTGGTTTTCTTGCCATGCGGGGGTTTGAAGCGTCTTGATGGCCCCGGCCCGCAGGGTGAGCTTCGGGTTGGGAATGACCAGGCCGTAATCGACCCCGATGACCCGACCAAAACCCCGGCAGGTCTCGCACGCGCCCACAGCCGAGTTGAACGAGAACATCGACGGGATCGGGTCGGTGTAGCGTTGGTCGCTGTCGGGGCAATGCAGGCCTGTGGAAAAGCGCCAGAGGTCGAAGGCGGGCTCAGAGGAAGAAGAGAAATTGGGATCTGACCCCAATTTATCTACATACACATTCAGGCGACCGCCGCGTTTGAGGGCGATTTCGATGGCTTCGACCACGCGGGCTTTTTCGGCGGTGCCGATGCGAAAGCGGTCAGCGATCACATCCAGCACTTTGCGCGGGCCGGTGGGGGTGGCCACTTCGCGCTCGGCCTGCACCTTGGTGAAGCCGCTGGCCGACAACCATTGCTCAACCTGCTCGGCGCTGGTGTTAGCGGGCAGCTCGACCGGGAAGGTCAGGTACAGGCGCGGGTCACCCGCCTGCGCGGCACGCTGCGCCAGCTCGGCGTAAATCGTGTCGGGGTTGTCATGGCGCACCGACTGGGCGGTGTCTTTGTCGAACAGCTGCCCCAGACGGGCAAACAAGAGCTTGAGGTGGTCGTTCAGCTCGGTCATGGTGCCCACGGTGGAGCGCGAGCTGCGCACCGGGTTGGTCTGGTCAATGGCAATGGCCGGTGGCACGCCTTCAACCTTGTCCACCGCTGGTTTGTCCATGCGGTCCAAAAACTGGCGAGCGTAGGCGCTGAAGGTCTCGACATAACGACGCTGGCCTTCGGCGTACAGCGTGTCAAACACCAGGCTCGACTTGCCCGAGCCACTGGGGCCGGTGACCACCGTGAGTTCACCGGTGCGGATGTCGAGGTCGATGTTTTTGAGGTTGTGCTGACGGGCACCACGGATGCGGATGAGACCTTGGGACATGAGCTGGCTTTTTCGGGTGGAGGCCAAACATTCTAGGGCGCAGGCTGTGACATTTCTGCGGCCCAAAAGAAAAGCCACGCGGCTGCGTGGCTTTGGGGCGATCACCAGAGCCCTAAGCTCTGGGATGCAGGTGCGCTTACTTGGCTGCGCTGGCGTCTGAAGCCGGTGCGGCAGCGGGGGCAGCAGGCGCAGAGGCATCGGCCTTGGCGGGTTCCACATGCACGGCGTCAGCGCCATGCTTTTCACCGCTCATGTCCAGGCTGTCACCGCCTTTGCTGATGACATACAAAGCCAGGGCAGCAAAGAGCACGAATCCCACAACGAGTTTCCACATCATTCATCTCCAAAATAAAGAAGGCCCTCCACAGAGGGAAGGCCCAGAATGTAGCACCCGAGTCCCCCCGGGTTGCTTACAAAACAGATCAGTCGTCTGCGTAGATGTCGTTGTCTTTGGTTTCTTTGACGAACAGGCCACCGATCACGACGGTCACACCGGCGATGATGATGGGGTACCACAAGCCGTTGTACATGTTACCGGTCTGGGCCACGATCGCGAAAGCGGTTGTGGGCATCAAACCACCGAACCAGCCGTTACCGATGTGGTAAGGCAAGGACATGGATGTGTAACGGATGCGAGTGGGGAACATCTCAACCAGCATGGCGGCGATCGGGCCGTACACCATGGTCACCAACAACACCAAGTAAGTGAGGATGATGATGACGGTGACTTTGTCGAACTTGGCCATGTCGGCTTTGGCAGGATAGCCAGCGGCTTTCAAGGCTGCGCTCAGGTTGGTACCCAACAAAGTAGCACCAGCGGTCTTCTCGTTGCTCAGGTCTTTGACAGACTTGGTGGCAGCTTCGATGGCCTTGGCGTCTTTGGGTTCTGCAGCATTCAGAGCAGCCAGCTTTTCCTCGGCCTTGGCCTTGGCAGCAGCGATGTCTTCAGCGGAGTACTTGACGTTCACCACGGTCTCGCCCACTTTGATCACTGCAGGGGTGCCAGCAGGCGCTGCAACGTTTTCGTAGGACACGGAAGCACCAGCCAAACGCTGTTTAGCAATGTCGCAAGAAGAAGTGAACTTCTTGGTACCTGTGGGGTTGAACTGGAACGAGCACTCGGCCGGATCCGCAGTCACTGTCACCTGAGCCGACTGCTGAGCAGCGTACAGGTCAGGGTTGGCAGCTTTGGTCAAAGCCTTAAACACAGGGAAGTAAGTGACAACAGCCAACAAGCAGCCCGCCAAGATCAGTGGTTTACGACCGATTTTGTCCGACAGCGTGCCGAAGATCACGAAGAACGGTGTGCCGATGATCAAGGAGATCGCGACCATGATGTTGGCGGTCGCGCCGTCCACTTTCAAAGCTTGTGTCAAGAAGAACAAAGCGTAGAACTGACCGGAATACCAAACCACAGCCTGACCCATGACCAGCCCGAACAAGGCCAAGATCACGATCTTCAGGTTTTTCCACTGGCCGAAAGATTCGGACAGAGGTGCTTTGGAGGTCTTGCCTTCGGCTTTCATTTTCACGAAAGCAGGCGATTCGTTCATGCTCAAACGGATGTACACCGAGATGATCAGCATGATCACCGAGACCAGGAACGGAACGCGCCAGCCCCAATCAGCGAAAGCTTCTTCGCCGATGATGGTACGAGTGCCCAGAATCACCATCAGCGAGAGGAACAAGCCCAAAGTCGCTGTGGTCTGGATCCAGGCGGTGTAAGCACCACGCTGGCCCTTTGGTGCGTGCTCGGCCACATACGTGGCGGCACCACCGTACTCACCACCCAAAGCCAAGCCTTGCAGCAAGCGCAGGCAGATCAGGATGACGGGAGCGGCCACGCCAATGCTGGCGTAGTTGGGCAAGATGCCCACGATGAAAGTCGACACACCCATGATCAGGATGGTGACCAAGAAGGTGTACTTGCGGCCGATCATGTCGCCCAAGCGGCCGAAGAAGATCGCGCCAAAAGGACGCACGATGAAACCAGCAGCAAACGCCAACAGCGCGAAGATGAAAGCAGAGCCTTCGTCCAAGCCGCTGAAGAATTGCTTGGCAATGATCGCGGCCAACGAGCCGTACAGGTAAAAGTCATACCATTCAAAAACGGTACCCAGAGAAGAGGCAAAAATCACCTTCTTCTCTTCCGCCGTCATCGGGCGGTTTGCTTCAGTTGTAGCCATAAAGCTGTCTCCAAAAAAGAGTCTCCGAAAGGGAAACTTGGCGCGATTCTTAGGGCTCGCACTTGCCCTTGTCTGACAGGCAACCAACAAATACTTACAGACCAATCGTAAACCCTTGGTATTTATTTCACATGGCGACAAATTACCCTTTACCAAGGGTAATCCCTTGAAATTTTTTAATGCCGATGCCCCAAACCATGGGGGCTGAAAGCATTCAAGCCCATGTTTTATCTCCACCTAAAACCATGGCCAGATCCATTACAGTCGGACGCTCAGCACCCTTGCCTTGAACCTTGCAGCTCATACACATCGATCCATGAACGACAACACCTTTGACTACATCATCGTGGGCGGAGGCACCGCAGGGTGCCTCTTGGCCAACCGCCTGAGTGCCGATGCCAGCAAGCGCGTGCTGCTGATCGAAGCCGGTAAAAAAGACGACTACCACTGGATCCACATCCCGGTGGGCTACCTGTATTGCATTGGCAACCCACGCACCGATTGGCTTTACCAAACCGAGGCCACTGAGGGCCTGAACGGGCGCAGCCTGCGCTACCCGCGTGGCAAAGTGCTGGGCGGTTGCTCCAGCATCAACGGCATGATTTACATGCGCGGCCAGTCGCGCGACTACGACCAGTGGGCGCAGATGACAGGCAACGACGCATGGCGCTGGGACCAGGCGCTGCCCTACTTCAAGCTGCACGAAGACCACTACAACGGTGCCAACGAATTCCACGGTGCCAAAGGGTCCAAATCTGAATTGCTGGCCCCCAAGGACTTGCCCAAAGGCAGTTACCTGCACACGCTGCGCGGTCGCAACACCGGCGGCGAATGGCGCATCGAAAAGCAACGCCTGCGCTGGGACGTGCTGGATGCGTTTTCACAAGCCGCGCAGCAAGCGGGCATTCCGGCCACCGACGACTTCAACCGGGGCAACAACGAAGGCGTGGCTTACTTTGACGTGAACCAGCGCAGCGGCTGGCGTTGGAACACGGCCAAGGCCTTCTTGCGCCCCACCTGCTATTCGCGACCCAACTTTGAGCTGTGGAACAAAGCGCAAGTGTCCAAACTGATCATCGAAACCCAAGCCAACGGCGAAAAGCGCTGCACCGGGGCACAGGTGTGGACGGGCTTGGAGATGGTCGAGGTCAAAGCCACACAAGAGCTGATTTTGAGTGCCGGCAGCATCGGGTCTGCGCAAATTTTGCAGCTCTCGGGCATTGGCCCAGCGGCCTTGCTTCAGGACAAAGGCGTTGAAGTGCAGCATGACTTGCCCGGCGTGGGCGCCAACCTGCAAGACCATTTGCAGATCCGATCGGTCTACAAGGTCAAAGGCGCCAAAACCCTGAACACCCTGGCCAACAGCTTGGTAGGCAAGGCCATGATTGGCCTGGAATACGCCTTCAAACGCTCGGGCCCCATGAGCATGGCGCCCAGCCAGTTGGGCGCTTTCACCAAGAGCGATCCATCGCAGCCGCACGCGAACTTGGAATACCACGTTCAGCCGCTGAGTTTGGACGCGTTTGGTGAGCCGCTGCACAGCTTTCCGGCCATCACGGCCAGTGTGTGCAACTTGAACCCGACCAGCCGAGGCACCGTGAATATCACCAGTCCGCGGTTCGAAGACGCTCCCGCCATTGCGCCGAATTACCTGGCCACCGCAGAAGACCGCAAAGTTGCCGCCGACAGCCTGCGCGTGACGCGCCGCATCATGGCGCAAGACGCGATGAAACCTTTTGCACCCGAAGAATTCAAACCCGGCATTCAGTACCAAACCGATGAAGAACTGGCCAAACTGGCCGGGGACATTGCCAGCACCATCTTCCACCCGGTGGGCACCACCCGCATGGGGCGAGACGACGATCCGATGGCTGTGGTCAATGGGCGACTGCAGGTCCGCGGCATTGCGGGTTTGCGTGTGGTGGATGCGGGCGTGATGCCGACCATCACCAGCGGCAACACCAACAGCCCGACGCTCATGATTGCAGAAAAAGCGGCGCAATGGATTGCGGAAGATGCCGCGCAACGCATCACCCATTGACATGTCATCCCGACTACGCTTTCGCAAACGGGTTTTGACCACGGTGCTTTTGGGCATCTGGGGCTGCATGAACTTTGTATTGCCCTTTTTTGCCCACGACTTGTCGTTCACCTTGTGGGGATGGCCCCTTCACTTTTGGCTCAGTGCACAAGGATCGCTGCTGGTGTTTTTGGCGATTGTGACCTTGTACGCTTGGCTGGTGAACCGCTGGGAAGCAGATGAGGCAAAGTCGTCTGAAGACAAAACCCCAACTTAACCGGCGCGTTTGATCCCGACTGCGCACTGGTCAGGGGCTTGCCAATCGGGGCCGTCAAACCAGGGATCGCCTTGCAGATAGGCCCGCAGCATGGGCAGCGCATCTTGCCCCCAGAACACACGGCCATCGACCACCCAGCTGGGCACACCAAACACACCCTGCTCAATCGCCTCTTGACTGTGCGTTTGCAAAGTCTGCTTGACCTGCGCACTGCCGGGGTCTTGCGCCGGTGCCAGCTCGGCTGTCAGGGTCGACAGGCGCTCGGGATCGGCGGCATCCAACCCGGTGCACCAAACGTGGCGGAAAATTTTCTCGCACACATAACGGCTGGGTTCGCCATCGGCATCACACGCGGTGGCCAGTCGCAACAAGCCCAGCGGGTTGAAAGGGTGCATGGCGGGCAGCTGCAAGGGCGTGCCCTGCTGACGCGCCAACCACAACACCTGCCGGTACGTCCAATCGCGCTTGGCGGGGATTTCTGCCGGTCCCAGCTGGCCGTGGTGCTTGAGCATGGCGGCAAACAGCACTGGTTTGTGCACCACGCGGTGGCTGATGCCCTCCAAAGCACGGGGGAACGCATCAAAACCGAGCCAAGCGTAGGGGGAAATGAAATCGAAATAAAAGTGAATGGTTTTCATGGTCTGGTGCCATCTCGGCAGACAAAGCGCTCAGCGCTCCATCGCCTGTCGCTGGAGCAATCGCTGAGGAATTTGCGCCCACACCTCACGCTTTTCTTCATCGCTGGCCCGGCTCCAGCCGCCGATTTCGGGCAGCGTGCGCAAGCAGCCATCACACCAGCCTGCGCTGGGGTGCATCAGGCACAGCGAGACGCAAGGCGATGGCACCGAGTTGGGCGCAGGCGGCACTGGCTCTGCCAATACTTGGGCAGCACGTTCACTGAGTTTTTTCCAGTAATGCGCGCTCATGCGGAGGCCTCTGACATGGCTTGAACAACATCCACCACAGGCGCATCGGTCAGGCGCTTGAGGTCTTCTGGCTGCAACTGAAACACCCCATGCGGATGCCCTGCTGCGGCCCAAACCACCTCAAAACGCCACAGGTCCTGGTCGAGCAAGGTGACAGGCGGGTTCAAGTGCGCCACAGGTGAGACGCCGCCAATGCTGAAACCTGTTTGCGCCTTCACAAAATCGGCATCGGCTCGCCCGACCTTGCCCACCAATGCCGAGACTTTCTTTTCGTCTACACGCCGATCGCCCGATGTGACCACCAGCACGGCCACCCCGTCTTCCTTGCGCTTGAAGATCACGCTCTTGGCGATCTGACCCAGCAACACACCTAGGCCGTCGGCAGCCTCTTGTGCGGTGCGCGCTGCACCGTCGAGCATGAGCGGTGTGTGGGGGTGGTGGGCAGCTTGCAAAACCTTGGCCACACGTTGCACGCCTTCAGGCATGGCATGAAGTTCGGCGCCACACATCACTCAACCTGCCCGCTTGTTGAGGATGGCCTTGGCCACATTGGAGTTAGGCTTGCGGCCCAAAAAGTCGCTGATGAACGCGCCGGCATCGACCAGTTTGTCAAGGTCAATGCCTGTGGTGATGCCCATGCCGTGCAGCATGTAGACCACGTCTTCGGTCGCCACATTGCCCGTTGCGCCTTTGGCATAGGGGCAGCCCCCCAGTCCTGCCACCGAAGACTGGAAATTCCACACGCCCATTTGCAATGCGGCCAAGGTGTTGGCCAAAGCCTGACCATAGGTGTCGTGGAAGTGGCCACAGATGCGGTCGATGTCGAAATGCTTAAGGGTGGCCTCGATGGCGCGCTGCACCTTGAGCGGTGTGCCGGTGCCAATGGTGTCGGCCATGTCCACGCGCTGCACGCCAATCTGCTTCATCAAGCCTGCCAAATGGGTCACACTCTTGGGAGACACATCCCCCTCATAAGGGCAACCCACGGCGCAACTCATGGCTCCGCGCACGGCAATGCCTGCAGCCAGCGCAGCCTGCACCACGGGTGCAAAACGCTCGATGCTTTCTTCGATGGAGCAATTGATGTTCTTCTGACTGAAGGCCTGGCTGGCGGCTGCGAACACCACGATTTCATCTGGGCGTGACGCCACCGCCGCTTGGTACCCCACCATATTGGGCGTGAGAACCGAATAAAGCACACCCGGTTTTCGCTGAATGCCCGCCATCACTTCGGCGTTATCGGCCATCTGCGGCACCCACTTGGGGCTGACGAAACTGGTGACCTCGATTTCGGTCAAGCCTGCGGCCTGAAGGCGGTGCACCAATTCAATCTTGACCGCGGCGGGCACAGGCTGCTTTTCATTTTGCAAGCCGTCGCGGGGGCCGACGTCGATGATTTGAACTCGGGAAGGCATAGACATAAGGTTTCTCTTTCTGTTCAATAGCCGCGCTGCGAATCCACAACGCCATTGATCGCTTGGCCACGCTGCAAAGCTTGGATTTTGCCAACGATCTGCGCGATGCTTTCCTCGCGCAGGGTGCGGGCCGATGTGTGCGGCGTCACGGTGATTTTCGGGTGACGCCAAAATGGGTGATCAACAGGCAGTGGCTCGGTGCGGAACACGTCGAGCGTGGCCCCAGACAAGTGGCCGCTGTCGATCAGGGTGATCAGGTCTTCTTCGACCAGGTGCTTGCCGCGGGCCACGTTGATGACGTAGCCGCCTTGTTGCAGCAGCGACAAATTGGCATGGTTGAGGATATTTTCCGTCTCAGGGGTGAGTGGCATCAAATTCACCAGCACGCGCGTGGCGGCCAGAAAACCAGGCAAAGCCTGCGCGCCGCTGAAGCAGCGGATGCCCGGCAGGTCTTTGGGGCTGCGGCTGAAGCCGTTGACGGGAAAGTCAAACACCTGCAGCGCTTTGGCCACACGCTCACCCAATACACCCAAGCCCATCACGCCCACCGCAAAGTCGGCCCGGCTGCGGGGTTTGCGGTAGGACCATTTGCCCGCTTGCGTGTCGGCGTCGTAGACGTCGAATTCGCGAAAATGCCGGATTACCGCATGGCACACGTATTCGGCCATTTGCACCGACATACCGGCGTCGTCCAGACGCACCACCTTGAGGGCGGGCGGCAGTTTCAACTGGAGCAAAGCGTCGACCCCTGCGCCGATGTTGAACAGGGTTTGCAGACCCGGCTGCTGGTCGATGAACTGCTGGGGCGGCGCCCAGACGATGGCGTGGTCTGCGGGCGGCGCACCAGGGGCCCAGGCCGACACATTGGCCAGTGGAAGGGCTTGTTGCAGGCCCTGTACCCAAGGGTCCGCCGAGAGGCCAGAGAAACAAACAGTGAGCTTCATAGGGCTATTTTGTCAGCAAGCGCCTGACCGAGGTGTCACCAAGGGCAAGGACTTCCTGCTCAAGCCCGTCAGTTGCCTTTTGTGGGAGCGAGCCCTGCTCGCGAATGCGCACCCAGACTGAGCAGGTATTCGGCCGCAGGGGCAGCCGCCCACAAGCGTCTGAGCACGCCTCAGCTGCAAACGCCTCACACCGCCAGCTTGAGCAGCTCTGCCCCGTCGGCGACCTGGTCTCCCGGGGCGTAGAGCAACTCGGCCACGGTGCCATCTTTGGGCGCGCTGATGGTGTGCTCCATCTTCATGGCTTCCATCACCGCAAGGGCCTGCCCCGCTTTGACCTTGTCGCCCGCCTTGACGGCAAAGGACACGACCTTGCCCGGCATCGGAGCCGTCAGACGTCCGCCCTCTTGCGCAGCTTCACCGGCATGCGCCAATGGGTCGAGCACGGTGATGCGGGTCGCGCCCTGAGGCGTGAAAATGTGCGCGGTCTCGCCTTGCCAGTCGATCTGACTGAAGCAACGCGCACCGCCCCACTGCACCCACAGGCCTGCGCCATCGGGGGCAAAGTTCAATGTGCCCGACACAGCTTCTTCGCCTTCCAGCGAGAGGCTCAGAGCACCGTCGTGCAAATAGCTCAGGCGGGCCGAGCGGGGCTGGTCTTGCCAAACAAACTCAAAGCGGCGCTGCGCCACCCCGTGTGACTGCCAGCCATCGCGGCGGCTGAACGGGTCTGCACCCTGCAAAGCCTTGTCGGCCTGCAAGCTGTGCGCCACCACGGCCGCCACAGCGGCGGGCAAACCCACCTTGTCTTGCTTGAACAAGACGGCGGCTTCGCGCTGGATGAGCGCGGTGTCGAGCTTGGCCGTGGCAAAGGCCTCGCTTCGCACCACATGACGCAAGAACTGCACATTGGTGTTCAGGCCCACGATGTGGGTTTGCGCCAGCGCGGTGTCCAGGCGCGCCAGCGCCTGCTCGCGGGTGTCGCCATGCACGATGAGCTTGGCCACCATCGAGTCGTAAAACGGGCTGATGGTGTCGCCTTCGCGCACGCCATCATCGATGCGTACCGTGCTTCTTTCAAAGCTTGCGGCTTGCGGCTTGCGGTAAACCTGCAAGGTGCCCGTGGCAGGCAAGAAGTTGTTGTCGGGGTTCTCGGCGCAGATGCGCGCCTCAATCGCATGGCCCTGAATGCGCAGCTGATCCTGGCGCAAGGGCAGCAGCTCGCCGCTGGCCACACGCAATTGCCACTCGACCAGGTCCAGGCCGGTGATGGCCTCGGTGACGGGGTGCTCCACCTGCAAGCGCGTGTTCATTTCCATGAAGAAAAAGCGCATGGATTCAGGTTGGTCATAAGCGGTTTGCTCGACGATGAATTCCACCGTGCCCGCGCCCACGTAGTTCACAGCCTTGGCCGCAGCCACAGCCGCTGCGCCCATTTGTGCACGCAGGGCTTCGGTCATGCCGGGAGCCGGCGCTTCTTCCAACACTTTTTGATGGCGGCGTTGCACCGAGCAGTCGCGTTCGAACAAATACACGCAGTTGCCGTGGGTGTCGCCAAAGACTTGGATCTCGATGTGGCGTGGACGCTGCACGTACTTTTCGATCAGCACCGCATCGCTGCCAAAGCTGTTGATGGCTTCGCGTTGGCAACTGGCCAGCGCAGCTGCAAAGTCTTCTGACTTTTCAACCACGCGCATGCCCTTGCCACCACCGCCTGCGCTGGCTTTGATGAGCGCGGGGTAACCGATGCGGTCGGCCTCGGCTTGCAACAGCGCCGGGTCTTGGTCAGCACCGTGGTAACCAGGCACCAGCGGCACACCGGCTTGCTCCATCAAGCGCTTGGATTCGGCTTTGAGGCCCATGGCCAAAATCGCCGAGGCGGGCGGGCCGATGAACACCAAACCCGCAGCGGCGCAGGCTTTGGCGAAGTCTTCGTTTTCGCTCAGAAAACCATAACCGGGGTGCACGGCCTCGGCGCCCGTGGCCTTGGCGGCCTCCAGAATCCGCTCCCAGCGCAGGTAGCTGTCTTTGGGGGCGCTGCCGCCCACATGCACGGCTTCGTCGCAGGCCTGCACATGCTTGGCCCCGGCATCCGCGTCTGAGTAAACAGCCACCGTCTGGATGCCCATACGGCGGGCAGTGGCGGCAACGCGGCAGGCGATTTCGCCACGGTTGGCGATCAGAATTTTTTGGAACATTTGAAGTCTTTCTCAGCTCGTTTAAGGTTTCCACACCACGTGCTCATCCACCGCATACAGCAGACAAGGGGTTTTGGCATTTTTTTGGCAATTGCTCAACGCGCTGGCAAGAGGGTCATCTCCACCATTGGCCCAGCCCCAAGCACCCGAACTTGACAAGGCGAAAGCTCTGGGAAAGGGTCTAGCGAGAAACGCCCCATAGCCTTTTCGCCCGCCATCTTTCAAGTGCGGGATTCGATCAATCTCTTTTAGATCAGCCCATTGCGTTGCCTCTGGCTTCGGTGTTTTTCCAACTGTGCCGTACTGAGGAAAAATCAACGCAGTCGGCATACCGTGCTGCAGTAGTTTGGCTTCAACACTGGGCCACCAAATGGACAGTCCGTCAGGGCTCGCAAACATGCCATGCGCATCTGAACCAAAGGCACCAAAGGCATTCAGCTCAGCCTTGCCACCCGCTTCAACATAGGCTTGATGCGCAGGCTTGATGACTTCGGGCGGGAAAAAGCTGTCATTGGCACCGTAAAACCATAGCGAGTCAACCTTCGCCTTTTTGCCATAGGCATTGAACGCATCTTTCAATGCCAATTCCCACTGGCAACCTTGGGTGTACTTCAGCCCGCCTGCAAAATTGACAACAAATTTGATGCCTGAATGCGGGTCTTGCGCGTAAGCGAGCGTGGTCAAACCGCCATGGGATTGGCCCAACATGATCATCCTCTGAGCGTCCGCCCATGGCTGCTGCACCACCCACTTCATCACCGCATGGATGTCGTCCGCTTGCGCTTCGCCATTGCCCGCTATGTTGCAACCTTCTCCGACAGCCGCGCCTCCTGATTTGGAGAACCCCTGGCGCATGGGCAATATGACGGCGTAACCCCTTTGGAGAAATTGCCGAGTCACAAAAATCGCCCGCTCACGTCCCTGCAGACGGTTATTTCCAAAGCTTTTCCCATGATTGATGATCACCACAGGAAAAGGGCCTTCTCCCTCTGGTTTAAAGATCGTCGTCTCCAAATTCACGGCAAATAAACGGTTGTTCTTGATCGCCACAATCGACTCACCCAAACCGGCTATCGGTTCTTGCGCCTGTGCCAAACAAGTCCACAGCGCAAGCGCTATGACACCGAGCCAAGTCTTCGATTTCATGAACATCACCTCAGCCAATTGGGTTTTCGTTTTTGCAAGAAGGACTGCACGCCCTCCTTGCCTTCGCTGCTGGCGCGGATGTCGGCAATGCCCGCCACCGTCTGCGCTATCAGTGCGTCGTTGATCTCGCGCTCGGCCACGTCCTGCACCAGCTTTTTGCAAGCACGCACGGCATGGGGGCTGGCGTTCACCAACGCTTGGGTTAGCTCGGCCACTTTGGCGTCCAGCGCGTCGGCGGCCACCACCTCGTGCACCAAACCGATGCGGTGCGCCTCGGCCGCACCAAAGCGCTCGGCCGTCAAGAAGTAGCGGTGCGCCGCACGCGTGCCCATGGCGCGGATCACATAGGGGCTGATGGTCGCCGGGATCAGGCCCAGCTTGACTTCGCTCAGGCAGTAATGGGCCGTGTCCAAACTCACCGCCATGTCACACGCCGCCACCAGGCCCATGCCGCCGGCGTACACGTCGCCTTGCACGCGGGCGATGGTGGGTTGGGGGCATTCGTAAATGGCACGCAGCATGGCGGCCAACTCGCCTGCGTCGGCCAGGTTTTCTTCGCGGGTGTAGTCGGCCATTCGCCGCATCCAGTTGAGGTCTGCGCCGGCGCAAAAGGCGGGGCCCTCGGCGGCCAACACCACGCAGCGCACCGATGCGTCTTGCGCCACCGCCAGAAATGCGTTTTTCAGCTCGGCGATGACCTCATCGTTGAAGGCGTTGCGTACATCGGGGCGCGAGAGCGTGATGGTGTGCACGCCATTTTGGGTGGACATGTTCAGGGCTTGGCTCATGCTTTGGAGGCCTGTTCAGTTTGGAGGAAATACACCATGTCCAGCTCAGGACAGGGATGGCCCATCGCCGTCAACGCCGCCGTGATCTGACCCCGGTGGTGGGTGGCGTGGTTGAACACATGCGCCAGCGTGGCTGCAAAGGGCAAGGACTGGGGCACGCCCTTGCTGGTCTGGTAGTCCAGTTGGCTGTCAAAGCGCTCTGCGGGCAAGTTGACCATCAGGTGCGACCAGTTCGCCGCGCCGCCGTTCAGAGCTTGCGCCAAGCGTTCGCGGTGGGGTTCCACCTCGGTGTTCAGCGCCAGCACCGGCGATGTGCCTTTGGCAAAACGCGCATACCAAAGCAGGTGCTCGGCCACCAGCATGTGGTTCAGCGTGCCGTGGATGCTTTTGAAAAACAGACCCACGTCGCGTTGGTAGTCTTCGGCTGACACGCGTGAGACCGCTTCGAGCAAGCGGCGTGTGGCCCAGACGTGGTAACGTGCCAGACCGCTGAAGTGGGTGTGCCAAGTCGATGTGTTCATTGTGGCCATGTGTCCATTCCTTCAAGTCGTGTGAATTTGAATGGTCATGCACATCACATGCGGAAAAGTCCAAATTTCGTCTCAGGGATCGGCGCATTCAGCGAGGCACTCAAGCCCAGCGCCAGCACCCGGCGCGTGTCGGCCGGGTCGATCACGCCGTCGTCCCAAATGCGGGCAGTGGCGTAATAAGGATGACCCTGCACTTCGTACTGCTCTTTGATGGGGGCCTTGAAGGCGGCTTCTTCGTCGGCACTCCATTGGCCGCCCTTGCCCTCGATGCCGTCACGCTTGACGGTGGCCAGCACGCTGGCCGCTTGCTCACCGCCCATGACGGAGATGCGGGCGTTGGGCCACATCCACAAGAAGCGGGGGCTGTAAGCGCGCCCGCACATGCCGTAGTTGCCCGCACCAAAGCTGCCGCCAATGATGATGGTGAACTTGGGCACAGCGGCCGTCGCTACAGCCGTGACCATCTTCGCGCCATTGCGGGCGATGCCTTCGTTTTCATATTTGCGGCCGACCATGAAGCCGGTGATGTTCTGCAAAAACACCAGCGGGATCTTGCGCTGGCAGCACAGCTCGATGAAGTGCGCGCCCTTGAGGGCCGACTCGCTGAACAAGATGCCGTTGTTGGCGATGATGCCCACCGGCATGCCTTCGATGCGGGCAAAGCCACAAATCAAGGTGGTGCCAAAGCGCGATTTGAATTCGTCAAACTCCGAGCCGTCCACGATGCGGGCGATGATCTCGCGCACGTCAAAGGGCTTGCGTGTGTCGGTCGGGATCACGCCGTACAGTTCTTTGGCCTCGTACTTGGGCGGCACGGGCGTGTGTGTGGCAATGTTGGGGGCCTTTTGCGCATTCAGATTCTTGACGGCCTGACGCGCCAAAGACAAAGCGTGCACATCGTTTTGCGCCAAGTGGTCGGCCACGCCCGACAGGCGCGTGTGCACATCGCCACCGCCCAAATCTTCGGCGCTCACCACCTCGCCGGTGGCGGCTTTGACCAAAGGCGGGCCGCCCAAAAAGATGGTGCCCTGGTTTTTCACGATGATGGTTTCGTCACTCATGGCGGGCACATACGCGCCGCCTGCGGTGCAGCTGCCCATGACGACTGCGATTTGCGCGATGCCTTGCGCACTCATGTTGGCCTGGTTAAAGAAGATGCGGCCAAAGTGGTCACGGTCCGGAAAAACCTCGTCCTGGTTGGGCAGGTTGGCCCCACCCGAGTCGACCAAATAAATACAAGGCAAGCGGTTTTGCTGCGCGATTTCTTGCGCACGCAAATGCTTTTTGACGGTCATGGGGTAGTAGGTGCCGCCCTTCACCGTGGCGTCGTTGCAGACGATCATGCAGTCCACACCGCTCACGCGGCCAATGCCCACGATCACGCCCGAGCTGGGCGCATCGTTGTTGTACATGTTGAGTGCGGCCAGCGGAGCGACTTCGAGGAAAGGCGTGCCGGGGTCGAGCAGCATCTGCACACGGTCACGCGGCAGCAGCTTGCCCCGGGCGGTGTGCTTGGCGCGGGCGGCTTCTCCACCGCCTTGGGCCACGCGCTCCAGGTGGGCGCGCAAGTCATCCACCACAGACTGCATGGCGGCGGCGTTGGCCGCGAATTCGGCCGAGCGGGGGTTGAGTTGAGAGTGCAAAACGGTCATGGTGCTTCCAATGGAATCGCGTACAGCCGACAGCATAAGGTGCAGCCTTGGCCATGAAAAGGCCATATGGGTTGCAAATCCTGCCAAAATACCCATACATGTCGACCCCCACACCGCCCTCACGCGCAGAGACCCCGATCGCTTTCATTCAAGCAATGCTTCGGGCTTACGAACAACGCGGCATGGACCCACAACAAGCCCTGCAAAAGGCACAAATTGCGCCAAGCTTGCTGAAGCAGCCGCAAGCCCGCGTGACCGCCTTGCAGATGGAATGGATGAGCGAGGCCGCCATGCGCGAGCTGGACGACGAGGCGCTGGGCTGGTTTCGCCGTCGCCTGCCTTGGGGCAGCTACGGCATGCTGGTGCGTGCTTCGCTGACGGCCCCCACCCTGGGCGTGGCACTGGCCCGCTGGTGTCGGCACCACAACCTGCTGACCGACGACATCCGGCTGAACCTGAGCACATCGAACGGGTTGGCCCACATCGAACTGCACGAACAGCACGACCTGAAGAACCTGCGCGAGTTCTGCACCGTGTCGGTGCTGCGCAATGCGCTGGGTGTGGCCTGTTGGCTGACCGATTCGCGCATTCCGCTGGCTGCGACGCAATTGCACTTTGCGCCACCACCCCACATCGACAGCTACCGCGTGCTGTTTGACGTCCCCAGCCAATTCAACACCGCGCACAGCCAGCTGAGCTTTGATGCAGGCTACCTGCAGCTGCCGGTGCGCCGGGACGAAGCCGCCCTGCAACGCATGTTGCAGCGTGCCCTGCTGCTCACGGTGCGACCTTACCGGCGCGACCGCCTTTTGGTCGAAAAAGTGCGCCAAACCCTGGCCGAACACCCCGAACACAGCCGCAATGCCGACGATCTGGCCGCATGGCTCAACCTGTCACCCCGCACACTGCACCGGCAACTCAAAGAAGAAGGCGCCAGCTTGCAGCAACTCAAGGACAGCGTGCGGCGTGACCTGGCCACCGACTTGCTGCTGCGCACCTCACGCCCGATCAAACAAATCGCAGCCGAGGTGGGGTTTCACAATGAGAAGAGTTTCATGCGGGCGTTCAAGGGGTGGACGGGGGTGACGCCCGACGAGTTCCGCACCAGTCGCCAGGGCTAAGCCAAACCCCAACCCAAGCGATCAACCCAGACGCAACTCGTGCATGCCCGTGAACACGCGAGCGGCCCCAGCTTGCATCAGCGGCGCATGCTCGGCAGGTGGCGCGGCATAGGCCCACACGGTGGCTCCGGCCGCCACGCCCGCTGTGATGCCCACCGTGGTGTCTTCAATGACCAGGCAACGTGCCGGATCAATTTGCAAGTGCGCGGCAGCGGCCAAGTACACATCGGGGTGTGGTTTGCTGCGCGGCATCTCGTGCCCGCTGAAAATGCGTCCTTCAAAAAAGTGGATCAGGCCCACCTGCTTGAGCATCATCTCGACCTTGAAGCGGTCTGCGCCGGAAGCCACCGCAATGCGGCCCTGGCAATGGTCATGCAGATGCGCCACCGCTTCGTGCACGCCGTCAATGGCGGTGATGCTTTGTGTCAGGCGTTCGTTGCGGCGCGCAAAAAACTGCTCCAGCCACGCATCGGTCAGGGGCTGGCCGGTGTGCGCTTCGATGGTTGTACGCTGGCTTTTGACGGTGTGGCCCACAAAACGCTGCATGCATTCGGCCAGCGTCATGCGCCAGCCTTGCTCTTCAAACATGTCGCGCAGCACGCCACAGGTGATGGCTTCGCTGTCCACCAGCACGCCGTCGCAGTCGAACAAAATGGCTTCAAAGTTCATGCGGGCGATCATACGGTCTGTCACTGGGGTTGCTCAAAGCTCTTCGCCATCCACATAAAACCAGCGGCCGTCTTCGCGCACAAAGCGACTGCGTTCGTGCTGGCGCACCGCTTTGCCGCCCACCCGAAAACGCGCGACAAATTCGACCTCGGCGGTGTCAGTCCCGGTGACGCGGTGGTGCTTGATCTCCAAGCCCAACCATTTGCCGCCCGTTTCGAGCGTCAGCTCGGCAGGGCGCTGGGTGGGGTGCCAAGTGGCCAACAAATAAGGCACATCGCCCCGCACAAAAGCGCTGTAGCGCGAGCGCATGAGGCGTTCGGCATCGGGTGCAGCCTGGCCTGCGTGCAGGGGGCCACAGCAATCGTCCAAGGCCAGCCCTTGGCCTTTGGGGCCGAGGCGACCACACGGGCATGGCGTCGCCATCAAGCGCCTTTGCGCGCCGCGCTTTCGGCCTTGTGTTGTTCCATGGTGACAATGGGGGCCGCTGCTTTTTTCCAGGCCGCAAAACCGCCGTCGATGTGAGCGACGTTGGTCATGCCCATGTCTTGCAGGGTTTTGGTGGCCAGGGCGCTGCGCCAGCCTGCGCCGCAAAACAAGACGAACTGCTTGCTTTCGTCCGCGAACACGGGTTTGAAGTACGGCGATGCCGGGTCCACCCAGAATTCGAGCATGCCACGCGGGGCCACCAAAGCGCCGGGCAAGGTGCCATCGCGCTCAAGCTCGCGCGGATCGCGAATGTCCACGATTTGCACGGCCGGGTCGGCCAGGCGCGCTTGCACCTCGGCCACGCTGTGCGTGGTGACCTGGGCCATGGCCTCGTCGACAAGCGTTTGGAATCCTTTGGTGATGGGCATTTCAGTCTCCTAGTGATTATTGAATAGCGTCGATTGAAGGTGGGTTTATTTTCGCCAAAAGTGCGAGCTGAACAACACCAACACCGACAGCAGTTCCAGTCGGCCCAGCAGCATGGCAAAGCTCAAAACACTCAATTGAAAAGGGTTCAGACCACCGAAATTACCCGAAGGACCCACTTCACCCAGACCAGGCCCGATGTTGTTGACGGTGGCAATGACGGCCGAAAACGCGGTCACGATGTCCAAGCCGCTGAGCAAAAGCAACATACTCAGTCCCATGGTGGCACCGCCATAAATCAGCATAAAGCCCAGCACCGCCGTCATGACCGACATGGGAATCACCGCGCCGCCCAGTGTCACCGGGTTGATGACACGTGGGTGAATGATGCGCACCAACTCACGCCGGGCTTGCTTGACCAGCAACACCATGCGCACCATCTTGATGCCACCGCCCGTGGAGCCTGCACACGAAGCAAAGCAACCCAGAAACATCAACAAAATCGGTGCAAACACTGGCCACTGCGCGTAATCGGTGGCGGCATAGCCGGTGGTGGTGGCCAAGGACACCACATGAAAGGCGCTGATGCGCAAGGCCTCCAGGGCGTCGTTGTAAACACCATGCACCATCAAGAGCGCCATGACCAACAACGTGGCAGCCAACAAAACACCCAAGTAAGTGCGAATCTCCCGGTCATTGCTGATGGGCAAAATGGAGCGACTGCGCAGCACCACAAAGTAGCGCACAAAGCTGATGCCCGCCAGGGTCATGAACACGATGGCAACCCACTCGATCGTGGGCGAGTTGAAATGTCCAAAGCTGGCGTCGTACGACGAAAAACCGCCCAGGCCCATGGTGGTGCACATGTGCATGAAGGCATCGGCCCAGCTCATACCGGCCCAGCGGTAAGCCAGCAGGCACGCGCCCGAAAACAAGAAGTACACGCCCCACAGTCCGCGCGCCGTCTCGGCAATGCGCGGGGTGAACTTGGTGTCTTTCATCGGACCCGGCGTTTCGGTTTTGTAGAGCTGCATGCCACCCAAGCCCAACATGGGCAACACCGCCACCACCAACAGCATGATGCCCAAACCACCAATGAGCTGCAAAAAGCAGCGCCAGATGTTGACCGAGACCGGTAAATGATCGAGTCCCGACAAAGCCGTTGCCCCGGTGGCTGTGAGCGCGCTCATGGCCTCAAAGTAGGCTTTGAACCAGGTGATCTCGGGCACCAAAAACATGAGGGGCAAAGCCGAATAGGCCGGCAAGACCAGCCACACCATGTTGACGAGCAAGAAGCCGTCTTTGGTCTTTAATTCACGCTGGTGCTGCTGCGTGATGAATGCCAACACCAAGCCGCTCAAAGCCGTCAAACCAAAACCGGCCAACCAGATCCACTGCAAATCGCGGTGGTCTTCAAACCAGGCCCAAATGCCAGGCACCAAAAACGTCACCGAAAACGCCATCAGGATGCGTGCCATCAAAGACAACACGGGAGCGAAGAAGGTGAACATCAACCGAAGAAGGTCGCACTGACCTGGAAGAGTTTTTCCACCGCACGCACATCGCGCTTATTAGGAATGAACAAGACGATGTGGTCATTGGCTTCGATCAGGGTGTCATGGTGCGGCATGAGCACTTCGGCATTTTTGCCCTCACCACGAACAATGGCCCCCATGCTCACGCCCTGTGGCAGCTTGATTTCCTCAACGCGTCGCCCCACCAGCTTGGAAGTCTTGATGTCGCCACGCGCGATGCCCTCCAAGGCCTCGGCCGCGCCCCGGCGCAGGCTGTGCACCGCCGCCACATCGCCCCGGCGCAAATGCGCGAGCAACTCGCCGATCACGGTTTGCGCGGGCGAGATCGCGATGTCGATCGTGCTGCCTTGCATCATGTCGGCATAAGCGCGTCGGTTGATCAAGGCCATCACACGCCTTGCGCCCATGCGCTTGGCCAGCATGGCCGACATGATGTTGTCCTCGTCGTCGCTGGTCAGCGCCAGGAACAAATCCATCTCGCCCACGTTTTCTTCGTGAAGGAGGTCTTCGTCGGCGCCGTCGCCATTCAGGATCAGCATGCTTGAGGGCAACTGACTGGCCAGGTATTCGCAGCGTTTTTTGTCGCGCTCGATCAACTTCACGTCGTACTGGCCCGCCAGAATGCGCGCCAAGCGCAAACCCACTTTGCCGCCACCGGCCAGCATCAGGCGCTTAACCGGTTGGTCCGTCTTGTGAATGCCCGCCAGCACAAGGGGAATCTTGCGCGTATCGGCCAGCACAAACACCTCATCGCCAGGCAAGATGCACGTCTCGGGCAACGCGTCCACTTGCGCATCTTGCCGGTACAGGGCCACCACGCGCATCTCGGCATCCGGCAAGCGATCACGGAACTCGGCGATGGTGTGATTGACCAGCAGGCTATCGGCCGCCGCACGCACCACGATCAGGCTGACACGTCCATCGGCAAATTCAAGCACCTGCAAGGCCTCGGGGTACTCAATGAGCTGCTCGATGTAGCGCATCACCGACTCTTCGGGGCAGATTACATGGTCCACCGCGAAACCGGACTTGCCCAGCAACTCATCGCCCTCGTTGAACTCGGGCGAACGCAGGCGGGCAATGGTGGTGGGGACATTGAAGACGTCGTGGGCGATCTTGCAAACTACGAGATTCGACTCGTCGGCCGCCGCGCAGGCAATCAGCATGTCGGCATCTTGCGCCCCGGCTTCGCGCAGCACCGAGGGCTGAATGCCGTTGCCCACCACGCCGCGCAGGTCCAAGCGCTCTTCCAGCAACCGCAGGCGTGCCGGATCCTGGTCGATGACGGTGATGTCGTTTTGCTCGGAAACCAGACTCTCAGCAACGCTTTCGCCCACACGGCCCGCACCCAGGATGATGATGTTCATGGGGCAGGATGATACGTGAGCGGTGGCTCAAAAGGGCTATTTTGGCGCTCAAAGCGCCCGTTGAATGATGATTTTCTGCACGTCGCTCGTGCCTTCGTAAATCTGGCACACACGCACATCGCGGTAGATGCGCTCGACCGGAAAATCGCTCACATAACCATAGCCACCCAAGGTCTGGATGGCGGCAGAACAGACTTTCTCAGCCGCTTCGCTGGCGAACAGCTTGGCCATGGCCGCTTCTTTCAGGCAGGGGCGACCCGCATCGCGCAAGCTGGCCGCGTGCCAAATGAGTTGGCGTGCGGCTTCGAGTTGTGTGGCGCAGTCGGCCAAACGGAATCCCACCGCTTGGTGGTTGAAGATGGACGTGCCAAAGCTTTCGCGCTGCTTGGCGTAGTCAATCGCCACATCGAGTGCGCTGCGGGCCATGCCCAAACTTTGCGCAGCGATGCCGATGCGCCCGCCCTCCAAAGACGACAAGGCGATCTTGTAACCCTCGCCCTCTTGGCCGATCAGGTTTTCGGCGGGGATGCGGCAGTTGTCAAAGTTGATTTGTGCGGTGTCGCTGGAATGTTGGCCCAGCTTGTCTTCCAAACGCGCCACGTTGTAGCCGGGTGTGCGGGTGGGCACGATGAAGGCGCTCAGGCCTTTTTTGCCTGCGCCTTTGTCGGTCACCGCGATCACGATGGCCACGTCGCCGTTTTTACCGCTGGTGATGAACTGCTTGACGCCGTTGATGACGTAGCCGTCACCGTATTTCACAGCGGTGGTGCGCAAAGCCGAAGCGTCGGAGCCTACATGCGGCTCGGTCAGGCAAAAAGCGCCGAGCATCTGGCCTTGGGCCAGGGGCGTGAGCCACTGCGCTTTTTGCACGGCGTTGCCGTACATCATCAAGATGGCATTCACCGGGCAGTTGGTCACGCTGATCACGGTGCTGGTCCCGCCGTCACCGGCCGCGATCTCTTCGAGCACCAGCGCCAGCGTCACATAGTCCAGGCCCGCACCGCCAAGCTCCTCGGGCACGCAGATGCCATAGGCACCCAACTCGGCCAGGCCCTTGTGCACGTCTTTGGGGAAGTGGTGCTTCTTGTCCCACTCTGCGGCGTGGGGCCACAGCTCGCGCTGGGCAAAGTCACGTACGGCATCGCGGATCATTTCCTGGTCGGAGGTCAGTAGCATGTCGGTCTTTCAGTGTCGGTCACCAGGGCAGCGTGCTGCCATCGTGGTTCAAAAATGCGCCACGGTGTTTCGGGTCGCGTTGCGCAAGGACATGGCTCAGCGTCTGGCGCAAGCTGCTCGCGCTTTGCTCGGGCGTCAGCGGTGCAGCCGCCCCGCCCATATCGGTCTGCACCCAACCGGGGTGGATGGCCAGCACGGTGATGTCCGACTGCTCAGCCTGGGTGCACCGGACCACCATGTTGAGCGCCGCCTTGCTCACGCGGTACAGCGCCGCATTGCCACTGGTGGTCTCTTGCATGCTGCCCATGATGGAGCTGATGCAGGCGATCACACCTTTGGTCTCTTGAACCATGGGTGCGATTTGCGGGATGACCTGCATCGCGCCCATCACGTTGGTGTGCATGACGGCATCGAAACTTTCGCGAGTCGGCGGGATGCTGGCGCTCGCTCGGTCCATCGCGCCCGCCACGTAGATGGCCAGGTCAACCTTCTCGCCGTCAAGCTGCCAAGCCAGACCTGAGTTGCTGGCCGGATTGGCCACGTCCACGCGGAGGGTTTGCGCGCCCATCGACTTCAGACGTTCAAGCCCCTCATCGCTGCGGGCTGTCGCGATCACTCGCCAGCCATCTGCGATGTACTGGCTGGCCAGTTCAATGCCGATGCCGCGCGATGCGCCGATGAGCAGGACCGTCGGCATTCGTCAGACCAGTTCCAGCGCCACGGCCGTGCCTTCGCCGCCGCCGATGCACAGCGTGGCGAGGCCCTTCTTGAGACCACGGGCTTTGAGCGCGTGGATCAGCGTGACCATGATGCGGGCACCTGACGCGCCAATGGGGTGGCCCAGCGCGCACGCGCCGCCGTTGACGTTGACCTTGTCGTGCGGGACATTCAGCTCTTTCATGAGCGCCATAGGCACCACGGCAAAGGCTTCGTTGACTTCCCACAGGTCCACGTCTTGCACCGTCCAGCCCGCTTTGGCCAAGGCCTTTTGGGTCGCACCCACGGGGGCGGTGGCAAACCACTCGGGCTCTTGCGCGTGGGTGGCATGGCTCACGATGCGGGCCAGCGGTTTGCAGCCCAGCTTGGCAGCGGTGCTTTCGCGCATCAGCACCATGGCGGCCGCGCCGTCGTTGATGGATGAGCTGCTGGCGGCGGTGATGGTGCCGTCTTTCTTGAAGGCGGGCTTGAGCGATGTGATCTTGTCGAGCTTGACTTTGCCAGGGCCTTCGTCGATGGACACCACGCGTTCGCCGCTGCGGTCTTTCACCGTCACAGGTGTGATCTCTGCGGCAAAGGCACCCGACTCGGTGGCGGCTTTGGCGCGCTGCACACTGGTGGTGGCAAAGTGGTCTTGCTCGGCACGGGTGAAGCTGTATTTGGCCGCGCAGTCTTCGCCAAAGGTGCCCATGCTGCGGCCGGCTTCGTAAGCGTCTTCCAGGCCGTCGAGCATCATGTGGTCGTAAATTTTGTCGTGGCCCATGCGGTAACCACCACGGCCCTTGAGCATGAGGTAGGGCGCGTTGGTCATGCTTTCCATGCCACCGGCCACCAGCACATCGTGTGTGCCCGCCACCAGCATGTCGTGCGCAAACATGGCCGCGCGCATGCCCGAGCCGCACATCTTGGACAGCGTGACCGCGCCCGCGCTCTTGGGCAAACCGCCCTTGAAGCCCGCTTGACGCGCCGGCGCCTGACCCTGGCCTGCCATCAGGCAGTTGCCAAACAGCACTTCGGTGACCAACTCAGGGCTGATGCCTGCGCGGTCCACGGCAGCTTTGATGGCTGCGCCACCCAGGTCGTGGGCGGCCAATGGAGAAAAGTCGCCCTGAAAGCTGCCCATGGGGGTGCGGGCAGCGCTAACGATGACGATGGGATCGGACATGGTTTTCTCCAGAAAATTGAACAAGGAAATTTACTTTGGACTTTCGGTTCAGCGAAAGAAATCAAGCAAAAGATCTATGAGGGTCAGCCAGTGCCAAGCTTCAAAGACCGCCGCGTGGATAACGTTTGAAGGCGTTGCGGAACACGTCCACCACCTCGTGACTGCCGCTCATGCTGACACCCAGGTCTTTGGCCAGGCCATCTTTGAGGCCGTAGCACCAACCGTGCACGCTGAGCTTTTGCCCGCGTGACCAAGCGTCTTGCACCACATTGGTCAGAGCCACGTTGCCCACTTGCTCAATCACGTTCATCTCGCACAGGGCATCTTCTTGCTCGGGCACGGTCAGATGGTCCAGGCGACGGCGGTGGCGCACCTTGACGTCGTGCACATGGCGCAACCAGTTATCGGCCAGGCCCACGCGCATGCCACGCAATGTGGCCAACACGCCGCCACAGCCGTAATGCCCCACCACCATGATGTGCTCGACCTTGAGCGCATCCACCGCGTACTGGATGACCGACAGCGCATTCAGGTCCGAGTGCACCACCACGTTGGCCACATTGCGGTGCACAAAAACCTCGCCCGGGTCCAAGCCGGTGATTTGGTTGGCGGGCACGCGGCTGTCGGAGCAGCCGATCCACAAGTACTTGGGATTTTGCTGGTTGGCCAAGCGCGAGAAAAACGCCGGGTCATCGCGCACCATGCGCTCAGACCATTGGCGGTTGTTGTCCAGAAGTTGTTGCAGTGAAGTAGTCATGGGGAGATTGTCGCTGGACAGGCCTACCGCAGGATGACGAACCGACTCAGCAGGTTTCGGCAAACAGTTCGCGGCCGATCAGCATGCGGCGAATCTCGCTGGTGCCCGCACCGATTTCGTACAGTTTGGCGTCACGCCACAGGCGGCCCAGCGGGTATTCGTTGATGTAGCCGTTGCCGCCAAAGATTTGTACGCCCTCGCCTGCCATCCAAGTGGCTTTTTCGGCGGTCCACAAGATGACCGAGGCGCAATCCTTGCGCACTTGGCGCACGTGTTCTGCCCCCAGCAGGTCGAGGTTTTTGGCCACGGTGTAGGCAAAGCTGCGACCGGCTTGCAGTACGGTGTACATGTCGGCCACTTTGCCCTGGATCAGCTGGAACTCGCCAATGCTTTGGCCAAACTGCTTGCGGTCGTGGATGTAGGGGATCACGTTGTCCATGACGGCTTGCATGATGCCCAAGGGCCCACCCGTGAGCACAGCGCGCTCGTAGTCCAGGCCGCTCATCAGCACCTTGGCGCCGTTGTTCAGGCCACCCAAAATGTTGGCTTCGGGCACTTCGACGTTGTTGAACACCAGCTCGCCCGTGTGACTACCGCGCATGCCGAGCTTGTCGAGCTTTTGCGCGATGGAAAAACCTTTCATGCCCTTCTCGATCAAAAAGGCCGTGACGCCGCGCGCGCCCAGCTCGGGCTCGCTCTTGGCATACACCACCAGGGTGTCGGCATCGGGGCCGTTGGTGATCCACATCTTGGAGCCGTTGAGCAGGTAGTAGCCGCCTTTGTCCTCGGCCTTGAGTTTCATGCTCAGCACGTCTGAGCCCGCGCCGGGTTCAGACATGGCCAAAGCACCGACGTGTTCGCCGCTGATCAACTTGGGCAGGTACTTGGCGCGCTGCTCAGGGGTGCCGTTGCGCTTGATTTGGTTGACACACAAGTTGGAGTGCGCACCGTAGCTCAGACCGACAGAGGCGCTGGCACGGGAGATTTCTTCCATGGCGATCATGTGCGCCAAGTAGCCCATATTGGCGCCGCCGTACTCCTCGCCCACGGTGATGCCCAGCACGCCCAAGTCGCCCATCTTGCGCCACAGGTCCATGGGGAACTGGTCGCTCTGGTCAATCTCGGCAGCGCGAGGAGCGATTTCTGCTTGGGCAAAGTCGCGCACCGCGTCGCGCAAGGCATCGATGTCTTCACCGAGTTGGAAATTCAGGCCGGGCAAGTTGTTCATGGGTTCTCCGTTGGGGGTTATGCGTTGGGTGCCAAACGCCGTACATCAATAGGTCTTGGTCACAGGCACCAGGGTTTGTTGCATCAAGGCGCAGTCCGAGCGCTTGCCGCTGTCATCGATGTGCACCACTTCGGCCGTGGTCACGATGATGCGTTTACCCGCCTTGGTGACGCGGCCAATGGCGCGAATTTCGCCGCTCTGAAAGCTGGCGAGGAAGTTAATTTTGTACTCCACCGTGGTGACCTCCATGCCTTCGGGGGCCACCGTCAAAGCGGCGTAACCGCCCGCAATGTCGGCCAATGCGCCCATGGCGCCGCCATGAAAACCGCCCTGCTGCTGGGTCACTTTGTCGCTGTAGGGCAAAGCCAATTCCACCTCGCCCGCCGTGGCCGACAAGAGGCGCACACCCAAATGGTTCATCATGCCCTGACGGGCCAGGCTTTGGGCAACACGCTCGTGGGGGGTCAGGGCAGAGGTCACTTCGCATCCGGTGGTTAAAGTCAAGCCGAACTGTAATTGACGTTTACGTCAACGTCAACCAATTGCCCGTGCCCTTCAGGCCCTGCGCACAGGGTCTGGGCACGGCCCTAACAGCGGCGATCAGCTGGCCGACGCGGCCTTGTTGGCCTTGTTCAGCAAACTGCGGGTTTCTTTTTCGTGGGTTTTGACCTCGTCCAGCGTGGCCTCGAGGTCGGCCAGCTGCGACTCCAGCTGCTGGCGGTGTTCGGCCAACACCACCATGAATTTTTTGAGCTGGGGCACGGTGTCGCGCGGGCTGTCGTACATGTCGATCAGGTCTTTGGCCTCGGTCAGCGACAGGCCCAGACGCTTGGCGCGCAAGGTGAGTTTGAGGCGAGTGCGGTCGCGCGCCGAGTACACGCGGTTGCGCCCACCGGGGCCAGAGCGCTCGGGCTCCAGCAGACCCATGTCTTCGTAAAAACGGATGGCACGCGTGGTCAGGTCAAACTCCTGAGCCAAATCGCTGATCGTGTACGTGTTCGCCATGGCGTGCGGTTCTCACCTTGCTTGCGCAACCGGGACAGGTGGCTGCGCCACCGGCCCCTAGAATGCATTGTCATCTTTGACGTTAACGTCAACGTCAATTTCCCGAATCCTAACCCAAACCACCCCACGCATGCCCGATTTACCCGAAGCCAAGCCCGCCCCCGAGCCGAGCACGGGCATGCCGCCGCTGCGCTACCCGCTGGGCGAGCACCTGCCGCCGTCAGGTACGGTCACCGAAGTGGCGCCAGGCGTGTTCTGGTTGCGCATGGGTTTGCCTTTCGCCCTGAACCACATCAACCTGTGGCTGCTGCGCGACCGCCTGCCGGACCCGGCCCAGCCGGACGTGCTGCGTGAAGGCTGGACAGCGGTGGACTGCGGGATCGACAACCCTGCGACCCGCCAGGCCTGGGAGCAGATCGAAAAAAACGCGCTACAAGGCCTGCCCATCCTGCGCGTGCTGGTGACGCACATGCACCCTGACCACATGGGTCTGGCCCATTGGCTGTGCGAGCGCTGGCAAGCGCCTTTGTGGATGAGCACCAGCGAATACCAATCGGCGCTGCTCGCTTGCAGCGGGCTGTCCAATTTTGGCGGCGCACCCACGGTGGCATTTTTCACAGCGCATGGCTGGAGCCAACCTGAGGAACTGGCACAGGTCAAAGACCGTGTGGGTTATTACCCCAGCATGGTGCCCAAGATCCCCAACGCCTATGTGCGCCTGATGGAAGGCGCGTGCGTGCGCATTGGCGGCCGCCTTTGGCAGTGCATCAGTGGTTATGGCCATTCCCCTGAACACATGGCTTTGCACGATGCCCAGGATCAACTGCTGATCAGCGGCGACATGCTGCTGCCGTCCATTTCCACCAACGTCAGCGTGTACGCGATGGAGCCCGATGGCAACCCGCTGCAGTGGTTCCTCGAATCGCTGGACAAGATGGCGCACCTGCCGGACACCACCTTGGTACTGCCCTCGCACGGGCGGCCTTTCCAGGGCGCGGCCACGCGCATTGCGCAACTGCAAACCCACCACCAAGAGCGCCTGGCCGAGCTGCTGCAAGCCTGCCGTGCGCAGGCGTGCTGTGCCCACGAGCTGTTGCCTGTGCTGTTCAAACGATCCCTGGATGTACACCAAACCACCTTCGCCCTGGGCGAAGCCGTGGCCCACCTGAACCTGTTGTGGCTGTCAGGCCAGCTGCGCCGCGAACGCGGGACCGATGGGGTGTTGCGCTTCAGCACCAACCCGTAGTTCGGTGCCTTCAGACAAGACCTGAATCAATCCTCTTTCAAGTCCACCGGTGCCTGGCGCAAGGCTTTGCGGCGTTGGGCGTAGTCGGGCATGACCTCGCCCACGGTCTCCCAAAAGCGCGGGCTGTGGTTCATCTCGCGCAGATGGGCCAGCTCGTGCACCACCACGTAATCGATCTGACTGATGGGCAAATGGATCAGTCGCCAGTTCAGCCGGATGTGCCCATCGTTGCGCGCACTGCCCCAACGCGTGCTGGCACTCGACAAGCTGAGCTTTTGCCAGCGCACACCCAACAGCGGGGCAAAGTGATGCAAGCGCTGCTCAAACAAAACCTTGGCTTGTTTTTTCAGCCACACCTGCGCGGCGTCACGCACCTGCGTCACGCTGGCGCCCGGTGGCACCGTGACGGGCAACATCTGGTCGGGCGGAATGTCTTGCCCCTGCACGCGGCCCACACCACGCTCCATCACGCACAGCTGCACCATGCGGCCCAAATACGGCACCTCGGCCCCGTGCCGCCACTCGATCGCTTTTTGAAACTGCTCGGTCTGCCGCTCTTTGAATTGCTGCAGCTTGGCCACAATCCAGGCCCCTTTTTCTTGCACCGCGGCGTCCACCTCGCGCAGCGGCACCCAGTTAGGCGCACGCACCACCAGACCATCGGCCCCCACCAGAAAACCAATGCTCTTGCGGCGCGAGCGTTCAAACCTGAAAGACACCGTGACGCCCTGCAACTGGGCGTGGCGGTTGGCAGCGGGGTGGGTGAAGCCCCAAGGAGTGGCTTGTGCCTGGGGCATGTGCCCTGCTGCACCCACTGTGCTCGGCGGGAGTGACGATTGCGGCGGCGCAGCAGATGGGGCCTGTGCCGATGGCTGGGCCTCGGCTGTGGTTGCAGGCGCAGCAGGTGTGGGACTGGGCGAGGGGTACACCGGGTCACCCCCAGTGAAAAAGTCCAACACAAACTGAATCGGCGTGCGCATGCTTCGCCCGGCTCTGGCTCAGTGGTCCATGGGTGCGGCCGGGTAGGCCTCAGGATCCAGGCGGTGCATTTCCGCCTCGATCCAAGTCTCGACTTCGAGCATCAACTCGTCGGCACTGCGGCCTTCGGTCGCAATAGCTTGGCCAATCGAGATGTCCACCACACCAGGCGTTTTGACGAAAGCCCGTGTAGGCCAACAACGCGCCGAGGTCACGGCAATCGGGATCACGGGCACACCGGCTGCAATGGCCAGACGCGCACCGCCACTTTTGTACTCGCCCTTTTGTCCACGCGGGATGCGTGTGCCCTCGGGGAACATGATCACCCACACCCCCTCGGCCATCAGGCGGCGGCCTTGTTGCACCACCTTGGCAAAGGCACGTGAGCGCTGTTTGCGGTCGATGTGGATCATGTCCATGCGCGCCATGGCCCATCCGAAAAACGGCACATGCAGCAGCTCTTTCTTGAACACGTAGGCCAGTGGGTGCGGCATGATCACGGGCATCACAAAAGTCTCCCAGGTCGACTGGTGCTTGACCAACAACACTGCCGGATCTTTGGTGCCCAAGGGCAGGTTCTCCATGCCCTGGATGCGATTCTCGATGCCCAAAATCCAAGTGCCACTGTTGACCGCCAGGCGCAGCCAGCCGACACACACCCAATACAGGCGGGTGCTGCTGACGACATAAGAAATCAGGACCACAAACAGGGCCCAAGGGATGACGGTGATGGCCATCCACAACACATGGACCAGAGAGCGGATGAAATTCATGTTGTCGTCGTTGTCAAAGGTAAGCGCGAGCCCGATTCAGAGCCCAGCAAATGATCGACACAGGCAGCCAAATCGGCATGCACCTGTGTACGGGCCGGAAATCCCGGCGGCAAGGCTTGACCCAGCCATTCGGGGTGCCGCCCGCTCAGCACCATGTGCGGCACGCAGCCCACCGCTTCGGCCACTTGCATGTCCGTCAAGCTGTTGCCAATGCAGGGCACACCGGTCAGGTCTACGCCATAGCGTTCGGCAATTTGCGAGAAAAGACCGGGCCATGGCTTGCGGCAACCACAGCCTTCATCGGCCGCATGCGGGCAATAGAAGAAGGCATCGATGCGCCCACCCACGGCCGCCAATTTTTTGATCAGGTGGCTGTGCACGGCATTGAAGGCAGCCATGTCAAACAGGCCCCGGCCCAAACCCGACTCGTTGGTCGCCAGCACCACATGAAATCCCGCATGGTTCAAGCGGCTGATCGCTTCCAGCGCTCCGGGCAAGGGCTGCCACTCGTCTGGCGATTTGACGAACTCATCACCCGTGCGGTTGATGGTGCCGTCGCGGTCGAGGATGACGAGTTTCAAATGGGTGTTCATGCGTGCTCGACTGAGGGTCAGACTCGGTTCAGTCCGTCAAGCCGCCAGACGCGACAAATCGGCCACGCGGTTCATGGCCACATGCAAGCTCTTGAGCAGGCCCTGGCGGTTCAAGCGCAGGTCCATTTCTTCGGCATTGACCATGACATCGTCAAAGAAGGCGTCGACAGGGGCGCGCAGCGCGGCCAGGGTTTGCAAGCTGGCGGTGTAGTCACCGGCTTTGAACTGCGCCTCAGACTCCGGAACCAGCTTTTGCATGACGGCGTAGAGGTTTTTCTCAGCCTCTTCTTGCAGCAGTGCGGGGTTGACGTGGGCGTCCACCTCACCGGCTTTCTTGAGGATGTTGCCAATACGCTTGTTGGCTGCCGCCAAAGCGGGTGCTTCGGGCAAGGCGGCAAAGGCGCGCACAGCCGACAGGAACTGGCTGACCTGGCCCAGACGGGCGGGACGCAAGGCCATGACGGCATCGACTTCTTGCGCACTGAAGCCTTGCTCGCGCAGGCTGCCGGACAAGCGGTCGTAGATGAAATCAATCAAAGCGTCTGCACCGCCCGTGATCTTGTCGCCGAACACAGGCGCTGACAGCGCCAGCAACTCGGGCAAGCCCAGCGCTACGTCTTTTTCGATCAGCATGCGGATCACACCAAGCGCATGCCGACGCAGCGCAAACGGGTCTTTGTCGCCCGTGGGCACGTTGCCGATGCCAAACATGCCGACCAGGGTTTCGAGCTTGTCGGCCAGCGCCACCACCAAGCCGACGTTGTTGCGCGGCAACTCGTCGCCCGCAAAGCGCGGCTTGTAATGGTCTTCGATCGCTTCGGATACATCGCTGTTCAAACCATCGTGGCGGGCGTAGTAGCCGCCCATGATGCCCTGCAACTCAGGGAACTCGCCGACCATGTCGGTCAGCAAATCGGTCTTGGCCAAACGTGCGGCCTGCTCGGCTTGTGCCGCCAGCGCGTCGCCGCCCACTTGTTGGCCGATCGCCTTGGCGATGGCGCAGACACGCGCCATGCGCTCGCCTTGTGTGCCCAGCTTGTTGTGATAGACCACTTTGGACAGGCCTTCGACGCGAGACTCGAGCGTTTTCTTGCGGTCTTGGTCAAAGAAGAATTTGGCATCGGCCAAGCGCGGGCGCACCACGCGCTCGTTGCCACCGATCACCAAGGAAGCGTCGTCGGGGGTGATGTTGCTCACCACCAAAAAACGGTTTGTCAGCTTGCCCGATGCATCGATCAAGGGGAAGTATTTCTGGTTGGCCTTCATCGTGAGGATCAGGCACTCTTGCGGCACACCCAAGAACTCGGTCTCGAACTGGCAGGTCAGCACATTCGGGCGCTCGACCAGCGCAGTCACTTCATCCAGCAGGGCTTCGTCTTCGATCGGGCGGGCACCGTTGCCCACTTTGGCCGCAGCAGCGTTCAGCTGGCGCACGATCTCGGCGCGGCGCTCCGCGAAGCTGGCGATGACCGAGCCATCACGCTTGAGCACTTCGTCGTACTGGTCAGCATGTAGCAACACCACAGGCGAGACCTTGGCCTCAAACCGGTGGCCTTGCGTGCTGTTGCCAGCCGTCAGGCCCAAGGCTTTGACAGGCACCACGGCAGCGCCATGCAGAGCGATCAGGCTGTGCGCGGGGCGCACAAAGTTCACACTGCTCCAGCCCGGCAATTCGCAATCGGTTTCCAGCTGGTACTGCATGACTTTGGGGATGGGGAGCTTGGCCAGCGCTTCTTCCAGCGCCTTTTGCAGACCCGCTTGCAGCGATGCGCCTTTGACGATGCTGTCGTAAAACAGGGCTTCGGCTTTGCCATCGGGGGCGCGCTTGAGGGCGGCCACAGCCATCGCCGGGTCGCTCACATCTGCGCCCAGGGCTTGCAATTTTTTCAGCAGAGCTGGCGTGGCGTTGCCCGCCGCGTCCAGGCCCACGGCCACGGGCATGAGCTTTTGTTGCACGGCCTTGTCGGCACCTTGTGCCAACACACCGGTCACATGAGCGGCAAGGCGGCGGGGCGATGCGAAAGCAGTCACCACCGCGTCGGCCGCAGCCAGGCCCTGGGCCTTGAGTTGTTCAGCCAGCACGCTCGAAAACGCGGCACCCAACTTGTTGAGCGCCTTCGGAGGCAGCTCTTCCACAAACAATTCCACCAGCAGATTTTGTGTCGTCATGTCGCTCTCCCTCACGCGGCTTTCTTGGGCATTTGCGCAACCCATTCACGCGGAGCCATCGGGAAGTCCAGACGTTCGCGGCTTTCGTAATAACTCTGAGCCACGCTGCGGGCCAGATTGCGGATGCGGCCGATGTAGGCGGCACGCTCGGTCACGCTGATCGCGCCACGCGCGTCCAGCAGGTTGAAGGTGTGTGCGGCCTTGAGCACTTGCTCATAAGCCGGCAAAGCCAGCTGGGCACCCATGAGGTGTTGCGCTTGCTTTTCGTGTGCGCCAAAGGCTGTGAACAAAAACTCGGCGTCGCTGTGCTCGAAGTTGTAAGTGGATTGCTCGACTTCGTTTTGTTTGTACACGTCGCCGTAGGTCAAGCCCTCGGTCCATTGCAGGTTGTAGACGTTGTCCACGCCTTGCAAATACATGGCCAGGCGCTCCAGGCCGTAGGTGATCTCACCCGTGATCGGCTTGCAGTCGATGCCGCCGACTTGTTGGAAGTAGGTGAACTGTGTGACTTCCATGCCGTTGAGCCACACCTCCCAGCCCAGGCCCCAAGCGCCGAGCGTCGGGTTTTCCCAGTCGTCTTCGACAAAGCGGATGTCGTTCTTTTTCAGATCAAAACCCAGCGCTTCGAGCGAGCCCAAATACAGCTCCAGGATGTTGCTGGGCGCAGGCTTCAAGACCACTTGGTATTGGTAATAGTGCTGCAGGCGGTTGGGGTTCTCGCCATAACGGCCGTCTTTGGGGCGGCGGCTGGGCTGCACATAGGCGGCCTTCCAAGGCTCAGGGCCAATGGCGCGCAAAAACGTGGCGGTGTGGCTGGTGCCCGCGCCGACTTCCATGTCGTAGGGCTGGAGCAAGGCGCAGCCCTGGGCGTCCCAGTACTGCTGCAATTTGAGGATGATTTGCTGGAAGGTCAACATGGCCAAAGCAAAGCCAGCAGCGAGCTGGCCGGGGTTAGGGATGGGCGCAAGTTTTGCGCGAACCCTTGATTTTACGGCCTTTGCCGCTTCCAAAAAGCCCAAGCCACCACCGCACAGCACAGCGCCCACAGCGGCCCCAAACCCCAGGTTCCGGCCCAGCGGGCAAAGGGCGTGAGGCCATGACGCCCTTCAAAAGTCCCCTTCAGACTGCCCCGGGTAAAGCGTGGCATCTGATCGGTCACCCGACCGGTGTGGTCGATGATCGCGGTGGCCCCGGTGTTGGTGGCGCGCAGCATGGGACGACCCAGTTCCATGGCCCGCAGCCGCGAGATGCTCAAGTGCTGGTCCACCGCCAATGTGTCGCCAAACCAAGCGATGTTGCTCACATTCACCAAGGCGGTAGGGGCCGTAGCGGGGTCTTTGAAGCGCTGGGCCAGCTCTTCGCCGAACAGGTCTTCATAGCAAACGTTGGGGGCCAGGCGCTGGCCCTGCCAAGCCACAGAAGGCTGGCCCCAGCCACCCGAGCGAAAATCACCCAAAGGGATGTTCATCATGCGCACGAACCAGACAAATCCAGGGGGCACGAACTCACCAAAGGGCACCAGATGGGACTTGTCATAGCGGTAATCCGGCAAACCAGCAGGCTGCAACGCCACCACCGAATTGGTGTACCCCTCGGTCATACCGCCCAAAGGCATCCCCACCAGCGCCATCGACCGAGCCGACCGCGCGAAATGCTGCCTTAAGCTTGCCTCATAGCCCTCAGGCAAATGTCGTGGCAACAAAGGGATCGCGGTTTCGGGAGCCACCACCAGGGGCAGCTGGTTGGCGCGCAGCTGTGCGTCGTACCACTGCAGCGCATCGCGGATGCCGCTGGCCACATCAAATTTGGCATTTTGAGAGATATTGGCCTGCAGCAAAGCCACCTGCCCCACCCCTGCGGTGGTGGTGAAACTGGGGCCCCAAAGCTGCAGACCCCAAGTCACCATACCCAAACCGACCAAGGGTTTGAGCGCGCGCAGCCGCCAACCTGACAGCGCCAAGCGCATGGCCAACCAAGCGGCCAAAGCGCCCATACCGTACACCCCCACCCAAGGCGCCCAAACCGAAAGCACACCATCGACGTGCGCATAACCGCCCGCGCCCCAAGGAAAGCCGGTCAACCAGCGCCCGCGCATGAGCTCGGCCAAAGTCCACAGGGCAGCAAACACAACACTGATTGCTCCCGGACGCTGCGCCAACAGCCCGCGCGCCAAAACCACCCACGCAGCACATGCGGCGGCGTAATACAGCGCCAAAGCGGCCGCCAAAGCCAGCACCGCAACCGCTGCCAAAGGTGCAGGCAAGCCTCCAACATCGTGCATGGACACATACAGCCACCAAAAGCTGCCAGCCAGCCAAGCTGTGGCGAACACGCCACCCGACCAAGCGGCTTGTCGGTGTGCGGAACGTGACAAATATGAGTGACGGGCAACGTCGGCCAAGCCAGCGGCCAGCACGGCCAAGCTCAAAATCTGCAACCAGCCATGTGCTTGGCCGCTGCCGGGCATGGCAATCGACGCCGCCTGCGCTAAACCTGCCAAAGCGGGCCACACGGTTGACAGGCCGCGTGCTCGCTCAGGGCGGAAACTCATGCCTTGGACTCTGAGGATTCCACGGCTACAACCGGCGACACCTTGAACCAACGCACAGCGCCAGCACGGGTGTGCAAGACCACAAATTGCAAGCCCGCCAAAATGTATTTTTCGCCTCGTCGCGGCACGTGGCCCATTTCGTGGGCAATCAACCCCCCAATGGTGTCAAAGTCCGGGCCTTCGGCATCTTCACGGGCCTCTTGCAGGTCCACGCCAAAGGCTTCACTCACGCGCTCCAGGGAAGTATCGCCACTGACGCGGAAGCTGCGGTCGGGCAAGCCAAAAATGTCCCCCTCGTCGTCGGCGATGTCGAATTCGTCCTCGATTTCGCCGACGATCTGCTCCAACACGTCCTCGATGGTGATCAAACCCGCGGTGCGGCCAAACTCATCGATGACGATGGCCAGATGGTTGCGGTTGTCCCGGAATTGGCGCAACAAATCGTTCAGCCCCTTGCTTTCGGGCACAAACACTGCTGGGCGCAGCAGGGCTCGGATGTTCAATTCAGGCGCCCGTTGCAGCTTGAGCAAGTCCTTGGCCAGCAAAATGCCAATGATGTTTTCGGTTTCCCCTTCGTAGACGGGGAAACGCGAGTGTGCTGTCTCGATCACTTGGTGCAACAAGCGGTCAAACGGATCTTCGATGTTCAACAAATCCATCCGAGGTGCGGCCACCATCACATCGCCAGCGGTCATGTCGGCCATGCGGATGACGCCTTCCAGCATGAGGCGGCTCTCGGCATTGATGATGTGGTTGTCCTCGGCCTCGGCCAAGGTTTCGATCAACTCGTCGGTCGAGTCGGGGCCGGGATGGATGAATTCGGCGAGCTTTTGCAGAAAACTGCGTTTGTCTTCACGTTCAACCGAACGCGCAGGGTGAGGGTCGGACACAGTCAGGAGATGCAGGACATGCGGTTGTTGGCAAGCCTCTAGGATAGCGGATTCAGATGACAAACCGCCAAATCAAGGCTTGTGTGTTGTGTGACGGGCATCGCGCACGCCCTGACGGATCTCTTGCACTGTGGCCAGCCAGTCACGAAATTGGTGCGCCTGCATTTTCAGCTGGTAATCCACCTCGGCCATCTGCTCTTGCATCATTCCGCTGAACTGGCTGTCCAGCGTCGCCTCGGGCAATGACAGGTAGGCTTCGCTTTCGCTGCCATCCCGCTGAACTGTGGCTCCGGCATGGCGGGCAATCTTCAGCATGGCCACGTTTTCGCTCAAAGCGTGAATGAAGATCATGCTCACCCCCTCATTGCGGGCATGCATCACGGCATGGTTAAAAAGGCGGACGCCCAAACCTTTGCCCCGCTGATGGGACGCGACCGACACACCGAGCTCGGCGCAAGTGGCCCATTGCGGGTCGATCGAAAAGGCCAAATGGGCCATGGCTACCAACTCAAGCCTGCGGTTAAACACCCCAAAAATCTCGTCACGCTCAAAGTTCAAGCCCGTCACGTAGCGCGCAATTTGCTCATCTGTGGCTGGGTACCCGAAGCGCAAATACCGGTCCTCGGGCTTCAAAGCCAGCAAATGCTTCAAGATGCGCGGTTTGTGCCGCGCAGACAGGGAGCGAATCGGAATCCACCCGCCCAATACAGATTTGTGACCTGTATTGGCCGGCGCACCCGAGGCAAAAGCCGAAACCCAGCGCCGCCAAAGTTGCCGCCAGAATCCAGGAGAAGTGTTGAGTTCTGAGTTCATTTGAATTAAGGGTTTGCACCTATTTTGCACCCAATGCGCCGACCTTGTCAGCTGCTGTACTTGGCCCTGGCATTTGTCGCGTGAGAGACCCATACAGGCCTCACTGGGGAATTGCCCGATCACACTCGCCCACACAGTTGGCCACAATCAGGGCATCAAGGAGACAAAACGATGGAACGTATTTGGCTGAAGAACTACCCCCCCGGCGTCCCGCACGACATCGACCCCCAGCAATACAGCTGCTTGACGGACTTGCTGGAGCGGGCATTTCGGGAGCACGGCAACAGTCCTTTTTCGGTCTGCATGGGCAGATGGATGAGCTACAAGGAACTGGACGAACTCTCCAAAGCCTTGGGGGCTTGGCTGCAAGCCAAGGGCCTGCCTGCTGGCAGCCGTGTGGCCATCATGCTGCCCAATTTGCCCCAGTTTGCCGTGACCATGGCCGCTGTTTTGCGCGCTGGCTATGCGTGTGTGAACGTGAACCCCTTGTACACCGCTCGCGAGCTGCAGCACCAACTCAAGGACTCCGGCGCCACCACCATTGTCATCTTGGAAAACTTTGCCGCCACATTGCAAGATGTGATTGAACACACCCAAGTGCAACATGTGGTGGTGGCCTCCATTGGCGACTTGCTGGGGCCTTGGTATGGGCGTTGGATGACTTTTGCCGTTCGCCATTTGGCCAAAATGGTGCCCGAGTTCGAGTTACCGCTGACAAGCGGGCGAACCGTCACACCGTTCAAAAAAGCCATCTCACAAGGCCGTCAGCTGAACCTGAAGCCTACACCCCAAACCTTGGATGACACCGCGTTTTTGCAGTACACGGGTGGCACCACGGGTTTGTCCAAAGGTGCTGTGCTGACCCACCGCAACATCGTCGCCGCTATCTTGCAAGCAGAGGGCTGGTTCTCGCCGGCACTGGCCAGCATTGGCGACCTGCGCAAGGTCAACAGCATCGCCGCATTGCCGCTGTACCACATCTTCGCGCTGACGCTTTGCCTGCTGGCCATCCGCCAAGGCTCGCATCTGACACTGGTCCCCAACCCGCGCGACTTTGCCAAGTTCATCGAAGTGCTCAAGCAGCGCCCCTTTCACATGTTGCCTGGGGTGAACACCCTGTTCAATGCCTTGATGCAACACCCGATGTTCAAGACCATCGACTTTTCATCGCTCAAACTCACCCAAGCCGGCGGCATGGCGGCCTCTGAAGGCACCGCCAAGCATTGGCAAGCGGCCACAGGCAGCGCCATGATCGAAGGTTGGGGCATGAGCGAGACCTGTGCCATCGGCACCAATAACCCCGTCACACAAACCCATTTCAGCGGCAACATCGGCCTGCCCCTGCCAAGCATCGACATTGCCATCAAGGACGACGCGGGCAACAACCTGCCGGTGGGCAGTTCAGGCGAAATTTGCATACGCGGACCCAACGTGATGACAGGCTATTTCAACCAGCCCGAAGAAAATGCCAAGACCTTCACTGCCGATGGCTTCATGCGCACAGGCGACGTTGGCATCATGGACAACGAAGGTTTCACACGGATCGTCGACCGCAAGAAAGACATGATCATTGTGAGCGGATTCAACGTGTTCCCGAGCGAGCTGGAAAATGTCATATCGACCTGCCCCGGCGTGGTCGAGTGCGCCGTGGTGGGCATTGCTGACACCATGCAGGGGGAAACCATCAAGGTGTTTGTGGTGCGCAACGACCCCATGCTGACCGAAGAATCCGTCTCGCGCTTCTGCCAAGAGAACCTTACTGGTTACAAGCGGCCCAAGTACATCGAATTCCGCGATGAACTGCCCAAATCCAACGTTGGCAAGATCCTGCGAAGGGAATTGCGCAACCACAAATGAAGCGCCCGCGCCCGTCAGCATGAACTCTTCCCCCATCCTGCCTGCAGGCGTGACCGTATTCGAGCGCGGCTGGCTGTCGGCCAACAACGTGCTGCTGTGCGACGAAAACAGCGCCACCTTGGTGGACAGCGGCTATGTGACCCACCAGGTCCAAACACTGGCCTTGGTGGCGCAAGCGCTGCAAGGCCGCCCTCTGGACCAGCTGGCCAACACGCACCTGCACAGTGATCACTGCGGTGGCAACCAGGCCTTGCAAAATCGTTACCCCGGCTTGAAAACCTGGATACCGCCGGGCTTGGCACCGGATATTCAAGCTTGGCGCGAAGACGCGCTCAGCTACAAGCCCACAGGCCAAAACTGTCCCCCCTTCGGTTTTTCCGGCCTGCTCCAGCCTGGCGACAGCCACCACTGGGGAAACATGACTTGGGAGGTCTATGCCGCACCCGGCCACGATCCCCACTCGGTCATTTTGTTTGCGCCTGAACACCGCTTGCTGATGTCCGCTGATGCCCTGTGGCAAAACGGTTTTGGCGTGGTGTTTCCCGAATTGGTGGGCATTGACGCGTTTGACGAAGTGGGCCAGACCCTGGACCTGATCGAGCGGCTTCAACCGGCCATCGTCATCCCAGGTCATGGCGCCGTGTTCACAGAAGTCGCGCCTGCATTGGCACTGGCCCGCAGCAAACTCGAAAGCTTTGCGCGAAATCCTGAACGCCACGCCCGTTACGGCACCAAAGTCCTGCTCAAGTTCAAACTGCTCGAGTGGGGGCGCATTTCCAAAACCGAATTCAGCGAATGGGCTCTGCAAGTGCCCTACATGAACGACCTGCACCGCCGATTTGGTCTAGGCCACGATGCGCACACTTGGCTGGACATGATGCTGGCCGAACTGGAACGCAGCGGAGCCTTGGAGGTGCATGACGGCATGCTGCATGACGCTTGAGTCACGACAATGAAAATAGAATCATGTTTTTATTGCGCTGGCTGCGCCCTAACTGTGTCAGTTGGAAAGTGAAAACTGCTCAAACTATGATCTTTTCCAAATATTCGATCAAAGCACTTGCCGCACTGCTTCTGACGTTCTTAATGTCCCCGATTTTTGCCAACGAGCCAAAAATCGGTCCATCACAGGCCTTGGCCTATATTTTCATGGACACCAACTACGGTGCAGTGGTGAGCCGCTACAACCTGAAAGTAGCTGGCGTTGAAATGCCACAGATGCATGGCTACAAGTATTTGGCACTTTCATTACCACCCGGCCAGCATCTGATCGAATCAGATCGTGATGGTGTTGGCGGAACTTCGATCAACCTCAAAGTTGACTCAGGCGAAAAGCATTACATTTTCATTGACCCTATCGGATTTCCTAGGCCAAAGCCAACCTTAACCAAGGTCGATGCTAAAAGAGGAATTGAGGGTATAGACAAGTCCGTGGAATTGCCCCTCACAGAGACTGCACTTGCTCTTTTAGCAGGCAAAGGAATTCGGCCAGCTAAAACCCCTGAGATGTCACTCGTCTCAGTCATGGCTGGCTTACAGCAGCCTTCCGCAGTATTAACCCCACAGAAAACCCAAGCCATCGAAGCACGGAATCAGCAAGCTGAAATCGACCTATTGCGTGCAGAAGTTGAGGAGGCACGTAAGAAGCAAGCCGAAACCGAACGCTTACGCGTGGAATCTGAAGAGTCCAAGCGCAAGCTTGCTGCTGCAGAAGAAAATTTAAAACGCCTGACCCAACAGCAAAACACTCAGGTTGTCTCAACCCTCCCCGCGCCAGTCAATACACCGCCGGACGAAGCCACACTGGGCAACAGGCGAGCGCTCGTCATTGGTAACGACAACTACCAATCCGTCCCCAAACTCGCGAATGCCAACGAGGATGCTCGTACGATAGCTTCCACTCTCAGTGCCATTGGTTACCAAGTGACCTTGCGACTGGATGTGAACGAACGCGAAATGAAATCTGCCCTTCGCACCTTCTCTAGTCAGGTTCAAGGGGGAGACGAAGTGCTGTTCTTCTTTGCCGGGCATGGCGTCCAGCTGGGTGCATCCAATTACTTGCTCCCGATTGATATTGGCAGCGACAGCGAAGCTCAAGTACGCGATGAGGCCATTCAACTACAACGCATCCTCGATGATTTTTCAGATCGCAAAGCCAAGTTCACACTCGCATTGCTCGATGCTTGCCGCGACAATCCTTTCAAATCACTGGGCAGGAGCATTGGTGGCCGTGGCCTAGCACCAACTACAGCGGCTACTGGGCAGATGGTTATTTTTTCTGCCGGCAGTGGTCAGCAAGCGATGGACAAACTCAGTCAGGTTGACACACACAAAAATGGCCTTTTCACCAGGATATTCGTGCAAGAAATCCAAAAGTCGGGGCTCAGCATTGACAGGGTCATGAAGAATGTCCGCCATCAGGTGGCACAACTGGCCAGGTCCGTTGGCCACGAACAAGTGCCCGCCATTTACGACCAGGTTTTAGGGGACTTTTACTTCAAGAGATGAAATTGAACTTCAAACCATGTCTTGTCTGGAAGTAAGCCGCGACAGACTTCTAGCGTTGGTGTTGCCACCCTAATGCCCGTCGACACCATTCGAAAAGAACCCAAAGAGTTTCAGCACACCCACAAAGTAAAACACCGCAAGCACTTGCGTACTTGCGGTGTGAACTGGTGGTGGACTCCGGGCACTCAAAACAAACGCTCTCGGAAAACACAACGGCCTTTGTCACATCGTGTCGGGGTTTGTCGGGCCGTGTCGGGCTATCCAAACCCGCCAACTCCCGCCACCCCAAGGCGCTAAGAATAACGCCACCGTGGCCGTTTTGTGCCCTTTCGGACCCAGGCAGGGGTGGATTCTATCCGAAATTCTTCTGGTCTTGCGAAACCAATCAGTTTTTTGACCTAGACCCGGTCAATTTGCGTAGGATCGATGGATGTTGACTTCTTGCCTCATCTACCGCTGCTGCGATTGCGGTCAGGTTCTCTGACTCACAAGCTCTGACAAGCATCAGCAAGGTTCCTCGTAGATCATGAACTTCTTCCATTGACGCTTTATTAGGCTCAGGCAAGTATTCACGATTCCAGGGCACGCCACGAAGTGCCTCTCGAGCACGCATAGAAATCCAGTCAAGCCTTCTTGTTTGTTGTCGTGATGCGTTGGCTATCCGCCCAATGTGGTCCAGCGCGTCTCGCAGCAAATCGATCTCTTCATTTGAAGTCATCAGTTGAGGCTCCTAGTTGTTGGAACAATGGCCATTGCAGTAACGTCCACTGACAGAGCGCCGGATCAAGTTTCATCTAAAAGCACTGCCGATTGGCTTACAGAATTAATTGCCGATGCAGTTATTCAACGGCATACACATTTCGAAAATAGCCTTGCTTAGTCCAGTACCCAGGGTTGTTAATTGGATCCCAGCAAGAAATTCGAACACGTTTGCCTTTTAGCTTTTTTGCATTTTCAGTTATCAAGCCAGTTGGATCAAAGGTCGATGTTTTCATATAGCGTCGACTGTTATCGCCCAATACAAGCGCAGTACAACTAGATCCTCGGTATAGCTGATTCTCCAGTACATCTACGAGCAGATCAGGCGAAGACAAGGTAACCTGCTTGTTTTCTTTCTGCGCATTCAACTGCTCGCGCTTGAGTCGATCAATGTCCATTTTTTGAATCTGGATGGTGGACTCTTGTTCGGCAATGATGTTGCTCTGATTGGCATTGACTTCGCTTAGCTGCTTAACTTCCGTCTTTAATGTTTCTGCAACTTCCAATGCTTGATTTCTCTCTGCAATTGCCGCGTTAGTTCTTTGCTCTGAGGCAGCTACCGTTTCTTTCATCATTCTTATTTGTTCATCGCTCATCTTCTCTCCAAGAAGAATCACGAGGTCTGCATGCTTAGAGATTTCCCCTTTGATGTAATTGGGATGCAGCTCGATAAGAGCCTGAGGGGACAGCAAGTTGCATTCCCTTAGGCTGCGCATGACAGCTGAGAGATGCTCTTCTGTATCAGCGTCATTGCGCCAAACAGTCACAAGGACTGGGAGATCAAGGCCTTTACGCTCCCCAATGATGAAGTGGCCAAATTGTTCTTTTTTGTTTGAGTCTAAAAAATATGCGTCAAGACTAATTCGGTCAGCATTTTTTTGCGGCTTGTTAGTAAATGAGATACGAGTCAACGTGATTTTCGCGTCTACCTCAAAGTGCATTCCGTACCGAAGTGGAAGCGAGTCACAATTCGCATGCTCATCGCTCGGCACATGAACCACCAATGACGGTGACTGACTGACCTGCTGCCTAATCCAATCTTGAAAATTGGTACTTCCCAGGGTGCCGTGGAGCTTCCCTAGATCACTCAAGCTATTAACCTTGGCCTGATTTGACTTTTTCGTCTGCATAATGACCTCTTCTGCAAATGGGTGCCGACGGCCTCTTACTGGAAGCGCCCTCCAGCGACGTCAGCCATCTTTCACCTAGAGAGCCCCTGCCTCCAAGGCGTGGATTGTTAGCATATCATTCTAAAAATGAACTCAAAGTCTTGGCTTGTTGCGTGGATCGGCGCAGCTGATCATGAGTGCGCCGAGAGCAAAAGAGGCGCGGATCTAGGGCCGATTGCCACAGCCCTACTAGGCCAACCTATGTATGACAGGGTCTATCTGCTGTCCAACTACGACTTTGAACGCAGTCGAAATTTTTGCACCTGGCTAGAGTCAATCACTGGATACAAGCCATCGGCGATTGACCTATTCAGCGTCGACTTGGCTAGTCCGATTGATTACTCAGATATCTATACCCAGGTAAGCTCAAATCTCAGCCAGGCTGGCATCCCTCGCGATGATGTTTCACTGACTTTTCACCTCAGCCCTGGCACGCCAGCCATGGCGGCAATTTGGATCATTCTGGCTAAAACCCGCTTTCCAGCCAAGCTGATCCAGACATCTAAAGAGAGAGGCGTCGAGGCGATCGATTTCCCCTTCGATCTTGCCAATGACTTCTTACCCGAGTACCTACAGCGCACCGGCGATCGGGTGAAGAGACTCACTGACGCCATTCAACTGCCTGCGCCAGAGTTCGACAAAATTATTCACCAAAGTCAGGTAGTCGCAGATCAGATTAGCCTGGCCCGACGCATTGCTGCATACGATGTACCGGTCTTGATTCTTGGCGAAACCGGTACGGGCAAAGAGTTGTTCGCGGAGGCGATTCATGCAGCAAGCTCAAGATCAGACCGTCCCTTTATCGCCGTGAACTGCGGAGCTATATCTCCGGAGATGGCTAACTCGGAGTTGTTTGGTCATAAAAAGGGGGCGTTTACAGGCGCCACCACTGACAGAAAGGGTTGTTTTCTGGAGGCATCTGGCGGAACGCTCTTTCTGGATGAGATTGGAGATCTGCCGCTGGATACACAAGTTCGCCTTCTGCGAGCTTTGCAGTCACAAGAGATCACACCCATGGGGCAATCAAAGCCTGTTTCAATCAACACGCGCATTTTGGCTGCGACTCACCGGGATCTGGCTGCGGATGTCACGGCAGGTCGATTCAGAGAAGATCTATTTCACCGTCTGGCAGTGGGCATTCTTCAGCTGCCACCTCTACGCAACCGGGCAGGCGATGTGATGCTACTTGCTCAGCACTTCCTGGGTAATATCAACGCAGATGCAGCCAATAAACCGGAGGCTCAGCAAAAACACCTGTCCAAAGAAGCTGCCAGGGCGATTCAGAGCTATGCATGGCCTGGCAATGTGCGTGAGCTCTATCACACATTGCTGCGCGCAGTGATCTGGTCCCGGGGAGCTGAAGTGACGGGCCAAGACATCAATTCGGCATTACTGCCGGTCTCCAATCAGATTAATGTCTTCCATCAAGCAGTTCTTAAAGATGGACTTACTCTGCAGGACCAGCTCGATCAAGTTGCCCGCGACTGCATCGAGCAGGCGCTCCAAAAAACCGGATGGCGCAAAGCAGGGGCGGCAAAGCTACTAGGATTCACCAATCACCAAACACTTTCAAATTGGATGAAGCGGTTGGGTATGGAAGATGGCTCAGCCGCTTAAATCAAATATTTTTACATTTAAGTAAATAAATTTACACTTCAATCTCAAGCCAATCTTCATAACCCATTGATTTATAAGGGTTAAATTTAAATTTCTCGCTGGCACGGATCTCGCAACTTCTAAGGCAACAAGACTTAGGAGTGCGAAATGGAAAAAGCTGTCGAATTTGAGCGGATCGTGGATGGCGCAGTGACCTTGCAAGGCCGTCCGTTTGAACAAAGATCCTGCCCCGATCAGTACGTCGGTACTTTGGCCGAACTAATTGGTCAATCTTCGTTCCCACTGAGATGCCCAGTCGGACAAAGGGCATCAGGTCCTTGCCTAATCCTTGTGCTGGAGTCGCCTCATAACGACGAGTTTGTTGATGAACCCGGCCCCGCGAAAGGGTTTACGGGGGAAATGATCCGCAAGTACTTGCCGGATGCATTTGACCTAAAAGGGTTAGGCGAGTATGGCTTGATTCTGCTGAACGCCATTCAATATCAATGCTCATTAGGCAGTAGCACAGCGGTGTACCGCGACCGAATCTTTCGAGCCGCTTGGGAACAAGGCGGGAAGGAAAATTTCCAGGCTCGGCTCCAAGCCACGTTCAGACCAGATGACCAGGTTATGAATTGCTGCACCAAAGGCAACGATTTTGAAATCAATCCTCCCCTCCGATCGCTGGTTGAAGTAGCCATTCGGCAGGTGATTCCGGGGCTGCAAACGATCAAACGCATGCATCCTGCTGCCTGGCGAGATCCAGCCTGGAGAGGAAAGTCATGGCGACATCACGAGCAACCTGCACTTCCAGCTCCTCAAGCCCATTGAGCAGTGAGAGGCACTTAATCAATAGAAAGACAAGAGGAAAACATGCGCACCATTACAGTCCGCGTCATCAGAAGTAGTCATGCAAATTTAGATTCACTGCCGCTCCGGTTTGGCATGCATTTCGATGCTAATCAGACGTTAGAACTGGAGATCATCAAGGATTTGGGGGGCGACCCTGGGTACCCCGATCGATTTCATGTGGATGCCAAGTTTCGGGATCCAAGAAATGAAAATTCAGAAGAGTATCAAGGACATTTCGTCCTGGCTCATAGCCCACAAGACGTGACACCAGTTCTCGTTACTGTTTGGAGAGGAAACAGGGATACCGAGTGGGGCCTATCGAACACGATGACAGCACTTCGGAAGGATGGGTTCCTAACTGTTGAGCACCTCCTGGAAATGCATCCTCTCTATGCGCAGGGTCGCATGGCTGACTCGGCCAGCCTTTTGAAATACATGAGTTCGAGCATTGCTCGCAAGGACATTGAGCGCTTCGAAAGCGTTGCCGCCCAAGCACGTGCAGATACCGTTCGACTTATTAAGAACTTGGAAATGGCCAGGGAAGAGGCCGAGATGGCCCGCAATAAAGCTGAGCGGATGGAAAAAGTCGCCAAAGAAGCCATCAGCGCTGTTGAAGGGCTGGAAGTCGAGCGATCCAAGCAACAAACGAAGATCGATCAACTCGAGGCCCGAATCAAAGCAGGTGAAGCGCGGTACCAAATCGAGGTTGCCGCCGCCAAACAAGACAGCAGTGTGGCCACGCTTTCTGCTCCGGATACATTGATCGAAGTGAATGAGCGCGTAATGATTCGTGGATCGTTTTGTACGGTTCTGGTCCTCGCCGATGGAACTCGTCGCCACATGAAAACTGCAACCTTTGACAGGGATGGGGCAGTGACCAAAAAGGCCAAAGAGCTTGTGGGATCGCGCGTTCGGACAACCTGCTGGGACCCAGTGGGAAATCCAGGTAAGTGGTCAAGGCAAGGCTACTTCCGAAATATTTACGAAACCAAATGAAAGATAAAAAATGATCCTGAGTTACGTCATCCACAACAAAACCGACAACGACTTTCCACTAGGCCTCAATGAGGCTTGGAAATTTATAGTTGAAGCAGACGACAAGTACGACGCCTACATGCAAATGGAAAAGGTAAAAATGTCAGCTCGCATGCATCGACACACTATCATGAATGTCTATCTGGACGGCGCTCCATTTGACGCCAGGGAATACTGGACAGAAGGTGCTAATTCAGATGACTTTGACTACGACGACGCAATTCAGATCACCGAAATCCGGGATGAAACGACTCCTAGGCGTCGATCCTAAAACTAGTTGCGCATCACTCCGCCACCCCAAGGGGTTGTAACTAACGCTTGTGTGGCCGTTTTGTGCCCTTTCGGGCCCAAACAGGATGGATTCCATCTGAAATTCTTCTGGCTTGGCGAAACCAATCAGTTTTTTGGCGCAGGCACTGCCGACAAATCGGCCATGTGCGTCCAGGTCATCAACTCGGAGGCCTTGGTCGTGTCTGCGCTAAGCCAGGTTTCGTGCAGCTCTGAGGTAATGATCACGGGGGTGCGCTTCTCGTCCCCAGGCTTGTGAAACTGGTTCATCACCGGATGCTTGTCTGCATTGACCGTGAGCATGGAGAAACTGACCACCAACTCGCCAGTTGACGGATCCATCCAGCGGTCCCACAGGCAGGCAATGCCGAACGGATCACCCGAAGCCAGTTCAATCCTCCACCGCACTGCCCGGCCAGACTCGTAGCTGGGCTCGTAGAAATTGTCCACCAGCAGCAGGCCGTACTGACGGTGATGCCAAGCTGTTCGGTAGCTGGGCTTCTCCGCCGCAGTTTCACTGCGGGCGTTGTAGGTGTGGCGACTGATCTTGTCATCCTTTGCCCACGAGGGGATCAGTCCAAATTTAGCCAATCCACAAGCAACTCGTCCTGTCTGGTGACTCTTGACCACGATCGGTGCATCAAACCCAGGGTAAGTCTCATCTGGATACCCCGAGGGCAGATTCACGCCCAGCGAAGATTTCACCCACTGGGTGTTCTTTGTTGGCGTGAAATTTGTACACACACGGGCAGTTTATCTCTGGCCTTAACTCCTAGATCCTGAATTAACTGGCAATCAAACGTCAGAGACCTTGCCGAATTTGTAAGGACTCGAGAGAATGATCAACTACCTTATGCCATCTAAACCAAAAATCACTGCCAGCGAGTTACCCCGAGCAATCTTGATCGACTACGAGGGGAACATTGACCGAGCGCCAACTCTACTGGGTTGGCGAATAGACGGTCAGACAACAGCGGCAATCATCGAGGATGCCTTCGCGACCTGCAGTGATCGATACCGTGCCAAGGGAATTTTTCAACACCAGCACAAAAAATTGGCAGTTGATCTGATCGAACAAGCTTGCGACGAAGATCGTGTTGTTATTAGCTGGAGCGAACACGATCTACGCGTCATGTCGCAGATTCTTTCCCCGAAGAACCAATCAAGACTGATGCATCGTTACCGTAACGCGATTGCGACCGCCAGACCGTGGCACTACAAACTTGAACAGGCACGTGCTCCCACAGGTGAGTTGGCTTATTTCAACAAGCTTCTAGGGTTTCCGATCCCAGACAAATACGGGACAGGAAAAGTAGGTCAGGGACTGCGCCTGATACGAAATCAGCTCAACGAGGGACGAGACTATGCTGAACTCACCCCTAAAGCCCGCGCTTCATGGATCGCAATAGTTAAACACAATGCCTTGGACTTGAGATCAATGGAATATGTCCTGCGAGCGATGTTCCAGCTGCCACCTCAAGAATCAACTTCTGGTCAGTTGGCTCTAACGTTAATTCAAGAATCAATGGACACAGATTAAGCCAATGTTTTAACTGAATGTGAACCCTCTTGACTTGGCAAAAAGCACAAACAACTCCAGCCCTTCGTTAGATGAAATCTGCTCGAAATATCGAACACTTTCACCGTAGTTGCTTGGGACCTCCCAAACTGGATGATCGTAAAGATAACCGGTTCCCCATTTGGAAATCACTCGCTCCTCCTTCAAAGTAGTGCCAATGTGTCTGAACGAGTCATCTTGAAAATAGATCACAAGATCACCAGTAAGAAACATGCCTTTTGGCCGCTCCCGAAGAAGTTCATGGCTCAACAGAAAATTTATGAAATCGGCCCCTGCAAATGTTCGACCTAATCCGAAACCAGCAACAGAGAGATACGTTGGATCTTGCACTAATCCGAATGAGTGAACTACACATGTGTAGCTCTCAATCGGATATTTACTTTCAATAATTTTGATTCCGTGCCTTGCAATTAAGCTTAACTCCTGAATCAGCAAGGGGTGCTGGGTCACAGGCAATGTGTCTGTAATGCGTTGCAAATCTTGGCGAAGTGTCATGCCAGTCTTGTTATCGAATGTTGCGCGTATAGCTGCACTGCCCAGAAGAGTAATTTGTGCAACCTAGGAACGCGCCGTATTTCCCATCGCGTCTAACGAGCATCCCGTCTTCACACTCAGGGCATGCCTCGAACTCTTTGTTGCATCTCGGGTTGTCGCAACAAATATGCACCCCATAGCGAACAAGGAAGCCTCTTCCGCAAGCAATACAGGGGCGGCTGGTTGACTCGCAGATTGGGTAATTCGAACAACCGAAAAATAATCCATGCTGACTATTACGCTCAACCATAGGTGCCTGACAAGCAGTGCAACGTCGATTGATGGCGCGCCCGAGATAGTTCTTGTCAACATCAGGATCTTTGATGAGCTCAGTGAAGAATGTCGACTCAGCGCTGGGATCTCCGACAACATACACAGCGTGCTTGGTTCGCGTCAAAGCCACATAAAGCAATCGACGCTCTTCGGCATGTTCAAAATGCTCTCGAGCAGATAACACCAGATCCAACAGAGGATCATCGGCGATTTCGCTCGGAAACGAGTACCGTCCGCTCTTTACTCCGACCAGAATGGCATAGTCTGCCTCAGCCCCCTTGGCCGCATGCACGCTACTAAAAGTCAAAGTCAAATCAGGCCGTTGTACTTTCAGTTCAGCAATACCCAGTTGATCCTTGTAGAAGTTATATCGAGCCAAGATTAGGATGCTCGTTTTTCCAGAGCTTGCCACAGGAATATGCTGCGCAATTGACTCAAGTAGTGATCCACTCTCCTTTTGAGGATGCCAGAGGATCACGGATTTTGAGTTGTCACGAACTTTCGCGATGACCTTCTTTTTGATCTGAGCCTCATTCTTCAGGACAAACCTTGAAGCCACAGACTCGACCATCTGATCGAAGCGGAATGTCTCAGGAAGCATTCGGACTTCATGTCTTCCGAAATGATCTTCGAAGGATGTCATGACGCTGATGTCACTACCTGAAAACCGATAGATCGACTGCCAGTCATCGCCCACGGCGACTAATTTTGCGTGGTCAGTTGAGCTGAGTAGCGACTTGATGAACTGCGCTCTGCCGATGGAAATATCCTGAAACTCATCAATCAAAACGTACTTGATGTCTTTGAGCTCATGTCCGCCATCTAGCGCTTGCTCCGCAAGTCGAATCATGTCATTGAAATCGATCAGGGAGGTAGAGGCGAGATGCTCTTGATATCGCTGATACACCTCCCCAAATATTTCAATGAATTTTCTGGCACGAGCCGCATCAGAATCATTTTGGGGAAGTCGATTGGATAGATCACCAAGACTCAGAAGTGAACCTTTGAAGAGATTCAGAAAGGTGCCAAGCAAAATCCCAAGCTCAGAGATGTATCCAGAAGAATTGAGCTTATCCAGCAGCTGGTCCTTCGGCAGAGGCGAAAAGATCACACCCTGCTGCTCAAGATTCCTTCGGAGGTTGCCTGTCAGTGTGCCGCTTCGTTTCTCATGACTGAATGTCTGAACAAGCTTTGTCTTGTATTGCTGATGGGTAAGAATTTTCCAATCTCGAGACTCTAGGTAATCCTTTTCATTGATGAATGGCGGAGTATTTCCGTTGATATCAATTGCGAAATGCTCTATGTAGATTCCGTAGTCAGGCAGGTAGAAGTCGGGCTTGTATTGACGCCTTTTAATGCTGGAGACAGGGTGTTCGTAGTCTTGCTCGTAAAGGTAATTCACCCCATTTGCATAAAAGAAGTTGGCCAGCTCAAGCTCTTCAAGACTTTTGACCGTCTCCCCATTCAAAGTAATCAGCCCGACTGAGCGAACGTAGGCGATGTAATCACCCATGCTTTTGAAGTCGAATTGATCGCGATATGGTTTTGCATAACTGACGAAAAATTCAGCCAGCTCAGCGTAGTTGTCTTCGTAGATCTGTTTGATCAACCCGTCGAGATACTCTCCAAGCTTTTCTCGACTCTCCGCTAACTCTGTGAGGCTAGGTTTTTGGCCTTGCGCTTCAGCAAGTATCTTCAAACCAAGAGCATGGAATGTATTTATGTTGATGCCAGGATACGGTGAGGCGAGGGATTTCTCCAGATCTTGTTGCACGTTCTTGTTGAAAGAAATCACCAAGATTTGATGAGGGGAGGCCATCCCCTTGTGAACAAGGTAGGCAACCTTGGACTTGATGGTCGTTGTTTTACCCGAGCCAGCTGCAGCGACAACCAACTCCGCATCTTCATTCACGATGACTGCTTTTCTTTGCTCTAACGTGAGCGGATTTGAGAGCACGCTATCAAAGAAGCTCTGGTAACGCTTTAGCTCTTGCGCCTCGAACTCCAGATTGCACTTAGAACGAAAACCCGTCCGATCTGCCTTCACCTCGTTCATGTACCGAATGTGATTGGCTAGCTCCAACTTAAACATTGGTAAGTCAGATACATCCGTGTTCCAAAGATACGTGAGTCGATCCTCATGCTCTTGCAGGATATCGTCGATCTCACGATATGTCACCCATCGCTCACCTCTCGTCGCACTCAAATACCAATTGGTGCAACCTTCAATCCATTCGGCATTTGTAGCATTGCGATCATCAAAATTCTTGGCCTCCGCAATGCGTGCCTTCAATACCTGGGCAATTTTTTCTTGGGCTCCATTCGCGACCCACCCAAAGACCTCTTGAGAGCCGCTCGCCAGCTTGAAGTTGATTCTTGACCAAATGAATCGACGTTCAACCTCAAGACCGTCTAAATCCGAATACGGAACTTGCACGCTCCCATCGGCAGACTTGAGAGTTAAAAAATATGGGCTAAATCGCAAGAACCTTTGCCCAGCACTACTGGAGAAAATTCGATGAAAAAAAGAGGGCCGAAATTCAGTAAGCAAGGTCATTTTGTAATCATCGCCTATTTCGAGCAGACCTCAAACAGGACGGTGACCGCGAAGTTCGCCAAGCCAAGCCCAAAAGAACAACGGCCCCGAAGGGCCGCAGTCCGGACATGAGCTAGCTCACTTTTTCTTGTTCACAGCGGCTTTGAAGCCAGCGCCAGCTGTAAATTTGGGCACAGTAGCCGCCGCGATCTTGAGCTTCTCCCCCGTGCGAGGATTCTGGCCAGTACGGGCTGCACGCTTGGTAGCCTTGAAAGTACCAAAGCCGATCAGCTGGACGTCTTCCTTCTTGGCCACAGTCTTAACAATCGTTGACAGGACGGCCTCCAGAGCACGGCCAGCAGCAGCCTTAGACAGTTCGGTTTCCTTTGTGATCGCTTCGATCAACTCACTCTTGTTCACTCAAATCTCCTTAGTGTTGGATTGGATCATTTTGGCAGAGTTGGCTCATGAGATGAGCTTTCTAAGGCCTATTATTCAATTTCTGATTGCTTGCCATACTAAGATTGCTTATAAAGGTTCACGATGATCATGGACAGTCAACTAGATTGGGGTGTGGAGACAATGAAATGAGCGACTTGCAAAAGCAATACGCCGCATGGGATGAGTTCCTATCTGTCTGGCCCGCCTCTCGGTTGGCCACGATGACATTGAATGAATATAGCCTCGCGGGGTCCAAGGACAGCTTCACCTACTGGATTGAATCGAGGCTCGATGAACTGGGTAGCATCTGGGGTGGATCATCGTTCAAGTTCGGCGTTTTCTCTCGCAAGGACACGGAAGACAAAAAATCCGATGCAAAGCTTTCCTACTCGGATACCCATGGCTGGTATTCATCGCTAGGCACTACAGCTGAAGCCGCATTTGACCAGGTGCGAGGTTTTGTGGTGCAGGTGGCCGATTGGGCCGCCAAGGGCGATCTGGAGGCCATTGAGTCTTTCGAGCATCTGGGTGAAGCTTTCAAATGGAAGATTGCCTTCCACTACCAGAACCGCCACGAGCCTGTGATCGTGGACATCTTCAAGCGTGCGATGCTGGCGGTTTTCGTTAACGGGACTGCAAGCCAATCCATGGCTACGCTGCAGAAAGCTACTTTGGCTAAACGACCTGATGGGCTTGCCATTTTGGAGTTCGGACGGCAAGTGTGGGAAGCGTGGAGTCAAAAGAATCTGTCGATCTGGAAGCTATCGCATGGGATGAATGATTTTTCTTCCGAGGAACGCAAAGCTTACCTACAGGCTGAACTAGGTGTGATGCATGGTGACACCGCCAAAAGCCAGGGCGAAAACTTCCAAGAGGCCCCGGTTGGTGATCTATTCTTCTTGTGCCATGGCAACGAAAGCATGCCTCTGGTGGGTCAATTTACGTCCATGCCAGAACCTTGCGATAAAGGCGATGGTTGGTTGCAACGCCGCTACCGAGTGTTGAAGCAGAGTATCAAACAAGGCGGCTACCAAGGTGGCCAGAAGGGCTGGACCCCCAACTACAGGTCTACCTTCAAAAAGGTGCCTGAGCATGATTTGCCCGAGTTAGAGATCTCTTTACTCAAACCCTTCTTTGACACAGATCTGGCCGAGCTGGCCGCACTCGCTGGCGAGCCCGTTGAAGATGTAAGCGCAGACAGCAATGCCAGACATTTAGCCCCCCCTGCTACGACACAAAGCGCAATGACCCAACCAACCCCATCTTGTTTCAACCGCATCTACTACGGACCGCCCGGTACCGGAAAAACATACACCCTGATGCAGCTGCTCAAAGACAGCTATGAGCAACCCGTTCAAAACACTGATGAATGGCAAAAGCAATTCATTTTGGACCGATTCTCAGGATTCAAATGGTGGGAGGTTCTAGCAGCAGCGCTGTATGACCTTGGCCGCGATGCTGCCGCAGCGAAGGTGAATGATTTGGTAAATCATCCATTTGTCAAAATTTATAGCTCAACAAGGCAATCGACCGCTTATTTGAGTCAGTCCATTTGGCGAATCCTTCAAAACTACACAGTTGAGGATTCAAAAACTGTAAAACTCAAGAGCCGCTTATCTCCAGGAATTTTCGACAAAACACCAGACTCGCAATGGAAATTTTCTGGGGACTGGAAAAATGACTGCGCCCACATCATCGAGCTTGTAGACGAATACAAAAAAGGGGCGCAATCTACGGGCGCTGTTAAACGCTACTCATTTGTGACGTTTCATCAATCCTACGGTTACGAAGAATTCGTCGAGGGTCTTCGTCCTGTACTAACCGGAGATGCAGATGAGTCAGCGGTGCAATACGAGATCCGCTCTGGGGTGTTCAAAGATCTATGCCGCCGCGCCCGACTGGAGCCGGAACAGCGGTTTGCGATGGTCATTGATGAAATCAACCGGGGCAACATCAGCAAGATTTTCGGCGAACTCATCACTCTGATTGAGACAGATAAGCGTGAGGGTAATACCAATGCGGTGACAGTGACGCTCCCGTATTCCATAGAACCATTCAGCATTCCAGCCAACGTTGACATCATTGGCACGATGAACACAGCAGACCGGTCATTGGCTCTGTTGGACACGGCTCTTCGTCGTCGCTTCGAGTTCGTGTCTATCCACCCCGATACAGGAGATGAGTCGGGTGCCCCACTCGCTGGCTTGCGCATCACAATCAACGATGAAGTCATCGACATCCCCAAGATGCTCACCGTAATTAATCGACGCATCGAATCCCTTTATGACCGTGATCACTGCATCGGTCATGCCTATTTCACAGGCCTAAAACTGATTCCAGATGGTCAGCCCAGATTGAATGCTCTGAAAGATATATTTCGCAACCGCATCATTCCTTTGCTCGAAGAATATTTCTTCGAAGATTGGCAGAAGATTCGCTTGGTACTGGCTGACAACCAAAAGCCGCTATCGGCGCAGTTCATCGCGGAGAGCTCCGATCATGAAGGCGATCTGATTGAGCTTTTTGGCCATGACCATGGTCTGGACACCTTTTCGACCAAGAGAGGATTTCAAAAGCAAGACGACGCATTGGGGAACCCCAGTGCCTACATTGGTATTTACCAAACCATGGCTGCTTGACCCCTCAGCAATGAACGGCCGTTCTATCTACGAATTCGACGCACTCGTATCCAATGAGGGCGGGCTGGTTGACGTGGATGGCGTCCATGGCGTTCCCGCTCCTGTTTTCGCATGGCTTGAATCTGAGGCGTTGCGCATTGCTGATCTTGGCGAAGGTTCCTGGATTCGACTGTCCCAGCGCAGAGGTAAGCGGGCTGTTCAAGTGACCAGCTATGTTGGTGTTCTACGTGCGCCAAACGGTTTTCAGATTGAAGTGCTGCCTAAGGTCGGCAAGGTGATCGGCGGTGGTGCCGTCGAGGCCCGACAGCTATTGATTGATATGCTGTGCTGCCTGCAGCGGTTCAGACATGTGCAGACAGACAAGGCTAAATTGGTCGCCCGCCGGATGCCCTTACTTGAGGTTTTCATATCGGAGTTTCTGCGGGCGGTTGAGCTGGTAGTCAAACGCGGGCTTCAAAGCGACTACGCGGCACATCAAGAAAATGTTTTTGCGCTGCGCGGCAAGTTGATGATGGCACCTCACTTGCGCCAAAACTTATTCCGAGCCGATCGGTTCTTCACGCAGTTTGATGAATTCACACCAAATCGACCTGAGAACCGACTGTTGCACACGGCGCTGCAACATGTATTGCGATTAACCACCTCGCAAGAAAACCAGAAGCTTTCCCGTGAACTGACGTTCGTATTTGCAGATGTGCCGCTGTCAGACCTGCCTAGTGTGGATTTTCAACGTGTGCGTAACGATCGCAGTATGGGGCATTACGAAGGAGCCTTGGCGTGGGCACGCCTGATTTTGGGCAATGAATCGCCCATGACCGGTTCAGGGAGTCACACTGCGCCTTCTTTGTTGTTCCCGATGGAGGCTTTGTTCGAAGCGTTCGTTGCCAAGCACTTGCAAAAGCAAGTTGGCTCTGGCTTTGTACTCAAAACCCAAGCCCGCAGCCTTCACCTGGTTCGCCATCAAGAGCAAAATTGGTTCAGGTTGAAGCCAGATTTACTGATCCACGACGACCATGCCAATCGACTGGTTCTGGATACCAAGTGGAAGTTACTTGATAGCGTGAAAGCTAACGGTTCGGACAAGTACGGCTTGTCCCAGGCTGATTTTTATCAATTGCAAGCCTACGGCCAGAGCTACATGGATGGCAATGGCATCTTGGCGCTGGTCTATCCAAAAACTGCCGCGTTTGACCAGCCGCTACCCGTTTTCAAGTTTCCGAAATCCGAAGGACTGGAACTCTGGGTGTTGCCGTTTTGCTTAAAAAATAGAACGCTCTTGGCTCCTTCGTCCGAAGACTTTTCGACATACTTTGAAGGCACCATGAAATTAGAAACAATGAAAGCGGCTGACTCTAATTTTGTGTAAATGGAGGGTCTATGGGTCACTACAGAACAATAGCTATCGAATCATTCCGAAATCCCGGTGAGCCCTCAAGTGCCTCTGTGCGAGCTCGCCCGTTACCTGGCCAGGGATTGTCTACTGAGATTCGCGTGGAATGCTCGTCAAAAATGCGAAAAAATTATCCAATCGGGACAATTTTTATCGTGCAGGCACAGCTAATCGACAAAGAGGGAGGGGCTCCATTTCTCTATACACACTACAACTGGCCCTACACCGTGGTTTCACGGCCAGAGGCAGAAGTCAAAATAAAAAATAAATCGTTAGGCTGAAGTCAACGCTCATCAGCCACGGGGGCCGAAGTGGTGATGCGAAATGGGACAAACCAGACTTTCATTGGTCACACCACGGTATGTAAGGGCATCCTGTAGCCCCCGGTATGTTTAGATGCGTCCCGATACATATGCTGAACCACCGCGGTCATGTCTGGCGGCAGTCTTTGCCAAGCCTCTTTGCAGAGATCTGAAGGTATTTGAAAAAGCGCCTCGGCAACTGCACCCGTTATAGAGGCCAAGGTATCGCTATCGCCTCCGAGGGAGATCGCATTACGTATCGCGTCCTCAAAATCAACGGCTTCAATTGCGCAGATGATGGCTTCTGGCACCGTCTTCATACAGGACTCGTAGAAGCGATAGTCTGGGCGAATTGACCCGACTGTTCGGTCCATGTCGTATCCATACTCTGACGCTACATGGTTTCGAATTTCTGCTGGTGTGGCGGCATTGAACGCCAGCCAAATTGCATCTGCTGTTGCCAACGCGCCTTTAAGACCTTCAGGATGGTTGTGCGTGATTTCTGTCACCTTAGTCGCCAACTCCCTCGTGTATTCCAACGATGGCGAAAGAAAGGCAGCAGGGCTCACTCGCATGGCCGAGCCATTGCCAAAGCTCGCATAGGGTTCCTGCCACGAAAGATCAAACCACTTGGTAAATCGATCCCCGTACCCCATGCCTGGGTAATTCCTGCACCAGGACACCATTGTTTCCGTTGGGTCTCGGTGATTCAGAATGGTGTCTGCTACAGCCACCGTACAGACGGTGTCATCCGTAATTCGGCTTTCGGCTCGAAACAACTCAAAGTCCTTGGTCTTTATGTTGTCGAACTCGTAGATTGAGCCAACGATATCGCCAATGATTGCGCCCAGCATCTGATACCTTTCAGCCGCCTTCGAGACCCTACGTACGAACTACTAAGGTGTTCGCCCACTTGTCTCCCAATCTCTGTCTGCGGACGTTGAAAATCATGATGGCATCAATGAGCGCCAGAATGGGAATCATTGTGGTGATGTTCCTTAGGAAGGATTCTGTGAGAGTGCAAGAGGCACCACTTTTAGAATTGATGACCCTCATGCCCAACAGCTTTTTCCCGATCGACTGCCCCTTAGGCATTCCATCACTTAGTGACACATAGCTTAGATATGTAACGATCAATACAGCACCTTCAAAGCCGGAATCACCGACAAGGCTCGACAAAAGCACCGCTGCAAAAACAGCAAATATTTGATCTAGAGCCTGTGCTCCATACCTACGCGCTGGGGAAGCAAGTTGTCCAAGCGTGACTCCAACAGGAAAATCTTCAGGATGCGGATCGGCTGTAGCCTCATCGCTGTATGCCCTCAAATCATCAGCACCGACGCCCCGCTTTTTTAGCTCTTCGTCAAGTATCTGAAGAGCTTCCTCTGTAAGTCCTCCCTGAGTCCTTCGCTCCAGCAACTGATCAGTGTGCATATTCGAGAAGTTCTCTCTCAACATTTCAGCATAAGACTGCATGTTCATTTCTCCGCTCTCTTGACTGCGCTGAGACTCACCACCAAACGATCCGACTTGATTTTGAAATCATTTAATGAAACTCGCACAGACCTTATGGCGTCATCCTTCTGATATGTCACTTGTAGATCATCTCCGCGCTCTCTGTGTCCCATTACCTCATCAGCATCCGTGATGAGAGTAGTCAATTTCGAGCCGTCAGACTTGACCAAGCTCAGCGTTACCTTCTTTGATTTCGAATCTTCGTCGTTATCGACTTTCCTCTGGGTCTCTAAGTAAATGACTCTGGTTGCGTCGTTTTCGCTATGCAATGGAAGGATCCGGCTGAGTATCTGATTTTGATCTGGGAATAGCCATTGCGCTTTTTCTTGATCAGGTGAAACAAAGAGCAGATTTCGGGTTTCGTTGTCGCGCCCCTCGTACCCTCGTTTTGCCCCGTTTGCATTAACAAGCAAGATTAGATTGCCAGCTCCGCCATCAAAATGCGCTAGATGAACACGAAGAGCGTCCTCGGCTTCGACAGATGCACCAGCAGGTGGAATGATTTGCTTGCCTTGTGAATGTCCTTGGCTTGAAATGAAGGACCATCCAACCAAGCAAATCAGCAAGACCAGACCACCAGCTGGTATAAGAGTGTTGAAGCGGTGAATATAGAGGAAGAATTTTTCAGAATTCATGTTGATAATTTCCTTTTCCCGAAAAGCGAAACCAAAGAGGGAATCGCCTGTAAGGTCTAAAACGAATGTCTTTTGGCCCACCGTTACTCTATTCACTACAAGGCTCATGGAGTGAGCTTGGGTGGTTTTAGGATGGAACAAATCAATGCGGCTGGCATGCTCCTCGCCAAGATTTTTCCTGGGCGCTCTGACGACATAAATGGTTAACGCTGGAACTCCTCACATCGAACCGCTGTGTAAGCTTGCCGAGTGATAGGAATTTCGTTCTGGCCGGGATCGTTGATATCGAAGCGAGAAAACAGTATCTGACCGTTTTCAAATACATGCTTCAAGTAGACCCATTCACCGTCTGCGGACCATTTGCAAAATTCTTCGCTGGGAAAGTCGTACATATTTTCATGATCAATGACCGGGAATGTTCGCATTTGGTCTTTTGAGATATTTTTCAATTGATCACTCCAGCTTTGTCCTTACCCTTGCTATTAGATGATGAGCGTCGCCATGCCCAAGGCGGGGTTGGCTGGTCTTCAGACCATAGTCCAGCATGAGCAGCCCTTGCTGCCTGTTCAGCATGAGCATAGCTATGACGGTCTTCAGATGATTGCTCATTGGCATACTGTTTGTAATGCCAGGCCATCCCACGAGTAATCTGCTCAAGGCATACGTCGGCCCCATTACCTCTAAGAACCTTGCCCACTATGCGGCCATATCGATCTCGCTTGTCCCAATGGACTTCAACCTGACCTTCGAAAACAAGATCTGACAACGATTGCTTCGCTCGCTGTCCAAAGGGTTGCGCTTTTTCTGGGGCGTCAATGCCCATTAGACGAATAACGAACAATTTCTTGGAGTCATCAAGAACTTTGATCGTGTCTCCGTCACTCACTGAGACAACTCGACCCACAATTGTTTCGGCGTGCAGTAGAGATGCACATAGGCAAACAAGGGCGATAACTAACTTGAATGATTTCATCACAGCTAACTCATCCTAGGGAACGATACGAGATCAATAGTCAAAGGATGTGATTGACAGTCAATCAGTTCTCGTCTGCAAACTCACCAATCATTTTTATGAAAGCCGTTGCCTCGCGGAATGATTGCTCTTCATACGAATCAGGCTGATAACCTTGGGTCTTCCAGACGATGTACTGCTCCCAAGGCATCAACCCAAGGACCATTGCCATGGGTAGAAACAAACCAGCTTGGTGTAGCTGGTCCATTCCATAAAATTGAGTGAGCTGATAGCTATTTAACTTGCTCATGCCATCAGACAGGATTTCCGTCGCCTCATCGACATCCATCTCGATTGCTTCATCATCTTCCAGCCCCCAAATTGGACGCTCAAGCAATGCCCCTTGTGCATGCATAGCGAGATCGAGAAATGGGGAGCCCTCGAAGTCCTCAGCAGAGTACTGGAACTGATTTTTGACAAGTTGCTCACAGTAATCGTCAGGAAGTTTCTCATCGATGATCAAGTCGCGCCAAACGCAAAAAATCCCAAAGGCACTGATCTGTTGTGGATCTAGCTCACCCAAAACTGCTCGCTCAAATGCAACGGCCTCAATGAAGTCTCTGCAATTTGAAGCGACGGGATAACCAGCTGGCGTCGTTGTGTCAACAAGGTAAAAAAGACCATCTTTCAACACAATCTGTGCCTGACATTCCTCTAGTGCATGGATATCCTCTTCGATTGCCTCTACAAATTTAGCTGGCCATCCACTTTCTGTTTCAAGTAGTTTTATGTCGTAGCTGTTCTTGCCACGGGAGTAAATGCCCACCTTATCGCTGCTGGGTGTGACAACTCTGTCATCTGCTGAAAAGTGGTCACGAGTAAGTGTGTTGAATTCTCTCAACTGCTTGACTGCGACAGCCATCGAGTACCTAGGTACATGGGATTGACCAATGTCCCAATTGAAATGCCCATTTTCTGGATCAGACGATTCACCTGGCACTGACTTGACAAAGTGCCAGACTTTTTCCCGGCGTTCCGCAAACAGACGTCGATCACCATCTTCGCTGATGAGTTGCACATCAAAGTCGTTTTGGATCATCTGCCACATAGAAACACTTCACTTTCAAAAAATATCGAATCAAGACTTGATCTCAATTTTGGTTGGCACAACCCCCCAGGCTTGCATCACCATCACCATAGCAAGCGTGTCGAGCTCACAATATCTCAACAGCGCTGATCTGATTGATTGCCGTTGAAAATCTGGCATGTCTTCAAACTGCAAGCGAGCATATGCTGACATTGCGGCACCTCCCTCACGCAACTCCTCAGACAGACTTTCTTCCAAGGCCTCAATTTCAGCTACTGGAATGTCAGTAAAGACAGGGGGGAGGAGCTTGTATGGATCAACGACAACTTCATTCTTTTCTTGCCACCAAGCCATCGGACTATCAAAGTTCAAGCTTGCCCCCGGGCCATACCATGCTGCGCTGTATGAGTCTCGCAAAAATTTTGAACTACTCATCACTGCCGGGAGCACTTTCTTGAGGGAGTTGCTCCCCTTGGTCGAGGGGTGAAAGTAAAACTTCTCAGCCAACCTGCACAAATCGACCATGTTGCGCGGCCCCACTACGTCCGAACCATCTGCCTTCCTAGTTGTGATGCTCTCAATGAATGCAACCAGTTCATCTACGTCACTCGGGGGTTGCTCGGCGCGTTTTAATTGCAGCCGAATGTGGTTCAGTACGGTGTTCTCGTGCGCGGCCCAACGGAAGATTGTTCCCTCGTCTTGCGTAAGCGCGTCTCTGAGAGCTCTCACAAATTCATAATTAGGATTGATCCCCGGCTCGATACTAATCCACTGTGTTTTATGTTGGATTCGCCCATCTGATTTGATTACGTGATGGGAGAACTGGAAGGCCGTGGTCTCATAAGGATGCATCCCCTTCACGAAGGGGATTGCAACCGCACATGTCTCAAAATCGATGCAGTGCAATGGATAGGTCCAGCGTGAGCTCTCACGTGATAGGCCGCCCACGTCCAGGTAGTAGTCGCCACCACCCGGCCAATCTGGTTTGCAGGTATACCACTGCCTGTGTTTTGTCGTTAGGCCATCCAAGCCTGGTTCTTCATCATTGAAACCAATGTCGCTTGAATTGACAGTAGAAAGCTTGAGCACACCTTGGTCAATCAAGGCATCCTTTTTGAGGAATCTCCAAAGGTCCAGAACGGTCCCCGATTTGAAGTCTTCTTCATTCCAATCGAATGCTTGCGCCCAGCACTTATGGAAACCACTTTTCGGTTCGCCCGCACTGGGATAGCTGTCTACTTTGAACTGACACCCAGCGCATTTCCCTGTCGGGTTCGGGGGTAGCGGTGAGTCTGTTGCGTATGCTTCAGAGAATGCTTTCGCCGCCTCGACAAAGTTCACGAAATTGTGTGGCTTTACTAAAAGATCGCCAGCAATAATTTCATCCACTTGGCTGTCTACGTTTACGCACACCAACAATGGATCACCAAAGAGTGGCTGCGTTAAAGCAGGATCGGTCAAGACCTTTAGCCTACCTTCAACTTTTCGAACTTTGAACCGCTGATTGATGCCATCGACGCTGCTAACGGCATCCTTGTTAGCAAGCATGAGAAATGCATTGATCTTGTGCCCTGGCAGCGCCTGCTGCGCAACATAGCGTTGGAACGCCACATCCTGCAGGTATGGCAGAAAGTCAGACTTGATGCCGCCACGCGCTCCACGAAAGTCTCCATCATCCGACTGGCGGTAAGACTTCGCCTTAACCTCAATCAGCTCGATGCTATTTCCTGATTTCTTGAGGACATCGACACGGATGAAGAAATTTTCAAAAGCAAGGGCAGCTTCAAAGATGACGATTTGATCTCGTTTGAGAAGTTCTCGAGTCTTCTCCAGTGCAATTTGATGCCCCAACTCGTCGATGGTCACACCACCCGGGTACATGAGCTTTGCAAGCTCCCCTACTTGATAGCCGCCCTCGGCCAATGCTGCAAGGAAGCTGTCGTCCCGAGACTTGTCCAAGTACTCTCTCTTGCCCGTATAGAACAACTTGCGCGGACATTCGATAGCAATCTTAAAGCGAGACTTGGTGAGATAGCGGGAAGATGCCATTTTCGTCACAAACTCCAAATTACACGTTCGTTGAAGATACTGCACGCATAACATCGCGTGTTGTAAAGGTCATACGCACGATACTTTCTCGATGGCAAAGTGACTCCCCCTTGAATCAAGTGATACTCCTCAATCCTTCGTATGTAACGTTCAATCCGTGTCCTCTATAGATTGCAGGCATTTCATCCGAATCAATGTTGTCCATGCTAAACATTTCTGTCATATCGGCAACTCCGACAGCCGCGAAATTCCCCTTGGCTGAAGCTTTGCTAAGTTGAGCCTTAATTTCTTCGATATTTTCAGGCAATCCCCCATCCTCATCTGGGAACCGGTAGGCTTGAACAATGACCCATTCTGGCCCTTGATCACCAACGAACCAAATCGATGGCAAGACCGCTGGATTTCCATTCCAAGACATCAGTTCTCGACCAGCCTTCTTCAGATCATCTCGTACCACTTGCACAGCGAAATCCTGTAGCTCCCATTCAGTCATCTCAATTTTTTCGTCAGATACAAATGAAATGGGATCTATTGCTCTGCGGGTCTCAGCATCTATGAGCCCCCAACCTGGTGCTGTGGTCTGCCATCGGCCACCTTGCTTCTTCATTGGCATCAGACAGGCATGACCGTTGCAGCCTTCAGCAATCGCCACAAGTCCATCTGGGCTTCCAGGCACATCAAGTCGACCATCTTCATCCTCGATCTGGATGAAAAACAATTGATTCCCTAATCTGAACGAAAGATGCTCCAAAAATGGCGGCGCAAGAGTTGCTTTAAGCCAACTCATGAGCTCACCACCTGCCATACGTTGTATGTGCGAACCAGCTGCATTCCAGCACTGAGAAAATTCCTCGGTGAACTCGGCCATATGAATGTTGTGCATTTAGGTTTATCCCCTCAGAAGCGGTCTTCTTCGTCTTTGTTAAATACAGCACCCAAGCCGGTCGCCGAACTGCCCATTCTTGTACTGCCGTCTGAGCTGAAGCTGCCCATATGTGTAAAGACTGAACCATCACTACCCACCGTTGTGTTTCCCATGCGGTTGTAGACGGTCCCATCGGAGGAGATGGACGTCGTATCAGACACCTTCTGAATTGACTCGCCCGAGTCGGAATACGCCCACTTCCCGAGAATTTGCCAGAAAGACATATTTGCTCCTTGCTTCAGATGATTTTCAACATTAGAACCATGTGCAGGCTCATCCCGTGAGCTCACCAAGCCCTAACCTACATCCACTCCCCAAACCCAAACTCGGTATTGGATGCAGTTGCCAAAGGAGTCTTTGCGCCCCATACATGGGGCGTTTTTTTTGCTGATTTCAAATAACTCTTTTATGATGCCAACGTCCAATCAATCACCGCAAGTAAGTAATGACTAACTTTGCCATTCAACTCAAGTCAGAAATCAGCCGGATTGCCAAGAAGGAAATCCGCTCGGAAACTAAACAGCTCAAGAAAGCCTCTGCGGGCTATCGTTCCGAAATCGCATCACTGAAGCGACGGTTGAGTGAGCTAGAGAAGGCGCTGAGTAAGGCGAAAAGTGCGGCTTCCAAATCGCCTAAATCGCAGGACGCTGAGGCCAAAGAAAGTCTGCGTTTTAGAGCTTCAGGGTTCGCAACACTGAGGAAAAAGCTGGGGCTGTCGGCTGAGCAGATGGGTAAGCTCATCGGAGTATCAGCTCAGTCGGTTTATCACTGGGAAGCGGGAAAATCAAAACCCCGCGCCAGTCAGTTGCCTGCAATCGCGCAAGTTCGAAAGATTGGAAAGCGCGGTGCAGTTGCGCGACTTGCTGAACTGACGTCTTAATGCCCATGGCTTTGCCGCAAGTTTGCACAGAATCAACTAGATCCCTGCGCGTTGGTTCAAGCCACTAATTTGGCCAGTCCTGCAACACAGCAAGCTTTGATTTCATTTGAAATCCGAGCAAACTCCAAATTTGGTTCCCAGCTCTTAGAGTTCAGGTACAGATCTCGATTTACCTCGACCATCACAGCCATGACCCTGGGATCACTCCGATACCTGCTTGCAGGGACCAATGCTCCCGCAAATGGCTCATTCACTGCCACTCTCCAGCCATTGCGACCGAAGACTTCCACGAAACTCTGCTCGAGCGTCTTGGGGGTATGAAACGGATCTGAACCGATGCAGATATCAGGCCGAGCAAGCGCCGGATCCGCTTTCTCATAAGGCAGCGCAGTACCTGGGAAGCTGTGCCCATCAATCACCAAACAACGGCCATAACGTTCTAAAGTATCGGCGACTTCAGCCTCCAATCGCTGATGATGCGGGTGGTACCAGGTCTGCATGAGCACTTCCCGCGCCTGCGGCGATAGTCTTCGCCTGAGTGGCTTAAGGTGCGATGTGATCTCATAAACAGCACCCATCCCCCGCGCCGCCATAGGCTCTTGCGCATCTTCAGCGAAACGCTCCACATCAACCACAAGTCGACTGACTGGTGAGCGAACAACTTTCGCGGCTCCAAGCGGCTCGGCAAAAATTGCATGCGTGAAGTGATCGGTCATCAACCACAGTTCGTTCTCAAGTTCAGCATCCGAGAGTAAAAATTGAGACCGCACTTCATCAGGGATCAAGCTCGAATCATGCGGAATATGCAAGATCACCCAAGGAGGGTACATATGGCTCATGCAGTTAATTCCCGTCTACCATTACCTCGGCGACAGCACCCCGAAGTCGTGGGTCTACGTTATCGAGATAGTTAGGATCCAAATCCGCATCATCTCGAACTTCTTCGCGCCAGTCACCGGTAATCAATTCGCCTAGCGCTTCAAAAACAGCGTCTGGCAGATCCTCCGTTGGTGGTCGGCCCTCCTGCCATTCCAGCCAGTTGTATTCAGGTCCCAACCCATAGGTAAACACCTCGCGCTCCACCAAAGTAGAAACAGCCACGACGATTGATTCAGACCGAACTATCACAGATTTTTCATAACGACCATTGAACCGCGATGGCACAGCCCAAGTTAACCAGTCAACTCGAACAATCTCGTCAGCTGAGAACGAGCAAAGTGGTTCAAGAAACTCCGGATAAAGAGATCTGACCGCATCACCCGACACCCAGCGCACATCGAGAATAGTGTGATCGAGAAGAACCTCTTCAGTCTGGTCGTAACCACATTGCGCCGCTGCATCTCTAGCAGCTTCAAAAATCTGCTCTGATACTGGAGCAGACCGATAAACCAGTTCATCCATAACTGCCATCAGGACTCCTTGTTGAAACCTGGAATCTCAACCAAGTGTGAAAGAGCAGACATGTAGGCTCCGCAAACGGGGCACACAAGCTCCGTAATCTCATCATCCACCTCACCTATATCCACTTGACCACCATTTCCAGACCAGGCGCACTGACGGCATTTGAAATTCAGACTCTTCCAGGTAAGCAAGTTGAGGTAGGGCCATCTGGGGTTTCCGTATTGATCGTATAGATGCGCGAACTCGGGATCTGGAGCCTTCTGGAGAGCTTCGATAGATTGTTTGAGATTCTCCACAATCACTCCTTCAATTTCTTCAAATCAGGTTCATATTCACCCACCTGTTTCAGGATACTCTTGTCAAGTTTTACCTTACGTCCAGAAGACATGGAGCCTTCACTTTCCAACACTACCTTGGCATATCCGTCTTGATCCGGGGGGTACATGTAGGCGTCCCCGAGATTGGTTTCAACCCTGTAGACGTCGTGATAGATCCTGATCCACACTCCGCGCCGCATAACACCAACAACCTTCAAGATGCGTAACGTAGGAATTGTGGGCCATGTGCCCGCCGCACATCCAGCCAGGCATTTGACGCAATATGTAGCCCCTACGTCGAGTGCGATTTCCCTCAAGCGCTCGGCATACGGACCCAGAGGCTTTTGAGACTCATCCACGTCGTCATCGTCTAAGGAATCTCTGCTAAGTTGACTTGACTCAATTTCAGAGTCGCGTTCTATTGCCCACTGGACCAACTGACGCGTGCTCATCAGCTCCTTACTATCCGGAAGATCATCCATTCCAGAGAAGTCAGTGCTCTCGGTGATGAGATGCCAGCGACCGTTGCCTCGGTAGCGGAGATAGTGGTCCCACGATTCATTGCGCCCTGGCGCGTCTGTGAGCTCCCCGTGAAAGAAATGATGTTTGTCTGTGAGAGTCTTGCGACCCACAGCGGAAGCCGCGATCCCAACCTCTGACAGCGCAATTTCTGTAGCCTCAGCATTTCGCACAAAGGGGAGGCGATAGATTCTCCCTTTACTCGACACCAGGTTGTCGGCCCAATCCCATCCGATCGCATCCGATGCGTCTTCGACGGACAGGAAATAGCCCGTGGTGTCGAACTCGGGAGCCCAATAGAAGTACACCCCACCCAATCCACGTATATCGATGTGATAGCCACCGTAAGAGCCATGCGCGGTGTATCGCTTGTAGATACGACCGTCGTTGTGCAGCAAGTCGATCAAAAACGTATCGACATCAGCATTGGGCAACTGAAGTTCCTCACCCCTCGCCAGTGACGTCAAGATCGTCGGTGTGTCGCTTTTGAACGTCCGAGCAATTTCATCGCGGACGTGAGCATCGTCGATCAAGTAACGCCGTATCTCTTCAAATGTGAGGAGCTTTTTCATACGATCACTCCTTGCGCTTCTTGAATCGCACTGGAATGGCTGCCGCTGCCGCAGCTTTGTTCGCTGCACTGACATCACATGTCAACTCTGCTGCGTAGTAAGTGCTTCCTGGATGCTCGCCTTCGACAATGTTCACACCAAGAGCATCAAGCGCATCGCCATCCATGTTCTGGAAGAACTCCAGTGCAGCACCTTGCGCAGTTCCATTCCTGGGCAAATGGTCGTCTTCCCAATTCCAGTTAGGAGGGCTTGAAAACCATTTCTCGATCTCAGGAACAATGCGTTCCTCAAACTCGCCAGCGGTCAGCGCTAAAAGCCAATCTGCGACACCATTATCTGGCTCCTCAGGCATTGCCTTGAGCCTAGCCTTTAAGGCAGCTGTCCTCTTTTTAAACACCCCAGAAGTTTCGCTGATCTCATCCAGCGCAGACTGAATTTCGTCTCGAACTTCGGTGTAGATGGAGTGAACAGCCCAAGCTAGCGGCTCGCAGTCGTCCATCGCGTCAGCAAGATACGCAGGGGATTCAGACCACGAGTCGTACACAGACTCATAAAACTCCGATCGAATCTTGGGTTCCCAAAAGTCGGCCATGGCAAGAGTCCCTGAGCTATCTACTTCAAACTCTGTGCAACCCGCTCCAACACTTTTTATAGACATTTTCTACTCCTCGTTTAAAGCGTAGGTCTGGGCCTTTGGCGCTTTCAAACGCACATCCTTGCTCTGACCATTTTCAAGCTTTGGCGTCAATATTTCTTTCTGTACCGATTGAGGCAGCGGCTGTCCAGCATCAAGCGAAAGGTCGCAAAGCCTGATCCGAAGTGTCGGATGAAGCGTTCCCAACCAAGTTGGCAACTCACCAAATCGCTCCGAATAGGAGGATTTCTTCGCAAGCCACGCCATGCCGGTAGCCAACGGAAACGCGTAGCTGATCTGCTGCCCATCTTCGGCGGTCACGACTTCCTTGAACTGACCGCCCGAAATTTTGTCTTTAGGTGCTGATAGAAGAAGTTTCCGAATTTTCTCGATCAGAGTCATAGATTGACGCACGCAAGTTGTTCCATCAGGCGGACTTCAGCGGCGAGCAGGGCCGCCATTGGAGCGCGTCGTCGCTCAAAGATTTCAGCCAGCGACCTGTAGTACCAGAGGGTTCCTTCGCGTCCAGTAGTAAATCGATTAAATACATCAGGACCTATCTTCAACAGATCGCTAACGATTGCGCGCGCGTTGTGCAACTTATCAGATCCAGAGACGAGCAAAACATCGTCCGACGCATTTGCAAGATGCTCCAAATAAGCGCGTTTTCTCTCACCCCAAGCCCCTTTCTGTCCAGAGGCATCTGGCATCCCATCAGTGCATCCATCAACGATAGCCAATACTCGTTCGCCAAAGCGTTCCTTAATGACCGCCTCGTACTGCGGTCCACCATCTTCGAGAACGTCGTGGAGCAGCGCCGCAATGGCTTGGTCTTCGTCTGCGCCAAATTCCAGGGCGATTGATGCGACTCCCATCGGATGTGACACGTAAGGAATGGTCGTCCCTTTGCGCACCTGATTTTCGTGGGCTTGGACCGCAAGGGCAAGGGCTTCAGAAATTCTTTCCGTCAACATGAGACATCCTCCTTTTGATTTCTTCCCGGGTAGACGCCTGTGCGACTGGCTGAGTAAGGTGAGGGGGCTCCGCATAGATCAAGTCGCTTGATCTTGCTACCCTCAACTTTCGCTAGTACGACAGCCGCTAATTTTTCTTTGTCGCCCTGAGCCATAACAACGCACGGCCCGGGCAACTCTCGATCAAGGACTCCCATCTCAGCCCACACAGTTGCCCCTGACCTCCTGATAGCCTCAAGTTTCGAAGTGATGTAGGCAAGGTAGTCGGCTTTGGATGTGATCTCGGGTAGCACCCATTGCGATGCGTAGTGAAAATCCTCGGCCAACATGGGCTCCAAATTCGACGCATCGAGCGTGTTCATCATCTGGGCATAGGCCCAAAGTGCTTCCTCCTTGCTCAGATCCTTCGCAGCCAAGCTCGATCCGTCTTGATTTTGGACTGGTGCAGCGGTTGCCATTTTTTCCCCAGATTAAGCAGAGATAGCTTCATCCAATGAACCAGCGTTCTGCAGGAACTTTCCGATGACTGTTTGAATTTCGACCAAGCGAGTGCGTTCGATGCAAGTTCGCGACTTGATCCGCTTCTCCGCCGGATTCTTGGCATTCAGCAATTGCGTCTTAATGACCAGCTCAACCAGCCAGGGTTGAGCCTCAATTGCCTTAATGTTGAGCGTCTCGATGTACGAATCAGAAGCTGACAGGACACACTCGATTTCCGTTGGCTGAAGTGTTTCTTGGACGATGGACATTACTTTCTCCTATTTAGCCGCTTTGACGATGTGTCGGGGGCGGCAATCTGGATCAAATCCCCCCGAGCTGCATGACTGATGAGGCAGCCCAACTCATATTGGTTTATCGCAAAAGAATCAGCTGAGGAGTCCCATCCGATCCATTCCAGACAATCGCGTTTTGCTCAAGACGATTGCCTAAGGTCTTCGCTGCTTCCAGCGTCAGACCAAATACCAAAAAACTTGGCTCACCCGGCCATTGATTAGAAGAATGTTGGCCAATGCCAGCCACGAACTCTAGGCTGCGTGTTGCAAGCTCTTTTGCCAGCGTTTTTTGTCTTTTCGCATTGGCTTCATCAGTTAACTCTTGGCTGAAAGGATTGCAAGCCGTAATGAATGCGCTGCACTCAACCCGATGCCGCTTGTGCGCCACAAGCAAGTCGCTACTGACTTTGCCAATTCGGAGCGTGAAAGGTATTCCCTCCAGCACACGGAACTCAGTCTCCGTGTAGGCCTGGATGAGGTCGGGATGAATATCAGACGCAGAAAACAAAAAACCCTCCGTTCTTGGAGGGTCGACGCTGTTGCCCGGTTGGTTGCTTCTAAAGAAGCCACATCCGCTTTCGCGATCCACCTTGCCCGGGTAGGCAGGTTGGCGTGGGCGTCGACCCATCTCTGAATGTTGCCACTATTGTAGCAACGTATTTTTACTTTGCAAAGCCCCTAAGGCCACACATTGTGTGACCACCAGTTTTGAGACGGTATACACATCCTCATCCAACGTTTAGCCCCACATCAACAGCAAGCGCTGATTCAAAAAGCTGCCGCATATCGTCATTCACCACGCAAATTCTGACAAGCTCAATGTCATGCTCCCCCTTGGCGACCTCCTGCAAGCATCTAGCTGTTATCCGTGCAGCCAAGACCGCCGGAAACTTGAACATGCCTGTTCCGATGGCTGGCATTGCCAAGGTTTTGATCTTGTTATCTCTTGCTACATTCAGCATAGAAAAGATGGCAAACGCCATGTACCGCTCCGGCTCAGTGTTGTTGATGTAGTGAGCAGAGCGAACATGAATCACCCATTTGTTGGGCAAGTCAAAGCCTGGAGTGATTAGCGCTGCCCCGAGCTCTAAGGGGGCAAATGGCTGGCAGTACTCTTCTAGCTTTTTACCTGCCGCCATGTGAATGGCACCAGCAACACCGGACCCTAGGCGAAGGTTCGCATTTGCTGAATTTACGATGGCCTCTACGTCCGTCTGCTTGACGATATTGCCAATGACAACTTCAATCTTCATTGGTTTTCACTCCAGGAAATATTGCTGGCGCAGATCTCTCTGCAAGACTTTGGTGAATTGATCCCATTCCAAATCATCTTCTCTTCCACAAACAGATCGACCTCTGTTCGCTTCAAATGTTCGTGTCACTTGGATAGTTTTGCCCGTGACTTGATAGCTGACGAGATAACTCAGCGTTTTAGATTTGAATCTGACATCAGCCGGAGCACGAGTAATACGGGACTCCTCTGGAAGATTCAATTCAATAATTTCTTTGTGAGAGGAGGATCCGCAGATGTGAGGGAACTTGCCTTTGTCTTGAGCTTTAACGCTAGCAAGCGTTTGGAATCGTCCCTGCGCCAGCCCGACCGGCATAGACAAAGCGACAACACCGGGAAGGTTTGCTACGGGGTCTAATTCGTAATCTGAATTCACTACCCAGTCAGCATTCAAATCTAACGGGTCAGGATGCTGTATTCGTCCTGATCCAGATTCGTTGAATCTGGCCAACATATTTCCAACCACCTCGTCCTGAGGCTTGTTCAGATTTCTGTAAATCCTAGCTCTAGACAGGAGTTGAAAATAGCCGAACTGCTCAACCCGAGAAGTGCCCGTGACTCGGCCATCTGGATGAAGTTTCATCTTTGTCAGCGTGATGGTCTTATCTTTCTCCACATCATCAAGTGGTGTTGTGAGCACTTGGCCTGTTGCTGTGATCAGCCCAGGTTTGCCAACATCACCTTCTGGCAGCAGGCCAATTGGCGTGAACCGGGAGGTTGAATCCAAGAACAAGTCGAGCGACGGAACATACGTGATGACATGATCGAATACTGCAGCACTCGGGACCTCTGGCAGTTTGTAGGATTTGTCTGAATTGATCAGAACCTGCGAGCTCTCGATGCCAACCGCTCGCAGAAGCGCTTCAAGCAAAGTTGCATGGTCCTTGCAATCACCGTACCGCGCACGAAGAATACTTTGCGCCGAATGTGGAACATAGCCACCGGATCCTGCAAATACTCCGAGGTAGCGAATATTCCTGGAAACCCATTCATAGAGTCGTTTAACCTTCTCTCGCTCAGTACTTGCGTCCCCAACTATTTTGCGAGCATGAGCTACTATTTCGGGGGTAGTCGACGCCTTGGGACGAGCGCGATCTTGATATGCCTTCGCCACATCAGCGTAGCTCTTGAAGCTACTGGCAGAGAATTGAGGAGCGTAATCAACGTAGCTCACCATGTTCGGTTCTGTAGGGTTCGCAGTTGGCTGGGCATACCGAAAAACATAGCGTGTCACGCTGCTTTTGGTACTCGCAGGATCCTCTACACGACCACCAGTCATTCCACGACCACTGACTTTTATGTCTATCGATGCTGCGTGCGAAAACCTAACCTCGACGTCCCCATATTTCCTATGCGGAGAGAAGTACTCTGACCATGTGAAGTTGTTAGGAAAATTTGGCGTGTGCTCGAATGACTCGACAAGGTAGTAGGTTTTGCTTCCAACTCTGACGTTGGGGAAAATCATGACCTTCACCTTGGACTCGCTGTAAACGCCATTCGAGGCATCTTCCTGGTCATCTTGCGTCCGAATACGATCAAGCGTCACCACATCTTTACTTCCATCTGGATGAAGCGTGTAGGCCTTGATCACTCGGACACGTTCATGTGCGCTGTTGTAGGTGATCTTCTGCTCTCCGAGCAAGGCGATGCCTTGTTCCGTCTCAACCTTGTTCACGACCTCCATCCGCTGACGCACTGTCCAGTCCTTGTTCACATGGATCTCTATGAGAGATTTTTCAGTCGAAACTGGGGCCACAAATTCAGCCATCGCATGCGCAGCGAATGTGCAAGCCGCTATAAACATCAAAATCTTCCGCATTTCAATTCCATTGAGTCAAAAACTCACCAACAATTTTTCGACTACGAACTATGGCGTAGCCATGAATCACGTTGCGTGAAATTTCATATTGAGGCCCGTTGTAGTCCTCTCCTGTACTTGGCTGGTAGCCCGTGGTTTTGAAACTCCACATGACATCTCCAGGCTTCATCTGTTGACGCAATTCTTTCCACCCATGGTTGAGATGCCCAAAGGGCAAGTCGGGAACCCTTTTTTTCGGATCAACAACTTTTGCGACTGCTTCGACTTCGTGTGGATTAACGATCTCAATCAAGTCCTTTTTCTCACTTGTGAATTTCGGCTCATCATCTTTGATGTAAGACGAGTCAGGCTTCCCCCTGAGCTCATTGACTAGAACCGCGAATGCGACTGGCCAAACAACAAGCACCAATGAACCCGTGGCAATGCTCTTGAAAAACTCCCGCCGTTTCTCCTGAGGTGTTTTGTCCTCTTCAAGTGCTGCCAATGCGCTTCTCACGAATTCGCTACGCTTGTCCTTATAGAACAGCTTGACCAGCACTCGGCCAACAAGCACCAGGACAACACCAATGATGAAGTAGCAACCCAACCAAAACAACAGCTCAGAGTTCATTTCTTGGCTCCCCGAAGTTCAGCGATGAGCATGGTGATGAATAGAAAAATCATGCGATCACTTCCGTCCGAATGTTGTCATCGCTCCAATTCGATAGCCTTGAGGCGCATTTGGATCTGCGTGGCCGTTATTCACTATGCGATCGGACATCAAGACCCCGTTATCTATTCTCAAGAACAAGTCCATCTCGTATCGACTTGCATAGCCCCCATGTACATATTCAAGTAGTCCACCCATTGGGCAACGTAGCTCACCTGTGTACCAATGCGCAAACACGCCATCCGGGTATTCCGGGAAGATATCCCCAAGCTCGATTTCCGTTGTGCCTGAAGCTGTTTCCTTGAACCCTTTGAGCTTCACCAAATACAAACGTCCATCCTCAATCGTCCAAGTTCCTACATATCCTCTCCAGAGGGCTGTGGAAGGAGCTTGCAGCTTCAAGTCTTTGCCTATCGTCTGCATGTAGTAGCGCAGCGGCTCATCGCACAAGGAAAGCTCCTCGCCTTTGTAGATCATCTTTTCTGCAATTTGTGCGGTCATCTTTGGCTCGTTTGCGGTGATTCAGTGCCTTCAGTGTTCCAGAACCGAGGCTCAATGCATGAGCCTGCCAAATGGCTTCTTGAGCCACCTACTGTATAAAAACCCTCCTCCAGAGGCTCACGCAATTAGCCCCGGGCTCACCAAACTGTGAGCCTGACTAAATTCAGTTTTGAGCCCGTATGACCAAGCACACCACCCGCGAAACTTGGCTGCTTGCAGCCGTTGACTTACTCCGTCCAGTCTTTCTGGCAAAACACCACATCATCCCGTCAGATGTCATGGTCTCCTGCGGTTTCGCCAGCACAAGCACGCGCAGCCATCACGTCGGGCAATGTTGGTCAAAGCAAAGCAGCACCAATGACCAGAATCAAATTTTCATTTCCCCTGCGCTACATGAGCCCGTCGAGGTCCTTGACACGCTTGTGCATGAGCTTGTCCATGCCGTAGACGATTGCCAACACAAGCACGGCAAAGAATTCAAGAAGATTGCATTGAGCCTGGGCATGAAAGGTCCAATGCGCAGCGCAGATGCCGGGCCTGAGCTCAAGGAAAAGCTCACCCAACTTGCTAAGCAGCTTGGCGTCTACCCCCATGGGAAGTTGCAGGTGACTCACCACAAGGCGGTTTCTCGCGCCAGGGCACGTGCTAAGTGCCCAGAGTGCGGTTTTCAGGTGCCGATGTACCGCAAGTTTCTGGCGTATGGGCCTCCGCTTTGCCCCAAAGACAAAATTGAAATGACCCCTGTCGGCGATTGGGAGGAAGCATGATCTTCGGTTTCAGCTATGTCCTAGCGATGCTTTTTACCCAGATCGGGGTAATTTCGTCAGGAATCGATTTCGACCATTTCAGCTTCCGAACCAAACAGTCAGAGGTCGTCAGGACCGCCTCCGAGACAAATTTCATACTTTCTGACTATGGAGTGCGGTTTGACCCCAGGAAACTGGGGCGGAAGGAGCGCTTGGCACTCGCCTTCACCAACATGGCTGAATCTGGCCAATAATTATCATAATTGGACGCATATGAGTGAAATTGACAGGCTCTACAGCTACAGAACCCTCCTGACCGGGCGAAGGGCCGTTCCACGCCATGAAATCCTATCGAAGCTTGAAATCTCATTGGCCACGTTCAAACGAGACTTGGCTAAGCTACGTGATCGCCTCAATATCCCTATCGTCTTTGATCGGGATCTGGGAGGCTACAAGCTGGAGATCGCGGACTCACGAGAGGAACTGCCTGGACTTTGGTTTAGTCAGGAAGAAATCCTTGCGCTATTGACCATTCAAAACATGATCGGACAGCTGGAGCCAGGCATCCTGGGGCCGAAACTCAAGCCATTGCAAAAACGGCTGGATGAGATGCTGACCAGCCAGGGATTGAGCTCGCAAACCTTGGCCCAACGCGTGAGATTGGTACATGCCGGTAAACGTAGTCTCCAACTCAAATCCTTTGAAATCGTCGCCAAAGCCACGCTCGAACGGCTCCAACTAAAGATCACACATTTCAATCGCCAAAGTGGAGAAACGCTACAACGCGTCATCTCCCCACAACAACTCATTCATTACCGAGATAACTGGTACGTGGACGCCTGGTGCCACCTGCGTAAGGGGTTAAGAAGTTTTGCAGTGGATGCAATTGCTGAGTGCGAACTGCTTGAAGACGAGGCAAAGGAATTCGATCCCGAGATGGTTCGCGAGAGCATGCAAGAGGGATACGGGATTTTTGGTGGTAAGGTGAAAGATTGGGCGAAACTGAAATTCTCTCCAGAGAGATCAAGGTGGGTTCAGTTCGAAGAATGGCATCCAGATCAACGTAAGGCTATCAATAGTGATGGTTCTGTTGTGATGGAAATTCCATATTCCGACGAGAGAGAAATACTTGGAGACATTTTGAGATATGGCTCAGATGTAGAGGTTCTCTCTCCTCCGACTCTCAGAACCAGCGTACTAATGGCTGTTGAAAAAATGAAGACTCGATACGAGACATACAAATAAGAAAACGGATTCGTGATGATTGAACAATTGATCCCGTACCTCCAAAGCTGGGTACACCATGCTCTTACATTGGTGCTGGTATCCGTACTTGTCTACTTCGCCTACACATTTGTACGAGATTTTTATAAACCAGGCCAAAAAGTCTCTGCAGATTTGGCATTAGCACTGAGCAAGCTTCGAGAAATCAAATCTCAAGGCAATTACACAGATCTTGATGGCATTCGTGAGAATGCAATGGTCAGTTCAACTCTGAAGTCCTGCTGGGATGAATTTAGCGACACTTTGCATGGCCAAAAAAAGGCTGATTCCCAGGGGGTCATGCAGGTCAATCGGTATCGAGCAACCGCTCTAGCCAATAGCTTCTTCACCGAGCAAATTGTTATATCGACTCCGCTTAAAGCAGAGTTCTTTAAACATCTGCCGGGCATTCTCACTGGCATCGGCATCATCGGAACATTCCTAGGCTTAATTCTTGGACTGTTCACATTTGATGTTTCAAAGGATGCCGATCAGGTCCGAAATAGCCTGCGTAATCTTCTTTCAAGTGTCGGCAATGCATTCATCGTGTCGCTGACAGCAATCGGCATGGCCATGTGGATCACGTGGCGTGAAAAAAGAACAATCAACGGACTCTATACAGAATTAGATGAGCTATGCGGCTTGATAGACAGTCTCTTTGAGGCTGGCGCAGGCGAAGAATATCTTCAGCGCCTTGTGGATGCTTCTGAGACATCAGCTACCCAAGCGATGCAGATGAAAGAGTCGATAGTCACCGACTTGAAGCAGGTCCTGACCGAGCTTACGAATCAACAAATTGCAACGATGACTGCGAATAGTCAACAACTTGCAAAATCAATAGGCGAAAACATCACAGAAGGACTTGCGGAGCCACTGAAGGATATTGGCATCGCAGTCAAAACTGTAGGAAATAGTCAAGGCGAAGGCGTCACAAAACTCTTGACTGATGTCATGAGCCGTTTTGCAACGGAAATGGATGGGATGTTTGGATCTCAAATGCGAGGTATGAATGAAATGCTGGTGCAGACAGCCAGCACAATTCAAGATGCTTCACAGCGCTTTGAGCAACTTGCAAACCAAATTCAACAAGCAGGTAGCGGAGCAGCAGATGCAATGTCCAAGAGAGTGGAGGAGGCTCTGCTCAACATGCAAAATGCTCAAGCGAGCTCTAACGAGCAAATGCGATTGTTTGTGGAGCAGCTCAAACAAAACATTACTCAAGGTCAGTCCGAATCAACTGAGCTCACGAAGAATCTTGTGAAGGAATTGAGCGAGTCCACGACAGCGTTGGTTCGCAGCCTCCAAGACCAATCCAACAGTGCACAGAGCGCTCACGACGACAGACAAAAAGAGCGCGATGAGCAGATGAATCGGCTGCTTGAACATTTGAAAGAAAACATTGCGAATACACAAGCAGAATCCGCAAATGCGACAACACAACTGCTTGGAAAGTTGGGCGAATCAACTGAGAAATTGGTCAAGCAACTAGAAGATCAGACCGAGAAGGCTCGCCAAGAACAAGTTCAACGGAGTGCTCAACAAGACGCGAGCACAGCCGAGTTGCTCGACAACCTTAAGAAGCACTTTCAAAGCGCACAAAGCGAGACAGCGTCATCAACTTCTGCGCTGCTTACTCAACTGGGCGAGGCCACTCAAAATCTGGTCAAGAGCCTGCAAGATCAGGGCAACCAGGCTCAACTTGATCACACACAGCGCATGTCCGACCTGGTGGACAAGATCACCACCGTACTTGGCCAAAATCACGCTCAAGTATCACGACTCACAGAGGTCGTTACCGAATCCAGCAATGCCATGCGTGACTCCATCAGCCGACTGCAAACAAGCACCAATTCAAACATTGAGAAAATGGGCACGGGAGCCGAAATGCTTCATGGTGCATCGGTCAGACTCACCGAGAACTTATCGGCTGTCAAAGCATCCACAGAGGGTTTGGGCGCTAACGCAAAACAATTGGTCGATGCATCGAGCAACTTGTCCAATGCACTCTCGGCAATGCAACACGCTCTGGGCGATCAAAAGTCTGTACGCGATGCCATTGCATTGATGGTGACTGACTTGAAGAATACAGTCGAAAACGCGAAGAAGGACGCCGGATTGACTACGGAGCTGGTTGCCAACCTTGAACGCGCCAGCGGACAACTCCAGAAAGCACAAACAGATGCCGGTAAGTATCTGAGCGGCATTTCGGAAGTTCTGGCAAAAGCTCATTCAGAATTTGCAACACAGCTGAAAGCCACTCTGACTGATAGCAATAAAACCTATCAAACGGAGCTGGCACAGGCGACAAACTATCTGAAGGGCGCAATTCAAGATCTAGGCGATGTCTTGGATTCTTTGCCCTCAAGCTCAAAGTAAGCGCTAGAGCATGTTCGAAATTACCAAGAACGCTAACGCGCAAAAGAAGCGCGAGGATGGAGAGAAGCCCTTTTGGATTTCTTTCTCCGATCTAATGTCTTCCCTCATGGTCTTGTTTTTGATTTCCATGACCGTCGCTTTACTTGCTGTTACGAATGAACCAGACATTGCAGCAAAAGAGGAAGCGGAACGATCGCAGGCAATCAAAGACTTCATGGTGGAAATTGAGCAGATTTTGACTGCGCAAGAATTCAGCGGAGTACGAGTGGATGGGACCACCATTGACTTCGGTGTCCGAGGGACCTTCGAGAAAGAGGGGCAAAACACTCTCTCGCAGCAGCAAAGTCAAATGCTCAGAAGCTTCACCCCCAAATTGCTGGAGAAGCTGCGCACGACTGATGCTGGGAAAATTTGGTTTAAACGCGCAGTTGTTGAAGGCTACGCCAGTAAAACAGGCACGTATCTCTTTAACTTAAACCTGAGCCTCGAGCGCAGCCAGCGCGTTTTATGTGAGCTTCTTCGCGAGCCCACAAACGCAACCGAGAAACCGTTCTCCTCCGAGGACAGAAAACTCATTGCAACGAAGTTCTTTGTTGGCGGGGCATCTTTTAACTCCCTTAGATCCGGAGGGGGCGCTCAAAGCCGAAGAATTGAGTTCAAACTGGAATTCAGAACGAGACAGGAAAAACTGGCCGAAGAAAGTACACCTGCCCCCAAGTTAGACGATGCAGAATTAACCAATGCATTGAATCCGAAAGAAAAATGTCCGATTTTCGATCGCTCAATGAGCTCGAACATCTCTTAAAAGAGCAGTTCGATCCTCGATTGATTCTCCATGGGGTGACCTTTGGGGACTCTCGAGTCATGTCCAAAGTTCTCAAAGAGATCAAGCGTGACCTAGGTGATAGCGAGGGTCGCCCTTCAGAAGACGTTCTCATCAAGGCCATTCGGAAATTTGAGACCAAGGGCGACACGGATACATTCACTGAACTCAAATATGTCTGCTACGGAGCGGAAACTCCAGTTGGCCCCCAAAAATACAGACTCATTGAAGACAAAGAAACCTTCGAGCTCTTACTGAAGGCGGTAGAGAAACGAAATAGCAAGCAACTTCGGCGTTGCTTCCAAGGACTGCTGTCGAGCTACTTTCGTTTTGATCCTAAAGAGCCTGTCAATCAAAAAGGATCTGAAAATTGGGCTCTGCTCAAAGGCTTTTTGAAGAAGAAGCTATCCCCGATTTTTCAGTCATCAAAAGAACGAGGTTCAATCCCAGATTGGCTGTCCACTCTGTATGAGCACAAGAATCTTCTGGAAGAGAATCCATGCAAGCGATATGCGGACTCTCTGACAAGAGGCAGCACACAAGAGCTCAAGGAAGTCTGTGAAGGATTGGGAATCGAATCTTCTTCATGGGTCTGGAATGAAGCGTTCCTCGCTTATGTGCAGACAGTTTGTGCCATGCGTGACGAGCCTTTCGTGGGCCACCTCAATGGCGTACTCGAGCTTGTTAATGGGAAAGGGCAAATTCATTTGCCCGAAGCAATGGCAATTGAGGCTACGGCTCATTGTGTGATCCGTTACTCAAAATCTGCCAACACCATAGAGCATCCGTTTCTACGAGATACGTGCGTCAGAAGAATTGGCAACCCCATGTTGGAGCAGACCAAGTGGGATGCATTTGTCGACCATGAGCCTGCCCGTCAAATGGTCACCAGTTGGCTCAAGCAACAACTGATCAAAGACTTCTTTGAGCTATTGGCCCAGGATGGAGCTGCCGATATTCGAAGGCTGAACTATTGGTTGAAATGGGAAAAGCACATCACAGAGATGTGGTTCTTCTTGGGAGAGATGGCCTTTAAAGACCAAAGATCGGCATTTAAAGACGTTAGAGAGCGGATGGGCGGATCGATTCGTCAACTTGACGAACCTAGTAGGCCGGAGAACAACGCCTTTGTCATGCGCATTGGCGAGTATTTGGTCATCGAATTTTCTACCAAGAACAATGCAATGTTCATCTATCAGGCAGATCAAGCGTCACCTGATATGAAGTACACCTATCGAACCACCCCTCGACTTAAAAACCTGAAGGGATCACTTGGCAAACACTCTCACATAGGAGGTTGGGAGAGCTCGTTTGATCATGTCCTTAGGCGCAGGCTTAGTCAATCGATACCCTCAACGGCCAGTCAAGCGCCTATCTACCGGCCCTCATCATCGCAGCCAAAGCCTGCCTCAGCCGTAGCGTCTGGAGTATTGCCGCTCAACATGAGCGAGCTCAGAACTGTGGTTGATGTTTCCAAGGCAAGAATTGAAGACTACAGAGCCAAGCAAGGCAATCTTTGGGTGACATTGACGGACAGATCACAAGACCCAGGCTTGGCAACTTACCTGGAACGTCGTGGCTTCAAGTTCGTGGCTGGCAGAGGCTACTGGATCAAATAAACAATGAGTCTCTTTGACAAGCTTTTCAGTTCAAAATCCCTCAAGGGAGCGACTCCGGGTGAGTCGAATCCAGTTCGGCTGCATTTTGGCCATGAGGGGATTAAGTACGAATTCACCGCAAATCCTGTGGCGATTTCAAACGGCATTGAATCTGCGAATGAGACGGTTACCGATCAAGCGCGACGACTTTCCCAGCTGGCAACAGAAGGACTTGCAACCCAACAAGAGAACGAATTCTCGATCAGCTGGGACTCTGTGTATCAACTGCTTGCTGATGAAGACTTTGCAAGTTATGTCACCCCACTGGGGATACCTGGCTATACGTCTGCTGTCCCGAAGTTGAAAAATTCAGGGGCACTCCTCGACCCCTCTTTTTCAATTCTTCTGGAGGAATGGGTGGACTCGGATGGTATTCCACTCACATCGCAACCGAAATTGGAAGGCAAAGTGCTCCGCTCTCGTGATGGGGCGCATCTTCTCAAACCTCTAGTCGCAGAACTCTTAGATGAGTTGCAAGCGTTTCATGCTGTTCCTGCTGAGAAACGCGATCAAAAATTCAAAGAAATCCAGTACGGAAAAATCAGACGACTCGCTTTTGACACTTGCGCTCCGGTTTCTGACTATGTCTCCAAAACAATCGTTCTTACACCAGAGAAATTGAAACTGGAGATCGAAAAGCGAGGCGAAGCAAATGATCGCGTGATTGAAATTTGCCCTACGTTTGAAGATGCACCGCCCGATTGGATCTCCGTTTTTGACAGATTCCCCCTTAGCGACTCCTATGAGGTGCCAGATGGCTTGTCTGTCACACGAATTGTGCTCACGCCAGAGGTAAAGACAGTCTTAGATGAAGTCAAGAAAATGCCCGCACGCAGGGTTTCTGGTTCTCGTGCTGAGGCTTTCGTGCGCAACCCTTTTTCTTTGCTTGGAGAAGAAGCGGGGAAGGTATTGAGCCCAGAGGACGTTGAGTCACAACTAACAAAGGCGGGGATCAGCTTTGCGCAGTTCACCCCGCATGCTGAGTTTGGCGAATTCGGTGAAATTACACGCGTTGGCATCCTCATCAATGATCTTTCCAAACCTGAAGCATCAGCAGCCATTTATTGGTTTGACTCTCCGAGTGAGTTGAATCGCTTCATCCATAAGGCCACCACAAGCCATCAATCAAATGCCCATTCGTTTGCCTGGATGAGGTACGACTTAGAAGTCATTGGGGACACGCTAGATCACATAGATCAGTTGAGCACATGGCTTGATGCTTGGAGCTCACCAGAACTGTGGACTGCATCGGAAGTCCTTGACCTTAGTCATTACTCCGATCGAATCGAGTCTATTGGGTTTGAGAAGCCATTCATCGTTCCCGTCATCTCCAAGAAGAATAATGAAAACGGCTGGTTCGATGAAAACGTAACAACTGGTCTGGCTTCTGTCGATGAAAAAACGGGGCAGGTCACCATAGTTTCCTTCCCATTCAAAAACATTCTTCCACTGCATCAAGCCGTTGAAGAAGCAATTCAAAACAACAAAACACACGTACAGGTTGTTGGATTCAAGGAGCCCGTCCCGCTTTACGACGCACAGATGGCGTTGAAAGATCTCAAGGCCGCTCGCGAGGACTTGAAGGGAAAAAAGTTCAAACCTCCATCCAAGAACATCAAGAAGCCAAGTTCTCCCAAGAAGCGACTGGTCATCAAACGCAATCTTGAGGACATTGACTACACAGAGAACAGAGCTGAAGCCCTGACCATGGCCGAGGGCACGCAGCCAGTGCTCCCTTCCGCTTTGTTGCCTACGATTCAATTAAAAGAACATCAGCATATCGGAGTAGCTTGGCTCCAACACTTGTGGAAGCTGTCTCCACAGCAGTGCCGAGGGACCGTTTTAGCTGACGACATGGGCCTCGGTAAGACCTTGCAGTTGCTTACGTTCATTGTTTCGGCGTTTGAGGCTGATCCAGATCTACCCCCTGCTCTGGTTGTCGCTCCTGTCGCATTACTTGAAAACTGGCAAAACGAACTTGAACGTTTCTTTCAGCCGGGCACACTTCCAACTCTACTGCTGTACGGTTCTACTTTGAGGCAACTGCGCGTTGCCAAGAATGAGATCGACGCAACACTCAAGGCAGAGGGCGTTACACGACTCTTGAAGAAGGGGTGGATTGGCAACAACAAACTGGTGCTGACCACGTATGAGACGATGCGCGACCTTGAGTTCGCTCTTGCCAGCCAACCTTGGTCTGTCATGGTCTGTGATGAAGCGCAGAAGATTAAAACGCCTGCAGCTTTAGTTACCCGCTCCGCAAAAAAACAGAAGGTCCGATTTCGCATCGCCTGCACCGGAACGCCTGTTGAGAACACATTGGCAGATCTCTGGTGTCTATTTGACTTTGTTCAACCAGGGATGCTCGGTGCACTCAATTACTTCTCCAGAACATACAGGCAGCCCATCGAAGCAAAGACACACGAGCAGCAACTTAAGGTTGAAGAACTTCGTGAGCTGATTCGTCCGCAGATACTGCATCGAAAGAAGACTGAAGTTGCCAAGGACCTTCCTGCCCCAAAAGAAGACCAAGCCTGCAAACTGTTGGCGATGTCAGAGTATCAGCATCGACTCTATGAGCGCGCATTAGCTAATCTTCATGAACAGAGGCAAGTCAATCCGTCTGCCCAACTCCAGGCTTTGCAAGCTATTCGAAAAATTTGCTCAGATCCGCATGGACACGCCGAGTCCAATACAAGCAGCGTGTCGATCGATCGCTTACTTAGCGAATCACCCAAGATGGGATGGCTGATCAATCTGCTCAAGGAGCTTGGTGCAGACCAGAGCGGGAATCACAAAGCAATCATCTTTTGTGAGTTCCGAGAGCTTCAGCTAATACTTCAACGTGTGATTGCGGCCATCTTTGGTTTTGCACCGTCAATCGTCAACGGAGACACTTCGGCGGATCCTCGTGTAAATGAAAATCGCCAACAGTTGATCGACGCATTCCAGAGGAAAAATGGTTTCAACGTCATCATCCTCTCGCCATTGGCCGTGGGTTTCGGGGTGAACATTCAGGCGGCAAATCACGTCATTCATTTCACACGGACATGGAACCCAGCCAAAGAAGATCAAGCAACGGCCAGAGCCTACCGAATTGGTCAGACTCGAACTGTCCAGGTGTACTACCCAGGTGTGGTTAGCCCGAAATTCCCTAGCTTTGATGTCCGCCTTGATGCGCTTCTCAGCAGAAAACGAGAGCTAGCTTCCGACATGCTCAATGGATGCAGCGATCTGAAGATTGATGACTTTTCTGAACTTCTCTAACTACGTATATCCCAATTGCTCTTTTTGATCGCTCCAGATCACGGGTATTTCACAGTCCCGACCTCTGATTTGATGCAGATTTAACGTGACTGGCTGAGATCCATTGAGAATCGATTCCACAATCTCGGGAGCTAGCCGGGTCATTCGAAGCACTTCAGCCACCCAACCGGCCTCAAGCTTTAGCTCTTTCGCCAGGGCGTTTCCGCTGTCGTACTCGCCTTCATCAATGAGTTTTTGCCAATAAAACGCTTTTCCAAGCGTTTTCAGCATTGCGTAATCGATCGACGTTTTCGAACCCTCACGTTTTACCCCTGCTGGCGGGACGAGAACTTTGCTGGTGTGTTTCTTTTTTATCGTCAAGGGCACAAAGGTCACCACTCGGCCAGCATTGACGTATTCACGTTTTTCGCCGTTTTCTTTGATCAACAGTTTGCTCTTGTAATCACGGTTGCTCATGCAGCCTCCAATACATTTGGGACTCTATTTTTTTGCCGGGTGTGCTCCAAGTCCTCGGAAACGAAGGGGTGTTCTTCGTACTGATTTTTAAACGCTGAAATGACCTCTTCATTCCACGTCACCTCAATTCCGTGCGGTAGGAGCTGAACACGATCAAGAAGCTTTTGAGCTATCAAGTTTTGCTCTGCAGGAAAAAGTTTTGACCAGACTGCCTCAATCTCGCGCATTGCCAGAATGAACGTAGGCTCATCCAATTTGAGAGATTCGCTGAATCCCTCTACAACCTTGAATGCACCAATCACGACGCGAGGATCTCGCAGCACGTCCAAAATCATTTTCAGCACATGATTCTCGATCTCGGCTGCGGGGATATGCCCAAAGGATTCCATGCCTTCCACTGCTGTGGCTCCAGCCCGCTGCCTCTTTTCCAAGTACGGGACGTAGTACCTGTACATGCGGCCATTTTTCTTGCGGCTTTGCGTTGGAAGCATTCTTTGTCCGTCCGGCGCGTACAAGATCCCCGTAAGCAGAAATCGATTAGAGCTGTATCTTTCGTAGCTCCCGCGCTTTCTTTGGTCGACGATGGCGGCGACCTGATCCCACAGTTGGCGATCAACTATTGCGCGATGTTGTCCTGGGTACGCAACCCCCTTATGAACCATTTCTCCGATGTAAACACGGTTCCTCAACAACGTGAACAGGTACTGCTGATCAATCGTCCTGCCTTCTCGATGATTACCGCCTTGGGTCACCCATTCTTTTGTCTTGCGCCCTTCAATTTGTAGTTGCCTAACGATCGTGGCTGCAGAACCATGCTGCGCATACATCGCAAATATTTCACAAACCAGATTGGCTTCGACTTCGTTCACGATGAGCTTTCTTTCGACGACGTCATAGCCCAAAGGCGGAACGCCCCCCATCCACATGCCCTTTGCCTTGCTTGCTGCGATCTTGTCGCGAATTCGCTCCCCAGTGACTTCTCGTTCAAACTGCGCAAAAGACAATAGGATGTTGAGTGTCAATCGTCCCATTGAGGTGGTGGTATTGAATTGCTGCGTCACGCTCACAAACGTGACCCCGCATTTTTCAAAGGTGGCCACCATCTGAGCGAAGTCCACCAACGACCTAGACAGTCGATCTATTTTGTAGACGACTACAACATCAACCTTTCCCTGCTCAACATCTTCAAGCAATCTCTTCAACGAGGGGCGATTCGTATTCCCGCCGGAGAATCCACCGTCGTTGTACTCATCATCCAAGACAACCCAACCCTCATGTCTCTGGCTGGTGATAAAGGCAAGAGCTGCGTCACGTTGAGCCTCAAGGCTGTTGTATTCCTGATCCAGCCCTTCATCAGTTGATTTGCGCGTATAGATTGCACATCGCAATTTTTTCGCCGCCATTAGCGTATTGCTTGACTTCATGATCGAGCCCCCTCCTTACCTGCTTTCTTCTTGAGCCCAAAAAATGCGGGGCCAGACCAATTGGTCCCCGTGATTGCTCTTGCTATGGAGGAGAGACTCTTAAAGGGTCGATTCAGGTACAGGTATCGACCATCCTCTAAAACTTCGACACGGTGCTCTTGTTCTTCATGCACACGAATCAGCGTCGTTCCTGGCATCAAGTCATGTTCTGATCGGTTCTTATGGTTCGGGACTTCCCCGGTTTCGCCAATTTTTTCAAGACGTTTTCGAGTCTTTGCGGGCAGGCCTCCATATGCGACCTCTTGGATCCGGTGTGCCAATCGACTCTCTATGTATGTCCTGTGGTGATTTCCTGGTCGAAAGTCAAAGTGCTGATCCCATACCAGCCAAAGCTCTTTCATGGAGAGTTCAGTCAGGCTTGTGATCTGATCTCGGATGTTTTTTCCTTCTTCAAAAATTGACCGCTTCATACGCAAACTCCTTCTATCTGAGACGGGTCTGTATGAACGCTCTGTTTGGGCATTACTCCTAGTTGAAGATCGCTTGTTTCGCCGATCTGTGAGATATCAGCGACACCATCGCCTACATTCATGCCCCGCAGGACAGCTTTCGCCAACATCTCTTCAATAACCCGATGCCCAGGCCTTACCTTCGGCAAGACTGCGGCACTTGCGCATCGAATTGGTTTCTCATTTGCCATCTAGTCACTCCAGTTAAAAACTGGCTCTATTCCAAAGGCGAGAGCTCGGATTTCTAAGCGTGGAATTGGCCTGGCGCAGCTTGTTCTTGCGTCACTTTTGAAGCTTCGGCGCTTCAAGGCGGTTATTGGCGACGTCGATAATTTCTTAATACCTAGGGATTCAATATGGCCTGATTTCAGGTAAATGATGGCCACGCTTGCAAGGTGAACGAACGTTCACTACAATCATTTCCGTGAAAAAGTCCAACAACGATCCCCAATACCTTGCGACCTTGCAGCGCTACTACGCAGAGCATCGAGTTCTACCCTCGTATGCACGCATGTTGCCCCTACTCGGATTCGCATCGAAGGCCGCCGTCAAGAAGGTTCTTGAACGTCTTGAAGTGGTCGGCATGCTTGAGCGAACCGAGGATGGCGACTGGGCTCCAAGTGAACGATTCTTTGAGCGCGCTATAGCAACTCAACCAGTTCCTGCCGGGGCACCTATCTCTGCTGAAGCAGATGTTCATGAGCACATCACGATCGACAGATTTTTGATTCGCGATCCAAACAACACCGTACTGATTCGGGTCAAAGGTGATTCGATGGTTGAGGCGGGGATTCATGAGGGCGACCTTGCTGTAGTGAAAAGAACCACGCAAGTGAGTCCCGGTGAAATCATCGTGGCCATTGTTGATGACGATTTCACACTCAAGACCTTGGCCCGAGACAAAACCGGCTACCACCTCCTACCATCGAACAAGAACTACTCTCCGATTCGCCCAAAGGGGAAGCTCGAAATTTATGGGGTCATGGTCGGACTCGTTCGACGATACCCATGAGGACCAACTCCGTTGCAAAGAAAAATAACAACGCCTTCACTAACAAAAACAACCCACCCTAGAGAACGCTTTTCGTCTGACATTCAAGTCTCGCGATGGCTTCTGCTTTCTGGAGACAAAAAGAAATGATCGACGCTGAAAACCTTACCCGGCTCTTGGGCCACCTCCCTCCAAAGACATTCCACGAACTTGTGGTGGAGTCATTCAAAACGCCTTTGACCGCGCTTGATGAGAAACAAAACAAGACCGAGCAGCGTGCAGCCATGTCAGAGCAGCTGCTGGCGCTGCCGATCGGTAAGCGCAAAGGCATGGAGGATGAAGCAGAAAAAATCATGCTCCTCTCCGATGGTCCTGGTCAAGATGTCGTCGATGGGTTTCGCGATCAGATACCAGGACTGAAGGACAGAACTGCTTTTGCCGGACTGAAAACCCAGCACGAACGGGCCTACTGGCTGTACTCCAACAATCGAAAACTTTTCACAGAAGCCCTGGATGCTCGGCAGGCCGACATCTTTCGTCAGAGCTCAACTTGCTACTCAGGTTTTACGGCTCCTCCCCAGCTAAATTTCCATTTCGACGAGACGTCCATGGCGAAGTTTCGTTCGCAAATGGCAGAGAAATTGGCTTGCAATGTGGATGATGTCGCCGTTCAAATCTTCAAACGAATGAGGCCCGATGCAGAGCAAGGCGAGGATGTTGACCTGTACCAGGTCAGCATTCACTACAACCGCCCTCCTGAAGTCGTCGAAAAGGTTGAGAACAGTACGCTCAAGAATCAAGAGATCATCAGAGCCGTTTCCAGCTATGCCACGTATGAGCCGGTGAACGGACATCTAGAGGTTTTATCCCGTGACAACGTCGGGCGAGAAGATCTCGCGCGCTTGGTTGCGGATGTGCTGTTGGAGTCACCAATTACAGGTGAGCGCATACCGCTCAAATCGTATGACTACCAATGTCTGGCCGGAGACTTCTCATTTGACCTCTCGAGCGAGCCAACGGTTGCCTCGGCAAAAGTCATCGAGCTCGGGTATACAAATGGCGATAACCGATCGGTGGTCATGAAAATTTGGGCCAAAGACGTTGATGACATTCACACAGTTGCCAAAAAATTGATTGGCCCAACATTCACATTCTCAAGCCACCGTCTCAATTACGCTCGAATTTCAGTCCGCACGCACAAGGTCGCAGGAGAGCGAGCACGAAACATCAGCATCGTGATGCGCGACGAGAACAAGTGCAACATCAAAACGAAAAGGGATAAAGACCGTGCTCTGTGCGACCGCCTCCTTGCCCGTTGGGGATTGGTGAAAGAAATCGGCAATGAAGAAGCTGACGACACCAGCACTGATTGAATTGACCGAGGTCTTTGAAAGATCTGGCTCATCACTGCCAGATCTAGAGGGACTGCGTGTTCAAGGCGTACCTGGCTGGGATTTATGCAAGCTCGCACGGATCACTCCTGCCATAACCAGCTACTGGCTGAACAAAGTCGGCTACGCGGGAACGATGCCCGCCTACCGTGGTGATGAGAAGGTCCCAGTTGAGATTACGGAACTCGATGACTCAGGCCCGTCAAATTTCCAATACCGGTGCCCAGAAACATTTCGCATGCGTCGTGTTGCGGCCAGCGCCATTGCTGTCTACGCCGTAAAGCCTGAGGTGTACCTTGATTACATCGCGGAGCTATTCGGCATTCACAAAGCTGCTCGCTCAGGGATCAAGCAAGCCTCTATACCAGGGTGTCTTTGGAAGTTGGGCGTTGCTCGGATTGGACCATCTCAGGTCCCTATCTGGTTCGTTCGAGAGCTTGGAGTAAAGCTTGACAAAGTACTCACACACTTGAACGACGTCTCCGTTAATCCTGGCGGCTTACTCGTTACATCTGGGTTTGATTTGCCCAAGCACATTCAGTTTCCGAAGAATTTTCGAGTTGTGCGTCTGCAAGAAGCACTCGTTGAATTCACACGATTCTCACAACTTGATTTCACCTACCTTGAGCGACTCATGAGTCAACCTGCTGAAGAGAAGGTCATCAAAACAAGCAAGGTGTATTTCAACGAGAGTACATCCACGCTTTCGATCGGTTCGATAAAAGAATCATGGAAGATTGGTGGCGTCAAGCAAGCCAAGGCTGTTCACCGCATGTACCAGGCTGCCTGCTCTGACATATGGGAATTGACACACGCGGAGGTACTTGATGCCGCTTACAAAGGTGCTCCAGAAAGCGAACGCAAAGGAAAGACTATCCAGCATTTGTTCAAAGGGAATGCCAAATGGGAGATCTATTTGCGCATCACACGCAGAGGACATATTGCGTTCAATTTAGCCACCGACTGATCACTACAAACCCTTCAAAAAACCGCCTTCTTGGCGGTTTTTTTTTGGACGTTGACGACCCAAAAACACCTGAAACAGCCAAAGAGCTCAGCCCCCATATTCGCCCCCATATTTCGGGAGTGGCAGCCCCCATAAGCCCAAGAGGACAGTCCAACTCACGAACTCGCAATTACCTGAAAGGAGCGAAAAGTGAGCGTAAAACACCTCAATCAACGCCAATTGGCGGACCGTTGGGACATCAGCTTGAGAACCTTGGAGCGCTGGCGCTGTGAGGGTATTGGTCCCCTTTATCTCAAGCTTCAAGGACGTGTTCTGTACCGAGTCGAAGACATCGACAAGTACGAAACCCGTTGCCTGCATGCCAGTACTTCGGCACGAGCAGCAGTAGGAGGTGCAGCATGAATGCACCCCTTACACATCCCGAGATCAGCGGTACGCCGCTCTCCACCTTGGCCAACCTTTCAGCTCAAGAGCTGTTGGTACTCAAGGCGGGTCTGTCTCGTGACTACGTCGCTGCCAAGTCTGCACTTGAGCACCTAGACCGGGCACTCAATCAAAAGTACAGCGAACGCGCCAAGACCCTTCGCATGCAAGAAGGCAAAGACACAGGGGTTGTCCATTTCACCGATGGCGATGTCCGTGTGAGCTTTGACCTACCCAAGCGCGTCGAGTGGGATCAGGAAATTTTGTCAACCCTTTACACGACGCTCGTGTCGACGGGACAAGACCCTGCCAAGTACATCGACTGCGCCTATCGCGTGAGCGAAACCAAATTCAAAGAGTGGGACTCGGAAATCCGTCAGCTCTTTGAGCCCGCTCGAACCGTCAAAGGTGGCAAGCCATCTCTATCCCTTGAACAAATCACGGAGTAAAGCCATGTTCAAAAACCTTCTCCCCTCCTTGCGCAAGAAGTCCTTCGTTATGGAGGATTTGCCTGAAACCATCTCTGTGCCTAGCTACGGCAATAAGCCAGAAGTCCCAGCGCTGAGCATTGAAATCGCGACAGTGGATGACATTGCATTCGCCATTCGCGAACTGGATCAAAAGTCCACTGCCATCTATACGCAGATCAGCTCCTTGCGCCGCTTGCATGACCTTGCACGCCGTCGCGGTGCCGTTGGCACGGACAAAGTCGCTGACATCTTTGAAGGCGAGGTCTGACATGAAGTTGCAGTTCATCACAGCTGAGCAGCGCATGGCAGAAAAACGCGGCTCCAAAGGCGTCATCTTGGGTCCATCTGGCGTAGGGAAAACCTCGCTGCTGCACACCACAGATCCAGAAAAAACACTGTTCATCGATTTAGAAGCAGGTGACCTGTCGGTCATGGGCTGGAGCGGCGCAAGCGTTCGTCCTAGAACGTGGCAAGAGTGTCGCGATCTCGCTTGTTTCATTGGTGGTCCCAACCCAGCATTGCGCGAAGACCAGCCATATAGCCAGGCTCATTACGACAGCGTATGCGTATCGCTCGGGGACCCAGCAGTGCTGGACAAGTACTCGCTGATCTTTGTCGACAGCATCACGGTCGCCGGTCGCTTATGTCTGCAATGGGCCAAAGGTCAACCGCAGTCCTACTCCGAGAAAACAGGAAAAGCAGACACGCGGGCCGCTTACGGACTTCACGGCAGTGAGCTGATCGGCTGGCTCACGCAACTTCAGCATGTCCGCAACAAAGACATCTGGATGGTTGGGATCTTGGATGAAAAGTTAGACGACTTCAATCGAAAGGTTTTCTCACCGCAGATCGAAGGCTCTAAGGCTTCCCTTGAGCTGCCCGGAATCGTTGACCAAGTCGTCTCAATGGTTGTCCTCAAAAACGATGAAGGCAATCCATACCGCGCATTTGTGTGTCAGCACATCAACCCATGGGGCTACCCATCAAAAGACCGCTCTGGACGACTCGAAATTGTCGAAGAGCCAAACCTCGGGCGCTTGATTTCAAAGATTACCAGCCCCCGTCAACAACAAACCGAAAAAGGAAATTCCAAATGAACAGTTACTCATCCAATGGCGCGTGGTCGGACTTCAACGATGCAGAAGATCAACGCGAATTCGCGCTGATTCCCCACAAATCTATCGTGAAAGTTATCGCCAGCATCCGTCCAGGCGGCTATGACGATGCCAATCATGGCTGGGTTGGCGGTTACGCCACTCGCTCGGACAAGACTGGTGCCATTTACCTCAACGTCAAATACACCATCGTCGAAGGTCAGTACGCTAAGCGTGTGATTTTTGGATTGATCGGATTGCACAGCCCTAAAGGTCCTGAGTGGGCAAACATTGGGCGCAGCTTCTTGCGTGCAATGCTCAATTCAGCGCGCGGCATTCAACCTGCAGATGTTTCTCAACAAGCACAGAACGCACGTCGCATCCGAGGCTTTGGAGATCTGGATGGCCTGACATTCGCTGCCAAGGTGGAGATCGAGAAAGACCAAAACAACGAAGAGCGCAATGTGATCAAGGCAGTTATCCAGCCCGATCACAAAGAGTACGCAAGTGTCATGTGTGGCACACCGACCGTTCAAGTTGCCGTTTCTCAAACTTCTGCGAGCCAAACCGGGCAACCTGGCCCGAATGGCTTTTCAATGCCCGCCTGGGCCAAGTAAGGGGGCAGCATGATTCTTCGCCCTCGTCAGAGAGACTTTGTCTCTCGGTGTGTCAGTGCTCTCAAGGCACATGGGAACACGCTTGGCGTCGCCCCCACGGGGGCGGGAAAAACCATTTGTCTATCAGGAACAGCTGGTGAGTTACTGGCAATGCCGGATACAAAAGCATGTGTCATTGCTCACCGTGACGTTCTGACAAGTCAGAACCGGGACAAGTTCTCCAAGGTCAATCCACGAATCAAGACATCAGTCTTTGACTCACGTGAGAAATCTTGGGGTGGTCAGGTGACGTTTGGCATGGTGCAAACGCTGGCTAGAAATGTCTCTGACATCCCACGACTTGATTTGCTGGTTATTGATGAAGCACACCACTGTGCGGCACCAACATACCGGGCTGTCATTGACCAGGTGCGTGATAAAAACCCGGACGCATTGATTTTTGGCGTCACGGCGACCCCCAATCGTGGCGATGGCAAAGGTCTGCGCGAGGTTTTTACAAACGTTGCGGACCAGATCCGACTGGGCGAGCTCATTCGATCGGGTCACTTGGTGGCACCTCGAACCTTTGTGATCGATGTTGGCACACAGTCCGCATTAGACGGAGTCAAGAAGCTGGCGTCGGACTACGACATGGAGGAAGTCGCCTCCATCATGAACACATCCCCCGTGAACGAATCGGTCGTCAAGCACTGGAAGGAGAAATCCGCAGGCCGAAAAACCATTGCATTTGCTGCGACCGTTGATCACGCGCTCTCGGTTTGTGCTGCCTTCATCAAGGGTGGAGTCGCTGCAGATGTGATTTATGGAGAAATGAGCAAAGCAGAACGTGCAGTTGTACTTGAACGATTTGAGAAAGGCCAAACCGCTGTATTGGTGAACGTGGCAATCCTGACCGAGGGGTATGACTTCACCCCAACGTCCTGCGTCGTACTCCTTCGACCAAGCTCCTACAAGTCAACCTTGATTCAAATGGTTGGGCGTGGGCTGCGAGTAGTCGATCCCAACGAGCACCCTGGCTTTATTAAATCTGATTGCATCGTTCTTGACTTTGGAACTGCGTCTCTTAAACACGGGAGTCTTGAGCAAGAAGTCGATTTGGATGGACACGCTTCAAATGGAGAAGCGCCGCAAAAAACCTGTCCTGAGTGCGAAGCGGAAGTTCCCCTTAGCTGCAACGAATGCCCAATTTGCGGGCACGAGTTCAAAAGCATTCGGGAAGACAACAGATCAAAGATCAGTGACTTCGTCATGACTGAGATTGATCTTCTAAAAAGATCCAATTTCTCGTGGTGCGACCTCTTCGGGGATGACTGTGCGCTACTGGCAACGGGCTTCATCGCCTGGGCTGGGGTCTTCTTCCTGAATGGGCGCTGGTACGCCGTGGGCGGAGTTGAAAAGGGTGGGTCACGCCTTTTGGGTGTTGGGGAGAGAAGCATTTGCTTGGCACAGGCGAATGACTGGCTCAACAACAACGAAAGCGATGACGCTGCTCACAAAACCAAGCGCTGGCTCAAAGAACCACCCACGACAGGACAACTCAAGTACCTGCCAGTGGAGTTCCGTGCTGATTACGGCTTGACCCGGTATCACGCATCTGCCTTATTGACCTTCATGTTCAACAGGGTGGCCATCCGTCGTCTCGTGAACGCAGCCAATGACTCACAGATGACGCCTCAATTGGAGGCCGCGTGAAATGCCACATCTGCTCCAGACAAGCGAAGGGCTACGGCTACTTCAACCCCAAGCTCAAACGCTCCGATCCGCAGCGGCACAGCCACCTTTGGGTGTTTTGCAGTCGTCGGTGCCAAGAGGCTTTTTCAAAAGCCATGAAAAAACTCAACGACTGCTCGGAGGCTGGAGTGATTGATCCCTCAGAAATGGAAACCGAATCCATGCACTCAGCTCTCGTTCCATTGGGTGAATTCGTGGGATCCATTGGGATGGACCGACCTTTCTCCCAGTACAGCAAAGCCGAAGTGCTCCGCTTGATTGAAGTGGTCATTGACGCCTATCAGGGATCAATGCTCACCAAGCACGAAGAACAAGCCGAACGTGAGCGCATCTATTTCGAACGTCTTGCCGAGCGTCAAGCCCGTCAATGACTTCAACACAACAAAGGAATAACAACAAATGATTGACCTGAACCATCAACCCAAGTTTCACGAACTCGTGACTGCATTACTTGATGCATCCATTCAACGTGAACGAGGCAAACAACCCAAGCGCTCTTACCTTGGCGCATCACGTCTTGGGGTTTCATGTGAGCGCGCTCTTCAATTCGAATTCACCAATACGCCCAAGGACGAGGATGGAGATTTTCCTGGTCGAATCCTGCGCGTTTTTGATGTCGGGCACGCACTCGAAGACCTTGTCATCAATTGGCTGCGAGCAGCAGGATTTGATCTCTACACCCGCAAGCAAGATGGGCACCAATTTGGATTCTCTGTCGCGGGCGGAAAGATCAAAGGCCACGTGGACGGCATTCTTGCTGGAGCCCCCACTGAGCTCGAACTGGCATTTCCCATGCTTTGGGAGTGCAAGACGATGAACGACAAAAACTGGAAGGAAACCGCCAAGAAGGGAGTTGAGGCATCCAAGCCTGTTTATGCCGCGCAAATGGCTGTCTACCAAGCCTACATGGAGCCAAGCGTGCCTGGCATCTCCTCCAATCCAGCTTTGTTCACTGCGGTCAACAAGGACACCCAAGAGGTCTGGTGTGAGCTTGTTCCTTTCAATGCAGCCTTGGCTCAACGTATGTCTGATCGGGCTGTAAAGGTGCTTCAGGCAACAAACGCTGGCGAACTACTTCCGCGCATCGCAAGCCAACAGACCTTCTTTGAGTGCCGATCCTGCTCATGGAGCAATCGTTGCTGGAACGGTCCACAGGAAATCTCGATGGGGGCTTCTCAATGAAAGGAAATGCAGCAAAAGCATCCTCAAACAAGAAGGCATGCACTCTCACACGTGCAAAGCCGCTGATTACCGCTTCGTTGGTTGAAAGACTGCTGATGCGACATGTGGATTTCGTCTCGCCTGAGTCGCGACTGATCGTGGCCGTCATAAAGCAAGGATTCATCGACCTCAACGCTCCGTCCGAACATCTTCGCCGAGAGGCTTGCAAGTTTTTCAAAGACGACCGTCTAGGACTTTGGTCTGAACGTGTTGGTATCTCTGCGCATTTCGTTCGTGAAATTGCTGTCAAAGGTGGCTTTTTACCCATGGAGTTCATGGGGCTGAATGGAGGTGCACATGCTTGATTTCAATAATGATGAAACAGGAGCGCCTTCACCCCCTCATGATTCAGATCGCGATGCAATTCGGAATGAATTGATCGCACGCATCGAGTCTGTTCTGTTTTCGATCATGCCTGCTGGCAAGGTTGTTCATGGGAAATTCGTGGTCGGGGATATCTTGGGTAGCCCTGGGCGCAGTCTAGAAGTTGAAATCGATGGTGAGCGTGCAGGTCTTTGGATTGACAGAGCCACTGGCCATGGCGGTGACGTCTTTGATCTGATCGCGGCGAACTCTGGTCTGTCTTCTCAGGTGGACTTCGGTGAAGTGCTAAATGCAGCTCGAGAGCTACTTGGTCGTCCCATGGCTCAGCGACCTGCGCGAAAGAAGTCCAACGTCATGATCGATGACCTTGGCCCTGCCACAGCCAAGTGGGATTACTTTTGCGCAGACGGAACGCTCATTGCATGTGTCTACCGCTATGACCCCGAGCCTGGTCGCAAGGAATTCAGACCTTGGGATGCAAAGCGTAGAAAGCTCGCCCCTCCCGATCCTCGTCCGCTGTTCAATCAGCCTGGCATTGCAACCTCTGACACCGTTGTCTTGGTCGAAGGGGAAAAGTGCGCCCAAACTTTGATCGACTTGGGCGTGTGCGCCACTACAGCCATGCATGGTGCAAATGCTCCTGTGAATAAAACGGACTGGAGCCCTTTGACTGGCAAGAACGTCTTGATCTGGCCAGACCGAGATAAACCAGGCTGGGAGTACGCCATGCACGCATCTGAGGCGGTCATGGCAGTGGGTGCGACATCATGCGCCGTACTCATTCCCCCGACTGAACCCACTCCCGAACACCCCCATGGTGAGCCTGACGGATGGGATGCGGCAGATGCGTTGGCACAGGGCTTTGACATCCATGAATTCCTGGCTCATGGGGAGCGGTTGCAACTTCAGGCAGCAATCACCGATGTCGAACCCGTGGTTGATGAAATAACCGAACAGTCGGTTTGGGCGACCGAGGATGCTTTGGCGCTGACCTTCTCGACCCGTTACGGGCAAGACTGGCGCTATGTCGCAACCTGGGGCAAGTGGGTCTTTTGGACGGGCAAGCGTTGGCAAGTTGAGGAAACGCTTGCAGCCAACCAATTGATGCGACAGATCTGCCGAGAGGCAGCTCTGAAGGCCGACTCTCATCGACTGTCTGCACGGTTGGCAAGCAGCGGAACAGTTGCTGGTCTGGAACGACTTGCTCGTTCGGATCGTCGTCACGCAGCGACTGCAGAAGAGTGGGATGCAGACATTTGGTTGATCAACACCCCCGAGGGAGTTGTTGACCTGAAGTCTGGTGGCAAACGTCCACACGACCGCCTGGATCGAATGACCAAGATCACTACAGCCAGTCCGTCTGGAGATTGCCCCGTCTGGAAGCAATTTCTGAACGAGGTGACTGGTGGCAATAAAGACTTGCAGTCCTACTTGCAGAGGATGGCGGGCTACGCGCTTACCGGATCCACGCAAGAGCATGCGATCTTCTTCCTGTATGGAACTGGAGCCAACGGAAAGTCAGTCTTCACCAACACCCTCGCCACGATCATGGGCGACTATGCAGCCAATGCACCCATGGATACGTTCATGGAAAGTCGCACCGATCGCCACCCAACAGACATGGCAGGACTCAGGGGCGCTCGATATGTGTCTGCAGGTGAAACGGAGCAGGGTCGACGTTGGGCTGAGTCAAAGATCAAAAGCCTGACTGGTGGCGACAAGATTTCCGCTCGCTTTATGCGAAAGGATTTCTTCGAGTTCTTTCCGCAGTTCAAGCTCTTTTGCGCAGGAAATCACAAACCAGCAATCCGCAACATCGATGAAGCGATGAAGCGCAGGCTGCACTTGATTCCGTTCACGGTAACCATTCCGCCCGAAAGGCGTGACAAGAACTTGCAGCAAAAGCTCCTTGCCGAGCGCGATGGAATCATGGCATGGGCACTTGAGGGATGTCTGCAATGGCAACGCCTCGGGAAGCTCGAACCTCCCAAGGATGTTCTAGATGCCACTGACGAGTATTTCGAAGAAGAAGACTCGATTGGTGAATTTCTGGACGAGGAATGCACCCTCTCTGCCACGTCACGCGAAACGATTTCGGCAATTTACATCCGATGGCGAGAGCGAGCCGAAAGACGCGGGGAGTACTACGGAACAAGTCGCTGGCTTTCTCAGCAACTGATCAACAGGGGCTTTTCTCGAACCCGTCTAAGCGGGGGAACAAAAGCGCTCATGGGTTTGTCGCTCAAGCCCAAAGAGATGGGCTACATGCCCTACCGAGATGACTGACAAGGTCTGTGACCGAAAGTGACTCTCCTTTCTAAATCTCTCTATACGTGCGCGTGCGCACACGTGAGCAGTTAATGGAAATCAGGTCACTTTTGGTCACTCATAAAAGAAATGGAGATAAAAGTGTCGATTAATCATGTATTCGCGCTCGATCTGGGCACACAGACAGGTTGGGCCTTGATTGCAGCCAGTGGCTCAGTCACAAGTGGAACCCAGTCCTTCAAACCGCAACGCTTCGAAGGTGGTGGCATGCGCTTTCTGCGCTTCAAGCGCTGGCTGACCGAAATGAAGCAATGCACCCCGTCCATCGAACTGGTTGTTTTCGAAGAGGTTCGCAGGCATGCAGGCGTGGATGCAGCGCATGCATACGGTGGGTTCATGGGACAACTGACAGCTTGGTGTGAGCACCACCAAATCCCGTACCAGGGCATTCCAGTTGGAACGATCAAGAAGCACGCCACAGGTCGTGGTAACGCAAGCAAGGAGGAAATGATCGAAGCGATTCGCGCCAAGGGACACAACCCAGATGACGACAACGAAGCAGATGCCATTGCACTGGCTTACCTGGCAAAAGCAATGAATGAATCCTCAATGGAGGTGGGTAAATGAAGATTCCAAATCGTCCCTATCAATGCCCATTGGGGAAAGCACAGCCCACACCAATCAATCTGGATGCAATCAAAAAATCGGGATGGCTAGAACAACACATTCTTGTGATTTCAGATGAAGACGACCGACTTGATTTCATCGAGCGAGAGTTCATTCGACGAATTGGAAATCGCTTGTATGGCAAAGGGAGGCCGTGATCATGAGAGTGGAACAGAAGATTTGGACTATCGATGATGTGGATAACGAACTGCGACAAGCTGCACGCACCGCGCATCGCTTGCCTCCAGTTCGAGTTGCCGGGTATGTCAGTCGCTGGCCCGTCATCATCAGGACAGATGGCGAAAAGGTTACCGTTGAGGAACAGAAGCCCTTTCGCATCCCCCCTTCTCCAAAGGATGTGGATCAAATGCTTGAGGCAATGCGGTGGATGCACTGGCTAGACGTTGAGCAACGCCACCTTCTTTGGATGAGGGCTGAGCGGCATCGATGGTCTGAAATTGCGAAGCGATTTGCTTGCTGTTCTCGAACTGCACAAAGGCGGTGTGATGCTGCCATGCATCTGATATCGCTCTACCTAAACACGGAGAAAAAGTGAAATAGACGGGCCTCGAATATGAATGTCGGGGTCTGTCGGTTTTTGGCGAGATCGCGCTCTCCAAAGGGTGTCGCATTTAGTCCGGAATTCATCTACATTCTGGATACGGTCAGCAAGACCACGCGCTTTTGATTCCCGCGATAACTCGGGAACTCCTCTCCAAACTTCCCCCCAAATTCCCTATGAAACCCGAGATCCAAATGGTCCCGGTGGATTCGCTCATCCCGTATGCGCGAAACGCCCGCACCCACAGTGAAGAACAAATCGCCCAGATCGCTGCCAGCATTCGTGAGTTCGGTTGGACCAATCCAATCCTGACTGACGGTGACAAAGGTGTGATCGCTGGCCACGGTCGTTTGGCTGCAGCTCGAAAGCTTGAATTGACCGAGGTGCCCGTCATTGAATTGGGCCACCTAACTCCCGAGCAGAAGAAGGCCTACATCCTGGCCGACAACCGAATTGCACTCAACTCTGGCTGGGACGAGGAGTTGCTCAAGCTCGAATTGCAAGAGCTTCAAGGTGTTGACTTTGACTTGGACTTGCTCGGGTTTGGAGATGAAGAAATTGAACGCTTGCTCAATGGAGATGACGCAGGCGGTGGTTTGACCGAAGATGATGCAATCCCAGAAGCACCAGTAGATCCAGTATCCAGACCTGGGGATCTGTGGATTCTCGGCAACCACCGCCTCCTCTGCGGGGACTCAACGGTTCTAACGGATGTTGAGCGCCTCATGGACGGTCAATTGGCAGACATGGCTTTTACCGACCCACCCTACAACGTGGACTATGGCAACAATGCCAAGGACAAGATGCGGGGCAAAGACAGGCGCATCCTGAACGATGCGCTGGGTGAAGGGTTCTACCAATTTCTGTACGACGCCTGCGTGAACCTGCTGTTGGTCACTAAGGGCGGATGCTACGTTGCCATGAGCTCTTCGGAACTGCACACTCTCCAAAAAGCTTGGCTTGATGCAGGTGGTAAGTGGTCCACCTTCATCATCTGGGCCAAGAACACTTTCACATTGGGGAGAGCCGACTACCAACGTCAGTACGAACCCATCCTGTATGGCTGGAAGCAAGGCTCTGATCACTTTTGGTGTGGTGACCGGGATCAGTCGGATATCTGGAATTACAACAAGCCCCGGGTCAATGACTTGCACCCCACGATGAAGCCAGTCGAGCTGGTCGAGCGGGCCATCAAGAACTCATCTAAAACACGGGACATTGTGTTGGATCTGTTCGGTGGCTCTGGCACCACGCTGATCGCTTGTGAGAAAAACAACCGTCAGGCCCGATTGATGGAACTCGATCCCAAGTTCGTGGATGTGATTGTCAAACGTTGGGAGGATTACACAGGTAAAAAAGCAGAGCGTGTGCCCAGCGAACAATCTGCAGAAGTCACACTTGGTGACGCCGTCGTTCAGCCCTCATAATGAGAGCGATGGAAAACGACCTGCTACAAAGCATCGCCGCCAGAAAGCTCGCCATTAAAAAACGGGACGAGAAGATGTATGCCATGTACCAATGCGGCAGCGACTTTTCAACGATTGCACGTGCGTTTGATATGACGCGCGAAAATGCAATTAATCGAATCCAGCGTTGGGAACTTGCTATTGCAAAGGCTAATAGCACTAACCCGTTTGAAAAAGTTTCAGACAGAACTGCAAGGTTGCTACGAGATAACGGCATGAATACTCCTGAAGCAGTTCAACAGGCTGGCCCCCAAGCACTTCTTCGCATCAGGAACTTTGGAACAAAAGCCCTACTTGAAGTTCAGAAATATTTTTTTCATAGTGCTTAGCCCAGCCGGGCAACATAACGCGGGCTGTCGCCACCAGACGGATCGATGAACAGGTTTGGACGTCCCGGAGCGCGCACCATCACGCACAACCTGCCATCCCAGTAATCGCCTCCCTTGCCTTTGAGCCAGTCGCGAGACTTGCTCAAATTCAATTTAAAGCCATCGAATTCTTCAGGGTCCATTTCTCGGATCTCGGTCACGTAGACGGCCTCGACACCGCAAGACGCAATGTCGGAGATGTCCGTGGGCTTTCGGCCAAAGGGCAGCGGAATGCTGAGTTTTTGAACCTGCAATTCCCGGCCATCAAATTTGATGGTGATGGGCTTGGATTCAATTGTGATGGTGATGGGGTTCATATGGTCCTCAAACGGTAGTGGTGGTGATGCGGTAAACGCGGTCTGTGCCGGTCTGTTTCTCTGAAGTGATCTCAAGGCCCAGCTTTTTCTTTAGTGCGCCCGCCATGGCTCCCCTGACGGTATGCACTTGCCATTGAGTGGCCTCGACCATCTGAGACAACGTGGCACCTTCCGGTCGCTTGAGCAAAGCAATCAGCGCGGCTTGTTTGGTCCCGTCCCGTTGCTTGGTTGGAACTGCTGGCTCAGTGCCGATGGACTGTAAGCCTGCGGTGGTGATAGCAAACAGCGTGGTGCCCTCGGGTGTTTTACTGTGCGGTGCAATCAGCTCTGCGTTACCTAAGGCCGTGAGCACTTTGATGAGTGCGCCACCTTTGAGGTTGACTGGGAAGTCAGCCAGCAGTTTTTGAGGATGCTTGGCCGCTGCTTTGAGCAGATTGCGCTGGGTGTCTGAGAGTTTCATTTCTTTCCTTTCGATGTTGTTGATGTGTTTTTGGCTGCTTCGATCCCTGCGGCGTAGGCGGCTTCAAGCGCGCTCTTGACTGCCCAGACTGATACGTCATGAAAGTCCAAGCGGTCACGGTGCTGGGTTTTCAGCGTTTCGATGAACAGATGCTCAAGAGCAATCTGCTCGATGACTTGTTGTTGTTTGGTTTTGCTCATGGCGTTACCTTTCATGCGTTGTGAATCTGTTCGGCTTTTGCAAAGCCCACCCAGTGGCCTTGCTTGTCCAGCCCCCGGTTGGCGAGTTCTTTGCAGGCCAGCGCGTTGAGGTCTAGCTCCCCGTTGGCGACTGCTGCCAGGACCTTGTTCAGTGCGAGCTGGATGAATCCAAGCTCGTCGATGGTGAAGGTGTTGTTTGCTTCGGTGGTCATTGCGTTCTCCTGTGTGCGTTGCGATGTAAAGCATTGACGCTCTGAATCGAGGTGAAGCCAAGTTAATTACGAGATGTGTCGCTTAATTCTTGAAAGTTGATTGATATGCCAAGAAGTGCGCCAACCCCTTGCAGATACCCGGGTTGTATGGCTGTCTTGGCCAAGCCCGGCTACTGCGATTTGCACCGCGCTGCTACTCACCGTGAATACGGTCGGGCTAGACGTAGTTTTGATACCGAGCTGGGCTTTTACCAATCGAAGAGTTGGCGGCTCCTGCGTGCGGGCTTCCTTCGGATGCACCCCTTGTGTGAGGGTTGCGCCAAATTAGGAAACGAAACACCAGCGGTCGTCGCTGATCACATCCTTCCAATCAAAGACGGAGGGGAGCGATTTGACCCAAGCAATCTTCAGGCGCTGTGCATCTCATGTCACAACCGAAAGACAGCACATGAGACTGCCCGACGCCACCCGAGGGGATAGGGGGTCTAAATCTCTAAGGACGGCGGCCAAAGATGCGCGCGCCAGCTCAAATTTTTGCGCGTGCAAATTGAACTAGGGGGGGTTCCCCCAGAGATGGATATTTATGGCTGGTCGAAAACCGCTACCCACCAAAGTTAAGCAAATTAAAGGCACGCTTCAAAAGTGCCGCACAAATTTGCGCGAACCAAAGCCAACTGGCGACTTGGTTGAACCACCTGATTACATGCCCGATGGGGCAAAGACAGCTTGGAGATATGCGCTTGAGTGCGCACCGCCCAATTTGCTCAAGAAGTTGGACATGTCGGTGCTTGAGGTTTGGGCATGTGCCGCAGACCTTTATCGAAAGGCTCAAGCGGGCATTGCAAAAACAGGGTTACTTGTAAAAGCCCCAAACACAGGTGTGCCGATGCAGTCGCCATATTTAGCGATTGCCAATAAGCAGGCACAGATCATGACTAAAGCAGCTACTGAGATGGGGTTCACGCCTGCATCTCGTTCCAGAGTCACATTGCCGATGGAGGCAGCAGATGACGATTTGGATCCGTGGGCTGATATCGCGGGATAACTTCAATGGCACAAGACAGTTATGCGGACATTGCCAAGATGTACGCAGAGAGAGTCGTGGCCGGAGAGATTCTTGCGTGCAAGTGGGTGAAGGCAGCTTGCAAAAGACAACTCAATGATTTGAAGAAGTTCAAGGGCAAGTCCAGTCCATACCAATTCAATCCAAAGCTGACAAGCAAAAGCGGGAAAAGCTACTACCCAGCAGACAACCTGTGTGCGTTCATTGAACGGTTACCGCATGTCAAAGGTCCACTTGCAGGTGAGCCCATCGCTTTGGAGCCATGGCAAGTATTCATCCTCGCGACAGTGTTTGGTTGGGTGAAGGCTGATGGGACGAGAAGGTTTCGTCGTTCGTATATCGAGGTTCCACGTGGAAACGCCAAATCAACTTTGTCCTCCGCTGTAGGGCTGTACATGCTGGCGGCTGATGGCGAAGGTGGTGCAGAGGTTTACTCACTGGCCACCACACGTGATCAAGCACGTATCGTTTTCGGGGACGCACAAACCATGGCGCGTCGTAGTCCGGGATTTCGTAATCGTTTCTCGGTGAATGTCGGTGCGCACAACATGAACGTGATGGCCTCGGGCTCGAAGTTTGAAGCGCTGTCTGCTGAGGGCTCCACGCTCGATGGTCTGAACATTCACTTCGGTTGTGTGGATGAGTTGCACGCGCACAAAACTCGCACGGTTTATGACGTTGTTGAAACCGGTACCGGTAAACGGGATAACTCCCTGCTGTGGGTCATCACCACGGCTGGTAGTAATCGTGCAGGCATCTGTTACGAGGTCCGCTCATTTGTGACCAAGCTGCTCGATGAAGTGTTTGAGGATGACACCCAATTCGGGATCATCTATGGACTGGACGACGGTGATGACTGGACAACCGAAGAGTCACTCATCAAGGCCAATCCCAACTGGGGCATTTCAGTTCGATCGGAGGTGCTCGGACCGCTGCAAGCCAAGGCGATGCAGTTACCAAGTGCGGTCAACAACTTCAAGACCAAGCACCTCAACGAGTGGGTCAACGCAGACACTGCTTGGATGGATATGCGGGCATGGGATGCCTGCTCAGAGCCAGGAATGTTCATTGAACAGTTCGAAGGGCAACCTTGCTGGATTGGGCTTGACCTGGCCAGCAAGACAGACATTGCTGCACTGGTGGCTGTGTTCAATCATCCGGAGATCTCGGACGCATTTGTGACCTTTGGTAAGTACTACCTGCCAGAGGACACAGTCAATGCTGCGGTGAATAGCCAGTACTCCGGTTGGATGCACTCTGGACGATTGATCGTTACTCCCGGCAACGTGATTGATTTTGGTTGGATCGAAGCGGACTTGTTGGACATGGCCACGCGCTATGAAATTCAAGCAGTGGCATTCGATCCATTTCAAGCTACGCAGTTATCCACAAGGATGTTGTCGGAAGGGTTGCCAATGATTGAGGTTCGACCAACGGTCTTGAACTTCAGCGAACCCATGAAGACCTTGGAAGCCCTGGTCTTGCAAAAGAAGCTCGTTCACGACGGCGACCCTGTTCTAGGCTGGATGGCCAGCAACGTGGTGGCGCACTTGGACGTCAAAGACAACATCTATCCACGCAAGGAGCGAGCAGAAAACAAGATAGACGGAATCGTGGCGCTGATCATGGCGCTTTCACGTGCCATCAAACCCGGTGAATCGGTGGTGCTTGGTTCTGACTATGAGTTGATGGTGCTCTGAAGCCATGGGAATGTTCACATTTTTTGATCGATTCAGAGCTTCAGGCGGGGACCGTTCTCCATGGGGGGACTTCTTCTTTGAGCCAGTTGCTGCACGTAGCACCTCGGGCATGCGTGTCTCGCCCGATGGTGCGCTTAGGCTTTCGGCTGTTTACGCCTGCGTACGAATTCTGTCGGAGACGATGGCCTCACTTCCGGTGGTTGTCTATCGCCAGCGCAAGGACGGCTGCAAGGATCGGGTCACGGATCATTGGCTCTACGGACTTTTGGCTCGAAAACCAAATCGGTTCCAAAACCCTTTTGAGTGGCGCGAGATGCTGCAAGGGCATTTGTCTTTGCGAGGGAATGCCTTCTGCCAAATCATCTCTAACCCCAAAGGTGAAATCACTGAGCTGATGCCCATCCATCCGGATCGTGTGCGAATGGAGGTTATGGATAGCGGGGACTTCCGTTACCGTGTGCGAATGCAAAGCGGGGACGAAACGGTATTCCCTCGCGGTCAGATTTGGCACCTTAGGGGCTTGTCTTCTGATGGGTTGATGGGGATGAGCCCGATAGAACTGGCGCGTGAGAGTCTTGGAATGGCTCTCGCCGCTCAGGACTATGGCGCACGATTCTTCACCAACGATGCCAAGCCTACAGGCGGCTGGATTGAGTTTCCGGGCACCTTTAAGGATGCAGAAGCAAAACGGGTCTTTCGGGATTCGTATCAGTCGGCACAAGCTGGTTCTAACCGGGGCAAGGTGCTGGTGCTCGAAAACGGCATGAAGTTCCACGAGGTAGGTGTCACGAACAAGGACGCTCAGTTCTTGGAACTACGCAAGTTCCAAATAACTGATATCGCTCGAATGTTTCGTGTGCCACCGCACATGATTGCTGATTTAGATCGGGCGACTTTCTCGAACATTGAACAGCAAAGCCTTGAGTTCGTCATGCACACCATGACACCGTGGGCTGAACGCTGGGAAGCTTCGATTGAGTCAGACTTGATGCTCGAAGGGGATCGGTTGGAGGTGGAGTTTGACTTTGCGAACCTCATGCGAGGGGATGCAGCCAGCCGATCGGCTTATTACCAAAGCGGTATCCAAAACGGCTGGTTGACCCGAAACGAAGCTCGCATCGCTGAAAACCTCAACCCATTGCAAGGACTCGATCAGCCGCTGCGCCCACTGAACATGGTGGAAGAAGAGGATGCCGAAGAGGCCGAGCAAGAAAACGAGGCCAACGATACCGAACCTTCTGAGGACGCCACACCTCCGGCTGAGCAGGACATGAGCCTGCGTTTTCGGATGCTGGTGGCATCAAACGCCAATCGTCTGGCGCGGCGCATTGCCAAAAAGGGCGCGATTGGCACCAACGAAATCGGATTGATCTCACAAGCCTTTGGGCTCGATGCCACTCATGTGAGTACATGGGCGCAGCAACAAGTCCTCCCGCTTCAAGAAGACGCGCTGTCGGCTTCACTTATTCAACTTGGAATGAACCAATGAACAAACAACTCCTTCTCTCTGAATTCTTGACCACGCCTTGGGCACTGATGCCCGAGCGCTTGCAAGCCATGTCTGGCATCTTGACCCGTTGGTCTGCGGGTGAGCCGCCCAGCGATGAGACGATGTTTCAGGTCAATACTGATCGTGTGCTTCGCGACTCACGCAAACAGATGGCAGCGGCCAGCACAGGCTCTGGCATTGCGGTGCTTCCCCTGTATGGGGTGGTGACCCAACGCGGCAACATGGTCGATGACATTTCAGGTCCTGGTAGTTCGAGCACCCAGCAGTTCACCTCCGTCTTGCGCCAAATGCTGGCTGATGACACGGTCGGTCAGATCCTGATCGACATCGACAGTCCTGGTGGAAGTGTCTACGGTGTGAGTGAGTTGGCAAGTGAAATCACCAAAGCACGTGCCCAAAAGCCTGTAATTGCCGTGGCCAACAGTCTGGCCGCATCGGCTGCTTACTGGATTGGTTGCTCGGCCAGTGAGTTCTATGTCACCCCAGGTGGTGAAGTTGGCTCTATTGGTGTGTGGCAAGCCCACTTCGATTATTCAAAAGCACTCGAAGAGGATGGGGTCAAACCAACGCTCATCTCCGCAGGCAAGTTCAAGGTGGAGGGAAATCCGTACGTTCCGCTCGATGAGCAGGCGCAGGCTTTCATGCAGTCGCGAGTCGATGACTACTACAACGCCTTCGTGGAAGCAGTAGCGATTGGTCGCGGTGTGTCCATCAACGATGTCAAAACCGGAATGGGCGAAGGTCGAGTGTTAGGAGCTGATGCCGCATTGGCTCAAAACATGGTCGATGGCATCGCCACCTTTGATGATGTCTTGGCCAAGATGCAAGCGAACTTCCGATCCAGTAGGCCACATAGCCAGTCACGCCTGAAGCAAGCGCGTGACGCACTTGCGCTGATCTAACCACTTTCATTTTTTGCACCTCTCCTTAGAGGGGTGCGCATTACTTCGACCCGTTGGTCGTAATCCCTGTCGCCGCCTTGAGTCATTTCGACCAGGCGGTTTTTTCATTTCTGGAGAAAAACCAATGAGTAAACATTTGCGCGAGCTTCAAGCTCGCAAAGCATCCCTGGTCAAGGACGCACGTGCCCTGACCGATATCGCTGCCGCTGAGCAGCGTGACATGAACGAAGAAGAGGTCAGTGCTTTTGAAGCCCTGAAAGCCAAGATCGAAGCAACTTCGAGTGCCATCGATCGCGAGGCTGCCTTGATTGCTGAGGAGGCGCAGATGGCCCACACGGCCCAACTGCCCACTGCCTCGGTGATCACGGTTGTCGATAACGCAGCCTCTGACCCAAAACACGGCTTCAAAAGCGTTGGCGAGTTTCTCAAGACCGTCTGTCAAGCCCAAAAGCATGGCAGCTCTCTTGATGAGCGACTGCTGATTGGCTCAACCCGTGGTGCCGCTGCACCAACGAACTTTGGTAGCGAAGGCTCCGCTCAAGATGGCGGTTTCTTGGTGCCACCTCAGTTCGCACAAGAGATCTTCCAGTTGTCGCTGGGCGAGGACTCGCTCCTGCCGCTGACCGACAACGTGGAGATCACGGGCAACACCATGGCCTTCCCCAAGGATGAAACCACGCCATGGGGTAGCAACGGCATCCGTGCCTACTGGCAAGGTGAAGCCACCCCTGCGGTGAACACCAAGCCGGTGTTGGGCCTGTCCACCTTGCGCCTCAAAAAGCTGATGGCCCTGGTGCCTGTGACGGATGAGCTGTTGGACGACACCAATGCGTTGTCCACCTACTTGCCCGACAAGATCGCCACTTCCATCCGCTGGAAGACTAATGAGTCCATTCTCTTTGGCTCGGGCACAGGCGTTCCTGTGGGCTGTATGAGCAATGCCACCACGGTGACGGTGGCCAAGGAAACAGGTCAGGCGACACAAACGCTGTTGGCTCAGAACTTGGCCAAGATGATTTCTCGCCTGCCCCCAGCGTCATTTGCGAAGGCGGTCTGGATCGTCAACAACGATGTGTTGCCAGCGCTGTTCACACTCACCTTGGGCAACTACCCGATCTACCTGCCCATGGGCTTGAACGTCGGTGGCATCCAAGTCTCTCCCTACGGCACCTTGCTCGGTCGTCCGGTGTTTGTCTCGCAACACGCGAACAGTTTCTCCGGCGCAGGCGATGTGTTGTTGGCGGACTTGTCTTACTACCAGACCATCACCAAAGCGGGTGGTTTGCAAACGGCCACTTCCATGCATCTGTACTTCGATGCTGATCTGACGGCCTTCCGTACGACCTTCCGCATGGACGGTCAATCCAAGATCGCGGCACCCATTTCGCCTGCCAAGGGCAGCGCAACGATGTCGCCCTTTGTTCAATTGGGCGCACGTTGATCGTGGCCATTACCTAAAGGAAAAATTTAATGTTTCCCAATGCAAAAGGCAGCGAACTGATTTCAGTTCTGGCCACCATCGATCCCGCCAGTCAAGCGGCGGGTACTGTCACTACCGGCTGGATTTCAGCTGGCAATCACCACAACCTGCTGGCTTTGATTCAAAGCGGTGTCCTGGGCACGGGTGCCACGTTGGACGCGAAGCTCCAGCAAGCTACCGACGCCTCAGGCACAGGGGCTAAGGATGTGGCTGGTAAAGCCATCACCCAGATCGTCAAGGCCACGGGGGACAGCAAGCAAGCCTTGATCAACTTGCGCCCCGAAGAGCTGGATGTGAACAACGGGTTCAGCTATGTCCGTCTCTCTGTAACTGTGGCTGTCGCAGCCAGTCTGACTTCAGCGCAGTTGCTTGGGTTTAATCCTCGATTCGCACCGGGTGACGCAAGCAACCAGGCTGCAGTGGCTCAGGTTATCTGAGTCTGAGGGGAGACCAAGGGCATGCCCATGCAATTGATCACCTCTCCCGCAGGGGAGCCAGTTTCTCTTGAAGAGGCCAAGCTCCACCTGCGGGTGGATTTCGATGATGACGATGGGTTGATTCAGGCTTTGATATCTGCTGCCAGACAAGCAGCAGAGACCATCACCAACAGGCAGTTCATCACGGCGCGTTGGAAGTTGGTCATGGATAGCTTTCCCGGTCCGAGCCTCATGGGGGTTCCAGCGGGGCAGTCTTTCACATTGCCTGGGCATGCCATCTTGATTCAAAAGTCACCCGTTCTGAACGTGGTGTCTATCAACTACCTCGACATGGCTGGCGTCATGCAGACCATGCCCTCGAGCAACTACACGGTCGATACAGCCTGTGAACCTGCTCGGATCACGCCTGTATTCGGACAAATTTGGCCCATCTCATTGCCGCAAATTGGCTCGGTATCGGTCACCTTTGATGTTGGATACGGCAACGCCGATGCGGTGCCCGAGGGCATCAAAAGCTGGATCAAGTTAAGAGTTGGCAGCCTTTATGCGCACCGAGAAGAAGTCGCTGCACTCTCACGTGGGCGAATTGAATCTTTGCCATTTGTTGACGGCTTACTCGACCCATTCAAGGTCTCATTCATATGAATCCCATCAGCGCAGGCATGCTCTCGCGACGCATCAAGGTGCAACGTCCGAGCACCATCAAAGACAGCCTAGGCGCTCCTTGTCGGACTTGGCTGGACGTGGCGACGGTGTGGGCGGACATTCAACCCCTCTCAGGCAAAGAGGCTGTGATTGCCAACCGAATCTCTGCTGAATTGACGCATCAGATCACGGTTCGGTATCAGCCTGTATTTGACAACCCACAGCAAGTCGCACAGATGCGAGTGCTCTACAGGTCCCGCATCTTCAACATTCACTCAGCTTTGAATGAAGACGAGAAGCGAGCTCAACTCATCTTGCTGGTGTCCGAAGGGCTTGACGATGGCTAAGCATGAAATTGTCAAGATTGAAGGCTTGGCAGAGTTGGCCAAGGCGCTTCGCGAGTTGCCTGATCGGGTAGCGAAGAATGGACTGCGCGTCTGCGTCTATGCAGGTGCGAAGGTCATTCGAGATGAAGCGAGGATGCGTGCACCAAAGGCTGCCGAGTCGCTGGGTCCAAACCAACCTCCGCCAGGCACGTTGAAGCGCTCGGTGATCATGAAGCACATCCCCGAGCTTTCAAGCCTCACAAGGCAAACCTTCTTCGTAACTGTGCGTCACGGCAAGAAGTACCGCAAGCAAGGCAAAAAAGGGAACCTCTCGCAAGACGCTTGGTACTGGCGCTTCATTGAGTTTGGCACTCGAAAGATGCGAGCAAGGCCATTTCTGAGACCTGCTCTTGAAGCCAAGCGGCGTGAAGCAGTTCAAGCGATGAAGGATCGACTCAGCGATCGCATTGAACTTGAAGCCAAAGCGTTGAACAGGAAATAGCCATGCAGGACTTCTACGACGCCATCAAAACATTGGCGGCTGGCGAGGTCTATGCGCTAGTTGCAGCACAAGACGCTCAGTACCCAGCCATTGTTTACACGCCCATCGTGCAAGAGCACATCTTTGGTCTCGATGGGCCGCAAGGCTTGCAACGCATACGCATGCAGGTCGATACCTATGCCAGAACGTATCAAGAGGCATTGAGTCTGCACGACGAGATTCTTGAGATGTTGTTGGTCGACAAAAGCACCGTCGTCGATGTACGCATGGGGCTATCCGATTTTGAAGAACAGGCCCGGCTGTACCGGGTGAGCGTGGACTACACCTATTTTCGACAGGTCAGTCCACCCTAAACGTGGAGCTACACATGAGCAGCACAGCAATTACCGCACAGGGAATCACGATTTCCCGATTTGGCACAACCACCTTTGAAGTGATCCCCAACGTGGTGTCGTTTCAAGGTCCTGGCGGTCAAGCCGCCGTGATCGATGTCACCAACCTGGCCTCGGCGTCTAAAGAAAAGCGCGTGGGCTTGCGTGATGAAGGTCAGTTGACTTTGACCATGCACTACAACCCCGACGATACGATCCATCAAGGTCTGCGAAGTGATCGCGCCAATCGTGTGCGCCGTCAGTTCAAGTTGACGTTCACGGACACCGTGCCAGCGATTTGGACCTTCTACGGCTATGTCACAACCTTCAGCGTTCAAGGTGGTGTGGATGCTGTGGTGCAAGCGTCTGTGACGATTGAGATTGATGGCGAAATTACCGAAGCTTGAGAGGAAGAAACACATGTTGACGCGTGAACAAATTTTGCAATGTGACGACTTACCCAAAGAAACAGTCAAAGTCCCCGAGTGGGGTGGTGAGGTGCAGGTGCGCACCATGACGGGAACAGATCGCGATGCGTTTGAAGCCAGCCTGATTGGCAAAGAAGGCCGACTGGAAAACGTCCGTGCTCGCTTGGTCTCTTTGGCCGTGTGCGATGAATCGGGCAGTCGCCTCTTTGGTGACGCAGACGTTGCTGCCTTGGGTGCCAAAAGCGCCAAGGCACTTGATCGGGTGTTTGCGGTCGCTCAGCGTCTGAACGGCATTGGTGCTGAGCAGGTCGAACAAGCAAAAAACGCCTAAAAACCCATCCGACACGACGCTTTGCATTTCGCTTGGCACTGGCACTTGGAATTCCCGTGCGCGAGATGCTGGCTCGGATGGGCTCTGATGAGTTTTCGGAATGGTTGGCCTTTTACCAACTTGAGCCCTTTGGCGACTACCGCGCTGATTACAGGTCGGGCGTGGTGGCATCCACCTTTGCCAATGCGCACAGGGCCAAGGACGCAAGCCCCTTTAGGCCTGAAGACTTCATGCCGTTCATGGAAAAACAAGCGACTACGCAAGACGTCAGTCTCAATGTGGCGAGGTTCAAGGCCATGTTTGCTCACAAGGTGAAGAAGAACAATGGCTGATATTGGCTCCTTAGTTGTCAAACTTGCAGCTGAAACGGCAGAGTTTCGGGAAGATTTGGGCAAGAGTGCCCGACTTCTTGAAAAGCACGCCGATGGCATGCGATCTTCGTTGGAACGTGTGGCCGAAGTGGCCAAAACCACCTTTGCCATTGCGATCGGGGTTGAGTCTGTTGGCGCACTCAAGGAATTGATTGCTCACACGCTTGAGACCGTGGCGGCGTTGCAAGACTTCGCCGAGCAAACGGGTGCGAGTGCAGTCGCTTTGTCTGGTTTTGCCCCTGTGGCCACCATTTCTGGTGTGGCCATGGAGCAAATCAGCGTTGGACTGACCAAACTCTCCAAGGGTCTGGCCGGTGTTGATGATGAAACCAAGGGTGCAAGCCAAGCGCTGGCTTACCTTGGCATCAAGGCTAAGGACTCTGGGGGAAATCTTCGCGATCCTGCGGAGGTGATGAATGACATCGCCTTGAAGCTCTCGGACTTTGAAGACGGTGCAGGCAAAACGGCCATCGCGCTTGAGTTGTTCGGCAAGTCAGGGGCGACGCTGCTGCCGTTCCTTAAAGACTTGGCTGCAAATCAGGATCTCAACATCCGAATGACTCAAGCGGAGATTGAATCCGCTGAACAAGCATCCAAAGCCCTGGGGCGTATGAAGGCAGAGCACAACTTTGTGGCTCAGACCATCGTGACTGCGGCCTTACCTGCCATGGAAGAGCTGGTGGGGCAACTCAAAGAAGTAGTTCTTGGCACGCACAACTCGGCTGAGGCCATGGTTCGTTTGCGCGATGACGGCACACTGAAAGAGTGGGCGCAAGATGCTGCCGTTGGATTGGCGATCGTGATTGATGCGATGCGTGGGCTGATCCAAATGGTCAAGTCTGTGATCGGCAGTTTTGAAGCTGTCTGGGCAGATATGGAACTGCTTGGGACTTTCATTGCTGGTGGCAAGGGACTTAACCCGTTCTCAGAAGAGAACCAAGCCACGCTCAAAGCTGCACTTGAGAAGCGAAACGCGATTGTTGAAAAGGCCAACCAGAACTATGTTGACCTGTGGAAGATGCCGCTGCTCTCCGATGCGGTCAAGTCTCGATTTGATGCCATAAACAAAGGGGAATCCGATGCTGCAGGCGGTGCAGCCAAACCGAAGCTGAACTACAACTCAGCGACAGGGGCACTCACTGCAGGAGCAATGGCTCAAATTGAGAGCGACATCAAAAAGCTTCAAGGTCTCACAGACGTTGAGAGCGGCATTCTCAAAGACCGTCAGAAGATCATTGATCTGTATGAGAGTCAAGGCTACATCAGCTACAAGGAAGCGAGTGAGGCAAGGCTAAACGCGCAGGAAGACTTCACGCAAAAGCTGGGTGACCTGTATGGGCAAGAGGAAGCCATTCTCAAACGCGGTCTTGCAACGGTTGCTAAAACCACCCAAGACAAACTCAAGCTTCAAGAAAAGCTGTCTGAAATCACGCTGCGTCGTGAAAAACTCGAACGTGATGCGCAACAGTCCAATCTGGAGCGCGAGATCAAATTGCCCGGCGAGACGATCAAGGACATCCAAGAGCAAGTCGCCAGAGGTCAAAACCAACTGCGAGCCACCGAGGAGCAGATCAAGGTTCTCAAAGATAGTGGTGCCATCAGCGAGGTGGAGTCGCTCAAACGCCTCTCGGCTGCACGCAAGTCCAGTGCTGAGGAATTGGCTGAATTTTCCGCAAAGGCAAGGGAGCTGGTAGAGGCTGCACCAGGCAACGACAAGTTGGCTGACTCCTTCAAGCGAATCGAGGAAGCAGCAAGGCAGGCCGCTGATGGTGCGCAGCTCTTGGGTCAGCGAGCGTTTGAACTAGCAGACCCCGGTGCTGGGTTTTCTAAAGCGTTGCGGACCCTCGGCGAAGAGACCGAACAAGTGGGTAAGCAAATGGAGGCGGTTACCACCAGAGCCTTCCATGGAATGACCGATGCGTTGACCAACTTCGTGATGACAGGAAAGCTTGATTTCCGAACCCTTGCAACGTCGATCATTTCGGACTTGATTCGAATTCAGATTCAACGCTCCATCACCTTGCCAATGGCAAATGCCTTGGGTGGGATGTTTGGATTTGCCAATGGTGGCGTGATGACTTCAGCTGGCCCTTTGCCATTGCGCACCTATGCAGGCGGCGGGGTTGCCTCGTCCCCTCAATTAGCTGTGTTTGGTGAGGGCTCCATGAATGAGGCCTATGTGCCTTTACCTGATGGCCGCTCGATTCCCGTGACCATGCGCCAAGGTGGTTCGAGTGGTGGGGACGTCTTCAACATCTCGGTCAATGTTGCCGAGGGTGGAACAACCTCAACGGCTGGTCAAGGCCAAGACTTAGGTCGCGCTATCTCCAGCGCTGTTCGCCAAGAGTTGCTTAACCAAAAGCGAGCTGGCGGCTTGCTTGATCCCCGAAGGATGGGGTGATGAGACTGAACCAAGGAACTTTCTGACCCAAGGAACTTTTGATGGCTACCTTCACATGGATTCCATCCATCGGGGCTTCACTCACCGTTAAACCCAATGTGCGACGGGTCTCGTTTGGGGATGGCTACGAGCAACGCTTGGCTTATGGCATTAACACGCAGCCTGAAGTCTGGTCGTTGGAGTTTCGGGGGAAGTCCACCAGCGACGCATCTGCCATCGACACCTTCTTACGTGCCCGAGGTGCTGTTCAAGCATTCGACTGGACAACGCCAAGCGGCCTCACGGGCAAATTCACCTGTGAGGAGTGGAGTCGCACGATTGAAGAGCCCAACATCGAAAACATTCGCGCCACCTTCAAGCAGGTGTTTGATTTGTCATGACCACACAAGCCATCACGACCGAAATTCAAAAACTTGCACCAAGTGCGGTCATCGAGTTGTTTGTTCTGGACCTGAGTCTTTTCAACGAAGGGGTCGTGCGCTTTCATGCGGGCACAAATGAGCTGCGCAGACAGGTGGTCTGGCAAGGAAATGCCTACGAGCCGTTTCCGATTCAGGCCGATGGCTTTGAGTTCAACGGCAATGGGCAAGTGCCAAGGCCAAAGCTCAAAGTGGCCAACGTCACTGGCAGTATCACAGCCTTGATCTTGTCGTATCAAGACCTAGTGGGAGCCAAGATCACTCGCAAGCGCACCTTGGTCAAGTATCTGGACGGGGTTAACTTTGCCAGCGGCACCAACTCAACGGCGGATCCAAGTGCGGAGTTTGCGGATGACGTTTATTACATCGATCGCAAGTCTCGCGAAACGCGTGATGTGGTCGAGTTCGAGTTGGCAGCTTCGTTTGACCTTGAGGGTGTCTCGTTGCCGCGCAGACAGATTGTGCAAAACGTCTGCCCTTGGGGGTATCGAAGCTCAGAATGTGGATACACAGGCACGGCGTATTTCAATGCCAACGATGTGTCCGTTTCTTTGAAATTCCAAGACGCCTGTGGCAAGCGACTGAGTTCTTGCCAAAAGCGATTTGGCTCCAATGCGGAGCTTCCCTTTGGCGGGTTTCCCGCTGCTGGATTGATACGGTGATGTTTGCTGATGCTTGAAACCAATAAACAATTGGCTCTTGAGCATGCAGCGCGTGAATTTCCACGCGAGTCATGCGGCTTGCTCGTCATCCGCAAAGGCAAGGAGAGCTACGTTGCGTGTCAGAACATTGGCGTGGGGACTGATCAATTTGTGATTGACCCTGTGGACTATGCCAAAGCAGACAAGCGTGGGCAGATTGTTGGCGTTGTTCATTCGCACCCCAACATGCCTGCGACACCAAGCCAAGCGGATCGTGTGGCCTGTGAGGCCAGTGGTATTCCTTGGTTCATCGTCTCCTATCCCAATGGGGTGTGGGAAGAGATCGAGCCGCAGGGTTATGTGGCTGCGCTTGTTGGCCGGGAATGGTCACACGGCGTTTTGGACTGTTACTCGCTGATCCGAGATTGGTATGCCCAAGAGATGCATCTCGACTTGCCCGATTACCAACGCTTTGATGAGTGGTGGAAGCGTGGTGAAAACCTCTACCTCGACAACTTTGCACATGCGGGTTTCGGTGTTGCCAGTTCAGATGGTTTAAGCGAAGGCGATGTCTTGCTGATGCAGGTGAACTCGGATGTTCCGAATCATGCGGCCATCTACTTGGGCGATGGATTGATCTTGCATCACCTGCAAGGCCGGTTATCGAGCCGCGATGTTTATGGCGGCTATTGGCAAAAGATCACAACACACATTCTTAGACATCAGTCACAACGGTAATGGCAACCATCATTCTTCTCGGCGAACTAGGGCGACAGTTCGGTCGCCGACACAAGATGGTGGTGGCTAGTGCTGCTGAGGCCGTGCGTGCATTGAGTGCCAACTTTCCAACCTTTGAGCGTGAGTTGGTGGGCTCTGGAGAGCGCGGTGTTGGCTACAAAGTCCTGGTTGGCCGAGATGAACTCAATCTTGAGCGTTTGCATGAACCTAGTGGTCAGCAACGCATCACGATTGCGCCCGTCATCTCGGGTGCTGGTGGTAATGGACTTGGGCAAATCATCCTTGGCGCTGCATTGATTGCCGTTGCTTGGTGGAACCCCATGGGATGGGCTGCGGCAGGAAGTTTCTTGTCGCAAGCCACGCTGTATTCGGTGGGCACATCCATGATTCTTGGCGGTGTGGCTCAGATGATCGCTCCAACGCCTAAATCCTCAGACCCTTCAGAGCGGCCAGAGAACAAACCCAGCTATGCATTCAATGGTGCAGTCAACACGACTGCGCAAGGTCAGCCTGTCCCAGTGGGCTACGGACGCTTAATTGTGGGTTCCGCTGTCATCAGTGCAGGGATTGATGTGGACGAGGTGCCTGTATGAGTGAAGCGATGACCGAATCAATGAGCCAAGCTTCACTCATCATTGGATCTGGGGGTGGCGGCAAAGGTGGTGGAGGTAGTGCGAGGGTTGCACAAGAAGCCCCCGATAGCCTGCGCTCCAAAGCCTTCGCTCGCGTGGTGGACTTGGTGTGCGAGGGAGAAATTCAAGGGTTGGCCAATGGTCTGAAGTCTGTCTATCTGGACGACACAGCCATTCAAAATGCCGATGGCAGTTACAACTTCGCTGGCGTAACGCTAGAAACTCGCAACGGAACGCAACAGCAAAGCTACATCCCTGGTTTCTCATCGGTTGAGAACGAGGTGGCTGTGGGTGTTGAGTGCAAGTTCAATCAGCCCGTTGTTCGCGCCATCACCGATCCGGATGTAGATGCTGTTCGCATCAAGATTAGTTTTCCGGCGCTGACCTATCAAGACGCTACCAATGGCGACTTGAGTGGCACAACCGTGGACTTTGCGATCGATGTGCAAAGCAACGGCGGTGGTTACTCGCAGGTGGTGGCTGACTCAGTTTCTGGAAAAACTACTACCAAATACCAACGCAGCTACTACATCCCACTCAATGGTTCTGCCCCATGGGATGTGCGGTTGCGTCGCATCACAGAGGATTCAACCAAGACCAACATCCAGAACAAGACATTCCTGGAGTCCTATACCGAAGTCATTGAGAGCAAGCTTCGTTACCCAAACAGCGCCTTGATGGCATTGCGCGTTGATGCCTCGCAGTTCAGTTCTATCCCGAAGCGCAGCTATGACTTGAAGCTGCTTCGGGTTCGCATACCGTCAAATTACTATCCTGAGACTCGCTCTTATTCGGGTGTGTGGGATGGCACGTTCAAAGTCGCATGGACGGACAACCCCGCATGGTGCTTCTACGATCTGGTGACCAGCACCCGTTATGGGTTGGGCAACTACATCCCAGAGGCACAGGTCGACAAGTGGGCTCTGTATCGCGTGGCTCGTTATTGCGATGAATTGGTGCCCAACGGGTTAGGAAGCTATGAACCTCGTTTCACCTGCAACCTGTATCTGCAAACCAGAGAGCAGGCGTACAAGGTCATGCAGGACATGGCCTCGATCTTCAGGGGCATGGCGTATTGGTCTGGTGGTGCCATCACCGTGACCCAAGATGCACCGCAAGATGCGGTCTATCAATTCACGGCTGCCAACGTCATCGATGGGGACTTCTCGTATCAAGGCTCGTCTGCCAAAGCGCGTCACACCGTGGCGTTGGTGAGTTGGATTGACCCGGACGACTTCTACCGTCAGAAGGTGGAATACGTTGAGGATGTCGACGGCATTGCCCGCTACGGGGTGGTGCAAGCTGATGTTGTGGCCATGGGATGCACTTCCCGAGGTCAGGCTAACCGAGTTGGTAAGTGGTTGCTCTACTCGGAGCAGTCCGAGTCGGAAATCATCACGTTTCGCACAGGACTTGAAGGTGCGGTGGTGCGTCCAGGTGACGTTATCAAAGTGGCTGACGCTAGCCGTGGTGGATTGCGACTCGGTGGGCGAATTGCAGCGGCCACAACTGTGACCGTGACCCTTGACCAAGATCCGCCTGCAGGTTCGTGGCGAATTTCAGTCATCACGCCAGCTGGAACGGTGGAAGAGCGGCAGGTTGGATCGTTCAGCGGTCGAACACTTGGTGTGACCAGTGCATTCTCTGCAGCGCCTCAAGCAGGGGCGATTTGGGTCTTGGCCTCAAGTCAGGTCGAGGCACAACTCTTTCGGGTGGTGCAAGTTGCTGAGAGTGAGCCGGGCATCCATGAGGTGACAGCCCTTGCGCACAACCCAAGCAAGTACGCTGCGATTGAGCAGGGCTTGGCGTTGCAACCTCGTGACATCACTGTGCTGTCGACCACCCCTGCAACGCCAACAGGCTTGAAGGTGTCTGAGAGCCTGTATCGGGTCAAGGATCAAGCGCTCGTTTTGATTCAGGTGGCGTGGGAGCAGGTCTTTGGTGCGCTTGAGTATCAGGTGAGCTATCGGGTTAATGGCGGCAACACCGTCACCTTGCCTCGGGTGTCCACCAGTTATCTGGAAATTCGCAATGCCGAAACTGGAGACTATGTCTTCACGGTCAAAGCCGTTGGCGTTTCTGGAAAACTTGGTAACGGTGCAACGCTTGGGCAAACCATCCTTGGCAAATTGCAGCCCCCCGACGATGTGCAAGATTTCCTTGTGTATCGCCGAACGACTGACTTGCTTCTCAAGTGGGCAGCCAACACAGATGCTGACTTGGCGGGTTATGAGGTTCGTGTGGGCTCGGGTTGGGACTCAGGCGTATTGGTTGGCCAAACCGCAGGCACGCAGCTTGTTCATGACCAAAGTGAATCGGGCCAGTACAACTACTTCATCCGTGCGTTTGATACCTCGGGCAAGTACAGCACGCATGTCACGACTTTTCAGCTGATCTTGCTTGCCCCATCGTCGGTGAGGCAGTTTGATGTGGTCCAGTCAGCGAATCGTCTTGAGTTTCGATGGTTGCCCAACCCAGAGCCTGAGGTTGTGGCTTACGAACTCAGGGAAGGGGGAGCCTGGGACACCTCTATCTTCATTGCAGAGGTGAAGTCCAGTAGCTACACCTTGCCATCGGGCTTCGATGGTGAGCGCAAGTTCTGGATCAAGGCGATTGCTTCTCCTGGCATCTACTCGGACGAAGCCACCTTTGTCTCGACGGTGGTGGTCCAGCCGCAAAACGCCAACCTACTGGTGACAATGGATGCGCAAGCGACAAGGTTTCCGGGGATCAAGCACTTTGCGTCTGTGGAATCAGTCAACAGTCTCGATGTCCTGCGCATGGACAGCGGAGTCAGTCAGTCTGAGTATCTGTTCGAAGTGAACCTTCCGACCAGTTATCGGGCTCAGAACACCTTACTGGCCAGCATTGGCGCAACGCTGGATGACCGCGAGACATGGAGCACGGCCAACTATGCGTGGAACAGCCAAGCGGCCAAACGTCAATGGACCTATGACGGGGCGCTCAAGAGCATTGAGGCGCGATTTCAAATTGCGCGTGAAGACACATTGCAGTCGGGCGAGATTTATGGATGGCGCCTCAACGGTGTGCTCAGCGGTTACGGCAGTCCAACAAGTGGGGATGCCGCAGGCGTGAGCTACGGAGATGGTCGTTACGGAACAGGTGTGTTGATCAAGGACACCACCAAAGTGTCATGGGGCGTTCGCATACCGGCCGTGTTTCATGTGAGCTTTTGGTTCATCCCTAATCAAGTGACCACATCGGTGATCTGGAGTGCGACAGGTGTAGGCGTGAGCTTGTGTGTCGGGTATGACGCAACGAACCAGGTGTTTTTCCTTGAAGATCACCTGTTCAATCGCATCCAAGTTCCATACCCCGTCAATGTGAGTGATCGCATTTGCGTTGGGGTGTGTCAAACCGCGACAGAGCGCAGGCTCTTTATCGGAAAGATGGGAGGGGATGTACAAAGCGCTAGTAGCGCAATGGCACCTACAGCGGGCTACACCGCACTCAAGCTTTATTGATCCCCACGGAATTTTCAAAAACCAGGCGTTGTACCGAAAGGTCCAGCGCCTTTTTCTTTGCACAACTAGGAATTACTCATGATTGAAGAAGGCATGAACATTAAAGGCGCAATCACGCTGCTGTTGGCCAAGGCCAGTGGCGAAGTGGAGGTGGTCCATAAAGAGAACATCATCGTCAATGGAGGCTTTGACTTTGTAGCCGATGCCATTGGTAACTCATCCAGTCGCCCCGGTGTGATGGGGTGGATTGCCCTTGGAACGGGGACCACGGCAGCTGCTGCAACGCAAACGGCGCTGGTCACCGAGATCAAGCGCAACGCTGCAACGTATGCCCATACGGCTGGCACCAAGGTTTTTACCTTCACCGCCAGTTATCCCGCCGGGGATGCTACGGGAGCGATCACCGAGGCGGGAGTGTTCAACGCTGCATCTGCTGGCTCCATGTTTGACCGTGTCGTCTTTCCTGTGGTGAATAAGGGCGCTGATGACAGCTTGACCGCCGTGTTCACCTTCACCATGAGCTGATAGGACTGGGGCTATGGCCGAGACCGCAAGCGTCACAACGACACCGGGTGCTAACTACACCTGGAACACGGCAAAGTTTGCGTGGAACAGCGCCACCTCAGGCAAAAACTGGACAAACGCCTATCCCGCCATATATGCCCTCAATGTGGCATCCGATCTCAACTTCGCAGAGTTGGTCCAAAAGCTCAACATCAAGCAAATCGCCGATGGTTTTGGCATTGTCGAAACCAGCCGTCGTGGCGTGGGACTCAATAAGTTCGAAGCCTGGGGGTTTGTTGAAACCTACACCCACCTGATTGCCTACGTCCTGCGGTTTGTGGAGTCGTTCTCGGTATCGGAGCAGTACAAGCAGAACTGGACCAAGGTTGTGCTCGAGGCATTTCAAGTTGGCGAAGGACTGGCACGGCAGTTGGTGCTCAAGAAGTTCGAAGCGATTGGGATCGCTGAAACCTATACCGACCTCATCGCGTTCATCCTACGCGTGAGTGAGAGTTTTAGTTTTTCCGAAGTCTCCGCCAAGAGCATCACGCAACCTCAGTTTGAGACGCTTGGTCTGTCGGATGGCCTTGCCAAAGCGCAGACCAAAAGAGTGGCAGAAGCATTTGCTTTGGCTGAACTCTTCGGACGCACCGTTGCCTACCGACGCGCCCTTGCCGAAGGCTTTGCAATTGGTGAGGCATTAAAGCGTGCTCAGACGATCAAGCTCAGCGAGGCATTTGCGCTGGTTGAGCAATACAGGCGCAAAGCCAACGGCGTGATCAGCGACATGATCGTTGCCAGCACCGAGATCACTGAGCAGGACTTCATGGACATCTTGGAGTCTGGTCATCCACCGGGTTACACAAATTTCCGAGACTTCATCCAAGGCGACTACACCTACCAACGGGCGCTGTTCAGAGCGGTGATCACCTCCAACAACGCGGACAGGGGCTACATCGATGGTTTGCGGGTCACCGTGGATGTGCCCGATGTGTTTGATCGTGGAACGGCGCAAGTCACGAATGCGGCGAATGGCGTGTTCGTTGGTTTCTCCCGAATGTTCAGAGTGGCCCCTGAGGTGACGCTGACCTTTAAGGGCGGAACAACCGTTGCCGTACCTCGGATTCTTGGAAGTGTGAGCACCACAGGCTTCACGGCAGTTTTAGAAAACACCTCTGGCACGCGGGTCACCGGTGCCATCTCTTGGGTTGCACAAGGTTATTAAATGCAAAACTACACCGAAATTCCATCGTCTTCGACGCTGTCGGACTCGTTGTCTCAAATCTTGAACAACGACAAGACGGCTATCTCATGTAACAGTGGAACCACCTTTCCGACGACTTCCGTGCAAATCGGAATGCTGTGCTACCGCACGGATCAGTTGAAGCTCTACCAGTTGATCGGAACCAACCCCGACAACTGGCGCTTCATCATGGATTTGGCAAACGGCATCGATGCCCAGTTCGCAGCCAAACTCAACGCTGCGTCTTACACCGCTGCAGACGTTCTTGCAAAACTACTGACCGTTGATGGTGCAGGAACTGGGCTCGATGCTGACTTGCTCGATGGCCAACATGCGAGTGCATTTGCCTCTAGCACGCACAACCATAACGCTGCCTACCTCGGCATTACCGCCAAGGCAACCGACGCCGACAAGCTCGATGGCTATGACTCCACAGCCTTTGTGAGGTCAGTTAACGGTGCCGGGCCTGACGCTGCTGGCAATGCGACGGTCAACATTGACCTGTCGAGCCGGGTCGCAAAAACCGGCGACACGATGACGGGCAATCTCACGATTCAGAACACCGCCCCAACTATCAATATGCAGGACACGGACAACGTGACCCGCTATCTGCATGTCAACAGCAACCTGATGGGCTTTTTAAAGTCCGATGGCAACTGGGACATGTACATGAATAACAGCGGATCTATGTGGACCGCGAACTACGGATGGTTGCATGACTACTTCTTCTCATCCGTCTCAAATTGCGCGCCTACGCTGGTCAACTGCAACGGCAATGCTGGTAACTGTATTCCCGAGGTGCCGATCAATTGCTACGGAAGCGGGAACGTCGCAACTGTTCGCACTGAACTGATCGACAACGGAAGTCAGATTCAACTTCGGTCGGTTCGGTACAACTTCAACTGCAATTGCAACTGTGCTTGCGACTGTTGCTGCTGATGGGGGAGATTATGAAAGTCATTGCAGTACCCAACCCGCTTCTTCATCCCTATGCATTCCATCAAGTCTCCATCTCGCGCGAGTTAGAAAGCAGGTCGTTGATCGTTCGATACCGGTTGGCCAGAACAAATCATGCCGAAGAAGATCCTGTCTTTGATGCAGAGGAACAGGCGGTACGGATCAATCTGGCAGCGCTCAGAAACCGCCCCGACTGGTGCGACCATCAGTGCTATTTCCTGTCGCTCAAGGATGGGCGTCTGGGCCCCCTTTTTTCCCTATTTGTGGCCACACTTCCTGCACGACTTGCAGCAACAGAGTTCGCAACTATGTCGCAGCAGAGTTTGATTCTGGGAGTCAATGTGCCGTTTGCCGACGCTACGGACGACGAGCTGTTTCTGACCGTCAACATGAACCAGCGATGCCGCGATGCAGATATCTCACTTGACGGTGATTTGGATCTTGAGTGGAGCCAGGCGGCTTCAAGCGGAACACACAGAACCTTATTGCTACCGCACCTGCGTTTGTCGGCTCCGTCAACCATCGCAGCCGATGGCCAGGCGACGATCACTATTCAACTTGAGGATGCTGCTGAACAACCTATTGAAAGGCAGGCAACCGTCTATCTGGAAGCGGTCTCAGGTGTCTTGCCTCGGGCCAGGGTAACCACGACTCAGGGCACTGCCGCCGTCCCTGTATTTGCCACTGGTTTGAGACCAGGTGAGAAGGTTCGCATCAAAGCAGGCTGGAAGTACTTTCCCGGCGTGGACGACATCACGCTTGAGGTTGTCTGATGCTCCAAGCACTGTTTACGGTCCCAGTCCTCGTAACAGAACTGGGCATATCTGAACGCGAACGCAGCGTTCTCTGCGAGCGTGCCCTTGCCGCATACCGGGCCAACAACACGAACGGGAAGCCTTGGTCTAGAGCTACCCGGGAGTCTCTGGCAGTCCAAGAGCCGGTTTTTGAGGCTCTCTTCGCCATGGTCTCTGGGGCGATAGAAGTTGCATTTGGCGTCCGTGTCGTATCCATCACCGGTCGCGAACTGGTTCAGTTTGATGGCGATTTTGTCCCCCCGCATGTTGAGCCGTCTGTGCTGTCTGCCATCTACTGGATAGATGCCGCCGCCACGCCGAATCATGCGTATGGGGATCACAACGGATCGCTGGTCCTTCAAAGTCCAGTAGGCCCCTTTGGCACCAAGGTACTTCCAATTGAAGAGAGGGTTCGGTTTATCGATCCGAAGCCTGATCGCCTACTGGTTTTTCCAAGCCATCTGGTGCACTTCGGCCACGTCTACCGCGCGGCAACACCAAGCGTCGAGGTTCACTTCGAAATGGAGATTGCGTGATGTGCGCAGTCAATTTCTACCAATAGGAAGCCATGAGTACTTTTGTCATTCATACCCTCATTCCGGGCGGGCAGGCAGGCCCCACCCTCCGCTATGACAACCAGACCTCGGAACTCACCAACCTGCAAACTGGGCAGCCGGTTGTGAGGTCTTTTGCAGCCATCCAGCCCGCGAGCCAAACCTTCGCCACCAGCAAAGACACACCAGCCCGAAAAGATTCCCCTCGGGTCTTGAAGATCTCTCTTGGCCTATCATGCAACTACGAGTGTGAATACTGTTCTCAGCGCTTTGTGCCGCGCGCGGCTGAGACGAATCCTGCTGAAGTTCACGCCTTTGTTGCGGGGCTAGATGGGTGGGTGACCATGCCGCCCGAGCGTATTGAGTTCTGGGGAGGGGAACCCCTGGTTTACATCAAGACCCTGCGTCCGCTCGCTCACGCCCTTCGTCGCAAGTACCCAGACGCTGGCTTTTCAGTGATCACCAATGGATCGCTGCTGAACGCCGACATCAATCAATGGCTGGATGACATGGGCTTTAGTGTTGGCATCTCGCATGATGGTCCAGGTCAGCATGTACGGGGTCCTGACCCACTTGATGATCCTGAAAAGCGTGCAGCGATTTTGGATCTATATCGGCGACTCGCACCGAAGAGGCGTGTGAGCTTCAATGCAATGCTCAACCGCTCAAACATCTCCAGGGCGGCGATTCAGCAGTTTTTTACCAATCTGACCGGTGACCCTGGCGTCATGATTGCAGAGGGCGCGTTTGTTGATGCTTACGATCCGGGCGGCTTGGCGCTATCACTGTCTTCAGATGAAGCCCATTCATTCCGTCGGACCGCCTTCCAGGAGATCCGACAGGGTAAGGCGGACAGGGTCTCCGGTGCAAGGGATCGGGTTGCCTCCTTCGTCAACTCCATCCGTTTAAAACGTACTGCATCCAGTGTGGCGCAAAAGTGTGGCATGGATCACATCGATTCGATAGCGGTTGATCTTCGCGGCAATGTGCTGACTTGCCAAAACGTCAGCGCTCAGTCAACCGCGCCCAATGGAGAGACTCACCGCATCGGACATGTCAGCGATCTTCCATCGGTGGCGCTGCGCACTTCAACGCATTGGTCCAAGCGCGAGGACTGTCCGAAGTGCCCTGTACTTCACATTTGCAAGGGCGCATGCATGTTTTTGGAAGGGCCGCTTTGGGAGGCGTCATGTAATAACGCCTACTCAGACGCTCTGCCAATCTTTGCTGCGGGTATTGAGTTCCTTACGGGTTTAATTCCGGTACATATCGATGGCGAGCTTCGTCCCGATCGCAAAGATGTCTTTGGCTTTTCAGATCAGATGGCACAGAGTAATAAAGCTAAGCCATTTTCAATTCCGATCGTATCGGCCTAAGTCGACTAGTTCATAACCAGTCACCCTGAGTTTGCTCACGGTGGCTTTTCTTTTTGGAGATTTCAATGCCTGAACCTACAAGCTCCGGAGTCGCAGGTGCGGCCGCCGCATATAAAGCCATTGGAGGCACTGCGGGGGCTGTTGCAAGTGGTGCGACGCTTGCTGCAGTTGTTGTCATGCTCATGACGCCTCCTCGAAACAAGCGCGAATGGGCCGTCGGACTCATCAGTACGGTTGTTTCAAGCATTGGCGGCGGTGCGGTGACGATTGAGTATTTCGTACTTCATCACTGGGCGTTCTCAACGACAGGCCTGTACGCTATGGGTGGACTGATGTTTGCCTGTGGCTTGCCCGGGTGGGCACTTGTGCGCTGGCTATTCAATTTCATCGATCTGCGACGCGACGAATCCATCGATCAGGTAGCCAAGGATGTTAGGGAGTTGCTATGAGTCCAAGTGAATTCATCATGCGGCTCACCACGGCTGCCATTGCATCAGCCAAGGCAAGTGGCGTACCCGCAAGTATCACAATTGCACAGGCGGCACTTGAGTCTGGCTGGGGTGAGTCTGCCTTGGCCAAGACTGGCAACAACCTCTTTGGTATCAAGGCTGACAGTCTCTGGCGCGGTCAGACCCTGACCATGAACACCAAGGAGTTCATCAAGGGGCAGTGGGTGGTGGTGCCTGCTTTGTGGCGCAAGTATTCGAGCTGGCAAGCCAGTGTGGATGACCACGCTGCATTTCTTAAGCGTAACCCGCGCTACAAGATTTGCTTCACTTGCACCACGGCCCAGGCATTTGCCAAAGCGCTGGCACAGGCAGGCTATGCCACCGATCCGGCTTATTCGGACAAGGTAATTAGTCTGATCAAACAGCACGACCTGCTGGCCTTGGACGGAGAAGCTCCATGAGCTGGCTTAGCCGCTTCATGCTGGCCAACTGGTCGCACATTCTGGGGGCACTAATTCTGCTCATTGCGCTGCTGTTCGGCATGCAAATTGGCGCATCTCGTGTCCAGAAGGCATGGGATGCCGAAAAGCTGGAGATTGCACTGACCCAGGCCAGACAGGAGCAACGTGTAGCCGATGTGCAGCTGACTCAATCTCAAATCACCCAAGATATCTCGAATGAATACGCAAAAAGGTCAAAGCTGCTGGCTGATCGTCAGCTTGACAGTCGTGCTGGCGGGGTGTGCAACATCCCCGCAACCAGTGTCAGGGATCTGCCCGCCGTTCCCGAAGCTCCCGCCAGAGCTGCTCCAGCCCGCTCCGACCCTTTACCTGCTTCCTCAGGCGATGCGGGAGCGGTGAGCTGCGAACAGCTGAGCAAGGATGCTGCACAGACAACCCTGATGCTTACTGAGCTACAGCGGTGGTACGTTTTTCAGTCTGAAGCCTTCAAATGATGAAAGCCCCTAGTAGCCATGTTCGGCTGCTGGGGCTTTTTTATTTGGCATGTCCGAATGCTCAATCAGATGTGTTCTCCCAATCAATTCTCGATGGTTGATCAGATCAGTTCAAGATTACAGAATTTAATTTTCGCAAGCTCGGCAAAACCATTTTGATAGTAAATTCATCAGGCCGAGGCTGCCCTTTTCTTGTTGAACAGGTCATCAACTTTACGAGCATTTCTTGTGGAATTTTGTCGACACCATGAAGTGTGCCAATAAGGCCCCCAACGATGCAGGCATTAGTGTCAGTATCCCCACCCCGTTCAAGTGTTTGCGTCAAGGCATCTTCATAGCTATCTTTACGTTTAAGGTGATAGAAGGCGAAGCTAAATGCATGTTTGACAAAGCCAGCCAGTGGATATGCCGGGGCAGGTTTATTTTCAATAATGTTTTCCATCCACGAAGTCACTTCTTCGCTGTTTTCGCGGGCATAGGTCATAGCTATTGCAAAAGCACCAGTGGCGTCACCTGGGTGACGAATTAGATGACGAATCGCAAGGACATATGCCGCAGTGGCGTGCTGGCATGTTTCGTTTGGGTGCGTCAAACACGCATCTTTTCGGGCGATCTCAATTGCGTCTTCTAAACTGAGAACTGCGGAGATCACTCCTAACGGAGTGGCCCGCATCAGACTGCCGTTTGCTTTTGATTCGCTATTGAAGTTAGCTGCCTGTCTTGTGACCTTCATCTCAAGAGGATCTGTGCTGTCATCGTAGGGATCTTCCATCAGTGCGCTTGAAGTCGCCATTCCGATATCAAATGGTTTGGAACGCTCCCAACTGCAATAGGCATTGGCCACTTGATTTACCAAGTAACTTCCATTTGACTGCGCAAGACTGTTCAATAGGGCGACAGTCATTTCACCGTCATCAGTGAACTGCCCAGGTGCTAGATTGAAAACTCCGCCGCCAGGCATGTCGAGCGCCCTTTGAACCTCTTCTTTTGTTGGCTTGCGGCCCATGAACTCCAGCACTCCACCGGCCGCGTCCCCAATCAGTGCGCCGAAAACACTACCGTACATTGCGCGTTCAGCGCTCGTTAATTCTTCGGTATCCATCATTTTGTCTGGCAGATTGCCAAGCATGGCTTTGAGTTCTTTGGATTGGCGCACCAGTTGCGCAGATGGGTAGGTGGTACAGGCGCCATTGCTACGGTTAACAATTTCAGCAATCCCCTGGGTGGTCTCTAAGACCATTTTCAATTTGTCATATGTGTTTTCACCCAAAAGGATGTGCCAGGCCTTAACCAGGCTTGGTTGGCTCTGGTTGATTAGGCCTTGGCCTGCGTGTTGCCAGAACTGCTCTTTTGCCGCATCTTCGGCTAACTGTCTCTTTGCTCGGTAATCTTCAAATGAAGTTTCCTCACTGCATCGCTTAATTTGTTCAGCAGTTAAAACATATCTGCGTTCTTTAGCGTCAGCACCTTCGAATGCGAGATAGGTGGCTGTTAAGTGAATGGGGTCAACTTCCACACATTGCCAGCAACCACCACCATTAGAAGTAACCATGTTGTACGACTTGCCAACGCAGGCCCAAAGTTCAAAAACACCCCAGCCACCGCAGACCCACTCTGGCTCCAAGCACATGGAAATATTGCCGTTTTCCACTCGCAAAGCGCCTGCTTTCAGTGTTTTACTCTTGCGCATACATACCTTTCATAATCGTCAGCCTAATAAATTTTGCATACCAGTTTGAGAAAATTGATAAATCCTGGACACTAGTGTCACTTATTACCTAGCAGCATGAAAGAAACAGAAACAAAGCCAGCCCTTCGTATCAGCCACATAGTTCACGGTCGTCAGCTTGTGGGCAATCGCGTGTATTACCGAGTTGATCCCAAGGGCATCAAGGATTTAATGGCTGTGCCTGAGACAGTGGTTCTGAGACGTTGGCGTGCTCGCCACTTTCCAGGATATTCTTTTTCCGGCACTCGCTTGAGTTCAACTCTTTGGCGTGCAGTTGGGTTGGCATTGGGTGCAGATGCAAAGTACTTATGCCGCCTAACACCTGTAATAATTTCAGAAATCGTAGACCAGCAACGGACTGTGCTCAGAGCACACCATTTTGCATTGCCTGCGCCAGACGCCTTGCACGCTTTGTTTGCTGTGCTTGGTCCTGACAGACTGCAAGCCGTTCTTAACCGCCATTTAGCCCCCGATCGAGGCAACCTCTCAGGCATTCCAGATCTTTTCCTCTTTGCAACACCCACTGGCTCGAAAAAGCCAGGAATAGCTCGGTTTGTTGAGGTAAAAAAACCAGAAGAAGCAGTATCCAAAGCGCAGCTTGCCGAAATTGACTTTCTCAACGGCTTAGGACTACACGCTCGAGTGTTGCGTTTAATCGAGCCAACGCTACCCAAAGACTGAATCGATTTGAACGTCAAGAACACGGACTGATACATGTAGATCATGTTGTTTTAGATTAGTGTCATGAGCCCCCAGCAAGCTACTAGGCTGCTGGGGGCTTTTTTCATTTAAGCGCTTCACGCACCTTCACAGCGAGCCCCATCACCTTGGGGTCATTGCCAGATTTCGTGATCACCATTTCCAAAACAGACTCAATTGCTTTTTTCATGGCTGGGCTGTATGTCACGTCCTTCAGCTTGGCCACTCGTGCGCACTCGTCTTTTGCCAGCTTGATGAGCCCGTTGATCGTTGTTGTCGTAGTCATATTGTTCCTTTCGGTGTTGATTTCGTTTTTTCAGAAGACCACGTTTCCGGCTTGGTCGTCAACTTCTGATCTGCTCCGGATAGCCACACCTACGGTGTGAATTCCCGACTTTTTTGAGCGGGAATTGATCCCGTCCCGGACATCTCAAATTCTTCCGCTGGCCAGGCTCACGCCTTGAGCCCAGCCCTACCTACATTGACCTCTAATCAGTCTGCCCCTCTGGTTTGGGTGATGGTTCTGGGTAAAAGTGGCCTGATTTATTGCGACAGTTTATTGCGACACTTTTAACTGTTACAATAATTCAAAACGCCCCTTCTGAACATGAACACCAAGACCTTTACCGCTGACGAGTTGAGCCAGTTGACGGACATCCCGAAGAGGACGATCCGCTACTACATCCAACTCGGACTGGTGGACAGACCAATCGGCGAAACCAAGGCCGCTCATTACGTTGATACCCATCTGGACCAGCTCCTGCGGGTAAAGAAACTGACTGAAGCCAAGGTTCCGCTGGAGCGGATTCGGCAGGTGATGGATGGTGAAGCTGAAGCTCCCCCAACCAGCACTAGGAAGCCAGGCTCGATGGAGGTGAAGACGCACCTCTATGTGATGCCTGGGATTGAGATACAGATTTCTGCTGAGGAGGCAGGTATGAGTCCAGAACAAATTCGGATGCTGCTCAAGGAAGTTATGGCAGCAACACATCGAGTAATGAAGAAAGACAACGGCGAGAGCTGATTGGTGGGCCTACGTGATATGGGCAGTCAGGTGATGCCTTGTAGATGCGAAACCTGACTGTCGGTGGTACTTGTGGCCCTTAATGATTGAGCAAGTACCACCCCTTTCCAACCGCGAAACGAGGGACGCGGAATCTACATCTCCCCTCAACTAACAACACCAAGCTGGAGCGTCCTATGAAAACAAAGACAGGTCTCGAAAACGAATACGGCCAAAACGTTTCCCTCAAATCTGTTCATCTCGAGGGCAAACTTGAAGGCCTCCTGCTCACCATGCTCGTGAAGCAGCGGTACCTGAATGATTCAGATGAGACGATCGAAGCCAGCTACACCTTTCCGGCGGGATGGGGTGCAAACCTGATGGGCTTCAGTGTGGAGCTCAATGGCAAACGGATGCAGGCAGTAGCTCTTGCCAAGAAGAAGGCGGAAAAGAAGTACGAAGAGGCGATCGAAAGCGGTGACACCCCTGTCATGCTGGAGAAGTCTCCTCTTGGCCTGTACACAGCTAACCTGGGGAATATCAAGCCGGGCGAAGAAGCAGTGATCATCATCGAGTATGCCCAGCTACTCAGGTTTGAAAAAGGGCGGGTGCGCATTACTGTCCCCACCGTGATCGGAGAGCGGTATGGTGACGAGGTGTCTGATGGACATATTGCTCCGCACCAGACGGTGGACACGGACTTACTGGTCGAGTACCCATTCACTGCCACTCTCGACATCCTTGGTCAAATGGCACAAGGCAATATTGCCTGCCCGAGTCATCAAGTTGATGTGGAGCAAATTGAGGGAGGAACTCGCCTGCGACTTGCAAAGGGTGGCTTGCTTGATCGCGACTTCATTGTCACCGTAGAAGAGCTCAAGGGTGAGTCGTTCGTTTCAGCAAGTGAAGATGATGGGGCGTATGCAGTTGTTGCGAGCTTCTGCCCGAAGCTGCAAGAAAAAGAGCCGACGCCTCTGGGGCTCAAGATCCTTGTCGACTGCTCTGGTTCGATGCAGGGTGACAGCATTGAACAAGCGCAAGAAGCGATGCATGAGCTGATCCTCAGGCTCAATGAGCAAGACATGGTTTCCTACAGCAAGTTCGGCTCGAAGGTGATTCACACATCTAATCAACTCGAAAAATGCACACCGCGCTACATCAAGAACGTGCTGGCTAAAGCTGTTCACGACACAGCGGCAGACCTTGGCGGTACGGAGCTGAATCAGGCCCTGACATCGACGTTCAAAATCAGCTTCACTAAGGCCTACACAGAAGGCTGTGATCTTCTCCTGATTACCGATGGCGACGTTTGGGAAATCGAAGAAACCGTCAAGCAAGCCAAGATCAGCAACCATCGAATCTTTGCCATTGGGGTAGGTAGTGCGCCAGCCGAAAGCTTGCTGAAGGATCTGGCCGAGCAAACAGGTGGCGCATGCGAGTTGGTTACCCCCTCTGAGAGCATCTCGGAAGCGGTGCTGAGGATGACTCAGAGAATCCGATCTGCTCGGACGAGCTCGATTGCCATTCACTGGGAAGGCGAAGTCCTCTGGCAATCCAAGCTCCCCAAGCAGGTTTTCTCAGATGAGACGATCCATGTTCATGCGCGACTCAAGAACAAGCCCACAGCAACTCCGACTCTGCGCTGGACGGTTGAAAACGTCTTGAATGAAGAGTCCGCACCTTCAATCGACTGGAATTCAACAGGGGCGTTGCCTCGCATGGTGGCGGGAGCAGAAATCTCCAGCATCACTGATCCGAAGGCTGCCGAAGAACTTGCCCTGAAATATCAACTCGCCAGCAAGTACACCAACCTGCTTCTTGTCCATGTTCGCGAGGACGAAGAGAAGGCGGAAGGGCTTCCCAAGCTGCAAAAGATCAAGCAAATGAGTGCCGCTGGCTGGGGAGGTCTGGGCACTGTTGAACAGTCACGAGTGCTGTACTCAATCTCTGCATCTCGAATTCTTCGGACCGGAACAGATGCTGTTGCATTTTCAGCCAGTGCGGCTCCTGCTGTTTGGCGTGCCAGTCGAACCGCTGCAGCTTCACGGGTTAGTGATTTGTCGATTCAAGACATGGATGATTTTGAGGTTCCAGCATTCCTCCGAAAACAGGATGACTCTGCAAAATCGAAGGCTGTCTTTGAAGAGGACAGCTTCACCCCAGAGGAAATGCTTGAGAAGTTCAATGAGCTTTCACTCACAACCACTAAATTCAGCGACATCACTTGGGAGCTCATGGAGCGAGTATCCAAAGGATACGTCTGGAAGGTGTTGTGTGAGATGGCATCGTCCGAAGACGAGATGGATGCCTATTGGGCGTGTCTCTTGCGTTGGCTCTCAAACGAGGTCGCTGGAATCGTTTCGCTGACAAGACATTCACAGCGACTGCTTAACGCTCAGATTGCCAACATTGAAGCCTCGTTGGTTCAAGAGGTTGAAGAACAACTTACCCAAGCGTTCCCAACCATCTCCAAGTCCTCCTGGGGGCAAACCCCTGCGACAGAGAAGCGCTCGTTGCTGTCCCGCTTCAAAAAGTTGATGTCCGGCGGTTGATATGCAAACGAAGAGCAGCACCCTTTGCCCTCACTTCCAGTCTGTACCGGAGGAGATCAAATGGCACCAGGCCGATGCGAATCTGGGCTTCACCAGTGCGCAGCATCGTCTTGGGGTGCTCTATCTTGAATCTGCGAGCGGCTCAGATGATTTGTATCAAGCCTACAAGTGGCTATTCATCTCAGTAGCCCTGGGCAACGAAACAGCCCGGGATGATCTCATTGAGGTCAACAGACGACTTGATTACGAGCAAATTGGAGAAGCCTACCAATTGGCCGAAGATTGGTTTGAAGAGAAATTTGACGATGATTTAGACCGAGATGAATGCAACTGGTCGCCAGAGTTGATGAAGTGGCGCTTTGCTCTTCCATTGGTCCATTGAAAGGAATAGCTGTGTCCTCACAACCAACTGAAATCATGTGCGACAAGGAGACCATGAAGGCTCGGATGTCAGAAATCATTGAAAAATTAACCCCTGATCAATGTGAGCATTTCGCCTATGCGTTAGAACAGGTGGCGAGTTGCTATCTGAGCGCATCCAGCCATGGGGCACTACTCATTTCCAACGAAAAGGATGAATCTCAGTCATTGGTCGCCATCAATGCAAGTGAGATGCAGATCTCTGAGATGGTTGGATTCATGGCTGAAGCCATACAAGGACGACACTCATCTCCTGGCGGGATGTACGTCAATTAATCAGGTTGGCCACCGGAATCGATGGATCGGCTTGTAGTAAGTCCGCTTGAGCCAATCTAGATCACTCTCCCATCGAGCGACTGCCTCCATGTGACGTTTAAAGCGCTTGGTCATCAAATGCAGGTGCCAAGCAATACGTCGAAGACGCTTACGGGAATTTGCTTCTCCCCAGTCCTCCATGTATTCATCCGAAATGCACCAGGGCAAACTCTCTTCGGCGTATGTTTCTTCAAGCAAGTCATGTCGTCGTGATGGGGTCAGGGCAACTTGCTGCGCCACGGAGTACCCCATCTTGTACAACGGCGACGAGGCATCTTCACCGTCGAAACCTTCTCCTATAGTGGCGGGAGGGCCGTCTTCAAAAGTGGTTTCAGGCCATGGGAATTCTTGATTAAACAGGTACTCAAATACTGGGTGCCCGTCTACAAACTTCAGCAAGGATTCAGGATCTGCGATCTCAAGTGGATCTGCCTGCATTGCCAACAGCATCACAAATAACTCTTGTGGGTAGACCCGCAACGATTCACCATCTCGTTCTTCGATCTGAGCGTCGATTACAGACTCTGACCAGTTCTCTCGTCCAACAATCACGACCTCAATGTCAGCATCACAGCCGTTTTGCCAAACCTCGAACCCGATCTCCTGAAGCAACTCCGTGAAGTTATCGATAGGCCAAGGCCCATCACCAACCAGAAGAACCTGCTTCGGCACTACACGCTCGTAGGGATCCTCGAATTGGCTGACTAGCCATTGGACTGTTTCAAATGATCGGATGATGACTTCACCGTCTGGCGTCGAAGCCAGCTTGTTGAGAGCATCTTTCAGATCACGGCTGATTTTTTTTGCATTTGCCTCAGCTAAAGATTGACTCTGTAAGGCTTGATTTTTCTCAGCCGTCAGATTGCGAATGCGCGTCTTTCCCGCTTCATAGAGCCTGGTCACCTTCGTGTGTTCTTCTTCTAGGGATCGCAGCGCTTTTTCGATTCCTCTGAAGTGCCCCACACGCGCCTGTAGATCACTCAATTCGTTTGACAATTTTTCTAAACGAGCTCGCTCAACGGAAAGTTTCTTTTCGGATCTTTCAGAGTCGATGATCCGCAGTCGAATTTCTACCTCTGATTCTGCTAACTCACGCTGTGCGGCGGACAACTTTTCTGTTGCTTCATCAAGCTCCTCAAGACGAATTAAATCGGCCTCAAAGGCTGCTCTATCCTCCTCAAGTTGAAGCCGAGCCTTTTGAAGTAGGGCCATTGACTCATCGGCTTCGCGGATGATCGCATCTGCCTGAATAGCTTTTTCTCTCCAACGCAGGATCAGATCTTTGTCGGGTAACTCTGCAAGCTCGCGCTTCAGCCGCAAGTTATCTTCTGCCAATAAGCCATTGGAATTCTCTGCGGCTTGCAAGCGTGCAAGGACATCTCTGTGTTGTTCCTGCAGTTGACTCAGCACAACATTTGGATTGGCCTTGACAGAGTTGAGCTCTGCGACCAGTTGAGTGTTTGCTGTTCGAAGCCCCTCAATTTCCAGAATTAGGGCTTCATATGAATTTGTGGAGGATTGAGGACTATGTGTCTTAGAAGAAACTGCTGGCAGAGTTTGCTGGTGCGTAGCTTGAACAGGCGAGTTTGTCTGAAGTCCTCCGGACCTAGCCAGCCTAGCCAACTGCTCTTGCAGACTTTCTTTCATAACTATCCCTCTTGAGCCCCTTCCCAATCAGCAAATGACAATTTGTTGAGCATCTTCCACGCATTGCGTCCGTTAACACTAGTTCCACTCACAATAGCTGCAGCTGAAGAAACGGAACGAAAAACGTAGTCAGAGTTCAAAACCAGATGCCCTTCAATTTCACTGAGCAGGCCTTTTTCAATTAACTGGGCACGCAAGGCAACAATGCCCTCTGGAGCAGTAGCCGCTGTAACAAGACGAAGCTTAGAACCTTTCTTGAGCACAAATTCACGACCATCTGTGATGGACATCTCTGCTTCGTAGCCTTTTCCTGAGTAATAAAAAACGGGACTTCCATCTATCGATGTCTTTTCGTCCCTTGTCACAACGCTGCTGCCCGTGACAACTTTGAATAAATCACATCCTAAGGAGCCGACCAACGTCTTTGTTTGATCGATAAATTCTTCCATGGCCTCCCTGTCAGGCAGGGGTAGCTTCCCAAATTCGCTAGCTCGTTGCGTGTTATCCAGAGTCCACCTGGGATTCAAAGAAGCATCAGAAATTAGCCTTGCTTCTACATATCTCGCATGTGAAGCCGTGAGGTTTTCGTCCTTACTAACCAAGGCGATTGTGTCTGTCCAGTAGTTCTTATCTTCTTTCCCAGCGTGGAATCTGAGCCTGTCAGCGACACACTCAGACTGTCCCACATAGGCAATCAATTTTTCAATATTCGTCTCGTCATAGCCGAGCAATATGTAAACACCAGGGCGTGACAGTTCTTGAAAGCGTTCACGAACTTGACTAAGTTGCAACTTTCTAAATGCAAGTGCTTGGATTGTGGACATCGAAACTTGGGCTACGCGTATTCCACCGGGATCGCCTTCAGCAAGAAAAATATTAATGGAGCGTGGCCTCATTCATTGCCCCATTACAGATTCAATCTGCCTGACGAAATTGATCGCAGTTATTTCCATGGCGCCTCCATAATTTCTTGAATATCTCGCCTGGAGAGAACCCGTGTGCATTCTTCCCATTTGTTCTGATCGCTGCTAACGGTTGCACCCCAAGTTTCTTCGAAGATATTTGAGATCTGGCCACGCAAATGAAGGTGGGTCTGAGCTAGATCTTCGAACTCTTGGATGTCCTCTATCCAGTCGTCGTCGATACAATCTGGAAGACCACCGAAGATGTCGAAGCGATCTTTCATACGCGCCGAGATAGTGTTGTAGACGTCCTCATCACGCGTTGCGTGATACGTCAAGTTGAGCATGTCAACCGTATCCCTTGCTTGCCCAAATCGCTTAATGCGCCCTAATCGCTGTTCAAGGCGAGATGGATTCCAGGGCAAGTCAATATTGACCAATGTTCCAAGCGTTTGAAGATTCAATCCCTCGCAAGCGGCATCTGTCGCTACAACCAACTGTACTTCCCGCGTCTTGACCAACTTCTTGATTCGATCGCGTTCGACACTAATAAATTCACCATCCCTGAAGAGACCACTCTTACCTGCACCCGCGTAGACGGCAACGACCTTATCTGGGAAGTCTTTTGCAAGTTCAGTGGCCACCCAATGTGCAGTGTCGTAGTACTGCGAAAAAATAATGCACCCTAACTCGCTCCAAGTCTGTCCACTGCTGCGATGCTGGCTTAGAAACCATCGCACTGCATTGAGTTTCGGATCGACGGCTTCTGCTCGGGTAAGTTCATCTCGGATCGCTTCTAGGTAGCCAACTTCTTCCTCGGTTAGAGTTTGCAATGCACCAAGTTCCGCCATTTCCATTTGCGGATTGTCATCGCTGGTGTCAACACGCCGTTCCAACATGCGCTCGACGGTTAGGCGTCCAGACTGAAAGGAAGAGCAAATCCGTTGCAAGAAGACTGAGCGTAGTAATTTCGCTCCCTTTGTACGCTTGCTGAGAACATCAATGAATGCCTCTGCTGCCTCATAAGCCAACTCAAATGGGCGATTTGTCATCAGACCTCGTCCAACGAACGTCACGCCAGGATATGTGCCCGGCGATGCATCAGGATCTGGATGAACGTCAACCGCAATTTTCTCCAGCAAACCAGCGTCCTCAAGTGTCTTGCGACGCCGAAGTACAACATGCCGAACGAAAGGATTGTTGCGTTGAAAAAAGTTCGTCTTGACAACAGATTGCAGGTCTGAACGGGCAAAAGGCGACAAAGCTGTGGGAGCGTCAGATACGTGAAATTGAGTATCTGCCAGGTTTAAGTCGGTTCGAACCGAAAGCACCAATTGACGGCATACGTCGTCCATCATCGGTGTCATCTTTGCGGGTAAGGGGGAGCGCAATAGATCCCATGCAACAGCTTCGTCCGGAACAAACTCCTGCCCAGTGATAAATGGATGTGTTCGCTGCCAGAATCTCCAAATCGAAGCGTGATCTCGTCCCATCACGAAGTCTGCGCTCTGATTCAAGATCATTAGCAGATCCCACAGTTCACGCACCGAAGTTTGGATGGGGGTTGCTGTACCAAGCAAAACATGGCGAGCGTTGCTAGCCATCTCTTGCATGAAGGCTAGCAAATTATTTGGCTCTGGTTCATCGACTCCAAGTTGACCGCGTCGTCGCGCCTTGTGTGCCTCATCAAGAATGAGTGTCCCCACACGGACTCGTTTCAGTATGCTGGCCTCAGTGGATTGGTGCACGATAAGCCCGGTCGAAACAATTGCGACCTGAAATGGACATCGAGCAATGTCCTCAGGTCCACGGGTCATGATCGTTCGGCCTTCAGAGTCTATCCAGCACTTTTGATTACTGACCCAAACACCGCTTGGAATACCCAATCGATCCTTCAGTTCTGCTTGCCACTGCAGCGTCAGCGTGGCTGGGCAAAGAATGAGTACAGGGCCATCCCCCAATAATGAGCTGACCAATGCAGCTGTGGCCATAGATAGCGTTTTACCTAGCCCCACTTCATCGGCAATAAGAAGACGAGCCTTGCCGTAGATCTCACGGTGCTGCAAGAAGGTAGCAACAAATGATCGTTGCCAAGGTTGAAGTTGCTCCCCGCCTCTGTAGATAGGAGACTCCGCCATCGTCGCAGCCGGGATATCCTTTGGCGGCAAGTCGCCGAATGTAACTTCCACACGCTCCGCGATCCGCTTGACCTCGGTGAGGATGGCATCGGGCAGATCGTGACCTTCCGCCCATAAAGCTTCGAACTCCTCATCTACCCATCTGCAGCCCTCTTCAGAGGGGTCTTCCCAGAGAATTTCGTAATTTTCAGCGAATGCTGCTCTACTCTCATTGATACTTCCTAAGAAGCTTGTACGCTGCCCATCCGCCATCGTGATGACGCCAGCCTTGCCATGCAGGAAGACCCTGTTCTTTGGGACGACCTTAATTTGTACGCGTCCACTACTCAGAAGCTTGTAGAGTCGGCGGTATCGCTCCCGGTGAAAAAACGCTTCGGTATCAATTGGCTCTTGATTCCAGCGCTCCTTCAGCGCGACTTCGCGAGCCGCCTTGGACACCATCACATCGTGTGGATCCAGTTCGCTATTGCAGACGATTCGCACATCTTCAATATCTTCGATCTGCTCGCCAACTAACTCCAAGATGGATGATCGAAAATAGCCCGCGATGCGTTTGTAGGATCGCGCACCCTTTAGGCGATTTGCAAGGAACACATGATCCAGGCGTTGCCGTAGCGATGAAAACCTCTGAATCAAGACGTTACACCCGTTCGCGTCTGACGAGATCGCGCAATACCATGGCGTTCGAACTTTCGTCGGGTCGAGCCTTGGCGGTTTTCTTATTCACATAATCAGCCAGTGCGATGATTCGATCGCGTTCACGGAAGTAATCCGGAATCAAATCTCGCAATTGGTGAAGGATGTCTTCAGGCTTGACCTTGTTCTCCTGAAGTAAGTGAATGGCGTAGAGCACACTTCGCAATACAGTCGGTCCAAACTCTTCGCCAGCAGTCATGCCACGCTTTCCGAGCTGCGCGGCGGACTTGAGATTTGCGTGGTTGGCTCTTACCTCGTCCATCACAGCACCGTAGTCCTGTACTTTGAAGGCCTTGGCAAAGTTCTGGTAATTTGACAGGACGTGAATTCCCTTGGATTCCATGTCCAACATCTTTAGGTAGAAACGCTCAATGCCAGTGCTTTTCTCCCATACAGCACGATCTACACCCTCCGGCACCAAGTACTCGTTTGCAATGTTGACCGCAAACGCGATCAACTCGTCGACCATCGTTGTTTGACCTTTGACTCGAGGACGCATGGCCTCTTGAGTCATGGAAACACCATCAATCTGGCTGTATCGCGTTAGGACACGAAGGGCCGCCGCATAGCCCGCCATCTGTAGATCAGCGTCTTCAAACAAGTTCTCGTCTCTGTATAGCTCCTTTACGTCTTTATTAAGGCCAGTTAGTAAATCAACTTGCGTCTTCACCTCTTCGGCCAGTTCATACGCTAGCTCGTCACGCGCCGCATCGACGTCTTCAAGCCGCTTACGCAACACAAGCAAGATCGTCCCCTTGACATACTGACCGTCTCGCAAAGCACTGTCTGTTTCAGTGACCACATACCATGCTGCTGTAACTCGGAGACCGCTAGCCCAAACAATGTTGGCCATATCAGCCCAGATTGCGCCGGACTGGTGTGTGAACATCACAATTTGCATACCGTTGTCAGGCATGTGATCGGTCATTCGCTTGTATACCGCAACCATGCCCAACTTAAAGTCGTGATCTTCGCCTTTAACTGCCAGAGCTCTCCTAGAGTCCCAAACCCAGTCTTGAAACTCTGGGAATGAATTTTTTCTTACCCAAGCAATAAAGAAATCAAGAAGTTCCTCGTACTTCACTGCATCCCCATAGGGAGGGTCAGTTATGAATAACTCTGCTTCAGATGAAAAATCGTTAGCAGGGCCATTGATTATTTGATGTTGACCAACCACGGGGGCATGTGAACCCAGCGATGAAATAAATGGAGCTAGATAAACAAGGCCGCGACTTCCGTAGTCGTAAAGCGGGTTGAGGGCCTGATTCATGAATACTTTTTGAACGCTCCCTCCACCTCCGTCGGAACGATGCCAAACGCTTAGCCGGGAATTCACATCCAGGCCTCGCATCGTCATACTTAAACTTTCCGGTGTTTTGCAACAGGAAAATAGAGTCGCATTCAATAGCAATTGGCGAGGGTTGAATGCGTGATGCCAATGTGTCCAACCACGCTCAACGATTAGGCTTCGTCCCTGGTAACGAGGTGGTGCACCTGGTTCAATACGAAGATCCGGTAGATATCCAAGGTTCTGCCACGTAGTCAGATTTTTTTGTACGTGCGCAAGTATCTTCTCTTCTCTCTTGAGGTCATCCTTTGTTACCTCTCTGAACTCGCTTTTTGGCCGACTTGCGTCAGTGTCTTCAATCCACTGAACAGCGTAAAGTCGCTCGCCAAGTATGTCTTCGGACTTGAAAACAAGATCTGAGTTTTCCCATTGCCTTAATCGATTCCTAGGTACATCTGCTCCTTCTACTTTTGCGACATAGTCTCCTCGAATACTAGAAATGGAATTCCTATGCTGAATTCCATCAACGGTATGAGTTAGAAATGCTTCGCCATAACGGCTGTTTCGCGTGATGGTTCCAACCTCAGCATTTTTAAGTTGAGCATCAGTTGCGTTCTGGTCAAGTACTATGTGGTAGCGCTTTTGAGTCGCATCAGGGATTAGTCTGGCCACAACTCGATATCCAACACTAACCACTAAAGATTGAAGAACTGGGACCCTCCAACCAGACGTTGGACACAAGACTTCCAAGCAATATAGATATACCTTTCCGCGCCAACCTTTACCATCGGTCTCTACGCCAAGTGCGTCTATTTTTTCCTTTGCCTCGGCAATTGTTCTTGCCTGTTCATTGGATATCTCTTGGCGTCGAGCTTCCGAAGAACCTGCGATTCTGAAAGCACTCCAGGTAAGAAGACATGCAATTGGATTCAGGTCAGATGCATAGGCATCGCATCCCAATCGAGAGGCTTCAAAAGGAATCTGACCAGAACCTGAGAATGTGTCTGCTACCCGAGGTCGGTGACCATATCTCATGATCCCAAGTTGCTCCACCAACTGGGCGTAGTTTCTGGCATTTGTTCCAAGATGCGCGTTCACCTTTTCCCAAATATGCGTGTGAACGCTGTCGATTATTTCTTCGGCTCGCTTGGCTTTGCTTGCGTGAGTTTTGTATGGCAATCGAGGCAAAGACTCATCGTCGCGCAGCTGCAGTCTCTTGCGCATGGACTCATCGTCCATACTCATCAGCATTTCAAAGACTTCGAGATCTCTCTTAGTGTTGCCGGTCGCTGGTAAGAGCGCGCCCAGAATGCAAGCTCGATTCAGAACAAGGGGCTTCCGTCCTTTCCAGTAGGAGCCCAAAGAGGTTAGCGTTTGGCCAGATCCCGCCATGCGCTCTTTGTAGACATCAATCGAAAGACGCTGAACCGGAAGCACTTTCTCAATCAGTGCCGGTGCGTCTTTCAGACTTAGCGGAACAATCTCATTTATTTTTGTCATCTGGTTGGGCTCTCAAAACTGCATCTCAGTTTCAACCGAATAGGCTGATCGTCTTCGGGTCATCCATCAGCGCCCGCTTCGCTCTTCGAGGTTCAACGGCATCGATATCAGACAAGGCATAAAACAAAGCTCTGCGCCATCCACGCTTGCCGTCTTCCGCAAGGCCGCCCTGTGCTGCAGTCATGGCATACAACCACCACCGCTCCTCTGGGCGAAGGGCTGTCCACTTAATGCAAATAGCATCTAGTTGCTCCTCTCCTGCATGCTCCGCAGCCCACATGAGCACACAGAGTTCCTTTCCGAGCATACGATCCAGCGGGTTGTCCTGCGGCTTCCAGGAACTCGGAGGAACTTTTCTCGCCCGCAATCGCGCATTAAAGTCCTTGCGCGCGGCGTCAGCCAGCTTTCCCCACTTCCCTCGGGGTAGAACGGCACGGACTTCATATTCCGGCGTGCCTTCTAGGCCAGCAAGATACCCGTAATCTTCTGTGAGAACGACCTCGCCAGCACGCCCAGCTGGGATATTCGCTTTGAATACATGAGCACCAAACTCAGCACTGGCACCAAACCCAATGAATTTGGCGGATTCGTCATCCTTGAGGGCAGTTGTTTTTTGAAGTAGACCTTCTGTCACCAATGGGTGCGTCATTCAACCTCCTTCCAGTCACCGGCATAGCTTAGATCGAGCGCGCCAGCGAAGTCGATCAGATCTTGCCCTGTAGGGAAACTAGCTCGAAATTGCATTGTTACCGGCGTTGAGGGTGAGAAGCCCTCTGCCAGCATGGTCAATGCTTGCTGCACGCGCTCGCCTTTCGCGGACTGACCTTGCAGGCCAAATTGCCCGAAGGCAGCCCCCTCTTGGATGCGCAGTACGACATCGGTAAATTCAATGTTGCGTTCTGAAGCCTTGGCCAGCGCTGCGAACACCTTTTCGCGGGAGGTCACCTGGGCATTGCGCTGGGTAGGAAACACAACAGGCTTGTTCAGCGGAGGTTCCGGCTCAGTTCCGCCGCCCGCGCCACCGCCTGCTTCACTCCCGCTACCGGAGGCCTGTGGTATGCGAAAGTCAACTTTGGTCTCTAGCCCGCTGGCCTCGGCGAACACCAGTAGCATGGACGCTTCTGCGCCAACAGTAAAAGGTGCCGTGTAATCAATGCCATTGCGTGGCTCCGCACCATTGAGGGTATAGCGGAGCACATCAGCACGTGGAAGCGCCTTCAACGTAACGACCCTCTTACCCTTTGCTGCGGGAGCGATTTCCCACTGGACCATCAGCTTGTTCGGCCAGACGTAGGGAGTGCCCGTTTGCGTCCGACCAGAGTGGTCGACAGCTAGGAAGGCCACGCGCAGTGCCTTCGTTGTCAGTTTGTCGTCGTTGAGCTTTGGACTGGCTTCAGTTACCTCGCCGTCCTCGGAGTAATGTACGCTGGTGGTGTCAGGGCTAGCGTTGATGATGCCAATCTGCAGAACTGTCGACCCGTCGTCTTGCATCTTGCCAACCGGCGTAACCTGCACCCCAGCCTGCTTGGGTTTAGGCTTCTTGGTGATGTAGCCATTACCCAGGTCTTCCCACAGCCCTTCGTTGATCGCGCGTGTCTTGATCTTCTCAAGGTCACCCGACGGCAAGAAGTACATCGAACAGTCGGTCTGAGCTTTATCTTTGATGTCAGCCCAAGCCATGTCGTCCTGCGCTCCAAATAGGCGTTCGACACGAGACTTTACGCCAGAGAATTTTGTTGGATCCTGCCAGTCAAGATAAAGCTTGATCGGATCCTTGATAAGGGTGGCCTCAATGCGCGCTTCGCCATCGTTTGTGTCACCGCTCTGCTCCAAATTTCGGGGCTGCAACTTCGCAGGGGTATTCTGCGTTTGAAACGGGAAGAGGAGCTTATCGAACAGAGTCTTCACGACACCCGTGAATGTGAGTTCGAACTGCTTCTTCAGGTCTTCAAACTCTTCCCACTGCGGGCCACCGCGTTCGACACGGCGCTGGGCTTCGGCCTGGCCAGCTGCATAGACCATCTTCGCCGCATCCCACAGTTTGTCCATTTCGAATGAACGCTCGCCGCAGAGTATCAGCAGATTGTTTTTACGAGTCAGACCTTCGAAGAGCTTTACAACTTCTTCGGGAGGCAGCGATGAGTCCGGAGGAACTATGGCAAGTACACGACCAGCCTGCACGTCGGCCTGGATTTCGTCGATCAACGGCAGCGCGAGTACTTTGCTGTATGCGGATTTGCGTTTGGGTTCAAACATCTGCTTGAGACGTGTTGCAACCAGTTCCTTGACTTTTGGCTCTGGTGCGCGCTCGGCCAATCCGACTAACATCTTTGTCAGATTTTCGATTTTGTCGAAGTAGATTCGGCCCTCTGTTGTCTTGTGCAGATACCAAGCGGACTTCTGTAGCGACTCAATGGCGGCTTCGAAGAAGCTCAAGTCTGCAAGAGGAGATGCCAAGCATTCAAGCGCTTCCGACCGCGTCAATCCTTTTACCGGATTCACAGCAGTCGACATGCTGGATATAAGCAACAAGTTAGCTGCCTGGGTGGCGCAATCGCTGCCTGCGTTTGCATCAATGATTTGAGCGTGAGCACCACCTTCCTTCGAGTAAATGTCTCGAGCGACTGCGTCCTCCAAGCGAGAGATGGAGATTACCTTTTCTCGAACTTCATCGATACTGAGGTCGAAGTGCTGAGGTCCAATTAGCAGGACATCGTCGGCCTGCCGTGACCACACTGAATTCAGCAATCGCGAGGCTAGTTCCATGAGGCCTCGCGTTTGCTGAAATTCTTTGTTCTCCTTGAACAGGGCGAACAAGTTCTTCATCTGTGGATGAAATGGGTAAGTCTGCTCGACTTCCATCGCCAACTGCTCTGGCGTCTTCTGTTGATCGATTGTGCGTGATTTTTGCGCCTGTTCGATGCACTTCGAGTACATCTGCGCCAAGTGGCTGATCTTGTTGGCATCGGGTAGGCTGGCGAAGAGCCGTTTCTTCAAGATCGCGTAGGTTTCGTCTCCGGCCAAATCTACTGGTGTGATGTTGAACTCGACCCTACTCAGTTCCTTACGTGCGTTTTCCAGTGCAGAGTTGATGATCTGCGTACCCTCCGAATGGGACGCTTCAAGATCGGATACCACTACGCAGATATTCTTGCGGGCCATAGCCGCAGTGAGCATGTTTGCGAACGCGCGTCCAGCAACGTCAGCTACCGTACCCCCGCCAATTGGCTGAGTTTTGTAGTACGCGAAGTACGTCGGCATCTCGTCCAGAAGGATTAGCGCGGGCGCCTCGATCTTGTTGAAGAGATCTGTCCAGTGGTTCTCGCCCGGTGCCTTCACGCCTGGCTCAAAAAACCCCTCGTATCCAAGCTGGAAAGCGATGCGCCCCCAGAAATAGTCATCGGGTTGTTCCCGCCCGTTGAAAAACGTGACCTTTGCAGCACCGAACTTGTAGCGGCTGGCAGCCTCACTGAAAAACTCCGATCGTAGAGGTTCATGCCGTGCCAGGAATGCCATAGTCTTGATCAGATGCGTCTTACCGCCACCCATGGCTTGTTTCAGGCGAAAGACTGGTTTACCACCAAGTCCGCCAGAGAGTCGTTTAAAACCCTCCTGAACTAACTCGATCATGCCCTTAGTCAGGTAAGAATGCTTAAGGAACAGGCGGCCGTCATCGATGCTCTGAGTATCCTCATCAACACGTTCGATGCCGTCACTGATGCGGATGCTAAGTGCGCCTTCATTGAGTGTGCAGGCTTGTTTAACTGTCAAGAGCATTCAATTACCCCGTTCAAATATTTAACTTGAAATTCTTTTCTAGATCTAACGAGAACGACTTCGGACTGATAGATCAAGCCAAAACCGATTGCTATGCAACGACTTGCCGCGCCGAAATGCCTGGTGTCATCAATGACTTTTGCGCATCGATCCATCCTTGGATGTCGGCAAACTGAAATCGCCAAGTCCCAGCCACCTTGAATCCCGGCAACTTGCCTTGTTGAGCTAAGCGATAGATCGTTTTTTCATCTACGCTGAGAAAGCTTGCAACGTCTTTCACAGTCATGGCGGGTTTGATGGTTTCAGTCATATAAGCCTCCATTCCGATTCATGATACATGCGAATTCAGGGCAAAGTAGTCCAAACCAATCAATCTCGGTACAAGCTCAGGTTAACAAACCCCAAGCTCACGATATGAGCGCGTCCTAGCTCATATGTGGAGAGCCCGTGCTATTCGACACACGCTTATCTCATTGATTTTTATGGATTTTTGCGCGTGCTTCTCGCACCTAGTTCGCCATACTTTTTTGAGAAACGGGGGGCAGGAGAGAGTCGAGTGTCCCGTTTGGGCGACACGCGCACAGACTTGTGGCACACGCAGAATGGGCCGTAAGCCCTAGAATTGCGCCACGAACCCAAAAGAAAAGGCCCAACTGAGAACAGTTGGGCCTTCATATTGGTGGCCTGGGGCAGAATCGAACTGCCGACACGCGGATTTTCAATCCGCTGCTCTACCAACTGAGCTACCGGGCCGAAGACGAAATTATAGCAGAGCCAAATGGGAATTTTGGACCGCATGAAGACAAATCAGATGGGCCGCTTGCTTCGGGACAAATCAACGCCCAACTGCTTGAGCTTTCTGTACAGATGTGTGCGCTCAAGACCGGTCTTTTCGGCCACTTTGGTCATTGACCCCGCCTCATGGGCAAGGTGGAACTCAAAGTAGGCTTTCTCAAATGCATCACGCGCCTCGCGCAATGGTCGGTCAAGGTCAAAGGTTTGCTGAACAGCCAGCACAGCGTCGATGACTTCGCCATGTGTCACTGCAGATGCCGCCACCGCTGAGAGGGATGCCGAAGCAGCAACAACGGCCTGCTTCACTTGGTCGCGGGCAAGCCCCTGCTCCACCGCGGTCAGCAGTTTTTGCAATGTGATCGGTTTTTCCAGAAAGGCATGCGCGCCAATTTTGACGGCATCAACTGCCGTATCGATGGTGGCATGTCCGCTCATCATGATGACGGGCATGTTGAGCAAGCCCGATGTTGCCCACTCCTTCAAGAGACTGACGCCGTCCGTGTCAGGCATCCAGATGTCCAGCAGCACCAGATCGGGACGCATGCGCAACCGCGCTTCACGCGCCATGGCTGCATTTTCGGCGAGTTCAACTTGATGACCCTCGTCAAACAAGATTTCTGAGAGCAGGTCACGGATGCCCAGCTCGTCGTCAACCACCAAAATATTTGCCATAGTGTCTTGTCTTGTCTCTGTTCAAGGGGTGGGCTGAGGCGTGCCGCCCACCTTGGATTCCAAGGCGAATGATAACGAGACTTGCGCGCCTTTGATTTCACCATCCTGAATCACATTCGCGAGTTCTATTTTTGCGGCGTGTTCGTCGGCAATTTTCTTCACGACCGCCAAGCCCAACCCCGTGCCTTTGGCCTTGGTGGTGACATAGGGCTCAAACGCACGCTTGAGAATATTGGGCTCAAAACCAGGGCCTGTGTCGGTCACGATCAAACGGACTCGGCTGCGCGAGACGTTCCATTCGGTACGCAAACTCACAAGAGCGCCCTGTGGCAACACGCCTTTGACCTCGCAGGCGTCTTGTGCGTTTTGAAGCAAGTTGTGAATCACCTGTCTGAGCTGTTGTTCGTCACCCAAAATTGGCGGGCAAGTCGTGTCGAGGGTTGTGATCACAGGCGCACGAGGAACTTGATCACTGGGCTCATTGGTGTACAAAACCATCAAATCGGAAATCAGCGCATTGAGCTGCACAGGCTTCAGATCAGCCGAGGGCAAGCGCGCGTAGTCGCGAAACTCATTGACCAAGCGCTTCATGGCGTCCACTTGGTCCACGATGGTTTTGACCGATTTGTGGAGCACCGCATCGTCCAGGTCATCGAGCTTACCCTTCAGTTTGCGCTGCAGCCTTTCAGCAGACAGCTGTATCGGGGTGAGTGGGTTCTTGATTTCGTGGGCCAAGCGTCTGGCCACTTCACCCCAGGCTTGAGCACGTTCTGCAGACACGATCTCGGAGATATCGTCAAACACCAGAAGGCGCATACCGTCGGGCAACACTGCACCTCGGGCCACCAAGGTCACAGACGTCTCGGTCAGCCCCTGGCCTGTGGCGTGAATTTCAAATGATTTTTGCCAATGGTCCAGCTCATGTGCGTCTGAGTCCAATCGCAGCATCGCAAACTGTTCGGACACGCCCTGCGCAAAACTTCCAAGCCCAGGAAGGCTGGGCAGGGGCGCCCCTTGATGAGCTGCCACAGGCACACGCAAGATGCGAGTCGCGCCCGGATTGGCTGATTGGATAACCCCCTGGGCGTCCAGCACCATGACGCCTGCCGTCAAGTTGTCGAGGATAGTTTGCAAGTTACCCCGTGCTGTATCCAGCTGCACCAGACTCCGCTGCACATTCGTTCGGGCATCCAGCAGTTGCTGCGTCATATCTGCAAAAGAACGGGTCAAGCCACCGAGTTCATCTTTGCCTTGCAACGCCATCTTGGGCGTCAAGTCACCAGAGGCCACTTGACGCATGCCCAGTGCCAGCAAAAGCAGCGGCCGCGCCAACTGGTTACCCAGGACGACGGCCAGCAAGATGGCCCCGAGCACCGCCATAAACAAACTCAGGGTCAGCGTGCCGATGTACATGCGGCGCAATCCTTCGCGTGCGAGGGCACGCTCCTGGTATTCCCGATAAGCCGACTGCACTTCCAATGCGTTGTTCACCAAGGTCGGCGGCAGGTCTTGCGTCACTTGCAGCAGGCGCTTGTCTTCGTCAATGGCCAATCCCGATTGGGGCAACAAAACCAGGGCCTTGATTCGGCCCTTGTCACCTCCGGGGACGGCCTCATCAAAACCTTCCACCCATTCGATGCTGCCTTTTTGGCGTGCATCCTTGAGTTGCTGCAAAGGGGGGCGTTCGGGACGAATTTGGAATCGCGATTGACCAGCACTGGCCACCATGCGCCCACTGACCGTCCAGAGCACCGCATCGCTGACGCCCATTTGTTCTCGTAGCTTTTCCAGGGCGATGCTGGCACTCACCTCAGACACATCGCTCAATTGCGTTGCAGCGGCCCGTGCTTGTTTGGAGAGGTCGGTGCTCAAGGTGTCGAGTGTGGCTCGGCCAAGATTCAGGCCAGCGACCAGCGCAGCCTCCACCTTCACATCGAACCAGCTTTCTATCGAGCGCGAGACAAACTGGTAGGACACCACGTAAATCAGGACGCCGGGAATCACACCGACCAGCGCAAAAATTCCTGCGAGCTTGACGAGCAAGCGAGAACCAAATTGACCACGCTTGAGCCGCAACAGAAGCTTGACCGCACCCCACAAAATGGTGACCAGCAGGCCACCTGCCACCACGGCATTGACCAGGACCAACCATTCGTAATTTTGGTTGTAACTTTCACGATTGCCAGTTGCCTGGGTCATCAACACCAACAAGCCCAAACCGATAACGACCATCGCCAGTGCACCCAAGCCCAGCAGCCATTGGCTGGCTCGCGATGCCCGTAGGGCCTGCTTCTCCGTACGCCTGATGGACAGTCCCATCTCAGCGCACCATGTCTGGGGTCAAACGCATCTGCCTCGCCACAGACAAACTCCATTCGGCCTGATTACCTGCCGCGATCTGGAAAGGACGTGGCAGCTGGGTCATGTCTAGCCTGAAGCGGTAAGTCATGTATTGCCGTGCGTCCACATCCAAGTCGGTGATGTCCGCCACTTTCCAGCCAGATTGGCGGCGAATCACATCCAATGCTTCGGGCAAAGTTTCAAAGTTTTGAGAAATGCTGCCTGCCAAGCCTGCCCCGGAAATCGGTTCATTGGAGACATTCAGCCGCCAGCGGCGCGTCAGGGGCTGAAAAGCGAGGCGGTAGTAACGGGTGGCAGCCCCGACTTTGCGGTCGTACCAATACCAGCGGTCCCTCAAGACCTCGGCCTCAGCGACAAAGTGCACGGCCAGTCCTTTGACCAAGGCGTCCTCGACCACTGGCCCCAGTTCGAGTTTGACTTGGGCGGTCAAGTAAAGGCCCGTATCCCGCCTTTCGGCCCGCAACTCTGTCAGCTCCGCTGTGGCGGATTGAGCCCAGACAGCGGGCACAACAAGCAGCCAGGCCCCCAGGACCCAGCCACCCCGGCGCCAGAGTTCAGCCCAGGCGCTTTTCCAGCAATGCGTAATAAAACCCGTCATGTTCACCCAATGCATTGTCCACGACTGGCAGCCCAAAAGGGGGCTGCCCGGGTATCAAATGTCCTGGAGAAGGCTGCATTAAGGCGTCGGTGTTGCGTTGAAGGAACGCCTGCACCGTTTCGTCGCCCTCTGCCTTGAAAATCGAGCATGTGCAATACAACAATCGACCGCCGGGCTTGACCAAGGGCCAAAGCGCCTTGAGCAGCAGCGCCTGGGTACGCGCCAACTGTTCGCTGTCCGTGGGACGGCGCAGCCAACGCACATCGGGATGCCTGCGCACAATGCCCGAAGCCGTGCATGGGGCATCCAGCAAAACCGCGTCAAACAGCACGCCATCCCACCAAGATGCAGGCTGCCCAGCATCGGCCGCAACGACTTGAGCGATCAGTCCCAAACGCTGTAAATTTTGGTGGATCCGCTCGCAACGGCCCGCATCCACATCCAGCGCCAGGACTTGCGCCTGAGGGCTAATCTCTAGCAAATGTCCAGTTTTTCCGCCCGGCGCAGCACAGGCATCCAGAATGCGCCATGGCGTTGCGGCATCCATACCTTGCAGCAACAAGTTGGCAGCCACTTGAGCAGCGGCGTCCTGCACCGACACATGCCCCGCCGCAAAGCCGGGCAACTGGTTCACGGGAACGGCCTTGTCCAATTGCAAGCCCTGCGAGCCCACCGCCTTGGCCTGCAGCCCTCTCGCCTGAAGTTGCTCTTGGTAGGCGGCCACGCTGTGGTAACGGGTATTCACCCGCACGGTCATGGGAGCCGCTTGTTGTGCCTGGAGCAAGATCTGCTGCCAGTGCAAAGGATGATCCGCTTGCAATCGCTCCACCCACCAGCGTGGATGGTTCCATTGCGCTTGCAGATTGTTGTCGGTTTTTAGAACCAACGCCTCGCGTTCACGCATGAAGCGCCTCAGGCAAGCGTTGACAAATCCGCTTTGGGCCTGGGTATTTCTCTGCTTCCGCGCTGCTTCTACCGCTTGATTCACCAATGTATGAATTGGGTAAGGCGCTTCTTCATCGCGCCAGCATAAAGCCAGCGCCGTGCAGAGCAGGGCATCCACAGCAGGAGTGGGTGTTTTGGCAGCCAATTGCTCACGCAGCGCCGTGGCGCGACCGAGCTGCCTGAGCACCTGAAAGCTCAAGGCCTGCACACCAGGTCGCAGCTCCTGCGAGACACTTTCAAGCAGTGCGGTGAGGGAACGCCCCTGCCGAGTGGCCTGCACTGCCGCCGCTGTCGCCTGCAACAGACGCCACAAAGGGGCAGACTGAGCTGAGGCGCGCGGATCCTTGGACGGAACGTGTGTTGTCATCGTTGATTTCAGGCAGCGCTCAAGCGGCGCCCATGGATAAATCCATTCGGATTGCGGGTTGGAGTTTCAAACGGCGGGCCAGCAATGACGCCGGGCGCATGGCCAATGCTTCGTTGTAAGCGACCACCGCCACATGGTAAGGAATGAGCGCGGCGGGCAGTGTTTGCCGCATACGGCTCAAGGCAATTTCCAGATCCGGTTTGACAGCATCGTTTTCTGTTTGCAACAGACGGCGAATTTCGACCACAACCTTCTGATGTTGCACCATCACCAGTTTCTGACTTTCTGCATCGAGTGCTTGCAAACGGGCCTGAGACAAGGCCTCCAGCAGTTCGTCACAAGACGATTGGAGGTGCTGAAGCTCATCTGCTCCCTCGATCAATGCCAAGGTCTGCCGTGCCGCAATACCACCTTGCATGCGTACAACCAAGCGCAACCAAACCGCATCAACACTGCTCCATTGCCGAACCACTTCGGCACGCAAACGCACCAACCTATTGTGTGCGCCAACCGCCCAAAAAATGGCAATGGCCAGCATGAGACCCAAAATCAACGCCACCATGCTTTCACCTTTTTCGACTTCTCGCCATAAAAACAGCCCCTGACCGCATGACGGTGCAGGGGCTGTTCACGTGTGCTCACCAACTAGAGGGTGAACGCGTCACTCAAGCGGCTTCGCCGGTATCGGTGACAGCATCTTCAGTCGCAGGACCTGCGAGGTCAGCCGCTTCGGCATCCGCAATGGCGCGGCGCTCGGCGTCGTCCATGGCGTCCTTGACTTTGCGTGCTTGGTGGTAAGCCAAACCGGTACCGGCAGGAATCAGGCGACCAACGATCACGTTTTCCTTCAGACCGCGCAGCTCGTCGCGCTTGCCCATGATGGCCGCTTCGGTCAACACACGGGTCGTTTCCTGGAAGGAAGCGGCCGAGATGAACGAGTCGGTCGACAAGGAGGCCTTGGTGATACCCAGCAACAAGTTGCTGAAGGTCGCGGGGATCTTGCCGTCGCGCTGCAATGCGTCGTTGGTGTTGAGCATTTCGGAGCGCTCCACCTGCTCACCGGAGATGTAGTTGGAGTCACCGATGTTCTCGACCACCACGCGGCGCAGCATCTGACGAACAATCACTTCGATGTGCTTGTCGTTGATCTTCACGCCTTGCAAGCGGTAAACGTCCTGCACTTCGTCCACGATGTAGCGGGCCAGCTCTTCGATGCCCAAGAGGCGCAAGATGTCTTGTGGGTCGGCTGGGCCGTCCACAATGCTCTCGCCCTTGTTGACCACTTGGCCTTCGTGCACCAGGATGTTCTTCTCTTTGGGGATCAGTTCATCCCAGACCTTGCCTTCAGGGTCGGTGATCTGCAAGCGGACCTTGCCTTTGGTTTCTTTACCAAACGACACGGTACCGGTGATCTCGGCCAGCATGCCCTTGTCTTTGGGTGTGCGGGCTTCGAACAGTTCGGCCACACGGGGCAAACCGCCGGTGATGTCTCGGGTCTTTTGACCTTCGACCGGGATACGCGCCAAGACTTCGCCTGGGCCCACATCCATGCCGTCGCGCACCTGGATCAGCGAGCCGATCTGGAACCCGATGGTCACCGAGTGGTCGGTACCGGGGATCTTGACTTCCTTGCCAGCCGCATCGATCAGCTTGACCTGAGGACGGATGACCTTGGCAGCGCCACGGCGCTTGGGGTCAATGACCACCAGGGTCGACAAGCCGGTCACCTCGTCGAGCTGCTTGGCCACAGTCAGGCCTTCTTCGACGTTCTCGAACTTCACGGTACCCGCGTACTCGGTGATGATCGGGCGGGTCAATGGATCCCAGTTGGCCAAAATGGCGCCAGCCTTGATGGTCTGGTCGGCCTTGACCGACAAGATGGCACCGTAGGGCACTTTGTGACGCTCACGCTCACGGCCGTGTTCACTGATGACGATTTCGCCAGAGCGGGAAATCACCACCAACTCGCCTTTGCTGTTGGTCACATAACGCATGGTGGCGTTGAAACCAATGCTGCCGTTGGACTTGGCTTCCACGCTGGAGGCTACAGCGGCACGCGAAGCCGCACCACCGATGTGGAAGGTCCGCATGGTCAGCTGTGTGCCGGGCTCACCAATCGACTGGGCAGCGATCACACCGACCGCTTCGCCGTTGTTGACCAGGCCACCACGGCCCAGATCGCGGCCATAGCACTTGGCGCACAAGCCAAAGCGTGTTTCGCAAGTCAGGGCTGTGCGCACTTTGACTTCGTCGACGCCTGCAGCCTCGATTTCGTCGAGCAAGTCTTCATCGAGCAAGACGCCCGCTTCCACCAGCACGGCGCGATTTTCTGGGTGCAGGACGTCTTCGACGACGGTACGGCCCAGAATACGGTCGCGCAGCGATTCGATGACTTCACCACCTTCGACGATGGCACGCATCAAGGAACCATCCGAAGTGCCGCAATCGAGCTCGGTCACGACCAAGTCTTGCGTCACGTCGACCAAACGACGGGTCAGGTAACCCGAGTTGGCGGTCTTCAAAGCCGTGTCGGCCAGACCTTTACGTGCACCGTGTGTTGAGATGAAGTACTGCAACACGTTCAGACCTTCACGGAAGTTCGCCGTGATGGGGGTCTCGATGATCGAGCCGTCAGGCTTGGCCATCAGGCCACGCATACCGGCCAGCTGACGGATCTGCGCTGCAGAACCGCGGGCACCGGAGTCGGCCATCATGTAAATCGAGTTGAACGATTCCTGATCGACTTCGTTGCCATGGCGGTCAATGGTCTTCTCTTTGCGGAGTTGGTCCATCATCACCTTGGAGACGACGTCACCGGCCTTGCCCCAGATGTCAACGACCTTGTTGTAGCGCTCGCCTGCGGTCACCAGACCGGAAACGTATTGCTGCTCGATGTCTTTGACTTCTTTTTCGGCCGCTTCAATGATGGCGGGCTTCTCTGGCGGCACCAACATGTCGTCAATGCCAATGGAGATACCGGCGCGTGTGGCCAAACGGAAGCCGTTTTGCAACAACTTGTCAGCGAACACCACGGTCTCTTTCAAACCGCACTTGCGGAAAGACGTGTTGATCAGCTTGGAGATTTCCTTCTTCTTCAGCGCCTTGTTCAGGTTGGAGAAAGGCAGGCCTTTAGGCAGGATTTCCGACAGCAATGCGCGACCCACAGTGGTTTCCACCATCGACACCGACGAAGTGAATTCACCCGTCGATTTGTCCTTGGTCCACTCGGTCATGCGCACGTTGATCTTCGCAGTCAACTCAACGGCATTAGCGTCCAGGGCGCGCTGCACTTCGCCGATGTCGGAGAAGATCAGGCCTTCGCCCTTGGCGTTGATGCGGTCACGGGTCGCGTAATACAGACCCAGCACCACGTCTTGCGAAGGCACGATCGAGGGTTCGCCAGAAGCGGGGAACAAGATGTTGTTCGAAGCCAGCATCAAAGTGCGGGCTTCCATCTGGGCTTCCACCGACAAAGGCACGTGAACGGCCATTTGGTCACCGTCGAAGTCGGCGTTGAAAGCCGCGCAAACGAGGGGGTGCAACTGAATGGCTTTGCCTTCGATCAGCAAGGGCTCAAACGCCTGGATACCCAAACGGTGCAGCGTAGGCGCACGGTTGAGCATCACGGGGTGCTCTTTGATGACCTCTTCCAGGATGTCCCACACCACAGGGGTGCCGGCTTCAACTTCTTTCTTGGCGGCCTTGATGGTGGTCGCGATGCCCATGGCTTCGAGACGCGCAAAGATGAAGGGCTTGAACAGCTCGATGGCCATCAACTTGGGCAAACCGCACTGGTGCAGTTTGAGGGTGGGGCCCACGGTGATCACGGAACGACCGGAGTAGTCCACGCGCTTGCCCAGCAAGTTCTGACGGAAACGACCGCTCTTGCCTTTGATCATGTCGGCCAACGACTTCAAGGCACGCTTGTTGGCGCCGGTCATGGCCTTGCCGCGACGGCCGTTGTCCAGCAAGCTGTCCACGGCTTCTTGCAACATGCGCTTTTCGTTGCGCGCAATGATCTCGGGGGCCTTCAATTCCAGCAAACGGCGCAGACGGCTGTTGCGGTTGATGACGCGGCGGTACAAATCGTTCAGGTCGGAGGTCGCAAAGCGGCCGCCGTCCAGTGGCACCAAAGGACGCAGGTCCGGTGGCAACACGGGCAGCACTTCCAGCACCATCCACTCGGGCTTGATGCCCGACTTCTTGAAAGCTTCCAGCACTTTCAAGCGCTTGGAATTTTTCTTGACCTTGAGTTCGGAGCCGGTCAAGTCACCGCGCAGGCGCTCGATTTCGCTTTCGATGTCGATGCCTTGCAGCAATTCCTTGATGCCTTCCGCGCCCATCTTGGCGACGAATTCATCGCCGTACTCTTTGACCTTGGCGTCGTAATCGTCTTCGCTCATGATGCCGAACTTCTTCAGCGGCGTCATGCCGGGATCGGTCACCACATAAGCTTCAAAGTACAACACGCGTTCGATGTCACGCAGCGTCATGTCGAGCACCAGGCCCAAACGTGATGGCAGCGATTTCAGGAACCAAATGTGGGCGCAAGGCGCGGCCAGATCGATGTGACCCATGCGCTCGCGACGCACTTTGGTTTGTGTGACTTCAACGCCGCACTTCTCGCAGATCACACCGCGGTGCTTGAGGCGTTTGTACTTGCCGCACAAGCATTCGTAGTCTTTGATAGGGCCAAAAATCTTGGCGCAAAACAGACCATCACGCTCGGGCTTGAAGGTACGGTAGTTGATGGTTTCCGGCTTTTTCACTTCGCCGAAAGACCACGAACGGATCTTCTCGGGCGATGCCAGACCGATGCGGATCGCATCGAAGTGGTCATCGGGCGTGAACTGCTTGAACAGGTCGAGTAGTGATTTCATGGTTTAAATCCTTTGCCTGTGAATTAAGAACGCTCGAGCTCGATGTCAAGGCCCAGCGAACGGATTTCCTTGACCAGCACGTTGAACGACTCGGGCATGCCCGCTTCGATGGAGTGTTCGCCTTTGACAATGCTTTCGTACACCTTGGTACGGCCTTGCACGTCGTCGGACTTCACGGTGAGCATCTCTTGCAGCACATAAGAGGCGCCGTACGCTTCCAGTGCCCACACTTCCATCTCACCGAAACGCTGACCACCGAACTGCGCCTTACCACCCAGCGGCTGCTGCGTGACCAAGCTGTAAGGACCGGTCGAACGGGCGTGCATCTTGTCGTCCACCAAGTGGTGCAGCTTCAAGAAGTGCATGTAGCCAATGGTGGTCGGACGGTCAAAGGCATCGCCTGTGCGGCCGTCAAACAAGTTGGCTTGTGTGCGCGTGGCTGTAAGACCTTTGGCCTTGGCCAAGTCTTCTGGGTAAGCCAGGTGCAGCATGGCGCGGATTTCTTCTTCGGCCGCACCGTCGAACACGGGCGTGGCGAATGGGAAACCTTCTTTGAGGTTGCCAGCCATGGACAAGATTTCGTCGTCGCTCAGTTGCGACAAGTCTTCTTTGCGGCCCATGCTGTTGTACAACTGCTCGAACAGCTTACGCAGTTCAGCAATCTTCTCCATGCGCTGTGTTTCGGCTTGCAGCATGTTGCCAATGCGCTGGCCAATGCCTTTGCCGGCCCAGCCCAAGTGAACTTCCAGCACCTGACCCACGTTCATACGCGAAGGAACGCCCAAGGGGTTCAACACGATGTCGGCGGGGGTGCCGTCGGCCATGTAAGGCATGTCTTCGACGGGAACGATCTTGGAGACCACACCCTTGTTACCGTGGCGGCCGGCCATCTTGTCACCAGGCTGCAAGCGGCGCTTGACAGCGAGGTAGACCTTGACCATCTTGAGCACGCCTGCGGGCAACTCGTCGCCTTGGGTGAGCTTTTTGCGCTTTTCTTCAAACGACAAATCGAAGCTGTGGCGGGTTTGCTCCAGCGAGTTCTTGATCGACTCGAGTTGCATGGCCACGTCGTCTTCAGCTGGGCGAATGTCGAACCAGTGGAATTTCTCGACCGACGCCATGTAGGCCTTGTCGATCTTGGTGCCTTTGGCCAGCTTTTGTGGGCCACCGTTGGCCACGCGGCCCACCAACAACTTTTCGATACGGTCAAATGCGTCGGCTTCCACGATGCGCAGTTGGTCGTTCAAATCCAAGCGGAAACGCTTGAGTTCGTCGTCGATGATTTGCTGGGCGCGCTTGTCGCGCACGATGCCTTCGCGTGTGAAGACCTGCACGTCGATCACGGTGCCTTGCGAGCCCTGGTCCACGCGCAAGGAGGTGTCTTTCACATCGCTGGCTTTTTCACCGAAGATGGCGCGCAGCAGCTTCTCTTCTGGCGTGAGGGTGGTTTCGCCTTTGGGTGTGACCTTGCCCACCAGCACGTCGCCGGGCTGCACTTCGGCACCCACGTAGATGATGCCGGAGTCGTCCAGTCGGCCCAGTTGCTGCTCGGACAGGTTGGGAATGTCGCGCGAAATTTCTTCGGCACCCAACTTGGTGTCACGTGCCATGACCACGAGTTCTTCGATGTGGATCGAGGTGTAGCGGTCTTCCGACACCACACGCTCAGAGATCAAGATCGAGTCTTCGAAGTTGTAGCCGTTCCAAGGCATGAAGGCGATCAGCATGTTCTGACCGATGGCGATTTCGCCCAGGTCGGTCGATGCGCCGTCGGCGATCACGTCACCCTTGGCCAGCTTGTCGCCACGCTTGACGATGGGTCGCTGGTGGATGTTGGTGTTCTGGTTGGAACGCTGGTATTTGATCAGGTTGTAGATATCCACACCCACTTCACCGGCCAAAGCTTCTGCGTCGTTCACGCGGATCACGATGCGGGTCGCGTCCACGTAGTCCACGATACCGCCACGGGTGGCGGTCACCACAGTGCCGGAGTCGACCGCTGCAACGCGCTCGATGCCGGTGCCGACCATGGGTTTTTCAGGACGCAGCACAGGCACGGCCTGGCGCGACATGTTGGCACCCATCAACGCGCGGTTGGCGTCGTCGTGCTCGAGGAAGGGGACCAAAGAGGCCGCCACCGACACGATCTGCGCTGGCGACACGTCCATGTACTGAATGCGCTCTGCGCCGCACAGGATGGATTCACCTTTTTCACGGGCAGAGACCAAGTCACCGGTCAATTTGCCATCTTTGTCCAATGTGGCGTTGGCCTGGGCGATGACGTACTTGCCCTCTTCGATGGCCGACAGGTAGTCGATGTCCATTGTGACTTTGCCTTCGACCACTCGACGGTAGGGGGTTTCGATGAAACCGTACTCGTTCAAGCGGGCGTACAAGGCCAGCGAGTTGATCAAACCAATGTTGGGACCTTCAGGTGTCTCGATAGGGCAAACGCGACCGTAGTGGGTCACGTGCACGTCACGCACTTCAAAGCCTGCACGCTCGCGGGTCAAACCACCTGGGCCAAGAGCCGACACGCGGCGCTTGTGGGTGATCTCGGCCAGAGGGTTGGTCTGGTCCATGAACTGCGACAGCTGCGATGCGCCAAAGAATTCTTTGAGTGCAGCAGAGATGGGCTTGGAGTTGATCAGGTCGTGCGGCATGAGCGGTTCTTGCTCAGCTTGACCCAAACGCTCTTTCACAGCTTTTTCGATACGTGCCAAACCTGTACGGTATTGGTTTTCGGCCAACTCACCGACGCAACGCACGCGGCGGTTGCCCAAGTGATCGATGTCATCCACTTCGCCATTGCCGTTGCGCAAGTCCACCAAGATCTTGACCACGGCCAAGATGTCTTCGTTGGTCAACACCATGGGGCCTGTGGACTCGCCACGGCCCACGCGAGCGTTGAATTTCATGCGACCGACACGCGACAGATCGTAAGTGTCGGGGTTGTAGAACAAACGCTGGAACAGGGCTTGCACAGCGTCTTCTGTTGGCGGCTCGCCAGGACGCATCATGCGGTAGATGGCCACACGTGCGGCGAATTCGTCGACGGTTTCGTCAATGCGCAGGGTCTGAGAAATGTACGCGCCCTGATCGAGTTCGTTCGTGTAGATGCAAGGCAAATCTTGAATGCCCGAGGTGCGCAGCTTTTTGAGCAACGCTTCGGTCAATTCTTCGTTGGCCTTGGCGATGATTTCGCCTGTGTCGGCTTCGACAATGCTGCGTGCGACCACACGGCCAAGCAAGTAGTCTTCTGGCACGCTGATGTGCGTGGTGCCCGATTGCTCGAGTTCACGGGTGTGGCGAACGGTGATCCGCTTGTCTTTGGCCACCACCACTTTGCCGGACTTGTCGGTGATGTCAAAACGGGCCACTTCACCGCGCAGACGCTCGGCCACAAATTCCATTTGGGCGCCACTGTCCATCAGGCGGAAGTTGTCGTTCACAAAGAAGTTCGCCAGAATCGATTCAGGGTTCAGGCCAATGGCCTTGAGCAAGATCGAGACAGGCATCTTGCGGCGACGGTCGACGCGGAAATACAAGATGTCTTTCGGGTCGAATTCAAAGTCGAGCCAAGAACCGCGGTAAGGGATGATGCGGGCCGAGAAGAGCAGCTTGCCCGAGCTGTGGGTTTTGCCCTTGTCGTGTTCAAAGAACACACCAGGAGAACGGTGCAACTGGGAGACGATCACGCGCTCAGTGCCGTTGATGATGAAGGAGCCTTTGTCGGTCATCAAAGGCACTTCGCCCATGTATACCTCTTGCTCTTTCACTTCCTTGACCACTTTGTTTTGTGATGTCGAGGAATCGCGGTCGTAAATGATGAGCTGAACACGCGCACGCACGGCCGACGAGAAGGTCAGACCACGGGTCTGGCATTCGCGCACGTCAAAGGCTGGCTTGGCGAGGTTGTACTCGACGAATTTCATCTCCACAAAACCGTTGTGGGACACGATCGGGAAAGCCGACTCAAAGGCCGCTTGCAAACCCTCGTGTGTGCGTTTGGATGAAACAACACCTGCTTGCAAGAAAGACGTGTAGGCGTCTTTTTGCATTTGCAACAGGTAAGGAACTTCGAGCACGCTTTCGCGGCTGCCGAAACTTTTGCGGATTCGCTTGCGTTCGGTGTATGAATAGGCCATGAGATCTCCGGGCTTGATCTTTCAGAACTGTGTGCTGAGCGAGCTTTTGCACTCTCTCAACGGGCTTGGCGGCTGGCCTCTACCAGCGTTGGCGGACGATTGCGCATTGCACGCAACCCGAACCAAGGGTTTTCTGCAGTCGGGTCAGAAAACACTGGAAAGCAGACTGAATGGAGTCTGCTTTTCGGTGTGCTCTTCAAGCACCAAAGGCTGGAGGCCCTTGCGGGCACTCCAGCCTTGGAACAAAACCGAATTACTTGAGTTCGGCCTTGGCGCCAGCTTCTTCCAGCTTCTTCTTAGCAGCTTCAGCGTCAGCTTTTGGCAGGCCTTCTTTGACCGCCTTAGGAGCGCCGTCCACCAGGTCTTTGGCTTCTTTCAAGCCCAAGCCTGTGATTTCGCGCACAGCCTTAATCACGGACACTTTGTTGGCGCCGGCTTCGAGCAACATGACGTTGAAGTCTGTCTTCTCTTCAGCAGCAGCACCACCAGCAGCAGCGCCGCCAGCAGCAGGAGCGGCCATAGCGGCAGCGCTCACACCAAACTTCTCTTCGATGGCTTTCACCAGGTCGTTGAGTTCCATGACCGTCATGCTGTCCAGCGCGGTCAAAAATGCGTCTTTATCGAATGCCATTTTTATTTCCTAACAATTGGTTAAAACACGAACGCTGGCCTTAAGCGGCAACAGCTTCGCCTTCGCCTTTTTTGGCCGCCAAAGCACCCAGCACAATGGCTGTACGCGACATAGGCGACATCAACAAGCCACACAACTGAGCCAACAAAACTTCTTTCGAAGGGATGCTTGCCAATTGCTTAACGCCGTTCACGTCCAAAGCTTTGCCTGCAAATGCACCTGCACGAATGACCAACTTGTCGTTGGTTTTCGCGAAGTCAGCCACCACCTTAGCGGCAGCCACTGCATCTACAGAGAAGCCGTAGATCAGCGGACCGGTCATCTGGTCGGCGACAACTTCAAACTGCGTACCTGTCACAGCACGGCGAGCCAAGGTGTTTTTCAACACCGTCAGCGATACGCCGAGGCTGCGAGCTTTGACGCGCAGGTTGGTCATGTCAGCGACCGTGATACCACGGTATTCCGCCATCACAAGCGTTTGAGCTTTAGCGGCGAGGTCGGTCACTTCGGAAATGACCGCTTCTTTCTCACTGCGATTCAGACTCAAGGTCTACTCCTTTTTATGTGTTTTTCGGGTTGCCCCTGAAACACGCCTATTTGCAGCGACCAACTGTTCAGGATCTTCATCCATCTGCAGCGGGATCGCCATCTGCGTTGGCCCAAACTTTCAAGCGGACTTGAGAGTTTGTTGATTAAGCACACGGGGTGTGCACCAACGGTCTTGGATGGCCTGCAATCCTCTTACAAGGAATACAGCCCACCACATCGAGCAGGTTTTAAAACCCGCTCAAATTTTTATCGCCATCAAGCTGCGATGGATTGTGTGTCGACGCGAACGCCCACACCCATGGTCGAAGACACGGCCACTTTGCGCAGGTAAACACCCTTGCTGGTGGCTGGCTTGGCTTTCACCAAAGCTTCGATCAATGCAGCCAAGTTGCCCTGCAACTTGTCAGTGTCGAATGAACGACGACCGATGGTGCCGTGCACGATACCGGCTTTGTCAACGCGGAACTGGACTTGACCAGCCTTGGCGTTGCGCACAGCGGTAGCAACGTCAGGGGTGACAGTGCCGACTTTGGGGTTAGGCATCAGGCCACGTGGACCCAGGATTTGACCCAATGTACCCACGACGCGCATGGCGTCGGGTGCAGCGATGACCACGTCGAATGGCATGTCGCCCGCTTTGACGCGTGCAGCCAAATCGTCCATACCGACCACATCCGCACCAGCAGCCAGCGCTTCTTCAGCTTTGGCGCCTTGGGCGAATACGGCCACGCGTGCTGTTTTGCCAGTGCCGTTAGGCAACACAACAGCGCCACGAACCACTTGGTCAGATTTCTTGGCATCAATGCCCAATTGAACGGCCACGTCGATGGACTCATCGAACTTGGCAGTGGCGCATTCTTTGACCATGGTCAAAGCATCGGCCAATGCGTACAGCTTCAGGCTGTCGACTTTACCCACGAGGGCTTTTTGTTTCTTGGTCAGCTTGGACATTTACACGCCCTCCACATTCACGCCCATGGAACGGGCAGTACCAGCGATGGTGCGAACGGCTGCGTCCAGATCGGCAGCAGTTAGATCTTTCATCTTGGTCTTGGCGATCTCTTCCAGCTGAGCGCGGGTGATTTTGCCGACCTTTTCCAGACCTGGCTTGGTCGAAGCCTTGTCGATCTTGATGGACTTCTTGATCAAAGTCGCTGCAGGCGGCGTCTTGATGATGAAGGTGAAGGACTTGTCTGCAAACGCTGTGATGACCACAGGCAATGGCAGACCTGGCTCAACGCCTTGGGTCTGGGCGTTGAACGCCTTGCAGAATTCCATGATGTTCAAACCACGCTGGCCCAGTGCTGGACCGATGGGTGGTGATGGATTGGCTTTACCAGCTGGCACTTGCAGCTTGATGAAGCCGACGATTTTTTTCGCCATGCTTTTCTCCTTGCGGGTTGTAACGCTCAAAACCAACTGGTCTTGGGCTCCCCGGGGTTAACGACTCTGGAATATTGTTCGGTGCCGAGTCGGGAAGCACCAAACAGGAAATACAAAACCAATCAGGTTTTTTCGACTTGCCCGAACTCCAACTCAACGGGTGTAGCGCGACCAAAAATAGTCACTGATACACGCATCTTGTTGCGCTCGTAATTGACTTCTTCAACAGTGCCGTTGAAATCGGTAAATGGACCCTCTTTGACGCGGATGTATTCACCCACTTCAAACTCCACCTTGTGGCGTGGCTTGTCAGTGCCTTCTTGCATCTGACTCACAATTTTCTGGACATCGGCTTCAGAAATAGGTGCTGGACGGTTTTTAGCGCCACCCACAAAGCCAGTGACTTTGTTGGTGTGCTTGACCAGGTGCCAAGTTTCATCGTCCATGACCATTTCCACCAGCACGTAGCCGGGGAAAAATTTGCGTTCAGTGGTGCGCTTTTGACCGTTTTTGACTTCGACCACCTCTTCCGTGGGCACCAAAATACGGCCAAACTTGGACTCCATACCTGAGCGGGCGATGCGCTCAATGATGTTGCGCTCGACCGCTTTTTCCATGCCCGAATAGGCATGAACGACGTACCACTTCAAGTCCGGATTGGTCGAGGAACCCGCCATGGGCGCGTTGACTACTGCATCGTTCATTATTTTTTCCACCCAAGAATCAGATCGTAGAAAACCCATTCCAGAGTTTTGTCGGTGAGCCACAAGAACAAGGCCATCACCACCACAAAGGCAAAGACATAAGCCGTGATCTGCATCGCCTCTTTGCGCTCAGGCCAGACCACTTTCTTGACTTCGCGAACAGCATCACGGCCGAAAGCCACCAATTGACGCCCAGACTCGGAAGTAAAAAACACCACCACGCTGGCCGCCAAGCCCACGAGCAAGCCTGCCCATTGCGCCAAACTGCCTTTGCCAGCCAACATGTAGAAGGCCACCAATGCGGCAATGACCAATGCACCAGCCAATGCCAGACGCATCTTGTCACCAGCAGCACTCACAGTTTGAACTTCGGACGTTGCCATACGGCTTTAAACCTTTGTTGAGCCTTCTCTCGAGAAGACTCCTATCAGACAAGGAAGCCCGCTAGGGTCTAGCGGGCTTGAAAATCCACCTTTTCAGGTGGCAGGGGCAGTAGGAATCGAACCTACAACCTTCGGTTTTGGAGACCGACGCTCTGCCAATTGAGCTATACCCCTACAGCAAATTCTTTAAGCGATGATCTTGGCAACCACGCCAGCGCCAACCGTGCGGCCACCTTCGCGGATGGCGAAGCGCAAGCCTTCTTCCATCGCGATGGGGTTGATCAACTTCACAGTGATCGACACGTTGTCACCAGGCATCACCATCTCTTTGCCTTCTGGCAATTCGATCGCGCCGGTCACGTCAGTCGTACGGAAGTAGAACTGAGGACGGTAGTTGTTGAAGAAAGGCGTGTGACGGCCGCCTTCGTCTTTGGACAAGACATAGATCTCGCCCGTGAAGTGGGTGTGGGGCTTGATCGAGCCTGGCTTGCACAGCACTTGGCCGCGCTCGACGTCTTCGCGCTTGGTGCCGCGCAGCAAGATGCCGACGTTGTCACCGGCTTGACCTTGGTCCAGCAGCTTGCGGAACATCTCAACGCCTGTGCAAGTGGTCTTGACAGTGTCTTTGATACCCACGATTTCAATTTCTTCGCCGACTTTGACGATACCGCGCTCGATACGGCCAGTCACCACAGTGCCGCGACCGGAGATGGAGAACACGTCTTCCACGGGCATCAAGAAAGCGCCGTCCACTGCGCGGTCAGGCGTAGGGATGTAAGTGTCCAAAGCAGCAGCCAGCTTCATGATGGCTTCTTCGCCCAATGGGCCTTTGTCGCCTTCGAGGGCCAGCTTGGCAGAACCCTGGATGATCGGTGTGTCGTCGCCTGGGAAGTCGTACTTGGACAACAACTCGCGCACTTCCATCTCGACCAGTTCCAACAACTCAGCGTCGTCGACCATGTCGCACTTGTTCAGGAACACGATGATGTAAGGCACGCCAACTTGACGGGCCAACAGGATGTGCTCACGGGTCTGAGGCATAGGGCCGTCAGCAGCGGAGCAAACCAAAATAGCGCCGTCCATCTGGGCAGCACCGGTGATCATGTTCTTCACATAGTCAGCGTGGCCTGGGCAGTCCACGTGCGCGTAGTGACGGTTTTCTGTTTCGTACTCAACGTGAGCGGTGTTGATCGTGATACCACGAGCCTTCTCTTCGGGAGCCGCGTCGATCTGGTCGTACGCTTTGGCAGCACCGCCGAACTTGGCTGCCAACACGGTGGTGATGGCGGCTGTCAGGGTGGTTTTGCCGTGGTCAACGTGACCGATGGTGCCCACGTTGACGTGGGGTTTGGTCCGTTCGAATTTCTCTTTTGCCATATCTTCGACTCCGAAAAGTAGTGGTCAACAACCAAGACAGAGGGCGCACAATTCGCATTGCGCGCCCCAAAACTGGTGCCCTTGGCGGGAATCGGACCCGCGACCTCTCCCTTACCAAGGGAGTGCTCTACCACTGAGCCACAAGGGCAAAACTTCTAACAAACTCAAGCAATTGACTGGAGCGGGAAACGGGAATCGAACCCGTGTCATTAGCTTGGAAGGCTAAGGTTCTACCATTAAACTACTCCCGCACTGATTGCGCCGCACGAGTGGATGCTGCGCCAATGCTTGGAAACCATTTCCAAATGCTCTCATCAACTGCCAAATGACAGTTTGCTGGTGGAGGAGACTGGATTCGAACCAGTGTAGGCGTAAGCCAACAGATTTACAGTCTGCCCCCTTTAGCCACTCGGGCACCCCTCCAGAAGCGAGTCTTAGATTATGCCATCTTTTTGTGAACCCCTGCAAGATGGCTCACAAAATTTTCACCACTTGATGGTTTTTTCGCCGCTTTGCGCCAAAAAGGCATTGGCCTGCACGAAATGACCACAGCCGACAAAAGGCAGGGGGGCTCGCAAGGCCGACAAGGGCGAAGGATGGTTGGCCACCAAAATCAAATGCCGGCCCGACTTTCCAGCTTGTTCGATCAACGTTTTTTTGGCCTGGGCCTGCGCGCCCCACAACATGAACACCACTGGAATTGAACTTTGGGCAACCGCTTTGACCAGCTCATCGCTCAAAACCTCCCAGCCCCAGCGGGCATGACTGCCCGCTTGCCCAGCCTGTACCGTGAAACAGGTGTTGAGCAGCAAGACCCCTTGTTTTGCCCAGCGCACAAGAGAACCATCCGTAGGCATGGGGGCGCCCAAGCTGCGTTGCAGCTCTTTGAAGATATTGCGCAAACTGGGCGGCAAGCGAACACCCGGCGCCACCGAGAAGGCCAGGCCTTCTGCCTGGCCCGATCCGTGGTACGGGTCTTGTCCCAGAATCACCACCCTCACCTGACTCAAAGGGGTCAGGCGCAACGCCAAAAACGGATCGGGAGGGTAAATGAGCTCACCGGCATTCAGGTCATCGGTCAAGCGCTTGGACAAGGCAAGCCCCGTCTCGGAATTGAGAAAAGCGTCGACCAAGTGTCGCCACCCCTCGTCCAGACCTTGAAGATCCGCTGGCCAATTCAGCCCTTGGTGGGGCACTCCAGGCACCTCTTCAAACCCCAGGCTTTGCTGCCCCGTCACGCTGGCCATCAGCTAAAGAGTTTGGCCAAGGCTTCGCCGGGCTCAGTGGCACGCATAAAAGCCTCGCCCACGAGGAAAGCATTGACTTGGGCCTCGCGCATGCGGCGGACGTCTTCCGGGGTTTGAATCCCGCTTTCGGTGACCAGCAAGCGGTCGGCCGGTACATCGGGCAACATGTCCAGGGTGGTCTGCAAGGACACCTCGAAGGTTTTCAGGTTGCGGTTGTTGATACCAACCAGCCGCGTTTTCAACTTGAGGGCCCGTTCGAGTTCAGCCCGGTCGTGCACCTCCACCAGCACCGCCATGTCCAGGCTGCGGGCCACTGCCTCCATCTCCGCCATGTGGGCATCGTCCAGGCACGCGGCAATCAGCAAGATGGCGTCGGCCCCCATGGCCCGGGCTTCGTACACTTGGTAGGCATCGATCATGAAGTCCTTGCGCAGCACCGGCAGGTCACAACTGGCGCGGGCTTGCTTGAGGTAATCCACACTGCCTTGAAAAAATTGCTTGTCCGTCAACACCGACAGGCAAGCCGCCCCGAACTCGGCATAGCTTTGGGCAATATCGGCCGGGATGAAATCCGCCCGCAACACGCCTTTGGACGGGCTGGCCTTCTTGATTTCGGCGATCACCGCTGCTTGGCCTGCAGCGATCTTGGCACGCATCGCGCCTTCGAAGTCGCGGGTCAGCACACGGCTTTCGGCATCGGCGCGCACCACGGCCAGCGATTTTTGCTTCTGGGCCGAAGCCACCTCTTCGCGTTTGACCGCGACGATTTTGTCCAGGATGTCACTCATGATTTTCTTTCTGTGCGGGCGCGGTGGCACCGTTTTTCAAAATGCGAACAAAGACGCGGTGCATCACCAACCCGACCACCACAAACAAGGCCGATACGCCCACGGCGATCCAAGCCCCTTCGTCGTGCCACATGGCTCAAGCCACCTTTTGGCCAAAGGCCACAAACTGTGCCAGCTTGGCTTTGGCCGCGCCCGACTCAATGGCCTCACGCGCACGCGCCAAACCATCGGCCATGCTGCTGGCCACATTGGCGGCGTACAAGGCAGCACCCGCATTGATCATGACAATGTCACGGGCTGCGCCAGGCTCATTGTCCAGCACGCCACGCAGCATGGCCATGGATTGCTCGGGCGTGTCCACTTTCAGGGCTCGGTTGCTGGCCATGGTCAAGCCAAAGTCTTCCGGGTGGATTTCGTATTCGGTGATCTGACCATTTTTGAGCTCTCCCACCAGCGTGGCCGCGCCCAGGCTGATCTCGTCCATGCCGTCCCGCCCATAAACCACCACCGCATGCTCCGCACCCAAGCGTTGCAAAGCGCGCACCTGAATACCCACCAGGTCAGAGTGGAACACACCCATCAGAATGTTGGGTGCGCTGGCCGGGTTGGTCAAAGGCCCCAGGATGTTGAAAATGGTGCGCACGCCCAGCTCCTTGCGCACCGGAGCCACGTTTTTCATGGCCGGGTGGTGATTGGGCGCAAACATGAAGCCGATGCCCACCTCTTCGATGGAACGCGCAATTTGCTCTGGCTTGAGGTTGATGTTGCCACCCAATGCCTCGACCACATCGGCGCTGCCTGATTTGCTGCTGACACTGCGCCCGCCATGCTTGGCGGTTTTGGCCCCGGCAGCAGCCGCCACAAACATGGCGCAGGTTGAGATGTTGAAGGTGTGGGCACCGTCACCGCCAGTGCCCACAATGTCCACCAAGTGCGTGGGGTCAGGCACATGGACCTTGGTCGAAAATTCGCGCATCACTTGCGCGGCGGCGGTGATCTCGCCAATGGTTTCCTTTTTGACACGCAGGCCGGTGATCAGCGCTGCGGTCATGACGGGTGACAGCTCGCCATTCATGATCATGCGCATGAGGTGGAGCATCTCATCGTGAAAAATTTCGCGGTGCTCGATGGTGCGTTGCAACGCTTCCTGTGGGGTGATAGGCATGGGAATTTCCTTGCGATGAATCGAAAATTTTGAAAGCGTCAATGCGCGGGCGCGTCTGTCAGCGCCAGTTTCAGGCCGAAGCCCACAAACAGGCATCCCGCCAAGCGGTCCAGGTGCTGCAGTCTGCGCTGTAACCCGCGTGAGCGTTGCGACAACCAATCGGCCGCCAGCGCCCAGCCCATGCAGATCAACAAGCCATTGAAATTGAACAAGCAACCGAGCGCCACAAAAGTCCAGGCGGGATCGGCCGTTTGGGCCGGAATGAATTGCGGCACGAAGGCCAGAAAAAACAGGGCCACCTTGGGGTTCAAGACATTGGTGGCGAACGCCTTGAGGAAAACCCACCGCAGGCGGGGAAAATTGGGCGTCTGATCACTCGCCGCATGCGCCGGCATGGCAGGCCCCATATCCCAGGCCAAACCACCTGATTGGGTTATGGCCCACAACATGCGCACGCCAATCCACATCAGATAAACCGCCCCCAACCATTTGACGGCATTGAATGCGTTGGCAGAAGTGGCCAGCAAAGCACCGACACCACAGGCCGCCACGCCCACATGCACAAAACACCCGGCCGTGATCCCCCATGCAGCCACCACACCAGCGCGCACACCGCCACGCAGAGACTGAGTGACGATGAAAAGCACGTCTGGCCCAGGCGTGACGTTGAGCAGCACGCCCGCCGCCATGAACATCCAAAGTTGCTGCGCGTCTGGCATGTTTTGAAAAAATCAGTAAACGCCTGAGCGGGAGGGGCCTTGCGCCGTATCGCCGGCCGAGGTTTGCATGAATTGGCGGATGCACGCCACGGCATGGTCAATGCCTGCTGCGTCCACATTCAGATGCGTGACAAACCGCAAACCGATCAGCCCCGTGGCCAAAACGCCCTGGGCTTTCAAAGCCTCCAGCAGCGCCGGGCCTCGGCCATCGGCCACGTCCACAAACACGATGTTGGTCTGCGCCGATCGCACGCTCAAGCCAGGTATGTCCTGCAGGCCTTGTGCCAGACGCTGGGCCAAGGCATGGTCATCGGCCAGCCGATCGACATGGTGGTCCAGTGCATGCAAGGCCGCCGCCGCCAACACGCCGGACTGGCGCAAGCCACCGCCCAAAACCTTGCGCCAACGCAACGCCTTGGCGATCAGCTCACGCGAGCCGCACAGGGCAGAGCCCACGGGCGCGCCCAAGCCCTTGCTGAAACACACGGACACGCTGTCGAAGTGGTCCACGATGCGGCGCACGCTGGCTGTGACTGGTCCACCTTCGGCCTGAGCCACGGCCGCATTGAACAGCCGTGCGCCATCCAGATGCACAGCCAAGCCATGCTGTCTGGCCAGACCCGTGGCTTGAGCCAAGTAGTCTTGCGACATGGGGTGGCCGTTCCAGGTGTTTTCCAGCGCCAGCAGGCGAGTGCGCGCAAAGTGGCAGTCGATGGGTTTGATGGCTACAGCGATGTCACTCAGGGACATTTCACCTGAAGTGTTTTGCGCCAGGGGCTGCGGTTGGATGCTGCCCAACACGGCCGCGCCGCCGCCTTCGTAGCGGTAGGTGTGGGCGTTTTGCCCCACGATGTACTCGTCACCCCGCTCGCAGTGCGCCATCAAGGCGCACAAGTTACTCTGCGTGCCAGAGGGCATGAACAGTGCAGCCTCTTTGCCGGTGATGTGCGCGATGCGCTCTTGCAAGGCATTGACCGTGGGGTCGTCGCCAAACACATCGTCGCCCACAGGCGCAGCCAGCATGGCCTCGCGCATGGCGGCGGTGGGCTGGGTGACGGTGTCGCTGCGCAAATCGATCATGGCCGTTCCAAAAAGTTCTTGAGCATGGCGTGACCATGCTCGGTGAGGATGGATTCCGGATGGAACTGAACGCCTTCGATGTCCAGCTCGGTGTGGCGCACGCCCATGATCTCGCCATCGTCGGTCCAGGCCGTGACTTTCAGACATGGTGGGCAACTGGCCCGCTCAATCGCCAGCGAGTGGTAGCGGTTGACGGTGAATTTTTCGGGCAAGCCCGCGAACACACCTTCTTGCGTGGTGGTGATGACACTGGTCTTGCCGTGCATCAACACTTGCGCCCGCACAATCTTGCCGCCCAAGGCCGCGCCAATGCTTTGGTGACCCAAGCACACACCCAAGATGGGCAACTTGCCCGCGAAGTGCTGAATGGCCGCCACCGAGATGCCCGCCTCTGCGGGCGAGCAAGGGCCCGGTGAGATCACCAATCGATCAGGTTGACGCGCTGCAATGCCTTCCAGCGTGATCTCGTCGTTGCGAAACACCTCAACCTCTGCACCGAGCTCACCAAAGTACTGCACGATGTTGAAGGTGAAAGAGTCGTAGTTGTCGACCATCAGGAGTTTGATTTTTTTCGCCATGATCACTCCAAACCTTCTTCGACCAACTCGCTGGCCCTCAACAAGGCACGCGCCTTGTGCTCGGTTTCGCGCCACTCCATCTCGGGCACCGAATCGGCCACCACCCCGGCAGCGGCTTGCACATACAGGGTCTGATCTTTGATGACCGCGGTGCGAATGGCAATGGCCACATCCATGTCGCCCGCATAACTGATGTAGCCACAAGCGCCGCCGTAAATGCCACGCTTGACGGGCTCAAACTGATCGATCAACTCCATCGCGTGCACCTTGGGTGCGCCTGTCAGGGTGCCCGCCGGGAAGGTGGCTTTGAGCACATCCATGTTGCTCATGCCCTCGTTCAGCAAGCCTTCGACGTTGCTGACGATGTGCATCACATGGCTGTAGCGCTCGACCACAAAAGCCTCGGTCACCTTGACCGAGCCAATTTGGGCAATACGACCAATGTCGTTGCGCGCCAAGTCAATCAGCATCACATGCTCGGCCCGCTCCTTGGGGTCGTTGATCAGTTCCTGCTCGGCGGCCTTGTCCTTTTCGGGGGTCGCACCACGGGGGCGTGTGCCTGCCAAAGGACGGATGATGACTTTGGCGCCCTCGTCGGTTTGCTCCTGCCGCACCAAAATCTCGGGACTGGCCCCGACCACATGAAAGTCGCCAAAGTTGTAGAAATACATGTAGGGGCTGGGATTCAGCGAACGCAGCGCCCGGTACAGCGAGAGCGGGCTTTCGGTGTAGCGTTTTTTGATGCGCTGCCCCACCTGCACCTGCATGAAGTCGCCACCGGCGATCAGCTCCTTGGCTTTTTCCACGGCGGCGATGTAATCGGCCTTGGCAAAGTCACGTTCAGCGGGGTAAGACTGGCTGGCTTTGACGACCGGAGCGCTGACCGAATACTTGAGCTGCTCTTTCAAGTCACGCAAGCGTTTTTTGGCACCCACATAGGCCTCGGGCGTTGCGGGATCCGCATAAACGATGAGGTAGAGCTTGCCCGACAGGTTGTCGATCACCGCGAGTTCTTCGCACTGCAGCAGCAAGATGTCGGGCGTGCCGAGGGTATCGGGCGGGCAGGTTTTCTCGAGTTTTTTCTCGATGTAACGCACCGCGTCGTAACCAAAGTAGCCCGCCAGGCCGCCACAAAAACGTGGCAAACCGGGCCGCAAGGCCACCTTGAAACGCTTTTGGTACTGCTCGATGAAGTCCAGCGGGTTGCCGGTGGCCGTTTCGATGACCGCGCCATCGTGCACCACTTCGGTCTTGGCATCGGCACCAAAACCGCTGGCTCGCAACAGCGTGCGTGCGGGCAGACCGATGAAGCTGTAGCGTCCAAAACGCTCGCCGCCCACCACCGATTCGAGCAAAAAGCTGTACTTGCCGTTGTCCTTGGTATGAGCCAGCTTCAGGTAAAGCGACAGGGGAGTTTCCAGGTCCGCAAAGGCCTCGAGCATGAGGGGAATGCGGTTGTAGCCTTGGCTGGCCAGGCTTTTGAATTCAAGTTCGGTGATCACAGGTTAGCGCCTCCTAAGCGCTCAGCGACCTCGCTTGAGGTGCTTTTCATTCATCCAGGTGCCCGGTCATTTTGCGTATGCAGCCGGGCGCGGGTGGCGGGCAAGCCGCCCAATCGATGGGGTCAGGCTGGCCGACGCCAGGGCCAGGCTCCCCGGCCTTCCGCGGAGGAATGGCTCGGCAGGCAGGCTGCGCTGAGGTGGCTGTGGATGATGAACATGATTTGCCAAGTGTAGCAAAGCCAGCAGACGGTTTTCACCGGATCTTGGTTTGTAACCGTTCTGGCAAGTCGGCCAGCGTATCCAACCAAGCAGCGGCAGGTGTGTCTTGCACGCGCTGACCGTGGTTGTAGCCGTAAGTGACCAGCACCACCGGGCAGCCCGCAGCGTGGGCAGCCTTCGCGTCGTTGCTGGAATCCCCCACCATCAAGGTGCGTGCGGCGTGGGTGCCCAGCGCCTCACAGGTTTTGAGCAAGGGCAAGGGATCGGGCTTTTTGCGCTCGAAACTGTCCCCCCCAAACACGGGGCCAAAAAAGTGCGTCAGTGACTTTTCTTTCAGCAAGGCTTGGGCAAAGGCCAAGGGCTTGTTGGTGACGCAGGCCATGGGCACGCCCTGAGCCGCCAAGTTTTCGAGCACCTCCAGTGCGCCAGGGTAGACATCGGCAAACTGACCATTGATCGACAAATAGTGTTGCTGGTAGCGCTGCCAGGCACGGTCAAAAAGGGCGTCCACCGACAGGGCTGGGCAAGCCTGGCCCACACCCTTGACTTCAGGCCGGTTGATTTGATGCGCGAGCAAAGTGCGGATCAGGTGCTCGGATCCTTTGCCAATGGTTTGCGCGATGAGCGCATCTGGCACGGGGGGCAAGTCCAAGTCAGCCATGGTGCGGTGCAAGGCCACCTGGAAATCACCCAAGGTGTGCACCAAGGTGCCGTCCAAGTCAAAAATGACCGCATCGACTTCTAGCAGATCCTGCATGGCTTTCATGGCGTTAACCCAAAGCAACGCGCATCTGGTCGATCACGCCCTTGTAATCGGGTTTACCAAAGATGGCGCTGCCCGCCACAAAAGTGTCCGCCCCGGCATCGGCCACGCGGCGGATGTTGTCGGCCTTGATCCCCCCGTCCACTTCGAGGCGAATGTCCCGGCCGCTTCGCTCGATCCATTGGCGTGCCAGCTCGACCTTGCGCAAGGCCGAATCGATGAAACTTTGGCCCCCAAAGCCGGGGTTCACGCTCATGATGAGGATCAGGTCGATTTCATCAATGGTCCACTCCAGCACATCAAGGGGTTCGGCCGGGTTGAACACCAAACCGGCCTTGACGCCTTTGCTTTTGATGGCCTGGATGCTTCTGTGCACATGGGCGCTGGCATCGGGGTGAAAACTGATCAGGTCCGCTCCGGCCTCGGCAAAAGACGCCGCCAGTGCATCCACTGGCGAGATCATCAAATGCACATCGATCGGCACGGCCACGCCGGATGCCGTTTTGGCATGCGGCTTGAGGGCTTGGCAGATCATGGGGCCGAAGGTGAGGTTGGGCACGTAATGGTTGTCCATCACGTCAAAATGAATCCAGTCTGCACCGGCGTCAATGACGCTTTTGACTTCCTCGCCCAAGCGGGCGAAATCAGCCGAGAGGATGGAAGGGGCAATGCGGTAGGTCGTCGTCATGGCTTAATTGTCGCAGTTAACATGTGCGCATGTCCGCCCACACCGTTCAAATTGATGTGCTGCCCCAATACGTGGCAGACCAAAGCAATCCTTTAGAGGATATTTTCGCCTTCGCTTACACCGTCACGGTCACCAACACAGGCCGTGTTCCTGTTCAGCTGATTTCGCGCCACTGGGTCATTCAGGATGAGCGTGGACACAGCGAGGAAGTCAAGGGCCTTGGCGTCGTCGGTCAACAACCCTTGCTTAGGCCTGGCGAATCATTCCAGTACACCAGCGGCTGCCGCCTTCGCGCAGCCAGTGGCACCATGCACGGCAGCTACTTTTTTGTGGCGGAGGACGGTCACCGATTTGATGCCCCCATTGGCACTTTCGTTCTTGATGCTTCCAGCGCCATCCCCGGTGGTCGAACCTTGCATTGATGTCGCTCTCGGTTTGACTCTCGGTTAAGCTCTGCCCCATGGGTGAATTTGAGCTGATCGAACGGTTTTTCAAACGTGCTGCGCGGCAAGCGGATGTCGGCATCGGTGACGACTGCGCCATTTGGACACCCAGTCCAGGCCACCAATTGGCCCTGTCTGCTGATATGTTGGTCGAAGGTCGGCACTTTCTCTCGACCGTCAACCCCCGCGATTTGGGCCACAAGGCTTTGGCCGTCAACCTGAGCGACTTGGCCGCCTGTGGTGCGACGCCACGCGCTTTTTTATTGTCTTTGTCTTTGCCCCGGGTGGACGAGGTCTGGTTGTCAGGCTTTTCGGAAGGCTTATTCGCTTTGGCAAATGCACAGGGCTGTGAATTGATCGGCGGTGACACGACCCAAGGCCCTCTGAATATTGCCATCACTGTCATGGGCGAGGTGCCTGGCCATCAGGCCGTCTTGCGCTCAGGCGCCCAAGCTGGCGACGACGTGTATGTGAGCGGACACTTGGGCGATGCCCGTCTGGCTCTGGAAGCATTTCGTGGCTCTGTCAGCCTGCCGCAAAGTGTCTTTGAGATGGCCCGCTCTCGCATGGAACGGCCCGAGCCACGCACAACGCTGGGTGTTTCATTGCGCGGCGTGGCCACTGCCATGGCCGACATCAGCGATGGTCTCTTGGGTGATCTGGGACACATCCTCAAAGCCAGTCGTGTTGGGGCCGATATTCAGATCGCCTCGATTCAAAATTTGATGCTGACAGGCGGTGCATGGTCCTGTCCTCAAGAACTCTTGCAACGCTGCGTTCTGGCGGGCGGGGATGATTACGAACTGGTTTTCACCTGTCAACCCACACACCGCCAGCATGTCGAGTCCTTGAGTGTGGCTTGTGGCACGCCTGTCACGCGCATTGGCCGCATCACGTCTGACCCCCGCTTGCTTTTGCTGAACGAGGACGGCAGTGTTTTGCCCAACTCCTTCTCTTCTTTCGATCATTTCGCTTGAAGATGTCCTCCATTTCTGAACTATCTTCCGTTCTCATGACCCGCCCCATTCGGCCCAACGCTTCGTTCATGTTGCGGCATCCCGCCCATGCCATTGCCTTGGGTTTTGGCTCTGGTTTGTCGCCCAAGGCGCCGGGCACAGTCGGCAGTCTTTGGGGATGGGCTTCTTGGTTGCTGATTCAAAACAGTCTTTCATTTCATGCGCAAGCGGCCTTGATCTTGTTTGCGTTGTGTATCGGTTGGTGGGCATGCACCTTGACGGCTCGCAACATGGGGGTGAGTGATCCGGGTTCTATTGTTTGGGATGAAATTGTGGCCATGTGGATGATCTTGTTTTTGATCACACCCTCTGGTTTCATGGCCCAACTTTCTGCATTTTTGTTGTTCCGCTTTTTTGACGCCGTCAAACCTGGTCCTGTGGCTTGGGCTGATCGCTTGTTCAAAGGATTTGGCTGGCGTGGTGGCTTGGGTATTTTGTTTGACGATTTGGTGGCCGCTTTTTGCACGCTCTTTGTCTTGGCTTTGTGGAGGTGGTTCTGATGTCTGAAATTGCATTCGATTTGGCTGACAGGCTCACCTCATTGGGTTGGATGATGGCCACCGCTGAAAGCTGTACTGGCGGCTTGATTGCAGCCCAATGCACCGATTTACCTGGTTCAAGTCGCTGGTTTGATCGTGGTTTGGTGACTTATTCAAATGCCGCCAAATCCGACTTGCTGGGTGTTGATGCTGCACTGATTGATGTGCATGGCGCAGTGAGCGAATCTGTGGCCCGAGCCATGGCCTTGGGTGCCGTGTACAGAACAAACGCCCGAGTAGCCGTTGCGGTCACAGGCATTGCGGGTCCTGATGGCGGCAGCGACGCCAAACCTGTGGGCACCGTCTGGTTTGGCTGGTGCATTGACGGCTTGGTCTATTCTGAGTGCCAACTTTTCTCTGGTGACCGACAACTGGTACGACAAGCCAGCAGCATTCATGCGCTCTCGGGTTTGGTCAAGCGACTGCCTGTTGTGGCATGAATTGTCACAACGGATCGCACCCAGAACTTGCTGTTTTTTAAATCCTGAGGCACAAAACAAAAAACCCTCCGAAGAGGGTTTTTTGTTTTTCAACCGCTGTTGAAATTTGGTTGCGGGGGCCGGATTTGAACCAACGACCTTTGGGTTATGAGCCCAACGAGCTACCAGACTGCTCCACCCCGCGGTATCTTTGAATTATACCTTACTCTGCTGCTGTATCAGCAGAAGAATCAGCGCGATCGACCAATTCAACCAAGGCCATCGGTGCATTGTCACCCACGCGGTAACCCATTTTCAGGATGCGTGTGTAGCCACCAGGACGCTTTGCAAAACGTGGGCCGAGATCGGCAAACAACTTGACGACGCTGTCGCGATCGCGCAGGCGGTTGAATGCCAAACGCTTGTTGGACAAGTTGTCTTCTTTGGCCAAAGTGATCATCGGCTCAATGACGCGACGCAGCTCTTTGGCTTTAGGGAGTGTTGTTTTGATGACTTCGTGCTCGATGAGCGAATTCATCATGTTGCGCAACATCGCGAGGCGGTGCTCGCTGGTGCGGTTCAATTTGCGGAGGCCGTGTCCGTGACGCATGGTGCTTACCTTTCTTTATTAAACAGGCAGCCGTATCAGGTACTGCCCGTGCACACCCCGGAATTTTTCCGGGAACTTCAGATTATCGCTTTTCCAGACCTGCTGGTGGCCAGGCTTCGAGCTTCATGCCCAAAGTCAAACCACGAGAAGCCAGAACTTCTTTGATTTCGTTGAGTGACTTGCGACCCAGGTTAGGGGTCTTGAGCAACTCGTTCTCGGTACGCTGAATCAGATCGCCGATGTAATAAATGTTTTCTGCTTTGAGGCAGTTGGCAGAACGAACGGTGAGTTCGAGCTCGTCCACTGGGCGCAACAAGATCGGATCGAAACTGCCAGCGCCACCACGTTGAGCAGGCTCATTGAAAGCAGACAATTCACTGCCTTCAAGCTGTGCGAACACAGCCAGTTGCTCAACCAAGATTTTGGCGGATGAACGCACTGCATCTTCCGCGCTGATCGCACCGTTGGTTTCGATCTCGATGACCAACTTGTCCAAGTCGGTACGCTGCTCAACACGGGCGCTTTCAACGGTGTAGCTGACGCGCTTGACTGGAGAGAAGGAAGCATCGAGAACGATGCGGCCCAAGGCCTTGGTCGGCTCATCGGCAAAGCGACGCATGCTGCCGGGTACATAACCACGACCTTTTTCAACCTTGATCTGCATGTCCAGCTTGCCACCATGTGACAAATTGGCAATGACATGCTCAGGATTGATGATTTCAACATCGTGAGGTGTCTGGATGTCCGCTGCGGTCACAGCGCCTTCGCCGTCTTTGCGCAAGCTCAGAGTCACTTCGTCACGGTTGTGCAGTTTGAAAACCACACCTTTGAGGTTCAACAGGATGTTGACCACATCTTCTTGAACACCGTCAATGGAAGAATATTCGTGCACCACACCTGCAATGGTGACTTCGGTGGCGGAGTAACCGACCATGGAAGACAACAAAACGCGACGCAGCGCGTTGCCGAGGGTGTGACCATAACCACGCTCGAATGGCTCCAGCGTGACTTTTGCACGGTTGGCGGCCAATTGCTCGACTTGGATGGCTTTGGGTTTCAACAGATTGGTTTGCATTCAGACTTCCTCTCAATACCCCCGGTCCGTTACACCGGTAAGGCTGATGAAGCACCCGGTGCAGCCTGTTAGGGCCACCCGGGAACGATTGAAACGACTCAGAATTAACGCGAGTACAGTTCGACGATCAACGATTCGTTGATGTCTGCAGCGAATTCGTCACGATCAGGAACCTTCTTGAAGGTGCCTTCTGCCTTATCGGCATTGACTTCAACCCAAGCAGGCATGCCCACTTGCAAAGCCAGTTGCAAAGCTTCAACCACACGGTTTTGCTTTTTGGACTTTTCGCGGACAGCGATCACATCACCGGCCTTGACCAAGTAAGAAGGAATGTTCACAGACTGACCATTCACCGTGATGGCCTTGTGTGACACCATCTGACGTGCTTCAGCACGTGTAGAGCCAAAGCCCATGCGGTAAACCACGTTGTCCAGACGGCATTCCAACAGACTCAACAAGTTCGAACCTGTGTTGCCTTTACGGCGGTCAGCCTCAGCAAAGTAGCGGCGGAATTGTTTTTCCAGCACGCCATACATGCGTTTGACTTTTTGCTTTTCACGCAGCTGCAAACCGTAGTCTGAAGTACGTTGACCCGAAGTACGGCCGTGCTGGCCTGGCTTGGAATCAAATTTGGACTTGTCCGCAATCGAGCGACGTGCGCTCTTCAGGAACAGGTCGGTGCCTTCACGGCGAGAAAGTTTGGCCTTGGGGCCGAGGTAGCGTGCCACTTGATTTTCCTTTATGCAACTGCCGCATCAGAAATGCGGGAGCCAGGCGATGCAAGCATGGCCTGGCGGTGGGCTTGGTTTGAAATTAGATACGACGACGCTTTTGAGGGCGGCAGCCGTTGTGCGGAACCGGTGTCACATCGGCAATCGAAGTGATGCGGATACCCAACGCACCCAGGGCACGAACCGAAGACTCGCGACCAGGACCGGGGCCCTTGATTTCGACGTCCAGGTTTTTGATGCCTTGTTCTTGCGCAGCGCGACCTGCCACTTCTGAAGCGACCTGAGCGGCAAAAGGTGTCGACTTGCGTGAACCCTTGAAGCCTTGGCCACCCGAAGAAGCCCACGACAAAGCATTGCCTTGACGGTCGGTGATCGTGATGATGGTGTTATTGAAAGACGCGTGAACGTGTGCAATACCGTCAGCAATGTTCTTGCGGACTTTCTTGCGAACTCGTTGTGATGCGCTGTTTGATTGTGCTTTAGCCATGGTGGTCTCTCAGTCCTGCTTATTTCTTCAGAGCCGCTGCGCCTTTGCGCGGACCCTTGCGAGTGCGTGCATTGGTGCGTGTGCGCTGACCGCGCATGGGCAAGCCGCGACGGTGACGGAAACCACGATAGCAACCGATGTCCATCAAACGCTTGATGTTCATGGTGGTTTCGCGGCGCAGATCACCTTCAATGGTGAAGACTGCGATTTGATCCCGAATCTTTTCGAGATCAGCGTCCGTCAGATCTTTGATCTTTTTGGAATAAGCGATGCCAGAGGCTTCGCAAATTTGTCGAGCGCGGGTGCGACCAATACCGAAGATGGCGGTCAAGCCAATTTCAGCATGTTTGTGCGGCGGAATGTTGATGCCAGCGATACGTGCCATTTTCGTCCTCTAAAACTAATTCAATCAGCCTTGACGCTGCTTGTGACGTGGATCTGTACAGATCACACGAACAACGCCTTTACGGCGAATGACTTTGCAGTTACGGCAAATTTTTTTCACCGAAGCAGAAACTCTCATGGTTCTCTCCTAAAACTCATCGATACCCAGACATCGCAGACCAGGTGAAAATTGTGGCCCTGCGTCAACCGCAGGGTTCTTTACCAAACCCAAACCAAGTCAATCAAGACTTGAAACTCGCCTTCTTCAAAAGCGAATCGTATTGTTGTGACATCAAGTAGTTTTGAACTTGAGCCATGAAATCCATGGTCACGACCACAATGATCAGCAACGAGGTGCCGCCAAAGTAAAACGGAACATTGTATTTCAGAATCAGGAATTCAGGCAGCAAACACACGAATGTGATGTAAGCCGCGCCCACCGCAGTCAATCGCAGCAAGATCTTGTCGATGTACTTTGCAGTCTGATCCCCTGGACGAATCCCCGGGATGAATGCACCGCTTTTCTTCAAGTTGTCTGCAGTTTCACGGCTGTTGAAAACCAACGCTGTGTAAAAAAAGCAAAAGAAAATAATGGCAGCGGCATAGAACATCACATACACAGGCTGTCCTGGCGCCAAAGCATTTGCCACATCTTTGAAGAATCGAACGACCGCACTCTCCGAAGAACCCGAACTGAACCAGCCAATCAGGGTTGCTGGCAGCAAAATGATCGACGAAGCAAAAATCGGAGGTATGACACCCGCCATGTTCAGCTTGAGTGGCAGGTGCGATGACTGTCCACCATACACCTTGTTACCCACCTGACGGCGTGCGTAATTCACCAAAATTTTCCGCTGTCCGCGTTCGACAAAGACCACAAAGTAAGTGACCAAAGCCACCACCACAATGATCATGATCGAGACCAATGGATTCATGGCGCCGGTACGAACCAACTCAAACAGGCCACCCAATGCACTGGGCAATCCAGCAGCAATACCCGCAAAGATCAAGATCGAGATGCCGTTGCCCAAGCCGCGTTCAGTGATCTGCTCACCCAACCACATCAGGAACATGGATCCCGCAGTCAAACTCACGACGGCCGTCATCCGGAATCCGATGCCAGGGTTGATCACCAAGCCGGCAGAAGCCTCAAGCGCCACAGCAATACCGAAAGACTGGAAGATCGCCAAACCCAAAGCACCAAACCGGGTGTACTGAGTTATCTTGCGACGACCTGCTTCGCCTTCTTTCTTCAACTGCTCAAAGGTCGGCAAAACATACGTCAACAACTGCATCACGATGGATGCAGAAATGTACGGCATGATGCCCAACGCGAACACGGTAAACCTCGACAGGGCACCACCCGAAAACATGTTGAACAGGTTCAAAATGCCGCCTTGCTGACCATTGAACAACTGTTTGAGCTGATCAGGATCGATGCCAGGAACCGGGATGTGTGCGCCCGCACGGTAAACCACCAGCGCGAGCAACAAGAACAGAAGCCGGCGACGAAGGTCACCAAACTTGTCTGTTTTGGCTGTCTGATTAGCGCTGGTTGCCACTGTGTTTCTCGCTTATGAACATTCAGGCAATAGAGCCGCCAGCAGCCTCAATGGCCACCTTGGCACCAGCTGTTGCACCAATGCCTGTCAACTTGACGGCTTTGGTCAACTCACCTGTGTTGATCACTTTGACCACTTTGGCCATTTGTGAAACCAGACCAGCTTGCTTCAATGCCAAGACATCCACTTCTGCCAAGTCCAAACGGGACAAGGTGGTGAGTGTGATTTCTGCGTTGTACTTCAGCAAATGTGATTTGAATCCACGCTTTGGCAAACGGCGCTGCAAAGGCATTTGACCACCTTCAAAGCCCACCTTGTGGTAGCCGCCTGAACGTGACTTTTGACCTTTGTGACCACGGCCGGCGGTTTTACCCAGACCCGAACCGATACCACGGCCCACGCGACGTGGCGCGTGCTTGGAGCCTTCTGCGGGCTTGATGCTGTTGAGTTCCATCATTCGCCTCTTAGAGAACTTTGACCAGGTAGCTGATCTTGTTGATCATGCCGCGCACTGCGGGCGTGTCTTGCAACTCGCTCACAGAGTTCAGCTTACGCAAGCCCAGACCGCGCACAGTGGCACGATGGGACTCTTTGGTGCCAATCGGGCTGCGAACCAGTTGGACTTTCACTGTAGATTGTGTCGTCATGTTCGATCTCCGGTTCAGCCGAACAACTCTTCAACCGACTTGCCACGTTTGGCGGCCACGTTGGAAGCTGTTGTGCAATTGGACAATGCGTCCAGAGTGGCACGAACCATGTTGTAAGGGTTGGATGAACCATGGCTCTTGGCCACGATGTCAGTGATACCCACCACTTCGAACACAGCGCGCATAGGACCACCCGCAATGATGCCGGTACCTTTTGGCGCTGGTGCCATCATGACGCGAGCTGCGCCATGGTGACCGTGAACTGCGTGGTGAATGGTGCCATTTTTGAGGTGGACTTTGGCCAAGTTGCGACGGGCTTCTTCCATCGCTTTTTGCACGGCTGCTGGCACTTCTTTCGATTTGCCCTTGCCCATGCCGACTTTACCGTCGCCATCACCAACCACTGTCAAGGCTGCGAAACCGAGGATACGGCCACCCTTGACCACCTTGGTCACGCGGTTGACCGCGATCATCTTTTCACGCAGACCGTCTTCAGGACCGTCGCTCTGCGGTTTTGCTGTAAATTTAGCCATTTGTAACTCCGATCCGTTTAGAACTGCAGACCTGCTTCACGGGCTGCTTCGGCCAAAGCCTTAACACGACCGTGGTAAGCGAAACCTGCGCGGTCGAAGGCGACCTTCTCAACGCCAGCAGCCTTTGCTTTTTCAGCAATGCGCTTACCGATGACGGTGGCTGCAGCGGCATTGCCACCTTTGCCTGCTGCACCCAATGCTGTGCGCACTTCGGCTTCGGCAGTGGAGGCGCTGGCCAACACTTTGGTACCGCAGCCCGAAATAACGCTGGCGTAGATGTGCAAGTTGGTGCGGCTCACGGTCAAACGGGCCACGCCTTGCTGTGCAATGCGGATGCGTGTTTGGCGTGCACGACGCAGACGCTGCTCTTTCTTGGTCAACATGATGCAGCTCCTTATTTCTTCTTGGTCTCTTTGATCGTGATCTTCTCATCCGAATAACGGATGCCTTTGCCTTTGTAAGGCTCAGGAGGACGAACAGCACGGATCTCAGCAGCAATTTGGCCAACACGTTGACGGTCAGCACCCTTGATCACGATTTCAGTCGCGGTCGGGGTGGCCACCGTGATGCCAGCTGGCATGTCGATGTTGACAGGGTGCGAGTAACCCACAGCCAGGTTCAATTTGGCGCCAGAAGCAGCCGCCTTGTAACCCACACCGATCAGGTTCAACTTCTTTTCGAAGCCTTTGGTCACGCCAGTTACCATGTTGTTCACCAGCTGACGCAAGGTGCCGCTCATGGCATTGGCTTCACGCGAATCATTGGCGGGAGCAAAACTCAATTTGCCTCCTTCGTTGTTCACGGTCACCAGTGTGTTGGTGGCGATGGCCAATTGACCACCAGAGCCCTTCACACTGATTTGTGTTGCATTGATCGACACATCCACGCCAGCGGGGATGGTCACAGGCATTTTTCCTACGCGGGACATTCTTTTTCTCCCTTTAAGCGACGTAGCACAGCACTTCGCCGCCGACACCGGCTGCACGCGCTTTGCGATCGGTCATCACGCCCTGAGGTGTGGTGACGATGGCCACGCCCAAGCCGTTTTGGACTTGAGGAATAGCATCACGGCCTTTGTACACACGCAGGCCAGGACGGCTCACGCGCTCAATACGCTCAATGACCGGACGGCCAGCGTAGTACTTCAGGGCAATTTCGAGGGTGGCTTTGCCATCTTCGGTTTTGACTTGGAAGCCATCAATGTAGCCTTCATCTTTCAGCACTTGGGCGATGGCGACCTTCACTTTGGAAGATGGAACCAACACGTTGGCTTTTGACACCATTTGTGCGTTACGGATGCGGGTCAACAGATCGGCAATAGGATCACTCATGCTCATGTTGTTATCTCCTGCCGATTACCAGCTGGCCTTGGTCACGCCCGGAATATTGCCTGCAAAGGCAAGTTCACGGATCTTGGCGCGGCCCAGACCAAATTGACGGAACGTACCGCGTGGGCGACCGGTGATTTCACAGCGGTTGCGTTGACGGGTCGGGTTTGCGTTGCGCGGGAGCTTTTGCAGACCCAGACGGGCAGCTGCACGCTCTTCATCACTGCGCTTGGCATCGTTGGCGATGGCTTTCAATTCCGCGTATTTTTTCGCGAATTTGGCCGCCAGTTTTTCACGCTTGAGCTCGCGCTCGATCAAAGCTACTTTAGCCACGTGACACCTCAGTTCTTGAAGGGGAAGCGGAAAGCCGCCAGAAGAGCTTTGCACTCTTCGTCAGACTTGGCCGTTGTGGTGATGCTGATATTGAGACCGCGCAAGGCATCGACCTTGTCGTACTCAATTTCAGGGAAAATGATCTGCTCTTTGACGCCGATGTTGTAGTTGCCACGGCCATCAAAGGCACGGCCAGAAATACCACGGAAGTCACGAACACGCGGCAAAGCCACGGTCACGAAACGGTCCAGGAATTCATACATCTGAACGCCACGCAAAGTCACCATGCAACCGATAGGCTGCTGCTCACGGATTTTGAAGCCCGCAATCGCCTTCTTGGCCTTGGTGACCACAGGCTTTTGACCTGCAATCTTGGTCAGATCGCTCACAGCGTGGTCCATGACTTTCTTGTCAGCCACCGCCTCAGACACACCCATGTTAAGGGTGATCTTGGTGATGCGAGGCACCTGCATGGGTGACGTGTAGCCAAATTTGGCTGTCAGGTCAGCTGCGATTTTCTCGCGGAAGAGTTGTTGCAAACGTGCCATGCTCATGCCACCTTGATTTCTTCGCCGCTGGACTTGTAAACGCGAACGCGCTTGCCGTCAGCCTGCAACTTGATGCCCACACGATCAGCCTTGCCGGTTGCAGCGTTGAAAATCGCCACATTGGATTGGTGAATTGGCATGGCCTTTTCGATGATGCCGCCAGTTGTGCCCTTCATGGGGTTTGGCTTGGCGTGTTTTTTGACGATGTTGATACCATCAATCAACAAGTGCGAATCGCTGGCACGCGAGGACACTTTGCCGCGCTTGCCTTTGTCACGACCTGTGATGACGATGATTTCATCGCCTGTGCGAATCTTGTTCATGGCGCGTCCTTACAGTACTTCAGGAGCCAAGGACACGATCTTCATGAACTTCTCGGTACGCAGTTCACGCGTGACCGGGCCGAAGATGCGGGTGCCAATAGGCTCCAACTTGGCATTCAGCAACACTGCAGCGTTGCCATCGAATTTGATGAGGGAGCCATCGCCACGGCGAATGCCCTTGGCAGTGCGAACCACCACAGCACTGTAGATCTCGCCTTTTTTGACGCGACCACGTGGGGCGGCTTCTTTGATGCTCACTTTGATGATGTCGCCAACACTTGCATAGCGACGCTTGGACCCGCCGAGCACCTTAATGCACAGCACGGACTTAGCGCCGGTGTTGTCGGCCACATCCAACCGAGATTCTGTCTGGATCATTTCTTTGTTCCCAACTTGTACTCCTTGCCAACTGGCCGATAAGCCAACCCGCAGGAATCAGTCTTGGACCCGTCATTCACACAGCAAACCACTCGCTGTGCTTCAGTTTGGGCAGATACCTACGCCTTTTGCAAGGCGAAGCCCACGATTATGCCTGATAAAAATGGGCCGCGCAAGAGTCTTTTGAAAAAATCCCTTGAATCCGCTTCTTGTTGGCCCATCGGCGCCTTTAGACCTGCTGCCCCTAAGGGACGCATTCAATCATGGGGTCACCTCAAGGGCAACGGCCATATTCGTCGGCAAGCACCTGAAATTCTTCCAAATTCGGATTGATCGCCAATTCCTGTCGCAGGATTTCCGCCACTTTGGGTGCCACCGATTTGGCCAAGGCCGCATCCAAAAATAGGCAGCGAGATCGTCTGGCCAAGACATCTTCCACATTGCGCGCATATTCATACCTTGCCGCAAACCTCACCATGGCCTCTGTCAGACCCGGTGCGAGCTCCACTTGAGCCCCCGGCAAACTCCCAAGCCAAAGTTGCTCCGATCCATACAAATGCGCCCCACCAGGTCTGGTGAGAGGCGAGGGTCTGTCGCCCTTCTTTGGCGCACCGATCAATGCGTACGCTTTTTCCAATGCATTGACTGGGGACTTCAGCCCCACCAGGCTTCTGGCTTGCTTCATCACGTCTTGCGCCATGACGCTGTAAGTTGTCCATTTCCCACCCGTGACCGTCACCAACCCGGAATCGGTCACCTCGACATGGTGTTCGCGGCTGATTTTCTGGGTCATTCCACTTGACGCAGAGGATTGCGAATCCGCCCGAACCAAGGGGCGAAGTCCCGCCCAAGCACTCAAAACATCTTTTCGCTCTGGCACCTTTTTTAAGTACCGACCCGCCTCTTTCAAGATCAAGTCCACTTCTTCACTTGCTGGACGGGGCTCACTGGGCGCGTCAAGGCGGGCGGTATCCGTCGTCCCCAACAAGACCTTGCCCAGCCAGGGCACTGCAAAAAGCACACGCCCGTCAGCTGTTTTGGGGACCAGCAAGGCTTTATCCCCCGGCCAGAACGAGGCGTCAACAACCAAGTGAACGCCTTGGCTGGGCGACACCAAGCGGCTCATGGGCTGCTCTCGCTGTATCCCATCGGCCAAGCGCAGCCCATCCACCCAGACACCCGTTGCATTGATCACACAAGCCGCCTTCAGATCAAATTCCAGGCCCTGTTCGGCGTCTTGTGCACGCACCCCCGCGACCCGCCCCTTTTCGTAAAGGAGGTGACGTACAGGAACATGGTTGACCACGCACGCCCCTTCGCGGGCCGCTGAACGTGCCAACGCCAAGGCCAGCCGAGCATCGTCAAATTGACCATCCCAATACTCCACCCCCCCACGCAAACCTTCAGTGCGAACACCTGGCAAGAACGCTTGTGTCACCTGCGCATTCAAAAAGCGGGTTTTACCCAAACTGGCCGAAGCGGCCAGCCACTCATAGAGTTTGAGCCCCGCCCCGTAAAACGCCTGGTCACCACGACGGTAAGTGGGCATGACAAAGGCCAGCGGCTGAGCCAGATGGGGTGCCCGCTCGAGCAAACCACGCCTTTCGTGCAGCGCCTCCCTCACCAAAGGCCAATGGCCTTGGGCCAAATACCGCACGCCACCGTGCACCAGCTTGGTCGATCTTGAGGACGTGCCCTGGGCAAAGTCCTTGGCTTCCAGCAATGCCACTTTCAAGCCTTCTCGTGCGGCCTGCAAAGCAATCCCTAAACCCGTCGCTCCACCACCAACAACGACCAAATCCCAGACCTCGGCTGCGGTCAAACGGGCCAGCAAATCTTCACGCCGGGTGGGCAAAGGCGCGGCTGAGGCCGCCAATGGATGATTCAACACTTCGTCAAGCCCTTGCCCAAGCGCGAGACCGATCGACAGCCTCACGCCAGCGTGCGACAAACTGTTGGCGCTGCGCCACGCACCATTCGGGCTCAAAACGGCGCTCCTCTTGCCATTGCGCCGATATTTCTTCAGCGCCCGACCAAAAGCCCGTAGCGAGTCCCGCCAAATAGGCGGCACCCAAGGCTGTGGTCTCCGTCACGCGGCTGCGCACCACAGGCACGCCCAGCACGTTGGCCTGGATTTGCATCAGCAAATTGTTTTGACAGGCGCCGCCGTCCACACGCAACTCGGTCAAGGCCAAGCCACTGTCACTGGCCATGGCTTGAAACACATCGGCGGTTTGCAAAGCGATCGCCTCCAGTGCTGCCCGTGCAATGTGGGCTCGCCCCGTACCGCGTGTCATACCCACCAATGTGCCCCGGGCATGACCATCCCAGTCGGGGGTTCCCAGTCCTGCAAAAGCCGGCACCAAAAATACATCACCCGTATCCACCACGCTGGCAGCCAATGCTTCTATTTCCGGCGCACTTTGAATGATCTGCAAACCGTCCCGCAACCACTGCACCGTCGCGCCCGCCATGAAGACAGAGCCCTCCAGTGCATACGCCGTCGAATGTTCAGTGTCAGAGGGGCCTTGCCAAGCGACCGTGCTGAGCAGCTGGTGACGGCTCACCACAGGACGATCCCCCGTGTTCATGAGCATGAAGCAGCCTGTACCGTAGGTGTTTTTGGCCATTCCTGGCGCAAAACAGGCCTGCCCGAACAGGGCTGCTTGCTGATCACCCGCCCATCCTGCAATCGGGACACGCCCACCCAGCAAAGTGGCATCGGTTTCAGCCACGATGCCGCACGAAGGCATGACCTGGGGCAAAACAGCAGCAGGAATGTTCAGCAAAGCCAACATCTCGCCATCCCACGCACCCGTCTCCAGATTGAACAACAGGGTACGTGAAGCGTTGCTGGGGTCGGTGGCGTGCACGCGCCCTGCTGTGAGCTGCCAGACCAACCAACTGTCCATGGTGCCAAAGGCCAACTCGCCCCGCTCAGCACGGGCACGCGCACCCGGCACATGGTCCAGCAGCCATGCCAACTTGGTTCCCGAAAAATAGGCGTCCAGCACCAGCCCGGTTTTGCGGGCAATACGACGGGCATGACCCTGCGCCCGCAAAGCCTCACACCGATCAACGGTTCGACGGTCTTGCCAGACGATGGCCGGGGCGACTGGTTGACCTGTTTGACGATCCCAAAGGACCGTGGTTTCACGCTGGTTGGTGAGGCCTATGGCCCGCAACTGGCGCGCCGAAATCCCGGCTTGGGCCATGGCCGCGTGCATGACAGCCGATTGGCTGCGCCAAATTTCCAGGGCATCGTGCTCGACCCAACCAGGCCGAGGAAAGTATTGGGTCAATTCGCGCTGCGCCATGGCCACGGGCTGGCCTGCATGGTCAAAAACCACCGCGCGACAGCTGGTGGTCCCCTGGTCAAGAGCAAGGATGTATTCCATTCCTGTGAGACTACCCCAAACTCGTGGCCACAAAAAGCGACAATTCCCGGATTGACCATCTGCATCAGACACACAAGGGACACCCGACATGAGCACCTCACAACACATCGCCTTCATCGGTGGCGGCAACATGGCCAGCGCCATCATCGGCGGCCTGATCCGCCAAGGCATGAAGCCCGATCAATTCACTGTGATTGAACCCTTTGCCGAAACCGCCGCCAAACTGCTCAAGGACTTCGGCATTACCGCCTTAGCCGCAGCAGGCCCCGCCCTGGCTCAGGCCAACTTGGTGGTCTGGGCGGTCAAACCGCAAGTCTTCAGCGAAGCGGCTGCACCTGTCATGCCCCACACCCGGGCCGCCTTGCACCTGTCGGTGGCTGCAGGCATCCGCACCGACAGCATCGGCCGTTGGGTCGGCACAGATCGGGTGGTGCGCTGCATGCCCAACACACCGGCGTTGGTGGGACAAGGCATCACTGGCTTGTTTGCCTGCCCATCGGTCACACCGGCAGACCAAACATTGGTGGAGCAGATCATTGGCACCACAGGACAATTCATCTGGGTGCAGCAGGAGTCGCAACTGGACGCTGTGACCGCCTTGTCGGGTTCAGGTCCAGCCTATGTGTTTTATTTTCTAGAAGCCATGACCCAAGCCGGTGTAGGTATGGGCCTGAGCGCACAGCAGGCCTATCAACTGGCAGTGGCCACGTTTTCGGGCGCGTCTTCACTGGCTGCTGCATCCACTGAATCACCCGAGGTGCTGCGCCAGCGCGTCACGTCCAAAGGTGGCACCACCTACGCCGCCATCACGTCGTTGGATGCCTCGGGTGTCAAGGCCTCATTTATGAAAGCCATGCAGGCCGCCGAAGTTCGCGCCGGAGAGTTGGGCGACGAATTCGGCAAGGCCTGATCGGCTTGGGCCCTTCGGCAGCGTCGACAGCTTCGGCTGCGACATGGCTGACACGCGTCAACGGTATGACAAGACCACACCCACAAAGACGCTGAACCCCAGCCAGTGGTTCAACCGGAAGGCCTTGAAGCAACCTGCGCGTGTACGGTGTCGGATCAAAAAATAGTGCCACACCACCTGCCCCACCGAGACGAACCAGGCCAGCCAGAACCAAAGCCCTTGCCGGTGCGCATCCAGCAGCCATGCCCAGATCCACAAATAAGCCCCATAAAAACCCATGATGGCGGGCACATCCAGCTTGCCCAGCGTGATGGCAGAGGTTTTCATGCCGATTCGCAGATCGTCATCACGGTCCACCATGGCGTATTCGGTGTCGTAGGCCAGAACCCAAAACAAGTTGCCCAAGAGCAAGGCCCAAGCCAAAAGCGGCACTTGCCCCTGCACAGCCGCAAACGCCATCGGGATGCCAAAACTGAAAGCCACGCCCAGCACGGCCTGCGGCATGGACACAAAACGCTTGGCATAGGGATAAATCAAGGTCACGGCCAGCGCCGCGAAAGACCAAGCGATGGTGGCTTGGTTGGTGGTCAGCACCAAGCCGAACGCACACAGCGCCAGCACCGCCCCGACCCTCAAAGCTTCGCGCGTGCCGATGCGCCCACTCGTCACCGGGCGGTTGGCCGTTCGTTTGACGTGCTTGTCAAAGTCGCGATCGGCCACGTCGTTGATGCAACACCCAGCGCTGCGCATGAGGATGGTGCCCAAAGTAAACACCGCGATCAGATGCCACCCGGGAAAACCGCCCTCCGCCACCCACAGGGCAGCCAACGATGGCCAGAGCAAAAGCAGCCACCCGGCAGGCCGATTCCATCGGATCAAATCCAAATACAGCTTGAATTTTTCGGTCATGACAGGCGCGTGACACCTGGCAGCGGGCAGGCATAAATGGCGTTGCGCATGGCGGCAATCGCCTCGTAGCGGGTGTAGCTGCGACGCCAGGCCAGTACCACGCGGCGGGTCGGTGGCTTGCCGCCCGCGGGGTCGACGATGGGCAAGTAGCGCACCGGTGAATCGTGTGGTCCGCCCGTGCGTTTGCGCACAGGTTTGAGGTCGGGCACCGACATGCGGGGCACCAAGGTCACGCCCATGCCTGCGGCCACCATGTGCTTGATCGTCTCGAGGGACGAGCCCTCAAATGTTTTGCGGATGCCCTCGGTCTGGCTGGCGTAACGCGCAAACTCCGGACACACCTCCAGCACATGGTCGCGAAAGCAATGGCCCGTGCCCAGCAGCAGCATGGTCTCGTTTTTCAGTTGCTCGGGCGTGATGAACGCCTCTTTGGCCAGCGGATGGTTCAGCGGCAAGGCGGCCATGAAGGTCTCGTCATACAGCGGCGCAATGGCCAAACCTGACTCGGGGAAAGGCTCCGCCAGGATGGCGCAGTCAAGCTCGCCTGTGCGCAGCATCTCCAGCAAACGCACCGTGAAGTTCTCTTGCAGCATCAACGGCATCTGCGGCACGTCGGTGATGATCTGGCGCACCAGATCGGGCAACAAATACGGTCCAATGGTGTAGATCACACCCAGCCGCATGGTGCCCGCCAGCGGGTCTTTGCCGCGTTTGGCAATTTCCTTGATCTCGGCTGCCTGCTCCAACACGCTTTGTGCCTGGCGCACGATCTCCTCGCCAAGCGGGGTGACCGACACCTCGCTGGCGCTGCGCTCAAACAATTTGACTTCCAGCTCTTCTTCGAGCTTCTTGATGGCCAGTGACAACGTGGGTTGCGACACAAAGCAGGCCTCGGCCGCCTTGCCAAAGTGCTTTTCACGGGCCACGGCCACAATGTATTTGAGTTCGGTCAGGGTCATGAGCGTTATTTAAACATCAAGCTTTCAAATACTCGGATTTCCCGCCCAGCCAACGGCCAATGTGGCGTTCGGCCAAGTAGGCATGCTGGTCCAACATGTGCGGGGCCAAGGCCCGCGCCCAGTCCAGCAAATGCCCGTCGGTTTCAAGATCGGCAAAACGCAGCAAAGGCGCACCCGACTGCCGCGCCCCCAAAAATTCCCCCGGCCCCCGGATCTCCAAATCGCGCCGGGCAATCTCGAAGCCGTCGTTCGTCTCCACCATGGCCCTTAACCTCTCGCGGGCAGTCTCACTCAGTCGCCCACCTTCGGGCGTGCCATAGAGCAGCACACAGGCCGAAGCCGCAGCGCCCCGCCCCACCCGACCACGCAGCTGGTGCAGCTGAGAGAGGCCAAAGCGCTCGGCGTGTTCAATCACCATCAGCGAAGCATTGGGCACATCCACCCCCACCTCAATCACCGTGGTGCTGACCAGCACACCCATCACGCCGGCGGTGAAGAGTTCCATCACCGCTTTCTTTTCGGCCACCGGCATGCGCGAGTGCAGCAAGCCCACCATCACACCCGGCAGCGCCTCGCTCAGGTCGGCGTGGGTTTGCGTGGCGTTGGTCAGGTCAAGCGCTTCGCTTTCTTCAATCAAAGGGCAGACCCAATACACCTGCCGCCCTTCTTGCAACTGCGCCCCGATGCGCGAGACCACTTCGTCACGGCGGTGGTCCGACACCACGCGGGTCACGATGGGCGTGCGCCCCGGCGGCAGTTCGTCGATCACCGACACATCCAGGTCGGCGTAATAGCTCATGGCCAGCGTGCGCGGAATGGGCGTGGCCGTCATCATCAGCATGTGCGGCTCCATGCCGGGGGCCTGCATCTTGCCGCGCAAGGCCAGGCGCTGGGCCACGCCAAAGCGGTGCTGCTCGTCAATGACCGCCAGTCCCAAGCACTTGAACTTGACGTGCTCTTGAATCACCGCGTGCGTGCCCACCACCAGCGCGGCCTCGCCCGACTCGATCAGCGCCAGCATGGCGGCGCGTTCTTTCTTCTTTTGGCTGCCAATCAACCAGGCGACTTTCACGCCCAGCGGCTCCAGCCAGCCCACCAGTTTTGCAAAATGCTGCGTGGCCAAAATCTCGGTCGGGGCCATCAAGGCGCATTGCCAACCCGCGTCGATAGCCACCATGGCCGCCAGCGCGGCCACCACGGTTTTGCCCGCACCCACATCGCCTTGCAGCAAACGGTGCATGGGCACCGGGCGGCTCAGGTCTTGGGCAATTTCTTGGCCCACACGCTGCTGGGCATTCGTCAAGCCAAAGGGCAGTGCTTTGAGCAACTGGTCGTGCAAAGCGCCGCGCTTCATCTTCAAATCCGGGGCCCGCAACAAATCGCGCTCGCGCTTGGCCGTGAGCTGCGACAGCTGCTGAGCCAGCAACTCCTCACACTTCAGGCGTATCCAGGCCGGGTGGCTGCGGTCTTCTAAAGCGGCCAGCGACACGTCGGACGTGGGGTGGTGCAAAAACTGCAGCGCATCGCGCAGCGTCCAAGCCCCACGCGGGTCGGGCCAGGGCACACCCGGGGGCAAGGTCTCGCTCAAATCAGCATGATTCAGCCCGGTGATCACGGCGCGGCGCAAATAGGCTTGTGCCAAGCCTGCCACTGTGGAGTACACAGGCGTCAGCGCCTCCGCCAAGTGGCCGCCCGCTGCCTTGAATGTAGGGTGCATCATGGTCAGGCCCATGAAGCCGCCCTTGACCTCGCCCCGCGCCCGGATGCGGTTGCCCACCGCCAGCGCCTTTTGGTGCGAGGGGTAAAAGCTGAAAAACCGCATCACGCAGGTGTCTGAGCCGTCATCCACCGTCACCAAGAGCTGACGGCGCGGGCGCATCGTGATCTCACACGCCGTCACCGTCGCCTCAATCTGCGCCGTGTCGCCCTCGCGCGCATCGCGCAGCTTGACGATTCGGGTCTCGTCCTCGTAGCGCAGCGGCAGGTGCAGCGCCAGATCGATGTCGCGCTTCAAGCCGAGCTTGATCAACGCCTTTTGGGGGGCGCTCAGCGTTTTCACAGGCTTGACAGCGGACGGGGTGGACATGCCCCGATTGTGCCGCGAGAGCGGCCTGCATCGGTAGATTGGAGCGCACTGACCCCTTCGGGCACAATGGCGTTTTTCTTATTTGTACGGGCCTGTCCAGCCCTGAATCATGTCTGCACCTCCATCCCCAAGCGCACCACGCGCCTTCACGCTCAACGATTTCGACTTTGAGCTCCCCCCCGAACTGATTGCCCAACACCCAGCCGCCCAGCGCAGCGGCTCGCGTTTGCTCGACGGCTCTGGGGCCACCGCGGTGGACCGCATCTTTCACGAACTGCCCGGCCTTCTGAATGCAGGCGACCTGCTGGTGTTCAACGACACCAAGGTGGTCAAGGCACGCATCTTTGGCGAAAAGGCGTCGGGCGGCAAGCTGGAGCTGCTGATCGAGCGCGTGCTGCCTGGGCATCAGGTGGTGGCGCACATGAAGGTGAGCAAAAAGCCTTTACTGGGCGGCAAGATGCATCTGGCAGGCGGCGCGCACAAGGGCGGATTCGATGCGGTGCTGTTGGGCCGTTGGCCCGATGAAAACGGTCAGTTGTTTCACCTGCAACTGAGCGACGAGCCGCACGCCTTGATGGAAAAGCACGGCGTGATGCCCTTGCCCCCCTACATTGAGCGCCCAGCGGGCACCGCCGACCATGCCGACACCGCAGAAGACGCCCGGCGTTACCAAACCGTTTTTGCGCGCGCACCCGGCGCGGTGGCCGCACCCACGGCAGCGCTGCATTTTGACGAGGCCTTGCTGGCCTCGCTGGAGGCCCGTGGCGTGCAACGCGCCAGCGTGACCCTGCATGTGGGCGCAGGCACTTTCCAGCCTGTCAAAACCGAAAACATCGCGGACCACACCATGCACAGCGAGTGGTACGAAGTGCCCGAAGCCACCCAACAAGCCATCGCCGCCTGCAAGGCAAGGGGTGGCCAAGTGGTGGCCGTCGGCACGACCACGGTGCGCACACTGGAATCGTGGGCCCAATTCAAACAGGCCAGCGGCGACACCCAGATTTTCATCACGCCGGGGTTTGAATTCAAAGTGGTCGATCGGCTGGTCACCAACTTTCACCTGCCCAAAAGCACGCTCATGATGCTGGTCAGCGCCTTTGCAGGCTACGAACACATCATGGGCCTGTACCGCCACGCGATCGCGCAGCGCTACCGTTTCTTCAGTTATGGGGATGCGATGCTGCTGACCCGCACCGCGCCAGCATCTCAGACCAGCTGAAGAAACACTCGCCCGCCTTCGATCTTGACCGGCCAGGTCTTGGCGGGTTCTGTGGCGGGGCCACAGGCCACCGAGCCATCGCGCAAGCTGAACTGGGCCTGGTGAAAGGGGCACTCGACATGGTCACCTTCGACAAAGCCTTCGCACAACTTGGCGTTGCCGTGGGTGCACAGGTTGTTGATGGCAAAGACTTCACCATCAACACTGAACAGTGCAATGTCTTGGCCCTCGGGGGCCACGGCAATGCCTGCGCCTTCAAACAAATCGGCCTCGGCGGCCACGTCGATCCAGTTTGTCATGGTCATATTGGGTAAATGATGGCGTTGGGGATCATTTCGCTGTCGTAAACACACAGGCGTTCGGCGAACTTCAGACCCTCAGGGGTCTGCACGATGGTATCGATGTAGCGGCCCACGTTGAACACCGTGCTTTCCTTGTCGAGCTTGGTGCGGAACACCGCATAGTTGGCCTCGGCATGGATGCGCTCACCGTCGACACGCCTCACCACGGGCGCACCCACCACATGGCGCTGGTAATAGGGGTCGTGGTACAGCGTTTCCTGAATGCCGTACACACGGTCTTTCAGCATGCCCTTGCTGGTGAACGACAGGGTGCACAGCGGAAAGCCGCGCTCATGGTTTTCACGCGGGATGAGTTTGTAAACGCACTGCTCGGTAAAAAACTCGGGCCACAAATCCCAATGGCCGCTGTCCACGGCCAAGGCGTAATCGGCATACAGGCGGGTCAAGGCCATGTGGGTTTCAAAGTTCACCATGGTCATTTTGTTCAGGCCTCCATCACTTTGCGCCAGTATTCGTACATGCCCCGGATCAGCGTCTCGGTCACCATGTGGTCCGTCTCGCCGACATCGCGTCCACCCAGCTCCACCAGCATGCGGTGCTTGGGTTTGGTCTCAAAGGCTTGCTGCGAGAACTCGATCACCTCGCCGTCGTCCGCGCTCACAAAACCCGCCGGGCCAAACAAATTGGATTGGCGCAGGCGCCGCTCGGTCATCTCAGGTGTGTCGTCTTCAAAGCCAAAGTGCGTCCAGACAAAGTCAAACGCGCCATGCCCATCGGGCTGGATGTGGCGCGTCGACACGCTGTTGACCTGCTGCTGAAAAATCACGCTGGGGAACAGCGTCATCATCACAGCCGTGGGCATTTGGTCGTCCATCTGCCACCAGCCCTCGGGCACGATGTCCAGAAAGCTCGGATCGTTGAGCTGCATGCTTTCTTTGAAGCTGCTGACCTGCGTGACCTGCGACGCCGCGCCTGTGGCTTGCCCAGCGCTGCCCCGGGTCGAGACCATGGCGGCGTGGCGGTGGTGCGCGTCCATGCGCAGCTCGCTTTTGTTGTCGGCACGCCAAAGGCCGAAGGTCACAAACCAGGTGTGCAGCAGGCCGGGGTGGTACGGGTCTTTGATGTTTTCCTGCATCAGCTTCCAGTTGCCCGGAATGCGCTGGCGGTTGTAGCCCAGCACCACCAGCTTACGGCCATTGAACAGGCGGTCAAAGTATTTCAGGATGGTCGGGCCCATGAAGTCTTCGAGCGACTCCACGTTGTGGTCGAACGACGCGAAGACCACACCGCCGCGTGTGGCCACTTTCAAGGCTGTGAGGCCGTGGTCCTTGGGTTCAAAGTCAGCGGGCATGCCGCCGTTGACCTTGCCGTCTTGCCGCACACCGCGCCGAAACGGCACGCCCTGCAAATCACCCTTGAGCGTGTAGCTCCACTGGTGGTAGGGGCAGACAAACTCTTTCTTGTTGCCATGGCGTTCGCGGCAAAACTGCATGCCCCGGTGGGCGCAAACGTTTTCCACCACATGGATCTGCCCATCGGCGGCGCGCGTCATGATGACCGAACGCTCGCCCACCACGGTGCGCTTGAAGTCGCCCACGTTCGGGATCTCGGCCTCCAGGCCGACATAGCTCCAGTGGCTCTTGTAAAAGAAACGCTCCAGCTCCTTCTTGTGCCGGTCTTCGTCGGTGTACACGGCAAACGGAACGCGGCTGGTGCCGGGCGTTTCCCAGTGGATGGGTTGTTCTGTCATGGTGTCTCCTGCAATGTGTCGGTTTGCACTTGGCCAGCATCATGTCGCGCCCAACCAATTCGGTAAATCGAAATTTAAAGATAATCGGTATTTGAATTTCAAATAACACTGCACCATGGACCTTGCCCGCCTCGACCTGAACCTGCTGCTGGTGTTTCACCACCTGCTGCGCGAAAAACGCGTGTCCAACGTGGCCACCGCGCTGGGCATGAGCCAGCCCGCCGTCAGCAGTGCATTGGGTCGCCTGCGCACCAGCTTGGGCGACGCGCTGTTTTTACGCACGCAAGGCGGCATGGTGCCCACGCCTTATGCCCTCCAACTGGCCGAACCCGTGGCGACCGCGCTGGATGGCCTGCAGCAAGCGCTCCAAGTGCGCGCCTCCTTTGACCCGGCCACCAGCGAGCGCCGTTTCACCCTGGCCATGACAGATGTGGGCGAAATGTATTTCCTGCCCGTGCTGATGGACGCGCTGGCCCAAAGCGCCCCGAGCGTCACGCTGAACGTGGTCGCAGTGACCAGTGCCAGCTTGGGCGAAGACATGGCCACGGGCCGCACCGACTTGGCGCTGGGCCTGCTGCCGCAACTGCAAGCGGGCTTTTTCCAGCAAGCGCTGTTTCGCCAGCCCTATGTGTGCCTGATGCGCGAGGGCCACCCGTTGGCCCTGTCTGAAGAATTGACCTTGCCCGACTTCGCCGCCGCAAGCCATGTGCGCGTGATCGCCGCAGGCACGGGCCATGGACGGGTCGATGAAGCGCTGGAGCGCCAAGGCCTGCAACGCCTCATTCGCCTGACGGTGCCGCACTATGTGGCTTTGGGCGATGTGCTGGGCCACTCTGACTTGATTGCCACGGTGCCCGAACGCTTCGCGCAACGCGTCACCCGCCCGTTTGCCCTGACCACCCGCGCCCTGCCCTTGGCGGTGGACGGCAGCGTGATCCACCAGTTCTGGCACGCCCGCCTGCACAAAGACCCCGGGCACCAGTGGCTGCGCGAACAAGTCGCCCAACTCTTTGGTGACGGCAACAAGTCTGCGGACGAGCAAACGGTGTAAAGCGCCGAGGGCGGGCCTCCTACAATCCTTGCCATGCTCCAATTCGACCTGCTCAAAACCGACCCCTCCAGCCATGCACGCCGCGGCACACTGACCCTGAACCATGGCGTGGTGCAAACACCGATCTTCATGCCCGTGGGGACTTACGGCACCGTCAAGGGCGTGATGCCGCGCAGCTTGCACGAGATGGGCGCGCAGATCATTTTGGGTAACACTTTTCACCTGTGGATGCGCCCGGGGCTGGACATCATGAAAGGATTTGGCGGCCTGCACCAGTTTGAAAAATGGGACAAACCGATCCTGACCGACTCGGGCGGTTTTCAGGTCTGGTCGCTGGGCGACATGCGCAAGATCACCGAAGAGGGCGTGACTTTTGCCAGCCCGGTGAACGGCGACAAGCTCTTCATGTCGCCCGAAGTCAGCATGCAGATCCAGACCATCCTGAACTCGGACATCGTGATGCAGCTCGACGAGTGCACGCCTTACGAGACCAAAGGCCACCTGACCACCGAGGCAGAAGCGCGCAAGTCGATGGAAATGAGCCGCCGCTGGGCTGTGCGCTCCAAAGACGAATTTGCGCGATTAGAAAACCCCAACGCGCTGTTTGGCATCGTGCAAGGCGGCATGTTCGAGAACCTGCGCCAGGAATCACTGGACGCGCTGGTGGAGATGGACTTCCCCGGCTACGCGGTCGGCGGCGTGAGCGTGGGTGAGCCCAAAGACCTGATGCTGCAGATCATGGCGCACACGCCACACCGCCTGCCCGCGAACAAGCCGCGCTACCTGATGGGCGTGGGAACGCCCGAGGATTTGGTGCAAGGTGTGGCCGATGGCGTGGACATGTTCGACTGCGTGATGCCCACCCGCAACGCCCGCAACGGCACGGTGTTCACCCGCTTTGGCGACCTGAAGCTGCGCAACGCCCGCCACAAAAACGACCCGCAGCCGCTGGACACCAGCTGCACCTGCCATGCCTGTGCGGGAACGTCCGGCGTTTCTTGGGACCAAGGTGGCCGAGACGGTTTCAGCCGTGCTTACATGCACCACCTGGACCGCTGCGGCGAAATGCTCGGCCCCATGCTGACCACCATCCACAACCTGCACTACTACCTGAACCTGATGCGCGAGGTGCGCGAGTCGCTGGACGCGGGGCAGTTTGCGCAGTTCAGGGCGCAGTTCAAAAGCGAACGCGCACGCGGGGTTTGATCAATCGGTCGTGAACACCGTGAGCACCCCGGTGTAGCCATACAGCTGCTTGCGGCCGATTTCGCCAGCGGCAAAAAAACCCACCAGCGGCACATCGCCCAGGGCGTGGCGGATGATTTGCAGCTCGGCGCTGGGGCCGCCAAAGTGGGGGCCGCCACGGCCGGTGCAGCTAACGTACACCGCGCCGGCGATGCGCTTGCCGGGCTGCGGCGCGGTGGGCACCGGGTCGTCGCTCAGGGCGTTGATGGCCTCGATGGACAGGGTTTCGGGCTCCAACTCTTCGCGGATTTCGGCGCACACGCGCACCAGATCGGCGCGGGCGGCCTGCACGTCGCGGCGCACAAAGCTCAGGCGCATGCCGGGTTGCAAGTGCTCGGCAATCGCCACACCTTGGCGCAAAGGGTCCAGGCCAATGATGTGGCGCACCCGCACATCGCAGCCCAAATGGCCGGTACGGCCCACGCCTAATTGCCCAGCGGGGCTCAGGCCTACCAAGGTCGAGCGCACCACCGCAATGGCTTTTTGCGGCTCGCTCAGGCTGATGTCCAGATCGGCCAGCATCACGTCCAGGGCGGGCTCGCCACCCAGCTTGAGCAGGACATGCCCCTCCGCCTCGGTGACCTCGCGCTCGACTGACACGGGCTGGCAACCCTGCGTGACCCGCGACAGCAAACCCACCGCCGCAGAAAACGCCACCCCGCTCAAACCGCCTTGCAGCACACCGCTCCCGGCCAAGTCCTCATCACCCACACGGCCCGCTTGCGCAGAAAACTGCACCGAGCGCGTGCGGCTGGCCGTCAGGCCGCCAAACAAATAGCTTTGTTGTGTGCGCTCAGCCACCTCGTCGATCAACTCGGCCAAATCGGGCGTGTGCGGGTCGGCGTGCACCAAGGCGGTGTCGGCCCAGCCCGCCGGCAAGGGCGACACCCCAGAAAACAGCCGGTAATCTTCGGGCGGCACATCGCACAGCATCACCGCCATGGCGGGCTCGTCAAAATACTCGGCCCCATTGACCGCCAGGCCAATACCGACCGTGCCCGCCCAATCGCTCACCCCCGGCAACTCCTGCCGCAAGTGATCCAACACGGCCTGCGCATCCTCGGCATAGTGGTCGGTGATGTAGAGCAGCGCCAGCCGGGGCGCAGCGGCATAGCCGGGCAAACCCATTTGCGCACGCAACTGCGCCAGCACCAAGCCAGCGGCCATCTGCCACTGCGGGTGGGTGGCGTGGCCACAGGGAAACAACTTCATGGGCAGATCACTTGGAAGAAATTTTGCGCGGTGCAGACTTGGCCTTGACCACTGTCTTGCCCGCCTCTTTGGCGGGTGCTTTGCGTGCAGACTTTGCAGGGGCTTTGGCCGAAGCCTTAGCCGCATGGGACTTTGGGGCCACCGCTTTGGCGGGGGCTTTCTTGGCCGACACACCTGCTTTCATGGCATCGGCGGCCACGTCTTTCAGGGCCGCAGCCGCAATGCCCTGAAACTGCTGCGTGAGTGCGCCCCACCACTGCATCGGGTCCACGGCAGGCTTGGCCTCGGACGCGGCTTGTGTTGTGTCTTGAGCGGCGTCGGCGGCGCTGGGCGGTTGGGACTGCGCAGGCTCGGGGGCTGTGGGCGAGGCAGCAGGCTTGGGCGTGAACAGAGAAGGCTTGGGGGCAGCGGGTGTTGCTTCTGGCGCTGCCGAAGAAGGTGGAGAAGACGAAGCGCTCGCATCGGATGGGGCGCTTGGCGGCTTGGCCGTAAAGGCTTTGGCCAAGTCAGCCATGTTCACGTTCATGCTTTGCAGCGTCGTCAAAGTCATTTTTTGCACCTCCATCGCCTGGATGGTGGCCTTGAGCGCCGTGGTGTTTTGTTCCAGCCAGAACAGCACCGACTTGAGCTCCTGAATGCGCTTGTCGATGTCTTCGATGCTCAAGGTAGGCGCTACCCAACTGGCCATCCCCGGCATGCCTGCAGCCGCAGCGGGCTGGGCTTGTGCGGCGGTTTTCGACAGGTTTTGCAAAAAGTCAAAACCAGGGACGAATTGACCAAAGCCGAAGGCGGATGTGTCGCTCATGGCAGCTCCTTAAAAAAGTGTTCTGCAAAGCTTACCTGAAGACGCTTTCAAATACCCCGTGCGAAAAGATGCGCGACTCATCCACCCCAGGCTTTTACCGCCTAAGACTCAGAAAGTGCGGTCGGCCGTGAACGTAACCCGGTGCAGTTTGCGGTGCTGCGGATAAAAGTCGGCCACGGCGTAGTGCTGGGTCGAACGGTTGTCCCACACGGCCAATGAGTGGTCCTGCCAGCGAAATCGGGCTTGCACTTCGGGTGCCGTGATCAGCCCAAACAACTGCGCCAGCAATGCGTCGCTTTGCGGGCGTGGCAAACCATGGATGTGGGTGGTGAAAGTAGGGTTGACGTACAAAATCTTTTTGCCCGTGATGGGGTGCACGCGCACCACGGGGTGCGTCACGGGCGGGTACTTGGCGCGAGCAGCCTGCAGCTGCTCGCCCGTGGCATCTTGGCGCAGCAGGTATTCGGTCCAGCCGGTAACCTCCCAGGTGTGCATGGCGCTGAGCGTTTCCAGATAGGCTTTGAAGTCGGCAGGCAAGCCTTCGTACGCGGTGGTCATGCTGGCCCAGACGGTGTCGCCACCGCTGGCCGGAATGACTTGCGCATACAAGCTGGTGCCGATGGGTGGATTGGCCTGCCAGGTGATGTCGGAATGCCAATTGTTGTTGGCAGCAGGGCGCTCGGCGGTGCTTTCCACAATTTCAATCTCGGGCTGGCTCTCCACACGGGGAAAGAAGGCTTTGACTTCATTGACTTGGCCAAAACTGCGGGTGAACGCCACCTGCTGAGCAGGAGTGAGCACTTGATCCCGAAAAAAGATCACCTCGTACTGGGCCAAGGCCGCTCTCAGCTCGGTTTGAGCCAACTCGCTCAATGGCTGCGACAAGTCCAAACCATGCAGCGTGGCCCCGATATTGGGGGTGTAGGGTTCGGCTACAAAGGTTTGGAAGGACGCAGAGGAATGGCTCGATAAGGTCATCCTTCAATCATGCCAGAGCACTTCAAGCAGGTGCCAACCATCGCTTGAGCATCACGGGCGTTGGTGGCCCAATCACCCTCTGAGTCTGGCCTTTGGCGTCCACCAGAACCACATAAGGCGTGACGTTGGGCCAGGCCGGATCGACCGCCTGACGGATGGCGGGCTCAAACCCCTCAAAGGCATACATCTGGGTCATGCCCTTGAAATGCGCTGCATGGCGCAAAGCCTGTGGGCCCGCCACGTCCATCATGACGGCATTCAGCTCAGGCTTGTCTTTGCGTTGTTGGACCGCCTTGTGCAGCACCGCAAAAGCAGCAGGGCAAGTGCTGCAGTAAGAGGTAGTGAACAAATACGCCGCAGGACGTGGGCCATGATGCAAAGCATGCGCCCAGGTTTTTTCATCGAAAGGCAAGACCGTGCGCTGGGTCGAAGCTTTGGATTGGCCCTGAGGGTGTGCGTGCTGGTGTGTTTGCGCCCAAACCGCCGAGGCACTCAGGCTGAGTGCAGCGCTAAAGATGGCCAGAGCCGTGTTTTTAAAAACGGATGTCATGAACTTGCGTCTCCTGTGTGTTGCGCCAAACCACCACCATGCGCGCGCCACTTTGGGCCAGGCGCGGGTGGTCGTTGTAACCCGTGGCTTGGCCCAGGGTTTTAAGGGTGAAGTTCTGACCGCCATCGGTCGACAGCCAGGCCTTGAGTGTGGTCTGCGCCCCTTCGCTGCTGCGCCAGACCACGGCCACGTTTTGCCCATCGGCCATCACATCGGCATGCTCGGCGCGCGCATCGGGCAACACGCGCACAGTCTCGGTCAGCGGCTCACCTTGCGTATTGAGGCGGGCATAGCGCACAGCAGCTTGGTCTTGACCATTCACTTTGCGGATGCCAAACCAGACGGTGTGATAGCCCGAAGTACCTGCGTTGAGTGCCAAACCGGGGCCGTGGTGCGGGCAGGCGTTGATCTGCCAGTCGTCATGTGTGCTGCGCGTTATGCGGTTGGCAGGTGCGCCCACACTGGCAAAGGCATGGTCGCGCGTGCTGTTGTCAAACACATGCCGCCAGGTCGCTTGCAGCTGCCCCTTTGGGTTGCGTGCCAGCCCGATGCGGCAGCACTCGCACGAGTGGTCGGCCACTTTGGTGTCGGGGCCAAAAGTCTGACCACCGTCCTTGGATTCGTTACGGTAAATGGCGGCACCCGCATATTTTTGTGCCGAGCCTTTGGGTGGTTGGTCGCGCTTGTCTACCCACAGCGTGTGCAACACACCTTGCCCATCAAAGGCCACCGAATCGAAACGGTGGGTGATTTCCTGCCGATCCTGATGCACCGTGAAGGGCGCACTGAATGTTTGCCCGCCATCGCTGCTGCGCAGCATGCGAATGAAGCCTGTGTAGGGTTTGGCCAACGGCATGGTGTAACTGATCACCGCCCAGCCTTGGGGGCCAAACACTATTTTTGGGCGGCTCTCGCCATCGGCCGCAATCGGGTCGGCTCCGGTGTTCAAGATGCGTGCCTCGCTCCACTGCACAGCGTCGCCCAAAGGCGTGCTTTGCACAAAGAGTTGCGCTTGCGCATTCAAACCCACCACCCACAAACGGCCGTCGGGTGCAATGGCTGCGCCCGTGGCCAGTTGCGGACGCTGGTGGCGGTGCTGTGAAGTCGCAGCAGGTTTGCTGGCATCCTTGGCAGCAACTTGCGCCCCAGCCTGCGGCACCATCAACAACCAAGTCATCACCAGGCCCCACACGGCACACCAACGGTTCAATAATTTCATGGGCTTCTCTCAGAAAGTCGGGAGATTGAATTAAAGGCTGGCGAAGTCATATTTACTTTTTAACAAATCATCGCCAGCCAGACTTCACGTCAACGTTGACCAAAAGATTTGGTCAGGCCCAACATGACGCTGCGTGGCGCACCTGCGGCGTAGGTGTTTTGTGTGTTGGGTGTGTAAGCGCCGCTTTTGTAGTTGCTGGACGCGTTGTCCGAATACAGCTTGTCGGTCAGGTTGCGCACTTGACCCCAAACCTCCCAGCCATCGCCCAACTTGTGGCTGGCCGTCAGGTTGAGCAGCGTGTGACCCGCGTAACGCACCGTGTTGGCGTTGTTCATCCAGTAGCTGCCTTGCTTGACCAGCCCCAAAGCCACGCGCGAAGTCGGTGTGAATTTCCAACCGACTTGGGCCGTGATGGTGTGGTTGGGGGCCTGCGGCATGTCTTTGCCCGAATAGTCTTCGACAGCACCCACTTTGTCGCTCACCCGGTAAGACACAAAGGTGTGTTCGGCCCAGGTCGCACCGACGCGCCAGTCCCATTCACGCAGGTCCTGATTCAAGCTCAACTCCAAGCCCCGGCTGCGCGTGTTGCCTGCGTTCTTGTTGAAGCTGTTGCCAATGTCCGAGGTGTAAGACACGATGGTGTCCTTGCCGCTGAGTTGGTACAGCGCAGAGTCCAAACGGATGTCAGAGGCCAACAAGGCGCGCCAGCCCACTTCCACGTTGTCGTAAGTGGCCGAATTCAATTCGGGAATGGCGGTCTTGCCGTACAGCTGGCTGACTTCGGGCGGTGTGAAGCCCATGCTCAGGTTGCTGTACAGGCTGCTGCTGGGGCTGATCGCGTAGGTAGCGCCCAGCTTGGGGCTGAACTTGGCAAAACTGCGCACCTCGTTGGCAGCGCCGAAGTTGGCACCCGGGGTCAGGTTATTTTTGAAGTCGTAGCGGATGCTGTCGTAACGTCCACTGGCGACGAGACGAATTTGCTCGGTGGGACTGAATTCCAATTGTGCAAAAGCAGCATCGTTCGCAATACCCGCACCGTAGTTGCGCACACCACTGGGGTTGGCAACGCTGTTCAAGGTGTAGCTCATGTAACGGCCGGTGGGCACATCGCGCACGATGGCCAGGTTGTCCGACACGTAATCGTTTTGGCTGCGGTCAATGTAAACACCCGTGACCAAACGGGCACGCAGCCAGTCCAGTTTTTGCTCGTGCTTCACGTCCAAGCCCAGAGACTCCACATGGTTGTTGTTCAAGGTGCCTTTGCAGCTTGCGCCCGAGCACCCCGAGATGGTGTAGTTGGGCAACTGGCCGTGGTCGTTGTTGCGGGCGAACAGCGTCACAGAGGTCAAGCCGCCTTGGGTGGTCTCACCCTCCCACGCCAAATTAGCACGGGTGGTTTTGTCTTTGCGCCAGGTAAAAGTGTTGATGCTTTTGCTCGGGTTGGTTCGGAAGTCGTTTTCAAACAAACTGCCGGGCGTGTCCGAGTCCAAGTTGGTGTGCACCAGCGAAGCGCGCAACCAGGACTTGTCGCTCAGGTTGTAGTCGCCACGCAGTGTGAAAGAGTCTTTTTTGCCACCGCTGTATTGCTGCCAGTTGTGGGTATCGCGCTGCGAGCTGTAGTGCGAAAACCGCAAACCCAGATCACCCCAGGTGTTGCTGGCGCCCGAGTCCACTCGGGTAAAACCGTCGGTGCTGTCGTGGCGAATGCCCACATAGCCGGTGGGCGTGCGTGAAGGTCGTTGCGTCAAAAAGTTGACCGCGCCACCCACAGCGTTGCTGCCGTACAAAGAAGATGCAGCGCCCTTGACCACCTCGACACCGCCCGAGCCGTTCATGTTGTTTTCGTTCAGGGCGTTGTGGTTGAACACGCCCAATGGACGGATCGGGATGCCGTCTTCCAGGTACTGGTAGACCGCGTTGGTGCTGATGGGCTGGCGAATGGCCATGCTGTGCTGCTCGTTACCCAGATCGTTCCAGTGCACGCCGGGAATGCGGTTGATGATCTCGCCCACCGACTTGGGCTTGTCGGCGTCCCACTGAGCACGGCTGACCGCACCAATGGACACAGGGGTTTCGGACAGTTTGGTTTCTGAGCGAGAACCCGACACCACGATGGTGTCCAGCGCTGTTGAAGTTTTGGCCACAGCGTGACCACTCAGGCTGGAGAACAGGCCGAAGATGGCCAAAGACAAAGGAGAAAGAGAAAGGGTGTTTTTCATGGCAAGTTTCAAATCGATCAATCACCGCCAGCACACAGGGCTGCAGTGACAACAAGCGCCGAACACCTGGCGGTGTTCAGTCTGGTTCAACAAGGATCAATTCGAAACAGGTGGCCCGCGAGAGGGCAAAGGCGGGGCCGTGCGTGCGGTCAGCACGGCCTCGGGCAAACGCTGCACGATGTGCGAGCGGGCATCAGGCACATGGGCCAGAGCGGCCACCGTGGGCGGCGGCAGAGCGGGCGTGGCGTGGGCGCACAGCGGGCAGTCCATGCTGCTGCGCACCTGGGCGTCACCACCCTCGCCTTGCACCACCACTTTCATAAGACCCATGCTGGAGCACACCACCTCCATGGTTTTGGGCTGCAGCGTGGCAGCTAATACCGACACCCCCACAAACAGCACGTACCAGACCAACACAAGGCGGGCCAGGCGGCGCAACTTTGTCGTGGTAGAGGTCATGTTTGTGCTCATGGGCTGGTCAGTGGCTGACGCTCAGGCCGATCAGTGCTTGTGCATCTGGCCTGCGCCATGGTTCATGGCCGGTGCAGCGGCCGTGCGGGCGGGCACTTTCAATTCGACCGATTGGCGCTTGCCATCTTTGCCTTCCACCACCAGGATCACGGGCACGGTGTCACCGTCTTTGACTTGGCCTTTCAGGTCCATCAGCATGACGTGGTAACCGCCGGGCTTGAGTTCAACCGCTTTGCCTGCAGGCAAGGCCAAACTGGGTACTGCGCGCATTTTCATGACGCCGCCGTCCATGGCCATCTCGTGCACCTCGACCACACCGGCCACGGGCGACTGGGCCGACAGCAGTTTGGCGTCTTGCGCCGATTGCAGTTGCATGAAGGCGCCGGTGGCTTTTTGCTGGGGCACAGTGGCGCGCACCCAGGCGTCTTTCACAGTGACCTGCGCTTGCGCGGCCAAGGACACGGTCATGGCCAGAAAAAGGGCAGACACAGACAAAGTGGGACGGAACATGGATCACTCCTGGTGGTTATCGAAAGATGAAGGGGCACAAACAGTACGCTCGGCAAACCCCACCAATCGGGGCGCACAGGCACTGGGGGATGCCGAAACCGACTCAGCCTCCCTGCGTTTCAGGGGGTGGTGTTTCAGGCGAAAAAGATGGGGGGTGCGCGGGCTTGCCAGGGCTGACCCAGCAAACTGGCCAGCCGAGCGGCTGGCAAGGGCTGCAAAACATGGGACAAGCTGCCCGTTGGCAAAGGTGCCAACAGGTCGACCACAGGGGGCGCGATCAGGGGCAAGCAGGCGGGGCAGTCGAGCGCGGTGTGTGATACCACGCCATCCACATCGGCACCTGCAGCGTCCGCCTGCACCAATTTCACGCCGCCAATGGCGCTGCAAACCAGGTGTACGGCTTCCGGTTTGACCAACGGCGAAGCCACCGCCGCCCCCACAAAAAATGCAAACCACACCAGCACGAGGCGGGTGAGGTGATGGGCATTGCGCAGGGTTTGCAGGCTGAACATGACGCGAATTATGGCATCGAAGGTCTGGTAACTGTGCATCACCTTGACAAGAAGGGGGACTGGCCGATCTCCGCAATCTCACACGATCCGGCCGTGTCGCCACCAAGCCCAAGCGCAACCCCAGCTCAGCAGCAGCATGCCCAGCAAAGCGCACAAGGCAGAGACCTCGGTGCGGCGGTGCTTTTTGAGCACGATCTTGCTGCTCAGGGATTTGTAAATCTGAAGCAGGTCTTGGCGGTTGTCCGCGCTGAAGTATTCAGCCTTGGTGATCTCGGCGATTTTTTTCAAGCTGGCTTCATCCAGCTTGACCCGCATTTGCATACCTTGGGCTTTGAGCACCGTGCCTTGCGCCGTGCCCACCCCCACGGTGTAAACGCGCACCCCCAGATCGGCGGCCACTTGGGCCATCTTGACGGCATCAGGCCCCACATTGCTTTGGCCATCGCTGAGCAGCACGATGGCCGCAGCCGTGTTGGAGCCGGGTGGCACTTTGGGCAGGCTGACCGGCTTGCGCGGGGCCGTGCCTGAATTGCCTGCGGTTTCTGGGGGTGCGGGTGTGGCGCCACCCAGGGGTGCCCCGCTTGCGGGCTGGGGGCTGGTCTCGCCCTCAATCAGCCCGCGCACGTCCAGGCCCGAGCCGGGCAGCATGGCATGCAGTGCGATCACGATGCCACTGCCCAAGGCCGAGCCGGGTTGCAGACTCAGCTGCTCAATGGCCTGGATGACCAGGTCGCGTTGGTCGGTGGGTGCCTGCACCAGCGCAGCCGCTCCTGCCACGCTCACCACACCCAATTTGACTTGGCCAGGCTGGCCCAGCACAAAGCTTTTGGCGGCGGCCTGGGCCGCCTCGATGCGGCTGGGTTGCACATCGGTGGCGCGCATGCTGCCCGAGCTGTCGATGGCCAGCATCACGGTGTCGATGCGGCTGGGCAAGAGCAAGATAGCCTGTGGCCTGGCAATCGCCACCAACAAGCCAGCCAAGCCCAACAGCACCAGCATCGCCGGCGCGTGTCGCGTGAAGCGGATGTTGCTTGCACCTGCATTCATGCTGGCCGAGGGCCATGCCCGCTGCACGCCCCGGCGTTGCCAAGCGATGTACAGGCCCAGCCACAGCGGCAAGCTGGCCAGCAGCCACAGCAGGCGCGGCCAGACGAACTGGATCGAGTGCCATTCAGGCATGAACACCTCCAGCTTGAGCGAGCCGCTGCTTACCCAAAGAGGCAGCAGGGCCACCGGTGCTCAACTGGCTGGCGCGTTTGCGCAGTTGTGCAAAACGCAGCAGGGCTTGGTCCATCGCTTCGTCGGTGTTCAGCTCCAGGCAGTCCACACCGGCTTGAGAAAGGCTCTCCAGCAAAGCGGCTTCACGGTCTTGAGCCTGCTGGGCAAACCGCTGGCGGAACGCTGCATCGTTGCCGTCCACCAGCAGTTGCTCGCCCGACTCGGCGTCTTGAACTAGCAGCATGCCGGTGTTGTCGGGCCAGGCCATCTCCAGCGGGTCACGCAGCCGCACCGCCACCACTTCATGACGCCTGGCCAACTGGGCCAGAGGTTTTTCCCACCCGGTGGAGCTGATGAAGTCGGACACCACAAACACCGCCGAGCGGCGCTTGAGCACCGACTGGGCCTGCGCCAGCCATGCCCCCAGTGCGCTGGTCTGCACGGCCTGGGCTTGGTTTGGCGCTTGGCTCGCCTGCAGCATCTGGTGGACGATGTGCAGCAAATGCCGCCTGCCCGAACGGGCGGGTACCACGCTGTGGGCGCGGTCTTGTCCGGTGAACAGCATCAGGCCCACGCGGTTGCCGTGTTGTGACAACAGCTTGGACAACACGGTCACGATGCTGCAGGCCAGATGGCGTTTGCTGGTTGGGCTCGAGCCAAAAGCCACCGAGGCAGACAGGTCCACCACAAACCAAGCGGCGATTTCGCGGTCCTCCTGGTGTTCTCGCACATATGGGGTTTGCATGCGGGCGGTCACGTTCCAGTCGATGTGACGCACGTCGTCGTGCGCCTGGTATTCACGCAGATCGGCCAGCACCAGACCGCTGCCGCGAAACAAGCTGCGGTAGTCGCCTTGCAGCTGGCCATCGAGCCGTTTGAGCACAGTCCATTCCAGCCTTTTCAGCCATTGCGCTGCGTTGGGCCATGACGAGTCTGCGCCGGGCACGCCAGACGCAGAGGCCTGGGCTTGGCCCGTGCCTGCCTCGGCCGTGGCCTCAGTTCGCTTCTTGCGCAGCCAGCTGAACATGGCGGTCCAGGGGTTGACTCGGGGCGGGCACGGCCTGCAGGATTTTCAGGATCAGCGCATCGGCCGTCATGCCTTCGGACAAGGCTTCGTACGACAGCACCAAGCGGTGGCGAAGCACATCGGGCACCAAGTCGATCAGGTCTTGCGGCAGGGCGTAGGGGCGACCGCGCAGAAAGGCCAGCGCCCGAGCGCCTTCGATCAGGGCGATGGTGGCGCGGGGGCTGGCACCAAAAGTCAAATAGGGCGCCAGTTCGGCCAAGCCGCAGCGCACCGGATCGCGCGTGGCCGCCACCAGCTTCACGGCGTACTGCACCAGGGCCGGATCCACATAGCCTTGGCGGCATTGCGCCTGAAGTGCCATGATCTGTGCGGTGTCGGCCACGGCCGCTGCGGTGGCAGGCATGCCGGTCACGCGCTGCACGATCACGAACTCTTCTGCCTCGGTGGGGTAGCCCACCACCACCTTCATCATGAAGCGGTCCACTTGCGCCTCGGGCAGAGGGTAGGTGCCCTCGGTCTCGATCGGGTTTTGCGTGGCCATCACCAAAAAGGGACGGGGCACGGCATGGGTTTCGCCTGCGATCGTGACTTGCCGCTCTTGCATGACTTCGAGCAGGGCGCTTTGCACTTTGGCGGGCGCACGGTTGATTTCGTCGGCCAGCAGCAGGTTGGCAAACACCGGCCCCAGCACGGTGCTGAACTCGCTGGTTTTGAGGTTGAAGATGCGGGTCCCCACTAAGTCGGCAGGCAACAAATCGGGTGTGAACTGGATGCGCTTGAAGCTGCCACTCACGGTTTTTGCCAGCGTGTTCACGGTGAGGGTTTTGGCCAGCCCCGGCACGCCTTCAATCAGCAAATGGCCTTGCGCCAGGATGGCCACCAGAATGCGTTCGAGGAAAGCGTCTTGCCCCACCACCACGCGTTTGACTTCATAGAGCACACGCTCCATCAGCGCGGCGTTGACAGCAGTGCCTTGGGGCGTCTGGCCCTGGTTCCATGCCAATTCAGGGGGGTTCATGCACAAAGCCTTTCAGATCGGGTGGGTCATCAAAATCAAAACGGCGACACGCCCATGCCGCCGCCTGCGCTTTCAATGGTGGCGGCAAACACGATGCCAATGAAGGTGCGGGCCGAGGTGGGGTTGAGGATAGCGGTCACGATGCCCACCACTTCGCCGGCCATGTTGATCAGCGGGCCACCCGAGTTGCCGGGGTTGGCGGCAGCATCGGCCTGGATCAGGCCGCGCATCATGGTTTTGCCCTCAGAGCCGAAAGACCGGTTCAGGCCCGAGACCACGCCGGCCGAGACCGAGGGCCCGATGCCAAAGGGAAAACCGACCGCGACCACTTCATCACCCGGCTGCAGGTTCTGGCTGCTGCCCAGCGTGGCGGGCTGCAAGTCATCGGGCAGGCGCTTGGCCTTGATCACCGCCAGATCGTTTTCAGGTTGCACACCAATCACCAGCGCTTCCGATTCCGTGCCATCGGCAAAAGTGACCTGAATGCGTTTGGCACCTTGCACCACATGCAAGTTGGTCAGGATGACGCCTTCTTCCGAGATCACCACGCCAGAGCCCACGCCGGTGTTTTGCATCTCGCCTTTGGGGTTTTTCTGGTCTTCGTCTTGAGTGTTCACACGCACCACCGAAGGCGCGATCAGCTGCGCAGCGCGTGCGGTCCGCGAAGGCAGTTCCTGGGTGTTCAGGGTGTGCAGCACCGCCGCGTTGATGTCGTCTTGGGTCAACCGCTGGGGTGCGCCCACCTGCCGGGTCAGGGCCCAAGTGAGCGTGGCGCTGAGCAAGGCGCACAGCAGCAAAGCGGCCCAAAGCGGTAGGCGTTGCAAGCGCTGGGTGATGTTGCTGCTGCGGGAAGCCGTGCGCGCTGGATGGGTATCGTCCGCTTTTGCCGGTGCAGGAAGCATTCTGTCAGCCCCTTGTCCAGAGGGCTTTCGGCTGTAGAGCGCGGCGCGTTTCATCGTTGATGGAGCCTTCGGTGATACAGTGGCCAGACTTCATAGCACGCCACACAACATGCACTTTATCTGGCCCGAGCTGCTTTGGCTATTGCTGTTGATCCCCCTGTTGGTGGTGGGGTACATCCGGGCTTTGCGCCGCAAACGCACCGATGTGGTACGTTATTCCAGCCTGGCGCTGATCCGGCCCGCTTTGGGCCCGGGGCACCGAATCCGCAGGCACATTCCCCCCGCTTTGCTGCTGTGCGCCCTGACTCTGGTGCTGCTCGGCACCGCCAGGCCCAGTGCCCGGATCTCTTTGCCTGCCGACTACCTGACCCTGGTGCTGGCCATGGACGTGTCGCGCAGCATGCTGGCCGAAGACGTGCCGCCCAGCCGCATCGTAGCGGCCCAGCAGGCAGCCAAATCCTTTTTGCAAGAACTGCCAGGCCATGTGCGTGTGGCCGTCGTTTCTTTTGCTGGCAATGCGCAACTGGTCCAGGGCGTGACGGACCAAAAAGATGAGTTGCTGGCCGCCATCGATGGTTTTCAACTGCAGCGCGGCACGGCCACCGGCAGTGGCTTGCTAGTGGCCCTGAACACCTTGTTGCCCGAGTCGGCCATTGACTTGGAGTCGGTGTTGTACGGCGCCGAATTCAAATCGGGCAGCTTGGCAGCGCAAAGCGGTGGGCTGTCAGGGAGATCGCTGGACCAGCGCCCTGCCCCCGGGTCCGCAGAGCCATCCAAACCAGTGCCTGTGGGCTCGTACACGGCCGGTGCGGTGATCTTGCTTTCCGATGGGCGCCGCACCACCGGGCCCGATCCGGTCGAAGTGGCCAAGTGGGCAGCTTCCAAGGGGGTGCGTGTGTACACCGTGGCCTTTGGCACGCCCAATGGCTTCATACCCGGTTTGGAGGGCTTTTCTTTCTATGCCAGGGTCGATGAAGAGGCCTTGCAAAAAGTAGCAGAGACCACAGGCGCCGAGTTTTTCAGGGCTACCAACGCCAGTGAACTTGCCAACATTTACCAGCACCTTTCATCCAAGTTCACGCTGGAGCGGCGTGACACCGAAATCAGCGCTTTGCTGGCGGCGCTGGCGGGTGTTTTGGCTTTGCTGGCCATGGGCCTTTCCATGCGCTGGTTTAGACGCTGACCCAGACTTGATCGGTCAATGCCCAGCTCTTTTCAGGCCGTTGCATGGTCATTTTCGGCGGACAAAGACTGGGCGCCCCACTGTGCGCAACGGTCTGCCGCACTGGACATGCCCTTGGCATCCACCGGGAAAAAACCGGGGATGTCGTACTTGTCAAAGTGCGCATAGGACGAAAAGGCCATCGCCCAATCTGAAAACTGCCGATCGGTGATAGGGCCTCGCGACAAAAGCTGCAAGCTGTGGTGCCGCTCATCGCGCTGCAGGCTTTTCCATAAAGCATCGAGCGAGCCCGAAGGGCCCTCGATGCACTGGACAAAGATTTCCTCGGTGTAGAGCAAATGCCCCGTGATGCCCAGGCTCAGGTTGCGCTTGCGGCACTGAACCAGCAAATTGAACAAGTGCAAGCTGCCCAGCTTGTGGGTGGCTTGTGAGCGGTAAACCAGGCGCTCCAACATAAGGGCTCCGAATAATAAGTGGCAATATTTTGGGTGGGTGCCTTGATACGGACCTTACAGGCATATTGGTGACTCTTCGGTTCACCGGCTTGGGCTAATCTTTGCTGATTGCTTAACAACTGGAGAATCCCATGCTCACACTCTGCGGCTTTGCAGCCAGCAATTACCACAACAAAGTCAAATTCGCCCTGCTCGAAAAAGGCGTGCCCTTCGAAGAAGAATTGGCTTGGGTCGGTGCCACCGACGCTGCCGCCAGCCCCTTGGGCAAAGTGCCTTACCTCAAAACCCCCGATGGCGCGATGTGCGAATCGGCCGTGATGCTGGAATACATCGAGCAAAAGTACCCACAAAACCCCTTGATCCCTGCCGATCCTTTTGCTGCTGCCAAAGTCCGCGAATTGGCGCTGTTTTTGGACTTGCACCTGGAGCTGGTCGCTCGCAACCTGTACCCAGAAGCCTTTTTTGGTGGCAAGGTGAGCGACTCGGTGAAAGAAAAAGTGGGCGCGCAACTCGAAAAGAACGTCGCCGCGTTTGCCAAGCTGGCCAAGTTTTCGCCTTTTGTGGCGGGCGACAGCCTGACGCTGGCCGACTGCGCGGCCGTGACCCACCTGCCTTTGATCTCTGGCGTGACCAAAGTCATTTACGGCAAAGACTTTTTGGCAGACCTGCCAGCTCGCGACTACCTGAAGATGATGGGTGAGCGCCCCCACATGCAAAAAGTCAACGCCGACCGCAAAGCCAATATGGATTTGATGATGTCGCGCATGAAAGCCAAAAGCTGAGTCTGTGCGCTTGAGCACTTAAGGCACATCAACCCCGACCCATGGCAAATGCCATGTGGCTCTGGGGTTGACCCACATCAATACCGCGTCACCCCAGACGCATAGGATGAAGCCATGACTTCATCCCACACCCCATCCCTCTCCGCCCACCGCGAGCGCCTTTTGCATGAGCGCACGCAACTGCTGCAACGCATCGCCCAAGAGCGTGGTGGTTTGGTTTCACGCGCCGATATGGCCGCTGAACATGATGTGCGCAGCTTGGATGACCAAGCCCAAGCCATTTCCGAGCGCGACGAAGAGTTCGCCATGAACGAACACGAAACGGCCGAGCTGGGAGACATCGAAGCAGCACTGGAACGCATGGATGCGAGCACCTATGGCCATTGCACCGCCTGTGGCGTGAGCATCCCGCCTGCACGCCTGAACGTTTACCCAACCGCCAAACGCTGCATCGATTGCCAGACTGTGGTCGAGCAGCGCCGTTGATTTTTAACCAAGGATGTTAATGAGTACTTTTCATGCTGTGGTCTGGATGGACCACCAAGAAGCCCATGTGGTCATGTTTGACCGTGAGCACGTTGAAGCGCAGCGCATCAAATCGCGCAGCCACCACAAACACCAAGGCAAAGCCGGAGACACTGCGGCCTTTTTTGCGGAGGTGGCCAAAGCGCTGGCGGGCGCACGCGAAGTGCTGTTGACGGGCCCAAGCTTGGCACGCAACGAATTCCGAGATTGGTGCACCACCCACCAAAAAAGCATTGCAGCGGTTGTTGTCGACAGCATCGCCAGCGATCACCCCTCGGATGCGCAACTGGTGGCCATGGCCAAACAGTATTTCAAGAAATTTGACGCGATGGCAGCAGACCCCTCGCATACCTGAGCGCTTGCGGCAGCCCTGCTCAGGCGGGTGGGTGCATTCGGGTTGTTCCGGCTGCCCCAGCGCCTAACTGGCTGATATGCTTTCGGGCATGCACAGCCTTTTTCATTTTGCTTTTCATGTCACCGACCTCGACGAGGCCCGCCGTTTTTATGGCGGCCTCCTCGGCTGCCAAGAGGGTCGCTCCACCGACACCTGGGTGGACTTTGACTTTTTCACACACCAGATTTCCCTTCACTTGGGCGAGCCTTTCAAAACGACCCTCACGGGCCGTGTCGGCGACCACATGGTACCCATGCCGCACTTCGGCCTGGTTTTGCAAAAGGACGATTGGCAAGCCCTGGCAGACCGATTGCAAGCGGCCAATTTCAACTTCGTGGTCGAACCTCACTTGCGCTTTGCCGGTCAGCCCGGCGAGCAATGGACCATGTTCTTCATGGACCCATTCGGCAACCCGATTGAAGTCAAAGGCTTTGCCGACCTGAGCACGGTTTACGCGAGCTGATGGGCATGGAGCACACCTTTGCTTCGGCCACCATCTTGCTGCTGCTGATCACCGACCCGCTGGGCAACATCCCGATTTTTGTCAACACCTTGCGAGCAGTTCCGCCCGAGCGGCGTGCCCGCGTCATCGTGCGTGAAGTGTTGATTGCTTTCGGTCTGCTGCTGGCTTTTATGTTCGTGGGGCAATCGTTCCTGAAAGCCTTGAGCTTGTCGGACGTTTCCCTGCAAATCGGCGGCGCGGTGGTGCTGTTTTTGATTGCTTTGCGGATGATCTTTCCGCCCCCACCCCAAGACACCCCCGTGCCTGTGGCTGAGCCCTTGATCGTGCCCTTGGCCATTCCTGCCTTGGCAGGCCCTTCGGCCATGGCGACGGTGTTGCTGTTGGTCAGCCAAGCGCCCGAGAGGCGCTTGGAGTGGGTCGCTGCGCTCACGGTGACCATGCTGGTGTGCGCCGTGGTGTTGCTGCTGGCTGAACGCCTGCAACGCGTGGTGGGTTTGCGCGTGGTCTCTGCCTTTGAACGTTTGATGGGCCTGATTCTGGTGTCCATCTCCGTCGAGATGCTGATCCGGGGCTTGAAGTCGCTGGCGCAAAGCTGGCCACACTGAAGCCCAGCTGTCTGAAATCAATTGAATGAATTGAGCCTTCGGCTGTCCAAGGGCACCTCTTGCTTGGTGCGCGGTTTGCCTATTGGTGCAGCTGTCTGGCCTTTTTGGGTGGCCGCCATGTCTTCTTCGCTGGGGTATTGTCCGAGCAGCCAATAGTCAAACACACGCCGAGCAATGGGAGCGGCCGAAGCCGCACCGAAACCGGCGTTCTCCACCACCACCGCGACCGCAATTTGCGGCTTGTCGGCAGGGGCATAGGCCATGTACAAGGCATGGTCACGCTGGTATTCGGACAAATTGGCGGCGTTGTACTTTTCCTTTTGGCCGATGGTCACGGCTTGCGCTGTACCTGTCTTGCCTGCGCTGGTGTATCCAGCCCCGGCAAACACGCGCGCCGAGGTGCCTGACGTCACCACGCCCACCAAGCCATTGCGAATCACTTCCATGTGCTCGGGTTTGTAGCCCAGGTCCACAGGCTCTGTCGCATTGACTTGGATTTGCGCGTGGGTCAAGGCATCTTGAATGGCCGTGACGACGCGGGGCTTGAACTGCACACCTGCATTGGCCAGTGTGGCAGTGGCAGAGGCCAACTGAAGCATGGTGAAGGTGTTGTAACCCTGCCCAATGCCCAATGAAATGGTTTCTCCGCCGTACCATTTTTTTTGCTCGGGTTTTTTGTAATAACTTCGCTTCCAGTCAGTGCTGGGCAGGATGCCGCGCACTTCCCCCGGCAAATCAATGCCAGTGATCTGACCAAAGCCCAGCGGTTTCATGAAGTCATGGATCGCATCGACACCCATCTCATTGGCGAGAGAGTAGTAGTACACGTTGCTGGACAAGACGATGGAGCGCACCATGTCCACAGGTCCCAGGCCGCTATCGCCATGGCTGCGGAAAGTGTGCCCGCCATAGGTCCATGAACCCGCATCGTTGATGATGGTGTTGGCGCTGCGCTTGCCTGTGGCCAATGCGGCCATGGCCATGAAGGGCTTGTAGGTCGAACCCGGCGGATAGGTGCCACGCAAAGCCCGGTTGAGCAAAGGTTTGTCGATCGACTCGTTGAGCTTTTGCCAGTTTTCGACGTCAATGCCATCGACAAACAAATTGGGGTCGAAGGTGGGCTTGCTGACAAAAGCCAGCACCTCACCCGAGTTGGGATCCAGCGCGACCAATGCACCGCGCCGATCACCAAACAAGTCCTCCACCATTTTTTGTAACTGAATGTCGATCGACAACACCACGTTTTGCCCCGGCGTGGCCAGGCGACTCGACAGGCTGCGGGTGGCGCGGCCTCCGGCCGAAGTCTCCACCTGGTTCACCCCGGTGATGCCATGCAACTCACGCTCGTAGCGCTGCTCCACACCCAGCTTGCCGATGTACTCGGTGCCCCGGTAATTGCCGGCGTCGTCCTCTTCTTCAATGCGTTCTTTTTCTTTGGCGTTGATGCGACCGATGTAGCCCACCACGTGGCTGGCCAATTCGCCGTAAGGGTATTGCCGAAAAAGGCGGGCCTTGATGTCCACGCCCGGAAAGCGATAGCTCTGAGCGCTGAAACGCGCCACCTCTTCATCACTCAATCGGGTTCGAATGGGCAGCGAGTCAAAGCTGCGCGAGTCCTCGCGCAAGCGTTTGAACCTGCGCCGGTCCTTGCCCTGAATCTCGACCACCTCCGACAAAGCATCGATGGTGGCTTCCAGGTTGGCCACACGCGAAGGCGTGATTTCCAAGGTGTAGGCCGAGTAATTGCTGGCCAGCACGACGCCGTTGCGGTCCAGGATGGTGCCGCGTGGCGGCACCGTCGGGATAACGGCTGTGCGGTTGCTTTCGGCCTGCTCGTGCAAATCCTCGTGCCGCACGATCTGCAAATAAGACAGCCGCGCAACCAACAACAAAAAGCACACCAGCACCACCAGCTGCATGACGGTCACCCGAGCGCGGAACCGTTGCAGTTCGGCCTGGCTGTCACGCAACTCGGCAAGGGAGGGCAGCCTGAGTGACATGGTCAAAGGGGACGGATGTTGTCAGGGTCAAACGCGCGCCGCTGTGGCGCGAGCAACAACGCACCCACCAAGGGCCAAAGGGCAGCCTGAACGAATGGCATCAGCAACTGGGTCCAGTGCGGCCAGACATCGTGAACGATCAGGCGAGTGCCCCATTCGAGCAAGGACGCCGCCAAAAACAAGGGCACGATCTGCAGGGTTTGCTCACGCAACGGAAACCACAACAGCCGACGCTGAACCGCCAGCGCCAAACTGCTGAGCACGACGTAAGACAAGGCGTTTTGCCCCAGCAAGGCCGACTCGTGCACGTCCAGAGCCAAACCCAGCACAAACGCCAACACCACACCCACACGTCGTGGCTGATAGACGTTCCAAAACACCACCACGATGGCCAGCACATCGGGCAGCCAGCGCCAGCCGACCAAGCCCAGCAACATGTTCAAAAGCAAGCCCACCACCACCGTCGAAGCAATGAATCGGGGGTTGGCAGGCAAGAGCAAATGACGCCCTGCGGGCATGATCATGGTTTGTCTCCCGATGGTGCAGCAGAAGATGGTCGCCCTTTACCGCTTCGCTTGGGCTCTGGCGCGGCAGCTGGCACAGTGGGCCAGTCTTTCACCGGCATCAACACCAACAAATGACGCCCTCGCGGCTTGGCTGCTGGGGTGGCATGCACCCGGGCAAACGAAGAATCCACACGGCGGTCAATCTGGCTGACTTGTCCCACATGCAAACCCGGCGGGTAGACACCGTCGATGCCACTAGTGGTGAGCAAATCACCTTGCTTGACGTCAGTCCCCGAAGGTACGAACTTCAGCTCCAGTGCGCCACCCGGGATGGTTGGATTGCCCACGGCCACATGCCGACTGCCCGTGCGGGCGTTCATGATCGGAATGGTTTGGCCACGGTCGGTCAGCAGCGTCACTTCGCTGATCAAGGGGTACACACGCGTGACTTGCCCCACCACGCCGCCGACATCAATGACCGCAGAGCCTTGCACAATGCCCGCGACTTGTCCTCTGTCCACCACGATGCGATCGGTGTAAGGGTCTGCCGTGTCATACAGCACCTCAACGGCCTTGGACGGTCCTGCCATTTGTTCACGCAAGTCCAGCAACTCACGCAACTGGGCGTTTTCCCGACTCAACTGCTCCACTTGCTGCAGTCGCTGAGCTTGCGCAATGGTGCGTGTCTGGAATATTTGCGCAGCATCCTGTGCGGCTTCCAGATCGCCAAAGTATTGACCCACACCGCTCAGCGCGCGTCCGGGTTGAAGTGATAGCCACTGAAAAGGCGCCAACAGCACCGCAATGCCGGACCGCAGGGGTTGCGAGATCTGAAAACGGTGGTCTGAAGCCATCAACAAAATGGACAGCAAGGAGAGCAACACCAGTTTGGAGGTCGCAGACAAACCCTGCCGGAAAATCGGCGGAGCACTGCGTTCAAAGGTATCCAGAGCCATGAGTGTGTTGCGCCGGATTCAGATGGAAAAAGGCAGGATCGTTGACCGTTGGAAGACAGCCCGAAACAAGCCTTATTCGCTGGTGAAAATGCTGCCCAATTGGTCCATGCGTTCCAGCGCCATGCCGCAACCGCGGGCCACGCAGGTCAACGGGTCTTCGGCAACCAAGACAGGCAAACCTGTTTCTTCGGCCAGCAGGCGGTCCAGATCGCGCAGCAAAGCACCACCGCCGGTCAGCATCATGCCGCGTTCGGCGATGTCTGCACCCAACTCGGGCGGGGTGTGTTCGAGCGCGGTTTTGACGGCCGAGACGATCTGGTTGAGCGGATCGGTCAGGGCTTCGAGAATCTCGTTGGAGCTGATGGTGAAGCTGCGCGGCACGCCTTCAGACAGGTTGCGGCCCTTGACTTCCATCTCCTTGACTTCGCTGCCCGGGAAGGCCGAACCGATGGTCTTTTTGATGGATTCGGCGGTGGGCTCGCCGATCAACATGCCGTAGTTGCGGCGAATGTAGCTGATGATGGCTTCGTCGAATTTGTCGCCGCCCACACGCACGCTGCCTTTGTAGACCATGCCGCCCAGCGAGATCACGCCCACTTCGGTCGTGCCGCCGCCGATGTCGACCACCATGGAGCCCGAAGCTGCCGACACCGGCAAGCCGGCACCAATGGCTGCGGCCATGGGTTCTTCGATCAAATACACCTCAGATGCACCCGCGCCCAGCGCCGATTCGCGGATGGCGCGTCGCTCGACCTGGGTGGAGCCACAAGGCACGCAAATGATGATGCGCGGGCTGGGGCGGAAGGTGCTGCGGGGGTGCACCATGCGGATGAACTGCTTGAGCATTTGCTCGGTCACCGTGAAGTCGGCGATCACGCCGTCCTTCATGGGGCGAATGGCTTCGATGTTGCCAGGTACTTTGCCCAGCATCGCCTTGGCTTCGTGGCCCACGGCTTGCAAAGTCTTTTTGCCCTGGGGGCCGCCTTCGTGGCGAATCGCAACCACCGAAGGCTCGTCCAGCACGATGCCTTTGTCGCGCACAAAAATCAAGGTGTTGGCAGTGCCCAGGTCGATGGCCAGGTCACTGGAAAAATAGCGGCGGAAAGAAGAAAACATTCGGAGTCCTTTGACGCGCCATACACCAAGCTCATGGATGGCATGCTGGAGTAAGCGCGGCTGTCAAATCAGGGGGTCGTCAGGGCGTGTTCGGAGACTGCGCAATGAACGGCACCAAACGCAGGATAATACCCGATCCCCCGGTGAAACAGGTGCTTCCAAGCTCTGTTTGGGCCGGAAAATACGTCCTTTACAACTCTTTTTAAACCATGTCCCTGACCCCGCAGGATATTGCCCGGATTGCCAACCTCGCTAGGCTGGAGCTTAAGCCCGACGAAAGCGAGCGCATGCTCACTCAAATCAACGGCTTTTTCAGCATCGTCGAAGCCATGCAGGCCGTGGACACCACCGGCATCGAGCCGATGGCCCACCCCGTGGCCGCCATCCAGGACATCACGCTGCGCCTGCGCCCCGACGTGGCCAGCGAACCCAACCAACGCGACCTGAACCAAAAGAGCGCCCCCGCCGTCGAGCGCGGACTGTTTTTGGTGCCCAAGGTGATCGAGTGAGCCGCACGATGAAGACTCTGCATGACATGACCGTGGCCGAACTGGCCCAGGCCCTCAAGACCAAACAGGTGAGCGCCGTGGAAGTGGCCACCGGCTTTTTGGCCCGTTTGGGTGGCAATCCGCACAACGCATTCCTCGACATCAACAGCGAAGTCACGCTGGCCCAAGCGCAAGCGAGCGACGCCCGTCTGGCCGCTGGCACAGCTGGCCTGCTCGAAGGCGTGCCCGTGGGCCACAAAGACGTCTTTGTGACCCGCGACTTCGCCACGACCGCTGGCTCCAAAATTCTGACCGATTACCGCTCACCGTTTGACGCCACGCTGGTGCAAAAACTCGGCGCATCTGCTTTTGGCGGCGCGGGCATGGTGACCGTGGGCAAACTCAACTGCGATGAGTTCGCCATGGGCTCGGCCAACGAAAACTCGGCCTTTGGCAAAGTGACCAACCCATGGGACACGGCCCGCGTGCCCGGCGGCTCGTCGGGCGGCAGTGCCGCCGCGGTGGCGGCCCGCTTGGTGCCCGCAGCCACCGGCACCGACACCGGTGGCTCGATCCGCCAACCCGCCAGCTTTTGCGGCATCACCGGCATCAAGCCGACCTATGGGCGCGCCAGCCGCTACGGCATGATCGCCTACGCTTCTAGCCTCGACCAAGGCGGCCCCATGGCCCGCACGGCCGAAGACTGCGCGCTGCTGCTCAGCGCCATGTGCGGCCCCGACATGGACCGCGATTCCACCTCGCTGGACGTGCCTGCCGAAGACTTCACCGCATCGCTGAACCAATCGCTGGAAGGCCTGCGCATTGGCATTCCCAAAGAGTTCTTTGGTGAAGGCCTGCACGCCGATGTGCGCGCTGCGGTGGACGGCGCTTTGCGCGAGTATGAAAAACTGGGCGCCAAGCTGGTGCCCATCAGCTTGCCACGCACCGAGTTGTCCATTCCGGTGTACTACATCATTGCCCCGGCTGAAGCCAGCTCCAACCTGAGCCGCTTTGACGGCGTGAAGTTCGGCCACCGCGCCAAGGACTACACCGATCTGGTGGACATGTACAAAAAGACCCGCGCCGAAGGCTTTGGCAACGAGGTCAAGCGCCGCATCATGACCGGCGCTTATGTGCTGTCTCACGGCTACTACGACGCCTACTACCTGCAAGCCCAAAAAATCCGCCGCATGATCGCCGACGACTTCCAAAACGCGTTCAAAGAATGCGACGTGATCGCTGGCCCCGTGGCCCCATCGGTGGCCTGGAAGTTTGGCGAGAACGCCAACGACCCGGTGGCCGACTATTTGGCCGACATCTTCACGCTGCCCGCATCTCTGGCCGGTTTGCCCGGCATGAGCGTGCCTGCCGGCTTTGGCGCGGGCAACATGCCCGTGGGCTTGCAGCTGATTGGCAACTACTTCAAGGAAGCCCAGTTGCTGAACGCCGCACACCGCCTGCAACAAGCGACCGATTTCCACCTTCGCAAGCCAGGCACATTGGCATGAGCCTGTCCATCGTCATCGCGAGCGAAGCGTGGCGATCCATGGACTGCCGCGTCGCATGCGCTCCTCGCAGTGACGGCCAAAGCCACTTGTGATTCACCGGATAAACACACCATGAGCAAACTCGTCCAAGGCTACGAAGTCGTCATCGGCTTCGAAACACACGCCCAACTCTCCACAAAGAGCAAGATTTTCAGCCGCGCCTCGGTGGCGTTTGGTGCCGAGCCCAACACGCAAGCCTGCGCGGTGGACATGGCCCTGCCCGGCACGCTGCCCGTGATGAACATCGGTGCCGTCGAGCGCGCCATCGAGTTCGGTCTGGCCATCAACGCGCACATCGCCGAGCGCAGCATCTTTGCGCGCAAAAACTACTTCTACCCCGACCTGCCCAAGGGCTACCAGATCAGCCAGTTTGAGATCCCGGTGGTGCAAGGCGGTGAGGTGTCTTTCTTCTTGGAAGTGGGCAAAGAGACCGTGCGCAAAACCGTGCGCTTGGAACGCGCCCACCTCGAAGAAGACGCGGGCAAATCGCTGCACGAAGACTTCATTGGTCAAAGCGGCATTGACCTGAACCGCGCTGGCACCCCTTTGCTGGAAATCGTGACCCAGCCCGACATGCGCAGCAGCGAAGAGGCTGTGGCCTATGCCAAAGAGCTGCACAAGATCGTGACCTGGATCGGCATTTGCGACGGCAACATGCAAGAAGGCTCGTTCCGTTGCGACGCCAACGTGTCGGTGCGCAAACCCGGCCAACCCTTGGGCACACGCCGCGAGATCAAGAACCTGAACAGCTTCAAGTTCATGCAGCAGGCGATTGACTACGAAGTGCGCTGGCAGATCGACCAGATCGAAGATGGCATCGCCATCCAGCAAGCCACGGTGTTGTTCGACCCCGACACGGGCGAGACCCGCGCCATGCGCACCAAGGAAGACGCCGCCGACTACCGCTACTTCCCCGACCCCGACCTGCCGCCGTTGGTGATCGGCCGCGACTGGGTCGAGCGCGTCAAAGGCGAAATGGCAGAACTGCCCCGCGTGATGGCCGAGCGCTTTGTCAAAGATTACGCCCTGCCCGAATACGACGCCACGCAGCTGACGCAAAGCAAGGCGGTCGCCGCCTACTTTGAAGCCACGGCCAAAGCCTGCGGCCAAGCCAAACTGGCCAGCAACTGGATCATGGGCGAAGTCTCACGCCGCTTGAACGCCGGCGAGTTGAGCATCGAGCAATCGCCTGTGAGCGCTGCCCAACTGGCCGCCCTGATCGGCCGCATCAGCGACAACACCATCAGCAACAACGCCGCGCGTCAGGTGTTTGAAGGTCTTTGGAACAAAGAGGGCGAAGTCGACGCCATCATCGAAGCCAAAGGCCTCAAACAGATGAACGACACCGGCGAGCTGGAAAAGATCATCGACGACGTCTTGGCCGCCAACCCCAAAAACGTGGAAGAGTTCAAGGCCGGCAACGCCAAGGCCCTGAACGGTTTGGTCGGCCCGATCATGAAAGCCAGCAAGGGCAAGGCCAATCCGGGGCAGGTCAACGCTTTGTTGATGAAGAAGTTGGGTTGATTTCCACAAAATCACTGACTAACGCGTAGCTTGGAGTCAACTTAATGGGCGAGCGGACTTGTCGTAAATGTGGAGTGACGAAGCCCTTTACGAGAGAGTTTTTTAGCCCGCGTCGTTGGACTTGCAATGCATGCATGCGTGCTAATGCCAATAAGTGGGATCAAGAAAATCCAGAAAAAAAGGCAGTCAGTAGATCCGCATACAAGCAACGCGCAATCAGCGCCGGCGGGGTTCATACAGAAGATGAGCTGCTTTTGCTTCGATTGATTCAAGAGCGTAATTGCTATTACTGTGAGATGAGCTTTGGTGACACTCCAGTTGAAAAAGATCATCGATTTCCCCTGATTAAAGGTGGAACCAATGATGCTTCTAATATCGTTTACGCATGCCGCACATGCAATCGTGACAAAGGTGGAAAGTCGGCGACTGAATTTTTTGCTTGGAAGCGGGCAGAAGGGTTGCATTGCCCACCTCTATTGGCGTGCTTCTTTTGCGAGTCGGACATCACCGATGCGGCAAACGTAAGTCTGCGAGTTCCAATTCAAAGAGGCGGAGCCTATTTGCCTGAAAATCTTGTGTGGGCCTGCCCTAAATGCCACACACAAAAGAACCATTTAACAGCTGCAGAATATTTGAGTTGGCGTCGGCAGAATGGTTTAAAAACGAGACCACCTGCGCGAATTGTCGTAAAGAAAATTAGGCCAAAATAATCTTTTCCTCACGAAAAATTTGGCCAGTTCAGGGCAATAAATACTGCTTCCTGCACCCCGTCCCTGTCTACACAAACACCCCAATCTCGCACAAGGCCATGAGTTCGCGGTATGCCGTGGCACAGGTTCAGGTTTTTATCGGCGCTGATGCCGTTGGCAAAACCATCTAGCCGCACGCCATTAAGTTTATTGATAGCTTCAGCTGCGGGTGTCAGTTTAGGATGTTGCTCGTTTCGCACTGAAATTTACGCTTCATCCGTGAAGCGCAAATGGCCTTTTTACGCTTCACGCCTCTGAACGACATCCAGCACAGCACGCCCGGATCATTGACAAGTCAAGCGATTGTCGTAACATACAAACATTAAATCCTAAAAGGTCACACATGAGCATTCACACGTTTTCAAGCCGCGACTTCACACGAGACGTGTCGGCCGCCAAACGCGCTGCCGTGGATGGACCTGTGTTCATCACCGACCGGGGTCGCCCCGCGTTTGCATTGCTCAAAATCGACGACTACTACCGCATGGCCGGAAAGGCAGCACCTTCTTTGCTGGAGGTGATGGACAGCATTCCGGGCGGTGAAGGCTTCGATTTCGATCCACCCAAACTGGGTATTCAGATTCAAGCAGCGAACTTGGACTGAAGGCTACCCATGTTCATACTGGACACCAACGTCATTTCCGAACTGCGCCAAGGCAAGCCCAACCCTTCCATGGCGGTACGCCAATGGGCCGCTGGGCAGCCCAGCAACCAGCTGTTTTTGTCAGCCATCACACTGCTAGAGCTGGAATTGGGTGTTCAAGCGCTGGAGCGCAAAACGCCTCCACAAGGCAGCGCTTTGCGCCATTGGCTGGGTGGCGTTCGCGCCGCTTTTGCGGGCCGCATTTTGCCGTTTGCAGAAAGCACCGCACCCGTGTGTGCGGCGCTGCACATCCCCAACCCGCGCTCAGACCGGGACGCAATGATTGCGGCTACCGCCCTTGAGCATAAATTCACGGTGGTGACGCGCAACGTGCCGGATTTTGAAGCGACAGGCGTGGCGCTTTTGAATCCTTGGATCAGCTAGCCAACAGCACAATTTCCTGCTCAATCGCCCCAAACAAACTCTCACCGTTTTGGCACTTCATCTCGATGCGGATGGTGTCTCCGAACTTCATGAACTCGGTTGAAGGCTTGCCGTCCAGGATGGTTTCAATGGCGCGTTTTTCGGCGATGCAGCTGTAACCTTTGGGCCACTCGGGTTTTCCGTTCACGTCCACGCTCTTGTTGCTCACGGTGCCGCTGCCCACGATGGAGCCGGCGCGCACATTGCGCGTCTTGCAGATGTGGGCGATCAATTGGCCGAAGTGGAAGGTCATCTCGGGGCCAGCCTCGCACATGCCCACTTTGCGTCCGTTCCAAGTCGACTGCAGCGTCAGGTGCACGCGGCCGCCTTGCCAGGCGTCGCCCAACTCGTCGGGCGTCACGGCCACGGGGCTGAAGGCGGTGGCGGGTTTGCTTTGCAAGAAGCCAAAACCTTTGCCCAGCTCGTTCGGAATCAGGTTGCGCAGGCTCACGTCGTTGGCCAGCATGATCAGGCGCACGCCTTCGATGGCGTCATCGGCGCTGGTTTGCATGGGCACGTCGCCCGTGATGACGGCGATCTCGGCTTCAAAGTCGATGCCAAACGCCTCGCTGGCGCACACCACCGGGTCGCAAGGGCCAATGAAATCGTCGCTGCCGCCCTGGTACATCAGTGGGTCGGTATAGAAACTGCTGGGCACTTCGGAGTTGCGCGCCGCACGGACCAGCTCCACATGGTTGATGTAGGCTGAGCCGTCCGCCCACTGGTAAGCGCGGGGCAAAGGGGCCATGCACTGCTCGGGGTCAAACGGGAAAGCGTGGCGGGCTTTGCCTTGGTTGAGCGTGGTGTACAGGTCTTCGAGCTGAGGGGCCAAAAAGTTCCAGTCGTCCAGGACCTGCTGCAATTTGCTGGCGATGCCGGTCGCATAATGGGCGGTGCTCAGGTCGCGCGAAACCACCACGAGTTGTCCGTCGCGTGAGCCGTCTTTGTAGGTCGCCAATTTCATGTTGAATGTGTCCGTTCTTGCCTTGATGCGCTACAGTGTGCACCACCGAGAAGTTACGCATTGTTAAACTCGTTTAACTAAACGAAACCGGATTTTAGGCGATATGGACACAGACAACGCAGCCTCCCAGCCCAAAGACAGCGACAAGGAACGCGCCGGCATTCAGTCGGTCGAAGTTGGCTTTGCGCTGCTGGATGTGTTGGCACAAGCCCCTGGTCCTTTGATGCTGCGCGACTTGGCGGCGGCGGCCCAGATGAGCGCCGCCAAAGCCCACCGGTACCTGGTCAGCTTCCAGCGCTTGGGCCTGGTGGTGCAAGACTCGGCCAACACCCGTTACGAACTGGGGCCCGCCACACTGCGCTTGGGGCTGGCCACCTTGTCGCGCATGGATGCTGTGAAAATGGCACGTGACCGTTTGCCCGCCATGATCGAAACTTCGGGCCACACCATGGCGCTGGCCGTGTGGGGAAACCGGGGGCCCACCTTGGTGCATTGGCAAGAAACGCCGCTGGCCATGCCGGTCAGCTTGCGTTTGGGTGATGTGATGCCGCTGCTGTCTTCGGCCACGGGCCGTTGCTTTGCCGCGTTCAACAGCCATGGCGGCGCGGCCGAAAAAGCGGGCCCCATGATCGAAGAAGAATTGGCGCTGGCCCGCAAAATCGGGCGCAGCGATTTGCCCAGCACGCCCGCGCAAGTACAAGCCATGTTGAAAGAAACCCGCCAACAAGGTTTGGGCCGCGTGGTCAATGTGTTGCTGCCAGGCATCTCTGGCTTGTGCGCCCCAGTGTTCGATGCCGATGGGCACCTGGTCTTGGGTGTGGTGTCGCTGGGCTCGTCAGCCACGCTCGACACCGCATGGGACGGGCCGATGGCACAAAGCCTGCGCCATTTTGCGCAGCAACTGTCGGCCGATTTGGGCTGGCGCAGCCGCTGAACAGGGGGCTCGGGTGACTGCACGCTCCAGCGCCAACGCGAGCTCAACCGGATCGGCGCTGCCATCGCGTCGCGCTCCACTGTGGCTGGTGGGTGCGGTGCTGGTCGTGCACATGGCCCTGATATTGGGCCTCACCGGCACGCTGGAGTGGCGGCTGCAAACGGCTGAACCGGTCCGCGTGGCCCCAATGCAAACCCGGTGGGTGCCGCCCACACCCGCGCCAACGGTCACGCCCCCCCCAGTCGCCGCCCCCAAGCCCCGCACTCGGGTCGCGACAGAGCCCAAAGCAGCACCAGCACAGCCCTCGACCCCAGCAGCGGCACCTGTCACGCCAGTCGATGTGGCCACAGCCAACGACAGCGCCATGGCTGTGCCCACACCTCAGCCTACACCACAAGCACCTGCAGAGCTGCCAGCTTCAGTGCCCGGGCAAGGGCTCAATGCCAGCACCCAGACAGCCAGCGCCGCGGCACCCGATGCATCCCCAGCGCCTGTATCGGCGGCTCCACCCGAAACTGCCAGCGTGTCTTTACCGCCCATACCTCTCGGCGCGCTGCCGCCCCCGGTTTTGTTGAGTTACCGCCTGACGGGCCAGGACAAGGGATTGACCTACCACGCCAGCGGTGAATTGAAGTGGCAGCACAACGAGAAGGCGTACGACTTGGGTTTGTCGGTCAAGGCATTTCTGGTGGGCACGCGCCAATGGCGCAGCCAGGGCGAAATCACCAGCGCTGGCCTGACCCCTACCCGGTTTTCGGACAGCTGGCGCAACGAGCGGGCCGCCCACTTTGACCGCGTACAAAACCGGGTGGTTTTCAGCAACAACGCACCGGTGGCCGCGCTCGAAGCGGGTGCGCAAGACCAGATCAGCCTGTATGTGCAACTGGCTGCGGCCATGGCCGGTGAACCCGAGCGCTTTCAGCCCGGCACGCGTTTGCAATTGCAGACCGCCACCATTCGGGACGCCCTGCCTTGGCTCTTGACCTTGGGCCCGCCCGAAACATTGCAATTGAACGGTCAAGCCGTTTCCACCCTCAAATGGGTGTGCCAGCCGCGCAACCGCTTTGATGCCACTGTGGAGTTTTGGGTCTCTGCAAAGCACGCATGGATGCCTGTTCGCATCCGTATCACCCAAGTCAGTGGCAGCTTCATCGATTTGTTGCTGCGCAGCCAAGAGGCACTGCCCCCGCTGCCCACCTCGGCCCCTGCCGGAGAAAAAACCACACCATCTTGAAGTTGTTCTGAAAAGCCCCACTTCTGAAGCAGAACTTGAGGGAGAATGAATGCATGAACCTGCTCTACGAATCTGAAACTTTTGCCGTGATGCATGTGTTGGCCAACGCGCCTGCAGAACCGGCCCCCGTGCCCAGCCAACCCCTGCTGGAACGCCATGGGTTTGAAATCGTGGACAAACGCTCTGGCAAAGAGGTGTATCTGGACGGCTCGTGGGCCGAAATGTTCCAACAACAAATCCAGGCTTGGCAACAACACACACCCACGCAGGAAGAAGTCGAAGACACACTCGAAGGCTACACAGGGCTGGCGCAACAGCCTGTGGTGGTGCACTGAGGGGTCTCCTCGTTTTCAGTGCAATAAGTGACGGTACGCAAAGCTAGCACTGGCGCGGGGGTGGTCTGGGTAGACCGTTGATTTCATTGACTTTCCTGTTCGCTTTGTAAACGGGTATGGTGGCCTCCCACTTTTGAGGTTCACGATGCAGGGTTGGCACACAACGTTTTTGGGGATGCGTGGGCTCCCCCGCGATATCAGCGACTTCGAGATGAAGGCATTTTTCACCTTCGATGGTGCCGAGCGCGACGCAATCAATGCACGCCGAGGTGATTCCCACAAGCTTGGTCTGGCGCTCCATATTGGTTTCCTGCGCATGAGTGGGCGTTTGCTCGGTGCCTTTCGGGTAATTCCAGTAGCCTTGTGGCGCCACCTTGGCAACGAGCTTGGCATTGCAGCACCAGAAGTCGCCTCGCTGAGAGCCATGTATGAACGCGGGCGCACGCTATTCGATCACCAACAAGTAGCCTGCACGGTCCTTGGATTCCAGTGGATGAGCGAGCACCAGCGCCGCTCACTGGTACGTGAACTGCGCGACGAAGTGGCGCGCTGCGCCGACCGCGATCAGCTACTCGTGCGGGCGCGTCAATGGCTGTACAAGAACAAGCTGGTGATCGTGCACGAGCGGGCAATTCGGACACTGATTGCGGCGGCACTTGCCCAGCTTGAAGTTGAAACAGGCACCGCCATCGCCGCCAGCGTTGATCCAGCAACACTTGATCGCTGGCGAGCCTCAGTTTCAGAGCTGCGCCCAGATGGACAAACCCAGCAGAGTTGGCTATGGGCTGCACCGGCGAAACACTCAACCCGCCAAATCAGCGAGGTACTGGAGCGCATCGACCTGCTTTACACGCTGGACGTTCATAAGCACCTGGCAGACATCCCCGATCTCATCTTGCGCCGCTACGCGCGCCGACTTGTCTCCAGGCCGCCCTCAGCCGGAGCCAAGATCAAAGAGCCAGCGCGCACCGTGGAGGTCGCATGCTTTCTTCGGTATTGCCTGTTCACCACCACAGACCAGTTGATCCTTATGGTGCAGCGCCGGATCGCCGATCTGTGGCGTCAGGCTGCCGCCGATGTCCCCGCTACCGTCAATTGGGCCGCAATGTACAAAACGCTGCTCGGCGAACTTGTTGCCTTGAGCGCGCAAGGTGCGGTGCCAGATGCTGAGTTGCGTGCCCGTCTTGAAGCCTTGATCACCGAAACCCAGAAACGCAAACCACCGAGCAGGGCCTCCCTGGTCCGCGAGGGATTGATTGATGGAATTCGCCCCGTGCGGTCGTTGCTCGTCGCCATTGCAAAGCTGCCCTGGCAGGCCACCGGCGAGCATCCTGCCATCGAGTACCTTGCCAAGCTGCAAGCTTTATATCTCAAAGGATCCAGAAAGCTGCCAGTTGAAGTGGTGGCACCAAGTCTGGGAATGATCTGGCAGGTTTCGATCTCCAGCCCAGACCGGGAACGGGCGTTTCAGGCGTTGGAGGTGGCCACCCTGTTTGCCCTGCGCCGCGCGGTGCGCAATGGCTCGGTCTGGATTGAGCACAGCCTGAGCTTTCGGGGTCGTGCGCGCTTGTTCTTCACGGACGAGCGTTGGCAGGCAGAGTCCAAGAAACACTATGCCCGTCTATCGTTACCCAGCAAGGCTGCCACTTTCTTGAAGCCTTTGCTGGCCAGAGTAACTGCCGGTGTCGATGCGGTGGCCGCTGCAGCCCGCAGTGGCGTACTGCGCGTGGATGATGAACTCCATTTGTCGCCATTGCCCGCAGAGGACGAAGACCCAGAAGTGACCAAGCTGCGCGCGGCTTTGGATCACCGCATCGGTGAGGTTCAATTGCCGGAAGTGATTCTGGCCGTTGACGCCCAGGTGCGCTTTAGCTGGATCATGCTCGGACGTGAGCCGCGCTCTACCGACGAGCTGCTGATGGTCTATGCCGGCATCATGGCCCACGGCACCAGTCTGACTGCGGTCGAATGCGCGCGCATGATTCCGCAATTGTCTGCCACCAGCATTCGCCAGGCCATGCGCTGGGCGCGGGACGAACGGCGTCTGAGCCAGGCCTGCCAGGCTGTGCTGGAATTCATGCAGCGACACCCGATTGCCGCCACCTGGGGGCGGTCCGATTTGGCATCTTCTGACATGATGAGCATGGAGACCACCAAACGGGTGTGGCAAGCCCGGCTTGATCCTCGGCGCAACACACCTTCCATTGGAATCTACTCCCATGTAAAAGACCGGTGGGGCATCTTCCATGCGCAGCCCTTTGTGCTCAATGAGCGCCAGGCGGGCGTGGCCATTGAAGGTGTCATCCGCCAAGAAAAGCTGGAGACCAGCCAGCTTGCTGTGGATACCCATGGCTACACCGACTTTGCCATGTCACATGCCCGTTTGCTTGGTTTTGATCTTTGCCCGCGGTTGAAGGAACTCAAACAGCGCCACCTCTTTGTGCCACGCGGCACCAAAGTGCCCGCAGAAATCGCTGCGGTGTGCGAAGCCAATGTCGACGTCGCTTTGATCGAAAAGCATTGGGATAGTCTGGTGCACCTGGCAGCCTCGGTCATGAGCGGACATGCCAGTGCGGTGGCAGCTCTTGCGCGGTTCGGTTCTGCCGCCCAGGGCGATCCAATCTATGAGGCTGGCGTGCAATTGGGGCGGTTGCTGCGTACGGCGTTTTTGGCTGACTACTTTGTCAAGGACGCTTTCAGGAACGAGTTGCGCCGGGTGCTCAATCGGGGCGAGGCTGTTAACGCCCTCAAGCGCGCCATTTATACCGGCCGGATCAGCCCGGCGCAGGCCAAACGTGTCGATGAAATGCAGGCTGTGGCCGATGCGTTGAGCCTGATGGCCAACATCGTGATGGCGTGGAATACCTCACAGATGCAGGCGGTCCTGGATCGCTGGTCGAACCGCCGCCAGGTCATTCCACCGGAACTGATCGGGAAGATTGCGCCCACCAGGCTGGAGAGCATCAACTTGCGGGGTGTGTTTCGCTTCCCGGTTGACCGCTATGCTGACCAAATCCTGCCTTCGCGGCCAAATGCATCGATAACTGGCACCAATGGATGAAACCGACCACGGTTTGACGCCACGAATCGCAGATTTGAAAGTGAACAGGAAAGTCAATGAAATCAACGATCTACCAACACCACCTCCGCGCCAGTGCTAGCTTTTCGTACCGTCACTTATTGCACTGAAAACGAGGAGACCCCAAGTGCCGCATGACCGGCATCCGAAGGCAGGTCGCCAGCCCAGTGCGCGCCTTTTTGACGTGGCCCAGGCCAGTCATTTGTATGAAACACGTGCACCTGTCCGACTGCCTCGGGGTCTTCAACGAATTGACGCAACTCCGGGCGCATCCGATTGAGGCAGTCAACCACGGTCTTGACCGACCGGAAATTGGCTTCCTTGCCGATCTCCGTGACGGCTGCATGCTCTAGCTTGCCGCATCCGTCGCCGTAGATTTTTTGCCAATGATCTCCAAAGAATCCGAACAACGGTGTCCCAGGCTGTCCCAAGAAATGGACTTTGATCGCTTCTACCCAATCATTGTCGGTATCCTGGTACTCGTCGACCAGAATGATTGGAAAGCGGTCCGCAATCATCCTTCGGAACTTCGCGTGCTCCATCAGAGAGATCGTGAGTGGAAGCACATCGTCATGGTGGAGAGAGACGCGGTCATCACGAATGGATCGATGACCGAGGCTGTATTCAATGGCGCGTTTCCCCAAACTACCGCCAGCCTCCTCGATCCGATCCTTCCATGCGGGTAAGGCTTCGACCAACGTTCTGAGTGATTTTTGGAATGCGCTGATCAGCGCCCAGCAGAAGGCGTGATTCGTCTCGCAGTAAATTAACGGGCTTCGATCCGTGCGTGCGGCGATTTCATTCTTGGCCACGTTGGTAAAAGTAATGCACGCGATTTGCTGACTTCGCTTGGGCAGAGATTGGTGATTGCGCTCAATCAAGAATTGCAAGGCTTTGATTAAGGAGTAGGTTTTTCCGGCGCCTGCACCGGCTTCCAGCCGGAAGCTTTTGCACCGGAACAGGCGGCGCGCTTGCTCAAGCTCAAGAAGAACGACTTGGCCAGCGAGGCAGGGCGGCTGGCAGCGGGTACGGGTTGGTTGCCGGTGATGTTGCGGGCACCAGTAGCCGAAGCACAGGCGGTGCCGGAAGCAGGGGATGCAGAAGCAGCGCAGGAAGAAGAGGCCCCGGTCGCTGATACGACCGAGTAAGCAGGATGCCCCGGCGAGTCGCCGGGGTGCTTTGCGCGGCGCGCGCGGCAAGTGTGCCGCGCGCGTTTTGACTTCCAGCAGCCCCCACACACCCAAACATCCATCAGCGTTGCCCCATCGGGCAATCGCCATAGACAGGGCTATCAAGCCAGCTACGCCGGGGAACGCCTGATTGGGTTGGTCGTGCGGTTCATCCGCACGAGGATCGAACGCTGTTCCGGTCACCCCGCTTTGCGCGTGGGTTCCCAGAACGGACACATTTCGACAACCTTTCCCCCACATTCCCATGAACCATCAAGGCGTCAGTGAAATATTCTTTGAAGAAACCTACAGCGTGCCGCCTGAGCAGACGGCGCGGGCATTGTTTTCCAGACTGCCGCATGGAATCGACTATGCAGAAAGGCTGATCGAATGTCTGGCGACCGGGTACCTGGTCGCCGTTGTCGAATCCATTTGTATCCGCGAGATGCAGCGGCATGTGGACGCTGCATCAGAAGTTGTTGTGGGACGAACCGTCCAGATGGAGCACAAGGGGCCGATCCCGCCGGGATCCGCAGGGGTCAGCCCTGGACTGGGCGCAGCGGCGCGCGCAAAGCGGACACAACCGCCTGTACGGCGTGTTTGGCCTGGCCCGGGACTCTCTGCACCAGGAGGCTCCAGCGATTGCCTTGCAGGCTGATTTCGTCGTGATTGACGGCCCACCCCGGGTCGCGGCACTCGCGCGCTCGGCGCTGCTGGCCGCCGACCTGGTGCTGATTCCGGTACAGCCCAGTGCCTACGACGTATGGGCCAGTCATGAGATGGTGCAGCTGATCACCGAGGCACGGGTGTTTCGGCCGCAGTTGCGCGCGGCCTTTGTGATCAACCGGCGTGTCGTGGGCACAGTGATCGGGCGCGAGGCGCGTGCCGCGCTCGCCGATCAACCGTTTCCCGCGTTGCAGGTCGAAGTGTCCCAGCGCATTTTGTTTGCCGACAGTGTGGCTGCGGGCCGACTGGCGTTTGAGGTGGCACCAAACTGCGCAGCCGCGCGCGAGATCGCTGCGCTGGCACAGGCGGTGCGGGAGATGTTGTTATGACCAAACCACAGCAGTCCAATTTGCAGCGGCGGGCACCGATTGGCCGCAGGCCTGGTGCTGATCCAGCTTCAGCCTGGGTGCAGCAGATTGACGCGGTGATGGCAACCGCAAAGGCATCAATCTATACCGCGCGACTCACCATTGATGTCACGCCCGTGATGCGCGGGCGTATCAAGGTCGTGGCGTTCCAGCGGGGTGTTACTGCTGTCGAGATGTTGCGTGAACTGCTGGAGCGTGAGTTTCCGGAGGGAGCGTCATGATGCAGTCAAACGTTCAAGCAGCGGTAAAGGTCATGCGACCTGAATTCTCAACGCACAGGCCGATACCGATGCAGGTTTCTCTTGCCTTTGTTGATCAACGGGTGAACGTGTGGCTGCGCTTTGGCAGGTCAGTGCGCGAAACCGTCCTGAATCGCTGGCGGCGCGTCGCAGTGTTTGAATCTGGAGCGGTCTGTTGCCGGGTGAAGTGGATTGCCAATGACTACGGTACGGCGCTATGGCAGTTGATGGTGTTGCAGGCGTCCATGCCATTTGACGGTGCGCAGCGCGTCGCAGGTGTGGTGCCAGGCGCGCGCATTCTGCTGCGTGCCGACGGTGAGCTGCAGGTCAATGCCGTGCTGGTCGTCATTGACGGCATTGAGGCGTTGGGCATCGATCCTTGTGCCGTTGCTGTGACGTATTGGCGCACGGTTGGCAACCGGCTGGCTGCATGCCAGCCGCTACCCGAATACACACCTGAGCGACATGCGGCGTACACCGCACGCGGAGCGCTGCAATGAAACGGGTCATTGTGATTCTCTGTATGGACATCGGCCTGGTGGCGCTGCTGATGCCGATTGCCATCCCGAACCGTGTACAGCTGGTCTACAACCCCAGCGACAGCGTGCCGCGCGGCTGGTACCGCATAGTGCCAGCCGACTCGCTGCAGGTTGGCAGCATCGTGCTGGCACGGCTTCCGACACAGGTGGCTGCGCTTGCCGCGCAGCGCGGTTACCTGCCAGCTGGCATCCCTCTGCTCAAGCGCATTGGTGCGATTGCCCCGCAGCGGGTGTGCATTGAGGGAACATCAGTGCGCATTGACGACGTGGCGGTTGCCGCCGCGCTGGCTGCCGATGGGAGTGGTCGTCCACTGTCGGCATGGTCGCAGTGCCGACGCCTGGCACACGGTGAATTGTTTCTTTTAAGCAGCACCAATCCGGCGTCGTTCGACAGTCGTTACTTCGGCCCCATCCGTGCATCGGATGTGATTGGAAGTGCGAAGCCGATTTGGACGTGGAGCACGCCATGAACATACCTTCTGTCGTGCAGATGCCTTGCCGCCAGCGTGCAGCTTGGGCTGCACTGTCGCTGCCTGTTTGGCAGCGTCGCAAGCACCGCATGCGGCTGGCGTGGACTCGGAGCCGGGCAGTAAGTCGGAGGCTTCAGGGACCGGTGAAGAGAGAGGGCAAGATAAAAGGGCCGGCACGTTCCGGTCCGCAAAGCCAGTCTGCACGTGGGTTGGGCGCGGCACGGCGGCTTGCAGCCTGTGTGCCGTCACAGAACGCAAACCCGCGGGGCACTAAGGTTGGCAGCGTGCCGTCTTGGATGCGATTCGCTGCATTACGCTGGAGATTGTTTCATGGCCTCGCGTGACGATGACCGTTTCAGGGTTAAGCCAGGAGCGCCCAAGGGCGGTGTTGGCGACGGTAGTGGACCTCGATCACAGCGTTTTGTCTCGCAGGTATTGAAGCAGGTATCGAAGTCCGGCGCAAAGGCTTCTGGCGTGGGTGGTGCTAGGCCTGCATCGACATTCGGGCGGGGGCGCGTTGCAGCGGGTATCCCCGAACATGGAACAGACTTTGAACGATATGGGCGAGCGTGGCGACATCCTGCGGGCTATGCACAATGCCCTGAAAGGGCAGCAGCGCGAGTTGGTGTTGGAAACGGAACCCGCAGCACCTGTCATCGGCCGCATCGTCACCAAGGGCCTGGCCGACGAGCTCAATGACCGGGGCTATCTGGTGGTGGATGGCATTGATGGCCGTGCGCACTATGTCCGTCTGCCAGTCGGAGCTGACCTGGTCGCGCTGCCGGTGGGCGGCATCGCGGAAGTGAAGTCCGCTGGAGGGGAGCGGGTGGTGGACCGCAACATCGCGAGCATCGTACGGGAGGGTGTTTACCGCAGCGCTGACCATCTTGTTCAGCTTCGACAAGAAGGTGCCACAGACCCACAAACCACGATAAATGTTCACGTGCGTCGGCTGGAAGCCATGCGGCGTGGCGGCATCGTAGAGCGCGCGGCCGAAGGCGTCTGGAGTGTGCCATCTGACTTCGTATTACGTGCCCAGGCGCATGATGCCCAGAAGACGGCAGGCATGGTTATCGAACTGCGGTCGCATTTGTCGCTTGACCAGCAACGGCAGGCCCTCGGTGCTACTTGGCTTGACCGCCAATTGATAGGCAATGGCCAGGGGCTGACGCGGCAAGGTTTCGGTGCCCAAGTGCATGAGGCGATGAAAGATCGCGTGGATTTCCTTGCCGGACTGGGCCTGGCCGAGCGACACGGCCAGCGCGTTGTCCTTGCGCTCAACGTTCTGTCCAACCTACGGGATCGAGAACTGGCGAGTACGGGGAGGGCTATTCAGGATCAGACCGGTCTAGCTTACCGCCCACTGCGCGACAGTGGCAATGCCAGTGGCATCTACCGGCGTTCTGTTCAGCTTGCCAGTGGCCGCTTCGCGATGCTCGACGACGGCGTGGGCTTCAGTCTGGTGCCATGGCGTCCCGTGGTGGAGCAGCGCCTGGGGCAGCATGTCTCTGTCGTCGTACGGGGTCAGTCAGTGACTTGGGAGCTTGGTCGCCAGCGTCAGCTCTCGGTACCGGGTGGGCAATTCTGAGCGCTGACCAAATATCTGCAAGAAACCTATCGACGAGCTACGAGAAATGAGCCTTCAGCAAATCGACCAGTGACAATACTGTCGCAGATTACTCCGCCACACGGAAAGCAGCCCCGATGCTGATGCGAAGCCGTTCCCCTTCCTCAATGTCTTTGTAGGCTATAGTCAAAATTGACACAGATTTTGAACAACGAAGTTTCCGTTGCTTCGTGTCACATGCGGGCTCGGAATCCGGGCATTGGTGGTGCGGCTGAAAATCGGGTATTTCGCATGCCCACGCCAAGACTATTTTGGAATTGGAATCGCCTGCGCTCAATTCGCCGCGCCGCTGGCCTTTGACACGTAGTGCGCCAGCGCAAGAATCTGGACCTCGCTCAGGCTGGCCCTGTAGGACGGCATCTGCCCAATCCCGTTGCGCAGCGCTTTGGCCACGCGCTGGGCGTCGGGTTTGAGTTCGTCGAGGACGGGGCCTACAGCACCGCTGGCTCCCGCGTCCTTCAGGGTATGACAGAGCACGCACGCGGGTGCCGAGGATTGCGTGAACAGTTTTTTACCTAATGCGAACTGGGATGCCTCATCCACAGCCATCACCGGGAATGAGATGAGAACGCTCAGATAAAGGAGCGGCGCCAGGGTGTAACGGGACGTGGCAACTTGCAGGGTGTTCAACTTCATGGGGTGCTCGATTCAATAGTTTGGAAGGAACAACTGCGAATGCCTCAGGCCACCTTCACCGTCACCGCGTGGTCAGCCCAGCTGGTGTTGTTGTAGCCGGCGGCATTCTCCAGGCGCTGCTGCGGCTGAACTTTTCCCATCGCATCCGTGGCGCGGCTGGCCAGCACATGCTGCCCGGCGGGCAGCCGAGTTTCCAGCACGAACTGTCGCCATGCGTATTTGCCCATATCTGGCCCGACAAAGCGCGCATCGACCCAAGTCTTGCCGCCATCGACAGAGACCTCGACTCGTTTGACCGCATGCAAGCCACCGAAGGCGACCCCGCTGATTTGAACCCGCCCTTTTTCAAGCGGCGCGCTGTCTGAACCAGGCGAGTTGATCCAGGACTTCACAGTCATCTCCTGCACCGAGGGCTGGTTCGGATCACCCTTGCCGCCGGGCGGTGAAATACGGTAACCGTGCGACATGATCTTTGCGTCGGTCTCTTCGGTCGTGAACGCCAGTCGTTTGATGTACTTGATATTGTTAACGCCGGTGTAGCCGGGCACGATCAGACGCAGCGGTCCGCCGTGTGCGAGAGGAATTGCAGCCCCATTCATCTCCCAGGCCAACAGGGCATCGGTCATGGCCGAAGCGGGAACCGAACGCTCGACGATGATGCTCTTGGGGTCAAGGCCTTCAGGCAGTTTTTCACCACCGGTGCCCGTCATGAATCGCATGCCGCCATCCATGCCTCCCAGCGCCTCGGCCACCGCGCGCACAGGCACTCCGCTCCAGACCACGCACCCTGCAGCGCCGACAGTCCAGGGCGTACCACTGGGCTTGCTGGGAAAGAAGCCGCGACCGTTGCCAGAGCATTGCAGCACCATCGCAACCGTTTCGAGACCCAGGGTCTTGAGTTCGCGCAGGGTCAGCTTGCGCGGCTTACTGACACCTTCGATGGCGATCTCCCAGGCATTACGGTCGGCCACGATCGAGGCATCGGGTGCTGGCAGGTTGTTGCGAATATAGAGTTGCTCGGCCGGGGTGATGACGCTGGTGCCGAATGCGCTGCGTTTGGTCTCGATGGTGGTCGCGCTATGCACAATCGTGCTGTTGGCATCTTTCCAGGAGACGTAAGCGGGCAGCGGCTTGGCCTGTGCTGCCGCGCCATTGCTCCAGGTCGACAATCCGACAGCGGCCAACGCGCTGGCGCTGCCCACCAACAGGTGGCGACGATTGAGCGCCGAGGGCACCATCGCTGGGGCGGTATGACGAAGGTCTTGAGTGTGCATGGTTTGTCTCTCTTTTGATGAATGGCAACATGGAACGGGAAAGGCGCTGGGGTCTGGCGGACGTCGGGCGTCCGCTCAAGGTCTCAGATAAATCGCGGCCAGCACAAACGCGGCCATCCACAGGGTTTCAACCAGCAGCAATGTGAACGGTTTCCATCCGGCGCGGGCCAGTTGCCGGAACGAGGTCTTGATACCCAAGGCAGCAATGGCGACGACCAGGCAAATGCGGGACACATTGCTCAGGCCCTCCTGAACGGCCACGGGCACACCACCCATCGAGTTGAGAGCCACCAGGGCCACAAAAACCCACAGAAACCAAGGCACCAGCGCCTGCTTGGCTGCGACCGTGCCGTCTACGGACTGCTCACGTTCTTTCTTGAACATGCTGGACACCACCACCACGACCACGGCCAGCATGGCCACCCGGAACAGCTTGACGATGGTGGCGTAGTCACCCGTTTCATGGTTCAACATGTAACCCGCGCCGACAACTTGAGCCACGTCATGAATGGTACCGCCAAGGAACAACCCCGCCAACTCCGGCGACAGGTGCAGCACTCTAGCGATCAGGGGGTAAACAACCATGGCCAAGGTGGACAGCACGGTCACAGTCACCACCACCATTAGGGTGAAGCGTTCACTTTCCTTGTTGCGCGGCAGCACCGACGAAATCGCCAGCGCCGCGGAAGCGCCGCAAATAGCAACGGCGCCGCCCGACAGCACGCCCTGCGCCCGCGTCAGGCCCAGGCGCCGTCCCAGCAGACTGCCGCACAGCATGGTGGTTACCACGGCGGCAACCACAATGGCGGCGGTTGACCAGCCCAGCCCGGCAATCTGGGAGGCCGTGATACGCGCACCCAAGAGGCCAACACCCAGGCGTAACAAGTTACGCGAGCAAAATTCAATTCCCGGCTTGGCCTTTGGGTCTTGACTCAGGTAATGAAACGCCACGCCGAAAAACAAGGCGTACAGCAATTGTGGACCACCATGCAGGGTGGAGACAAAGGTGGCGGCCATCGCGATCACACAAGACAAGGCGGCACCCGGGAAAAGTTGCAGCAGGTGCTGCGGCAACCAAGCGGGGCGGGCAGTGTCGGCGGCTGACGTTGGCGACAGGAAATTGAACACAGGAAAACCTCTTTCGAACAGCGCGCGTGGGGTACGCGTGGGAGGGTTGTGGTCCTCAATGAATTAGATAATAGGCAAAAGTCATTAAAGAAAAAAGCGGATAATATCGCTCAGGATGATCGATAAATCCAATCAGCAATCGTTCCAACGTCTGCGCCTCAACCTGCGTCAGCTTGAAGTCTTTCTGGCCACGGCGCGCGGCGGTAGCACACGTGCGGCGGCCGACCGGATCGCACGCTCGCAATCTGCGGCCAGCACCTCGCTGGCCGAACTCGAGGCCGCGCTCGGCGTCGAACTGTTCGACCGCATCGGCCGGCGCCTGCTGCTCAACGAGAACGGGCGCGCGCTGTTGCCCAAGGCCCAGGCCCTGGTCGAGCAAGCGGCCGAGGTGCAAGCCCTGTTCACGGACGAGCATGCCGCGCCCTTGCTGGTCGCTGCCAGCTTCACAATCGGCGAATACCTGTTGCCCAGCCTGGTGGCGCAATGGACGCAACAACACCCCAAGAGCCAGATCCATCTGCGCATAGGCAATACCAGCGAAGTGATAGCCGCGGTAGCTGCCCTGGACGTCGACATCGGCTTCGTCGAGGGGTCGCAGACGCATTCCGACCTGGTCGTGCGACCCTGGCTGGATGACGAAATGGTGATCCTCGCTGCACCGGGCCACCCGCTGGCGAATCGCTGCGCGACGGCCCGCCAGTTGGCCGACGCCACCTGGGTGCTGCGGGAACACGGCTCCGGCACGCGCCAGATTGCGGATGAGTGGTTGCTGAAAAACCTGGATCGGGTGCGCGTCGGCTTCGAACTCGGCAGCACCGAAGCGATCAAGCGCGTGGTGGCGGCGAGCGATGCCCTTGGCTGCCTTTCGCGCTACGCGGTGGCGCAAAGCGTGGAAGACGGGCACCTGGTCGAACTGCGAACACGCCTGCCCAAGGCAAGCCGCAAGCTCGCCATCGTGCTGCACCGCGAAAAGCGGCTAGGCCGCGCGACCACGGAGTTCCTGGCGCACTGCAGCGCCGCCGAGCAGCACAGCGCTAGCTGAGCTGCGAGCACCGATTTATTTCGTCGGCGCCATGCCCCGGCTTCAAACAGAGCGCAGGCGCTGGTGCAGCCGCAGCAGCCCGACTACGCCCAAGCCGGCCGAGCAGGCTGCGACTCCGAACGGAATGGCATACCCACCCGTCAGGTCGCGCAGCCAGCCACTGGTCCAGCTCCCGATTCCGACCGCGACAAATCCGAAGAAGTAGATCTCGGTGATCCGGCGACCCGCCTGCGCGGCAGGAAACATCTCCCGCACGAGGACCGCGTAACCCGGCATGTAGCCTCCGAAGCCCAATCCGATCAGTACGGCGCCCACAGTGATCGCGACGGGCCCCTGCGCCATCGCCAGCCAGGCAACGCCGAACACGTGCAGCATCGACATCGCCAGCAGCACGCGGTAGCGCCCCTATCTGAGCGACAGCTGTCCGGCGGACAAGCGCGAAACGAGCGTCACGCCGAGCATCGCCGAAACCACCGCCGCGGCGGCTGCCGGCGCAAACCCTTGCTCCTCGCCGAAAGCCGTCAGGTGTCCGATCACCATGAGGCTCGCATGATTGGAGAGGGCCATGCAAAGGCCCAGCATGAGGAAGCCGCCGCGTGCAGCGGATCGTACCGCTTCGCTCGGGCCGGAAAGATCGGGAGGAAGGACGTGCGGCGGAGGCGCACGCCGGAACGCGAACGCGCATGCCATGAGTGCGACGCCGGCGACAAGCCCGTAAGTTCCGATTGTCGCCCGCCATCCGATCGCATCCGCACCCCATCGCATCAGTGGCGGCAGCGCCAACCCGCCCACGCTCTGCCCGCTGGCCGCGATGGCGATCGCCAGCGCCCGATGCCGATCGAACCATTGGCTGACGGCGGCCGTGAGCGGGCTGAAGAACGCGCCCTGGCCGATGCCACCAATCAGCACACCATAGGCCAGATGCAGAGTGAGCAGATTCCGGGCCGATGCCGCGAGCAGGAGGCCCAGGCCGGTGGCCGTCGCGGCCAGTATCGCGATGCGAAAGAACCCGACCCGGTCGAGCATTCGGCCCAGCACGAGACTGCCGATGGCCGCGCCAAACATCGCCGAGGTATGCACGAGGGCGACGGTGCTCGCTCCCTTCTCCCAGTGGCTGGCAAGAGGCTTCAGCAGGACCGGAATGGAGGTGACAGCACCGAAGCTTAGAGACGCGATCACCAGCGTCATTGCTGCAACCCACCAGCTGTAGCGGCTTTCGATGGAGCGCTCTTCCCTTTGCACGCCAGGAGCGCCCTCTGCGCAACAGCTGGAAGGCTCAGCCATAGAGATCAACCGCTACGCGTCGCCGCACGCGAGCGGCGCAGTGTCCACAAGGATTTTTCCGTTCTCGATGCGCACTGGTGCCACCGCGAGACGTCTCTCCGCGATCCCGAGAGGATCGCCCGTTTCGAGATCCCACTGCCAGAGATGCTTGGAGCAGGTCAACACATTGCCATCGGCAAAGCCGAAGGCGAGCCGCTCTTCCATGTGAGGGCAGACCGCCGGGCAGGCGACGATGCGATCGCCGACGCGCACCAGCAGGATCTCGCGTTCGCCGGCACGGCATTCCATCATCTCCTCGCCGTCGAAATCCGCGGCGTCGCAGGCCGCTTCCCATTTCTCGTTCTGTTGCATTTTCGTATCCTTCGCGTGGTCTCTCGGTTGATCCGGGTTAACGGCAATCACCGTCTCAGGAAAAGCTGTCGTAGCGAATGCCCGCGGGATTCAGCCGGGCCTTGGCGATCAGCATCCGCAGCGTGCTCTGAACCATGGGTGGCGGCCCGGCGACGAACACCGCGTGGTCCTTCCACACACCTTCCAGGCAACGCGCCGCGACCTCGTGCGCCATGCCCGACTCGAACTGCAGATTGGCACCGGCGCCGGAAAGCGCGACGGATCGGCTGTCTTCGTCGGACAGCGCCACGACGATCCTCAGTCGATCCGCAAAGCGCCTGGCAGCCTCGGCCAGTCGATCGATGACTTCGGGACAGCGCGACGTGCGCAATCCACACACGAAATCGAGACGATGCCATTCCAGGTGGCCCGAGGCGACCGCCCAGTCGAGCACCGACAACGCCACCGCCGCGCCGGATCCTCCGACCACCACGGCTAGGTCGCCGTCCTCGTCCGGCCGCACATGCGCCGCGCCCAAGGGGCCGAAGACCTGCACGCGAAAACCTACCGAGTCGGGCGAGCAGAGCAGCGGTGAGAGCCTGTGAAAATTTCCCGGCATGAATTCTGCATGTCCTTCGGCATGACCAACATGATGACAGTACCGGGATCGAATGCAAAGACGGGCGCACTATTTGAGGGCCTGTGTGTTCCCGCAGATAGCGCGGCTGTCCTCAAGCGCAGCACCGCCCCGGGTGCACCGCGCGTGCAAAGCGCCATACGCAATCAAGTCGAGCTGCGTGTCTGTGACCTGGATGCCAGCTTGCCCGCCGACCACCAGGCCCGTGCTGTCTGGGCCTTCGTGCAGTCGCTCGACCTTCAAGGCCTGTACGCGCGCATCAAAGCCGTCGAAGGCAGCGTCGGGCGCGCGCCCATCGACCCGGCCATCCTGATGAGCCTGTGGCTGTACGCCACACTCGACGGCGTCGGATCGGCCCGCGAACTCGACCGCCTGTGCGCGAGCGAAGATGCTTACCGCTGGTTGTGCGGCGGGGTCGGCGTTAACCATCACACGCTGGGCGACTTCAGGGTCAAACATGAACAGTGGCTCGACGGCCAGCTCACCGCCAACGTTGCAGCCCTGTTGTCCCAGGGGCTGGTCAGCATGAACCGCGTGGCCCACGACGGCATGCGCGTGCGCGCCCACGCCGGTGCGGCCAGCTTCAGGCGCAGCGAGACCTTAGTCTTACTGTGTCACAAAATATGCTATTATTTCAATAGCATCAATTCTGACCGGAGGCTTTATGAACGCGGCCAAGGAGTTCAACCAGTACACCGCACATTTGTCTGAAGGGCTCGGGCATGCAGACCGGCATGCAGGACTGAGCGGGTATTGCACCGGCCTGATGCTGCCCTTGTCGCGCAAAAGTGTCGAGCCCATGGCCGCCCGCGTTGACCCCCTGCACACCAGCGCACGGCATCAGGCGCTGCATCACTTTGTGGCCAAGTCCGAGTGGTCGGACACGGCGGTCATGGCTCGGGTACGCGATTGGGTCATGCCCTCGCTGGACCTGGATAGCGGCTGCTACTGGATCATTGATGACACGGGCTTTCCCAAGAAGGGCAAGCACTCGGTGGGTGTGGCCCGCCAGTATTGCGGCCAGCTGGGCAAGCAAGACAATTGCCAGGTGGCCGTCAGCCTGTCGCTGGCAAGCGCTCAAGGCAGCATCCCCATCGCCTACCAACTCTACCTGCCCAAGGACTGGGCAGCTGACCCGGCGCGGCGCAAGTGCGCTGGCGTTCCCGAGGACATGGCCTTCGCGACCAAGCCCGAGATCGCCCTGGCGCAGATGCGCCAGGCCATTGCCGCAGGTGTCCCCATGGGCGTGGTGCTGGCGGATGCAGGTTATGGCGATGAAACCGCTTTTCGCGATGGCATCACTGCATTGGGCATGCTCTACGCCGTCGGTATCCGCCCGGCCACCACGGTATGGGCACCGGGGACAGCGCCGCTGCCACCCAAAGCCTGGGCTGGTCGCGGCATACGGCCCACGCGGCTGCGTCGGGAGCCTGGCAATGAGCCAGTGGCCGTCAAGGCGTTAGCGATGGCCCTAGCCGAGCAAGCCTGGCGCACTGTCACTTGGCGGGAGGGTACCAACACCGAACTCAGCTCGCGCTTCGCCGGGGTGCGCGTGCGTTGCGCGCATCGGGATTATCTAGGCACCGAGATGCGCGCCGAGGAGTGGCTGCTGATCGAATGGCCCGAAGGTGAGGCCGAGCCGACAAAATACTTCCTCACCACCGCCCCAGATGAGGCCACACTGGAGCAAATGGTGTTCGTTACCAAGATGCGCTGGCGCATCGAGCGGGACTACCAGGATTTGAAGCAGGACTTCGGGCTGGGCCACTATGAGGGAAGGGGCTGGCGCGGGTTTCACCATCACGCCACGCTGAGCATCGCGGCCTACGGCTTCCTGATGGCGCAACGCCTGAAGGCTGGCAGCAGTGCCAGCAGTAAAAAAAACTTCACTCAACGCCAAGTGCCTGCCGTTCCCAAAGATTACGTCCCACGGGGCAGCCCAGCGCGCGCAACGGCACATGGCGGACTCGATCACGACCCTGCGCTTACGCCTGAGCGTCGCACTCGCAAGCGCCCTGGGACATTGCCCGCATTGCAATTGGATAAGTCCTAAATTTCGTTTATGACACAGTAATATTAATGCGCTGAACCAGTTTTATTCTTGTTTCGCCTGGCGTTTAACGACGTCGTGCGTCAGGCGCACATGGGCTTCCAGCGCCAGGGCCGCGCGAGCTTCCTGGCGGTCGATGGCGGCGCGAAAGATGTCTTCGTGCTCGCGGTGCACGTCGCGTCCGCTGGCATGGGCGGCTGTGAGGCGCCAGTTGATGTTGCGGTAGCGCTCGGCATGGCGGTACAGGATGGCCAGGAAATACTTGCTCCAGGTCGAATCGAAGCTGGCGATCAGCGCTTCGTGGAAGGCCTTGTTGCGACGCTCCCAGAGGTCGGGCTCGGGTCCGTCCGGGTCGCTTTCGGTTTGCGTCAGCAGGTGGTAGCTGGCCACCAGCGCGGCTTCCCAGTGCGCGTCACCGTGGCGGATCGACTGGCGCAGGGCTTCGGTCTCCAGCATGACGCGGGTGTTGGTCACGTCCTCAAGATCGGCCAGCGAGATCGGTGCCACCCGGAACCCGCGCTGGCCTTCCGAAGTGACCAGTGCGTCGGACACCAGCAGCGACAAGGCCTCACGCAAGGTGCCGGAGCCAACCTGGTACTGATCTTTCAGGTGCTCCACGCGCAGCCGTTCTCCGGGCGCGAGCTTGCCGCACACCACGTCGTGGCGCAGGCCCAGGTAGGCGCGCTCGACAAGGGTCCGCGGGGTGGCCATGTCGGCTTCGGGGGCGGCACTGGTACGGTGTTTCAGGGTAGACATCACAACCCTCCTGGATGGCGGGTGGTTTCAGTCACTGGCGGCGGCGCGTCAGCGCCGCCGCCAGTGCGGCGTTTTTGCCGGTAGGCCAGTTGCGGCCGGGTCAGGCCCAGCAGGCGCGCCGCCTCGGACAGGTTGCCGCGGGCGCGCGCGACCGCATGGTCGAGCACGCGCGCCTCGATTTCCTCCAGCGAGCTGCCGCTGTCCAGAATGCGCGCACTCAGGTCGTCGTCTTGCGCACTGGGCAGCCGGGTCAATTGACCGCGCGCGTCCAGGCCGGTCTGCACCGCCTCCGGCTGGTTAGGGAAAAGATGTTCGACTTCCACCATAGCGCCCTGGCTCGCCAGGATCACGCCCCGCTCGACCAGGTTTTCCAGCTCGCGCACGTTGCCCGGCCAGTCGTGCTGCTGCAATGCCTGCAGGGCTCGCTCTCCAAAGCCCGAGAGGCGCGTGTTGTGCAGCGCGCAAAAGCGCACCAGCATGCTTTGCGCCAGCAGCTCGATGTCGGCATGGCGCTCGCGCAACGCCGGAATGCAAATGGGATAGACATTGAGGCGGTACATCAAGTCACGCCGGAAACGGCCGGCCCGCACCGCCTGCTCCAGGTCGACGTTGGTGGCGGCCACCAGCCGCACATTGACTTTGCGCGTGGTCTCGCCACCCACGCGTTCGATTTCACCTTCTTGCAGTACGCGCAGCAATTTGGCCTGGGCCGCCATTGGCAGCTCACCCACCTCGTCGAGCAACAGGGTGCCGCCGTCGGCACGCTCGAAGCGTCCGGCGCGCGAGGCGTGTGCGCCGGTGTAGGCCCCCTTCTCCACGCCAAACAGCTCGGCCTCGATCAGCTCGGAAGGCAAGGCGGCGCAATTCACCGCCACGAACGGTGCGTCGGCACGGCTTGAGAGTTCGTGCAGGGCGCGCGCGAAGCGCTCCTTGCCTACGCCAGTCTCGCCGGTCAACAACACCGTGACCTGGGTCTGCGCAGCCTTTTGCATCAGCGCGTAAGCCTTGCGAAAAGCCGCCGAGACGCCAATCAACTGACCGCCCTGACTGACAGGCGCAAGCGTTGACTTCAAGGCTTCCACCTGCGGCTGCAGGGCCTCCATCTTTTCCATCAGTGATTCGTCGGTGAAGTAGACACGATGGGCCTCGCCGTCGGGCCATTCTTCGATCGGGCGGCCGACGATCAGGCAGTGGTCAGCGCCACAGGCGGCGCAAAGGGTCTCCTTGAACAGGATCAGCCGCCCCATGAACGCGCTGGTGTAGCCGCTGGCATAGCCCAGCAGCGTCCAGCAAGCCGGGTCGTCGACCAGGCCGAACTTCTGCCGGTGCGCATAGGCCTCCCAGGAGTGGTCCCAGAGAAACTCGCCGTAAAACTGGCCAGCCGACACATCGAACGTGAGCTTGACTGGCGTGACGCGCGCTGCCCCTTCGAGCATGTGCAGTTGGGGCCCGACCAGAAAACTGTCCTGCAGCGCCTGGCCGGGGCGCATCTTCTTGGCGTACTCGGCGTCGCACAGTCCCGAGGCGTAGCCCATGCGTGTCATGATACGTCGGGCGTGCTCGGGGCCGACCGAACTGAGCAGATCCTCGCGCAGCGCTGCCAGCGCCATGGTGTGCATCAAGACCATGCGCCGGTCGCCCAGCCAGATGGCGCCGTTGTCGGGCTCGAAGCGCAACAGGCGACGCAAGTCGCTGTCCGGCGGGTATTTGAAGTTCAGGGGCACATCATCTCCTGGCAAGGCCATGAGGCCATTTTCTCGATATTACGCCATCGGGGCACGATGCCGTGTTGAACACACGGATCGGCGATGGTTTTGATCATTTGGTAAATTGCAGCTGGTTCGAATAGTTCAATTGCGTAATTTAATCGATATTGCATCGAAAAATGGCATTTGTCAAAGCATGGACACCACCCAATCGAGGATAAAAAACCATCGATAAGAATCAAATTTCTAGGTGTTTTCCACTAAATTTTCGAGATTTTTCTAAATCCCGACGATTTTGGCATGCAACTTGCGAGGTCTGACACATCACACACGTCATGCTATGAGCTACACACCTCACTTCAACCCCGACCTCAAGTTCGGGCTCATCAATCGAGCGGGCTGCAAAAGACGGAACTCATGGCCTCTAACGCCTCAATGGCGTCAAAGTCGTTCTTGCCTTGCACCAACAGGCCCAAGTGGCTCTTCGAGATGTCGCCATTGATGATGCCTTTGCCTGCGAGAGGAAAAGCATGGTCAACGCGCTTGTTGCTCTCCGTGCGCTTAAGGAATTGCCCCACGAGTGTCAAACCGGCATTGGAGGAGAGGTCGTATTTGAGCTTCTTGATAATGAAGTCGGTCATGGTTTTTCTCACCCTCTGGGTGAATAGCACTTGACGGCTAAGTTGTTAATTTCGATAGAGATTATGAAAAATTCTCTGATTCTTATCACGGATTCAGGTTCTTATTTAGATCTCTTCGAATTTGATTTTTATTCAATGGATATACATTGCACAAAGGAGTGATATGAGCAACCGTACAGCTTATTCCAATATTTTTTGGGATCGATTACCGAAAACTCATTATGTCGATAATAATATTTTCTGCAGTCAGGAAATATTCGACATTGAGCAGCAGACCATCTTCTCAAAAGTATGGAAATTCGTGTGCTGCGAATCCGAGGTCGCCCAAATAAACGATTTTCGAACGACCACGGTGGCGGGTATCCCACTCCTGATTGTCCGTGGTCCCGATTTGACGATTCGAGCATTGGTGAATTCCTGTTCGCATCGTGGAGTAAAACTTGTCGAAGAAACTGCCGGCAATGCACGAAAGTTTGAATGCCTATTCCATAGGTGGACATACGATGCGCATGGCAAATGCATCGATATTCCCCGCGAAGAGGCGTATGAATGCGTAAAGATCGACAAGGCTCAATGCGGGCTTAAGCAGGTCCGATGCGAGATCATGCGCGGCTTAGTATTTGTTAATCTGGACGACAACGCATCGCCTCTTGAAGAATATCTTGCTGGATGCCTAAGCGTGTTTGACGACGTTTTCGATGGAGCGGATCTTGAGGTTTTCCATTTTCACGAACAGATTTTGAATACCGATTGGAAGCATTGGCAGGAGACCAACATGGAGCTTTATCATGAGTTCCTGCACGTGCTTAATCGAAAGACCAGCATGATAGATCCGGGGTACTTTAAAAGAAAGTGGCACGCATTTCCAAATGGCCATATGACCGTTGATCCACTGGTTATTCAATACGAAAAAATGCAGGGCAGTGTATCTCGAGAGGATTTTACTCTTCCGGGATTAAAGCCGAATGAATTTCGTGCTTTAGATATTTTCCCTGATGTCATGCTTAATTGCCGCGCTTCCGTAATCCGAATCGACACCCAAATCCCCCTGGCGCCAGGAAAGACGTTAATTCAATTTCGAGGTCTGGGCGTCAAAGGTGAGCCCGAAGAAATGAGGCGCCGTCGTATTCGAGACCATGCAGAGTTTTGGGGGCCGTTCGGCAGAAACCTTCCTGAAGATGGCCTTGCGGTAGAAAGACAGACGGAAACCATGGGCAAGGCTTCGAAGTACTCCCTGATGGCGAGAGAGGAAAATCGCCTCAGCCAGGATGACTTTCCGATTCGCGAGTTTTATCGTGAGTGGGAGCGTCATACAGGATTATGTGCCGCATCCGCGGTCGAAGAAAAGCAGGAGTAGATATGGATCAAGACAAAACAATATTGGCCCAGATGCCTGAAGTGTCGGTTTCAGATTCGCTGCATGCGATACGGCGTGTTATCGAACGCGGATGCCGCTTGCTCGACGCTGAAAACTATTCCGAGTGGGTAGCCGCTTACGCGGACGACTTCAAATATTCCATCCGAGCGTATAGCCCCGAAATTCGCAGCGAAGTTACTTGGCTTGAAAAGGACAATAAGGGGTTGAAATTACTCTTCAAGCAGCTCCCCATGCATGAAAAGTACAAGGGCCAATTCAGGAGAATACTCGGCTGGACCGATATAGTCAGTCAGGATGATTCGGCAGAGCTATTTGTTGTGGAAAGCGGCTTGTGCGTCTACCACACTGACCTTCACGGGACGTCAATTCTCTACTGTACCGGGAAGTATCAAGACCAATTCCGTTTCGAGTCGGGGGTACCTGTTCTGTGTTCGAGGTTGGTGATGATGGATACACGTAGATTGCCTTTCGGATCTCATATTCCGATCTAGCTTCGCAACTGCCTGAGATCATTTGTAGATCAAGGCGAAAGTAGTTCCATAACTAAAGGAGACAATATGTACACGAAGACATCCAAGCGGGCGCGCGCAGATTTTATTTCGATCGCATTCAGGCGTCGAAATTCGGCACTAGGACTGCTCGCAATTTCATTCGCCATGTGGGGCACCAGCGCTACGGCCCAGACAGTGGTGCGCCTATATACCTACCCGCAAGGAGCCTATGGCCAGGTTGCTGGGGTCACGCTGCAGAAGCTGATTGCGAAAAACAGCAAGTCGCTGCGCATTGAGTCTCTGCCTGCCGCCGGACGGGAACAGTATGCAGACTATGCGGATGCATCGCCCGAGAAGCGCAAGCTCATGATCCTGACGATGCTCCACATCGAACCTGTTCTTGGCGAAAAAGGCCAGATACCTTGGGCCAAGCCGGTGCCGCGCATGAAAGCGTTGATGACCTTTAGTCCGAATAGCGCCGCGGCCATGTTCACAAATGACCCGTCGGTCAAGACCATCTATGATCTCGCCGGCAAAAAAGTGGATTTGGGCCTGCCCGGATCCTATATCTACAACTCGCTGGCTCCACTGTTCACCGCGGCCGGCCTCATGCAAAAAATCCAGCTATTACCCAGCGTAAGCCTCAATCAGGGCTGGCAGCGGCTCGGGGACAAGGTGGTCGACGCAACCGGCGCAGGCATCATCGATATGCGTCTTTTGCCGCCCGGTCCATCGGATATTGTAAAGAAAAATAAGATATATCAGGTCGATGTGCCGCAAGAGTTGTTTAAGAAGGCCCAAGACACGACCGGTGTGCCGCAGTTGCCGCTTCCGGTAAAGAAAGGCGCATTCAAGGAAAGCTATGCGCTTGATTATGAAGTCGCGCGCGAGGACTCCGGCACGCTGGCACCGGCCCTCACGGCGGGATTCTGGGTGTCCGCGGACATGCCGGATGAGATTGCCTATGAAATCGTCAAAACTGCGCTGAAAAATATTGATCAGTTCGGAAACGACCACGCGCTGGGCAAGCTGCTCAAGGAACAAATCGGGCACATGACTGTTCCGCAGGCCGAATTCCATCCGGGCGCGCGGCGCGCATACCAGGAACTGGGGTTCAGCTATGGACTGGAGGGCATTAAAGCACACACCAAGCAGTGAAATGCAGGAAGCCTGTTCCGGATTCGTCAACAATTCTTTAAACAAGGACCGGCACATTCTTTAAACAAGGACCGGCACATTCTTTAAACAAGGACCGGCACACAAGAGCTGAAGAGACATTTAATGAAAAATTGGAAATTAACGATTGCGGAATTGAAATGGACCGAGAAGGCATTGGCGGCGTTAGCTCTTGTCTATGTGGGATTTCATTTCTTGAACCTGTTCATGACTTTCGGGCCGATGGGCTCGAAAGTTATTCACATCTCCATGGGCATCGGCGTGCTGACGCTTGACCTGCTGCGCCGGCATTCAGGCCGGTCCATGAAGATTGTCGCGGCCTTTGCATGGGTGTCCGTGCTCGCGGCATCCGCTTACTTTCTGTCCGATCAGATCGGCGTATTGACCCGATATGGCTTCGCCTCTCCTCCCGACATGCTGGCCGGAGCGGTTCTCGTATTCTGGATGTTTTTTCTGACCGGGCTTTACTTCGGCGTTCCTTTTGCGGTCATCGGCATTGTTTTTTTCGTCTATGCCTATCTGGGAAGCTATTTGCCTGCGCCTTTGACCGCGCCTGCGTTAGACTTGCTGAGGGTGACTTCAAAGCTGACGGTAGGCGCGTTGGGGGACGTCGTTGAGTTAAGCGTCACAATCATTTTCTTGCTATTAGTCTTCGGAACCTTCCTACAGGCGTCCGGCGCCGGTGCATTCATCTGGCGGGTCGCAGGCAATTTGGCACGCCGTATTGGCGGCGGGACCGGAGCGCTTACGGTGGTATCTAGCGGCCTGGTGGCTAGCTTTACTGGTGTTGGCGCGGCCAATGTCGGCATTACGGGGCCGATTGCGATCCCGCTGATGAAACGCGATGGGTATACGTCCGAGCAGGCCGCCGCAATCGAGGCGATAGCGTCTACCGGCGGGCAGATCACGCCGCCGATCCTGGGAATGGTGGCGTTCCTGATGGCCGATTTCATCGGCGTGCCCTACGCCAGGGTTGTTCTGGCAGCCATTATTCCTGCGGCGCTTTTTTATATGGGGCTGCTGCTTTTCGTAGTCTTGATTTATCGCAGGAATGGCGGACAAGGGCAAATTCAAGTAGAAGCCCATGCCGGCCCGGCGCATGGATGGATCAAGGTTAGCATCAGTTTTCTTTTTCCGATCGCGGTGATCGTCGCCCTCATCATCGCTGGCATGTCGGTCCAGCTGGCGGTGTTCTGGTCTATCGTCGCCATCGCGGTGCTGGCGCTCATATTCCGCCTCGAGCGCGATCCGAAGGTTTGGCTGCATGCCGTATTAGAGGCAGCCATCAATGGAGCGGCGCTTGGAATGGCTTCCGGTGTGCTCGATGTCGTGATGGCCTCGCTGGACATTACACAGCTCGGGATGATCGTCGGCTTTATTGTTAGCCAGATCGGCGGCGCCAGCGTGCTGGCGAATTTCCTCCTGGTGCTGGTGGCCGCGTATGTGATGGGTATGGGCATGCCGGGCGTTGCGGTGTATACGGTACTGGCCGTCACCTTGGCTCCGGTGTTGATCAGCCTCGGGGCTGAGCCATTGATGGCGCATTTCCTGATCATGTACATGACCATTCTTTCCAACTTCACGCCGCCGGTCGCGCCAACGCTGATGCTTACGGCGCGGATCGCGGGAGCGAATTATATGCGCGCGGGTCTGGAGGCCATGAAGGCTGGAGCAGGGTCAATGCTGTTGCCTTTCTTCCTCTTTTCCTATCCGGCTCTCCTGTTGCATGACGCATCGCTGGGAGCCGTTCTGGAAGCGGTAATAGTTACGTCGGTAAGCATTTTCCTGTTGACGGTAAGTTTGCTGGGATGGCTGGGGCGCCCGATATCCATGTTCGAAAGGGTACTGCTTGCCTTGCCGCCGATAATCGCATGGAGCGCGGGATTTGCCGGTATAAGGTCGACCTACTGGGCCGCGGTAGCCGTATGCCTTGCAGCCTTCATCTGGTCGGTTTTTGCCGGGTATCGTACGCGGCAAAAACCGATTGCTGCACGAGCCATGGAGATGGAGCGCATATGAAAAAGGAGATTGCACTGCCGAACTGCCGCCCCGATCGTGCTCGCGCCACGGTCCCGGTCACGATCGAAACGGAGCATAACTCATATAAGGTGGATGTTGCGGCAGGTGACCTGATTCTCCACGAGGCCTTGCGTGCCGGAGTTCCATTGGCGTATTCGTGCGCGAGCGGAACCTGCGGAACCTGCGTGGCGCAGGTGATGGAAGGCGCGTTGGAGAATCGCTGGCCAGACGCGCCCGGCCTTTCAGCAAGGATGCGCCAAGCCGGCCGGGTGCTGTCGTGCCAGTCCGCGGTAACGAGTCCGGTCCGATTGCGCGCAAGCGAAGGCGCGGCATGCATCCGCTCCCTCTTGCCTGTTCCCGACTATCACGTCGGGCGCTTGGTGAAAACAGTTGCTCTTGCTCCTGGCGTCACGGAACTGCAGCTGCAACTCGATTGTGCTTTCACCTTCATTCCTGGCCAGTTCATTCTGGTCTGGTTTGACGGCTTGAGCGGCCCGCGCGCGCTATCGATTTCAAACGTCGAGCGTTTTCCGGTAGACCGCGTCCGCTTGCTCGTAAAGCCTCGACAAGGAGGCGAGTTTGATGCCCTATTGCGTTCGGCGGATTCGAGCGGCATGCCGCTGCAAGTATTCGGCCCCCTTGGCTCGGCATGCCTGTACGACGAATCGGCGCACGGCGAGATCACATGCGTGGCCGGAAGCACCGGAATTGCACCCATGCTTCCCATACTCTTCGACTGGGTGCACCGCAGAGCGCCGGGTTCGGCGCGGCTGGTTTATGGAGTGCGGACGGGCGAAGACACCGTCTTGCTGAATGAGGTGATCGATCTTGCGAAACGTTCAGATGGTCGCCTCGACGTGGTCATCGCGTTGTCCGAACCGCGCGACGGCGACGTCAATAATCTGCAGAAGCAAGTCAGGGACTTTGGCAGGGTCGTGGCCGGCTATGCGCATGACGCTGTCCGCGAGCTGGCAAGCGACGGCTCGTTAAGCGGTATCGCTTTTGTCTCCGGCCCGAAGCCGATGGTACAAGCCACGGTAAAAACGCTGATCGTGCACGGCAAGTTGAACCCACTGGCAATTCGTTCCGATGATTTTGGTTGAAAGGAAATAGGTAATGCCCTGGAAAAAAGTTTGTTCGCTGAATGACCTGGAGAAGGATCAGATTGCGGAGTTCGATGTGCAAGGAGTTCTGGTCGCGGTAGTGCGCGGAGAAAACCAGCCGGTTGTGATCCCGCCAATGTGCCCTCATTTGGAAGAGCCGCTGTGTGAAGGGATTTGTGATGGCCGGACGCTAACATGCCACAAACATTTGTGGCAATGGGATTTGGAAACAGGTAATCCAATGGGGTTGGCTCAAAAGCCGTTGAAACGCTACGACAGCAAGGTTGAAGGCGATACGCTCTTTGCTCTGATTGATCAGGAAATTCTATACGACTATGAATGAGCTCAGCTTTTGGGCCAGAGCCTTATACCAACCGCGCAGCCCACTTTTCAAGCGCGTGTGAAGGTGCTGAAACGATGTTATTCGAAACTAACACGAAGGTGAACGTCCATGTCATGCAGACGGGTGAGTCCTACCCATGTGCCACCAACGAGAGCTTGTTGCAAGGCATGTTGCGCCTAGGGCGCAAAGGCATTCCGGTGGGTTGCGTCAACGGCGGCTGCGGGGTCTGCAAGGTTCGCATCGCCGAAGGGCGGGTGCGGGTGCTGGGGCCGATCAGTCGCGCGCACGTGACGGCTGAGGAGGAAGCTCTGGGATACACCTTGGCCTGCCGGGTGGCGCCCACCGTTGCGGTGCGGCTCGAAGTGGCTGGCAGGCTGGCGAAGCCTATTTCCAAAGGATTCGCTGCACAGGCGAACCATGTTTTAACCAAGTAAAAGGAGAACTATTATGGGTGTAATGCGAATTGGCCATACCAACCTGAGAGTGATGGACATGGCGGCGGCGGTCAAGCACTACGAGAACGTGCTGGGCCTGAAGACGACGATGCAGGACAAGGCCGGTAACGTCTACCTGAAGTGCTGGGATGAATGGGACAAGTACTCACTAATCCTCACGCCTTCGGACCAGGCGGGCATGAACCACGTGGCCTACAAGGTCGAGAAAGACGCCGACCTCGATGCGCTGCAGCAGCGCATCGAAGCCTCGGGCGGCAAGGCCACGATGCTGCCCGAGGGCACGCTGCCCTCCACCGGACGAATGCTGCAGTTCAATTTGCCCAGCGGCCACGAGATGCGCTTGTTTGCACATAAGGAGTGTGTTGGCACCGACGTCGGCTCCACCAACCCTGACCCCTGGCCGGACGACATCCGCGGCGCCGGCGCCCATTGGCTTGACCACTGCCTTCTGATGTGTGAGTTCGATCCGGGCAAGGGCGTCAACAAGGTAGCCGAGAACACCCGGTTTTTTATCGACGTGCTGGACTTTTTCCAAACCGAGCAACTGACCGTGGGCCCAGACGGGGCGTTCCAGTTGGCTTCGTTCCTGTCGTGTTCCAGCAAGCCGCACGATATCGCCTTTGTCGGTGGCCCAACACCTGGCATACATCACATTTCGTACTTCCTCGACTCCTGGCACGACGTGCTCAAGGCTGGTGATGTGATGGCAAAGAACAGGGTCCGCATTGACGTGGCACCTACGCGTCACGGCATCACGCGTGGAGAAACGATCTACTTCTTTGACCCTAGTGGCAATCGCAACGAGACGTTTGCTGGTCTGGGATACCAAGCCCAACGTGATCGACCGGTGACAACTTGGACCGAAGATCAGGCGGGGCGCGCGATTTTCTACCATACCGGGGTGCTTTCTGCGTCTTTCACCGAGGTCTACACCTGATCGCGGAAAGATGACCATAGAACGAACTCCATTGAGTGTTGCGCAGCCCATGATCGACTGGGCGGCAGCACACGCCTGCGTCGGCGCAGCGGTCAAGGCCGCTGGGGTCTTGGGCTTGCGCGTCAATGTTGCCGTGGTCGATGCTGGCGGCGTGTTGGCGGCTTTCTTACGCATGCCGGGTGCGCCGCTGCATTCCGTGGACATCGCCATTGACAAGGCTTACACCGCGGCCAGCTTTGGCTTGGCAACGAGCCAGTGGTCCGCAGCACTACAGCAGCACTCCGTCGCGGTACGTGACGGCATTGTGCGCAGGCCCCGCTTTGTTGCCTTTGGCGGCGGGCTGCCGGTTATGGAAGTTGGTCAGTGCATCGGTGGCATCGGCGTATCCGGCGCCACTGAGGAGCAGGACGAGGCTATTGCAAACGCAGGCTTGAAGGCAATGGGACTTGTCTGATCTCAGACTGAAAACCAAAATATGAAACACTTTCTAAACTACATCAACGGCGAATTCGTCGCCACGGACAAAACTTTTGAGAACCGCGCCCCGGTGGACAACCACGTCATCGGCCTGGTGCACGAAGCTGGCGCGCCCGAAGTCGATGCCGCCGTGCGCGCCGCGCGCGCCGCGCTCACAGGTGAGTGGGGCCGCATGAGTGTAGTCAAGCGGGTCGAGTTGTTGCATGCGCTGGCCGATGAGATCATCCGCCGCTCTGACGAATTTCTGGAAGCCGAGATTGCGGACACCGGTAAACCGCGCAGCCTGGCCTCACATATTGACATCCCGCGCGGCGCGGCCAATTTCAAGGTGTTCGCCGACATCATCAAGAACGTGCCGACCGAAACTTTCGAGATGGCCACCCCCGACGGCGGCCAGGCACTCAATTACGCCATCCGCTCCCCGCTGGGAGTGATCGGCGTGGTCTGCCCGTGGAACCTGCCGCTGCTGCTGATGACCTGGAAGGTCGGCCCAGCGTTGGCCTGCGGCAACACCGTCGTCGTCAAGCCATCGGAAGAAACCCCGGCCACCGCCACCCTGCTCGGTGAAGTCATGAGCAAGGTCGGCATTCCGCCTGGCGTGTACAACGTGGTGCACGGCTTCGGTCCGAACTCGGCCGGCGAATTCTTGACCCAGCACCCGGGCGTCAACGGCATTACCTTCACCGGCGAAACCCGCACCGGCGAGGCCATCATGGCCGCTGCCGCCAAAGGCGTGCGCCCGGTGTCGTTTGAGCTGGGCGGCAAGAACGCCGGCATCGTGTTTGCTGACTGCGATTTTGACAAGGCCGTGGCCGGCATCACGCGCAGTGCTTTCGAGAACTGCGGTCAGGTCTGCCTGGGCACCGAGCGGGTGTATGTGCAGCGGCCGATTTTTGACAAGTTCGTCGCCGCGCTCAAGGCCAAGGCTGAGGGCCTCAAGATTGGCCCGTCCAACGAGGCCGGGGTCAACCTGGGTCCGCTGATTTCAGCCGAGCACAAACAAAAAGTCCTGTCCTACTTTGACAAAGCCCGCGCGGAAGGCGCCACGGTGGTCGCCGGCGGTGGCGTGCCCGCCATGCCCGGCGAACTGGGCCATGGCCACTGGGTACAGCCCACCATCTGGACCGGTCTGCCCGAGACTGCCAGCGTGGTGCGTGAAGAGGTGTTTGGCCCCTGTTGCCATATTGCCCCGTTCGACACCGAAGAGGAGGTGATTGCGCTGGCCAACGCCACCGATTACGGCCTGGCCACCACGGTCTGGACCGAGAACCTGGGTTGCGCCCACCGCGTGGCCAAGCAGGTCGAGGTCGGCATCTGCTGGATCAACAGCTGGTTCCTGCGTGATCTGCGCACCGCTTTTGGTGGTGCCAAGGGCTCTGGCATCGGGCGTGAAGGCGGCGTGCACTCGCTGGAGTTCTACACCGAGCTGCGCAACGTCTGCATCAAACTTTGAGTCCTGTCATGTCTAACAGCACCAACCCCGAAATCGGCCAGCGCATCCGCACCGGTTCTTTCCACACCAACGTCCGGTGCTGCTGCTGCACGGCTCCGGCCCGGGCGTGAGCGCCTGGGCCAACTGGCGTCTGCTGTTGCCGGTGCTGGCCCACACGCGCCGTGTGGTGGCGCCTGACTTGTTGGGCTTCGGTTACACCGAGCGCCCGGCCGACCCCGCCAATCCTCCAAAGGGCGGGGAGTACCGCATGGAGGTCTGGGTGCAACAGGCGATTGACCTGCTCGACACGCTGGGCATTGAGCAGACCGATCTGGTTGGCAACTCGTTTGGCGGTGCGCTGGCGCTGGCGCTAGCAATTGCCCACCCCAAGCGGGTACGTCGACTGGTGCTGATGGGCAGCGTCGGCGTGCCCTTTGTCATCACGCCCGGGCTGGACGCTGTCTGGGGCTACACCCCGTCGCTGGAGAATATGCGCAAACTGCTGGACATCTTCGCCTTTGACCGCTCTTTGGTCACGGATGAGTTGGCGCAACTGCGTTACAAGGCCAGCATTCAGAGCGGCTTTCAGGAGTCCTTCGCGGCCATGTTTCCGGCGCCACGCCAGCGCTGGGTGGACGCCATGGCCAGCGAGGAACAAGACATTCGCGCTTTGCCGCATCACACGCTGATCGTGCACGGCCGTGAAGACGCGGTCATTCCGCTGTCGAACTCGCTCACGCTGTCGCAATGGATTGAGCGCTCCCAGTTGCATGTATTCGGCCAATGCGGTCACTGGACGCAGATCGAACACGCTGCGCGCTTTGCCCGGCTGGTCGAAAATTTTCTGGCTGAGGCCAACGACACCTGCCTGGCCTGAGCGCCACCCGCCACCACATCCCATTTTATTCAAAACCCGCAGGACTTACCCATTTATGGACGCCAAACTGATCGAAACCCTGGGCGACGAGCTGTATCACGCCATGACCACCCAATCGGTGGTCGAGCCGCTGACCGGTAGTCCCCCCATTTTCAGCAGTAAGCGGCAGTAGAATCGGTTGGATATTTACGGGCTAGTTTCTGTCTTGGGGTGATGCCGCCCAAGGCCATGTTGGGCCTTTCGTTGTTGTAAGTCCAGAGCCAGGCGGTGGCGCCGTGCTGAACTTCCTCCAGGCTGCCAAACAGATTTTGGGCGAGCCAATCATAACGCACGGTTCGGTTATAACGCTCGACGTACGCGTTTTGCTGTGGATTTCCGGGCTGAGTATGGATGATGGTGATGCGCCGCTTGACGGCCCATTCCAGCATCGTTTTGCCGATGTATTCGGGGCCATTGTCGCACCGCAGGCATGCCGGCTTGCCGCGCCATTCGATGATCTGGTCCAGGGCTCGCGTCACGCGTTCTGCCGGCAAGGAGAAGTCCACCTCAATGCCTAAGCCTTCGCGGTTAAAGTCATCGACCACGTTAAAGAGCCGGATACTGCGACCGTCCGCAAGTTGATCATGCATAAAGTCCATGGACCAGATTTGATTGATATCGGTAGCGGTGCCCAGCGGATCGGGCCGCTCGCGCACCAAGCGCTTGCGCGGTTTGATGCGCAGATTCAGTTCCAGTTCACGATAGATCCGGTACACTTTTTTGTGGTTCCACTTGAAGCCTTTGATGTTGCGTAAGTACAAGAAACATAAGCCGAAACCCCAGTTGCGTTGAGCGGTGGTCAAGCGAATCAGCCAGTCAGCGATCACGTCATTTTCTTCGGCGTGTTTCGCCTGATAGTGGTAGCCGCTTTGGCTGATGCCGAACGCTTCACAGGCCAAGCGGATGCTGACCTTAAACTGCTCAACAGCGCCGCGCGCCATCTCTTTGCGTCGAGATGGCGCTACCACTTTTTTCGGAGCGCCTCCTGCACAATTTCCGCCTTTAGACGTTCTTCGGCGTACATCTTTTTGAGCCGTCGGTTCTCGTCCTCGAGCTCCTTCATCCGGGTCATCATGGAGGCATCCATGCCACCGTATTTGGCGCGCCACTTGTAGAACGAGGCGCTGCTCATGCCGTGCTCGCGACACAGTTCCGGAACTGGCGTACCGGCTTCCGCTTGTTTTAGGATCGCCATAATCTGGCTATCGGTGAATCGGGATTGCTTCATGGTGTCGAATTTCCTTGTAGTGGAAATTCTACTTCAGCTCACTGCGGTTCTATGGGGGGATTACCATACGTTTTATAGCTTGCTTGCGCTACCCGAATTTTCAGAAATTCTGTTTCTTAAAACTGTGCTTATCGGCGTTATTTGCGGTGCTGTTGCCTGGGTGTTTGTCGATATGATTACCTTGGTGCGCAATATTTTTGCACAGCTTAAAGGCCGGTTCAATCTATGGCCGCCCTTACTGCCGTTGATAGGCGGCCTGTTGCTTTCCGCCTTGATTATCGTCATTCCCACCGATTACCTGGGCTTGAGCCTGCCTTTGATAGGGCAGGCCCTGGATGGCGAGGCCATGCCGTATTTTGGGTTTTTATGGAAGACGATTTTGGTGGCAATTACCCTGGGGTCCGGCTTTTATGGCGGCATTGCCACCCCGCAGTTTGTGATTGGCGCGATTGCCGGCAATGCCTTTGCGCCCATGCTGGGGCTTAGCCCTTCGCTAGGTGCGGCGGTGGGTTTGGTGGCGGTGGTGGCGTCGGCCTCGAACACCCCCATTGCGGCCATACTGATGGGGGCTGAATTATTTGGCGGTACCCTGGGTATGGTCTACGTAGCAGGGGCAGGCATTGCCGCGTACTTAATCATCGGCCACCGCAGTGTTTACCCAGATCAACAGCTTGCCTATTCGAAATCCTCCTGGATGGTTGTCAGGCCAGACATGCCGTTGGGGCAAGAGAAAGTTTATCTTTCTTATGGCTTGCTGCGCTGGTGGAGCAGATTCAAACAACAACAAAGACCGCGCTATTGGCGGCGGTTGCTGACAAGATCGAAACGTTGAGGCGATGACCCCATACGGATGCGATTGCACCTAGCGTCAAAATTTACCTAAATGAGGTTTCGGTTAAACGTACATCCCCCAGCGGGTAGTCGAAGAACTGTGCACCACGCATCTTGCGGCAGACGCCGTGGCACGGTTTAAAGTGAAGCGCTGCCGCTTTTCGCTTCGCCTTGCGTCGATAACTAGATCATTTTTCGATTGACGATGGAACGGGATATTGAAATCCCACATACCAGCTAGACGGCAATAGCCGTTGCACAAAAAAATATTCGCTAAGATAGCCGATGAGCATATTGCTCTTTAAGCATCTGATCCCCATTGGCTGAGCTTTGTGCATCACTACGGAACCCACTGTGGGTCTATCAGCAGCAGCCGACCGAGGTGCAGACATGCATCTTCAGCGTGAACATCGACGCACACTGCCAACCACTCAAGCTTTAGGGACTTATCCAAAATTACCGGGCGCTCGCCGCCGAAGCGATAGGCCGACAGTGGAGCAATCTAGACCACTTGGAATAACTATAACTTCGCCGTGGATGCTCCAAAGAAGCAGATCGGCAAACTGGCGCGCCTGCCAGCAGGCCAAAACAGTAGAAGATGTGGAGGCGCTGTTGCCATGGAAGCTACATCAACATGATTTAGGCACAGCGCTGCGATCTGAGAGCCCTGTGAATCATGGATCGCGTACAGTGGAGACCACACGCTGACATATATTCCTGGAACTACCGAGACTTTCAAGGCGTACGACTGGTGTAGGCACAAAGCCTCTTTTTACCGCTTTTAGAACTTTGCACCATGCTCATATCGAAATTTCGTACGTAAGCGGCACTTACAGCCCTATTGCCAACCAGAAGAAGGGCGTGTCGCTTGACCCCGATCTGTGTCATTAAAATAGCTTCATTGACAGTGTGTTCAAAAATAGGACTATAGATACGGCCCACAAATAGGTTGATTTCTCGCCTGTTTCATGCGATCATTGCGCATGGATAAAGACGATGCGAGAAAACTAAGTTCTGCCGAGCAACATGAGAGGCGTCGGCAGGTGATTCGTGCTTACAAGCGTGGACGAACCAAGGCGCAGATCGCCGCTGACGTTGGCTTGAGCCACACGGCGGTGGGTCGAGTGATTTCGCGCTATGAGGCCGGAGGTCTTGCCGCGCTGGCGCCGCGCACACGCGGGCGACGCAGCGGCGAGAATCGTGCTCTGACAGACCAGCAGGCACAGGCCATCCGTCGGATCATCTGTGACCAACGCCCCGAACAGCTGAAGATGGATTTTGCGCTGTGGAGCCGCTCGGCGGTGATGCAGCTGATCGAGCGCGAGTGCGGCATCACGTTGCATGTGCGCTCGGTGGGCAAGTACCTAGCCCGCTGGGGCTTCACGCCGCAAAAGCCGATTAAGCGCGCCTATGAGCAATCACCGGCGGCGGTAAAGACTTGGCTTGACGAGACCTATCCGGCCATCGCCGAGCGCGCCAAGGCCCAGGGCGGCGAGATTCATTGGGGCGACGAAACCGCACTGGTAAACACCGACGTGCGCGGCAGAAGTTACGCGCCCCGAGGCAAGACGCCGGTGACAATGGCCATTGGCGGCACCCGGCACAAGCTCTCCATGATTGCCAGCGTCACCAACCAGGGCAAGGCGCGCTGGATGATCATTGATGAGGCGTTCAATTCGGACAAGCTGATCGAGTTTTTAGAGGCGCTTATTAAGGATGCGGGCAAGAAAGTATTCCTGATTCTGGACAACCTGCGCGTGCATCACAGCAAACCCGTGAAGGCCTGGCTGGCTGAGCGCAGCGACAAGATTGAGGTGTTTTATTTGCCCAGCTACAGCCCGGAACTGAACCCCGAGGAACGATTGAACGCCGATCTGAAGCACGTCATCGGTCGCAAGGTGCCCATACGTACCAAGCCAAAACTACGCGCCGCCGTCGAGGATCACATGCGCATCGTTGTAGCCGAACCGCAGCGCGTAAAAGCCTATTTCCAAGACCCCCATGTCAAGTATGCTGCATGAATCTATTTGAGGGCCGAATCAATAAGTGCTGCATCTATTAATTACTATTTTGATCCATAAGACGCCTTAGGCTGTCCCTTTCAAGCAACCATGAGGTGATAAATGCGAAAACCAACCCCCAGAATGGTGCACCAATATTGAAAATAGGAATGCCTGCAACCGACACCACAAAGGCGACTAGCGCACCCAATGGGCATTCCCCCTTAAAGGCTGCTTGAAATATGGTTTGCAGCACGCGCATCATCGCCAGGCCACCGATTAGACCAATTAACGATAACGGTAGCGCTAACGCAACGGCGGTGGCAAAAGGAGCCAGCAGCGCAAACCCTATCATTAGAAAACCTACGATCATGGCGCCGATCCAGTGTTTTGAATGATCACCACTGGAAACGATAATGCCGTTTACTGGCCCAGTGAGACAAGCGGGTACAGAGCCCGTAAGCGCTAGCAAAATCGAGCCCCAGCCCGTTGTCGTCGTAATAGCTTTTACAGGTGCATCGAAATCTGCATTTTTTAGAATGGCGATACCCTGAGCATTCTGTATTCCTAAGACCGTCACCATTAAGGGAATAACAAGTTCGATCACAGCCTGAATGGAAAATTCAGGAACGTAAAAGGTAGGGCGAGCGAAGATCTGCGTCGTTTCAGGAATGGGAGTCATGGCGCCAATGAACCAGGCGGTTACTCCACCCGCGATGATGGCGGCCAAAATGGGCGGAATATATTTGCCTAATGAGCGGACTATTGTAAAAAGAAGAAAAACAAAAAGTGTGGCGCTTGCCAGAACGACGCTATCAGTAAATGAAGTTACAACCCGAATGCCCAAGGGTAAAAAGACGCCAGCTACCATACCCATCACAATAGGCATAGGTATTGATCGCATGACTTTGCCTATCAACCCGCTCCAACCAAGTATTGCAATGACAATACCCGTAACCCAGTAGGCACCTATGACTTGTGCGAAGGTTAGATGATCTAAGGCAGCAGGTATCAATAAAGCACCGGGGATCGTCCAAGCAATGACTAAAGGTTGGCGAAAACGCCAGCAAATCCACAACGTAATGAGACCCGCCGTCCCGTAACCACCGAAGATCCATGACGACAGGTCGCTTTCTGTTAGGCCGCCGGCTTGCCCAGACGCTATAAGAATGGCTAGAGGGCCCGTGATACAAAACAAGTAAGCTGTAATGCTGTTGCTGAATGTGTGGCGATCTGGAATATACGCCGCAAAACCCAGTTGTCTCTTTTGAATGGAATGGACGTCGTTATCTGACATTTTGTCTCCTGCGATTTTTATTCAGCCTGTTTTTTTTAATTTATTTTGCCGCTAAGTGATCCAGATTTTTTGTTATGTTTCAAACAAATTCTGATGCTGGACTTGAGTAGGCTGACGATAACTCATCCGACAAATAAACAAGATAGGCTCAACCGGTTAGTGCAACGCTTCTCCAAACACTTGAGCTGAAGTTTTGAATCCTAGCATTTTTCGTAGTCCACCGGAACTGATCGGGAAGATTGCGCCCACCAGGCTGGAGAGCATCAACTTGCGGGGTGTGTTTCGCTTCCCGGTTGACCGCTATGCTGACCAAATCCTGCCTTCGCGGCCAAATGCATCGATAACTGGCACCAATGGATGAAACCGACCACGGTTTGACGCCACGAATCGCAGATTTGAAAGTGAACAGGAAAGTCAATGAAATCAACGATCTACCAACACCACCTCCGCGCCAGTGCTAGCTTTTCGTACCGTCACTTATTGCACTGAAAACGAGGAGACCCCCTGCTGGACGCCGCCTGGATTGGCGTGAGCCGCTGGTGGTCGACAAGCACTGCATCGGCGGCATCCCCGGCAACCGCACCTCGATGCTGGTCATGCCCATTCTGGCGGCCTACGGCATCCTGTGCCCCAAGACTTCATCGCGCGCCATCACCTCACCTGCAGGCACGGCCGACACCATGGAAGTGTTGGCCAATGTGGAGTTGCCCTTTGAAAAACTCTCCGAGATCGTGCGCACGCACCGAGGTTGTCTGGCTTGGGGCAGCACGGCCGATTTGTCACCGGCCGACGACGTGCTGATCGCGGTCGAGCGGCCTCTGTCGCTGGATTCGCCCGCGCAGATGGTGGCCTCCATCTTGTCCAAAAAAATCGCAGCGGGCTCCACCCACCTGGTGCTCGACATCCCGATTGGCCCCACGGCCAAGGTGCGCTCCATGCCCGAGGCGCAGCGCCTGCGCCGGTTGTTTGAATACGTGGCCACGCGCATGCACTTGTCGCTGGAGGTCGTCATCACCGATGGACGCCAGCCCATCGGCCAAGGCGTGGGCCCGATGCTCGAAGCTCGTGACGTGATGCGTGTGCTGGAAAACGACCCTCGTGCGCCCAATGACTTGCGCCAAAAATCGCTGCGCTTGGCGGGCCGACTGATCGAAGCCGACCCCGATGTGCGCGGCGGCGACGGTTTTGCCATCGCGCGCGACATCCTCGACTCTGGCAGGGCGCTGAGCCGCATGCAAGCCATCATCGCCGCACAAGGCGCGCACCCTTTTGACCACAACCATCCGCCCTTGGGAGCGCTCACGCTCGAGGTGTTCGCCCCCCGTGACGGTGTGGTGACCGGCATCGATAACCTGCAGATCGCCCGCATCGCCCGCATGGCCGGTGCCCCTAAAGTGCAAAGCGCCGGCGTGGATCTGCTGCGCAAACTGGGTGACAGCATCCAGCAAGGCGAGCCGCTGTACCGCGTGCACGCGGCCTACCCGAGTGATCTGGAATTTGCCGCGCAGCTGTGCGGCAAAGCCAGCGGCTACACCCTCGGTCAGGCCCATGAAGTGCCCCATGTGTTTGTCGAGTTCTAAAGCAGGTGTGTGGATGTCTGAACACGGCGCATTGCTCTACTTTGAAGACGAAACCCCTGCCGCCTTGCGCCTGGCCGAAGCCTCTGGCCTCTTGCCGCACCGGGTGGAGCGTCACTGCTTTCCCGACGGCGAAATGCAGCTGACACTGCCGTCGCACTTGCCCCCGCGTGTGGTGCTGCTGCGCAGCCTGCACCAGCCGAATGAGAAATTGACCGAGCTGCTGCTGATCGCACCCACCGCCCGCCAGCTGGGTGCCGTGCACCTGTGCCTGGTCGCACCCTACTTGGCCTACATGCGGCAAGACAAAGCCTTCGCCCCCGGCCAGGCCGTGAGCCAACGCATCGTGGGGGCATGGTTGGCCACGCTCTTCGACGAGGTCATCACCGTAGACCCGCACCTGCACCGAGTGAGCAGCTTGGCACAAGCCGTACCCGCACATCAGGCCATCGCGCTGAGCGCCGCGCCCTTGCTGGGCCACTGGATTGCACAGCACCGCCCCGGGGCTTTTTTGCTGGGGCCAGACCGTGAATCCGCGCAATGGATCACGCAAGCCGCTGCAGCGCACGGCTTTCAACACGCGGTGTGTACCAAGCTGCGTCATGGCGACCGCAGTGTGGATATCGCACTGCCCATCTGCGATCTGGTTGGCAAGGCGGTGGTGATTCTGGACGATGTGGCCAGCAGCGGCCACACCCTTGCCACCGCCGCCGCACTGGCACTGGCCGCAGGTGCCGCCAGCGTGGATGTGGCGGTCACCCACGCCCTGCTGGCAGGCGATGCGCTAGAGCTGATTCACCAAGCCGGTGTGGGGGCGTTCTGGAGCACCGACAGCATCGCGCACCCGAGCAATGTGGTCGCCTTGGCACCGCTGCTGGCGAAGGCGCTTAAGTCAGATGCTGGGGCAAAGGCCAAGTGAACTGTTAGGCTGTTCAGGGTCCCGAAGTCATCGAACCGGCCTCACGGGTCTGGCAGCACGCCATGGGGCATCCGCTTGGGTGAGGGGTGAGGCGCTACTCTCGGCACCTCAAGGCCAGTGTTAGATTCAGCACCTGAACTGTAGCCATTGAAACCAAAGAGCATGGGCGCACCCCTTATTGAAACCGAGCGACTGATCTTGCGTGCTCATCGTCTCGATGACTTTCCTGCATTGGTTGCCATGTGGGGAGAGCCCGCAGTCGCTCGATTCATCAGCGGGAATCCTTCGACGCGTGAGGAGTGCTGGGCACGGCTGCTTCGCTACAGAGGGCACTGGGCGTTGCTTGGCTTTGGCTACTGGGCCGTGCAGTGGAAGGACAGTGCTCAGCTCATCGGCGATGTCGGCTTTGCGAACTGGGCGAGAGACATCAGTCCTTCCCTGGATGGCCTGCCGGAGGGCGGTTGGGTGTTCTCAACCGAAACACATGGGCGCGGCATCGCCACTGAGGCGGTGAACGCGGCACTTGCATGGATGGATGAAAAGTTTGGCGCCAAGACGACGGCATGCATCATCAACCCAGAGAACGCGGCATCCATTCGAGTGGCTCAGAAGGCTGGGTATCAAGAGCATTGCCGATCGGCGTTCAAGGGATCGCAGGTGATCCAGTTTCGTCGCAAGCAGGCGCTTGGCGGGTCTGGGGATGTCTAACGTCCTGTATCCCGCAGCTTTTGCGAGATCAAACCATCAAAGCCATACAGTTGCGTTGGGTTGAGAACCATGACCTGCTCCAAGGCTTGGGCATCGATCCATTCATGCGCTTGGGCGATGAGTCTCTCAAAATCAGCAAATTGCTCATGGTTGGTGCAGGGCCAGTCACTTCCCCACAGCAATGCGCTGGGACCCATTTCTTTGAGCAAAAGAGTAGCCAAACGTCGAGGGTCAATGCCTCCCAACCGATAAGCGCCACTCAACTTCACGTAGACCGGTGCAACTCTGGCCCGCTTTTTCAGTGCCAGCAAAGTCGGGTCAGTGGCACTGGCTTCCCCTGGCTTGGCCATATGGTCCACGACCAGCGACACGTCAGAAGGGATCTGATGGAGAACCTGTGGCAGTTTGCCTTGATCTGTATGGACTTCGAGGTGCCAATTCAATCGATGGAGGGTTGCCCAGATGTGGTCAGAGCGCGTCCACTCTGGGATGTCATGAGACATGCCCGACAAATTCAAACGGATGCCGCGGACCCCGGATTGGTGCAGGGTCTGTAAATGTTCGATGCAAGCCTCTGGGCTGACCACGGCGATGCCACGCAACGTGTCCGGGTGAGACCCCAGGGCAGCGGTCATCAGACTGTTGTCTGTTCCTAAAAAGCTCGGTTGAACCCAAACTCCGCGTGTCACACCCACATTTTGGGCTTGTTTCATCCAATCGGTCAGCTGAGCGCTGTATTGCGGCACGTATCGAGCACCTTCAACGGCAAGCCCTGCGTTGAAGACATGGAAATGGGTATCGATCCAATTTTTTGACATGCTTAAATCCATGGTGTAAATTCTAGTCCTCTAGATGTCTAGAATCAATTCATGACAACACTCATAAAAAACCATTTGCTCGGACAAAGTCGATACGGCAATTTGGCCACTGCTTTGCGAGATCGAATTCTGCAGGGTGAATGGGTTCCGGGTGAGGTCATCCCTGCCGAATCCGCTTTGGCGCAAAGCTATGGTGTGGCCCTGGGCACCATCCGGCAAGCGCTGTCACTGCTGGTTCAAGATGGCGTGTTGCAACGTCGACATGGCAAGGGCACATTTGTGACCAAGGGGGTCGATGGTGCCTCCATGATGCGATTCTTTAGATTTCGCGGCACTGACGATGCGGCCAGCATGACCCCTCACTCCCATATTTTGGGCAGTCGATTGCGCAGTGCCAGCCTTCAAGAAATTCAGGCAATGGGCATGGCCAAGGGTGCCCAAGTTCTTCAAATCGAACGCCTTCGAAGCCTGGGAGCTGAACCCTGCTTGCTCGAAACCATCGTTTTGCCACTGCCACTTTTTGGCGCTTTGGCCGACTCCGACACCGATGCATGGGATGACTTGCTGTACCCCATGTACCAGCAACGCTGCGGGGTTGTGATTCAAAAAACACAAGACAGTCTGAGCTTTTCACAACTCAATGCCAGACAAGCCAAGCGTCTCAAACTTGCTGCATCACACCCCTGCGTTCTGGTTGAGCGTCAGGCTTTTGATATGGCGGGTCGCTGCGTCGAACTTCGCACCACTCGCGGCGACGCGTTTTCTTTCAAGTACACCGCACAGGTGCAATAACAACTCACAGGAGATATTTCATGAATCGTATTTCTCGACTCAAATCCGTTGGCTGGATGGCGCTTGTCACTTCTGCATTGTGCGGGACCGTGACATCTGGTTTTGCACAAACGGCCTACCCCAGCAAACCGATCACTCTGGTCGTGACTTACCCGCCAGGCGGTGGCGCAGATGCGATGGCCAGACTGATTGCACCCAAAATGGGTGAGGCACTGGGCCAAACGATCGTGGTCGAAAACAGGCCAGGCGCAGGCGGGCAAATTGGTGCCGCCGCTGTTGCCAAAGCCAACCCGGATGGCTACACCTTGATGCTGGATGCCTCATCCTTTTCCGTCAACCCTTCGCTCTATCCCAAGCTGCCTTATGACAGCCTGAAGGCTTTTCAGCCCATAGGCGTGGTGGCCTTGTTCCCGAATGTGGTCTTGGTCAACGCCAATTTCCCGGCGAAGAACATGGCAGAACTCACGGCCGCTGCACGTAAAGCCAAGGATGCCGTGTCCTATGCATCGTCGGGCAATGGCTCGGCACAGCATTTGGCGGGCGCGTTGTTTGAATCCGCTGCCAAAGTAGACATGATTCATGTCCCCTACAAAGGCGGTGGCCCCGCACTCAACGACGTGATCGGCGGACAAGTGCCACTTTTCTTTGGCAACCTGGCCTCCACTTTGCAGCACGTTCAATCTGGCAAATTGAAAGCCTTGGCCGTGACTTCGGGCAAGCGTTCACCCATCTTGCCCGATGTGCCCACGCTGAGTGAATCTGGCCTGAAAGGCACAGAAATTTACGAATGGAATGCGGTATTTGCCCCGGCCAACACACCAGAGCCTGTGATGAAAAAACTGGCCGCTGCGTTTCAACAGGCTTTAGATGCGCCTGAGGTCAAAGCTCGTGTGGCACAACTGGGCGGCGAGCTGCAAAAAAGCTCCCCCGAACAAGCCAGTGCATTCATTGAACAACAAATCAACCTGTGGGGTCGTGTGGTCAAAGAACGCAAAATCACCATCGAATGATTTTGAAAAAACTTGGCGAGCGTTGCAGTCCCTGACTGGGTCAAAACTGAAGTGGCCGCTTGAGAAAGCTGTGAAGCGTTTCTTGAGCGGCTGCTGCGTGTCAACTGCGCTTGTCGGCGATGCGCAGTCCAACATGTGCCTTCCCAAGAGCCGTCATTCGCAGCCTGTATGGACAGAAATGCTGTCTGAAGACTTCTGATGAATGCCGATCAACAAACCCGACAGAACGCCATGTGTTTCAGCGGTTGGCAGCCATGGCTTGGCGTTTTCGCTTGGCCATGATTCGGACTGAGTTGAGGCCGGTGAGAACCATGATGGGCCACAAGAAAGTGCAGACCAGGGCCCACAACACTCGACTACCCAGCGTTGATCCAGCTTCGGTCGTCTCGATCTTTTGTGGCCCCTCGCTGAAGATGTGCCGGTAAGAGAACGTTGAAAGACCAAATACAGCGCCAAACAAAAGGAACAGATAAATAGTGATGTTCACGACAGTCTCCTGATGAGAACGATCAGGGCCGTCTGGATGGGCGGTTCGCCTGACCTCAAGTCGTCATACTAAACCACCGCAACAAAAACTTACACCCGCATGTGTATATAAAGTCTTACACATCGGGGGTTTTATGCTTTCACGCGTGTTTCGAGTGAGAGGGCCGGTGGAGGGCACATGCCTTGGCCCGTCAAGCGCTTTCCCGTGCCGCCTGCAGCGCTTCGCGCAGCACTTTCAAATCCCCAATGTGGTTGGCCAGCAGCAGGATCAGGCGGGCGTTGAGCGCTTCGCTTTGTTCATCGCTCAGGCCGTTGTGGGCCTCGATCAGGTGTTCATAGAACTCGTCACCGGGTGAGAAGTCACGAAAGAACCGGCGACCGGGTTCATGGAAGTTGGGGTCTGTTTTCAGGGCGGTGTGCATGTCAGTCCTTGTGCGGTTCAGGCTTGGCCAATGTTGGCGCCCATGTTGTGGCCCAGGGCGCGGGCGCATGCGGCTTGCAGCTTGGCACTGTCCAGCTGACGCCAGCGGGCGACCACATGCTGGTCGGGGCGCAACAGGTAAGTGGTGCCGGGTGTGGCGTCGTAGCGTTTGGCCACCAGGCCTTGGGTGTCAACGATCACTTTCACGCCGGGAATGTCCAAGGGGCTGGATGAAACGATGAGGGGTGTCACTTGGACAGGCTGGGCATTCGAGCGCAAGGGCACGCTCACACAGGACGCGAGTTTTGCCAAGACATCTGATGAGGGCGATGCGTCTACAAACAGCATGGCCTGAAAGCCTTTGCCCACCTGGTCGAGCAGCCAGGCGTCTTGGCCGTTCACTTGCACAGGTGCGTCGTCCATCGGTGCGCCGGGCACCATCTGGCCTGCAAATGTGTCGGCGTCTGGCGTGTTGAGCACCGAATCTGTCAAGAACGACGGCATGGACAGGCGGCCCGAGTTGACCAGCTTGCGCGCAAAGGGGTGGTGCTTGGCCAGCGCCAGCACCTGGTTGCGGAAGGTCTTGCTGGTGCGGCTCTTGGGCGTGATGAAGTCGGTCGAACGCGTCGAGTTCATGATGTTCTCGTCGGCCGCAAACTGGCGGTCGTGCGCGTAGGTGTCGAGCAACTTGTCGCTGGCTTGGCCTTGGATGACCAAGCCCAGTTTCCACATCAAATCGTCCGCATCCTGAAAACCCGAGTTGGCCCCGCGTGCGCCAAAGGGAGAGACCTGGTGCGCCGCGTCGCCCACAAACAGCACGTGACCGTGACGGAAATCGGTCATGCGGCGGCATTGGAAGGTGTAGATGCTGACCCACTCCAGCTCAAACGGGCGTTCATCGCCCAGCATGGCTTTCAGGCGCGGGATGACTTTTTCGGGCTTCTTTTCTTCTTCGGGGTCGGCATCCCAGCCCAGCTGAAAATCGATGCGCCAGACGTTGTTGCTTTGCTTGTGCAGCAACACGCTCTGGTTGGGGTGAAACGGCGGATCAAACCAGAACCAGCGCTCTGCGGGGTAGTCGGCTTTCATGATCACGTCGGCGATCAAGAAGCGGTCTTGGAAGACGCGGCCTTCGATGTCCAGCCCCAGATGGCGGCGGATCGGGCTGCGTGCGCCATCGGCCACCACCAGCCAGTCTGCCTCAATGTCAAACGTGCCGTCGGGCGTTTCCACCGTCAGCGTGGCGTGTGCGTCATGCGGCGTGACGGCAGTGACTTTGTGCTGCCAGCGGATGTCGGCGCCCAGTTCCAGCGCGCGGGCAATCAGCATTTCCTCGACGTGGTACTGCTGCAGGTTGATCATGCCGGGGCGTTTGTGGCCCGCATCCGGCACCAGGTTGAACTGGTAGACCTCGTCTTCTTCTAAGAAGGTGCGGCCAATGTTCCAACTCACGCCCATGTCACAGGCTTGTTCTGCGATTCCCAAACGGTCCAGAATTTCGAGAGAGCGCTTGGCATAACAAACCGCCCGCGATCCGACCGACACGGTCTTGTCGTCGTCCAGCACCAACACGTCCAAACCCTGCAAGCGGGCATCAATGGCAGCCGCTAGGCCCACAGGCCCTGCGCCAATGACGATCAGAGGTCTGCGCTGCGGCGGTGTGGACATCAAGTCGGCAGGCGACTTGTAGGGATAGATCGGGTTGATGTAGGCACCCATGCGTGGTCTCCGGCCATGAGAAAACACCTTTCGGTGCGACAGTCAGTAATTTACTATAGATAAATTAATTTACCTATCCGTAATTTTAACGCCGCAAGGATTTTTGACTCAGCGTGTCACCGTGCACCGGGTTGACAGCATGAAAAACCATCTCAGGCTATGCTCAAGATCCGTCTTTTGTATGACAACTTCATGATCCAGCATTTCACCCCCGTGTCCAGCGGCGCTCGCCTGTCTGACCAGGTGGCCGAGCAACTGGCCAACGAGATCAAACAAGGCCGTCTCTTGCCCGGCGACAAACTGCCCACGGAGGCGCGCCTGGTCGAGCAGTTCGAAGTGAGCCGCACCGTGGTGCGCGAAGCCGTCTCCAGGCTCAAGTCTTTGGGTCTGGTCGACTCGCGCCAAGGCAGCGGGGTGTTTGTGAACCCGCAATTGCCCTTTGCCCCGCTCAACTTCGAGGCACGGCATGCCGCCTCGCAAGAGGCCGTGATCCAGATGGTCGAGGTGCGCCGCGCACTCGAAGCCGAAGTGGCCGCACTGGCGGCAGAACGACGCAACGCAAGCGATATTCGCAAGATCGAGCAAGCCGTCCAGGCCCTTGATGCTGCCGTCCAGTCGGGCGGTGACGGTGTGGCCGAAGACGTGAAGTTTCACCGGGCCATTGCCGACGCCACGTGCAACCCTTTCCTGATCCAGACGCTGGAGTACCTGGGTCAGTTTTTGCACGGGGCCACACAAGTGACCCGCGCCAATGAAGCCCGCCGCATGGACTTTGCAGCCGAAGTGCAAACCGAGCACCAGGCCATCTTGCAAGCCGTCAAAGCCGGTGATGCTGCTGCGGCCAGGCAAGCAGCCGCCACGCACATGGGCAACGCCATCACCCGCATCCGCAGCGCAGACCCGGCCTTTTGGGTGCAAGAAGGCGAACGACTGGCGCAGCCCCTGGTCAAAGGGCTGCGGGCTTGAATCACTCGGCCTTGATGTTGGCCGACTTGACCACCGCCGCGTAACGCGACAGGTCACGCGCCATGTCGCGACCAAACTTCTCAGGGCCCCCCGGGCTGGCCGTGATCCCCAAGGTGTTCAGGCGTTCGCGCACAGCGGGGTCGTTCAAGACCACATTCAGCTCGGTGTTGAGTTTGTCCACAATCGCCCGAGGCGTTTTGGCTGGGGCCAGCAAGCCCACCCAGGAGTTGATGTCGAAATCGGCCACGCCCGATTCGATGAAGGTGGGCACATCGGGCATGGACGGTGCGCGCTGCGCGCTCGACACCGCCACCGCGTGTACCTTGCCCGACTTGACGTGCTGAATGGCACTGGCCACGGCGGTGTAGACCAGCGGGATGGAGCCGCCCATCACATCGATCATGGCCTGACCGCCGCCTTTGTAGGGGATGTGCGTCAGGTTGGAACCCGTGCGCTGCTTGAGCAATTCACCCGCGATGTGCGGCGTGCCGCCCGTGCCGGAAGTGCCATACGACAAACCACCCGACTGTGTTTTGGACAAGGCGATCACTTGCTGCAGTGTCTTGGCGGGCACGCCGGGGTGTGACACCAAAATCAAAATCGCATCGCCGATCTTGCCGATGGGCGCGAAGTCCTTGGCGGTGTCAAAACCCACTTTGGGAAACACATGGGGGTTGATCACCATCGTGCCGTCAAAGCCTAAGAGCAAGGTGTAACCATCGGGCTCGGCCGAGGCCACCATTTGTGTGCCGATGTTGCCCGAGGCACCGGGTTTGTTGTCCACGATGACCTGCTGGCCCAAGCGTTTGGACAGCTGCTCAGCGATCAGGCGGCCGCTGGTGTCGGTCACGCCGCCGGTCGCAAAGGGCACCACCAAGCGAATGGGTTTGGCGGGGTAGGCTGCTTGCGCGGCGGCTGTGCTGGCGCTCAGGGCCAGACCGCCACAGGCAGCGGCCATCAGGCCCATGCTCAGTACGGCTTTGAGCCATTGGCGTCGGGGTGTTGTGATCTTCTTTTGCATCGTTGTCTCCTAGAGGTTTCAGGGGGAATCAATCGGTTTCGGCGTAGCGCTTTTCAAAAGCCCACACGTCTTCAAAACCCATGAGGCGGGTCAGGTCGGCGAAGTCGTACAAAGGCGTGTTGCCCTTGGCCGACGAGCCGGTGTCCTTGAACTGTTGGTACACCTGTGTCATGGCCTGTACACCTGCCAGCAAGGCGGTCACTGGAAAGATGGCGATCTTGTAACCCAGCGCTTCCAGCTCGGGCTTCGTCAGCACCGGTGTGCGGCCTTTCTCGACCATGTTGGCCACCAGCGGCACGTCAAAGCTTTGGCCGATGCGGCGCATCTCCTCTTCGGACTCGGGCGACTCGACAAACAAAATGTCCGCCCCCGCTTTGGCATAGGCCTCGGCCCGGCGCAGTGCTTCATCGAGGCCCAGCGTGGTGCGGGCGTCGGTGCGGGCGATGATCAAAAAGTCTTTGGATTCGCGTGAGTCGACGGCCACCTGGATCTTGCGCACCATGTCGGCCATGGGGATGACGCGGCGGCCCGGCGTGTGGCCGCATTTTTTGGGGAACTCTTGGTCTTCAAGTTGGATGGCGCAAGCGCCTGCGGCTTCATAGCCCCGGATGGTGTGGCGCATGTTGAGCAAGCCGCCGTAGCCGGTGTCGGCATCGGCAATCAGGGGCGTGCGGGCCATGCCCGCCATGGCTGTCACGCGGCCGACCATGTCGCTGTAGGTCGCCAAGCCCGCATCGGGCAAGCCCATATGGGAGGCCACGGTGCCGTAGCCCGTCATGTACAGCGCATCAAAACCAAAGCTGTCGGCCAGTCGCAAAGACACCATGTCGAACACACCGGGGGCGACCACCAAGCCCGGTTGGTTCAAACGCGAGCGCAAAGCAGAGGTTTTGGTATTCATGAGGAAAATTTTTGTGAAGAGTGGTTAAATCAGGCGCTTCAATTTCATCATTTCAGCAGAAGAGAACGCCATGGACCTGCACTTAAGCGACAAGCATGTTTTGATCACCGGCGGCAGCAAAGGCATTGGCCTGGCCTGCGCCCAAGCTTTTTTGGAGGAAGGGGCCAAGGTCACGCTGGTGTCGCGTGACACGGCCAATTTGACCAATGCGCTGCAAAAACTGCAGGCCCGTTTTGCAGCCAACCGCATCCACACCGTGTCAGCCAATTTGCGCGATGCAGGCGACGCCCTGACGGCGCTGAATTCGGCAGAAGCTGCATTCGGTCCGGTCGATGTTTTGGTCAACTCGGCAGGGGCAGCCAAGCGCACGCCCGCACCCGAGCTGACACCCGAAGCTTTTGCCGATGCCATGCAAGCCAAATACTTCACCACCATCCACATGCTCACGCCCACCATCCAGCGCATGGCCCAGCGTGGCCAAGGCACGGTGGTGAACGTGGTGGGCAACGGCGGCAAAGTGGCCAGCCCGATCCACCTGCCCGGCGGCGCGGCCAACGCGGCCTTGATGCTGGTGAGCGCTGGCATGGCCGCCGCTTACGGACCTCAAGGTATCCGCGTGAATGCGGTGAACCCCGGACTGACTTTGACGGACCGCCTGCAAGAAGGCATGGCGGCCGATGCACGTCTGAAGGGCATCGACACTGAAGAAGCGATGGCACAAGCCGTGGCCAAAATTCCACTGGGCCGCATGGCCGAACCCGAGGAAATCGCCAACGCCGTGGTGTTTCTGGCCTCGTCCAAAGCGAGCTACATCACCGGCATTTGCATGAGCATGGACGGCGCGCTCAGCCCCATCGTGGTGTAACAGACAGACTGGGGCTGTGCCTGTGTCATGCTTGACATGGGTACTGCCCCTTTCTTTTTTGTGAGACCGACACACCATGACCACTGCATCCATTCGGGCTCATCGCCTGCTGAACACCGCCAAACAATGTGTGGCTTCTGGCCTGTTGGTTTGGGCGACGGCCACGGGGGCGGCGCAGGCCGAACTGGCACCGCTGCAAACGGTCCCATCGGTCGACGTGCCGCGCTACATGGGCACTTGGCACGAGATCGCCAAATACCCCAACTGGTTCCAGAAAAAATGCGCCAGCAGCACGCAGGCCACCTACACGCTGCAACCCAATGGCCAAGTGCAGGTGCTCAACCGCTGCAAAACCGACAAGGGTGAATGGAGTGAGGCCTTGGGCGCGGCCCGGCAAATCGGCGGGGCAACTTCACCTCAGCTCAAAGTGCGCTTTGCCCCTGAATGGCTGTCGTTCATCCCCCTGGTCTGGGGGGATTACTGGATCATCGACCTGGACCCGGACTACCAGTGGGTGGTGGTGAGTGAGCCCAAGCGTGAGTACTTGTGGATTTTGTCGCGCACACCGCAGATGCCTGCCGCGACCTACCAGGCTTTGCTGAGCAAACTGGCCAAACTGGGCTTTGACCTCCAACGGGTCGAAGCCAGCAAGCCCTGAGAGCCTTCGCTCACAGGAGCGAGCTCCCACAAAGCACAACGTACTTGAGGGTCAGTGAACGGCTTCGGCCGCGCGGACTTCGCTGGGCTGCAGCCAGCCTTGCTTGGCGGCGTCTTGTGCCAGCTGGGCGATCAAGGCGCGGGCATCGGCGTTCACCAAGGCCACGGGTTGCAAGCGCAGCGCGGCGTCCGAGAAGTGGTGAACCACCTCGGCAACATCGTCAGCATCCAGTGCCGTGGGTTTGTAGACCGGGCTGCAGGCTGCTTTTTGGCCCAGGGCGCGGTAAAACACCGCCGCCAAATGGAACGATGCGCCGTACACGCTGCGCTGCTGGCCCGCTGCCGTCACACGCAGGGTGTAACCGTATTTGCCTTTGACGCACTCGGCTTGGGTGATGTCTTTCAAGGCGAAATGGTGCACCAAAGTGCCGCTGTCGTTTTCTGAAATCAGCAGGTTCTGATCGGTCAACAACCACAGACCGCGACCGGCCAGCACCACGCGACCCAGCACATAAGCCAAGACCCGCTCTTCAGGCTGGATGTGGTCGCGCATCTGGTCCACATCGGCTTGCTTGAGCAACTGCGCACCGTAAGGGTTGTTGCCCTCGATCAACAGTTCACTCAGTTCGTTGCCATTTTTCAAAAAGTCCAGCCAGGCCATAGGGGTCTCCAAATTAGTCGTGCATGTTCGGTCATGGCGCGGGGGACAAACGCCTCGGCCCACAAATAAGCCCACAGTATGCCGGGTTATTGGCGTAAAACCCAAGGCATTTCACGGCTTTTGCCCCGCCCCGTGCACCCAGCAGGGCAATGACCCAAACTGCAATTTGTCCAGCATTTGTCCAAACCATGTTCAGCCCATTCCGTTTTTTGCCGAACCTGAGCGCTTGGGACTGCCCTGTCCTGAGCCCACTGTCCGAGCAGCTCTCGGCCAGCCTGAAAACCCAGCTGGGCCAGCGTGTGCGGACCATGACCGGGGCGACGGGCGATGCGCAGGACTTTTTGCAGCCTGCGGGTGACCCGGGTCTGTTCGGCCCCGACTCGGCCGCCTGGCAGGTACACGCCCACTTTGTGGCCATGATGACCGGGGGCTTGTCGTCGCTGATGCTGCAGGCCTTGCACCCCAGGGCATTGGCTGCCGTGTGGGACCACTCCAGCTTTCGCACCCAGCTGCAGGCGCGGCTGGGGCGCACCGCCTTGTTTGTGGCCACCACCACCTATGGCGGCACGGCGGCTGCTTTGCAGACCATCGAGCGGGTCAACCGCATCCATGCACACATTCGTGGCACGCTGCCCGATGGCACGCCCTACGTGGCCAACGACCCGGAACTGATCCGCTGGGTTCACCTGGGCGAGACGACCAGTTTTTTACGGGCCTACCAAGACCTGTCGCTGCAGCCTTTGCGCACGGACAGGCAAGACCTGTACTTTGCCGAAATGGCGCAAATCGGCAAGCGTTTGGGCGCGCACGACCTGCCCCTGACGCGCCACCAAGCTCTGACGCAGCTGCAAGACTTTCGGTCCGAGCTGAGGATGGACGAACGCACGCGAGAGACGATTGCCCTGATCGAAAACTACCCGTGCGCCCCCTTGGACCGGCCCTTGGTCAGCCTGATTGTGCGGGCCGCGTTTCAAATGCTGCCCGATTGGGCGCTGGAGATGCTGGGGCGCGAACGCAGCTGCGCGCTGGAACAAGCTGCTGTGCGCACCGCCTTGCAGGGCATGGGCGCGTCGCTGGCCTGGGCTTTTGCCGACACGGGCGTGGCTGCCCGCGCTCGCCAGCGCATGGAGCCGGGGTTCACGGCCTCGGCATTCAGGGCTGTTGAATCGTCTCCAGGTACATGAGCAAAGAGACGATGCGGTTGCGCGCCGACCACTCGGCGGTGCGGGGCGAGTCGCTGGGCTGGGTCATGGCACGGGCTTTGAACTCGTTGCCCCACACGGGCATCTCGCGCGAGCCGTGAGGCCCGACGTCGCCCGACCAACGACCGTCGATCACCTCCCACATCAGCTCCTGCGGAAACTTGCCGCCGTGGCGCTGCGCAACCCGAGTCAGGTCAGAAGGGGGCTTGACCAAAAACGAGTGCACCGGGCCATCACCCTTGCCTGAGACGCCGTGGCAGCTGGCGCAGTTTTCCTTGTAGTCCACGCGGCCCAAGCCGACCGACGTCTGTGCCCAAGCTGCCGCAGTGACACTGAGAACACTGGCGATCACGCATCGGCAAATGGTTTGTTTGTTCATGGGTGCTCCTGTTGTTTCGCAAGAGTTTCATCATCCGGAAAAGAACGGCCCCAGTCTGTGCGTTGGCACGCCCAAACCACGGTATCGGCTTACCCGTTTGAAGGTATCTGGCGCGATGCCTGCGCGCTCACAGCAAACACCCCTGAAGCCCTTGCCGTGGCAAACGTGTTGCGATTCAGTTCAGCGAGCCGCCACTGATGGCCAAGTCGCTCAGCCCATGCTGACGGTGCGCCACCAACAAAGCCAAGGCCTGCTGCACGCCCGCCACCTGCACAGAAACCGGCCAACTGGGCAAAGTCGGTCCGGGCCATTGCGCAGCTTGCTCGGGCAGCAGTGGCAAGTGCATGAAGCCGCTGTGCACCCCTCGCCCTGCCAGCGTGTGCTGCAGGGCATAAAACACTTGGTTGCAGACAAAGGTGCCCGCCGTTTGCGACACCGAGGCCGCAAAGCCAGCGGCCTTCAACCCAGCCACCAACGACTTGATGGGCAAGGTGCTGAAATAGGCCACAGGGCCACCGTCAATCACCGGCACATCGATCGGCTGCGCCCCCGCGTTGTCGGGGATGCGGGCGTCCTGCACATTGATGGCCACGCGCTCGACCGAGAAATCGCAGCGCCCCTCGGCCTGGCCCAGCGCCAGCACGATGTCGGGGCGCTGCTGCGCCAAGGCCAGCTGCAATGCAGGCAGCGCCTGCGCAAACACACAAGGCAGCTGCACCGCCGTGACCTGCGCCCCGGCGATCACCGCACCCTGCAGGGTGCGGGCCACTTCCCAAGAAGGGTTGATGCTTTGCCCGCCAAAGGGTTCAAAGCCCGTGAGCAGGATGCGCATCAAGGCCACGCCCTTCAGACGTTGAAGATCGACACCGTCTTGGTGTTGAGGTAGGCTTCCAGCGCCTCGGGGCCGCCTTCGGAGCCGTAACCTGAATCCTTCACGCCGCCAAACGGCAGCTCAGGCCAAGGCGCGGCGGGCTGGTTGACCCACAGCATGCCCACGTCCAGGCGTTGGCTGAGCTGGTGCAGGGTTTTCATGGAATTGGTGAAGGCGTAGCCTGCCAAGCCAAAGGGCAGGCGGTTGGCTTCGGCGATGGCGTCTTCGATCTTCTCGAAGCTGCGGATCGCGGCAATCGGGCCAAAGGGCTCATTGACCACCACATCGGCGTCCAGCGGCACATGCGACAGCACCGTGGGCGCAAAGAAGTTGCCTTGTGTGCCGATGCGCTCACCACCGGTGAGCACCTTGGCACCTTTGGCGCGGGCGTCTTGCACGATGGACTGCATGGCCGCCAGACGGCGCTCGTTGGCCAAGGGGCCCATTTGGGTGCCTGCGGTCAGGCCATCGCCCACTTTCAGGGCTTGAGCTTGTGCGGCAAATTGTTCCGCAAAGGCGTCGGCAATTTTGTGGTGCACCAAAAAGCGGGTGGGCGCGATGCAGACCTGGCCCGCGTTGCGGAACTTGGCAGCGCCGGCGGTTTTCAGCGCCAGCGCGATGTCGGCGTCTTCGGCCAGGATGACCGGGGCGTGACCGCCCAGCTCCATGGTCACGCGCTTCATGTGCTGGCCGGCGAGCGCAGCCAGTTGCTTGCCCACGGGGGTGGAGCCGGTGAAGGTGATCTTGCGGATCAGCGGGTGCGCGATCAGGTAGTTCGAGATCTCGGCAGGCGTGCCGTAGACCAGGCCGATGACGCCAGCGGGCACGCCAGCGTCTTGGAAGGCGCGGATCAACTCAGCGGGCGCGGCAGGCGTTTCTTCCGGCGCTTTGACGATGATGGAGCAGCCGGTGGCCAAGGCGGCGGACATCTTGCGCACGGCTTGGTTGATCGGGAAGTTCCAGGGCGTGAACGCGGCCACCGGGCCCACCGGTTGCTTGAGGACTTGCTGCTGGACGTTGATGTTGCGCGGCGGCACGATGCGGCCATACACGCGGCGGCCTTCTTCGGCAAACCACTCGATGATGTCGGCGGCCGACATGGCCTCGACCTTGGCTTCTGCCAGGGGCTTGCCTTGTTCTTGTGTGAGGAGTTCGGCGATTTGCGGGGCGCGTTCACGCATCAAAGCGGCGGCCTTGCGCAAGATGGCGCTGCGCTCATTGGCCGGCGTGTCACGCCACAACTCGAAGCCCTTTTGGGCGGCTTGCGCGGCCCGCTCCAAATCGGGGATGCCTGCGTGGGCCAAGCGGCCGATCTCGATGCCGTTGGATGGGTTGAACACGGGCAAGGTGCGGCCGCCTTCGGCATCGCACCATTGGCCGTTGATGAAAAGTTGGGTGTTGGGGTAGGTCATGGGTAATGTCCAATCAGAGCGTCAAATTTCAAAATGCTGAATCGTGAACCCGGCACAGGCCAAATCAGGCCTGACGGTACGAGCCTCGCTGGGGTGGCACCATTGTGGCAGTCAGATGTTGCGTCCGCCGTCCACATCGAGACACACCCCCGTGAGGAAAGCCGCCTCATCGCTGGCCAGGTAAACCGCCGCATGGGCCACATCCAGCGGCCGGGTGAATCGGCCCAGCGGAATCCGCGCCAGGAATTTCTGCCGGTTTTCAGGTGTGTCGGGCATGCCCATGAACTGCTCCATGAGAGGCGTTTCGCCAATCATGGGGTTGATCACGCAGACCCGGATTTGGTCCTTGGCCAGCTCCAGCGCCAACCCCTTGCTGGCTGTGATGACCGCGCCCTTGCTGGCGCTGTACCAGCACAGCCCGGGGCCAGGGCGCACGCCAGTGGTGGAAGCCACATTCACAAAAACACCACCGTCTTGCTGGCGAAAAATCGGCGTCACTAGGCGGTTCATGTGGAACAAACTCTTCACGTTCACTTGGTAGAGCCTGTCGAACTCGGCCTCGGTCACCTCACCAGCAGGCTTGTTGGGGTGGGTGGTGCCCGCGTTGTTGACCACAATGTCCAAGCGGCCAAATTGCGCGAGGGTGAACTGGAGCAGTTGTTCGATGTCAACACTACTGGAGACATCGCAGCGGCAGGCAAGGCCACCGATGCGGTTGGCCACTTCCTGCCCTTTTTCAAGGTTCAGGTCGACCACCACCACGCGGGCACCCTCTTGGGCAAAACGCTCGGCGATGCTGGCGCCAAAACCCGAAGCGGCGCCGGTGACCACGGCCACCTTGTTGTGAAGTCTGGGTGTCATGGGCTGATTTTCTGGGTGGTTGCTGGGCTCGCCATGGCAGCTTCTTGCTGCAAGCGGCGTTTGATGATGAAACGGGCTTGGTTCAGGCCACTGTCGTGGGCTGTGGCCACGGGTTTGAAATGCGGGTCCAAGTTCAGGTTGCGCTGCTGCGCTTCGATGATGCTGCGGTCTTCGGCAAAGGCCTTGACCACGTCCTGAAAAATGGCCTCGGTGATCTCGGGCCTGTCCAACATGAAATGGTGGGCCTGACAAAAGAAGTAATGCGTGGTGCCAACGGTCTCAGGCGTTTGCACAGAGGTGTGGCGAAACTGCAAGGCTTCGGGCACGCGGGTGCCCTCCGGCGCGCCAGTGCCCGTGGGGGCAGAACCAGCATCCATGCGCAAAAAAGCCGGTGCGTGCCATTCGTAAATTTGCCAACGGTCCACCAAACCTTCAAATGAGGCCACGCGCTTGTGGTTGGGGGACATCTCGTCGTTGATGTACCAGCGTGTGATCCGCAGGCCCGGCCCGGTTGTGTCGTCCGTCAAGCGGTCGATCTGGGCCCGGACTTGGGCATTGGAGACGGTGCCCAGCGTGGTGGGGTGCACATAGGACAGGTGCGAAAAATCCAGCAGGTTGTCTACCACCAGCTGGTAATGCGCCTGGTAGTGGATGTACCCGGGCTTCATGCGCCACTCAGGGTGCGCATGCCAGAAGAAATCCAGAATCCGGGCAGGGTCGGCCTGGGCCGGGTCGCCCATCCAGATCCAGATGAAGCGGTCGCGCTCAACCACCTTGTAGGCCTTGACACAGGCAGACGGGGGAATTTGCGACTGGCCCGGGATGTCAGTGCAAGCGCCTTGCGGGTTGAACTGCATGCCGTGGTACATGCAGCGGATGTGGTCGCCCTCGACCCGGCCATGCGACAGCGGTGCCGCCCGGTGCGGGCATTTGTCGGCCAGCGCCACCACCTGGCCCTGCGTGTCGCGGTAAAACACCACCGGCTCGCCCAACAAGGTGCGGGCCAGCACGCCGCTGCTGCCCACTTCGTGGTCCCAAGCGGCCACATACCAGGCATCACGAATAAATTCCGAAGACAGGTAAGCCTCCCCGCTTTGCGGGGTGCCATTTTCTGGGTTCATGCGGGCCTCGCGCTCAGTCGGCTTTGAAGCCGGAAGCCTTGACGATCGGGCCCCAACGGTTGGTGTCGGCTTCCATGATGCGGACCAGGTCGGCCGCGCTGCCACCGCCGGTTTCCAGACCCAGCGACAGGAACTTCTCGATCACATCGGGCGATGCCAAGGCTTTGTTCAGCGCTTTGTTGACCCGCTCGACCTCTGCGCTGGCGGTTTTGGGCGGCGCATACAAACCGAACCAGCCCTGCCCAACGATGTTGGGGAAACCCTGCTCGGCAAATGTGGGCACATCGGGCAAGACTTTGGCGCGTGCGCGGCCCGAGGTGGCAATGATGCGGGCCTTGCCAGCGCGGTGGTTCTGCAAAAACTCAAACACCACGTCAATGCCTGCAGGCACCTGGTCGCCCAACACGGCCGTTTGCAAAGGTGCACCGCCGTTGTAGGAAATATGCACCATGTCCACTTTGGCCTCCCGGGCCAGCAGCAGGCCAAAGAAATGCGGCAAGCTGCCTGCTGCAGGCGAACCAAAACTGGCCTTTTGCGGATTGGCCTTGAGCCAGGCCACGAACTCGGGCACGGTCTTGATGGGCGAATCGCCCTTGACCGCCAGCCCGAAGTTGAAATTGACCACATGGCCCACCGGCGTGAAATCGGTCACGGGGTTGTAGGGCAACTTGCTGAACACCAAGGGGGCCAGCACCGGCACCACCACAGGGGTGATCATCAAGGTGGTGCCATCGGCCGGGGCGTTTTTCAGCAATTCGGCGGCCAAACGGCCACCGGCTCCGGTCTTGTTCTCTATCACCACTGGCTGGTTCAGATCGACCCGCATTTTTTCGGCAATCGTTCTGGCCACGGTGTCAATCGAGCCACCGGGCGGAAACCCCACGATGAGTTTGATGGGCTTGTCGGACTGGGCAAGCGCTTGCGGCGCATGCAAAAGTGGCAGTGCTGAAGCAGCTGTGACCAGCAAGTGGCGGCGTTTCATGGTGTCTCCTGAGTTTTGTATGGCCAAAGGTCTTGGTGACCTTCGCTGACTCTATGCACTTTCAACATGATTGATCTAATCAACCAGCCCTATCGTTTTCCCTAGGGTCGTCCTCACAGCCATGCCGCGAGGCCCCTTTGAGCAAGTTGTAAACTGACCGAATGACATTGGAGACTGCCCCCATGAAACTGCACTACATCGACAACCAGCACGTCGCTCCGGCATCGGGCCAGGACATCCCGGTCATCGATCCGTCCACCGGCGAACAGTTCGACGCCATTGCCCGAGGCAATGCGTCTGACATTGACCGTGCCGTGGTCGCGGCCCGTGAAGCCTTCAACGGGGCCTGGGGCAAGCTGAACGCCATGGAACGTGGTCGATTGCTGCACCGACTGTCGCAACACATGCTGGCGCACATCGACGAACTGGCCGCCATCGAGTCGCGCGACTGCGGCAAGCCCACCACGCTGGCACGCGGTGACGTCACGGCGGTGGCGCGTTACTTTGAGTTCTATGCCGGTGCAGCCGACAAGCTCATGGGCGAGACCATTCCTTTTTACAACGGCCACACCGTGTTCACCCTGCGCGAACCGTTTGGCGTGACCGGGCACGTCATCCCTTGGAATTACCCGCTGCAGATTTTTGGCCGCAGCGTGGCCGCTTCGCTGGCAGTGGGCAACGCCTGCGTGGTCAAACCAGCCGAAGACGCTTGCCTGTCGATCCTGCGTGTGGCCGAGATGGCCGCCGAAGTCGGCTTTCCGGCGGGTGCGCTCAACATCGTGACCGGTTATGGCCACGAAGCGGGCGACCTGCTGGTGCGCCACCCGGGCGTGGACCATGTGTCATTCACCGGCTCACCTCGCGTGGGCCAGCTGGTGATCCAAGCCGCAGCCGAACACCATGCGCCCGTCACGCTGGAGCTGGGCGGCAAGTCGCCGCAGATCATTTTTGGCGACGCCGACATGGACGCCATGACCACGGTGGTGACCAACGCCATCGTGCAAAACGCAGGGCAGACCTGCTCGGCAGGCAGCCGCGCGCTGGTGCACCGCCCGGTGTACGAAGCCGTGGTCGAGCGTTTGGCCAAGTCTTTTGCCGCCACACGCACCGGCCCTGCCCACATGGACCTGAACTGCGGACCACTCATCCGAGAGTCTCAGATGCAGCGTGTGCGCAGCTTTGTCGAGCTGGCCAAAACGGACGGCCTGCCGATTGCCGCACAAGGCCAGCTGGTGCCCGAAGCGCCCCAAGGCGGCTTTTACCAAGTGCCCACGCTGATCCGCGATGTGCCCATCGAGCACCGCTTGGCTCAGGAAGAGATCTTCGGCCCGGTCTTGACCATCTCGCCCTTTGACGACGAAGACCACGCCATCGAATTGGCCAACGGCACTGAATACGGCTTGGCCGCTGCCCTGTGGACGCAGGACGGCGGTCGCCAGCTGCGCATGGCGCGTCGCTTGCAAAGCGGTCAGGTGTTTGTGAACAACTACGGCGCCGGCGGCGGTATTGAGCTGCCCTTTGGCGGCGTCAAGGCCAGCGGCCACGGACGCGAAAAAGGCTTTGAAGCGCTCTACAGCTTCACCACACTCAAGACCATCACCCTCAAACACGGCTGAACGCCGCTGGAGCCGTACATGCAAAACCCCCGCATTGGCATGATCGGCCTGGGCCTGATGGGCTTGGGCATCGCCACCAACATCGTCAAAAAGGGCTTTGCGCTCACGGCCATGGAGCACCCAGGCAACCAGCCGCTGGGTGACTTGATCGCCGCAGGTGCACACACTGCGCCGACGGCTCAGGCCGTAGCGCAGACGAGCGACATCGTGATCCTGTGCGTCAATGGCTCAGCCCAGGTCGAGGCCATTTTGGCCGGCGACACCGGCTTGCTGATGGGCCTGCGCGAAGGCATGACGGTGATCGACTGCTCGACCAGCATCCCGGCGTCCACTCAGCAAGTGGCTGCCAAGCTGGCGCAGCGTGGTGTGCATTTCATGGATGCGGCCATGACCCGCACCCCCAACGAAGCGATGCAGGGCCGCCTGAACCTGCTCGTCGGCGGCGATGCGGCCTTGCTAGAAAAGTGCCGTCCGCTGTTGTCCACCTTCGCCGAAAACATCGTGCATGCGGGCGAAGTGAGCGCAGGCCACAGCATGAAGCTGCTGCACAACTTTGTCTCGCTAGGCTCGGTCACGCTGCTGGCCGAAGCGGCGGCGTGTGCACGCCGCTCGGGCATTGACGACGAGGTGTTTGTCGAGGTGCTGGAAAAAGGCGGCGGCTGGGGCGCCGCGCTGGAACGCCTCAAGCCCTATTTGTTGCGCGGCGAAACCTCGGGCTTGCGTTTTTCGATGGGCAATGCCCTCAAGGATCTGGGCTACTACGCTGACATGGCGCGCGAAACCGGTTCGCACGACGCGGCGGCCACGGCCATGCAAAGCACGCTGGCCGCGGCCTGCCAGGCGGTCGATCCGCAGACCTTGCTGCCCGAGTTGGTGGGGCAGCTGGCCAAGGGCGCGCTCAAGGCCTGATGGGAGTGCCTCCCCCATAACCCAACTTGTTGTCACCCTTCTCCATGTCTTCACCCCGCTCCGTTTTGTTTGTGCCCCACGGTTCACCCATGTTCGCCCTGCACCCCGGTGCGGCGGGCGCGGCCATGACGGAGCTGGCAGCGCGCTTGGGCAAGCCCCGCGCCATCGTGGTGATCAGCCCGCACTGGGAAACGGCCGTACCCACGGTGGGCTTTGCCACCCGGCCAGAAACCATCCACGATTTTGGTGGCTTTGACCCGCGCCTGTACGAGATGCAGTACCCCGCCACCGGCTGCCCCGAAGTGGCGGCGCAGGTGGTCGACGCTTTGCAAAATGCCGGCCTGTCCGTGGCACAAGACGCCGAGCGAGGCCTTGACCACGGTGCCTGGACTCCGCTGCGACAGATGTTCCCCGATGCCGATGTGCCGGTGGTGCCGCTGTCGGTGCAAAGCCGCCTGGGTCCGACGCATGCTTACCGCGTCGGTCAAGCGCTTGCTGGTTTGGCGCAGCAAGGCATTCTGGTGGTGGGTTCAGGCAACATCACGCACAACCTGCGCGACTTCATGATGGTGCGCATGCAAGGCGGCGCCACCCCCTCCTATGTGCAGACCTTTGCCGACTGGGTCTACGCCCACATGACGGCGCACGACGTGCCCGGCTTGATGGCTTACCGACAGCAAAGTGCTGGACAACGCGCTCACCCGACGGACGAGCACCTGCTGCCCTTGTTCACCGCTTTAGGCGCTGCGGGTGCTGATGCACAAGCCAAAGCGTTTTTCCGGGGTATCAGCGACCACGTCATCGCGATGGATGGCTACACTTTTCATTGACTTGGCTTCGGTCACCCGTCTGTGTGGTCAGGGCTGAAGGCCCTTGCAAGGACGTGTTTAGCTGCGACTGCAGTGCACAGAATAAAGCCGATCTGTGGCTTACCTGATCCAGCGCAAACCCTCAAGCGCCGGAAGCACCCATGATCAAAGCATTGTTCATGACCACCTTGACCACCTCCCACCCTGAACCTAGTGCGGCCAGCGACCCAGCCATCGCGCCGACCACACCCGCCAAGCCGGTGACACCCCTGGGCCCTGGCCGCCTCGTGACCGACGCGCCCATGCGCATGTTCCATTGGCTGTTTGCCCTGAGCTTTGTGGGGGCCTACATCAGCGCCGACAGCGAACACTGGCGGCTGGTGCATGTGGTGCTGGGCTACACCTTGGCGGGCTTGCTGGCTTTTCGGATCGTTTATGGCTTGGTGGGACCCAGACCGGCCAGGTTCAGCACGATGTGGCGCAAAGTCAGTGGGGCCAAAGCCTGGTTGAAAACCCTTCAAACCGCTTGGCGCCCCGGCGGTTCCTGGCAAGCGGTGGCCTGGCGGCAGGCGCCTGTCTTGTTGATGGCCATGTCCTTGCTGGCCTTACTGGCGGTGGTGTTGCCGCTGACCCTGAGCGGTTACGGCACCTTCCACGAGTGGGGTGGCGATCTGGGTGTCGAGGTGTTCGAGTCATTGCACGAGTTTTTTGGCAACACCGCTTTGAGCCTGGTGCTGTTGCATCTGGCCCTGCTGGCCGGTCAAAGCTACTGGCGTCAAAAAAACTTGGCGCTGCCCATGCTCACGGGTCGTCTCGAGGGCCGGGGCCCCGACCTGATCGCACACAACCGGGTGTGGCTGGCGATCTTGTTGCTGCTGTGTGTGCTGGCCTACCTCGCGTGGGAGATTTACAGCGCTGGCTTGTGACGAGCAGGTATAGCCCGGTATAGAGATCTCTATCCAAAGACAAATGGTCAGATGGGGCGCATTTTTTTAGCATGAGGCCACACGGTTCTCCTGAGCAGGCGCTGGGGTCCAGTGTGTTGCGTGGCTCCCCACGTCATTTCCTCACTTCGGAGAACTTCATGCCCATGTTCAAAAAAATCCTTGTTCCCGTGGACGGCAGTGCCACTTCCACCAAAGCCGTTGACTTGGCATTGCGCATGGCACAAGACGATCAGGCCAGTGTTCGCTTGCTCCACTGCATTGACGAGACGTCCTTCCTCGACGCCTATGAGTATTCCAGTGAATTGATCCAACAAGCGCGGCAAGCGGGCCAGAAGATCTTGCAGGACGGTCAAGCGGCTGCAAAAAAGTTGGGGGTGAATGCCGACACCCTGTTGCTGGAGCGCGCAGGCCAGCGTCTTGGACAGTCAGTGGCCAACGCTGTTGGTGACTGGGGGGCTGATCTGGTGGTGGTCGGCAGTCACGGCCGCCGGGGCATTGGCCGCCTGCTGCTGGGCAGTGGTTCAGAGCAGATTTTGCGCGACAGTCCTGTGCCTGTGCTGTTGGTCAGGGGCTTTGACTGAGCGGGTTGTTCACAGCCCGCTCCACCATGGAGCCTCAGTCGATCTTCGCGCCCGACGCCTTGACCACCTGCGCCATGCGCACATAGTCGGCCGCCAGCAACTTGGCAAAGTCGGCATTGCTCATGTCGCGTGGCTCGATGCCCTGCTTGTCCAGGCGCTCCAGGATCACCGGGTCCTTGAGCAGCTTGCTCACCGCCGCATGGATGCGGTTGGCCTGCTCTGCGGGCACGCCTGCAGGGCCGAGCAAACCAAACCACGAATCGAACTGGTAACCCGGCAAGCCGCTTTCGGCCAGGGTGGGCAAGTCGGGCAGGTATTTGCTGCGCTTGGGCGAGGTCACACCCAGCAAACGGATGCGGCTGTCCTTGGAGAAGGCCAAAGCGCCGATGCTGGCAGCGATGACCGCATGGGCACGGCCGGAAATGACTTCGTTGATCGCCTCGCCCGTGGCCTTGAGCGGCACATGCACCACATCGATGCCTGCCAGGCCCGTGAAGTACGCCATGGCCAGGTGCGTGGCACTGCCCACACCAGCGCTGGCGTAGTTCATCTTGCCGGGGTTGGCCTTGGCGTGGCGGATGAATTCGGCCGCCGTCTTGGCGGGCACGTCGGGGTGCACCATGAGCACATAGCTGGCGCTGCCGATGTGGCCCAGTGGCGCAAAGTCTTTTTGCGGGTCGTAGGTCAGTTTGGTGTACAGCGAGCCTGCAATGTTGTGGCTGGCCGCGGCCATGACCATGACCGAACCATCGGCTTCGGCGCGGGCCACATAGGCGTTGCCAATCGTGCCACCTGCGCCCGCGCGGTTTTCCACGATCACCGTTTGACCCAAAGCCGCCCCCATCTCGACCGAGAACGAACGCGCCAGGATGTCCTGCACACCACCCGGTGCAAAAGGCACCACGATGCGCACCGGTTTGGTGGATTGGGCCTGGGCCATGCCCACCGCCGACAGCAAAGCCGTGCCCAAGCTGGACGCCAAAAGTTCACGCCGTTGAATCATGTGTGTTTCCTTGAAAAGTTTTCTGTTCATTCAAAAATCAGGCCACGCACACCCGGTCGGCCAGGCGGCGCATGAAGCGCTCGCACCAGGCCAGTTGTTCCAGCGTGACCCATTCGTTGGGCTGGTGCGCCTGCGCAATGTGGCCGGGGCCGCAGACGATGGTGGGCACACCCGCCTGGTGAAACAGAGCAGCTTCCGTGCCAAACGAGACCTTGCCCGCGCCACTGGCCGGATCGACCTCGGCGCAGTCAAAACACAGCTGCGCGATCTCGCTGTCGGCCGCCGTGGCAAAGCCGGGCAACACCGATTTGAGTTCGTGCGTGATGCCCGTGTCGGGTGCGACGGCCTGCATGGTGGGCACCAGGCTCTCGCCAAAGGCCTTGGCCCGTGCAAACAGCTCTTCGGGCGTGTTCATGTGGTGGTGGCGAATCTCCCAGGTCACCTCGCACTGGCGCGGGATGATGTTGAGCGCCGTACCCCCTGCGATCACACCCGTGTGGATGGTGGTGTGGGGCACGTCGTAGATCGGGTCGAACGGGCCGTTTTGCGCCAGTTCGCGGTGCATGCTTTTCAGGTGAGCAACAAACTCGCAAGCGATCTCGACCGCGTTCACGCCCAACGGCGTAAGAGAAGAGTGCGCCTCAAAACCGTGCACCGTGGTTTTGTACGAATGCTTGCCTTTGTGCGCAATCACCACCTGCATACCGGTGGGCTCGCCCACGATGCAGCCTGCAGGCTTGAAGCCCTGGGCCTGCATGTCGGCGATCATGCGGCGCACGCCAATGCAGCCGACTTCTTCGTCATAGCTGAAAGCCAAATGGATCGGGCGCTTGAGTTTTCTTTTCAACAACTCGGGCACCATCATCAGACAGATCGCGCCAAAACTCTTCATGTCGGTCACGCCGCGGCCGTACATCTTGTCGCCTTGAATCACGACCTTGAACGGGTCGGTGTCCCAGGGCTGGCCGTCGACGGGCACCACGTCGGTGTGGCCCGAGAGCACCAGCCCACCCACCTTGGTTTCGCCGTCGTGCGCTGGCAGCGTGGCCCAGAGGTTGGCTTTTTGGCCACTGTCGTCGTAGGTGCGGCTGCAGGCAATGCCCAAGTCCTTCAGGTAAGCCTCGGTCCAATCCAGCAAGGCCAGGTTGCTGTCGCGCGAGACGGTGGCAAAGGCGATCCATTTTTCGATCAGGGGCAGGGCGGCCAGGTCGGTGGCCTGGACCGAGGACAGGGCAGCTTGAGGAAGCGGGGCGTTCATGGGGGACTCCGTTCAAAAGGGGTTCCAACTGGGGCGCTTGATCTTACCGGGCCAAGCGCCCGGCCGCGTCACCTTGCCGACATGGGTCGGCTGCGGCTGCCTCTAAAGTGGACATGCAACCCTCCCTCAACCTCTGGAGTCTCCATGGCCATTTACGAGCTGCGCACCTATTCCGTGATTGTCGGAAAAATGTCCGAAGTCATCTCGCACTACAAAAACGAGGGCTGGCCTGCGCTGGCCAAGCACCCGCCAAAACTGGTGGGCTATTTCACGGGCGATGTGGGTGCCTTGAACGAGCTGATCCATGTCTGGAAGTTCGACGACGACGCCGACCGCCGCGCCTTTTGGGCCGGGGTGTTTGCCGACCCGGAATTCATGGCCTTTGCCGCCAAGATCCGCCCGCTGATGCGTGAGCAAAACAACAAGCTCATGCTGTCGGCCCCCTTGGGCCCGCAACCCTGAGCCGCTTGGGTGGCCGCATGCGCCGCCCGGGCTCGGTCTCTACTGCACCAGGTAGCCCCCATCCACCGGCAGGATCACGCCCGTCACAAAGCGGGCTGCCGGGCTGGCCAAAAACAGCACCGGATCGGCCACTTCTTCGGGCTGGCCCCAACGGCCCATGGGCGTGCGGCCCACGATCTGGGCGCTGCGCGTCGGGTCGTCTTGCAAGGCCTGCGTCAAGGGCGTGGCGATCCAGCCCGGGGCCACCGCGTTCACCCGGATGCCGTCGACCGCATACGCAATGGCCAGCGACTTGGTCAGCTGCGCCACACCACCCTTGCTCGCGCTGTAGCCCGGCGTCGGGCTGCTGCCAAAAAAGCTCAACATCGAGGCGATATTGACGATGCAGCCCTGGCGGGCCTTCAAGGCGGCACGCGCCGCAGCGCAGGCGCGCATGGTCCCGTTCAGGTTGATGTCCACGGTTTTCGCGAACACCTCCGGGTCATGCTCGACCCCGCGCTGCACGATGCCCGCGCAATTGACCAACACATCCAGCTCGGTGAATTCGCCCAAACTTTTTTGCACCTGTTCGTTGTGACGCACATCCAGCACCTGAAATGCGATGCGTTGGTTGGCGGGCAAAGCCTGCGCCGCCGCAACCTCGGCGGGCGTGGCCCCTGTGGCCGTCACACGCGCACCCGTGGCGGCGAATGCCCGGGCAATGGCTGCGCCAATGCCGCTGGTGCCTCCGGTGATGAAAACTTGTTTGACGGTGTCCATGCCGCGTCTCACTTTCTGGGTTTTGAGAGTCCAGCTTACAAGGGCATGCAGGGTTTGCGCTGTCACCCAAGGGCGTGGGGGGGCAGGTTGGGCGATGGGTTGGGGCGGGTTGATGGTGGGTTGGCGGTGCAGACATGGATTCCCGCATTCGCGGGAATGACAAGAGGGGTGCGAGCGGGAATGACAACAAGGGTCAACGCGGAATGACAAGAGGAGGCATGACGGCTGCGACGGGGTTCCCCGTGTTCTCCCTGATGCTGGGGTCTTGCAAAATTTGTATGATGACCTGATTAATTTGAATCAGGAGTCCCCATGCAACGCAGAAACTGGATCGCGGCGGCCGTTGCCGTGGTCGCCATATCGCCCTTGTTGGCCCCCACTGCTTTGGCGCAAGCCTGGCCTGCACGCCCCATCAAGCTGGTGGTACCCTTCCCGCCCGGCGGTCTGATCGACAACATGGCCCGTCTGGTGGCGCCCAAGTTGTCGCAAGAGTTGGGGCAGCCCATCGTGATCGACAACAAGCCCGGCGCGGGTGGCAACCTGGGCGCAGCCGAGGCCTCGCGGGCCGCGCCCGATGGGTACACGCTGCTGATGGCCTCGCCCCCGCTGACGATCAACCCTGCGCTTTACAACAAGCTGCCCTACAAGCCCGAGCAAATCGTTCCAGTCGGCCTGCTCGGGCGCGTGCCGAATGTGTTGGTGGTCAACCCGGCGTCCGGCATCCAAAGCGTGGCCGATTTGAGTGCCCGCATCAAGGCCAAGCCTGGCCAACTCAACTACGCATCCAACGGCCAGGGCACGTCCTTGCACCTGAGCGCCGAACTCTACAAAAGCCAGTCCGGCCTGTTCATCACGCACATCCCCTACCGGGGTGCGGCGGCGGGCTTGACGGCGGTGATGGCCGACGAAGTCAGCATGATGTTTGACAACCTGCCTTCGGCCCTGGGCCTGATCAACGGCGGCAAGCTCAAGGCCCTGGCCGTGACCACGCCCCAGCGCAGCAGCGCCTTGCCGGGCGTGCCCACCATGGAAGAAGCTGGGGTCAAGGGCTATCAGGTGTTTGCATGGTTCGGCGTGGCTGCGCCTGCGGGCTTGCCTGCACCGGTCGCGCAAAAACTGGAACAAGCCCTGGAGCGCGTGGCCAAGCAGCCCGAAGTCCAGGCCGCCATCCAGAAAGCCGGTGCCGAGCCCACCTGGGTGAACGCGCAAGGCATGGCCAGCTTCATGCAGGCCGACATGGCGCAATGGAAAAAAGTGGCGGCCTACGCCAAGATCACACTGGATTGAGAGCACGAACATGAGCACAGTCGGATTGATTGGTTTGGGGGCCATGGGCTCGGGCATGGCCGCATCGTTGCGCCGCGCCGGGCACAGCGTGCAGGTGTTCGATGTGCGCCGCGAAGTCGCTGCGGCCTTTGCCCAAAACGGTGGTGTGGCACACGACACGTTGGCCTCGCTGGGCGCGGCGTGCGATGTGATCGTGTCTGTCGTGGTCAATGCCGCGCAGACCGAGAGCGTGCTGTTTGGCGACGGCACCACGCCGGGCTGTGCAGCGAGCATGAAGCCCGGCAGCGTGTTCGTGATGTGCTCCACCGTCGACCCGAACTGGTCGGTCGCGCTCGAGGCTCGGCTCGAAGCCATGGGCCTGCGTTATGTGGACGCGCCCATCTCGGGCGGTGCGGCCAAAGCCGCTTCAGGCCAGATGACCATGATGACGGCGGGCAAGCCCGAGGCTTATGCATTGGCCGAGCCCTTTTTGAACGCCATGGCCGCCAAGGTCTACAAGCTGGGCGACAGCGCGGGCGCGGGCAGCAAGGTCAAGATCATCAACCAGCTGCTGGCGGGCGTGCACATCGCCGCGGCGGCCGAAGCCATGGCCCTGGGCCTGCGCGAGGGTGTAGACCCGGCCGCTTTGTACGAGGTCATCACCAACAGCGCGGGCAACAGCTGGATGTTTGAAAACCGCATGGCCCATGTGCTGGCGGCCGACTACACGCCACTGTCGGCGGTGGACATTTTTGTGAAGGATCTGGGCATCGTGCTCGACGTGGCGCGTGCCAGCAAGTTCCCGCTGCCGCTGTCGAGCACCGCGCACCAGATGTTCATGCAGGCCAGCACCGCGGGCTTTGCCAAGGAAGACGACAGCGCGGTGATCAAGATTTTTCCGGGCATTGAACTGCCGAAAGGCAAGGCATGAAAATCAAACTGGGCTGTATTGCCGACGACTTTACCGGCGCCACGGACCTCGCCAACAACCTGGTGCGCTCGGGCATGCGGGTGGTGCAGACGATCGGTGTGCCCACTTCGCCACTGGCCGCCGAGGTAGACGCGGTGGTGGTGGCGCTCAAATCGCGCACCATTCCTGCTGCTGAGGCCATCGCGCAATCGCTTGACGCTTTGAAGTGGTTGCAGGCGCAAGGCGCACAGCAAATTTATTTCAAATACTGCTCGACCTTTGACAGCACGCCCGAAGGCAACATCGGCCCAGTGACTGAGGCGCTGATGGACGCGCTGGGCACGGACTTCACCATCGCCACCCCGGCCTTTCCGGACAACGGCCGCACCGTGTTCAAGGGCTACCTGTTTGCAGGCAACGTGTTGCTGAATGAATCGGGCATGCAAAACCACCCGCTCACACCGATGACCGACGCCAACTTGGTGCGTGTGATGCAGGCGCAAACGAAGCGCAAGGTGGGCTTGATCGATTACAAAACCGTGGCACAGGGCGAAGGCGCGATCCGCGAACGCATCGCCGCTTTGCGCGCTGATGGTGTGGGCGTGGCCGTGGTGGACGCGACCAGCAACGACGACCTGCACCTGCTCGGGCCTGCCCTGAAGGGCATGCCGCTCGTCACCGCCGGCTCGGGCGTGGCCATTGGCCTGCCCGCCAATTTTGGCCTGAAGCCTTCGCTGCAAGCGAGCCAGTTGCCTGCGGCCAGTGGCTTGCAGGCCGTGGTCTCGGGCAGCTGCTCTGTGACCACCAACGCGCAAGTGGCGCACTTCAAAGCCAGCGGTCGGCCCGCTCGGGCCATTGACCCCGCCAGCTTGATGCATGGCCAAAGTGAGGCCGTGGTGCAGCAGGTACTGGCCTGGGCCGCGCCGCTGCTCCAGGACGGTCCGGTGCTGGCGTACTCCACCGCCGAACCCGAAGCCGTCAAAGCCGTGCAGGCGCAGCTGGGGGTGGCCGAGGCGGGCGCTTTGGTCGAGGACGCGCTGGCCGCCGTGGCGCGTGGTTTGGTCGGTCTGGGTGTGAAGCAGCTGGTGGTGGCTGGGGGCGAAACTTCAGGCGCTTGTGTGCAGGCCCTGGGCATCGCGCAGCTGCAAATCGGCCCGCAAATCGACCCGGGTGTGCCCTGGTGCCATGCGCCTTCCGGTGTGCACATCACGCTCAAGTCGGGCAACTTTGGTACCGAGGACTTTTTCACCAAAGCCTTTGCGACCTTGCAATGAGCCATCTCCCTGTAGGAGCGAGCCCCCGCTCGCGAATGTGGGTCTGTGCCACAGCCAGTATTCGACCGCAGGGGCGACCTCCCACAAAAACGGCCGCTCCTACAATGCCCCCATGCCATCCGGAGACCGCGCATGAATGAATCCCAAGCCCGCGAAGAGATCTGCCGCGTGGGCCGCAGCCTGTTCGAGCGCGGCTATGTGCACGCCACGGCAGGCAACATCAGCGTGCGGCTCCATGACGGCTTTCTGATCACGCCCACCGATGCGTGTCTGGGTTTTCTGGACCCGGCACGCCTGGCCAAGCTGGACCTGCAAGGCCAGCAAATCAGCGGTGACAAAGGCAGCAAAACCATCGCCTTGCACCGTCAGATTTACGCCGCAGCTTGCGAGCACGATGCCGACACGCGCTGCGTGATCCACACGCACAGCACGCACTGCGTGGCCCTCAGCCTGAACGCTCAAGGCCCTGAACTGCTGCCGCCCATCACGCCTTACTTTGTGATGAAGGTCGGCCATGTGCCACTGGTGCCTTACCACCGCCCGGGCAGCCCCGATGCCGCGCAAACTGTGGCCGACCTGATCCGCCAATATGCCGCTCGCGGCACGCCCATCCGTGCGGTGATGCTCACCCGCCTGGGGCCCAATGTGTGGCACGACACGCCCGCCGCCGCCATGGCCACGCTCGAAGAGCTGGAAGAAACGGCACGGCTGATGCAGCTGCAAGCCCACACGCCCCCCCTGCACGCCAGCGAACTGGACGAACTGCGCCAAGTCTTTGGAGCGAGGTGGTGATGCGCCAGCCCATGGATATCTTCAGCTTGTCATCCCGGCCTCCGAGCGGGGATCCAGCATGGGTGGGTGCACATGGACCCCGGATCAAGTCCGGGGTGACAATGGCTTGTTAGGCCTGAGTCAGACAACAGCATGTTGTGCCTGAGTCTGACAATGGCACCTTGCGTCCGAACCCTCGACCCCCATCACGTTTTATCGAAAGAAACCCATGCCCCGTTTTGCCGCCAACCTCTCGATGATGTACCCCGATCTGCCGTTTCTGGACCGCTTTGAAGCCGCGGCCAAAGACGGTTTCAAGGCGGTGGAATATTTGTTTCCTTATGCCTTCCCAGCCCAAGAGCTGGCCGCCCGCCTGAAGGTCAACGGCTTGCAGCAAGTGCTCTTCAATGCCCCACCGGGCGGCACCGACACCGACAGCTTTGGCAAGGCTTGGGATACGGGCCAACGGGGCACGGCCAGTGTGCCCGGACGCGAAGCCGAGTTTCGCACCGGTTTTGCACAAGCACTGGTTTATGCCGAGGCGCTGAACTGCCCACGCATACACGCCATGGTGGGCCTGCGGGCCGAGGGGGCCAGCCCTGAAGCGGCTGACGCCACACTCATCAGCAACGTGCAATGGGCCGCGGCCGAAGCAGCCAAGGTCGGGCGCGATGTACTGGTCGAGCCCATCAACACGCGCAGCGTGCCGGGCTTTCACCTCAACCGCCAGGACCACGCGCACCGCATCGTGCAAGCGGTGGGTGCGGCCAATGTGAAGGTGCAAATGGACCTGTTCCACTGCCAGATCGTGGAGGGCGACCTGAGCACCAAGATCGCCCAGTACCTGCCCACGGGCCGGGTGGGGCATTTTCAGATTGCCGAGGTGCCCAACCGCCACGAGCCGGGCACGGGCGAGGTGAACTGGACGCACATCTTCCAGACCATCGACAAGGTGTCGGCCGAATGCGGCTGGGATGGCTGGATCGGCTGCGAGTACAACCCGGCCGACGCTTCGGCGGGGGGCACTTCGCGGGGCTTGGAGTGGGTGCGTCCTTATCTGTGAATCAAGGGCGTTGTGACCTGAGCTGTGATGGATGATCCTCATTACCTGATTTGGGCGGGCCTGGCTGCAGCCATGGTGGGTCTGTCCAAAGGGGGCTTGCCCACGGTGGGCATGCTGTCCGTGCCCATTCTTTCGCTGTTCATGTCCCCGCTCAAAGCAGTCGTGATGCTGCTGCCCATCTACATCATCTCTGACATGGTCGGGTTGTGGTTGTACCGCAAAAATTTCAGCGCCATCAATCTGAAAATCCTCGTTCCGGCTGGCCTGGGCGGTGTGTTGATGGGCTGGCTCACCGCCTCGCTGGTGTCCGACACGGCCGTGAAAATGATGATCGGTCTCATGGGGGTGGGCTTTGTGCTCAACGCCTGGCGCAAGCGCAATACCGCGCAAACGCCGCGCCCGGCCAGCCGGATCAAGGGACTGCTGTGGGGCGGCTTGTCCGGTTTTACCAGCTTCATCTCACATGCGGGTGGCCCACCGTTTCAGGTTTACCTGCTGCCCCAACAACTGCCCAAGCTGGTGTTTGCCGGCACCTCAACCTTGTTTTTTGCTGTCATCAACCTGGCCAAACTAGGGCCTTACCACCAGCTGCAGCCCTATGGCCCCAATGATCTGACGGGCGCACTGGTGCTGATCCCGTTTGCCTTGGTGGGCACCGTGGTGGGCGCTTATCTGACACGCAAAATCGCCGACGACTGGTTCTTTAAATGGGTGCAGGTGGGCTTGCTGTTGGTATCACTGAAGTTGATCCTGGACGTTGTCCGGGCTTGAACCCCTTCAACCCGACCTGCACACCGTCTGCGAGCCTGCCCAGTTGCTGAGTGCCTGACCGAGGTCCACTCCACGGCGCATGGCGGTCATTTCGGCCACGATGCTCAGCGCGATTTCGGGCGGGGTCAAAGCACCAATGTTGAGCCCCACCGGACCGTGCAACTGGCGCACCTCGGCTTCGCTCACGTCAAAGTCGAGCAAGCGTTTGCGGCGCTGCGCGTTGTTGTGCAGCGAGCCCAATGCGCCCACATAAAACGCAGGGGTACGCAGGGCCTCCATCAGGGCCAAGTCATCGAGCTTGGGGTCGTGCGTCACCGCGACCACAGCGCTGTTGTAGTCCAGGCGCATGGCCAGCACCAGGTCGTCGGGCATCTGGGTCGACAGGGTCACGTCGGCCATGGTGTCCCAGCCTTCGTGGTATTCGGTGCGCGGCTCGCACACGGTGACCTGGTAGTCCAGCGTCACGGCCATGGCAGCCAGATAACGCGAAAGTTGCCCGCCACCGACGATGAGCAAGCGCAAACGCGGGCCGTGCACCGTGGTCAGGCTCTGGCCATCAAATTGCAGCTTGTCGCCTTCGGTCGCCACCACCATGCGCACCATGCCGGTGGCCATGTCCAAACGGCGCTCCACGCGCTGGTGCTGCGCGATCAGCACCAGCAGCTCGCGCAGTTGCGATTGGGGCGACAAAGGCTCGAGCACCACCTGCACCGAGCCGCCGCAAGGCAGGCCAAAGCGGTGCGCTTCTTCGGCGGTCTGCCCGTAGGTGGTGGCCTCGGGCATGCGCAGCGCCAGCTCGCCAGCGGCCACGCGGCGGATCAGATCGTCTTCGATGCAGCCGCCCGATACCGAGCCGGCCACCTGGCCATCACCCCGGATGACCATGAGCGAGCCCGGTGGGCGCGGAGCCGAACCCCAGGTGCGCACCACCGTGCCCATGACCACGCGGTGGCCCCGGCTTTGCCAGTCGAGGGCGGTGCGGATCACGTCGATGTCGATGCTGTTCATGTGTGTCTGTTTTTAGAGGTCCAAATCGTGCGGCCAGCGCAGGCTTTGCCCCGTCAACTGTTCTACGGCCAGGCGGTCTTCTTCATTGTCCACGTCCAAGCGGTAATGGCCATCGGGTGTTTCCCAGCGGTACACGGCTTCGGGGTACGCCTGCTGCCATTGGCGTGCGCCCATGTCCACATCACCCGCCAAAATTTGCGCCATGACCATGCGGGTAAAGACGACCGGGTTGCCCGGCAGGCCTTGCACGCTCGGTTGCAGCAGCTGCGTGCCGAGCGGGCGTTGCGCAAAAGCTTGCAGCAACGCTTGCACTGCCCGCACATCGATCAAGGGCTGGTCGGCCAAGGCCACCACCACCGCATCGAGCCCGGATGGCAAGGCCCGCAAACCGGCACGCAGTGAGCTGACGTGGCCATCATCGGGTTGCGGATTGAGCACCGGCTGTGCTGACCAGCGGGCCAATGCCCCCTCTTGCAGGATACGTTCGGCGTGGTGCCCCAGCACCACCCGAATGGGTGCCACACCCGCCAATGACAAAGCCTGCAATTGCCGCTCCAGCAAGCTCATGCCGCCTTGCTGCAGCAAGCATTTGGGCCGATGGCCCATGCGGCTGCCCGCACCAGCGGCCAGCACCAGGCCGCCAATCTGCGGTTCTGGCCCCGATGTGGGCTGTACAAGCGGTGTCACGTTCAATGGAGCACTCTGGATCAGTTGCGGACCGGCCATTGTGCCGGGTCCCGGACCATGCTGCCGCGTTCGCGTCACCTCAGCGCATACCCACCGTGACCAGCCTTGTCCAAAAGCGCTACAGTGTTTTTCTTTTGTGCCGACCCGAGGAGCCCCCACCATGAACGCCCCCCTGCACCGCGAAATGCCCGAAGGCACGCTCGACAGCGCCCGCGCCCTGAACGACGTCACCCAAGCCTGGGACAGCAGCATCCTGCCCGAGCTGAAAAAATACATCGAAATCCCGGCCAAGTCGCCCTCGTTTGATGCCGACTGGGCTGCGCACGGTCACATCGAGACCGTGTTGCGCAACGCCGCGCAATGGGTGGAAGCGCAAAAGGTCGAGGGCCTGACGCTCGAAATCATTCGCTTGCCCGGGCGCACGCCGGTCATGTTTTTTGAAGTGGCGGCCACCCGCAGCGCGGGCGAAGGCTCGGGCCAGACCGTGCTGATGTATGGCCACCTGGACAAGCAGCCCGAGTTCAATGGCTGGCGCAACGACCTCGGCCCCTGGACCCCTGTTTACGAAGACGGCAAGCTGTATGGTCGCGGCGGGGCCGATGATGGTTATGCGGTCTACGCCAGCATCGCGGCGGTGCAGGCGCTCAAAAGCCAAAAGACACCGCACCCGCGCATCGTCGGCCTGATCGAGACCTGCGAAGAATCGGGCTCTTACGACCTGCTGCCTTATGTGGACGCGCTGCGCACCCGCCTGGGCGATGTGGGTCTGGTGATTTGCCTGGACAGCGGTGCAGGCAATTACGACCAGCTGTGGCTCACCACCAGTTTGCGCGGCATGGCCAGCGGCACGCTCAAGGTGCAGATCCTCACCGAAGGCATCCACTCGGGCGATGCCTCGGGGCTGGTGCCGTCGAGCTTTCGCATCATGCGCCAAGTGCTCGACCGCCTCGAAGACAGCGCCACAGGCCGCCTGCTGCCCGCGAGCTTTCACTGCGAAGTGCCCGCCGAACGGCTGGCGCAAGCGCAGGCCACAGCGGCCATTCTCGGCGACGAGGTGTACAAACGCTTCCCTTGGGCCCATTACGACTGCGGCGGCTCGACCAGCTTTGCGCTGCCCACCACCACCGACCCAACGCAAGCCCTGCTCAACCGCACCTGGACACCGACCCTGAGCGTGACCGGTGCCGATGGCTTCCCGGCGCTCAAAGACGCAGGCAATGTGCTCAGGCCCTACACCGCCTTCAAGCTGAGCCTGCGCCTGCCGCCGCTGATCGACGCAGCGCAGGCCGTGGCCGAAATGAAAGCACTGCTCGAAGACAACGCGCCTTACCAGGCCAAAGTCACCTTTGAAAGCGGCGGCGGTGCCACAGGCTGGAACGCACCCGACACCTTGCCTTGGTTTGAACAGGCGCTGAACAGCTCCAGCCAAGCGCACTTTGGTGCGGGCGTGGGCTACATCGGCCAGGGCGGCACCATCCCGCTCATGAACATGCTGAGCGCGGGCTTCCCCAAGGCGCAGATGATGGTCTGCGGCGTGCTCGGCCCCAAGAGCAACGCCCACGGCCCGAACGAGTTTTTGCATGTGCCTTACGCCAAAAAGCTCACGGCAGCGGTGGCCGAAGTCATGGCGCGGATGCCTTGATGACCAGCATCACGCACCTCTCCATTTCACGCCCCAGTCTTTCGGCACTGCCAGGCGAAGCAGGCCAGCTGGCGGTTTATGACTGGACCATGCCTGCGGACAAGCCCTTGGGCACCGTGCTGTTGGTGCATGGATTGGGCGAGCACGCCGGACGCTATGGCGAGGTGGCGGCGCATTTGCACCAGTGGGGTTTTGCGGTGCGGGCTTACGACCAGCAGGGCCACGGCCAGTCAGAAGGCGCTCGCGGTGACCTGCTGCGGCCGGGCAGTTTGCAGGCCGATTTGTGCCGAGTGATCGACGACACGCGGCAGCGCCCGGCTTTGGCCAGTGCCCCGCTCATCTTGCTGGGCCACAGCATGGGTGGGCTGGTGGTGGCACGCACACTGGCCGAACAACTGCGGCCGGTGGATGCCGCAGTGTTGTCGTCGCCGGCGCTGGGGGCGTTTCCCAATCTGTTGCAGAAAATGCTGCTGGCCACCTTGCCCCGCGTGGTGCCGCACCTGCGTGTGGACAACGGCCTGAAAGCCGAGTTCGTGTCGCGAGACCCGGACGTGGTGAAGGCCTACAAGGCCGATGCCCTGGTACACCGGCGCATCTCAGCGGGCCTGGCCGCATGGATTTTGGAAAACAGCGAGAAAACCCTTCATGCTGCGGCGAAGTGGGAAGTACCGACTTTGCTGCTGTATGCAGGGCAAGACAAACTGGTCAATGCGCAGGCAAGCGCTGACTTTGCCTACGCAGCGCCGCAGACCGTGGTGCAGGCCCAGTGCTTTGAGGGCATGTACCACGAGATCTTCAACGACCTGTATCGCGCCCAGGTGTTCAACGCGCTCAAACGCTGGTTGCTTGCACGCTTTTCTGCTTGAGCGCCATCCACACCAAGGCCACACCGGTCAGCGCCACGGGCAGCAATGAGCCGATGTTCAGCCAGGTCCAGCCCTGCGTGGTGACCAAGGCACCCGAGGCAAACGAAGTGATGGCCATGGTGGCAAACACAAAGAAGTTGATGGCGGCCTGACCCCGGTCTTTTTCGGCGGGGGTCCAGGCTTTCATGGCCAGGGTGGTGCTGCCCGTGAACAAGAAGTTCCAGCCTAAGCCCAACAAGAACAGAGCGATCAGGAACTGGTGCAGTTCGACCCCGGTGAGGGCGATGGCGATGCAGGCGAAGTTGATCACCACACCCACGGCCATGATCTGCAAGGTGCCAAATTTCTTGATCAGGTGGCCCGTGAAGAAGCCGGGCGCGAACATGCCGATCACATGCCACTCCAGCACCAGTGCCGCATCGTCAAAACTGAAACCGCACACCTGCATGGCGAGCGGTGTGGCGGCCATGAGCAGGTTCATCACGCCATAACTCAGGGCTGCAGCAGCTGCTGACACGATGAAAACCGGCTGACGCATGATCTCGCCCAAAGGGCGGCCCGTGCTGTCACCGGGCTTTTTGGCAGGCATGACCGGAAATCGAATGAAGCTCATGCACACCATGGCCAGCACCGCCACAACACCCAGGGCCATGTAAGCCCCAAGAAACGGCGTTTCATGCAGGGTGCGGGTGCGCGAAGCCAGATTGGGGCCGACGATGGCGCCGATCAAGCCACCGGCCAGCACCAAAGACACGGCTTTTTCGCGGAAACTGTCTGCGGCCAGTTCGGCTGCGGCAAAACGGTAGAGCTGCCCGTTGGCGCTGTAGTAACCCGCGATCACCGTGGCCGCCACCAGCAACCAGAAGTTGTGGCTCCATGCGGAATAAGCGGCCAACAAGGCCGAAAACAAAGCCACACCCAGGCCCAACTGAAAAGACACCTTGCGCCCCCAGCGTGACTGGCTCTTGGCCACCAGGCCGGTTGACACGGCACCGCCTACCACGTACCCCATGACAGGCAAAGTCGCCATCCAGCCCAGCGGCGCAATGCTCAGGCCTACCAAACCGTTGATGGCAATGAAGGTGACGTTGTTGGTCAGGAACAGGCCCTGGCAGAGGGTGAGGAGAATCAGGTTGGCGTTCATGCGGTCAGTGTATCGCTTGTCGCTTATGAAGCGGGTCGCCTTGGCCCATCAAGCGCCGACAACGCAAAGAATGTTGGGCGGGTCAAGCGCAAACAGCCAACACGGCCAAGGGCGCCGTCTCGGCGCGCAGCACGCGCGGCCCCAAGGTGATTGGCGCAAAACCCGCAGACAGCGCGGTCGCCTCTTCCGAAGGACTCAAGCCGCCTTCGGGGCCGCTGAGCACGGTCACAGCTGCGGAGCCTGTCATTTGTGCCAAGGGTCGCGTACCTTCTGACAGAGACAACACCCAGCGCTCGCCCGCTGCGGCTTGTTTGAGCCACTCGTTCAGCGTCACAGCAGGGTGAACCATGGGCACGCGGTTGCGCCCGCATTGCTCGGCAGCCGCCACGGCCACACCTTGCCAGTGCGCCAGTTTCTTCTCGGCCCGCTCGCCCTTGAGCTTGAGCACGCTGCGCTCGGCCACCAAGGGTGTGATGCTGGCCACGCCCAGCTCGGTGGCTTTTTCGACCAGCCAATCCATGCGGTCGTTGGCGGTGATGCCCGCCAGCAAGTGAACGACACGCGCCGCTTCACGCTCCAGCGGGCGGTGCGCGCCGACCTCGACATCCACATCGCTGCGACCCATGCGGGTCACGGTGGCGTCGAACTCGCCCCCTTCGCCGTTGAAGAGGGTGATGACATCGCCCGGCTGCAGGCGCAGCACCTGCACATGGCGCGCAGCGCCAGCGGGCAGGCTGAGCGTCAGGCCGGTTTGCAGGGGGGCAGGGCAGTAAAAACGGGGCATGAAAGATTTACATCCGTCCGTAGGCAAAACCGACCTGGGGGGTCGTGCCTTCGATCTCGTCGATCACCTTGAGCAGCGGGCCGAGTTCACGGTAGCGGTCGCAGGCTTTGCGGATGTAGTGGATGAAGCGCGGTGCATCGACCAGGTATTTGGGTTTGCCATCGCGCAAGGTCAGGCGGGCAAAAATGCCGGCCACTTTGAGGTGGCGCTGCAGGCCCATCCACTCGACGGCGCGGTAGAACGCGCCGAAGTCGCTGTGCCAATCTTCAAAGTCCATCAGCCCGGCCTTGCGGGCTTTTTCCCAATAGCGGATGGTGATGTCGAGCACAAAGTCTTCGTCCCAGGTCAAGAAGGCATCGCGCATGAGGCTGGCCACGTCGTAAGTGACGGGGCCGTAAACCGCATCCTGGAAATCCAGCACGCCGAGTTGCTGGCTCAGCGGACCTGTTCCATGGGGCATCATCAGGTTGCGCGGCATGAAATCGCGGTGCACATACACGCTGGGTGCGGCCAGGTTGCGCTGCACGATCAAGGCAAAAGCCTTGTCCACGGTCTCTTGGTCTTTGCTTGCAAGCTGCACTTTTTTGTGCTGGCCCAAGTACCAATCAGGGAACAGGCTCAGCTCGCGGTTCAGCAAAGCCGCATCGTAGGGTGGCAACACGCCAGGGCGTGAGGCCAGTTGCCATTGCACCAGCGTGTCGACCGCCTGAATGTACAACCCATGGTTGGCCTGCGGGCGCTCAGCGTCGATGGCCGACATCATGGTGGCATCGCCCAAGTCGCTGAGCAACATGAAGCCATGGGCTTCGTGCCAGTCCAGCACCACGGGGGCGTTCAGGCCCGCGTCTTTCATCAAGGCGGCAATGCGGACAAAGGGCTCCGAATTTTCTTTGTCGGGCGGGGCATCCATGACGATGCGGCTGTCGCCTTGCACAGTGTCCACCCGCAAATAGCGGCGAAAGCTGGCGTCGGCCGATGCGATGCGCAAGGTCTCGGGCAAGAGTCCCTGCGTTGCAGCGATGCCCGCGATCCAGTCGTTGAACAAACCCTGCCGTACAGGGTCTGCCCAGCTGACTTCTGAAACAGGTGCAAGCGAGGGGATTGGGGATAAAGAGGGGTGGCTCATGGATAATCGCATTCTACAAAGCCTGCTGGCACCCTTTCAGGGCAAGGACAGGCTGCTTCTTTTATTATTTTCCCAATTTGTGGCCATCCATTCCGCTTCACCCTCTCTGCTGTTGACCGCCGCCGCCATCTCTGCCCCACGCGCTGTGGCCGTTGCTGCAGCCTTGTTGACGCTGGGTGCCAGCTGGGCCCAAGCCCAACCCGCAAGCTTGCCCTTGCGCAGCAGCCCTTTGCTCGAAGAAAAAGTCTCCGAGCGTCAGCAGTCCGAAGGTGCGGTCTTTGTAAAAGGCGCACAAATCACGGCGCGCCCCGACATGGACTTGGTGGTGCAAGGCCAGGCCAGCATTCGGCGGCCCGGGTTGGCGGTGAGCGCAGACCGGGTGGACTACGACCAGACCCAGGATGTGGTGGACGCCTCAGGCAAAGTGCGTGTCAGCCGTGAAACCAGTGTGTTCGTGGGGCCACACCTGAATCTGAAAGTCGACAGCTTTCAGGGCACTTTTGACAAACCGGATTTTGAGCTGTACAGCAGCGGCGGCTACGGCCAAGCGGCGGTGGTGGAGTTTGTGGACAACAAACGCACCGTCCTTCGCCAAGCCAACTACACCACATGCCGACGCACACCCGGTCCGGAGTGGCTGCCTGAATGGCTGCTGAAAGCCACCCAACTGACGATCGACGAAGAAGAATCCTCCATTGACGCGAAAGGCGTGCAGTTCCGCTTTCAGGATGTGCCGATTTTTGCAGCCCCCTCCGTCAGCCTGCCTTTGTCCAACGAACGCAAATCAGGCCTGCTGCCCCCTTTGCTCAGCGTCGACACGGTCAATGGCGTTGAGGTGGCACTGCCCTATTACTTTGACATTGCCCCCAACCGCGATGCCACAGTCACCACCCATGTGATGAGCCAACGCGGCATCGCTGCAGACACCGAGTTTCGTTATCTGGAACGGGACTACAGCGGTCAAGTGCGTCTGAACCTGATGCCGGCCGACAAATTGCGGGACTCGAATCGCTGGGGTCTTTCAAGCCAACACAATGGCGGCATTGAAACCGGCTTGGACAGTGTGGGTCGCATTGGACTGGGCTTGACCTTGAACCGGGTCAGCGACAACAACTACTGGCGCGACTTCCCTCGCTCAGGCCTGGTACTGACCCAACGTGTTCTGCCCTCAACAGGGGTCTTGTCCTGGGGGCGTGGCGACTTCAGCATGACCGCCCAAGTGCAGCGCTGGCAAAACCTGCAAGAAGCAGCCCCACCCTACGACCGGGCACCACAAATCACCATGCGCTATGGCCAATGGAATGCCGAAGGCCTCGATTGGTCGGTGGTGGGTGACACCACACGCTTTGAGGCCGACTATTCACGCGTGGCCAGTTTGGTCAGTGCCGGGATCTTGCCGCGCAACGGTGAGCGCAGCTTCATACAAGCGCAGGTGAGCCGCCCATGGATTCGCCCTTGGGGATTCGTCACACCCAAGGTACAGCTGCACGCCACGCGCTACCAGATGGACCGCGCCCTCGACAACGGTGCCACGGCCGTGAACCGGGTCTTGCCCACTTTCAGTGTCGACTCTGGCCTGGTGTTTGAACGCGAAACCCGCTGGTTTGGCCGCGATGTTTTGCAGACCCTGGAGCCCCGCGCTTTTTACGCCCGAACGCCCTACAAAAACCAGGACATGCTGCCGGTTTATGACAGCGGAGCCACCGACTTCAACCTGTCCACCATCTTCAGTGAAAACGCCTATGTGGGACAGGACCGTCTGGTGGACAACGATGCGCTGACTCTGGGCCTGAACAGCCGGTTTTTTGATGCAGGCACGGGCGCTGAAATGCTTCGGGTGGGTGTGGCACAACGCATCCGGTTTTCCGATCAACAGGTCAACTTGTCATCCAATCAGGCCGACAGAGCCGCTGGACTGAGCGATATTTTGTTTGGCGCGGGCATCCGCTGGGATGATCGGTGGTCATTCGACGGCACCATCCAGGCCAAGAACCAGACACACGAGATCAGCAGAACCACCCTGCAAGGGCGTTACAGTCACAGCCCTTACCGCGTCATCAACATGGCTTACCGGGCCAACAACCAAGTCACGCCCAAAACCGAATTTGTGGACATCGGCTGGCAATGGCCTGTGAGCGATCTGCTCGGCAGGACCGACCGGCAAGCAGAAACGGCATGGACGCGGACCTCCGGCCAAGGTCTGGGGCCCGACCGCTGGTACACGGTGGGCCGCCTGAATTACAGCCTGAAGGAACGCAGTCTGGTGGACACCTTGGTTGGCCTCGAATACGATGCGGGCTGCTGGCTGGGCAGGGTCGCCTTTCAGCGGCTGCAGACCAACGTCTCCAGTGTCAGCGCCAGCAGCGCCACCAGCCGCATCCTGTTTCAACTTGAATTCGTTGGTTTTGCACGCGTGGGCGTCAGCCCATTGAAGAGCCTCAGTGACAACATTCCCCGCTACCAATACCTGCGCGACAGCGCGGTCCAACCCAGTCGGTTCCAGCACTATGAATAAACTGTTCTCTCCCGCTCGTTCAGCTTGGCTGGCCTCCATCCTGGGTGCGGTCAGCCTGCTCGGCACACCCGGTGCTTGGGCACAAACCCCCAATGTGGCACCGGTCAAAGCCTCCACCGTCGCCATCCGTCAGGCGGATTTCATTGTGGCGGTCGTCAACTCCGAACCGATCACCAACCGCGATGTTCAGGTGCTGCGCCAGCGACTGGCCAACGAAGCCACCGCACGCGGCGGCAGCAAGCCCGATACCAACGAACTCACACGGCTGGCCGTAGAACAACTGATCAATGAAAAAGCGCAGTTGCAGCAGGCACGCGATGCAGGCATCAAAATCGAAGATGAGGCAATCGACCAAGCTGAAGTCAATGTGGCGGCCAGCAACCAGTTGACGCGTGATGAAATGCACAAGCGTCTGGCACAAGACGGCATTGCGCTGAGCACGTTTCGCGAGCAGTTGCGGACACAGCTGACGCTCAGCCGTTTGCGTGAGCGCGAGATTGAAGGCCGCGTCCGTGTCACGGATATGGAAGTCGAGCAATTCCTGCGCGAGCAGCTGAAGGCCCAAGCGGCGCAACTGCCTGCTGAGCTGAATCTGGGCATGATCCTGATTGCCGTGCCGGAAAACAGCAGCGAATCGGAAACCAAGGCCCTGAGCGAGCGCGCCGCAGACATCGCACGCCGTGCGCGTGGCGGTGAAAGCTTCTCCGATTTGGCCAAATCCTTTTCGCAAGCCACTGACCGGGGTGCCAATGGCGGCGACATGGGCCTGCGCCCCATGGACCGCTACCCCGATTTGTTTGTCAACGCCACACGCAGCTTGAATGTGGGTGACGTCTCTGCCCCGGTGCGATCTGCCGCAGGCTTTCACGTGCTCAAAGTCATTGAGCGTCGCCAGGCCAACACCTTGCTGGTCACGCAAACGCGGGCCCGTCACATCTTGCTGCGTCCTTCTGCGCAAATGTCACAAGCTCAGGCGGTGGCCAAGCTGACGGAAGTGCGCCAAGCCGTGGTTTCTGGCAAAGCTGACTTCGCAACCGTGGCGCGCCAGATGTCACAAGACGGCAGCGCGCAACAAGGCGGCGACTTGGGCTGGGCCAACCCGGGCATGTTTGTGCCCGAATTCGAACAAGTCATGAACCGCCTGCGCCCAGGCCAGGTGGCGGAACCGCTGGTGTCGCGCTTTGGTGTGCACCTGATCGAAGTCACCGACCGCCGCAACGCGCCCATGAGCGATCAAGAACAACGCACCATGGCCCGCAGCGCCCTGCGTGAAAAGAAACTCGACGAAGCTTATGCCACCTGGGTCCAAGACATTCGCGGCCGGGCTTATGTCGAGATGCGCGAGCCACCCCAATGAAACACATTGCACGCAAACGGTTTGGTCAGCACTTTTTGACCGACGGCGGCATCATCGATGCCATCGTGGACGCCATCAACCCCGAGGCAGGCCAGCCCATGGTTGAAATCGGTCCGGGCCTGGCCGCGTTGACGCAGCCCCTGGTCGAGCGCTTGGGGCATTTGACGGTGATCGAGCTGGACCGAGATCTGGCGGTGCGTTTACGCGAACACCCGCACCTGTCGGTGGTGGAGTCGGATGTCTTGAAAGTCGACTTCAGGGCGCTGGCCACGCAGATGCTGACAGGCAGCACCACAGGTGCTTCCAAAATCCGCGTGGTCGGTAATCTGCCCTACAACATCTCGACGCCCATCCTCTTCCATTTGCTGGCGCAAGTGGACGTGATCGAAGACCAGCACTTCATGCTGCAAAAAGAAGTGATCGACCGCATGGTGGCCAAGCCCGCCACCTCGGACTACAGCCGCTTGTCGGTCATGCTGCAATGGCGTTACGACATGGCCAACGTGCTGTTTGTGCCCCCCGAGAGCTTTGACCCGCCCCCCCGCGTGGACAGCGCCGTGGTGCGCATGGTGCCTTTGGCACAGCCACCCGAGGTGAACGTCAAAACGCTGGAAACGCTGGTGCAAGTCGCCTTCAGCCAGCGCCGCAAAATTTTGCGCAACACCTTGGGCAAATGGCTCGAAGAAAAAGGCTTTGCAGGCAACTTTGACCTGCAACGCCGTGCGGAAGAAGTGCCGGTGGCCGAGTTTGTGGCTTTGGCCCAAGCGGTTTGACCCGCGATTCAGACGCCTGCTGGTGGGCAGTGCGTGCCTGGGTCAATGCACAGCCACAGCGGACAGCGGTCTTGGCTTTATTCCGTGACGTAAAGCATGGAAATTTTGGCTGATTCACGGCGCCACAGCGAGAAACACTCCTGCAACGCAACCCTTGCCATTTCAGGTTCCCGGTCACGTAGCGCCTGAATCACCGAGCGGTGCGTGTGCACGCTGCGATCGAAACTGCCTTTGACAACCGAAATCATCCGCACCCGATTGGTCATGACCGTGCGGATCACGCTCGTGAGCCCATCGATGATGAGAGAGATGACCGGGTTGTGCGCCGCTTTGGCCAACTCGACATGAAAATCCAGCTGACATTGGGCAAAGCCGTCAATGCTGTTGGCTTCGGCCATGCGTGCGACCACAGCATCCAGTGCGTCAAATTCCTCACGACTGGCGTCGATGGAGGCGGTCACGGCCATTTCCATGCCGATCATCTCCAACGCTTTTTGAATTTGCTCCAGCGACAAAAATCCCAGCTTGAGACTGACTTCAAAATAAAACTGCAGAACCTGTGCGTTGGGCAGCGACAAAAAAGTGCCACTGCCTTGTCGGCGCGTCACGAACCCCAGCGTTTCCAGCACCGTGAGCCGTTCACGCACGGTCGGACGCTGCACGTCCAACACCTCTGACAATTCCCGCTCTGTCGGCAATCGCACGCGGCCGCTTTCATCCGGCCGCACGCGCATGGCGATTTCAATGATGCGGATCAGCAGATCGTCGGTGTCCTCGCTCATAACGCCCCACCATCAACTCGAAGGCTTTTGACCGAGCTGGTGCATGGATGACGCAAGAACAGGGTAGAGGCGGGTGAATATTTCAAAATGACGTTGGTAAATATCTTGCTTGTCTGCAAAAGAGGGTTTGACCCACTGCGAAGATATCTTCACCGAAGGCAATGCCGTATCTTCCAGGCCCGAGAAATGGCCACCGGCAATGCCCCCCAGCATGGCGGCACCCAATGCACCGGCATCCTGAAATTCTGTGGTGCCATATTCTAGGCAAAGAATATCGGCCTTGATTTGTGCCCAGAAACGGCTGTGAGAACCGCCCCCTACGCCGACCATGCGCGTGGGCTTCAAGCCCCACTTGCGCTCAGCCAACTCCATGATTTGTCGCAGGCCGAATGCCGTGCCTTCAAAAACCGCACGAATCATGTCACCACGCGTATGGCCCAAGCGCAAACCGATCCATGCGGCACTGGCTTCAGAGTCCCAGATGGGGCTGCGTTCACCTGCCAGGTAAGGCAAAAAAATCAGCCCATTGGCACCCGGCAAGGATTCTTGTGCCAACCGTTCCAGCTCGGCCAGGGACTTCACTTCTGGCCAAATCTTGCTCTGCAACCACCCGAAAGAGCCTCCGAGTGTGGACATGGCACCGTGGGCAAGCCATCGCTTGGGATACACGTGGTGGCGATTGAGAAACCCCGGTTCAAAATCCGGTTGATCCATGCAAAAGGTGATCACGCCCGACGTTCCCACAGACTCGAAGGCTTGTCCGTTGTCACGCAACTGCATGGCAAATGCAGCCGATGCCGTATCGGCCACACCCAGTGCGACAGCTACACCGGAAGGAATACCCGTCAAGGCGGCAATGTCGGAAGTGACCTGGCCCAAGTGCTGCGCACCGTGAACGATGGGGGGCAAATAAGCTGCCGGAGTCTTCCACAAAGCCATCAGCTCAGGGTGCCACTGCGGATCGGCCTGTTGAACGTCCATGAGCCCCGAATAGGAAGCCTGGGTGGGATCAATCGCCAGCTCGCCCGTCATGCGCATGGCAATGTAACTGTTGAGCATGCACACACTGCGCACGCTCTTCCAGACTTCGGGTTCGTTTTTCTGCACCCACATCAAATTGGCTGCCCAGCATGTGGAGGTGCTGGCCCGGTTGCCACTCAGGCGCTGAAAAGCGACGGTGTCTTCGCCCACCACGGATCGGACAATGCTGTCTGCACGGCCATCCAGATAGACCATGGCATGGCGCACAGGCTTGCGCTCGCTGTCCAGCAAAATGGTCGTGGGGCATGTGGTCGACAAGCCCAGGGAACTCACCGGTCCTGTGTGTGCGGTGACTTCCTGCAAGGCTTCCAGTAGCAATTCCCAGTAACGCTCCAAATCAATTTCGACCCACAAGGGGTATGGCGTGATGACCGGGACAAAGCGTTGCACTTTTTTGAGCAAAGCACCTTGCTTGTCAAAAGCGCACACCTTGATGGCGCTTGTCCCGGCATCAATGCCCAGAAAGACTTCAGTCATTGTGGATGGCTACTTTGATGGCTTTGCCACTGGCTGCCGCTTCAAATGCGGCCAGAGAGTCATTCACACCGTATCGGTGTGTGATCAGAGAGGTGGCATCGATTTGGCCAGTAGACAACATGTTCAGCGCCAATTCATACCCGCTGCGGCTCAACGCGCTGGCACCCGTGACGGTGATTTCGTTGTAATGGATCAGATTCACATCGATGCTCGACATATCACCTTGAGAAAATCCTGCGAACAGGTTGACACGCCCGCCTTTGCGAACCAGGCTCAAGGCTTCATTCGCCAAGGCCGGTACGCCAATCGCCAGGATCACCACATCGGCACCCAGACCTTCTGTTCTTTGTTTGACGAGATCGAGCAGATTTTCCCGCGTCGGATCACAGGCGACATTGACGCCACGCTCCAATGCGGCCTGACGGCGTCCGGCATGGGGTTCGCTGATGATGACTTGTCGTGCACCTGCCGCCTTGGCCAAGGCAGCATGCATCAAGCCAATCGGACCGGCACCGAGAATGACGACCGAATCACCCAAGCCCACTTGGGCGTTTTTCTGGCCATTGATGCAACAAGCCAGTGGTTCACTCAATGCAGCGGCTTCAAAGCTCATGCCTTCTGGCATCTTGAACACATTGCCTGCCTGCAAGGCAATCGCCGGAATCCGGATGTACTGTGCAAAAGCGCCATCAAATTCATAACCCATCGCCTGGCGGTTCTGACACACGTTTTCCAAGCCAGCTTTGCAATACGCGCAAGCACGGCAAGGCACCACAGGGTCCATGCAGACACGGTCACCGGTGCTGAAGCCCGTCACACCAGCGCCCGTTTCGACCACTACACCCGAGAATTCGTGGCCAATGACCGAGGGAAAGCGAATGCCCTTGGTCTTTTTACCTGACAGGATTCGCAAGTCGGTACCGCAAACCGTGGCGGCACGGATCGACAAAATCAGCTCGCCGGGGCCGGCTTGCGGCGTCGCCATGTCGGCGACCTCCAGCACATTGGGGGCTTTCAGTATGGCGGCTTTCATTGGACACCTGCTGCAACATCGTCTTCGTACACTTTGAGCGAAGCCTCCACGCTGGCATTGTGGTGAATCAACGCATTGAGGGCCTTGATCACACTGCTGGTGTGCGGGTGCTGCCAGACAAACCGGCCATAAGTGACGCCACCCAGACCCACGTCCAGGGCCTCGCGGGTCATGCGCAAGTAGTCTTCCAATGTTTCACCCATTTCGCCCCCTGCCAGCGCCACCATGGAAGGGCAACCTTCGACAACGCTGCGAAAGCTTTCGGCAGAACCCGTCCAAAGGGTCTTGATGATGTCCACACCCAACTCTGCGCCAACACGTGCGGCATAAAGCACCGCTTTGGCATCATGTGGATCTTTGATCATGGTGCCTTTGGGATAAATGTGCGCCACCAAAGGCATGCCCATCGATTGCGCCTCTTTGGACATGCGCCCGAGAAAGCCCAGTTGTTGCGCCTGCTCAGGGCCACCCACGATACAGCCCACCGACACCGCATCTGCGCCCAAACGAACGGCCTCCTCCACATCGGCAACCGGTGCATCGTAGTGGGGATGGTATTGGGTGGAATAGGCGCTGACCTTCAAAATCATGGCGGCTTGTCCTGCATATGGCGCAAACACTTTTTCGGCAATGCCTTTGTGCATGGTGATGGCATCCGGCATGCCGCGAACCACCTTCTTCATCGTCCCGTGAATATCCTCCAAGCCAGGCAAAACACCACGAGTGATGGGATGGTCAATGGTGATGGCCAGCATGCGCCCGGATGGACCCAACAGACGGCGCATGCGAACTTGTTTACCTACAGACATGAGAACTCCAATTCAATTGATGATCGTTAAAAACAGGCACTCAGTACATTCCGAACAACTTCAGAGGACCAATTACCAACACAGGAAACAAAACCAGGGCGACGATCGAAACGATCAACACTGACACAGGCCCTGTCGAACTTTTGATGACTTCTTCCAAGCTCATGTTGGTGACTTTGGCCACCGCAAACAAGCAAACACCCACCGGAGGTGTCACCAGCCCCAACGTGAGGGTGATGACGATGATCACGAGCAAATGGATAGGGTCGACACCGAGCATCACCGCTGGAGGCACCAAGATGGGAATGAGGATGAACATGGCGGCTATCGCGTCCATGAACATGCCGACCACCACGAGGAAAAGAAAAATCAACACCATGATCAAGGTCGGATCTTTGGTGATGGTGCCCAGCCATGTACCCAGCATGACGGGCAAGCCGTCAAATGCGAATACCCAAGCGGCCAGCTTGCCAGTCGCAGCGATGAACAAGATGCCGCCACTGGAACGACCCGTTTCCTTGAGCATTTCTCGCATGTCGGCCCAAGTGATGTTCTTGTACACAATGGCGGCGATGAAAAAGGTGTACACCACAGCAATGGCAGCCGCTTCAGTGGGTGTGAAAAATCCATCCAGAATGCCCGCCATCAAAATCACCGGCGTCAGCATCGGCAAAATGGCTCTGGCTGCCGCCTTGGTGAAGTGACGCACATCAAACGGAGTGGGTTTGCACACACCACGGCGAACGCTGTAAATGTGGTTGTAGACCATCAAAAATGCGGCAATGAAAAGCCCCGGCACAAGACCGGCAATGAGCAGCAAGCCAATCGACTGGTTGGCAATAGAGCCCGCAATCACCATCAAGATGGAGGGTGGAATGATGGACGAGAGCGTGGAAGTGGCCAGCGTCATGCCCACGGCATAGCCCTTGTCATAACCGTGTTTGACCATCGCATTGATTTCGATCGCACCCAGCGATGCAATGTCAGCAACCGACGAACCGGAAATACCACCAAACACCACCGATGAGGTCACGTTGACGTGCCCCATGCCGCCAGGCAACCAACCCACGATCGCATGAGCGAAGTCGAAAATCCGATCGGCTACGCCACCTTTGTCCATCAGCTGTCCCACCAGCAGAAACAAGGGCACAGCCACCAGCAAAAAGGAGTTCATGGCTGAAAACATGCTTTCAGACAACACATGAACCGGCGTGCTGGTAAAAATGGCAATGCTCGCAACGCTGGACAGCCCGAGCGCAATCGCCAAAGGACAACCCAATGCACACAAGAGTAAAAACAGGCCGAGCAATGTCAGACTCATCATTTGGCTTCACCTCTGACTTGTGCGTGGCTGTCTGCGACAGCGATGCTGGATCGGTGTGCCCTCAGCGATTGCCATAAACTGAAAATCGACAACACAGCGGAAATCGGAACGATTACACCGACAACCCAGCTGGGCCAACCCAGAGTCGCAATTTGTTCATTCATGACCACTTGCTGACGGACCATGTACCAACCCGTCCAAGCAGTCAGCAAGAAAAAGCTCAGACTGCAACCCACATAAATGGGCAAAGCCATGCGGCGTATAAAGCCTGGAAAATACCGAAGCAAAACGGTGACGCGCGCAGCATCTGCATGGCGGATGCTGGCGGCAATGCCGGAAAACACCATCCAGATGAAGCAGGCGCGTGTCAGCTCTTCTGTCCATGAAAACGGCGCATCCAAAAGTCGACCCGCTACCTGCACCAGAACCACCACGACAATGGCAGCAGCTGCGACACCACAAACGTCGTCGGTCATCAAGGTCAGCAGACGAGATCCCGCACTCGGACGGTCATTTGCAGATTCAGGGGGCAGCGTGTGACTCATGGTGCATCACTCACTTTTTGCCAACAAAGGTCAGGGTTTTGTCAAAGAAGGCTTGGTCTTTCACCAGTTGCGAAAACCGTGGAAAGAGGCCTTTTGCAACCATCACAAATGCCTTTTGTTGCTCGGCTGTCAGGCTGTTTACCGCCACACCTTTGGACACCAGAAAGTCAATCGATTGTTTGGCATCTGCGGCATCGTTGGCGGCTTTCCAGGCTTCGGCCTCGATGGAAGCGGCTTGCAACGCTTGTTTGTCCTTTTCAGCCAATCCATTGAACTTGCCAGGATTGATGGCCAACACCCAGCCGTCGGCCATGTGGTTGGACATCGTGGCGTACTTCTGCACTTCATACAGCTTGGCCGTCACGGGGATGTTGATCGGATTTTCCTGACCGTCCACCACCTTCAATTGAAGGGCGTTGTAGACCTCGCCAAAAGCCATGGGCGTAGGAGCCGCGCCCATCTTGCTGAAGAACTCCACCCACAGCGGGTTGTTGGGCACACGGAATTTCATGCCCGCCAGATCCTGCGGTGACTGGATCGGTTTGCGCGAATTGGTCATTTGACGGAATGGGCGTTGCCACATGCCCAAACCTTTCAAGCCGATGCCGTTGAGGTCGCCCAGCAATTCCTGACCCAAAGGGCCCGCCAGATAACTGCGCAATTGCGCGTTGTCATCGAACAAATACGGGATCGAAATGGCGGTGAATTTGGGGTTGAAGTTGGCGTACAGCGACGAGGACAACAACAACATGTCCAGCGACCCTCCGGCAAGTTGCCGCACGGCAGCAGACGGGTCACCGCCGTAGAGCTGACCGTTGGGGAATACTTTGATTTCGACCTCACCACCAGTTTTGGCAGCCACCAGCTCGGCATATTTTTTGGCTGCCAGTGTGATTTCCGAGTTATCCGGGTCGGGGGTGGACAGCGTGAATGTGGTTTTGGCCGATACCCAGGTACCTGTCAGGGCGAGCAAGCCAGTGAGGATCAGAGTTTTGAATTTCCGCATCGTGAGTCTCCTAATGGTTATACCAATTTGGGTTGGTAGCCGAGCATAAGAAAATAAATTGGTATAATCAATAATGGAAAACCCTTGAAAAACAAAAATAAGCACGCAATGCCATCCAGGTGCGCAAGCCCGATGCAGCTCGATGGGCTCGGCGCAGCTGAAAATGGGCAAAAAAAAGCCCGTCTCTGGGACGGGCTTTTGGGATGGGTCCTCAAAGGACCTGTGTCAAGCTCAGGCGGCTGCGAGCCAATAACCTGCGTTAAATGGGCTGCTCATGCGCAGCGCCAAAGGCGACACGTCCACCAATTTGTCGGTGGGCATTTTTTCGCCTTCTTCGATCGATTCGGCCACTGCGGCGTCCTCGGTTTGTGCCTCAATCGCCCGTCCTGCTTGGCTGTTTTGCGCAGAACGGGCTACAGAAAAGAATAGAAGCATCGGAAGGGTATCTTCCTGTCTCCCCAGTAATCAGCGGTGTCACGGAAGATGTCCAGCAATTGCTCGCGGGCTTCCTTGTCAAATTTGACGTGCGCTGGAATTTGCTCCAGCACAACGATGAAGCCAGGCTGTGGGCCCGACTTGTGCAAAGGGTCCGTCATGCAGTCGTACAGGGCATCAAAGTTCTTGCCAAAGTGCGAAGGCAGCGTGAATTGCGCACCAATCAGGTCCAACACGTCTTGTTTGCTCTGGGCTTCGGCCAAGTTGGCGTACAAAAAGTGGTGACCCAAGCCTTGGGCGGCTTCTTGCAAGTCGCTCACGCGGTAAGCGCGAATCGATTGCACGATGTTGGACCGCACGCCCTTCAGGGGCGCCTCTTGGTCGTGACGAATCGGCGTGTCCATCTCCGTGGTCTTTCTCTAAAGTCTAAAAATCAAGGCTTGTCGACGATCATGCGAAAACTCGCGTAATGGTCTTGTGTGTAATAACAGGTCTGTGGATTTCGGGGAACCTGGCCACCGCAAACGATGCGCCGCGCTCCGCGATGCTTCACCCCGGGTGTTCTGACGGTGTATTCACGGTAAAACCCCCGCACTTCGCGCGGCAGAATCCGCTCGCGGTTGCCAAAAACCGTCCCGTCCTTTTCATGCGGAAAAGGCCCCCCCTTGCGGATAAGTTGGTACGTTTCTTGGCCTTCTCGCGGCAAATCTGTCACCGACATGGTCGATGAAGTTTGAGCTTCGGTGGCTGGACGGGCCTGCACCAAAAAAGTGCAAATTGATAACACCAACCCCAAAAGCACCGGCATCCAGCGCTGCGGGGCGGCGATTTGTCGCGCCACTTTCATGAAAACACCTTTCAGAAGTCCCCGGGTTAACCCGAACACTCGAAGGCGCTAGTGTGAGGCAAACGCCATAAAAAAGCAAGCGATTGCCCAATAAACAGGCAAAGCCCGTCTGGGCATTCCAACATCAAGTTAGCGCTTGCTGTCGTTTTATGGCTTAACGCGCGGCGTTGGCATCGGCCACAGTCAGGGCTGTCATGTTCACAATCCGGCGCACGGTGGTGCTGGATGTCAGGATGTGAACTGGCTTGGCAGCACCCAACAGAACGGGGCCAACGGCAATGTTGCCGCCCGCTGCGGTCTTGAGCAGGTTGTAGGCAATGTTGGCGGCATCAATGTTTGGCAAAACCAACAAATTCGCATCACCGATCAAACTGCTGTTGGGCATGATGGCCTGTCGTGCTGCCGCGTCCAATGCAACGTCACCGTGCATTTCGCCATCCACTTCGAGCCAAGGCGCATTTTTACGCAACAACTCCAACACGTCGCGCATCTTGACGGCGCTGGGTTGGTTGGACGAGCCGAAGTTCGAGTGTGACAACAACGCCGCCTTGGGCTGGATGCCGAAACGGCGCATTTCTTCGGCTGCCATGATGGTGAACTCGGCCAATTGCTCGGCTGTCGGGTCGTAATTCACGTGGGTGTCCACCATGAACACCTGGCGGCCCGGCAGCATCAAACCGTTCATGCAGGCGTAGGTGTTGACGCCTGCGCGCTTGCCGATGACCTGGTCGATGTAGTTCAGGTGCATGGGGTTGGTGCCCCAGGTGCCACAGATCATGCCGTCCACGTCGCCTTTGTGCAGCAACATGGCGCCAATCAGCGACAAACGGCGACGCATTTCGATTTTGGCGATCTGCTGCGTGATGCCCTTGCGCTCGGTCAGGCGGTGATAGGTCTGCCAGAAATCGCGGTAGCGGTGGTCCAGCTCGACGTTGACCACATCGTAGTCCAGCTCTTCTTTCAGACGCAGGCCGAATTTTTCGATGCGCTCGGCGATCACGGCAGGACGACCGATCAAGGTGGGACGGGCAATGCCTTCATCGACCACGATCTGGGCGGCGCGCAGCACGCGCTCTTCTTCGCCTTCGCTGTAGGCAATGCGCTTTTTCAGGGCGCGCTTGGCAGCCGTGAAGATGGGCTTCATCATGGTGCCCGAGGCGTAGACAAAGCCTTGCAATTTTTCGCGGTAAGCGTCCAGGTCTTTGATGGGGCGAGAAGCCACACCACTGTCGGCGGCCGCTTGCGCGACCGCAGGTGCGATCTTCATCATCAAGCGCGGATCAAACGGCTTGGGAATCAAATACTCCGGGCCAAAAGCCAGAGGCTCACCCACATAGGCCGCTGCAACCACTTCACTTTGTTCGGCTTGCGCCAACTCTGAAATGGCATGCACAGCCGCAATTTCCATCTCCAGCGTGATGGTGGTCGCACCGCAGTCCAGCGCACCCCGGAAGATGTAGGGGAAGCACAGGACGTTGTTGACCTGGTTGGGGTAGTCGGTGCGGCCTGTGGCCATGATGGCGTCGTCGCGCACGGCCTTGACGTCTTCGGGATTGATTTCAGGGTTGGGATTGGCCAACGCAAAAATCAAGGGCTTGGCCGCCATGGACTTGACCATGTCCTGCTTGAGCACGCCCCCCGCAGACAAGCCCAAGAACACATCGGCACCAGCAATCACTTCGCGCAGCGTGCGGTGCTCGGTTTTTTGCACGAACTGGATCTTGTCTTCGTCCATCAACTCGGTACGACCTTCGTAGACCACACCCGCCAAATCGGTCACCCAGATGTTTTCGCGCGGGATGCCCAGCTTGACCAGCAGCCCCAAGCAAGCCAAGGCAGCAGCGCCTGCGCCAGAGGTGACCAGCTTGATCTTTTTGGGGTCTTTGCCCACGATCTTCAAACCGTTGAGGATCGCCGCGCCCACCACAATGGCCGTGCCGTGCTGGTCATCGTGAAAGACTGGAATCTTCATGCGCTCGCGCAGCTTGCGCTCAATGTAGAAGCAGTCCGGTGCCTTGATGTCTTCAAGGTTGATGCCGCCAAACGTCGGCTCCAACGAAGCGATGATCTCGACCAACTTGTCGGGGTCTTTTTCGTTGATCTCGATGTCGAACACGTCGATGCCCGAGAACTTCTTGAACAGCACGCCCTTGCCTTCCATGACCGGCTTGCTGGCCAGTGGGCCGATGTCGCCCAAACCCAGCACGGCAGTGCCGTTGGTCACCACGCCCACCAGGTTGCCCCGGCTGGTGTACTTGAACGCATTGGCCGGGTCTTTGACGATTTCTTCGCAAGGCGCAGCCACGCCAGGGGAATAAGCCAAGGCCAAGTCGTGCTGGTTGACCAGCTGTTTGGTGGCAGCAATGGCCACTTTGCCGGGGGTGGGGAACTCGTGGTATTCGAGAGCGGCTTTGCGCAACTGGGCGCGTTTTTCTTCGGCTTGGACCTTGTTGGTCATTTTTTGCTCCGTTGTAGGGATGTGCTGTCAGGCGTGCCAGGGTTCAGCAGCCAATCTGGATGACAAATGATTTGTCAACATCCAGGGCGACAGTCAGACAGTATTTTCATTGTAGACCCCTGATTCGAGGGATCAGGCCTGGGTAATGCCCCTCGCAAGTGAGTTGGCTTTTGACTTTTGCGCACAAATGGCGGCATTCAACGCAAATGCTTCCACGCTTTGTGCTTCAGGGCTTGCGCCACACTGATGGATTGCGGACCCGAAATGACTTCGAAACGGGCACCCGCTTGCAAGCGACCCGGCCGGTCCACCGCGAGATAAAACCCGCAACGCCCGCTTTGCACCATGTCTTTGGCCGCATGGGTGTAACCCATGACCGCGTTGAATTTGCCGCAGGGCTCACGCGGCTGCGTCACACGCAAAACCACATCACCAAAGTCCAAGCTGTCGCCGATGAAAATATGTTCTTCCAGCAGGCCTTGCAGACTGAGGTTTTCACCCAGATAACCGGGGGCCAGCTCTTCCACGAACATCGTTGCGCCCTGCGTCTGGCGCTGGGCTTGCCACCAAGTCAGGTGCTCTGAAGGCAAGGCATACACCGCCTTGCTCAGGCCGCCGTGCACACTCAGATCGGCCTGTTCGTCGCCGGCCAAACCCAGCGGCCCCACGGACACAGGGCCTTGCACGGGGGTCTTGCCAATGGCCGACATGAGCTTGCGCCCACCCACCATGAGCGGCTGAACCTGGCCGACTTGGATCGACCGCACACAGGTGCCTTGAAGTCCCGTCATGTGACTCAGGCTTTCATCAAGGCTTCAATCTCCTCTGCCTTGACAGGCACACCACGGGTGATCAACTCACACCCGGTGGCTGTGACGATGGCGTCGTCTTCGATGCGGATGCCAATGTTGTGGAATTGCTCGGGCACGCCGGGTGCAGGGCGCACATACAAGCCCGGCTCGATGGTCAGCACCATGCCTGGCTGCAAGATGCGGCTGGGGCGGTCTTTGATCAACTCGCCGCTCAGCGGGTCTTGGCGTTCGCTGATCTGGCCCACCTGTGACGGCTCCACATAGCTGCCGCAGTCGTGCACATCCATGCCCAGCCAGTGGCCGGTGCGGTGCATGTAAAACTGGAAGTAGCTGCGGTTGGCGATCACGTCTTGCGCGTTGCCGACCTTGTTCTTGTCGAGCAGGCCGACATCGAGCAGGCCCTGAGCCAGTACGGCCACCGTGGCTTCGTGCGGATCGACAAAACGGGCGCCCGCTTTGGTGGCTGCCACGGCCGCGTCTTGCGAAGCCAGCACCAGGTCGTACAAAGCGCGTTGTGGCCCGGTGAATGTGCCGTTGGCCGGGAAGGTGCGGGTGATGTCGCTGGCGTAACCGTCCAGCTCGCAACCGGCATCGATCAACACCAGATCACCGTTTTGGATCAAAGCGGTGTCGGCGCGGTAATGCAACACGCAGGCATTGGCCCCGCCCGCCACGATAGAGCCGTAGGCCGGGTACTGCGAGCCGCTTTGGCGGAACTCGTGCAGCAACTCAGCGTCCAGGTGGTATTCACGCACCTCTTGCCCCGCACGCAGCATGGCCGCGCTGCGCTGCATGGCGCGGATGTGGGCGCGAGCGCTGATGGCGCTGGCGCGGCGCATGATGTCTTGTTCGTGCGCGTCTTTCACCAGCCGCATCTCATCGAGCAGGCTGCACAGATCGCGCTGCTGCTCGGGGCACAAAGCGCCGTAACGCACACGGGCCCGCACCGACTGCAGCCAGCCGTTCACCAAACTCTCCAGCCCAGTGTGGATGGCAAAGGGGTACCAAACGGTGCTGCGGTTTTCCAGCAACTTGGGCATCTGAGCGGCCATCTCGCCAATGGGTAAGGCCCGGCTCACGCCCAAAGCAGCGGGTGCCGCGTCTGGCCCCAGGCGGATGCCATCCCAAATTTCGCGCTCGAGGTCTTTGGCTTGGCAAAACAGCGTGCACTCGCCCTCGGCTGTGATCACCAAGCTGGCGTGCGGCTCGGCGAACCCGGTCAGGTAATAAAAGTAGCTGTCATGCCGGTACAGGTAGTCGCTGTCGCGGTTGCGCTGGCGCTCGGGCGCGGTGGGGATGATGGCGATACCGCCTGCGCCCAGTTGGGCAGCGAGGCGGGCACGGCGTTGGGCGTAGAGGGCGTTAGAAGTCATCTGAACATTGTAGGAGGCCGCCCCTGGGTTCGAGTGCGTTCAGGGCACTAGACCCATTGGTGAGCAGGGGCTCGCTTGCACGGGCAACAAAACCTCGGGGTCACCTAGCTCTGATTGAGCTGCGCCAGCCGCTCGGGCGTGCCCACATCGGTCCAGTTGCCCGCATACACCTCGCCTGTCACCTGCCCACGGTCCATCGCCGCGCGCAACAAGGGAGCCAGCGCCAGCGCGGTGCCCTGGGGGTTGCCCGCAGGCACACCGCAATCGACAAAAAAGGCTTTTTTGTACAGCGCGATGGTGCTGAAGGTGTGGTCGCGGCCTGCCGCCCCTTTGGGCAGATTCAACACCAGGCCTTCGGCCGACAAGCCAAAGTCGCCGCCCAGGTTGTGCGCCGGGTTGGGCACCAACCACAGGTGGGCCAATGCAGGGCTGGCGACAAAACGTTGAAAGGCCTGAGTCGTGAACACGAAATCGGGCGCAAACACATCGCCGGCCACCACCCAAAACACCTCAGCCAAGCGGGGCAGGGCGCGAACAATGCCGCCAGCGGTTTCCAGCGCCTGGCCAAAGTCCTGGCCTTCGTGGGAGTAACTGATCTGCACCTCGGGCAAGCCGGGCCAAGTGGTGCGGTCGCCAAAATGCGCCGGAATCTGCTCACCCAACCAGGCGGTATTGACCAGTTGGTGGAGAAAACCGCCCCGTGCCAAGGCCTGCATGGGCCACTGCATGAGTGGCTGGCCGCGCACGGTCAGCATGGGTTTGGGGGTGGTGTCGGTGAGGGGGCGCATGCGCTCGCCGCGTCCTGCGGCGAGGACCATGGCTTGGGCCGGAGCCGTACCGAGCGTAGACGGGATCGGAGCGTTTGAAATCGACATGGTGGGATATTGCCATGCTTTGAGGCGCTCTCGGGACAGGACGAGCCGACCTGGGAGACCTACACTGTTTCCCGGACATTCAACCCTCAAACTCCTATGACACGCCCCCTGCCCGCCGTCATTGCCGCCGCACAAAACGCCTCCGATCGCATGGCCGACCGGCACACACCTTTTGTCATGAACGACTGGTACGTGGCCGCCTTTGCCGAGGAAATTAAGGAAGAACTGCTGGGCCGCACCCTGCTGGGACGCCAATTGGTTTTTTACAGAACCAGCACGGAGCAGGTGGTGGCACTCGAAGACCGCTGCCCGCACCGCTCTATGCCACTGTCGGCAGGCACATTGACCCAAGACACCATCGTGTGCGGTTACCACGGCCTGCGCTTCAACGCAGAAGGCGACTGCATCGAAGTCCCCTCACAAGCCAACTGCCCCAAAAACGTGGGCATCCGGTCCTACCGCACCCACGAACGCGGTGCCGTGGTCTGGATTTGGATGGGCGAGGCAGAGCTTGCCGACCTGTCCAAACTGCCGCCACAAGACTGGATGGAAAGCGGCGAGTGGGAGCGCTCACAAGGCTATTTGAGCCTTCAAGGCAGTTATGTGCGCCTGCACGAAAACCTGCTGGACCTGACGCATTTGAGTTTTTTGCACGCCAAAAGTTTTGGGACGCCCGATTACGCCAAAGCGGCCTTTGAAAGCGTCATCGGCGATGGCCAATTTGCCTTGCTGCGAAACGTCGTGCCCACCACCTTGCCCCCGGTGTGGGCCATTCCCACAGGCTTGACCGGACAGGGCCAGGCTGCCCGCATCGTGCGTTCCGAATTTCGCAGTCTGGGGCTGCACGAGGTGTCGGTGACTTTCTACGATTGCAATTTGCCCGAAAACGAGCGCCCCCAGTTTCGCATCCGCACTGCGCACATGCCCACGCCCGAAACCGCCACCAGCACCCATTACTTCATCGTGCACGGACGCGATTTTGCTTTGGGCAACCCCGAGACCACACGCTTCATGCACGATCAGTTGTTTGTGGCTTTTCAAGAAGATGTGGACGGTCTGGCCCTGCAAGAGCAGGCCTTGGCCAGCACCCCACCCGAAGATTTGTACGAGTTTTCAGTGGCAGCCGATGCCCCGGCCGTGGCCATGCGCCGTTATGTGCTGGCTCGGCAGCGCCAGGAGGCACCGGACTGAAGCTGGCTTTGTTCTTCGCCATCCCTGCGCCTTGGGCCCCAGCGGACAACCGCTAAAATCACGGGTTTTCCCGACCTCATCACCGGAGTTGCCCTACATGGCCAATACACACAACATGGCGAACGCCATCCGCGCCCTCGCAATGGACGCCGTTCAACAAGCCAACTCCGGTCACCCCGGTGCGCCCATGGGCATGGCCGACATGGCCGTGGCGCTGTGGGGTGATCACCTTCAACACAACCCCAGCAACCCGCACTGGGCCAACCGCGACCGCTTCGTGCTGTCCAACGGCCACGCTTCGATGCTGATTTATTCGGTGCTGCACCTGACGGGCTACAAGCTGTCGGTCGATGACCTGAAAAACTTCCGCACGCTGCACAGCAAAACCGCAGGCCACCCCGAAGTAGGCGTGACCCCCGGCGTGGAAACCACCACCGGCCCACTGGGTCAGGGCATCACCAACGCCGTGGGCATGGCGCTGGCCGAAAAAATGCTGGCTGCCGAGTTCAACCAAGAAGGCCACGCCATCGTCAACCACCACACTTATGTGTTCCTGGGTGACGGTTGCCTGATGGAAGGCATCAGCCACGAAGCCGTGGCCCTGGCTGGCGCCTGGAAGCTGAACAAACTGATCGCCCTGTACGACGACAACGGCATCTCGATCGACGGCAAAGTCGCCCCTTGGTTCATCGACAACACGCCCCAGCGCTTTGCCGCCTGCGGCTGGAACGTGATCGACGCTGTGGACGGCCACGACGCTGCGGCCGTGTCCAAAGCCATCGCTGCCGCCAAACACAGCGCCGACAAGCCTACTTTGATCGTCTGCAAAACCGCCATCGGCAAGGGCTCGCCCAACCGTGCAGGCACCTCCAAAGCCCACGGCGAACCTCTGGGCGCTGAAGAAATCAAACTCACCCGCGAAGCCCTGGGCTGGACGGCCGAGCCCTTCAAGATCCCCAAAGAGGTCTATGCCGACTGGGATGCGAAAGTTGCCGGCAAAGCCCGCGAAGCCGCCTGGAACACCGCATTTGCCGCTTACAAAGCCGCCTTCCCCGCACAAGCCAAAGAGTTTGTGCGCCGCATGAAGGGCGACTTGCCCAAGAACTTCAACCAAGTGGCGTTTGACGCCGTGGTCGCCGCCCACACCAAGGGCGAGACCGTGGCCAGCCGCAAGGCCAGCCAGCTGGCGCTCGAAGCCTTCACCGCCGCGCTGCCCGAAATGCTGGGCGGCTCGGCCGACCTCACGGGCTCTAACCTCACCAACACCAAGAGCACCCCCGCTTTCCGCGTGGACTTGGCCGGTGACGTGGTGAAGACCGAAGACGGCAAAATCGGCCGCCACATCAACTACGGCGTGCGCGAATTCGGCATGGCCGCCATCATGAACGGCGTGGCCCTGCACGGTGGCTACATCCCCTACGGCGGTACCTTCCTGACCTTCAGCGATTACTCGCGCAACGCCATCCGCATGGCCGCGCTCATGAAGCAACGCGTGATCCACGTCTTCACCCACGACTCCATCGGTCTGGGCGAAGACGGCCCGACCCACCAGTCCATCGAGCACGCGGCCAGCCTGCGCCTGATCCCTGGCCTGGACGTGTGGCGTCCGGCTGACACGGCCGAAACCACCGTGGCCTGGGCCGTGGCCCTGCAAAACGCGAACCGTCCTTCAGCCCTGCTGCTGTCGCGCCAAAACCTGGCTTACTCACCCAAGAGCGATCTGGGCGACATCAGCCGTGGCGCGTATGTGCTGTCTGAGCCAGAACACGTTGGCATGAAGAAGACCCACGGCGTGATCATCGCCACCGGCTCTGAAGTGCAACTGGCCCTGGCCGCGCAAAAGCTGCTGGCCGAACGCAAGATCGGTGTGCGCGTGGTCTCCATGCCCAGCACCAATGTGTTCGATCGCCAAGACAGCGAATACAAGCAAAGCGTGTTGCCCAAAGGCCTGCCCCGCGTGGCGGTCGAGATGGGCTCCACCGACGGCTGGTGGAAATACGGCTGCGCCGCTGTGGTCGGCATCGACACCTACGGCGAGTCGGCCCCAGCACCTGTGCTCTTCAAACACTTCGGCTTCACCGCCGAAAACGTGGCCGACACGGTCCACGCCGCACTGCTCAAGGCCTGATCGTTGGCCACGGCGCCCCTCACGGGGTGCTGCGTGCCACAACGGCCACTGACCGGCCGGACCCCTTCCTCGCCCACAAGGCGCTGAAGCCAGGTCCGGGGATCAGGATTCTGAAAGGGTCTTGGTTTCCAATCCGGTTACGTAACGGTTTAGTAACTTATCTCCTGAGGCTCTCACCATGACCATCAAGCTGGGTATCAACGGATTTGGCCGCATTGGCCGTCTGGCTTTGCGCGCCGCACTCAAGCACGGCTACGACGACATCCAAATCGTCGGCATCAACGACCCCAAGCCCGCCGACTACCTGGCCTACATGCTCAAGTACGACAGCGTGCACGGCCGCTTTGATGGCACCGTGGACTTCACCGAAGACACACTCATCGTCAACGGCAAAAAGATCAAGCTCTCGCACGAGCGCGACGCGCACAACCTGCGCTGGGGCGAGATGGGCGTGCACACCGTGCTCGAATGCACGGGCCACTACCTGACCGAGCCCACCAGCCAAATGCACCTGGCTGCGGGCGCCAAGAAGGTCGTGATCTCGGCCCCGTCCAAAGACAGCATCCCCATGTTCGTCTATGGCGTGAACCACAAGAAATACGCAGGCGAAGCCATCGTGTCGAATGCGTCATGCACCACCAACTGCTTGGCCCCCGTGGTCAAGGTGCTCAATGACAAATGGGGCATCAAGCGCGGCCTGATGACCACCGTGCACGCGGCCACCGCCAGCCAAATGACCGTGGATGGCTCCTCGCGCAAAGACTGGCGCGGTGGCCGTGGCATCCTCGAAAACATCATCCCCAGCAGCACGGGCGCGGCCAAGGCCGTGGGCGTGGTGATCCCCGAAATCAAGGGCAAGATCACTGGCATGGCCTTCCGCGTGCCCACCTCCGACGTGTCGGTCATTGACCTGACCGTGGAACTGAACAACGACGCCAGCTACGCCGAAATCTGCGCCGAGATGAAAGCGCAAAGCGAAGGCGCGCTCAAAGGCGTGCTGGGTTACACCGACGAAAAAGTGGTGTCCACCGACTTCCGTGGCGAGCCCTGCGCCAGTGTTTTTGACGCGACTGCAGGCATTGCGCTTGACAAGAGCTTCGTCAAGATCGTGGCCTGGTACGACAACGAATGGGGCTACGCCAAGCAGTGCTTGGAGATGGTGCGGGTCGTCAACAAGAAGAAGTGAGCGGCAGAATGGGCGTGGCGGTATTCACCCAGACTGAACATCGTGCCATGGCCTATCGCCTCAGCCTGTCAGTGAGCCTGGCCGTCCCAAATCGCCGTCCGCAAATCGATCAAGACGATGCCAATCAGGAATCAAAAACTGACCATAGCCTGCAACGATCAACCCCTCTTGCTCCAACTGCTGTAGCAACTGGTTGGCCGTCTGGCGAGAGCACCTTGCTTGACTGGCCAATCTGGCTTGCGTGACATGCAGGGTGCGAGGTAATTGGTCGGATGCATGCTGTTGTTCCTGAACCAAAATGCTCAACAATTTAGCCATGCGCTGAACCGGGGTAGCCAAGACAGACTGCCCGGTCCACTCCATCAGCAAGCGCATCCGATGACCAATCATCCGAATGATCAAAGGATAAGTTTCTGGATGACGAGCGCAAAAAGTCCGAACTGCCTCAATGGGTAAAGTCAAATAACTTGAGGAAGCACTGCTGTAGAAATCATGCGCTGGCGCTTGGGCCATGAACACCGAAAGCCAAGTTGCCCAACCGCCCGATGTGATGTGACCGACCACGATTTCAGAGCCCGAAACGTGGCGAGCAATGATCTCAATGTGTCCCGAAAGCACCAAACGCAAATGAGATGGGTTCTCCCCCGCAGCACCAAGCAAAGTAGGGATTTTGTAGTGCTCAATCCGCGCCACTTGCAGCATCCCATCTAAGGCGTCAGCCCCTACAGCACCAAAGATGGTGCTGGCCAATTTTTCTCGAACATCCTGACCTGATATAGGGTTTGTCATAGTCTCTCCGAGCTTGATTTGTCGGTTAGCCGACATTCTTGTTGCCTCAAATCTTTGAGACTCATGACAAGCCACGCGCTCAGCTTGCCATCAGCGTGTGTGGAGAAAAAATTTCCAGGATCCATGTTCATATGAGCCTTATTCTTTACGCAATACCCTTTTTTCTTGGCTGCATAGCGCTTGAATATGTCATCTCCAAAAGAAATGCGCAACAGGTTTACCGCTTCCACGATGCGGTCACCAGTTTGAACATTGGCTTCATCAGTGAGACGATTCGTTCCGTTCTGAAACTGATGTCCATCTTTGTTTACGCCTTGGTGGTTGACCAAGTCGCTGCATTTGAATGGGACCTTAAAAACCCCGCCGTCTGGGTCGTGGCTTTTTTCATGTACGACTTTTTCTACTACTGGGCACACCGCAGCGGGCACGAAGTGAACTTGTTGTGGGCATCACATGTCGTGCACCATTCCAGTGAAGAGTTCAACCTGTCGACTGCACTGCGACAATCATGGACAAATCAGATTTTTTATTGGATTTTTTATCTCCCGATGGCCATCGTCGGCATTCCTGTCAAGGTGTTCGTCATCACCGCCTTGGTGAGTGCGCTGTACCAATTTTGGAGCCACACGCGGCTGGTCGGCAAACTCGGTTGGGCAGATCGCATCTTTGTCACGCCATCCAACCATCGCTGTCACCATGGTCGCAACGACTATTGCATCGACAAAAATTACGGTGGTACGTTAATCATCTGGGATCGAATTTTCGGCACATACACCGAGGAGCGCGACGATGAACCCGTGGTTTATGGCACGTTGACCCCCTTAAACAGCTGGAACCCTGTTTGGGGCAACTTCAAAAACTACACCACCCTCTGGCGAGATATGCGCGACGCCAAAAGCTGGCGTGAAAAACTCTATATTGTGTTTGCGCCTCCTGGCCTGATCAACACAAACACCAACAGTTCGGTCCAGACACCCGAACCCATCACCCAACGCTTTGCAACACCCGTGACACGATGGCAGCAAATTTACGGTTGGTTAGCATCGGGTGTTGTATTGGCTCTGGTGATTGAGCTGCTGCGTGTAGCGCCTGATCTGAGCTGGCCTGCGCGCGTGGTCTTTACTGTCACGATCATTTTGAACACTGCGGGCCTCAGTCGCATTTTTGAAGGACGTGCTGGTGCCGTGAAACTTGAAGCGAGCCGCTGCCTATTGATGTTCGGCTGCTTGGGCGCTGGAATGTGGTTTTACCCATTGCCTGACATCGCGCGTTTTCTGGCTGTGGGAATCCTGATGGTGTCATTGGTCCTCTTGTTCTTGTTGCAACGTGATCAGTCTTCAACCATCACGCAAAATTTCATGGAGACCGCATGAACCTGCAAGCACTTTTTGATGCATTGCTGGCTCTTGTGGCCTTGGGTTTGGCCATTCGTGGAGGCCACTGCAAACCTGCGTGGCGTCTGGCTTGCTTGCTGTTGGCTGCAGCTGCCACATTGGGAGCACTGCGATTTTCGGGGTTGCTGCCAATGCCGTCATTGCATCAGTTTTTCTCGATGCTAGGTGCAGGGGTTGGCTTGCCTCTGCTGGCTTTGGCTGTCATCCTGCCTGATAGCCATGTGGCCACACAACGGCGATTTGCTTGGATTTTTACCATCTCCGCAGGTACCTTGTGCATTCTGTTGGTGATGGTGGCACAGCTCAAAGTCTGGACTGCGGCATGTGCACTCTTATCCACATTCGGTATTTTGATGATCTCCATCAAACACCGTGAAATGATCACCGCTTTAGGTGCACTGCTGTTATTGCTCGCGCTCTCAGCTTTTGCCGCCAAGATACACATACCTCCTTTGCTGCCTGGCGACTTATTGCACATCGGCATGGCTTTGGGTTTGCTGGCATTGTCAGCAGGGGCCCAGCGTCTGAGACCCACGCCTTGAGGTAAAAACGGCTTGGCTTGCTAGCGGCGCTTAACACCTTCCATCAAGTCAACGCAGCCTTAATCTCATCCGCCGCCTTCTCCGCCATCATGATCGTCGGCGCATTGGTGTTGCCACTCACGATGCGCGGCATGACCGACGCATCCACCACGCGCAGACCCGGCACGCCGTGCACGCGCAACTGCGCATCCACCACGGCCATGCCATCTTGGCCCATGCGGCAGGTGCCCACAGGGTGGTACAACGTATCGGCGTTTTGCCGAATCCAGTGGTCGAGTTGTTCGTCAGTGCGCGCATCGGCAGATGCTGCCCACTCTTTGCCATAAGCGGCCAATGCGGGTTGGGACAAAATGTTTTGAGCTTGGCGAACACCGTCTCGCAAGCGCTGCAGGTCACACGGGTCGCTCAAAAACTGCGGGTCGATCAACGGTGCGCTGTTCGGGTTGCGGTCGGCCAATTGCACACGGCCTCGGCTGTCCGGTTGCAACAGACACACATGCAGCGAATAGCCGTGGCCCAGCGTGAGCTGACGGCCATGGTCCACCAGTTTGGCCACCACAAAGTGCAGCTGAATGTCCGGGTGCGCCTCTTCGGGGCGGCTTTTGTAAAACGCACCGCCTTCAGCGAAATTGGTGGTGAGCGGCCCCTTGCGGTGCTGCCGCCAGGCCCACAGGGCTTGTAGGGTTTGCCACGCGCCTTTGGGTGAGACGCCGATCAAATCGGTTTGCCCCGGCGCATCGGCCACCAACACCGCGTCGGGGTGGTCGTGCAGGTTTTCGCCCACGCCGGGCATGTCGCGCAACACCTCGATACCTAAGCTTTGCAAATGCGCGGCAGGCCCAATGCCCGAACGCATGAGGATGGCGGGCGACTGGAAAGCGCCTGCACTCAAAATGATCTCGCGCCGGGCGGTCACGGTCTGTGCCTGGCCACCCTGCAAGGTGTGCACTTGCCGCGCCACGCCATCGACCAAGCCAATGCGGTCCACGGTGACACCGGTCATGACGTGCAAGTTGGGTCTGCCCAAGTTGGGTGTCAGGTAGCCCTTGGCTGCGCTGAAACGCTCGCCTGCCTTCTGTGTGACCTGGTACAGGCCCACGCCTTCTTGTGTGGGACCGTTGAAGTCGCTGGTTAAGGGCAACCCGGCTTGCACGCCCGCCTCCACAAAGCGTTTGGCGAACGCATTAGGGCTTTGCAGATCGGCCACGTTCAAGGGCCCGTTTTGGCCATGCCATTCGTTGTGGATGCGCTCGTTGTGCTCGGCCTTCAAAAAGTAGGGCAACACATCAGCCCACGACCAACCCGCGCAACCCATGTCAGCCCAGGTGTCGTAATCCACCGCTTGGCCCCGGATGTAGGCCATCGCATTGGTGGAGCTGGAGCCCCCCAAGGTGCGGCCACGCGGCTGAAAACCGATGCGCCCGTTCAAACCGGGTTGCGGCACGGTGTTCAGGCCTTGCGAGACGATTTCAGTACGGGCCATGAGCGCGATGCCGGCTGGGCAATGGATCAAGGCACTGGTGTCGGGCGGCCCAGCCTCGATCAGGGCCACCTGCACGGCAGGGTCTTCGCTCAACCGGGCTGCCAGAACACACCCGGCCGATCCACCACCCACGATCACATAATCAAACACCGAATGATTCATCAATTTGACTCCCGTTCTTCTAGGTGCAATATAAACCTGTAATGGCCCGTCATCGGGTGTGCTGGGCTTAGTGGTTTGCCCTTGGTGTGAGTGCCCAGCGTATGGATGATTCGGTACCGCGTGCCATGCACCGGTTTACGCGCCATACAATCAAAATCGAACCGCAACTCCACACACCGCCATGCTTTCAACCCTTGACAAAGCTGCTGCGCGCTTGCGCACCATCCTTGCGCCCATGTTGTGCATGGCACTGCTGGCGCCACTGCCGCTGTTGGCACAAACGCGTCCGGTTGCGCTGGTGATTGGCCAAAACGATTACCAGCAGATGAAGAAACTTGACAACGCGGTCAACGACGCACAGGCGATTGCCAGCAGTCTGCGCGCGCGTGGCTTCGACGTGACTTTGTTGACCAACATCGGCGCAAAGCAGATGCGACAAGCTCTGACCGAGTACCGCAGTCGATTGACCGCGAGTCGTCGTGGCGTGGTCTATTTTGCTGGCCATGGCGCACAAGTCGGCAACGACAACGTGTTGGTGCCGGTTGACCTGCCAGATGTTTCCATAAGAGCACTGACCCAGCAGAGCGTCACGTTGCGCGAATTGGTCAATACGCTGGCACCTGCACAACCCGAAGCACTGGCCATCATCCTGGACGCCTGCCGTGACAACCCACTGCTCTCCGCTCAAGTTCAGAAAAAAGGCCTGGGCGAGCCAGGTCTGAACCTGCCTTCTGGCTTCATGGTCATTTATGGTGCCAGCGTGGGACAAACGGCTCTTGATTCTGCCTCTCCAAGCGGGTCTGCGGGTACGCCCGATAACGGCCTGTTCACCGCACGCTTCATCCACTGGTTTGCCAAGCCATCTCTCAGCCTGCGCCAAGTGATGCGGCGCACCCGAGTCGACGTGATGGAGTCAGCCCGTCAGATGCACCACCAACAGTTGCCCTCGGTCTATGACACCCTTGTGCGAGGCAGCCGCTTTCATGCATTGACCAGCATTAGCTCTGACACACTGGTGTCCCATCGTGCACCGTCTGGCCCTATCCGTCTGATCGTGCCCGCCGCTGCGGGCGGTCCCACTGACGCCGTTGCACGCGCATTGGTGCGGTACATGCAACCCATGGTGGGACAGCCCATCCACATTGAAAACATCATTGACATTCCTGGCCTGCGTGTCGCCGATTTGGTGGGCAGCGCCTTGGCAAACGGCCAAACCCTTTTGTTGAGCTCCTACCAAGCATCGTTGGCACGCATGCGCCGTGGCGATCAACGCCTGACGCCCATCGGCCTGGTCACAGAAACCCCCATCATTTTGACCACGCACACCGGCAACGACATGCACAACCTGCAGCAAATGCTGCAGTCTCAGCGCGGCTCTGGCAAACCCCTGTCTGTCGGCATATCAGGTCCGGGTAGTCCCAGCGAAGCCTGTGCCGCAGAACTGCGACGCGTATGGGGTAGCGATACCTTTGAGACAGTGGTGTACCGAGGCAGTGCACCAGCGCTGGCCGATTTGTTGGCAGGCAAAGTCGATCTGAACTGCGACCAAGCCATCCTATTCGGCCCCCACATCGCCAGCAAACGCATAAAGCCATTGGCCAACCTTCAAGAAGATGCGATCGGCGAAGTCGCCATCAGTGCTGCCGCCACTGCACAGGCCCAAGGCTATGCGGCCGTCGTGCCCAACTGGACAGCGCTGTTCGCACCCACCAACACCGACGCAGCCATCGTGCATCACCTGAGCGTGGCCCTGCAACGCGTCCTGGCCGAGCCTGCTTTCGATGCCGAACTGCGTCGCTTCTTGGCCCTTCCCGTCACACCCGAAAAAGGCGTTCCACTGGAGGTGGATTTGTCACTCAAAGTGGGGCTGGAGGTGTCACCGTGATCGCCTTGTCAAACATCCACGAAAACTCTCCCGACCCGCGGTATCAGTTTAGCCTTGCATGACAAGGCTTTTCATATAAAAAGCCGCCTGCCCTGATGAGACAGACGGCTTAAAAGCCACTACAAGGGGATCACTTGGCAGCAGGCATGGCTTTTTTGGCGGCTTCTGCGTGGGTATGCGCTTGCGTCAGATGCTCTTGTGCAACTTTGACGTGGGCTTGAGCGCCAGTGTGATCGTTCGCACCGATGAGCTTGGCCACTTCTTTGTGTGATTTGGCCGCCAGCTCCAGATGCTCCGCTGCTTTGCTGTGGTGCTGCTCAGGCTTCAGCTGGACAGGCACAGGCGTAGGTGTTACGGGTGTTTTGCTCTCGAATGACATGTGATTTCCTTTTCAAATGTTGAGTGATGGATCTGTAAACCATGTGCACCTGATTCACTAACCCATTTTTCCCACCGACACGGGTCCTGTCTGTCCGCTTGCACACGCAACAGCCATCGGTTACACAACCGGAACAATCCGGGCTATGTAACAAAATTTCAATATTTGGCATACGATGGTTACATGCACGGCGCATCCAGTTTTGGCTGACTTGAGCCCACCCATCAACGAAAGTGAGACCCACATGACCACGCGAATCGGCATCAACGGCTTTGGCCGCATCGGGCGCATGGTGCTGCGCGCAGCCGTGCAGAACTTCAACGACGTTGAGATCGTCGGCATCAATGACTTGCTGGAGCCAGAATATCTGGCCTACATGCTGGAGTACGACAGCGTCCATGGCCGCTTTCAGGGCACGCTGTCTGTAGAGGGTTCCACGTTGATCGTGAACGGCCAACGCATCCGCCTCACACAAGAGCGCGACCCGGCCAACCTGAAATGGAGCGAGATCGGCGCGGATGTGGTGATCGAGGCCACGGGCCTGTTTCTGGACAAAGACAGCGCAGGCAAGCACCTGAGCGCGGGCGCCAAAAAAGTCGTCATGTCCGCGCCTTCGAAGGACGACACGCCCATGTTTGTGTATGGCGTGAACCACGCGTCCTACGCGGGCCAGACTATCATCAGCAACGCCAGCTGCACCACCAACGCGCTGGCCCCCATCACCAAAGTACTGAACGACAAATGGGGCATCAAGCGTGGCCTGATGACCACGGTGCACGCCACCACCGCCACACAAAAAACCGTGGATGGCCCGAGCAACAAAGACTGGCGCGGCGGGCGCGGCATTCTGGAAAACATCATCCCCAGCAGCACGGGCGCAGCCAAGGCGGTGGGCGTGGTGATTCCCGAGATCCAAGGTCGGCTCACGGGCGTGGCGGTGCGTGTGCCCACCAGCGATGTGTCATTGGTGGATTTGACGGCCGAGCTGAACACCCCGGCCACCTATGCCGAAATTTGCGCCGAGATGAAGGCGCAAAGCCAAGGGGCCTTGAAGGGCGTGTTGGGTTACACCGAAGCCAAAGTGGTCTCGACCGATTTCCGGGGTGAGGTCTGTACCAGCGTGTTCGACGCCGAGGCGGGCATGGCCCTGGACAGCACCTTCATCAAAGTGATGGCCTGGTACGACAACGAGTGGGGCTACTCGAACAAATGCCTGGAGATGGCGCGGGTGGTGGGACAGACATAAGCCCACGCGCTTGTGCGCAAGGGTTTGGGTCAGCGTACGCCGCCATGCCCGACAATCGACAGACAACGCCCATGCTTTTAATGGGCGTTTTCATTGGCTGATGGATTCCCATGCACACCCTGGAACAACTGCGCAGCGGCGCCTTGGCAGGCACGCACCGCCTCGATCTTTCTTGCGGCTTGACCGAGCTACCAGAAGAAGTTTTTGCCCTGGCCGACACGCTGGAGGTGCTCAACCTGAGCGGCAACCGCCTGCGCACTTTGCCGCACCAGCTGCCGCGCCTGCACCGCTTGCAGGTCTTGTTTGCCTCGGACAACGACTTTGAGGTGCTGCCCGAAGTGCTGGGCGACTGCCCGGCTTTGCAAATGGTCGGCTTCAAAGCCAACCGCATTGCGGATGTGCCCGCCGCCGCGCTGCCGCCCGCCTTGCGCTGGCTGACGCTGACGGACAACGCCATCGGCCATTTGCCCACCGAACTAGGCCAACGCCCGGCTTTGCAAAAGCTGATGCTGGCGGGCAACCAGCTCACCACGCTGCCCGATAGCCTGCAGGCGGCTCAAAAACTGGAATTGCTGCGTGTTTCGGCCAACCACCTGGAGCACGTGCCCAGCTGGCTGACCGAACTGCCGCGCCTGGCCTGGTTGGCACTGGCGGGCAATGACATGAACTGGACATGTGCTTCAGATGATGCATCTGCATGGCCGAGCATCACCTGGACGGATCTGAGTCATGGGCCGCTGCTGGGCGAGGGCGCTTCGGGCCACATCTACCAAGTCCAAGCAGCGGCTTGGCCGCAGCCCTTGGCGCTCAAACTGTTCAAAGGCAAGGTGACCAGCGATGGCCTGCCCGAAGACGAGCTGGCCGCTTGCCTGGCCGCAGGGCAGCACCCGGCGCTCACCACGCCCGTAGCGCGGCTCACTGGCCACCCTGCGCAGGCCCAGGGTTTGCTCATGCCGCTGATTCCTGCCGCACATGTCAATCTGGCGGCACCGCCCAGCCTGGACAGCTGCACCCGCGACGTGTACCCGCCGGGCTTTCAGCTCTCTGCTGCATTGGCCCTGCAAATGGCCCGCGATGTGGCCGATGCGCTGGCGCACCTGCACCAGCGCGGCGTGATGCACGGCGACTTGTATGCCCACAACATCCTGGTCGACCCCGTGCACGGTCAAGCTCGCTTGGGCGACTTTGGCGCGGCCACACGGCTGCCGATCGATCAAAGCGCGTTGCGCCAAAACCTGCTGGCGCTGGAGGTGCGGGCTTTGGGGTGTTTGTTGGAAGAGTTGGGCACTGCTGCACAGGCGCAAGCCGCCCACCCTTCAGTCCAAGCTCTGCAGGACCTGGCCCACGCCTGCCTGTCCAATCAGCCGCGTCAACGGCCGACGGTCAGGGAGGTGTCCCAGGCCCTCCAAGCCATCGAAGGCATCGAAGGCATTAAGCCTTGACGATCGTGACTTGGTTGAGTTGGGCCTGCGCCTTGACCAATGAGGGCACCATCTCGCTGCCATAGCCCAAAGCCACGGCCGTGTTCAGCGCCTGGTGCACGCTGGTGCCAATGATGGAAGGCACTTTCACGCTCTCGGTGAGGTGCGAGTAGTAACGCAAATCCTTGGCTGCATTGTTCAGCTCGAACTTCATCGCGCCATAGTCGCCCTGAAGTGTTTTGCTCATCAGCTGGAACAGTCCCGAATTGACTCCGCCTGCCGAGATGACCTGCACCAGTTTGTCCAGGTCCACGCCCGCCTTGGCCCCCACAGCGAAGGCCTCGGCTGTAGCGGTGCAAATGGCTTGTGCCACAAAGTTGTTGAGCAGCTTGACGACGTGACCCGAGCCCATTTCACCCACATGGAACACGTTTTCGCTGTACGCCCGAATGACCGACTCGATGCGCGCGAACACCTCGGGCGATGCGCCTACCATGGAGTTGAGCTTGCCCGCCTCGGCCTCGATGGGTGTGCGCGTCAGGGGTGCGTCCACATAAATCACGCCTTGCGCAGCACACAAGGCCGCCATACGCCGCGTGGAATCAGGCTCGCTGGTGGAAGTGTCGATGATGATCAGGCCAGCGCTCGCCTTGGACAAGATGCCTCCCGGCCCAGCCACGACTGCCTCAACTTGGGGCGAGCCGGTCACACAAATGAGCACCGCATCACAGGCCGCCAAGTCGGCGTATGCGCTGACCTGCCGCGCGCCCGCAGCCAGCAAGTCCTGCACGGGCGCGGTGCGCTGGTGCACCGTGATCGACAAATCAAAACCCTTGGCCCGAATGTTCTTGGCCATGCCATGGCCCATCAATCCCGAAGCGCCGATAAATCCGATGTGTTGCATGGTGTCTCTGCTGTGTGGTGAAAGGAACCACCATTCTGGAAGATATCGCGGGACGGGGCTGTCGCCTGTGCAATTTCAAGTCAATGCTCGGGGCCTCCTCAAGGTGATCTGCCGCTTGCGAGACAAAGTCTGCCGCAGACGGTGGCTAACATCGGTCATGCACCTGACTGTTTCATCTCCCGTCCAAGCCCTCGCCGACATTCACCGCATCGAGGCCACGCCCTTGGCACAGACCGTGCCTTGGGCCAGCACCTATGCGCTGATCCGTGCCAGTGCCGAGGTTCATGCCGACCGCCCTGCACTGACCTTTTTGCACACGGGCCAACCCGGCGGCAAGTCCACCACTTGGACCTACCGTGACTTGCTTAAAGGCATCCACCAAACCGCCAACCTGCTGCACGGCTTGCACCTCTGCCCACACGACGTGGTGGCCATTTTGTTGCCGGGCGGCTTGGCTTACCACTTGGCGCTGTGGGGTGGCGAGGCGGCGGGCATCGTGCAGCCACTCAACCCCTTGCTCAGCGAAGACAAACTGCTGTCTTTGCTGCGGGCCAGCCAAGCGAAGGTGCTGATCGCACACGGCGTGGACGACGACACCCAGATGCGCGCCAAAGCGCTGCGCTTGCAAGCCCAATTGCCCCATTTGCAGACCGTGCTGCTGGTGCACCCAGAGGGTGAGCCCTTGGCCGAGGCCCTGCCCGATGGCACCCAAGACTTTCACGCCCATCGCGCTCAACAGGCCTCAGACCGGCTGCTCAGCGATCGGGTGTTCAGCCCCCAAGACATCGCTGCTTACTTTCATACGGGCGGCACCACCGGTGCGCCCAAGCTGGCGCGGCATAGCCATGGGGCGCAAATCTTCACGGCGTGGGCCAACGCCACGATGCAGGGCTTTCAAGCCAGCGACGTGACGATCAACGGCTACCCGCTGTTCCATGTGGCGGGCGTTTTACCGGGGGCCTTGTGTTCCTTGGCGGTGGGTATGCACGTCATCATTCCAACCGCCGCGCTTTTTCGCAACCGCGACGTGGTGCAAAACTACTGGCGCTTGGCAGAGCACCATGGCTGCACCCTCATGTCGGGCGTGCCCACCGTGCTGGCCGCCTTGGCAGGTGTGCCGCTGGATGGCGCTGACATCTCGCGCATGCGTTCCGTACGCACGGGGGCAGCGCCCTTGCCGCCCGAGTTGGCACAACGCTTTGCGCAAACTTTCGGTTTGCAGATCAACGAGAGCCTAGGCATGACCGAAACAGCAGGTTTGAGCACCGTGGCCCCGCCGGGTCTGAGCGCTCCGGCCGGTTGCGTGGGCTGGCCACTGCCGCATGCACAAGTGCGCATCGTGGCCTTGAACAGCGACGACCAGGCCACCGGAGACGACCTGCCCGCGAGCGACAAAGGCATGGTGCTGTACCGGGGGCCGAATCTGTTTTCGGGCTACTTGGATGCGGCTGAAACCGCAAGCAGCTTCACACCCGATGGCTGGCTCATCACGGGTGACGTGGGCTTCGTCGACACGCAAGGCCGGCTGCACCTGTCGGGTCGTGCCAAGGACCTGATCATCCGCGGCGGTCACAACATCGACCCCAAGGTGATTGAAGACGCCCTGGGTGCTCACCCGGCCGTCGATTTGTGCGCCGCCGTGGGTGCACCCGACGCCTATGCAGGGGAACTGCCTGTGGCCTTTGCCACCCTCAAGCCTGGCAGCACGGTCAGCGAGGCCGAATTGCTGACTTTCACCGCTGAAGGTGTCGACGAGGCTCCCGCTCGTCCCAAGTCGATCACGGTGCTGGCACGCATGCCCGTGACCAACGTGGGCAAGATCTACAAACCCGAACTGCGCACCTTGGCCACAGCGGCCGTGGTGCAGGGACTGGTCCACAACACCTTAGCGCCCTTGCAACTTGAACCCACGCAATGGCCGCAAGTGCAAGCAGCGGGTGATGCACAGGTGGTGGTGGACGCCCGCGCCACGCCTGTTGCTGCTTGGAATGCACTCAAGCCCTTGCTGGATGCGCTGCCCGTGAAGCTGGTTCTGCACGCGCCCTGAGGGGCGGCTAGCTGAGCCCCAGCTCAAGCAGCAGGACGCCCTGTTGGAAGGCCCACAAAAAACGCCACGGCTGGCGTGGCGTTTTTGGAAAGGCCAAGCACCCTTAACTCAGGTGCTTGCCGATGATGCCCGCCAGCTCAAACATGGTGGCGCTGTCCTTGCCGAACACGGCTTGCAATTTGCCGTCGGCCTTGATAGAGCGCTTGTCGGCCGGGTCTTGCAGGTTGTTGGCCTTGATGTAGTCCCAGATTTTCTTGACCACCTCGGTGCGGGCGTAGGTGCCGTCACCGATCACGGCGGCCAGTGAAGCGCTGGGCTTCAAGGTGCCCACAGCCGCTTTGCGCGGCGCTTTGGGCGCTGCAGTCTTGGCGGCTTTTTTGGCCGCAGGCGTTTTGGCGGCCGTGGTTTTGGCCGCAGCTTTCTTCACCGCGACTTTGCCAAACGGGGTCTTTTTGGCCGCCGTCTTGCGCGGTGGGTATTTCTTGCCGCCTTCGCGTTGCTCAAACTCAAACGTCACCTTACCCTCTTCGGGGTTCCAGGCCAACATGGCCTTGAAGCTGCGGCGTGTGCGGTTGCTGATGAACTTGTCGAGCAGGTCGGTCTTACCAGCGGCCAAGAGTTTGACGACTTGTTCGCGCTCCACCGGTTGCTGCAAGATGATCTTGCCGGTCTTGAAGTCGCAGCTCGGCGTGGGTTGCTCGTTCGTCGGCACGGCTTTGCTGCACACATAGTTGCTGCCGTGTTCGTGCACAGCGCTGCCGCACTTGGGGCACACGCCCAGCGACTCGTCGGTGAACTCGACGATCTCGCCACTCTCTTCGTTCTTTTTGTCGTCACCAAAGTCGAATTCGAGCTTCCAGTTCTTTTCTTCTTCGTTGTACTTGAGCGCCATCTCGGCCACAAAAGGCCAACCGGCTTTGGAACGGAAGCCGTCCAAAGGGCCGATCTTTTTGTCGCGCATGAACTGCTCGACCTCGGCGGGCTCAAAGGTGCGGCCTGCCGGCGTTTTGCCGAATGAAAAGCCGCAGCCTTCACTGGCCCCAAGGGCACCCGTGCAGGTGTACCGGCGGTAGTTTTCTTTCACCACGCCACCGCAGTTGGGGCAAGGCGTGCTCACGGTGGCGTAATCGCCCGGCACGGTATCGCGGTCGTACTCTTTGGCTTTCTTGACGATGTGCTCGGTCATGGCCGCGATCTCGGCCATGAAGGTGGCGCGGCTCAATTTGCCTTGCTCCATTTGCGCCAGCTTGTATTCCCACTCGCCGGTCAGCTCGGGCTTGGACAGTTCTTCCACCTGCAAGCCGCGCAACAGCGTCATGAGCTGGAAGGCCTTGGCCGTGGGGATCATCTCGCGGCCTTCGCGCAGCATGTATTTTTCGTTGATCAGGCCTTCGATCGTGGCGGCGCGGGTCGCAGGTGTGCCCAAGCCTTTTTCCTGCATGGCTTCGCGCAGCTCGTCGTCGTCAACCATCTTGCCTGCGCCCTCCATGGCGCCCAGCAGCGTGGCTTCGGAGTAGCGGGCCGGCGGACGGGTTTTCAGGCCCTTGGCTTCGACCGACTCGACACCCACCTGCTCGCCCGGTTGTACCGGCACCAAGTTCTGGCCCTTGTCGCCATCCTTGGCGTCTTCCACTTCTTGGGCGGCTTCTTTGCCGTAAATCGCCAGCCAGCCCGGCTTGACCAGCACCTTGCCCACGGTCTTGAAGCTGTGGCCTGCGGCCACGCTGATGCGGGTGGTCACTTGGTATTCGGCGCTGGGGAAGAACACCGCCATGAAGCGGCGCACCACCAGGTCGTACAACTTTTGCTCGGCCTCTGACAACCCGCTGGGCGCTTGCAGCGTGGGGATGATGGCGAAGTGGTCCGAGACCTTTTTGTTGTCGAAGATGCGCGGGATCTTGCGCACGTAGTTGTTGTTGAGCGCAGTGAGGGCGTGCGGGGCCAGGTGGCGCATGCCGCTGTCGGCCAGCATCTCGAAAGTTTCTTTGGCCACGGGCACATAGTCTTCGGGCAGGTGGCGCGAGTCGGTCCGGGGGTAAGTCAGGGCTTTGTGGCGTTCGTACAGGCTTTGCGCCAGCGCCAGCGTGGTCTTGGCCGAAAAGCCGAACTTGCCGTTGGCCTCGCGCTGCAAGCTGGTCAGGTCAAACAGGCCAGGGCTGGCTTGGGTGGTGGGTGTGGCCTCTTCGGTCACCGAGGCGGTCTTGCCGCGCACGGCGTCGACGATGGCTTGCGCCTCGGCCGCGGTCCATTGGCGGTCGGCTTTCTTCTCGGCGTCTTCTTCTTTGCGCCACTTCGGGTCGAACCATTTGCCCGCATAGGTGCCTGCGGCAGCGCCAAACTCGGCGTGGATTTCCCAGTAATCACGGCTGATGAATTTGCGGATTTGTTCTTCACGCTCCACCACCACCGCCAGCGTGGGGGTCTGCACCCGTCCCACCGTGGTCAAAAAGAAGCCGCCATCGCGCGAGTTGAAGGCGGTCATGGCCCGCGTGCCGTTGATGCCCACCAACCAGTCGGCTTCAGAGCGGCTGCGCGCGGCGTCGGCCAGGCCCTGCATTTGGCTGTTGCTGCGCAGCTTGCCAAAGCCGTCGCGGATCGCTTGGGGTGTCATGGACTGCAGCCACAGGCGCTGCACGGGCTTGTCCAGCGTCTTGGCGCCCCCGGCGTACTGCTCGATCAAGCGGAAGATCAATTCACCCTCGCGCCCCGCGTCACAGGCATTGATGAGGGCGTTCACGTCCTTGCGCTTGGCCTGCTTGACCACGGCAGAGAGGCGGCTCTTGGTTTTGTCCACGGGCTTCAAGTCAAAGTGCGGTGGGATCACCGGCAAATTGGCAAAGCTCCACTTGCCGCGTTTCACGTCGTATTGCTCGGGGGCCTGGATCTCCACCAGGTGGCCCACCGCGCTGGTCACGACGTAAGTGTCGTTCTCAAAGTGGTCGTCGTGTTTCTCGAACTTGCCCGAGGTCGGGGTCAAGGCTTTGACGATGTCTTGAGCCACCGAAGGCTTCTCTGCAATTACCAGTGTCTTCATATCATTACAATCCGTTGTCTCGCGTGTGCGCACGCGCCCGGGCACGCGCTCACGCACGCGCCCACATGAATTCACCATAACAAATTTTTGACGCCGTGGCCAAAACCCTTGTTTCCTCCCCCAGCCGCTCCACCCCCAGCGCCTCCGGCAAGCGCATCCAGGTGCGCCGCTCCGGCGTGCACGGCAAGGGCGTTTTCGCGCTGCAAAACCTCGCCGAAGGCGAGACCCTGATCGAGTACGTGGGCGAGGTCATCAGCTGGGACGAGGCGCAAGACCGCCACCCGCACGACCCCAAAGACCCGAACCACACGTTTTACTTCCATGTGAATGAAGACCGGGTCATTGACGCGCTGTTTGGCGGCAACTCTTCGCGATGGATCAACCACAGCTGCAACCCCAACTGCGAAGCCGACGAGGACAACGACCGCATTTTCATCAAGGCGATCCGGAACATCAAGGCCGGTGAGGAACTCAATTACGACTACGGCCTGATCATCGACGAGCCTTACACCAAGAAACTCAAGGCCGAATACCCCTGCTGGTGCGGTGCGAAGAACTGCCGTGGCACCTTGCTTTCGCCCAAAGATCGCAAAGACACGCCCAAGACACCGAAGCAGATGAAGACCAAGGCCAAAGACAAACCGAAGGCCGATGCCAAGGTGAAAGTCAAAGTTAAAACCAAATCCAAAGACAAGGCCAAGTCCATCAAAGCCGCCAAGGCTTGACTTGCACGCCAACGTTGAATGATCGCGCCTACACCTTGGCCTGCTGAAGCTGTTTGGGAACAAGTGTTCCCCTTGTTGCCCGACTTCACAGTCGAGGTGCTGCCCGAGATCGATTCAAGCAACAGCGAACTCATGCGCAGGGCGCGCGCAGGCCAGCACGAAGCCACTTTGTTGGTGGCCGAGCGTCAAACGGCTGGACGCGGGCGCATGGGCCGGGTTTGGCAAAGCCAGCCGGGCGACTCGCTCACTTTCTCACTCAGCCTGCCCCTCAAGCCCCAAGACTGGTCCGGCCTGTCGCTGGCCGTGGGCCTGAGCCTGGCCGAGAGCCTGCACCCCGAAATAGGTCTGAAATGGCCCAACGATTTGTGGTTCGAAGACCGCAAGCTCGGCGGCATCCTGATCGAAGCGGCCAGCATGGGCGAGCACAGCCAAGTGGTGGTGGGGGTGGGGCTGAACATCCGCCCGCGCCCTGTAGACGGCCTCAACACAGCGCCAGCGGCCCTCACCGAATTGCTGCCCGATTTGACCGCACCTGCCTGCCTGGCACGCGTGGTAATGCCCTTGATTCAGACCTTATTGGCGTTTGAACGCGAAGGCTTTGCCCCGCTGCAAACCCGGTTTGAGTCGCGCGATGTGCTCAAGGGACGACGCGTGCACACCAGCGATGGTCAACAAGGGGTGGCCTTGGGCTTGAGTCAACATGGGGCTTTGCGCATGCAAACCGAAGCCGGTGCTCAAGAAATCCACAGCGCAGAAATCAGCGTTCGGCCATTTCAGGCGGAGGGCCAAACCCGATGATGCGTTGGCTGATCGCCTTGCTGTTGATTCTGAATCTGACCACTCTCGCTTGGCAGTGGGATGCCTTTGCCCGCTGGGGTTGGGGCCCGCACACCCACCAAGAACCTGAACGCCTGCTCAAGCAGATGCGCCCCGAAGCTCTGAAAATCGAAATTCCTGCGGCGGTCGAGTCGACGGCCAATGCACCCGGCACAGCTGCCCCCGACACCGGCACAGCACTTAAACCCCCAAATCCTTGATTTTTCCGGAGATCCAACCATGAGCCTGAAACTGTACTTTGCCCCTGGTGCTTGTTCATTTGTGCCCCACGTGCTGCTGGAAATGAGCGGTGCCGAATTTGAACCCAGCATGGTCAAACTGCACAAAGGCGAGCAAAACAGCGACGATTACAAAGCGATCAACCCACGTGGTCAAGTGCCCGTGCTGGTGAACCAAGGCCAGCCCATTACGCAAATCATGGCCATCGTGCTGCACCTGGACCAAGTCTTTGCGCACATGGGTTTTCTGCCTACCGAACCCTTGGCACGCGCCCAAGCCATCTCGACACTGGCCTGGATGAACAACACGGTGCACCCCACCTTCACGCACATCTTCATGCCGCAAAAATTCTCGGACCAAGCAGAAGTTCAAGCGGCGCTCAAACCTTACAACATCCAATTGTTCCGCGGCATGCTGGGCGAGTTGCAGGCCCTGGTGAAAGCCGCTGCCGACAAAGGTCAGCCTTGGTTGAGTGGCGAGCGCTTTGGTCCTCTGGACGCTTACAGCCTGACGCTCACCCGCTGGGGAACGATTGCGGGCATCACGCCCGAAGAGCATCCCGAATTGTGGGCCTTTGTGCAAAAAGTGGCCGCAGAGCCCGCCGTGGCCCGCGTGATCGAGCGAGAGCGTTTGCAGCTGAACATGGGCAAGCCCGCTTGAAGCGAACAACGCCCCTTCTGGCATTAGGCAGCTGGGGCGACTTCCCACCAAAACCGATCTGCTCGTCAGGCCATGTGGGAGTGAGCCCCGGCGCGCGAAGGACGGCACTGGCCAGTTCAGAAATTTTCACGCAGGTTGTGGCTCACGCCAAGGGGCTGGCAGCACTGGCGCCCAGACAAGCGCGTTGAAACGCAATGTGAAGCACGCGCCCGGCGGGGTGTGACCGGGATGAGCGGCATCGACGGTGATCGATGCCCCGTGTTGCTGCGCGATTTCCTTGACGATCGGCAGGCCCAAGCCCGAGCCGTCCACATTGGTACCCAGCGCCCGGTAAAAGGGCTGGAAGACCAAATCATGCTCGGCCGCAGGAATGCCCAGGCCGTTGTCTTCGACCTGCATGACCAAGGCTTTGCTGTAAGGGTCCACCAACACGCGCACAGTTACCACGCCTTGGCGCTCAGGCGTGCTCGGTGTGTAATTCACCGCGTTCTCCACCAGGTTGCGCAGCATTTCCTTGAGCAAGGTGGGGTTGCCTTGCACTTGCGCGCCCGGCGTATCGGGTTCGACCCCTTCGTAGCCCAGGTCCAGGCCCTTGTCCATGGCACTGGGCAGGCAGTCTTGCAAAACTTCCCTCGCCAACACCACCATGTCGCAGCTTTGTTGTGCCAGGTGCATCCCGCCACCTTCAGCGCGGGCCAGCGACAGCAGTTGGTTCACCGTGTGGGTGGCCTGTACGCTGGCACGACCGATTTGCTGGAGCGATTTTTTCAGATCCTCTTCGCTGGAGCCCGAACGTTGTGCCAGATCGGCCTGCATGCGCAAACCTGCCAGCGGTGTTTTGAGTTGGTGCGCGGCATCGGCCAAAAAGCGCTTTTGAGTGATGATGGAATCCTTCAATCGCTCCAGCAAGTCGTTCACCGACACCACCAGCGGGGCCACCTCCATGGGCACAGCCTTGTCGTCCAAAGGACTGAGGTCATCGGGCTTGCGGGCGCGGATGCGCTCTTCCAGCTCAGACAGCGGCTTGATGCCCCGCACCAACGCCAACCAGACCAACAGCACTGCCAAGGGCAGGAGGGCGAACTGGGGCAGCATCACGCCCTTGATGATCTCGGCGGCCAACACCGATCGTTTTTCACGCGTCTCGGCCACCTGCACCAAAGCCGGATTTTTGCCCTCGGCATCCAGCCTTATCCAGGTGTAGGCCACGCGCACTTCCAGGCCACGCATCTCGTCATCGCGGATGTGCACTTCGTAGCTGCTGCCCTTGTCTTCACCGGACTTGGGCATGGGCAGATCGCGTTCACCGCTGAGGTGCTCGCCGCGTCTTCCACGCACCTGGTAATAGACCAGATCGGTCTCGTCGGCGCGCAGCAATTCGCTGGCAGGTTGGGGCAGATTGAATTGCACACTCTGGTCGGGGCCGAGCTTGACTTGCTGAGCCAACGCCTGGACGTTGTACACCAGTGCGCGGTCGAACGGCTTGTTGGCCAGTCCCTGCGCCACCAACCAGGTGAGGGCCAGGCTGATGGGCCACAGCAGCAACAGCGGGGTCAGCATCCAGTCGAGAATTTCCCCGAACAAGGACCGCTGTTCGCGCTTGAAGAGGCGCACACTCCACCCTCGCGATTTCATGGCGGCGTCATCCTGGGTGCAGTGCCGGTGTGGTTCGAATCAACAGGCGTTCAGCCTGGAATTTTTTCGAGGCAATAGCCCAAGCCACGTACCGTGGCGATGCGGATCGGGCCTTTTTCAATCTTCTTGCGCAAACGGTGGATGTACACCTCGATCGCGTTGTTGCTGACTTCCTCGCCCCATTCGCACAGACGTTCAACCAGCTGGTCTTTGCTGACCAGACGGCCAGCGCGCTGCAGCAGCACTTCGAGCAGACCCAACTCGCGGGCCGACAACTCGACCATCTTGCCGTCGATGGTGGCCACGCGACCCGATTGGTCGTAAATCAGTGGGCCGTGCTTGATTTGCGAAGTTGCACCACCCATGCCACGGCGGGTGAGGGCTCGCACGCGGGCTTCGAGTTCCTGCAGGCTAAAGGGCTTGGCCATGTAATCGTCAGCGCCATAGTCCAGGCCCTTGACACGTTCTTCTACGCTGTCTGCAGCCGTGAGGATCAAAACCGGCAGCGTTGAGCCCCTTGCCCGCAAGCGCTTGAGCACTTCCAGACCGTGCATTTTGGGCAAGCCCAAGTCCAGAATCAGCAAATCGAATTCATGGTTGGTCATCAAGGCAGCGTCGGCCTCGCTCCCGCTGGCCACATGGTCCACCGCTGCGCCCGCGCTGCGCAAAGTTCGCAACAAACCATCGGCAAGCACCTGGTCGTCTTCGGCTATCAGAATGCGCATGTCTGTCTCCTGTTGTTGTGGCGGCGGCGCTGGGCTGTCTGTCCCGGCTGTCTGATTTTAGTGTCTGCTTGGCGCAAGACCTCGCCGCAAACACCCCGCCTGCATCAATGCGCATACGCCTCCAGCCCCAAAGCCACCACGGTGGCCACGTCCTTGCCCACCGCGTCGCGAAATTCGGCTTCGGCCTGAGCCACCGCGTCCTTGAAGGCCTGCAGCCAGGCCAGGCCCACAGGCGTGAACACCACACGCCTGGCGCGGGCGTCCAAGGGGTCGGCTTCGCGCTGCACCAGACCCCAGGCCGTGCACTGGTCGACCAGATCGCCCATGGCCTGTTTGCTCATGCCCGCCGCGCGGGCCAAGTCGGTCAGGCGCGAACCGTCCAAGGCCAGGTGCCGGGTGATGTGCACATGCGCAGCACTGATTTGATCGCGTGAAGCCAAATTGGCCAAGGCCAAGGGCACGCCGTCGTTGCCCGCCATCAGGTGCAGAACGCGCTCGTCAAACCGCCGCATGGCGTGGCCCAGTAGACGACCCAAATGGGTTTGTCGCCAGCGGTCATCGTGCAGCGCAGGGCTGTTCAAGTCGTTTGAATGGGTGTTTTCTGACATTCTTAAATGATAAGGCAAACTGACAAAAAATAGTGTTTACAGGTTTATACAGCTCGTTTACAGTACTGTTCACGCATCCAGTAAACAGCAGATCGGTGCTGAGCCCGGTGCCCCAACCCATTGATATTCAAGGAGATTCCCATGAGCGACGACAACAGCGAAAAGTCCAAAGCCCTGCAAGCCGCCCTGGCCCAGATTGAAAAACAATTCGGCAAAGGCACCATCATGCGCCTGGGCGAAGGTGAAGTCATCGCCGACATCCAGGTCGTCTCCACCGGCTCTTTGGGCCTGGACATTGCGCTGGGTGTGGGCGGCTTGCCCCGCGGTCGCGTGATCGAGATCTACGGCCCTGAGTCTTCCGGCAAAACCACCCTGACCCTGCAAGTCATCTCCGAAATGCAGCGCCTGGGCGGCACCTGCGCCTTTGTGGACGCCGAGCACGCGTTGGACGTGCAATACGCCCAAAACCTGGGCGTCAACCTGCAAGAGCTGCTGGTCAGCCAGCCTGACACCGGCGAACAAGCCCTGGAAATTGTGGACAGCCTGGTGCGCTCCGGTGCGGTCGATCTGGTCGTCATCGACTCGGTCGCGGCCCTCACGCCCAAGGCCGAAATCGAAGGCGACATGGGCGACAGCCTGCCCGGTCTGCAAGCGCGTTTGATGAGCCAGGCCCTGCGCAAGCTGACCGCCACCATCAAGAAAACCAACTGCACCGTCATCTTCATCAACCAGATCCGCATGAAGATCGGCGTCATGTTCGGCAGCCCCGAAACCACCACCGGCGGCAACGCGCTCAAGTTTTACGCCTCGGTCCGCCTCGATATCCGCCGCACCGGCACCATCAAGAAGGGCGACGACGCGATCGGCAACGAGACCAAGGTCAAAGTGGTCAAAAACAAAGTCGCGCCACCCTTCAAGACGGCCGAGTTCGACATCCTGTTTGGCGAGGGCATCAGCCGCGAGGGCGAAGTGATTGACATGGGCGTCACCGCCAAAATCGTCGACAAGTCGGGTGCTTGGTACGCCTACCAGGGCGAAAAAATCGGCCAAGGCCGCGACAACGCCCGCGAGTTTTTGCGCGAGAACCCCGCTTTGGCCCGCGAAATCGAAAACAAGGTCCGCGAATCACTGGGCATCCGCTTGCTCGAATCGGCCATTGCCGAACCCAAAGGCGAATAAGAGGCTTTTGCCAAGGGGCCACGCTTGAACAAGCCCGGTTTTCAGCCCTCACTCAAAGGCCGCGCCCTGCGGCTTTTGAGTCAGCGTGAGCACTCACGCACGGAGCTGGAGCGCAAGCTGGCCCAGCACGAGGAAGTACCGGGCGAGTTGGCCAAAGCGCTGGACGAATTGCAAGCGCGGGACTTCATCAACGACGGCCGCGCCATCGACTCGGTGGTGCACCGCCGCTCCGGCAAGTTGGGCGCGGCACGCGTCAAGCAAGAGCTGGCCGCCAAGGGCCTGACAGGCGAGGCGGTGGTGGCCGCGATGGATGGCTTGCGTGAAACCGAGTTCAGCCGCGCACTGGCGGTTTGGCGCAAGAAATTTGACCGCCCGGCGGCCGACCCGAATGAACGGGCCAAACAAATCCGCTTTTTGATGACGCGAGGCTTCAACGCCGAGGTGGTGCGCAAGATTGTGCAAGGCACCGACGAAGACATCTGAGTTGCAAAAACCCCAAAGGGGAAGAATGGCTCTGATGCCCAATGATTGGCTCTGCAGATCCGCAGGCACTCGCGAGCAGGGGCTCGCGCCCACAGGGCAGACGCGATGAACCCACTTGGCAGGTGAATTACAAACCGAGCATCAGCTGGATGTTTTGCACTGCCGCGCCGCTGGCCCCTTTGCCCAGGTTGTCCAGCCGGGCGATCAGCACCGCGTGGCGGGCTTCTTCGTTGGCAAACACGCGCAATTCCAGTTTGTTGGTGTCGTTGAGCGCCGTGGCGTCGAGTTTGGCGTCGGTCGTGGCGGGCTCCACGCTCACCCAGCCGCCTGCAGCCTGGCTGGCGGCATAGTGCGCGCGCAGTGCTTCATGCAGGTCAGCACCCGTCGGTTTGCCCGGCAAAGCGTCCAAGTGCAAAGGCAGCTGCACCAGCATGCCCTGGCGGAAATTGCCCACCGCCGGCACAAACAGAGGTCGGCAGGTCAGGCCGGTGCAGGCCATGATTTCAGGGATGTGCTTGTGCTTGAGGCCCAGAGCATAGGCTTCAAACAGCGGGGCTTTGCCGGCTTCGTAGTCTTCGATCATGGTGCGGCCGCCACCCGAATAACCGCTCACGGAGGGCAGGCAAACTGGGTAATTGGCAGGAATTAGCCCCGCGTCAATCAGCGGACGTAACAGTGCGATGGCCCCTGTGGCGTAGCAGCCGGGGTTGGCCACGCGTTCGGCGTGTTGAACCTTTTGTGCCTGTCCGGCCGTCAGCTCCGGGAAACCGTAAACCCAATCAGGATGGCAGCGGTGCGCGGTGGAGGCGTCCACGATGCGGGGCTTGTGGCCCGTCAATGCGTCGATCATGGCCACCGATTCGATGGCCGCATCGTCGTGCAGACACAGCACCACCAAATCGGCCGCGGCCATCAGCTCGCGTTTGGCTTCAGGGTCTTTGCGGCGAGCCGGATCGATGCTCAGCACCTGCACTTGGGGCATCAACGCCAAACGCTCACGGATTTGCAAACCGGTGGTGCCGGCTTCGCCGTCGATGAAAATTTTCGCCATGGGTATTACTTTCTCAAGAATTCGTGCGCCCAGCGTCAAGCCAATGTAAGACGCTGAGCTCAGGATTGGTGCGTTGCAGCATGATACAGTCGCACGCTGCAGTGTCCAGAGCCTGCTGGCGGGTGAATCACCGCAGCAGACCGGTCAAATCAACCACCCTCTGAGAGAAGACCTCATGAAGATTCACGAGTACCAAGGCAAGGAAATCTTGCGTCAATTCGGTGTGCCTGTTCCCCGCGGCATCCCGGCGTTCACCGTACAAGAGGCGGTCGAAGCCGCTCAAAAACTCGGCGGCCCGGTTTGGGTGGTCAAAGCCCAGATCCACGCCGGTGGCCGTGGCAAAGGCGGCGGCGTCAAAGTGGCCAAGACCATTGAAGACGTCAAGCGCATCTCTGGCGAAATCCTGGGCATGCAGCTCAAGACCCACCAGACTGGCCCCGAAGGCCAAAAAGTCCGTCGCCTCTATATTGAAGACGGCGCTGACATCAACAAAGAGTATTACGTGTCCGTGGTCACCGACCGCGCCACCCAAAAGATCGCTTTCATCGCTTCGAGCGAAGGCGGCATGGACATCGAGGAAGTGGCCCACTCCACTCCCGAGAAAATCATCACCGAGTTCATCGATCCTCTGACCGGTCTGGGCGATGCCCAAGCCAAGAAGATTTCGGACGCCATCGGCATGCCTGCTGACTCCACCGCCCAAGCCGTGGACATCTTCAAGAAGCTGTACCAGTGCTACATGGAAACCGACGCTTCGTTGGTGGAAATCAACCCCCTGAACCGCGACAGCAAAGGCAACGTGATGGCTTTGGACGCGAAGTTCAACTTCGACGCCAACGCCTTGTTCCGTCACCCTGAAATCGTGGCTTACCGCGATCTGGACGAAGAAGATCCTGCTGAAGTGGAAGCTTCCAAGTTCGACTTGGCCTACATCAGCCTGGACGGCAACATCGGTTGCTTGGTCAACGGCGCTGGCTTGGCCATGGCCACCATGGACACCATCAAGTTGTTCGGCGGCGAGCCCGCCAACTTCTTGGACGTGGGCGGCGGCGCGACAGCCGAGAAAGTCACTGAAGCCTTCAAGATCATGCTGGCCAACAAGAATGTCAAAGGCATTTTGGTCAACATCTTCGGCGGCATCATGAAGTGCGACACCATCGCCACTGGCGTGATCACCGCCTGCAAGGCCGTGAACCTGTCTGTGCCATTGGTCGTGCGCATGAAGGGCACCAACGACGAGCTGGGCAAGAAGATGCTGGCCGAATCCGGTCTGCCGATCATCTCTGCCGACACCATGGCCGAAGCCGCGACAGCCATTGTTGCCGCCGTCAAGTAAGGAACACACATGTCCATCTACATCAACAAAGACACCAAAGTCATCACCCAAGGTATCACCGGCAAAACCGGTCAGTTCCACACTGAGAAGTGCCAGGAATACGCGAACGGCAAGAACTGCTTCGTCGCGGGTGTGAACCCCAAAAAGGCTGGCGAGTCCATCTTCAACATCCCAATTTACGCCTCCGTCAAGGAAGCCGCCACACAAACCGGCGCAACCGTGTCGGTGATCTACGTGCCCCCAGCTGGCGCAGCCGCTGCGATCTGGGAAGCTGTGGAAGCCGACTTGGACATGGCCATCTGTATCACCGAAGGCATTCCGGTCCGTGACATGCTCGAAGTGCGCAACAAGATGAAGGCCAAGGAAGCCGCTGGCGGCAAGCGCACGCTGCTGCTGGGCCCCAACTGCCCAGGTCTGATCACCCCTGACGAAATCAAGATCGGCATCATGCCCGGTCACATCCACCGCAAAGGCCGCATTGGCGTGGTGTCCCGTTCGGGCACTTTGACCTATGAAGCCGTAGCAATGCTGACCGAAGTGGGTCTGGGCCAATCCAGCGCCGTCGGTATCGGTGGCGACCCGATCAACGGTTTGAAGCACATCGACGTGATGAAGGCTTTCAACGACGATCCAGACACCGACGCCGTGATCATGATCGGTGAGATCGGCGGTCCAGACGAAGCCGAAGCCGCGATGTGGTGCAAGGCCAACATGAAGAAGCCTGTGGTGGGCTTCATCGCCGGTGTGACTGCCCCTCCCGGCAAGCGCATGGGCCACGCTGGTGCCTTGATCTCTGGCGGCGCCGACACGGCCGACGCCAAGCTGGCCATCATGGAAGAGTGCGGCTTCATCGTCACACGCAACCCCTCTGAACTGGGCAAATTGCTCAAAGCTCAGTTGAAATAATCAGGGTTTTCCCTCGGGTCACAAGCCCGACCCCTGAACAAGGCTGTGGTTTGCCACAATAGCCAAGCCGGATGTCCTGCGGGACAATCCGGCTTTTCGTTTTTTAGAACTCATGTCAATAGACCTTGCGTCCATGACAAAAGGAATACCGTGGAAGAATTTCTGACCCCTACTTTCTGGTTTGCCGTTGGGCAGATCATCATGATCGACATCTTGCTGGGCGGTGACAACGCCGTGGTGATTGCACTGGCCTGCCGCCAGTTGCCCGACCACCAACGCACCAAAGGCATCATGTGGGGCACCGCCGGTGCCATCGTGTTGCGCGTCATCCTGATCTTCTTCGCACTCACCCTGCTGGCGATTCCTTTCCTCAAGTTCGTGGGCGCGCTCTTGCTCATCTGGATCGGCGTGAAACTGCTCACCCCCGATGAAGAAGACGACCACAGCAACATCCAGGGCAGCGACAAGCTTTGGGGCGCAGTCAAAACCGTGATCATTGCCGACTTGGTCATGAGCGTGGACAACGTGATCGCCATCGCAGGTGCCGCTCAGACTTCGGGCAACGCCGACCACCAAATGCCTTTGGTCATCTTCGGTTTGTTGGTCAGCATCCCAATCATTGTCTGGGGCAGCCAGTTGGTGCTCAAGTTGATGGACCGCTTCCCGATGATCATCACCGCCGGTGGCATGCTGCTGGGCTGGATTGCCGGCACCATGATCCAAACCGATCCCGGCCTGGTGGCTTACCTGCCGCAAGACAAAGCTTGGGGCTACGGCTTGGGCATTGCGGGCGCCTTGCTGGTGTTGGCTTTGGGCAAACTGATCATGGCCCGTCGCCCAGCAAAGGCTGAAGACACCGCCTCGTGAACTGAAAACAGGCCTTCGGTGGGTGAATCAATTACCATCGAGGGCCATTCACCAGGGGGGAAAACCATGCCAAAAAACCAACAAGGTTTGACATTGATTGAGCTGATGATCGTGATCGCGGTCATCGGTATTCTGGGCGCGCTGGCCCTGCCGGCTTACCAGGATTACACCATCCGGGCCAAGGTGTCCGAAATGTTGTTGGCGGCCAATGGCTGCAAGACAGCGGTCAACGAAGCCGTCAGTTCCGCGTCGGATGCGAATGTGTCAGCCGCTTTGCCCAAAGTCTGCGAGAGCCAAACCAGCAAATACGTGGCCAGCGTGGCCGTGGATGGCAATGGTGTGATCACGGTGGTGGGCAACCATGAAGCGCTGCGCGGCAGCACCAGCGCATCGGCCAACACCATCGCCTTAACCCCACTGCAAACCGGCGATACCGCCATTAATGGCAGCACCGATGGCGGCAAGACCATCTCCGGCTGGCGCTGTGGCCCTGCCAGCAGCAACGGCTTGCCGGTCAAGTACCTGCCTGCTTCATGCAAAACATCTTGAAGGTTTTTTGCACATCACAACGCCCTGCTGAACCCAGGGCGTTTTTCATGGTGGCTGGCGCATGGCATTGAATCACAACGGTCATCAACCCATCAGCCTCCCCACATGGGGCACCGGAATGGCTTTGGGGGGGCTGTTGGTTTTGCCATGGCTTGCGCCTTGGTCACCTTCACCACAAGCGAACACGGTGCCCTTGCTGGTCAGTTGGGCCTGTATCGGCTTGCTGATGTTGTGGGCCCCGCGCATTCAGGCCTTGGATGTGGCTCGGGCATGGACCATGGCAGCCCTGATCAGCAGCGTCATGGGGCTGATCCAGTATTTTGGGGCGGCTGAAATCTTCAGCCCTTGGCTGCATGTGGCTGCCTTGGGCGAAGCAAACGCGAACTTGCGCCAACGCAACCAATTGGCCACCTTGCTGGCTATCGGCATGCTGGCGGTGCTGTGGTGGCAAGCCCGTGGGCTCAAAACCGGTCACGCACTGTGGATGCTTGCCCTGCTGGCCATCGGCAATGCAGCCACCACATCGCGCACCGGCTTGCTGCACATGCTGCTGGTCTGCGGCCTGGTCACCTTCTGGGCTTGGCGCAGCCACCCGCAGGCCCCCAAACTGTCTGTCGGCCTGGTTTTTGGCGCATTCACGGTTTATCTGCTGGCCAACTGGACACTGCCAAGGAGCTTGAGCCTGCTTTCAGGACAGGACGTGGTTGACGCCTTGAGCCGCATGAGTCACGACGAAGGCTGTGGCAGCCGACGCGTGCTCTGGGGCAATGTGCTGCAACTGGTGGGGCAAAAGCCTTGGACAGGTTGGGGCTGGGACGAGCTCAAATACGCCCACTACATCACGCCGTTTTCCGGTGGACCGGAAAACAGGTTCTGCGCGATTTTGGGCAACGCACACAACTTGCCCTTGCACCTGGCCGTCACACTGGGCATCCCGGTGACGGCCGCTTTGGGTTTGGCCTTGCTGGCGCTTCTGGCTAAATCTCGGCCTTGGATCAGCCAGTGGCCAACCCCACAGCTGGCATGGTCAGTGCTGGCCGTCATCGCTTTGCACAGCCTGCTGGAATTTCCGCTTTGGTATGGCCCGTTCCAGATGGCCGTGCTCTTGTGCGGACTGTTGCTGCTGGCCCCTTCAACAAGCTTGAAGGCGGGTGCTGCGCGCATTAGGCAACTGGTTGGCGGCTTGGTCCTGGCAATCGTCTGCCTGGTCGGAGCAGACTATGCCCGTGCCAGGCAAATTTACATGCCTGCCGCAGAGCGCTGGCCGGTGTGGCGTGAGGATCCTCTGAGCGCAGCGCGCAGCAGCTGGTTTTTCCAGCGGTCAAGCACGTTTGCCGAGCTGAGCCTGACCCGCCTCACCCCGCAAAACGCTCAATGGGTGCTGGCCACCAGTCTGGAAATGCTGCACTACTCACCCGAACCGGTGGTGGTCCGACAACTGATCCAAAGTGCGTACCTGCTGGGCAAACAGGACTTGGTGGACCTGCACACAGCGCGGTTTCGTACAGCCTTCCCTTCAGAGCCATTGCCTACGCGTTGACGGCCCATCTGCCGGCAAATGCGGTTTTCACTGCCCCGCCACAAAGCTCCCCGACTTGCCCCCATGCTTTTCCAAGAGCGTGACGCCGTTCATCGTCATGCCCCGGTCCACGGCTTTGCACATGTCGTAGATGGTGAGCAGGGCCACTTGCACGGCGGTCAAGGCTTCCATCTCGACACCGGTCTGGCCAATGGTTTCTGCGGTCGCGGTGCACACCACGGCCGATTCGACAGACAACACTTCAAAGTCCACCGCCACACGCGTCAGACCAATCGGGTGGCACAGCGGTATCAGCTCACTGGTCTTTTTGGCGCCCATGATGCCGGCGATGCGGGCGATGCCCAGCACATCGCCTTTTTTGGCGGTGCCCGACGCGATCAGCGCGAGGGTGGCTGGCAGCATGTCGATGCGGCCCGTTGCGACCGCGATGCGGCGGGTGCTGGACTTGGCTCCCACATCCACCATATGGGCCTGGCCTTGGGCATCAAAATGGGTCAAGACATCGGTAGACTGGGTCATGGCTGTGTGGCTTAAAAACCATTTACAAAAGGTTGACAAGAATGGCGCATCATACGGCCATCAATGGGTCAATCCACAGGACGTCGATCACCTTGAAAAACATATTCCGCCCCTCCAAACTGATGCTGGTCCTGTTGCTGGGCGCCTTGGGCTCGCAGGCCGGCTGGGCGCAATCGGGCGCCTTACCGTCTTTGGGCAACAGCGAAGGCATTTCACTGGGTGCAGAGCGCAAATTGGGCGACCGCATCGCGCGTGAGCTTTACCGCGACCCGGATTATCTGGAAGACCCCGTTCTGGACGAATACATCCAACGCCTGTGGGCACCGCTGGTCAAGGCGGCTGCAGCAAGGGGCGAGCTGTCAACGGATTTGCAAGAGCGGTTTGCCTGGCGCATCCTGCTGGGCCGCGACCGTTCGGTGAACGCCTTTGCCTTGCCCGGCGGCTACTTGGGAGTGCATTTGGGCCTGATCGCCGTCGTCAGCTCCAACGATGAGTTGGCTTCGGTGCTGGCGCACGAATTGAGCCACGTCACACAACGCCACATCGCGCGCTCCATGGACGAGCAAGCCAAGATGACGCCCTGGGTGATCGGGTCGATGATCTTGGGGGCCATCGCGGTCAGCAAGAACCCGCAAGCGGCGCATGGCCTGATCGTGGGCGGACAGGCCGCGGCGATGCAGTCTCAACTGAGCTATTCACGCGACATGGAGCGTGAGGCTGACCGAGTGGGTTATGGCATCTTGGCGGACGCAGGTTATGACCCACAGGGCTTTGTCGGCATGTTTGGCAAATTGCAGCAAGCCGCTGGCGTGAACGACAGCGGCGCTTACCCGTACCTGCGAAGCCACCCTCTGACCACCGAACGCATCGCCGACATGCAGGCACGCTTGCAGCTCAACAGCGCCAGCCCTCGCACAAGCAGCAACATGGTGCAGGCCATGCTGGCTGCTCGCGCCAGGGTGATGTCACAAAACAGTGTGGAAGCATTGAAGGCCTGGGCGCAGGGCGGCAAGGTCATCTCGCCTCAAGCCCATACGGCGCAACAGGCGGGGGCTCTGTATGCGGCCACCTTGGCCCACCTGCAGTTGCGGGATATGGCAGCGGCTGAGCGCAGCTGGCAGCAGTTGTCACTCTTGACGTCGGCCACGCCCGAAGCCAAGCGCTTGGTGATCTTGCTGCAGGCCGAGGTGGCCTCCAAGCAAGAGCGTTTTGCGGTGGCACTCCAAGTGCTCGAAAGCCTGAACCAAGCACCGTTGCCACGTCCAGAGCTCATCGCCACCGCGCAAACCCTCTTGCGCTTGCCACCCCATCCGGCACGCGCCAGCATCACCCAAAAACTGCGCGAACAAGTGACACAAGCGCCGCACGATGCGCAGGCCTGGAACACCCTGGCCAGCATGCTGGCCTTGCAGGGGCAGACGCTTGCGTCACTGCGTGCTGAGGGGGAAGCCCAAATGGCGCGGATGGATTGGACCGGCGCGGTGGACCGCTTTCGGGCTGCGCAAGACTGGGCCAAAAATAACCGGCTGCAAGCCGGTGACCACATCGAAGCCTCCATTGTGGACACCCGCTTGCGCCAAGCACAAGCTCAAATACGGGACATGCAAGCCGAGCGTTGAGCCAGCATCCCGAAAGCGCTATGATCGCGCTCCTTCTTCACACATGCCATGGCCGGAATTCACATCACCGACATTGAAGCGGCCATCAACCATTGGCGCCTCAAAAACCCCTCACCCGATGGGATCACCTTGCCACGCGAGTTGCGCGCATTGGCTGAGGTGTATGGCTTGATGGTTTATCACAGGCAAGACCTGGCCGACGAGTTCACGCTGCCTTTGGCTGCTGCAGAAGCCTGGCAAGACTGGTACGCCAGCACACCCGACACGCCTTGCATTGCCATTTGCTCCACCAGCCAAGGCGATGAGACCTGCAAAGGTTGCGGCCGCAGCTTTGAGGAAGTACAGCATTGGACCGAGATGAGTTCAGGCGAAAAGCGCGCCGTCTGGCGACGCATCACGGTTGACGGCACCTCATGGCGATTCAACCGTTATGCCGAGCGCGCTGCTGAAAATCGCCAATGGGCCAAAGCGGCGGCAGAGGCGCAAACGAAGCTGGACCTGAAAGCTGCGGATTGAGCCATGGCTCCCGGAGCCTGTCCGGGATGAGATACATCACAACCCGTGGATTGGCATCACTTCCAGCGGATCAACTCGATGTGGACACTGCCCTTGTCGCTGCTGAAGGTGACGGAGCCTTCTTGCACAGTGGCTTGCAGTTGCATGCTGCGCTCGGCCAATTTCGCCAGCTCTTGCGAGCCTTCAGTCGGCACGCGCCAAACCTGCAATTTGTCCAAGCGGGTGAGCTTGGTCTCGATGCCTTTCCACCAAACTTCAGCCGCGTGGTTGAAGCAATACAGCAGCACCTCATCGGCTTTCTGACAGGCTTTCATAATGGGCTTGTCTTCAGGCTGACCGACTTCGATCCACATGCGCGTTTGGCCGGTGAAGTCGCGCAGGCTCACATCTGGATCGTCCGGATCAGACAAACCCGCACCAAAGGCCAATTTGCCGTCGCCGTTGCACACGGCTTGCAACTTGTAGGCGTTGATGGCCAGCGCCAACAGGCGGATCATCATGCGCTCATCGGTCTCGCTGGGGTGACGCGCCAGCGTAAGCTGGTGGTCTTCGTAATAGCTGTGATCGATGTCAGCGATCGACAGGTTGGCTTTGTAGATGGTGGATTTGAGGGCCATGGGAACCTTAAACCCGACGGGCCAACTCGGCGGCCTTGCCGACATAACTGCCCGGCGTCATGGCCAGCAAGCGGTCCTTGTCGGCTTGCGGAATCTCCAAGCCCTGAATCAAACCATGCAGGTCGGCGGCGCTGACTGACTTGCCACGCGTAACTTCCTTGAGCTTTTCATAAGCGCCCTGCACGCCATAGCGGCGCATCACGGTCTGGATCGGCTCGGCCAGCACTTCCCAGGCGGCGTCGAGATCGGAGGCCAAGGCTTCTTCGTTGAGTTCGAGCTTGTTCAAGCCGGTCATGAGCGAAGCATGGGCCAGTGCGGTGTAGCCCAAACCCACACCCATGTTGCGCAGCACGGTGGAGTCGGTCAGGTCGCGTTGCCAACGGCTGATCGGCAGCTTTTCAGACAAGTGCTTGAGCACGGCGTTGGCCAGACCCAGATTGCCTTCGGCGTTTTCAAAGTCGATCGGGTTGACCTTGTGCGGCATGGTGGAAGAACCAATTTCGCCAGCTTTGAGGCGCTGCTTGAAATAACCCAAACTCACATAACCCCAGATGTCACGCGAAAGATCGATCAAGATGGTGTTGCTGCGGGCCACTGCATCAAACAACTCGGCCATGTAATCGTGCGGCTCGATCTGGATGCTGTAGGGCTGGAACGTCAGGCCCAAGCCCCATTGACTCGCTTGTGTTTCGCTCAACTCGGGCGTCTCCACCACTTTCCGTGCAAAAGCTTCCCAGTCAAAGTCAGGCCAGGCCGACAGGTGGGCGTTATAGTTGCCCACCGCACCGTTCATCTTGCCCATGAGCTGAACGGCTGCGATTTTGTCGCGGCAACCCTTCAGGCGCATCACGACGTTGGCCATTTCCTTGCCCACGGTGGTGGGGCTGGCGGTCTGGCCATGCGTGCGGCTGAGCATGGGAACTTCTGCAAATGTGTGCGCCATCTCGCGCAATTTGGCAATCAGGCCATCGAGGCCAGGCAAGAGCACTTGAGCGCGCGCACCCTTGAGCTGCAAAGCGTGGCTGGTGTTGTTGATGTCCTCGCTGGTGCAGGCAAAGTGAACAAACTCGGCCGCTTTTTCCAACTCGGGGCGGTCCTTGAACTTTTCCTTGATCCAGTACTCCACCGCTTTGACGTCATGGTTGGTGGTCTTTTCAAAGGCCTTGATGGCCAAGGCATCGGCTTCGCTGAAATTCTTCACCAAGCCAGTCAGATAAGTGCGTGCACCGGGCGTCAGGGGCTTGAATTCGGCAAAGCCCGCATCGGACAAAGCGATGAACCAGGCGATTTCGACCTGAACGCGGCGGTGCATATAACCCTGCTCGCTCATGAGCGGGCGCAAGGCATTGAGTTTGCTGGCATAACGGCCATCCAGCGGCGACAGGGCGGAAATGGGGGTGAAATTCATCCTTTGATTGTAATTCCCGCCACTCTGCAACCAGCCTCTTTCCCAAATAGATACACGCGCGGTAAATCCGCACGTGTTTCACCTAGAATCGGCCATCGTTCATTGGCACCAACCCCTCTTCTATGAAACTCATCGGCTCCGTCACCAGTCCTTATGTTCGCAAGGTGCGCATCGTCATGGCCGAGAAAAAACTGGACTACCAGTTTGTCACCGAAGATGTTTGGTCCGCACAGACCAGCATTCACGCCACCAACCCCTTGGGCAAGGTGCCATGCTTGGTGATGGAGGGCGGTGAAGCGGTATTCGATTCGCGCGTGATCGTTGAATATCTGGACACCTTATCGCCCGTGGGCAAGTTGATCCCCACAGCAGGGCGTGAGCGCGCAGAGGTCAAAACTTGGGAGGCCTTGGCCGATGGCCTGCTGGATGCGGCCTTGCTGGCGCGCATGGAAGCGGTCTGGACCGAGCGCCAAGACAGCCAGCGCAGCCAAGCCTGGATCGACCGCCAACTGGACAAAATTCAGCATGCCCTGCGTGCCATGAGCAACGGTCTGGGTGACAAAGCGTTTTGCTCCGGCATCCACCTGACTTTGTCTGACATCGCGGTAGGCTGTGCCGTGGGCTATCTGGATTTCCGCTTCCCGCAAATCGACTGGCGCACGCCTTACCCGAACCTGCACAAGCTCTACGACAAGTTGGCTCAGCGGCCGAGCTTTGTGGACAGTTTGCCGGGATAAGGTTTTCGGCAAACCGCTGGAAGTTCAGGTGTTGGCGCGTTTTTTGAGCCAACGCATCACGCCACCCAACACCGGCAATTTTTCGTACAGCTCTTCGGCCGCATCCCAGTAATCGCGGTGCATGGTCACCAAACCCTGCGCGTTGAACAGCACATGGCTGGCACCGCGCACGGCTTGCAAGGTGGTGGTGTCAAAGCGCTTGAAGCGAAAGCGAAATTCCCAGGTCAAAAAGGCTTGGGCGCCATCCACCACCTGGCCGGTCACGACAAAGTGCGGCTGGTGCAGTGCCACATACATGTGCCGAAAAATGCGCTCGATCTCGGGCAAGCCCTGCACCTCGTTGAACGGGTCCTTGAACGTGGCTTGTTCATCGTAGACCGTGTGCAGCTGCGCCACACTCTGCGGCGACAGCGTTTGAAAAAAAGTGGCCAGGTTGTCGGTGGCTTGTCTGCTGTTCATGAGTCGTTTTCCATTCGGGCTCAAAGCCCCGTGAACTTGCGCACCAAGGGGAAGTACAGGCGGTAGGGCAACAAGCGCAGCAACTTCAGCCAAAGGGTGAAGCGTTTGGGGAAATGGATATCAAATTGGCCTTTGGCCCAGCCCTTGAGCATCTCGCGAGCCGCTTCTTCGGGGCTGATCAGGGCGGGCATGGTGAACTGGTTTTGCGCCGTGAGCGGCGTGGCCACAAACCCGGGGTTGACCACGCTCACACCAATGCCTTGGTCTTGCAAATCCATGTACAGCGTCTCGGCCAGGTGGGTGAGGGCGGCCTTGGTCGGGCCGTAAGCCAGACCATTGGGCAAGCCACGCCAACCCGCCACGCTGCTGAGCAGGCTGATGTGCCCACGGCCTTGCGCGAGCATGCCGGGGAGCACTGCATGAATCACCTGCAACGCGCCTTGGTAATTGACCTTGTCGTGCTGCAGCAAGTCGTCCATGTCCATGGCCGTGGCACGTTGCGCGCGGTAGAAGCCCGCCGCATAAACCACCATGTCGAGCGGGCCTTCGGCCAGCAGGGCGCGGGCCGTGGCCTCCACTTGGGATGCATCGCTCACGTCGAGCGCGCGCCACTGCACACCCGCATCTTTCGCGGCCCAGTCCTGCACGCCTTGGGGGTTGCGGGCCGACACCACCACCTGGGCCCCAGCCGCGCGCAGCGCTTGCGCGCAGGCCAGGCCAATGCCGGTGGATGCGCCGACCAGCCAGACCCGGCGGCCTTGCCAATCGGTGAGGGGCGTGTTGAGCTGCAGCCAGCTTCGGGTTGGCACCTGCGCAGGGGGTGGGGTGGTTTGCGGTCCCACTTTGGGCATGGGCATCTCGGCCGTTTCAGTGGCCAGTGCTGCCGCGCCTGGTGAAGTGGTGTTCATGCGCATCAACCCGGCTTGGCCGCCAAAGGCGTGCGGCGTGTGAATGACAGTGTGACCTCACCCAGCTTCACCCCCCATTTGCTCATGGTGGCTTTGTTGAGCATGACGCGGTCGTCCATCAGGTACATCCAGTCGTCAAAGTCGACGTTCCAGACCCGACCATCAACGGGCAACGCCAGGGTGTAGCCCCAGCGGAATGCGTTGCCGCTGACTTGGCCCGAAGCCTCGCCCACCACGTCGTCGGCGCGACCCGTGTAGCTGCCATTGGGCCCGGCCTTGAGCTTCCAGATGCGGCGCTGTTTGGTGCCGTCCGAGTACACAAAGGCCTCGTCCAACACGCCCTCGTCGCCATTCCAGCTGCAGTCCATCACCACCGTGAAGCGCTTGACCACCTGGCCGCTGCGGTCGGTGAACACGCCCCACGCGTCGATGGTGCCAGTGAAGTAGGTGCGCAAATCCAGCAGCGGTTTTTCTTGTGCGTACTGTTGCACCTGTGGCCCGGCGCAGCTGGCCACAAATGGCGTGGCCGCCACCATGGACAAAGCGCCTAAGCGCCTCAGGGCGGTGCGGCGGTGGATCATGGCGGAGTAGGGTTGTTGCATGGAGGGCTCCCGTGTTGTCTGTTCAAAGCGGCTCATGCAGAAGGGTGAGCCGAAGGATGGGCTGAAGGGTGCGCCAATTCAGGCCCCGACATCAAATCAGGGCGACGCATCAAGCCCGCGTACAAAGCCAGTCCGGCCAAAAGCTTGAGCACACAGGGCAGCAGGCCATAAGCCAGGCCCAGCGCCAGCACGGCATCGGCACCCTGCTGGCCTGGGGCATAACCCCACAAGCCGAGCAATGGCAAAGACAGCCCAGCGGCCAAAGCCAGATTGAGTTTGGTGGCCAGATTCCACCAGCCCATGAACGCGCCGTCTGTGCGGCCCCGCTCACCGCAACGGTCAATCAACTGGTTGAGCAAGGCGCCGGGGACGGTGAGGTCAGCGCCTAACGCCATGCCCGACAAAGCGCAGACCACTAAAAAACCGGTGGTGTCGCCCGCGCCCAGCGTGATGACACTCACAAAAGCCAGCACCGACAAAGCCATGCCGGTGGCCCAAGTACGCAGCAAGCCAATGCGGTCGATCACCTTGAGCCACAGCGGAAACGACAGCGCCCCGGCGGCGAAATACAAACCCAGAAACAGCGGCTCCATGGCTTTGGGCGCTTGCAACAGGTCTTGCACAAAAAACAGCACCAGCGTGGCGGGCACGGCGCTGGCCAAGCCATTGAGCATGAACACCATCAACAGGCGGCGAAAGCCAGCGTGCTGCCAAGGCTGCCAAAGGCTGCCCACGGCATGCCCAGAGTCCACCGCAATGGTCGATGCCAAAGCGCTGCGTGCAACCCGCCGCCAAGAAAACAAGCCCAACCCTAGCATGAGCACCAGCAGGGCCGTGGTCGGCCCCCATCCCCACAGCGCGGGCAAGGCGGACGCCAGCAACACCCCGATCAATGCAAACCCTTCACGCCAAGCCACCCAGCGGCTTTGCGCAATGCCCCCACCGCCTTGGCGCGCGGCCCAGGCCTGGTGCAAGATGCCCAAACCACTGTAGGCCAGATGGCTGAGCGTGAGCGCTGCGGCCACCCACACCAACAAACCCGTGGGCGACAAGGCCGACGCAGGTGGAAAAAACAAAGCCGCAAAGCCCAGCGCCACAGCCAGCGCCATCAGCAACGCCGCCAACCACACGGCCTGCCACGAGTGGCGGTACAGCTTGTCACCCCATCGCCCAAGCCAAGGGTCCACCACCGCGTCGATGCTGCGACTGAGCAAGAGCACCGCGCCCAAAGCGGACAGCGTCACGCCATATTGCTGGGCATACACATTGGGCAAATGCACATAGACCGGCAAAGCCACAAAGGCCAGAGGCAAACCCAGCAAGCCATAAGCGGCCGAGGTCTGTCGCGGCACAGCCGCCGATGTCGTCGGATCCGAATGGACAGCGGCACTCATGGCTGCAAGCCTTGCAGCAGCTGGGCGCGCATTTTGGGCTCGGAGGTGCGCTCATCGAGCCAGATGCCGAAAAACAATCGCGCAAAAGCCGGGTCTTTCACCACACCCACACGTTGGCCGTTGACCCAGAACTCGGCCCCATCGCCAGGCAGGTTGATGCCGGTGATGCGCTCGCCCTGACGCACATCCGGAAACAGCTCGCGCATGGCGGCCAGCCAACTTTGCGCTTGCGCATCGCTGAAGCTGCCGACGCGCCGCATCTCATCAATCGAGCGGCTGGCAATGGCCGCACCTTCAAGTTTGCGCAAGTACTGCAACTCCAGCGCAAATGGAAACTGCGTGTATTGCCCATGCCGAAAACCCACAGGGGTCCACAAACGGACGTCGTACACCTCGAAACCCCAGACGCGCAAGCGCACAGGCGCGGTGGGGACGACGCCGCCCAGGCCCGTCACTTCGGGGCGTGAAAAAGCCGCATTCGGGTTGGCCACAGGGGTGCTCTGCGCCCGCACCTCAACTGCGAGCGCACCCATCAACAGCGCACAGCCCAGAACCCGCACACCCCATGTGTGTGAGCGGCATGCGCGGATGGTTGGGTGTGAGCGGTTCATGGGCTTCAAGCCGGTTTGGCCAAAGTGAACTGGATCACGTCGATGTTGGCCTCGTCAAAGGCGGCTTCGCAATAGGCCAGATAAAACTCCCACAAGCGGATGAAGCGGTCGTCAAACTTCAAGGTCCGCACAGTGGCCAGTTGCGACATGAAGCTCTCGCGCCAGCGGCGCAGCGTCTCGGCGTAGTCGGGGCCAAAGTTCAGCTCATCGACCACCTGCAACCCGGCCGCTTGCGCTTGTTTGCGGAACTCGCTGGGGCTGGGCAAGCAGCCGCCCGGAAAGATGTACTGTTGGATGAAGTCGGTCGATTGCAAGTAGCGCTCAAAAAAGCGGTCGTCGATCGTGATGCTCTGCACACACGCACGGCCACCGGGCTTGAGCATGCGGCTGATGGTCTGAAAGTAAGTGGGCCAGTATTCTTGGCCGACCGCCTCGATCATTTCGATCGAGCACACCGCGTCGTAAGGCCCATCGTTGATGTCGCGGTAGTCTTGCAGGCGCAAATCAGCGCGCTGTTGCACGCCGTGCGATTGCATGCGGGCGTTGGCAAACGCCAGTTGCTCGGTGGACAGGGTCACGCCCGTGATGTGCGCGCCAAACTCGGTGGTGGCCGCTTCGGCCAAAGCACCCCAGCCGCAGCCGATTTCGAGCACGCGGTCGCCAGGTTGGGCATTGACCATGCGCAGGGCGCGGCGTACTTTGGCCTTTTGGGCTTCGGCCATGTCTTTGGTATGGTCGCCTTCAAACCAGGCCGATGAGTAGTTCATCGTGCCGTCCAGCCACAGCTCATAAAAAGCATTGCCCAAGTCGTAGTGGGCATGGATGTTTTTGCGGCTGTTGGTGCGGTTGTTGCGGTTGAGCAAGTGCTTGATGCGGTAGAACAATCGCCCCAGCCAGTGGCCGTAAATCGCGCTTTCGATGTGGTCGCGGTTGGCAATGGTCAAGCGCAGCAGGGCGGCCAGGTCGGGTGTGGTCCAGTCGCCGGCCATGTAGCCTTCGGCAAAGCCAATGTCACCCGATTTGAGCACCTCGGCGCACATCTCCCAGCGGTGGATGTGCAAGGTGGCAAAAGGGGCCTCGTGCGTGCCAAAAACCTGGTTGTTGCCGTCGGGCGCGTGCACGGTGAGCGTGCCCATCTTCAGGCGCGTCAACAGGCTCAGCAAGCGCGCAGCGGCTTTGGGCAGGCTGGCGTGCGAAATGGTGGCGGTACGCTGGCCCAAGGCTTGGGCGTTGTCGGCAGTCTTCATGGAGGGTGGCATCTGGTGGGGTCCAGTGTTCATCGGGTCACAAAATCGCGGGGCGGTTCGGGCTTGCGCCAAAACGGTACTTTTTTCAGCCACAGCAAGAGCGCATGCCAGTGGATGCGGGCCACCACGCCAAACGTCAGCAGCGGAAAGCGCCACATCACGCGGCGCAAAGCGGCCGCCGTGGCGGGCTCGAGCACGCCGCTCCAGCTAGTGTCGATCAAAGGGCCATCGGCGTCGCCATGGTCCACACGCGCCACGATGCGGTCTTGTCCGTTGTGCTCTGTGCGCAGGAATCGAAAGCGGTACTCGCCCTGCACATCGCAAAAGGGCGAGACATGGAACACTTTGTGGGCCAGCATGGTTAGGCCGTATTGCGGCTCGGGCAGCAGGTAGCAGTGGCGCTCACCAAAGGTGTTGTTCACCTCGGCCACAATGGCGGCCAGGCTGCCATCGGGGCGGTGCGCGTACCAAAAACTCACAGGCTTGAAGGCATGGCCCAGCACGCGCGGAAAAGCCTGCAGCCAGATCTCGCCTGTGGCGTCTTCGATGCCTTCTTTGTGCAACAAAGCATCGAGCCAAGCCAAGGCCCCGCCCGTTTCAGCGGGACGTCCATCGCCGTGGTCGGCATCGTGAAAGGCAAACCAGGCGCGGCGGTTGATGGCCAGATCCGTGCGGCACACACCCGCTTGCACGCTGCGCATGGGCAGCATCAAAAATGCGGTTGTGTAGGCAAACGCATGGTGCGCCGGGCGGTGGCGCGTGTGGCGCACCTGGCCCCAACCGATGAGCGCAGTGTGGGCATGGACCGGGGTGGGTGTCATGCGGCCAGTCTGTCCTGAACAGGGCTGGCCTGTTCGTGGATGAGTTTGAGCAAAGCGCGGCCCACTTGCAGGCCCGATTTCAGGCCGTCTTCGTGGAAGCCATACCCCGTCCAGGCGCCGGCATACCAAGTGTGCTGCTGGCCTTGCAGCAAGGGCAAGCGCTTTTGCGCCTCGATGGCGCCCAAGTCAAACACCGGGTGGGCATAGTCGTACTCGCCCACGATCGTGGCCGGGTCAATAGCTTGCAGCGGGTTGAGCGACACCACCACGGGCTGCTCAAACGGGATGCGTTGCAAACGGTTGAGCAAATAGTGCAGGCACACACGCGAGGACTCGCGCTCGCTGCTGGCAGCGCGTTCGTAGTTCCATGCGGCCCAGGTCTTGGGGTTGGCGGGCAGCACGCTGGCATCGGTGTGCAGCACGGCGCGGTTGTCTTGGTAACGAATGGCCCCAAGCAGGCTGCGCTCCTCGCCAGACGCCTCACGCAGCAAACCCAGCGCTTGGTCAGTGTGGGTGGCGATGACCACTTGGTCAAAGCGCTCGGCGTGGCCATCGGTGATGATGCGCACGCCTTGCGCGTCACGCTCGATCAAACGCACGGGGGTGTTCAAGCGTTTGTCGTGCACACCCGCCAAAATTTTCTCGACGTAGTGGCGCGCACCGCCCACCACGCTGAACCACTGCGGGCGGTTAGTCACCTGGATCAGGCCATGGTTGTGGCAAAACCGGATCATGGTCGCCACGGGGAACTGCAACATCTGGTCGGTTGGGCAACTCCAGATGCAGCCCAGCATGGGCAGGAAATACCAGTCGCGAAACGGCTCGCTGAATTTGTGCGTACGCAAAAAGTCGGATAGGGGCTGCTGCAGCTCTTTTTCGCGCTGCTCTTTGGCGATGCGGGTGCACAGGGCGTTGAAGCGCATCACGTCGGCGAGCATGCGCCAAAAACGTGGGTTGACCAAGTTGCCGCGTTGCGCGAAAACACTGTTCAGGTCGGTGCCGCTCCACTCCAGCGTACGGCCATTCAGCGCACCCGGCACTTTGACCGAAAACGACATGTCGGACGGCGCGATCTCGACATTCAGCTCGGCAAACAGGTTGATCAGGTTGGGGTAGGTGCGTTCGTTGAACACCAGAAAACCCGTGTCCACGCCATGCGTCACCGGGCCTTTGGGCGTGGGCAGCGTGATGTCCACCGTGTGGGTGTGGCCACCAAAGTAGTCGCCCGCCTCGAACACGGTGATGTCGGCTTGGTCTTTCAGGGTGTGGGCCACGGCCAGGCCTGAAATGCCGGAGCCCACAATGGCCAGCTTCATGCGTGGCTTGCTTGTCGCGCTCATGGCTGCGCTTTCAGGGCTTTGTCGATGGCCGACAACAGCGTTTTGCTTTCCGGCCCGGTCATGCTGCTGTACTGGTCAATGACCTTACCGTCGCGGCCTATCAGGTATTTGTGAAAGTTCCAGCGGGGCTTTTGGCCGGTTTGTGCGGTGAGCTGTTTGAACAAGGGGGCTGCGCCATCACCCGTGACCTGGGTTTTGGTGAACATCGGGAACTTCACGCCGAAGGTGCTTTCGCAAAAAGCCGCGATGTCCTTGTTGCTGCCTTTTTCTTGCGAAAAGTCGTTTGACGGGAAACCGAGCACCACCAAACCTTGGTCTTTGTACTGTGCATTCAAGGCCTCCAGGCCTTTGTACTGGGAGGTAAAACCACAAAAACTAGCGGTGTTGACCACCAGCACCACTTTGCCCGCGTACTGGCACAGCGATTGCGGCTTTTCGTCTTGCAAACGTTCAACGGTGTGGTTCAGGATGGCTGGGCAAGCCGCCGCATGGCCACCCTTTTGCGGGCTGGCCTGCGCAGATTCGAGCCCCAGGCCCAGCAAAGCGGCCAGCAAGGCCATCAGCAGGCCGGGGCCCCATTGTTTTACCCAAGAGTGGTTCATTTGCACTTGAAAATTCATTTTGTGACTGATCAGTTTAAACTTGTTTATCCACATTGTCACGCCAGGCCCTTTTCATTGGAGACGCACATGCCCAAACCCTCGGGTTTTAAAGGGAACAAACAGGATTTGCCGCAAAAACCTTGCGCCGTCTGTGGCCGGGCCATGAGCTGGCGCAAAAGCTGGGCCAAGAACTGGGAGAGCGTGCTCTACTGCAGCGACCGCTGCAGGGCCGACAAGTCCAAGCCCGCCAGAACCTGACCCCCCTCCTGAACGTCCCCCCCGCGAAAGACAAGGCATGACACGTCACCTGGTATTGATTTTGGGCGATCAACTGGGTTGGGACAACCCGGCCTTGGCCGACTTTGACCCCGCCCAAGACCGGCTCCTGATGATCGAGGCAGACAGCGAAGCCGATGAGGTCTGGAACCACCAAGCCCGTATCGCGATCTTCTTGTCGGGCATGCGGCACTTTGCCAACGAAGCGCACCGCCGCCGCTGGCCTTGTACTTATCTGAAGGTCGACGACAGCGAACTGCCCCCGGACTTTGCAGGCCGCTTGGCCCTGGCCCTGCACACCGACCCACCCAAAGCCTTGGTGGTGATGGAAGCCGGAGCTTGGCGCATGGAACGGCTGATCGAAGAAGCTGCCGAACAGGCACAGGTGCTGTTGCGCTGGGTGGGCGACACCCACTTTTTGTGCAGCCGCGCCGAATTCGCCAAGTGGGCCGGCGACAAAAAAGAGCTGCGCCTGGAGTTCTTTTACCGCGAGATGCGCAAAAAGCATGGCGTGCTGATGGAAGGCAAAGAGCCCATCGGCGGCCAATGGAACTACGACGCTGAAAACCGCAAAGGCTTTGGCACCAAAGGCCCCGGCACCGTGCCCCCGCCCGCCCGATTTGCGCCGGACCGGGTCACACAGGATGTGATCGCTCTGGTGCAAACGCGTTTTGCAAAATACCCCGGCACGCTCGAGCACTTTGCTTGGCCCGTGACCCGCGAAGACGCGCTCGTGGCGCTGCAGCACTTCATCGACCAGCGCTTGGAAAACTTTGGCGCTTGGCAAGACGCGATGTGGACCACGCTGCCTTTTGGTTGGCACGCGCTGGTGGGCAGCAGCTTGAATCTGCATTTGCTCCACCCGCGTGAAGTCATCGCGGCGGCCGAGGAGGCTTACCACGCACGCGGCTTGCCGCTGGCCAGCGTGGAGGGCTTCATCCGCCAAGTACTGGGCTGGCGCGAGTTCATCCGCGGGGTGTATTGGCTGGACATGCCGCACATGGCTGAGGCCAACCACTACGGCCACACGCGCGACCTGCCCGCCTGGTACTGGACAGGCAAGACACACATGGCCTGCATGCAAGCCACCATTGGCCAAAGCCTGCAGCACGGCTACGCACACCACATCCAGCGGCTCATGGTCACCGGGCAGTTTGCGGTGCTGGCGGGCCTCTCACCGCAGCAGGTCAGCGCTTGGTACCGCGCCATGTATGTCGACGCGGTGGAATGGGTAGAAACGCCCAACACCCTAGGGATGGCCCTGCACGCCAATGGGGGGCGCTTCACCAGCAAGCCCTATGTGGCCAGCGGCCAATACATCAGCCGCATGAGCAACTACTGCAAAGGCTGCCGCTACCAGCCCGAAGTGCGCACCGGCCCCAACGCCTGCCCCATGACCACGCTGTATTGGGACTTTTTGATCCGGCATGAGCAGGACTTTGCAGGCAACCCACGCACTGCGCTGATGGTCAAGCATGTGGGCAAGATGAGCGCGGAAGACAAGGTGCAGATCAACCTGCAAGCTGAGACGACGCGCGCGGGTCTTGACGCCGTCTAAAAATTCTGAATCATTTGCGCCGTCTGATCTGCTTGAGCACATGCTGCTTGAACGCCTGCGCCAGCGGTGACAATTTTTTGCCGCCTGGATAGACGATGTGCCAGGCCGAGGGCAGGGGAAAGCCCTGCACATCGATCACGCTCACGCCGTTTTCTTTTTGATGCCCGTGCAAGGCGTGGCGCGAAACCACGCCCACGCCAAGCCCGCCCGCCACCGATTCCTTGATCGCCTCGTTGCTGCCCAACTCCAGGCGCACGTCGGGGCGGAACTTCATTTGGCGGAAAAACTGGTCCCCCGCCATGCGCGTGCCCGATCCTTTTTCCCGAAAAATAAAACGACGCTCAGCCAACTCTTGCAAAGGCACTACAGTGCGTTTAGACAAAGGGTCGGATGTGGGCGCGATCACCACGATCGGATTGGGCATGAAAGCCTCGTCGCCCAAGTCCATGTCTTTGGGTGGCATGGACATGATGTACAGGTCGTCCAGGTTGTCTCGCAAGCGTTGCACCACGCCATCGCGGTTCAATATTTCCAGTGACACGTCGATGGCCGGGTGTTGCTTGCAAAAGCTACCGATCAGGTGCGGCATGAAGTACTTGGCGGTGCTGACCACAGCAACTCGCAGCTTGCCACGCGACAAGCCCTTGGCCGCGTCCACGTTTTGTTCAAACGCATCCCAGGTCTGAGCCACGGCGCGGGCGGTGTGCGCCAGCTCTTGGCCCACCTCGGTCAAGTAGAGTTTTTTACCCACCAACTCGTACAGCGGCAAGCCCACGGATTCGCTGATGTCCTTGAGCTGCATCGAGGCCGTGGGTTGGGTGACGTGCATCACCTTGGCCGCAGCGCTCACGCTGCCGGTTTCGGCCAAGGCCAGAAACAAGCGCAATTGACGGAAGCTGACATTCATAGACTTTTATCTATACTCAATGGTTGAAGAATCGATTTTACAAGTGTACGGTCCGTTTCTATGATCGGCGCCAGGAACACCCCATGCAAAATCTGATCGACCCCGCCATCCTCTTTTTCATCTTTGGCGTGCTGGCGGGCACCGTCAAATCCAACCTCGAAATCCCGCCCGCCATCTCCCGCTTCCTCTCGCTCTACCTGTTGATGGCCCTGGGCCTCAAAGGCGGCTTTGCGCTGTCGCAATCGGGCCTGACGGCCAGCGTGGGCATCAGCCTGGCCGCGGCCGTTTTGCTGGCCATCGTCATCCCGCTCATTGGTTACGCCGTACTGCGGCGTTTTGTGTCCGGCTTTGACGCGGCCGCTGTGGCCGCTACGTATGGCTCGGTGAGCGCGGTGACCTTTGTCACGGCCGTGCAAACCCTGGAAAACCAGGGCGTGGCTTATGGCGGACACATGGCCGCGGCCATGGCCTTGATGGAGTCACCCGCGATCATCCTGGCCGTGGTGCTGGCCAATTCGCTGCGGCAAAAGCAGGTCTCGGGCGTGGTGTCGCAAGGGGGCGGCACCGCAGCATTGGCTGGTACTGCTGCGCCTCATGGTGCCTCGGTGGGCAAGATCCTGCACGAGTCCTTCACCGATGGCGCGCAGTTGCTGCTGCTGGGCGCCATGGTGATCGGCCTGATCACGGGCGAAGCTGGCAAAGAGGCCATGGCCCCCTTCTCGGTGGACCTTTTCAAAGGCATGTTGGCCTTCTTCCTGCTGGACATGGGTTTGATGGCCGCGCGCAACCTGCCCCAGGTCAAAGGCCAGTCGCCCGTGTTGATCGCCTATGCCGTGCTCGGCCCCATCGTGCATGCGGCACTGGCCCTGGGTGTGGCGGTTGTTTTGAAGCTGAGCCCAGGCGATGGCGCCTTGCTCATGGTGTTGGCCGCGAGCGCCTCTTACATTGCAGTGCCCGCCGTGCTGCGCACCGCCTTGCCCGAAGCCAAGCCTGCGCTCTATTTCGGCCTTAGTTTGGGTTTGACCTTTCCACTCAACATCGTGCTCGGCATCCCCGTGTATTTGGTCGTGGCGCAGGCGGTTTTGCGGTGACCGACTAGACCGAACGCATCAACCCGCCATCGATGCGCAGGCTCTGGCCCGTGATGTAAGCCGCTGCATCCGAGGCCAAGAATGCGATGGTCGCGGCCACTTCTTCGCTGGTGCCGTAACGCTGCATGGGCACACTTTGGCGGCGCTGCTCTTGGGCGGGCAGGCTGTCGATCCAGCCGGGCAGCACGTTGTTCATGCGCACCTGGTGCACCGCGTGCTCGTCGGCAAAGAGTTTGGTGAATGCCGCCAGACCTGCGCGGGCCACGGCCGAAGTCGGGAACATCGAACTGGGCTCGACCACCCAGGCGGTGGAGATGTTGACGATGGACCCCGCCTTTTGCTGAATCATGATGGGCGCCACCAGACGCACGGCACGCACCACGTTCATGAAATACATGTCGAGCCCCAAATGCCATTGCGCATCGGTCAACGCCAGCAGCGGGCCCTTGGGGCCGTGGCCAGCGCTGTTGACCAGCACGTCGATGCGGCCCCAACGTGCCATGGTTTGGTCGACCAGCTTTTGCAGGTCTTCGCTCGACTGGTTCGAGCCGGTCAGCCCCAAGCCGCCCAACTCACGGCCCAGCGCCTCGCCCTTGCCGGACGAAGACATGACCGCTACTTGGAAGCCATCTTGCGCCAACTTGCGGGCCGCCGCTGCGCCCATGCCACTGCCGCCACCCACCACCATCGCCACTTTGTTGCTCATGCTTTGCTCCTGATTTGTGTCAGTTTTCGAAACATCCGGCCAGACCACTGGCCCAAGTCATCGAGGTAAGTGAACACCACCGGGATGACCAGCAAGCTGAGCACGGTGCTGGTGAGCAAGCCGCCGATCACGGCAATGGCCATGGGCGAGCGGAAACTCGCGTCGGCCGCACCCCAGCCCACGGCAATGGGCAGCATGCCCGCGCCCATGGCAATCGTCGTCATGACAATCGGGCGTGCGCGCTTGTGGCAAGCGTCCAAGATCGCATCCCAACGGCTCATGGGCGGCACAGCAGGGTGATCCCCCTCGGCGGATTTGCCACGCCGCGCTTCGATGGCGTATTCGACCAGCAAGATCGAGTTCTTGGTGGCGATGCCCATGAGCATGATCAGGCCAATCAGCGAGGGCATGGAGAAGCTCTTTTGTGCGATCAGCAAGCCCACAAACGCGCCACCCAAAGACAGCGGCAGCGCCGCCAAAATGGTGATGGGGTGCAAGAAGCCTTTGAACAAGAGCACCAGCACGATGTAAATACACAACACACCGATCAGCATGGCCAAACCAAAGCTGGCAAACAGTTCACCCATGACTTCGGCGTCGCCCACCTCCACCACCTTCACACCCGGCGGCAGGCTTTGCAGCGCAGGCAGTTGTTGTACCGCCGCTGTCACGTCGCCCAGCGGCATGCCCGACAGCTCGATCTCGAAGTTGATGTTGCGCTGGCGGTCGTAGCGGTCGATCACCGCCGGGCCACCGGCCACCTCGATGCTGGCCACTTGGCCCAGCATGACGGGGCCACGGCTGCCAGGCACCAGCAGGCGCTCCAGCGTGGCCAAGTCGTGGCGGGATTCATCGCCCAGTTTGACGACGATGGGCACTTGCCGCTCCGACAAATTGAGCTTGGGCAAAGCCGCGTCGTAGTCACCCAAGGTGGCCACGCGCAAGGTGTCGCTGATGGCGGCGCTGGTCACGCCCAAATCGGCGGCTTTGGCAAAGTCGGGGCGGACCGCGATCTCGGGGCGCACCAGGCTGGCGGTGGAGGCAATCGACCCCAGGCCCTGGATGGTGCGCAGGTCACGCTCAACGGCCATGGCGGCGGTTTGCAGGGCCTGCGGGTCTTCGCCGGTGAGCACCAGCACGTATTTCTCGCCCGAACCGCCCAAGCCCACTTTGCTGCGCACGCCGGGCAGCTGTTGCAGCGCGGTGCGGATGTCATTTTCAATCGCCTGCTTGCGTGGGCGCTGGCCGCGTTCGGTCAACTGGATGGTGAGCGTGGCCTTGCGCACTTCGGCCGCGCCACCACCGGCGAACGGATCAGAGCCCGCGCTGCCGCCGCCAATCGTGGTGTAAACGCTTTTCACGTCGTTCACCGTCATGAGCAGCTTGCGGGCGTGTTCGGCACTGGCCTGGGTTTGCGCCAAGGTCGAACCCGGGGGCAGCTCCACATAGACTTGGGTTTGCGAGTTGTCATCCGGTGGGATGAAGCCCTTGGGCAACAAAGGCACCAGCATGATGGAGCCGATGAAAAACAGCGTGGCCAAGACCATGGTGACCAAACGGTGCTTCATGCACCAAGTGGCCCAGACCATGTAGCGCTTGAGCCAGCCGGGCTCGTGCGCGGCCGTGACGATGGGTTTGAGGATGTACGCCGCCATCATGGGCGTGAGCACCCGCGCCACCACCAGCGAGGCGAACACCGCCAGCGACGCCGTCCAGCCAAACTGCTTGAAGAACTTGCCGGGAATGCCGCTCATGAAAGCGGTGGGCAAAAACACCGCGATCAAGGTGAAGGTGGTGGCAATCACGGCCAGACCGATCTCGTCGGCCGCTTCCATCGCCGCCTGGTAAGGCGACTTGCCCATGCGCAAATGGCGCACGATGTTTTCCACCTCCACAATCGCGTCGTCCACCAGCACGCCAATGACTAGTGACAGCGCCAACAAAGTCACAACGTTAATGGAAAAGCCCAGATAGGCCATGCCAATGAAAGCCGGGATCACCGACAGCGGCAACGCCACCGCCGACACAAAAGTGGCCCGCCAGTCGCGCAAAAACAGCCACACCACCAGCACCGCCAAAATTGCGCCCTCGTACAGCAGCACCAATGAGCCGTTGTATTCCTCTTCCACCGGGGTCACAAAGTCAAAGGATTCGGTGATCTCAATGTCGGGGTTTTGCAAGCGGTAGTCGGCCAGCGCTTGGCGCACCAATCGGCCCACGGCCACCTCGCTCTCGCCTTTGCTGCGCACCACCTCAAAGCCCACCACAGGCACACCGTCCAAGGTGGCGGCCGAACGGGCATCGGCCAGCGTGTCGCTCACGGTGGCCACTTGGTCCAGCCGTACGCTCCCTCCGCCTGGGCCACCACGCGAGATGGACAACTCGATCTGCCCCACTTCTTGCGCTGTCTTGACGGTGGCCAGCGTGCGCACAGGTTGTTCGCCCGCACCCATGTCCATGCGGCCACCGGAGCCTTCGCGCTGCACCTGCTGGAGCTGGCGCGACACCTCGGCCGCCGTGATGCCCAGCGACTGCAGGCGGTTCACATCCAACGCCACACGCACCTCACGCGTCACACCGCCCACGCGGTTGACGGCGCCCACACCACGCAGCGACAAGAGCTTGCGGGTGATGTCTTTGTCCACCAACCACGACAGCGCTTCATCGTCCATGCGCGAAGAGCGCACGGTGTAAGCCAGCACGGGCGAGCCGGCCAGGTTGAGCTTTTGCACCACCGGGTCGCGCAAGTCGCCCGGCAAGTCGGCTCTCACACCCTGAATGGCCGAGCGCACATCGTCCACAGCTTCTTGCGTGGGCTTTTCCATGCGGAACTCGGCGGTGATCGACACCACACCGTCTTGCACCTTGGTGGTGATGTGCTTCAAGCCCTGCAGCGGGGCCAGCGCGTTTTCGAGTTTGCGGGCCACATCGGTTTCAAGCTGCGAGGGCGCAGCGCCGGGCAAGCTGGCAGTGACGCTGATGGTGGGCACGTCCAGATCCGGAAAGTTCTGCACTTTCATGGACCCAAAGGCGATGAAGCCCGCCACAGTCAGCAGCACGAACAGCATGACGGCGGGAATGGGGTTGCGGATCGACCACGAAGAGACGTTGAGCATGGCGTCCCTTTTATTTGGTAGCGGCGGCGGGAGCAGCTTGAGCGGCTGGCGCATCGACCACACGCACCGTGTCGCCGTGGTTCAAAAATGCACCGCCGCTGGCCACGACCCGCGCGTCGGACTTCAGGCCGCTGGTCACCTCCACACGGTCGCCGCTTTGGCGTCCTGTTTGCACCTTGAGCTGGCTGACTTTCTGGTCGGCCCCCACGGTGTAAACGTAACTGAAGCCATCGCGCACCACCACGGCGCTTTGCGGCACGGTGAGCGCTTGGCTTTGCCCCAGCGCGATCTCGCCTTGGGCGTACATGCCAGCACGGGCGCTGCCAGTGGCGGCGGGCAAGTCCACATACACGATGGCGTTGCGGGTTTGCGCATCGACCGAAGGCGCGACCATGCGCACCTTGCCTTGCAGCTGCTGGCCGCTGGCGGCCTTCACTTGCACCGGCGCACCCACCTGAATGCGACCAATCTCGGCGGCAGTCACTTCAGCGCGCCACTCGATGCGGCCCTGGCGAATCAAACGGAACAACTCGGTGCCCGCACCCACCACGCTGCCCACGGTGGCTTGGCGCGCCGAGATCACGCCCGCATCGGGTGCCCGCACCAGGGTTTGTGACAAGCGCACGTTTTGCAACTGCACCAAGGCACGCGCCGATTGCACGCGCGCTTGCGCCGAAGCATCGGCGGCCAAGGTCTTGCTGAGTTGCGCGTTGCTGAAAAAGCCCTGCTGCTGCAAGCTGCGGGCACGGTCTGACTGGGCTTTGGCTTCTTGCGCACTGGCCGTGGCTTCGGCCAAAGCCGCTTCGGCCTGCGCCAGCTCGGCGCGCAGGGTGTCGGACTGCAAAGTTGCCAGCACATCGCCGCGCTGCACCCGGTCGCCCACATTCACCCGCACCTCGGTGATCTTCAGGCCATTGGCTTCTGCACCGATGATGGCTTCTTGCCACGCAGCCAGGCTGCCGTTGGCGTTGATTTTTTGCGCCAAGCTGGCGGTTTGGGGCGTGGTGACGGTCACCGTCAAAGACGGTTTGGCGGCACTGGCTGATTTGGCCGGTTCAGCCGCATACACCATGCCAACCGCAGCGGCCCACAACCCAAGAGCCGCCCACACCCCAACACCGTTTTTTTTCATGACTTTTCTCTTTGCAATGCGCCCCGCTGGCGCGTCGGAAGTTTAGCGCTTGCCGATGACCCTCACCGTGTCCTCTGGCACATTGAGGCCCAAAAATACACCCACCTTGCAGACCTCAAACGCCTTCACTGCATGACGAAGCGCCACACCGCCAACACCGCATCACGCGCTGCACTGAGCGAGGCAGGGTCCAACTGGGTGGGCTCTTCGTTCAAGCGCGCACGGTGCTGCAAGCGCCGCATTTCGCGGTAAGCATTGGCAGCCCCTTGACCCACGCCTTCTGGCAGCAAAGCGGCTTGTTCGGCGCGTTGGAGCAAAGCGATGTTGCCCACGTTGTCGGCCAACTCAGGGTGTGCGGCAGCGTTCAAGAGCACCAGATACTGCATGGCAAACTCAACGTCGACCATGCCACCAGGGCTGTGTTTCACATCAAAGTGGTCGGCTTTGACCGGATGGCCCTGCCGCACGCGTTCGCGCATGGCCACGATTTCGGCCTTGAGGCTGGCCGCGTCGCGCGGGGCGCTGATGACGGCGTGGCGCACAGCGTCAAAGCGGGGCGCCAAGCTTTGCAAGCCCATGACAAAGCGGGCGCGCGTCATGGCTTGGTGCTCCCAGGTCCAAGCGGTGTTGCTGCCGCGTTGTTGTTGGTAATCGGCGTAGGCTTCAAATCGGGTGACCAGCAGACCCGAGTTGCCATTGGGGCGCAAGGCGGTGTCGATCTCGTAAATGTCACCTTCGGCGGTTTTGACCGTCATCCAGTTGATCATTTTGCGCACGTAGGCGGCGTAGATTTCCTGGGCACGTTCATCTTCGTCGTCGTACACGAAGACGATGTCCAAGTCGCTGCCGTAACCCAACTCTTTGCCGCCCAATTTGCCGTAACCGATAATGGCAATCGCCGGTTCTTCGCGGTGGCGGTTCTTCAGGCGGTCCCAGCACCAGCGGGCCGTCACACGCAAAACGGCATCGGCCAGGGCGCTCAGATCGTCGGCCACTTGCTCGACCGTGAGCACGCCTTCTACATCGCGGGCCAAGGTGCGAAACTGCTCGGCGTGGTGGGCGCGGCGAAGCAGGTTCATCAGGCTTTCTTCGTCGTCTTCGCCCGTGCGCTGCAGGGCCACGCGGCGCGCCTGCAACTCGCCCTCGAACTCGGCTGCGTCAAAGCGGGTGTCAAACAAGTTGCCGCCGGCCAGCTCGTCGATCACGCCGGGGTGTTGCAACAAATACCGCGCAGGCCACTTGGCCGCGCCCAGCAGACGCAACAAGCGTTCATACACCGAGGGGCGCTCCAGCATCAGGGCCAAATAGCTTTCGCGGCGCAGCAGGGGTTCGATCCAGTCGGCCATGCGCAGCACGGCCACTTCACTGATGCGGCCCTCGCCCAACCACTGTGCGGTGCGCTGCAGCAGACGCATGAGCCGCCCGCGTGCGTCGTCGCGCAGGGCCTGCACACGCGAGTTATCGGTCCACTGTGCCAAGCGATCGCGCACCGGGCCCTTGAAGTCATTCAACACCGCATCGAGCTCGGCAGGTTCTCGGCCATTGCCGTTCTTGCCATTTTTACCGTTGCAGGTTTTGCAATCACGGTCGCCGCCGAGCAAAGTGTCGAATTCTTGCGCCACCACTTCACGGTGCGCGTCCAAGGCGCTCAGGAAGCTGCAGGTGCTGGCATGCCCCAGCGTCTGCGCGATCCAGGCCAAATCATCGTCGCGGGTGGGCAGCACATGGGTTTGCTGGTCGTCCAGGTACTGGATGCGGTGCTCCACCTGGCGCAAAAACACATAGGCCGCACCCAGCGCGTCGGCCGTGGCCTGCGGCATGAGCCCGGCTTTGGCCACGCGCTGCAAGGCGTCCAACGTTGGGCGGGTGCGCAATTCGGGAAACTGCCCACCACGCACCACTTGCAGCAATTGCACGGTGAATTCGATCTCGCGGATGCCGCCGCGTGAGAGCTTCACGTCGTTGGCCCGTTCGGGGTGACCGGCGCTGCGCTTGGCCGCGTGGTCGCGGATTTGCTGGTGCAGCGTGCGCAATGATTCGAAGACGTTGTAGTCCAGGTAGCGGCGAAACACAAAGGGCAACACCACGGCGCGCAATGCTTGAGCCGAGCCATTGAGCATGGCGCTGCGGGGCGCGACCACGCGGCTTTTCATCCAGGCAAAACGCTCCCACTCGCGGCCTTGCACCAGCAAATACTCTTCCAGCGCGTCGAGCGAGACCACGCTGGGGCCTGAATTGCCGTTGGGCCGCAGGGCCAGATCGACCCGGAAAACAAAGCCGTAGTCGGTGGTGTCGCCAATCAGGGCGTACATGCGCTTGACCGCACGGGTGAAGTACTCCTGGCACGAGACTTTGTTGCGGCCTTCGGTGTTGCCCTGGGTTTCACCGTCCTGGTCGTAGACATAAATCAGGTCGATGTCGCTCGACACATTCAGCTCACGCGCACCCAACTTGCCCATGCCTACGATCCACATTTCGGCGCGCTGGCCGTCAGGTTTGGTGGGTGCCCCGTGCAGGGCGTCCAAATCGGCCATGACTTGTTGCCAAGCCATATCGAGCGTGAATTCGGCCAGCCAGGTCATGCCGTGCGTGACGGCTGCCAAATCGGCTTGGCGGCTGCAATCCAGGAAAGCCAAGCGCTCCAGTGTGAGTTGGCGCAACACACGCAAAGCGGCGCTGGTGTCCAGGCCCTTGGCTTGCAAAGCGGCATAAGCCGCGTTCAGGCTGTCGCGTGTTGGGGGGCCGGGCGGCAAAAGGGGCAACTCTGCACCATAACGGCGATACAAACGCTGCAGAAAACGTGAATACGCAGGCAAATCGACCAAACTGACATCATTTGCGGCGGGTGCCTCATCCATGGGCTGGCTGCGGGTCATAATTCCTGCTGACTTTCTGATTCAAATGTTTGTGCCTTCTTTGCCCACTTTTCCCCGCCTGACCCTCGTGCTGTCCCGCTTGATGCGGGCCGTAGCCTGGGCCCTTTTGGTGCTGGGTGTCTTGTTGGGCATGGCCTGGGCTGCCTTGCATTTTTGGATTGTGCCGCGAATCGGAGACTACCGTCCCGCGCTGGAGCGCTTGGCCCAACAAACCATCGGGGTTCCGGTCAAGGTCGGTGAAATCTCCGCTGAATCAACGGGCTGGGCTCCCTCATTCGAGTTGCGCAACATCGAACTGCTCGACCCCGAAGGCCGCACAGCATTGCGTCTGCCCAAAGTGATGATCGCGATCAGCGTGCACTCGGTTCTGAGCTTGAAGCTGGAACAACTCGTGCTGGACAGGCCCGAACTGGATGTTCGGCAGATGGCCAACGGGCACTGGCGGGTGGCCGGACTCGATTGGACGCCGCAAAAGGGAGGGGATAACCCCGCAGCCGATTGGTTATTCGCGCAGCACGAAGTCATTGTGCGTGGCGGCACGCTGCACTGGACCCGCGAGAGCCCAACACAAACCGACGTGCAAACCAACACGGTCGCGAGCAGCCTTTCGCTGCGTGACCTGGATCTGGTGCTGCGCAATTCACCCCGACACCATGACGTCCGCATCGATGCCACCCCTGTGGGCGACTGGGGTCAGCGCTTTGTCACCATCGGCCGCTTTAAACGCAATCTGTTGTCCATCCACCCCGGCCAATGGGCGGACTGGACAGGCCAGGTTTACAGCTACTTTCCGCAGGTTGATGCCGCGAAGCTGAGCCCTTACATGCCGGCGGGGGTCAAGCTCATGTCGGGTCAAGGCAGCATGCGACTGTGGAACGACGTGAACAACGGCCAATGGGCTGGCGGCGTGGCCGACGTCCATCTGACCGGCTTGCAAACCGCCCGCTCTGAGGGTGAGGCCCCTTTGGGTTTTGAGCGTTTGTCTGGCCGTTTGGCTGGCCGCGTCCACCCACTGGGCTTTGAGGTTTCGACCCAGCATCTGGCCTTTGTCAGCGACCAAGGCTTGGCCTGGCCTGGCGGCAATGTCTCACTGACCTATACCCACCCACAAGGCAAAAACTTGGCAAGCGGTCAGCTGCAAGCCGATCACCTGGACTTGTCAGCGTTGCGCGATGTGGCCTTGCGCATGCCTTTGACCGCTGTGTGGCATCAGCAGCTGCAAGAGCAAACGGTCAGTGGACAGGTCGAAGCTTTGCAGTGGCGGTGGCAAGGCGACTGGCAAGCGCCGCAACGCTATGACGGACAGCTCACACTGAACAGCTTGTCTTTGCCGCCAGCGGCCGCACGCTCGGGTGGCAGCCATCCACTTCGACCCGGTCTGCAAGGCGCACAAGTCCAGCTGAAATTGAACCAGGATGATGGCCGAATTGAGGTCAATATGGGGGCTGACGGGGCCGTGTTCTTGCCCGGCGTCCTGGAGGACCCCGAAGTGCGCGTGCGGTCTTTGCTGGGGCATGCGGTTTTCAAACGTGAAGCTGCTCAGTGGCACGTGCCCGAATGGAAGCTTCAACTGGCCAACGCAGACTTGCAAGGCGAATGGCAAGGCCAATGGCACCCCGCCCCCCAAGGCCAAGGTCCCGGCGTACTTGACCTGCAGGGCAAGATCAAACAGGCCAATGCCGCACAGGCTTACCGTTATCTGCCTCTGTCACTGCCTGCAACCGTGCGCCAATACGTGCGAGACGCAGTGCTCAAAGGCGTCTATTCGGACGTACAGGTGAAGATCAAGGGCGATCTGGCCAAACTGCCGTTTGCCAACCCCAAAACGGGCGATTTCAGGTTTGCCGGACGCATCCAGGACGTGGAGCTGGATTACGTGCCTACGGCCTTGCTGCCCGCAAAAGCCCTGCCCTGGCCACGATTGCACCAACTGACCGGTGAGCTCGTCTTTGACCGCCTGGGCATGAAGCTGAACAAGGCCTCCGCCCGCGCAGGCGATCCACGCACCGGCCTCACCCTGAGCGCAGGCCAAGCCGACATCGCCGACATGCTGAATAACCCCGTGCTGAATGTCTCGGCCGAGAACAAAGGCGCAGCATCGCAAGTGCTGACGTTGGTGCAAAAATCGCCTTTGGATGCCATGCTGTCTGGCGCTTTGCGGCAAACGCAGGCCACGGGCAACGTGCAAACCCGCTTCAAACTGGCTGTGCCCCTGCTCACCCCCCAGAACACCAAGGTGCAAGGCTCGGTGGTGCTGAGTGGCAACGATGTGCGCGTAACGGCCGACACACCACTTTTGGAAAAACTCCAGGGCACGGTGCAATTCAGCGAGTCTGGTTTCAGCCTGAGCGGCACACAAGCGCGCCTGTTGGGTGGACCGGTCCGGATCGAAGGCGGCATGCGGCCAACCCCTGGTGCGGCCACCACCGAAACCTCACTGCAATTGCGCGCCCAAGGCCAAGTCACGGCCGAAGGGCTTCGCCAAGCCAAAGCGTTCAGCCCGCTCAACGAATGGGCCCAATTTGCCAGCGGTGCCACCAACTACAGCGCTCAACTGGGCTGGCGCCAAGGGCTACCCGAATTCGCTCTGCAAACCCAACTGGAAGGACTGGCCCTGAAATTGCCCGCCCCGCTAGGCAAGACCGCCAACACGAGCCTGTCCGTCTCGGCGCGCACACGTGTGCAGGGTTCAGGCAGCGGCTTGCGTGACCAGTTGCAACTGGACTGGGGCAGTGTGGCATCGGCGCTCTATGTGCGCGATCTGTCGGGCGCTGAACCCGTCGTCTTGCGCGGCAGCCTCACCTTGGGCCTGCCGGCCTCCCAAGCCCCCGCATTGCCCGCCACAGGGGTCACCGCAGCGGTGGCGTTGGACCGTTTTTCTCTTGAAGACTGGCAAAGCCTGCTGCCCGCCGAACTGGGCGCAGGAAGCCAGAAAGACACCGGCAAAACGGCGTGGTCAGCCTATGGCCCCACACGCATCGGCCTGCAAGCCAACACACTCAGCGCCGATGGCCGCACCTTGCACCAAGTCGTGGCCGGCGGCTTGCGTGAAGGAAACTCGTGGCGGGTGAATGTCGATGCCCGCGAGCTCAATGGCCACGTGCTTTACCGCCAACCCAGTGGCGATCAATTGGGCCATCTGTTTGCACGCTTGTCGCGTCTGAATTTACCGCCCTCCAGCGTGGCCGAAGTCGAAGGCCTGCTCGAAGCACCACCGGCGAATTTGCCCTCACTGGACATCGTGGTCGAACAGCTGGAGCTGCGCGGCAAAAAACTCGGCCGCATCGAAATCGAAGCCCTCAACACCGAACAAACCAAAACCCGGGCCAAGGCCAACCCCGAGTGGCAGTTGAACAAATTCAACATCACGGTTCCCGAGGCCTCCCTGCGCAGCACCGGCCGGTGGTTGGCCTCTGCTGAAGGCAGTCAGCAACGCAAGACCGAAATGAATTTCAAACTGGACATTTCGGACGCTGGTGCATTGCTCACGCGCCTGGGCACGCCCAACGCCTTGCGAGGCGGCACAGGCCTGCTCGAAGGCTCTGTGAATTGGCAGGGCTCTCCCTTGGCTTTGCATTACCCCAGCATGTCTGGCCAGTTTGCCGTCAAGATGGGCCGTGGTCAGTTCCTCAAAGCCGATGCCGGTGCTGCCAAATTGCTTGGGGTTTTGAGCCTGCAAGCCCTGCCGCGACGCCTGTTGCTGGATTTCCGCGATGTGTTTTCAGAAGGCTTTGCCTTTGATTCGGTGCGTGGTGACGTCACCATCGCGCAAGGCATCGCCTACACGCGCAATTTGCAAATCAAGGGCGTGAACGCGCTGGTGCAGCTTGATGGATCGGCCGACATTGCCCAGGAAACCCAAAAGCTGCGGGTCGTGATCCTGCCTGAACTCGATGCGGGCACCGCATCGCTGGTCGCCGGCATTGCGGTCAACCCCGTGGTCGGCCTCACGGCTTTTTTGGCGCAGTTGTTTTTACAAAACCCCCTCATGAAAGCCAACACCCAGGAGTTCCTGATCGATGGCAGCTGGGCCGATCCCCGGGTCACCAAAATCAACAGCGCGGGCGATGGGAAAAACCCACCTGCAGGCACGACCCGGCCCTGACGCCTCATGAAAAAACTCGGCGCAACTCCCCTGATGGCCGACTGGCACAAGCACCTCCACAGGATCCGAGCCCAACTCGATGAAGCCTTGCCTTGGGGATCTGGGCGACGCTCTTTGTGGGCGGCGTTGATCGCGCTGGTGCTGGCTGTGTTGGCCACACTGGTTTGGCTGGCTGGTCGCTACGAGGCCAGTCAAGTACAAGCCGAATTGGAACGTGACACGGCCGATGCCGTGGGGGATTTGCGCGGCAGCCTGTCACGGCAGATTCAGGCTTTACAAGCCTTGCAATCGGGGCATTTGGCACCCGCCAGCTGGCAGCCTCCCGCATTGGATTTGTTGCGCGACAACCGGGACTGGTTGCGCGTGGAGTGGCGCGACAAAGCCTGGCAACTGAAGGCGTTTGCCGACTCACCCTTGCGTGCGCCGGCATTTGAACGCATTGCGCGCAGCGAAGTCCTGAACGAGGCCAGCCAGGCCTGCCAACGGGCCAAACGCCTGAACGGCCCCGCTTATTCCAGCACCTATTTTCTGCCCCAAAACGACGGTCTGGGCATCGAAGTCATGGAGCTGTGCCTGCCGGTCACACAAAATGGAGAGTGGTTGGGTTACACGGTTGTCACCTACAGCCTACAAGAGCTGCTGACCGAGCGGCTGGGCAGCACCTTTGGCCGCAGGAACGAACTGTCCTTCGTCGAACCGGACGGAACGCGCTTGGCCATTGCCGGTGCCCAACGGCGTGAGCGGCGTGTGTTCACCAGCCAGCAATTGGTCGATCTGCCAGGCAACACCTTGCTGCTGCGCATGGACGGCAGACGGGGCGAACCGGACTTGTTCCCCAATGTGCTCACCGCCTTGGTCACCGGCATGTCCATCGCCCTGATCACGGTGATGGTGCTGCTGACCAAGGATGCCCGCAGGCGTCAGAAGGCCGAGCGAGATCTGGCCGACGCGCTGGCTTTTCGCAAAGCCATGGAAGACTCTCTGGTCACGGGTCTGAGGGCCCGTGACCTGCAGGGCTGCATCACCTATGTGAACCCGGCGTTTTGCCAGATGGTGGGCTGGGAGGCCGACGCCCTGATAGGGCAAAACGCCCCCATGCCCTATTGGCCCCCCGAAATGGTGGACGAATACCAGCAACGCCAAGCCATCCGAATGGCAGGCAATGCATCGCCCAGAGAGGGTTTTGAATCGGTCTTCATCCGCCAAGACGGCACGCGTTTTCCGGTGCTGATCATCGAAGCCCCCCTGATCAGCGTGCAAGGCGAACAAACAGGCTGGATGGGCGCGGTCATCGACATCAGCGAGCAGCGGCGCATCGAAGAACTCTCAAGGGCCAGCCAAGACCGTCTGCAAGCCACTGCGCGCTTGGCCACCGTGGGCGAGATGGCGTCCTTGCTCAGCCACGAGCTGAACCAGCCTTTGGCCGCGATCGCCAGTTACGCCAACGGCTCGCTCAACCTGCTCAAAGACCCTCAGGCCGAACCGCAAACCCTGGACGATGTGCACATGGCGCTGCGCCGCATCGCCGAACAAGCCGAACGGGCTGGCCGCGTCATCAACAGCGTGCACGATTTCGTACGCCGCCGGGACCAAGCCCGTGAAGCCGTGCAACCCCAGGCCCTGCTGGACGCCATCGCACCGCTGGTCAACCTGCAAGCGCGCAAACTGCAGGTGCGCGTGCACATGCGGGTAGATGCCCGACTGCCTGCCGTGTGGTGTGACCGCACCATGGTCGAGCAGGTCCTGCTCAATCTGGCACGCAACGGCATGCAAGCCATGGATTGGCCACACTGCCGCGACAGGGTGCTGGTGCTGCAAGTGCAACGGGCCACACCCGAGAAAGAACATGCGGGGGTGATCTTTTCTGTCACCGACCTGGGCGCGGGCATCGCACCCGATGTGGCGGCCCAGCTGTTCAATCCCTTCTTCACCACCAAGCCCGAGGGCATGGGCTTGGGCCTGTGCCGCACCGTGATCGAACAGCACGGCGGCCAGTTGGAATTTACCGACCACAACCCCAAAGGCACCGTGTTCCGCTTCACACTGCCCGCCGCGGGCGGCCCGGCAACGCACACCACCTAAAATCGCGCCATGCACCCCCCTTTTGACAGCATGGTCTACATCGTTGACGACGACATTGGCGTGCGCGAAGGCATGGCCTGGTTGTTGCGCACGCGGCGCTTGCTCAGCGAGTCTTACGACAGCGCAGAAGCCTTCATGGACATGCTGGAGAAGGCCGCCTCGGTGGCCAACGCTTCACCCCTGCCCCAACAAGCAGGGTGCATCTTGCTGGATGTGCGCATGCCGGGCATGAGTGGCCTGGCCTTGTTTGAACACCTGCAAGCCAACGGTATGGCGCAAGCTTGGCCGGTGATTTTTCTGACGGGTCATGCGGATGTGCCCACCGCGGTGGACAGCGTCAAACGCGGGGCGTTTGATTTTTGTGAGAAACCCTTCTCGGACAACGCCTTGGTGGACCGTGTGGAGCAGGCCCTGCGCTTGTCTCAAGATCGCTTGAATGCCCGCACACAGCAAGACTTTTTGCAATCACGCTTGGGTGAGCTGACCGATCGGGAGCGTGATGTGATGCGCTTGGTGGTGGAGGGCCTGCCCAACAAGCTGATCGCCGACCAGCTCGACATCAGCGTGCGCACGGTCGAAGTGCACCGCTCACGCGTGTTCGACAAAATGGAAGTGAAATCTGCCGTCGAATTGGCCAACCTGATGCGAACACTGACATGAGCCAGCCCACCATAAACAGCGCACGCGCCATCCACGCACTCGCTCGCACAGGCCTGATCACCACGCTCACGGGCATGGCGCTTCTCATCGTGGGCTGTTCTTCTGCTCCCGTGGTGACAGACAACCGGCCAGCGCCTGCCCGCGCGCCAGAGCTTTCATCCATCCCCGAACCTGCAGTAACAGGTGATTACCACCCCAAGCGCAATGACCTGGCCTTGTTTGCCATGTCCTTGCTGGACACCCCTTACAGCTGGGGCGGCCGAGGGCCCGCCACAGGCTTTGACTGCTCAGGTTTGGTTTCGCACGTTTACCGGGAAGTCGCGGGCTTGCCCGTCAAAGGCACTTCTGCCGACCTGGGCCAAAAATCAAGGCCCGTCGACCGTGCCCGCATTCAACCCGGCGATCTGGTGTTCTTCAACACCTTGGGTGCGCGGCATTCGCATGTGGGCATTTATGTGGGGGGCGGCCGCTTTGTCCACGCCAGCAACCCCCGAACCGGTGTGCGCATGGACCAACTGAACAACCGCTATTACGCCCAGCGGTTTGAAGGCGCCGGAACGCTGCTGGACTGAGCCCGGCCCTCCACCATCATCATCAAGGCTTTGGGTCGTCTGCGTCTTTTTTCTCGGCAGATGGCAATTCACCCTTGTTTCGGCCGGAAAACATGGTCCACCACACAATCACGACGAAGAGCAGCAGGGCCAACAAGGCTTCCAGCAAAATAAGCGCCATGATCAAGTTTCCATTTCTGAGTGTTCGCCGCGCAGGTCCCCGCTGGCTGTTGGCTGCGATTGTAGGCAGCCTGACCGCGTGTTCGGTCGCCCCCGTGCTAGAAGAACCCAGCCAAACCGGCCCATTGGCCACGCCTCCCGTTGAGGCCGTGACACCACTGCCTCCTGTGATCATGCAAGCCAAAAGCCGCTGGGTCCCGGTGCCATGGTCCGAACTGCCAGGACTTGAACAAGACGCTGTGCACGAAGCCTGGCCCGCATGGGTGCAAAGCTGCACCCGCCCCAGCCCGCCTTGGGCCGCGCTGTGCCCGGAGGTTCGGCAACTGGCCCAAGCCAGCGTGCAAACACAACGCCAGTGGTTGCGCGAGAAATTGCAGCCTTACCGCGTGGAGTCGCACAACCAACAAAGCGAGGGCTTGTTGACGGCTTACTACGAGCCCGTTTTGAACGCCGAGCGCCATGCCCGCCCTGGCTTTCAAGTGCCGCTCTATGGCCCGCCTGCCGATCTGAACAAACGCAAACCCTGGTACACCCGGCAAGAAATCGACACCCTGCCTGCGGCTCGGGCTGCTTTGCGTGGCAAGGCCTTGGTCCATTTGGCCGATCCGGTCGACGCCATGGTGCTGCACATCCAAGGCTCTGGCTTGATCAACGTGCGCGAACCCGATGGCAGCCAACGCATGGTGCGGCTGGCGTTTGCCGGCACCAACGAGCAACCCTACAAAAGCATTGGGCGCTGGTTGCTGGACAAAAACCTGATTCGCGATGCCTCCTGGCCAGGCATCAAATCATGGATTGACCGCAACCCCTCGCGTGTGAACGAGTTGCTGTGGCAAAACCCCCGCGTGGTTTTTTTCAAGGAAGAAGCCTTGCCTGTCGGCAGCGTGCCGCCAGGCCCCAAGGGCGCACAGGGCGTGCCATTGACCGCCGAGCGCTCCATCGCCGTAGACCGCGGCAGCATTCCTTATGGCACGCCTGTGTGGCTCAAATCCAGCGGCCCGCAAACCCGACTTGACCGCCTGGTGTTGGCCCAAGACACAGGCACCGCCATTGTGGGCGCGGTACGGGCCGACTACTACGCGGGATCAGGCCCAGCAGCCGGGGAACTGGCCGGACGCGTGAAGCAACCGCTGCAACTTTGGGCACTGTGGCCACGCTGACCCCATGCATTTGACCTGCCGACCAGGCTGCGCCGCTTGCTGCACCGCCCCCTCCATCTCCTCGCCCATCCCCGGCATGCCCCAAGGCAAACCGGCAGGCGTGCCCTGCATTCAACTCGACGCCCAGCTGCGCTGCAAGATTTTTGGGCAACCCGAGCGGCCTGCGGTGTGTGGGCAGCTGCAGGCCTCGGTGGAGATGTGTGGGGCTGTGGAAGATGGCGGGGGACACGCCCGGGCTTGGCTGATGCGGCTGGAAGATTTGACGCGGCCGGGGTGATGCACGGCTTCATTGGCACTGGCCATTCACCTCAGTCACCAACACGTCATCCCCCCACCCCGCTTGCCGCTAAGCTGAATCCCTTTTGCTGACCTGCGGAGCACGGCCATGGCGTTTGAAATCCCCTCTTTAAAAGACAGCGTTCACCCCGACGAATGGCAGCTGCGGCTGGACTTGGCAGCGTGTTACCGGCTGGTGGCGCTGTACGGGTGGAGCGATCTGGTGTTCACCCACATCAGTGCCAAACTGCCCGAGTCGGTGGCGGGCCAAGACCATCAGTTTCTGATCAACCCCTACGGCCTGATGTTCGACGAAATCACCGCGTCCAGCCTGGTGAAAGTGGACATGCAGTGCAACAAACTGCACGACACCCCCTTCCCGGTCAACCCGGCAGGCTTTGTGATCCACAGCGCGGTGCACGAAGCGCGGCCCGACGCCGGCTGTGTGCTGCACACCCACACGCGCGCAGGCGTGGCCGTCAGTGCCCAGACCCACGGCGTGCTGCCCATCAGCCAACAAAGCACTTTTGTGCTGGCGTCACTGGCCTACCACGGCTACGAGGGCGTGGCCATTCGCGATGACGAAAAGCTGCGCCTGCAAGCCGACTTGGGCGAGGCCAATTACCTGATGCTGCGCAACCACGGTTTGCTCACCGTGGGCAAAACCATTGCCGACGCTTTTTTGTCGATGTACACCTTCGAGAACACCTGCCGCATCCAGGTCGATGCCCTGGCAGGTCAGTCTGGCGCTGCAGACCTGACGGCCGTCAACCCGCAAATTCTGACGGGTGTGGCCAACGCCATGCGCGTGCAAACCGGCGGTTTGGGCGGTGCGTTTGTATGGCCGTCCCTGCTGCGCAAACTGCAGCGCGAAAGTCCAGACTACGCTTTGTGACCCCTTGGCCTGAACAACACCGACACCTTTGAATCGACCCCATGACCTCTTTGTTTGAACCCTGCCAGGTTGGCAGCATCGCTTTGGCCTCACGCATCGTGATGGCCCCGCTCACGCGCAACCGCGCACCCGGTTCGCTAGCCAACGCCCGCATGGCCACCTATTACCGCCAACGCGCCAACCCGGCCACGGGGGCAGGCCTGATCGTCACCGAGGCCACGGCCATCAGCCACCAAGGCCAGGGGTACGCCGATGTGCCCGGCATCTGGAGCGCCGAGCAAGTCGCTTCATGGAAACAAGTCACCGATGCGGTGCACGCCGAAGGCGGCAAGATCGTGATGCAACTATGGCATGTGGGCCGTGTCTCGCACACCAGCTTGCAGCCCGGTGGTGCGGCGCCCGTTGCACCGTCGGCGCTCACCGCCGAAACCAAAACTGTGTTGCTGGTCGACGGCCAAGCCAAGTTCGTGCCCGTGTCGGAGCCGCGTGCGCTCGATGCCGCCGAGCTGCCCGGCATCGTGCAGGACTACCGCAGCGCAGCAGCCAACGCCATCGCCGCAGGGTTTGATGGCGTAGAGGTGCACGCGGCCAATGGCTACCTGATCGACCAGTTTTTGCGCAGCAGCAGCAACCACCGCACCGACGCGTATGGCGGCTCGGTCGAGAACCGCGCCCGCTTTTTGCAAGAAGTCATGCACGCCATCGTGGCCGAAATTGGTGGCCCGCGCACGGGCATCCGCCTGTCGCCCGTGACGCCTGCCAACGGGGTGAGCGACGACCAGCCTCAGCCACTGTTTGAGCATGTGGTGCGCTTGCTGGCCCCCATGGATTTGGCCTTCTTGCATGTCATCGAAGGCTCAACTGGCGCGGCACGCGACCACCAGCAAGGCGAGAAACCGTTTGATTACGCCGCTTTGCGTCAGGCCTACACACAAGCGGGTGGGCGCGGCGCATGGATGTTGAACAACGGCTACGACCTGAGCTTGGCCGATCAGTCCCTGGCCAGCGGTGCAGACCTGATTGCCTTTGGCCGCCCCTTCATCGCCAACCCCGACTTGGGCGCACGCCTGAAGCAAGGTGGCCCCTTCAACACGCCCGACCGCGCCACTTTTTACGGTGGTGGCGATGTGGGGTATACCGACTACCCCTTCTTGCCCACGGCTTGACGCCGACCAGCGCTCAGGGTTTCCAACGCTTGAGCAGCAGGGCATTGGCCATGACACTGACCGAGCTGAGCGCCATGGCCGCGCCCGCCATCATGGGGTTGAGGTAACCCAAAGCGGCCAAGGGAATGCCCGCCACGTTGTAGGCAAAGGCCCAAAACAGGTTCTGCCGGATCTTGGCCACCGTGCGGGCCGAGATGTCGAGCGCTGCGCCCACCAAAGCCACATCGCCGCGCATCAGGGTGATGCCCGCCGCGTGCATGGCCACGTCGGTGCCATTGCCCATGGCCATGCCCACATCGGCAGCAGCCAGCGCGGGCGCGTCGTTCACCCCATCGCCCACCATGGCGACCACTTGGCCACCCGCGCGCAGTTTTTGCACCTGCGCCGATTTGTCGCCGGGTAACACATTGGCCAGTACTTCTCCCGCTTCGGGGCGCAAGCCCAAGCGGCGCGCCATGGCTTCGGCGGCGGCTTGGTTGTCGCCCGAAATCATCACCAGCTTCAGGCCGCGATCACGCAGCGCAGACAAAGCTTGCGCAGCGCCCACTTTAGGCTCGTCGCCAAAACCCATGAGCAGCAGGGCCTGCAAACCCTCATCGGTGCGCTCGGCCAAAGCCGACAGACTCGCGCCTTGCGCCTGCAAGGCATCGATGTCTGGCTGCCACATGCCGATGTCCAGACCCTCTTCTTGCAGCCAGCGCAAACTGCCCAGCAACAAGCGCCGGCCGTCCACCTGGGCCCGCACCCCTTTGCCGGGCACCGCCTGCAGGTCTTGGGCCGCGGGGCCTGCCAGGCCCTGCCGTTCAGCCGCGCTGACCACAGCACGCGCCAAGGGATGTTCACTGCCGCTTTGCACGCGTGCAGCCAAACCCAACGCCGTTGGCGCGTCGAGTCCGGGCGCGGGCACATGGGCCAACAAGCGCGGCTGCCCCACGGTGAGCGTGCCGGTTTTGTCAAAGGCCACGGTTTGCACGCGGTGGGCCAACTCCAGTGCCTGCACGTCTTTGATCAAGATGCCGTGTTTGGCCGCCACACCCGTGCCCGCCATGATGGCGACAGGCGTGGCCAAGCCCAAGGCGCAAGGGCAAGCGATGACCAGCACAGCCACGGCGTGGATGAGTGCTGTTTCAAAGTCGGCACCTGTCACCATCCACGCACCCAAAATGAGCAAGGCGATCACCAGCACCACGGGCACAAACACTTCGGCCACTTTGTCCACCAGCCGCTGAATGGGTGCTTTGGCCGCTTGTGCATCTTCGACCAAGCGGATGATGTGCGAGAGCACGGTTTCGTGGCCCACCGCCGTCACGCGCATGAGCACACGCCCTTCGCCATTGATCGACCCGCCGGTCAGTGCCGCACCCGGTGCCTTGGCCACGGGCAGGGGTTCTCCGGTCAGCATGGATTCGTCCACCTGGGTTTGCCCTTCGACCAATTCGCCGTCCAGTGGAAAACGTTCGCCGGGGCGCACCACAATCTGGTCGCCCACCAGGATTTCGTCCACAGGTACATCGACTTCGCCGTCGTCGCCCAACCAGTGCGCCTTATCGGGGCGCAAGGCATGCAAAGCGCGGATCGCCTCGGTGGTTTGGCGCTTGGCGCGCGTCTCCAGCCATTTGCCCAGCATCACCAAGGTGATGACGACGGCCGAGCCCTCAAAGTACAGGTGCGGCGTGTGCCCCTCGTGCGCCGTGAGCCACAACCAAACCGACAAGGCCCAACCTGCGGTGGTGCCCAGGGACACCAGCAAATCCATATTGCCCGCGAGCGCCTTCAGGGCGTGCCAACCGGCTTTGTAAAAACGTGCGCCCAACACAAACTGCACAGGCGTGGCCAGTGCAAATTGCACCCACGCGGGCAGCATCCAATGCTGGCCCCACAAGTCGGCCAGCATGGGCAAAACCAAAGGCGTGGTCAACAACAGGCCCACACCCACCGGCATGAACCCTGCCCAGGGTGATTCACGGCCTGCATCGGCTTGTGCTTCGGGTGTGCGGGGTTCATAGCCTGCATCGCGCACAGCGCGGCGCAGGCGTGCATCGGTCACGTCATTTGACGCGACTTCGATGCGGGCCGATTCGGTGGCCAGGTTGACCGTGGCGCTGAGCACACCGGGCATTTTTTTCAGCGCTTTTTCAACCCGCGCCACGCACGAAGCGCACGTCATGCCGCCGATACCGATGTCGTAGGTGATGGGAAGTTCGTTATTGATCTGTGTCATGGCATGAAGTCCTTGATGGTCTATGCTCAGACCAGACCCAAACGGGTCGTGTTCAGTTGATTGAAGAGGATGCATCATGAACCAAATTTTCACCGTTGAGGGCATGACGTGTGGCCACTGCGAAAAAGCAGTCACCAAGGCTTTATTGTCTTTGGATGCACAGGCCAAAGTTGTGATCGACCGCACACACAACAGCGTGCAAGTGGATTCTGAAAAACCCCGCGAAGCTTTGGCACAAGCCATTGCCGATGAAGGTTACCGCGTCACCTTTTGAATTTTTCAACCCAGGAGTTTCACATGACCCAAAACATTGGCAACATCGAACGCATCATCCGCATTGTGGGTGGCCTCGTCTTGATCGCATTGGCGGCCACAAGCACTGTGGGCGTTTGGGGCTGGCTGGGCCTGGTGCCTTTGGCCACCGGTTTGGTGGGTTGGTGCCCGCCTTACAGCTTGCTGGGCATCAACACCTGCAAGAATAAAAATACCTGATCTTTACAAATCAGCAGCATCCGGGCACAGCCCAGATACATGGGCGGATCACACTGCAGGCATCCCATCAACCTAAGGATGTTTTCATGAAATCGATTCGCACCACTTTGATCGCCACGGCCTTGATGGCCGGTCTGACCGGTCTGGCTTTGGCCCAAAACACCACAGCCCCCACCGACTCCACCCGTGTTGGCCGCATGGAGAAAATGCGCGAGCACAAAGCTGAACGTCACACCCAACATTTGACCGAACTCAAGTCCAAACTGAACTTGCAAGCCACTCAAGAACCTGCGTGGAACAGTTTCACCCAATCGATGCAACACCCTGCCCGCACGGCGCAGCCCGAGCGTGCAAGCTTCGAAAAAATGACCACACCCGAGCGCTTGGACCAAATGCAGGCCATGAAAGCCCAACGCGATGCGCACCTACAACAACGTACCAATGCTACGAAAGCTTTTTATGCCACGCTGAATGCAGACCAAAAACAAGTGTTTGACCAGGAAACAACACGCATGATGAAACACTCAGGCATGCACGCCATGAAACATTCAGGCGGTCACGGGCATCATTGAGCTTCTGTAGGTCACACCCAACCGGGTTTTCACCGGTTTGATTGAATCCAAAAGGCTGCTGGTCAGCCTTTTGCCATTTGATGCAGGTCAAATTCACAAATTTCCCTGCAGGTAAGCTCGATGGCATGACCCAAGCTTCCCCTCCTTCCCACCCATCCCCCAATCCGCTTCCCGATCCTGCACCAACAAAACGTGGGCGTTTGAATTTGCCTGGCGTTTTGCGCATCGATGGCAAGCAACCTTTGTTTTGGCTTTATTTGGGATTGAAAGACATCTGTCATTCACCTTGGCTTAGCTTGGCGCATGGCCTGGTCATGGCCCTGGTTGGCGGCTTGATCACTTGGCTGGCACACGATCGGTTCTGGTTGCTGGCCAGTGCGGTGTCGGGCTTTTTGGTCGTGGCACCCGTTTTGGCCTCCAGCTTGTACGCCATGAGCCGCGCCATCGAAAGAAATGAGGCCGTGAACTTGCGGCTTTTGTTCAAAACCTGGACGCAATGGCAAACACTGCAGAACAACGAACCCGTGAGTTACTGGTGCCTGGTGCGTTTTGGTTTGTTATTGGGCTTGGCAGGCACAGGCTGGGTGATGACCTCATCGGCCTTGATCACTTTGTTGGCCCCGGTGCCGATCCACACCCCCATGGATTTCATTCGCCATGTGGTGCTCAGCCCAGACCATTACCTGTTTGAGCTGTGGCTGATGTTAGGCGGCCTGATGGCTGCGCCGGTTTTTGCTTCCAGCGTGGTGGCCATGCCTTTGCTTTTAGACCGCCAACTCAACACCCTGCAGGCGGTGTTGACCAGCTGGAAGGTGGTTCTGACCCACCCCATGCCCATGGTCTTGTGGGCGTTTTTGATCATGGGCCTGAGCATGATGGGCATTTTGAGCTTGTTCATCGGCCTGATCGTGATCGTGCCCATGCTGGGTCATGCGTCTTGGCATGCTTACCGCGATCTGGTGGACACCCGTGATGTGCCTGAGCGCATGCCCCCTCAGGAGTCTGTGTGATGTGGAATTTCACAGAAGAACAGTTTGCCTGGTTTGGCCTGACCATTGGTGTGGCCGCTTTCATGCTCTACATGCTGTTCATCGTCTTGCAGCTGGCTTGGGAGTCGAAGGCCGGTAAATTTGGCACCTTCGTGATCTTTTTAGGTCTGGCTTTTGGCATGCTGGGTTTCGTCGCCAAAGGGATCATTCAATGGTTGATCGATCGATAAAACCGACCGGGATAAACCTGTGGATAAAAAACACGAAACCGCATGGTTATCAACAGCTTGGTCTATCTTGGTCAAGTTGTTCATTTTGTCGTGACAGCAAAAAATCACACTCACACACACCCTTGAAACCACGATAAGTCTTTGTCAATGCTCAAGAAAAGACACTTGTACACAGAACAAGCTTATCCTTACTACTACGACTATTTAAAGATATAAAACTATAGAGAGATAACAAGAAAGAGGTGCGCTGTTAAGATTTGCATCTTTCCATCCCAGACTGCACCATGGCGATCGTTTCAGAAGACCCTTCTCAACCCTGTTACGACATCAAAAGCGCCGATTTGTCTTTGTTGGCTTTGTTACTCAAGACCACAGACATTGAAGCTGTCTCTGCTGCATTGAAGCAACAGATGGCTGAAACCCCTGGCTTTTTTGACCAAGACCCTGTGGTGGTGGATGTGAGCGCATTGGGTCTTGAATCCGATCAGACGCTCGATTTGCAAGCGCTGTTGGCTGTTTTGCGCGAACACCAATTCGTGCCTTTGGCCATCAAAGGGGCCCAGGAGACGCTCTTGGTGAAAGCCAAGGGTCTGGGCCTGGTCGATGCTTCAGATGCCCGTATTCGGCGTTCTGTGCAGGTTGAAGAGCCATCATCAGCATCAACAACACCTCGCGAACCTGCGTTACCCGTCTCAACGCCACCTATGGCTGCGCCTTTGGGTGCCATGGTCATTGACAAGCCGTTGCGTTCAGGCCAACAGGTGTATGCCAAAGGCCGAGATTTGATTGTTCTGGCCATGGTCAATGCGGGTGCCGAGGTGATTGCCGATGGGCATATCCATGTTTATGGCGCTTTGCGAGGGAAAGCCATTGCAGGTGCCCGTGGCAACACGCAAGCCCAAATTTTTGCCCAGGTGATGGAGCCCGAATTGATTTCCATCGCGGGTGTCTACCGCACCAGCGAAAATGCCTTGCCCAAAGATGTTTTGGGTCAAGTGGCTCAGGTGTGTTTGCAATCTGGCCCCGATGGGGACAAATTACTGATTACCCCTTTCAAGTTTTAATTTTTTAATCGAGTCCAAGAAAGTTTTTCCATGGCAAAAATCGTTGTTGTGACCTCTGGCAAAGGCGGCGTGGGTAAAACCACGACCAGTGCCAGTTTCGCCACCGGCCTGGCCCTCAGGGGTTTCAAGACCGCCGTCATTGACTTTGATGTGGGTCTGCGTAATCTGGACTTGATCATGGGTTGTGAACGCCGTGTGGTGTATGACCTGATCAATGTGATCCAGGGCGAAGCCAACTTGAACCAAGCCCTGATCAAAGACAAGCAGTGTGACAACCTGTTTGTGCTGGCCGCTTCTCAAACCCGTGACAAAGATGCCCTGTCTCAAGAGGGTGTTGAAAAGGTTTTGAATGACCTGAGCGGTATGGGTTTTGAATACATCGTGTGCGATTCGCCTGCAGGCATTGAAACTGGTGCTTTGATGGCCATGCACTTTGCAGATGAAGCTTTGGTGGTGACCAACCCTGAAGTCTCTTCGGTGCGCGATTCGGACCGTATTTTGGGTATATTGGGCAGCAAGACCAAGCGTGCGATTGAAGGTTCAGAACCCATCAAAGAGCATTTGCTGATCACGCGTTACAACCCCAATCGGGTCGAAGAAGGGCAGATGCTGTCCTTGCAAGACATTCAGGACATCTTGCGCATCAAGCTGTTGGGTGTGATCCCTGAAAGCGAAAACGTCTTGCAGGCGTCCAACCAGGGCACACCAGCCATCCACATGGCCAACAGCGATGTGTCAGAGGCGTACAAAGACGTGATCGATCGTTTCTTGGGTGAGGACAAGCCCATGCGCTTCATCGATGCCGAGAAACCTGGTTTCTTCAAACGTTTGTTTGGAGGCAAGTGAGCCATGTCCTTTCTTTCCTTCCTGTTGGGTGAAAAGAAGAAAACCGCCAGCGTCGCCAAAGAGCGCTTGCAGATCATCTTGGCCCATGAACGCAGCGGTCGAAATGTCGCTGAGCCTGACTACTTGCCGGATTTGCAACGCGAATTGGTGGCGGTGATCAGCAAGTACATCAAGATCAATCCGGACGACATCAAGGTCAACCTAGAACGCCAAGACAATCTTGAAGTTTTGGAAGTCAAGATTGAATTGCCGGATGCACGTTGACGTTGGATAACTGTTGGTGCAGCGCTTAATTTTTTTCTAAATTTGAGCGCTCTTCAAGCAAGAAAGCCACCTTTGCAGGTGGCTTTCTTTTTGTCAATGTGCGTTCAATGAGGCCCATAAGGCCCGGGCTGCACGGATGTTGCGCTCTTTGACATGGCCAAAACCCTTGATGGTTTCTGGCACACGGGCCACCTCCAGTGCATGCGCATGGGTGCCTTCTGACAGGTTTTCCAACACGCGGTCAATGTGCTGCATGTATTCGCGGATCAAGGCGCGTTCGGTCAAGCGTTCTTCTGTTTTGCCAAACACATCCAGCGCCGTGCCACGCAAGCCTTTGAGTTTGGCCAATACTTTAAATCCGGTGAGCATGGCTGGACCAAACTTGCGTTTGACCAGCTCACCCTTCGCATTGCGCTTGGACCAAATGGGTGGGGCCAAGTGGTAGTTCACTGTGAAGTCACCTTCAAAGCTGTCGCTGATGCGTTCCAGAAAACCGGTTTGGGTGTGCAGGCGGGCGACTTCGTACTCGTCTTTGTAGGCCATGAGCTTGTACAAATGCCGTGCCACGGTTTCGGCCAGAATGCTTTTGCCCAGTGGGGCCTCGGTGGCCCGCACGCGTTCCACAATGTTTTGGTAAACCTGTGCGTAAGCAGTGTTTTGGTAGTCCGTCAAACGCGCCATGCGGTTGGCTACGATGTTTTCTAGGCTGTCGCGTTTTTTGAATTGGATGACCTGTGCCGGACGGATGTGTTGCATCAGTGCATCAAGGTGCTGCGCGGCATGCCGCCCCCACTCAAAAGCGGCCAGATTGTTTTTGACCTGCACATCGTTGAGTTCGATGGCCCGCACCAAAGATTCATGGCGCAAAGGCACCCAGCCTTTTTGCCAGGCGTAACCCAGGATCATGGGGTTGACGTAAATCGTGTCGCCCATGAGTTGCTTGGCCAGTGCATCGGCATCAAAAGCGCCAACGCCCTCTACGCCTACTTGTGCGGTGATTTCAGCCACGCATTGTTCGGCCGGGTTTTGCCAGTTGCCGTTTTTCACAAAGGCGGCTGTGGGTGTGCTGTTGCTGTTCAGCGCGACATGGGTGCGGCCAGGGCGCATGCGCAAAGTGGTTTCTTTGGATGCACTGACGATGGGGTCGCAGCCCATGATGAGGTCGGCAGCAGCCATGCTCACGCGGGTGGTGCGAATTTCGTCTTGGCTGTTGGCCACCAAAATGTGGCTCCAGGTGGCGCCACCTTTTTGGGCCAGGCCTGCCGAGTCTTGCGTGACGATGCCTTTGCCCTCCATGTGCGCGGCCATGCCCAGCAGCTGGCCAATGGTGATGACGCCGGTGCCACCCACGCCTGCGACCACAGTGCCCCAAGGCTCGGTGATGGTGGGCAACACAGGTTCGGGCAAAGCGCCCAAGTTGGCGGGGTTGACCGTGGTGCTGGTGGATGACGATTTCTTTTTGAACGTACCACCTTCCACCGTGACAAAGCTGGGGCAAAAGCCTTTCAGGCAGCTGGTGTCTTTGTTGCAGGTGCTTTGGTTGATGGTGCGTTTGCGGCCGAGTTCGGTCTCCAGTGGCTCGACCGACAAACAGTTCGATTGCACACCACAGTCGCCACAACCTTCACACACTTCTTCGTTGATCATCACGCGCACCGCCGGATCTACCATGGTGCCGCGCTTGCGGCGGCGGCGTTTTTCGGTGGCGCAGGTTTGGTCGTAAATGATGACCGTGGTGCCTTTGATTTCTCGCATTTCGCGTTGGATGCGGTCGAGTTCGTCACGGTGGAATACGCGAACGCCTTCGGCCAAAGCCACACCTTCGTATTTCTCAGGTTCGTCGGTCACGACCACGATGCGCTGCGCGCCTTCGGCCTTCATGCTCATGGCGATTTGCACCACGCTGTGACCTTCGGGCCGTTCGCCAATCTGCTGGCCCCCCGTCATGGCCACGGCATCGTTGTACAAAATCTTGTAGGTGATGTTCACGCCCGAGGCCAAGCTCTGGCGCACCGCCAAAATGCCGCTGTGGAAGTAAGTCCCATCGCCGATGTTGGCAAAGATGTGCTGGTCGGTGCAGAAGGGTTGTTGTCCTGTCCATGGCACACCTTCACCGCCCATCTGGGTGAAGCCCGTGGTGCTGCGGTCCATCCAGAGGCTCATGAAGTGGCAGCCAATGCCCGCCATGGCGCGTGAGCCTTCGGGCACCTTGGTGGAGGTGTTGTGTGGGCAGCCGGAGCAGAACCACGGCGTGCGCTCAGCCGCTGCCCCCAAGGTCAGGGTTTGCAAGGATTTTTCTTTGGCGTCCAGCACGGCCAGGTGGGCGTCGATGCGGGCGGTGGTGTCGGCATCAACGCCGAGCTTTTTCAGCCGCTTGGCAATGGCGCGTGCAATCAAGGCGGGAGTCAGGTCTGCGTTGGCCCGCAGCAAGGTGTGCTGGGTCGGGTTGGCCGTCGACCATTCGCCGCCCGAGGTGTCGCCATCGGCCTCGTCGAATTTGCCCACGATGGTGGGACGCACATCGTCGCGCCAGTTGTACAGCTCTTCTTTGAGTTGGTATTCGATGACTTGGCGTTTTTCTTCAACCACCAAAATCTCGCGCAAGCCGGTGGCAAATTCGCGGGTGGTGTGCGATTCGAGGGGCCAAACCACGCCGACTTTATGCACCCGGATACCCAAGCGTTGGCAGGTGGCGTCGTCCAGACCCAGATCGAGCAGGGCCTGGCGCGTGTCGTTGTAGGCCTTGCCGCTGGCGATCAAGCCAAAGCGATCGTTGGGGCCTTGGATGACGTTGTGGTTGAGCTTGTTGGCGCGGATGTAAGCCAGGGCGGCGTACCACTTGTAATCAAACAAACGTGCTTCTTGTTCCAGCGCGGTGTCGGGCCAGCGGATGTGCACGCCGCCAGGCGGCATGACGAATTCGGGCAAGACAATTTGCACGCGCTCGGGGTCGATGTGGGCGGTGGCACTCGATTCGACGATCTCCTGAATGGTTTTCATGCCTGACCAGATGCCGGCAAAGCGGCTGAGCGCTATGGCATGCAGGCCTTGGTCCAAGACGTCTTGCACGCTGGCCGGGAAAAACACCGGCAGGCCGCAGGCCTTGAAGATGTGGTCGCTCTGGTGTGCGGCGGTGGAGCTTTTGGCCACATGGTCATCGCCCGCCACGGCCAACACGCCGCCCCAAGGCGTGGTGCCTGCCATGTTGGCGTGCTTGAACACGTCAGAGCAGCGGTCCACGCCGGGGCCTTTGCCGTACCAGATGCCGAACACCCCATCGAACTTGTTGGTCCCTGGGGGCGCGAAACCCAGTTGTTGTGTGCCCCACAAGGCGGTGGCGGCCAGCTCTTCGTTCACGCCGGGTTGGAAGACGATGTGCTGCGCCTTCAGGTGGTCTTTGGCTTTCCACAGAGACTGGTCGTAGCTGCCCAGTGGCGAGCCCCGGTAACCGCTGATGAAGCCCGCCGTATTTTTGCCTTGCAGCGCGTCCCGTTGGCGCTGCAGCATGGGCAGTTTGACCAAGGCTTGCACGCCGCTCATGAAGGCACGGCCCACATCAAGGCTGTATTTGTCATCCAGTGTGACGGTCTCAAGAGCCTGGCGAATTGAATCGGGCAAGGGGGCGTTCATGGTCTGTCCTGCGACTGAAATAGAAAACACAGTGTAGAGCGGGCCTGCCGACAAGTGCTTGCTTTCGGCGACAGGATTTGCCCTATGATTTGAAAGAATCTTGCTCAAAGAGGCGTATTTTGGAAACACTGGACAAATTTGACTGGGCCATATTGAATGAACTGCAAACCAATGGCCGCCTGACCAATGCCGAACTGGCGCAGCGCGTGGGTTTGTCGGCCGCGCCTTGTTGGCGGCGGGTGCGGGCGCTGGAGGAGTCGGGCGTTATCCAAGGCTACCGCGCCGAAATTAACCGGCAGAAAGTGGGATTGGACGTGTTGGCCTTTGTACGGCTGGACGCCGAGCGCAACCGCGGCGACATCACGCGCCAATTGGAAGAAGCGATCCTCAAAATCCCCGAAGTGGTGTCCTGCCATTACATCAGCGGCACCGGCACTTTTGAGTTGCAGGTGGTCAGCAAAGACCTGAACAGCTTCAGCCAGTTCGCTCGTGACGTGTTGATCAACTTGCCCAATGTGAAGGATCTGCACACCAGTTTTTCACTGGGTGAGGTCAAGGCCGCTGGGGCCTTACCGCTCAATCCCTGAGCCTCAGAGGCTTCACCCCGGTCAAGCCGATCAGCCGAGGTGTTGCCAGGTTCAGGGACACTGCAGCCCTTGGCGCCCTGCCTGTAAAATCAGCAGCTTCAGCCGACCCCGTGGCAGGGTGGCTCCATGGCGCTGGCGGCGTTCATTTATGGGCCTCGATGCGAGGCAGACCAACATGCTTTACCCTCAAGAATTCGACGTGATCGTGGTCGGTGGCGGCCATGCCGGAACCGAAGCGGCGCTGGCCGCGGCCCGCATGGGCTGCAAAACGCTTTTGCTCAGCCACAACATCGAGACGCTGGGGCAGATGAGTTGCAACCCCAGCATTGGCGGCATTGGCAAGGGCCATTTGGTCAAAGAGGTGGATGCCTTGGGGGGTGCCATGGCGCTGGCCACCGACGAAGGCGGCATCCAGTTCCGCATTCTCAACAGCTCCAAAGGCCCAGCCGTGCGCGCCACACGCGCCCAAGCTGACCGCATTTTGTACAAAGCCACCATTCGCCGCATGTTGGAGAACCAGCCCAATTTGTGGCTGTTCCAGCAAGCTGTGGACGACCTGATGGTGGAGGGTGACCGCGTGGTGGGGGCTGTCACGCAGGTGGGTATTCGTTTTCGTTCGCGCACCGTGGTGCTGACGGCGGGCACGTTTTTGGACGGCAAGATCCATGTGGGCTTGCAGAATTACGCGGCGGGCCGTGCGGGCGATCCGCCTGCGGTGAGTTTGTCGGCGCGTTTGAAAGAATTGAAGCTGCCGCAAGGCCGTTTGAAAACCGGCACGCCCCCGCGCTTGGATGGCCGCACCATCGATTTTTCCAAGTGTTCCGAGCAACCCGGCGATGGTGTGACCGGCGGCATGAATCCTGAGGGCGGGGTGCCGGTGTTCAGTTTCATGGGCAAGGCCGAGATGCACCCACAGCAAGTGCCGTGCTGGATCACCCACACCAATGAGCGCACGCATGAGATCATTCGCTCCGGCTTTGACCGCAGCCCCATGTTCACTGGCAAGATCGAGGGCGTGGGTCCGCGTTATTGCCCGAGTGTGGAAGACAAGATCAACCGCTTTGCCGACAAAGACAGCCACCAGATTTTTTTGGAGCCCGAAGGCCTGACGACGCACGAGTATTACCCCAACGGCATCTCCACCAGCTTGCCGTTCGATATCCAGTACGACCTGGTGCGCTCGATGAAGGGGCTGGAGAATTGCCACATTCTGCGCCCTGGCTACGCCATCGAGTACGACTACTTTGACCCCCGGGCGTTGAAGAACAGCTTTGAGACGAGGCAGATCAACGGTTTGTTTTTTGCGGGCCAGATCAATGGCACCACCGGTTACGAAGAGGCCGCTGCCCAGGGCTTGTTCGCGGGTATCAACGCCGCATTGCAATGCCGGGGCGAAGCCGCCTGGCTGCCTGCGCGTGACCAAGCTTACTTGGGCGTGCTGGTGGATGACTTGGTGACCCAGGGCGTGACGGAGCCTTACCGCATGTTCACCAGCCGTGCCGAATTCCGCTTGCAGCTGCGCGAAGACAATGCCGACGCCCGACTGACCGAAGTGGGCCGCCAGATGGGCTTGGTCGACGATGCCCGCTGGGATGCCTTCAGCCGCAAGCGCGATGCTGTTTCACGTGAAACAGAACGCCTGAAGTCGGTTTGGGTGAACCCACGCAACCTGCCCGCCGAAGAGTCCCTGCGGGTTTTGGGCAAAGCCATTGAGCATGAGCACAATCTGTTCGATCTGCTGCGAAGACCCAATGTGAGTTACCCAGCGCTGATGACGCTCGACGGAGGCCGCATGGCCAGTGCCGATGTTTCACGTGAAACGCTGGGCGACCTGAGCGCCCCGGTGATCGAGCAGGTTGAGATTGCGGCCAAGTATTCTGGCTACATCGACCGCCAAAAAGGGGAGGTAGAGCGCGCTGCTTTTTATGAACACCTGCGCTTGCCCGAAAGCCTGGACTACATGCAGGTCTCGGCCTTGTCGATTGAGGCGCGACAGAAGCTGGCCAAACACCGACCTGAAACTTTGGGCCAAGCCTCGCGCATTTCGGGCATCACGCCCGCCAGCGTGTCGCTGCTGTTGATCCACCTGAAAAAGGGTGGGTTCAAGGGCTTCATGCAAACCGCCGATGATCGGGCCGAGATGGGCGTGCAGGCATGAGTGTGAATTTGGAAGAGGGTTTGCGCGCGGGTGCCCAAGCCCTTGGTTTGAGCTTGTCGGATGAGCAAGTTCAGCGCCTGCTGGGCTACATGGGACTGATCCAGAAATGGAACAAGGTTTACAACCTGACCGCTGTGCGCGATCCGGCGGACATGCTGACGCACCACCTGCTGGACAGCTTGACGGCCATTGCGCCCTTGTCGCGCCACACCCTGGGTCGGCCTATCCGTTTGCTGGATGTGGGTTCGGGCGGTGGCTTGCCCGGGGTGGTTCTGGCCATCTGCATGCCCGAATTGAACGTGAGTTGTGTGGACACGGTCGCCAAAAAAGCCGCCTTTGTGCAACAAGTCGCCGTGAGCCTGAAGCTGCCCAACTTGCGCGGCCTCCACGCGCGGGTCGAGTCCCTGACCGATCCATATCAGGTCATTAGCTCCCGCGCCTTTGCATCCCTGCCTGATTTTGTGGCCTGGTCCCGTTCGGCATTGGCCGAAGGCGGTGTTTGGATGGCCATGAAAGGCAAACACCCGCAAGAGGAAATCGACGCTTTACCTGAGGATGTGAAAGTGTTTCACGTGGAACCATTGACGGTGCCGGGTCTGGATGTGGAGCGCTGCATGGTTTGGATGAAGCCAGAAGCTCCGGCGCAGAGCTGACCCTTTCTTGCTGCTGGCAGGTTGGGTGATGGGTGTTTCACGTGAAACAAGATACCTTGTTGGGTCTGGTGCGCCAGGGCATCACTTACACTCAGCCCATTCGCATTTAAAGAAAACCCATGTTTGGCATCTCGGATTACGCGGCGTTTGCCACTGCTTTTGTGCTCTTGCTGTTCTTGCCGGGCCCCGGCAACCTGGCCTTGATCAGCTCTGCCAGCAAGGGTGGTTTGTCGGGTGGACTGGCTTCGGTCTTGGGTTTGTTGGTGGGCGATCAGATGTTGTTGTGGCTCACGGTGGCTGGCGTGGCGGCCGTGCTCCAGACTTTGCCGATGCTTTTCATGGCTTTGCAGTGGCTGGGTGCGGCCTATTTGATTTGGCTGGGTTTCAAAATGATCACGGCCAAAACGGGGGAAGGCCCCAGCATTCAGATTACCCCTGGGCATTACTTCCGTGAAACCATGCTCATCACCTTGCTCAACCCCAAGGCCATCATGTTTTACTTGGCCTTTTTCCCGCAGTTCATTGACCCCGTTCACCACCAAGGTTGGGTCACTTTTGCGGTGATGGCTTTGACGATCGCTGCGTTGGGTTTTGCTTATTGTTTCGGCGTGGTTCTGGTGACCCATTTCATGGCCGAGCGCATCCGCGCCAACCCCACGGTGTCCGGTTTGTTGCAAAAAGCGGCAGGCCTTTGCCTGATCGGTTTTGGCCTCAAGATGGTGTTGACCAAGTAATGGGCCGCCTTTGGCCCGCATGTTTTTGAAAGCCTTGTATGTTCTTTGGCATCTCTGATTACAGTGCGTTTGTTGCCGCCATCGTGTTGTTTTTGGCCATTCCGGGGCCTGGTAATTTGGCGCTCATCACCTCCACCAGCAAGGGTGGCGTGACGGGTGGTTTGATGGCCACTTTGGGCGTGATTGCCGGAGACCAAGTGCTCATGTGGTTGGCGGTAGCGGGTGTGGCGGCGGTGTTGTCCACTTACCCCTCGGCTTTTGTCGCCATCCAATGGCTGGGTGCTGCCTACTTGGCATGGTTGGGTTGGAAAATGTTGTCTGCTAAGCCCGGCGACGCGCCGGTGTTGAACATCCGGCCCCGGCAGTATTTTCAGCAAGCTTTGGCCATCACCTTGCTCAACCCCAAGGCGATTGTTTTTTACATGGCGTTCTTTCCCTTGTTTGTGGACCCACAAACCCATCTGGGATTGATCAGTTTTGGCGTGATGGCCGCGACCATCGCAGTGCTGACTTTTTTATACGGCCTGGGTATGGCTTTGCTGACGCACCACTTGGCCGAACGCATGCGTGCCAACCCCGTGGTGGGCCGTGTGCTGGAGAAGGTGGCAGGCCTATTTTTGGTGGGTTTTGGCATCAAACTGGCCTTGTCTAAATAGAAGTGAACGCAGCCACCCCTGACTGTTCTACGAATTGATTAACCTGAGCGCAATTTATGGCCACCATTTTCTGCATTGCCAACCAAAAAGGGGGGGTGGGTAAAACCACCACCACCGTCAACCTGGCCGCTGGTTTGGCCAAAGTAGGTCAGCGTGTGCTCTTGGTCGATCTGGATCCCCAGGGCAACGCCACCATGGGTTCAGGCATCGACAAACGCACGGTCGAGTTGAATGTGTACGATGTGCTGCTCGAATCAGCCACCATTGCCGAAGCGGTGGTCAAGGCCGAAAAGTGCGGTTACGACGTGCTCAGCGCCAACCGCGAACTGGCAGGTGCCGAAGTGGAGCTGGTTCAATTGGAGCATCGCGACCAGCGCCTGAAAAATGCTTTGCAGGTGGTCGACGCCGATTACGACTTTGTGCTGATCGACTGCCCGCCCTCGCTGTCCATGCTCACGCTCAATGGCTTGTGTTCAGCCCATGGGGTGATCGTGCCCATGCAGTGCGAATACTTTGCCCTGGAAGGCTTGACCGATTTGGTCAACACCATCAAACAGGTGCACGCCAATCTGAATAAGGACCTGAAGATCATCGGTTTGCTGCGGGTCATGTTTGACCCACGCATCACGCTGCAAATGCAGGTCAGCGACCAGCTCAAGGCCCACTTTGGCGACAAGGTATTTGACACCGTGATTCCGCGCAATGTGCGCTTGGCCGAAGCGCCCAGTTATGGTTTGCCGGGCGTGGTGTTTGATGCCTCTGCCAAAGGCAGCCAAGCCTATGTCGAGTTCGCACGCGAGCTGGTGCAACGTGCGCCCACGCTCTGAGTTTTGGCCGCACATCGCACCAGGATGATTTCAAACCAAGTCAACACCACAACCCCAGACATGGTCTCGGTGTTGATCTTGCCCGGTTGGTTGGGCAGCGGCGATGGCCATTGGCAGATGCACTGGGCCCGTATGCAAGGTTATGCGGTGGTGGAGCAAAACGACTGGCTGCACCCACTGCGCGGCGACTGGCTGGCTCGTCTGGATGAAACGGTGATCGATGCCCCGGGCTCGGTGGTGTTGGTGGCGCACAGTTTGGGCTGTATTTTGGTGTCGGCTTGGGCGGGTGTGTCTCGGCACACGGCCCGCGTGCGTGGCGCATTGCTGGTGGCACCCGGTGACACCGAAGCCCAAGAACTGAAAGACCGTCTACCGGGCTGGTCACCGATCGCCCGTCAAAAACTCCCGTTTCAAAGTATTTTGGTGGGCAGCCAAAACGACCCGTATTGCACGGCAGAACGTGCCCAAGCGTTGGCCCATCACTGGGGCTCACAGTGGGTGGACCTGGGCGCTGCCGGGCACATCAACGCCGACTCTTCTTTGGGCGACTGGCCAGAAGGCCAGACGCTTTTACAAACACTTTTGAAGGATTGACCATGGTCACCAAAAAACCCAAAGGCCTTGGCCGTGGACTTGAAGCCTTGTTGGGGCCTAAAGTGCAAGATGCCCCTGCCGCCGACATGACGGCTGAAACGGGTGTCTCCACCCAACTCAAACTCGATCAGATGGTGCCCGGCATGTACCAGCCACGCACCCGCATGGACGAGGGTGCTTTGTATGAGTTGGCCGAGTCCATCAAGGCCCAGGGCATCATGCAGCCCATCTTGGTGCGCCGATTGACCGAAGGCGAAAACGCGGGCAAATACGAAATCATCGCGGGCGAGCGGCGTTTCAGGGCCAGCAAGTTGGCGGGTCTGGACGCTGTTCCCGTTTTGGTGCGTGATGTGCCCAACGAGGCGGCTGCGGCCATGGCCCTGATCGAGAATATCCAGCGCGAAGACCTTAACCCGCTGGAGGAGGCTCAAGGCCTGCAACGCCTCATCAAAGAGTTTGGGCTCACTCACGAAACCGCTGCACAAGCGGTCGGCCGCTCCCGTAGCGCCGCCAGCAACCTGCTGCGCTTGCTGAACCTGGCCGATCCGGTGCAAAGCATGCTCATGGCCGGTGACCTGGACATGGGCCATGCCCGTGCTTTGCTTTCACTCGACAAGGCTGCTCAAATCACGGCCGCCAACCAAATCGCGGCCAAAAAGTTGTCGGTGCGCGAGGCAGAAAGCTTGGCCAAAAAGCTGGGTGCCGAATTCAACTTGGTGCATCAAAAGCCCAAAAAGGAAAAGTCTCGCGACATCCGCCGAGTCGAAGAAGAGTTGTCAGACCTGCTCATGGCGGAGGTGGAGGTGCGCGTGAAAAAGCGCGTCAAGCGCTTGGGCAAGATCGAAGAGATGGGGGAGCTGAGTATCCAGTTTGGCTCACTCGACGAACTCAATGGTTTGATCGACAAACTGCGCGGGTAAATCGGTGCCTGTGTTCGCAAAAAAATGGTCGAAAGCTTTGTGGCGAACGCTGTTTCGTCCCGACGGTTTTTTGCGTCAGGAAATGCTGACCATTTACTTGTTGCTGGTCTGTTTCACCACCTTTTTTGGATATTGCTTCACACCCGTTGAGCGGGTGGCACAGGCCAACTTGGTCGTGTCCGTGTTGTCGCTGTGCTTGTTGTCGGTGGTGCGCGTGCGGACCATATTCAACATGTTGGTCCATGCCGTCACGGCGCTGACCGTATTGCTGATTGTTTATACCGCTTTGCAAACAGGGGGCATCAACTCTACCGCTGTGGTTTGGCTCAATGTCTTGTCTGTGCCCGTGCTCCTGATGTTGGGCCGGTCTGCCACATTGCTGTGGATCGGGGTCATGCTCTTGTCGATTTTGGTCCTGACTTTGGTGACCTGGTTGGGTTGGGTGAGCAGCCATGTCAATGTCTCTTCATCGGTGGTGACTTGGGCGTATTTGAACCACGCCTTGGCGCTGTTGAACCTGATGATGGGTGTGCGGATTTACGAACATTTGCACCAAGTCCAGTTGCGCAAGCTCAATCAGCGCAACGATGAACTCAAGGCGACGCACGAAGCGCTGATTCGAGCGCAGGCGCACAAGGACGAATTTGTGGCCGCTGTTGGGCACGAATTGCGCACACCCATGAATGTGATTTTGGGCTTCAACGGTGTGCTTCACCGGGAGTTGGCCGATGAACCTGCACAGTTGGCCATCGTGGGACACATTCGCCGCTCCACCGAGCATTTGTTGCAAGTGGTCAATGACATCCTGGATTTCTCGCAACTGCAAGCAGGCAAATTGCGGTTGAACCCGGTGGACTTTGCGCTTCAGGCTTTGTTCGATGAGTTGCGGCAACGGCACATTGAAAAAGCACAAGCCAAGAACGTGACGCTGCAATTCACGTTGGATGCCAAATTGCCAGAACGCTTGCATGGTGACCGCAACCGATTGCTGCAAATTTTGAACAACTTGGTCGACAACGCCATCAAATTCACACCCCAAGGCGTGGTTTTGATCGCGGTGAAAGCACAAGGCAAGGGCTTGCGTTTTGAGGTGAAAGACTCAGGCCGGGGAATTCCCCGTGAGCGTCAACAGCACATCTTCAGGCGCTTTGAGCATGCCGATGTTCAAACCAACCGCGCCTATGGCGGCACGGGCTTGGGCTTGACGTTGTGCGAGAAGCTGGTGACGCTCCACGGTGGGCAAATCGGCGTAGACAGCCAAGAAGGACTTGGCGCGCTTTTTTGGTTTGAAATCCCTTTGCAAGCAGCGCAAGCGATGGACTTGTCGGTGCCCGTGACAGACGACAGTTTGTCCGATGAGCCTTTGCGCATGTTGGTCGTAGACGACAACAAGGTCAACCTGATGGTGGCACAGCTGCAATTGCAAAAATGCTGGCCCAATGCAACGATCACCACGGTCGACAGTGGTGCCAAAGCCCTCAACCTGTTGGACCAACAGGTGTTTGACGTTGCACTGATCGACATGATCATGCCGGACATGGATGGCATGCAAGTGACGCAGCAAATTCGTCAGCGCTTTCCGGCCATCACGGTCAATATGCCGATCTTGGCACTCACCGCCAACACCAACCCTGTGGACCGTGACCGTTGCTTGGCCGCTGGCATGAACGATGTGCTGCACAAGCCCATGGACACTTTGATGTTGATGGCATCGGTAGGTCGTCATATCCGACGCGCCAGGGGGGGCCTGCTGTGACCCTGACCGCCATGATTCGCCAATGGTTACCCCATTTGGTGGCCCGATTGCCTGTGCGTTACCAGCAGGGCAAGATGCCCTATGTGTTCTTCTTTGTGGTCGTGGTGATCACGGTCTTGCTGACCTATGCGTTGATCAGCCCTTATCCCTATGCCATGGTCACTTTCAGCAGCTTTGCGGCTTGCTTGGCTTTGCTGTTGGTCTTGGTGAACAGAGGGTTCGCCTCGAACTCCGCGGTCCATTTGGGGACAGGACTCGGGGCGCTCATTTTGTTTTATGCGGTGTGGGCCACGGGAGGGGTTCATTCCCCGCGATTGGCTTGGATGCTGATTTTGCCTTTGACCCCCTTTTACGTGATGGGCCGACGGGCGGGCATTTTTTGGCTCATGGTGGTGATGGCCTTGCAGTTGGTAATGGCGGTGGCCAATCACATGGGCTGGATCCAGGCCTTTGAGACAGGCATGGCGCATGTGCCATCCTCTTTCTTGACGTACTCGTTGGTGACCTGCGTGCTGATTGTGGTGCCATTGATGTATGACCACATGTACCGCCAAGCCTTGGAGGCAAGCCGCAATCACCAGCGAGAACTGGAGTTGCGGCGTGAGGAGCTGGAACACACCGCGGTGATGCGTGAGCATTTCATTGCAACCGTAAGCCACGAGTTGCGAACGCCCATGAACGCCATTTTGGGCTTCAATGCGTTGCTGCTCAACCAAGTACAGAATAGGCCCGAAGCCCTCAATGTCCTCAACCACACACGTCAGTCGGCAGACCACCTGATGACGGTGATCAACGACATTTTGGATTACTCCCAACTGCAAGCGGGTGAGTTGGTCACTCAGTCCGAAACTTTTGAGCTGCGTCTTGTGGCCGAGCACGCTTTTGAGTTGTTCAAGCCACGCGTGGAAAGCATGGAGCTGGATTACCGCTTGGTGCTCGATCCGGCCTTGCCTGTCTGGGTGTACACCGACCGCCACCGCTTGATGCAAGTCTTGGTCAATTTGTTGGGCAACGCGCTCAAATTCACCCATCAAGGCTCGGTGGTGCTCCGGGTGGATGGCACCGATTCAGGCGTGACTTTTTCGGTTCAGGACACCGGCATCGGCATTGCCAAAGAGCGGCAAGACCAGATTTTCAAACGGTTTACCCAAGCCGAGAACGATACCCAAACCGTATACGGTGGCAACGGCCTGGGTTTGGCGATTTCGCAAAAAGTGGCGCAATTGTTGGGGGGTGAAATCGGCTTTGAAAGTGAGCCGGGCCATGGTTCGCGTTTTTGGCTGCATTTGCCTTTGACGGCTGCAACCGCGCCGCTCAAGTCATCTGAAAAGCAGCAACACCTGTTGCAAAGTGCCGATCACGCATGGACCTTTTTGGTGGCCGATGACCACCCTGTCAATCGGCTCTTGCTCAAGCAAGTGTTGCAAAACGCATGGCCCCTCAGCGTGGTGCTGGAGGCGGTAGACGGGCAAAAAACCTTGGACGTTTTGCGCGAACAAAGGGTGGACTTGGTTTTCATGGACATGGTCATGCCTGTCATGGACGGCATCGATGCCACGCGGTTCATCCGCCAAGACGTCGTGGACCGTATTCGTCAGGTGCCAGTGATGGGGTTGACCGCGAATGTGAACCCCCTCGATCTGGAGCGCTTCAAGGCTGCGGGACTCAACGATGTGATGCTCAAGCCCTTTGAGCCTACTGAATTGTGTAGCCGGGTAGAGCCTTGGTTGTTGGCCAAAGACGCTGTCGCATGAAAAGCATTTGGCGTGATTTTTCGGTGTCCACTTGGGTGGCTGGTTTTGTGGCGGTGTTGGTGGGCTTTACCAGTTCTGTGGCCATTGTGTTTTCGGCTGCGCAAGCCTTGGGTGCCACACCGGAACAACTGGTGTCCTGGATGTGGGCTTTGGGCATCGGCATGGGCGTGACCAGTTTGGGTTTGAGCTTGTGGTACCGCCAGCCCGTCTTGACGGCGTGGTCTACCCCAGGAGCGGCAGTTTTGGCGGTGAGCCAAGGTGTGAGCCTGCCCGAGGCCACGGGGGCTTTCATGGTGTGCGGGTTGATGATCATTGCCGTGGGTTACAGCGGCTGGTTTGAACGCCTGATGTCCAAAATCCCATTGCCTTTGGCCAGCGCTTTGTTGGCGGGGGTCTTGGCGCGCTTTGCCTTGGATGCCGTGGGCGCTGTGGCGCATGCGCCCGGGTTGGTGCTGGCCATGACCCTGGCCTATCTGCTCGGTCGGCGCTGGTGGCCGCGCTGGTCGGTGCCCGTCGTGTTGTTGGTGGGCATGGGGGTGGCGGCTTTGCAAGGTCAGTTGCATTTGACCACTGTGGTCTGGACTTGGGCTGTGCCCGTGTGGGTGAGTCCGGCATGGAGTTGGACGGCCATGGTCAGCGTGGCGCTGCCTCTTTTTGTGGTGACCATGGCTTCACAAAACCTGCCGGGTGTCGCGGCGCAACGTGCCTCGGGGTATGACACCCCGATCTCTCCTGTGGTGGGGGCAACCGGTTTGGCCAGTTTGGTCTTGGCCCCTTTTGGGGCTTACGCGCTCAATTTGGCGGCGATCACGGCGGCGATCTGCATGGGCAAAGAAGCACATCCCGATCCAAGTCGCCGTTACACCGCTTCGGCTGCAGCGGGCTTTTTGTACATCGTTTTGGGCTTGGCAGGTGGCACGATCGTCAGCCTGATGGCGGCGTTTCCAAAAGCGCTCGTTTTGGCTGTAGCCGGTCTGGCTTTGCTCGGCACCATGGCCTCGGGCTTGGCGGTGGCCTTCAAAGACGAGCAGCAACGTGAAGCCGCGTTGCTCACGTTCCTTGTGACGCTCTCGGGTGTGACGCTGATGGGCGTCGGCTCGGCTTTTTGGGGCGTGGTGGTCGGCAGTTTGGCGCAGTGCTTGTGGACACGGCGCCAACAGGCGTCACATTGAAAAAATCTTCCCTGGGTTCATGATGTTGTGCGGGTCCAGTGCCCGCTTGATGGTGCGCATCATGTCCACCGCGCCTTCACCGGTTTCTGTGCGCAAGAAGTCCATTTTGTGCAGGCCAATGCCGTGCTCGCCGGTGCAGGTGCCACCCAGGCGCAAAGCGCGGTTGACCAGTTGCTGGTTCAGCGCTTCGGCGGTGGCGCATTCCTCGGGGTTGTTCGGGTCGATCAAATAGCCGAAGTGGAAGTTGCCATCGCCCACATGCCCGACCAAAAAGTAAGGCAAGCCGCTGGCATCGGTTTCGGTGATGGAGTCGAGCAGGCAATCGGCCAGGCGGCTGATCGGCACGCAGGTGTCGGTGCTGATGGCGCGGCAGCCAGGCTTGCTCTGGATGGCCGCAAAGTAAGCGTTGTGCCGGGCTGTCCACAAGCGCGTGCGCTCTTCGGGTGTGGTGGCCCATTCAAACGCGTTGCCACCAAACTCGCTGGCGATTTCTTGAACGGTTTCGGCTTGTTCTTTCACGCCCGCAGGCGAGCCGTGGAATTCCATGAGCAGCATGGGCTCTTCGCGCAGGCCCAGCTTGGCATAGGCGTTGACCATGCGCACCGTGTTGTGGTCGATCAGCTCCACGCGGGCAATTGGCACACCCAATTGAATGGTTTGGATGACCGCTCGCACCGCTGCCTCGATGCTGGGGAAAGAGCAGATGGCCGCCGAAATGGCTTCTGGTAAGGGGTACAGGCGCACGGTGACTTCGGTGATCACGCCCAGCGTGCCTTCGCTGCCCACCATCAGGCGCGTCAGGTCGTAACCAGCGCTGGATTTTTTGGCGCGGGTGCCGGTGCGGATGACTTCGCCATGGGCGGTGACCACTTCCATGGCTAACACGTTTTCGCGCATGGTGCCGTAACGCACCGCGTTGGTGCCGCTGGCGCGTGTGGCGCTCATGCCGCCAATGGTGGCGTCGGCACCTGGATCGATGGGGAAAAACAGTCCGGTGGACTTGATTTCTTCGTTGAGTTGCTTGCGTGTCACGCCCGGCTGCACCGTGACCGTCAGGTCTTCTGCGTTGATGGCCAGGACCTTGTTCATGCGCATCAGGTCGATGCTGATGCCGCCTTGCACGGCCAACAAATGGCCTTCGAGCGAAGAGCCCACGCCAAACGGGATCACAGGTACTTTGTATTCGGCGCACAGCTTGACCGCATCGGCGACGTCTTGTGTGTTTTCGGCAAAAACCACAGCAGCCGGTGGCGGCACATGGGTGAAGGCCGACTCGTCGCGCCCATGCTGCTCGCGGATCACCAAGGCGGTCGAGCAGTTGTCGCCAAAGCGGGCTTTGAGCGCGGTCAAAAAAGCTTCGGGCACAGCGCGTTGCGCGACTTCGGGGGCCAGGTGGGCGGCAGGGGTGGGGGCGTTCATGGGGGTAACTCCTTTGGTGGCGGGGTAAGACCGCCAAACATGCTGAGCGGCAGTTTACGCCGCAAACAGAGGCCTTGCTGTCCGCTGTCAGACAAGTTGCAGCCAGTTGGCCGACAATCAACACTTTTTGTAGGAGCCCACACGGGTGGGTGATTTCCCCGATCCTGCACACTTAAGCGAACAAAAAGAGAGCAAGACCATGGGCAACCGACTCACACAAATCGCCACCCGCACCGGCGACAACGGCACCACCGGCTTGGGCAACAACCAGCGCGTGTCCAAAAACAGCCTGCGCGTGCACGCCATGGGCGAGGTGGACGAGCTGAACTCGCACATCGGCCTGCTGCTGTGCGAAGACATGCCTGCCGACGTGCGCGAGGTGCTGGTCGAGGTGCAGCACCAGCTTTTCAATTTGGGCGGCGAGCTGTCGATTCCCGGCTTTGAGCTGCTCAAGGAAGAGGCCGTGGCGGCACTCGATGAAGCGCTTGAGAAATACAACGCGCAACTGCCCAAACTCGAAGAGTTCATCTTGCCCGCAGGCACACGTGGCGCTTCGCAAGCGCATGTGTGCCGCACCGTGGCCCGCCGCGCCGAGCGCGCTTGTGTGGCGCTGGGCAACGAAGAAGCCTTGAACGACACCCCCCGCCAATACCTCAACCGTCTGTCTGACCTGATGTTTGTGCTGGCCCGTGTGCTCAACCGCATGAATGGCGGTGACGACGTGTACTGGAAAAGCCAGCGCATGAACAAAGAAACGGCGGCCTGAAAACGTGCGCAGACTTTTACACACCTTGGGGTGGGCTGCGTTGAGCCTGAGCGCGCTCGGCCCCGCTGTGGCTGCGCCGTCTTCGGTGGTGTTGAGTTGCGCCGTGGCCTACCTGCCCCAGCGCAGCACCTGGGTGCGTGAGGTCCGCATCGAGTGGGATAAAAAAGCCATTCGGCGTTTGCACATCGACGGTGTCGAGCCCCATGGTTTCTCACTCATTCCCCAGGGGGTGATGACGGCCGTGGACAACGAGCGCATCCAGATTGATTTGGTGGTGCGCCAATGGCAAAGTGATTTTCGGGGCCAAGCCACGGGTCAGGGCCGCTGCGAAACGGTGCCCGGTTGAACGCCGCCCCGACTGTCACCTAGGTGCACATTTCAGGGTTGATGCGCGTGACAGCGGTGCATGGCCGCTGATACGCTGCAAAGCATGAACACCGTGACACGAATTTCTGCTCCTGCCCCCCATTTGCCGCAAATTCGGCTGTACCAAAACTGGCTGCGCGATGAACGCGGGCTGAGTTTTGCCACCTACAACGACCTCTGGCGTTGGTCGGTGACCGAGCTGGACGCGTTTTGGCAAAGCATTTGGGATTATTTTGAGTTGCAGTCCCCCACGCCGCACAGCGCTGTTTTGGCGAACAACGTCATGCCGGGTGCCAAGTGGTTCCCGGGTGCCCAGACCAACTACGCGCACCAAGTGCTGCGCCATGTGCAAGCCGCAGACGCTGAGGGACTCTTGGCAGTCATCAGCCACAACGAGAAAGGCCTGCGCCGCGAAATGAGTTGGCCCGAGCTGCGCCGTCAGGTCGCGGCCATGGCGCTGTACCTGCAAGCCCAGGGTGTGCAGCCGGGGGACAGGGTGGCGGCCTACCTGCCCAACATCCCCGAGGCCATGGTGGCGTTTTTGGCCACCGCCAGTGTGGGCGGCGTGTGGAGCATTTGCGCGCCCGACATGGGCACCAACGCCGTGCTCGACCGCTTCAAGCAAATCGAGCCCAAGGTCCTGATTGCCGTGGACGGCGTGAGCTACGGCGGACGCGATTTTGACCGCATGGGTGTGGTGCAGGAGTTGCGCGACGCCTTGCCCAGCGTGCAGCACGTCATCGTGCACGACAACCTGGGCACTTTGGACCTGACCAATTGTGATGTGGGCAGCAGCGTGCAAATGTCGGCCATCACCGCGCGGGATGACGCCGAAGTGCAGGCCTTTGAGCCGATGTGGCTTCCCTTTGACCACCCGCTGTGGATTGTGTATTCGAGCGGCACCACTGGCCTGCCCAAGCCCATCGTGCACGGCCACGGTGGCACCGTGATCGTGGCCTTGGCCAACAAAATTTTGCACAACGACATCGGCTGCAGCTACCACCCCAACAGCAGGGGAGAGTGTTTTCACTGGTACAGCTCCACCGGCTGGGTCATGTGGAACGCGCAGGTGGCGGGCTTGCTCAACGGCGTGACTTGCGTGATCTACGACGGCAACCCCGGCGGCAGCAAAGACAACCCGGACTGGGGCATTTTGTGGCGTATGGCGGCGCAAGAGCGCGTCACGTTTTTTGGTGCAGGCGCGGCTTACTTTGCCAACTGCCACAAAGCCGGTTTGGACATTTCGCGCAGCGGCGATTTGTCGCGGGTGCGCGCATTGGGCACCACGGGCTCGCCCCTGTCGGCCGACACGCAAAGCTGGGGGGTGGACCAATTCAAGGCCATTGGCACCGACATTTGGTGGTGCAACATCTCCGGCGGCACAGACTTTGCGGGCGCTTTTGTCGGCGGTCACCGTGAGCTGCCGCAAGAGCCTGGCGTGATGCAATGCCGCGAACTCGGATGTGCGGTCGAGGCCTGGAACGAAGCGGGTGAGCCGGTGCTGGGCGAAGTGGGTGAGCTGGTCTGCACGCAGCCCATCCCGTCCATGCCGCTGTATTTTTGGGGCGACCAGAATAACGCGCGCTATCTCGCCAGTTACTTCGAGATGTACCCCGCAGGCCACGGCCGCCAGCCTGGCGGCGGCGACGGCCCCGCGAGCATGGGCGGCGTTTGGCGGCATGGCGATTGGTTGCGCATCGGCAACGCCCAAGGCGAGGGCGAAGGCTGTGTCATCTTTGGCCGCAGCGATGCCACCATCAACCGCTACGGCCTGCGCATGGGCACCAGCGAGCTGTACAGCGCTGTCGAGGCCTTGCCCGAAGTCATGGACTCGATGGTGGTGGACCTGGAGTACCTGGGCAAAGAAAGCTACATGCCGCTGTTTGTGGTGCTGCGCCCGGGTACGGCGTTTGACGACGCGCTCAAGGCCAAACTCAACAACGCCATCAAGGTGGCGCTCAGTCCGCGGTTTATTCCGAACGAAATCTTCCAGGTCGCTGAGATCCCGCGCACCCTGTCTGGCAAAAAGCAGGAGCTGCCCATCAAGAAGCTCATGCTCGGCCAGCCCTTGGAAAAGGTGGTCAACAAGGACGCCATGGCCAACCCGGGTTGTTTGGATTGGTATGTGGAGCTGGCCAAGCAACATTTGGCCAAGGCTTGATACCACCTGCCACTGACCTGAAGGCTGAAACCCTTCAGGTCCCTGTGCCTGCTCGACGCCTTTGGTGCTCTGATGGCCCACACCGACCGCCACCACGGCAATGTGTTGCTGCTGCCGCGTGCAAAACCCGTGCCAGCCATCAAAGCGTTTTGCGTTTCAACAAACGTCCAAACGGCGCTTGAATCACCCCTTTGGCACGCAGTAACAGGGCGCGCAAACGGGCCACGAAGGCTCTTTTTTGACCAAAGATGCGGCGCTGTGGATCGGGCGTTGGCTTGGGCAAATTCCAACGGCTTTCAGGTCCCCAGATGCTGGTCAGCATCAACTGCAGTGCAGCCAGTAGCAGCAGCACTTGCAAGCCAAACAGCAAGAGAAAACCCCATGAAATGTCAGGCCACAACTTGCGCATGAGCACCATCACCAAGGGCAGCAACAAAGTGCCCAAGGCGATCAGCTTAACGCTCAAGGGTAGCCTTTGAAACATGGCATCAGTTCTTGTGCAACTCAGCGTTCAGCTCGCCCCAGCTCTTGTTGCGCGGGATCGCGTGCAACGCGCCCGACTGTGAATCGCGGCGGAACAGGATGCCGTTTTTGCCGGACAGCTCTTTGGCCTTCATCAGGCTGCCGTCGGGCAACTGCACGCGGCTGCCGCCGGTGATGTAGCAACCGGCTTCGACCACGCAGTCGTCGCCCAGCGAGATGCCGATGCCAGCGTTAGCGCCCAGCAGGCAGCGCTTGCCGACCTTGATGACTTCTTTGCCGCCACCTGACAGCGTGCCCATGATGGACGCGCCGCCGCCGATGTCGCTGGCGTCATCGACCACCACGCCCGCGCTGATGCGGCCTTCGACCATGCTGGCGCCCAGGGTGCCTGCGTTGAAATTGCAGAAACCTTCATGCATCACGGTGGTGCCGCTGGCCAGGTGCGCGCCCAGGCGCACGCGATCCGCGTTGGCAATGCGCACGCCCGAGGGGATCACGTAGTCGGTCATTTGCGGGAACTTGTCCACGCCTTTGATTTCGAGCACTCGGCCACTGGCGCGGGCCTTCAGGCGGGCGGCGGGCACATCGGCCACAGCGCAAGGACCGAAGTTGGTCCAGGCCACGTTGGCCAGCAGGCCAAAGATGCCGGTTACGTTGGCACCATGCGGCTGAACCAAGCGGTGGCTCAACAGGTGCAGGCGCAGGTAGGCGTCGTGTGTGTCGGCCGGTGCATCGGCCAGCGATTTGATTTCGGTGCGCACAGCCACCACGGTGGTGCCGCGCACGGCGCAGACGGCGAGCGCCTTGGCCGCGTCAGCACCGAGAGCCACCACGGCTTCGGCCTCGGTCAGGCGGGTGCTGCCGCTGGCGGTCACATCGCCTGCCAGTTCAGGGGCAGGGAACCAGGTGTCCAGCACGGTGCCGTCAGCGGCCAAGGTGGCCAGGCCCGTGGCGCGTGCGCCGGTGGTTTGCAAAGTGCTCATGTGTTGGCTCCGGAAAATGGCCCGCCAAGTGTGCGGGCCGTTGCGTAAAGGGTGGCGAGATTATCGGTGACTTGTCAGCGATTTTGAGCGCAGCTCAAGCGTTCACATTCACCACCACCCGCCCACGCACCTGACCCGCCAGGATCTCTGCACCCAGGCCAATGGCGTCCGCCAAGCCCACTTCGCGCGTCATGCGCTCCAGTTGCCCCGCGTCCAGGTCTTGGGCCAGTCGTGCCCAAGCAGCTTCGCGCAGGGCACGCGGGGCCATCACGCTGTCGATGCCTGCCAGCGTCACGCCGCGCAAGATGAAGGGCGCCACACTGGACGGGAAGTCCATGCCTTGCGCCAAGCCGCAGGCGGTGACCACGCCGCCGTATTTCGTGCTGGCGCAGGCGTTGGCCAAGGTGTGGCTGCCCACGGTGTCGACCACGCCGGCCCAGCGCTCTTTGGCCAGGGGCTTGCCAGGGGCAGACAGTTCGGCCCGGTCCATCACGTCGGCTGCGCCCAGCTGGCGCAGGTAGTCGGCCTCTTGCAGGCGGCCGGTGCTGGCCACCACCCGGTAGCCCAGCTTGGCCAGCAGCGCAATCGCCACGCTGCCCACGCCGCCGCCCGCACCGGTGACCAAAATGTCGCCCTTGTCCGGCGTGACGCCGTGCTTTTCAAGCGCCATCACGCACAGCATGGCGGTGTAACCGGCGGTGCCAATGGCCATGGCTTGGCGCGGGGTGAAGGCGGCAGGCAATTTCACCAGCCAATCGCCCTTGAGGCGGGCCTTTTGCGCCAAGCCCCCACTGTGGCTCTCGCCCACGCCCCAGCCGTTCAAAACGACTTTGTCGCCTGCTTTGAACAGCGGGTGCTGGCTCTCGGTCACGGTGCCCGACAGGTCGATGCCCGGTGTGAGTGGGAATTTGCGCACCACGGGCGATTTGCCGGTGATGGCCAGGCCGTCTTTGTAGTTGAGGGTGGAGTAGTCCACTTGCACCGTCACATCGCCCTCGGGCAGGGCGTTGTCGTCCAGTGTTTGCAGCGTGCAGCGGTATCCGGCGTCGTCTTTGTGGATTTGCAGGGCTTGGTAGGTCATGAAATGGGTTCCTTGAAGGTACGTTACTGTGCACCAATCGCCAGCGGTCAGCTGTGCTGTGCGTCACCTGTGCGCTAGCATAACGGCGTCGGAAAGGTTTGCCATGCGTGTTGCTCGTTCTGTGTTGCTTGTGGTTTTCAGCTGGGGGCTGGGCCTGTTTTCAGTCATGGCCGCGCCCGACGAATCGGTCTTGTGCAAGGATCAGGGCTACCCGATTGGCAATTCGCGCAATTGGTTTTTTGACGAATGTGTGCGGGTCGGCTCCTTCACCCACCATGGTGAGATTCCGGGTCTGTTGAATGGCCGTGCCAACGTGATGGCGCCAGCCGAGCAGCCCCTGGCGCTGCCCAAAGCCGCGCAAGAGCCCGCGTACCGTTGGAACCTTGATGCCCTCAAAGGCCTGAGCATCGACGATTACATGAACCGCCAGCGGGTCATGGCTTTGTTGGTCATCAAAGACGGCGTCATTCAGGTCGAGCGCTACCAATATGAGCGCAACGCCCAGCACCGTTTTTTGTCCAATTCGATGGCCAAGACCATCGCAGCCATGGCGGTGGGTTTGGCGCTGCGCGAGGGACGCATTCAATCGCTCGATGACCGGGCCGATCTCTATGCCCCAACACTTGCAGGCACGCTGTACGGCGAGACCACGGTGCGCAACCTGCTGCGCATGGCGTCGGGCGCTAAATTTGAAGAGCGGTATGACGGCAAGGACGATTTGGCCCGCTACGGCATGGCCGCTTTCCGGGGCGGGGCGGCAGAAGGCGCGCGGGTGATCACCGACCGCTTGCAACCGCAAGGGCTGCGTTTCAACTACGCCAGCGCAGAGACCGACATTTTGGCGTTGGTGGTGCAAGGAGCCACGGGCGAGACGCTGAGCGGTTATTTGCAGACCCGCTTGTGGCAACCCATGGGGGCCGAGACCTCGGGCCTGTGGCGCGCGGGTGTCAATGGGCTGGAACGGGCAGGTGGCAACTTCAATGCCACAGCCCGCGATTACGCCCGTTTGGGTGTGTTGCTCGCCAACGATGGCCGGCGCCCAGACCGTCCTGATTTGGGCGAGATTTTGCCCCGCGACTTCTTGCTGGAAGCCACAGACTGGCAACGCCACCCCAAGGTTTTTGCCCCCAACCAAGCCACGCCTTACTTTGGTTATGGCTACCAGGTTTGGACTTTTCCCGGACCACAGCGCCGCTTTGCCTTGTTGGGGGTGTACGGGCAAGCCATCTTTGTGGACCCTGCGCAGAAGTTGGTCATGGTCCACTTGGCGGCCAACGCCACAGCCAGCACGGGCAAAACGAGCATGGGGCGTGAGAGGGGCTCACTTTGGTACGGGCTGGTGACGCACCACGGCAAATGGTGAACGCTGAACGACTTTAGCGTTTGTTGACCAGCACAATGCCCACGGCCACCAGCGCCAAAGACAGCGCTAACGTCAGGGTCACGGATTCACCCAGCCAGAGCATGCCAAACAGCAAGGCGAACAGTGGTGTGAGGAACACAAAAGCAGAAATCTTGGTGGCGGGGTAGTGGCCCAGCATCCACATCCAGGCTAGGTAGCTGGCGAAAGCGCCGACCACGGTTTGCACCGCCACCGAGCCCATGGCAAAGCCGCTCCAAGTGCCTGTCCAAGACTCGCCCAGCAGGTGTGACAGCAACAACAAGACCATGGTGCTCACAGCCAATTGGTAAAAAAGCAGTTTTTCAGCTGCCAGCCGCGTGAGGTTGGCCGCCCGGATGGCCACCGTGGTCAGGCCCCACAAAGCCCCGGCCGCCAGGCCCATCAAGTCCCCGATCGCCCCACCGCCGCCAAAACCTTCGCGCAGGGCAAACACCACGGCGGCAAACGCGCAAGCCATGCCCACCCACTGCACCGGGCGCAGCTGCTCGGTGCGGATGAACAAAGGCAGCAAGGCCGCCACCCAAAAGGGTGAGGTGTACAAAAACACCGTCAGCCGAGAGGCCGTGGTGTGCTGCAGGCCGATGTAGATGAAGGCAAACTCCGCCGCAAACAGGCAGCCCACCAGCAAACCCGCCCACAGGCTGCCATCGCGGCCAAACAAGCGCACTCCGCGCCACTGACACCACAGCCACAGCAGCAACGTGGCCCCGACGCCGCGCACGGCCGACTGGAACACCGGGGGCAATTCGGCGACCGTGGCTTTGACCAGCACCTGCTGAAAGCCCCAAAACATGCAGCACACCAGCAAGATACCTACGGCCAGGGCGTCCAGGTGTTCTTTTCGGGGGCGGATCGAAGCACTCATGCCGTCCATTGTGCCCCCGTCCAGCTTGCTCGCCTGTCACCACCAGGCATGCTGTCCCTGCGGGTGCCCCGCAAAAAGTGCCCAGTTAATATGTCTGCTGAACTTGTGCCCACACGACCTGAACGCCCCACCGCCATGAACCCATCTTTAGTGTCCCGCCGAGATGTGCAACGCCGGGCCTTGGCGCTGGCCTTGATGCCCTGGCTGAGTGCAGGAGCCCAGGCGCAGCTTTTGCAGGGCCCCGCTTTGGGTGCAGTGCCGCGTTGGCAAGTGGATCCTTTCAGTTTGGGTGTGGCCAGCGGGCAGCCCCAGTCTGGCAGCGTGGTGCTGTGGACGCGCCTTCGCATCAGCGAGCCCGATGCAGGACTGAAAGCCCAGAGCTTGGAGGTGGTGTGTGAGGTGTTTGCCGACGCTAGCTTGCGCCAACCCCTGCGCCAGTGGCGTGTGCAAACTGATGCAAACCGTGGCCACAGCGTTCATGTGGTGGCCCATGGTTTGCAGCCCGGGCGCCCTTATTGGTACCGTTTTGTCTGCGGCAACGCCATCAGCCCGGTGGGCCGCGCCCGTACCAGTCCTGCCGCCGATGAAGCCGTGGCACGTTTGCGCATGGGCCTGGCGTCCTGCCAGCATTACGAGCAGGGCTTCTTTGCCGCCCACCGCGAGATGGCCCAAAGCGATTTGGATTTGGTGCTGTTTGTGGGGGACTACATTTACGAAAGCTCCAACCCCAAGTTCATGCTGCGCAAGCATGAAGGCGGTGTGCCCAAGTTGCTGGAGGAGTACCGCGAGCGGCATGCGCAGTACAAAACCGATGCCGATCTGCAAGCCTGCCATGCCGCGCACACCTGGGTCATGACGTGGGATGACCACGAAGTGGTCAACGATTACGCCAACGACTTGGACCGAAACTTCACCGACCCGCAGACCTTTTTGCGACGCCGGGCGGCGGCCTACCAAGCTTATTTTGAGCACATGCCGCTTCGACTGGGCCCGGACCCGGTCAACGCCAGCCAGATGCGCATCCATGACCGCATGCCCTGGGGCAAGCTGGCCGACTTGTGGACGCTGGACTGCCGCCAATACCGTGATCACCAGGCCTGTCTGGACCCGAACCGGGGTGGTGGCCGTGTGGTGGTGGGTTGTGACGCTTTGAACGATTCGTCGCGCAGCATGCTGGGTGCGGCGCAAGAGCAGTGGTTTTACGAGGGGCTCACCCACAGTGCCCGGCGCTGGAAACTGGTGGCGCAGTCCACCCAAATGAGTTCGAGTGGCGTCAACACCCCTTTGGGACGAAGTGCCTTCACCGATGGCTGGGACGGTTATCCGCAAGCCCGCGCCAGGCTCTTGCGCACGGTGGCCCAAGCGGGGGTGCAAAACGTGCTGATGCTCGGCGGCGATGTGCACATGAACGTGGCCGCCCAGTTGCGCGTGCAGGCCAACGACGAACGCTCGCCCGTGGTGGCCGGCGAAATTGTGACCACATCGGTCACATCACGCGGACTGGGAGAGAAATTGTTGGCCCAAATCCGCGACAACAATCCGGACATCTTGCACGCCCGCTCGGACGAGCGTGGGTTCACCCTGCTGGATGTGCGCCCTGATCGTGTCACCGCAGACTTCAGGACCACCCCCAATCCGGCGCAGGCCAACGGCGTCTTCCGATCGCAGGGGCAGTGGGTCATTCGGTCGGGTGTGCCAGGCGTGCAAAAAGCCTGATGCCGTTGTTCATGGCCGGCCAACGGGGCTTTCACACTTTAAGTTGTAAGGGTTCTGATGTGACTAAGCGGTCTTTTTTTGGCCTGCGAGGCTAGAATCTGGCCATGAATACCGAAGCCCACACACCGCCGAAAAAGTCCTTCAAGATCCAGATGCTGGCAGCCCGTGAGACCGCCATCATCCAGTCGGTCAACCGGTTGCTGGCCGAAAAAGGCTTTGACGCGATGACGGTGGATGAGGTGGCCGCCGAGGTGGGCATTGCCAAGGCGAGCTTGTACAAACATTTCACCAGCAAGGAAGAGTTGGCCTGCGCCGCCATGGTCACTGCCATGCGTAAGGCGCAAGAACACATCCAGTCTTTGTCGGCCGAAAAAGCGGCCATCGACAAACTCAAGGCGGTGACCCGCTGGACCATGACCCTCAAGCTGCAGGGCCTGATGCCCTCCTTGCCCAGTCAGAACTCCAGTCTGCGTGCCACCTTGATGGCCAGCAAGGACTATATGGATGGCTTGATGGAGGTCAGCGATGCCTTGGGCGGCTGGATCGAAGAGGCACAGGCGCAAGGTCAAATCAACAAGGCATTGCCTGCTGTGGCCGTGCTCTACACCTTGTTTGCTCGGGCTTGCGACCCGGTTCTGGAGTTCCTCAAGATGGGCGAACAGCACACCGACGAACAAATCCTCGATCTGGTGATGAGCACTTGTTTTGACGGGCTGAGCGCCCGCTAAAGACGCAGCTTCAGCGCACCAGCAGCACGGGCACTTTGCAGTGCGCCAGCACCTGGGTGGCGACCGAGCCCATGACCAGATTGCCCAAGGTGCCGTGGCCGTGGGAGCCCATCACCACCAAGTCAAATTTGCCGCTGTCGGCGGTTTTAGAGATGGTCTCACCCGCATGGCCCACTTTGGACACGGTCTTGGCGTCGATGCCGTGGCGTAGCAAAAACTTGGTGACCGGGCTGAGCACTTTTTCGGCTTCGTCGCGGTGGTAGGCCTCGACCATGTCTTTGCCCACGGCAGCACGTGCGCGTGGGGGCAGCTGGGGGCTCACCGTCATCAAGGTGTAGCTGTTGTTCGTGCTGAAGAGTTCGTCGTGCGTGCTCAAGTAGGCCAGCATTTTTTTGGTGTATTCACTGCCATCAACGGCCAATAAGATTTTCATGAGGCTCTCCTGTTGGGGATCAAACAAGTCTTCACTCTAGGCCTTGCAGGGCCGTGAGGGCTTGACCTATGTCATGAAATCAGAGGGTGGCGTGTGCCTTCACGTCGGGGCCGTGTGAACTCATGTGCCCCGCACCTCCAGCACGCATTGCGGCTTGAACATCAGTTGTTCGTTTTTGCGTGCATAACCCAGTGGGTTGGCCACCACGCGGCAGCCGTTTTGGGTGTAGTCACTTGGGCAATGCAAATGGCCATGAAGCCACAACTGGGCGTGGGGCAGCAAGTGGTCGAGCGCGTTGCAAAAACCCGCCGTGCCTGGCACATGGCCATAGCGCGGGTCAGCGCTGGCCAAGCTGGGCGCAAAGTGCGTGACCACCACGGTCGGACCCGAAAAAGGCACGCTCAATGCAGTGCTCAGCCAGTCCTGGCATTGCAGGGCTTGCTCGCGCAGGCCCTCGGCCAGCCAGGGTTCACTTTGGCGCGTGGTCAGGGTTTTGCGCAGGTAATAGTTGGCGGCGCGAAAGGCTTTGTCGCGGGCCTTGAGTTGGCGCGTGAATTGGCTGTTGGGGTGGCTGAAGTGGGCCGGAATTTTGTCGGTCAGTGGGTCGGGGATGGGTTGCCCTGCCAGCGGCCCCAGCGCGTCAAAGTCGGTCCACAGCGTGGTGCCCACAAAGCGCACGCCGCCCAGTTGCAGCACCTCGCGCTCCAGCCAGGTGATGCCCAGCCGCTCGCATGTTTGGCGCAGCCGGGCATGTGCCGCGTCAAAGTCCAGTCTGTCGTACTCGTGGTTGCCGGGCACAAACAGCACGGGTGTGGGCCAGCCGTGCAGCGGCGAAAACCGCGCCAAGCCAAAGTCGCCGTCGCCTGAGCTGGCAAGCGCCGAGCCTGCTTGGTAAGACCCAATGTCGCCCGCGAGCACCAGCACATCAGCACCCGGAGCCGGGGTGGGCATGAAGTCGGGGTTGGACTCCAGGTGCAGGTCGGAAAGGAGTTGGATCTTCATGTCGGGATGTCGCGGGTTGGCACGGGGTTGTCAAATGCCTGCCGTGCCACTTGCTGCAGTTGGGCGCGCAGCCATTGGTGCGGGCTGTCTTGTTGGCGTTTGCGGTGCCAAATGGCATGCACTTGCACAGGCGGTACTTCAAAGGGCAGGTCGTGCAGCACCAGTTCATGGGCCATGCCGGTGGTGGGCACAAAGTGGCGCGGCAACACTGTGAGCAAGTCGGAGTTCACCACCACCCGCCCCGCCGTGAAGAACTGGTTCACCGTGAGCACAATGCGCCTTTGCTGCCCGATGGCGGCCAGCGCTTCATCCACAAAGCCGTAGGCCCGCCCGGAAAAGCTGACCAACAAGTGCCGTGCCGCGCAATAGGCCTGCAAGCTGATGGGCCGCTTGGCCAGCGGGTGGCCCTTGCGCATCACGCACACGTACTCGCCCGAATACAGGCGCTGGTGTTCAAAAGGAATGGCTTCGCCCGACTGGGCGCGTGCCGTCAGGTCGGCCAGCACCGCCGGAAAGTACCCCAGCGCGATGTCTGCGCTGTCTTCGCTCAGCAATTTGCGCGGGTCGCGCGTGGTCAGGGGCAGCACACGCAAGGACACACCCGGGGCCTGCAGCTCCAGTTCGCGGGCCAGCCCGCCCATGAGTTCGGCGGCGGTGGCGTCGGCCATGGCCAGCACAAAAGTGCTGTTGGCCTGCTGGGGCTCAAAAGTGCTGGGCACGATGGCCGCTTGCAATTGGCGCAGGGCCTCGCGCACGCTGGGCCACAGGGCCAGCGCCCGGGGTGTGGGCGCCATGCCGTGGCCGTGGCGGCGCACCAGCTCATCGCCCAAGGTCTCGCGCAAGCGCCGCAAGGCATTGCTCACGGCCGGTTGGGTCAGGGCCAGGTTGTGCGCTGCCCGGGTCAGGCTGCGCTCGGCCATGACTTCGTCAAACACCCGCAGCAAGTTCAGGTCAAGGGTGCGAAAAGAGGACGGGTTGGGGTTGGGCATGGACGGTCTTTAACTATCACCATTATGAATGAAGGCCATTAAGAATATAAAGTTGAAGAACACTGGTAAAAACCCTATGATTAGAAATGTGGTTTTATTAATTTGGGTTGCCAAAGAAAACAAAACCAAACCAAGGGAACACAAAATGAACATCACTACCAAATCTGTTTTGGGCACTGTGCCCTTCACTTCTGCTGCACCAGCAGCTTCCAACACGTCCAGCAAAATATTGGCGAATCTGATGCTTGCCGCAGGGGTGGCTGCACTGGTGGTCGGTGTTGATCAGATGATCGACAACTGGGCTGAATCCCACGTGGTGGCCGCCTGGCTGGCGCTGTGGGCCGTGGCCGTGTTGGCCATTGTTTTGTTGCGTGGCCTGACGCGCCACTTGGCCCAAAACCTGATGACCGGCTTGGACGCCTGGTCGGCGCATGTCGCCCGCAGCCGAGCCGACGAGCGTTTGTGGTCCATGGCGCAGTCCGACCCGCGTTTGATGAGCGACCTGCAAGTGGCCATGGACCGCGCCAGTGAGACCCAAGGTCCAGTCCGTGATCTGGAAAACCTGATGACCCGCCGCGCTGCCCGATTGGTGCGTGACCGCTTGTATTACATCTGAAGCCCGATTCCCAGGGTCCTGCGGGACCCACACGACAAAGGCCTCCTTGCGGAGGCCTTTTTTACGCGCCATGGGATGAAACCCCTTGGCCGCTTCAAGACGAAGACCGAGACGCCAAATAAATGCCGGGCAAGATCAGCGCAGCGCCCATCAGGTGGTGCCAGCCCATGGCTTCACCCAGCACCAGCCAAGCGGCAAGGCCGCCATACAAGGGTCCGAGGTACAAACTGGCGGCCACGCGGCTCGCCCCCAACACCTTTTGGCAAAAGCCATAGGCCCAATAAGCCCCAATGCCGGGCAACAAGCCTGCGGCCACCACCAACAGGGTAGCCTGCGGGGTCCAGGCGGGTGTCTCAGCTTGAACGAATTCCCACGCGGCAAAGGGCAGCAGTACCAGCATGCCCCCCATGCAAATGACAGCCAGGCGTGCCGTGGAGCCCAAAGGGGTTGACCATTTTTTCTGCAGCAAAGCAAAGGCAGCCCAGGACACCATGGCCAGCACGATCCAGCCGTCACCGGGGACCCATTGCACTTGGCCCAAGGCCAGCCATTGGCCTTTGACCACCACATGGAATACGCCAGCCATGGCGACCACAACGCCCAAGCCTTGTCGCCACGAAAACCGTTCCCCAAGCCAGACCACAGCGCCCAGCGCGATCAGCACGGGCGATGCGGCATAAATCAGCGCGATGTTCATGGCCGAAGTGGTTTGTGCGCCCTCGTAAACCCAGGCTCCGCAAATGAGCATGCCCAAAGCGCCCAACGCCAGGTAACGCCAGCCATGCTGCAAGGTGCTGCGGCGTTCGCGCCACAGTTCGCTGCGGGCAATCACAGCCAGGATCACACCCGCCAAAGCCCATCGACCCAGAGCCAGCATGTGCGGCTCCACCACGCCGGGGGCGGTGCGGGCCACGATGTAATTGACGGACCACAGGGCGGGGGTGATCCAGAGGAGCCAAAGGGCTCGGCGTTCGCGAGATTCAGGGGTGTTCAAAATCAAATCAGTTCAGGGTGTCACGCAAGCAGTCGGTAAAAACATCATTTGATTTCGAAATCGAGTGACTTGATGCCTTGGCGACCTTGTAGGTCTTCAATGCTGATCAGAAGACGGTGCGAACCTTTGGGTAGGCTGGCTTCCTTGACGCTGATGCCCTCTGCAGTGACCTTGGCCGCGTTGATGAGGCGCTGTGTGATGTCAATGCGCAAACGCCCATACAAGACTTTGAATGTCTCAGGACGGACAACGCTGGAGGCCGCAGGCACAAACATCAACTGGATGGCCGTTGGCGAGACTACGGGGGTGTCCAGTCTGGGGTGCACGATCTCAATTTGAGGCGCACCAGGAACGGTAACCGTTTTGGCGATCAATGGCTCTGTCGCACCCAAAGACGCCTGCATTTCCTTGACCGAGACGAGCTCAAAAGCCTGCACATGGCAGGCCGATGCGCACAGTCCCCAAGCCAGGACGGACGTTTGCAGCCATGAGCTCCAACGCATCATGGCAACAGGCTGATCCGCACACGGCGGTTTTCGCTGGCCAGTGGCTTGTCGGGCAGCAGCAATTCGCTGGCTCCTTTGCCTTCGGCTTGCAGTCGTTCAGCGGGCACGTTTTGACTCACCAAGTAGGCTTGCACCGCTGATGCTCGGCGTGCCGACAGTTCCTGGTTGTATTCGTTTTTGCCTTTGGCATCCGTATGGCCTTCCACCTTGAATTTCAGCTGAGACAGGCGCTCGCTGTTCATGGCCTGTGCCAGGTTGTCCAACAAAGGCTTGCTGTTGGCCTGCAACCGGGCGGAGTCAAAGTCAAAGTTGATCGACAGATCCACATTGACCGGTTTGGGCACCAGGTTGCGAAGACTGCGCGTGGTGGGTGGCGCAGGGGGTGTGAGCTTTTCGATGAGGTCTTCTTTGGAGGCCTGCTGAACCAGTTGGGCCGATGCGGATGACCCCATCAAGATGAGTGCCAAAGCCAAGGTAAACCGTTTCATAGAACTTCCTTCAGGGTGAGCAGTTTGGCGCCAAAGCGTTCGGAGCCCTCACCGTCCTTGTTGTGAACCAAAAAGTTGATCAGCGCGGCGCGGCCACCGATTTCATTCAGGGCAAAAGTGAATGGATTGGCGGCCGATGGCTCAGCCATGGTCAGGCGGTCAATTTGCCGCGGGCTTGAAGACACCATCACCAGCAAGTGGTCAGTGCCGGGAGGTCCTGCCGCTTCCAGTTGCCAGTCTGGTCGGGGTAGCTTGCGTGTTTGACCCGCCTTGATCCTGTTGTCTTTGTCCAGGCCATTGGGATAAAGCACGTAGAAGCTCTTGCGGTCACTGCCCAGCAAGACCATGTAAATGTAACCATCGTGGCTGGATTTGATGCTGAGGTCCAAAGCATCTTTGCCAATCTTCAGCACAGATTTGCTCAGTTTCACATCCAGCACGATGCGGGGATCGCGTTGTTGTTCAATATCGGCCAATGTGGCCAGTGAGGCCAGCATGGGCTCAGGTGCAGGTGCCACACTTGCTTGAGCTTGAGCTTGAGCTGGAGCTGGAGCTGGAGCTGGAGCTGGAGCGGGCTGGGCCACAGGTGGTGTGGGTGGCTTGGCGGGTGCGGCCTCAGGACGTTGTGCAGCTGGCGCAGCAGCAACGGGCCGTGGAGGTGCGGGGTTGCTTGAAGGCGCTGGGCTTGGTGTCGCAGTAACCGCAGGGCTTGCCGTAGATTGGGCAACAGTTGCCGTGGGTGTTGGCGGTGGCCGTGATGCGCTGGTGGATGTTGTTGCCGGTGCGTTGGCGGTTGATGAAGTTGCAGTTGAAGTTGCAGTCGGTGCAGTGTTGGCCACCATCGCCGTGGTCACGGGCTGTGGCGCAGTGGGCGCAGGCACTGCGGCTGTGGGCGTTGGTGTTGCTGCAACAGGCGGTGCGGGCTGAGTTGCTGGTGCAGGCGTTGGTGCAAGTGCTGGTGCGGCAACCTGCGCTGGGGCGGGGCGCTGCAAAGCCACAGGAATCAGGTTCCGATTGCCCGAAACCGACACATGGTGTGGCGTCAGGTCTTTCATACCTTTGAGCCGCAAGTCAATGAAGGCTTGAGCGCATTGCTGGATTTCTGCGAGGGAGACGGCACCCGAGCCGTCCTTGTCAACAGCTTTGCCGAGCAGACAGTCCCGCACACCTTGGGTCGCCAGGCCACCTTTGCCCGGCTCGTCAAAGCTGACCTCATCCGGCCGTGAAGACGTGATCTGAACCACGTTTTCCTGCAAGGCACCCAAGCGTGTGGTCTCCCCCAGCAGGCTTCGGGTTTTCAGATTCGAGGGTTGGCTGCAGGCATCGGCCGCGCTGCTGGCTTTGAACGTGAATTTGGGTTTGAATTCAATGCCGCCGATCGACCGCGTGGCGGCTTTGCTGGAGGTCACACCACCTGAGTGACAGGCATCGATCATGGTGATGACTTTGTCTGCACCCGATGTGATTTTTTGTGTGGCCTGAGCCAATTCGGCGTTGGTGATGGCTTGACCATCGTGGGTCAGCAGGCCCTCGACGCATCCGTTGACCGTCGGGTCCCAATACCGGGTGCCGTGTCCAGAGAAGTAGATGAACGTGCGCCCCCCATCGCGTGTGCGTTCACCCAATTGCCGAATTTCCTTGAGGATGTTTTCTTTGGTGGCGTTTTGGTTTTGCACCAAACGGATCTGATTGACGGGAATGCCCATGGCCATGGCCATGCGTTTGGCGCTTTCCACGTCGTGTGGCACTCCTTCCAGCGTGGCCGCGCCGGTGCTTGGACTGTATTGACTCAGGCCAATGACCAGCGCAGAACGCAAAGCCGGCGTCTGTGTCTGAGATTGTGCGGGCCATGCCGTGAACAAGGCCAAGGCCAGCAAGAGTGAGGTGTTTTTCTTCATGAGATCAAGCGCAGTCAAATGTGATCAGCTCATGCGCCCGTGAAGGCCTTGAGTCCGGAATAGAGTGCCACCCCTGCAGAGACCAAAGGCGCCGTGGCGGTGATCAGACTTTGCACCTGGTTGGAGATTTCCGTGATTTTGAATTGGCCGGATGCATCGCGCGCCAGCAAAACCCGCAAGCTGATCTTGTTGCGCTGTTGGCGCGCCCACCGAGCCATCAGGTGGTGTGTCAAATAGCCCGTTAAGAATGACAGCCCGATGGCGGCTGCGTATTCCAGGGTTTCGCGCCAGTCTCGGACGTTTTCTGGCCAAAGGGGCACGCCATCAATATGGGCCGTGATGGCGAGCATCAATCCGACAGACAAACCACCCACCATCAAAGCGGCCAGGAATTGCATGAATCCGCCGAAACCACTGCGACGCGCACACCCATAGCCAGTCAATGCGGGCAGTGTGATGGTTATGAGACGCAAAAACAAAGGCGGTGCGTCGTAGACAAACAACAAGATCCAGTGACAAAGTCCCATCACGGCGATGGTCAGTACCACCATGACCACCCAATTGAGCCAAGATCGACGCGGCGTGTCGGCGGTGGCGTCAATCGGTGTTTCCGGTGATGTGTCCTGTGTCTTGGCATAGTTCAGGGCTACCGCCTGAATGTCTCGTGATTGCAGTTCAGAGAGCGTTTGTGCCTGCTGTTGTGCCGTTGCTTTCAGTTGTGTCACCTCATCGGCCAGCGATTGCAGCTGGAGCGCCAGAGGTTTGAACAGCACCAAATCCCGTGTGCAGTGGCTGCACACCGATGCCTGCACAGGGACATCGCTCCAGCAGTAAGGGCAGTTGAAGGTGGTGTGGCTCACTTGGCGTTCAAGTAGATGATGGTCTTGCCTTCGCGGCCTTCGCTGTCGCGCACGGAAATCCGGATCGGGTGCGTCCCAGCCGGCACGCTCGCCTGGGGCAACTCAAGATGGTTGCCGTTCAAACCAGTTTTGAAGCGGGCCGTCAGATCGACAACGGGTTGCTTTAAGTATTCAAATTTGATGGATGAGGGGTCGATTTTGGCGCCGCCTCTGGGTTCAAAATTCATTTTGAATGCGAAAGATTTACTGGCCACTTCTGTTGGCGACAACAAGCTGATCCCTGGGCCTCGCGTGATGGCACGTGTGGCGGGCACTTGCAGATTGGGGGTCTGCGACTCAGCTTCCGTGATCAATGGCGTTTGAGCCACAGCGCCCCAGGACAAAAGCGTCAGCATCAGGGCCATGACAGAGGTCGAGAAAATGGAGCGCATGTTGGGTGTTTCCCGCAATGGAGTGGTGTATACCGGTTCATCAGTGTAACAATTGGTACGGTTGTTGGGCAGACACGGTGAGCCGAGTCTGCCCAGCCATGAAGGCCAAGAGATTTCAGGAAAAAACATGTCGACCATTCGCTGCGTCAAGCAAGCTGTTTTCACCCACTTCAATTTGACGTTCAAATCCATGCTGCGTTGGCTCGGGGTGTTCCTTGGGCTGATGGCTTGTTTGGCTCTTCCTGCTGTGGCCCAGCCTGTCAAGGGCTCCGTGTACAAGGACTTCTTGCCTATGGGCTCGGGTGCCAGTGTGGCTTTGCCTGAAGGGGTTTGGGAGGCAACGCACGTTGGCCGACTGACTTATCCAGGGGAAGAATGGGAAACCTTCACCCTCAAAAACCAAAGCCTCGATGCCAAAGTCCCGTTTTTGGTGGTTCGGCACACCACCACCTCGGGTCGTTGGGGCAACACCGGCTGCTTGTCTAAAAATCCTCACCAGTTCATGGTCAACGAGCATGGCATCCAAGCCAATCAGGTCTTGAACAAATGCTCTCGTATGTGGTCATTGAGTAATTTTGAAGGTTGGAAAATGCTCAGTTGGGCCACCAAACCGGAAGACCAAAAATGGTGGGGCGATGTGGTGCAGGGGATGGTCGACAAAGAAGGAGTCAAAAGGGGCGGCATCTTTCAATTGGAGCTGGGGATTCAGCAATTCAATGGGAAAAGGGTTCGAATAGATGCGTTTGTCTTGCCGCCCAAGGGTATGGGCGTTGGGAAATTCAAATCGGACTTCCTGGCTGGACAGATGTTGCCCGAACACCAGATCTTGTCTGGTTGGACGTCTATTTACATCGAATCCCTCCAGCAAAGCTACTTCAACAAAAAGCCGCAACCTATCATGGCGCTGGCTTACCCGATCAACTCAACTGGTTCGATTGCGGTTGCTCAGGCCGCCTCTGCCGCGATGCCTGCCGCAATTCCCTCAACAGCCCCTACGGTTGCGACGCACCCCCCTGTGGTGGTCGCCGCTACCACTAGGCCAGAGCCTGCAAAGGCTACGCCTGTGGTGCCCACACCGGCGCCTGCGGCCAGAGTTGAGCCTACGCCGGTTGCTGCACCAGCGCCAGTGGCTGTTGCCGACAATTCTGCCCAGCTCAAGCTGGAACAAGAACGCCGCGCCATGGATGAGGAAAAGCGCAAGATGGCGCAGCAGCTGGAAGCCATGACGCAGATGCTGGCAAAGCTCCAGCAAGAAAACGCAGCAGCCGCCGCCGCAGCAAAAGCCAAGGAGGTGGCGGCCGCAACGCCTGAGCCACCAGCCAAATCTCGTGAGCCTGTGACCTATGCCAACCGCAAGGCCTTGGTCATTGGCAACGACCTCTACACGCATGTGCCCAAGCTGAACAACGCAGGTGCCGATGCAGACGCCATGGCCAAGTCTTTAGAGGCTGTGGGCTACAAGGTGTTCAAGCACTTGAACTTGGATGAGAAAAAGTTCAAGCAGGCAGTTCGCGACTTCCGACAAAACCTGACGGGTGGCGACGAAGTGCTGTTCTTCTACGCAGGCCATGGTGTGCAGTTGGGCAATGCCAACTATTTGCTGCCCATCGACGTGCAGGGCGACCAGGAAGATCAAGTCAAAGACGATGCCATCTTGTTGCAAAAGGTGCTGGACGATCTGGAAGAGAAGAAGACCAAGTTCGCTTTGGCAGTGATAGATGCTTGCCGTGACAACCCGTTTAAAAGCAAAGGCCGAGCCATCGGCGGCCGTGGTCTTGCGCCCACAACGGCAGCTACGGGACAAATGATCATGTTCTCGGCAGGCGCTGGTCAACAAGCGCTTGACCGTTTGGGGGACAACGACAAAGAAAAGAATGGCTTGTTCACTCGAATTTTTGTGAAAGAAATGACCAAGCCCGGTGTTTCTGTCGACCGAGTTCTGCGCAACGTTCGCAACGAAGTGGTCCGTTTGGCCCGCTCGGTGGGACACGAACAAACACCGTCCCTTTACGACCAAGCCATTGGCGAGTTCTATTTCAAGCAATGAGCCAGTCTTGATTTGGGCATAAAAAAACCGCCCCGGTTTGTGACCGGGGCGGTTGGAGTTATCAGCGCCGGATGGGCGCAGCACCTGATTAAGCGGCCAAGCGGGCTTGCAGCGCAGCTTTGGTATCCAGCAGCGCTTGGGGCAGGTGGTAGCTCAGTTGCGCAAAGTGCTCGTCGTGCAGCTTGAACTCGGCTTGCCAGGCAGCCTTGTCGATGCTGGTGACCGACTTGAACTGTTCAGCGCTGAAGTCAATGCCACTCCAGTTGATTTCTGCATAAGTGGGAGAGACGCCGAACATGGTTTGTTCGCCGGTGGCTTTGCCCTCCAAGCGGTCAATCATCCACTTGAGCACGCGCATGTTGTCGCCGTAGCCGGGCCACACGAACGAGCCGTCTTCGCCTTTGCGGAACCAGTTCACGCAGTACATGGCGGGCAGCTTGTGGCCAGCGGCCTCAGCTTTGGCACCGGTGTTGAGCCAGTGCTGGAAATAGTCGCTCATGTTGTAGCCACAGAAAGGCAGCATGGCGAAGGGGTCGCGGCGCACCACGCCTTGTGCGCCAAAGGCGGCGGCAGTCGTCTCCGAGCCCATGGTCGCAGCCATGTAAACGCCTTCGGTCCAGCTGCGCGCTTCGGTGACGAGCGGCACGGTGGTCGAGCGGCGGCCACCGAACATGAACGCGTCGATCGGCACGCCCGCAGCGTCGTCCCATGCGGGGTCGAGTGCAGGGTTGTTGGTCGCGGCCACCGTAAAGCGGGCGTTGGGGTGAGCGGCTTTGGCGCCGGTCTCTTTGGCGATCTGGGGTGTCCAGTCCTTGCCTTGCCAGTCGATCAAATGGTCGGGCAGCTTGCCGGTGTCTTTTTCCATGCCTTCCCACCAGACGTCGCCATCGTCCGTGAGGGCCACGTTGGTGAAGATCACGTCCTTGTTCAGGCTCAGCATGCAGTTGGGGTTGGTCTTCATGTTGGTGCCGGGGGCGACGCCAAAGTAACCGGCTTCGGGGTTGATGGCATACATCTTGCCGTCTGTGTGGGGCTTGACCCAGGCGATGTCGTCACCGATGGTGGTCACGCTCCAGCCCTCGAAGGCTTTTGGGGGAACCAGCATCGAGAAGTTGGTCTTGCCGCAGGCGCTGGGGAAAGCCGCTGCGACGTGGTATTTCTTGCCTTGGGGGTTGGTCACGCCCAAGATGAGCATGTGCTCGGCCAGCCAGCCTTGCTCGCGGCCCATGTTGGAGGCGATGCGCAGCGCAAAGCACTTCTTGCCCAGCAGCGCGTTGCCGCCGTAGCCCGAACCGTAAGACCAGATCTCGCGTGTCTCAGGGAAGTGCACGATGTATTTGGTGCTGGGGTTGCAAGGCCAGGGGGTGGTGTCTTTTTGGCCAGCAGCCAAAGGTGCGCCCACGGTGTGCATGCAAGGCACAAACTCGCCATCGGTGCCCAGCACGTCGAACACGGCCTTGCCCATGCGGGTCATGATTTTCTGGTTGACGGCCACGTAGGCGCTGTCGGTCAGCTCGATGCCGATGTGGCTGATGTGTGAGCCCAAGGGGCCCATGGAGAAAGGCACCACGAACAGGGTGCGGCCAGCCATGCAGCCGTCAAACAAGGGGTTGAGCGTGGCGCGCATTTGCGCGGGCTCCATCCAGTTGTTGGTCGGGCCGGCGTCTTCTTTTTGGGCCGAGCAGATGTAGGTGCGGTCTTCCACGCGGGCCACGTCCGAAGGGTCGGAGCAAGCCAGGAACGAGTTGGCGCGCTTGGCGGGGTTGAGCTTTTTGAAGGTGCCGGCTGCGACCAGTTCGGCGCACAGGCGGTCGTATTCTTCTTGCGAACCGTCACACCAGTAAATGTTGGCAGGCTTGCACAGGGCGGCCATTTCGGCGACCCAAGCAATCAGCTTGGCGTTTTTGACATACGCAGGGGTGTTCAGGTTCAGGCCCTGCATCACGGGTGAGTTCATGACTAGCTCCAAGTTTAAAAATCGTTTTTTCAAAATCCCTGCACAGGGACTTTGAAAAAACGGCTGAAGGGCTGAGATACTGAGGGTTGTTGCCGTAAAAAAGAACGGCTGTAACCACGCGGTAACTGGCGGGTCTCGATTTTAGGGAGACTGCTTGTTTTGTGCCTGTCAGCTTGCTTGAAAACCCGTTTAAATCTATGCAAAAAATGCATGACGTTATGCGCATCCTGGCGGACGGTGCATTCAGTGCACGCCGGCGTCAGTGGATGATGGCGGTATGGGCGGCACCTTTGATGGCCGCTTGTAAGACCCATGCACAAGCGCCATTGCGAGTCAAAATTGCTGCCGCCAGCAATTTGAAGTTTGTGCTAGCTGACTTGGCAGACCAATACAGGCAACAAACAGGCGTTCAGGTGGATGTGAATTTAGGCGCATCGGGCAACCTGGCGCGGCAGATCTTGCAAGGCTTGCCGGTGGCGCAATTCATCTCGGCCGACGAGCTTTGGGTGGCCGAACTGGCCAAAGCCGGACGCACGGTGGACGCTGGGCAACGCTACGCCACGGGCCGGCTGGCGCTGGTTGTGCCTAAAAATTCAGCACTGCCGCTGGCCCAAGGTTTGGCGGCAGTGGTGCGTGCGATGAAGCCCGGCGACAAATTCGCCATCGCCAATCCGGCGCTGGCCCCGTATGGTGTGGCGGCCGTAGAGGCTTTGCAGCGTGCAGGCGTCGGGCCTTTGCCTGCTCATCAAAAGGTATGGGGCGACAACATTGGGCAAGCCACCCAGTTCGTGGCCACGGGCGCGGCGCAGGCGGGCATCACCGCATTGGCGTTGGCCCAAGCCCCCGAGATCGCCCCCAGCTTGCAGGTTTTGCCCTTGCCCGCTGACTTGCACGCCCCGCTGCACCAGCGCATGGTGCTGCTCAAGGGTGCGGATGCGGCAGCAGCAGAGTGGCACCGGTTTTTGCTCAGCCCGCCAGCCCAGGCGGTGTTTGTGCGGCACGGCTACGCCTTGCCGCAATAATCCAGCCCACCACCCCATATTTCAGCTCCGCCTTCGAACCCCACCCCATGGATTGGTCTGCCCTTCACGTTTCACTGACCCTGGCTGCTCTCACCACCTTGGCCTTGCTGCCGGTGGGCTTGGCGTTGGCCCGCTGGCTGGCTGTGACCGCCTGGGCCGGGCGGCCAGTGGTCGAAGCTTTGCTGCTGCTGCCCCTTTTGCTGCCCCCCACCGTGATCGGGTTTTACTTTTTGGTGGCCTTTGGGCAGGGCAGCACTTTGGGTGCATGGCTTGCTGCTTCGGGCATTCGTCTCGTGTTCACCCTCGAAGGCCTGTTGCTCGTGAGCGTGCTGGTCAACTTGCCTTTCATGGTGCAACCGATTCAGCGGGCGTTTGCGGCGGTGCCGCACAGCCTGCGCGAGGCGGCTTGGGTCTCGGGCCTGTCCACTTGGCAGACGTTTTGGCGCATCGAGTTGCCGCTGGCTTGGCCCGGTTTGCTGGCGGGCATGGCGCTCACTGTGGCGCATACGCTGGGCGAATTCGGCGTGGTGCTCATGGTGGGCGGCAACATCGAAGGCGAAACGCGCACCCTGTCGGTCTCGCTGTACGACAAAGTGCAGGGCATGGATTTGCAGTCGGCGCATGTGATGGCGCTGGCACTGGTGGGCGTGTCTTTGCTGGCGCTCACGCTGGTCTTGGCCTTTGACCGGGTGGGCCAGCGCGGCCGCGCCCTGCAGGAGCGCTGATGCACGGCTTGCAAGTTCAACTGCGCTCGGCCAGCCCGATTCGGCTGGAGGCCGAATTTGATTGCGGCGCGGGCGAGTTGGTGGCCTTGGTCGGGCCGTCGGGCAGTGGCAAAACCAGCATGCTGCGTGCGATTGCCGGGCTGTGGACGCCCACCGATGTGCAAGGCCACATTCGGGTCGCGGGCCAGGCTTGGCTGGACACGGCAGCGGGCGTGCAGCTCAGCCCGCAGCAGCGCCGGGCGGGCCTGGTGTTCCAACACTACGCTTTGTTCCCACACATGACGGCGCAGGCCAATGTGTCGTTGGCCGCTGGGCCGGGTTGGTCGAGCGCCGATGTGCAGACTTTGCTGGCTCGCTTGGGCTTGGCCGAGTTGAGTGAGCGCAGGCCATCACAACTCTCGGGCGGTCAACAGCAGCGTGTGGCGCTGGCGCGGGCGCTGGTGCGCGTCATGCCCAGGCCCACAGCGGACCCCACGCCAACACCCCAAGTTTTGCCCGGTGTGTTGTTGCTCGACGAGCCGTTTTCTGCGGTGGATGCGCCCACGCGCCAGACGCTGTACCGTGAGTTGGCTGCTTTGCGCCAAAAGGTGTCGGTGCCCATGGTGCTGGTCACACACGACCTGGCAGAAGCCCGCCGCCTCGCCGACCGGGTGGTGATTGTGGACGCTGGCCAGAGCCTGCAAACCGGCGAGCCTGCCCGCGTGTTTGCCAGCCCGCGCAATGCCCGGGTGGCCGAACTCGTGGGCATTCAAAACCACTTTGAGGGGCGCTTTTACAAAGACCACGCGGACTGGGGGCGCTTGCGCTGGACCGATGCGGCGGCATCAGGCACCGGTCTGGACTTGGCGGTGTTCGACAAGAACAAGATCGACGACGGCACCCCTGTGACTTGGGTGCTGAACGGAGAACAGGTGGATGTGATGGCCGATGGCGAGGCGCCTAGCCTTACGCCGCCAAGCCACACCCGTTTGCGTTGCGAGTTGATGGAGGTTTTGTCGCTGGGCGAGATCAGTTTGTGCACGCTCAGGCCCGAAGCCTTGCCCAGTCAAACCATCACCTTGAACCTGACCAGTCGCCTGCTGCAGCGTTTGCAGGTCGCCTCTGGCAGTTGGGTTCAGCTGCAGATCGCGCCAGAGGCCCTGCACATCATGCCGGTTCGCACAAAATAAAACCCGCAAAGCACGGGCTGTTGCGGGTTGGGGGGGTGCTGCCAAGGCGGCGCACCGGGTGCGGCGAATCCTCAGGCCATGAACACGGCGATGAAGGCCAGCAGGAAAATCAGCACGGCACCTGCAGCCGGAATGATCACGGGAATGTGCTTGACCACGTTTTCAACGGGATCGTCAGAAGTGTGTGCGTCGTTGTGATGGGACATGGTGGGCCTCGGAACAAGAATGGCGGTATTGTAGCCAAGCCGGGCTGGCGGGTCGCTGACAACCCGGCTCACATCAGGGCATAGGTGGTGCTGGCCCGGAAAACGCTCTTGCCGTCGTCGGCCCCGCTCAGGTCGATTTCACCAAAGGCCATGGCCTTGCCAGCGCGCAGCACCCGGGCCGTGACCAGCGCGTCCTGGCCCGACAGGGGTTTCATGAAGCTGCTGGACAGCTGCACGGTGCTGCAGGGCCGGAACTGCCCAAAGTGGCTGATCAGCGCCAGCACCATGGCCGTGTCGGCCGCTGCCATCATGGCCTGGCCGCACAGCAAGCCGCCCACCCGCGACAGCTGCTCGCTTTGCGGCAAGCGCAGGGTCACGCTGTCGGCGTCAAAGCGCTCGACCTTCAGGTTCAGTGCCTGTACCCAAGGGGCAAACAAATCGGACAGCGATTGCTGCAGGGTTTCAGTGGTGGTGCTCATGGCCGCAGTTTAAACAGTGCGAAGACGTCGCCCCAACCCACGCTTGTCAGTCCCTGAGGCGTCTCTATACTGCGCACATGGCTTCTTCCATCCTCGTTTTGGGCGCCGGCATGGTCGGCACCTGCACTGCTTTGCATTTGCAGCAACGCGGCTTCGAGGTCACTTTGGTGGACCGGCGCGCTCCCGGACAAGAAACTTCGTTTGGCAATGCCGGCCTGATCCAGCGCGAAGCGGTGGAGCCTTATGCCTTTCCCCGTGAACCGGGCTTTTTGCTCAACGCTATCTTGGGCCGGGGCGCCGAGGTCAATTGGCATGCGCGTGGCCTTTGGCAAATGGCCGGATCGTTGCTGCGGTATTTTAAAAACTCGCACCCGCAGTCACACGCTCGCGCCACCGAGGCTTTCAGTCGCCTGATTGCGCACGCCACCCATGAGCATGGTTGGCTCATGGCCGCTGCCGGCGCGCAGGACTTGGTCCGCCAAGAAGGATTCCGATTCGTGTTCCATACGCCCAAGGCGTTGCAGGCGGCCGTGCAGAGCGCATCGGTTCTGCACGACCGTTTTGGGGTGCGTTACCAAGCTGAAAATGCCGCCCAACTGGCGCAGGCCGAACCTGCTTTGCGCGCGCCGCTGGCAGGCGCGCTGCGCTGGCTGGACCCGTGGGCGGTCAATGATCCGGGCGCCTTGGTGCAGCGCTATGCCGATTTGTTGGTGGCCCGTGGTGGACGCCTTTTGGTTGGCGATGCCGCCAGTCTGCAAGCGCAAGGGCTTGGCTGGTCAGTGCAGACCTCCGAAGGCCGTGTGGACGCCAAGCAGGCCGTGCTGGCGCTGGGCCCCTGGGCCGATGGATGGATCTGCACCCTGGGCTACCGTTTCCCGCTGTTCATCAAGCGGGGTTACCACCAGCACTATCACTCGCCGGCTCAGGTGCGGCAGCCGCTGCTCGATGCCGAGCGTGGTTATGTGTTGGCCCCTATGCAGCGGGGCTTGCGCCTGACCACCGGGGCTGAGTTCGCGCCCATCGATGCCCCGCCGACCCCCGTGCAATTAGTCAAGGCCGAAGCCATGGCGCGCCAGTTGGTGGACTTGGGCCAGGCCTTGCCTGAGCCGCCTTGGCTGGGTGCACGCCCTTGCACCGCCGATATGCTGCCCGTGATGGGCCCTGCGCCGCGGCATCAAGGTTTGTGGTTCAACTTCGGTCACGCGCACCAAGGCTTTACTTTGGGGCCTGTGGCGGGCCGATTGCTTGCCGAGATGATCGAGGGTCGGCACACTTGGATCGACCCTGCACCTTACGCCCCTGCGCGATTCATGTGAATGCGCCTCAAGCGCCATGTTGCAGGCCATTCAGGCCCGTTCAAAGCACCCGGTAAAAACTCAAATACACCCCATCTGGCGCACGTCGTCCTGTGCCGATGAACTGGCTCTCGCTCAGCCAGGCCCATGCGTGCGTTGTGGCCTCCATCTTGGGCTGGCAGCGGAAGTAGATTTCTTCGGGGTTAACCGGCTGTCCGTTCATGATGCGTTGCGAGTTTTCCAGCGAAGCCACGCGCAAGGCGGTGTTTTGCACAAACACCCGGCTGCCGTCGTCAAGCTCGATCACATAGCGTGCATCCAGATGTGCCTGCGTACCGCCGTCCAAAATCAATTGAAAGTCGGCGCCACCCGCCAGCACTTTGCCATTCAGCCGGGGGCCCGTCACGGTACCCCCTGTGATGGGGATCATGCGCCGCAGGCCTGCGGGGGTGTGGCCTACTTCAACGGGCGCCGCAATGGTCACGGCCAAATCGCAAACGTGCTCGAGCTGGGGTGGGGGCAGCGTCATGGGGGTTCCCTTTAAACTTGGTCTGAATTATCAAGTAACTCGACACATGCTTTCCACCCAAGACAAAACCCGCATCGACGACACCCGCATTGCGTCGGTGCGCCCACTCATGACCCCGGCATTGCTCGAAGAACGACTGCCTGCATCACCCGCCCACCTGGCGCTGGTGGAGCGCTCGCGGCAAGACATCTCAAATGTGTTGCAAGGCCAGGACGATCGCTTGGTGATCGTGGTCGGTCCGTGCTCGATCCATGACCACGAGCAGGCCATCGCATATGCCAAGCGGCTCAAGGCCGAGGCCGACAAGCACGCGCAGGATTTGCACATCGTGATGCGTGTCTATTTTGAAAAGCCCCGCACCACGGTGGGCTGGAAGGGCTACATCAACGACCCGCACCTGGACGGTAGCTTCGCCATGAACCAGGGGCTGGAGATGGCGCGCAAGTTGTTGCTGGAGATCATTGACTTGGGCTTGCCTGTGGCGACGGAGTTTTTGGACTTGCTCAGCCCGCAGTACATCAGCGATCTGGTCACCTGGGGCGCGATCGGTGCGCGCACCACCGAAAGCCAAAGCCACCGCCAGTTGGCCAGCGGTTTGTCGTGCCCGGTGGGCTTCAAAAACGGCACCGATGGTGGCGTGAAAGTGGCCGCAGACGCTGTGGTGGCGGCCAAAGCGCCGCACGCCTTCATGGGCATGACCAAGATGGGGCAGGCGGCGATTTTCGAGACACGCGGCAACCAGGATGTGCACATCATCTTGCGCGGCGGCAAAGCGCCCAACTATGGCGCCGCCGATGTCGATGCCGCCTGCAAGGCGCTCGAAGCTTCAGGCATCGCACCGCAAGTCATGGTGGACGTGTCGCACGCCAACAGCAGCAAGCAGCACGCCAAACAAATCGAGGTGGCGCACGATGTGGCCGCGCAAGTGGCGGGCGGTGACCGCCGCATCATGGGTCTGATGATCGAAAGCCACCTGAGCGAGGGCCGCCAAGACCTGAAGGAAGGCCAGCCCCTCGCCTACGGCGTGTCCATCACCGACGCGTGCATCAGCTTTGATCAGACAGTGCCTGTGCTGGATGCGTTGGCGCAATCAGTGCGGCAGCGCCGAAGCCGCCGCTGAGCCTTTGCAAAACATGTAACAGTGCCTTGACCACCATCGCCCGGCGGGCTTAAAGTGGCATCGCTGACATCGGGAAACCGATCGAAGCATCCTCTGGGGTGCATACATGCACCCCGCCCATCAGAACGATGAAGCTTCTTTTGGGCAAACCTTGGGGCGATCCTCTCGTGACGACCCATCGGCCCGACCAGTTCGCTGGTCGGGCTTGTCATTTGGGGCTGCTCTGGTGTCAGTCCAGACTCAGACCAATCTTGCGCGACACGGCGCCCCACTTGGCAAAGTCTTTGGCCACTTTGACGGCGGCCTGCTCGGGCGTGCTACCGATCACGATCTGGTCGGATGCCTTGAGCCGCTCGGTGGCCTCTGGTGTGCGCAGCGCGTCGACCACCGCTTGGCGGAATTTGGCTACGATGTCATCGGGCACTTGTTTGGGGGCGATCAAGATCAGGCTGAAATCGGCCTCGTAGCCTTTCACCCCAGCTTCGTCGATGGTGGGCACTTCGGGCAAAGAGGGCGAGCGCGCCTGGCCCGACACCGCCAGCGCTGTCAACTTGCCCGAACGCACATGCGGCAGCACCGTAGGCCCGGCCAACAGGCCACACGGCACCTGGTTGGCCAGCACGTCTTGCATGGCGGGGGCTGGGCCTTTGTAGGGAATGTGCGTCATCTGCATGCCGGTCATGCTCAGCAGCAACTCGGTCGACAAATGCCCCGGCACACCCGCGCCACCCGAGGCATAGCTCAAAGAAGTGGTTTTGGATTTGGCGATCAGCTCGGACACCGTTTTCACGCCCAGTGAGGGGTTGCACACCAGGGTTTGGCTGAACGACGACAACACGCTGATGGGCTTCAAGTCGTCGAGCTTGAAGGGCATGGTTTTGTACACATGCGGGTTGACGGTAAGCAGCGTGTCGGTGGCAAACAAAAAGGTGTAGCCATCGGGTGTGGCCCGCGCCACGCTGGCTGCGCCGATGTTGCCACCCGCGCCGGGCTGGTTCTCGATCACGATGGGTTGCTTGAGGTTGGCCAGAATCTTTTCGGCCGCTGTGCGCATGACCAGGTCACTGGGGCCACCGGGTGGGAAGGGAATCACAACCTTGATCGGGCGCTGTGGCCAGGCTTGTGCCAGGGCGGCGCTGCTGGCAGCCACAGCCAACAAGGCCGTTGCGGACAAGCCCAGGCGGCGAAAACTCAGTGTTGAAAACATGCAAAACTCCTCACAAGGTCAGCGTCTGTCCAAAGGCAGACATTCCCGAAGAGTAAGCGGTTTAAACCCTGAGCCGCAACCCGGGAGAGTCCCCTAGGTAACGGCATCACATGACTGCAAGCCCGTCCCTTGCCTTGGCGGAAGCTCAGCCCGCCAGACCCACAAACACGTTTTGCACGTCGTCGTTGTTGTCGATGGCGCCCAAAAAGGCTTCGACTTCTTCGAGTTGTTCGACGCTCAGGTTGGCCGGGTCGACCGGGTTTTTGGGTTTGTAGCCCAGCTTGGCCGACACCACGGTGAAGCCGTGTTCGGGCAGGGCACGGCTGACCAGGTCCAGGTCGGTCGCTTCGGTGATGAACACCGTCACGCCGTCTTCGTCGGCGGGCTCAAAGTCTTGTGCACCGGCTTCGATGGCGGCCAGTTCGGCATCCGCCCCAGCTTGGGCAGGTTCGGCTTCGATCATGCCCACATGGTCAAAGTCCCACGACACCGAGCCCGACGTGCCTTGCTGGCCCTTGCGGAACAGCACGCGCATTTCAGACGCCGTGCGATTCACGTTGTCGGTCAGCACCTCGATCATCACCGGCACTTGGTGCGGCGCAAAACCTTCGTAAATCACGCGGTCAAAGCTCACGGCATCGCCCAGCAAGCCCGCGCCTTTTTTGATGGCGCGCTCCAGCGTTTCTTTGGGCATGGACACTTTGCGGGCTTGCTCCACCACCAGACGCAGGCGCGAATTGGCCGCGGGGTCGGCACCGTTGCGGGCCGCGATCATGATGTCTTTGGCCAGGCGGCCAAACAGCTTGCCTCGTGCGTCTGCTGCCTGTGCCTTGCCTTTTGCTTTCCATTGCGCGCCCATGGCGGTTTTCCTAGGTTTGGGCGGGTGCATTCAAGGCACCCACCGGGTCAATCGGGCACCAAATCCAAGGGCTTGGCGCATCTGTCGAGGGGTATCAGTTTAATCGCCCGGGTGTTGGGCTTGGCAGGGTGCACAGACGCCAACAGGTGCGGGCGGGGTCCAGTAAGAAAATCGGCGGGTCTTTTGAGATAAAGTCTCGGGCTAAACCGCCTTAAAAGGGTGGTTTTTGGCACGGTTCGACACACCGCCGAACGACGTTATACCTACATCCTGACAACGAGAGTACCCATGGCTGCAGACAAATCCAAGATCATTTACACCCTCACGGACGAAGCCCCTTTGCTGGCAACCGCTTCGTTCTTGCCGATCATCCGCACCTTTGCCGCGCCTGCTGGCATCGAAGTGGCAGAGAGCGATATCTCTGTGGCGGCCCGGATTTTGGGTGAGTTTTCGGATTTGCTGCCACCTGAGCAGCGCGTGACCAACAACTTGGCCGAGCTGGGCAAGCTGACCCTCAAGCCTGAAGCCAACATCATCAAGCTGCCCAACATCAGCGCCTCCGTGGGCCAATTGACCGCTGCGATCAAAGAGCTTCAAGGCAAAGGCTACGCCTTGCCTGACTACCCAGAAAACCCCAAGACCGACGAAGAAAAGGCCTTGAAGGCCCGCTACAACAAGTGCACGGGCTCGGCCGTTAACCCTGTTCTGCGCGAAGGCAACTCGGACCGCCGCGCACCCCGCGCCGTGAAAGAATTCGCACGCAAGAACCCGCACAGCATGGCCGACTGGAGCCAGGCTTCGCGCTCGCATGTTTCGCACATGCACGCTGGCGACTTCTACCACGGTGAAAAGTCCATGACCTTGGACCGCCCTCGCGAAGTGAAGATGGAGTTGATCACCAAGAGCGGCAAAACCATCATCCTCAAGCCCAAAGTGGCTTTGCTCGACCGTGAAGTCATTGACAGCATGTTCATGAGCAAAAAAGCGCTGCTCGAGTTCTATGAAAAAGAAATTGAAGACGCGCACAACACCGGCGTGATGTTCTCGCTGCACGTCAAGGCCACCATGATGAAGGTCTCGCACCCCATCGTGTTCGGCCACTGCGTCAAAATCTTCTACAAAGAAGCGTTTGCCAAACACGGAGCTTTGTTCAAGGAGTTGGGTGTCAACGTGAACAACGGCATGGCCGATCTGTACAACAAGATCGCCACACTGCCTCAGTCCAAGCAAGACGAGATCAAGCGCGACCTGCACGCCTGCCACGAAGGCCGCCCCGAGTTGGCCATGGTCGACTCGGCCAAAGGCATCACCAACTTCCATTCGCCCAACGACGTGATCGTGGACGCCTCCATGCCCGCCATGATCCGCAACGGCGGCAAGATGTGGGGCGCCGATGGACGTTTGAAAGACGTCAAGGCCGTGATGCCCGAGTCGACTTTTGCCCGCATTTACATGGAGATGATCAACTTCTGCAAATGGCACGGTGCGTTCGACCCCAAGACCATGGGCACCGTGCCCAACGTCGGCTTGATGGCCCAACAAGCCGAAGAATACGGCTCACACGACAAGACCTTTGAAATTACCGAAGACGGCGTGGCCAACATCACCGACCTCAACACCGGCGAGGTGCTCCTGTCCCAAGATGTGGAAGAAGGCGACATCTGGCGCATGTGTCAGGTCAAGGACGCAGCGATCCGTGACTGGGTCAAGCTGGCCGTGAACCGTGCCCGCAATTCCGGCATGCCCGTGGTCTTCTGGCTCGACCAGTACCGCCCACACGAAGCCCAGTTGATCACCAAAGTGAAGATGTACCTGCACGAGCACAACACGGCGGGTCTGGAAATCCAGATCATGAGCCAAGTGCGTGCCATGCGTTACACCTTGGAGCGCGTGGTCCGTGGCTTTGACACCATCAGCGCCACTGGCAACATCTTGCGCGACTACCTGACGGATCTGTTCCCGATCATGGAGTTGGGCACCTCGGCCAAGATGCTCTCCATCGTGCCCTTGATGGCAGGTGGCGGCATGTATGAGACCGGTGCGGGCGGCTCGGCCCCCAAGCACGTGCAGCAACTGGTGGAAGAAAACCACCTGCGCTGGGATTCCTTGGGCGAGTTTTTGGCTTTGGCCGTTTCTTTCGAAGACCTGGGCCTCAAGACTGGCAACAAGAAAGCCGGTGTGTTGGCCAAGACCCTGGATGCCGCGACCGGCAAACTGCTCGATAACAACAAGAACCCGTCGCCCAAGACAGGTCAGTTGGACAACCGTGGCAGTCAGTTCTATCTGGCCATGTACTGGGCCCAAGAGTTGGCAGCACAAACCGAGGACGCCGCACTGGCTGCCCAGTTCGCGCCTTTGGCCAAGCAATTGACCGACAGCGAAAAGAAAATTGTGGACGAGCTCAACGCGGTGCAAGGCAAGCCGGTGGACATTGGCGGCTACTACATGCCTGACCAAACCAAGCTGGCCGCCATCATGCGCCCCAGCACGACCTTCAATGCGGCACTGGCTGCGGTGAAGGCTTAAGGCCAAGCGGGCTCAGCGGTTTTATATCGCTGAGCTGCTGGCCAGAGCAAGGACACAACGCTCTACAGAAAGCCACCCAGGTTTTGCCTGAGTGGCTTTTTTATTGGCTCAACGCCCTCAGCGGCTGTAGGCCAAACCCAGTGCCACGCCGCCAAACAAATCACCTTCTACCAGCGGAACACCCGTGAACTCGGCCTGCAAGGCCTGTTGGAATGTTCTTAAGGCCGATGAACCGCCGGTGAGGTAAATCGCGTCCAGCGACGCATCGGTCAGGCCCGCGCGCTGCACACATTCGCGCGCACAGGCCACGGTGCGGGCCAGCAAGTCATGCAAGTGGGCTTGCATGTCAACCGCGCCCAGTTGGGCGTTTAAGTCGCGCTCAATCACTGACAACTCAATGCGCGTGTCGGCACCGGTCACCGAGCAGTGGATTTTGGCCTGCTCGACCTCGTGCGCGATGTGGTGGCCATGGCGCTCGCTCAGCACCTGCATCAAGCGCTCATGCAAGCGCAGATCGCTGTAGTTGGTACGCAGTGTTTTGGCGTGGGCGATGGCTTTGGGCTGGTATTGCCAATGGATCAGGTGCCAGGTGGCCAGGTCAAAAAACACGCGACTGGGCACTTCGCGCTGTTCGGGGCCGATGTGTTTGAAGCCCAGCAGCGGCATGACCTGCGCCAGGTTCAGCTGGCGGTCGTAGTCGGTGCCCCCAATGTGAACGCCGGTGGTGGCCAACACATCTTGCTGGCGGTTGGCCTTGTGCATGCGGTCAGGTCCCAATCGCACCACGGTGAAGTCCGATGTGCCACCCCCCAAGTCCACCACCAAGACGGTGCTCTCCTTCGTCAAGCGCTGTTCGTAATCCAGCGCAGCGGCAATCGGTTCCAGCTGGAACGACACCTCGTCAAAACCCACCGCTTCGACCGCCTGGCGCAGCGAGGCTTCGGCTTGCGCATCCCGCGCGGGGTCGTCATCCACAAAATGCACCGGGCGGCCCATTACCACGCGGCGCGGCGCTGTGCCTAGGTTTTGCGTGGCGCGTTCGCGCAGGCGGGCCAAAAAGGTGCCAATGATGTCTTGGAAGCTGATTTGCTGATGGCCAATTTGCGTCGTTTCAAGCAGCAATGGGCTGCCCAGCAGACTTTTGAGCGAACGCATCAGGCGGCCTTCTGTGCCTTCCAGATAGTGCTTGAGGGCGTCGCGCCCGAAGTGGGTGCTGTGGTCTTCGGCGTTGTAGAACACGGCCGTGGGCATGGCCAGCGCCTCGCCCTCCAGCGGGATCAGGAGAGCGCTGCCCTGAGGGCCGAGCCAGGCCATGGCGGAGTTGGAGGTGCCGAAATCAATGCCGAGTGTGCCGGCGGGGGAAGAAGTCATGTGTGAGGGGATTTGCTGAGCCGGAGGTGGCAGGCCAAAGCGCTGACCGTCGAAGGACCCGGGATTCTGCCACCGTCAGCCCTGTCAAATCGGGGAGAATCGGCGTTGTTTCATTTTTGTCCACAAACATCCCATGACCGAAGCCCCATTCCCCGACACATCCTCCCGCCCAGCACTGCCCGACCGCCTCGCCATCGACGCCCGTAGCCCGCACCATGTTCGCGCCGTTTTTGAGCACGACATCGGCATCCGATTCAACGGCAAAGACCGCAACGACGTTGAGGAATACTGCATCAGCGAAGGCTGGGTGCGCGTGCCTGCTGGCAAGACGTTGGACCGCAAAGGCCAGCCCTTGCTGATCAAGCTCAAAGGCAAGGTCGAAGCGTTTTACCGTTGAGCAGTTCCCATGACGACGTCTGACAAGAAACTCCCGCTCGAAGGCTTGCGCGTCGTCGAGTTCACGCACATGGTCATGGGCCCCACCTGCGGCATGGTGCTGGCCGACATGGGCGCCGAGGTCATCAAGGTCGAGCCCATCGAGGGTGACCGTACGCGGCATTTGTTGGGTTCGGGTGCGGGCTTTTTCCCGATGTTCAACCGCAACAAGAAAAGCATCCAACTCAACCTGCAAAGCCCCGAGGGTGCTGAGGTTGCGCGCCGGCTGTGTGCCACGGCCGACGTCGTGGCCGAGAACTTCAAGCCCGGCTCCATGGCCAAGTACGGCCTGGACTACGCCAGCTTGTCGGCCACCAATCCCAAAATCATTTACGCCAGCCTCAAGGGCTTTTTGCCTGGGCCGTATGACCACCGCACCGCGCTCGATGAGGTGGTGCAGATGATGGGCGGCTTGGCCTACATGACGGGCCGCCCTGGCGACCCGTTGCGCGCAGGCACCAGCGTGAACGACATCATGGGCGGCATGTTCGGCGCGATTGGCGTGTTGGGCGCACTCATCCAGCGCGGCATCACCGGACGCGGGCAAGAGATCCAGTCGGCCCTGTTCGAGAACAACGTCTTTTTGGTGGGCCAGCACATGCTGCAGTACGCCATCACCGGCAAAGCGGCCGAGCCCATGCCCAACCGCATCTCGGCCTGGGGGGTGTACGACGTGTTCACCGTGAAAAACGGCGAGCAAATTTTCCTGGCGGCCGTGAGCGACGCACAGTGGGCTGTTTTCTGTGATGTGCTGGGTTTTGCCGATCTCAAGGCCGACCCGCGTTACAGCGACAACAACGCCCGCGTCTCGCAGCGCGATGTGATGATGCCCGAGTTGCGCAGCCGCCTGGAGGCCTTCACAGCCGCCGAGCTGACGGTCATTTTTGAAAAAGCGGGCCTGCCCTTTGCGCCCATCGTCAAGCCTGAAGAGTTGTTTGACGACCCGCACCTGAACGCCACAGGCGGTTTGGCCGATGTGCGTTTGACCGATGGCCCCAAGGCGGGTCAAACCGCCCGCGCCGCGCTGTTTCCTTTTACGATGGACGGGCAACGCCTGGGCGTTCGCCGCCAGCCGCCCACACAAGGCGAGAACACCGATGAGCTGCTGCAAAGCTTGGGCCTGAGCGCGGCAGAGATTGCTCGCTTGCGCAGTATCCAAGCGGTCGCTTGATGGCTGTCGGTCAAGGTTTCATGGCCCCAGCCATAGCAGGCACAAGCGGGCAGGGTTTTAGCGCTTGACACACTGAGTGTCAGAGACGACCATTGACCCCATGTCTATCCAGGTATTGATTTTCGGTATCCACCTCGCGCGCAGCACGCGGGGCAAGCCCTGCGCACCGCCGCAGGGTTTTTAAACAACTCCCCTGTTTCGTTTGACCGATTTCAATTCGGGCCGCGCTCACCCTGCAGCGCGGTCCGGCTATTCACTGGAGATTTTCATGGCCGATTTGTTTGACAACCCCATGGGCCTGTGCGGCTTCGAGTTCGTCGAGTTCGCATCCCCCACCCCCAACACCCTGGAGCCGCTGTTCGAGCAGATGGGCTTCTCGCTGGTGGCCAAACACCGATCCAAAGACGTGGTGCTCTACCGCCAGGGTGACATCAACTTCATCGTCAACCGGGAGCCCAAAAGCCTGGCCGGGTACTTTGCCGCCGAGCACGGCCCTTGCGCCTGTGCGCTGGCGTTTCGCGTCAAAGACTCGCACTTGGCGTATGCGCGAGCCCTTGAGTTGGGCGCACAACCGGTGGATGTGCCCACTGGCCCCATGGAGCTGCGCCTGCCCGCCATCAAAGGCATTGGCGGCGCGCCCTTGTATTTGATCGACCGATTTGAAGACGGCAAAAGCATCTACGACATCGACTTTGAATTCATCGACGGCGTGGACCGCCACCCGCCGGGCCACGGCCTCAAGCTCATCGACCACATGACGCACAACGTCTACAAAGGGCGCATGGCGTACTGGAGCGGCTTTTACGAAAAGCTGTTCAACTTCAAAGAGATTCGTTACTTTGACATCAAGGGCGAATACACGGGCTTGACCAGCCAGGCCATGATGGCGCCGGACGGCATGATCCGCATCCCGCTGAACGAAGAGTCGGGCAAGACCGGCGGGCAGATCGAAGAATTCTTGATGCAGTTCAACGGCGAAGGCATTCAGCACATTGCGCTGCTGACCGACGACCTCTTGAAAAGCGTGGACGCGCTGCAGATGGCGGGCATCCCGCTCATGACCGCGCCCAACGACATCTATTACGAGATGCTCGAAGAACGCCTGCCGGGCCACGGCGAGCCCGTGGCCGAGCTGCAGGCGCGCGGCATCCTGATGGACGGCTCCACCGCCAATGGCGAGAAGCGTTTGCTGCTGCAAATCTTCAGCCAAACCCTGCTGGGCCCGGTGTTCTTTGAATTCATCCAGCGCAAAGCCGACGAAGGCTTTGGCGAAGGCAACTTCAAGGCGCTGTTTGAAAGCCTGGAGCGTGACCAGATTCGGCGCGGGGCGATTCAGGTTGACGCCTCCTGATCGGTAGTTCTGTTGTGAATTTGTGGGAGGCCGCCTCTGCGGCCAAATGGTTGTCCGGCAGCAATGCCTGCATGGACCCAACAAGCCTTCGCGAGCAGGGGCTCGCTCCCACAGGGGAACTGGTCAGCTGCCGTTGCAGACTTTCAGCACCTGCTCGCCATAGGCCTCGAGCTTTTTCACGCCCAGCCCGCTGATGCCTTGCAGGTCGCCCAGACTTTGCGGGGCGCTCTCGGCAATGGCGGCCAGTGTGGCGTCGTGGAAGATCACGTACGCGGGCAGGTTGTGTTCTTTGGCCACTTCGGCGCGCCAGGCCTTGAGGTTGATGTAGCGCACCATCGCGTCTTGCCCCAGGTTGGCGGCGGCGGGGGATGGGGCGCTGCGTGACCGTGTTTTTTTGTCGCTGCGTTGGCTGGTGCTTTCGCGCAGTTGCACCGGCACATCGCCTTTCAGGACGGCGCGCGATCCGTCGGTCAGGTGCAGGGTGCTGAAGCCTTCTTCGGTGTGCACATGCAGCGCGCCAATGGCGATCAGCTGGCGCATCACGGCGCGCAGTTGCTGCTCGCTGTACTCGGCCCCCACACCAAAGGTGCTGATGCTCTCGTGGCCGCGTTGCGCCACTTTCTCGGTCTTCTTACCGCGCACAATGTCCATGGTGTGCGCTGCGCCAAAGCTGTGGCCGCTGGCCTGGTGGCAGCGGTACACGGTGGACAGCAGTTTGCGCGCCGCATCGGTGCCGTCCCACACTTCAGGCGGGTTCAGGCAGTTGTCGCAGTTGCCGCAGTAGGGCATGTACACGCCCTGGCTGCTCTCGGTTTGGCCTTTGTAGGTTTCGTCAAAGTAGCTCAGCAGGCGCACGCGGCGGCAGTCGGTGGCTTCGGCCAAGGCCAGTAGCGCATCAAGCTTGCCGCGCATGACTTGTTTGAACTCTTCGCCCGCTGGGCTTTCGTCGATCATGCGGCGCTGGTTCACCACGTCTTGCAGGCCATAGGCCATCCACGCGTCTGAGGCCAACCCATCGCGCCCGGCACGGCCCGTCTCTTGGTAATAGCCTTCGATGTTTTTAGGCATGTCCAGGTGCGCCACAAAGCGCACATCGGGTTTGTCGATGCCCATGCCGAACGCGATGGTGGCCACCATCACCACGCCTTCTTCGCGCAAAAACTCGTTTTGGTGGCGCTGGCGCATGTCGGCGGGCAGCCCCGCGTGATACGGCAGCGCATGAACACCCGCCTCGCACAGCATGGCTGCAACCTCTTCCACCCGTTTGCGCGACTGGCAATACACCACGCCCGCTGCTTCGGGGTGATCGCGCTCAATGAAGCGCAGCAGCTGTGTGCTGGCCTCTTTTTTCTCTACGATGGTGTAACGGATGTTGGGGCGGTCAAAGCTGCTGATGAACAGTTCGGCGCTTTCCAGCTGTAGCCGTTCGACGATGTCGGCACGGGTCAGCGTATCGGCCGTGGCGGTGAGCGCCACACGCGGCACGCCGGGGTAGCGCTCATGCAACACCGTCAGGCCCCGGTATTCAGGCCTGAAGTCGTGGCCCCACTGGCTCACGCAATGCGCTTCGTCGATGGCAAACAGGCTCAGCAGTCCGCGCTCTTGCAGCGAGTCCATCTGCGCCAAAAAGCGGCCGTTGGTCACGCGCTCGGGCGCTGCGTACAGCAGGATGATTTCGCCGCGAAGAAGGCGGCGTTCAATGTCGCTGGCTTCTTCGCTCGTCAGGGTCGAATTGAGAAACGCAGCGCTTACGCCTGCTTCGTGCAGTGCGCCCACCTGGTCGTGCATCAGCGCGATCAGCGGCGAGACGACCACCGTGATGCCCTGGCCTGCGCGCTGGCGTGCAATGGCTGGAATTTGGTAACACAGCGACTTGCCCCCGCCCGTGGGCATCAGCACCAGTGCATCGCCCCCGGCCGCCACATGGTCAATGATGGCTTGCTGTGGGCCGCGAAAGGCGTCGTAGCCAAAAACTTCGCGCAGGATGGGGAGGTGGGGGGACAAAAGCGGCGTGGGTGATGGCAAAACAGCCGATATTGTGCGCTACCGATTACCATCCCACCCCATGCACACCTCCGCTCTCGTCTTGTTTTCTGGTGGCCAAGACTCCACCACCTGCCTGGCCCATGCTTTGTCGCGTTACGAGCGCGTCGAAACCCTGGCGTTTGACTATGGCCAGCGCCACAAAGTCGAGCTGGATGCCCGTCTGAACGTGTTGGCCGCGATCAAGGCCCGCTTTCCGCAATGGGCCCCCAAAATGGGCGAAGACCACCTGCTCGACGCCGGCATCCTGGGCCAGATCAGCGAGACGTCTTTGACCCGCGACACCGCCATCGAGATGGAAAGCTCCGGCCTGCCCAACACCTTTGTGCCGGGGCGCAACCTGTTGTTCCTCACGCTGGCTGCGGCATTGGCTTATCGCCGGGGCTTGCAAGTCATCGTCACGGGCGTGTGCGAGACCGATTTTTCTGGCTATCCCGACTGCCGCGACGACACCATGAAAGCCATGCAGGTCGCCTTGTCACTGGGCATGGACCGCAAACTGTTGATCGAGACGCCTCTGATGTGGATCGATAAAGCCCAGACCTGGCAACTCGCGCACGACTTGGGCCACAAGGCCGATGCCGCTGGGGGGGGCCAGGCTTTGGTGGACTTGATCGTGGAGCACACCCACACCTGCTATCTGGGCGACCGCACCCAGCGCCACGACTGGGGTTATGGCTGCGGCCAGTGCCCGGCATGCCAGTTGCGGGCAGCGGGCTTTGCGCGTTACCAAACAGCGTGAGCGTGTCCCTGTAGGTCGGCGGCTTCAGCCCCGACAACTGTCTGCACTGCGTTAAACCGCGTCGGAGCTGAAGCTCCGACCTACAGAAAATGGGGTTGCTGATGCTCGCTGCTCCTGTTTTCTACAATACCCCCCATGAAGACCCCCTTTTACACCCGCGCCCAGGCGCTGCCCGAGATCCTGAAAACCCGCATCGCCATTCTCGACGGGGCCATGGGCACCATGATCCAGCGCTTCAAATTGTCTGAGGCCGACTACCGGGGTGAGCGTTTCAAGGACTTCCCCAAAGACGTCAAGGGCAACAACGAGCTGCTGAGCCTGACCCGCCCCGACGTGATCCGCGACATCCACGAAGGCTACCTGGCTGCCGGTGCCGACCTGATCGAGACCAACACCTTTGGCGCGACCACGGTGGCCCAGGCCGACTACGACATGCAGCACCTGGCCCGCGAGATGAACCTGCAGTCCGCAAAAATCGCCCGTGCTGCTTGCGACAAGTTCTCTACGCCCGACAAGCCCCGCTTTGTGGTCGGTGCACTCGGCCCCACGCCCAAAACCGCCAGCATCAGCCCCGACGTGAACGACGCCGGTGCCCGTAATGTCACTTTTGAAGAACTGCGCGCTGCTTATTACGAGCAGGTCGAAGCGCTGGTCGAAGGTGGCTCGGATGTGCTGCTGGTCGAGACGATTTTTGACACGCTCAACGCCAAGGCCGCACTGTTTGCCATCGAAGAATTCTTTGAAGCCAGCGGCCAACGCCTGCCCCTGATCATCAGCGGCACCGTGACCGATGCCTCGGGCCGCATCCTGAGTGGTCAGACCGTCACCGCGTTCTGGCACAGCGTGCGCCATGCCCAGCCCTTGGCTGTTGGCCTGAACTGCGCTTTGGGCGCGACTCTGATGCGTCCTTACATTCAAGAGCTGAACAAAGTCGCGGGTGACACCTTCATCAGCTGCTACCCCAATGCGGGCTTGCCCAACCCCATGAGCGACACCGGCTTTGACGAAACGCCGGATGTGACCAGCCGCCTGCTGCACGAGTTTGCGGCCGAAGGCTTGGTCAACATCGTGGGCGGCTGCTGCGGCACCACGCCTGAGCACATTGGCGCGATTGGCAAGGCTGTTGCACCTTTGGCGCCGCGCAATGTGCACAGCGGTTTCTTCTACAAAGAAGCGGCCTGATCAATCTTCCAGCAGCAGCTTTCGCAACTCGGCCAGATCCTGTGTGCTGAGGCCAATCGCGCCGTGCAGGTAGTCGGTCATGCCGCCGTGCTGCCCATCCACCGCTTCAAAAGCAGCATCCAAAAACTCCGGCTGCACTTGCCAAAGCACCTTCATCACATGCGCGTGGCCTTGACCTTCCAGTCGTGCATCGCGCTTGTACAGCTGGTTCGTCAGTAAATAGTCGTGCTCGATGGTGGCCCGATCAACACCCAGCGCTGACAACACCAGAGCCGCTGCAAAACCCGTGCGGTCTTTGCCTGCGGTGCAGTGAAAAACCTGCGGTGTGGGCTGCTCCAGCAGATGCTTCATGAACCGCCCATACGTGTCTGCGTTGCGGTTCACAAAATCGCGGTAGGTCTCGCGCATCAAATCCACAGTCTCTTCGGTGGTGGGCACGATACCTTGCGCCACCAGCGCCTGCATGCGCGCGATCACCGTGGGCTCAATCGTCAGTGCCACGCGCTCAACGCCGGCAATGGCATAAGGCGTTGCGGTGTATTCGGCCACGCCGCGAAAGTCCAGGCTATGCCTTATACCCAACGCCTGCAAACGCGCCACATCGGCGTCGGTCAGGCCCGCCAGATGGTCAGAGCGAAACACTTGGCCCCGCCGAACGTGACGTCCGTCTGTGGTCAGGTAGCCGCCCAGATCGCGGAAATTGGAGGCGCCTTGGAGGGCTATGAGTGGGTTGGATGGAGGGGTCATGTGCGTTTCAAAGGTGATGGCCTCATTGTGCGGCGTTCAAACCGTCAAACCTGTCATCTTGGTGCAAAGTTGGTGTCAGTTTCTCAGGTCAGGCCTCCGGTTAAAATCACGCCTTCCCCAAGGAGCGTTGCAGCCCGCCGCCTTTCAGGCGCAGCAGGTCAGGCTTGGGGCCGTTCAATGTCTGAATGATCTTGCACAACGACGCTCACCTGTAAGCCCAAGGTGAGCCTGTGTCTGTTGTCGCGTCTAAAACCGTTTCTGTGCCCCCCATGAAGTTGTCCGGTCTGGAGCCTGTCTCCATCGGCACGGGGTCGCTGTTCGTCAACGTGGGCGAGCGCACCAACGTGACCGGCTCCAAGGCTTTTGCCCGCATGATTTTGAATGGCGAGTACGAGCAGGCTTTGGCTGTGGCGCGTCAGCAGGTCGAAAACGGCGCGCAGGTGATCGACGTGAACATGGACGAAGCCATGCTCGACAGCCAGGCGGCCATGGTGCGGTTTTTGAACTTGATGGCCGGTGAGCCCGACATCGCCCGCGTGCCGGTGATGGTGGACTCGTCCAAATGGACCGTGATCGAAGCGGGTTTGCGCTGCATCCAGGGCAAGGGCATCGTCAACTCGATCAGCATGAAAGAGGGCGTGGAAGAGTTCAAGCGCCAGGCTAAGCTGGTCAAGCGTTATGGCGCTGCGGCCGTGGTGATGGCGTTTGACGAAAAAGGCCAGGCCGACACCTACGAACGCAAGATCGAGATTTGCGAGCGCGCTTACCGTGTGCTGGTCGGCGAGGTGGATTTCCCGCCCGAAGACATCATTTTTGACCCCAACATTTTTGCCATCGCCACCGGCATCGAAGAGCACAACAACTACGCGGTGGACTTCATCAATGCCACGCGCTGGATCAAGCAGAACCTGCCGGGTGCCAAGGTCTCGGGCGGCGTGTCCAACGTGTCGTTCAGCTTCCGGGGTAACGACCCGGTGCGCGAGGCGATCCACACCGTGTTTCTGTACCACGCCATCCAGGCGGGCATGGAAATGGGCATCGTCAACGCGGGCATGGTCGGCGTGTACGACGACCTGGAGCCCATGCTGCGCGAGCGCGTCGAAGACGTGGTGCTCAACCGCCGCGCTGATGCAGGCGAGCGTTTGGTCGAGGTGGCCGACAGCGCCAAGGGCGCAGCCAAAGACGAGACCACCAAACTGGCCTGGCGCGGCACGCCCGATGCGCCTGTGGGCGTGGCGCAGCGCTTGTCACATTCTTTGGTGCACGGCATCACCGACTTCATCAGCGACGACACCGAAGAGGCCTACCAAGAGATTTTGGCCAAGGGCGGTCGTCCGCTGCATGTGATCGAAGGCCCGCTGATGGACGGCATGAACGTGGTCGGTGACCTGTTCGGCCAGGGCAAGATGTTCTTGCCGCAGGTGGTCAAGAGCGCCCGCGTGATGAAGCAGGCCGTGGCACATTTGCTGCCCTACATCGAAGCCGAAAAACTCGCGCAAGAAGCAGCGGGCCAAGACGTGAAAGCCAAGGGCAAGATCGTGATCGCCACCGTCAAGGGCGACGTGCATGACATCGGCAAGAACATCGTCACCGTGGTCTTGCAGTGCAACAACTTTGAAGTGGTCAACATGGGTGTGATGGTGCCCTGCCACGAAATTTTGGCCAAGGCCAAAGAAGAAAACGCCGACATCATCGGCCTGTCGGGCCTGATCACGCCGAGCCTGGAAGAGATGCAGTACGTGGCCGCCGAGATGGAAAAAGACCCGTACTTCCGCGAGCGCCAGATGCCGCTGTTGATCGGCGGTGCCACCTGCAGCCGCGTGCACACCGCCGTCAAGATCGCGCCCAACTACTCAGGCCCGGTGGTCTACGTGCCCGACGCCTCGCGCAGCGTGAGCGTGGCGCAGGGCTTGTTGTCGGAGCAAGCCGCGAACTACATCGCCGAGCTGAACGCCGACTACGCCAAAGTGCGTGAGCAACACGCCAACAAAAAGCAAACCCCCATGTGGACGCTGGCGCAGGCCCGCGCCAACAAGACGCCGATCGACTGGTCAAAGGGCGTGCCCGCCGCGCCCAAGTTCATAGGTCGGCGCGTGTTCAAAAACTACGACCTGGCCGAGATCGCGCAGTACATCGACTGGGGCCCTTTCTTCCAGACCTGGGATTTGGCCGGGCCTTTCCCGGCCATCCTCGACGACGAAGTGGTGGGCGAGCAGGCGCGCAAGGTGTACGCCGACGGCCAAGCCATGCTGCAAAAAATCATCGACGGCCGCTGGGTCACGGCCAACGCCGTGCTGGGCCTGTATCCCGCCAACAGCGTGAATGACGACGACATCGCGCTCTATGCTGACGCCTCGCGCAGTCAGGTCGCCATGACCTGGCGCGGCCTGCGTCAGCAGACCGAAAAACACATGATCGATGGCGTCATGCGCCCTAGCCGCTGCTTGGCCGACTTCGTCGCGCCGCAAGGCACTGCGCCAGACCATGTGGGCCTGTTCGCCGTCACCGCAGGCATTGGCGCCGATAAGCGCGCCGCCGCTTTCGAAGCCGCGCACGACGACTACAGCGCCATCATGCTCAAGTCATTGGCCGACCGTTTGGCCGAAGCGCTGGCAGAGTGTTTGCACAAAAAAGTGCGCACCGACCTTTGGGGCTATGCCGCTGGCGAAGCGCTCACCAGCAAAGACCTGATCGCCGAAAAGTACCAAGGCATCCGCCCTGCACCCGGCTACCCCGCTTGCCCCGACCATAGCGCCAAACAAGCCATGTTCGACTTGCTGCAATGCCAAGACATTGGCATGGGCCTGACCGAGAGCCTGGCCATGACGCCTGCAGCCAGCGTGAGCGGTTTCTACATCGCCCACCCCGAGGCGCAGTATTTCAACGTGGGCAAAGTCGGTGACGACCAAGTGCAAGACTTGGCACAGCGCAGCGGCGTGCAAGTCAAAGACCTGCAGCGCCTGTTGGCCCCCAACCTTTGAATCACATGACAAATTTCTGGACGGCTTGTGGTCACCAACACCTGACGCGCAACGAGCGGGGTTGGCTGGTGCCCAGTCCAGACTATTGGCGGCTGTGGCTGCAGCGCCCCGAAATGGCGCTGGTGCCCGAATCGTGCAAAGCTGAAAAGCGTTTGCACGCCGCCCTGACCGATTCGCCCCACATGCAGGTCACGCCAGCCGACTACAAACATTTCAAGGACGACGATGTCCGTGAAAACTACAAATTGTTTCTGCGTTTTCGCGATGAAGTGGAAAGCGCGGGTTCTCTGGAAGCGGCCTACATGGGCTGGATCCAGAGCGGCAACATCCAGCTGCCGCCCCTGTTCATCGATCTGGTGGTGCAGGCCATCGTGTGCAATGTGCTGACTGGTGAGGATGATGCTTGGGTGTGGCGTGCCGCCGAGCTGCTGTTCAGACGCCAACGCATCACCGTGCGCGATGGCCGTGTGCTGTCGGGCGACAGCGACACCCTGGACAACTTGCAAGCCACCGGCGGTTTGGGCGAGATGGGCCGCTTGTTGATGGAGGGCGGCGCGCCGCTCAAAGCGGTCGATGTGAAGGTGCTGCACAAGGACAACGAAGACCGTTACCTGTCGCAGCGCGAAGGCCTGGGACGCTACGCCTTCTTGCTCGACATGACGCACGAAATCCAGAATGAATTGCCGCACGGGCTGATCCTGAAAATGGTCAACGCCCGCTCAGGGCTCAAGGCTTTGTCGGTGGTGCTCGCCCGCTGGGTGCAACACTTTTTGGGTGTGGCGGTGCAGATCGAGCCGGTGCAAAAAGTCGACGACCCGGCCTGGCGCTGGCATGTGGGCCTGGATGTCACGGCCACCGCTTTGCTTAACGATTTGTACCAAGGCGCCGAGCTGTCATCCCAACGCCAGCAGCAACTCATCAGCCTGTTCAAGCTGCGCTTTGAGAACCCGCAAGACATGCGCGCCGACGTGCAGGGCAAGCCGGTGTATTTGGGCTTGGCCATGAACGAGCAGGGCTTGCTCAAGCTCAAACCGCAAAACCTGTTGCTCAATTTGCCCTTAACCCTCTCTGCCTGAGCTTGTTTCGCTCAGGTTTTGTTCTCTCTCAACTACCCAGCGCATCATGAAAATTTCCCTTCGCCTTTCGTGTCTCGGCCTTGCTATCACTTTGACCCTCTTGGCCCAAGTGGCCATGGCGCAAAACGCGGTGACCACAGCCGCTGCCAAAGAAGAAGGCGCTGTGGTGACCCCCAGTGGTCTGGTTTACCGAAGCCTGAAAGACGGCAACGGTGCCAGCCCCACGGCCAGCGACAAAGTGACGGTGCACTACAAAGGCACCTTCCCGGACGGACGCGAATTTGACAGCTCTTACAAACGCGGTCAGCCCATCGACTTTCCTCTCAACCGCGTCATCGCGTGCTGGACCGAAGGCGTGCAGCGCATGAAAGTAGGCGGCAAAGCCAAGCTGACCTGCCCGCCTGAAATCGCTTACGGTTCGCGAGGTGCGGGCAGCGCTGTGCCGCCCAACGCCACGCTGTTGTTTGAAGTGGAGTTGCTGGGCATTCAAGCCAAGTGATGCCTCTGGCGCCATTCACAGGATCACCGCACCACACCTGATACGACATGCCTGACATGACACACCAGACGTCTTACCCCACCGAAACTTCGCAGCGGCGTTGGAATCGTCGGCAAACCTTGGCTGCTTTGGGGGCGGTTTCGTTGTTGCCTGCCATGGTGGCTGTGCGCCCGGCGGCGGCTCAAGTTGCAAGCACCGCTTGGCTCGACACCCTGCGCGCCGCACGCGGCCAGACCGTTTACTTCAACGCCTGGGCGGGCAGTGAGCGCATCAACGCTTACCTGCAATGGGCGGCGGGTGAATTGCAGCGCGACTTTGGCGTCAAGCTGCAGCACGTCAAGATCAGCGATGCGGCCGATGTGGTCAAGCGCGTGCGCGCCGAAAAGCAAGCAGGCCGCAAAGACACCGAAGGCACGGTGGACCTCATCTGGATCAACGGCGAAAACTTTGCCACCATGAAACGCGACGGCCTGTTGTCCGCGCCCTTTGCGCCAACCTTGCCCAACTTCCAGTGGGTGGACACCGTGGGCAAGCCCACCACGCTGGTGGATTTTTCGGTGCCCACCGACGGCTTGGAGTCGCCCTGGGGCATGGCGCAGCTCACGTTTTTTGCCGATGCCAAACGCCTGCCCCAACTGCCGCAAAACATGGCCGAACTGCTGACTTTGGCCCGCAGCCAACCGGGCCGCATCACCTACCCGCGCCCGCCCAACTTCCATGGCACCACCTTCATCAAGCAGGCCTTGATCGAGCACGCGCCCGATGTGAAAGCGTTGGCCCAGCCCGTGACCGCCGCCGCACTGGAAGCGCAAGCCGCGCCGCTGTGGCGCTTTCTGGATGCGCTGCACCCGCACCTGTGGCGCGGTGGCAAACAGTTCCCGCAAAACTCCGCCGCGCAGCGCCAGATGATGGCCGACGGTGAGCTGCTGCTGGCGCTGACTTTCAACCCCAACGAAGCGGCCAACGAAATCGCCGCCAAGCGCTTACCCGCCACCGTGCAAAGCTGGCAATTTGCCAAAGGCACGATTGGCAACACGCACTTTGTGGCCATCCCCTACAACGCGCCCAGCAAAGCGGGCGCACAAGTGGTGGCCAACTTTTTGCTGTCGCCCGCCGCGCAAGCGCGCAAGGCCGACATCGACGTGTGGGGCGACCCCACCGTGCTCGATGTAGCCCGCCTGCCCGCCGCTGACCGCGCCCGCTTTCAGTCCGCGCCCCATGCGGGACAAGTGCGCCAAAGCGCCCCGGCCTTGCCAGAGCCTCACGCCTCGTGGGTCGATGCGCTTGAAAAGGAATGGACCCGCCGTTACGGCGTGTGACCAGAAGCAATCCTCTCGTAGGTCGGTGGCTTTAGCCCCGACTTTGTGGGCTTGGCACAGGCGGCAGATGTCGGAGCTAAAGCCCGCGACCTACGGGGCACAGGATTTGCAGGTCGGCGGCCTCAATCCCGACCTGGGTGGTGACGGTGCAGGTACTTGCCACGGTTAACATCAGCGCTCACCAATATGGTTAGCCCAAACAGGCTGCACCGCTTCTAGCCCAGCCCTGCCCCCATAGCCCTTCATGCCCCGCAAGCCCTCTTTTTTTGCCTTTGTTCTGTCGCTGGCTTTGCACGCGGTGGTCTTGGCGTGGGCCGCTGGCTGGGTCTTCAAACCTGCTGATGCACCGCCTCCGCCCAAAGCCCTAAGCAAGGTGGTGTACCTGACGCTGCCCAAGCCACCAGACCTGCCACAACGCGAGCCCGTTGAGCCCAAACCCATCACCGCCCCGACTCCAAAACCCGCCCCCGCCTTGCCGCAGGTCACCACCACGCCCACCGCTCCAGCCACTCAGCCCAATGCAGGCCGCGCCACCATGGCCGCACCCCCGCCGCCCACGGCCGAAGAATGGGCCTTTGCCGCCGGATACACCAACAAAAACAGCAAGGGCTACCGCTACAGCTGGGGCCAGCAAGTGCGCAGCATGATGGGCACCGCCGTGGAAGGCCCCGACCAAGGTTTCGTGCGCTTTCGCATCGAGATCGCGCCCAACGGCACGCTGGTGCAACTGCAAACGCTGTGGACCACCTCGCCCGTGGCCGAAAAACTGGCGCGCCAAGCCATACAAAACATGCCCCCGCTGCCGCCTACGCCCACAGGCAAGCCGCTGGTGTTTGAGAAAACCATTTCGTTTTCGCCCTTCGCCAGCGATGGCCCGCCGCTGTACAAAGACGATTGCCTGCCTGACCCGCCGGTGTTCCGCAACCCGTTTGCGTGGGACGGCAAATCGCCCCAAGTGGCCCAAGCCCCGGTGCAGGCGGTACCGCCCGATCCGCAAGCGCTGGCCGACTGCCTGCGCCAACTGCCCAAAGACACGATCGATGCCGAAAGCGCCCACGACCGCAGGCTGATGGAGCAATGGGGCTCAGGTCAACTCAAGCGCTGAATTTCTCCGATACTCAAGTCACCACACCCGAATAGACAACCACCATGACTTCACGCATTTTTGAATTTGGCCAAACGCTGCCCGGCTACGACGTGCCGGTGCTCAACGAACGCGCGGTGCGGGCCAGTGCGGGCATCTTGTTTTTTGTGGCCATGGTCACCTTCATGCAGGCGTTGCTGCTGGGCAACTTCAAACCCACACAGGTGTTTGTGGTGGCCTTCCTCATCGAGTTTGCCATCCGCTTGTTCGTCAACCCGCGTTGGGCCCCGGCCATGATCGTGGGCCAGTGGGCGGTGCGCGGCCAAATGCCCGAGTACGTGGGCGCGCCGCAAAAGCGCTTCGCCTGGAGCATCGGTCTGGCGCTGGGCTTGTCCATGTTTTATTTGATCGTGGTGCAAGGCGTGATCGGCCCCATCAACATGCTGGTGTGTGGCACCTGTTTGCTTTTGCTGTTTTTGGAGTCGGCCTTTGGCATTTGTGTGGGCTGCAAACTGCACGACCTGCTGCGCCCCCAAACCGCCCAGCTGTGCCCCGGTGGCGCATGCGCCTACACACCGCCCGCAGGCGCTGGTGGGCAGTGGGGCCATTTGGTCTTGTTGGTGGTGTTTGCGCTGGTCATGGTCGGTGTGGGGCGCTGGGTCAGCCATGGGCCCGATGTGCGCGGCATGCACCACCCCAGCATGCACGGGCAGGGCACGGTGCAGCCAGCCTTGCAGTCTGAGCAAGCCCCCGCATCCGGGGCCGATGCCGAGCGCTGCAAGGTGCCCGAGTTTGCCAAAGCCATGGGCCACGAAACCATCTGGAAACAGCACAACGGTTGCCTGTGAGCGCCTTGGTCTTTTTTGCTGCCTGGCTGTTGGCGCTACTGGCGGCCGTGTCCATCGGCGCAGCGCTGTGGGCGGTGGGCGTGCAAATGCTCGACGCCGCCGCCTGGCAAGCCCTGTGGGCCGACCCGCAAACATGGCGCGCCTGGGGCATGACGCTGCGGACCGGTTTGGCCTCGACCGCGTTGGCGTGGATCACGGTGGCGCATGTGCTGGCCAGTGGCTTCATCCGCCAACAACTGGGGCGCTGGCTGTCGCATCTGCCTGCCTTGCTGGCCACGCCGCACGCGGCCATGGCCATTGGGCTGGTGTTGTGGCTCTCGCCCAGCGGTTGGGCGTTGCGGCTGGTGTCGCCGGGCCTCACGGGCTTTGACGCACCGCCGCCTTGGTTCACCACGCAAGACCCGTGGGGCCTGGGGCTGATCCTGGCGCTGTGGCTCAAAGAGGTGCCGTTTTTGCTGTGGGTGGCCGCCACCCAAATGCAGCGCGAAGACCTGCGCCGCCGCTGGCAAGCCGAATACGCGCTGGCCCAAACCCTGGGCCGCACCCCCGCACAAGCCTTTGCGCAAATCATCTGGCCGCAACTGGCCCCGCGACTGCGCTGGCCGCTGCTCGCGGTGCTGGCCTATGGCCTCACGGTGGTGGACATGGCGCTCATCATCGGCCCCGCCACACCGCCCACCTTGGCGGTGCTGGCCTGGCAATGGCTGAGCGATGCCGACCTGCTCATGCAATCGCAAGGCGTGGCGGCGGCCGGGTGGCTAACGGGCACGGTGCTGGTGGCGGGCGTGTTGATGGTGGTGGCGTTGAAAGCGTTCGCGGTCACGCGCACATTCGCGAGCAGGGGCAAACGCCCACAGAGTCAGGCCACAGATCGGAAGTGCTCGATCCCACAGAAAACCCCGACATGGGTTCTGTATTTTTGTGGGAGGCTGCCCCTGCAGCCGAATGCCATGTGGACCACCCTCCTCACCACCTACGCCGCCGTCTGGTTCGCCCTGACAGTGGGCAGTGTCTCGGGCGTGTGGCCTTTCCCCCAAGTGTGGCCCGAGTTGTGGACGCTGGGCGCCTGGCAACAAGTGGCCAGCAGCGCGCACACCGTGTGCACCACTTTGGGCCTGGGTGTGGCATCGGCCAGTGTGTGTTTGTTGTGGTCGGTGGCTTGGCTGGAGCTGGCCCCGCGCCGCTGGCAGCAGGCCTTGCAACCCTGGTTCTTGTTGCCGCTGGTTTTGCCTTCGGTGCTGTGGGTGGTGGGCTTGTACAGCCTGGCGCTGCACACCCGGCTTGAAGGCCAATGGCTGGGCCTGAGTCTGGCGCACGCGGTCATGGTCTTGCCCTATGTGCTGCTGGCGCTGGTGCCCGCGTATCAGGCGGTGGACCCGCGCCAAGCCGCGCTGGTGGCCAGCTTAGGCCGTGGCCGCTGGGTGTATCTGTGGCGTGTGAAGTGGCCATTGCTCCAACGCGCCATCGCCTCGGCTTGGGCCGTGGGCTTTGCGGTCAGCGTGGCGCAATACCTGCCCACGCTCTATGTGGGCGCGGGCCGCTTTGCCACCGTCACCACCGAAGCCGTCACCTTGGCTGCGGGCGCTCAACGCTCGCTCATGAGCGCCTACGCAGCGCTGCAAATGCTCTTGCCCATCGCCGCCTTTGCGCTGGCCGCGTGGCTGGGCATGCCCCGCCGATTTGAGAAGATCGCCCCCATGAAAGCCAAACCATGACCGACACCCCAAAAGATGCCGCGCACGAGGGTCTGCACGTTCACATCGAACGCTTGGGCAGCGCGCATCACCCGCTGGTGAGTGGCCTGCGCCTGCATGTGCCGCCCGGAGAAATCCTCACGCTCATGGGCCCGAGCGGCTGCGGCAAAAGCTCGGTGCTCGCAGCAATAGCGGGCACGCTGGCCAGTGTGTCCGAAGGGCTGCAGCCACTGCAATTGCAAGGCTCGGTGCAACTCAATGGCCGTGAACTCTCGCACCTGCCCACGCACCAACGCGGCGTTGGCTTGGTGTTTCAAGACGCCTTGCTTTTCCCGCACATGACGGTGGCCGAGAACCTGCTGTTCGCTGTGCCCGCGAATGGCAGCACCGCGCAGCGCCAAGCCCGCGTGCAACAAGCGCTGCAAGAAGCCGAACTGAGCGGCATGGGTAATCGCGACCCATCCACGCTCTCGGGCGGGCAACGTGCGCGGGTGGCGCTCATGCGCGCCTTGTTGGCCGAGCCGCAAGCGCTGCTGCTCGACGAGCCGTTTTCCAAACTCGACGCCGCCTTGCGCGCCCAGCTGCGCCCGTGGGTGTTTGCGCATGTGCGCGAGCGGCGCATCCCGGTGGTGCTGGTCACGCACGACGAACAAGACGTGGCCGACCCGCAGCGCGTGCTGCACTTGCGCGCCGCCGAAGAAAGCCACACCCATGTTTGACCACCATGTTTGACCGCCACGCCCAAATCCTCTTGCGCCCCGCGCTGAACGCCGCCGCACGCGGCTTGGTGCGCGCAGGCATCAGCGCCGACGCGCTGACCTGGCTGGGCTTTGCCATCGGCATGGCCGCCGCCGTGGCCATTGCGCTGCAAGCGTGGTGGTGGGGCTTGGCGCTGTTGCTGGCCTCGCGCTTGCTCGACGGCCTGGACGGCAGCGTGGCCCGCCTGACCCAGCCCACCGACGCGGGCGGCTTCCTCGACATCGCACTCGACTTCGTGTTCTACGCCGCCATCCCCCTGGCCTTTGCAGTGGCCAACCCCAGCGCCAATGCACTGCCCGCCGCCGCCCTTCTGGCCAGCTTCATCGGCACCGGCAGCAGCTTTTTGGCGTTTGCCGCACTGGCCGAAAAACGCGGCCTGACCGACACGGCCTTGCCAGGCAAAAGCTTTTACTTCTTGGGTGGCCTGACCGAAGCCACCGAAACCATCACCATCTTCGCCGCCATGTGCATCTGGCCTGAACACTTTGCGGTGTTCGCTTATTGGTTTGCGGGCTTGTGTGCCATCACCACGGGAATGCGGGTTGGGTGGGGGTATCGGCGGTTGGGGTGAAGTTAGGCCGCACCTTCCTCCGGGTGTTCTGTCGCATTGCCTTGTTCCTCTTCGCGGGCTCTTCGCCGTGTAAGGAACTCCTCCACTGAGTACGGGTAGTGGCGTACATATCGACGCATCATGAGGGAACTACTTCCGCCACGCATCTCTGACAACGCCTCGACGATAACCGCACGAGACTCTTGCCGAAGCATCATGTACTGGCCCCACTCCGATGCAATGGACTCAAGGTCGAACGGCCTGGAAATTAGATAGAAAGAACCATCTGATTGGAGCATTAGCTCGTATGCTGTTCGACCCAGTCCTACTTCCCGTCGCAGCTCTTCGGGTGCAGGTTGAATTTTCTGGATGTCAATTGCAGCCAGAAGTTCTGGCCATGTTAGGGTCGGTCCAACTAAAGTTGCCTCAGCTATTGGCCCAAGGCCAGTGACGAAGTCATAAAGGCGCCGATAGCGGACAACTCCACGAGCGATTTGCTTCTCATCGTTACTGCCTACTGCCGCTAATATCGCAGCTTTTAAGTTCTCGAACTGATCGGTTAGGTCTTCAATGCGACGTCTGTCTATTGAGCGAGTACGTCGCTCAAGTAATAGGTGTTGCAACAGCCCCGACCATTGGCGACGCAGCGCATCCTCAATATCTTGTAGCCTTGAAAACGTTGTGATGGCGTTATTGGAGCTTCGGTGGCGAAGAAAGTTTATGAACTCAAATACGTACTTTGCCGTCTCTGGTTTGTCAATCGAGTCGTACTCAATTTCATCGGCAATCACTTTCGCTTTGTTCTTCTCGTAGGTCGCATGGTCATGCATAACTCTTTGATCGACGAAAGCGAAAACTGGCACTGATCGCTCGATCGCCTTTAGAACTTCAAGTTGCGTTATTGAGAGCTTTTCTTTTGTCTTCAGAATTTCGTGGCTCTTGCTGATTGATTTGAGAGCATCTACATCTATAGTCTGAAGCGCTTGAGGAACTACGGTCCCGCCGAATCGCGAACCTATGATCACAACGACGGCATCAACGCCAGCGACCTCGTCGATGCAGCTTGTGTGCGTGTGTGACGCTGGATCATAGACAACGTCGTTGTAGTCGCTCATTACCGGCTCGTGACCAAGGCGTTCTATAAACTGACGTAGTTGACTTCGGATGACTGATAAGTCGTAGCAAGTGGATGAGACGAATACACGCAGTGCTGCCATTACTAAGCTCCCCGATGTGATTAAGTTGTTTATGTGATGTCCGCCTTGCTGCAGAGGGTGTTTCTGCGGCCTAACGTGATGTAGATCGCTACACCCGGCTTGAGTCAATACATCTTTTTGTCGAAATCATTGCAAGCGGACTGCGCCATGCGGTTCAGGCTATGCGCGGTATGTTCGTGCATATACAAATTTGAAGCCCAAACCCAGCATCCAATTCCTTGCAACTTCCCTCCCGCAACATCCAGCGCAGCAGGCATGAAGCGCCCAACTATACCCAAATAAATACGAAAAATTAGCTACAAAAATCTTTGCGCAATCAATCCTTACCAGCTCCCAATCCACCCCAAGCACAAACGGGTACGCGCGATTGCGGAGAAAGATGCGTGCAAAGCGCCACAATTGCCAAGTTGCACGACACTACCACTTGCAAGCGCGACACATTGAGCGACATAATTAACCGAAATACTGTCGCTCTAAGCCGCGCTTAACCCGTTGAGTGCGACAAATTGCCCGAAAAGGCCACCCCATGCCCCGCATCACCCCCGCCGACGAATTGCAACTGATCGAATCCATCGTGGCCGCGCACCCCGGCGGGATCGGCATTGCCGAGATCGAGCTGGCCATGGCGCAGCGTCAGGGCGGGTCGCTGAACCGCCGCACTTTGCAGCGCCGCTTGCTCAAACTCATGGATGCAAAGCGAATCGCGTCAGAGGGGCAAAGCATTGCGCTGGTCTACAAGCCGGTGGCGCTGGCGCTGGCTTGGGCACAGATTGCGGGTGGGGGCGGTGACCGAGGCGTCATGCAACCTGTTGGGGTGGCCGAGGCGGAGCCCGATCTGCCGGTTTCGCCAGCGGGTGCCAGCATCCGTGAGCGGGTCCGTCAGCCGTTGATGCACCGCCGCCCGGTGGGTTATCGGCGTGAATTTTTGGAGGCGTATCAGCCGGGTGTCACGTTTTATTTGCCAGCTGCACTGCGAAGCCAGTTGCACGAGATGGGCCGTACACCCGCCAACGAACGACCCGCAGGCACCTACGCCCGCGACATCTTGAGCCGTTTGTTGGTGGATTTGTCGTGGGCTTCATCGCGGCTGGAGGGCAACACCTACAGCCGCCTGGACACGCAAAACCTGATCGAGCATGGGCAGGCCGCGCAGGGCAAGGACGCCATCGAAACGCAGATGATCCTGAACCACAAAGCCGCCATCGAGATGCTGATCGAGGACACCGACGAGGTGGGCTTTGATGCCTTCACGTTCAAAAATCTGCATGCCGTGTTGTCGCAAGATTTGATGCGCGACCCGCAGGCCAGTGGCAGGCTGCGTCGGCGCTCAGTGGAGATTTCGGGCACGGTGTTTCACCCCGTCGCCATGCCCCAGGTGATTGAGGACTGTTTTGAGCTGCTGCTGAGCAAAGCCGGAGCCATTCCCGATCCGTTTGAGCAGGCGTTTTTCCTCATGGTGCAGCTGCCGTATTTGCAGCCGTTTGAAGATGTGAACAAACGCGTGTCGCGCATTGGTGCCAACCTGCCGCTGATCCAGCACAACCTGTGCCCCTTGTCGTTCATCGACGTGCCCGAGCGGGCTTACATCGAAGGCACTTTGGGCGTGTACGAACTCAACGAGGTCGATTTGTTGCGCGACGTGTTTGAGTGGGCGTATGAGCGTTCGTGCCAGCGTTATCTGGCCATCACCCAAATAATGGTCGAGCCGAACCCCCTCAAAATCAAATACCGCGGGGAGCTGATTCAGGCCGTGCAGGCGGTGGTCAAGGGCCTGCAAGCGCCCAGCCCTGACGTGCTGGCCCTTGTGGTGGCGCGCATGCAAGTGCCCGCAGCCGACCAGGACGCGTTCACCCACCTGCTGGCCGAGGCGCTGCACCAGTTGCACGAAGGCAGCGTGGCCCGTTACCGGTTGCGTCGCTCTGAATACCTGGCTTGGCAGTTGGCTTGTTCGGGTGGCGACGATCACCTGTAACTTTCTGTCAAGTCGCAACGAACTGCAAGACGATCGGCGTTATGGTTCACTGTCTTTGATGGCTCCGATCTGATTCGATCTGACACGTTATTGCTTTCTCAGGAGTTCCCCTTTCATGCGCCTTCGTCAAATTGTTTTGCTGCTCCTGCTGGCGCTGGCCATCGGTGCCTTTGTCGCGCTGGACTTGGGTCGCTTCTTGAGCTTTGAGCAGCTCAAAGCCAGTCAGGCCAGTTTTGCGCAGCTGCACGCCGAGCAGCCGTTCACCGTGGCGGCGGTGTATTTCCTGATCTATGTGCTGGCGACAGCGCTGTCCATTCCGGGGGCCGTGGTCATCACCTTGGCCGGTGGGGCCATTTTTGGCTTGTGGCAGGGCTTGTTGATCGTGTCGTTTGCGTCCACCGTGGGCGCGACCTTGGCGTTTTTGGCATCGCGCTTTTTGTTGCGCGATTGGGTGGAGACACGCTTTGGTCAGCGCTTGGCCGACATCAACGCGGGTGTGAACCGCGAGGGCGGTTTTTACCTCTTCACTTTGCGGCTGATTCCGGTCGTGCCGTTCTTCTTGATCAACCTGCTCATGGGTCTCACGCGCATGAAGGTGTGGACGTATTACTGGGTCAGCCAAATCGGCATGCTGGCGGGCACGGCGGTGTATGTGAACGCGGGCACGCAGCTGGCGCAGCTCGATTCGGTGCAAGGCATTTTGAGCCCCGCGCTTTTGGGCAGTTTTGTGCTGCTGGGCATCTTCCCGCTGATCGCACGACGCATCGTGGCCGCTGTGCAAAAGCGCAAAGTCTATGCCCGCTGGGCCGACCAACGCCCCAAGACTTTTGACCGCAACCTGATCGTCATCGGCGGCGGCGCGGGCGGTTTGGTCAGCGCCTACATCGCGGCAGCCGTCAAGGCCAAGGTCACGCTGATCGAGGCGCACAAGATGGGCGGCGACTGCTTGAACTACGGCTGCGTGCCCAGCAAAGCACTGATCAAAAGCGCCAAGCTCGCGCACCAAATGCGCCACGCGTCGAACTACGGCCTGAGCGACTCGGCTCCGAGCTTCAGCTTCAAAGCGGTGATGCAGCGGGTGCACAACGTGATTGCCGCCATCGAACCTCACGACAGCATCGAGCGTTACACCGGCTTGGGTGTGGAGGTGCTGCAGGGTTACGGCAAGTTGATAAACCCGTGGACGGTGGAGATCGCGCTCAACGGCGGCGGCACCCAAAGCCTGACCGCCCGCAGCATCGTGATCGCCGCCGGCGCCCGCCCCTTTGTGCCACCCCTGCCCGGCTTGGACGACGTGGGCTACGTGACCAGCGACACGCTGTGGGACGAATTTGCCAAGCTCGATGAAGTGCCCAAGCGTTTGGTGGTGCTGGGCGGCGGGCCGATTGGCTGCGAGTTGGCGCAAAGCTTTGCGCGACTGGGTTCACACGTCACGCAAGTGGAAATGGGCGCTCGCATCATGGTGCGCGAAGACGCGGAGGTGAGCGAACTCGCCAAAGCCTCGCTGGAGGCCGACGGCGTGCAAGTGCTCACCGGGCACAAGGCGCTGCGCTGCGAACTGGTGGACGGCGAAAAGACCTTGGTGGTAGAACACAACGGCACTGAGAAGCGCATCGTGTTTGACCAGCTGCTGTGCGCGGTGGGCCGCGTGGCGCGTTTGCAGGGTTATGGTTTGGAGGACTTGGGCATCCCCACGCACCGCACCGTCGAGACCAACGAGTACCTGCAAACCATCTACCCCAACATCTACGCCGCAGGCGATGTGGCGGGTCCTTTCCAGTTCACGCACACCGCCGCGCACCAAGCTTGGTACGCGGCCGTCAACGCGCTGTTTGGCGAGTGGAAGTTGTTCAAGGCCGATTACTCGGTCATCCCGTGGGCGACCTTCATCGACCCCGAGGTGGCGCGTGTGGGCCTGAACGAGCAAGAAGCGAAAGAGAAAAACATCCCGTACGAAGTGACGAAGTACAACATCGACGACCTCGACCGCGCGATTGCAGACAGCGAAGCGCACGGGTTTGTGAAGGTGCTCACCGTACCGGGCAAAGACAAAATTTTGGGCGTGACCATCGTCGGTGCCCACGCGGCAGATTTGTTGGCCGAGTACGTGCTGGCCATGAAGCACGGCTTGGGCCTGAACAAGATCTTGGGCACCATCCACACCTACCCCACCATGGCCGAAGCCAACAAATACGCGGCGGGCGAATGGAAGCGGGCGCACGCGCCACAACGCTTGCTGGCGTGGGTCAAGAAGTACCACGCGTGGAAGCGGGGCGAGTGAGATGCTTGCGCTCAAACCAACAGCAATGCCCAACAGTCTCAAAGCAGCGGGCCTGGCCTTCGTGTTGTGCACGGCCCTGAATGCCCAAGCCACAACCCTTTCGCCGCTCATCCCTGCAGAGGGCACGCAAGCAGCTGCACCTTGGCGCGTGGTGGGTTTCCCCAAGGCCAGTGCCAACATTCCCCTGACCCGCTTTGAAGTAGCCACCGTGCAGGGCGAACGGGCCATCAAGGTCAGCACACAAGCTTCTTACGGTACGCTGGTGCACGACTTGCCCCGCACGCCAGCGGGCCGTTTGCAGTGGCGCTGGCGACTCGACCAAGCTTTGACAGGCGGCCAAGGCGTGGCCGACATTCAGACCAAAGCCGGTGACGACGCGGCCCTCAAAGTGTGTGTGATGTTTGACCACCCTTTGGCGCGTGTGCCCTTTGTGGAGCGCACCAAGCTGCGCATTGCGCGCAGCGTGAGCGGCGAAGACTTGCCAGCGGCCACGTTGTGCTACGTGTGGGACAGCGTGCACCCAGCGGGATTGCGCGGGGCCAACCCCTACACCGCACGGGTGCGTTACATCACGCTGCAAGGCCAAGGCGCGAGCGTGGCCCAGTGGCAAACCGAATCACGCGACGTGGCCGCCGACTTTGCGCAGCTGTTTGCCGACGAGCTGCCCCAAGGCGCAGCCGTGCCGCCAGTGCGCGCCGTGCTGATCGGTGCCGACAGCGACAACACCGGTAGCCGCAGTGCGGGCTGGGTCGGTGCGATGGGCTGGCAACCTTAGCGGGTGCGCTGGACGCTTAAGAGTCGGCCTTGAAGGCGAGGGCTGTCACCAAACGGCGCGCCATTTCCGAGTCATCGGCCAAGCGGCGTGTGTGTTCGGCGGTGGTGCTGGCTTCGAGGTTAGCGGCCAAGGGGGTCACAAAATCACGGATGTCTTGCTGGCCCATGGCCTGACGCAGCGCCGCATTGAGGTTTTGCTTGACCGCATCGCTGACCCCTGCAGGCGCGAAGAAACCGAACCATTCACGCACCTGCAATTCGCCAAAGCCTTGCTCGCGGTAAGTGGCCACATCGGGCGTGAAAACCGCACGATCGGGGCCGGAGGTGGCCAGAATTCGGATCTTGCCGCCTTTGTGGTGTTGCACCCAATCGCCCAGTGGCGATGACATGCCCGCGAGCTGCCCACCCATGACTTGCGGAATGGCGGGGCCAGAACCTGCGAAAGGAATGTTGGTGATTTGGAAACCGCCCAACATGGCCAAGCGACCCGCCAACAAGTGCGGCATGGAGCCCGCAGCAGGATTGCCGATGCTGGCTTTGCCTGGATTGGCTTTGGCCCATTCGACGAAGTCCTTGATGTTTTTGACCGAATCGGGCACAGCAGGTCCGACCACAAAAGCGTGGTCAGTCGAGTGCCCAATGCCGATGGGAGTCACATCGGACTGCGCGTAATTGAGCCGGGTGTAAGAGTGCGGGTAAATCGTCAGCATGGACGCGGGCGAATACAGGATGTGTGCGCCGTCAGCCGCTGCAGACTTCAAGGTGGTGACGCCGATCTGACCGCCAGCGCCGGGTTTGTTGTCCACGATGACGTTGTTGGCGTAAGTGCCTCGCATCTTCTCTGCGATCCGGCGGGCAAAGGCATCGGTCGTGCCACCGGGCGGAAAGCCCACAATGATGCGCAGATTTTCCAGGCGAGTTTGCGCAAAGTTGGGCAAATGGGCCAAGCCCAGCATGCTGGCAGCAGCGCCTTGCATCAATTGGCGACGGGTGGTCATGGATCGAAACTCCTCAAGTCGTGGAATGGAAAGAAACTCCAAGATTGAAGCACTTCAAGTCGCCTGTCCACAGAGGGTATTCACTGACACAGGGCTGAACTGGGTGCACTGAAAAGTTCACCTCACGCGTCAGTTTTTGGGCGGCTCTTCTTTTTTGTCTTCTTTGGGCTTGATGCCGCCGAGGTCCAGCACCGCATCGGTCACGATGTTTTGCGGCCCCTTCAACATCAGGATATCGAAACCAACACGTTTGTACTGGTGCTCAGCTGCAGGCGGCCCCAGCCTGAGCAAAAGTGGTGTGGGCAAGTCCTCGGGTCTTTCGGAGTTCGGCAGAGGCTGGCGGAGTTTCCAATCTCGCTCTTTGATCCGGGACTCGCACTTGTTGCCACGTTTGATCATGCCCTTCGGGCATTCTCCATTGCCTCGTTCTTCTTCGTAGTAAGCCAGAATCTGATCCTTTTGGCGTCGACCAAAAAAGGCGTCAGGCACTTCGGGTTTGTCTGGCGGCGCCCCCAAAGGCGCTTGCACAATGACGGGCTGAGATACGTTGTTGCCATTGGCAGTGGGTGCCTGCAGGCCAGCCGGAGGTGTCACCACAGGTGCAGGTGCGGGCGGTGGTTGCGTCACTTCCACAGACGCACGGGCCTCCTTGCCTTTGGAGGTGTACATGGCTGCCATCATGTCGGGGTCGTTGGCAATCTTGGCTTCGATCAAGCCATCCACATTGCCCGCCACTTCAATCGTGTCAGCTGTGCCCAACCAAGTGGCGCGGTTGGATGCGATGGCCGCCAATTGCGCCTGCGAGCAATTGGGGCCTTTTTGTTTCAGCCATGCGTTTACTTTGGTAATGCGCTCGGACACATCGTGGGTCAGCAAGGCCAGTGACCTGAATTCGGCAACCAGGCATCCCCCGGCCCGGCCCTGTGCATGGGCAGGCGCATGAACAGTCAGCACCGTTGTGACGAGGCCGATCAAGGTAAAACGCCAGTTTTTTATGAATATTGCAGGCACGGTGCATCCAAGAAAAGAGAAAGCCACATCTGAGCATCGGCATCGCCCGAGCTTTCTTGAATTCTGAAGGCAGGGACAAGCGTTCTGAGCGGCATGGAACAACCCAAGCGCAACCCGGCGATGGTGGTCTTACAGCTGGAGGCCCAGCTCTTTCAAAATGGCCTCGGTGTGTTCTCCCACTCGGGGAATGGCGTCCATGCGGTAGTCAAATGCACTTTGCCTGCCCGGTGGCAACAAGGCGGGCAAGGGGCCAGCGGGGGAGCCCACATGGGTCCAGCGTTGGCGGGCCTGCAGTTGCGGGTGAGCCCACAAGTCGGCCATGGTGTTCATGCGGGCGTTGGCAATTTGCGCCGTGTCCAGCCGCTCGGTCACCTGCGCCAAGGTCAGCGTGGCAAAAGTGTCGAGGATGATCGTTTGCAGGGCCAAACGGTGTTCGTTGCGGTGGGCGTTGCTGTCAAAACGCGGATCGTTGGCCAGTGCGGTTTGAAGCAAAACGTGCTCACAAAACAGCACCCATTCGCGCTCGTTTTGCAGGCCCAGCATGACGGTGCCGATGTGCTCGCCAGCAGTGCCCAGCTGGCTGCCCACCTGAAACGGACCGTAGGGGTAAATCGTGGCATGGGCCGCAGCGTTACGAGGTGGCGGCGTTGCGCCGTCCATCGCGTAATACATCGGAAAGCCCATCCACTCGCTCAGCGCTTCGAGCATGGACACATCAATGTGCGAGCCCTCGCCTGTTTTGTCGCGTTGCAGCAGGGCCGCCAAGATGCTGCTGTAGGCGTACATGCCAGCGGCAATGTCGGCAATCGAGTTGCCGCTTTTGCTGGGTTGCTCGGGCGTGCCGGTCACGCTCAGATAACCAGCTTCACTTTGGATCAGTAGGTCATAGGCCTTCTTGTCGCGGTAGGGGCCGTCGCCGCCATAGCCCGAGATGTCACACACGATCAGGCGCGGGTGCTGCGCGCGCAGGGTGACCGCATCGAGCCCCATGCGGGCGGTGGCACCGGGCGCCAGGTTTTGCACCAGCACATCGGCTTTGGCCAACAGGGTTTTGAGCGCAGCCAGGTGCGTGGGCTCTTTGAGGTCCAGCGCCAAACTTTCTTTAGAGCGGTTGACCCACACAAAGTGCGAGGACAGCCCGCGTGCCCGCTGGTCGTAAGCGCGTGCAAAGTCGCCAGCACCGGGCCGCTCGACCTTGATGACACGCGCGCCCAGATCGGCCAGTTGGCGAGTGCAAAAAGGAGCGGCAATCGCGTGCTCCAAAGACACCACGGTGATGTGGTCGAGGGGACGGGTTCCGGACTTGGATGCGGCAACGTTGGGCATGGTGTGGTGCGTGTGAGTCCGTCAGATGGTTACACCAGGTGACCGGTTTTCACCAGAATCAAACAACCCTCGCGGCTGAAGGGTTGGTGCTGGCTCATGTGGGGGCTGCGCAGCCAGCTGCCTGCAGGGTAGTCGCCGTGCTCGTCAGAGAACACGCCTTCGACCACCAAGATTTCCTCGCCGCCCCAATGCCGGTGCGGGTTGAAAAACGTTTGGGGTGCCCAGCGCACCAAGGCGGTGTTTTGGGTCTCAAAGGTGTTCAATGGCAAGACCTTCAGGCCCTCGACCATGCCCTGACGCCATTCGCTGCGGCGCGTGTCGATGACCAAACGCTCGTCGTCACGCGCATCCAGATGGCGCAGCTTTACAAACAGGGTGCAGCCCTCGGGTGAGGACGGTGCGTGCGCGCTGCCCACTGGGTTCTTGATGTAGGTGCCGGGGCCATACACGCCATGCTCGTCGTGCAGCGTGCCTTCGAGCACCAGAATTTCTTCACCGCCGCCGTGTGTGTGGCTGGCAAAGGCCGAGCCCGGCGCGTAACGCACGATGGACGTGGCGCGGGCCACCTCGCCGCCATCGCGCTCCAGCATGCGCCGCGAAACACCTGAAGCAGGTGAGTTCACCCAATCGAGCGAGGGGCTGTGGATGATGCAGCGCTGGGTCAGGTCGGCATTCAGCGTGATGGGGTGCGTGAGGTGTTCGGTGGTCATGAATGGCAGGCGTTGGAGGCGTTAAGGCGTTCAGGTTTTCAGCAGCACCGGCTCGATGGCCTCGCCTTGTGCGGTGATGCGGCCGATGATGGCGGTGTGCACATAGCCTGCCGCCTTGAGCGCCTGCACACAAGCTGCCGCTTGCGCTGCGGGCACGCTGGCCAAGAGGCCACCTGCAGTTTGTGGGTCGAACAACAAGGGGTAGCGCGGGTCGCCCACGAACTCGTCGGCGTTGCGCAGGGCGCGGCGCAGGCGCACATTGGCGGGCTGCAAAGAGCTGACGATGCCCGCCTGAACGCAGTCCACCGCGCCATCCAGCAGGGGCAGGGTGCTCATTTGCAGTTCAGCGTCGACGCCCGAGGGGCGCGTCATTTCCACCAGGTGGCCCAGGAGGCCAAAACCGGTCAGGTCGGTGCAGGCGGTGGCGCCGTGGGTGCGCAAAATGTCAGCACCCTTTTGGTTAGACAGCACCATCGACTGCAGCGCCGCATCGATCCAGCGGCCTTTGGCGGCGTAGCGTGCGTGCGCGGCAAACAAGGTACCGGTGCCAATGGGCTTGGTCAGCAGCAGCACATCGCCCGGCTGCATACCGCCTTTGCGCATGACGCTGTCTATCTTTTCATCGATCAAGCCGTTGATGGCAAAGCCCAAGGCCAGCTCCGCACCTTCGCCCGTGTGCCCGCCTACCAAGGCGCAGCCTGCGGCGTTCAGCACCTCGATGGCGCCGCCCATCATTTGGGTTAACAGGTCTTCGACCTTGCTCTCCAGGCCCGGCGGCACGGTGACCACGGCGGTGGCTGTTTGGGGCTCGCCCCCCATGGCAAACACATCGCCCAGCGCGTGGTTTGCGGCCACTTTGCCAAATACATAAGGGTCGTCGATGAAGGCCCGGAAAAAATCCACCGTCTGCACCACGGCCATACCCGGCGGCACGCGCACGACAGCCGCATCGTCTGGTGAATGCAAACCGATCAGCACATCGGGCCGCTCCACCGGCTTCAATTGACCCAAGGCGCGGGACAAAATGTTGGAGCCGACTTTGGCGCCGCAGCCTCCGCAACGCATGGCGATGGCCGAGATGGCTTGCAGCGATTCTTCGGATGTCAAATTCAGCCGCGTGGTGGGGGCCTTGCCTTGTGCCTGGATGTCCTTGAGGAGTTGGCCCATGGCCTGCAAGGCTTCGCGCATTTGGGCTCCGGGGGTGGCGGGCACGCCTGCCTGCTGCATGGCTGGGAACTCGGTGAAGCGGCGCATGAATTCTCGGTCGATGCGGTCTTTCCAGCGCCAGACCCAGGCCCCAGCAAAGCCCAATGAACCACGCGAAGCCACAGCAAAGCGGTTGCCGGTCGAGATCAGGGCCAGCCAGTGGTGTTGCGGCTTGTAGTCCACCAGCTTTTGGCCGCGCAAACTGCGTCGCAAATTCTCGGCCAAAGGCTTGGCCATGCGCACGGCAAACACGCCTGCTTTTTCCAGCGGGCGCTCTACAAATGAAGCAATGTCGCCCGCTGCGAACACCAGCGGGTCATTCAGGGTTTGCAGCTGGGGGTGCACCAGAATGAAGCCTTGTTTGTCGAGCGCCAGACCCGTGCTTTGCAACCAGGCAGGGCCACCGGCCTGGGTGACCCACATGGTTTCGTCCGCATCGAAGGTGCGACCGTCACGCGTGTGCAGGCAGCCGGGCGAGACCTGGACCACCTCGGCCTGGGTGTGCACCTCGACATTGCGCTCTTGCAGAACTTTGGCAAACCGCGCCCGAACGCCGGGGTTGTGCGTGGGCAAGATGGTTTCGCCTGAGCTCAGCAGAACAAATTTCAGGTCTTCGGGGCTGCGCCCCAAAGCTTTTAGCTCGTTGCGCAAACGGTATTGCATGGACAGTAAAAGTTCCACGCCCCCTGCGCCACCGCCCACCACCGCGATCGTCATGCGGCCGCGGTGCGTAGGCCATTGGCGCGCTTTGTCCAGCAGGGCCAACCAACGCTGGTTGAACTGTGCAATCGGCTTGACCGGAACGGCCAGCGTTTGCGCGCCCTCTACTTGCTGCACCTGAGGGGTTGAGCCAATGTTGATGGACAACAGGTCGTAGGCCACAGGTGGGCGGTTCTTGCAAATGACAGTTTGCGTTTTGCGGTCGATGCCGACCACGGCATCGTGGTACAGCCGCGCACCCGCAAAGGCGCACAAGCGGCCCAGGTCGATGTGCACTTCGTCAAAGCTGTAATGGCCCGAAATGTAGCCCGGCAACATGCCCGAATAAGGCGTGTCAATGTCGGTGCAGATCACCGTGATGCGAACGCCAGGCTCGGGCTTCATGGCGAACATGCGCAGCACGCCCACATGGCTGTGGCCGCCGCCGATCAGCACCAGGTCGCGCATCACGGGTTGATCAGATGGTTTCATCAATGTGTCCAGAGGTCTTGCACCCATTGGTGCAAGGCGGCACGTTCGGCCTGAGGTTCAAACAAGGGTGCGCGCAAGGCGCACTGATGCCTCAAGTGTGCCACTAGGCTGTGTCCGTTTTGCGGCGTTCTGCATGCCCGTAAAAAATGGGCCAGCGCCTGCGCATCGCCTGGCTCGAACAAGCCTTCGTAATCTTCGCCCAAAAGCCCCACATTGCCGTCGATGCGCGAGGCCAACACAGGCGTGCCGCTGCAAACGGCCTCCATCAGCACATGTGCGCCGCCTTCCATGCGACTGCAGTGCACCAGCAGGTGCGCGCGCTGGATGCGCTGCAGGGTTTGCGCGTGGGGCAAAGACCCCAACCAGTGGTAATGTGGACACGCCAGCTGCGTGGCCAGTGCGGCTTGGCCCAGCGCCGGGTCGAGCGCTGCACCAATGTGGTCAATGCGCACACCCGCGTCTGGTGGCAACAGGCGTGCCGCAGCCATGAGGGTGAGCGGGTCTTTTTCTTCTCGCAAATGACCCACCATCACCACGCGCAAGTGGCGCGTGGTTTTGTTCAGGGTCTGGCGCGTGCTGCTTGACTGAAAGATCACACGGGCCTTGGCCTGGTGCTGGCGCGGCAGGCTGCGCACCCCCAGGCCTTGCAAGACCACCAGCGAATGCGCCAGCGCCAGAGAGCGCTGCGCCTGCGGGTCGTGCCCGATGTCGCGGTAGAGGTCGGTGCCGGTCAGCACCACGCCCAAACCGCGCTGGCCGTGTTGGGCGTGCCATGCTTGCACCGAGTCGGCCGAGCGGCGGGCGTGCAGGGCCAGCATGACATCGTCACCGCCGGCCTGCGCGTCGGGCCATTGGCGCACGATGCGGGCAGAATGCGCAGACAACAGGTGTTGCCAGCGGCGCGCGGTTTGCCAGTTGCCGTTGTTGGCGTCTGACAAGGCGGGGCTGACAATCACCACTCGAAGTTTTTGCATGGGCGGTTTATACATGAATGGCAGTACCACGGCGGGGGCAGGGCAGACAGGTCCAAGTGCATCCTATGGCGTGTCTTTTTCTCACTGCCTGGGGCCGGTGCACAGCGCCGTGCGCACGGCCGATCCGGGGGCTTTGGCCCAGGCCTTGCAGCGTACCCGTGAGCGCACGCTGGGCTTGATGCAGGCTTGGCAAAACGTCATGCCCGATCTGTCGGTGCCGCCCTTGCCTGGCATGAACCCACCGCTGTGGGAGTGGGGCCACATCGCCTGGTTTCAGGAATGGTGGACAGTGCGCAACCGCCAGCGCCAGCTGGGCACCCGCAGTGCCAGCAGCGGCGCGGACTTTGACGCCTCGCTGCTGCCCGATGCCGATGTGCTCTACAACTCCAGCGAGGTCGCGCATGGCAGCCGCTGGGCGCTGCCTTTGCCGGGTCTGGCCGGAACGCAAGCCTATTTGGCGCAAGTCTTGCAGCGCAGTTTGGAGCACCTGCAAGCAGCCCAAGATGCCGGTCAAGGCGTGAGCGACGAAGACCTGTATTTTTGGCGTTTGGTGCTGCAGCACGAAGACATGCACAACGAAGCCTCGGTCTATATGGCCCAAGACCTGGGGCTGAATTTGCCACCTGCCTTGTGCTGGCGCGAACCCGCATTCGGTGATGCGGCCACTCAAACACCATCAGCTCGTTCTGGGGGCATCCTGGTGCCTGCGCAGGTTTACACGCTGGGCCATCAGGGGCCAGGCTTCGCTTTTGACAATGAGCGTCAGGCCCATGCGCAGTCGCTGGCCGCTTTCGAGATCGATGCGGCAGCCGTGACCTGGGCGCGTTACCTGCCTTTTGTGCAAGCCACGGGGCACGCCTTGCCCCCACATGTGCGCTGCACGCAAGGGGTGTGGCAAGTGCAACGCTTTGGCCAGTGGCAGGCGCTGGACCTGCAGGCTGCCGCGGTGCACCTGAATGCGTTCGATGCGCAGGCTTGGTGCGAATGGGCAGGCAGGCGCTTGCCCACCGAGGCCGAATGGGAATGCGCGGCGCAGCAGCCCGACTTTGAATGGGGCCAAGTCTGGGAGTGGACGGCCAGCCAATTTGCGCCTTATCCGGGTTTTGAGGTGCACCCCTACCGAGATTATTCAGCGCCTTGGTGGCACCACCACCGCGTGTTGCGAGGGGCCTGCGCTGCCACCTCAACGCATGTGGTCGATGTGCGTTACCGCAACTTCTTTGTGCCCGAGCGGCGTGACATCTTGGCCGGATTTCGCTCGGTGGCTCTGGGCATGGCGTGTTGAGCGTGACTGGGGAATGAATCAGCGCTGAGCGCTCAGAGTGCCTGCGCCCAGAACACCGCAAATCGATGCGCAGGGTCAGTCCAAGACTGCGTCTTGGCAAAGCCTGCTGCACGCAGCAATGCGGCAAAGTCGGGCACCGTCCATTTGCAGGCGTTTTCGGTGTGGATGGTTTCGCCCGCTGCAAACTCGCGCTGCCCACCGGGCCACTCCACAGTCACCGCGTGGCGCGCTTGCAGGTGCATCTCGACACGCGACTGCGCCGCATTGAAGCGCGACAGGTGCCGCCAGTCGCGTACGGCAAAGTTGCTGCCCACCAAGCGGTTGATGTGCAGCAACAAATTCAGGTCAAACGCGGCCGTCACGCCCAGCGCGTCGTCGTAGGCGGCTTCGAGTTCGGCCGGGTCTTTGAGCAAGTCCACGCCGATCAGCAAACCGCTGCCCGCAGCCGAACCGCAGCCCGCGTGCAGGTTACGCAAAAAGTCGAGCGCTTGTTCGGGCGTGAAATTGCCGATGCTCGAACCTGGGTAAAACAGCACACGCGGCTGCGCTGGGTCGAGTGCCAGTTCGGCTGGCAGCTGCAGGCCCCCCGAAAAGTCCACGCCCAAGCCCGCCATGGGCAAGCCGGGGTGCTGGCGCTGCAGCACATCCAGCTCCTGGCGCACAAAGTCCACCGAGATGTCCACCGCCACATAGCGGCCTGCACCCATGGGGCCGAGCAAGCGTCCGGCTTTTTCGCAGTTGCCTGCGCCCAGGTCGATCCAGCACGCGCCGCGTGGCAGCTCAGCGGCCATGCTGGCGCTGTGCAACTGCATCAATTGCGCCTCGGTGCGCGTCAGGTCGTACTCGGGCAGCTCGGTGATGGCTTCAAACAGGCGCGAGCCCAGCGCGTCGTACAGGTATTTGGGTGAGGTGTAGGCCTGAGGCGCGCTCAGGCCCTGCAAAAGTTCTTGCGCCACGGCGGTGGTGTTGTGCTGGTGCAGCTGGATGAATTGGGGCGTGGTCATGCGGCATATTAAGTCACCTCAGACGCTACAGACTTGTGCAGGTTTGGCCCCTGTCCGCTGGGGTGCAAGGATTTCGGGGTGTAATCTCCTTTGTTTGTTTTTTTGCAAAGTCACCATGTCCCACTCCTTCTTCTCCAAATTCCTGTCTTCAGCCTGTGCTGGCTTGCTGGCTTTGTCGGCCATCAGCGCCGCCCAAGCGCAAACCACGCTGCGCGTGACCACCATTCCCGAGGAGGCCGCCACCGAGCAGGTGCGCAAGTTCACGCCGCTGGCCAATTACCTGGAAAAGCAGTTGGGCATGAAGGTGCAGTTCACGCCCGTGACCGATTACCCCGCTGCGGTGGAGTCGCTGGTCAACAAGAAGGTTGACTTGGTCTGGTTTGGTGGTTTCACCTACGTTCAGGCCAAGCTTCGCTCAGGGGGCAAGGTCGTGCCCTTGGCGCAGCGCGAAGAAGACACCAAATTCCAATCCGTGTTCATCGCCAAGACCGACTCGGGCATCAAAACGCTCAACGACATGAAGGGCAAGCAAATCTCGTTTGGCTCGCAAAGCAGCACTTCGGGTCACGCGATGCCCAGGGGTGTTCTGGTCCAGGCTGGCATTAATCCTGAAAAAGACTTCAAACGCATCGCCTACAGCGGCGCGCACGATGCGACCATCGCTTCGGTGGTCAGTGGCAAGGTCGATGCAGCCGCACTCGACATCACCGTTTGGAAAAAGTTCGTGACGGAAAACAAGGTCGACACAAAGGATGTGAACGTTTTCTTCACCACGCCAACCTACTTCAATTACAACTGGTCAGTGCATGCCGACATGCCGGTTGTGTTGCAAGAAAAGATCAAAGCGGCTCTGCTCGCTCTGAACCCGGCCAATCCCGAACACGCAGAAATCTTGCGTCTGAACCGCGCAACGCGCTACATCGAAACCAAGCCTGAGAACTACAAGGAATTAGAGGCAGCCGCACGAAATCTGGGTCTGCTTTGAAGCGACGGAGCACACAGGTTTGAACATCGACCTGCAAGCCCTGGAAGCCAGGCATCCGGCAGCGCTGCCGGGTGCGCCTGCGGCTTTGCGTGCGCTGAACCTGCGCCTGGCCGCTGGCGAGCAGGTGGCCATCATCGGCCCTTCTGGCGCGGGCAAGACCACCTTGCTGCAGGTGCTGGCCTGTGCCCAGCCGCCCACACAAGGCCAACTGCAGTTGGCTGGCAAGAACCCCTGGACATTGCCCGCACGGGCCTTGCGCCGTTTGCGTGGTCAGTTGTTTCTGGCCCCGCAGGTGCCGCCGCTGCCGCCGCGCCAGCGTGTGGTGACCTCGGTGCTGGCGGGGCGCTTGCCCGGCATGGGCTTGTGGGCCAGTTTGCGTTCCTTGTTTTACCCGACGGACATTCCGGCCGCTTACGAAGCGCTGGTGCATTTTGACTTGGGCGACAAATTGTTTGACCGCGTGGACCGCCTCTCGGGCGGTGAGCGCCAGCGCGTGGGTTTGGCCCGCGCCCTGTTGGCTCCGGCGGGCTTGTGGCTGATCGATGAGCCGCTGTCGGCGCTCGACCCGATGCGCGCCCGCATGGCCATGGCTGCTTTGGTGAGCCTGGCGGCCGAGCGCCAAGTGACGCTGGTCGCGACGCTGCACCAGGTGGACATGGCGCTGGCCCACTTCCCTCGCATCATCGGTTTGCGCGATGGGCAGCTGGTGTTTGACTTGCCCGCTGCACAAGTCAGCCCTGAGCGTTTGGCGCATTTGTACGACCAGTACGAACACGAGTTGCGTGGCGAGGCGCTGCCGACGGCATTGCCAGAGGCTGAACCTGCATCGCCCGCGCCGGTGGTGATGCATTGCCGCTGACGCGGCCAGGTCCTCCCCCCGCACCGCACATGTCCGCCTCTGTGTCTCCTTTCCCTGCAGCTCGCCCACGTCCTTCTGGCCCTGGGCGGGACCCTGCTTTTGCTGCACGCGTCTTTTGGCTGAGTTTCGCTTTGGTCCTTTTGTGGCCTCTGGGTGTGGCCACCGAATTCCGTTTGTGGGTGCTCTGGGAGCCCGAGAACCGCAAAGTCACCGCCAACTTTTTGAGCAGCTTTTGGCCACTGGTGCACAACCCCGAATTCATGCAGATGGTGGTGCGCGAAACCTGGCGTACCGTGGCCATGGCCACAGCGGGCGTCGCACTGGCGCTGGTTCTGGCCGTGCCTTTGAGTTTGCTGGCCACACGGGTCTTGTCGCTCTCTGCCTTGTCCGGCCAAATGGACCGCTGGCCAGCCCTGCTGCGCTGGTGTGTGCGGGCCACTTTGATTGTGCTGCGCAGCATTCCGGAGCTGATCTGGGCGCTGGTGTTTGTGCGCGTGGTGGGTTTGGGGCCTACGGCGGGCGTGCTGGCCATTGCCCTGACCTATGGCGGCATGCTGGGCAAGGTGTACGCCGAGATTTTGGAAAGTGGCGAGAGCCACGCCACCCAGGCCCTGATGCGCAACGGCAGCGGCCGCCTGCAGGCCTTTGTGTATGCGCTGCTGCCCAGCCACGCGGCCGAGCTGGCCTCTTACATGGTGTACCGCTGGGAATGCGCCATTCGCTCTTCGGTGGTGTTGGGCTTTGTGGGCGCCGGCGGCTTGGGCCAGCAGCTGGATAACTCGATGAAGATGTTCAACGGCGGCGAAGTGGCCACTTTGCTGCTGGTGTTCATTGCGCTGGTGGCGCTGGCCGACCGCGTGAGCGCATGGCTGCGAAAGGCTTTGGCATGAAGCCTTTTTCACGCGTAGCGGCCAACCCGCCGTACAAATTGCCACCGCCGATTTTTGATGCACGCTGCCGCGCCTGCTGGTTCACAGCCGCACTGCTGGTGTTGGTGGTGGCCAGCTTTGTGTCGCTGGAGCTAGATTGGGCGGCTTTTGCGTCCATGGAAGCGGCGCGCAGCATGGGCCGCTTTGTGGCCGAATTTTTCCCGCCCGATCTGTCGCCCGTGTTTGTGACCAAGGTGGCTTGGGCTGCTTGGGAGACGCTGGCCATGTCGGCGCTGGGCACCGCCATCGCGGCGGTGCTGGGCTTGGCGCTGGCCGTGCCCGCCAGCCGCATGTCTGCCCAAGACCCTGCCTGGCTGCGCAGCCCCACGCGCTGGTTGCTCAATGCGCTGCGCGCCATTCCTGAGTTGGTGTGGGCCGCCTTGTTGTTGATCTCAGCGGGCCTGGGGCCCATGGCGGGGACTTTGGCGCTGGCGCTGCACACCAGTGGCGTGCTGGGTCGCCTGTTTGCCGAGGCCATGGAGAACATTCCCACAGGCCCCGGCGACGCCTTGCGCACCCAAGGTGTGGGGCCAATGCGTGTGTTCTTTTACGCCACTTTGCCCCAGGTCTTGCCGCAGCTCATGAGCTATACGTTGTACCGCTGGGAAAACAACATCCGCGCTGCCGCCGTGTTGGGCGTGGTGGGCGCGGGTGGATTGGGCCAATTGCTGTCCTTCCACATGGGCCTGTTCCACATGAACAAGACCGCAACCATTTTGGGTGCGATGCTGCTCATGGTGGCGTGTGTGGATGCGCTGAGTTTCGCTGCGCGGCGTTGGTTGACGCGCTGATCGGCAGTTGAGTCACTTCGCCATCGAGCAGTGTCCACCGCTCGAGGCTTGACCTGAACCCGCCGCGATGAGCGGGGGTTCGTTGCGCAAGTCCACCGGGGCCGAGACGATGAAGTCCCAACTCAAAAAGGCCGCCAGGCTCAGCCAGAAAACCGCTTGTAATTTGTGCGTGGTGCTCATGCGGCCTCCTTCAAAATTGGTAATGGCGGCGCACGCGCACACCGATCAGCGTGCCTGCAAAGGCCAGGGGCACCCAGATCCAGCCGTGCAAGCTGCCGGTGGAGATGCCGCTGAGCATGGCGCCGATGTTGCAACCAAAGGCCAAGCGCGAGCTGTAGCCCATGACAAAACCGGCCACCAATCCAATCACCCATTGCTGGGTGGTCAAGGGCTTGCTGCCCGCCGGGGCCTTGGCCGAGACCCACAGCGCACCGCCCAGAATGCCGATGCTGGTGATGGTGGTGACGTCCATGAACACGGTTTGCGTCAGGCGCTGCGCATTGCCTGCTTGGCCCCAAAAGGCGTTGGCCGTGGGGTCAAAAGCGCCCAGCGCCACCGACACCTTGGCGGCCCACAGGCCAAAGCCGTACACCACGCCCCAAGGCTGGCCCGCCAGCAGCAAGTTGAGGGTGGCCAGCACCGCCAGCGCCACAGCGCCCCAAATCCAACGTTTGTCCAGCCAGGTTTGACCCGCGCCCACCCACAGGCGCACCGCGACCAGCACGGCGGCCAGCAAAGCCAGCGTCAGGGCCAGCGCGCCGCCTGTGCCGTATTCGGCCGACAAGCTGACCGGGGCCATTTGGCCCAGCGACAGCCAGCTGTCCAGATGTACCGAGCCCAAAAAACTGCCCAGTGCAAAGAGCGGCAAGATGCCCATGTTGAGCGGCACGCCCAAGCCTGCCTTGTACAAACTGCCCGAGCCGCAGCCGTCCGCAATTTGCATGGTCAGCCCGAACACAAAAGCGCCCACCAGCAGGCTCACGCTGGGTGGCCCGAGAGCGGCGTGCAGTTCAGAAAATTGCCCCAGCAGGGGCAGCGCCGCCAAGCTGGCCAAGGCCAGCAGCAGCACTTGCCCGGCAACGCCCTGCGGGTTGCGCTGCTCAATGAGTTGACGCCAGCCCGTGGTGAAACCAAATCGGGCTCCAGCCAAAGCCGCGCCCATGCCCACGCCTACCAACATCAGCACCGCCTGGCGGATGGACACGGACAGCGCCAAAAAGATGAAAAAGGCGGCCAGCAAGGCCGCCAAAGGAAGGCGTTTCATGACCTGAATTTACTTGAAGGTTTTTTCGGCCCAGAACTTGGCGTCGATCAAGAGCTGCTTGGGGCGGCTGGGCACGTTGGCCATGGGCAGACCGCTGGCGTCTTTGGACCATTCCACCATGGAGCCCGCATACAGTTTCACGTTTTTCTGGCCCAGCACTTCGGACATGGCAAACCAGTTGGTCGCAGCCCAGTGACCGGTGTTGCAAAAGGACACGGTCTCTTTGGCCGGATCTATGGGGCTGGACGCGGCCACTTTTTGGGCCTGCTCGGTGCTCACAAAGGTGGAGGTGCCGGGGGCAAACCATTTGTCGTGCTCCACGTTCACCGCGCCTTGCAAGGTGCCAGGCACGCTGGCGGCCACGTGGCGTGTGTCGCCGTTGAAGAATTCAGCTGGGCGGGCGTCGATCAAGGCGGCGTCACCGGCTTTCACGCGGGCGACCAACTCTTCCTTGGTGGCGACCAAGCTCTTGTCAATTTGCGGCTGGAAGCTGCTGGCCGCGACTTTCACGGCTTGGTTGTTTTGTGGCAAACCGGCCGTGGTCCAGCCCTTGACGCCGCCGTTGAGCACCGACAGCTCTTTGAGGCCCAGCACCTTGAGCGTCCAGTACACGCGAGCAGAAGCGCCGAAATCGGTGGCATCCGCGCCGCTGGACACAATCACCGCGTGGGTGCTGGGCGTCAGACCCAGGCTTTGCACCAGGGTGGTCAGCTTGGGCAGGCCAGGCAGTTCGCCCGGGTTGTTGGCAGGGCCGCGCCAAGTGCCATAAGGCGCGTTCACCGCGCCAGGGATGTGGTTGGCGGCGTACGACTTGGGGTCGCGGATGTCGATCACGCGCACGTTGGCGTCAGACAGTTTGGCCTGCAACTCGGCGGGGCTGAGCAAGGGTTGGGCGGCGAAAGCGGACGCAGAGAAGGCCGTGGCCGACAAGGCCAGAACCAGGGCAGAAATGCGTTTCATGGGGTCGTTCCTGAAGGTGGTGAACAAAAGATGGTGCAATTGTGGTCAGCCGCCAAAGACATGGGAACGATTTTTTAGTTGGTTATATATGCGAAAGTAGATATAAGAAGGCGCGGAATCTGGCTCAGCGCCCGGATTTAAGGGCATAGCGTTGCGCGGCCCACAGCGCTCCAGTGCCCAGCAAACTCGCGGACAGAAGCCACCACAGCGCCAAGGTGTAGCCGTGTTGTGGCGACCACAGCAGGCCCAAGATCAGGGGCGCTGCAGCTCTGGCCAGCGCGATCGGCAAACCCAGCAAGCCATTGAGTTGCCCCACATGCGCGCGGCTCACGTACTGCGCCATGGCCGTGCCCTTGACGATGGTGTTCATGCCATTGCCCAAGCCGTACAGCAGCACAAACACCAGCGAGGCTATGGGGCTGAGCCCGCCGATCAGCAAGACCAGTACGCCCGCCGGGATCAGCGCGGGAATCCAGCGGTTGGCGGCATGCACGTCCCAGTAACGCTCAAACACAAACAGCACCAAGCGCCCCAGCACTTGAATCACGCCAATGGCCGCCGGGATGGCCAGCACCCAGGCCGGAGACAGCCCTGACTCTTGCAGCAAGGCGATCATGTGCGCTGGCAATGCCGAAGTGACCGACATGGTCAGCACCATGAACAAACCCAGCAGCCAAAAGGGTGCTTGGCGCAGGTGTTCGCGCACAGGCACGATGGGGTTTTGCGTGTCGTTAGTGCCACTCTGCTCCATTGGCCTGCGGGCGGCGTGCTTGGCTTGGGGTTGAGGTGCCCCGTGCAGCAGCCAGCCATGCAAGGGCGCGCACACCAGCAGCTGCAGTGCCGCCAGCGCCCACAGGGCTTGTCGCCAGCCCCACAATTCCATCCACCATGCAAACAGCGGAATGAACACCGTGCTGGCCAGCCCGCCCAAAAACGTGAGCGTGATGATGGCGCGGCGAAAGTCCTGGGCAAACCGCCGCGTGACCACTGCAAACGCGGGGTTGTAAAGCGTGGCCGCCATGCCTAGGCCCAGCCAAATCCAGGCGGCATAAAAGCCCACGACCGAGCTCACAAAGCTGTGGGCCAGCAAGCCCGTGCCGATCCAGACCGAGCCCAGTGTCATGACCATGCGCTCGCGCCCGGCGTCGATCCAGCGGCCAACCCTGTAAGCCATGAGACCCTCGGCCAACAAGGCCAGGCTAAACGCCAGCGAGGACTCAGCGCGTGACATGCCCAACTCGGCTTCGAGCGGTGTCATGAGCAAAGAGAAGGTGTAGAAAACGCTGCCCCAGGTGATCAACTGGGGCAGGGACAACCAGAAGCTGAAAGGACCCAAGGCCTTGGTGTCGGTGAGATGCTGGGTCGCAGTGGGCATCTGCACATTATCTGGGTTGGGGGTGATGGACCATGACGAACCCAGCGCGGTCAGGGATGGATCGCCGCTTGCCTTGCGAAGAGCTCACAAAGTTGGTTTCCATCGCCCAACACAAAAAGCTGGCTCACTGCGCCTGGAGCACCCGCCGGTATTGCACCGCCTCGGCCACATGGGGGGCGGCAATGGTGTCGCTGCCAGCCAGGTCGGCGATGGTGCGGGCCACTTTCAGACTGCGGTGGGTGCTGCGCCCGCTCCAACCCAGCTTGGCGGCGGCTTTTTGCAGCAAGGTGGTGGCGCTGTCGTCCAGACGTGAATGGGTGTCGATGGCCTGACCTTGCAGCGCTGCGTTGGCGCAGCCCTGTCGGGCCAGGGCGCGTTCGCGGGCGGCCAGGCTCCTGGCTGCGATGGTCTCGGTGCTTTCGCCGGGTGGCGCGTTCAGCAGGTTTTGTGCAGGCAGGCTGGGCACTTCGATGTGCAGGTCGATCCGGTCCAGCAGAGGGCCACTCAGCTTGCTTTGGTAGCGGCTGACCTGGTCGGGTGAGCAGCGGCAGGTTCGCGTGGCACTGCCCAGGTAACCACATGGGCAGGGGTTCATGGCCGCGATCAGCTGAAAATGTGCTGGAAACTCGGCCCGCCTGGCGGCTCGCGCGATGGTGATGGTGCCGGTTTCCAGCGGCTCGCGCAGCGCTTCGAGCGCAGCACGCGGAAACTCGGGCAATTCGTCCAAAAACAGCACGCCATGGTGAGCCAGCGAAATTTCGCCAGGGCGCGGTGGCGAGCCTCCGCCCACCAAGGCCACCGCACTGGCCGAGTGATGGGGTTGGCCCGTGGGGCGCTGCGCCCAACGCGTCAAATCAAAACGCCCCGCCAAGCTGGCAATGGCCGCCGATTCCAGCGCGTCTTCGATCGACATGGGCGGCAGCAAGCCCGCAAAGCGCTGCGCCAACATGGATTTGCCTGAGCCCGGCGGCCCGACCATGAGCAAGGAGTGGCCCCCGGCAGCGGCGATCTCCAGCACGCGCTTGACGCCCGCTTGGCCTTTCACATCGGCCAAATCCGCGTACAGCGGTGGGGCGTTCGGGGTGCTGGATGCCATGCGGGCCCAGCCGTCACCGGGTTCGGGCGGGGCTTCGTTGGAGGGCGGCAAAAACTGCTGCACCACATCGAGCAGGTGGTGTGCCCGAAACACTTCGGCATCGGGCACCAGCGCGGCTTCTTCGGCGCTGCCCGGGGGCAGCACCAGCCGTGTGCGCACTTGCTGCTGGCGCAGCACCAGGCTCATGGCCAGCGCGCCGCGCACCGGGCGAAGCTCGCCAGACAAAGACAACTCGCCTGCAAATTCATAGCCCGCCAGCTTGCCCGCGTCGATTTGACCGCTGGCCGCCAAGATGCCCAGCGCAATCGGCAGGTCCAGCCGCCCGGAGTCTTTGGGCAGGTCTGCCGGGGCCAGGTTGACGGTGATGCGTTTGTTGTGTGGAAAGTCCAGCCCGCTGTTTTGCAAGGCCGAACGCACCCGTTCGCGGGCTTCCTTGACCTCGACATCGGCCAAGCCCACCAAGGTGAAGCTGGGCAAGCCATTGGCCAAATGCACCTCGACGGTGACTGAGGGCGCCTGCAAGCCGACCAAGGCGCGGCTATGCACCAAACTGAGACTCATATTCCCTCCCTGCCCCATGCTGGTGCATGGTGTGTGTTCCTGCACGCAGACCGAGCGCACCGAACTTGTTTGAATGCCATTCAATCACGCACAGAGTGAGAACGCACTGGTAAATGCCCTTGGAAGGGGTCTTTGGTGAAGGTTGGCACGCTCCCTGCTTGATGTATTCGTCTTTTCTTCACTTTTTGGAGTTCCTCATGAAAAAAATCCTCGTTCCTTCCCTCATCGCACTGGCGATCGGCTCCTTGACTTCTGTGGCTCAAGCTCAAACCGCTCCAGCTGCGCCTGAGAGCAGCCTGTCATTCAACGTGGGCGTGACCAGCGACTACCGTTACCGTGGCATTTCCCAGTCGCGTTTGCAGCCAGCGCTGCAAGGTGGTGTGGATTACGCAGACAAGAGTGGTTTTTATGTGGGTGCTTGGGGTTCCACGATCAAGTTCATCAAAGATTCCGGAGCTGCTAAAGGCAACGTCGAACTGGACTTGTATGGTGGTTACAAAGGTACTGCCGGAGCTGTTGCGTATGACGTCGGTTTCTTGCGTTATGAATACGTGGGCAACAAGCTTGGTGAAGTTACTGGGTTTGCAAACGCCAATACCAGTGAGGTGTATGGTGCTGCCACTTTCGGTTTGGTGACGGCCAAGTACTCACACTCACTCACCAACGTCTTTGGTACCCCGAACAGCAAAAACAGCTACTACCTCGACCTGAGTGCCGCATTTGACCTTGGCAATGGTTTTACTTTGGTGCCACACGTGGGCCGTCAGATGGTCAAGAACAATGATGCCGGTACATACACCGACTACGCCCTGACGCTGACCAAAGACTTGGGCAATGGCTTGACAGCCAGCGCTGCTCTTGTGGGCACTGATGCAGACAAGGTGTTTTACACCCTCAAAGACAAATTCAACGGCAAGTCCGGCGTGACAGTCGGCCTGAAATACGCCTTCTGATCTTCCTCAATTCCAACAAGGAGCCATCATGAAACTGGTGACCGCCATCATCAAACCCTTCAAGCTGGACGAAGTGCGTGAAGCACTGTCGGGCATCGGCGTGCAGGGCATCACCGTGACCGAAGTCAAAGGCTTCGGTCGTCAAAAGGGCCACACCGAGCTGTACCGTGGTGCGGAATACGTGGTGGACTTTTTGCCCAAAGTGAAGATCGAAGCTGCCGTGTCTGACGAGCTCGTCGAGCGCGTCATTGAAGCCGTCGAAGCCGGTGCACGCACCGGCAAGATCGGTGACGGCAAGATTTTTGTGTACGACCTCGAACAAGTGGTTCGCATCCGCACCGGTGAAACCGGCGCAGAAGCCCTTTGATAGACAAGAAAGAGAGTCGATCCATGAAAAAACTACTCGCTACCCTGGCCTTGGGCCTGAGTTTGGGTCTCGGTGTGTTCGGCACGGCATCCGTTGCCACCGCACAAACCGCTGCACCTGCTGCCGTGACGGCTCCTGCCGCAGAAGCCAAGCCGGCCGATGCAGCACCAGCACCTGCAGCGCCTGCTGCCGCAGCTCCCGCTGCGGCCGAGGCTGCGCCAGCGCTGGTGCCCAACAAGGGCGACATTGCCTGGATGATGGTTTCCACCATCTTGGTGATCTTGATGGTGATTCCGGGCCTGGCCCTGTTCTACGGCGGTTTGGTGCGCAGCAAAAACATGCTGTCGGTGCTGATGCAGGTCGTGGTAACCTTCTCGATGATCACTGTGCTGTGGTTCATCTACGGTTACAGCCTGGCCTTCACCGAGGGCAATGCTTTTATTGGTGGCTTTGACCGCCTGTTCATGAAAGGCATTTGGGACAACGCAGCGGGCACCTTCGCCAATGCGGCCACCTTCAGCAAGGGTGTGGTCATTCCTGAGATCACGTTCGCCGCCTTCCAGGCCACGTTTGCAGGCATCACTTGTGCACTGATCGTCGGCGCTTTTGCCGAGCGCATCAAGTTCACTGCTGTGCTGGCCTTCATGGTGTTGTGGTTCACCTTCAGCTACCTGCCTGTCGCGCACATGGTTTGGTTCTGGATGGGTCCTGACGCTTACACGGCCAAAGAAGTCGCTGACGAAATGACATCCAAAGCTGGTCTGATCTGGCAGTGGGGTGCACTGGACTTCGCGGGCGGTACTGTGGTGCACATCAACGCCGCTGTCGCAGGCTTGGTCGGTGCTTTCATGGTGGGCAAGCGCGTGGGTTACGGCCGTGAAGCCATGGCCCCTCACAGCCTGACTTTGACCATGGTGGGTGCGTCCTTGCTGTGGGTGGGTTGGTTCGGCTTCAACGCCGGATCGGCTCTGGAAGCCAACGGTTTCGCGGCGCTCGCCTTCATCAACACCTTGGTCGCGACAGCGGGTGCGGTGCTGGCCTGGTGCGTGGGTGAAGCGCTGATGCGTGGCAAAGCCTCCATGTTGGGAGCAGCTTCGGGTGCTGTGGCCGGTTTGGTCGCCATCACGCCAGCGGCTGGCAACGTGGGCATTGGCGGCGGTCTGGTGATCGGCATCGTGGCAGGCTTTGCTTGCCTGTGGGGTGTGAACGGCCTGAAAAAGATGCTCGGTGCTGACGACTCACTTGACGTGTTCGGTGTGCACGGTGTTGGCGGTATCGTTGGCGCCTTGTTGACCGGCGTGTTCAACTCGCCCGCTTTGGGTGGCCCGAGCGCCGTGGGTGACTGGGTCACGGTAGCGATGGTGGCACCTGATGCTTATTCGATCGCTTCGCAAGTGTGGATCCAAGCCAAAGCCGTGCTGCTGACCATCGTCTGGTCGGGCGTGGTCTCGGTGGTCGCCTTCAAGATCGTTGACCTGACCATTGGTCTGCGTGTCACCGAAGAAGAAGAGCGCGAAGGTCTGGACATTGCCTCGCACGGCGAGTCGGCCTACCACGGCTAAATGCCTGACACGCCAAGTTGAATGGCAAAGGGTGGCGCAAGCCACCCCCTCATCAGCCCGCAGCGCTCAGGTTCTGCGGGCTGTTTCTTTTTAGCGGTTTGAAGTCGGGCCTCGGGCACAATGGTTTTCATGCACGCACCTGTCTTGTTGACACCTTCTTGGACCGCCATCACCACCGAGCCCGATGGCTTGGGCGAGTCGCCGTTTTGGCACCTGCAGGAGCAGCGCCTGTATTGGGTGGACATCCCCGGGCGGCGCATCGCGCGTGTGGCGGTGCAAGGCCTGCAGGCCCAAGGGCCGGTGGAGTATTGGCCCTTGACGCAAGAGCCGGGTTGCATCGCGCCGGTGCAAGGCGGCGGATTGATCATGGCCTTGCGCGATGGCATTTACCTTTCACGCGAGTGGGGTGGCCCCTTACGTCTGCTGGCGGCCGCGCCGTATGACACGAGCAAGCAACGATTCAACGATGGCAAATGCGATGCCCAAGGCCGATTTTGGGCGGGCAGCCTGTACGAACCCAAAGACCAGTCATTGGGCGTGCTTTACATGTTGGATGACCAAGGGCTGCACGCCATGGTTGGCGGCGAGAAGGACGGTGTGAACCATGGCGTGGTGACGGCCAACGGCCTGGCTTGGTCACCCGATGGCCGCACCGCCTATTGGGCCGACACTGCCGCGCACCAGGTGCGGGCGTTTGATGTGGATGCGGCCACCGGCCAATTGAGCGCCGGGCGCGTGTTCCACACCATGACACCCAAGCCCGCGGGTTGGGTTTGGGGCAGCGAGATGCCCGATATGCCCCCATATGGCGGCCGCCCCGACGGTGCCGCCGTGGACAGCGAGGGTTGCTACTGGTCTGCCCAATACGAAGGCCAGCGCCTTTTGCGCCTGTCGCCCACCGGCGAGGTGCTGACCGAAGTCGCCACGCCTGTTCCTTGCCCCACCATGCCCTGCTTTGGCGGGCCGGACCTGAAAACCCTGTTCATCACCACTTCCCGCCAAGGCCGCAGCGCTCAAGAGCTGGCGCAGTATCCTGAGGCGGGGTGTGTGTTTGCGATGCGGGTGGAGGTGGCGGGGTTGCCGGTGAATGGTTATCGGGCTTGACCCACGCAATTTCCCACAACCCCATCGTTCAAAAAATTCACACAGTCCCCCAAGGCCGGGGGTTACCATCTTGGCCCATGGAAGCTCAACTCAATTCCCTCATCGACGCCGTGCGCCAGGCCGCTGCGGATGGCCGCACTTTGCGCTTGCGCGGTGGCGGCAGCAAAGATTTTTGGGGCCAAAGCCTCACGGGTGAGGTGCTGGACACACGGGCTTACCAAGGCATCGTGAGCTACGAGCCCAGTGAGCTGGTGGTCACGGCCCGATGCGGCACGCCGCTGGCCGAGTTGGAGGCCGCTTTGGCCGAAAAAGGCCAGTGCCTGGCGTTCGAGCCGCCGCATTTTGGCCCCGGTGCCACGGTGGGCGGCATGGTGGCCGCGGGCCTGAGCGGCCCCGCCCGCGCCACCGCGGGTGCTGTGCGCGACTTTGTTTTGGGTGCCCGTTTCATCAACGGCCTGGGCGAGCACCTGACCTTTGGCGGCCAGGTCATGAAAAACGTGGCGGGCTACGACGTCAGCCGCTTGATGGCAGGCAGCTGGGGCACGTTGGGGCTGATCACCGAAGTCAGCCTGAAGGTTTTGCCGGTGGCTCCTGCTGAAGCCACACTGATGATTGCGGGCCTGGCCCAAGGCCCGGCGCTGGATTTGCTGCACCGCTGGGGTGGCCAGCCTCTGCCCTTGAATGCCAGTGCCTGGCTGCGCGATCCGACGGCCCAGCCCGTCGCCGATTATTTGTTTGTGCGTTTGCGTGGTGCGGTCGCGGCGGTGCAGTCGGCTCTGGGCAAGATGAGTGCCGACGCCTTGGCGCTGGGTGCACAAGTGCAGGCCATGGACAACGCCGAAGCCGTTCAGGACTGGCGCGCCAGCGGTGAGCAGACATTGCCATTTTTTGACGCGCCCAGCCCCGATGCTTGTTTGTGGCGACTGTCGGTGCCGCAAACAGCGCCGCTGCTGGATTTGCCGTATGGCCAATACATCGAGTGGCAAGGTGCGCAGCGCTGGCTGTGGGCACCGGCCTCGGCGGCAGCGGCCTTGCGTGAACTCGCGCAATCGGTCGGTGGCCATGCCACTTTGTTCCGGGCCAGCACTGACCATGCCGAAGTGGACAAAGCCGCCGGGGTGAACACCCCGCTGGACGCCGTTCAAGACCGCATTCAGCGCCAGTTGCAACAACAGTTCGACCCGAAAGGCGTGTTCGCCACCGGTCGCCTGCATCCCCTCTGACCGCGAGACGATCTCTTATGCAAACCAATCTCGCTCCCGAATACCAAAACACCCCCGACGGCCTGGAAGCTGAAGCCATTTTGCGCAAGTGTGTGCACTGCGGCTTTTGCACCGCCACCTGCCCCACTTACCAGCTGCTGGGCGACGAGCTGGATGGCCCGCGTGGTCGCATCTATTTGATGAAGGCAGTGCTGGAAGGCGAAACGCCCACGCGCAAAACCCAGATGCACCTGGACCGGTGCCTGACCTGCCGCAACTGCGAAAGCACATGCCCCAGCGGCGTTCAATACGGCCACTTGGTCGACATCGGCCGCAAGCTGGTGGATGCCAAAGTCGAGCGCCCTGCAGGCGAAAAGCTGGTGCGCTGGGCGCTCAAAGAGGGCTTGCCTTCGCCGCTGTTTGCGCCCGCCATGAAGATGGGCCAAATGGTGCGCGGCCTGCTGCCGGACAGCCTGAAAGCCAAAGTGCCCGCGCCGCAAGACGCCGGTGCCTGGCCCACCCGCCAACACGCCCGCAAGGTGCTGATGCTGGCCGGTTGCGTGCAGCCGAGCATGAGCCCCAACATCAACACCGCCACCGCTCGCGTGCTCGACGCCGCAGGCATCCAGACCGTGACCGCACCCAAGGCCGGTTGCTGCGGCGCGCTCAAGTTCCACCTGAACGACCACGACGGCGGCAAAGACCACATGCGCGCCAACATCGACGCCTGGTGGCCGCTGGTCGAGAGCGGCGACGTCGAAGCCATCGTGATGAACGCCTCGGGCTGCGGCGTCATGGTCAAGGATTACGGCCATGTGCTCAAAGACGACCCGCAGTACGCCGACAAAGCCGCCCGCATCGGCGAGCTGACCCGTGACCTGAGCGAGTTGCTGCCCGAGCTGGTGCCTCTGCTCAAAGACAAGCTCAAACCTGCGGCCCTGCAAGCCGCAGGCCTGCAGGCCTACCACCCGCCCTGCACGCTGCAACACGGCCAGCAACTCAAAGGTGGTGTGGAAAAGCATTTGGGCGATTTGGGCTTCCAGATCAAGGTCACGGCCAACGAGTCCCACTTGTGTTGCGGCTCAGCCGGCACCTACAGCGTGCTCAACCCCGATCTGTCCAAACAGCTGCGCGACCGCAAGCTGGGCCACCTGAACGCGCTGGAACCGCAAGGCGTCATCAGCGCCAACATCGGCTGCATCACCCACCTCCAAAGCGGCAGCGGCCTGCCGGTGCGGCATTGGGTGGAGTTGTTGGATGAGGCGCTGGCCAGCGCTTTCTGATCGCGGCAGCAAAGTCCTTTCGCCCATCCGGCAAGACCCGGGTCCGTCCGCGCCGAAATGTCCACAGAGTTAGTATTCAGCGCTGAACGGCAGACTGCGCTGGGACAGCGCGCACAAAGGACAAGACGATGGCGATACCTTGGTTGATGGCGCTCAAAGTGATTCCCTGGGGCGATGTGATCGAACATGCGCCTTCGGTGCTCAAGGCTGCGCGCAAGCTGATGGACCGCCAACCGTCTCAGCCGCCCGATCAAGCAAGCACCCCCGCCACGACCACCCCCGTGAGTGCGGTGCCGAGCCTGGGTGAACTCAAAAACGCCTTGGTCGCAGCACAAGGCCAGATCGAGCGCCAAGCCCAAACCCAGCGCGAGCTCACCGAAACCCTGGCCGATTTGGCCGAACAAAACGCACGCCTGGTCAGCGCCGTGGAAGTGCTCCGCTTGCGTACGCGGTTGTTGCTGTGGGGTGGTGCGGCAATCTTGGTTTGGTTGGTGGTACTGACTTGGAAAGTCTGAACGAACAGCGACCCGAGATAACCCAAGTCCCGTGTGCGCCTTGTGTCAAGTTGTCAGTGCCGCCTCAATGTCTTTGGCGATCTTTTCAGGCGAGTCCTGCGGCGCATAGCGCTTGATCACACGCCCATCGCGCCCCACCAAAAACTTGGTGAAGTTCCACTTGATGCCTTTGCTGCCCAAAATGCCGGGGGCTTCGGCGGTGAGCCATTGGTACAGCGGGTGGGCGTCAGCGCCATTGACTTTGACCTTGCTCATCATCTGAAAGCTCACGCCGTAGTTCTTCTGGCAGAAGTTGGCAATTTGCGCGTCATCGCCCGGGTCTTGGCTGGCGAACTGGTTACATGGAAAACCCAGCACGGCCAGGCCTTGGTCGGCGTAGGTTTTGTGCAGCTTTTCCAGCCCGGTGAACTGAGGCGTGAAGCCGCAGGCGCTGGCGGTATTGACGATCAACATCACCTGGCCTTTGTAGCGTGACAGGGCTACGGGCTGGTTGTCGATGCTTTGGGCTTCGAAGTCATAAAGGCTCATGGTGTGTGTTCCGTTGGGTGTGGACAGATGGACATCATGCCAGTGACAGCCCATGGCTGGTCAGTGCGGTTCAGTTGGCCTTGTGACCGGGCCCGACAATGGACAGCAAAGCCGCCAGCAAGATCAAGGCCCCGCCGATCAGGGTGCGGCTGTCCCAGCTGGATGCGCCCAGCAAAACAGAGGACACGCTGGCAAACAGCACCTCGGACAGCATGACCAGGGCCGTGGTGTGGGCGGCCAGGCGGGCGGCGCCGTATTGCAGCGCCAGGTTGCCCAACAAAAACGAAACGCCCAGCAGGGCCACCAGGGGCAACCAGCCCCAAGCGGGGGCCGCACCGATGACCACCACGCCTGTGGCCAATCCCGCGAATGCCGCCAGCGTTGCCATGACCGCACCGCCCCCAAACATGGCCAGGGTGCGCGACGAGCTCGGGGTGTCCTTGAGCTTAAGGAGCAAAGCGTTGGTGATGGCAAAAGTCAGACCGCCCATCAGGGCCAGCCCATCGGCCAAGCTCTCGGGCACGGGCCAGGGCGTTTCGGGGGTTTTGAGCACGATGAACAAACCGGCCAGCGCCAGCAGCAAGCGCAGCAAGGCCATGGGGGTGGGTTTTTCACCCAGCAGCCACCAAGCGACCAGCACCGACCAGGCGGGCATCAAATAAAACAGCAGCACCACGCGCACCACGTCGCCCACCGTGACGGCCCAGTTGAAGCCCACATTGGTCAGGCCCGAGGCCAGCAGCAAGAGCCAAAGCCCGGAGTGGCCTCGCCAGCTTTGCAGTTGTCCGCTGCGCCACAGCCACATGGCGATGGATACAAAGACGAAGGCGTAGACCAGTGCGGTGGCCCACAGCGGATGCAGGCCTTGGGCTTCGAGTTGTTTGAAAGGCCACCAGCACACGCCCCAAACAAAGGCGTTGAACAGGAGCCCGGCAGCCGCCAGGCTTTTGGGGGAGGTCTGGCCCATGCGTGGGGCAACTTAGGAGGCGTCGCCGGGGGCTTTGGCGGCCAGAGTTGCTTGGCGCTTGCGCCACCAGCGCCAGCCCAACCAGACAATGCCGATGCCCAGCAGGGCAAAAATACCGTGCTGGAATTGGCGCAGCACGCCAAACATCCAGTCCCAGTTTTGCGCGCCAAAGTAGCCCAAGTACACCCAGATCGGCACGCTGATCAAGGCGGCAAAACCGTCCATGAAAAACCAGGTGGCAAAGCTCACGCGCTGGCTCATGCCGGCCGAGAAGAACACTGGGGTGCGCAAGCCAGGCAAAAAGCGGGCGACGAACATGACCCATTTGCCGTATTTCTGGAATGCGTCCTGGGCGCTGGCAAAACGCTCGGGCGTGAGGATTTTGCGGAAACCTGGTAATTTGGAGATGCGCTGGCCGTACAAACGGCCCAAGGTGAACATGAGGCCGTCACCAACCATGACGCCCGCCATGCCCACGGCAAACATGGTGTGCACATCGGCGTGGCCCAAACCAGCGATCACGCCACCCGTGACCAAGGTCACATCTTCAGGCACAGGCACGCCAAATCCGCAGATCAACAGCATCACGAACACGGCCAAATAGCCGTATTCGGTGAAGATGGGCATCAAGAACTCAAAAACTTCCATGGATGACAATGTTCAGCCAGCGCCCGAACAGCTCGGGCGGAATGCGCGGGTTAACAGGCAGCGGGCCAGTGTAAATCATTTGCAAGCCCCTTCGTGAGCGGGGAAAGGGTGTGTTTACCCGATGGTTCGGCCCGCTTTGCGGGGCGATCAAGCTGGCATACTTGATTGGCACTTTTTGCCTTTGGATCCCATGCCCCGCCCCATACAAGCCACCATCCACACCACTGCGCTGCGCCACAACCTGAACACGGCCCGCCAGGCCGCGCCCGACGCCCAGGCCTGGGCGGTGGTCAAAGCCAATGCCTACGGGCACGGCATCGAGCGGGTGTTTGAAGGTCTGCGCGGGGCCGATGGTTTTGCGCTTCTGGACCTTGCCGAGGCCGAACGGGTACGGGCTTTGGGCTGGCGCGGCCCGATCTTGCTGCTCGAAGGCGCTTTTGAGGCGCGCGATCTGGAGCTTTGCTCGCGTCTGCACCTGTGGCACACAGTGCATTGCGACGAGCAGATCGACATGCTGGCGCTGCACAAGACGCACGAGCCGCACCGGGTCTTCCTCAAAATGAACTCCGGCATGAACCGGCTGGGCTTTGCACCGCAGCGCTTTCGCTCGGCCTGGACGCGCCTGAACGCCTTGCCGCAGGTGGATGAAATCTCGCTCATGACGCACTTCAGCGACGCCGATGGCCCCAAAGGCATCGCCGAGCAGATGGCCCGTTTTGAAGAAGCTACCCGCGACCTGCCGGGCGAGCGCACGGTGAGTAACAGTGCGGCGAGCTTGCGTCATGCTCAGGATGCGGCGGTCAAGGCCGACTGGATTCGCCCAGGCATTGCCGTTTACGGCAGCTCGCCCGACTTTCCTGAACACAGCGCTGCGCATTGGGGCCTGCAGCCCGCCATGAGTCTGAACGCCCAGATCATCGCGGTGCAGCATTTGCAGCCTGGTGACAGCGTGGGTTATGGCTCCAGTTTTGTCGCTGACCAAGTCATGCGCATCGGCGTGGTGGCTTGCGGCTACGCCGACGGTTACCCGCGCATCTGCCCCACGGGCACGCCGGTGTTGGTGGATGGCGAGCGGGGACGCACGGTGGGTCGGGTGAGCATGGACATGCTGACGGTGGACTTGAGCCCCTTTCCCGATGCGGGTGTAGGCAGCACCGTCACGCTCTGGGGGCAGTCGGCCCAAGGTGCCGTGCTCGGCATTGACGAGGTGGCGCAAGCCGCAGGCACCGTGGGTTATGAGCTGATGTGTGCGCTGGCTCCGCGGGTGCCGGTGGTGCAAGACTGACCATTTGCTGCGCCGGAGACATGGCCGAGTGCCATGTGGACCCACAATCCACCCCATGCCCCACAGTGTCCCCCTTCACCGCCACGACCAACGTGCCTTGCTCATGGCTTTGGTCTTGGTGGTCATCTGGGGCGGTAACTTCACACTGCAAAAGTACCTGTTTGACCTGATCACCCCCGGCGGGTTTTTGTGGGCGAGGTATTTGCTGATGCCGACCTGTGCGTTGCTGTTGATGCGCTGGCGATTTGGCCTTTGGCTACCTCCTTTGCCGCGTCAAGACTGGATGCACATGGCTTGGTTGGGTTTCATCGGACATTCATTGCATGTGGGCTTGGTCACCTATGGCATCCATTGGTCCACCGCTTTCTCCAGTTCAGTCATCTTGGCTTGCGGGCCGATTTTCACTTTGCTGATCTTGCACAAACAGGGTTTGGAGCGGCTCAGCTGGCCTCAAATCATGGGGGTGTCCTTGGCCTTCTGCGGGGTGTTGATGTTCTTGTCTGACAAGTTGCTTGGCGGCAACTGGCAAGCAGGTGGTGGTGATTTGGTGCTCTTGGTGGCGGCTGGCTTCTTTTCTTATTACACCGTGGCAGTCAAACCGGTGATGCAAAAGCATGGCCCGGTGCTGACCATGGGTTACGCCACATTGCTTGGCGGTTTGCCGGTGATGCTGCTGTCGGTGCCCGCCGGCATGGCGGCCAACTGGGCTGCGCTGGATTTTTGGGCTTGGGTGGGCTTGTTCTGGTCGATCCTGGTTTCGGCCTTCATCGGTTGGCTAGCTTGGGGTTGGATCAACAACGTCCGCGGCGTGGCCCGCACGGCCCCTTTGATGTATTTGATGCCGCCCATGGCTGGGCTCTTTGCCTGGGCTTTGTCGGGCGAGCACTACACCTGGATCAAGATTGCGGGTGCTGGCGTCACCTTGTTGGGTGTGGCGTTGGCGCAGTACGCCGTACAAATCAAGTGGCGCTTGCGCTGATTCGCCTCAACGTAGCCAAGTGTCGTAAGCGGTTTTGCAGATCAGGGCCAGAACCACCACAATGAACACATGGCGCACAAAACCCGAGCCGTGTTTCAGGGCCAATCGCGTGCCGATCAGGCTGCCCACAATGTTGGACACCGCCATGGCCAAAGCCAAGTGCCACCAAACATGCCCTTGAACGGCAAACAGTACCAGCGCTGAAAAGTTCGTGGCCACGTTGATCAGTTTGGCCGAGGCTGAAGCGTTCAAGAAGTCATAGCCCATCAGCCGCACATAGGCAAACACCAAAAAGCTGCCCGTGCCGGGCCCAAAAAAACCGTCGTAAAACCCGATGACCAGGCCAATTCCTGCTGCCATCCAAGCCTCTTGGCGGCCGATAAACCGGGGTGCATGGCTGCGGCCCAAGTCTTTCTTGGCCACGGTGTAGACCAGTAACACCGTCAACATGATCGGCAGGGCTTTTCGAAACAGGGTGGGGTCCACATGCGTCACCACCCAGGCACCCACCAAAGAGCCAACCAAACCCGCACCTGCCGCCGGGATCAGTGAGCGCCAGGGCATGACCACTTTGCGGCTGTATTGCACCGTGGCAAAGGCGGTGCCCCAGATCGAGGCGCTTTTGTTGGTGCCAAACAAGGTGGCGGGGGCCGCGCCGGGAAACGTGGCAAACAGCGCGGGCAGCAAGATCAGACCTCCACCGCCCACGATCGAGTCGATCAACCCGGCCAGCAACGAGGCCAGCGAAACAATCAGTAATTCCATGCGGGAGATTGTGGCATTGCCCAACGTCTGGTTGTTCAGGCGGCGTCCACCCAAACGGACAAGCCAAAAAAAAGCGCCGCTTGCGCGACGCTAGGAAAATCACACCTCGTTCGGATGTTGGTTCATGTTCGAATTCTTAGGGTATCGAGTTGTCTCCTCGGCCCTCGGGATGCAGATACTGCTTTGCATCGAGTGCATGAAATGTAAGGTAACAAGACCCCGGTTTCTCTCAGGGATTTCCCGATCCGGGGGAAATCCCTGATGCCCAGGGAGCGTCTTCCAGACGCGGCACTGGAGCAGTCCTGTCAACCCGCAGCCTTTACTTGGCCGTCGGCATCACAAACTCAGCACCTTTGCCGATGCTCTCGGGCCAGCGCTGCATGATGGACTTTTGCTTCGTATAGAAGCGCACGCCCTCTTCGCCATAGGCGTGCATGTCGCCAAACAGCGAGCGCTTCCAGCCGCCAAAGCCGTGCCAAGCCATGGGCACCGGAATCGGCACGTTGATGCCCACCATGCCCACTTGAATTCGACGTGAAAACTCACGCGCCACGTTCCCGTCGCGGGTGAAGCAGCTCACACCATTGCCGAACTCGTGGTCGTTGATGATCTGCACGGCGGTGCCAAAGTCGGGCACGCGCACGCAGCTCAAGACCGGGCCAAAAATCTCTTCCTTGTAGATCTTCATGTCGGTGGTCACGTTGTCGAACAGCGTGCCGCCCAGCCAGAACCCGTTGTCGCAACCCGCGCCAGCTTTGGCGCCGTCAAACTCGCGGCCGTCGACCAACAGTTGGGCGCCTTCGGCCACACCGGCGTCGATGTAACCCTTGATGCGCTGACGCGCCGCGTCGGTCACGATGGGGCCCATTTCAGCGGCCAGGTTTTCACCGTTGAGCACTTGCAGCGCCTTGGTGCGTTCGATCAGCTTGGGCAAGATCTTGTCGGCCACATCGCCCACCAGCACCGCGACCGAAATGGCCATGCATCGCTCACCGGCCGAGCCGTAGCCTGCACCGATCAAGGCGTCCACGGTCTGGTCGATGTCGGCGTCGGGCATGACCACCAGGTGGTTCTTCGCGCCGCCCAGGGCCTGCACGCGCTTGCCGTGGTGGGCACCCGTTTCGTAGATGTAGTTGGCAATCGGCGTGGAGCCCACGAAGCTGATGGCTTTGACGTCGGGGTGCTCGAGCAGCGCGTCCACGGCTTCTTTGTCGCCTTGCACCACGTTGAACACGCCGTCGGGCAAACCGGCTTTTTTCAGCAACTCGGCCATGAAGAGCGACGGTGTGGGGTCGGTTGGGCTGGGCTTCAAGATGAAGGTGTTGCCTGCAGCGATGGCGACGGGGAACATCCACATGGGCACCATGACGGGGAAGTTGAAAGGCGTGATGCCAGCGACCACACCCAGTGGCTGGCGCAGTGTCCAGTTGTCGATGCCAGTCGACACCTGGTCGGTGAAGTCGCCCTTGAGCAGCTGCGGAATGCCGGTGGCAAATTCCACGATGTCGATGCCGCGGCTGACTTCGCCCTGCGCGTCGGTGAACACCTTGCCGTGCTCGGCGGTGATCATGTGGGCCAGCTCGTCTTTGTGGGTGTTCAGCAGTTCGAGGAACTTGAACATCACACGGGCGCGGCGCAGAGGGGGTGTGTCAGCCCAAGCGGGAAACGCCGCTTGCGCAGCGGCCACGGCCTTGGCCACCTCGGCGCTGTTGGCCAGGGCCACGTTGCCGGTCACGGCACCGGTGGCGGGGTTGGTCACGGGCTGGCTGCGGCCGGAAGCGCCTGCGGCGACTTGACCGCCAATGTAATGGCCGATGTTGGAAATGCTCATGTGGGACTTTCGTTTTGAATGTGTGAGCGCGCTCCAGCGCGCGAAAGTTTTGTTCAACATGGCCAGTGTAGGCAGCCCCGGCACCCCCCACAAGCGCATAAATTTGAATTGATTGTTCAAAATAGTGAACAATACTCGCATGGAAGAGCAAAAAATCAACGCCCTGTGGACGCACCTGCATTGGCTGAGCGTGCTGGCGCAGCAGGGCAGTTACACGGCCGCCGCTGCCCGTTTGGGCGTGAGCAAGGCCGCCATGAGCCAACGCATTACCGAATTGGAGCGTGCCGCCAAAGTCACCCTGGTGCAGCGCACCACCCGCAGCCTGCGCCTGACCGAGGCGGGCCAAAGGCTGGTCGACGAGACCCGCGCATCTTTTGAACAAATCGAGCAGAGCTTTGCCCAAGTGCGTGACTTGGCTGAACAGCCCAGTGGTTTGTTGCGCGTGACGGCCCCGGTGGCTCTGGCCCGCCAGCAACTGGTGCCGCTGTTCGCCACTTTTTTGAAAGATTTTCCGGATGTGCGCATCGAGCTGGACCTCTCCGACCGCTTGAGCGCCTTGGCCACGGAAGGCTACGACTTGGCCATCCGCCACACCGCCCGCCCGCCCGACACCCATGTGGCGTGGGCGCTGTGCGCGACCGAATCGGTGCTGGTGGCCACCCGTGCTTACATGGACCACCATGGCGAACCGCAAATCCCCACCGAGCTACAAGCGCACAACTGCCTGCACTACCCCCGTTCGCAAGACACGCCCGCGTGGACCTTCGAGCCGCGCGAGCCTTCAGCAGTGGGTGAGCGCATCACGGTGCCCGTGAGCGGCAATTTCGCCGCCAACAACAGCGAGGCCCTGCGCGAAGCCGCCCTCACGGGCGCAGGTATTGCCCTGATGCCGGATTTCAGCGCCCAAGCCGAGTTGCGCAAGGGTCACTTGGTGCGGGTGCTGCCTGGCTGGAAACCCGTGGGGGCCTTTGCAGAAACCATTTATGCGATCCGGCCCTACGCGCCGCATGTGCCCCGCGCCGTGGCGGCGCTGGTGGCGCATTTGAGGGCCGGCTTGGCGGATGGGTTCGGCGTCTGAACCACGCATTTAAAGCGCAGATCAGCGACCGGCCAGCACCGGAAACAGCTTGTGCAGCCCGTCGGCCATCACTTCCACAGCCAGCGCGGCCAAGATCAAACCCATCAGCCGGGTCATGACGTTGATGCCGGTTTTGCCCAGAATGCGGGCGATGGGCGTGGCCAGCGAGAAACACAGGGCGGTGGCCAATGCAATGACCACACCGTAGCCGACCAAGGTGCCCAGTTGGGCAAAGTTCTTGGCTTTTTCGGCGTAGATCACCACGGTGGACATGGTCGCGGGGCCAGTCAGCAGGGGAATGGTCAGCGGCACCACGGCGATGCTGGCCCCCATCGCGGCTTTGGCCTCGGCGTCGTGCACCTCATCGGCATTGGCGCGGGCTTCGGCGGGTTGGGCGTTGAGCATCGACAAAGCCGCAGTCAGCAGCAACATGCCGCCGCCGACCTGAAAGCTGGCCAGCGAGATGCCAAAAAATTCCAGGATCTGCAAGCCCAGCAAGGCGCTGGCAGCGATCACCACAAAAGCCGAAAAGGAAGACACCCAAATCGTCTTTTTGCGCTGGGCAGGGCTGAAACCTTGGGTGTAGTGGATGAAAAAAGGGACGATCGCCAGAGGGTTGACGATGGCCAGCAGGGTAATGAGCGGTTTGAAGTCCATCGCGACATTGTGCCCCTTCGGGCGCTTGCTCAGGTCGCTGGGTGGCGCCTTCTGAACATGCCCCAGCCTTCCATGTGCAGCACTTTGTCGCCGTGCTGGTTGAACATTTCCCACAGGTTGCGCGTCATGCCCACATCCGGCCGCTTGCCCATGGGTTTGGTCTCGAGCATGGTGCTTTGCAGTCGCAGCGTGTCGCCGGGGTAAACGGGCTTGAGCCATTTGATGCCTTCCAGCCCCGGCGAGCCCAAACTCGAGGTTTCGCACAGAAAGTTGGTCACCATCAAGCGCATGGCCATCGAGCAGGTGTGCCAACCACTGGCCGACAGGGCCCCAAACACCGAGGCTTTGGCCGCATCATCGTCCAGGTGAAAGGGTTGCGGGTCGAACTGGGTGGCAAAGGCGATGATTTCTTCGCGCGTGGGCGTGATGGTGCCCAAGTCGCGCACTTGGCCCACCGCAAAGTCTTCCCAGTAATATTTGATTTGACCCATCACCGGCCCCCTGAGACGTCGATCAGACTCATGGTGGTGTAGCTCGCAGCATCAGACAAAAGCCAGACGATGCTTTGCGCCACCTCGTCAGCGGTACCACCGCGTTGCATGGGCACCAGGTGCTGCAGGTCTTTGACGCGGTCGGGCAGGCCGCCCGAGGCGTGAATTTCGGTGTCGATCAGGCCGGGTCGCACGGCATTGACGCGCACGCCTTCGGCCGCGACTTCTTTGGCCAGGCCCAGCGTGAAGGCGTCAATCGCCCCTTTGGCTGAGGCGTAGTCCACATATTGACCGGGTGAGCCCAGTCGCGCTGCGGCACTCGACACGTTGACGATGCTGCCGCCTTCACCGCCGTAGCGGGTGCTCATGCGGCGCACGGCTTCACGGGCGCAGACCAAGCTGCCGATCACGTTGATGTCGAACATGCGTTTCAAGCGGGCCACACTCATGTCGGCCACCCGGGCATACACATCCACCACGCCTGCGTTGTTGACGAGGCCTGACAGGCGGCCCAGCTTGGCATCGATGTGCTCGTACATGCGCATGACCTGCGCTTCGTCGGCCACATCGGCTTGTACCGTGATCGCATTGCCGCCTGACGCGCGAATTTGCCGCACCACCTCGTCGGCGGCGAGCGAGTTGGCGGTGTAGTTCACCGCCACAGACCAGCCATTTTGGGCTGCCAACAAGGCGGTGGCGGCTCCGATGCCCCGGCTACCGCCGGTCACCAACAAGACTTTGTTCATGGTGTGTCTCCTGCAAAAAATGGTGAGAACGGTTAAAACCCTTGTTTCGTTCAAAGATTACACAACACACAAGGAGACAGCATGGGTCGCACAGTGGACTATTACTTCGCCCCGCAAAGCCCCTGGGCTTACTTGGGCCACCAGCGCTTGGCCGACATGGTGCAGCGCCACGGTGCCACAGTGCGGGTGATGCCCATCGATTTGGGGGGCAAGGTATTCCCGATTTCGGGCGGCTTGCCTTTGGGTCAACGTGCCCCTCAGCGCCAAGCGTATCGGCTGCTGGAATTGCAGCGCTTCAGCCAGCACCTGAATGTGCCCCTGAACCTCAAGCCCAAGTACTTCCCCGTCGGTGGCGACGACTCGGCCCGTCTGATCATTGCCGCCGATCTGGCCCAAGGCGCTGAGGCCGCCATGAAAATTGCAGGCGCGATTTTGGCGGCTTGCTGGGCGCAAGAGCGCAACATGGCCGATGACAAGGTGTTGGCTGAGTTGCTGATCGAGCAGGGACTGCCGGCCAAGTGGATGGAGGCCTCACACAGTCAAGCCGTGCAAGAGCGCTACGAGACCTATACCCAGTCGGCCATCGATGCGGGGGTGTTTGGCGCGCCCAGCTATGTGGTCGATGGCGAAATTTTTTGGGGCCAGGACCGACTCGACTTTGTTGAGCGTGCGCTGGCCTCTTGAACATATTTGCAACTGAAAGGCAAACACATGGGAACGATGATTGAACTGCAAAGTGCAGACGGCACGAGGGTGCCCGCCTACGAAGCTCGCCCTGCAGGCACACCCAAGGGCGCGGTGGTGGTGATTCAGGAGATTTTTGGCGTCAACAGCCACATCCGCGCCGTGGCCGACGGCTATGCCGCTGAAGGTTACCTGGCGGTGGCGCCGGCCGCCTTTCACCGCGTCAAACCTGGGGTGGAATTGGGGTACACCGATGCCGACATGGGCGAAGGCTTTGGCTACAAAACATCTGCAGAGGCATTGCCCGCGCCCGGCGTGATGCAGGACATTCAAGCAGCGATTGACCATGCGGCCAAGTCTTCAGGCGGCAAGGTGGGCATTGTGGGTTATTGCTGGGGCGGTTTGCTGACCTGGCGTGCGGCCTGCACTTTGTCCGGCCTGAGCGCTGCGGCACCGTATTACGGCGGCGGCGTGACCACAGAAGCCGAAACCGCCCGTCAGCCTCGCGTGCCTGTGTTGGCGCACTTTGCCGACGAGGACAAGTGGATTCCGTTGGACACGGTCGAGACCTTTAAAAAGGCCCATCCTTCAGTGCAGGTGTTCACCTATCCCGCGCACCACGGTTTCAACTGCGACCAGCGCGGTTCATGGCATGCGCCTTCGGCCCAGCTGGCGCGGGAACGCACACTGGCGTTTTTCAAGCAGCACTTGGGCTGATCTGGCCGATCAATCGCCCGTGCGCGCCAAGTAGCGCTTGCGCCAGAACACCAGGCCCAGCGTGGCGGCAACAGCTGCCATGCCGCCCAGCGTCCACCAAAAGGCGCTGGCCTGATGCAGCCAAGGCATGAATTCGAAGTTCATGCCGAACACCGCCGCGATCAGGTTCAGCGGCAAAAAGATCGCGGTCAGCGCTGTCAGGGTGCGCATGATGTCGTTGGTGCGGTTGCCTTGGGCATTGAAGTGCATTTGCACGGCGGTTTCGGTGTTGTGCTCCAGACGCCGCACATGGTGGACCACACGGTCAATGTGCTCCAGCACATCGCGGCAGCGCACCTTGAGCAGTTCGTGTTCGCGCAGCGCGGTCGGGTCCTCGCTCACCACCCAGTCGTCCAGGGTTTCGTTCCAGTTGAGCATGGCGGTGTGCTGGTCGTCGCACAGGTCTTCGAGCTGGTGCAGGGCCAGGCGGGCTTGCAGCAAGGCGTCCCAACGTCGAAAGCGCGCACCGGGGTGAATCAGCTCGGCCTGCCAGTGGTCGAGCTGGCGGCTCAGTTCGCGGCGCAAGTCCAGGTAGGCGTCCACCATTTGGCTGACGATGCGCAGCATCATGTCGGCTGGGCTCAAGGGAATGCCCCGTGCCCCTGCCGAGCGGGGGTCGTGCGCCAAAGTCTTGTCACCCGTCGCGTTCAACAGTCGGCTGGCGTAGGCTTCGCGCACGGCGCAGTCGTCGGGGTGAACGCTCAGCAGGACCCGCTCAAACACCGCAAAACCCACCGGGCTGGTGTCGATGCGCCGCAAGATGGGCGGACCGGGTCGTTTGCCCGAGGCGTGTGCGGCTTTGGTTTCGCTGTGCCGGGGTACGGCGACCGTTTGCTGCGCCAATCGGCGAAACACCAGCAGGTCGTAGTGCGAGGTGAAGTCGTAGCGTGAGGGCAGTTGGCCGTTGAGCAGGTCCGAGACATGCAGATCCACCAGGCTTTGCCCTGTTAGTTGTTGCAGGCTGGCTTGGATGGCGGGTAAATGCTGCTCGAAATGCGAGCGGGAAAAAGCCAGCCAGAGGAAGCCTTGTTCAGGCAAGGACTCTGGCAGGACGGTGTCCAAGCCTTGCGAAGGCCCAGCTTGCACCTGGCTGCCCTGGATGCTGAACACCCGAATGCCGGGCACGCCCGCAAGGCTTTGGGCATTTTTCAATGGGAGGCGATCCAGCGTGCAGCGTCGCGGGCAAAGTAAGTCAGTACGCCATCCGCGCCAGCGCGTTTGAAGGCCAGCAGGCTTTCCATCATGACGAGGTCGTGGTCCAGCCAGCCGTTTTGCGCTGCGGCTTTGAGCATGGCGTATTCGCCCGACACCTGGTAGGCAAAGGTGGGCACCTTGAACTCGTCTTTGACCCGGCGCACGATGTCCAGGTAAGGCATGCCAGGCTTGACCATGACCATGTCGGCGCCTTCGGCCAGGTCCATGGCGACTTCGCGCAGGGCTTCGTCGGTGTTGCCGGGGTCCATTTGGTAGACCTTTTTGTTGCTCTTGCCCAGATTGCTTGCCGAGCCGACCGCGTCGCGGAAAGGGCCGTAAAACGCGCTGGCGTACTTGGCGCTGTAGGCCATGATGCGGGTGTGGATCAGGCCACGCGCCTCGAGCGCCTGGCGGATCGCGCCGATGCGGCCGTCCATCATGTCGCTGGGCGCGACCATGTCGACACCGGCTTCGGCTTGCGTCAGGGCCTGCTGCACCAGCACGGCGGTGGTTTCGTCGTTCAAGATGTAGCCGGTCTCGTCCAGCAGGCCGTCCTGGCCGTGGCTGGTGAAGGGGTCGAGCGCCACGTCGGTCATCACGCCCAGTTCGGGAAAGCGCTTTTTCAGCTCACGCACCACGCGTGGCACCAAGCCATTGGGGTTCATGGCTTCACTGCCTGTGGGGTCTTTCAGGCTGGCGTCGATCACCGGGAACAGCGCCATGACCGGGATACCCAGCTTGACGCAGTCTTCGGCCACGGGCAGCAGCAGGTCCAGACTCAGGCGCTCCACGCCGGGCATCGAGCCCACTTGCTGGCGCTGGTTCTGACCGTCCAGCACAAAGACCGGGTAGATCAGGTCGTGCGCTGTGACGCGGTGTTCGCGCACCAGATTGCGGGTGAATTCGTCACGGCGCAAGCGGCGTGGGCGGTTGGCGGGGAAGGGGGCGACTGGGTTCATGCTGAAAATTGTGCCTGAAGTCCCCGCAGATGCCAAAAGTTGCAGGATGTGGGCAGTCGCTCAGGTGGCAGTGCGGGCGTTGAATACAGCATGAGGACAATCAAATAACAAAATCAACATTAAAAATAAATACGCGCTTGTTATTGGTTTTGTTATTTGATAAATTCCAACTCGGGCAGCTTGCTGCCTCCCGCTTTTCCTCCCTGAGCGGGGCCCTGACGCGGTGACGCCAAGGGGCTTCCTGCCCTCGGCCTCAGGCCGGGGGTTTTTTTTGCCTGCACAAGCCCAAGGGCGGACCTCGCCATCACTGACTACACTTGAGCCATGCTCTGGATCAAAGCCCTTCACATCGTTTTCATCGCCAGCTGGTTTGCTGGTCTGTTCTACCTGCCGCGGATTTTCGTCAATCTGGCCATGGTCGAGCCTGGCTCAGTGGCAGAGCGGGCGCGTTTGCTGTTGATGTCACGCAAGCTTTACCGCTTCATGACCATTTTGGCGGTGCCCGCGCTGGCGCTGGGTTTGTGGCTGTGGCTTTACTACGGCATTGGCCTGGGGGGCGGGCAAGGTTGGATGCATGCCAAGCTCTTGATCGTGCTGGCCTTGTTGGGCTACCACCACAGCTGTGGTGTTTTGCTGCGCAAATTTGAGAACGGTCAGATGCAGCGCAGCCACGTCTGGTTTCGCTGGTTCAATGAGGCGCCTGTGCTGATGATGCTGGCTGCCGTCATTTTGGTGGTGGTCAAGCCGTTTTAAGAGAAGGGCATGCGCACCACCCCCTTGCGCACAACGGCCGCTTGGCCTCTGGTGTGGATCTATGCGGCCCTGATCGTCTATGCCAGTTTGTATCCTTTTGACAATTGGCGCATTCAAGGCATTGCGCCGTGGGCTTTTTTGTCAGCCCCTTTGCCACGGTATTGGACGGGTTTTGATGTCGGCGCCAACGTGGCCGGCTATGCGCCCTTTGGATTTTTGATGGCCTTGGCTTTGCATCGGACCCGTGACCGCTGGCCCGCCATTGCTGTGACCACCTTGTCCGCCGCGGCGCTGTCCTTGGCGATGGAGTCCATGCAGATGTTCTTGCCTGTGCGGGTCCCCTCCAATGTGGACGCTGCATTGAACATCTCTGGCGCTTTTTCTGGGGCTGTCATGGCCAGCGCCTTGGAGCGGGTGGGCATGCTCGACCGCTGGAGCCGATTTCGTGACCGTTGGTTTGTGTCCGATGCCAGTGGCGCCATGGCTTTGTTGGCCGTGTGGCCTGTGGCCTTGTTGTTTCCTGCTCCCGTGACGTTTGGTTTGGGGCAGGTGCTTGAGCGGGTGGAGACCGCCTTGGCTCAGGTGCTGCAAGACACGCCTTGGCTGGAGTGGTTGCCTTTGCGTGAGGTAGAGCTGCAACCCTTGTTGCCCGTGAGCGAAATTCTTTGTGTTGCCATTGGCTTGCTGCTGCCTTGTTTGCTGGCTTTCGGGGTGTTGCGCCTGTGGGGGCAGCGCATGGTTGCTGCTGCACTGTTGCTTGGTGCGGGCTTTGCTGCAAGCGCCCTGTCTGCGGCGCTCACCTATGGCCCAGCCCACGCCTGGGACTGGGTCAGCACCGAGGTGATGATGGGCTTGGCGTTGGCGCTAGCCGGTATGGTGATCCTGTCGTTTTGCGGAGCGCGCGTGTGTTGGGTGCTGGCGCTGGCGGCCTTGGTGTGGCAACTGAGTTTGCTCAACAATGCTTCGGCCGACGCCTACTTTGCCCTCACGCTGCAAACTTGGGAGCAGGGGCGTTTCATCCGTTTTCATGGCCTTAGCCAGTGGCTGGGTTGGTTGTGGCCTTATGCCTTGCTCTTGTATCTGATCAATCGCCTGTCGTCGCCCGCCCTTACGAGAGATGCGTGATCAGGTCCGGACCTAAAATTCGGACATGACCATCGAAAACTCCAGCCCACCCTATTTCAAGCGCCACATCTTTTTTTGCCTGAATGAGCGCAAAAACAACGAGGCCTGCTGCGCCCAGCAAGGGGCGCAAGAGGCCTTTGACCATTGCAAAGCCCAAGTTAAATCTCTGGGTTTGGCGGGGCCGGGGGAGGTCCGCGTCAACAAAGCGGGTTGCCTTGACCGTTGCTCGGGTGGGCCGGTGGCCGTTGTTTATCCGGAAGGCGTTTGGTACAGCTATGTGGACAAAGCCGACATCGATGAAATTGTCGAGTCACACTTGAAAAACGGCCAAGTGGTCCAGCGCTTGGTCACGCCCGAGCATCTGGGGCGCTGATGAACGCCGCCACCCAATCCTTGATTCTGCAAGGCCCGGCGGGTGCCATCGAAGCTTTGTGCGATGCCCCCGTGCAAGGGGACATCCGAGGAACCGCCGTCATTGCTCATCCCCACCCTTTGTTTGGCGGCACCATGCAAAACAAGGTGGTGCAGACCTTGGCACGCGCCTTTGTGCAGTGTGGCTGGCAGGCCGTGCGATTCAATTTTCGTGGTGTGGGGGCCAGTGCGGGCGCTTACGACGAGGGGCGCGGGGAGGCGGCGGACATGCAGGCGGTGATCGACCAAGTGGCGCCCTCTTGCCCTTTGGCGTTGGCCGGTTTTTCCTTTGGGGCCTTTGTGACCAGCCATGTCGTCCGGACACTGGCCCCCATGCGCAGCCTCGACAAACTGGTCTTGGTGGGCACAGCCGCTTCGCGCTTTGAGGTGGCTCCGGTGGCGCCCGAGCTGCACGAGCAAACCTTGGTGCTGCACGGTGAGCAAGACGATACGGTGCCGCTGGTCAGTGTGATGGATTGGGCCAGACCCCAATCCTTGCCCGTCACGGTCATTCCGGGGGTTGAGCATTTCTTTCACGGACAATTGCCCCTTCTCAAAACCTTGGTGGCCAGGCACCTTCGTGCCTGATCCCCGGCGCTGCGCAGCAGAGCGCGTCCAGACGGTAAAGACCCGCATGACAATTTCATTAAAAAAACTGGCCCTGGCTTTCTTGGCGGCCCTGACTCTGAGCGCTCAGGCGCAAATGCCGCAGCCACCCGAGGTCGCGGCCAGAGCGTATTTGCTGATCGATGTCACCGCCAACCAGGTGCTGGCGGCCAAAGACCCGGACATGGCGGTGGAGCCTGCGTCTTTGACCAAATTGATGACGGCGTATCTGGTGTTCGATGCCCTGAAGTCCCGCAAAATTGACCTCAAGCAAACCTTGCCGGTTTCTGAGCGGGCCTGGAAAATGCCGGGCTCGCGCATGTTCATCGACCCCAAAATGCGGGTGCCGGTCGAAGACCTGATCAAGGGCATGATTGTTCAGTCGGGCAACGATGCCTCCGTCGCCTTGGCCGAAGGGGTGGGCGGCAGTGTGGAGCGTTTTGTACAACTGATGAACGACCAGGCCAAAGTCTTGGGCATGAAGAACTCCACCTACCGCAACCCCGAAGGGCTGACGGAAGCGGGGCACAGCACCACCGCTCGGGATCTGGGCATCTTGGCCACCCGCCTGATGCGGGACTTTCCGGAATTTGTGCCTTATTACGCCATCAAGAAGTACCGCTATGAAGGCACACCCGCCGCCAACGACAGCAACCGCAACTTGCTGTTGTTCCGGGACCCTTCGGTGGATGGCCTGAAAACTGGGCACACCAACGCGGCGGGTTATTGCCTGGTGGCCACGGCCAAGCGCGACTTTGCCAATGTGGGCTCTCGCCGCCTTGTATCGGTCGTTTTGGGGGCGGACACCGAAAATGCACGGGCCAACGAAAGCCAGAAGCTTCTCAATTGGGGATACACCGCTTTCGATGCGGTCAAACTCTTTGAGGCCGGTCAAGCTGTGGTGAGTCCGGCCCTTTGGAAGGGCAAGTCGCCTGTCTTGAAGTTGGGGTCTTTCCAGCCCCTGGTGGTGGCGGTTCCTGCGGGCTCGGCTGCCCAGATCAAAACCCAGGTGGCCCGCCCGGACCCGCTGGTGGCGCCTTTCAGCAAGGGCCAGCCCGTGGGTACGCTCAAGGTGTTGCGCGGCGACCAGCCCTTGTTCGAAGTTCCCTTGGTGGCCTTGGAAGCCGTTGAGCAAGCGGGTGTTTTGGGCCGTGCGTGGGACGCCGTGCGTCTGTGGATCAAGTGAGATTGAGCCCGCCTCTTGGTGCAAATTGTGGATAACTTGCCATCAGTCCGCCAGGCGGTTATACTGGCGGGCTTTTCCGCTTTTGGGGCGGAGAAGTTTCTTTTGTCTTTTTAAACGTTTAGGGACGTTACAAACAATGCCAACCATCAATCAATTGGTGCGTCAGGGGCGCGAGGTCGAAACGATCAAGTCCAAAAGCCCTGCGATGCAAAACTCTCCACAGCGTCGTGGTGTCTGCACCCGTGTGTACACCACAACGCCTAAAAAGCCTAACTCCGCTCTGCGTAAAGTTGCCAAAGTGCGCTTGACCAACGGTTTTGAGGTCATCTCTTACATCGGCGGTGAAGGCCACAACCTGCAGGAGCACTCTGTTGTTCTGGTGCGCGGTGGTCGTGTCAAAGACTTGCCAGGTGTGCGTTACCACATCGTCCGCGGTTCTTTGGACCTGCAAGGCGTGAAAGACCGCAAGCAGTCTCGCTCCAAGTACGGCGCGAAGAAGCCAAAAGCCAAGTAAGCCCTTTTGGGTTGAAATTTTTCGGTGCTGTTTCCCGCGTGGCGCGGTGATCCAGCGAAGTGACCCGAAGCCCGGAATTGTCCAGGTGGGTCGAGTAAGTGAGTGTTTTGAATAACGCTCGCGGTGTCTGAAAAGATACCAACTGAAGCAATATGAGGTGAAATATGCCACGTCGTCGCGAAGTCCCTAAACGTGAAATCCTGCCGGATCCCAAGTTCGGCAATGTCGAGTTGTCCAAGTTCATGAACGTGATCATGGAAGGCGGCAAAAAAGCTGTTGCCGAGCGCATCATTTACGGTGCACTCGAAAACATGGAAAAGAAAACAGGCAAAGACCCTGTCGAGCTGTTCTCCATCGCCATCAACAACGTCAAGCCCATGGTGGAAGTGAAATCCCGCCGCGTGGGTGGTGCGAACTACCAGGTGCCTGTTGAAGTGCGCCCTGTTCGTCGCTTGGCCCTGTCGATGCGCTGGATCAAAGAAGCCGCACGTAAGCGCGGTGAGAAGTCGATGGCCCTGCGTTTGGCCAACGAATTGCTCGAGGCCAACGAAGGCCGTGGTGGTGCCATGAAAAAGCGTGACGAAGTTCACCGCATGGCCGAAGCCAACAAGGCGTTCTCGCACTTCCGCTTCTGATTCACAGGGGCTTCATCAAGAAGCCTCACACTGTCAGAAGCCAGCCCGCTGGCCCCAAAAGGGGTGGCGGGCTTTGGTACTTAATCATTGGAGAAATATATGGCTCGCATCACCCCCATCGAGCGTTACCGCAACATTGGTATTTCGGCGCACATTGACGCTGGCAAGACCACCACGACCGAACGTATTTTGTTTTACACCGGCGTGAACCACAAAATTGGTGAAGTGCACGACGGCGCTGCCACCATGGACTGGATGGAGCAAGAGCAAGAGCGTGGCATCACGATCACCTCGGCTGCCACCACCTGCTTCTGGAAGGGCATGGACGGCTCTTTCGAAGACCACCGCATCAACATCATCGACACCCCCGGCCACGTTGACTTCACCATTGAAGTTGAGCGTTCCATGCGTGTTCTGGACGGCGCTTGCATGGTTTACTGTGCTGTGGGCGGCGTGCAGCCTCAGTCTGAAACCGTGTGGCGTCAGGCCAACAAGTACAAAGTGCCACGTTTGGCTTTTGTGAACAAGATGGACCGCACCGGTGCCAACTTCTTCAAAGTCGTGGAGCAGATGAAGTTGCGCCTGAAGGCCAACCCTGTGCCGATCGTGATCCCAATCGGCGCTGAAGAAAACTTCACCGGCGTGGTCGATCTGCGCAAGATGAAAGCCATCATCTGGGACGAAGCTTCTCAGGGCATGAAATTCACCTTTGAAGAAATTCCAGCCGACTTGGTCGAAGTGGCCAAAGAGTGGCGCGAGAAGATGGTTGAAGCCGCTGCGGAAGCTTCTGAAGAGCTGATGAACAAGTACCTCGAAGAAGGCGACTTGACCGAAGAAGAAATCACGCAAGGCTTGCGCGTTCGCACCATCAACAGCGAAATCCAGCCGATGCTGTGCGGTACAGCGTTCAAGAACAAAGGCGTGCAGCGCATGCTGGACGCAGTTCTGGAATTGATGCCTTCTCCTTTGGACGTGAAAGCCATCAAGGGCTTTGACGAAGACGAAAAAGAAATCACCCGCAAGGCCGATGACAACGAGAAGTTCTCGGCATTGGCATTCAAGTTGATGACCGATCCGTTCGTGGGTCAGCTGACTTTCGTGCGTGTTTACTCCGGCGTGCTGAAAAAAGGCGACACCGTGTTCAACTCGGTGCGCGGCAAGAAAGAGCGTATTGGTCGTATCGTGCAGATGCACGCCAACAACCGTGAAGAAGTCGACGAGATCCGTGCGGGCGACATCGCCGCTTGCGTGGGCTTGAAAGACGTGACCACCGGTGAAACCCTGTGCGACCCTAACGACGTGATCACCTTGGAGCGCATGGTTTTCCCTGACTCCGTGATCCGCCAAGCCGTTGAGCCCAAGACCAAAGCTGACCAGGAAAAAATGGGCATCGCTTTGTCCCGCCTGGCTGCTGAAGATCCATCTTTCCGCGTGCAAACCGACGAAGAGTCGGGCCAGACCATCATTGGTGGTCAGGGCGAACTGCACCTGGAAATCATCGTGGACCGCATGAAGCGCGAATTCGGTGTGGAAGCCAACGTCGGCAAGCCTCAAGTGGCTTACCGCGAAACCATCCGCAAGACCGTGGACGAAGCCGAAGGCAAGTTCGTGCGTCAGTCCGGTGGTAAGGGTCAATACGGCCACGTGGTTCTGAAGGTTGAGCCCCAAGAGCCAGGTAAAGGTTTCGAGTTCGTTGACGCCATCAAGGGCGGTGTGGTTCCTCGCGAATACATCCCTGCGGTCGAAAAAGGCGTGATCGAAGCTTTGGGCCAAGGCGTGTTGGCTGGCTATCCAGTCGTTGACGTCAAAGTCACTCTGCACTTCGGTTCGTACCACGACGTGGACTCGAACGAAATGGCCTTCAAGATGGCTGCCATCTTTGGTTTCAAAGAAGGTTGCCGCAAAGCCCAGCCCGTGATTCTGGAGCCCATGATGGCTGTGGAAGTCGAGACCCCAGAAGACTACGCCGGTAACGTGATGGGCGACTTGTCCTCACGCCGTGGCATGGTTCAGGGCATGGACGACATGGTCGGTGGCGGTAAAGCCATCAAGGCCGAAGTGCCATTGTCCGAAATGTTCGGTTACTCGACCACGCTGCGCTCGATGTCGCAAGGCCGTGCAACGTACACGATGGAATTCAAGCACTACGCTGAAGCTCCACGTAACGTGGCCGAAGCCATCGTCGCTTCGCGCGCAAAATAAAAGACTGTGTGCCGGACCCAATTCGCTTGCGAATTTGCTCGGGCACCTCTGACTAAAGCAAGCGAAAAGCAAGCGATAGTCAGATCTGAAAGTTCAGAAACTGTCTGCGATCAAGTGCCACTCTGTGCCCGTGCGGAGTGATCCAGCAACCTGATGCAAACATTAAACCAACACACGGGCATTGCTCTTTTTAAGGATTGAAAAATGGCTAAAGAAAAATTCGAACGGACCAAACCCCACGTGAACGTGGGCACCATCGGTCACGTTGACCACGGCAAAACCACCCTGACAGCCGCCATCACCACCGTGTTGGCAGCCAAGTTCGGCGGTGCAGCCAAAGCGTACGACCAGATCGACGCAGCGCCCGAAGAGAAGGCTCGTGGTATCACGATCAACACCGCTCACGTCGAGTACGAAACAGAAAACCGTCACTACGCGCACGTGGACTGCCCCGGCCACGCTGACTATGTGAAGAACATGATCACCGGTGCTGCCCAGATGGACGGCGCTATTTTGGTTTGCTCCGCTGCTGACGGCCCTATGCCTCAGACCCGCGAGCACATCCTCTTGGCCCGTCAGGTTGGCGTGCCTTACATCATTGTGTTCCTGAACAAGTGCGACATGGTCGACGACGCTGAGTTGTTGGAACTGGTCGAGATGGAAGTTCGCGAGTTGTTGTCCAAGTACGACTTCCCAGGCGACGACACACCGATCATCCAGGGTTCTGCCAAGCTGGCCCTCGAAGGCGACAAAGGTCCATTGGGCGAAGAAGCCATCATGAAGCTGGCGGCTGCTTTGGACACTTACATCCCTACGCCTGACCGCGCAGTGGACGGTGCTTTCTTGATGCCCGTGGAAGACGTGTTCTCCATCTCCGGTCGCGGCACTGTGGTGACTGGCCGTATCGAGCGCGGTATCGTCAAAGTTGGCGAAGAAATCGAAATCGTGGGTATCAAAGACACTGTCAAGACCACTTGCACAGGCGTTGAGATGTTCCGCAAGCTGCTGGACCAAGGTCAAGCTGGCGACAACGTCGGTATCTTGTTGCGCGGCACCAAACGCGAAGACGTCGAGCGCGGCCAAGTGCTGTGCAAGCCAGGTTCGATCAAGCCACACACCCACTTCACGGGCGAGATCTATGTCTTGTCCAAAGACGAAGGTGGCCGTCACACGCCTTTCTTCAACAACTACCGTCCCCAGTTCTACTTCCGTACGACTGACGTGACCGGCGCGATCGAATTGCCAGAAGGCAAAGAGATGGTGATGCCTGGTGACAACGTGTCGATCACTGTGAAGTTGATCAACCCCATCGCGATGGAAGAAGGCTTGCGCTTCGCTATCCGCGAAGGCGGCCGCACGGTTGGCGCTGGCGTGGTTGCCAAGATCATCGCTTAATTCTTTTGTGGCGCAGCAGCGCAAAGGCCTGGCCTTTGCGCTGTAGCAAGCAGAACACTCACCACAAGGAATTGACATGTCATCCAAGCAAAAAATCCGCATTCGCCTGAAGGCGTTTGACTACAAACTGATCGACCAGTCCGCTGCCGAGATCGTTGACACTGCCAAGCGCACGGGTGCGATTGTCAAGGGCCCCGTGCCTTTGCCAACACGCATGAAGCGTTTTGACATCCTGCGCTCGCCGCACGTCAACAAGACCAGCCGTGACCAGTTGGAAATCCGTACGCACCAGCGTTTGATGGACATCGTGGACCCTACAGATAAAACTGTGGACGCCCTGATGAAACTCGATCTGCCCGCTGGCGTGGACGTCGAAATCAAGCTGCAGTAATGCGGTTTGGGGTGGTTGAAAAGCCATCCAAAAACTTGAAATCAGGCCCGATTTGCCAGAAATGGCGAGTCGGGCTATAATTTCAGGCTCACCTCTTTTTGGGGTGAGATTTATTAACAGTCTTTCACACACCAAACGGGGCTGCCAATTGAAGTGGCCTCGGTGGAAGTTTTGGAGAAAACAATGAGTCTGAGCAACTCCCTCGGGTTGCTGGGTCGCAAGGTGGGCATGATGCGTCTGTTCACTGATGATGGGGATTCCGTTCCTGTCACAGTGCTGGATGTGTCTAACAACCGCGTATCCCAGGTCAAAACCCAAGAGAACGATGGCTATGTCGCTTTGCAAGTGACATTTGGTGCCCGCAAGGCATCGCGCGTGACCAAGCCTATCGCTGGTCACTTGGCCAAAGCCGGTGTTGAAGCCGGTGAAATCATTCAAGAATTCCGCGTGACCGCCGACACGGCTGCCCAGTACGCCGCTGGCGCCACTGTGCCCGTGGCTGCCGTGTTTGCTGTGGGCCAGAAGGTGGACGTGCAAGGCACTTCCATTGGTAAAGGCTTCACCGGCACGATCAAGCGTCACAACTTCAAATCGCAGCGCGCATCGCACGGTAACAGCCGTTCGCACAACGTGCCCGGTTCGATTTCGATGGCCCAAGATCCAGGCCGCGTGTTCCCAGGCAAGAAAATGTCGGGTCACCTCGGTGATGTGACTTGCACCACGCAGAACCTCGCCGTCATCCGCGTTGACGAAGCCCGTGGCCTGTTGATGGTCAAAGGTGCCATCCCTGGCTCCAAGGGTGGTTTCGTGACCGTGCGTCCCGCCATCAAAGCCAAAGGAGCGAACTGATGCAGCTCGAACTCCTGAACGACCAAGGTCAAGCCGCCTCCAAAGTGGACGCGCCAGAGACTGTGTTCGGTCGTGAATACAACGAAGCCCTGATCCACCAAATCGTGGTGGCTTATCAGGCCAATGCCCGTCAAGGCACTCGCGCTCAAAAGGACCGTGAACAAGTTCACCACTCCACCAAGAAGCCTTTTAAACAAAAAGGCACTGGTCGCGCTCGTGCTGGTATGACTTCCTCGCCTTTGTGGCGTGGTGGTGGTCGGATTTTCCCGAACATGCCCGACGAAAACTTCACACAGAAGATCAACAAGAAGATGTACCGCGCTGGTATGGCTTCGATCTTTTCTCAGTTGGCCCGCGAAGGCCGTCTGGCTGTGGTGGATTCCTTCAAAGTTGAGACACCTAAAACCAAGCAGCTCGCTGCCAAGTTCAAGGCCATGAGTCTCGACAATGTGCTGGTGATCGCCGACGAAGTCGACGAAAACCTGTACTTGGCATCGCGCAACCTGATCAACATCCTGATTGTTGAGCCACGTTACGCCGATCCCGTGTCTTTGGTGAACTTCAAGAAAGTCCTCGTGACCAAAGGTGCCATGGACAAACTCAAGGAGATGTTTGCATGAGCGCCGTGAAGTTTGACGAAGGTCGTCTGATGTCCGTGTTGGTGGCTCCCATCGTGTCCGAAAAGGCCACCATGGTTGCAGAAAAATCCAATGCTGTGACATTCAAAGTGCTGCAGGACGCTACCAAGCCTGAAATCAAAGCCGCTGTGGAATTGATGTTCAAGGTCGAGGTCAAAGGCGTGTCTGTGGTGAATACCAAGGGCAAGACCAAGCGTTTTGGCAAGACCATTGGCCGTCGCGACAACGTTCGCAAGGCTTATGTCACGCTGCAACCAGGTCAAGAGCTGAACCTGTCCGGGGAGGCCGCGTAATCATGGCTGTCATCAAGATCAAACCGACATCCCCAGGCCGTCGTGGCGTGGTGAAGGTCACCCGTGACCACCTGCACAAAGGTGAAGGCTACGCTCCGTTGCTGGAACCCCAGCACCAGAAGTCGGGCCGTAACAACAACGGTCACATCACAACACGCCACAAAGGCGGTGGTCATAAGCACCACTACCGCGTGGTCGACTTCAAGCGTAACAAAGATGCGATCCCGGCGAAAGTCGAGCGCATTGAGTACGATCCAAACCGTACTGCGCACATTGCTTTGCTGTGCTACGCCGATGGCGAGCGCCGTTACATCATTGCCCCTCGTGGCATTGAAACCGGTGCCACCCTGATGTCGGGCCCAGAAGCGCCTATACGCGCTGGCAACACTTTGCCTATCCGCAACATCCCCGTGGGTTCGACCATCCATTGCATCGAGCTCAAGCCCGGTGCTGGTGCTCAGATCGCTCGCTCGGCTGGTGCTTCGGCCACTCTGCTGGCTCGCGAAGGCATCTACGCTCAGGTGCGTATGCGCTCCGGTGAAGTTCGCAAGATCCACATCGAGTGCCGTGCAACCATTGGTGAAGTCGCCAACGAAGAACACAGCCTGCGCCAATTGGGCAAGGCCGGTGTCAAGCGTTGGATGGGTATCCGCCCAACGGTTCGTGGCGTGGCCATGAACCCTGTGGATCACCCGCACGGTGGTGGCGAAGGCCGTACCGGCGAAGGCCGTCATGCAGTAGACCCGTGGGGCAACCTCACCAAGGGCTACCGTACCCGTAACAACAAGCGCACACAGGTCATGATCGTGTCGCGTCGCAAGAAGTAAGGGTTAGACAATGACACGCTCTCTCAAAAAGGGTCCATTCGTTGACCACCATTTGTTGGCCAAGGTTGAAAAAGCCGTCGCCACCAAAGATAAAAAGCCCGTCAAGACATGGTCGCGTCGCTCCATGGTTCTGCCCGATTTCATCGGTCTGACCATTGCCGTTCACAACGGCAAGCAACACGTTCCTGTTTATGTGACTGACCAGATGGTTGGCCACAAATTGGGCGAATTCGCACTGACCCGGACATTCAAGGGTCACCCTGCGGACAAAAAAGTCCAGAAGAAATAAGGAAAGACCATGGAAACACGTGCAGTCCTCCGGGGCGTCCGTTTGTCGGTCGATAAAGGCCGCCTGGTCGCCGACTTGATTCGCGGTAAAAAAGTGGATCAAGCTCTGAACATTTTGACTTTCACGCAGAAAAAAGCTGCGGGCATCGTCAAGAAGGTTTTGGAGTCCGCCATCGCCAACGCTGAACACAACGACGGTGCCGACATCGACGAGTTGAAGGTGAAAACCATCTACGTCGAACAAGGCACCACGCTCAAGCGTTTCACCGCCCGCGCCAAAGGCCGTGGCAACCGTATCAGCAAGCCCACATGCCATGTGTATGTGACGGTCGGCAACTAAGCCAGGGAAGAAACATGGGACAAAAAATCCATCCTACCGGCTTCCGTTTGGCCGTCAGCCGTAACTGGGCAAGCCGTTGGTACGCAAGCAACAAAGACTTCGCTGGCATGCTGGCTGAAGACATCAAGGTGCGTGAGTACCTCAAGGCCAAGCTCAAGAACGCTGCGGTTTCCCGCGTGCTGATCGAGCGTCCAGCCAAGAGCGCCCGCATCACCATTTTCTCGGCTCGTCCAGGTGTGGTGATCGGCAAAAAAGGCGAAGACATCGAGTTGCTCAAGAAAGAACTCGCTGCTCGTCTGGGCGTGCCTGTCGCCGTCAACATCGAAGAAGTGCGCAAGCCTGAAATCGATGCTCAACTGATCGCTGACAGCATCACCCAACAGCTCGAGAAGCGGATCATGTTCCGCCGCGCCATGAAGCGTGCCATGCAAAACGCCATGCGTCTGGGTGCCCAAGGCATCAAGATCATGTCGGCTGGCCGTTTGAACGGTATCGAAATTGCGCGTACCGAGTGGTATCGCGAAGGCCGTGTGCCATTGCACACCCTGCGCGCTGACATCGACTACGCCACTTCCGAAGCCAAGACCACCTACGGCATCATCGGTGTCAAGGTCTGGGTCTACAAAGGTGACACCTTGGGTCGCAACGATGCTCCTGCACTGGCTGAGCCACGTGCAGAAGAAGAGCGCCGCCCACGTGGTCCACGCCGTGATGCCCGTCCAGGTGAGCGCCCCGCAGGCGATCGCCGTGGTGGCCCACGTCGTCCCGCTGGCACCAACACAGCCCCCACTGACGGCAGCGACAAGCCCGCCGGTGCAGGTGGTGATGCCAAACCCGCCGTTAAGCGCGTACGCACAGTCGCCGCGCCAGCTGCAGCAGCTGACGGTCAATAAGGAGTAACAACATGCTGCAACCTGCTCGCAGAAAGTTCCGTAAGGAACAGAAAGGCCGCAACACCGGCGTCGCTACCCGTGGCAACACGGTGGCGTTCGGTGACTTCGGCCTGAAGTCCACAGACCGTGGCCGTTTGACGGCCCGTCAGATCGAAGCCGCACGTCGTGCGATTTCCCGTCACGTTAAACGTGGCGGCCGTATCTGGATTCGTGTGTTCCCTGACAAGCCGATCTCCACCAAGCCTGCTGAAGTGCGTATGGGTAACGGTAAAGGTAACCCCGAGTACTACGTGGCTGAAATCCAACCCGGTAAGGTGCTCTACGAAATCGTAGGCGTGCCCGAAGAGTTGGCCCGTGAAGCCTTCAAATTGGCCGCTGCAAAGTTGCCCTTGCGTACCACTTTTGTGGCCCGCATGATTGGCCAATAATTCAGGAGAAACAAGAAATGAACGCTGCTGAATTGCGCCAAAAAGACGTTGCTGGTGTGAAAGACGAGATCAAGGCGCTGCAAAAAGCCCACTTTGGTCTGCGTATGCAAAAAGCCACGCAACAACTCGGCAACACCGGTACGCTGAGCCAGACTCGCCGTGCCATCGCCCGTGCCAAAACCATCCTTGCCCAAAAGCAAGCCGCCAAGTAAGGAGTGACCATGACGGAAGCTAAAACATCCCTCAAGCGCACCTTGATTGGCAAGGTGGTCAGCGACAAGCGCGCCAAAACCGTGACCGTGCTGGTCGAGCGTCGTGTGAAACACGCGCTCTACGGCAAGATCGTGGCCAAGTCGAGCAAGTACCACGCGCACGACGAAACAGGTCAATACCACCTGGGCGATACCATCGAAATCACGGAAAGCCGTCCGATTTCGAAGACCAAAAACTGGGTTGCTACGCGCCTGGTTCAGAAAGCTGCTGCCGTTTAAGCCCATCCGGCCAACTGCTGCAAACTTTTTGAAAACGACCCACAATGGTGGGTCGTTTTTTTTTACCCCGGCAATATCGCCACATCACAACAAGGAGCACAACATGATCAAAGTCGGAGACACATTGCCAGCAGCCACGCTGATGGAATACGTTGAAGTAGAAGGCAACGGATGCAGCATTGGCCCCAATCCGGTGGACGTGGCCAAAGCCACAGCAGGTAAAACCATCGCTCTGTTTGCCTTGCCTGGCGCTTTCACGCCCACCTGCTCGGCCAAGCATGTCCCAGGTTATGTGGAAAACCACGATGCCTTGAAGGCGGCAGGCGTGGATGAAATTTGGTGCGTGAGCGTGAACGACGCATTCGTGATGGGCGCATGGGCCCGTGACCAGAAAACCGGCGCCAAAGTGCGCATGTTGGGCGACGGCAGTGGCGACTTCAGCAAAGCCACAGGCTTGACGCTGGACTTGACAGCGCGTGGCATGGGTTTGCGCAGCAACCGTTATTCCATGCTCGTCAAAGATGGCAAGGTCGCCACCTTGAACGTGGAAGGCCCTGGCAAATTCGAAGTCAGCGATGCGGGCACCCTGTTGGCACAAGCCAAAGGTTGAACCTTCTTCAGCTGAAACAAAAGGGGCCTTGGGCCCCTTTTTTATGCGCGCGATCCACGCCGAGACGGGTCAGCGAAACGCTCAGTCAAGGTCCACCTTGAGGTAATGCGCACCTGCATGCGGGTTATGGTAATAAGGCGGGATTTCGACAAAGCCCAAATCTTCGTACAGCGCGCGAGCGGACTCCATCTCGTCCAAGGTGTCGAGCAAGACACAGTGGTAAGCGGCAGCGCGGGCTGCATCCAAAATACCCTCGGTGAGCAAACGGCCCAGCCCCAGTCCACGGAAGGCGGGGCGAACATACAGTCGCTTCATTTCTGCGGCATTGGCATAGTCGCTGGCATCGAATGGTCGCAAAGCACAACACCCAGCCACTGCACCGTCCACCCAGGCCAAAAGCAATGCACCACGGGGCTCGGCGTACTCACCGGGCAAGTCAGCGAGTTCCTGATCGAAATTCTGAAAACACAAATCCACGGCCAGGCTGGCCGCGTACTCGGCAAAAATGGCGCGAGTGGCCAGCAGGTCTGCCGCATGAACGGGGCAACGCAGCGCAATAACAGGTGAATGAGACGATGGGTTCAAGGGCCTATTCCTCCACAGACGATCAGTGTAAAGGAGCGATCAGCCGCCAAGTGAAAGCAAGCCATAAACGGCCAAGGCGGCCAGGCCCAAAACGAACACGGCCAAAAGGCGATGACGAAACTGGTCGTGAGAGGCTGGCACAGGATGGTCGACGGTTTTGTCCCCGTGAAGCATGGCGGGCACCAAGGGCGGGTGCTTTTTGAAGCGGTACCACAGCAGGGCCAAAAGGTGAGTGATGACCAGCAGCAAGATGATCAGTTTGCCCCAGCTCTTGTGCCAAGCTGAAGCCCATGACACCCAGCTGCCAGAAACCAAGGCGGTCAAAGGCCCGGCATTGGCGATCTCGTCGTCACTGATCAAACCGGTAGAGACTTGAAACACTAAAAAAAACAACATGGCCAGAATAGACCAAGAGCCCAGGGGGTTGTGACCCGCTTGTGTCCGGTCGGTGGAGTGCGACTGCAGATAAGCCAGAACATGCCGTGGATGCAAGGGCAAACTGGACCAGCGGGACCAGTGTCCACCCGCAAACCCCCAGGCCAGTCTGAAAAGGACCAAGGTGAGCACGGCATAGCCCAAGCGGAAATGCCAAACCATGGCGTTGCCGCCCACATTGCCAGTGATGACCAAGCCCATCACACACAAGGCCAAGGCCCAGTGAAACAAACGGGTGGGTAAATCCCAAATGCGAACTGTGAACATGGTGACTTTCGTAGATGCGGGAAAGAGAAAATTATGAGAAACTGAAACAAGGATAAATCTTTTTATCCTTTAAACCATGATGGGAGTCAAACATGAAATACACCACGAGCTGCGCAAGCGCATTGTTGATCCTGGCGATGGGTCTGCCAGCCCAGGCGCAATTTGCCAAACCTGAAGATGCGATCAAATACCGCAAGGCCAGCTTCACCGTGATGGCGGCGCACTTTGGCCGAATCGGTGCCATGGCCAACGGACGTGCGCCTTATGATGCCAAAGCAGCAGCCGACAACGCTGACGTGGTCGCCACCCTGTCCAAGTTGCCATGGGCGGCGTTTGGTGAAGGCACAGACAAAGGCGACACACGCGCCAAGCCAGAAATCTGGAAAGAATCTGCCAAGTACAAAGAAGCGGCAGACAAAATGCAAGCCGAAATCGTGAAGCTCAACACCGCGGCCAAAGCAGGCAACATCGACGCCTTGAAAGCGGCATTTGGGCCTGCAGCAGCGTCGTGCAAGGCCTGCCACGACAATTTCCGCAAGGATTGAGAGATAAAAAGGCGTTGAGCCTGAGCCTTTGCACAACCGGGTCAGCGCGACCCGGTTGCCGTTTTAAGGTACGGCTCAATCAGGACGCTGCCAAGAGTTTGTCGATTAGCTGGTGAAGCTCGACAAAATCTGGCGTGCCCACAAAACGCTTGACCACTTCGCCACGCTTGTTCAACAGGAAGGTGGTGGGTGTGAGCTTCACATCGCCCCATGCGCGCGCCACACCCCCGGTGTTGTCAATCGCTACTTTGAAGGGCAACTGACGTGTCTGCGCAAAATTGACCACGTAGCTGGGTGGGTCGTAACTCATGGCCACGGCCACTGTTTCATAGCCCCGATCCTTGAACTTGTTGTAAGTGGCGATCAGTTCGGGCATTTCAGCCACGCAAGAAGTGCAACTGGTGGCCCAGAAATTGACCAAAGATACTTTTCCTTGCAATTGCTGCGTGCTCAAGGTGCTGCCGTCGAGCAAAACAAAGGAAGATTCGGGCGCACGCTCACCTGAACAGCCCCACAGGGACAGCAAAAGGCTCAGCGTGCAAGCCCCATTCAACACACGACGGCCTAGAGGCTGCAGATTCCAGGGAGTATTCAGATGTTTCTTCATCGCAGAAAGTTTAATACGTTTGCCATGTCCGCAGGCGCTTTGGTCATAGTGCCCTCGCATGCGCAGGGATTGGCCAGTCTCACATCTGACGACGCCACGAAGGGCCTCAAACTGGCCTTGGAAAAGGGGGGTGAAGTGGCCGTACAGCTGTTGGGTGCGCAGGACGGATTTTGGGGCAATGAAAAAGTGCGCATCGCTTTGCCAGACGGGATCCAAAAAGCAGGCAAGTTGCTCAAGTCCCTGGGGATGGGGCAGCAGTTGGATGAGCTGAATTTGCAAATGAACCGTGCAGCAGAAGCAGCGGTACCGAAAGCCAAAAAATGGCTAACGCAATCCATCCAAAGTATGACCGTGAAAGACGCCAAAAGTATTTTGCAGGGGGGAGATCATTCGGTGACGCAGTTTTTCGCCCACAAGACACGTGAGCCTTTGACTGTTGAGTTCATGCCAGCAATCAAGCAATCCTTGGAAAAACTTGGGGTCGTGAATCAGTTCAATGCCGTGGCCGTCAAACTCACGGGGATGGGACTGCTGGACAAAGACAAGGCCAAACTGGAGACGCACGTCACGGCCAAAACCCTTGACGGTTTGTATTTCATGATCGGCGAAGAAGAAAAGAAAATACGCCAAAACCCCGCACAAGCCGGCAGCGCGCTTCTGAGCAAAGTTTTTGGCGCACTGCGTTGATCCGGCAAACTGGCGTCAAGCCGCTGAGCTCAATGAGGTTGTCAAACGATGTTCAGCAAGAGCTTGACCAAGCCATCGGGGTCACTGACCATGGGGTCATGCCCGGTGTCCATCTCCAGCACGTGTGAGCCCGGCAGCCAAGCGCCGTCCCAGAATTTGGGGTCCACCATGCGCAGGCGGCTGACATCGATGGTGCCCAAAGGCGGCGTGGTGCAGTTGATGAATGTGCGCGGCACGCTGGCCACCCGTTGCGGATCAAAATCGAGCACTTGGGTGTAAGGTCCGCCCGGGTGCGGGGTTTGACGTCTTTGTACCCAGGCATGGTCGGCATCGCTCAGGCCAAAAACCGATGGGTCGGGCGCGGGAAAGGCGTGCAAGGGATGGGCTTGCGCCGCAGCGATGCGGGCCAGGCGCGTGGCACTGGCCTGGGTGCTGCTCCAACTTTCACCGGGTTTGGGCAGCACCGCGTCCAAATAGACCAGGTGACGCAGGCGCTCGGGTCTGCGGTCGGCCACGGCCGTGCCCAGCATGCCGGCGTACGAGTGCACCACCAGCACCACGTCGTCCAGTTCTTCGGCGTCCATGGCGGCCATCACATCGGTGATGTGGGTTTCAAGATCAATACCCGGTTGCAGCAGGTGCGCGCGCTCACCCACGCCTGTCAAGGTGACGGCATGGGCGCGGTGACCGGCACCCATCAGACCTGGCAGGACCCGCTGCCAACACCATGCGCCATGCCAAGCGCCATGCACGAGTAAAAAATGGGCCATCAGATCACTCCTTTGCCGCGCAGGGGGCCCAGTTGTTCGGCGTTCCAACCCAGTACTTCGGATAAAACTTCGGCGGTGTGCTGCCCCAGCATGGGGGGTGGCAAGTCTTGGCGCACAGGGGTGCGGCTCATTTTGATCGGGCTGGCCACCAGTTTCAGGTCGGCTTTGACCGGGTGTTGCCAATCTTGCACCATGCCACGGGCCTGGATTTGCGGGTCCACAAAAACTTCGCTCAGGGTGTTGATGGCCCCACAAGGCACCTTGGCGGCTTCGAGGGCCGCCAACCAGTCGGCTTTGGTGCGGGTTTTTAAGATGCCTTCGAGCAGAGGCACCAGGGTGTCGCGGTGGCGCACGCGTTGGGTGTTTTGGGCGAAACGCGGGTCCTGCGCCAGTTCGGGGCAACCAGCCACGGTGCAGAACTTGGCAAATTGCCCATCGTTGCCCACGGCCAAGATCAAGTGGTCGCGGGTGCCCGGTGCAGCGCCCGTTGGGGCCATGACCTCAAACACTTGGTAGGGCACGATGTTCTGGTGTGCGTTGCCTGCGCGGCCGGGGGTTTTGCCGCTGACCAGGTAATTCGAGCCCAAATTGGCCAGCATGGCGACCTGGGTGTCGAGCAACGCCATATCCACCTGTTGGCCTTCGCCTGTGCGTTCGGCGTGGCGCAAAGCCGCCAAAATGGCCACGGTGGCGTACATGCCGGTGAACAAATCCGCCACGGCCACGCCCACTTTTTGCGGGCCACCGCCCAAGTCGTCGCGCTCACCTGTCACGCTCATCAGGCCGCCGATGCCTTGCACGGCATAGTCGTAGCCCGCCCGCTCGCGGTAAGGGCCGGTCTGGCCAAAGCCGGTCACGCTGCAATAGACCAGCTTGGGGTTCAGAGCGCTCAGGCTCGCGTAGTCAAGGCCGTACCGGGCCATGTCGCCGACCTTGAAGTTCTCCACAAACACATCGCAGTGCCGAACCAGTTCGCGGATCAGCGCTTGGCCTTCGGGCTGGGCGATGTCACACGTCACCGATCGCTTGTTGCGGTTCGCGCCCAAATAGTAGGCGGCTTCGGCGGTGTCTTGGCCTTGGGCGTCTTTCAAAAAAGGCGGCCCCCAGGTGCGGGTGTCGTCGCCCGTGCCGGGGCGCTCGATCTTGATGACATCGGCCCCCAGGTCGGCCAAGGTCTGGGTACACCAGGGGCCCGCCAGAACGCGGGAGAGGTCGAGAACGCGGATGCCGTCGAGTGAATTCATGGGGCACATTGTCGCCAAAACCCAATGCGGCCGCTGATCAGGATAATCACCCCATGCGAATCCATTCTTCGGCCTTGGTGGCCTGCCTCTTTGGGGCCCTGACTTTGAGCGCTTGCAGCCCTGCCCAGAACTGGCGGGACGTGGCCTTTGAGGGCAGCGCACTCAAAGCCCAATTGCCCTGCAAACCCGACCGCACCACCCGCAGCGTCCCCTTGGGCGGCGTGCCAGTGGAACTGCAGGTTGTGGGCTGCGAAAGCGGCGCGGCCATGGTGGCGGTGATGACGGCAGCCTTGCCCGCCGGGGCCGATGCCAGCGCGGTGATGGCCGCCTGGCAAAAAGCCACCCTGGACAATGCCCGCGTGACCCAGCCCTTGGCGGCTGGGCAGCAGCAGGCTTGGCAGCGCCCAGGCCAGCTGCCCTTGGCGGCTGCTGTGCGGGTGCAAGCCCCGGGCCTGCGCGCCAATGGCGAGTCGGTGAACATGGACGCCGTGTGGGGCGCGGTGGCCGAAGGCGAGCGGGTGCGGCTGGTTCATGCCGTGATTTACGACCGCAAAATTGCAGTGGAATTGGCCAACACCTTGTTTGATGGGATCAAGCCATGAGCGCGACCACCTTGAGCGATCACAATTTGGCGCACCCCGACCACTTGCCGCGCCGCATGGCGGTGGTGGTGTTTCTGGCCTTTGCGCTGGCCTACTTTTTCTCGGCCTTGGTGCGGGCCATCACCGCCACCTTGTCGCCTACCTTGACCACCGAATTCAGTCTGAGCGCGCAAGACCTCGGCCTGCTGGCGGGCGGCTACTTTTTGGGCTTTTCGCTCACCCAACTGCCTTTGGGGCGCTGGCTGGACCAGCACGGCCCGAAAAAAGTCATCCTCGCTTTTTTGAGTTTTGCCGTGCTGGGCTGCTTGGCGTTCTCGTGGGCCGAGAGCTTCCATGGTCTGCTGGCCGCACGGGTGCTGTGTGGCATGGGCGTGAGCGCCTGCCTCATGGCCCCGCTCACAGGCTACCGGCGCTGGTTTGATGCCAGTACGCAATTGCGCACCAACTCTTGGATGCTGATGACGGGCTCTTTGGGCATGCTGGCGGCCACCTTGCCGGTGCAGTGGCTCATGCCCATCTGGGGCTGGCGCGCCTTGTTTGTGATGTTGGGCGTGATGATCGCCATCGCCATGCTCTTGATTACCTTGGTGGTGCCGGTGTGGCAAAAGACAACGCCCACAGCCGCGACAGCGCAAAAGCCGCTCGACGACGATGGCAGTTACCGCGAAATTTGGCGCAGCGCTTATTTCTGGCGCATGACACCGATCGGCTTTTTCACTTACGGCGGTATGGTGGCCATTCAGACCCTGTGGGCGGGGCCTTGGATGACCCAAGTGGCGGGCTGGACAGCGGGCGAAGCGGCCCAAGGTTTGTTCCTCATCAATTTGGCCATGTTGGTGAGTTTTTGGTTGTGGGGTTTGATCACGCCAGGCTTGGCCCGCCGGGGCATTCCGGTCGAGCGCCTGATGGCCTGGGGTGTTCCCTTGAGCTTTTTGGTGGTCGGCGCTTTGGTCTGGATGGGGCCGGCAGTGGGTTCTGGTGCTGCCATCGTCATGGCTTTGTTCTGCGTGACCAGCACCTTTGTGGCCTTGGCACAACCCGCGGTGGGCATGGCTTTTCCCTCGCATTTGGCCGGGCGCGCCCTGTCGGCCTACAACTTGGTGATTTTTGCGGGCATTTTTGTGGTTCAGTGGGGCATTGGATTGCTGGTCGACGCCGGTCTGGGCTTGGGGCTGACCAAACCCGCTGCTTACCAGGCTGCACTGGCCTGCTTTGGTGTTTGTTCCGTGCTCTCTTGGCTTTATTTTGTCCTGAAAAAGCCGGTTCAGCCCTGATAATGCAAACCTCATGATCGGTATTCTCATCATTGCTCACGCCCCTTTGGCCAGCGCTTTGCGCGACTGTGCTTTGCACGTGTTTCCCGATTGCGCTGCAGGCGTTCTGGCGATCGATGTGCTGCCAGACGACGCGCCAGAAGCCAGCCTGACGAAGGCGCGCGAAGCCATTGGTGCCTTGAACACGCCCGAAGTTTTGCTGCTCAGCGATGTCTTTGGTGCGACCCCTTGCAACGTGGCCCAGCAACTCAACGACGGCGTGCATACGCGCCTGGTGGCGGGTGCCAATTTGCCCATGTTGTTGCGCAGTGTTTGCTACCGCCACGAAAGTCTGGAGGCCTTGGCCAACCGCGCCCATGCCGGCGGGACGCAAGGGGTGATGCCCGTGGGCAGCACGGCCCCCCAAAACCAAACAGGAAAGAGACATGCCTCAAGCCACCACGACCATCAGCAATAAACTGGGGCTGCACGCCCGTGCCTCGGCCAAGCTGACCAAGCTGGCGGGCAGTTTTCCCTGTGAGGTCTGGCTGAGCAAGGGCGAGCGCCGCATCAATGCCAAAAGCATCATGGGGGTGATGATGCTGGCCGCCGGTATCGGCAGCGAAGTGTTACTCGAAACCGCAGGCGAGCGTGAGCAAGAGGCGCTCGATGCGCTGCTGGCGCTGATGGCTGACAAATTTGGCGAAGGCGAGTGACAGTGGTGCTCGCAAAAAAACGCCCCATGGAGTTCCTGCGATGACCTTCAGCATTCATGGTCTGGCGGTGGCTCGGGGCATTGCCATTGGCCGAGCTGTGCTGGTGGCTTCCAGCCGTGTCGATGTGGCGCACTACTTCATCAAGCCAGAGCAAGTGTTTGCCGAGATCGACCGCATGCGTTCAGCCCGCGATGCCGTCATCGACGAGTTGCAACGATTGCAACGCGACATGCCCAAAGATGCGCCACACGAGTTGGCTGCGCTGCTCGATGTGCACCTGATGCTGCTGATGGACGAAGAGCTCAACACCAGTGTGGTGCATTGGATCAAGGAACGGTTGTACAACGCCGAATGGGCGTTGAGCAGCCAGCTTGAGATCATTGCCCGGCAGTTTGACGAGATGGACGATCCGTACCTGCGCGAAAGAAAAGCCGATGTGGAGCAGGTCGCCGAACGGGTGTTGCACTGCCTCAAGGGCACGGGCTCGCTGGTGACCCAAGTCACCCGCCCCACTCGGCCCCAACAAGAGTTGCAGTTGGGCGATACCGACGTGCCCTTGGTCTTGATTGCCCATGATTTGTCGCCTGCCGACATGCTGCAGTTCAAGCAAAGCGTGTTCACCGGGTTTGTGACCGATGTGGGCGGCAAAACCTCCCACACGGCCATTGTGGCGCGCAGTCTGGACATTCCTGCTGTGGTGGGTGCCCGCATCGCCAGTCAGCTGATCAAGCAAGACGACTGGGTCATCATCGACGGGGATGCCGGCGTGGTCATCGTTGATCCGTCACCCATCATCTTGGCCGACTATGGTTTCAAGCAACGCCAGGGCGATCTCGAGCGCGAACGGCTGGCCCGATTGCGCCACACCCCTGCTGTCACGCTCGATGGTCAAAAAATCGAATTGCTGGCCAACATCGAGATGCCTGAAGACACCGGTGCCGCGATCACCGCGGGAGCCGTGGGCGTAGGCTTGTTCCGCAGCGAATTCCTTTTCATGGGCCGCAAGGGCGATTTGCCTGGTGAGGAAGAACAATACCAAGCCTACCGCCGCGCGGTGGACGGCATGAATGGTCTGCCGGTCACCATTCGCTCGGTTGACGTGGGGGCGGACAAGCCCATTGACGAGGCTCGCCGTGATGCCGCTCACCTGAACCCCGCTTTGGGCTTGCGGGCCATTCGTTGGAGTCTGGCCGATCCTGCCATGTTCTTGACGCAGCTGCGGGCCATCTTGCGTGCCGCAGCTCACGGCAAAGTCAATTTGCTCATTCCCATGCTGGCGCATGGCAGCGAGATTCGTCAAACCATGGGCTTGATTGACCAAGCCCGTCACGAGTTGGATCGGCGAGGCGAAGCCTATGGCCCTGTGCAGCTGGGTGCCATGATCGAAATTCCGGCCGCTGCTTTGTCCTTGCGGCTGTTTCTCAAGTACTTTGACTTTCTATCCATCGGTACCAATGACCTGATTCAGTACACCTTGGCCATTGACCGCGCCGATGAGTCAGTGGCGCACCTGTACGACCCGTTGCACCCCGCCGTGCTCAAGCTGGTGGCCGACACGATTGCCGAATGCCGAGCCCAAGGCAAAGGTGTCTCGGTGTGTGGTGAGATGGCCGGTGATGTGACCATGACCCGCTTGTTGCTGGGCTTGGGGCTGCGCAGCTTTTCCATGCACCCTTCGCAAATCCTGTCGGTCAAGCACCAGGTGCTGAGGTCAGACACCACGAAACTGGCGCTTTGGGCTGAGCAAGTCTTGGCTTCGGACGATCCCGCCAGTTGCATGAGCCCTTGAGGGTCATGCTTTGGCGATTTTGTCCTGCGTGCGCGTGTCGAAATCGCTGGCGTCGTGTCGTTCGTGCAATTGCGATTCGGGTGCACCCATCACGCGGTTGACCATGCGCCCGCGCTGAACGGCAGGGCGTTGGGCCAGCTCCTCGGCCCAGCGTTGCACGTGGGTGTATTCGTGCACCTGCAAAAACTCACCCGCTTCGTACATCAGGCCTTTGGCCAGTGCACCGTACCACGGCCAAATGGCGATGTCGGCGATGGTGTAGTTGTCGCCCGCGATGAAGCGGCTCTTGGCCAAACGCTGGTCGAGCACGTCCATCTCGCGTTTGACTTCCATGGCGAAGCGGTCAATTGCGTATTCGATCTTGACGGGTGCATAGGCATAAAAATGCCCAAAGCCACCGCCCAAATAAGGCGCACTGCCCATTTGCCAGAAAAGCCATGACAGGCATTCGGCGCGTTGGGCCGGGTCGGTGGGTACAAGGGCGCCAAACTTTTCGGCCAAGTACAGCAAGATGGCGCCCGACTCGAACACCCGCACTGGTTCGGTGCCACTGCAGTCGAGCAGCGCTGGGATTTTGGAGTTGGGGTTGACGCTCACAAAACCGCTGCTGAACTGCTGGCCCTCTTGGATGCGAATCAGCCAGGCATCGTATTCGGCCCCGGTATGGCCCAGGGCCAGCAGCTCTTCGAGCATCACGGTCACCTTCACACCGTTGGGTGTGCCCAGCGAATACAGCTGAAGCGGATGTTTGCCGCGTGGCAGTTCCTGCTCGTGCGTAGCACCTGCGACAGGCCGGTTGATGTTGGCGAAGCGCCCGCCGTTGGCCTTGTTCCAGGTCCAGATTTTGGGCGGTGTGTATGGGCTGGAATCGGTCATGGTGAGTTCAAAGCAGGAGGTGATGGAAATGCGTTAAGCGCGGTTGTCGGCCAGATTCTGGTGGGCTGAATGGGCTTGTTGATCCGCGTGGTAGCTCGAGCGCACCATCGCGCCCACAGCCGCGTGCGAAAAACCCATTTCGTAGGCCTTGGCCTCGAACATCTTGAAGGTGTCGGGGTGCACGTAACGGCGCACGGGCAGGTGGCTGTTGCTGGGGGCCAGGTACTGGCCAATGGTCAGCATTTCAATGTTGTGCGCGCGCATGTCGCGCATGACATCGAGAATTTCTTCGTCCGTCTCGCCCAGGCCAACCATCAGGCCGCTTTTGGTCGGCACATGCGGGAACAAGGCCTTGAATTTTTTCAGCAAGTTCAGCGAGAACTGGTAGTCCGAGCCGGGCCGTGCTTCTTTGTACAGACGCGGCACGGTTTCCATGTTGTGGTTCATGACATCCGGTGGGGCTGCTTTCAGGATCTCGAGTGCGCGGTCATCGCGGCCCCGGAAGTCGGGCACCAGCACTTCGATCTGGGTGGTGGGCGAGAGTTCGCGGGTTTTGCGAATGCACTCCACAAAGTGGCCTGCGCCGCCGTCACGCAGGTCGTCACGGTCGACGCTGGTGATGACGACGTATTGCAGTTTGAGCTGCGCAATGGTCTTGGCCAGGTTGTCGGGCTCGTTCACATCCAGTGGGTCGGGGCGGCCATGGCCCACGTCGCAAAACGGGCAACGGCGCGTGCACTTGTCGCCCATGATCATGAAGGTGGCCGTGCCTTTGCCAAAGCATTCACCGATGTTGGGGCAGCTGGCTTCTTCGCACACGGTGACCAGTTTGTTGGCGCGCAGCACGTCCTTGATTTCGTAAAAGCGGGTGGTGGGCGAGCCCGCCTTCACGCGAATCCACTCCGGTTTTTTCAGCACCTCGGCCTGTTCGACTTTGACCGGGATGCGCGAGAGTTTGGCCCCTGCTTTTTGCTTGGCCATGGGGTCGTAGTTTTCAACGCTTTGTGCTTCGCGCACCACTGGGCGTTCGACGGGGGTGTTGCTCATTCGTGTCTTTCAGTGGCTGCCACCACGTGGCATGCGCAGGCAGGGGTTCATAAACGGGCCGCCAGTTGCTGGGCCAGCACCTGGGCCGCTTCGTCCCAAGTGGTTTCTACACCGATTGTAGAAAGGTCCACGGTTTTCAGTCCGGCATAACCACACGGGTTGATGCGGTCAAAGGGCTCCAGGTCCATCGCCACGTTCAGCGCAGCACCGTGGTAAGTGCAATGGCGGCTGACCTTGATGCCCAAAGCGCTGATCTTGCCGAGGCCTTTGAAAGGGTCATGGGCCGGGGCAGGTCCCACCAGAGCGGCATGGCTGAACGGATCGTCCAGCCGAACGTAAATGCCAGGCGCACCGGCCACGCGGTGGCCCGTCACGCCAAAGTGGGCGAGGGTGCGGATGACCGATTCTTCGAGTTTGAAGACGTATTCTTTGACGTAGTAGCCGGCGCGCTGCAGGTTGACCAAGGGGTAAGCCATGACCTGACCGGGGCCATGGAAGGTGACTTGTCCGCCCCGGTTGGTCTGCACCACCGGAATGTCGCCAGGCATCAACAGGTGTGAGGCCTGCCCTGCCAGTCCTTGGGTGAACACGGGCGGGTGTTCGCACACCCACAGCTCATTCGGCGTCTCAGGTGTGCGTGCGGCTGTGAAGGCCTGCATGGCTTCATAGGTCGGCAAGTAGTCGACTTGCCCAAGAAGCCGGATGTCCATGCTCAAAGCACGATTTTGACCATGGGGTGCGAGGTCAGGGCGCGGTAGAGGTCGTCGAGTTGTTCGCGGCTGGTGGCCGTGATGCTGAGCGTCACGCCCAGGTAGTTGCCGCCTTTGCTGGGGCGCAGTTCGATGGTGCGGGCGTCAAAGCCAGGGTCAAACTGCAGGGCCACTTGGCACATGGCTTCGGCAAAGCCGTCGACCATGGCACCCATGACCTTGATCGGAAAGACCGAGGGGTACTCGATCAGGGTGTCCTTGCGCGGGTCGATGCCAGCAGGAGGTGTGATGGAAGCGCTCATGAAATAGTCCCTCGAGGCCACTAGCTTAACGCCAGACGACGACAGCCCAAACCGCTAGCCAGCCCAAAGCAAAATTCGTCAGCACCAAGGGGTGAATTTGTCCCAAGGCTTTGCCCGCAGCAGGCCAGTCCGAAGTGGCTACTGCAGCTTTCAAGCGGCGAAACGGCGCGAACCAAATGTGGGCAAAAATCAGGCACATCAGCAATCCCAGTCCCGACATGGCGTGCCACCCTTTAGGGGCCAGCTTCATGTCGGCCATCGACAGCATCCAGAAACCGGTGGCCAGAATCAAGGCAATCGAGACCCAAACCATGGCAAAAAATCGGGTCAGGACGTCCGACATCAGTGCGAGGCGCTCGGGTGGGGCCATTTGGGCGATGACCACCGGGCGCAGCGCCAAAATGACCAAAGCCATCCCCCCTAGCCAGACGATGGCGGCGGCCAAGTGCAAAAATTTAAACCATTCGTACATACATGAAAGTCCCTTCTCTGGCGATTGTCGCTGCTGGTATTGGCCGTGCTGGCCAAGGGCAATTGGATCTGGATCAAAAAAAGTGGGAACGCACGGGTTTCTACGTATAATCAGAGGCTTTGCAGTGTTCGCCGTTGACGTAACCCCGGTGTAATTTGAGATGACCAAAATCGCCTCATCCCTGAAAACGGGTATGCCCAGTGATACGACAGATGCTGCAGATGAAGGTATCGAGTCCGATTTCAAGCCCCTGAGCGCTGAAGAAGCGCAGGCTTGGCGGCAAAGCAATCCCCAAGCGTCGCCTTGGCGTGTGTTGCTTTTGCAGGTGGGGGTGGGCGCCTTGATGGCGCTGCTCACGGGGCTCGTCACCGGACAGCTTCATTTGGCCGCTTCTGTGGCCTGGGGGGCGGTGGCAGTGGTCATACCCGCTGTTGTGTTTGTCAGGGCTTTGAGCCGGCAAATGCGGCGAACCCAAGCGGGCTCTGCCTTGGTGGGTTTGTTTGTTTGGGAGTTGGTCAAGATTGTCTTGACGGTGGCGTTGCTTTTGGTGGCGCCCAAAGTGATTTCAGACCTGAGCTGGTTTGCCTTGGTGGCTGGCTTTGTGGTGACGATGAAGGTGTACTGGCTGGCCATGGCGCTGGGTTGGATGCAACGCAAGTCGAAACCGACTATTTTTTGAACTGATTGGTGATTTATGGCTGCTGAAAACGCTGGCGCGCACGCCCCAACGGCTGGAGAGTACATCCAGCATCACTTGCAACACCTGCAAATGAATTTCTCATTTGAAGGCGTCAAGCAAACGAGCATCGTTGACTTCAGTTTGTTCAACTTGGATTCGGTCTTTTTCTCCCTGGTTTTGGGTGTGATTGGCTGTATCGTGTTGTGGGCGGCTGCTCGCAAGGCGACTTCGGGTGTTCCTGGTCGGTTTCAGGCAGCGGTTGAAATCCTGTCCGAGATGGTGGAAAACCAAGCCAAGGGCGTGATTCACAACGCCAAGAGCCGCAAACTCATCTCTCCTTTGGCCTTGACCGTCTTCGTCTGGATCTTCCTGATGAACGCGATGGACATGTTGCCTGTCGATCTGATTCCTGCCGCCTGGCATGCCGCGGGGCCTGCTTTGGGCTTCAAGGACTACATGCGCGTGGTGCCTACGGCCGACTTGTCCACCACCTTGGGCCTGTCGTGCTCTGTGCTGTTCATTTGCTTGGTCTACAACATCAAGATCAAAGGTTTGGGTGGTTGGGCGCATGAACTGATTGCGGCGCCTTTTGGTGACCATTGGGCTCTGTATCCGATTAACTTCTTGATGCAGATGATTGAATATTTGGCCAAGACGGTTTCGCATGGCATGCGACTGTTTGGCAACATGTTTGCGGGTGAGTTGGTGTTCATGTTGATTGCCCTCATGGGTGGCGGCTGGGCATTGTCGGCAACGGGTGTTGGTTTGGCCATTGGTCATGTCATCGCCGGTACCGTGTGGACACTGTTCCACATCCTGGTCATCACCTTGCAAGCCTTCATCTTTATGATGTTGACGCTGATCTACACAGGTCAAGCGCACGACGCACATTGATGACACTTTTTCTCTCGTTTCCTGTTTCTTTTTTCCACTAACTTTTAGGAGCTTCTCATGGAAAACATTCTCGGCCTGGTGGCATTGGCATGTGGTTTGATCGTTGGTCTGGGCGCTATCGGTGCTTCCATCGGTATCGCTTTGATGGGCGGCAAATTCCTCGAGTCTTCGGCTCGTCAACCTGAGTTGATGAACGAACTCCAAACCAAGATGTTCATCTTGGCTGGTCTGATCGACGCTGCGTTCCTGATTGGTGTGGCCATCGCTTTGCTGTTCGCCTTCGCCAACCCCTTCGTTCTGAAGTAATCCACGTACCTCTTCCAACAGAAGAAGGACTGAACCGTGAACATTAACGCTACTCTGTTCATTCAGATGATCGTTTTTGCGATTCTTGTGTGGTTCACGATGAAATTCGTGTGGCCCCCGATCACAAAAGCGCTCGACGAACGGGCACAGAAAATCGCTGACGGCCTCGCTGCCGCCGACAAAGCCAAAGCCGAACTCTCCAACGCCAATGCGCGTGTCGAGTCCGAGTTGGCCAAGTCGCGCAACGAGACGGCTTCGCGCCTGGCTGACGCCGAGCGCCGTGCAAATGGCATCGTTGACGAAGCCAAAGCACGTGCCACCGAAGAAGGCAACAAGATCATCGCCGCTGCAAAGGCCGAAGCCGAGCAGCAAGCAGTCAAGGCCCGCGAAGCTCTGCGTGAGCAAGTCGCTGCCCTGGCTGTCAAAGGTGCCGAGCAGATTCTCCGCAAGGAAGTCAATGCTGGTGTCCACGCTGATCTGCTGAGCCGCCTCAAGACCGAGCTGTAAGAAGCTCCAGCCAGAGAAGACCATGGCAGAACTTGCTACCATCGCCCGCCCTTATGCCGAAGCGCTGTTCAAGGCGCAGGCATCCGATCTTGCTGGCACGGCCGCTTGGCTGGACGAACTCGCTGCAATTGCCGACAACGCGCAATTGCAGCAGTTCATCGACAGCCCCAAAGTGTCCGATGAGCAGGCATTCGAGCTGATCTCTGGCGTGGTGCGCACAGCACTGCCCGAGGCTGGCAAGAACTTCCTGCGCCTGGTGATCGAAAACCGTCGTCTCAGTGCGCTGCCTGTGGTTGCACAGCAGTACCGGGCCCTCATGAACGCGCAAGGTGGCACCGCTGATGCGGTGGTCTACAGCGCATTCCCCATCGACGCCTCGGCCTTGGCCGACTTGTCGTCCACGCTCGAAAAACGCTTTGCGCGCAAGCTCAATGTGAGCGTCGAGCTCGATGCTGCCTTGATCGGTGGCATCCGTGTGGTGGTGGGCGACGAGGTGCTCGATACCTCTGTCAAGGCCCGACTGGAACAAATGAAATCGGCCCTCACCGCTTGATGCGGATTGAGACCGGACAAATTTAAAGAAAGAAGGAAAGAGTCATGCAACTCAATCCCGCAGAAATTTCTGAACTGATCAAGAGCCGCATTGAAGGGCTGTCCGCCAGCGCCGATATCCGTAACCAGGGCACCGTGGTGTCCGTGACAGACGGTATCGTTCGCGTGCACGGCTTGTCCGATGTGATGCAGGGCGAAATGCTCGAATTCCCGGCCACCGCTGAAGGTGCAGCCACTTACGGTCTGGCCCTGAACCTCGAGCGTGACTCGGTCGGCGCCGTGATCTTGGGCGAGTACGAGCACATCTCCGAAGGCGACACGGTCAAGTGCACCGGCCGCATTCTGGAAGTGCCCGTGGGCCCTGAACTGATTGGCCGCGTGGTGAACGCGCTGGGTCAGCCGATCGACGGCAAAGGCCCGATCAACGCCAAAATGACCGACGTGATCGAAAAAGTCGCCCCTGGCGTGATCGCACGTAAATCGGTTGACCAGCCGATGCAAACCGGCCTGAAGTCGATCGACTCCATGGTGCCCGTGGGCCGTGGTCAGCGCGAATTGATCATTGGCGACCGCCAGACCGGCAAGACTGCCGTCGCGATCGACGCCATCATCAACCAAAAAGGTCAGAACATGACCTGCGTTTACGTCGCGATTGGCCAAAAAGCCTCGTCGATCAAAAACGTGGTGCGCGCTTTGGAACAAGCTGGCGCGATGGAATACACCATCGTGGTGGCCGCTTCCGCCTCTGAATCTGCTGCGATGCAGTACGTGTCTGCCTACTCAGGCTGCACGATGGGCGAATACTTCCGCGACCGCGGCGAAGACGCTTTGATCGTTTATGACGATCTGTCCAAGCAAGCTGTGGCTTACCGTCAAGTGTCTTTGCTGTTGCGCCGCCCACCAGGCCGTGAAGCCTACCCTGGCGACGTGTTCTATTTGCACAGCCGTTTGCTCGAGCGTGCAGCCCGTGTGAACGCCGACTACGTCGAAGCCTTCACCAAAGGTGCTGTGACTGGCAAGACAGGTTCTTTGACGGCTCTGCCTATCATCGAAACCCAAGCCGGTGACGTGTCTGCTTTCGTGCCCACCAACGTGATTTCGATCACTGACGGCCAGATCTTCTTGGAAACCAGCTTGTTCAACGCCGGTATCCGCCCTGCGATCAACGCCGGTATCTCGGTGTCCCGCGTCGGTAGCTCGGCTCAAACCAAGATCATCAAAGGTCAGTCCGGCGGTATCCGTACCGACTTGGCCCAGTACCGTGAATTGGCTGCGTTCGCGCAGTTCGCTTCCGACTTGGACGAGTCCACACGCAAGCAGTTGGACCGCGGTGCCCGCGTGACCGAATTGCTCAAGCAAGCCCAGTACAGCCCCCTGTCGATCAGCTTGATGGGCGCCAGCTTGTTTGCGGTGAACAAAGGCTTCATGGACGACATCGACGTTAAGAAAGTTTTGGCTTTCGAGCACGGTTTGCACGCTTACCTGAAGGATTCGTGCGCCGCACTGCTGGCCAAGATCGAAAGCTCCAAAGCACTGGACAAAGAGGCAGAAGCCGAATTGAACACCGCTGTGGCCGCTTTCAAGAAAAGCTTTGCTTAATTTCCACCTGATCAAAAGGAGCCTCTGATGGCATCGGGCAAGGAACTACGCACCAAGATCAAATCGGTGGAAAACACCAAGAAGATCACCAAGGCCATGGAGATGATTTCCGTCTCCAAAATGCGCAAAGCGCAGGAGCGTATGCGCACGGCCCGGCCTTACAGCGAGAAGATTCGCACCATTGCGAGTCATCTCGGCCAGGCCAACCCAGAGTACGTGCACCCCTTCATGCAGCGCAACGACGGCAAGTCGGTGGGCTTCATTGTGGTCACCACGGACAAGGGTCTGTGTGGCGGCTTGAACACCAACTTGTTGCGTGCGGTGACAGCTCAACTGCGTGAAACACAAGCCGAGGGCAAAACGCCCATGGCGGTGGCCATTGGTGGCAAAGGCCTCGGTTTTCTGAACCGAGTCAATGCCAAGGTGGTAGCCCATGTGACGCAATTGGGTGACAAGCCGCACCTCGAGAAGCTGATTGGCCCTGTCAAGGTGCTGCTCGATGCGTACGCTGCAGGCGAAGTGAGCGCGGTGTACCTGTGCTACAACAAGTTTGTCAGCACCATGGCACAAGAGCCCACGATCGACATGCTGCTGCCTCTGTCAGCTGCCGAGATGCAAGCCGAAACCAAAGAAGCTGGCCATACGCACGCTTGGGATTACATCTATGAACCCGATGCCCAGTCGGTGATTGACGATCTCTTGGTCCGTTACGCAGAAGCCTTGGCCTATCAGGCTGTGGCCGAAAACATGGCCTCTGAGCATGCTGCCCGTATGGTGGCCATGAAGGCAGCGACCGACAACGCCGGCAATGTGATCGGCGAGCTCAAGCTCGTCTACAACAAGACCCGTCAAGCCGCCATCACCAAAGAACTGTCGGAAATCGTCTCTGGCGCAGCCGCGATCAGCGGTTGATTCCCAGTTCTGCAAATTCAAATTATTTGGAGCGAAAAATGCAAGCCCAAGGAAAAATTGTTCAGTGTATTGGCGCTGTGGTCGACGTGGAATTTCCACGCAACCAGATGCCCAAAGTTTATGACGCACTCAAAATGGAAGGCTCCGCGCTGACCCTGGAAGTGCAGCAGCAACTCGGCGACGGCATCGTGCGCACCATTGCGCTCGGTTCTTCCGACGGCTTGCGTCGTGGCTTGATGGTGTCCAACACCGGCAAGGCGATCACCGTGCCCGTGGGCAAGGCCACACTGGGCCGAATCATGGACGTGTTGGGTGCCCCCATCGACGAGCGTGGCCCAGTGAGCCAAGAGCTCACCGCTTCCATTCACCGTAAAGCCCCCGCTTACGACGAACTGAGCCCCTCACAAGAACTGCTGGAAACCGGCATCAAAGTGATTGACTTGGTGTGCCCCTTCGCCAAAGGCGGTAAGGTGGGTCTGTTCGGTGGTGCCGGTGTGGGCAAGACCGTGAACATGATGGAACTCATCAACAACATCGCCAAGGCGCACAGCGGTTTGTCCGTGTTCGCTGGTGTGGGTGAGCGTACCCGTGAAGGCAACGACTTCTACCATGAGATGGCCGATTCCGGCGTTGTGAACCTCGAGAACCTGCCCGAGTCCAAAGTGGCCATGGTGTACGGTCAGATGAACGAGCCACCAGGTAACCGTTTGCGCGTCGCTTTGACCGGTCTGACCATCGCCGAATCCTTCCGTGACGAAGGCAAAGACGTGTTGTTCTTCGTGGACAACATCTACCGCTACACCTTGGCCGGTACCGAAGTGTCCGCCTTGTTGGGTCGTATGCCTTCTGCTGTGGGTTACCAGCCTACTCTGGCCGAAGAAATGGGCCGTTTGCAAGAACGTATCACCTCGACCAAAGTCGGCTCGATCACATCGATTCAGGCCGTTTACGTGCCAGCCGATGACTTGACCGACCCATCGCCTGCGACCACCTTCGCTCACTTGGACTCCACCGTCGTGTTGTCTCGTGACATCGCTTCGCTCGGTATTTACCCAGCGGTCGATCCACTGGACTCCACCAGCCGTCAGCTGGACCCCTTGGTTGTGGGTCAAGACCACTACGAAACAGCCCGCGCTGTTCAGGGCACTTTGCAGCGTTACCGCGAACTGCGCGACATCATCGCCATCATGGGTATGGACGACTTGGCGCCTGAAGACAAGTTGGCCGTGGCCCGTGCCCGCAAGATCCAGCGTTTCCTGTCGCAGCCTTTCCACGTGGCTGAAGTGTTCACCGGTTCCCCCGGCAAGTACGTCACCTTGGCCGAAACCATCCGTGGTTTCAAGATGATTGTGGCTGGCGAGTGCGATCACCTGCCAGAGCAAGCCTTCTACATGGTCGGCACCATCGACGAAGCTTTCGAAAAGGCCAAAAAGGCAGCCTAAAGCAGAGCCTCGGGGCGGCTGATCCAGTCTCCCCGAACTCCGCTTGAACGCACCTTTTTAAGGAGTAAACATGAACACCATCCACGTTGATGTGGTCAGTGCCGAAGAGTCCATCTGGTCGGGTGAAGCCCGCTTTGTGGCCTTGCCCGGTGAGTCTGGCGAACTGGGCATTTACCCACGCCACACGCCGCTGATCACCCGCATCAAGGCCGGGTCGGTTCGCATTGAGAAGGCTGACGGCGGCGAAGAATTCGTTTTCGTGGCCGGTGGCATTCTGGAAGTGCAGCCCGACTGCGTGACCGTGATGTCCGACACCGCGATTCGCGGCAAAGACCTCGACGAAGAAAAAGCCAACGCCGCCAAGCAATTGGCGGAAGAAGCCCTGCGCAACGCCAAAAGCGAAATCGATTTGGCTGTGGCACAGTCCGAGTTGGCAGTGCTGGCCGCCCAGTTGTCGGCCCTGCGCAAGTACCGCAAAAAATAAGAGCCACGCCAAAGCGTGGCGTCTGCTCAAAAGTGGACGTATTCAAAACCCGGCACAGCCATGTGACCGGGTTTTTTTGTGCTCCGCCGAACTGTGCACGCGTGTAGACTTCACACATCATGAAACGAGCTAAATTGCACGCCGCCATCGTGGGTGGAACCCCCGACGACATTGAACAGAGCTTTTATGAAGCGCTGCAAAACGCCGACATTGAGCAGCTCATGGATTGTTGGGCGGAAGAAGATGACATCGTGTGCGTTCACCCGGGTGGACCGCGCTTGATTGGGCCCGGTGCCATCCGTGCCAATTTTGAGGGCATGTTTGCCAATGGCAGTGTCCAAGCCCATCCAGAGAGAGTCCGCAAAATCAACTCGCTGGCCAGTGCGGTCCACCATTTGGTGGAAAGGGTTGAATTGATCACGCCGCAGGGTGCGAAACAGGCGTTTGTGCTGGTGACAAATGTGTACCACAAGACACCACAAGGCTGGCGCATGGTGGTGCACCATGCCAGTCCGGGCACACCGACCGACATGGCCGATGTGGGCGACAAGCCCGTGGTGTTTCACTGAACCCATGCAGTACAAAGCGCCGACATGGCTGCCTGGTGGGCACGCCCAGACCATTTGGTCAGCACTGTGTGCAAGAAATCGTTGGGGGCCGGCGTTGCCCAAAATTCGAGAACGTTGGAGAACACCAGATGGTGACTTCATCGATGTTGACCTGCAGCATGCAAGCCACAAAAACAGACCGATGATGGTGTTGTTTCATGGACTGGAAGGTTCATCTGAAAGCCACTACGCTCAAGCATTCGCAGATTGGGCGGCGATGAATGACCTCAATTTTGCCTTGCCACATTTTCGTGGGTGCAGTGGTGAACTCAACCATGCACCACGTGCCTACCACTCAGGTGATCACGAGGAAATTGATTGGGTGCTCAAGCGACTGCGTGATGACCACCTGGCGCAAGGAGGGCAAGTCATGGTGGCTGCAGGTGTGTCATTGGGGGGCAATGCACTCATGCGCTGGGCGGCGGAGCTGGGTAACGATGCACTGCAAAAAGCGGATGCCATTGCTTCGATTTGCTCACCGCTTGACCTCGTTCAAAGTGGCCATGCCATTGGTCGGGGCTTGAACCGACAAATCTACACCCGCATGTTTTTACGCAGCATGAAACCCAAAGCAATGGCCAAGTTGAAACAGCATCCGGGTTTGTTCGATGCGCAAAAACTCATGGCAGCGCGTGATTTGTACGACTTTGACAATGTCTTCACCGCCCCCCTGCATGGTTTCAAGGATACAGATGACTATTGGTCTCAAGCCTCAGCCAAGCCTTTGATGAAAAATATCCGTTTACCCGCATTGGCCTTGAACGCCCGCAACGATCCCTTTGTTCCGGCCAGCAGCTTACCCAAGCAGATAGAAGTTTCAAAAACAGTCACACTCTGGCAACCTGAAGAGGGTGGTCACGTTGGCTTTGCTCAAGGCAGCTGGCCCAGCCATGTGCGCGGCTTGCCAGATGCGGTCGGTGGCTGGCTGATGACGGCATCTGGCCATCCACTCATGCAGGGGGCATCACATGGATGACATCGTTCGACAAGCCATGGCCAAGTGGCCGAATGTGCCTGATTGTTACGGCTGGTTAGGTCTTGACAGTCGCGGTCAGTGGTTGATGCGGGACGACCGGGTGCAGTGTTTGGGTGCTTTTCAAAGCGGGGTGGAGGGAGCCAAAGGATCGGTGCTGCGGCATGAAAAGTTGATTGAATTCATTCACCGAAATTACGAATCCGACCATCAGGGGCGCTGGTATTTCCAAAACGGACCACAAAGGGTATACGTCGAGCTGGAAGCCGCGCCCTATGTTTGGCGCTTGAGTCCGCTATTTGAGCCCACTGCACACACCGGGCAAACAACACAGGCGTTGTCTTGTCTGGTCGATGAGCGGGGCCATGTCTATTTGGATACACCGTTGGGTCTGGGACTGGTGCACACCTCGGATGTGGCCTTGGTTGCCGACGCCATAGAAAAAGGCCATTGGGTGCCCGAAGAATGCTTGACGCAAAATTTGGCAGATCGATTTGGTTTCCAGATCAGCCCACAATCGTCACAAAAACAAGCCTAGTCGGATTGACCATAAAAAAACCGACCCTCAAGGTCGGTTTTTTGTGATGCTTGGAATGCTTACTTTTTCTCGGCTTCCGCAGCAGGAGCCTTGGGCTCTTCAAACTTGCCACCAGCACCATTGGCCAAATACACAACAGCCCGCGCAATTTCGATGTCGTTGAAATCGCCACCGCCTTGTGCACCCATCGCACCTTTGCCTTTGAGGGCAGAAGTCACCAAAGTGTCGAGACCTTGTTTGATACGAGCACCCCAAGCGCCAGCGTCAGCAAACTTCGGAGCACCCGCAGCCCCAACAGCGTGACAAGCAGCGCATTGTGCTTTGTAAACTTCTTCGCCAGCTTTCAAAGGGCGATTGGCATCACGAACTTCAACACTGCCAACCTTCTGAATGCGTTGAGCCACAGATCTCTCGGAGTCGGCGGCTCCAGGTGCAGTCTTGTTCGCAGAAGTAACATAAAAAACCAAACCGATGATGATGAACACCGGAATGATGAAAGAAGCAAGGCTCAGCAAAAGCATTTGCTTGGGCGTTTTCACCGGGCCGGTGTGTGCTTCGTGCTGATCGTGGCTGTTGTCGCTCATGAAATCCTCTTGTAGGGCTTGGCCGATGGGCTTTGGGATTGACCGGAATCAACCCAATATTATAGCGGCCCACCCTTCGCTGAGCTTGCAACAGGAAGGAAGAAAGACAAGCCGTGAGATAATGCCATCGCAGTTCACCGCGCGGCTGTAGCTCAGTGGATAGAGTATTGGCCTCCGAAGCCAAGGGTCGTGGGTTCGATCCCCGCCAGCCGCACCAAATTCAACTTCGCCACCCTTCGCGGTGGCGTTTTTGTTGCGATCAACGGGATGTTCACCGACTGGCGCTGTCTGGCGTCGTCTGTTCCTGAACGCGTCGAGCACCCGTGAAGCGTTTGGTCCAATAAGCAGCTCTCAAGTCGTCCACGCGAACAGCTTTTCCTGCACTGGGAGCATGGATGAACTTGCCATCACCAATGTAGATGCCGACATGACTGAAAGTGCGGCGCATGGTGTTGAAAAACACCAAATCACCGGGGTTGAGTTCATTGCGATCGATTTTTTCCGTGGCAACGGCTTGCTCTTCAGCGCGTCGAGGCAGCAAACGCCCGATGGATGTTTCGTAGATATGTCGAACGAATCCGCTGCAGTCAAAACCGGATTCAGCTGAATTGCCCCCCTTTTTGTAGGGTACGCCCAGCAAGGTCATGGCCTGACCCAGCATCAGATTGGTTTTTTCGCTGACGCTGGTCTTGACTTGATCACCCAGTTGAATCAAATTGAGCTTCTCGATTGCGCGCTTGCTCCCAGTCACCTGATCGTCCTCAGGGGCTGCAAAAAGCAAAGAAGAAGCCAGCAACCAACAAGTTGCAATGGCCAAGGGTTTAAATTTCACTGTATAAAAAACATCATGGGCAGCCGCACATAATAACCCTTTATGACGCATTCAGGCAATTGCACGGTTGGCGTGAATGCGGCGGGCAAACATGGCAGCTGGACGAATGAAAACGTGGGTCTTGTGAAGACCGAATGGCAGTGTCACACACCGTAACGGTCGCGGTAAGCCTGGACCTTGGGCAGGTGAAGGCCCAGATCATTGCCGCTTTGCGCCGACAGGTAGGCCAGCAGGTCGGACAGCTGAGCGATGCAGCACACGCTCATGCCCAGCGTGCCACGCACGTACTGTACGGCGCTGTGGGGGACGTCTTTGACCGAGCCATCGGCCTGCTTTTCGGTGGCCATTTCCTGGCGGTCAAGCGCAATCGCAATCGCGTGGGGTGTAGCCCCTGCGGCCTGGATCAGGGCAATGGACTCGCGGGCGGCGGTGCCTGCGCTCATCACGTCGTCTACGATCAACACACGACCTTGGAGTGGCGCGCCCACCAGCGAGCCGCCTTCGCCGTGGTCTTTGGCTTCTTTGCGGTTGTAGGCAAAGGGCACGTTCTTGCCCAGGCGGGCCAACTCAATGGCCACAGCTGCGCCCAGCGGGATGCCCTTGTAGGCGGGGCCGAAAATCATGTCGAATTCGATGCCGCTGGCCAGAAGGGCTTTTGCATAGAATTGCGCAAGCCGACTGAGCTTGGCGCCATCGTCAAACAGACCGGCGTTGAAGAAGTAAGGGCTCATTCGCCCCGCCTTGGTTTTGAATTCGCCAAAGCGCAGCACGCCCGAGTCGACTGCAAATTGCACAAATTCCTGAGCGAGCGCCTGTGTGCCGGCGCCGCTTGCCTGTCCTGTCACCATGGGGAAATCCTTGTTCAAACTCACCAGCCTCAACCTCAACGGCATCCGTTCGGCCACGACCAAAGGGGTCGCAGCGTGGCTGGCCCAAGAGAAACCCGATTGTATTTGTGTGCAAGAGGTCAAAGCCCAGGCCCCCGATGTGGCGGGCAAGTTTGAGGAACTCGCGGGCCTTAAAGGCCACTTTCACTTTGCCGAGAAAAAAGGCTACTCTGGCGTGGGCGTCTACACCCGCCACGAACCCAGCGATGTGGTTGTGGGATTTGACGGCGGCGAATTCGACGCCGAGGGCCGTTATGTGGAAACACGCTTCGACACACCGCAGCGCAAGTTGTCCATCATCAGTGTGTACTTTCCCAGTGGCTCGTCAGGCCCCGAGCGGCAAGAAGCCAAGTTTCGCTTCTTGAACAAGATGTACCCGCACCTGATGGCCCTCAAAGCCGAGCGCGACTTCATCGTCTGCAGCGACGTGAACATCGCTCACCAACAAGCGGACCTGAAAAACTGGAAGGGCAACCTCAAAAACAGCGGCTTCTTGCCTGAAGAGCGCGCTTGGATGACCCAACTCACCACCGAGGGTGGTGTGGTCGACGTGTACCGCCGCTTGAAACCGGAAGCCACCGACGATTGCTACACCTGGTGGAGCAACCGGGGCCAGGCCTACGCCAAAAACGTCGGCTGGCGTCTGGACTACCACCTGGCCACACCCGCCGTGGCTGAGAAGGCCCGCACCGAGCACATTTACAAGGGCGAGAAGTTCTCTGACCACGCGCCCATCACCATCGGCTACGAGGGTTTGCTCTGAGGACCTGACGACCTGAAGCTGTTTCAATGGCTCACTTGGCAAGTGAGGTGCCATTCAGGAGAACCTATGAAAAAGCTGTTCGGTGTTTTGGGGGTGTTGCTGCTGGCTGCCCTGGCGTATTTTTCTCTGTGGCCAGTCCCGATCGAGCCGGTCAGTTGGAACGCCCCCAAAGCGCCGGGCTATGAGGAGCCTCATGCGGTCAACGACAAGTTGGCCAAACTCAACATGATCGATCTGGGCGCCGAGGCGGGGCCAGAGCACATCGCCATTGGGCCAGACGGCAAGCTTTACACCACGGTGGAGAGTGGTCGCATCTTGCGCATGCAGCCCGATGGCACTCAGCAAGAAGTGTTTGCGCAAACGGGCGGCCGGGTGCTCGGTTTTGACTTTGACGCCCAAGGCCATTTGATTGCAGCTGATGCGGTTAAAGGCCTGCTGTCAATCGCCCCTGACAAATCGATCAAGCTGCTGACCGACAAGGTGGAGCTGAACGGTCAGCCCGATCCGATCCGCTACGCCGATGCGGTGGTGGTGGCCCAAAACGGCAAGATGTACTTGAGCGATGCGTCCACCCGCTTTGCCCCCAAGGACTGGGGCGGCACATTCGAGGCCAGTGTGCTCGACATCCTGGAGCAGGCATCTACGGGGCGCGTGCTGGAGTTTGACCCTGCCAGCGGCCGAACCCGTGTGGTGGCCAGTGGCCTGAGTTTTGCCAATGGCGTGGCGCTGAGCCAGGACGAAAAGCATCTCTTTGTGAACGAGACCGGCAAATACCGCGTCTGGAAAATCGATGTCAGCGCCCAGGGTGTGGACGTGAGGGGTCTCGATGCGAAAAAGGGCAGCGAGCAAGCCCGCGTGCTGTTTGACAACCTGCCGGGCTACCCCGACAACCTGATGCGCGGTCGGGACGGCAAGATCTGGCTGGGCTTTGCCAAACCGCGCAACCCGACCATCGACGATCTGGCGCAAAAACCGTTCCTGCGCAAAGTCACGTTGCGGCTGCCCCGCGCCTTGTGGCCCATCCCGAAGGCCTACGGCCATGTGATGGCCTTTACCGAAGACGGCAAGGTGGTCATGGACTTGCAAGACCCGAGTGGTTTGTACCCCGAGAGCACGGGCGTCACCGAGACGGCAGACAGGCTTTATATCCAGAGCCTGCACGCCAAGGGTCTGGGCTGGCTGCCGCGTTGATTTGGTGTAGTCAGCCGCGTGTGTAAGTGAGCATGCGCCCTTTGTAGGCCGCTTCGTCATCGTGCGCTGCTTGGTCCAAAACCAGCTCGTGCATGACAAAGCCCACGCGTGCCATGTGCTTGTGAAATGCGGCCCGGTTACCTCGGTTCGGGTCTACCACCCAGATCTCTGAAACCAGCGCTGCATGGGCGTTGATGAAGCTGGCCAGTGTGCCCTCATCGTCGCGCTCGTACAGGATGTCGCTGCCCACAATCAGATCAAACAACCCGCTTACGCCATCGTCCTGTGCCGAAGTCAGTACAGGCATGCCGTCTTCGCGCAAGGCTGCCGTGCCCCACAAACCATGACGGTAAGTCATCGGGGGCAGACCGTTCAAACGGGTGTTTTCATCCAAAAATGCATGCGTCAAAGGGTGGCAGTCGCTGGCCGTGACGTTGGCGCCGCGTCGGTGCGCAATCAAGCTGGACAGCCCCAAGCCGCAGCCAATTTCCAAAATACGCTCATGGGTCACGGGTCGAAGGGCCATGCGCTCTGCCATGCGCTGCCCTGAGGGCCACAACAAACCAAACAAGGGCCAAGTGGCGGAAGAAATCCCCAGATTGAGGGCTTCGTCTAAAGGGTCATGGAACTGGTTTTTGTCGAGCAGTGAACGGATCAACAAATCGTCGACACCGTGGACAGCAATGCTTTCCTGTTTGGTCAGGTAGCCGAGAGGGGTGGGTTGCAAAAAAACAATCGTTGCAGCGCAAGTGCACAAGTCGTAAAAGGCGCTGGGTGATACCACTGTACACCGCTCTTTATGTGGGCGTACTCGATTTTCTTGCCAAGAGTGTGCAGCAGGTGGGTTTGTTGGACCTGATCGTCAAGGTCAAACCGGGTGCACTGATCAGTGGCAGTGTGGACATTGACAACGCATTGCACAACGAGGTCTGTGTCATTTGGGTGATGAGTGCTTGTGTTTAACGCAGCAACAGGTGCAAAAGCGGAGCCGCGTGCTCGAAAGCGTCCAGAAGATCGGCACTGCGCATGCGAAATAAGGCCCCATCAGAAAAGACGGTGACTTTGCTGGTCGTGGACACCTTATTTGTATCCATCGGTGTGCCACACCACAGACGCATGCGTACTTGCACTTCTAAAGTGGACCTCTCCATTGGTTCCATTCATTCAAAGGCTTTTATGTCAGATCAAAAAACGGCACACGAAAAAATTTCAGCATTGGGCGCCAACATCTCCAGCAATGTGAACGAGGCTTTGCAAAGTGCTCAGCCCGCCATGAACCGCATGAGTCACCGCGTCAAAGACGAATTGCACGACCTGGAGGAATCCGGCAAAGACGCCTATTCTGACGCCAAGCACAAGCTTGAAAAAGAAGCCCATCACGTGCGCGTCACGACGGAGCACCTTATTCAGCACTCGCCTTTCAATGCGGTCCTGATCGCAGCAGGCACAGGTGCCGTGGCTGCGTTGGCGGTTTCCTGGTTCCTGCGCTCACGCCAGCATTGATGTCCACGCTGCTGAAACTGCTGTTGCTGCCGCCTGAATTGCTCAAGTCGCATGCGCAAGCGTATGCGGACTTGGCCAATGAGTTGACGGCACGGTATCTGTGCACACTCAAAAACAGATGGGTGATGTATGGGCTCAGCGCGGTGGCACTGTTGTTGGCTTTGATTTTCGGCGGCGTCGCCTTGATGTTGTGGTCTGTTTTGCCTCTTCAGAACGCCACACATCTCTGGGTTTTGCTGGCTTTGCCAGTCAGCAGTTTGGTCATCAGTGTGTTTTTTTGGTGGTGGGCTCGCAGCCTTCGCCTGCAACCCATCCTGAGCGAAATCCAGACACAAATCCAGCTGGATCTTCAGGCCTTACAGCAAGCACACACAGCATGAGCACCGGTTTGACACCTACCCAAAGGTTGGCTGTTTCGAGGGCCATGCTGGCAGACGCTTTGCGCGATCCTGCTTGGCTGATTTTGATGCGGCGTTTGCTCAGTGAAAAAGCCCAGGCGAAAGCTTCACCCCCCTCAGGCCCACGTTGATTTCGTCTCTCTTTTTGATACAGGCATTTCGCCATTTTTTGGAGTAATAGACATGAAACGATTTGACATCAAATCTCATTCGGCGTTATTGGCTTTGGCCTTTGCGGCCAGTCCGGCGTTGTACGCACAAGAGGTCGCCACCAACACAGGCGTTTACATGGGCATCAGTGCGGGTGAATCCAAGGCGCAGATTGACAATGCGCGCATCACACAAAGTTTGCTTGGAGCTGGTTTCACCACCAATGCTTTGACCATCGACCAAAAGGGCACGGGTTACAAGGCTTTCATCGGTTTTCCCATGAGCCCCAACTGGGCTGTTGAAACCGGTTATTTTGATTTGGGACGTTTTGGTTTTGATGCCAGCACCACGCCTGCTGGTACCTTGTCTGGTTCTGCCCGAATCAAAGGCCTGAACCTCGATCTGGTGGGCACCTTGCCGATCACCGACCGCTGGTCTTTGTTGGGCCGTGTGGGTGCAGCTTACGCACAAACCAAAGGCACCTTCAGTGGGACCGGCGCAGCGGCAGGAGTCGGGCCTGCAACCAGCAAGCGCGAGACCAATTACAAATATGGTTTTGGCACCCAATACGCATTCACGCCGGCGCTGACCTTGCGGCTCGAAGGTGAGCGCTATCGTGTCAATGATTCGGTGGGGCAGCGTGCCAATGTCGATTTGGTTTCTTTGGGACTGGTGTACCGCTTTGGCGGCGCAGCGCCCGCGACCAAAACGGCTTATGCCCCTTATGTGGCACCTGTGGCCCAGCCGGCTTACACGCCGCCGCCGGTGGTTGCCCAAGCGCCTGTGGCGACCCCGGCTCCAGTGGTGGCGCCCGTTGCACCACCTGCGCCAGCACCCAAGCCTTGGGTCAAAGTGAAGCTGGAGGCCGACTCCTTGTTTGGCTTTGATCAGGACAATTTGCAAGCCGATGGCAAACAAGCCTTGGACAAATTGCTCATGGAGCTCAAGACCGTGAATGTCGATGCTGTTCAGGTCACGGGTCACACAGACCGATTGGGATCCAAAGCCTACAACGACAAGCTGTCCTTGCGCCGTGCAGAGGCTGTTCGCAACTACTTGGTCCAGGTGGGCGGCATGCCCGCCGCCAAAGTGACCGCCGTTGGCGTGGGCTCCACACAGCCTGAAACCGAGTCCAGCGATTGCAAAGGCATGAAGGCAAGCCAGGCCTTGATCACCTGCTTGCGGGTAGACCGCCGCGTTGATGTGGAAGTGACCGGGTCACAACAACAGCGCTGAGTTCTGCTCAATAAAAAGCCTGCACCTCCCAAAAGGTGCAGGCTTTTTCATGCCCGGTGAGCGGTTCGTGAGCCGCCGTGTTGGCTTTAAAGACGTCGCCCTTGAATCACGCGCACCAGAACGACCACGATGGCAATGACCAGCAAAACATGGATCAATCCCCCCATGGTGTAAGACGACACCAAGCCCACCAACCACAACAGGACCAGAATGACGGCAATTGTTTCAAGCATGACTGTGCCTTACTTGGCGGGTTTGTTGACTTCGTGCCCGATCACGCCACCGACTGCCGCGCCACCCAAAGTGCCAGCTGTGCTGCCACCCGTCAGTATCGAGCCACCGATGGCCCCAACACCTGCACCAATGGCGGTGTTTTTTTCTTGTTGTGTCATGCCTGAACAGGCGGACAAAATCAGGGACGCCACAGCGAACAAGGCAATGCCTGAGTTTCGAATCAAGGGATGAGAAGTGTGCATGGAGAAACTCCTTGTCTGCAAAGACAGATCACTGGCCCATCCCCTCACCACCATGGCGCGAGCACAGCCAGAAGTCTCAAGATAGGGGAAGCGGTGACACAGGTCTGTCTGCTGCACCACAATGGCGACCGGTTGGGGTTGTCGCCCTGTGCGTTCGATCAAATCACGATGCGCCGTCAGCAGAGACAAGGACACCCACAGAAATGATGAAGTCCGCGGCACTTTGAATGTCTGACTCCAGGGCACGGCGAGCCTTGTCAGCATCGCGCCGGAGAATCGAGTCGACCATGCTGGCGTGGTGGGTCAAGGCCGTGCGCTGACCGACGCGCACCGGACCTGATCGCATGTCGTAATTCAGGATCGGTCCAATGCGCAACCACAATGCTTCGATCAATTGCATCATGACCGGCATTTGAGCGCCACGGTAAATGGCGAAATGCAGTTCCTTGTTCAGATGAATCAGCTGCGCACCATCGGGCACCTCATTGTTCATCTCCCGGATAAAGCTGTCATGCCACATGACGATCTGCTGAGTGGCCTCTTTGCTCAAGCATTGCGCCGCTGTCGCTGCGGCAAGTCCCTCGAGATTCTTGCGTATGCTGGTGATCTCCCTGAATTGACTCACGGTCATCAAAGGGACGCGCAGTGTTCTATTGGGCAACAACTCCAGCGCCTGCTCAGCTGTCAAGCGCTGAACAGCTTCACGCACGGGCATGACACTCACACCCAAGGCCTCCGCCATGCTGCGCAATGAAATTTGCTCGCCCGGCATCATGCGCCCGCTGATCAACAACTCTTTGAATTGTCCGTAGACATCTGCGCTCAAGGTTTGGCGCTTCAACGGGGTAAGAAGTTGGGTGGCTGACATGTTTTCAAGATCCATTGGGCGAGCTTAGCGCGTAAACACAGGGACACGGACAAAGGGTTATCACCGATGTTTGATCTGTGATCACAGATTATTGTGGTGCCAGGAGCCAAATTTTGTGGCTTCGATCACAACGTCCAATGGACCTACAAGGAGACAGCCCATGACTGAAAAGAAGCTTTCACCCGATCAACAAAAGCGGCGACTGGTGGTGAGTGCCGCGGCAACGGCAGCCGTCGGACTGTCGGCGCCCGCATTTGTTCGAGCGCAGCCCAGCGCCTTCAAAATCGGACACTTGACCCCCCGAACTGGATTTTTGGGACCCATGGGCGAATACGCTGTGATGGGCGCCACGCTGGCCATGGAAGAGGTCAACTCAGCAGGCGGTGTGCTTGGCCGTCCGTTTGATGTCATGTTTGAGGACAGCGTCAATCCGCAAACAGCATCGACCAAAGCCCAGCGCATGGTCGAGCGGGACAAAGTGGACTTTTTGGTGGGCGAAATCAGCTCAGCCTCTGGCCTGGCCATCTCTCAAGTGGCCACACGTGCACAAAAGATGTTTTTGCAAACAGGCTGCAACTCAGACGAACTGCGAGGCAAAAGCTGCAGCCGTTTCATGTTCCACCTGGAAGCCAACAACAGCATGTATGTGAAAACCGTTGGACGCGAAATGCTGCGCCAAAACATGGTGAAGGGCAAACGCTGGATGGCATTCACCGCAGACTATGCATTCGGTCACGACTTGTTTGAAAAGACCAAACGCTTCATGGACGAAAACGGTGCCATTTTCATCTCGAACGACATGGTGCCCACTGATGCGACGGAGTTCAGCTCATTGATTCTCAAGGTGCGTCAGCAACGACCCGACTTGGTGATGAGCAACCTAGCCGGTAACTCCACCACCAACTTCATGAAGCAATACAAGGAATTCAATCTGCCGATTCCTTTGGCTGGTGCAGACCTGAATGCTGTCAGTATTTGGGGCGCCGGAGAAGGCAGCTTCCAAGGTACATGGCCCATCATCTGGACACACCAAGTCAATGCACCGTCTGCCAAAGCATTCACCGAACGCTTCACCAAGCGCTTTGGACGCCCACCAGACAATCAGGCCGTTGCGGACTACTTGGCCATCAAGATATTGGCCAGAGCGATGCAGGAAACCAAATCGGCTGACACTCAAAAACTGATTGCTTACCTCGAAAGTGGCGTCAAATTTGATGTGTTGCGCGCACGTGAGGGCTATTTCCGTCCGTGGGACCACCAACTGATGTTTGAGATGTACACCGTCAAACCCGTGGCGGGCAAAGCGGCGAACAAGTGGGACGTCATGGAAACCAGTGCTCCAGTGCCTGGTGCCAATGAAAGCTTGGAAGTGCTGGCGCCAACACGCCAAGAAAACGCCTGCAATTTCACTTGATGGGCCACATGCTAGGCATCGGGGATGCCTAGCAATTTTTTATCCAAGGGAGATGGCTTTGGCCAATGAAATTGTGTTTTTGCTCGAGCAAGTGCTCAACGGTTTGCTGATGGGCGTTTACTACTTGCTCATTGCATTGGGCTTGTCCATTATTTTCAGCCTGGGCGGCGTGGTCAATCTTGCACATGGTGCCTTGTTTGCAATCGGCGCTTATTTCATGGTGCAAATCACCCAGATAGCCGGCTATGGTGTCGCCTTTGTGGCCGCACCGCTGCTGGTCGCAGTCTTGGGTATGGTGTTAGAACGATTGTTTTTGCGTCATTTTTACAAGGCAGATCCGGCGCTCAGTTTGCTGTTCACATTTGGATTGGCCATGGTGATCGAGCAAGGATTGCGAATCGTCTACGGAGCATCGCCTTTGCAATTCAATATCCCCGAATTCGCACGTGGACAGATGATTGCGGGAGACTTCATGTACCCCTATTACCGACTGGGCATGCTGGGTATCGCCTCTGTCGCCTTGCTGTTGACTTGGCTTCTGCTGAACAAAACACCCTTTGGCAAAGTCGTGAAGGCGGGTGTCTCTGACCCCGATATGGTCCGAGCGCTGGGCATCTCACTGGCGCCGATATTGACCGCCGTCTGTGGCCTGGGTATTGGCTTGGCCGGATTGGCTGGCGTGTTGCTGGCGCCCATCAGCGGTGTCCATCCGGCGATGGGGCACGAAATCATGACGGCAGCTTTTGTTGTGGTTGTGATTGGTGGCCTGGGCAGCTTCTGGGGTGTTGTCGCGGCCGCACTTTTGGTGGGCGTGATCCGTGGCCTGACCACTTACTTTTATCCCGCCGCCTCGGAAGCCTCGCTTTACGTCTTGATGCTGGCAGTTTTACTCTTGCGCCCACGAGGACTGATGGGTGAACGCATGGACAGGTTGGAGTAAATCATGAGCACACAGACACACTCCCTTATTTCTTCAAGTACAAGTTCTGGCGAGGGTTCAGCAGCCAGTCATGAAAGACGCGTATTCATAGGCATGCTGGCTGGGCTGGTGTTGCTTCCCTTTGCCCTCATGGCTGGAGGGTTGACGATGACCTCCGTCGTGGATTGCGTGTTGCTGGCCATGGTGGGCTTGGGCCTGAACCTGTTGTTAGGTCATACGGGTTTGGTTTCATTCGGCCATGGTGCGTGGTTCGGCCTTGGCGCTTATGCCGTTGCGCTGTTCCAAAAGCACTATTTTCCTGAATCTGTGGTCATCCCCCTGGTGCTGGCCATCGGTTTGGTGATGGGCAGCGCCGCAGTGTTGGGGGCTGTGATTTTGAGGCGCAAGGGCGTTTATTTTTCCTTGCTGACGCTGGCCTTGAGCGCCTTGACCTTCACGGTCGCCTACCGCTGGACGGCATTGACGGGAGGAGAAAATGGTTTGGGGGGCATTGAGCGCCAAGCGATCATGGGCCTCAAGTTGGACGACCCTTGGGTTTTCTACGGATTTGTGGCGGTGCTGGCTTTGCTTGTCGGTACATTCATGCTCCGGTTGATGCACTCACCGTTTGGCAAAGTGTTGGTGGCGATTCGCGAAAATGAACAGCGCACACGGTTCATTGGATACCCCATTCAGCGCTACAAACTGGTCGCGTTTGTCATTTCTGCAACGGTGACAGGACTGGCCGGTGGCCTGTTTGTTTTGAACCACCGAATCGCATCGGCCGAAATGCTGTCAGTTCAGTTTTCAGGCGAACTGTTGGCGATGGTGCTCATCGGTGGCATGCGCAGTTTTGCAGGCCCCATCATTGGTGCCATATTCTTCTTGTTGTTTCGTGAATATCTGTCGCAGTTCACAGAAAACTGGCTGCTCTACTTTGGGCTGGTTTTTGTTGGATTTGTTTTGCTCTCACCGTCTGGATTGGTGGGCATTGGTCAGCGCCTGATGCGGTGGATTCGTCCACCATTGATCACGGCGGCGGCCATGTCAGCCAGAAAAGTCCCCAGCGTTGCCCGACCCATTCCCTCGTTTTTGCCGACCCACTGCCAAGAAACATTGGTGGCCCAAGGCGTGTCCAAACATTTTGGCGGGGTACGGGCAGTCCATGAGGTCTCCTTGAGCATCAAGCCGCTGGGTTTGCATGCCCTGATTGGACCCAACGGAGCGGGCAAAACCTCATTGTTCAATTTGATCTCGGGCCTTTACAGCCTTGACACTGGATCGATCCGATTGGGCGACAAAGTGTTGGGCAAGGAAGACCCGAGCGCCACGTGTCAAGCCGGGCTGAGCCGATCGTTCCAAATCACCAACCTGTTCAAAGGCTTGAGCGTTCATGAAAATTTGCGCTTGTCGGTCATGGCCAGAGATGGCGGTCGCTTTGCCATGTTGCGGCGCGCAGACACCCTGCTGACCACGGAGCAACAGACTTCAGAGCTGATTGAGTTTTTAGGCGTGGATGGCATGCAGTTGGCCGTGGCCGAGGATCTTTCGTATGGCGGTCAGCGCCTGGTGGATATGGGCCTGGCGCTGGGCTCAGCGCCATCCATGTTGCTCTTGGATGAGCCTTTGGCAGGTCTATCCGCCAATGAGCGTGAGCGAATTGGCTTACTGATCCGCCACCTGGCCAATCACATCGCTGTCTTGCTGGTCGAGCACGATGTGGACAGGGTGTTTGAGCTGTCAGACCGCATTACCGTGATGAGCATGGGTGAGGTGCTGGTCGAAGGCACGTCTGAACAAATCCAAGCGGACCACCGCGTCAGGGAAATCTACATCGGATCGGGCACAGAAGCCTTGGCCCGGAAAGTGGTGCCTACTCGCATCGGCGAAAAAACCGCGATCCAGGTCAATGGGCTTGAGGCTTTTTACGGTAAAAGCCACATCCTTTCAGGCATTGGTTTTGAAGCCAAAGAAGGCGAGGTACTGGCGATCTTGGGGCGCAACGGTGCTGGAAAGTCCACCTTGCTCAAAAGCCTCATTGGCATGGCCAGGCTGGGTGCAGGTGAGGTGAACATTGATCAGCAATCCATTTCCACACCCGTGCCCGAAGTCATGGCCAGACTGGGCATTGCCTTTGTCCCGCAAGGTCGCCGACTTTTTCCCGGTTTGACGGTGCGCGATAACTTGATGTTGGGTCGACTCAAAAGATCCAATCATGGGAAAAACAACTGGACCGACGAACGAATTTTTGATGTCTTTCCTCGCCTGAAAGAACGCTACGACGTCAATGTCGAATCCCTGTCAGGTGGTGAACAACAAATGGTGGCCATTGCGCGAGCGCTGTCCGGCTATGTCAAGGTTTTGCTGCTGGACGAGCCCTTTGAGGGCCTGTCACCCGCGATGACCGAAGAGGTTTTCAATGCGATTTTGAAACTCAAAGGGGAAGTCACCATGCTGATCGTTGATCACAACTTGGATTTGACACTCGCCCTGTCGGATCGCGCGCTTGTGCTGGATCGTGGTCGCATCTCTCATATGGGACCCGCGCTGCCGCTGCTCAAAGACTTGGACTACCGGCGTGAAAAGCTGTGGATCTGATGCTTGCTGTTTAAACCATCACTTTTAAAACCCCAAAACCCATGCAAATTGAAACTACTCCCACCCCTCTCAAAGTCTTGATCACCGCGGGAGCCAGCGGCATCGGCTTGGTGACTGCACAAGAATTTTTGAAGATCGGCGCGAAGGTCTACATCTGTGATGTCAGTGAGTCAGCTTTGCAAAAGGCCTTGCAAGACAACCCTGGCTTGAGTGGCTGTCTGGCAGACGTGTCGATCGAAGCGCAAGTCATCCATTTGATCGAACGCGCACAAAAAGCACTCCATGGTTTGGACGTGCTGGTCAACAACGCAGGGATTGCAGGACCTACAGCGCGCATTGAAGAAATGGATCTGAACGATCTGGAGATGACACTCAAAGTCAATGTGGTCGGTCAGTTTTTATGCGCCAAGCATGCCGTTCCACACCTGCGGCGCTCGACGCAAGCCTCCATCATCAACATGTCTTCTGCAGCGGGTCATTTGGGCATGCCTGGCCGATCGGCTTATTCCGCATCCAAATGGGCTGTCATCGGATTGACCAAATCACTGGCCATTGAATTGGGCAAGGAAGGCATTCGCTGCAATGCTGTTTTGCCCGGGGCGGTGGATGGTCCGCGAATTCGCGCAGTGATCGCTGCGAAAGCCCAGATCATGAACAAGCCGCTGGCCGATGTCACAAGCGATTACGAAAACCAGTCCGCATTGGGCAGGATGGTGTCACCCCAAGATGTGGCGAACACGGTGGTGTTTGCTGCAAGCCAGGCGGCACGCAGCATCAACGGCCAAGCCCTCGCCGTGGATGGCCACACGCAAGCACTCAGCTGAAAGATCAACATGTCAAAAAAATTCAGTGTCGCCGTGGTCGGTTCTGGGCTGATTGGCCAGGCTTGGGCCCTGGTTTTTGCAAGGGCCGGTTGTGAAGTCCGAATGTGGGACGGCAATCCCAGTGCCTTAAAACCGGCCAGAGAAATGGTCGCAACCTTGGCCCAAGAGCTTCAGCAATGTGGTCTTGTCGAGGATGCCGAAGTTCTGATGTCGCACGTCCAGGTTTGCGAGGTGCTCGCTGATGCGCTGGCCAACGTGGACTACGTGCAAGAAAGTGTTCCAGAAGTCTTGGCTGTCAAGCAAGCCCTTTACGCCCAGTTGGACACCTTGACCCCAGAGCAGGCCGTGATTGGCAGCTCCACCTCCAGCATTCCGGCTTCAGCATTCACTGAAAATCTGAAGCACCGCCAGCGCTGCCTGGTCGCGCACCCTGTCAACCCGCCCTATTTGGTGCCTGTTGTTGAAATTTGTGGGGCCCCTTGGACCTCGCAGGAGGCGGTTCAATCTTGCATCGATTTGATGGATCGGGTCAAACAAAAGCCAGTACACGTGCGCCGCGAACTGGAGGGTTTTATCCTCAATCGTTTGCAAGGTGCTTTGCTGCGAGAGGCCTTCAGACTCGTTGAGCAAGGGTATGTGGATGTGGACGGACTTGACGTCACGATCCGTGAAGGCTTGGGTCTTCGATGGTCTTTCATGGGGCCCTTTGAAACCATCGATCTGAATGCACCGGGTGGCTTGGCCGATTACTGCCATCGCTACGGGGACATGTACAAGTCCATTGCCCAAGAGCAGGTGTCGACGGCTTCGTGGTCTGCGCAATTGATTGAGGACATCAATGCAGCACGCCGAAAAATGCTCCCGACAGAATCTTTAGGAGATCGACGTAACTGGCGAGATCGCCGGCTCATGGCGCTCGCATTGCACAAAAAAATGCTGGAATCTCAACCGTAAATTAGGAGTTAAACATGAGTAAACGCCGTAAAGTCATCATCACTTGCGCCCCAACTGGCGCCATCCACACACCCAGCATGTCTCCACACCTTCCGGTGACCGCGGATGAAATTGCAAAAGCAGCGATTGACGCAGCACAGGCTGGCGCGGCCATTCTTCACCTTCACGCACGCGATCCGGTCGATGGCAAACCCTCGCAAGACCCCGAGCTGTTCGTCCCCTTTTTGGAAAAGATCAAAGCCAGTACAGACGCCGTCATCAACATCACCACAGGAGGCAGTCCACACATGACGGTAGAAGACCGCATGCGCCCCGTGATGCGTTTTCAGCCCGAAGTGGCTTCGCTCAATATGGGCTCCATGAACTTTGGCCTTTTTCCGATGCTCGAGCGTTACAAAAACCTCCAGCACGACTGGGAGCGCCAGCACTTGGAAAACAGCCGTGATCTGGTTTTCAAGAACACCTACAAAGACATCGAAACGATCCTGCGCAGGGGTACGGACAACGGCACACGCTTTGAATTTGAATGCTATGACATCAGCCACCTGTACAACTTGTCCCACTTCATGGACAGAGGCTTGGTGAAAGGCCCACTGTTTGTTCAATCTGTTTTTGGAATTCTGGGCGGTATTGGTGCCCATCCTGAAGATTTGATGCACATGCGTCGCACGGCCGACCGACTGTTTGGAGATCAGTACCAATGGTCCATCCTGGGGGCCGGTAAAAATCAAATTCCGTTGGCCAGCATGGGCGCTGCCATGGGCTCTCACGTTCGGGTCGGGCTTGAGGACTCTTTGTGGATGGGCCCCGGTCAACTGGCCCAATCCAGTGCGGAGCAAGTGCGTCGCATTCGCACGGTGCTTGAGGCATTGAATCTCGAGATTGCGACGCCGGCAGAAGCCAGACAACTCTTGAACTTGAAAGGCGGCCAGCAGGTGGCATTTTGAAAATTGAGCAGCGACCGCTGTTCGGTCTGAAGGGCCGCTTGGCGTTGGTGACGGGTTCCACCCGAGGCATTGGCTTGGCCGCAGCCCAAACACTGGCCAGGCAAGGGGCGACCGTCGTCATCAACGGGCGAGATCCTTTATCGGTACAGCGCACCGTTGACAGTGGAAAGAATGAGGGCCTCGATTTCAAAGCCATGGCTTTTGATGTGGGAGACCCTGTCGCTGGTGTGCAAGCGCTGGATCGCATTGAGCAAGAGTGGGGTCCCCTGGACATCTTGTTTGCGAATGCAGGCATTCAACATCGCGCTGCGCTGCTGGGGTTCGACTTGGCCGACTTTCAGCGCGTGGTGGCATTCAATCTCACGGCGCAGTGGGCCTTGGCCCAACACGCTGCCCGGTCCATGGTGTCCCGAAAAAAGGGACGCATCCTGTTTACGGGATCCATCACGGCTGTTTTGGGGCGAGAAAACGTCAGTGCTTACACCGCCGCCAAAGGTGCACTTCATGCCTTGGTGCGCCAATGGTCCGCAGAACTCGCACCTGCAGGTGTAACGGTCAACGCCATTGCACCGGGTTATATACAGACCGAGTTAACCGAGGCCCTGTGGACCGATCCTTCATTCAATGAATGGTTGGAAAAGAGAACTCCTGCCGGTCGATGGGGCCAAGCGCAAGACTTGGCTGCAGCGGTCGCCTTCTTGGCCTCCGAAGAAGCCAGTTTCATTACCGGACAAACGCTTGTGGTCGACGGGGGTTTGTCATCGACCATGTGAATCGCCCCGGTTTTCATGGAGGCGGGTTGCTTTAAGTGGAGGCTTTGGGTTTGTGATGGTCGCTAACTTGAGCCTCTGTCGTTGGCCTGCAGCCATCCATGGGCATCACGCTCCCTATAATTTGCGGATGCTGCAATACGAAACCATTCCCGTCACACCATTTCAACAAAACTGCTCGCTGATCTGGGACGATCAGACCCTTCAGGCGGCTGTGGTGGACCCGGGTGGTGATTTGGATTTGTTGTTGGGGGCTGCCAAACGTCTGGGCCTCAAGCTCGAGCAAATCTGGATCACCCATGGTCATCTGGACCATGCGTCGGGCACCGCTGATTTGGCCGAGCAGCAGGGGGGGCTGCCGATCATCGGACCGCACCCGGCAGACCAATTCTGGATCGATGGTTTGCCTGAAGCTGCTGCGGCCTATGGTTTTCCACCTGCGCGCGTTTTCAAGCCTACGCGCTGGCTGGCCGATGGCGACACCGTCACCTTGGGTGCGCACACTTTGCAGGTGCGTCATTGCCCAGGCCACACGCCGGGGCATGTGGTGTTTTATTCGCCTGAGATCAAGCGTGCGTTTGTGGGTGATGTGCTGTTTGCGGGCAGCATTGGCCGCACCGATTTTCCGCAAGGCAACCATGAGGATTTGATTGCCAGCATCACCGAGCGTTTGTGGCCCATGGGCAATGACACGGTGTTCATTCCAGGGCACGGGCCTGAAAGCACCTTTGGGCGTGAGCGCCAGAGCAATCCCTATGTGCGTGACCGTTAAGGGGATGGATACCCGATCAAGTCGGGTATGACATTTCAAAGGGATCTTCAGCCCCGGCGGGCCTGTTCGTACAGGTGTTGGACCTTGGGCAAGTTGGCTTCAAGTTCGTGTATCCGGTTGGCGCCGCTGGGGTGCGTCGACAGGAATGAGGGGCTGCCATTGCCGCTGGCAGCTTGCATTTTTTGCCACAGGCTCACGCTGGCTTCGGGCCGATAGCCACCGCGTGCGGCAATCTCCAGGCCCACCAAGTCAGATTCGGTTTCGTCGTCGCGGCTGTATTTCAAGGTGAGCAATTGCGTGCCCAGGTTGGCCGCGACATCGCCCAAAGAGCCCAGACCCAGCAGTTGAGATGCAATGGACAGGCCGATGCTGGTGGCCTGGCTTTTGGCCAGACGCTCGCGTGCGTGTTCGCGCAGTGCGTGTGCCATCTCGTGCCCCATGATCATGGCCACTTCGTCGTCGTTGAGCTTGAGCTGGTCCAGGATGCCTGTGTAAAAAGCAATCTTGCCGCCGGGCATGCACCAAGCGTTGATTTGCTTGCTGCCAATCAGGTTGACTTGCCACTTCCAGTCACGCGAACGTGAGTTCCAGGCCGCCGTGTGCGGGATGAGTTTTTGCGCGATGGTGTGCAAGCGCTGCAGTTGTGGGTGGCCATCGGGAGCCAGGGCACCTTTGGCGCGGGCATCGGCCAGAACTTGTGTGTACTGCTGCCGTGCGGAGGTTTCCAGTGTTTCGGCGGGCACCAGTTTGCGCAAACCGGAGGAGGAACCCACGTCCACCTGCGCTAAAGCTGAGCCGGCGGCCGAGGCCCCCGCTGCCAACAGAAAGGCTCGCCGGGCTTGCCAGCGCGGCGAAGCGGTAGCCGATGCACTCGACGCGGGATCGGCAGGAGGGTTTTTGAGGTCACAGAACAAGCACATGGTTTGCAAATGATAGCGACTTGGCGAAGTTCAAGGTGAGCGGGTTCCCGTGGGGTCGACCGATAATGGCGCATGGCTGAAATCGCAACCCCTCTTGAACAAGCCCCCCCGAGCACCGTGCGCACTTGGCGCGAGGCGCTGCGCCTGTATTTGCAGCCTGCCAGCTTGCGCATGCTGGCGCTGGGTTTTGCGGCGGGCTTGCCGCTCTTGCTGGTGCTGGGCACGCTCAGCTTTCGGCTGCGTGAAGCGGGCATTGACCGCAGCACCATCGGTTACCTCAGCTGGGTGGGTCTCGCCTATGGCGTGAAATGGATGTGGGCCCCGCTGGTGGACCGCATGCCCATTCCATGGCTCACACGGCAGCTGGGGCGCAGGCGCAGCTGGCTGCTGGTGTCGCAGTTGGTGATCGCGCTCGGCCTGGTTGGCATGGCCTTGAACGACCCTTCGCAATTGCTCGGGCCCTTGGTGGCGTGTGCATTGGCCGTGGCCATCGCCTCGGCCACACAAGACATTGCGCTGGATGCCTACCGCATCGAGTCGGCCGAGGTGAACGCCCAAGCCGCCTTGGCGGCCAGCTACCAAACGGGTTACCGCTTGGCCATGATCTGGGCCGGGGCGGGTGTGTTGTGGGTGGCAGCCTGGGCCCAAGGCGAGCAAGCTACGGGGTACTCGCAATCGGCCTGGCAAGCGGCGTATCTGGTCATGGCGCTGAGCATGCTGCCGGGCATGTGGGTGGTGTTGGCCTCGCCCGAGCCGGTGCCCGCGCCCTTTGCGCCAGCGCGCAATGTGGCCGAGTGGATCAGGGGTGCGGTGGTCGAGCCCTTTGCCGATTTCTGGCTGCGTTACCGCTGGCAGGCGGTGCTGCTGCTGGCGCTGATCGCGGTCTACCGCATCAGCGACGTGGTCATGGGCATCATGGCCAACCCGTTTTATGTGGACATGGGTTTCACCAAGACCGAGGTGGCCAGTGTGACCAAGGTCTACGGCGTCATCATGACTTTGGTGGGTGCGTTTGTGGGCGGTGTGCTGTCGGCGCGGCTGGGTGTCATGCGCGTGCTCATGCTGGGTGCGGCGCTCAGTGCAGCCAGCAACATGCTGTTTGTCTGGCTCAGTGGCGTGGGCCACGATGTGCAGGCCTTGGTGTGGGTCATCTCGGCGGACAACTTGGCCAGCGGCATTGCCTCGGCCGCTTTCATCGCCTATTTGTCCTCGCTCACCAACATCAGCTACTCGGCCACGCAATATGCGTTGCTCAGCTCCATGATGCTGCTGCTGCCCAAGTTCATCGCCGGCTTTTCGGGGGAATTTGTCGATGCCCACGGCTACGCCAGCTTCTTCACGGCCACGGCCTGGCTGGGCTTGCCGGTGCTGTTGCTGGTGGCACTGGCCTCGCGGGTGCACGCCCGCCAGCTGTCACCCCGGGCTCAATCTGGCCCCAAACCCTCAAGAGCGTCACCTCGCGCTTGATCTGGCCCCAAGCCCCCAAGACTGTCACCCCGGACTTGATCCGGGGTCCATGTCTTCGGGTGCCAGTGAAGATGGATCCCGGCTCGGAGGCCGGGATGACAAGGAGGAGGCCAGGGGGGCAAAGAATTGGGCACCCATCGGATTTACCCAGATTTACACAGCCGACACGTCCAGCGCTTGCAAAAAGGCGATGATCCAACGATGCAACAACTCTTGATGATCGAAGACGATGTGCGCCTGGCGGGCATGGTGGCGGATTACCTGGGGCAAAACGGCTTTGCCGTGGCCCACGCGCCCGATGCCCGCAGCGGCTTGCAACGTTTGCAAACGCCGGGCATCGATTTGGTGATCCTGGACCTGATGCTGCCCGACATGGACGGACTGCAGGTGTGCCAACGCATCCGCGCACTGCCCGGCAGCATGGGCCAGGTGCCGGTGCTCATGCTCACGGCCAAGGGCGACCCGATGGACCGCATCATTGGACTGGAAATGGGCGCCGACGACTATTTGCCCAAGCCCTTTGAGCCGCGCGAGTTGCTGGCCCGCATCAAGGCCATCTTGCGGCGCAAAAACAATGTGAACGAGACGCCCTCGCAGCTCATGCAATTTGGCTCGCTGGAGATTGACCGCGATGCCCGCCGCGTCAGCGTCAAGGGGCAGGACTGCGAGCTGACCTCGTACCAATACGACCTGTTGGTGGCTCTGGCCGAACGCGCCGGGCGTGTGCTGACACGCGACCAGATCATGGAAGCCGTGCGGGGCCGCGAACTCGAAGCCTTTGACCGCTCGATCGACGTGCACATGGGCCGCATCCGCGCTGCCATCGAGGCCGACCCCAAAGCGCCGCAGCGCATCCTGACCGTGCGCGGTGTGGGCTATGTGTTTGCGCGTCACCAAGACTGAGCACATGTTCATTCGAAGTCTGTCACGCCACCTTTACCTGCGCATTTGGCTGGCCGTGGTGGTGGGTGTGGCGCTGCTCATGCTGGTGGTGGGCTGGGCTTGGCAGGCCACGGTCGAGCATCACGCCGCGCCACCAGCACCGCGTGAATGGCTGGTGCTGAACGCCCAAGGCGATGTGCTGGCCAGCACCACACGGGCCGGGCCAGGCGCGCCTTTGGTCTTTGAGGTGCCTTTGCCCGATGGCCAAACCCTGCCGCTGCAAGTGCAGCGCAGCGGTGAGCGTTCTGTGGACCGTTCTCGTGGCCCTGCCATGCATCGCATGCCCGGCATGGGTCCAGGCCCCGATGGCCGCATGCCGCCCCATTTGCGCAAAGACATGCCATGGTGGGCTAAGCCCTCAGGTTTCTTCTGGATGCTGGGCCTCATCGGCTTGGCCGTGGCGCTGGGCCTTTACCCGGTGGTGCGCAGGCTCACGCAGCGCCTGGAAGGTCTGCAGCGCGGCGTGCAGCGCTGGGGTGAGGGCGACTTGTCGGTGCGCGTGCCGGTACAAGGCGACGACGAGGTGGCCGATTTGTCCGAGCGCTTCAATGCGGCGGCCACGCGCATCGAAGCACTCATGGCCTCGCAAAAGTCATTGTTGGCCAACGCTTCGCACGAGCTGCGCTCGCCCTTGGCGCGCATCCGCATGGGGCTGGAGTTGATGAGCGGCCCTGCGGCTGAGCCGGACGTATTGGCGCGCAGTCGGTCCGAAATTTTGCGCAACATGGCCGAGTTGGACCAGCTGATCGACGAAATTTTGCTGGCCAGCCGCTTGGACGCGAAGGAGGCCGACATCGGCACGGTGGAGGCGGTGGACTTGGTGGGCCTGTGCGCCGAAGAGTGTGCGCGGGTCGGTGCGAGTTTTGACGTTCCCGAAGGCTTGGCACAGCTCGAAGTGTCTGGGGTGGCCAAATTGCTGCGGCGACTGGTGCGCAATCTGCTGGAAAATGCCCGCCGTTATGGGGCCGTCAGCACGGAAACTTCGCAGGACGCAGGCATCGTGCTGTCCTTGAAACGGCAAAAACAACAGGTGCACATCGAGGTCGGTGACCGCGGCCCCGGTGTGCCCCTTGAATACCACGAGCGGATCTTTGAGCCGTTTTTTCGCCTGCCTTGGGCCAGCGAGCGCGTGGGCGGCGTGGGCTTGGGGCTGTCACTGGTCAAGTCAATTGCCGAGCGCCACGGTGGGCGGGTGCGGTGCGCAGACCGCCTTGGTGGTGGGGCCTGCTTTGAGGTGAGCTTGCCCCAAAGCAAAACGGCGAACACCTGAGTGTTCGCCGTAGCTTGATCCTGCCATCGCCAGGATGGCTTGGCGCGTGCTTCAGTGGTGGTGTCCCACCACCTCACCCGCCTTCAGTTGGTAGACCGTGCCGCAATAAGGGCACTTGGCTTGGCCGGTTTTGGCCACGTCCAGATAGACCTTGGGGTGGCTGTTCCAGAGTTTCATGTCGGCTTTGGGGCTGGGGCAAAACACGCCGCCCTGGGGGTTCAGGTCGGCTGCCAGCAGTTCAACGGTTGCGTTGCTCATGGTTCAAACCTTGGTCAGCCAGTGGGCGTATTTGGGATTGCGGCCGTTGACGATGTCAAAGAACGCAGTCTGGACTTTTTCGGTGATCGGGCCACGGCTGCCCGCACCCAGCTGGATGCGGTCGAGTTCGCGAATCGGTGTGACTTCGGCGGCAGTGCCTGTGAAAAAGGCTTCATCGGCGATGTAGATCTCGTCGCGTGTGATGCGCTTTTGCACAATCTCAAGGCCCAGGTCTTTGGCGATGTGGAACACGGTGTTGCGTGTGATGCCATTCAGGGCACCGGCAGACAAGTCGGGCGTGTAGATCACGCCGTCTTTGATCACGAAAATGTTTTCGCCTGCGCCCTCAGACACAAAGCCCGAAGTGTCGAGCAACAGGGCTTCGTCGTAACCTTCGTCGGTCACTTCCATATTGGCCAAGATGGAGTTGGTGTAGTTGCTCACCGCCTTGGCTTGTGTCATGGTGATGTTGACGTGGTGGCGGGTGTAGCTACTGGTCTTGACGCGGATGCCGCGCTTCATGCCTTCTTCACCCAGGTACGCACCCCAGGTCCAGGCGGCGACCATCAGGTGGATGGTGTTGCCCTTGGGGCTGACGCCCAGCTTCTTGTCACCAATCCAGGTCAGAGGGCGGATGTAGCCGGACTCCAACTTGTTCTCACGCACCACAGCGCGTTGCGCTTCGTTCACTTGATCTTTGGTGAATGGGATCGCCATGCGCAGGATCTTGGCGCTGTTGAACAGGCGGTCGGTGTGCTCTTGCAAGCGGAAGATGGCGGTGCCCTGCTCGGTTTTGTAGGCGCGCACGCCTTCAAAAGCGCCGCAACCGTAGTGCAAGGTGTGGCTCAGCACATGGATCTTGGCATCGCGCCAATCGACCATCTGGCCGTCCATCCAGATTTTGCCGTCACGGTCTGACATGGAGGGAATGACAACGCTCATGAAAGTGTCCTTTGAAGAAGGGGCATTAAACAGTGCAAAACAGGGATTTTAAGGGCTGACCTGCTCGGGTCTGTGCAATGTCCATTCGGTCAGCTTGCCGCCCACAAAGGTACAAGTCACCACCGATTGGCTGGTGTCGGTCCAAGTGAAGACCTCCGGCTGGGTGTCTTTTTCGGTTTGCAGCAGGCCCAGAGAGCGGGTCATGGCGATCACGTGCATCAAACTGACGCCTTTTTTCAGCTTGGCATTGAGCATGACGGCACTGGCCACATGGCCAATGGGGCGGTCGGCGGCCTTTTTCAAGATGGTGACCATGCGCGTGAAGTGCAGCAGCACCCACATGACCACGCCGCCCACGGCCAGGGCGATACCCGCCCATTGAAAGGCCTGCCAGGCTCCGATGGTGAAAACAACAATGGCCAGCGGCGCGAGGATTTTGGTGAAATTCATGGGGGCAGATTGTGCCTTGCCTGAGCGGTGCTCAGTCCAGCCCCCGCACCACCTGCATGGCTTCTTCGATCCGCTCGACCGGGTAAATCGTCAAGCCTTCAAAGGACTTGTCGTTTTTCTTGGGTGCGTTGGCCTTGGGCACCACAGCCACCTTGAAGCCCAGCTTGGCCGCTTCCTTCAGCCGATCTTGTCCGCGCGGGGCTGGGCGCACTTCACCGGCCAGACCCACCTCGCCAAAGGCGATGAAGCCCTTGGGCAAGGCTTTGCCGCGCAAGCTGCTGGTGATCGCCAGCATCACTGCCAGGTCGGCGGCGGGTTCGCTGATGCGCACACCGCCCACCGCGTTCACAAATACGTCCTGGTCCATGCAGGCCACGCCCGCATGGCGGTGCAACACAGCCAACAACATGGCCAATCGGTCGCGGTCCAAGCCCACCGACAGGCGTCGGGGCGAAGGGCCGCCGCTGTCCACCAGGGCCTGAATTTCCACCAGCAATGGACGCGTGCCTTCCAGTGTCACCATCACACAACTGCCGGGCACGGGCTCGGCGTGTTGGCTCAAGAAAATAGCGCTGGGGTTGCTCACGCCCTTCAGGCCTTTTTCGGTCATGGCAAAAACGCCGATTTCGTTCACCGCGCCAAAGCGGTTCTTGATGGCGCGGATCAGGCGGAAGTTCGAATGCGTGTCGCCCTCAAAGTACAGCACCGTGTCCACCATGTGCTCCAGCACGCGGGGGCCAGCGAGCGCACCTTCTTTGGTCACATGCCCCACCAGCACGATGGTGGTGCCGGTGGATTTGGCGGTGCGTGTGAGGTGCGCGGCACATTCGCGCACTTGCGCTACCGAACCGGGGGCACTGGTCAGTTGGTCCGAATACACCGTCTGGATCGAGTCGATGATGGCAATGCCGGGTTGGCGCGATTGCAGGGTGTGCAGGATTTTTTCGAGCTGGATCTCGGGCAGCACTGGCACCTGCGAGTCGGGCAGGCCCAGTCTGCGCGAGCGCATGGCCACTTGCGCGCCACTTTCTTCGCCCGTCACATACAAGGTGTTCATGCCACTGCGTTGCAGCGCGTCCACCGCTTGCAGCAGCAGGGTGGATTTGCCAATGCCCGGGTCGCCGCCAATCAGCACCACACCGCCTTCGACCATGCCGCCTCCCAGAACGCGGTCGAGTTCGTCGATGCCGGTGGGATGGCGCTCAAAGTCGGCGGCTTCAATTTGGGCCAGCGGCAGCACTTCGGAGGTGGGGGCCAGCGAAGCGTGCACCGAGCCAAAGCGGTTTTTGCCCGCAGCGGGTTCGCTCGAACCCTCGATCAGGGTGTTCCAGGCGTTGCAGCTGGGGCATTTGCCCATCCAGCGGGCGCTGGTGCCACCACATTCGGTGCAGGTAAAAATGGATTTGTCTTTGGCCATAGGACGCAAGTGTGCCTCACGCAGGGGCTCAAGCCGCGAGCCAAGCCTTCAGAAAATCGCGGGTGATGTCGGCCGCCGCAGCGGTGCGGCAGCCGCTGGTGTTTTGGCCTGCCCACAGGGGGGTGAAGTCGCTGCTGCCTTGCGCTTCGGCCGCTGCGCGCAGTGGGGCCATGTCGGCAGTGGCCAGTGGAAAAGCGGGGACCTTTGGGGGGATGGGCCCCAACTCGCGCATGACGCGGTTCACGATGCCCCTTGCCGGACGGCCCGTGAACAACGTGGTCAGCGCCGTGTGCTCTGCCGCGCTGGACTGCAGGGCGTTGCGGTGCAGGGCGCTGGTGGTGGCCTCGTGGCTGCACAAGTAAGCGGTGCCGATTTGCACAGCCGCTGCGCCCAGCGCTTTGGCAGCAGCCACGCCAGCCGGGGTGGCGATGCCGCCGGCTGCAATCACCGGCAAATGAACGGCTTGTACGATTTGCGGCAGCAGGGCGAAGGTGCCGATTTGGGTGCTCAGGTCCTCGCTCAGGAACATGCCCCGGTGCCCACCGGCCTCCAGGCCTTGCGCAATGATGGCGTCCGCGCCATGCGCCTGCAGCCACAGTGCTTCGGCCACCGTGGTGGCCGATGACAGCACCAAACTGCCCCAGCCTTTGACGCGAGCAAGCAAATCAGGCGATGGCAGGCCAAAGTGAAAGCTCACCACCGCTGGCCGAAAGACTTCCAGCACATCGGCTGCCGCGTGGTTGAAGGGCACACGCGCCGCGCCGCTGCTGGCTGCGTTGGGCGCAAGCCCCATGGTTTGGTAATAAGGTGCCAAAGTTTGTTGCCATGCCGCCTGCATCTGCGCATCGGGTGTGGGTGGGGTGTGGCAAAAGAAGTTGACGTTGTAAGGGCGCTGCGTGGCTCGCTGCAGCGCTTGCAATTCGGTGTGCAGATCGGCCGGGCTCAACATGGCCGCTGGCAACGAGCCCAGACCGCCAGCTTCACACACGGCGGCAGCCAAGCGGTGGTTGTTGGCCCCGGCCATGGGGGCTTGCACGATGGGAGCCAGCAGATCGGGGAGCAGTGATTTGGCGATCATGGTTCAGGGGGACGTGGTTGGGTTCTGGATGAGCTTGAGCAAGTCGGCCAGCATTTTTTCCTTGGCCGAATTCTCGGATCCCGTCCATGAAAAAGTCACGTTGTCGGTGCCGTAGGTCAACATTTTTCGATCGATGGGCCCCTGAAAAATGCCATGTGCCGCGTTGTCGTAAAACCAGACATCGATGTCGGCTTTTTGGGCTTTGAGCCGGTTCATCCAGTCGATCGGTTTTTCGGTGAGGTCCGTGGGGTTTTGGCGGCCGTTGCATCGCGCTGCATTGCCCACAGGAATTTCCGAGTTGGGTGCGCGGTTGACGAGACAACTTTCTTGACGTTGCCACATCCAGTCTTCTGGGTGTTTGCCGCCATAGTTGTCGAGTTTGCCAAATACCAGTTTGACGGGCACAGCCACCGTGTCAGGCAAACCGATGCCCATGCCGGGCAAGCCTTCGGCGAAAACAGCTTTGACATGCTCGGGGCTGACCACACTGGCCAGATTGGCCACCACGGCAGCGCCGTTGGAGACGCCTTGTAAATAGATTGAACGGGTGTCGATTTTGTCCGACTGTGTCAGCGCCCACTCGTAGGCCCCTTTGGCCGCTTTGTAGATCATGCGTTGACGCGATTCGTTGGTCGCTTGCGAACCCCAGAACGGGTAGCCTTGGTAGAAGCCATTCATTTGGTAGGCGTCAAACACCAGTGTGGCGATGTCCTTTTTTTGAAGGGCAGTTGCCAGATTGCGCTCGAGCATGCCCAGGCCTCCTCCCCCATGCGCAATGATCATCAGTGGCGGTTTGATGGCCAAGGGGCTGCCATTCCATCGGCTAGGCACGGTCAGTTGTGACGATTTGTGGCACGGGTCGAACTCTGCGAGTGGCCCTTTGACGGTGTGAAAACGCGGACGGAGTTGCACCAACTCTGCGACGTTCTCCGGGGCGGGCTTGCAGTCCGGCCTTGGCTGCGCAGCGCAACCCAGAGCTAAAAAGCCCAGACATGCGGCCAGAGGCCAAATCGTGAGGCGCAGGGGAAGGTTCATGGTGTCTCCAAGGTGTGGGCATCTTAGGGGAAAAGCCTGCTTGCAGAGCGTGAAGTGACCGATGGTTTCAGTAGAAACCCGCATGGCAGTGAGCAGCTATTCATTTAACATGTTAAATAAATGAGCAACCAACCTTCTTTTGCCCACCGCAACTTGCCCCGGCTTTTGCTCGAAGCCCGTGAGGCGGTGATGTTCCACACCCGTCCTAGCTTGCGTGAGCATGGCTTGTCGGACCAACAATGGCGCGTTTTGCGTGTGTTGGGGGAGCATTCGGACGAGCCCGGTGGCATTGAAACCGGTCGTGTGGCCCATGAGGCCTATTTGTTGGGCCCCAGCCTCTCCGGCGTGTTGACCCGCATGGAGCGTGACGGCCTGATTGAGCGCCATCGTTGCCCACAAGACGCCCGCCGCACTGTGGTGCGCGCCACCGCATTGGGCCTGGACAAGGTGCAGGCTTTGTCTCAGACCATCGAAGCGCATTACGCCTGGATGGAACAGCAACTCGGCAAGGCGCGCTTGATGGCTTTGTACGAGTTGTTGGACAAGGTGATCGCATTGGAAGTGACCGATGCAGATGCACAAGAACACACAGAGGAATAAGGCATGCAGTCGATCCCAACCGCGAATCTGCCCTGGCAACCCCAAGGCACGGTCTATGGTGCTTTGCTGAACTTTCGACGTGAGTGGGACCTCTGGGGCCCGCGCATGACGCAAGATCCGCACAAGGCACCACCCCAATCGCCGGTGCTTTACGTGAAAACTGCCAACACCTTCAGCCCCGCTGGGCAGGCTTTGGTGCTGCAAGACGGCGTGAGCGAAGTCGACATCGGTGCCACGCTGGGCTTGGTCATCTGTCACGACGGTCAAGTTGGCGCTGCCGCGCTGCTGTGCGACTGGTCGGTGCCGCATGCCAGCTACTACCGTCCCCCAGTCAAGTTCCGCTGCCGCGATGGCTTTCTGGCTTTGCCGCAGCAGGTCACAAAGGGGCAGGTGGCTGACTGGGCCGCGCTGCAAATCGAAGTGCGCTGCAATGGTGAGCGGGTGCAAACGGTGGATTTGCGTGGGTTGATGCGTGACTTGCCCACGCTGCTGGCCGATGTGGGCGAATTCATGACGTTGCAAGCCGGCGACGTGTTGATGTTGGGCACCGATTGCCTGGACGATGGCTCACGCCCACGCGCCAAAGCGGGTGATCGGGTGGAGATTTCTGCGTCTGGCTTTTCGTCCGTGTCTGTGCAAGTGGGAGGTGCCGCATGAAGCACGCACGCATCGCCTGGTCGGGCGCCATTCAGGAAGCCGTTGAGTCAGATGGCCAGTTGCTCATCACCCAAGGCCCGCACAAGGGGCGGCGCGTCGGTTTTGATGAAGTCGTCTGGCTGCCGCCACTGGCCCCCGTTCCGCAAGCGCGCACCGTGATCGCGCTGGGTCTCAACTACGCCGACCACGCCAAAGAACTCGCCTTCAAAGCACCCGAAGAACCGTTGGCTTTCATGAAAGGTGAGGCCTCGCTGATCGGGCACAAGGCTTTCACGAAGCGCCCTGCTGACGTCAAGTACATGCACTATGAGTGCGAGCTGGCCGTGGTCATTGGCCGCACTGCACGCCGCGTGAAGAAGGCCGACGCTTACGACTACGTAGGCGGCTACACCGTGGCCAACGACTATGCGATCCGCGACTACCTGGAGAACTGGTACCGCCCCAACCTGCGCGTGAAAAACCGCGACACCTGCACGCCGATTGGCCCCTGGCTGGTGGATGCGGTGGATGTGCATCAACGTCAAGGTGGGCCCATGGCACTGAAGTTGCAGACCACCGTCAATGGCCAGGTCACGCAAAGCGGCAGCACCGCCGACATGATTTTCGACGTACCCACGCTGATCGAGTACTTCAGCAGCTTCATGACGCTGAACCCCGGCGACTTGATCCTGACCGGCACACCCGACGGCATCGTCGATTGCCAGCCTGGCGACGTGATCGTCACCGAGATCGACAGCATCGGGGCGCTGACCAACACCATCGTGAAAGCTTGAACATGAAAATCGACCACCTCATCCATGGCCAGTCCGTCGCAGGCCGCGACTACTTTGAAACCGTCAACCCCGCCACGCAAGAAGTGCTGGCCGAAGTCGCCTCGGGCGGCGAAGCAGAAGTGAATGCCGCCGTGGCCGCCGCCAAAGCCGCCTTCCCTAAGTGGGCCGCCACGCCTGCGACTGAGCGCGCCAAGATCATGCGCAAGCTGGGCGACCTGATCACCAAGCACGTTCCTGAGATCGCCGAGACCGAGACAAAAGACTGTGGCCAGACCATCAGCCAAACCGGCAAACAGCTGGTGCCGCGTGCGGCCGACAACTTCCACTACTTTGCCGAGATGTGCACCCGTGTGGACGGCCATACCTACCCCACGCCCACCCACCTGAACTACACCTTGTTCCACCCGGTGGGCGTGTGCGCTCTCATCAGCCCCTGGAACGTGCCCTTCATGACCGCCACCTGGAAGGTCGCGCCCTGCTTGGCCTTTGGCAACACCGCCGTGCTCAAGATGAGCGAACTCTCGCCCATGAGCGCAGCGCGCCTGGGCGAGCTGGCACTCGAAGCCGGTGTGCCCGCTGGCGTGCTCAATCTGGTGCATGGTTACGGCAAAGAGGCGGGCGAGCCGCTGGTCTCGCACCGCGATGTGCGCGCCATCAGCTTCACTGGCTCTACCGTCACCGGCAACCGCATCGTGCAAAGCGCAGGCCTCAAAAAGTTCAGCATGGAGTTGGGTGGCAAGAGCCCGTTTGTGATCTTTGAAGACGCCGACCTGGACCGCGCCTTGGATGCCGCCATCTTCATGATCTTCAGCAACAACGGCGAGCGCTGCACCGCAGGCAGCCGCATCCTGGTGCAGCAAAGCATCTACGCCGACTTTGCCGTCAGGTTTGCTGAGCGCGCCAAACGCATCACCGTGGGCGACCCGCTCGATGAAAAAACCATCGTCGGCCCCATGATCTCCAAAGCCCACCTGGCCAAGGTGCGCAGCTACATCGAACTCGGCCCCAAAGAGGGCGCGACGATGCTCTGCGGCGGTCTGGGCCAACCCAGCTACGCGGCCGAGCTGCCTGCGCATGTCAAGCACGGCAACTTCGTCTGGCCCACCGTGTTTGCCGACGTGGACAACCGCATGCGCATCGCGCAAGAAGAAATCTTCGGCCCCGTGGCCTGCCTGATCCCGTTCAAGGACGAGCAGGATGCGATTGAAAAAGCCAACGACATCGAATACGGTTTGAGCAGCTATGTCTGGACCGAGAACCTGGGCAAGGCGCACCGCGTGGCGGCAGCGGTCGAGGCGGGCATGTGCTTTGTGAACAGCCAAAACGTGCGCGACCTGCGCCAGCCCTTTGGCGGCACCAAGGCCAGTGGCACGGGCCGTGAAGGCGGCACCTGGAGTTACGAAGTGTTCTGCGAGCCCAAAAACGTGGCGGTGTCGCTGGGCGGCCACCACATCCCGCATTGGGGCGTTTGAGTACACCGACCTTCCAACCGGAGATCAAGATGACTGTGAATCCATTGGCCATTTGGGCGCCTGTCTTTGCCATGATGGCTTTGGTGCTGGTGGTCGCTTACTTGACGTTTCGCGAGCGCGTTCGACAATTCAAGGCGCTGCGTGTGCACCCACAAAAAGTGTCCACGCGCAGCGAGTTTGCGGCGGCCCTCAAAGACACCCGCTGTGCCGACAATTTTTCCAACTTGTTTGAAACACCCGTCATGTTTTATGTGGCGTGTATCGGTCTTTATGTCACGCAAACGGTCAGCATCGGCGCATTGGTGTTGGCCTGCGTGTATGTGTTGCTGAGGGTGGGCCACAGTGTGGTGCATTGCGGCCGCAATGTGGTGTTCACGCGCTTCAAACTCTTTGCGGCCAGCATGCTGGTGCTGCTCGGGCTTTGGCTGGTGTGGGGCTTGACCTTGTTGCAAGTCATCTGATTCAAAGCCCATTCAAAGGACACCCCATGGGACAACTCGCCCTCGCCGCCAAAATCACCCACGTGCCCAGCATGTACCTGAGCGAAATCCCGGGGCCGCGATTTGGCACGCGCCAAAGCGCCATCGATGGTCACAAGGAAATCAGCCGCCGATGCCGCGCCATGGGCGTGGACACGCTGGTGGTGTTTGATACGCACTGGCTGGTCAACGCGAATTACCACATCAACTGCGCGCCGCACTTCAAAGGCAGCTACACCAGCAACGAGCTGCCGCACTTCATCAACCACATGGCTTTTGAGTCGCCGGGCAACCCTGAGCTGGGGCATTTGCTGGCCAAAGTGGCGAACGAACACGGCGTGGAAACATTGGCCCACGACAACACCACGCTCGACCCTGAGTACGGCACGCTGGTGCCGCTGCGCTACATGAACGAAGACCAGCACTTCAAGGTCATTTCGGTTTCGGCGCTGTGCATGGTGCATTACCTCAACGACAGTGCCCGCTTGGGCTGGGCCATGCGCGAGGCGGTAGAAAAGCACTACGACGGCAAGGTGGCGTTTCTGGCCAGCGGCTCGCTCAGTCACCGCTTTGCACAGAACGGTTTAGCCCCCGAATTTGCCCACAAGATTTGGAGCCCGTTCTTGGAGCAGCTCGACAAGCAAGTCTTGCAAATGTGGGGCAACCGCGAATGGAAAGCCTTTTGCGAAATGCTGCCAGAGTACGCCAGCAAAGGCCACGGCGAAGGCTTCATGCACGACACCGCCATGCTCATGGGCGCCTTGGGCTGGACCGGCTACGACGGCGGCGTCGACATGGTGACGCCCTACTTTGGCGCGAGTGGCACGGGCCAGCTCAACGCGATTTTTGAAGTGACCCCGCAAGACGGCAGCCAAGTGCCCGCTGCCGTGGCCAGCAGTGCAGAGGGCTACACGGCCATCAGCACCCGCCTTTGAGGAGAACGACACATGCCCCATCTTGTGATTCTCTACACCGGTCAGTTGGACGCTGAAGTCAACATGACCACCCTGTGCCGCCAAATGGCCGACGCCATGCTCACGGTGAAAGACGAGTCTGGCAAACAGGTTTTCCCCACAGGCGGCACACGTGTGCTGGCCTACCCGGCGCCGCATTACGCGGTGGCCGATGGCGGCGCGGCGGGGCAAGAAGCAGGCGGCACAGGTGATTACGCCTTTGTGTACCTGAATGTCCGCATGGGCCGTGGTCGAAGTGAGGCCACACAACAAAGCGCCGGGCAAACATTGCTCGAAGTCGCCAAGGCTTTTTTTGCGCCCGTCATGGCGCAGCGCCACATCGGCATCACACTGCAGATCGACGTCGGCCCCGAGGTGTTTGACGCCAAGCACAGCAACCTGCATCCACTTTTCAACAAGGTTTGAGCCATGTCCGTGTTCACCGAAGACCAGATCCTGCAGCTCGCGCACGAGCTCAACCAGTCTGAAAAATCCCGCACCCAGATCGAGCACTTTTCCAAGCGCTTTCCGGGCATGACGATCGAAGACGGCTACCGCATCAACCGCGCCTGGATGCAGCTCAAGTTCGCCGAAGGGCGAACCATGATCGGTCACAAGATCGGCCTCACCAGCCGCGCCATGCAGGTCTCGAGCCAGATCGACGAGCCTGATTACGGCACGCTGCTGGATGACATGCGCTACACCTGCACGCCGGGCCAAGTGCTGGACATTCCCTTCACCGATTTCATTGCGCCGCGTGTTGAGGTGGAGTTGGCCTTCATCCTCAAAAAAGAACTGCGCGGCCCGAACGTGACGGTGCAGCAGGTGCTGGAAGCGACCGATTACGTGACCCCTGCGATCGAGATCATCGATTCGCGCATCGAGCAGTTCGACCGCCACACCAAAGTCATGCGCAAGGTGTACGACACCATCAGCGACAACGCGGCGAACGCGGGCATCGTGCTCGGGGCCAAGCGGGTTGACCCGCTGGCCACCGACTTGCCGTGGTGCGGTGCTGTGCTGCGGCAAAACGGCGTGGTCGAAGAAACCGGTTTGGCGGCGGGCGTGCAAGGTCACCCCGCTGTGGGCATTGCCTGGTTGGCCAACAAGTTGGCACCATGGGGCGAACACCTGCAAGTCGGCGAAATCGTTTTGGCGGGCTCCTTCACCAAACCGGCGGTGGCCAAAGTAGGCGATGTGTTTGACGTCGACTACGGGCCACTGGGCAAGCTGGAGTTCAAATTCATTTAACACCAGAATGTTTCGCACGCCCACGCTGGTCGGGTCCGGGGGGCCTGGCTGGGCGATGTGGCAAAGCTAAGCGCCTCTGAGCCCGGACAGGCCCACCGGACCCGAACAGCACCCTCATCGAAGCCAATACGCCCCGACCCCAACATTCTGCAAACCTTGATCACCTTAAAGGAGTCGCCTTGTGAACACCCCAGTGAATACATTCAAACAAGCCCTTCAAAACAAACAGCCCCAAATCGGTCTGTGGATGGGCCTGGCCAGCGCTTACACCGCCGAAATCTGCGCCCTGGCGGGTTTTGACTGGCTGGTCATCGACGGCGAACACGCGCCCAACGACCTGCGCAGCATCCAGGCCCAGTTGCAAACCGTGGCCGCCTACCCCGCCAGCCACCCGGTGTGCCGCGTGCCCGTGGGCGAGACGGCGCTCATCAAGCAATACCTCGATCTCGGCGCGCAAAACATCCTGGTGCCCATGGTCGACACGGCCGAGCAAGCAGCGCAATTGGTACAAGCCATGCGCTACCCACAAGACGATGGCCAGGGCGGCGTGCGCGGCATGGCGGGTGCACGGGCCTCGCGCTGGGGGCATTTGCCGGATTACTTCAAGCGCGCCAACCAAGAAGTCTGCCTCTTGGTGCAAGTCGAATCGCGTGAAGCGCTGAAGAATCTGGATGCGATTGCTGCCACGCCTGGGGTCGATGGTGTCTTCATCGGCCCGGCCGATTTGTCGGCGTCGATGGGCCATGTGGGCAACGCCGCACACCCCGAGGTGCAGGCCGCGATTGCCGATGCCATTGCCCGCATTTTGAAAGCGGGCAAAGCCCCCGGCATCCTCACGCCTGACCGGCAACTGGCCGAGCATTACTTGCGCTTGGGCGCGGTGTTTGTGGCCGTGGGCCTGGATACCCAGCTCTTGATGCGCCAAACCACCGATTTGGCGGCGCATTTCAAATCGGCTGTGCCCGCAGCCGCGCCCGCCAAAGGTGCCACGTATTGATGGGTTGATTGGGCTCAGATCCCAATTTAATTTGTCCGGCGAAACAAAGAAACAAATGGGTTTTGACCCCAATGAAGGAGATCACGATGTTCCCCACTCCCCAACCCGTGGTGCCGTCGCTGCAAGCGCGGGTGCATCCTGACGAGTGGCAGACGCGGTTGCAGCTGGCCGCTTGTTACCGCGTGTTTGCCATGCTCGGTTGGACCGAGATGATTTACAACCACATCACGCTGCGCCTGCCAGACAGCGTGACGGGCGGTGAAAAACACTTTCTGATCAACCCCTTTGGCCTGCATTACAGCGAAGTCACGGCCAGCAACCTGGTCAAGATCAACATGCAGGGCGAGGTGTTGGACGGCTCGCCCTACAAGGTCAATCCGGCCGGGTTTGTGGTGCATGCCACGCTGCACGGCGGCATCGATGGGGCGCATTGCGTCATGCACACCCACACCACAGCGGGCGTAGCGGTGGCGTGCTTGAAGGACGGCCTGTCGCAAAGCAATTTCTATTCGGCGCAATTGCATGACATGGTGGCTTATCACGACTTCGAAGGCATCACCATCCATGGTGAAGAGGGTCCACGCGTGTTGCAAAGCATCGGTCGCAAACCTGCCGTGATCTTGCGCAACCATGGTCTGCTGGCTTGGGGCACGAGTCTGTCGCAAACCTTTGCGATTTTGTGGACGCTGCAACGTGCCTGCGAAATCCAGCTGGCCACGCAAAGCATGGGTGAGGCGATTCCAGTGCCTGAAGCGATTGCCGCCAAATGCACACGCGACGCCTTGCAGTTCAACCCCCACCATGGGGCAGGGCAAGATGTGTTCGAGGCGCTGGTGCGCCAGATGGACCGCATGGACACAGGGTGGCGCGCATGAGCTTGACGGACAACAGCATGACATTCCCAAAAATCGCCATCGTCGGCGCTGGAGCCATTGGCGGTTGGCTGGGCGTGCATCTTGCACGTTTGGATTCGGGTGCCGGGGCGCAGGTCAGCATTCTGGCGCGGGGCGACACGCTGGCGGCCGTGCGTCAACATGGTTTGAGATTGCACCAGGCGGGTGAGCTGCTGACTGTGCCAGTGACCGCTTCGGATGATGCTGCCGCCTTGGGCGTGCAGGATTTGGTGGTGATCTCGGTCAAGGCCCCGGCGCTGGCGGCCGTGGCGCAGCAAGTAGGGCCTTTGATCGGTCCCAACACCGTGGTGCTCACGGCCATGAATGGCGTGCCCTGGTGGTTCTTGCAGGGCTTGGGTGGCCCGGTGGCGGGGCGTTCCTTGAATGCGGTGGATCCACTTGGCACGATCGCCCGTGCCCTGCCGGCGCAGCACATCATCGGCTGCGTGGTGCATGCCAGCTGCTCGGTCGATGCGCCGGGGGTGATACGCCACCATTTTGGTGATGGACTGATCGTGGGCGAGCCTTCTGGGCAGTCCACGCCTCGTGTGCATGCGCTGCATGCTTTGCTGCGTCGGGCGGGCTTCAATGCCACGCTGTCACCACAAATTCAGAAAGACATTTGGTACAAGCTCTGGGGCAATATGACGATCAACCCGATCAGTGCCCTGACAGGAGCCACCACAGATCGGATCCTCGACGACCCGTTGGTGCGCCAATTCATTTCGGGTGTCATGCTCGAAGCCAAAGCCATCGGTGCAAAAATTGGCATCCCTATCGACCAAGAGCCCGAAGACCGTCACGCCGTAACGCGCAAGCTGGGGGCTTTTCGCACCTCCATGCTGCAGGACGTGCAGGCGTCCAAGCCTGTGGAACTGGATGCCTTGGTTTCGGCCGTGTGTGAGTTGGGGCAACTCACCCAAGTGGCCACGCCGCTGACCGATGCTTTGCTGGGTCTGAGCCGTCTGCACGCACAAGGATTGGGGCTTTATGGCACCAGGTCATGAGCTGTCTAACAATCTTTAATAACTTAAGCAGTATCTTTTCCACATAATCGCCCCAGCAAACAATTCTGCTTGCTTTGGTGTCAAAAGGTGCTTTTATGTTGATTTCAATGCTCGTCTTGGGCGTTTTGATGGTTGTCCTGGCTGTTTTGTATTTCAAGACGGTTCAGGAAATCGAACGCGACGACATCCATGAGGCCATGGCTCGTGCCGAGCGACTGAAAAACAAACGCGCTGCCAACCACTACGCAGGGGCCTGACCCCCTTCATCCAGTCGCTTGGATGTCATCTCCCAGGTCTGCGGGGCGTTAAATTGCCCCCATGTCCTCCGCTCCAGCATTGCCCGCTCGCTTGTCCCTGACGGGGTTCCTCACGCTCTTGTTGATCGCCCTGATGATGGGGGCCAACCATGTCGCGGCCCGCACGGCCTTCAACCATGGGGTAGACGTGGTGACCGCGGTCACCTTTCGCAGCACGGTCACCGCCTTCGTGGTCGCGCTGATTGTGTGGCAGCAGAAGGTCTCGCTGCAACTGACGGTCCGTCACCGAAAAAGCCTCTTGCTGATCGGCGCTTTGATCGCCGTTCAAAGTGTCTGTCTTTACTCGGCCGTCGCACGCTTGCCGGTGGCTTTGGCACTGTTGGCCTTCAACACCTACCCCTTGTTGACCGCGTTTTGGGCGCGTGTTTTGTACGGCCATCGCCCCGAACGCCAGGTTTTGCTGGCCATGCCGGTGATGCTGGCCGGACTGGCGCTGGCGCTCGATGTGTTCGGCGCTGCCTCGGGTCTGGGGGCTGTTGAGCATTGGGGGCAGATCGGAGCGGGCGTGGCTTTTGCCTTGGCTGCGTCCGCCACATTCGGTTTGGCGCTCGTCATCACCCAGCATGAAGCTGCCGATGTGGACGGGCGCTTGCGTACCTTCACCACCATGGCCACGGTGGCCATCTTGGCGTCTGTGGTGGCGCTGACCCAAAGTGGCATCCATTTGCCCAATGCCAGCGCAGGCTGGTGGGGCCTGGGGGCCTTGACGTTTTTGTATGGCACGGCCTTCACCATCATGTTCACCGTGTTGCCCAAGTTGGGTGTGGTGGGCAACTCGGCCATCATGAATGTGGAGCCCGTCTTTGCGCTGGTGCTGGCTTGGGCGCTTTTGGGGCAATCGATCGCGCCCATGCAATTGGTTGGCGCTTTGGTGGTGGTCGCCACCGTCATGTGGATGGGTTTGCGAAAACGCTGAGGAGGACAGTCGGCGGTCAGCCGTTCTTCAAAGCCAGTGCCTTGTCGTACAGCACGTTCTTGGACTCGCCCGTGATCTCGGCCGCCAGTTTGACCGCTGTTTTCAGCGGCAACTCGGGCAAGAGCACCTGCAGCACGCGCAGACCTTCGCCGGTCGACTCGGCCACCGGCGCATCATGCACCACCAGGACAAACTCGCCGCGTTGGCGATCAGGTTTCTCGGCCAACCACGTGGGCAAGTCCTGGGCGCTCAAGGTCTCAATTTGTTCAAATTGCTTGGTCAACTCGCGCCCCACAGTGATGGGACGTACGCCCAAAACCGACAGCGCTTGCGCCAAAGCTTCGATGCGGTGCGGCGCTTCCAACAGCACCACGGCCCGGCTTTCCATCGCCAAGGTTTGTACGGCGCGTGTGCGCTCGGCCGACTTGCTGGGCAAAAAGCCCGCGAACACAAAGCCGTCGTCACCCGTCATGCCCGAGGCGCTGAGCGCGGTGGTCACACTGCTGGCCCCAGGCAAGGGCAACACGCGGTAACCGGCTTGGCGCACGGCGCTCACCAACCTCGCACCGGGGTCGCTGATGGCGGGGGTGCCTGCATCGCTCACATAGGCCACCCTTTCGCCTTGGCTGAGGCGGGTGACCACGTTTTGTGCCGCTTCGGCTTCGTTGTGCTGATGTACCGCCAAAAGCTGCGAGCCAGGGCGGTCCAAGCCGTAGGCCCTGAGCAGCTGCTGGGTGTGGCGGGTGTCCTCGCAGGCAACGGCATCCACCTGCGACAAGACGTGCAAGGCACGCAGGCTGATGTCGGCGAGGTTGCCAATGGGGGTCGCCACGACATACAGTGTGCTGACCGGGTGGTTTTGCGATCCGGCAGCTTCGTGCGCGGCCTCAAGGGCTTTGCCGAATGAGGCAGACAAGGGAGAGGGCGTCAATGCAATTCCTCAAAAAAGACAAGGTGGGCCAGACCACCAAAGCCCGGGGTGATGCGGGCGAAGACGAGGCGCTGGCCTATTTGCAGGCGCGTGGTTTGCGCTTGCTGCAGCGCAATTATCGGACCCCCGGCCGTGGGGGTGGTGAAATCGACCTGATCATGCAGTCCGCCGATGGCACCGTGGTGTTTGTCGAGGTCAGAAAACGCAGCCGGACCGACCATGGCGGTGCGGCCGCAAGCATCGGCTACGCCAAGCAAAGGCGCATTATTTTTGCGGCACACCATTACCTCTTGCGTTGGCGTCAACTGCCTCCGGCACGCTTTGACGTGGTGAGCATCGAGGCCACTGGGCCGCAATGGCTGCAGGCGGCTTTTGATGCCACTTGAAATTCCGGGTGAAAAACTGTGTTTCGGGGCGGCAGCGCTGCGTGCGGGGTTATCATCGCGTGCGCATGCTAGACCTTCGAATCCAACAACATTTCATCGACAGTGCAGATCTGCACTACCAGGTGGCCGAGACTTTGGCCAAGCCTGTGGATGCGGCTGTCCAAGCTGTTTTGGCCTGTGTCACGGGGGGTGGCAAGGTCTTGGTGGGTGGTATGGGTCCTTCTGCTGCACTGGCCCAGTACCTGGCGAACTTGCTGGTGGGTGGGTTTGAGCGCGAGCGCCCGGGTTTGGCGGCGGTGGCCCTGTCTTCTGATGCCTTGACAGCCACCCGCTGGGCCGATGGTCAGGCCTTGGCCCGTCAGGTGCTGGCGCTGGGCCAAACCGGTGATGTGCTGGTGCTCATCAGTGTGGATGGCGGTGAAACCGCTTTGATCGAAGCGGTTCAGGCCGCCCACGACCGTGAAATGACGGTGCTGGCCTTGACCGGCCACCATGGTGGCGGCCTGGCTCGCCAGTTGCGTGAAACCGATGTGCATGTGTGCGTGCCCCACGAGCGGGCGGCAAGAATTCGTGAGGTGCAGCACTTGGTGCTGCACTGTCTGTGTGATGGAATTGATACCCAGTTGTTGGGTGAACAGGAGCCTGTATAAATGAAACGCAATCTTCAATCTTTGGTTTTGTCAGGTGCTGTGTTGGCGACCGCGTTGACGGCTTTGCCCGGCTGCGCTCCCTTGATCGTGGGCGGCGCGGTCATGACCGGCATTGTGGCCACCGACCGGCGCACCACGGGTGCACAGGTGGAAGACGAGGGCATTGAGCTCAAAGTGGCCAGCGCCGTTCGCCAGGAATTGGGCGACCGCGTTCACCTGAATGTGACCAGTTTCAACCGCAAGGTGTTGCTCAGCGGTGAGGCCCGCACGCAGGCCGACAAAGACCGCGCAGAAAAACTGGCGCAGGGCCAAGAGAATGTCCAGTCTGTTGTGAACGACTTGGCGGTTGCACCGCCCAGCAGCCTGACCCAGCGTTCCAAAGACACGGTGACCACCAGCCAGGTCAAGGCCGCCTTCATCGATGCCAAAGACCTTCAAGTCAACTCGATCAAGGTGGTGACCGAGCGGGGCATTGTGTATTTGATGGGTCGAGTGACCGCCCGTGAAGCCAAACGGGCCAGCGACGTCGTTCGCGGCATCGGTGGCGTGACCAAAGTCGTGCGTGTGTTCGATGAGATTTCTGAAGAAGAACTCAAGCGCTTGAGCCAGCCACCTTTGGCCAAGTAATACAGGGCATGCGCCACGAAAAAGAGCGGCTTGTGAGCCGCTCTTTTTCATGCCAGCGCCAGATCATCTCCGCGTCAGCGGCCAGCGATGATCTTGGGCTGCACGCCTCAGCGCAAGCGGCGGATCAGGCTCGAAGTGTCCCAGCGGCCCCCGCCCATTTTTTGCACATCGGCGTAAAACTGGTCCACCAGCGCCGTCACGGGCAAAAGGGCACCGTTGCGCTTGGCTTCGTCCAGCACAAGGCCCAAGTCCTTGCGCATCCAGTCCACCGCGAAGCCGAATTCAAACTTGTCGTCGGCCATGGTCTTGCCACGGTTGTCCATCTGCCAGCTTTGTGCCGCGCCCTTGCCGATCACGTCGAGCACCTGGTGCATGTCCAGACCGGCTTGCTGGCCGAAGGCAATCGCCTCAGACAGACCTTGCACCAAGCCCGCGATGCAGATCTGGTTGACCATCTTGGCCAACTGACCGGCACCGGATTCACCCAGCAAGGTGAAAGCGCGAGAGAAAGCCATGCCCACGGGCTTGACGGTGTCAAAAGCGGCGGTGTCGCCACCACACATGACGGTGAGCAAGCCGTTCTGTGCACCAGCCTGTCCCCCGGAGACGGGTGCATCGATGAACTGCAGACCCAGTTTTTGGGCTTCAGCCGACAACTCTCGGGCGACAGACGCTGAGGCTGTGGTGTGGTCCACAAAGATCGCGCCGGGCTTCATGCCAGCAAAAGCACCGTCCGGGCCCAGCACCACGCTGCGCAGATCGGCGTCGTTGCCCACGCAGGCAAACACGATGTCTACACCGGCGGCTGCCTCACGCGGGGTGGGGGCACTGGCGTTGCCGGGGCATTCGGCCACCCAAGCGGTGGCCTTGGCAGCGCTGCGGTTGTACACGGTGACGTGGTGCCCGGCGCGGGCCAAGTGGCCAGCCATGGGGTAGCCCATCACGCCCAGGCCCAAAAAGGCAACTTTCTTGGCGGGCGTGGCATCGTAGGTTTTGGCGGCGATTTGACTCATGGGTGTCTCGTTGTGGAGTGGATAAAGGGGCTATTTTGGCAGCCTGTCGGTGTTCTGGTGCGCACCGGGTGCTTTGGGCTGACCATTGGGTGACATGGGCGCTTTTGGTACGCTCAGGCCATGAACTCCTCGATTGCCGACAACATCACCCGTATTCGGGTGCAAATTCAGGCTGCTTGCCAGGCTGCTGGCCGCGCACCAGACAGCGTGCAGTTGCTGGCCGTGTCCAAAACCTGGGGGACCGATGCGGTTCGCCAGGCCTATGCCGCAGGCCAGACCGCTTTTGGCGAAAACTACATCCAGGAAGCGGTGGACAAGATCACCGCCTTGCGCGACTTGCCCCTGCAGTGGCATTGCATCGGCCCCATCCAGAGCAACAAGACCCGCTTGGTGGCCGAGCACTTTGACTGGGTGCACAGCGTGGACCGCCTCAAAATCGCCCAGCGCCTGTCAGAGCAACGCCCGGCTGAGCTGCCGCCCTTGCAGGTGTGCATTCAGGTCAATGTGGACGGCGGCGACAACAAATCGGGCGTGAGCCCGCAAGACCTGCCCGCGCTGGCGCAGGCTGTGGCCGCTTTGCCGCGCCTGCAACTGCGTGGCCTGATGACGATCCCCGAACCCGCCGAAACCGATGCGCAGATGCGCGCCGTGCACCGTCAGGCCAAAGACCTGTTTGAAAAAATGCGCGCTCAGGGCCTGCCGCTGGACACCTTGTCGATGGGCATGAGCGCGGACATGGCCGCGGCGATTGCCGAAGGCAGCACGATGGTGCGGGTGGGCACGGCGATTTTTGGCCAACGCTGAGGCCACCGATTCAGCGGTGCAGAAAGAAGCGAGCGGTTCTGACCTGTCAGGTTTGACCGCCCATTTGCAACTTGAAGGTGCTGCGCCGCTCACCCACCGGCACCCCCGCCACATTCAGCAGCGCCTGCGCACGCCAAGGTGCCAGCGCTTGCCGCTGCGCATCGTCCAGCCAACCCAATTGGTCCAAGGCCTCCACAGTCGCGGCAAACAACGCTGCTTTGTTGCCGTCCATGATCTTGATGGCCAGGGCTTGGCCACGCGATCGGCTGCCCACCACCTGCACGCCGTCTGCGCCCACTTTGGTGACCCAGTCGCCCCGACCTGCGCGCATGAAGTCGGCGTCGTTGCGCCCGGTGCCCGAGACCAACTCGGGGTGGGCGCTCATGGCCTGACCCAGTTGCGCCAGGCTTTCGCCATACAAGCCGTCCGATTCGGGTTGCGCCAGCCGGGCATAGCTGCGGGCCAAGCGTGACAAAGGCATGGCGTAGTTCGGGGCTGAGCAGCCGTCGATGCCCAGCGCCAGTTCTTCTTCGCTCAGTCCTGCCAGGTGCGCCACGGCCTGGCGGATGCGTTGCTGCAAGGGGTGTGTGACTTCGGTGTAACTGTCGGTGGGCAGACCGTGCTGCACGCAGTACGCCAAAAAACCGCTGTGCTTGCCGCTGCAGTTGTGGTGCCGCTCGTCGTAAGCAAAGCCCTCGGGCATGGGGCGGTCAAAAAAGGTGAAGCGGTAAGGCACATGGCAGCCGCATCGCATTTGCCGCGTGGTGCTGCCGCTTTTGCGCAAGATGGACGTGACCTGCTCGACGTGCATGTCTTCGCCGTTGTGGCTGGCGCACATCAGGGCCAGCTCTGTGGGGGTGAAGCCAAAATGCGCCACCCCGCCTGATTGGATCAGCGGCAGCGCCTGCATGGCCTTGAGGGTGGAGCGGGTGAAGCACAACCAATGCGGGTTGCCCACTTGGGCCAGCACACGGCCCTCGGTGTCGGTCACGGCCAGCGCGCCCATGTGCACGCATTCCTGCACGCCGTTGCGGGTCAACTCGATCAGGGGTTCGAAATTCATGACGGTGGCCTGTTGTGTTCAATAAAGCCAGTCTAAATTGTCTCGGACTTGACCGGGAGCTGTTGGGGCTGCGCCGCACAATGGCCGAATGCAAAACATTCAATCCCCCCTGCAAGCGCAACTGGTTCAGTGGTTGGTGGCCCCCGGTGCGGACGTGGCCGCAGGCGACGTTCTGGTGATTCTGGAAGCCATGAAAATGGAGCACGAAATCCGCGCCCCCCATGCCGGGCGCTTGACCGAGCTGTACTTTCAGGCGGGCGAGACGGTGGGTGAGGGTGAGGTCTTGGCGAGCTGGATGCGCATGGATTCAGTGCCAGTGCAGCGTGACACGGAGGCCCACGCACCGACCGCCTCAGCCGTATCGTCGGCTTTGCCTGTTGCGCCTCAGACCCCAGCGCATGGCGCTGGACGCCCTGCCGCCCAAGATGCCCCCCGCGCCGACCTGCAAAAGCTGCAAGACCGCCAGGCCTTCACGCTCGACGCGCAGCGCCCCGAAGCCGTGGCCAAGCGCCACGCCACCGGCCTGCGCACCGCCCGCGAGAACATCGCCGATCTGTGTGACCCGGACTCGTTTGTGGAATACGGCGCCTTGGCCGTGGCCGCGCAAAGCCGTCGCCGCAGTGCCGATGACCTCATGCGCAACACGCCCGCTGATGGCATGGTCACCGGCATCGGTTGTATCCACGGCCAGCGCGTGGTCGTCATGGCCTACGACTTCACCGTGCTGGCGGGCACACAAGGCATGCGCAACCACCAAAAGACCGACCGTATGTTGGGCGTGGCCTTGCAAAACAAGCTGCCGGTGGTGCTGTTCGCCGAAGGCGGCGGGGGCCGACCCGGTGATGTCGATGTCGCCATCGTCGCAGGCTTGAACCTGGCCACCTTCGCCTCCTTTGCCCGGCTCAATGGCCAGGTGCCGGTGGTGGGTGTGGTGGCGGGGCGCTGCTTTGCGGGCAACGCGGCCTTGCTGGGTTGCTGCGATGTGATCATCGCCACAACTGGCAGCAACATCGGCATGGGTGGCCCAGCCATGGTCGAAGGCGGGGGCCTGGGCGTCTTCAAGCCCGAGCAGATTGGCCCCAGCGACGTGCAGCACAGCAACGGCGTGATCGACATCTTGGTGGACAGCGAAGCGCAAGCGGTGACGGCAGCGCGGCATTACCTGTCGTGCTTTCAGGGCGCGCAAAGCGAATGGCAAGCCCCACGCGCCGAAGCCCTGCGCCATGTGGTGCCCGAAAACCGTGTGCGCGTGTACGACACCCGCGCTGCCATGCAGGGCATCGCCGACGTGGGCAGCCTCTTGTATTTGCGCGCCGGCTTTGGCGTGGGCATTCACACCGCGCTGGTGCGCATCGCGGGGCAACCGGTGGGCCTCATGGCCAACAACCCGCTGCACTTGGGTGGCGCGATCGACGCCGATGCCGCCGACAAGGCCGCCCGCTTCATGCAGCTGTGCAACGCGCACGGGCTGCCCATCGTGAGTTTGGTGGACACACCCGGCTTCATGGTCGGGCCGGACACCGAGGCCACAGCGCAAGTGCGCCATGTCTCGCGCATGTTTGTGGCGGCCGCGCACCTGCGGGTGCCGCTGCTCAGCGTGGTGCTGCGCAAGGGCTATGGCCTGGGCGCGATGGCCATGACCGGCGGGGGCTTTCACGAAACCCTGAGCACGGTGGCTTGGCCCACCGGCGAGTTTGGCGGCATGGGCCTGGAGGGTGCGGTGCGGCTGGGTTACCGCAAAGAACTCGAAGCCCTGCCCGAGGGCCCCGAGCGCGAAGCGCTGTTTGAACAGCTGCTGACGCAGCAATACGACAACGGCAGCGCCATCAACATGGCCGCTACGCTGGAGATCGACGCGGTGATCGACCCGGCCACCACCCGCGACTGGCTGGTGGCAGGGCTGGAGGCAGGGAAGATCCGGCCCTTCGACGGCGCACTGGCCATCGATACTTGGTGAATTGTGAGTGGCATGAGCCGCCCACCGTTCAGGACGGGATCGTCCGCGCAGGCAGCACTGTGCCCACACATTCCCCAAAGCCAATGCGTGCAGCACCTTCGTGCTCGCACCAGCCGCGCAGCACCACGCTGTCGCCGTCTTCCAGCCAGGTGCGTTGTTCGCCATTGGGCAGCGCGATCGGATTTTTGCCGCCGGTGGTCAGCTCGATCAGCGCGCCCGCTTGGTCGAGCGTGGGGCCCGACAAGGTGCCGCTGCCCAGCAGGTCGCCCGGTTGCAGGTTGCAGCCGTTGACCGTGTGGTGTGTGAGCATTTGCGCCACCGTCCAATAAGCATGGCGGTAGCTGGTGCGGCAGATGTTGGCATCGGGCTGACCAGCAGCGCGCATTTGCGGCGTTTGCAGGCCCACTTGCAGCTGGATGTCGAACGCGCCGCCGCTGCGGTTGGCGGCACTGTCCAGATAGGCCAGGGGCTGCGGGTCACCTTCGGCGCGGGTGAAGGCCACGCGGTAAGGGGTCAGCGCTTCGAGCGTCACCACCCAGGGTGAGACCGTGGTCGCAAAATTTTTGGCGAGGAAGGGGCCGAGGGGTTGGTATTCCCAGCCCTGGATGTCGCGGGCCGACCAGTCGTTGAGCATGCAGATGCCGAACACATGGTCTTCGGCTTCGGTGATGTCCACGGACTCGCCCAAGGCGTTGCCGCTGCCCACAAAGATGCCCAGCTCCAGCTCAATGTCCAGCCGCTTGCATGGGCCGAACGACGGCTCGGTCGCGCCGGGCGGCATCGTCTGGCCCACCGGGCGGCGGAACTGCTGGCCTGACACGCCAATGCTGGACGCACGGCCGTGGTAACCAATCGGCACCCATTTGTAGTTGGGCAGCAGCGGGTTGTCCGGGCGGAACTGCTTGCCAATGTTGGTGGCGTGGTGCACCGAGGTGTAGAAGTCGGTGTAGTCGCCAATGCGGGCGGGCACGTCGTATTCGGCCTCGGCTTGTGGCACCAGGCAGGCTTGCAATCCAGCCTGCTCCGCCGAGCCTTCGCGCAGTGCCCGAGACAGCGCCAGACGCAGCGCGCTCCAGGCCGATGTGCCCAAGGCCATCAGGGCGTTGAGTTTGTCTTGTGCGCCCGCTTGAGCGGCCGCAGCAGCCTCACCTGAAAACAGCTCGGCCTTGGCCAGTGCAGCCAGATCCACGATCTGATCACCAATGGCCACGCCGCCTCGGAAGGCTTCTCCAGAGCCCTTGTGGCGGAACACCGCAAAAGGCAGGTTCTGGATGGGGAAGTCGGTGCCAGCCGTGTTGGCCGAGGCGACCCAGCTTTGGAGGGCCGGGTTGTGGGTTTCGTTGAGCGTGGTCATGGAGCGGCTTTCAGGCGTTCATGCTGCCGTCGTGCATCCAGGCGGCGTGTTTGGGGGCGCGTTTGGTTTGGCTCCACTCTTCGAGCATGTCCCATTTCACTTCGTCGAGTTTCTTCATCATCTCGGGCGTACCGCAGTCGGCGGCCAGCTCCAGGCGGTGGCCGCTCGGGTCAAAGAAATAGATGCTCTTGAAGATGGTGTGGTCGACGGGGCCGAGCACTTCCACGCCACCCGCCACCAGTTTGTCTTTGGCCGCCAGCAGCGTTTCCATCGAATCCACTTTCAGCGCCAAGTGCTGCACCCAGGCGGGGGTGTTTTCGTCTCGGCCCATCTCAGGCTGGTTGGGTAACTCAAAGAAAGCCAGGACGTTGCCGTGGCCTGCATCCAAAAAGATGTGCATGTACGGATCAGGCGCTTTGGTGGAGGGCACTTCGTTTTCGGCAATGGCCAAAACAAATTTCATGTCCAGGTGCTTTTGGTACCACTCGACGGTTTCTTTGGCGTCTTTGCAGCGGTAGGCGACGTGGTGAACGGATTGAACGAGCATGGAGTTCTCCTTTGTGGTCGTGTGGTCAGAGGTCTTGCAGGGCAGTGGTGATCTGCTGCTGAAACAGGTTTTCATCGGCCAAGGCGTTGGCGTTGAGCAAGGCGAGTTTGACGAGGAACAACTGGGCCTTGTCAGCGCCTGCTTGGTCAATGGCCGTGGCCAGAGCGTCGTAGACGGTTTCGAGACCGCCGATGGAAAGTGCTTTGTCGGTCATGATTTTCCTTATTGCGGCACGGCGTTGGTCAGAGCGGCTTGCAAGCGCGTGGCATCCAGTGTGATCCACCGCGCGCAAACGTGCTGGTCGGGGCGAAGCAAATACGCGCCGCCGTTGACGGCCACACCATAACGCTGGCGCAGGTGGCCATCGGCGTCGGGCAAGTACTGGTCGGCACCCGCCACAGGCTGGGCCGCACCGATGGCGGTCACGTTCAAGGGCATGCCTGTTGCCCGCGCTGCGCTGATCACCTTTTGCAGTGCTTCAGGCAAATCCGTGTCGGTGAAGTACAGCAGGTCAAAGCCGCCGCCCAGGTGGTCGAGCAAAAAGTCGTTCGCACCCAATCGCACGTTTTGTGGCGGTGCGCCGTGCGCCGGGCCACTTTTGAACAAGCCGTTGTCGTCGCCCATGCTGTTGAGCTGGGAATGGGTGTACTCGTGCGGCCGCGAGGTGCGCCAGTGGTAAAGCGGTCGCACAAATTCTTGCGTGAGCGAGAGGGACAGCACCGCGTCGCGCAGCAAGCGAAAGCCGGGGCTGGGTGGGGCCATGAAGCGGGTGCTTTTGCCCGCCTCGGTGATGATTTCGCGCGCCGCGCCGACGCGTTCGGTGCTGTGGTTCGCCAGCAGTTTTTGGCTCGCCAGACCCTTGACCACAAAAGCCAAGTGCCAGCCCAGCGACTGCGCATCCTGAAACGCTGTGTTGGCCCCGCGCACGCCAAAGATGGGCAGCAGGTGCGCCGCGTCGCCTGTGAAAATCACGCTGCCGTGCACAAAGTCGGGCAAGGTCAGTGTGCGCGCCGAGTAGACCGAAGACCAGTCCATCTCCCATTTCAGGCCCGCGTGGCCGATCATGGCCAGTTGCGCGTCGATGCGCGCTTTGAGCGACTCGGGGCGCAGCGCCTCTTCGGGCGTTTCACCGGGGGGCAGCTGGTAATCCACACGCCAAATGCCGTGGGGCTCACGGTGCATCAAGATGGTGTTGCCGGGGTTCCACTCGGGGTCAAAAAAGGCCAGGCGCTCGGTGGGAAAGGGCAGGTCAATCTGGATGTCGGCGATCACGAAAAAGCCTTCGTAAGACGCGCCTTCCATTTGCAGGTTCATGGCGGATCGGATGCCCGATCGGCCACCGTCGGCGGCGACCACCCAATTACTTTCAAGCGCATACAGGCCTTCTGGCGTATCCACTTCTAGCACCGCGTAGCCGTCCTTCTGCTCAAGCTGATTGACCTTGTTGCCCCATCGGAAATCGATCAACGGGTTGGCTTTGCAAGCGTCGTGCAGGTACTCCTCCATGAACTGCTGCTGGACGTTGATGATCGGGAAAAACCGGTCATCGGCATCGTGCGGCGCTTCCATGCGGAACACACGCTGGCCCCGGTAAAACGAGTTGCCAAAGCGCCAGGGCAAACCGCCTGCGGTCATGCGGTCGGCTACCCCCACCTGCTGCAAAATTTCCATCGAGCGACGCGTGAAGCAAATCGCGCGGCTGCCTTGTGAAAACTGCAACTCGGCCGCCAGCACCACGCTGGGCACGCCGTGACGGGCCAGCTCTAACGCGGTCACCATGCCTGCAGGCCCTGCGCCGACGATCACGACTTTTTTCCGGTCTTGCGCAGGGTGGGCCGAAGCCAGCCAAGGTTTGAAAACCTCGTAGGTGTAGTAGATCGAAGGACGTGCTTCGGTGCTGGGGTTGTGCATGGGATGGTCGTTGTGTGATGTTCAGCGGGGGCGTGCGTGCGATATCAATCGGTCGAAGAGGGCGCTCAAGCTGGCTTGCTCTTTGTCGGTCAGGCAGCCAAAAATGTCTTGGTTGCGTTGGTGCACCATGGCCATGGCGCGCCCGAACACCTCGCGCCCGGCAGGCGTCAGTGTCAGCACCACGCCCCGGCCATCACCCGGGTGGTCGGCTTTGAGCACCAGGCCCTGATCGACCAGCGCCTGCGCAGCGCGGCTGGCCTGGCCCTTGTTCAGGTTGGCTTTGTCGGCCAGCTCTTTCACCGACAAAGGCTCAAAAGTGCCAATGGTTGTCAGGCACCGTCCGTCGCTCATCGACAGGCCCGTGCGCTCCGGATAGACCGACTGGCTGTCCATGTCGGTCAGCTTGTGCAGTTGGTGCAAGCGGTAGGTCAGCGTGCGGTCGAGTGGCGTGGGCATTCGGCTCTTCAGTCTGAAGGGGGTGAAAGAAGGCCTGATTTTAGGTTGATATGGTTGCGCGCGCAACTAAGTAGAAACACGGATGGTTGCATGCGCAACCAAGCGGGGTTAAAAAAAGCCTGAGGCTTGCTCAGGCTTTTTGCGGGCGTTTGGGCTCAGAACCGTGGCAAATCCGGGTGCTTGATGGCCCCGGCGCGCACCAGCATCTTGCCGTATTCGGCACAGCGGTTCAGCGTCGGGATGACCTTGCCGGGGTTCAAAAGTCCTTGGCGGTCAAAAGCCCGTTTGACGGCGAACATCTGCTCGTTTTCTTCCGCGCTGAACTGCACACACATGCTGTTCACTTTTTCGATGCCCACGCCGTGCTCGCCTGTCACCGTGCCGCCCATGGCCACGCTGGTTTCCAGAATATCGGCACCAAACAGCTCGCAGCGGCGCAACTGGTCGGCGTCGTTCGCGTCAAACAAAATCAGCGGGTGCAGGTTGCCGTCGCCCGCGTGGAACACGTTCAGGCAACGCAGCGCGTATTTGGTTTCCATCTCGGAGATGGCTTGCAGGATGTCGGCCAAGCGCTTGCGCGGGATGGTCGAGTCCATGCACATGTAGTCGGGGCTGATGCGGCCCGACGCCGGGAAGGCGTTTTTGCGGCCACTCCAGAATCTCATGCGCTGGGCTTCGTCGCGGCTCACGGTGATGGCGGTCGCGCCGCAGCCGCGCAGCACTTCGCTCATGCGGCCGATTTCTTCTTCGACTTCTTCTGGCGTACCATCGCTCTCGCACAGCAAAATCGCCGCCGCGCTCAAGTCGTAGCCTGCGTGAACAAAGTCTTCGACCGCGATGGTCATCGGGCCGTCCATCATCTCCAAACCGGCGGGGATGATGCCCGCCGCAATGACCGCAGCCACCGCGTCGCCCGCTTTGCGTACGTCGTCAAAGCTGGCCATGATGCAGCGCGCCAGCTGCGGCTTGGGCACCAGTTTGACGGTGACTTCGGTGGTCACGGCCAGCATGCCTTCGCTGCCCACCAGCACGGCCAGCAGGTCGTAGCCCGGGGTGTCGAGCGCATCGCTGCCAAATTCGATGGGGTCACCTTCGACGGTGAAACCGCGCACTTTGAGCACGTTGTGCACCGTGAGGCCATATTTGAGGCAGTGCACCCCGCCTGAGTTTTCGGCCACGTTGCCGCCAATCGTGCAGGCGATCTGGCTGGACGGGTCGGGCGCGTAATACAGTCCGTAGGGCGCAGCGGCTTCGCTGATGGCCAGGTTGCGCACGCCGCATTGCACCACCGCTGTGCGGCTCACGGGGTCAACGGTCTTGATCTGATTGAAGCGCGCCATCGACAGCGTCACGCCCATGCGGTGCGGCATGGCCCCGCCCGATAGGCCCGTGCCCGCGCCGCGTGCCACCACCGGCACTTGCAGGGCATGGCAAGCTTTGAGCACGGCTTGCACTTGGGCTTCGGTCTCGGGCAATGCCACCACCAAAGGCCGCTCACGGTAGGCGGTCAAGCCGTCGCACTCGTAGGGTGTGGTGTCTTCGGGGGTGTAGAGGATGGCATCAGCGGGCAGCACCCGGCCCAAAGCCTGCACCACAGCGCGTTGGCGCTCGGCACGTTCGGTGGCGGTCAGTTGCTGTGTTTCGGCGGGGGTGTTGGCGCTCATGGCATTCAAAACCTTGAAATGAAGGTTTGAATGTACGCCCAAGTGGGGGACCGTGGGCTGAATAAACTTTGACGGGCTTGTGAATTTGCCCGCAGCGTGGACGTATTGCTGTGGGGGGGTCAGGCCAGCGCTTTTTTCAGCCAATCGGCAAAGGTGGCGCATTCCCAGCGCTCCATGGTGCCCGTGCGCCAGCACAGGTAGTGGGCGTGGGGGCTGGGCACGCTGCGCTCGAACAGGCGGACCAATTGTCCGCTCTCAACCCAAGGCGCACCCAACTTGGTGCGGATCAGGCCCACACCCAGACCTTGGGCTGCGGCGTCGCACATGAGGCCAATGTCGTTGAACGATGAACCATCGGTGGGTTCGGGCCAATCCAGGTCGTGCGCGGCAAACCAAGTGCGCCAGGGCTCCAGTGGGCTGCGCAACAGGGCCACGCCTTGCAGGTCTTCGGCGCTGGCAAAGGGGCCGTTTTCTCTCAACCAGGCGGGCGATGCCAAGGGGGTTACATCGTCCTTGGCCAGGCACACATGCTCTACATCCGAGTAGCGGCCGGTGCCAAAACGCACCGTCAGGTCGGCGTCTTCGGCCACCACATCCAACAGGGGAATGCTCACTTGCAGCGTGATGTCGATTTCGGGGTAGGCGTCCAGAAAATGCTTCAAGCGGGGCATGAGCACCGAGCGCGCAAAAGTGGGTGTGACCGCCAGACGCAGCTTGCGTCGGCCGGGGGTGTTGCTGGCGCTGGGAAAGCGCTGCAGTGACACCAGACCCTCGCGCACATGGGCCAGGTATTCGTTGCCTTCGGTGGTCAGTGAAAAATCGGCCCGACGAAACAGCTTGGTGCCAATGATTTGCTCCAGCTGCTTGACTCGGTGGCTCACGGCGCTGGGGGTGACGCACAGCTCTTCAGCGGCCTGGGTCACGCTGCGCAACCGCGCCAAGGCCTCAAAGGTCAAGAGACACTGGATGGGAGGGATGCGTGAGGTGGCAGACATCGTGAATCAGTTGGGGACAGAGCTAAAGATCTGTCCCACAAAGTCATTTATTTAAAGATCACCGTCTTGTGGCCGTTGATCAACACGCGGTGCTCGCTGTGCCACTTCACGGCGCGTGCCAGCACTTGGCTTTCGGTGTCACGCCCAATCGTCGTGAGGTCTTCCACGGTTTTGCTGTGGTCCACGCGGGCCACGTCTTGCTCGATGATCGGGCCTTCGTCCAGATCGGCGGTCACATAGTGTGCAGTCGCACCAATCAGTTTTACGCCCCGGTCGTGCGCCTGGTAGTAAGGCTTGGCTCCCTTGAAGCTGGGCAAAAAGCTGTGGTGGATGTTGATGGCGCGCCCTGCCAGCTTGCGGCACAGGTCGTCAGAGAGGATCTGCATGTAGCGCGCCAGCACCACCAGCTCGGCACCTTCGGCCTGAATGATCTCGTACTGTTTGGCTTCGGCTTGGGCCTTGTTGTCTTTGGTCACCGGGATGTGGTGAAACGGCACGTTGTAGCTGGCTGCCAGTTGGTAGAACTCGCGGTGGTTGCTGACAATGGCGCGGATATCGAGCGGCAGCAAACCACTCTTCCAGCGGAACAGCAAGTCGTTGAGGCAATGGCCTTCCTTGCTGACCATCAGCACGGTGCGCATAGGCTGTGACGTGGCGTGCAGGTCCCACTTCATCTCAAAGGTCTGGGCAAACTGGCCCCACTGTGCATTCAGTGTCTCGCCATCGGCTTGAGCGCAGGCGAACTGAACGCGCATGAAAAACAGGCCGGTGTCGTGGTCGTTGTATTGCGCCGCTTCTTCAATATTGCCACCACGCTCCAGCAAAAAACCCGATACGGCATGCACGATGCCGGTGCGGTCAGGGCAGGAGAGAGTAAGGATGTAAGTGGTCGTCATGGCTGCAAGCTGCGGGGTTCGCCATGACGTTTTAAAGGGCAGTCATGGCCGTTTTATAGGGTTCTATTGTAGAAGACCCCTGTGTTGGGGCTGTTCATGGTTGTCGCGCTGGAGCGCGTGTTCGGCCCTTTGCCCTTTAAACTGCTTGGTTGAACCGATTTCAAGGAGTCTTTGCCGTGGCCCAAACCGACTTGCACATGGACAACCAGTGGTTGCCCTTCACGCCCAACCGCACCTTCAAACAAGACCCACGCGTGTTCGTGGGCGCAGAAGGCATGCACTTCACCACGCACGATGGCAAAAAGGTCATCGATGGCATCTCCAGCCTGTGGTGCGTGGGCGCAGGCCACAACCGCAAGCCTATCAACGAAGCCATCAAAAAGCAGCTGGACACACTGGACTACGCCACGGCGTTTCAGGCCAGCAACGACAAGGCTTTCAAAGCCGCGCAGATGATCGCCGACATGGCGCCCGGCGACCTGAACAAGGTGCTGTTTTGCAACTCCGGCTCAGAAGCAGCCGACACGGCCCTGAAAGTGGCGCTGGCCTACCACCGCGCCCGGGGCGAAGGCCACCGCAATGTGTTCATTGGCCGCGAAAAGGGTTACCACGGCGTCAACTTTGGCGGCATGAGCGTGGGCGGCCTGCCCGCCAACCGCAAGGTGTATGGCGCGCAGCTGCTGCCGCGTGTGGACCACATGCGCTTCATCCACGACCCGGTGAACCACGCCTACATCCATCATGAAGAGCCGGTCTGGGCCGAGGACCCGCTGCTGGAGCTGGAAAACCGCATTTTGGTCTTGCACGACCCGAGCAACATCGCCGCTGTGATCGTGGAGCCGATCGCGGGCAGCGCGGGCTGGTACATCCCGCCCAAGGGCTATGTCAAGCGCCTGCGCGAAATTTGCGACAAGCACGGCATTTTGCTGATTTTTGACGAGGTCATCACCGGCTTTGGCCGTTTGGGCGTGAACTTTGGTGCTGACTATTACGGCGTGGTGCCCGACATGCTCAACTTTGCCAAGGCGGTGACCAACGGCGTGATCCCGCTGGGTGGCGTGATCTGCCGGGACTTCATCTACGACGCGATGATGAACGCCAACTCGCCTGCGCACGCCATCGAGTTTTTCCACGGCTACACCTACTCGGGTCACCCTGTGGCTTGCGCAGCGGCCATTGCCACGCTCGACTTGATGAAGGAAGAAAACCTGTTTGCCCGTGCGGGTGAGCAAGGCATCAAGTTGGGCCATGCCATGCACAACGCCTTCAAGGGCTTGCCCAATGTGGTCGGCATCCGCACGCTCGGCTTGGCCGGTGCGGTGGAGCTGGCCAGCATTGCAGGCTCGCCCGGCAAGCGGGCGTATGACATCTTCATGGATTGCTTCCACAAAGGGGTGTGGGTGCGCCCAGCTGGCGAGAACATCGTCATTTGCCCGCCCTACATCGTGGAAGACGCGCACATCGACCAGATCGTGCAGACCGTGGCCGACAGCATCCGCAGGCATGCATGACCGCTTATTCGGAGTTCGTGTTCGCGTAGGTCGGAGCTTTAGCTCCGACAATCGTTTGTGCTCAGTTCCGTGATGTCGGGGCTGAAGCTGCAGGCTTACACCATGCGTTCAGGACTTCGAACAGCGGTCACCTTGTTGGTGGCGCTGGCTGCCGCCCAGCTGTGTGTTTGGCTGCACACCCCCATTCCCTGGATGTTGGGGCCATTGCTGGTCACGGCGCTGGCTTCGGTGCTGGGTGCGACCACGCGCAGCGCGCCCTTGCTCCGCAACGCGGGGCAATGGGTGATTGGTGTGGTGCTGGGCCTGTATTTCACGCCGCAGGTGGGTGCTCTGGTGGTCAGCCTGTGGTGGGCCATCGCGCTGGCGGTGCTTTGGGCGTTGTTGCTGGGCGCCTTGTTTGACGCTTGGCTGCAGCATCGGCACAGGGCTGAATTGGCCCATTTGCCACCCAGTGCTTGGCGGGCGACCACTTACTTTGCCAGTGCGATTGGTGGTGCATCCGAGATGACTTTGCTGGCCGAGCGCCACGGTGCACGTACCGATCTCGTTGCCGCCGCCCACAGTGTGCGCCTCGTCTTGGTGGTGTTGACCTTGCCCTTTGCCATGCAGTGGGCACAAAGCCACTGGGGTTTGCAGGTCGATGCACGTTTGCTGCCAGGTCCGGTGGTGGCGCATTGGCCAGGTTTATTTTGGCTGGCCTTGTCCACCGGGGTTGGCGCCTTGGTCATGGTGGCTTTCAAGCGGACCAATCCTTGGTTCATGGGGGCTTTGCTGGTCTCGATGGGCTTGACGCTGTCGGGGGTGCATTGGTCGGCTGTGCCCACGGAATTGTCGAACGCCGCGCAGTTGGTCATCGGCGTGAGCCTGGGGGTGCGCTTTCAGCGTGAATTTGTGCACACCGCCCCGCGCTGGCTTGCTACGGCTGCATCCGGCTCTGTGGTCATGATGCTGCTGTCGCTGGGCTTTGGCCTGTTTTTGGCCCACACCACGGGCCTGCACCCCGCCACCTTGATATTGGGCACCGCTCCCGGAGGGATTGCCGAGATGGCCATCACCGCCAAGGTGTTGCAGCTGGGGGTGCCTGTGGTCACCGCGTTTCAGGTCTGCCGTTTGGTGGCGGTGCTGATTTTGGTGGGGCCGATTTTCCAGTGGAGCCATCGGCAAAAAAAAACCGCCTGAGCGCGCAGGCGGTTTTTGTATTGAGCAGGTGATCGCTCAGTGGGGTCTCCTCGTTTTCAGTGCAATAAGTGACGGTACGAAAAGCTAGCACTGGCGCGGAGGTGGTGTTGGTAGATCGTTGATTTCATTGACTTTCCTGTTCACTTTCAAATCTGCGATTCGTGGCGTCAAACCGTGGTCGGTTTCATCCATTGGTGCCAGTTATCGATGCATTTGGCCGCGAAGGCAGGATTTGGTCAGCATAGCGGTCAACCGGGAAGCGAAACACACCCCGCAAGTTGATGCTCTCCAGCCTGGTGGGCGCAATCTTCCCGATCAGTTCCGGTGGAATGACCTGGCGGCGGTTCGACCAGCGATCCAGGACCGCCTGCATCTGTGAGGTATTCCACGCCATCACGATGTTGGCCATCAGGCTCAACGCATCGGCCACAGCCTGCATTTCATCGACACGTTTGGCCTGCGCCGGGCTGATCCGGCCGGTATAAATGGCGCGCTTGAGGGCGTTAACAGCCTCGCCCCGATTGAGCACCCGGCGCAACTCGTTCCTGAAAGCGTCCTTGACAAAGTAGTCAGCCAAAAACGCCGTACGCAGCAACCGCCCCAATTGCACGCCAGCCTCATAGATTGGATCGCCCTGGGCGGCAGAACCGAACCGCGCAAGAGCTGCCACCGCACTGGCATGTCCGCTCATGACCGAGGCTGCCAGGTGCACCAGACTATCCCAATGCTTTTCGATCAAAGCGACGTCGACATTGGCTTCGCACACCGCAGCGATTTCTGCGGGCACTTTGGTGCCGCGTGGCACAAAGAGGTGGCGCTGTTTGAGTTCCTTCAACCGCGGGCAAAGATCAAAACCAAGCAAACGGGCATGTGACATGGCAAAGTCGGTGTAGCCATGGGTATCCACAGCAAGCTGGCTGGTCTCCAGCTTTTCTTGGCGGATGACACCTTCAATGGCCACGCCCGCCTGGCGCTCATTGAGCACAAAGGGCTGCGCATGGAAGATGCCCCACCGGTCTTTTACATGGGAGTAGATTCCAATGGAAGGTGTGTTGCGCCGAGGATCAAGCCGGGCTTGCCACACCCGTTTGGTGGTCTCCATGCTCATCATGTCAGAAGATGCCAAATCGGACCGCCCCCAGGTGGCGGCAATCGGGTGTCGCTGCATGAATTCCAGCACAGCCTGGCAGGCCTGGCTCAGACGCCGTTCGTCCCGCGCCCAGCGCATGGCCTGGCGAATGCTGGTGGCAGACAATTGCGGAATCATGCGCGCGCATTCGACCGCAGTCAGACTGGTGCCGTGGGCCATGATGCCGGCATAGACCATCAGCAGCTCGTCGGTAGAGCGCGGCTCACGTCCGAGCATGATCCAGCTAAAGCGCACCTGGGCGTCAACGGCCAGAATCACTTCCGGCAATTGAACCTCACCGATGCGGTGATCCAAAGCCGCGCGCAGCTTGGTCACTTCTGGGTCTTCGTCCTCTGCGGGCAATGGCGACAAATGGAGTTCATCATCCACGCGCAGTACGCCACTGCGGGCTGCAGCGGCCACCGCATCGACACCGGCAGTTACTCTGGCCAGCAAAGGCTTCAAGAAAGTGGCAGCCTTGCTGGGTAACGATAGACGGGCATAGTGTTTCTTGGACTCTGCCTGCCAACGCTCGTCCGTGAAGAACAAGCGCGCACGACCCCGAAAGCTCAGGCTGTGCTCAATCCAGACCGAGCCATTGCGCACCGCGCGGCGCAGGGCAAACAGGGTGGCCACCTCCAACGCCTGAAACGCCCGTTCCCGGTCTGGGCTGGAGATCGAAACCTGCCAGATCATTCCCAGACTTGGTGCCACCACTTCAACTGGCAGCTTTCTGGATCCTTTGAGATATAAAGCTTGCAGCTTGGCAAGGTACTCGATGGCAGGATGCTCGCCGGTGGCCTGCCAGGGCAGCTTTGCAATGGCGACGAGCAACGACCGCACGGGGCGAATTCCATCAATCAATCCCTCGCGGACCAGGGAGGCCCTGCTCGGTGGTTTGCGTTTCTGGGTTTCGGTGATCAAGGCTTCAAGACGGGCACGCAACTCAGCATCTGGCACCGCACCTTGCGCGCTCAAGGCAACAAGTTCGCCGAGCAGCGTTTTGTACATTGCGGCCCAATTGACGGTAGCGGGGACATCGGCGGCAGCCTGACGCCACAGATCGGCGATCCGGCGCTGCACCATAAGGATCAACTGGTCTGTGGTGGTGAACAGGCAATACCGAAGAAAGCATGCGACCTCCACGGTGCGCGCTGGCTCTTTGATCTTGGCTCCGGCTGAGGGCGGCCTGGAGACAAGTCGGCGCGCGTAGCGGCGCAAGATGAGATCGGGGATGTCTGCCAGGTGCTTATGAACGTCCAGCGTGTAAAGCAGGTCGATGCGCTCCAGTACCTCGCTGATTTGGCGGGTTGAGTGTTTCGCCGGTGCAGCCCATAGCCAACTCTGCTGGGTTTGTCCATCTGGGCGCAGCTCTGAAACTGAGGCTCGCCAGCGATCAAGTGTTGCTGGATCAACGCTGGCGGCGATGGCGGTGCCTGTTTCAACTTCAAGCTGGGCAAGTGCCGCCGCAATCAGTGTCCGAATTGCCCGCTCGTGCACGATCACCAGCTTGTTCTTGTACAGCCATTGACGCGCCCGCACGAGTAGCTGATCGCGGTCGGCGCAGCGCGCCACTTCGTCGCGCAGTTCACGTACCAGTGAGCGGCGCTGGTGCTCGCTCATCCACTGGAATCCAAGGACCGTGCAGGCTACTTGTTGGTGATCGAATAGCGTGCGCCCGCGTTCATACATGGCTCTCAGCGAGGCGACTTCTGGTGCTGCAATGCCAAGCTCGTTGCCAAGGTGGCGCCACAAGGCTACTGGAATTACCCGAAAGGCACCGAGCAAACGCCCACTCATGCGCAGGAAACCAATATGGAGCGCCAGACCAAGCTTGTGGGAATCACCTCGGCGTGCATTGATTGCGTCGCGCTCGGCACCATCGAAGGTGAAAAATGCCTTCATCTCGAAGTCGCTGATATCGCGGGGGAGCCCACGCATCCCCAAAAACGTTGTGTGCCAACCCTGCATCGTGAACCTCAAAAGTGGGAGGCCACCATACCCGTTTACAAAGCGAACAGGAAAGTCAATGAAATCAACGGTCTACCCAGACCACCCCCGCGCCAGTGCTAGCTTTGCGTACCGTCACTTATTGCACTGAAAACGAGGAGACCCCCAGGTGCAGCGCGGCATGGGCCAACACCTGCTCGCTGGCTTGTTCAAGCTGTACAGCCAGGTTGGCATCGGCTTCAAAACGGGCACGGCCATACAGGGGCACTTCATGGCGCGGAAACAGCGGCGAGGCGTCCATGTCGTGCTGCACCAAGCCATCGGCCACCACCACATCACCCACCCGCACCTCGGAGCCCAGACCGCCCGCCACACCCGTGAAGACCAGGGCATCGACCCCAAAGCGCTCCAGCAGGACTGTGGCCGTCGTGGCCGCCGCCACTTTGCCAATGCGCGAGAGGACCGCCACCACCGAATGGCCTTGCCAATGGCCCACCCAAAAATCGCGCCCCGCCACTGTCACCCGCTGCTCATCGGGCATGGCCGCCAACACGGCGGCCAGTTCTTCGTGCATGGCACTCATGATGCCGATCATGGCCATGGATCACCCCTTGTTCTGTCATGCAAAAAAGAAAACGGCCACCTTGAAACAGGTGGCCGTTGGCCTGCGCGCAGGGCTTCAGCCCCTCAGCTGCGCCATCAGGCCTTGGCGCGCAATTCGCGTCGCAAAATTTTACCCACTGGCGTCTTGGGCAATTCATCGCGAAACTCGATCACGCGAGGCTGCTTGTACGCGGTCATGTTCTCGCGGCAGTAAGCCATGATCTGCTCTTCGGTCAGCGCCGGGTCTTTGCGCACCACCACCAGCTTGACGGTTTCGCCGGTTTTTTCGTCGGGCACACCAATGGCGGCACATTCCAGCACACCCGGACAAGCCGACGCCACTTCTTCGACCTCGTTGGGGTAAACGTTGAAACCGCTGACCAGGATCATGTCTTTCTTTCGGTCCACGATCTTGAAATAACCTCGTGCATCCACGATGCCCACATCGCCCGACTTGAAGTAACCGTCTGCGGTCATGACCTTGGCCGTTTCATCCGGGCGCTGCCAGTAACCGGCCATCACCTGCGGGCCTTTGATGGCGATCTCACCAGGCGTGCCGGGGGTGGTGACTTCGTTGCCGTCGTCGTCGAGCAGCTTCATGAAGGTGCCGGGCAAGGGCACACCAATCGTGCCGGTGAACTCGGTGCTGGTGGTCGGATTGCAACTGGCCGATGGGCTGGTCTCGGACAAGCCATAGCCTTCGCAGATCGGGCAGCCTGTTTTCTCCAGCCAGAGCTTGGCCACATTGGGCGTCACGGCTGTGCCGCCACCCAAAGACACTTTCAGGTTGGACCAATTGACGGTACCGAAATCCGGGTGGTTGGCCAACCCGTTGAACAAGGTGTTCACTGCCGGGAAGCTGTGGAAGGTGTGCTTGGACAATTCCTTGAGCACGGCTGGCAGGTCACGCGGATTGGGAATCAGGATGGTCTTGCCGCCCATGCGCAGGCCCAGCATCATGTTCACCGTGAACGCGAAGATGTGGTACAGCGGCAGCGCGCACACATTGGTGGGTTGCTCGCCCGCCGGAATGCGCTGCATGACGGGCTCGTTCCAGGCCTCTGACTGCAACACGTTGGCAATCACGTTGCGGTGAAGCAATACCGCCCCCTTGGACACGCCGGTGGTGCCCCCGGTGTACTGCAACACGGCGATGTCGTCGGCCGTCAACTCGGGTTTGCGAAAGGCTTGTTGACGCCCCTTGGCCAAAGCGTCGTTAAAGCGCACCGCCTTGGGCAGGTTGAAGGCAGGCACCATTTTCTTGACGTTGCGCACCACGTAATTGACCAGGCTGCCTTTGAGCAGGCCCAGTCGGTCACCCATGGCGGCCAGCACCACATGCTGGACCGGGGTTTGCGCGATGCACTTCTCTAATGTGGCGGCAAAGTTTTCGATGATGACGATCGCCTTGGCACCTGAATCCTTGAGCTGGTGCTCCAATTCGCGGGCCGTGTACAGCGGGTTGACGTTGACCACCACCAAACCCGCACGCAACACAGCGGCCACCGCCACCGGGTACTGCGGCACATTGGGCATCATGATGGCAACGCGATCGCCCTTGCTCAAGCCCAGTGATTGCAGGTAAGCCGCCATGGCCAAACTGTCTTGATCGGTCTGGGCGAAGCTCAAGTCCTTGCCCATGAAGCTGTAGGCAGTCCGTTCTGAATACTTGGAAAAACTGTCTTCCAGCAAACCCACCAAAGAACTGTATGCGGCAGGTTGGATGTCGGCGGGGACGCCTTCAGGGTAACTCTTGAGCCAAATGGGATTCGCGTTCATGTGGGGGTTCTCCTGCGATTCAGTCTACCGCAAATCTGACGCCTGACTGACGCTTAAAGCCTCGGGGTTTACGCCAAAAAAAAGGGGGTGAACCACGTTCACCCCCTTTTTTAAATGTCGATGCCGAAGACTTAGGACTTCAAAACCAGAAGCACCTCGTCGAGCATCTTTTTGGCATCGCCAAACAACATGCGGTTGTTCTCTTTGTAAAACAGCGGGTTGTCCACACCGGCGTAGCCGCTGGCCATGGAACGCTTCATGACGATGCTGGTGCGGGCCTTCCAGACTTCGAGCACCGGCATGCCGGCGATCGGGCTGGTCGGGTCGTCTTGCGCGGCCGGGTTCACGATGTCGTTGGCACCGATCACGATGGCCACGTCGGTGTCCGGGAAATCGTCGTTGAGCTCGTCCATCTCGAACACGATGTCGTAAGGCACTTTGGCCTCGGCCAACAACACGTTCATGTGGCCAGGCATGCGGCCCGCCACGGGGTGGATGCCAAAACGCACGTTCACGCCTTTGTCGCGCAGTGTCTTGGTGATTTCAAACACCGTGTGCTGGGCCTGGGCCACGGCCATGCCGTAACCGGGAACGATGATCACGTTCTTCGCCTCGCGCAGCATCTCAGCGGTTTCGGCAGCCAAGATGGGGCTGACTTCACCTTGCGGCTCGGCCGCTTCACCCGTGGGCTTGGGCGCGGCAGCCGTGGTGCCAAAGCCCCCGGCGATCACGCTGATGAAGCTGCGGTTCATGGCGTTGCACATGATGTAAGACAAGATCGCACCACTGGAGCCGACCAAGGCACCGATCACGATCAGCAAGTCGTTGCTCAGCATGAAACCGGTGGCCGCTGCAGCCCAGCCAGAGTAGCTGTTGAGCATGGACACCACCACAGGCATGTCAGCGCCGCCAATGGCCATGACCATGTGGATGCCGAACAGCAAGGCAATGGCGGTCATGATGAACAAGGGCACCATGCCGTCTTGCACCGTGTGGGCGTTCATGAACTCACGGCCAAAGTACACCACTGCGATCAAGCCCACCAGGTTGAGCCAGTGGCGGGCGGGCAGCAACAAGGGGCTGCCGCCAATGCGGCCGGACAACTTGCCAAACGCGGCCACCGAACCCGAGAAGGTCACCGCACCGATGAAGATGCCGATGTAAATTTCACCCGCGTGGATAGCGTGCGCAGCGCCGTCCAAATTTTTGGAAGCTTCGGGGTCCACATAAGTGGCATAACCCACCAGCGCCGCGGCCATGCCGACCATGCTGTGCATGAGCGCCACGAGTTCGGGCATTTGGGTCATCTGCACTTTGCGCGCAGCGTACAGACCAATGATCGCACCCACCAGCACGGAGCCCACGATCATGGGGATGCCCTCGGCCGTGACTTGCGGGCCAAAGATGGTGGCCAGCACGGCCAGGCTCATGCCGATCATGCCGTAAAGGTTGCCGCGCCGAGCGGTTTCCTGGTTGGACAAACCGCCCAGGCTGAGGATGAAGAGAATGGTTGCGCCGATGTAGGCGACCGTGGCCAAGCTTGAGTTCATGAGTGTCTCTTTAATCAGTTGGGGACAGATCTAAAGATCTGTCCCCAAATTCATTTACTTTCGGAACATCGCCAGCATGCGCTGGGTGACAGCAAAACCGCCAAACATGTTGATGGCCGTCAGCACCAAGGCCAAAGCAGCCAGAATGCCGATCAGCGTATTGGGACGTCCGGCTGCAGCCAAAGGCGAGATCTGCACCAGCGCGCCAATGGCGATGATCGAGCTGATCGCGTTGGTCACGCTCATGAGTGGGGTGTGCAGCGCGGGCTTGACGTTCCAGACCACCATGTAGCCCACAAAGCAGGCCAACACAAACACCGTGAAGTGCGACAGGAACGCAGCCGGCGCATAGGCACCGACCAGCACCAGCAACACGGCGGCAACCGCCGACACGATGAGCAACTGGCCCACCGGCATGGGGCCAGAGGGCTCGCCATGGCCGTGGCCTTTTTTGGCGGCAGGCGCGGCAGCGGGTTTGGGGGCGGGCTTGGGGGCCACCACCAAAGGCGGTGCAGGCCAAGTGATCTCGCCGTTCTTGATGACCGTCAGGCCCCGGATGGCGTCGTCTTCCATGTTGACGTTGATCACGCCATCTTTGGTTTTGCACAGCTCTTCGGTCAGGCGGAACAAGTTGGTGCCGTACAGCGTGGACGATTGACGTGCCATGCGCGAAGCCAAGTCGGTGTAACCGACGATGGTCACGCCGTGCTTGACCACGGCCTTGCCGGGCTCGGTCAGTTCGCAGTTGCCGCCTTGCTCAGCGGCCATGTCCACGATCACGCTGCCGGGCTTCATGCTTTGCACCATCGCAGCGGTGATCAGCTTGGGCGCAGGTTTGCCGGGGATCAACGCGGTGGTGATGATGATGTCGCACTCTTGGGCTTGCTTGGCGTACATCTCGCGCTGTGCGGCTTGGAAGCCTTCGCTCATGACCTTGGCGTAACCGCCGCCGCCCGAGCCTTCTTCTTCGTAGTCCACTTTGACGAATTCACCACCCAGCGACACGACCTGGTCGGCCACTTCGGCACGGGTATCGTTGGCGCGCACGATGGCACCCAAGCTGGCGGCCGCGCCAATGGCGGCCAAACCGGCCACACCGGCACCGGCGATGAACACTTTGGCGGGGGGCACTTTGCCCGCGGCCGTGATCTGACCGTTGAAGAAACGGCCAAAAGCGTTGGCGGCTTCCACCACCGCGCGGTAACCGCTCACGCCCGCCATGGAGGTCAGTGCGTCCATCTTCTGGGCGCGGCTGAGGGTACGGGGCAGTGCGTCGATCGACAGCGCGGTGACCTTTTTGGCCGCCAGTTGCTGCATCAAATCGGGGTTCTGGGCGGGCCACAAGAAGCCGATCAGGGTCTGGCCTTCGTGCATCAGGGCGACTTCGTCCGCAGTGGGGGCACGCACCTTGAAGACGATGTCGCTGCCGCTCCACAGCGCCGCGGCGTTGGGGGCAATGGTCGCGCCGGCTTCGACGTAAGCCGCGTCCGACAGGTCTGCCAGCTCACCCGCGCCTTGTTCAACCACCACCTCAAAGCCGAGTTTGACCAGCTTGGTCACGGCATCGGGGACTGAGGCCACCCGTTTTTCTCCGGGAAAAATCTCACGGGGTACGCCAATGCGTTGAGGCTTGGGGGCGTGATCGCCTGTTTGCATGAATGTCTCCTCACTCAATCCACAAAAAAAGTATGGCTAATAGCAAAGCTTAACCGAAGTCAATGAATACAAGCCCGGAGCAAGTCCTTATCCAAGCTGCAAGGGCCTTCAGAACTCAATAATATCAGTAACAGCTGATATTTGGAGGTATCTTTACCCCACCCGGCACCCTTTTGGTGCCCCAATGTTGCAGCCCAGCACGATGGCCCATTGGCAGACCGATAATCTGGGTCATGGATACACGCTGGAAACCCAATGTCACCGTAGCCGCCATCATTGAGCGTGATGGCCGTTACCTGTTGATCGAAGAGCACACCCAAGAGGGTTTGCGCCTGAACAATCCGGCGGGCCACTTGGACCCGGGCGAATCGCCTGAGCAAGCCTGTGCCCGCGAAGCACTGGAAGAAACGGCCCAACCGTTCACGCCCACCGCTTTGGTGGGCATTTACCTCTCACGCTTTCAACGCCCAGCGACGGGCGAAGACATCACCTATGTGCGCATGGCTTTTTGCGGCGACATTGGCGAGCTGCAGCCCCATTTGAGTCTGGACGAGGGGATCGTGCGAACACTGTGGATGACGCCTGAGGAAGTGCGCGCCAGCGCCGAGCGCCACCGCAGCCCCTTGGTCTTGCGCTGCATCGAAGACCACCTGGCCGGACAACGCTTCCCGCTGGAGGTGATCCACACCGACGCGGCTGTGGCCGATTTGCCACCACTGTCGTCATGAGCCCCGATCTGCCCAGCGAAGCCCTGTGGCTGCTCACAGGCGCAGCCGCCTTCGCTGCGGGCGTGCTCAATGCGATCGCCGGTGGCGGTAGTTTTCTCACCTTTCCCGCCCTGGTGTTTGCCGGTGTGCCACCCTTGGCAGCCAATGCCACCAGCGCCATGGCCGTCAGCCCGGGTTACTTGGGCAGCGTGCTGGGTTTTCGCTCGGAGCTGCAAACCCTGCCACGCGCCTTGCTGCAACGCGAAGTGACCATCGCTGCGGTGGGCGGCTTGATCGGCGCGGGTTTGTTGTTGGTCACCCCGGCGCGGGTGTTCTCAGGGCTGGTGCCCTGGTTGCTGCTGCTGGCCACAGCGCTGTTTGCCGCTGGCCCCTGGCTGGCCCGGCGCAACGCAGGCCAGGGTCACCCCGCTTGGCGGTTGCCGGGCCTGATGGGCGTGGCCATTTACGGCGGCTATTTCAACGGTGGCCTGGGCATTTTGCTGATGGCCCTCTACACCCTGACGGGTGAGAGCCGATTGAACACGGTCAACGCGCTGAAAAACCTCAACTCCTTTGTGCTGTCCCTGCTGTCGGCGGCCGCCTTTGCTGTGGCAGGCGCCATCGTCTGGCCGCAGGCGGTGTGGATGATGACGCTGGCCACATTGGGCGGTTGGGCCGGCGCTCGCCTGGCCAAGCGCTTGCCCGTGCGCTGGGTACGCTGGCTGGTCATTGGCACAGGCTTGGTGATGAGCTTGGTGTTTTTTACGCGCGCCTGATGTCGCTTTTAGTTGGTTTGGCCACCAGAAGCGGCCAGCGGCTCGACACGGTCAGGCAAAGACGGCTTTTGTCCCGCAGCCACTTGGTCCAGCAGGGCTTCTTCGGCAAAGACTTTGGCCACATACCCCCCATCCTCTGACAAGGCGTAGCCGCCAAGGTAGAACTTGAGGCCGTCTTCCAGAGAGCCGTTGCGCATCTTGACCGCATCCGACAAGACCGCCGCGCCGACGCGCATATTGGCAATGGGGTCAAAAGCGGCCAAACGCCCACCATAGGCTTCATAACGCTTGACGTGAATGTCCGTCACCACCTGCATCAAGCCCTGCGCCCCGGCCGAACTCTGGACAAAAGGGTGAAAGTTGGACTCGATGGCCATCACCGCCAAAATGAAGTTCGGGGCCAATTTGGTTCTTTTGGACAGCACATGCGCCTCGGCCACCAATGCGGCCAAAGGCTCCGGCGCAACTTTGTATTTGCGCCCCAACCATTGGGCCACAGCGGCTTGGGAGGGCGGCAAGTCCTGCAAACTCACGGCCGTGGCGCGCTCAGCGGTGTTTTCAGGCAACCAAGACAGCAACACCTGACGCTCACGCAACCAGTTGAACACCACCCCTTCGGAGGAGTGCAACCATTGCGGGTTCAGCCACAAAGCCAGAACCAAGCTCACGGCCGTCAAGCCCACCATGGCCAAACCACTGTGGGTGATGATGAACATCCCTTGCGCCACATCACGCAAGAATGTTCTACCTTGTTGGCACCAGATGCAGTGTTTGGTCATGAATTAAGGCCCATGGGGCATTATAAATTTTCGACCTGATCGGGCAGGCCATGTGGTCGCGGGATAATTGCAGCATGTCCCAATTTCACCGTGTGGTCGTCGGCTTGTCCGGCGGCGTCGATTCTGCTGTCACCGCCCATTTGCTCAAGCAACAGGGCCATGACGTCATTGGCATCTTCATGAAAAATTGGGAAGACGACGATGACAGCGAGTACTGCTCTTCGAACGTCGACTTCGTCGATGCAGCAGCTGTTGCAGATGTATTGGGCATCGAGATCGAGCACGTCAATTTTGCGTCCGATTACAAAGAGCGTGTTTTTTCGGAGTTTCTGCGTGAATACCAAGCCGGACGCACCCCCAACCCGGACATCCTGTGCAATGCAGAAATCAAATTCAAGTCCTTTCTGGACCATGCCATGCGGCTGGGCGCAGAAAAAATCGCCACCGGCCACTATGCAAGGGTCCGGCTGAACAGTGCAACAGGTCGGCACGAGTTGCTCAAGGGCTTGGATAACAGCAAGGACCAAAGTTATTTTCTGCACCGCCTGAACCAGGCGCAACTGTCCAAAACCCTGTTCCCTGTCGGCGAACTGCACAAAACCGAGGTACGCCGTATCGCCGAAGAGATCGGCCTGCCCAACGCCAAAAAGAAAGACTCCACGGGCATCTGCTTCATTGGCGAGCGGCCTTTCCGTGAATTTTTGAACCGCTACATCTCCAAAGAACCCGGCCCCATCAAGGACCCGACGGGCCGCACCATTGGCCAGCATGTGGGACTGAGTTTTTACACCCTGGGCCAACGCCAGGGCTTGGGCATTGGCGGCATCAAGGCCAAAGGTGCACAGCGGGGCGGCGGTGAACACACCCCCTGGTTTGTGGCGCGCAAAGACATCGACAAAAACACCTTGTGGGTGGTGCAAGGACTCGAACACCCCTGGCTCCAATCGCCTCGACTTGAAGCGACCGATGTGAGTTGGTGCGCAGGCCTTGCACCGCAAGCAGGCCCCTATGCGGCCAAGACCCGTTATAGACAAGCGGACGCGGCTTGCGATTTGCGACACTTGATGCCGACAGACGGTCAAGCCGGTTTCGAGCTGGCCTTCAGCGACAAGCAATGGGCGGTCACACCCGGACAAAGTGCTGTGGTCTATGACGGTGAAGTGTGCCTGGGCGGCGGCGTGATCTCCTTGGCCCCCACGCTGACAGACGCGGGGCCTTGAACCCTCAATGACCAGCGGTTTTCAGCTTTTCATGAATTTTCCGGGTCGTTCGCCAAACGCCCCACAGCACCAACGGCACCAATACACCGACAGCCACCTCAGGTTGAATCGGCATACCCGCTGCATGGAGGGCTTTGGCACCGTACAACAAAAGACTGACCACGTAATAGGAGATCGCCGCGATCGACAGGCCTTCCACCGTGCTCTGCAAACGCAGCTGTAAGGCTTGCCCTTTGGTGAGTTTTTCGAGCAGCACCTGGTTTTGTGCCTCGGTGGCAATGTCAACGCGCGTGCGCAGCAAGGCGCTGGAACGCGAGACCCGCTCGGCCAAAGAGGCCAGGCGCTTTTCGGTGGCCTGAACTGTGGCCATGGCTGGCGACAAACGGCGCTGCATGAACTCGCCCAAGGTTTGCGTGCCCGAAATCGGCCGCTCGCGCAACTCGGCCAAACGCTGGCTGACGAGCGTGTCGTAGGCCCGCGTGGCGGAAAACCTGAAGCCGTGCTCGGCCGTGGCCCGCTCGATGCGGGCGGCCAGGGACACCAGCAAGTCAAGCAAGGCTTGGTCGGTTTCACCCTTGCTTTCGAGCAATCCGGTGATGTCGGCCAGCTGCGTCTCTGCGGCCGACAGCATGGCCGACAGGTTTTTGGCCACCGGCAAACCCCGCAGCGCCATCAGGCGGTAAGTTTCCAGTTCCAGTAAACGCTGCGAAATGCGCCCGGCTCGCGCCTCGGTGGTGCCGTCGGGGGCCAGCACCAGCATGCGTTCAAAACCATCCGCACCGATACGGAAATGCGTCAGGATGCAGGAATGCGGCAGCCCCTCGGTGGTGTTGCCCATGCGCGAAGCCAGCACCGTCCCCTCGCCCAGCCATGCTTGGGCCTTGGCCATCAAATCAGGGTCGGCCAAGTCGGCCTGCAGCATGCCCAAATGGATGGCCCCAATGGTTTGACCAGGCAAACCGCGCAACCACTCGGTGCCGGTGGCCACATGCGGGGCCAAAGCGGGACCATCGGCGCCCCAGTCGGCGTTTGCGGGCAAAGACTGCACGATGGAGTAACGGGTGAACTCGGTGTGACGCTCCCATTTCACCGTGAAATGGTCACAGCGCAAGCGCAGAAAATTGCCCTGCAAACTCTCGAGACTCAAATCGGCGTGGCCTGGCAAAAGGCGCAAATGCGCCCACTCCTGCTCGCGGCTCACCCCTGCATTGAGCACCGCGACATAAACAATCAAGGCAGGTAAACGCACCCGGGCCGACGGGCGGGCGTGGACTTCGTTGTGCAATTCACGCCGCAGGGCGTCTTCTTGCGGCAAAAAGCGGGATGTGATTTCGTTCATGCCTGCATTTTGACGAGGTTATTGAAAACAGAACACCCCCTGCCAAAGAAATGGCAGGCTGCGCCAGCACAACGCCCCATTCCTGAAGGGGTCCTTCAGGGCTTTCAGGTCCGTGAGGGCGAGGGTGCAGGGGCCTCGGCCACCAGCAAAACACCTCGCCAAAGCCCGCGAACCGTGGCCAGCAGCAAGGCACCGATGACCCCAGACACACAGAGCAGCCAAGCCATGGCCAAAACATGGACCCAGCCCTGCGTGGGCGCAAGATGCAAAGACAGGGCGGCCGAAGCGGCCAAGGGGAACGACATGCCCCAAAAAGGCATGCCAAAAGGCTGCTGCAAACAGCGCTTGAGCACCGTCAACGACACCAGCGTGAAAAACAATGAAACACCCCAAAGCATGTGCAAAACCGTGTCAGGTGCGCCCAACTGGTGTCCCGACAAAGCCAAAATGGAAGGAGGTGCCATGGTCACGAACATGGTGGGCATCATGCGTGCAGGCCACAGACCCACCATGCCAATGCGCGCCAGCACAAGCACAAGTGCAATAGGCCACAAAAAGATGGCAACCCCGTACTGCGCAGCAGCCCAAACCGGGTGGCCTAGCGTGACCCCAGCCAAGGCGGGCAACACATTGCCCACCACCGGAATGAACAGCGCAGGTGTCATACCGCGCCAGAAATCCTCTGCCGTCATCGCTGGCTGCAACCAACGCCAAATGACACCCACGGTGCCCAGCAGCAAGCCAACAGCGCCCAACATCCACACCAGCTCGGCCCACAGGCTATATCCCCTGTGCGCCACCCAGATGGTCGGCAGCAAAACCACCGATGAAGGCAAGGTGGCCACAAACACATGGCGCAGGGGATGGCTGGCATCCTCCAATACCGCTGCGGGAAACCGATACCAGCGCCACAGCTTGGCCCCTGTCAGGACCACAAAAACCACAGCCGCCAACACGCCAAGCCCCAGCGACACCTGCAAAGCCACAGAGCCCCAGTGGGGTACAGCGCGGAACCATGCCAGCGACAGGCCGCACAGGCCCATGACCATGGCAAACCAGGCAAAACCCAAATACTGCACGGATGCAAGAGGCGCTCGTTGCGTCATGTGGTGATTTTTTTCCTATAAAAAAAACCCGTGGTCCAGGCCACGGGTTTGGGAAGCGAAAGACAAGCCGAGCGTCAGAACGGGATGTCGTCGTCCATGTCGTCAAAACTGCTGGCCGCTGGCTTGGGTGTGGCCGCTGCTGGGCGCTGTGCGGGCGCAGCGGCAGGCCGTGCGGCTGGTGCCGCCTGACGAGGCGCGTAACCACCGCCTCCACCATCATCGGATGGCCCCCCCATGCCTTGGCGACCACCGAGCATTTGCATGGTCTCACCGCGGATCTCGGTGGCGAATTTCTCGACGCCATCCTTGTCGGTGTACTTGCGGGTGCGCAGGCTGCCTTCCACATAGACCTGCGAGCCTTTTTTCAGGTACTGCCCTGCGATTTCGGCCAACTTTCCGAAAAAGCTGATGCGGTGCCACTCGGTGGCTTCTTTCATCTCGCCAGTAGCCTTGTCCTTGTAACGGTCGGTGGTGGCCACATTGATGTTGCTGACCGCATCGCCCGAAGGCAAGTAACGGGTTTCTGGGTCGCGGCCCAAATTGCCGACGATGATGACTTTGTTGACGGATGCCATGAAAACTCCTCGATGATGTCTGAATTATGAGGCCATTCCCTGCCTACTTGGCGGACTTGCCCCACCCTCAGGCCGCGTGCGGGACCGGTGCGCTTCGGCCCGGGGTTTGCATGGGCCAGGCCACCAGCAACCAAGCCAGCATGGCCACACCACAAGACAAAAACAGTGCCGGACTGCCCCAGGACTTGACCAGCCAGCCGCCCGACAAGGCCCCGACAAAAAAGCCCAGCGACTGCAGTGTGTTGTAAACCCCCATGGCCGTGCCGCGCATGGCCCGAGGCGCGATGCGCGAAGCCAAACTGGGCTGGGTGGCTTCCAGCGCGTTAAAGCCACAAAAGAAGACCAGCAACAAAGCCGCCAAAGCCCCCAGACGCGTGGTGCCCACCGACTGAAGCAAAAACCCAGCTTGCACCAGCACGATCAGGCCGATCGACACCAAAAACACCTTTTTGAGGTGCCCGCGCCGCTCCATGGCAAACACCACACCCAAGAACAAAAACGACACCAACACTGCCGGCAAATACACCTGCCAGTGTTGCGCCGTCTGCAGTCCCGCCTGCACCAGCAAGGCAGGGACCGACACCCACATGGCCAGCTGCACCGCATGCAGCACAAACACGCCGACATTCAAACGCATCAGATCGGCATGGGCCAGCACGTCGCGCAGTCGACCCCGGCCCTCTCCAGTCACCGGCTCGGGTGCAGGGGGAGCCCCCCAAATGACCACAACCACGCCCAACAGCGCCAGCAGACCGGTCAGCCAAAAAAGACCCGACAACCCGATCCAAGCCGTGAGCAAAGGCGACGCCACCAAGGACAGCGCGAACATCAAACCGATGCTGCCGCCCACCAAAGCCATGGCCTTGGTGCGCACCTCGTCCCGTGTCAAGTCGGCCAGCAAAGCCGTGACGGCGGCCGACACGGCTCCAGCCCCCTGCAAGCTGCGCCCAATCAGCAAGCCGGTGAGGTCGGTGGCTGCTGCGGCCCAAAAACTGCCCAAGGCAAAAATCACCAAGCCCAGCACGATGACGCGCTTGCGCCCAAAACGGTCCGAGGCCATGCCAAACGGCAGCTGCAAAAGGCCCTGCGTCAGCCCATAAATGCCCATGGCCAGACCCAGCCACACCGGGTCTTCACCACCGGGGTAGCGGCGCGCCTCCAGGGCAAAGACCGGTAAAACCAAAAACAAACCCAACATGCGCAGCGCAAAAATGCTGGCCAGCGAGGTGCTGGCGCGGCGCTCGATGGGGGTCATGTGCAATGCATGAGCAACGGAATCAGGCGAAGAATCGGCCACAAAAGAACTCAAAAAGCCCTGCAACGGGGTAATGCAAAAGCCGGATTGTCCCTGATTGACGGCCCCCTGCGCCCCGCAAGAGGCCGAAGGGGATAATCAAAGGTTTTGCTGATCTGGCTGCCCCACGTGAAATTTGCCGACCCTTCTCTCCTGCCCGACGAACCCGAACCCGCACGGTATCTGGCCTCAGCCCTGCGGCAAACCCACATCAGCGTGCGCGGGGCGCGCACCCACAACCTCAAAAACATCGACCTCGACATTCCGCGCAACCAGCTGGTGGTGATCACCGGGCTGTCGGGTTCGGGTAAATCGAGCCTGGCTTTTGACACGCTGTACGCCGAAGGCCAGCGCCGCTATGTGGAAAGCCTGTCGGCCTATGCGCGGCAGTTTTTGCAGCTGATGGACAAGCCCGATGTGGATTTGATCGAGGGCCTGTCGCCAGCGATTTCCATCGAGCAAAAAGCCACCAGCCACAACCCGCGCTCCACGGTGGGCACCGTGACCGAGATCCACGACTACCTGCGCTTGTTGTATGCCCGCGCGGGCACGCCGTACTGCCCCGACCACAACCTGCCGCTGCAAGCGCAAACCGTGAGCCAGATGGTGGACGTCGTGCTGGCCCTGCCCGAAGACACCAAGCTGATGATCTTGGCACCCATTGCCCGTGAGAAAAAAGGCGAGTTTGAAAAAGTCTTTGAGCAGATGCAGGCCCTGGGCTATGTGCGTTTTCGCATCAATGGCCAGACGGTGGAGATAGAAGACCTGCCCGCGCTCAAAAAAACCGAGAAGCACAACATCGACGTGGTGGTTGACCGCATCAAAGTCCGCTCTGAGGAGGATGCCAAAGCGCGCGATGCCCTGCGCCAGCGCCTGGCCGAAAGCTTTGAAGCGGCGCTGCAGCTGGCCGAGCACCGCGCCGTAGCACTCGAGATGGACACGGGCAAAGAACACCTGTTCAACGCCAAGTTCTCCTGCCCGGTGTGCACTTATTCCATCAGCGAGCTGGAACCAAGGTTGTTCTCGTTCAACTCGCCCATGGGCGCGTGCCCCACTTGCGACGGCATTGGCAGCATGGCGTTTTTTGACCCTGAGCGGGTCGTCGCCTTCCCCTCGCTCAGCTTGGCCAGTGGTGCCATCAAGGGCTGGGACCGGCGCAACGGCTTTTATTTCAGCATGCTCGAAAGCCTGGCCAAGCATTACCAGTTCGACATCGAAACGCCGTTTGAAAAACTCGCGCCGATTCACCAGCAGGTGCTGCTGCACGGCTCGGGGCTAGAGGAAATCAAGTTCAGTTACACCATGGAGTCCGGCGCATCGCAAGGCAAAAAGGTCAGCAAGAAGCACCCGTTTGAAGGGATCATCCCCAACATGACGCGCCGTTACCGCGAGACCGACTCGGCCGTGGTGCGCGAAGACCTGGCGCGTTACCGCAACATGCAGGCCTGCACCAGCTGCCACGGCACACGCTTGCGGCGCGAGGCGCGCCATGTGCGCATTGGCGAAGGCGCACAAGCCCGCGCCATTTACGAGATCAGCCACATCACGCTGGGCGAGTCGCAGCAGTACTTTCAGGGCCTGAAAATGCACGGGGCCAAGGCCGAAATTGCCGACAAGGTGGTGCGCGAGATTGCGCTGCGCCTGAAGTTTCTGAACGACGTGGGCCTCAATTATTTGAGCCTGGACCGCAGCGCTGACACGCTGTCGGGCGGCGAGTCGCAGCGCATCCGTCTCGCCAGCCAAATCGGCTCGGGCCTGACGGGCGTGATGTACGTGCTGGACGAGCCCAGCATCGGTCTGCACCAGCGCGACAACGACCGCTTGATCGGCACGCTGCAACACCTGCGCGACATCGGCAACAGCGTGCTGGTGGTGGAGCACGACGAAGACATGATCCGCGTGGCTGACCATGTGATCGACATGGGGCCGGGTGCAGGCGTACACGGCGGGCGCGTCATGGCGCAAGGCACCTGCGCCGACATCCTGGCCGCGCCCGATTCGGTCACCGGCCAATACATGTCGGGCCGCAAAAAGATCGAGATCCCCAAACGCCACAAAACGGGCAAGGATTTCATCGAGATCTTGGGCGCGTCGGGCAACAACCTGAAAAGCGTGAACGTGAAGTTCCCTGTGGGCTTGCTCACCTGCGTGACCGGGGTATCCGGTTCAGGCAAATCCACTTTGGTCAACGACACGCTCTACACCGCAGCCGCACACCAGATTCACCGTGCCCACGATGAAGCCGCAGCGCACGAAAAAATCAAAGGTCTGGAGCACTTCGACAAAGTCATCAACGTCGACCAGTCGCCCATTGGCCGTACGCCCCGCAGCAACCCCGCCACCTACACCGGCCTGTTCACCCACATCCGAGAGCTGATGGCCGAAGTGCCTGCGGCCCGTGAGCGCGGCTACGGCCCCGGGCGCTTCAGTTTCAACGTGACCGGTGGCCGCTGCGAGGCGTGTCAGGGCGACGGCATGGTGAAGGTAGAGATGCACTTTTTGCCCGATGTGTATGTGCCCTGCGACGTGTGCCACGGCATGCGTTACAACCGCGAAACGCTCGAAGTGCAATACAAGGGCCAGAACATCGCGCAGATCCTGAACATGACGGTGGAAGCCGCGCACCAGTTCTTCAGCGCCGTGCCCAACATTGCCCGCAAGTTGCAAACCCTGCTCGACGTGGGCCTGACCTACATCCGACTGGGTCAAAGCGCCACCACCCTGTCTGGCGGCGAAGCGCAGCGCGTCAAGCTGGCACTGGAGTTGTCCAAGCGCGACACGGGCCGCACGCTTTACATCTTGGACGAACCCACCACCGGCCTGCACTTTGCCGACATCGACCTGCTGCTCAAAGTCTTGCACCAGCTGCGCGACGCGGGCAACACCATCGTCATCATCGAACACAACCTCGACGTGATCAAAACCGCCGATTGGCTGATCGACATGGGCCCAGAGGGCGGTGCTGGCGGCGGCACGGTGCTGGGCGAAGGCACGCCGGAGCAACTGGCCAAAAACAAGGCGAGCTTCACCGGACATTATTTGGCGCGCTTGCTTTAAAAACTCTGCCCAACTTTCCAATCTTTTTTGTAACTTCAAACCTTTATGAAAACCGTCATCCGTACTTTTTTCAGAACCCTGCGCGTCGTGCTGGGCCCCGTCATGCTGCTCAAAGAGCGCCTCACCCAACCCACTGGGCTGGTGCGGGAAGCTGCGGCGCAAGCCCGCGTAGACCAGCAGTGCCAAAGCCTGGCGCTGTACCAGTTCAGCACCTGCCCGTTTTGCATCAAGGTGCGCCAAGAAATGCGCCGCCTGTCGCTCCCCATTGAAAAGCGCGATGCGCAACACCACACCGGCAACCGCGACGCCTTGCTGCAAGCTACGGGCGCAACCCAAGTGCCGTGCCTGCAAATCACCGAAGCCGATGGCCAAACCCGTTGGCTGAAGGATTCGGCCGCGATCGTGGCGTATTTGCGCGAGCGCTTTGCCTGAAGGTAGGCAAAACAAACCGCTTGTATGTCGGCGGCTTCAGCCACGACAAGCCCTATGAAGCTGCACTTCGCCCATGGAAACCGAACTCAAACTCAGTCTGAACGAAGCAGACCTGCCGCGCCTGCTGGACCACCCGCTGCTGGCGCCAGCGGGTGAAACACAACGCCTGCTCAACACCTATTTCGACACGCCCGAACTGGCCTTGCAACAGCGCCGCATGGCGGTGCGCGAGCGGCTGGCAGGTGAGCAATGGCTGCTGACCGTCAAGACCGCAGGCCAAAGCCAAAACGGCTTGTCGCGCAGGCAAGAGTGGGAAGGCCCGACCACGCCAGGTGCGCTGCAATTCGACACGCTGGTGGACGACGCCGCGCTAGCCCAAGACCTGATGGCTTTGCGCCCGAACTTGCGCGCCCTGTTTTGCACCGACTTTGAACGCCAGCGCTGGGTCATCGCCCATGCCGGCGCACAGATCGAAGTCGCGCTGGACCAAGGCCGCATCCATGTGCCCGGCACTGACCGGAGCGAGCCGCTCCTGGAGCTGGAATCGGAACTGCTGAGCGGCCCGGAAGAGGCACTGATGGCGTTGGCCGATGTGCTGCGCCAAACACCCCAAGGCCCGGTGATGCTGCTGCCCAGCGATGCGAGCAAAGCACAGCGGGGGATGGCGCTTTGGAGCAGGTCACGCTGACCCGCCACTTTGGCCACACACCTCAAGCCGTCTGCACCACCGTCAGCAAAGTCTGACCGTTCGCCACCAGCTTTTCGCCTTCTGCATCCACCGCAAACAAATCACAGCTGGTGAACACCTGTGCTTTACCCGGTTTAACCACCCGTGCGCGGGCAATGAACTTTTGACCCACGGCAGGCCGCAGGCAGTTGACCGAAAAGTGGGCAGCCAACAAATTCGGCCCCGCCACGGTGCCTGCCGCAAAACCGCAGGCGGTGTCGATGAGTGTGCCGATCAGGCCTGCGTGCAAATAACCTGAGTACTGACCGACCTCTGAGCGCCAAGGCATCTGGATTTCGACAAAGCCGGGTTCGGCCACAGTCACCTCAATCCCGCACCAACGGTTGAATTCGGCCATGGCGTTGATTTTTTTCAGCATCTCCAGTGGGCTCATGGTTTTCTCCTGGCTTGGGTTTTGAACCACCCGATGTGGTCCATCAGTTTTTGGCGAAGTGCTTTTTGCTCGTTCATGAGCTGGTCGATCTCGGCCACACGCGCCAGGATGGCGTCGATCATGTCTTGCGCAGACAGCTTGCCCGTTTTGAAGCGCGGCAAATAATCGGCAATGAGGGGCAGCGAGAACCCCATCTCCCGCGACATGGCAATGAAGATGACGTGCTTCACGGTTTTTTCGTCGTACTCGCGGTAGCCGTTAGGCAACCGCTGGCTTTCAATGAGGCCATCGGCCTCATACCGCCGCAAGCGGTGCACCGACACTTGGGTCTTGGCCGAGAGTTCTGAAATGCGCATGGATTCAGTCTATCAACGCTCGCACTGCGCGAGAGTTGTGGCCTTTGACGCATGGGCGACAAGCCAAAGCGATCACTGCGCCGCAGGTGATACCCCATGCCCCAAGGCTGGTGTACAAAACACCCTTCAACCGGAGCCACCGATGACTGCACACAAAGACTTGCCCCATGCCCAACCTGCCGATGTCGGCCTGTGCCCCGAGCGCACGCAGCGCCTGATGGACGTGCTGCGCCGCGAAGTGGCCAGTGGCAGGTTACCCGGTGCGGTGGCCATGATCGCCCGGCGCGGGCAGATCGGCTTGTTCGAAGCCGTGGGCCAACAAGACCCCGGCACGGGCACGCCGATGCAGACCAACAGCATCTTCCGCATCTATTCGATGACCAAGCCGGTCGTTTCGGTGGCGGTGATGATGCTGGTCGAGCGCGGTCAGTTGCTCTTGAGCGACCCGGTCAGCCACTGGTTGCCCGAGTACGCGAACCAACAGGTGGCCACGGCAAGCGGCTTGGAGCCCGTGCGACAAGACGCCACGGTGCAAGACCTGCTGCGCCACACGGCGGGGCTGACCTATGAATTTTTGGGCGACTCGGTCGTGCAGCGCTTGTACGGCGCGATGAAGATCGCCTCCCGCGAGCGGACCAATGCCGAGTTTTCGCAAACGCTGGCCAACCAGCCGCTGCAGTTCCAGCCCGGCACCGTGTGGGCCTACAGCCGCGCCACCGATGTACTCGGGCGGCTGGTCGAGGTGGTGAGCGGGCAAGGTTTGGGCGCATTTTTGCAAGCCGAAATCTTTGGCCCGCTGGGCATGGTGGACACCGGCTTTGCCGTGCCGCCCGAGCAGCAGCACCGCATTGCCGAGCCCTTTGCGCACGACCCCGATGGCGGCGTGCCGATGAAGGTGCTGGAGCCGCGCCAAGTGCCCGCCATGGAGGGCGGCGGCGGTGGCCTCATGTCCACCGCCATGGACTACACCCGCTTTTTGCAGTGCCTGCGCAACCGTGGCGAGTTGAACGGCGTGCGCCTGCTCGGCCCCCATACGGTGGACTACATGACTGCAGACCATCTGGGCGGCATACCGGCAGACGGCACCTTGCTGCCACCGGGCCACGGCTTTGGTCTGGGCTTTGCGGTGCGCACCCATTTGGGCCTGTCGCCTGTGCCCGGCTCGGTGGGCTTGTATTACTGGGGCGGCATCGCGGGCACCACGTTTTTTGTGGACCCAGCGCTCGACATGTATGCCATGTTGATGATTCAAGCACCCAACCAAAGGGACTACTATCGCCCCTTGTTCCGCGACCTGGTGTACGCGGCCTTGGTGTAAAAAATTCAAAACCATTAGAGACAAAAACCATGTCCACATCCGGCCTCATGATGAACCGCCCGCTGCTCATTTCGGGCATCCTCGAACACGCCGCTGCGCAGTTTGGTGACCAAGAAATCGTCTCACGCGAGACGCACGGCCCCTTGCACCGCAGCACCTATGCCGAGACTGCCAAACGTGCACGCCAACTGGCCAACGCGCTGGCGCAAATGGGCCTCAAAGCGGGCAGCGCGGTCGGCTCGATCGCTTGGAACAACCACCGCCACCTGGAGGCTTATTACGCCGTCTCGGGCAGTGGCATGGTCATGCACACCTGCAACCCGCGTCTGCACCCGCAGCAGCTGATCTATGTGATCAACCACGCCGAAGACGAAGTGGTGCTGTTTGACGCCACCTTCGCGCCGCTGGTCAAAGGCATTGCCGCGCATTGCCCCAAGGTCCGCGCCTGGGTCTGCCTGGCCGATGCGGCCAACACGCCTGCCATTGAAGGTGTGAGCGTGCAGAACTACGAAGGCCTGATCACCGGCCACAGCGACACCTTCAACTGGCCCGAGCTGGACGACCAAACCGGCGCGGCGCTTTGCTACACCTCAGGCACCACCGGCAACCCCAAGGGCGTGCTGTACACGCACCGCGCCATCGTGCTGGACGCCACCACCGCCTGCTTGCCCGATGTGCTGGGCTTTTCCACGCAAGAGACTGTTCTGCCTGTGGTGCCCATGTTCCACATCAACGCTTGGTGCATCCCCTATGCCGCGCTGGTGGCGGGCACCAAGTTGGTCTTGCCTGGTCCCAAGCTCGACGGCGCCAGTTTGTATGAGCTGATGGACGCCGAGCAGGTCACCATCAGCGCGGGCGTTCCCACCATCTGGATGGGCCTGATCCAGCACGTCGAACAAAACAACTTGCGCTTTGCCCACATGAAGCGCACCTGCGTGGGCGGCTCGGCCATGCCCATGGCGCTGATCGCCAAGTTCATGGACAACTACGGCGTCGAAGTGCGCCACGGCTGGGGCATGACCGAGACCACCGCTGTCGCCACCATGAGCAACTTGAGCCGCGCCGACCGCCTCAAGCCCGCTGCCGAGCAACACGCCATCGTGGCCAAGCAAGGCAAGACCGTCTCGGGCATCGAGATCAAAATCGTCGATGAAAACGGCGTCACCTTGCCCCGCGACGGCACCTCACAAGGCGAGTTGATGGTGCGCGGCCAGTGGATCGTGGAGCGCTATTTCAAGGCCGAGAAAACCGCGCTGGTGGATGGCTGGTTCCCCACCGGTGACATCGCCACCATCGACGCAAGCGGAACCATGCAGATCCGCGACCGCACCAAGGACGTGATCAAAACCGGTGGCGAGTGGATCAGCTCGATCGACTTGGAAAACGCCGCTGTGGGTCACCCCGCTGTGGCCATGGCCGCCGTCATTGGTGTCAAACACCCCAAGTGGGACGAGCGCCCGCTGCTGTTCATCGTGCGCAAGCCGGGGCAATCGCTGGAGAAGCAAGAGATCCTCGACTTCCTCACCACCAAGGTCGCCAAGTGGTGGGTGCCTGACGACGTGGTGTTCCTTGAATCGCTGCCCGTGGGCGGCACGGGCAAGGTGCAAAAAAACGAACTGCGCAAGGACTACGGCGGCGTGTTCAGCTGATCAAGCTTAACCCATCAAACCCTGGCGCTGGGCCGCTCGTTCATGCGGTCGCGCCAGGCTTGTAAGGCGCTCATGCCCTCGTCGCCCGGCACAAACTTCATCAGGCCCCGCGCAAACTCCAACGCGCAAAACGCGGTGATGTCGGCGATCGTGAAACGCGCGCCGGCGATAAAGGGCTGGCTTTGCAGGCGCTGGTCAAAGCCCCGCGCCACCTCCCGCACCTTCTCGGCCTGAGAGCGACCAAACTCCGGAAACTGAGGTTTCTCTAAAGCGGCAAGCCCCGGGTGACTGTGCCGAATCGCATTGGCAATGCCGCCCAGCAAGTACAGCTCCACCTGCCGGTCGGCCATCTCGATGAAGCCACGCTCGTCGCCGTCCACACCCATCAGGTTGGGCTCAGGAAAGCGGCCTTCGAGCAAAGTACAAATCGCCCGCGTCTCGGTGATCACGCGGCCGTCATCCAGCTCCAACGCGGGCACTTTGGCCAGCGGGCTTTTGGCCAGGTATTCGGGCGTGCGGTGCTCGCCACCGTTCAGGTCCATGTTCACCATCTCGATGCCGGTGATGTTTTTCTCGACCAGGAACATCAGCACCCGGCGGGGGCTGGGGGCGCGGTGGGCGGTGTAGAGCTTCATGGTTTCTCCTTTTTTTGGCAGGGGCATCTTCAATTCTTCTGCCCGTTTTTGCAGACTAGCACCCGTCAGCACGGGGGCATGCCACGCAGATGACAGCCACTGCGGGGCACAAATAGACACCCGGGCGACACCCAGTCACGAGCCGGACAGAACAAGGGCGCTGCAGCCTTTCCAATCCTCACCAGACACCCTGTTCAACGATTTGAGAAAACGCGACCATGAACTTCGACATCCCTCCGGACATTGCAGCCCTGCGTGACCGCACGCGTCGGTTCATCGCCGAACAAGTGATCCCGCTGGAAGGTGACCCGCGTCACGGCCTGCACGGCCCTTCCAAAGAACTGCGCGAAGAACTGGTGGCCCGTGCACGCGCCGCAGGCTTGCTCACGCCCCACGCATCCAAGGAAATGGGCGGCCTGGGCCTGAGCCATATTGCCAAAGCGGTGGTGTTTGAAGAAGCCGGTTATTCCAACCTGGGACCCACGGCACTGAACATCCACGCCCCGGACGAAGGCAACATCCACCTCATGGAAGAGGTGGCCACCCCCGCGCAAAAAGAACGCTGGCTGCGCCCCCAAGTAGCAGGCCTCACGCGCTCGTGTTTTGCCATGACCGAGCCCGACCCTGGCGCGGGCGCTGACCCGTCCATGCTCAAAACCACCGCCGTGCAAGAGGGCGATGACTATGTGATCAACGGCCGCAAATGGTTCATCACCGGGGCCGACGGTGCGGATTACGTCATCGTCATGGCGCGCATGGAAGACGGCACGGCCACCATGTTTCTGACCGACATGGAAAAAGCGGGCATCACGCTCGAGCGCAGCATGGACGCGATGGACAACTGCTTCACCGGCGGCCACGGGGTACTGCGCTTTGACAACGTGCGCGTGCCCGCCAGCGATGTGCTGGGCGAAATAGGCCAGGGCTTTCGCTACGCACAGATTCGGCTCGCCCCTGCGCGCTTGACCCACTGCATGCGCTGGCTGGGGCAGGCCCGCCGTGCGCACGACATCGCACTCGATTACGCCAGCCGACGCCACGCATTTGGCAAGCCACTGGCCGAGCACGAAGGCGTGGGCTTTATGTTGGCCGACAACGACATCGACCTGCACACCGCCCGCCTGCACATCTGGCACACCGCTTGGCTGCTCGACCAAGGCCAAAAAGGCGGCTTTGAATCCAGCCGCGCCAAAGTGGCTTGCTCCGAGGCCGAGTGGCGCGTGGTGGACCGTTGCGTACAAATTCTGGGTGGCCAGGGTGTCACAGCCGACACCCCTGTGATGCGCATCTTCATGGACATGCGCGCCTTCCGCATTTACGACGGCCCGAGCGAAGTGCACCGCTGGAGCATGGCGCGCAAGCTGGTTTACAAAGCGCAGCAGGCGGCAAAGGCGTAAGCACCCCGGCCAGCGTCTTATCGAGCGCGCAGTCGGGCCAAGCTCAGCGCCGCTCCTAATGCTGCCGTCACGGCGCCCAACATGATGGCCTGGCCCGCGCCCATCGACCCAAACAAGTTGAAACACAGGGCCACCAAAGCGGCCCCGCTGGCCTGTCCGATCAACCGCGCCAAAGCCACCATGCCGCTGGCGCCACTGCTGCGGTGAGCTGGTGCACTGCTCATGATGGCGCGCAAATTCGGTGATTGGAACAAACCAAAACCCAAACCGCACAGTGCCATGCACAGCGCCATCAGGCCGAACGAAACCTCAGCGCCCATCACGCCCAGCCCCGCCATGCCCAAACTCAGAATGCCCAAGCCCACACCGCCCAAAATCGCGGGCGGGTATCGGTCAGACAGCGTGCCCGCAACGGGCGCCATCAAGGCCACCACCAGTGCCCACACCGACATGAGCACCCCGGTTTCCAGCGGGGGCCGTCCCAGCTGCTGTTGGAAAAAGAAAGGCAAAGCCACAAAGGCCAAGCCCTGGGTCGTGAAAGAGCTGAACGAGGTGAACACGGACAAGCTGAACAAAGGCCTGCGCATCAAATCCATCGGCAACACAGGCGCCGCATGCCCTCGCTGGCGTCGTAACAAGCAGTAGCCGCTGCCCAACATGAGCACGAGTGAGCCGACCACCACCACAACACCTTGTTGCTGTGCGATGGCACTGAGCGTGAACACCAGCGACGCAAAACAAACGGCCGACATCAGCGCCAGAACACGGTCATAGGGCGCGTCGGTCTTGGCAGCTTCCGTGCGGGGCAGGTAACGCCGCGCGAGCAACAGCCCCATCAAACCCAAGGGGGCCTGCAAACCAAACAACCAGGGCCATGGCAAAAAGGCCAGCAAGACGGAGGCCACTGTCGGCCCCAAGCTGTAGCCCAAACCCACAATCAGGGCGTTGAGACCCGCGCCGCGCCCCAACTTTTCAGGCGAGAAGATGCGCTGAATCAGGGCCAAGTTGACGCTCATGACCCCAGCCGCCCCCACCCCCTGAATGGCGCGAAAAAAGGCCAACCACTCCAAGCTCGTAGCGCAGGCGCTGCCCAGCGCCGCCAGATTGAACAGCAACATGCCCAGCAAAAACACCTTGCGTGCGCCCCAGCGGTCTCCCAACGCGGCCAGTGGCAACAACACAGCCACCACGGCCAACTGGTAAGCATGGACCACCCAGACCGATTCGGCAGGGGTGCGCTGCATGGCCGCGCCGATGGCAGGCAAGGCCGTGTTGGCCACCGACTGATCGAGAGAGCCAAGAAAGACAGCGAGAAGCAGGGACAGCAAGGCCATCCAGTGCGCGCCGTCTGGTGCTGGCTTGACCGCGGCGGTCATCAAGGCCTTCAGGCCTTGGCCGCTTCGAGGGTGTCGCGCGTCTGCTTGGCCACTTGACGGGCCGCTGCTGCGAAATCTTCCCCGCTGGATGCATAGAGCACCGCACGCGATGAATTGACAATGATAGCGCCTGCACTGCTGCCATCGGCATTCGCCCGCCAGCCTGCCTTGACAGTGGCCACCGCATCGCCGCCTTGTGCGCCAACGCCGGGGATCAGCAAGGGCACGGTGGGGGCGAGTTCGCGCACGCGCTCGATTTCGGCCGGGTACGTGGCACCCACCACCAAACCGAGTTGACCGCTCAAGTTCCAAGGGCCTTGGGCCAATTTGGCGACGTGCTCGTACAGCAAAGGCTGACCTTCGACTGAAGCCAAACGTTGGTTTTGCAGATCGTCACCGCCGGGGTTGGAAGTGCGGCACAGCAAAAACGCGCCTTTGCCGTGGTACTTCAAATACGGCGCGACAGAGTCCCAGCCCATGAAGGGCGACAAGGTCACGGCATCGGCACCATAGCGCTCAAAGGCTTCTTTGGCGTATTGCTCGGCTGTGCTGCCGATGTCGCCGCGCTTGGCGTCCAGAATGATCGGCACATGCGGCGCCACGCGGCGCATGTGTTCCATCAGGCGTTCAAGCTGGCCTTCAGCGCGGTGGGCGGCAAAGTAGGCGATTTGCGGCTTGAAGCTGCTGACCAGGTCGGCCGTGGCGTCTACGATGGCGGCGCAAAAGTCGTAGATCTTGTTGGCGTCGCCTTTGTAGCGGTCCGGGAATTTGGTGGGGTCGGGGTCCAGGCCCACGCAGAGCATGGAGCCGTTTTGGCGCTCGGCGGCGCTCAGCATGTCAAGAAAGGTCATGGGGGGATTTTAAGCGGCGCCCCAAACGCAAAGCTTCACTGCGAAGCCAGCAAGTCCGTGGGCAAATTGAGGATGAAGTCGTTCAGGCTTTTGGCATCTCGCCCAGGGCGCATGTGGTCGCGCATCGAAAAAACGGCCGCTTCGGCATCGCGCGTGCGCAGCGCCTGAACAATCAGTTCATGCTGCTCAAACGAAGCCTGCAAACGCCCCAAGGCACCAAAGGCGTGTCGGCGGTAAACGCCTGTTCGGAAACGAATACGCAAGACTTCTTGCCGCAAAAACGGGTTGCGTGTGCCCTGATAAATGAGCTCATGGAACGCCAGGTTGAGCTTTTGCCAGCCCTGCAAGTCCTCTGCTGCGGCCACCAAGCGGCTTTCTTCGTGCAAGACAAAGAGCTTTTGCATGTCTTCTTCGGCCATGCGCTCGCAAGCCAAGCGCACCGCCACAGCCTCCAGCTCGGCCAGCAACTCCCACAGGCTGAGCAGTTGCTGCAAGTTCATCTTGGCCACGGTGCTACCACCCCGGGGCATGTTGCTGACCCAGCCCTGGGCCTGCAACTGGATGAGTGCTTCGCGAATCGGTGTTTTTGACACACCAAATTGTTCGGCCAAAGCACTTTCGTCGATGGCATCCCCGGGCAACAAATCACCCTTGGAGATGGCTTCTTCCAAGTGCAAACGGATTTGATCGCTGACTTTCATGGGGTACTTCTAAGGGCAAACACTGATATTTTGTCATATTGCTATGCATGCGGATATCAACTATAAATATATTTATGGAAGATGACTTTGTTTTTAAAGTCTTCCAACACACAATTTATGGCCAAAATCCAAGCTTCCACTGCGCTTTCACGTTTCAAGGTCATCGACCTGTCCCGCGTTCGCGCTGGACCCAACTGCGTGCGGATCCTGACCGATTTTGGTGCGGACGTGGTGCGCGTCGAGCCACCTGAAGGGGTTGATCCGAACGAAGCCATGTTTGCCGCCAACCGCAAGGGGGGAGATTTTCAGAACATCAACCGCAACAAACGCTCGATGACACTGAACCTCAAGAAAGAAGGGGCAATGGACATCCTCAAGCGGATGATTGCCGAAGCGGATGTGGTGGTGGAGAACTGGCGTCCCGATGTGAAGGACCGTCTGGGCCTGGATTACGAGTCGCTCAAGGCCATCAACCCTCGCATCATTTTGGCCAGCATTTCGGGCTTTGGGCAGGATGGCCCCTATGCCTGGCGGCCAGGGTTTGACCAGATCATTCAGGGCATGGGTGGGTTGATGAGCGTGACGGGCGAGCCCGAGCACGGCCCCATTCGGGCGGGCTTGGCTGTTGCCGACCTGAGCGCGGGGCTGTACTGCGCCATTGGCATTTTGGTGGCCTTGATCGAACGAGAGACTTCAGGCCAAGGCCAGTGGGTGCAAAGCTCTTTGCTGCATTCGCAAATTGCCATGATGGATTTCCAGATGGCCCGCTACCTGAACGACAACGATGTGCCGGTGCAGGTGGGCAACAACCACCCCACCAGCTCGCCCATGGGCTTGTTCGAGGCCAGCGATGGTTGTTTCAACCTGGGCGCTTCGGGCGAAGGCAACTGGAAACGCTTTTGTGAAGTGCTGCAAAAACCCGATTGGTACCAAGACCCGGAGTTTGTGACAGAGCCGCTTCGCGTCAAGAACAGAGAACGGCTGAACCACTTGATTGCGCAAGAGTTCCCCAAGAAGACCGTGCACCAATGGGTGTCGCTGCTCAACCAGGCGGGCGTGCCTGCAGGCCCCGTCTACACCGTGCCGCAGGTTTTTGAAGACGAGCAGGTCAAGCACTTGCATGTGACCACCACACTGCCCACACAGTTTGGCAAAGACATGCACTTCATCACCCAACCGGTGTTGCTCAGCCGCACGCCGTCCAAAGTGGTGGCACCTGCGCCGGGCTGGGGCGAGCACACGGACGAGGTGCTGAGTGAGCTGGGCTTTTCCTCCGAGGCCATCGGAGACTTTCATGCGCGGGGCGTCGTATGACATCAGGTCGCATTGACTTGAGCGTGCAGGGCCATGTGGCCCACATCACGATCGATGACGTCGCCCGGCACAACGCGATGAGCCTGTCCATGTGGACATCCTTGCTCTCGGCGTTTGAAGAGATTGACCGCAGCCACGAGGTACGCGTGTGTGTGCTGCGCGGCGCAGGGGAGAAGTCCTTTGTCTCAGGGGCCAACATCAGCGAGTTTGAGACCCAACGCAACTCCGAGGCTTCGGTGGCGCATTACAACGACATGGTCAAGCGCACGCAACAAGCGATTTTTCGCTGCCGCGTGCCAGTGATCGCGGCCATCAGTGGGATTTGCTACGGCGGCGGGCTGGGCCTGGCCTTGAGTTGTGATATGCGTTATGCCGCACCCCATTCTCGTTTTCGCATGCCTGCTGCCCGCATGGGGCTGGGCTACGACAGCGAAAACATGAAAAGCATTTTGAGCAACTTGGGGCCACAGGCCACCGCCGAGGCTTTCTACACCGCCCGTGTCTATGACGCACGCAGCGCGCAGGCCATGGGCATGGTCCTTGCGGTGGTAGACGATGTGTTTGCACACTGCACCAACTTGGCGCAGGAGATTGCGGACAACGCCCCTTTGACCATTCAGGCCGCCAAGCAAACCCTGGTGGCCCTGGCAGAAGATGAAAAAGACATGACGTCAGTGAAAACCGCCATCGACGCCTGTTTCAAAAGCACAGATTATGCGGAAGGCCGGCTGGCTTTCGCACAAAAGCGGTCCCCTCAGTTCACCGGCCATTAATCCCCCGATCCATTCACCAACCCAGGAGTATTCAGATGAAACTTTTGACTTCCCTCATCGGCTTTGCACTGTCGGTCTCGACAGGCATGGCCTTGGCACTGGGCCCAGCGCCCGCCCCCCTCAAAGACAAAGCCACGCTGACCGTTGGCTACGTCAAAGTGGGCCACCTCTCCCCCATGCTCTTGGTCGAAGAAGAACTCAAGAAGATGAACATCGAGGTCAAGCGTGCCGAGTTCGTGCGCTACGCCGATGCCCGCACCGCCTTGCTGTCCAACTCGGTCGATGTGTCGGCCGTGGGCGCGGGTGACTTGGCCATCGTGGCCGCACAAGGCAGCAAAAACCTGATCGGCCTGACCGGTGTGGGCAGCTCTCCCAAATACTTGGTGGTGCGCAAAGGCGCCAAAATCGATGACTGGGCAGACATCAAGGGCAAGAAAATTGCCATTGCTCCTGGCTCGGCTGTCTGGTTCCAGTGGGCCATGACCTTGATCGAAAAGAACATCCCCTACAACTCGTTCACGCCCGTGAACGTGCAAGGTGGCGGTACCGCCTTTGTGCAAGCGATGAAGCGTGGCGACATCGATGCCATGGTGCTGTGGGAGCCCTTTGAGTCGCAGGCTGTGGCCGAAGGTGATGCTTATTTCTCGCAAAAGCTGGAGTACAGCCAGTCTCGCGCTGTGGGCGCCGAGCTGGGCATGCTGGCCGCCTCTGGCGAAGCCATGACCCAGAAGAAAGAACTGGTTCGCCGTTTCCTGTGGGCTTACCTCAAGGCCGAAGAAACCCTGAGCAAGAACAAAGATGTGTTTGCCGATGCTTATTCCAAGTACACCGGTTTGCCCATGAACGTCACCAAGGAATCGGCCAAGATCATCCAACTCGGTGGCGTGCTGAACAAAGACCAGGTCTCGCGCTTGGCTGAAGCGGCCTTCAAGCAAGGCATTGTGCAAAAAGAAGTGACCAAAGAAGCCGCCGCCCTGTACGACGACTCGATGGTTGTTGAACTCAAGAAGTAAGCAGGCAATATCCACATGGCAAACGCTTCTCTCGATACCCTTCGTCGGACAGTGCTTGGCATGTTGGTGCCAGCCTTGGTTCTGGTCATCTGGCAGGTGGCAGGCAGTCGGCCCGACATGGCCGGCATCCTGCCCACCCCAATGCTGGTTCTGGAAGGCTGGCACGGCTGGATTTTCGGTTCGCCCGGCATGGGCCTGAACCCGTACCTGGGCTCTTGGGTCTCCAACGTCCAATACTCCTCCATGCGCGTGGCGCAGGGCTTTGTTCTGGCTGCCCTGATTGGCGTGCCCTTGGGCTTGCTGATTGGATGGAGCCGGCTGGTTCAGCAACTGTTTGACCCGCTCATTCAGAGTCTGCGCCCGATCCCAATCACGGCCTGGTTGCCGTTTTCGATTGCCCTGTTCGGCATCCGCGACATGGGGGCCATCTTCCTGATCTTTTTGGGCGGCTTCTATGCGATTGTGGTCAACACCACGCAAGGCGCACGCGATGTCGAGCGCAACTTGGTACGGGCCGCGCTCATGATGGGTGCCAGCCGCAAGCAACTGCTTTACCGCGTGGTACTGCCAGCAGCCATGCCCTCCATCTTCACCGGCTTGCGCATTGGCCTGGGCATCTCTTGGACGGCTGTGATCGTCTCCGAGATGGTGGCTGTCAAGTCGGGGCTGGGCTATGTGCTGTGGGACGCCTACTACGTAGGTCGCATGGACATTGTGCTGGCCGACATGGTGTCGATCGGCATCATGGGGTTTTTAAGTGATCGCCTGATCGTTTTCATTGAAAGCAAGGTTTTGGTCTGGCGCATGCTGCAAAGCCATTAAGAAACAACATGTCCGATATTTCAATTCAAAACCTTTACAAGACCTACCCGGGTGCCACACCCGTCAAGGCGCTGGAAGACATCAACCTGCAAGTGGCTCCGGGTGAGCTGGTGGCTTTGCTCGGGCCTTCGGGCTGCGGCAAATCCACCTTGCTCAACCTGATCGCTGGATTCGAGCAACCCAGCCAGGGCCAGCTCTTGGTCAACGGCCAAGGCGTGCGCGCACCCGGCCCGGATCGGGGTGTGGTCTTCCAAGAAGCGGCCCTGTTCCCTTGGCTGACCGTTTGGGAAAACGTGATTTTCGGCCCCAAAGTGCAGGGCATGGCGCGCAGCGAGTACGAAGACCGTGCCCATGAAATGATCAAGATCGTGGGCCTGAGCGATTTCAAAAACCATCTGCCCGTGCAGTTGTCGGGCGGCATGCGCCAGCGTGTGGGCATTGCCCGCATCCTGACGCTGGGCTCACGCGTCTTGCTGATGGACGAACCCTTTGGCGCACTGGATGCACAAACCCGTCTGACCATGCAGGAGCTGCTGCTCACGGTGTGGCAACAGCTCAAGCCCACCATCATCTTTGTCACACACGACATCGATGAGGCGATCTTTTTGGCCAGCACGATTTATGTGATGTCCGCTCGACCAGGCCGCATCCAAACGAAGATCACCGTGCCACTGGCGCGACCACGCACCGTGGCCGACACGGCCAGCGAAACCTTTGCTGCGCTCAAGCTCGACATCCTCAACCTCATTCGACACTGACATGGCCAACCCCCGCATTCCCTACCGCTTCTCCAACGATGGACCCGCTCTCAAGGCCGCGCCTGAAGGCGCCATCATGGTGCACTTGGTGGTGAACGTGGAGCATTGGCAGTTCGAGTCGAGCATGCCGCGCACCATCATCACACCGCCGCACGGCAAAGAGACGGTGCCCGATGTGCCCAACTTCAGCTGGGCCGACTACGGCATGCGGGCCGGTCTGCCGCGCATCCTGCGGGCCATCCAAAACCGTGGCCTGCCCGCCTCCACCAGCTTCAATGCCGGGGTCATCACCGCTTACCCACAAGCCGCCCAAGCCATGCACGAAGCAGGCTGGGAGTTCATTGGCCATGGGGTCCACCAGAAAAGCCTGAACCACAACCAAGGTGAGTCCGAGGAATCTTTGATCGCGATGAGTCTGGACATGATCGAACGCTTCACGGGCCAGCGCCCCCGAGGCTGGCTCAGCCCTGGTTTGCGTGAAACACATGACACGCCCGAGTTGCTGAAAAAGCAGGGCGTGGAATACGTTTTTGACTGGGTGGTGGACGATGTGCCCGGCTGGATGCAAACGCGCAACGGTCCCTTGCTGGCCTTGCCCTACAACTTGGAAATCAATGACTCGATCATTTACGCCATCGAGAAACACAGCAGCGACGAAATGTACGAGCGCTTGGCACGGACGTTGGCTTTGTTTGAGCGCGAAGCGGCCACACACCCACGCGTGCTGGCGATCGGCCTGCACCCGCACCTGATGGGTGTGCCGCATCGCTTTGCCAGCTTCGAGCGCATGCTGGACTTGCTGATGAAGTCACCCCAAGTGTGCTTCATGAATGGCGGACAGATTGCCGACTGGTACACCGCACAGGTCCCCGCGCCCAGCGCCTGATGGAGGCGCTCACTCCCTGGCGCCGTCTTGATTTAGAAACCCGGGCAAGCCCAATGGCTTGCCCCATTTGCAGGCCTTTTGCATGAACCTCGAACTCGATCAAAAACAAGTCATCGTCACGGGTGGCTCCAAAGGCATCGGCCTGGCCATTGCGCTGAACTTTGCGCGTGAAGGAGCCAAGCCCGTGCTGGTCTCGCGCCAACGCAGCAACCTGGACGCAGCCTTGGCTGCTTTTGCCAAGGAGGGTTTGCCTGCCCCCGCCATCGCGGAAATCGATTTGTCCCAACCCGGCTCGGACCGCGCCTTGTTCAATCTGTTTCCTGCAGCAGACATCCTGGTCAACAACGCCGGCGCCATTCCCGGCGGCAGCCTGCACGACATCGCCGAAGACGCGTGGCGCGGGGCCTGGGAACTCAAGCTGTTCAGCTACATCAACCTCACCCGGCTGTATCTGGGGGCGATGGAGTCACGCGGCCATGGCGTGATTTGCAACATCATCGGCATGGCCGGGGCGGCACCGCGCTACGAGTACATCTGTGGCTCTGCGGCCAACGGTGCGCTGATCTCGTTCACCCAAGGCATTGGTGCTGGTAGCGTGCGCAAGGGCGTGCGCGTGTTCGGCATCAACCCCTCACCCACACGCAGCGACCGCATCGAAGGTGTGCTCAAGCAGCAAGCCGCCAGCAAGCTGGGCGATGCCTCGCGCTGGCAGGAAATGACACAGAAATTACCCTTTGGCCGTTTGGCCGAACCTGACGAAATTGCACGCCTTGCCGTACATTGCTCATCCCCCGTGTGCGGCTACCTGAGCGGCACGGTCTTGCACGTCGATGGTGGCCAGCAATACGCACCCAACTGAGAAAACCATGCACACAGAAAACAACTTTGAATCCCTGCGCGATGGCGTGCGCAGCGTAGTCTCCCAGTTCGACTCGCGCTATTGGCAAGAGATTGACGAGGCCCGCGCGTTTCCCGAAAAATTCGTGCAAGCCTTGACCTCGGCTGGCTGGTTGTCGGCCTTGATCCCGGAGGAATACGGTGGCTCCAACCTGAGCTTGGTAGAAGCCAGCGTGATCATGGAAGAGATCAACCGGGCTGGCGGCAATTCGGGTGCCTGCCATGGCCAGATGTACGTGATGGGCTGCGTGGTGCGCCACGGCTCTCAGGCGCAAAAAGAAGCGCTGCTGCCCAAGATCGCCAGCGGTGAGTTGCGCATGCAGTCGATGGCAGTGACCGAGCCCACCACCGGATCCGACACCACCCAACTCAAAACCTTTGCCGAGCGCAAAGGGGACCGCTACATTGTCAACGGCCAAAAGGTCTGGACTTCGCGTTTGCAGCATTCGGACTACATGCTGCTGCTCGCACGCACCACGCCACTGGCTGAGGTCAAGAAAAAATCCGAAGGCCTGTCGGTGTTCCTGGTGGACTTGCGCGAGGCCGTGGGCAAATCGATCACGGTGCGCCCCATCCGCAACATGGTCAACCACGAGACCAATGAAATCTTCATCGACAACCTGGAAATACCGGTTGAAAATCGCATTGGCGAAGAAGGCAAGGGGCTCAAATACATCCTGGATGGCCTGAACGCCGAGCGCATCCTGATCGCTGCCGAGTGCATTGGCGACGGTTACTGGTTTGTGGACAAGGCCAAAGACTATGCTAACCAGCGCGTGGTTTTTGACCGCCCGATCGCCAAGAACCAGGGCATCCAGTTCCCGATTGCCCGGGCTTTTGTCAACGTCGAGGCTGCCAGCCTCATGCGCTACGAAGCCGCCCGCTTGTTTGACGCGCAGCAGCCCTGTGGGGCACAGGCCAACATGTCCAAATTGCTGGCCGCCGATGCTTCTTGGGAGGCGGCCAACGTTTGCCTGCAAACCCATGGCGGCTTTGGCTTTGCCGCTGAATACGACATCGAGCGCAAGTTCCGCGAGACCCGCTTGTACCAAGTGGCCCCCATCTCGACCAACCTCATCCTCTCGTATGTCGGCGAGCATGTCTTGGGCATGCCCAAATCCTACTGAAGGCGTTTGCACACATGGCTCTTCCTCAATCTTGGGACACCTTGCAGCTGCAGATGCACGACGATGGCGTGCTTCAGGTCACACTGAACCGCCCCGATGTCGGCAACGCCATCAACACCCGCATGGGTCAGGAATTGCTGGACCTGTGGCAACGCCTGACCGACGATGCACAAGGCGTGCGATGCGTGGTGTTGACCGGCGCTGGTCCGAAAATTTTCTGCGCTGGGGGTGACCTGAAAGAGCGCAACGGCATGACGCGGGCGCAATGGACGCACCAACATGAAATCTTTGAACGCGTGTCTTGGGCATTGGTGGATTTGCCACTGCCCGTGATCGCGGCGGTCAATGGCCATGCCTACGGCGGCGGTCTGGAGTTGGCCCTGTGTTGCGATTTCATTTACGCCAGCACCAGCGCACGCTTTGCCTTGCCTGAGGTCACGCTGGGCATCATGCCCGGCATGGGCGGCACGCAAAACCTGCCTCGCGCCATCGGCGAGCGCCGCGCCAAGGAACTCATCATGACGGGCCAAGCCTTTACTGCCCAGCAAGCGCTGGAGTGGGGTTTGCTCAACCAAGCCATTGAACCGGAAAGGCTCTTGGCCCAAGCCCTGAGCACGGCGCAAACACTGGCACGCAATGCCCCACTGTCGGTGCGGCAAGTCAAGAAATCCATCCGCTACGGTGGCCAGATGGAATTGCGCACGGCTTACCGATTTGAAATCGAGGCTTACAACCAATTGGTAGACACCGAAGATCGGCGCGAGGGCGTGCTGGCCTTCAACGAAAAAAGACCGCCCCGATTCAAGGGGCAATGATGACCCACGCCACCCCAACGCCCTGGAGCGAATGGCTGGTGGCGGCTTTGCGCAGGCCTGTGCATGGGTCTGACCGTGAGCGAGCCACACTGCACCTGATCGACTGGCTGGGCTGTGCGCATTTGGGACAAACCACCGAGCTGGGTGCGGTGCTGCGGCAATGGGCGCAGGTGCAAGCGCCCGGCCCCATTTGGGTGTGCGGTCACCCCGGTTTGCACGCCGCAGAAGCGGCCCGCTGGCATGGCGCTTTGGGCAGCTGCCACGAAATGGACGATGTGCACCGCGAAGCCGTGGTGCACCCGGGCGACACGGTCATTCCTGCAGCGCTGGCCATGGCTCAGCGCGAAAACGCCAGCCCCGAAGCCTTGCTCGATGCGGTGGTGGTGGGCTACGAAACGGCCATCGTGCTGGGCCTGCTCAGCGGGCCAAACCATTACGCCCAGTGGTACAGCACCGCCACAACGGGCGTCTTTGCCAGCGCCATGGCATGCGCCCGCTTGCTGAAACTCGACGCAACACAGACACAGCACGCCCTGGCCTTGGCCGGCATGCAATCTGCGGGCGTCTGGCAATGCCGCTTGGAGCCGGGCCTGGCCAAGCAGATGGCGGCAGGCCACAGCGCCCAAGCAGGCCTGGTGGCAGCCGACATGGCCGCTGCGGGCATGACCGGGCCTTTGTCCATTCTGGAGGGCCCTTTGGGCTGGTTAAAAGCCACCGCGGGCAACCTGGACGCGGCCCGGGCGCAAGCCCTTTTGCAAGCACCACCCGAGCGCGCCTGGCGTGTGCACGAGGTCAGCTTCAAACCCTGGCCTGCTTGCAGGCATGTACACCCCGCCATCGAATGCGCGCTGCAGATGCACACCCAAGGGGTCGACCCCGATCAGATCGTCAGCATTCGCCTGGAAACCTATGGCGTGGCGCTGTCGTTTGCAGACCAGCCCCACCCGCTAACGGCTTTGCAAGGGAAGTTCAGTTTGCAACACGGCGTGGCTTGGACCCTGCGCCACGGGGGGTTCGGGCTGGAAGCCACAAGGCCAGCGGCCCTGGCAGAGCCGGCGTGCGCCGCGCTGCGTGAACGCGTGACCTTGGTCTGTGGGCAGGTCCAAGACCGGGCTTATCCGCAAAGCTTTGGCGCAAAGCTGCAGCTGCAAATGGCCAACGGCAGCCAGCACAGCAGCGAGGTGGTCAACGTGTTGGGCGACCCTGAAAACCCCTTGAGCCCTGAGCAAATAAGGGCCAAAGCAAATCAGTTGCTGCAAGCCAGCGGCTGGGCCACGGCGCAGGCCGAGCAGCTCATTGGCTTGGTTGGGGCGCTGCCTCAGGCCCAAGCCTTGGGGCCTTTGTGGGACAGCCTCCAAGCCGGGCGTCAGCCCCAGAAGGTGTCAAGCGCACAGGCCAGCGAGAGCAAGCGCTCGTCCTGACCGGGCGCAGCCAGGAACTGGCACGACACCGGTAAACCCTCAGCCGGGCAAGGAAAGGACAAAGCAGGCGCTCCGAGCATGTTGGCCAGGCACGCCCAGTCGGCTTGGCTGGCAGGTGCGGCTTCGGTGTGGGCAAAAGCGGTGTGCGGCGTGGTGGGCAACAGCAAGACATCGATGCCTTCAAACAAAGCCCCAGCCTGCGCACGCAAGCCATCGATGGCGGCCTGGCTGGCTTGCCGTTTTTCCGGACCCAGGCGGGCCCCGTAATGCAGCATTTTTTGCAAGCCCGTACTCAAACCAGGCAGCTCAGAACCCAAGGCGTTCAGCCAGTAATCCGCGCCTTCCCATTCGCTCATGAGCAAGGCATTCAAACGGTTGCGGGCGGGCAACCAATCGGGCAAAAGCACGGTTTGCAACTGCGCGCCATGCGCCTGCAGGCGCTGCTGAGTGGCCTGCCAGGCTTGGTGCACAGCAGGCGCCATTTCCACCTCAGCCGTTTGAGGCAGGATGCCCACGCGCAAACCGCGCCAAACGCTGGCCTGTGCAGCAGGTGCAAGGCGGAAGCCCAACAGGCACGCCATGGTTTGCGCGAGGTCGTCACCACTGCGCGCCAGCGGGCCAGCCACATCCAGCGTGGGACTCAGGGGCACGATGCCGTCCATGGGGATGCGCGTGCGCGTGGGGATCATGCCCATCAGACCGCAGTAAGCTGCCGGAATGCGGACCGAACCCATGGTGTCGGTGCCCATGGCAATGGTGCACAGGTGATCGGCCACGGCAGCGGCAGAGCCACCGCTCGAACCGCCCGGGGTGAAGCCTTCGCGCAAGGGGTTGATGCAGCGGCCGTACACGGGGTTGTCGGTGGTGGCCCCCAAGGCGGCTTCGTGCATGTTGAGCTTGCCCAACAACACCATGCCGGCATCGCGTAGGCGCTGGTAAACGGGCGCATCTTTGTCAGGCATGCGCTGTGCGTATGCCGCTGTGCCAGCGGTACACGGCATGCCCAGCACATCGATGTTGTCTTTGAGGGCCATCACCACCCCATCGAGCGGCCCCAACGGCTGCCCCTTGGCCCAACGCTCGGCACTGGCCTGGGCCTGTTGCAGGGCCAGGTCTTCGCACACATGCACAAAGGCCTGCAATGCCGGGTTGCGCTGCGCGATACGTGCCAGATGCGCCCGGGTCACGGCCACGGGGTTGGTGAGGCCTTGCGCATAAGCTTGCTGCAAGTCGGCGGCATTCAAAAGGGTCAGGTCCTGGTTCATGGTCAGTCAGGCATCGGCCGCTTGTCGGGCTGGAGCTGGGGTGGTTCTGGCGGGCCACAGCACAGAAGCAATGGCCAGCACGATCAACACGATGGCGGCCCAGTCTTGCCAATGCAAGGCTTCGTTGAGGAAGTAGGCCCCACTGAAAACGCCCAGCACCGGAATGAACATCACACTCAGTGTGGAGGCCAGCGGCGGCAAATTGCGCGCCAACGAAAGCCAGGCCGCTTGGGCAAATACAAACACGCCAAAAGCGTTGTAGACGATGGCGGCCCAGGCCATGTCAGGCGGCGGACCCCATTGGTCACGCTCGAACGCCACGGCCAGAACACTCATGAGCACGCTGCTCATGCAAGTCATCCAGAACACGAGGGCCAGGGTCGGCGCCTGGATGCGGGTATGGCGAATTTGCTGTGTACCCAAACCCCAAAAAGCGGCTGCCACCAGACCCAGCACGACCCCCAAGGGTTTGCCCGAGATGGCGCTCAATTCATGCCAGAGCAAAAGCACCACCCCAAAAGCCGCACACCCCACACCCAACCAACCGCGCCAACGCAGCGCTGCCCGATACCCCAAAACACCAATGATGGCGGAAAAAATCGGCATGGTGTAACCCAAGATGGCAGAGCGGCCACTGGAGAGGTTTTGCACGGCCAAGATGATCAATACATGCCAAACCAGCATATTGGTGGTGGCCAGCATGAAAAGTTCTTTCCAGTCGGCTTTTGGAATCCGGAAGGGGACTTTTTTGGCGTACAACACCAAGGCCAAAAAGGGCAGCCCCATCCACATGCTCAAACTGCGAAAGGACAAGGGCGGGTAATGGTTCACACCCAACTTGAGCATGGGCCAGTTGAAGCCCCAAACCAAAGTCAGCGTGATCAGCAGCGTGATTTGTTGTCGGCTCAAGGTCATGAGGGCCATGGTAGCGCAGCCCCATCGCATTCACTGACCAGGCGGCGACAACCCCCTGACCTAAGGGCAGTAGGCCAGGCTTAATGGCCGCGCACGACTTTCATCGCCATCACCAGATCGGCCCATGCTTTGGACTTGTCAGCCGCATTGCGCAGCAGCGCATCAGGATGGTAAGTGACCACCACAGGTACGCCTTGGTAGCTGTGAACATGGCCGCGCAGTTTGCCCAGCGGCTCGGTCGATTGCAGCACCGCCTGAATGGAAAATCGCCCCATCAACACAATGACTTTGGGCTTGACGAGGGCCACCTGCCGCGCCAAATACGGCGCGCATGTGGCCAACTCTTGCGGGCTGGGGTTGCGGCTGCCAGGCAGTCGGCACTTGAGGCTGCTGGTGATGTACACACCGCCTTCGCCATTGGCCTCGCGGCTCAAACCTACCGCCTTGAGCATGTTGTCGAGCAACTGTTTGGGTTGACCCACAAAAGGCTCACCGTGCTGGCCTTCGGCTTCGACTTGCGGGTCGCCAATGACCATCCAATCGGCGTGCACATCGCCCACACCAAAAACGGCTTGTTGGCGGCTCGCGCACAAATCACAGGCCCGGCAGGTGGCAACGGTGGTTTGCAAAGCTGCCCAATCCATCTGGTCAACACCCTCGGCCAAGGGTTTGCCCACCCGCACATCGGCCACAGGCATTGGCACGACGGCAGGTGCGGGGGCAGGTGTGAGGGCTGGGGCAGCGGCTCGCGCAACCGGCGACGCGGTGGGGGCCACTCCCATGGGGGCAGAGACAGGCAGCGCCGCATCAGGCGGAGCGGCGACAGCCTGTGCCTGAACCTGAGGCTGTTCGTCGGCGATGCGCTGCGGCCACCACACGCGCACACCCATTTCAGCCAGCATGGCGCGTTGGCGGTCGTCCAAGTCAAATAGGGTAGGGTCGCTCATGTTGGGGCTCACAGTTTCAAACTCATCACCACCGCATGCTCACGCTGCTGGCGGCCTGCAGGATAGTAATCCTTGCGGATGCTGACCTGCTTGAAGCCGTAACGCTCGTAGACTTTCAGTGCACGCAGATTGCTTTGACGCACTTCCAGCCACAGCCATTGCGCCTGTGCATGGCGCGACAACAGTGACAAGGCGTCCAGCATCATGTGGCCCCAACCCTGACCTTGCCGAGCGGGGGCGACGGTGATGTTGAGCAAATGCATTTCTTCAAAGCCGCGCATGGCCAGAAAATAACCCAGCAATTCACCATCCAACCACAGGCACTGGGCTTCAAACAAAGGGTTGAGCGAGTCGCGGAAATTGCCCCGCGTCCAGGGGTGGCTGTAGGCGGTTTGCTCGATGGCCATCACCGCATCCAAATGGTCTTGCGTCATGGGGGCCAGCGTGACGCGGTTGCGCGTGGCCTCCGACGGCTGGGCGCCTTCTTCAGTTGAAGCTGGCTTCATGGACAGACTCATGGCTGCGCGGCGGCCTTGGCCAAGGCCATCTTGGCCTCTACGGCCTGCGCCTTCAGGGCCTCGCGCTCGGCGGTGGTGTTGGCCACTTTGTCGCGGATGTACAGCGGCATGGCCTGCTCGGCCGGCACGGCCAGGCCTTGCACCCACAAGACCGGGGCCAAGCGCAGCAAAGCGGCGGCGGTGGGCAAGGCCTCGCAGCGCAAACCACCTGACACGCATGGGGGCAAGCGTTCGCCATACGCGGCAAAAGCGTTGCCCGCCTGCAGCACCACGCGGTCATCGGGCATCTGCAATTTTTCGGGGGCACCCACCTGCAAGGGCGAGGCTTCTAGCCAACGCCCGAGACCGCCCCCCGGCACGGGATCCCAGCGGTAAGCGGCGCTGTACACCTCGTCCATGCGAGCATCCAGCAGCGCCAGCACGGTCAGCGCAACATCGGGGGCGATGGCCCCCGATTGCACTTGCGTCCAGCGCGCCTCTTCGGCCACGGCCAACAAAGTATCGACGGGCAACACGGGTACATCGGCCCCGAAGGCCAAGCCTTGCGCCACGGCGCAGGCGGTGCGCAAGCCGGTAAAAGACCCTGGCCCGCGGCCGAAGACGATGGCGTCGAGCGAAGCCAGCGGCATGTCGGCTTCGGCCAGCAAGGCCAGCACCGCTGGGATCAAACCGCTGGAAGCTTGCGCGCCGCCGGGCAGGGTTTGGGTCCAGACCTGCGCGCCCCGGGCCACGGCCAAAGACAGCACATCGGTGCTGGTGTCAAAAGCCAGCCACCGGCGCTCGGGGCTGCCGCTCATGGCTGGCCCCCAGTTTGAGACGAAGTGGGGGCAGTCGCAGGCTTTTTGGCCTGCCGCACGCCAAACAAAATACCGCCCGTCACCAGCGCCAGACCGGCCAGCAAATTCCAATGCATGGGCTCACCCAAAAACCACACCGCCCCCAGCGCCGACAAGCCCGGCACCAGCGCCGTGATCATGGTCGAACGCACCGGGCCGTAGTGGCGCACCATTTGCGTGAAGGTGATGCCCGAGATGACCACCGAGCCCATGCCCTGAAACACAGCTTGAAACAAAATCTCGGTCCAAGGCACCTGCAGCAAATGGGTGGGCAACAGCCCCACGCCGATCAAGGTCAGATACACGGGCACAAAACTCACAAACGCAAACGCGGTGATGGCCATGGTGGCACGCACCGCATCCAGCCCATGACGGCGCACCGTGATGCTGTAACCCGCCCAACAGCAAGCGGCTGTCATGAACAGCAGATCGCCCTTCCAGACCTCACCGCCATCAAAAGCCATCAGCAAGCTGGCGCCGCCCACCAGCACATCGCCCAGCACAATGAAGCCCAGACCCAGTGCGCGGGCCGATGACACTTGCTCACGCAAGACCAGCCAGGCCAGCAAGGTCGTCCACAAGGGCAAACTGCCGGGCAGCAGCACCGAAGCATGTGAGGCCGGTGCAAAAAAGAAACCCGTGTAAGCCAACACGGCATAAAGCAAGCCCCCCAACAAGCCGGCCTGCACGGTCGGGGCCAAAGGCAAGGGCGACAGACCACCCAAAGAACCCACTTTCTGACCGGCCTGGCGGGCAGAGCGCATCAACCACCAAGCCCAAGGCAGCAAGATGCTGCTGGCCCCAAGAACGCGCGCCAACGCGATGTCCAGGGGCAGCAAGCCCCGGGACGCCGAGGCCCGCGCAATGACAATGAAACCGGTCCAGATGAGCACCGTGATGACCGCCGAAGCCAGACCCACGGTTTTTGAAGAAAATCGCATGGCCCGAATCATACGGGGCCGACGGCCCAGCCTGTTCTTCGCTGCCCGATCAGCGCCTGTGCCCGTTAGACTTGAGCGATGACCGCATCACGCGCCAAGCGCCCATTTTTGTCCACGCTCGCCCACGCCCTACCTGCGGCAATGGCGCTGAGCTGCGCACTGGCCTGGCCTGTCAACGCCCAAAGCCAAGCACACACCAGCACCGCCACCCGTGCCGATGGCGCCCGCCAGGGCCCCGCTGGTCGCGGCCACGCCGCGCTGCCTCGGCATGTCCTGCAAACCCTGCAAAAGGCCCAAGTCCCTCCTTCGGACCTGAGCGTCCTCATCGCCCCCCTGCCCGGTGGCGCAGTGTCCAGCAGCGCCCAGCCACGGCACTTGTCGCACCAGGCACAAGCCAGCGTCAACCCAGCCTCGGTCATGAAGTTGTTCACCACCTACGCCGGCTTGAGCCTGCTGGGGCCCGACCACGTTTGGCGCAACCGGGTGTACACCGATGGCCCCGTGCGCGATGGCGTTTTGCAAGGCAACCTGGTCGTGCGCGGCAGCGGCGACCCCAAGCTGGTGGTCGAGCGGCTGCAAGAGCTGATGGCCCAGGTGCGCTCGGCGGGCGTGCGCGAGGTGCGCGGTGACATCGTGCTCGACCGCAGCGTGTTCGACGTGCGCGAACGCAGCGAGCCCTTTGACGACGAACCTCTGCGGCCTTACAACGTGGGGCCGGACGGTTTGCTGCTCAATTTCAAGGCGGTGGTTTACAAATTCACGCCTGACGCTGCCAGCGGCCAAGCGCAGGTGCGCTTTGAACCACCACTGGCGGGCTTTTCTGCCCCGACGCAACTGCCACTCAGCCAAGCCCCGTGCAGCGACTGGCGTCGCCAGCTGCAGGCCGACTTCGGCCAAGCCCAGCAAGTGCGCTTTGCAGGCCGCTACCCGGCCAGCTGCGGCGAACGCGAATGGCCTGTGGCCTACCCCGAGCCCGAAGCCTATGCACCGCGCGTCATGCAAGCCCTGTGGCAGCAAGCGGGCGGGCAACTCACAGGGCAGGTGCGCTACGGCTCGCGCCCAGCATCGGCCAAGCTGCTGCTGGAAGCGCCCTCTTTACCCTTGTCCGAGATCATCCAAGACATCAACAAATTCTCGAACAACGTGATGGCGCAGCAGGTGTTCCTGACACTGTCGAGCGAGTTGGGAGCCCCCGGGCGGTTTGAGGCCTCGCGCTTGCGCCTGTCGCAGTGGTGGCGCAAGGACTTTGCCGGGCAGGAAGAACCTGTGCTGGACAATGGCTCGGGCTTGTCGCGCAGCGAGCGCAGCACGGCGCAGGCCCTGACGGCACTGCTGCAGGCGGCGCACGCCAGCCCGCACGCCCGGCACTTTGTCGACTCGCTGGCCATCGCCGGGGTAGACGGCACTGCCGCCCGCCTCAAAGAACGCAGCCCGCAGTCGCCCGTGATTGGCAACGCCTGGCTCAAAACCGGCTCACTGCGGGATGTGGCCTCGGTGGCAGGCTACGTGCAGGGCCAAAGTGGCCAGCGCTACACCCTGGTAGCCGTGCTGCACCACCCCAACGCCCACCAGGCCCGAGCCGTGCTCGACCAGCTCTTGGAGTGGACGGTTCGCGACATGGATTCGGCCGCGACCAGCCGTCGCGCATCAAGACCCCTCAGCGCCTCTGAACGCAAGACCGCCCAAAGCAACGCCCCTTGAACACGCCCGGCCCGCAAACGCACTGACTTCCCAAAATGAACCTCATCGACTGGGTCGGCTCTTTGGCCGCCTTCCTGACCACCGCCAGCTTCATCCCGCAAGCCTGGCAAACCTTCCGAACCCGGGACGTGAGCGGCATCTCGCTGGGCATGTACAGCCTTTTCACAGTGGGTGTGGCCCTGTGGCTGGTCTATGGCATCTTGATGGTGGCTTGGCCCATCATCATCGCCAACGCCATCACCACCAGCTTGGCGCTGATGATCTTGGTGATGAAGTTGCGTTACCGCTGACGCCGCTTCAAGCCGCGGCCCGCTGCAAACGGTCCCGCACCCCTTCCCATTCGGGTGTGTCGGGCGGCTGCTGCACCCAGATTTGGGTCACACCCCGGGCGTCCAGATCGCGCAGCACACCGAACAAGTCGTGCGCAGCTTCTTCAGCAGTTGTGGCTTGCTGTCGCCACAGCACACCAGCACCCACGCCCTCTTGGGCTGATGGCCGCTCGGCCGACCACAGTCCCAGGTTGTTGGCGTGCGGCCCGAGCGCTTGTAATTTGTGCGCGATGTCGGCGGCCGACATCAAGCGCACCTTGGCGCGGGGCGCATAGTGCGACTCAAGCGTGCCCGAAGCTCGGGGCGCAGGCTGACCCAGCAACGCTTGCGGCGCGTCCTTGTCCAGCACGATGCGGCCACAAGCCGCTTCAATGTGCGCCCGCGTGATGTGTCCGGGCCGCAGCAAAACGGGCTCGCCGCGTGTGCAGTCGATGATGGTGGACTCGATGCCCACCTCGCAGTCACCGCCGTCCAGAATCAACAAATCAGGTCCCAACTCGGACTGCACATGCGCGGCGCTGGTGGGGCTCACACGGCCAAATCGGTTGGCGCTGGGGGCAGAGACACCCAACACGCCCAAAGGCAAGCAGGCTTGTAGCAGGGACTGCGCTACCGGGTGCGAGGGGCAACGCAAGCCAATGGAGTTTTGCCCCCCGGCCGAAGCCGCGGCCACGCCGCTCAAACGCGACAAGATCAAGGTGAGCGGGCCGGGCCAAAAAGCTTGCATGAGCTTTTGCGCAAAGTCGGGCACCTGCGATGCAAACAAGGCAACCTGTTCCACGCCAGCCACATGCACGATCAAGGGGTGGTCCGCTGGGCGGCCCTTGGCTGCAAAGATTTTCGCCACCGCCGCATCGTCGGTCGCGTTGGCGGCCAGGCCGTACACCGTCTCGGTGGGCAGGCCGACCAACTGACCGTCATGCAAAGCTTGTGCAGCCTGCGCGATGGCAGCATGGGAGGCACTCAAGATCATGGTGGTCTTTAAAACGCTTCGATGCCGAGCAAAGCGGCCGCTTGCAAGGCGGTGGCGCGCACGGCCTCGGGCGTGGCACCGGTGATGTTCAGGTGACCCATCTTGCGACCCGGTCGGGCCGACAGCTTACCGTACAGGTGCAAATGCGTGCCGGGCAAGGCCAGCACTTGGCCCCAAGCGGGGGTGCTTGGACCTTTGCCCGCAGGCGTGACTTCGGGCCACAGATCACCCAGCAAGTTGAGCATGATGGCGCTCGAATGCTGGCGCGGCTGGGTGAGCGGCAAGCCCGCCAAGGTGCGCACCTGCAGTTCAAACTGCGACTGGTCGCAGGCGTTCATGGTGTAGTGGCCGCTGTTGTGTGGGCGCGGTGCCATTTCATTCACCACCAACTGACCGCCTTCGAGGAGGAAAAACTCCACACAAAGCACGCCCACGTAATGCAGGCCTTCGGCGATGGCCCGGGTGGCGGCCACAGCTTGCGCAGCCACATCAGCAGGCACAGCCCCTTCGTACACGCTGGTCACGGCCAAAATGCCTTCGCGGTGAAGGTTCAGTTGGATCGGAAAATTCACCATCTGCCCATCGGCGCCACGCGCCACAATCACCGAGCACTCGGCCTGCAGCGGCAGCATTTTTTCGAGCACGCAAGGCACGTTTTTCAACTCTGCCCAGGCGGCTAACAACTCTTCGCGGGTCTTGACGCGGATCTGGCCCTTGCCGTCGTAACCCATGCGGGCGGTTTTCAAAATACCGGGCAGCAAATCGTCACCCACAGCCGCCAACTGCGCGGCCGTCTCGATGACAGCATGCGGGGCCACCGGCACGCCGCAGCGCACAAAGTGGGCTTTTTCGGCGGCGCGGTCTTGCGCAATCGCCACCGATTCGGACGCGGGGGCCACTGGGCGGTGTGCGCCCAAGGTCAGCAGGGCCGGTGCGGGCACGTTTTCAAACTCGGTGGTGATGGCCGCGCAGCGCTGCATCAGCTGCGCCAGGCCCTGCTCGTCCCCATAATCGGTTTGGATGTGGTGATGGCTGACCAAGCCCGCGGGGCTGGCGGTATCGGGATCGAGCACAGCGGTGAAATAGCCCATGGCTTGGGCCGCATGAACAAACATGCGGCCCAACTGGCCGCCGCCCATCACGCCCAAAGTGGCCATCTGGCCATTGACCATGGCGCCCGGCAAAATGGCGCGGCTCATGCGGCACCCACCGGGGGAAGGGTCATGGCACGGGCCGCAGCAGTTTGTTCGGCGCGGAAAGCTTCAAGCTTGGCGCGCAAAGCCGGGTCCTTGCTGGCCAACATGGCCACGGCAAACAAAGCCGCATTGGCCGCACCGGCTGCGCCGATGGCAAAGGTGGCCACGGGCACGCCTTTGGGCATTTGCACAATGCTGTGCAGCGAATCCACGCCCGACAGGGCCTTGGTCTGCACCGGCACGCCCAACACCGGCACCACGGTTTTGGCCGCGATCATGCCGGGCAAATGGGCTGCGCCACCCGCGCCTGCAATGATGGCTTGCAGGCCCCGCTCTGCCGCGCTCTGTGCATAAGCAAACATATCGTCCGGCATTCTGTGGGCAGAAACCACGCGGGCGTCGTGAGGGATGCCAAACTGTTGGAGAATCTGGACTGCGTGCTGCATGGTGTCCCAGTCGGAGCTGGAACCCATGACGACGCCGATGAGCGCTTGAGTCATTGGGTGCTTTTTGTGATCAATGTCGAATTTTAAGGTTTCACCCGCTTGGGGTCTGGAACACAACCCGGAACACTGCCCGCCATGATGGACGTCACGATACAAAACTTTGAAGCCGAGGTCATCGAAGCCTCTATGACCACGCCCGTGCTGGTGGACTTTTGGGCCCCTTGGTGCGGCCCGTGCAAGTCTTTGGGCCCCGTGCTCGAAAAAGTCGAGGCCGCTTACGAAGGCCGCTTCAAGCTGGTCAAAATCGACTCGGACCAGGAGCAGCAACTGGCGCAGGCTTTCGGCATCAAAAGCATCCCCACCTGTGTGTTGCTGAAAAACGGCCAGCCCGTCGATGGTTTCATGGGCGCTTTGCCCGAAGGCCAGGTCAAGCAGTTTTTGGACAAACACCTGCCCGCCGAAGGTGAGTTGCAAGCCCAAGCCGCCGCCCAAGAAGCCCAAGAGCACCTGCAAGCCGGTGACGCTGACAGCGCCCGCGCTGCACTGGAGCAAGCCCTGGCCACCGACCCCGGCAACGACGACGCCCGTTTTGACCTGGTCAAACTGTTGATCGGTGAGGGCGAGCTGGCCGAAGCCGCCGCCTTGCTGGCCCCCACCATGAGCCGCATCCCGGTGCCGCTTCGCTTTGAGGCGCAAACCCAATGGCTCAACGCGCTGGAATTTGTGACCACCGATCCGCGTGGTCAGTGGGACCTGGACCAGTTTGACGCCTTGATCGCCCAGAACAAGCGTGACTTTGAAGCCCGTTTTGCCAAAAGCCGCCTGCTGATCGCGATCGGCCAATGGGAAGCGGCGATGGACGAATTGCTCGAAATCATCATGCGCGACAAAAAGTGGGACGACGAAGCCCCACGCAAAACTTTTGTCGCCCTGCTGGAACTGATGACCCCGCCCAAGCCCAAAACGCAAGATGCGACAGGCAAGTCAGCAGGCGGTATTGAGCTGATGGGCAAAGCCGCGCTGCAAGAAGACCCGCTGCTGGCCATGATCTCCAGCTACCGCCGCAAGCTGAGCATGATGCTCAACTGACACAGTACCCGACCCCAAGCCCGGCCCAGCTGCTGCGATGCAGGCTGACCGGGCTTTTTCACGACAGCGCCGCCCACAGAATCAGCGGGTGGCCCCGGCCTGGCGCTCGATGTCCATGTGCATGCGCTTCAACAACCCGGCCCACATGAGCACCTCACCGACCACAAACATGGGGCCGACCAACAAGCCCACCATGTCGTCCACAAAAGCCGGTTTGCGGCCCTCGAAATAGTGGCCGATGAACTGGATGAGCCAGCCGATGAAGAACAAGGCCAAACCCGCCTGCCAAACCGCCAGCCCCAGGTCTTGCGCCAGAGGTGGCACCTCATGGGCGGCGGCGATCAACACGCCATTGACCACCGATGTCGCCACGCCCAACAAAAGATCACCTCGGCTCAGGTACCAAAGGCTGGTGAGCGCCCACATGGCCCAGGCCAGGGTCAGCGTTTGACCCGCCACAGACCAAGCCGGCCCCAAAAGCAAAACGCCGATGGACAGGAAAATCAGCGGGATACCCAGCAAATGGGTGGCGATGTTGCGGCGATCACGGTGGTAATGGGCGTACTGCACCATCAAGGTGGTCGCAGGGCGAAAAAGTGTCATTCCATGTCCTTGTTCTGGCGGTCAAAACGCCCAATGTAATACTTGTCGTTACACACATTTACCGGTTTCAGGCACTTGAGCGGTCCATGTCAGCCCTTTCGAGGATGGTTGCAACCTAGAATTTAACCATCACTTTTGAACTCATTTTTAACCCATGCGACGCGCCGAACCTCTGATCACCCCCGAAGAGCTGCAATGCCTGCTCGGTGGTGCGCCTGTGCGCTCGAACGTGCCCAGCCGCAGCTTGCTGGCACAACTGCCTTCCCTGCATTTTGGCGCTGCACTCTGGCTGGTCAAGGGTGTTTTCCTGTATGCCGTGCTCATGAGTCCCGATGCCGCCAACCTGGTGGGCAGCAGCCGCTACCTGTGGATGCGCGGCTTGCTAGAGTTGGTTTGCTTGGCTGTATTTTGGGGCGCATCCCTGCACCCGCGAGGCCGCACGATGGCCTGCGCCAGCTTGCTGGTGGCCAGCACCACCTTGCTGCTGGATGCCATGACACTGCTGGCGTTGTCCAGCTGATTTCGCGAGCCCCAAGACAAAGGCGCTGCCATGCAGCGCCTTTTTTGTGCCCGACATGCCGTGAGCTTCAGGCCATCAACTTCTTCATGGCCTCTTCGTATTTGGCGGCCGTGTTCTCGATCACCTCACGCGGCAAGCGCGGCGCTGGCGGGGTCTTGTCCCAAGGCTTGCCATTGACCTGGGCGGTTTCCAGCCAGTCGCGCAAAAACTGTTTGTCGTAACTCGGTGGGTTGGCGCCTTCCACATAACTTTCAGCGGGCCAGTAGCGCGATGAGTCGGGCGTCAGCACCTCGTCCATCAGCACCAAGGTGCCATCGGCGTCGAGGCCAAATTCGAACTTGGTGTCGGCAATGATGATGCCCTTAGCCGCCGCAATGTCACGCGCTGCTTTGTAGAGCTGGATGCTGATGTCGCGAATGCGGCCCGCCAGATCGGCGCCGATCATGGCCACGGTTTGCTCGAAGGTGATGTTCTCGTCGTGCTCACCCACCGCCGCCTTGGCTGCGGGCGTATAGATCGGTTCGGGCAATTGACTGGCGTTTTTCAGGCCCGCGGGCAGCTTCACGCCACACACGGCCTGGTTGTCCTGGTATTCCTTCCAGCCACTGCCTGCCAAATAGCCACGCACCACCGCCTCAACCGGAATAGGCGTTAAGCGCTTGACCAGCATGGAGCGACCCACAACCTGCGGCACTTCTTCGGCACTAACCACGCTCTCGGGGGCATCGCCTGTCAGGTGAATCGGGCAGATGTTCAGGCCCTTGGGGCCGAGTTGGTCGAACCAGAACAAGGCCATTTGCGTGAGGAGCACCCCTTTGCCCGGAATCGGCTCGCCCATGATCACGTCAAATGCGCTGATGCGGTCCGAAGCCACCATCAAGATGCGGTCGTCGCCCACGGCGTAGTTGTCGCGCACCTTGCCACGCGCCAGCAAGGGCAAGGAAGTCAAGGCCGAGGTGTGAAGCGCAGAAGTCATGGCAAAAAGCAGTCCAGCAAAAAAGAAAAAGGCCCGTTGAACAGTCAACGGGCCATTCGGGTCAATTATCGCAGGCTCAGTTCACCACTTGGGCCAATTCACCCCGCGCGTAACGGGCGGCGACTACCTGCAGGTTGTCGCCCTTGATCTTGGGCGCTTGGCCTTCGCAGCCGAACTCCAAGTAACGCTGTTTGCAGATTTGCTTGGCCGCTTCGCGGGCGGGCTTGAGCCATTCCCGGGCATCGAACTTGTCAGGGTTTTCAAACAGGAACTTGCGGCAAGCGGCGGTCATCGCCAGACGGATGTCGGTGTCGATGTTGATCTTGCGCACACCGTGCTTGATGGCTTCCTGGATTTCCTCGACCGGCACGCCGTAGGTTTCCTTCATCTTGCCGCCGTACTGGTTGATCATGGCCAGCAACTCTTGCGGCACGCTGGACGAGCCGTGCATCACCAAATGGGTGTTGGGGATGCGTTTGTGGATTTCCTTGACGCGGCTGATGGCCAAAATGTCGCCCGTGGGCTTGCGGCTGAACTTGTAAGCGCCATGGCTGGTGCCAATGGCAATGGCCAAGGCATCCAGACCGGTGGCTTTGACGAACTGGGCGGCCTCTTCGGGGTCGGTCAGCATCTGGCTGTGGTCCAGCTTGCCTTCGGCGCCAATGCCGTCTTCTTCACCGGCTTCGCCGGTCTCCAGATTGCCCAGGCAACCGAGTTCGCCTTCAACCGACACACCCAACAAGTGGGCCATGTCCACCACGCGGCGCGTCACGTCGACGTTGTAGGCAAAGTCGGCTGGGGTTTTACCGTCTTCCAGCAAGGAGCCGTCCATCATCACCGAAGAAAAACCGAGGTTGATCGCGCCCTGGCAAACCGCCGGGCTTTGGGCGTGGTCCTGGTGCATGACCAGCGGGATATGAGGCCACTGCTCGGTCGCAGCCTGAATCAAATGCTTGATGAAGGGCTCACCCGCATATTTGCGGGCACCGGCGCTGGCCTGCAAGATGACGGGTGCTCCGACCTCGTCGGCAGCGGTCATCACGGCCTGGACTTGCTCCAGGTTGTTGACGTTGAAAGCTGGAATGCCGTAGCCGTTGACGGCTGCATGGTCCAGCAGCTCGCGCATTGAAACGAGTGCCATGGTGGTGATTTCCCGGGGAAGTTGAAGATTCAGCAGCGCCGAGGTGTACCCGGCCCGTAACTGGTCAGGATTTTATAGGGTTCGGCCTGACACACCTCAGAACCGCCCCCTCCCGGAATGGCGAATCACACTCAATCGACCTTGCAAATTTTCAGCATGTTGGTGCCGCCAGGCGAGCCCATGGGCTCGCCGCAGGTGATGGCGTACACGTCGCCTGAACTGACAATGCCACGGTTTTTCAGGTGGTTTTCAGCCTCGGCCAAAGCGGTGTCGCGGTCAGCGCTGGTGTCCATCAACAAAGGACTGACGTTGCGGAACAAGGCCATTTTGCGCTGAGAAGACAGCTTGGTGGTGAGGGCATAAATCGGTATGTGCACCCGACGACGGCTCATCCACAAGGCGGTGGAGCCGGATTCGGTCATGGCCACAATGGCCTTGGCGCCCAAATGGCTGGCGGTGAACAAAGCGCCCATGGCGATGGACTGGTCAATGCGGCTGAAAGTCTGGCCTTTGAAATCGGCGTCGATTTCCACATCTTCCGCGCCCTCGGCTGCCAAGCAGATCTTGGCCATCTCTTCGACCGTCTCCAACGGGTATTTGCCCGCCGCCGTTTCGGCGCTCAGCATCACAGCATCGGTGCCGTCCAGCACGGCGTTGGCCACATCGGACACCTCGGCGCGGGTGGGCACCGGGTTGGTGATCATGCTTTCCATCATCTGGGTGGCGGTGATGACGACCTTGTCGTGCACCTTGGCCAGCTTGATCATGCGTTTTTGCAGGGCGGGCACAGCGGCGTTGCCCACTTCGACGGCCAAATCACCGCGGGCGACCATGATGCCGTCGCTGGCCTTGAGGATGGCTTCGAGGTGCGGAATGGCTTCAGCGCGTTCGATCTTGGCGATCAGGCCCGGCTTGTGGCCGTATTCGGCCCCGGCCACATTGCACAGCTGGCGGGCCATTTCCATGTCGGTGGCGTTTTTGGGGAAGCTCACAGCCACGTAGTCGGCGCGCAGGCTCATGGCGGTTTTGATGTCGTCCATGTCCTTGGCGGTCAACGCAGGGGCCGTGAGGCCGCCGCCTTGTTTGTTGATGCCCTTGTTGTTGGACAGCTCACCACCCAGCTTGACAGTGGTGTGCACTTGCTCGCCCTTGACGGCATTGATGGTGAGCACAATCAGGCCGTCGTTGAGCAGCAGCACATCGCCCGCTTTCACGTCACGGGGCAATTCCTTGTAATCGAGGCCCACGCCTTGCAGGTCGCCGGGTTCGGTGCGCGAGGCATCGAGCACAAATGGCTGGCCCGGCTCCAGCATGACTTTGCCCTCGGCAAACTTGCCCACGCGGATCTTGGGGCCCTGCAGGTCGGCCATGATGGCCACTTCGCGCCCCGCACGTTGCGAAGCTTCGCGCACCAAACGGGCACGGTCCACATGGTCTTGCGCCTTGCCGTGGCTGAAATTGAGCCGAACCACGTTCACGCCAGCGCGGATCATGGCTTCGAGCAGGGCGGGATCGCTGGAAGCAGGGCCTAGGGTGGCAACAATCTTGGTAGCGCGACGGGACATTCAATGCTCTCCATGTAATTTGATTTCAATTCTCACACGGAATCGGTTACATACCGGGTTCTTTCGACCCCGTTTCCCTGATGGGAAACCCCAGTGGTGGGCTGCGGCCCTCACATCCAACCTGCATGCCCACCCATTTCCCCCTGCCCAAGCCCCTGAATTGATCCTTGTCAGCCGCAAAAAAGGGTTGGGCGACTAAACTTGGGTTCAGCTTGTTCTTACAGAAGCACCATGACCGCATTGCACACACCGACGACCGACCAACCCATCGGGCTTGACCAGCCCTTGCCGCACCGCAAGACCCTGCGCGAGTGGCTGATTCCTTTATCCGGGCGCAGCACCGTCCGGGCCTTTGCGCTTTTGGTGTTGGACTACGCGCTGTTTTTCGCCCTGATCACCGGCACCATCGCGCTGGCGTCGATCTGGCTCAAAGTGCTGTGTGCCCTGGCCGCCGGTTTCGTGATTGGCCGCCTGTTCATCATTGGCCATGACGCCTGCCACCAGAGCCTGACGCCCCACCGCGAACTGAACAAGGTGCTGGGCCGCATCGCGTTTTTGCCTTCGCTCACGCCTTACAGCCTGTGGGACACCGGCCACAACGTGGTGCACCACGGCTACACCAACCTCAAGGGCGTGGACTTCGTCTGGACACCCCTGACTGCCGCTGAGTTTGAAGCCCTGAGCCCCATGCAAAAGCTGCTCGAGCGCGCCTACCGCAGCGGCTGGGCCCCCGGTCTTTACTACATGATCGAGATCTGGTGGAAGCGCGAGTTCTTCCCTAACAAAACCCACATGCCCACCCGCCGCCCCATCTTTTTCAAAGACAGCCTGCTGGTGAGCCTGTTTGGTGCCTTCTGGATCGCCACCATCGCCGCCGCCGCTGTGTACACCGGCCAGTCGGTTTGGCTGTCTTTGCTGCTGGGTTTTGTGGTGCCCTTTTTCTTCTGGAACAGCATGATCGGCTTTGTGGTTTACGTGCACCACACCCACGTCAAGGTGTCCTGGCATGACAACAAGGCCGCTTGGACCAAGGCTGCGCCGTTTGTGTCGACCACCGTGCACCTGACCTTCCCGTTCAACATCGGCGGCATGATGCACCACATCATGGAGCACACGGCCCACCATGTGGACATGAGCATCCCGCTGTACCGCTTGAAGCAAGCGCAAACCAAGCTCGAAGAAATGCTGCCTGGTCGCATCATCGTGCAAGCCTTCTCCTGGAAGTGGTACTTCGAGACCGCCAAGAACTGCAAGATGTACGACTTCACCCGCGAATGCTGGACCGACTTCAAGGGCAACATGACCAGCCCCGTGCGCGCCAACCTGCCACCGGCTGCTCAAGCCTGACCAGGACTTAGGCTTCAACAACAAAAAACCCCGCATCGCGGGGTTTTTTGTGGGGAGAACATTTGTGGGAGGCTGCCCCTGCAGCCGAATATGTGAAGTGGCTCCGGCCAGCATTCGCGAGCGGGGGCTCGCTCCCACAAGGGAGAAACGCGTTCAGCCTGCTGCGCGTTTGGCCAAAATCTCAAAGGCGGGCAAGGTCTTGCCTTCCAGGATTTCCAGGAAAGCGCCGCCGCCCGTCGAGATGTAGCCCACCTGCTCTTCGATGCCGTATTTGGCAATCGCGGCCAGCGTGTCACCGCCACCCGCGATGCTGAAGGCGCTGGACTCGGCAATCGCCTGGGCGATCACTTGGGTGCCGTTGGCAAACTGGTCGAACTCGAACACGCCCACCGGGCCATTCCACACAATCGTGCCCGCTTGTTTGAGCTGCGCCGCCAACTTGGCCGCCGTCTCAGGGCCAATGTCCAAAATCATGTCGTCATCGGCCACGTCGGTGGCTTTCTTGACGGTGGCCACCGCGTCGGCAGCAAAGGTCTTGGCAGTCACCACATCGGTCGGGATCGGCACTTCGGCACCACGGGCCTTCATGGCCTCGATCACGGCTTGGGCTTCGCCGACCAAATCGGCTTCGGCCAGGCTCTTGCCGATCTTCAGACCCGCCGCCAGCATGAAGGTGTTGGCAATGCCGCCGCCCACGATCAACTGGTCCACGTTTTGCGACAAGCTCTTCAAGATGGTCAGTTTCGTGCTGACTTTGCTGCCTGCCACGATGGCCGCCAAGGGGCGCTTCGGGTTGGCCAAGGCCTTGCTGATCGCATCGATCTCGGCCGCCAATAAGGGGCCAGCACAGGCGATGGGCGCGAACTGGGCGATGCCATAGGTCGTGCCCTCAGCGCGGTGGGCGGTGCCAAAAGCGTCGTTCACGTAGATGTCGCACAACTTGGCCATCTTGCGGGCCAGCTCTTCGTTGTTCTTTTTCTCACCTTTGTTGACGCGGCAGTTTTCGAGCAACACGACCTGACCGGGGGCGACGGTCACGCCGTCCACCCAGTTGGCGACCAGCGGCACATCACGACCGAGCAACTCGCCCAAGCGTTTGGCCACGGGGGCCAGCGAATCTTCGGGCTTGAACTCGCCCTCCGTGGGGCGCCCCAAGTGGGACGTCACCATCACGGCAGCCCCAGCGGCCAGCGCCATCTGGATACAGGGCACGCTGGCGCGGATGCGGGTGTCTTCGGTGATGCTGCCGTCATCGGCTTGCGGCACGTTCAGGTCGGCGCGGATGAAAACACGTTGGCCCGCAGCTTGACCGCTGGCGCACAGATCAGAAAAACGGATGACGTTCATGGGGAGGCTTGTCCTGTATCGGGAAATTGGGCTCGATTTTAAAAGCACTGGCAAGGCACCCATTCGCGAGCGGGGGCTCGCTCCCAGAGGTCAAGGTTGGCGCGGCTTACCAACCCAAGCCGAGGTGCAAAGGAAGATACACCGCCATGCCACCCAAAATGGTGATCAGCACATCGCGCCGCCAAAAATAAGCAGCCACGCCAGCCACAGCGGCGTACAAGCGGGCGTCTTGCCAGGTGCTGACCAACTCACCCTGCACGGTGATGATTTCCGGGATGACCACAGCCGAGAGCGCCGCGATGGGCGCGTACTGCAGACCACGCTGCGCCCAGTGCGGCAGCTGCCAAGACTTGCTGGAGATGAAAAAGAAACTGCGGGCCACCACCGTGATCACGGCCAGGCCCACGATCACCGCCAGCGTCCACAAGTCGGTGCCGTTCATGCCGCCACCTTGGGTGCAGGCCGGATTTTTTCGACCGTCAGGCACAAGATCACCGCCACGGCAATGGCCACAACGATGTTGAGTTTGAGCGGCAGGCTGTAAGCGACCACTGCGGCCACACCCGCCACAACGGCCGAGAGCATGCGCATGCGCGAGCTGGCCAGCGAGCACTGAATGCCCAGCAGGCACAAGATGCCTGCAAAGCCCAAGCCCCATTCGGGTGGGATCAGATTGGCCAGGCCCACGCCCAGCAAGCTGGCCACGATCCAACTGCCCCAGTTCAGAAAATAATTGCCCGCCAGATAAGCCTCCTGCCCTGTGCGCTCGGCGTCCGTGCTGCCAGGGTGCGGGAATTGGCGTATGAACAGCACATAAGTGATGTCGGCCGTGAAGTAACCGTGGCACATGCGCTGCCAGCGCGGCAAGTGCATCAGATAGGGCCGCAGATGCAGGCTGAACACCACAAAACGCAGGTTCACGCAAAAACCAGTCGCCAAAATCACCCAAGCCGGCGCTCCGGCCACCAAGAGTGGAATGGCCGCCAGTTGCGAGCTGCCCGCAAACACCAGCATGGTCATGGCCACGGCCTCGAACACGCTCATGCCCGACTTGACCATGGCCACGCCCGTCATCAGACCCCAGGCGGCCACCCCAGGCGCCTGCGGGGCCAGGTCGCGCAGGCCTTGCCAAAACTCGGCGCGGCGGTAGAGCGTGGGCCGGAAAAACATCAGGCCACCAACCTTTGACCTGGCTGCAAAGGGTAACCGCGCAAAAAGTCGGCCGCACCCAAGCGCTTGCCACCGGGGCGCTGCAATTGCGTCAGACACAGCTGCCCCTGCCCGCAGGCCACGCGCACGCCTTGCGCATCGGCCTGCACCACGGTGCCAGGCTCGGCCGCCGCCTGCAAAGGCTCGGCCACGGCTTGCCAGAGCTTGAGGGTTTCGGTGCCGCCCGTTGTGGTCAAAGGTACGGTCATACCGGGGAAGGGGTCAAAGGCGCGGATGCGCCGCGCCAACACCTCAGCGGGCAAAGCCCAGTCGAGCGCCGCTTCGGCCTTGTCGATCTTGTGCGCGTAGTTCACGCCTTCTTCGGGTTGCGGCTGGTGCGGCAAGGCGTCGAGCTTCGCCAGCGCCTGCACGATGGCCTCGCCGCCCAGCGCAGCCAAGCGGTCGTGCAGCACAGCGGTGGTATCGGTGGGCGCAATGGCACAGGGCAAGACCAGCAGCATGTCGCCGGTGTCCAGGCCTGCGTCCATCTGCATGATGGTGATGCCGGTTTGTGTGTCGCCCGCCTCGATGGCGCGATGGATGGGCGCAGCGCCACGCCAGCGTGGCAACAAAGAGGCGTGGATGTTCAGGCAACCCTTGGGCGGCAAGTCCAGCACCCATTGCGGCAGGATCAAGCCGTAAGCCGCCACGATCATGGCGTCCGCTTGCGCGTCCAGCAGGGTTTGACGGGCGGCAGCGGCGTCTTCGGGGTATTTGCCATCGAGGCGCAGGCTGCGCGGCTGGGCCACCGGCACGGCGTGGTCCAAAGCCCATTGCTTGACAGGCGAAGGCTGCAGCTTCATGCCACGTCCAGCGGGTCGGTCGGGTTGGGAGAGCACCAGCACGATCTCGTGACCCGCCGCGTGCAAGGCGGCCATGGCCACCTGGGCAAATTCGGGCGTGCCCGCAAAAATCAGACGCATGCCGAGCTCAGCGTCCGGCTTTTTGGGCTTTGACCATCTTGGTCTTGATGCGGCCTTGTTTGAGTGGGGACAGGTACTCCACAAACACCTTGCCCATCAGGTGGTCCAGCTCGTGCTGGATGCAAATGGCCAGCATGCCCTCGGCCTCGATGGTGCGGCTTTGGCCATCGCGGTCCATGGCCGTGACTTTGACTTGGGTGGCGCGCTCCACGCCGTCGTAAATACCGGGCACCGAGAGGCACCCTTCTTCGCCCTTGACGCGCTCGTCATTCATCCAGGTGATTTCCGGGTTGATCAGCACCATGGGCTGGTTGCGCTCTTCGGAGGTGTCGATCACCACCAGGCGCTCGTGCACGTCGATCTGCGAAGCCGCCAGGCCAATGCCACCGGCGTCGTACATGGTCTCCAGCATGTCATCGATCAGGGCGTGGATGCGGGCGTCCACCGCTTGCACGGGTTTGGCCACCTTGTGCAGGCGAGGATCGGGGTAACAAAGAATGGGAAGCAGGGCCATGGCATCAACACGGAAAGGAAATCAGGAGCCTATTGTCCCCAATTTCCGATGCGCCTGCCGGAGGCAGGGCGCATCTTTGGGGGCGAGGGCCTTCAGCGGCCCGATGAGCACGCATCAAACAGATCCAACTCCGGTTTGGCCAAACGGGTGTCGACCTGGCTCAAACCCAGCATCGAGTGGAAAAAGTGGTCATGTGACAAAGCCTTGGCACTTTGGGATTGCAGACAATCCATGCGCCAATTGCGCTCACGCTGCAAGGGCTTGGACAGCCACACCAGCATGGGCACATGGATTTGCTCCTTCGGGGCCAGGCTGTAAGGCATGCCGTGCAGGTAAAGGCCTTTTTCGCCCAGCGACTCGCCATGATCGGACACGTAAATCAGCGCCGTCGGGCGCGACTGGGCCTGCAGCCACTTCACGGTTTTGGCAATGAAATGGTCGGTGTACAGGATCGAGTTGTCGTAGGCATTGACGATGTGCTCGGGGGGGCAGTTTTGCAGCGCATGGCTGCTGCACTCGGGCTGATAGGCCTTCATCGCCGCTGGCGAACGCTTGTAATAAGCCGGGCCATGGCTGCCCATCTGGTGCATCACCACCACCGTGCCCTTGGCGCGTTTGGCCGGATCCAGCGCGGCCAGCTGCTTGGGCAACTCGTGCAGCATCACCTCGTCCAGACACTCACCGCCTGTGCAAAACTCGGGCACTTTCAGCGCCGTGGTCGCCACATTCGGCACCCGGTCACACACCCCCTTACAACCCGACTGGTTGTCTAACCACAGCACCGCCAGACCTGCGCGCTGCAAGACATCCAGCACGCTTTCAAACCGCTCTTTGCTGTCTTCATGGGCCGCTTTCTCCAAATGAGAAAACATGCATGGCACCGACGCTTGGGTGCTGGTGCCGCAGGATTTGACATCTGAAAAATAGACCAAGTCGCCCTGTGCCTGAATTTTGCGCAACTGAGGGGTGGTGTCGCGGGCGTAGCCGCCCAAACCGAAATTGGCGGCCCGCGCAGTCTCACCCAAAATCACCACCATCAGCGGGGCCGAGGCCTCGCTGGCGGGGGGCATGCGCAAGCTTGCATCTTCGCCAATGACCTGCAGAGGCTTAACCGCCTGAGTCGCCTGCCCCACAGCCAGACGGGTCAGCGCATAAACACTGTTGAACGGGTTGATCATGTAGCGCAGTTGCTTGTGGTTGCGCGTGAGCGAGGCGATGTCCTGAAACGACATCCAAAACAGCCCCAGCGCCACCAAAAAAGCCAGCAAGGCCACGCCCAGCTGACGCACCAGCAGCGGCTTGACCGACACCGCGCGAACAGGCTGCCGCCAGAGCCACACCCCCGGCAGCACCACACCCATGACCACCGCCGCCAGCATGGACCAAGACAACAGATCACGCACCTCGCGCGCATCGGTCTGCGCCACGTTGGCCAACATGCTCGAATCGATGACCACGCCATAGGTCAGCATGAAGTAACTGCTGGACGTCACCGTCAGCAGCATGGCCAGGCCAGCAGGCTTGAGCCAGCGCGGCCAGACCCACAAGCACAAAAACCAGCCCAGCAAGGCCAACAAGATCAGCCAAAGGCTGCCCATGGTGGCCAGCGCACCCCAGCCTTGGGTTTCAGGCAGCTTCCAGATGGCCATCCAGAACGGCAAGTTACCGACCGTCGCCAGCCAAATGGCCAAGACAGCCAGCAAACTGGTGGGGTGCCAGGCGGTGCGCTCAGAAAGAAGCTTCATGCAATGAACGTTTCAACATACAAATGGACTCGATTCTAGACAGAGCACCTGAGCCCTTGCTGAAGCAAGCCTTCCATCTGGCCACAAGTTTCAGAGGCCCAGTTCTGCGGCCCTCAGCAAAGCTTCATACAGGGTTTGTTTAATGACGCCAACGTCACTGTCATAAAACGCATGTCCCGTCTTGATTCGTCCCCACTTGCCATGCGTGAAAACTCGCCCTTCAGACGACTGGGGTTGTTCACCGTTTTGGCTTTGCTGGCACTGCTGACATGGGATTTTTCGGGGCTTGACTTGAGCGTCATGCACTGGATCGCCAGCCCACAGGGCTTTGCCATGCGCCACAACTGGTGGCTGGAGCACCTGCTGCATGACCGGGTACGCCATGCTGCTGTCCTGGCGTATCTGGGCGTGCTGGTCATGGTTTGGCTGCCCATGGGGCGATTCAGGAATTTACGCCAGATCCAAAGATTCGAAATCTGGGCGGGCATCACCTTGGGGCTGGTGCTGATCAATGTCCTCAAACGCTACAGCCAGACCAGCTGCCCTTGGGATTTGACAGAGTTTGGCGGTGTGGGCACCTATGTTTCACATTGGAACTGGAGCCTGCGCGATGGCGGATCTGGGCATTGCTTTCCCGGCGGTCATGCCTCCTCGGCTTTGGCGTTTTTGGCACTGTGTCTGCCTTGGCTGTCCTCTGGCGTCTCTGATCAAAGACGCCAAGGTCTTCGGTTGCTGATCGGCGTCCTCGCCCTGGGCGTCTTGCTGGGCGCGGTGCAAACCTTGCGTGGTGCCCACTACCCCAGCCACTCCCTCTGGACCGGATGGATGTGCTGGAGCATCGCCGTGGTCAACCACATGGCCTTCGCTTGGCTGGCCCGCAAAAGAGCAACCCAAGGGCACTGACACGGTCTCGCGTCATTTGCCGAGGCGCGAGGTTTGAACCACAATGCCTCCACAGACAGCCTGCAGGCTGCACAGGGAGACAACAATGGTCAACACCCCAGAAGAACTGGGTTCGTGGTTGCGGCTGCTGCTCACGCCGGGCGTAGGGCCCGAAACAGCCCGACGCCTGCTCGCGGCATTTGGGCAGCCAGAGGCCATATTTAGGCAAACAGAATCTGCCTTGCGCCAGATCGTCTCGGCGCAGCAAGCCCAAGCGCTGGGGCAAGCGCCCGATGGCTGGGCCAGTCTGAACGACGACACCTGGCAATGGCTGCAAACCGACACGACAACAGACATGGGCCGTGCGGTGATCACTTTGGGTGACGCCGACTACCCCGCCTCCTTGCTCGACATCCCAGACCCACCCCTGATGCTGTATGCCTTGGGCCAGACCGCACAGCTGCAGGCGCTGAAGGCCGAACAAGCGCTGGCCATGGTCGGCAGCCGCAACCCCACGCCCCAAGGGGCTGCCAACGCCCGCGATTTTGCGCACAACCTGGCCGCGAGTGGCCTGACCATCGTGTCAGGCTTGGCGCTGGGCATCGACGGTGCAGCGCATGAAGGCGCTTTGCTGGGTGCAGCGACTGGCCGCTTGAGCACCATCGCGGTGGTGGGCACTGGCTTGGACCGGGTCTACCCCAAGTCACACCGAGCGCTGGCGCACCAGATTGCCCTGCGCGGCCTGATTCTGAGCGAATACCCACTGGGCACGCCGCCGCTGGCCCCCAATTTCCCACGGCGCAACCGGCTGATTTCGGGCTTGTCTCAAGCCACGCTGGTGGTCGAAGCCGCCTTGCAATCGGGCTCGCTCATCACCGCCAAACAAGCGCTGGAACAAGGCCGCGACGTGATGGCCATCCCCGGCTCGATCCACTCGGCCCAAGCCAAGGGCTGCCACTTGCTGATCAAACAAGGGGCCAAACTGGTGGAGTCAGCACAGGACGTGCTGGAAGAGTTGAAACTGCCCGTGGAGCAGACCCAAGGCAACCTGGCGCTGAAAAGCACGACCACCGACGATGACCCGGCCAGCAGCCGCAAACCCGAAGACGTCTTGCTGCGCGCCATGGGGCACGACCCGGTGAGCCTGGACGCCCTTCAGGCGCGCTGCGGTTGGCCCACCGCGCAACTGCAAGCCGGACTGCTGGAACTGGAGCTGATGGGGCAAGTGGGTCGCTTGCCGGGTGGGTTGTTTCAAAGGATCGGATCTGCTTAGCTCGCGATGGGTTACCCCCCTTCGGCCGCAGGGGCGGCCTCCCACGAAGCACTTGAAAGCAAAAAAGGGCCACAAGTGGCCCTTTTTTCTGGTCAAGGTCGGTCAGACCACCGCGCCCGAGTTTTCGTCGTTCGGGTCGTTGTCTTTCTTGATCGGCTTGATCAGGTCTTCGCGCTGGATGCCCAGCCACATGGCAATGGCCGCCGCCACGAACACCGACGAGTAAATGCCAAAGCAAATGCCGATGGTCAGCGCCATGGCGAAGTAGTGCAGCGTCTCGCCACCGAACAGCAACATGGACAACACCATGATCTGGGTCGAGCCGTGGGTGATGATGGTGCGGCTGATGGTGGACGTGATCGCGTTGTCAATCACTTCGACCGTGTTCATCTTGCGATAGCGGCGGAAGTTCTCGCGAATCCGGTCAAAAATCACCACCGATTCGTTGACCGAATAACCCAGCACCGCCAGCACCGCCGCCAGCACCGCCAGCGAAAACTCCCACTGGAAGAAGGCAAAAAAGCCCAGAATGATCACCACGTCGTGCAAGTTGGCGATGATGGCCGAAACGGCGAACTTCCACTCGAAGCGGATCGCCAGATAAATCATGATGCCGATCACCACGAAGGCCAAAGCCTTGAGGCCGTCTTCGGCCAACTCGTCGCCCACTTGTGGGCCGACGAACTCGGTGCGGCGCAGGGTCACATCAGGGTCATTGGCTTTGAGGGCCGACAAGACTTTCTCGCTTTGCTGGGCCGAGCTCACGCCTTTCTGGGCGGGCAGGCGAATCATCACATCGCGTGCAGAACCGAAGTTTTGCACCTGCACTTCAGAAAAGCCCAGCGTGCCCACCGTGCCGCGCACTTTTTGCAGGTCGGCGGGCTGGCTGTAGCTCACTTCCATCAAGGTGCCACCCGTGAACTCCACCGACAGGTGCAGACCGCGGCTGAACAGGAAAAATACCGCCAGAGCAAAGGTCACGAAGGACACCCCGTTGAGCACCAATGCATGGCGCATGAAGGGGATGTCTTTTCTGATTTTGAACAATTCCATGGTCTTTTCCCCTTAGTCGGCTTTCACCGCAGTGCCAGCCTCAGGCCGCCAGACGGTACCGATCGACACCGATTTGAGTTTCTTCTTGCCGCCATACCAGAGGTTGACCAGGCCACGCGAGAAGAACACGGCCGAGAACATGCTCGTCAAAATGCCGATGCAGTGCACCACCGCAAAGCCGCGCACCGGGCCGGAGCCAAAAGCCAGCAAGGCCACGCCCGCGATCAGCGTCGTGATGTTGGAGTCAAAAATCGTCGCCCAGGCGCGGTCATAGCCCGCGTGAATGGCCGCTTGCGGGCTGACGCCGTTGCGCAGCTCTTCACGCACGCGCTCATTGATCAACACGTTCGAGTCGATCGCCATGCCCAAAGCCAACGCCATCGCGGCCATACCTGGCAGCGTCAGGGTTGCTTGCAGCATGGACAAAATGGCCACCAGGAACAAGAGGTTCACACCCAGCGCGATGCCTGAGAACAAACCGAACATGGCGTAGTAAATGACCATGAAGGCCACGATCACCAGGAAACCCCAGGTCACGCTGTTGAAGCCTTTGGCAATGTTCTCAGCACCCAAGCTCGGGCCAATGGTGCGCTCTTCGATGATTTCCATCGGCGCGGCCAACGAACCAGCGCGCAGCAAGAGCGCGGTGTCGTTGGCTTCGGCCGTGGTCATGCGGCCCGAAATCTGCACGCGACCGCCGCCAATCTCGGCGCGAATCACGGGAGCTGTCACCACTTCGCCCTTGCCCTTTTCGAACAAGATGATGGCCATGCGCTTGCCCACGTTGTCGCGCGTCACATCCTTGAAGATGCGGGCGCCCTTGGCGTCCAGTGTCAGGTTGACCACGGGCTCCTGCGTCTGGCCATCAAAGCCCGGCTGGGCATCGGTCAGGTTGTCACCCGTGAGCACCACTTGCTTCTTGACGATCAAGGGGCGGCCGTCGCGCTCCATGTAGCGTTCAGCGCCAAAGGGCACGATGCCACCGGCTTGTTCAGCCGCACGCGCTTCTGTGCTTTCGTCCACCATGCGCACCTCCAGGGTGGCGGTGCGGCCCAAAATGTCTTTGGCTTTGGCCGTGTCCTGCACGCCGGGCAACTGCACCACGATGCGATCCAGACCCTGCTGCTGGATCACCGGCTCGGCCACGCCCAGTTCGTTGATTCGGTTGTGCAGTGTGGTGATGTTTTGCTTCAAAGCCTGCTCTTGCACTTTGCGGGCGGCTTCGGGCTTGATGCTGGCGGTCAGGCGGAACTCGCTGCCATCGGCCACTTCTTGCGCTTGCAGGTCGGCAAACTGATCGGCCAACACGCGCTTGGCGGCTTCGAGTTGCTGCGCATCACGCAAGCGGATTTCAATGCTTTGGCCATTGCGGCTGATACCGCCATGGCGCACGTCTTTTTCGCGCAGCAAGCTGCGCAGGTCACCCGTGATGGATTCCACTTTTTGCGTCAACGCCGCTTGCATGTCCACCTGCAGCATGAAGTGCACGCCACCGCGCAAGTCCAAGCCGAGGTACATGGGTGAGGCGTGCAGGGCCGTCAGCCAAGCCGGGGAACGGGACACCAGGTTCAGTGCGACCACAAACTGCGGGTCAGCCGCGTCGACAATCAGCGCTTTTTGAATGGCATCCTTGGCCTTCAGCTGCTCGTCAGTGCTCTGGAAACGGGCTCGGATCGAGGTCCCGTCCAACGCCACGGTTTGGGGCGTGATGGCCGCGGTCTTCAGCGCATCCTCGACCTTTTGCAAGGTCGAGGTGTCCACCTTGATGGTGGCCTTGGCCGAAGACACCTGCACGGCAGGCGCCTCACCATAAAAGTTGGGCAGGGTGTAGACCACACCCAGCAACATGGCGATCACCAGGATCGCGTATTTCCAGACCGGGTAACGGTTCATAGTGACTCGCGTGCAGGATAAAAAACGGGGCTGGCCAATGCCGCGCCCCATGAAGAAAGCGCGTGTGAATTACTTCAGGGTGCCTTTGGGCAGAACTTGCACCACAGCGCTGCGCTGCAATTGCACTTCCACGCCCGTGGCCAGCTCCACACCAATGTAGGCGTCGCCGATCTTGCTGACTTTGCCCAACAAACCACCTGCAGTGACCACCTCGTCGCCTTTGGCCAGTGCGTCAATCATGGCGCGGTGCTCTTTTTGCTTCTTCATCTGGGGGCGGATCATGACGAAATACAGGACCACAAACATCAGCAGCAAAGGCAGCATGCTCATCAAGGTGGACTGCATGTCACCTCCGGCAGCAGCGGCAGGAGCAGTTTGGGCAAAAGCGGAAGAAATGAACATGGAAGCTCCACAAAAAAGCAAACTCGAAATTTATCGGAGCCCAACCAGTGGCCCGCGAACGAAGCCGCCATTGTATGCGGCGCTATGATCGCCCCTAAAAGCCTTTTTTGGCACCGTTCACCCTGCCCACAGCCTTGTTCTTGCCCCTTTGGGCGCACCCCAAATGACCGCCACGCCATGCCGCCATGGCCACTTATCCACGAGAGGCCACCTTTGAATTTGCGTTTGTGGGCCATGCTGGCCTTGTTGGGCAGCCTGGTGTCCTTGGCGGTGGGCACCTCGTTCGCCAAAAGCCTGTTCCCGGCGCTGGGTGCCGAAGGCACCACCACTTACCGCCTGGTGTTTGCCATGCTGATGCTGATGGCCGTGTTTCGCCCCTGGCGACGGAAGTGGGTCTGGGCCGACGCGCTGCCGCTGGGCCTGTATGGCGTCACGCTGGGCGTGATGAACCTGCTGTTCTACAGCTCAATCAAGACCATCCCCTTTGGCGTGGCGATTGCCATCGAGTTCACCGGCCCGTTGGCGGTGGCGGTGTGGACCTCCAGAAAAGCCAGCGACTGGCTTTGGGTCGCGCTGGCCATTGCGGGCCTGGCGCTTTTGCTGCCCCTGCCCGGAGCGGATGCCGCCACCACGCTGGACCCGGCGGGCATGCTGTTCGCCTTCACGGCGGGCATTTGCTGGGCCTTGTACATCGTCTTTGGCCAGCGCGTGGCGCTGCGTTATGGGGCCATGGCCACGCCCATGGGCATGCTGGCGGCCGCCTTGGTGGTGGCTCCGGTCGGCATTTTTCATGCGGGCACCGCTTTGCTGGACCCCCGCTGGCTGGTCGCGGGGCTGGCAGTGGCCTTGCTTTCAAGCGCCATCCCCTATGCGCTTGAGATGTTTTCCCTCAACCACTTGCCCAAAAACACCTTCAGCATCTTGCTCAGCCTGGAGCCGGCTGTGGGTGCGCTGGCGGGATGGCTGGTGCTGTCCGAACGCCTGACCGTGCTGCAAGGCCTGGCCATTGCCATGGTGATGGCCGCCTCGATGGGCACCGCTTGGTCTGCAGGGCGCGGCAAGTCGGCCCAGATCTAGCGGCCTGTTCACTCGATTCCCTGTGGGAGGCTGCCCCTGCGGCCGGATGCGTTTCGTGGCCGCAGCGGTCATTCGCGAGCGGGCGCTCGCTCCTGCTTTATAGAGAGTGGGCTTATTTGGTCTTGGGGGCTTCAGCAGATGGCTCTTTGGGGGCGGTCACATCTGGCTTGGCTTGTTCGGCCTTGTCCTCTTTGGGCTTGTCGCCTGCAGCCTTATCGTCTTTGGCTTTACCGTCTTCTGATTTGGCATCGGCTTTGGGATCGCTCTTGAGCTTTTCCAGTTGCTTGAGCAACCAGCTGCGTTTTTCCAAACGTTCTTGTTCTTTGCGCTCAATTTCCTGCAGGCGTCTGGCGCGGTCGGCCTCGGCCTTTTCCTTGCGCTCACGGGCCTGAGCGGCCAAGGCCTCTTTCACCATTTGTTCTTCGCGCAGGCGTGCCTCTTCTTCGGCTTTGATCTTGGCCGCCTCTTCGGCCAACATTTTGGCCTGGCGGGCCTCTTCCTGTTTTTGGCGTGCAGCCTTGGCCCCGGATGTTTCGCGCACCCCCGTGCCCCAAGGCTGTTGATCGAGCTGACGGCGAATCGCGGCCTCTGCCGTGATAGGCACCACCTTGCCCTTGTCGGTGGCGGTGAAGAAACCCTCACAACGGGTTTTCAGTCCACCAGACAAGGTGCATGCAAAACCCTTGGGATTTTGCTCGCCCCAGGCTTTTTTCTGCGCCAAGAAGTCATCGCAGCGGCTCATGGCCCGCTGGATTTTGCGATCCTCCGCGCTCACTTCCTTGGCCGCCATGTCAAACCACTCGTATCGGACGCGGTCGAGCTGCAAGGCCGTGCGCACACACTCTGCCTTGGCGGGCTCCATGGCCAAGAAGGTGTTGCGCCAGACAGCGCGCAAGGCGGCGTTGTCCTCCACCACCACGAACTGGGTGCGGCCCTGGGTGGGGCAGGCGTTGACCGCCACATCGTTGACGCGCTTGAACTTGCCGCGCCAAGTCACCGCCACCGACTCCAAGTCTTGCGGCGTGATGTCGATGCGTGCCTCAAAGTAGGGCGCTTGCACCTCGCGCTCGATCACGGCTTGGCCCTGAACGGTGATTTCGAGGTTGCACACCTGCTCGGCGTTTTGCACACGCGCGGCCACCACCACCGAATTGGGCTGACCTGCCAACAACTGGTATTGCCCGGCGTGCGCAGGCCCAGCCAAAGCCAGCCAGCCGCAAGCGATGACCACCCAGTGGCCCGCCTTCAATGCGCGTGCAGAAATTGAAATTGATTGCATGACAGACAAGTATCGGCTCGAACCGCCGATTCTTGATAGACCCGGCTCACCGACCCACAAAAACTGGCTTGCGCCGCTCGGCAAACGCAGCGCGCCCTTCGGCAAAGTCGGCGCTGAGGCTGGTCTTGTGCTCCCGCTCACGCAAAAGGGCCACATCGGCTTGCCCGGTTTCGATCTCGCGCAGCGACTTTTTGGTCTCTTGCACCGCCAGCGGGGCCAAAGCCAAGATGTCTTGTACCAGCGCCAGCAAGGTCGCATCCCATTCTTCGGCCGTCACCAAAGCCTCAAACAAGCCCATCGCATTGAGCTGTTCGGCAGAAAAAGGCCGCGCCGTCAAAAACGCGCGCTTGGCACCGGCCAAACCAAAACGGCTCACGTAACGCTGCAAACCGCTGGGGTAATAGTGCAAACCCAGCGCCGTGGCGGGCATGCGCCACTCGATGCCTTGCAACCCGATACGCAAATCACAGGCCAGCACCACATCGGTCGCCCCGCCATACACGCTGCCGTTGAGCGCGCAAATCGTCACCGGGCGCAGCGCGGCCAGCGCATCGGGGATTTCTTCAAAGAACGACGAACCGTGCCCGGGTTCGTCAAAGCCGCCAATGTCGTAACCGGCACAAAACACCGGCTTGGGCTGGCCCATCGTGTTGGCCGTCAACACCAGAACCCGCACCGCGGGGTCGCGGTTGACGGCATCAAAATGGGCCAACAAAGCCTTGAGGTCGCCGTTTTCCAGGCGGTTGCGCTGGGCGGGTCGGTTCAGGGTGATGGTGGCCACACCGCCTTCGATGTGCAAAACGGGGGCTGAAGGCTGTGCAAGCGCAGAGTGCATGGGGGCGTCCAAAACAAAAAGGGTGTCCGAAGACACCCTGATTGTAGGAAGCGGGCGGCAAGCACCCGCTTATTGAGCAGAAGCTCAGGCCTTGGCTTTGGCCTTGGACATGGCGGCCTTGACCGAAGCTTCGGCTTGGGCTGTTGCAGCTTTGATGTTCGACTCGGCAGTGTCAGCAGCTTGCTTGGCCACTTTTTTCAGGGTTTCAGCAGCAGTCTGGCTGGCTTCGTAAGCGGTTTTGAACACGGCCACAGCGGCGTCAGAGCCAGCAGGTGCGTTTTTCAGGCTGTTTTCGACCAAGCTTTTGACCGCTTTTTCGGACTCGGCCATTTTGCTTTCGACGGCTTTGGTGAACTCGGCACCGGTGCTGTTGGCGATGTCAGCCAAGTGACGGCCATAAGACACCGACTTTTCGAAGGCGGGCTGCACCAAAGCGGCTTGCACGGCCATCAGGTCTTGAGGCGACTTGGCGCCCATCAGGGCTTGCATGTTGGCGAAAGACTCGCCCACAGCGGCTTTGCCAGCGGCCATGTTCAGCTCGACCAAGCGCTCGAAACCGGCGAAAACGGTTTGCGACAGGCCAGCGGCCACGTTCATGTTGGCTTGTTGGGTGGCAGTGAATTGTTCAGCGTTGAAGTTCATTTGGAGTTCCTTGAAAGGGGTTTTTGTTGCAATGCAGCAATTTGAACAGCATGAAGCGCCCATAGCAAGGGAAAACCCGCACTTTAGAGTCCGCTCTCCAATTGGGCGATTGGTGTGAACAACTATCCGGAACGTCTCGCCCTGCCCCTGTGCCATGGCCGGCGCAAGGCCTTTGCCCATTGCGCCAGTCCGACTCACTACACTTGGCGCAACGCCGATCCGGCCCCAATCTCCGCGCTCTATGGAATTTCTCAGTCTTCTGTTTTTATTGGCCACGGGCATCCACTGGCTCAACACCCAAGGCCAGCGCAAACGCACCGCCTTGCTGGCTGAGCAATTGCGGCCCTATCAAATCGAAAAGCACATAGAACAGCTCACCGGGGCCTATATGCGGGCGCTGGGCGAGGGCGATGCCGAGCGCCAGCAACAAATCCTGCAGCTGCAAGAGGCCGCCGAGCAACAACTGGCCAGCGAATTTCAGCGCCTGGCGCAGGAATTCGCCAAACTGCCTGCACCCATGACCCGGGCTTTCAAGGTGTCTCTGCCCTTCGTCGACCAGCTTTCGCCCAAAACCACCTTTGACATGCGCCGCATGCTGGAAGTGCACGCACAAGGCATCGAGCGCACCGTGAACAACCTGCAAGGCCTCGCACCCAAGGCACGGGCCTTTCGCATGATGGGCGAGATGTTTTTGATGCAGCACAGCTGCCACTGGTTTTGCCGCTCCAAAACCATCGCTTCGGCACGCATGGTGGCGCAGCACCAAACGCATTACGAGCAAGCGCTCGACGCCGCCAGTCCCGAAACCCGCGAAGCTTATTTCAGCGTGGTGCAGGGCTGAAGCCCCTGCAAACGCTCAGCTTCACACCTCAACGCCCCAGCGATTGCAGCGCCGCCTGCGCGATGCTGTCCGCGTCCACCGCAAAGAAGCGACGCAGTGCGGCCCGCGTGTCGCTGCGGCCAAAGCCGTCGGTGCCCAGCGTGCGATAGCGGCGGCCTTCGGGCACGAAGGCACGCACGCTCTCGGGCACGGCGCGCACATAGTCGGTGGCGGCGATCACCGGGCCTTGGGTGCCGTTCAGCAATTGCGCCAGATGACCAGCGCCAAGAGCGCCACCGGCTTCTTGCGCCATGCCATCGCGCGCCAATTCGCTCCAGCTGGTGATGCTCAGCACTTCCACGCCCACGCCTTGCGCCGCCAGTTGCTGCGCGGCTTTAACCACTTCGGTCAGGATCGCGCCGGAGCCGAGCAAGGTCACGCGCTGGGCCGCATCGCTCGGCCCATACACACCAAATCGATACCCTCCGCGCAACACATCGGCATCCACGCCCGCAGGCAAATCCGGCTGGGCGTAGTTCTCGTTCATCAAGGTGACGTAATAAAACACATCGGCCTGCTGCTCGACCATCTCGCGCATGCCCGCGTCCAAAATCACGGCCAATTCGCCCGCAAAGGCCGGGTCGTAGGCCTTGCAATTGGGGATGGTGGCCGCCACCAAATGGCTGCTGCCGTCCTGGTGCTGCAGGCCCTCGCCCCCCAAGGTGGTGCGGCCTGAGGTGGCGCCGAGCAAAAAGCCCCGGGCGCGTTGGTCGGCCGCGGCCCAGATGGCGTCGCCCACGCGCTGAAAACCGAACATCGAGTAATAAATGTAGAAGGGCAACATGGCCAGGCCGTGCACGCTGTAGCTGGTGGCGGCTGCCGTCCAGCTGGCGATCGCACCCGCTTCGCTGATGCCTTCTTCCAGAATCTGGCCGTCGGTGGCTTCGCGGTAGCTCAGCACCGAGCCAATGTCTTCGGGCGCGTAGCGCTGACCCACGCTGCTGTAAATGCCCACCTGCTTGAACAGGTTGGCCATGCCGAAGGTGCGCGCCTCGTCGGCCACGATGGGCACGATGCGCGGGCCCAAGGTGCTGTCTTTGAGCAAGTTGCCCAGCATGCGCACAAAGGCCATGGTGGTGCTCATCTCCTTGCCATCGGCCTGCAGCGCAAACTGCCCGTAGCTGGTGAGCGCAGGCACGGGCAAGCGGTCGCAGGTCGTCTCGCGCTTGGGCAAGCTGCCGCCCAATTGGGCACGGTGATCACGCAGGTAGCGCATCTCGGCGCTGTCATCTGCGGGTTTGTAAAACGCCAAGCCCTTGGCCTGCTCGTCGCTCAGCGGCAGGTCAAAGCGGTTGCGGTACTCGATCAGGTCTTGCTCGTCGAACTTCTTTTGGCTGTGCGTGGTCATCTTGCCTTGGCCTGCGCTGCCCATGCCAAAGCCTTTTTTGGTGTGCGCCAAGATCACGGTGGGCTGGCCACGGTGCGCCGCAGCAGCGGCATAGGCCGCGTGGATTTTCACAATGTCGTGGCCGCCGCGCTTGAGTTGGTCGATCTGCTCATCGGTCATCCCCTGCACCAGCCTCGCCAGTTCTTCGTTTTGGCCAAAGAAGTTGTCGCGGTTGTAGCGCCCGTCTTTGGCGGCAAAGGTTTGCATCTGCCCATCGACCGTGTTGGCAAAGGCGCGCAGCAAAGCGCCCGAGGTGTCGCGTGCCAGCAGGCCGTCCCAGTCGCTGCCCCACACCAGCTTGATCACGTTCCAGCCCGCACCCGCAAACAGCTTTTCCAGCTCGTCGATGATGCGGCCATTGCCGCGCACCGGGCCATCCAATCGCTGCAAATTGCAGTTGACCACCCACACCAGGTTGTCGAGTTTTTCGCGGGCGGCCAGTGTGAGCGCGCTCATGCTCTCGGGCTCGTCCATCTCGCCGTCGCCAAACACGCCCCAAACCTTGCGGGCGCTGCAGTCTTGCAGCTGGCGGTGCGTCAGGTAGCGCATGAAGCGCGCGTGGTAAATCGAGCTGATCGGCCCCAAGCCCATCGAGCCCGTGGGGAACTGCCAAAAATCAGGCATCAGCCAAGGGTGCGGGTAGCTCGACAAACCGCGCGCGCCGCTGTCGGGCGCGGTGATCTCTTGGCGGTAATGCAGCAAGTCGGCTTCAGACAAGCGGCCTTCCAGAAAAGCGCGGGCGTAAACACCCGGTGCGCTGTGCGGCTGAAAGAACACCAAGTCGCCTTTGTGTTGTTCGGTGCGCGCATGAAAGAAGTGGTGAAAACCGGTCTCGAACAAATCGGCCACGCTGGCGTAACTGGCGATGTGCCCGCCCAACTCGCCATAGGCCTGGTTGGCGCGCACCACCATGGCCAGCGCGTTCCAACGCATGATGGCCACCAGCCGCTCTTCGGTGGCCAAGTCACCGGGGAACACCGGCTGGTCATCCACCGCGATGGTGTTCATGTAAGGCGTGTTCAGCTCGGGCTGCCAGCCCGTGCGCTGCTGGCGCGCCACGGTGGCCAGCTCGTCCAGAATCTGGCGCGCACGCTCTGGGCCCTGCGAGCCGATCAGCGACAGCAAAGCCTCGCGCCACTCGGCGGTTTCTTCGGGGTCGATGTCGTGGGCGTGTGACAGCGCGTGCAAGAGGGGTTCGTAAGGAGCATTCATGCTGTTGACTCTACAGAGGCAGGCGGCGCATGTGCTGCGTATTTACGCCTCCTGAGCCACGATTTAAAGCACAATATGCCGAAATAAAAAGGAATTCAGCACATGATTCTGGACAACGTCGATTTGAAGATACTGGACGAGCTGCAGCGCGACGGCTCGCTGTCCAACGTGACGCTGGCCAAACGCATCGGCCTGTCGCCCTCGCCGTGCCTGGCCCGCGTCAAGGCACTCGAGAGCAACGGCGTGATTCAGCGCTATGTGGCGCTGGCCAGTGCGGCGGCGCTGGGGCTGGGCCTGACGGTGTTCATCTCCATCAGCCTCAAGACCCAAAGCAAAGCCACCTTGGCCGACTTTGAAGCGCACATCGCCCGGCACGACGAAGTGATGGAGTGCTATTTGATGACCGGCGACAGCGACTATTTGCTGCGCGTGGCCGTGCGCGACATGGCGGCGCTGGAACGCTTCATCTTGGAGCAGCTCTCACCGATTCCGGGGGTCGAGAAAATTCGCTCCAGTTTTGCGCTCAAACAGGTGCGATACAAAACGGCGTTGCCGCTGGGTTTGGGGTGAAGGGCTTTCAGCCCTGCGCACGCTGCTTCAAATACTGCCCCACCATGTGCCGGCTGGTGCGCTGCAGGCCCATGAGCAAAGCGTGGTCGGCCTGGGTACAGCCGTAGCGGGTTTTCAGATCGTGCTGCATTTGCGCCAACAAATGGGCGGCCATCTCGGCATCGGCCAATGCCCGGTGGGCGCGGCCTGAACTTGGCAAATGGTGCATGGCCGCCAGTGTGCCCAGCTTGTGGTTGGGCGCTTGCGGGTACAGGCGGCGCGACAGCAGCAAAGTGCAGGCAAAGGGGTGCGCACCGTCTTGCCCGCAGCGGGCCAGCTCGGCCTGCCAGAACTTTTTGTCAAAGGCCGCGTTGTGCGCCACCATGGGCCTGCCCGCCACAAAGCGCGCCGCCTCGCGCATCACCTGCTCGGCCGGGGGCGCGGCCTGCACCATCTCGTTGGTGATGCCCGTGAGCTGGGTGATGAAACTGTTCACCCGCACCCCGGCGTTCATCAGGCTTTGGTAGCGGTCCACCACCTGCCCGCCTTCGAGCATGACGATGGCCACCTCGGTGGCGCGGTCGCCCATGTTGGGAGATATCCCGGTGGTTTCGAAGTCGATGATGGCGATGGAGGACATGGATGGGGCAGCAGCAGGCATTCGGGGGAACGTTTCAAGCTTATCCGAAGGCCCTGCCAGCAGCGCCCCAAAGACCTGCACAATGCGAAAGAAACTTCATTCGCTCACGCCCATGCACCCCGGCCCCATCCTCTTTTGCGGCGACCCCCACGGCCAGTGGCTGCACATCATCGATGCCGCCCTGCAAACCGACGCCCGCGCCGTCATCTTGCTGGGCGACTTGGAGCCCGCTCGCCCGCTGCACATCTAGCTGGAAGCCATTTGGGAGCGGGTCTGGTACATCCACGGCAACCACGACACCGACCACGCGGACAACTTTGCCCACATATGGCACAGCGAACTGGCCGAGCGCAACATCCATGGCCGTGTGGTCACGCTGCCATGCGGCACCCGCATCGCCGGGCTGGGCGGCGTGTTTCGCGGGGCGGTGTGGTACCCCAAAGACCAGCAAGCGCCCAAGTTTCGCAACCGCGAAGAACACGTCCGCATCACGCCGCGCCAAGACCGCTGGCAAGGCGGCGTGCACCTCAAGCACTGGTCTAGCATCTACCCCGACGAAGTCGAACAATTGGCCGTGCTGCAAGCCGACATCCTCATCACCCACGAAGCCCCCGGCTACCACGAACACGGATTCCATGAGCTGGACGAACTGGCCCGCCGCATGGGCGTGCGCATGACGGTGCACGGCCACCAGCACGACAACATTGACAGCAGCGCGCGCTGGGCTGAGCAGGGGTTTAAAAGTTATGGGGTGGGGTTGCGTGGGCTAATGGCGGTGGAGGGTTTATCACCACCTGATCAAGACTCACGCCATCTTGGCCATCGAAATAAGGGATAACGTACTAAACGCTGCCCTCTTTTTCCACCACCAAAATTCTCGCCTCGCCTCGAGGGTGTGCCACATGTTCACAACCCACGCCTGCAAAAAACACATCGCCGACACCTAAAGCGACAACATGCTCTATGCCATCTAGGCGGTAATGCATGTCAACATGCCCGTCGAGCACTGCAAAGACTTCATCTCCATCGTTGACGTGCCACTTGTAAGGCTTGTTCGTCCAATGGAGACGTGTGGTTGTGCCATTCATGTTGGCCACATCCAATGCACCCCAAGCACGGTCGGCAGTGAACTCTTTGCTGCGGATGATTTTCAACAAACGTGCTGACCCATCAAATATCGATGTTCCCCGCCCGCAGCGCGTTGCTCTCAATGAAGTGGCGGCGTGGCTCGACCTCGTCGCCCATGAGCATGGTGAACACGCGGTCGGCTTCGATGGCGTCGTCGATCTGCACGCGCAGCAGGCGGCGCACGGTGGGGTCCATGGTGGTTTCCCACAGCTGGGCGGGGTTCATCTCGCCCAGACCCTTGTAGCGCTGGCGGCTGGTGGTGCGTTCGGCTTCGCTGATGAGCCAATGCATGGCTTGGCGGAAGTCGCCCACTTTTTCTTCTTTCTGGCGCTCGCCCTCACCGCGAATGGCTTTGGCGCCTTCGCTCAGCAAACCACGGAAGGTCTCGGCCGCTTCGGCCAATGCGCCGTAATCGGCACCGTGCACAAAGTCTTGCGTGATGATGCTGCTCTTGATGTTGCCGTGGTGGCGGCGGCTGATGCGCAGGATCGGTTTGTCGGTGCGCACGTCAAACTCGGCAGCCACTTCGGCAGGGATGCCGGTGGTGTTGAGTTCGCGCAGCTTGGCTTGCAGCGCGGGGGCGCATTCGGCGGCTTGCTCCAGCGTGTCCAGGTTCAGCGACACGCCGTCGGCCATGGCGCGCAGGGCTTCGGCGTCCATGAAGTTGGACAGGCGGGCAATGACGTGTTCGGCCACTTGGTGCTTGCGGGCCAGGGCTTCGAGCGTTTCGCCCGTGAGCACTTGGGGCGCAGCGCCGCCGGTGCTGATGCTGGCGTCTTTGAGCGCGATGCGCAGCAAGAAGCCGTCGAGTGCCGGGCCGTCTTTGAGGTACAGCTCTTCTTTGCCTGCTTTGACTTTGTAGAGCGGTGGCTGGGCAATGTAGATGTGGCCGCGCTCGACGAGGTCGGGCATTTGGCGGTAGAAGAAGGTGAGCAACAGTGTGCGGATGTGCGCGCCGTCCACGTCGGCGTCGGTCATGATGATGATGCGGTGGTAGCGCAGTTTGTCGACGTTGAAGTCGTCGGTGCCGCTCTTGCCAGACTCGGCGCTGGCCTTGCCAATGCCGGTGCCCAAGGCGGTGATGAGCGTGACGATTTCGTTGCTGGTGAGCAGTTTTTCGTAGCGGGCTTTTTCGACGTTCAGGATCTTGCCGCGCAGGGGCAAGATGGCCTGGAATTTACGGTCGCGGCCTTGCTTGGCCGAGCCGCCGGCGGAGTCGCCCTCGACGATGTAGATTTCGCACAGGGCCGGGTCTTTTTCTTGGCAGTCGGCCAATTTGCCGGGCAGGCCCATGCCGTCGAGCACGCCTTTGCGGCGCGTCATTTCGCGGGCTTTGCGGGCGGCTTCGCGGGCGCGGGCGGCTTCAACGATCTTGCCGCAGATGATCTTGGCGTCGTTGGGGCGCTCTTCCAAAAAGTCGGTCAGGGCTTTGGCCACGATGTCTTCGACCGGGGCGCGCACTTCGCTCGACACCAGCTTGTCTTTGGTCTGGCTGGAGAACTTGGGCTCAGGCACTTTGACGCTCAACACACAGCACAGGCCTTCGCGCATGTCGTCGCCGCTGACTTCGACTTTTTGCTTTTTGGCGATCTCGTTTTTCTCGATGTACTTGGCGATCACGCGGGTCATCGCGGCACGCAGGCCCGTGAGGTGGGTGCCGCCGTCACGCTGCGGGATGTTGTTGGTGAAGCAGAGCACGGACTCGTTGTAGCCGTCGTTCCACTGCATGGCCACTTCCACACCGATGCTGGTGCCGGGAATGCCGCCGTAGCTGTCCGCAGGGCGCTCGCCCATGGCGTGGAAAGCGTTGGGGTGCAGCACTTTTTTGTTGGCGTTGATGAAGTCAACAAAACCCTTGACGCCACCAGCGCCCGAGAAGTCGTCTTCTTTGCCGCTGCGCTCGTCCTTCAGACGAATGCGTACGCCGTTGTTCAAGAAGGACAGCTCGCGCAAACGCTTAGCCAAAATCTCGTAATGGAAATCGGTGTTCTGCGTGAAGATTTCGACGTCAGGCAGGAAGTGCACTTCGGTGCCGCGCTTGTCGGTGGCACCCGTGACGCGCATGGGCGAGATCTCCACGCCGTCCACGGTCTCGAGCAAACGGTTTTGCACAAAGCCTTTGGCAAAGTCGATCTGATGCACTTTGCCTTCGCGGCGCACCGTCAGGCGCAACCATTTGCTCAAAGCATTCACGCAAGACACACCCACGCCGTGCAGGCCGCCCGAGACCTTGTAGCTGTTTTGGTTGAACTTGCCGCCCGCGTGCAGTTCGGTCAACGCGATCTCTGACGCACTGCGCTTGGGCTCGTGCTTGTCGTCCATCTTCACGCCGGTGGGGATGCCGCGGCCGTTGTCGGTGACGCTGATCGAGTTGTCAGAATGGATGGTGACGACGATGTCGTCGCAGTGGCCCGCCAGCGCTTCGTCAATCGAGTTGTCGACCACCTCGAACACCAAGTGGTGCAGACCGGTGCCATCGGACGTGTCACCGATGTACATGCCGGGGCGCTTGCGCACGGCCTCCAGGCCTTCCAGAATCTGGATGGAGCCTTCGCCGTAACCTTCGGATGCGCCCGCTTGGTTGGCGTCGATCTTGGGTTGCGCGGTGGTGAAGGCTTCTTCGCTGGGGTTGATTTCGTCGGTCATGTTCAATTTTCTCTGTCGCTTGAATGGCCGAAACCCGCGAAGGGTCGCGGGTTTCGATAGGGGTTGGCCTTGTGGGCTTTCGCCTTAAATGCGCATCGGCATCACCACGTATTTGAAGTTGTCGTTCTCGGGGATCGTGATCAGCGCCGAGCTGTTGGCATCGGCCAGATCAATGCGGACCATGTCTTGGCCCATGTTGCTGAGCACGTCGATGATGTAGGTGACGTTGAAGCCGATCTCAATGCTGTCGCCACCGTAGTCGATGTCGAGTTCGTCCACGGCTTCTTCTTGCTCGGCGTTGGTGGATGCCACGCGCAGGCTGCCGGGGTCGAGGTTCAGGCGCACGCCTTTGAACTTGTCGCTGGTCAAGATGGCGGTGCGCTGCAAGCAAGACAGCAGGGCTTGGCGGCCCAGAGTCAGGTTGTTGCTGTGGCCCTTGGGGATCACGCGGTTGTAATCGGGGAACTTGCCTTCGACCAGCTTGGTCACGAACTCCATGCCGTCAAAGCTGAACTTGGCCTGGTTGTTGGCGAATTGCATCTCGATCGCGCCATCGGCATCCGACAGCAAACGCTGCAGCTCCAGCACGGTCTTACGCGGCAAGATGACTTCTTGTTTGGTGGGCACTTCCACGTCGAGCGTGGCGGCAGTAAACGCCAAGCGGTGACCGTCGGTGGCCACCAGGCTCAGGCGGTTGCCTTCGGCCACAAACAAGATGCCGTTGAGGTAGTAGCGGATGTCGTGCACAGCCATGGCAAACGAGACCTGACCGAGCAATTGCTTGAGGGTCTTTTGCGGCACGCTGAACACGGGGCCGAATGTGGCGGCTTCTTGCACCAATGGAAAGTCTTCTGCGGGCAGAGTCTGCAATGTGAACTTGGACTTGCCGCCCTTCAAGATCAACTTGGCTTGAGAGGATTCCAGGCTCACGGTCTGGTCGGCAGGCATGGTGCGCAGGATGTCGATGAGTTTGCGTGCGCCCACAGTGGTGGTGAAGTCGCCTGGGTCGCCATCCATCTCGGCGGTGGTGCGGATCTGGATTTCGAGGTCGCTGGTGGTCAGCTGCACGGCGTGGCCGGTTTTGCGGATCAACACGTTGGCCAACACGGGCAGGGTGTGGCGGCGCTCAACAATGCCGGACACGGATTGCAGGACCGACAGCAATTTGTCTTGGGTGGCCTTCAGGACGATCATTTGTCTACCTTTGATGGTTTTTTCAGGCGTCAGCCCAAGATGGGCTGAAGGATGCAAACAGGGTACATTTTCGCCGTTTTTCGGCTGTTTTTTTGCCCAAACCCCCCGATTGGGCATTCTTTTGCCGGGGATTGGCGGTGACTTGGTTGGAGCCCAAAACCAGACATCAGCCCTTGAGGGTTTGTTCCAGCACGTGCAGCTGCTGGTTCAACTCGGTCATTTGCTGACGCTCGGCGTTGATTTTGCGTACGGCGTGCAGCACCGTGGTGTGGTCGCGCCCGCCAAACAGCTCACCGATCTCGGGCAGGCTCTTTTGGGTCATTTCCTTGGCCAAGTACATGGCAATCTGGCGCGGCCGAGCAATGCTGGCGGGGCGCTTTTTGCTGTACATGTCTGCGACCTTGATCTTGTAGTAGTCGGCCACCGTTTTCTGGATGTTTTCGACGCTGATCTGACGGTTTTGGATGGACAAGAGGTCGCGCAGGGCGTCGCGCGCCAGCTGGATGGAGATTTCCTTCTGGTTGAAACGCGAATAGGCCAAAATTTTGCGCAGCGCGCCTTCAAGCTCGCGCACGTTGGAGCGCACGTTCTTGGCCACAAAAAATGCCACCTCTTCGGGCATTTCGCTGCCTTCGCTGATGGCTTTGTTGATCAAAATGGCCACGCGCATTTCCAGCTCGGGCGGCTCCATGGCCACCGTGAGGCCCGAATCGAAGCGCGAGACCAGGCGCTCGTGGATGTCGGCCAAGCCCTTGGGATAGGTGTCACTGGTCATGACGATGTGCGACTTTTTGGCCAGCAAGGCCTCAAAGGCGTTGAAGAACTCTTCTTGCGTACGGTCTTTGTTGGCAAAGAACTGCACATCGTCGATCAGCAGCAAATCGAGCGAGTGGTAGTGGTGCTTGAACTCGTCAAAAGTCTTGCGCTGGTAAGCCTTAACCACATCCGACACAAACTGTTCGGCGTGGATGTACAAAACTTTGGCTTCGGGGCGATCGGCCAGCAGTTTGTTGCCAATGGCATGCATCAGGTGGGTCTTGCCCAAACCCACGCCGCCATAGATGAACAAGGGGTTGTACAGGTGCCCCGGCGAACCGGACACGTGCATGGCCGCAGCACGCGCCATGCGGTTGGCGGTGCCCTCGACCAGGTTGTCAAAAGTCAGGGCGGTGTTGAGCCGGCTGCGGAAGGTGTTGGTCGCGGGCTCTTCGGGCAGATCGACCGGGTCAGGGCCATTCTCCATGGACGATGGCGTGGACTGGCGCACAGGCCTGACGCCACCATCGCGAGGAGTAAGCACTAACTCGATCTGAACAGGATGACCCTGAAGGTTTTCAAGAAGCGCGGCCAAACGACCCGCATATTGGGCCCGAATCCAGTCGAGCTTAAAGCGGTTGGCGACAAACAAAGTGAGGCGTTGCTGGTCTTCCGAGATCTGCGCAGTGAGCGGTTTGATCCAGGTGTTGAACTGCTGCTCGGGCAGCTCGCGGGACAGCTCGTCCACGCAAGCCTGCCACAAAGCCTGACCGGCATCCATCTGAAATTCTGGGGTGAGTCCCTCGGACATGTTGTATTTATTTTTTGTGGACAGTTGAGAGAAAAAATGGCAGGGAAATCAGGCTTATCAAGAGCTTATCCACATGCCGAATCGCGTTTGCCAAGGCATC